>NZ_RKHT01000005.1:102772-2204141 GCF_003752615.1 Klebsiella sp. BIGb0399 | reverse complement strand
TGATAGGTCGGGTGTGTAAGCGTAGCGATACGTTGAGCTAACCGATACTAATGAACCGTGAGGCTTAACCTTACAACGCCAAAGCTGTTTTGGTGGACGAGAGAATATTTTCAGCCTGATACAGATTAATTGGGGTGCTTTTTTGAGCATCCTGATAACAGAATTTGCCTGGCGGCGATAGCGCGGTGGTCCCACCTGACCCCATGCCGAACTCAGAAGTGAAACGCCGTAGCGCCGATGGTAGTGTGGGGTCTCCCCATGTGAGAGTAGGGAACTGCCAGGCATCAAATCAACAAGAAAACCTCATGCGAAAGCATGGGGTTTTTTTGTTTATCTGTTGTTTGTCGGTGAGCACTCTCCTGAGCAGGACAACATCGTCGGGAACGATGTTGAACAGCCTTCGGCTGGCCCCGAAGGGGTGAGTATCAGGATGATACGAATACAAATTCGTCGGGAACGAATTTGAACGTTGCGCAGCAACGGCCCGGAGGGTGGCGGGCAGGAAAGCCCGCCATAAACTGCCAGGCATCAAATAAAGCAAAGGGCTCAGTCGAAAGACTGGGCCTTTTGTTTTTTCTGCGTTTTATTCCCACGAAAGTCTCCATTCATCATAAAACCGCGCGGGAGCCACCCTTCCCGACAACATAAAAGCCTGCTGTCAGCGCCTCCTCACCATATTTCACTTTATCCCAGGCCATGTTTTAGCGTTAATCCCGAAAACCAGATGACGGGAAAAAATGTGAATTCATTCACATATAATTAAATAACAATTATATAACATTTGGTTTACTAATTGATTTGTCTTAGTGACGTGGAACGCCCAGACAGATTGCAGTCCTTGCTGGAGCAGAATAACAATGGCAGAAAGTAGTCTTAACGAACGAGGCTCGCTGGAGCACAGCGACACTCGTCGTCGCATATGGGCAATTGTCGGTGCATCATCGGGTAATCTGGTTGAATGGTTTGATTTTTATGTCTACTCATTCTGCTCTCTCTATTTTGCACACATCTTTTTTCCTTCCGGAAACACAACCACCCAGCTATTACAAACCGCCGGGGTTTTTGCTGCAGGCTTCCTGATGCGCCCCATTGGCGGGTGGCTGTTCGGACGTATCGCTGACCGCCGTGGTCGTAAAGCCTCAATGCTCATTTCCGTTTGCATGATGTGTGCGGGATCGTTGGTCATTGCCTGTTTACCCGGCTACGAAACCATCGGCACCTGGGCTCCGGCACTGTTACTCGTCGCGCGCCTGTTTCAGGGGATCTCCGTCGGAGGGGAATACGGGACCAGCGCAACCTACATGAGTGAGGTCGCTGTCGAAGGTAAAAAAGGCTTCTACGCATCATTCCAGTACGTCACGCTGATCGGCGGACAGTTACTGGCCGTACTTGTGGTCGTGGCCTTACAACAAATTCTCAACGACGAACAACTGCATGCATGGGGATGGCGAATTCCATTTGCGCTAGGGGCTGTGCTCGCCGTCGTCGCCTTATGGCTGCGTCGTCAGCTGGATGAAACCTCTAAGCAAGAGACTCGTGCGTTAAAAGAGGCGGGTTCTTTCAAAGGGCTATGGCGCAACCGCAAAGCCTTTATGATGGTACTGGGCTTTACCGCTGCAGGGTCGTTAATTTTTTATACCTTTACGACCTATATGCAGAAATATCTGGTCAATACGGCAGGGATGAGCGCCAGTACCGCAAGCGTAATCATGACCGCGGCACTGTTTGTCTACATGCTGGCACAACCGCTGTTCGGGGCGCTGTCGGATAAAATTGGTCGTCGGACATCAATGATCTGCTTTAGCGCATTAGCAACGCTCTTTACGGTACCGATTTTGAGCGCCTTACAGAATGTGACCTCACCTTATGCTGCATTTGCGCTGGTGATCTGCGCGTTGATGATTGTGAGTTTTTATACTTCGATCAGCGGTATTCTGAAAGCGGAGATGTTCCCGGCGCAGGTCCGTGCGTTAGGGGTCGGCCTGTCCTATGCGGTGGCGAATGCGTTGTTTGGCGGTTCCGCTGAGTACGTTGCGTTGTCGCTGAAATCAGTGGGGATTGAACACGTCTTCTACTGGTACGTCACCGTGATGTGCGCCATCGCGCTGCTGGTCTCTCTGATGCTGCACCGTAAAGGCAAAGGGCTGAGACTCTAGGTATTACTGATGCGCCAGTTGCCACACGGCGTAGCCCGTCGTGGCACCGGCGACATCCCATGCGAAGTCTTTCCAGCTCCAGCCGCTTCCTGCCGGGCGGCTGTCCCACAGCTCTTTCGATGCCCCCAGACTGAGGGAAAACATAAAGCCAATTGCCGCACTGCGGTCGCGGCTGTAACCCTGATGCTGGGCATACTCATTCCCGGCAGCCGAGAGCATCGCCGACGCAATAAAGTGCTGAGCTTTATCCTGGCCGCGCCACGAATCGTTGGCCATATGGCTGCAACCGGTGAGCAGCAATGGGGCAAGAAGGATGATATTACGCATACACATTCCAGAAAAAAGCCCCGGCAATGCGGGGCAGATGTTCAGAGAATACGGCTGATCAGTCGATCAATACGAATACGCCTCAGGCGGCGAATCAGTTTTCGCACTTTGACCGGATAATCGGCGATGCTTTGCAGATCGCGATAGTGTTTAACGATGGTCGTATGCTCGCGGATCAGATGCAGCTCTTTTTCGCGCATCGCGCCCAGCTGTTGCTGCGGATCGTGAATGAGGATGGCATTTTCCAGATCCAGGCGCCAGGCACGCGGATTGAGGTTATTACCGGTCAACAACATCCACTCATCATCAACCCACATCCCTTTCAGGTGGTAGCTGTTGTCCTCATCCTTCCACAGTCGCACCACCAACTGGTCCGTATTGACATAATACTGCAGGCGGCTCAGAAAACGGCGGAGGTTAATTTCATACAGATACGGGAGCGCCCCGATAATCTTAAACGGCTGATCTTCCGGAATATAGAAGTCATTCGCCGTTTTATCGCCAACGATAATCTCGACTTTCTTGCCGCTACGCAGCAGCTGGATGATATTACGCACCAGCAGCGCGGGAAGGTTGAAGTAGGGAGTGCAGATAGTCAGCTTATGCTCAGCGCAGGGCATAAGGTGGAAAATGGTTTTGTTCAGCAGGCTCGATTTGCCGAGGCCAACCAGCGGCGTGACCGACAGCCGATCGTCATCAGCATTGCCGACAAAATGGTAGCTGCTGTCACGCAGGTCCTGGCGATACTGACGGATCTCATTCTTGATTTCCGGGCTTTTCGGGCGGCTGGCGCTGTCGAGACGGTTAACCCCACGACCCTGAACCAGGTTGTGATCGACCCAGTCGAACATCACATCCGCCATTTTGGCGTTGCGAATACACTGGTAACGATCGTAACGATATTTATCGTGCTGGTGCAGATAGACATCGTTCAGACTTGCGCCGCTGTAGAGGACGCAATCATCGATGATAAAACCTTTATAGTGGAGCACACCCAAGGCTTCTCGGGTATTGACCGGCACGCCATAGACCGGGACATTGACGCCAGGATTTTCCTGCGCCATACGACAGTACCAGTCAGCATTGGTATTTGCCGCAGCGGCGCCGATACGCCCGCGTTGGGCGCGGTGCCAGTCAACCAGAATGCGTACATCTAACTCCGGACGCTGGCGTTTGGCGTCGTACAGTGCCTGCAGAATTCCTTTGCCGCCATCATCCTGCTCGAGATAGAGCGCAATAATACAAATACGCTGGGTGGCGTGGGCTATCTTTGCCAGTAACGCCTGACGAAAATCCGCAGGCGCGTAATAGAACTCGATATCATCAACTGACTGAGAAAGCTTAGGGAGTTGGGCAAGGTGTTGTTGATGTTTATTACGCTTAAATTTTGACAACATCACAGTGCGTTTCTTCTCTGTTTATTGAAGGGTCTTCTGTACCATGCAGACGACGTAAGCGGGCAATAATAACATTACTGTTCGCGAATGTGGTCAACAATTGCGGCCGCCAGTTTATGATTATTGCGGTGTAAATTGTAGGGATAAACTGACAATCCCATCTTCCAGCTGAATATCAACCGTGAACCCCAGCTTTCTGGCCAGGCCAATCATGCCTTTGTTATTTGGCATGGTGATACCATTTAACCGCTGCAGGCCGTGGCTCTGCGTATAGGTAATCAGTTTCTCCAGCAACCGCCGGCCAAGCCCCAGGCCTTTCAGGTCGGAACGGACCAGCACGGCAAATTCCGCATCAATATTATCAGGATCGGAAATGGCTCTTGTTACGCCGAGAATTTCATTCCCCTGGGCGGTGGTGCGCACGGCAACAAACGCCATTTCTCGATCGTAGTCGATCTGCGTCATATTGGCTAAGTCATCGTGGGTAAATTCATTGATTTCGCTGAAATAGCGATAATACAGATCCTCTTTCGTTACCTGAGCGATGAACGCCATCAGCAGCGGTTCATCTTCCGGCAGAATAGGGCGGAACAGGCAGCGCTCGCCATTTTTCATCACCACCCACTCTTCTTGCTGTTGAGGATAGGGGCGGATAGCCAGCCGGCTTTCGCTGTCGCCGCTAAACGGAGCAAGGCCTAGCGTGACGTCGAGCGCCGTGAATTCGTTCCCCGAGGCCAGCAGCGGATGAATGTCCAGCCGCTGGATCTCCGGGCAATCAACGATCAGATTCGACACCTGGACCAGCAGCTGGCTCAAACCGGAGACATCCAGCGGACGTAGCGCGCTGCGGCCACGGATCTTCTTACTTTTGATCGCCTGGATCACCAGATAGCGGGCAAGGTTCATATTGAGCGGTGGCAGAGCCACGGCGGCCTGATCTTCCGCCCGCCATTCGACACCACCTTCACCCAGCATAATCAGTGGGCCAAAAACCGGATCGTGCTCAACGACGACGCGTAGTTCCTGCGCCCCGGCACGGTTGGCCATACTTTGCACCAGCAAACCGTGAATACGCGCCTGTGGCCAGGCCATTTTTACGCGGTCAAAAATGGCGTCTGCCGCCCGTTGGACTTCGGTGGCCGTTCGCAAATAGAGCATGACGCCCTGCACTTCAGATTTATGCGGAATATCCGGCGAGCGGAGCTTCAGGGCCACCGGATAACCAATTTGTTCGGCGATGTGTACCGCTTCGGCACTGTCGGCGGCGATCCAGGTGGGTAGCGTATGGATGCCATACGCATGTAACACCGGGCTGACCTCATGGGTATCCAGCGAATGAGCCCCCTCGTTAATCGCCTGCTGCAACAGCACATGGGCTTGTTCAGTATTCGCCGTCACCATATCTGATAGCACCGGCGTCTCTCGCAGCTGTTTCTGGTTACGCCGGTATTCCACCATATGCATAAACGCGGTAATGGTCCCTTCCGGAGTACGGTAGGTTGGCAGACCGGCATCGCTAAACAGACGACGAGCTTCCTGGGATGAGTATTCGCCACACCAGTTCGTCAGTACCGTGACATATTTCCCGCGCGGATGCTGCTTCAGCGCATCAATCAGCGCCAGGGCGCTTTCCGTTCCCGGCGCGGCGGCGCTGGGAGAGTGGATCACCAACAGAGCGTCATAGTCATGACTATCCAGCAGAACGTTCAGCGCCTTGAGGTAATGTTCACTGCTGGCATCGTCACGCAGATCCAGCGGGTTAGCGATGCCGATACCGGCTGGCAGGGCCTGGCGCAGCTGGTTGCAGGTTTCATCGCTGAGGGTGGTCAGCTTGCCGTTGCGTAGCCATAGCTCGTCCAGCGCCAGCGCCGCCGGGGCCGCACCGTTGCTGATGATCATCAGCTTTTCACCGCGCAGAGGACGCATATGACTGAGGGTTTCAACTGCGGAGAAGAGCTCATGAGTATCCTGCACGCGCAGCAGGCCCGCGCGTTGAATCGCAGCGTCCCAGGCCGGATCCATACCGGAATTGACGTGCAGCAGCTGTTGCGCCGCCGGGCTACGGCCGCTTTTGATCACCAGAATCGGTTTATTACGTGATGCGCTGCGTGCGGCGGAAACAAAGCTCCGGGCATCGCTCAGGTGTTCAAGATAGAGAAGAATAGCGCTGGTTTTACTGTCGCGGGCCAGAAAATCGAGAAGATCGTCTACGTCGATATCCAGGCTATCCCCGAGGGCAATAAAGTAAGAGAAGCCCATCTCACGCTGCTGTGCCCAGTCGAGAATGGTATTCGACACCGACGCCGACTGAGAGATAAAGGCCAGTTTGCCACGATGAATCGGAACCGGAGAAAAGCTGGCATTCAGCCCCTGCCACGGGGCGAGTAGCCCGAGACTATTGGGGCCAAGCAGGCGCATTTGATAGCGGGTCGCGCATTCAAGCAGCGCAGGGTACTGATCCGGCGGGGAGGAGAGAATAATGCAGGTTTTACACCCTTTTTGCCCCAATGCTTCGAGCAGAGAAAGATTGCGTCGGGCATTGGTACAGAGCACCGCAAGGTCCGGAGTAAACGGCAGGCTGTCGATTGTCGGCCATGCCAGCACGCCCTGAACGGCTTTCCAGGCGGGCGTAACGGGCAGTACCGGGCCGTTAAATCCACCGGCCAGCAGGTTGCGCATCATCAGATAACCGGCACGCTGCGGTTTCATTGACGCGCCAATAACGGCAATCGACTTCGGACGCAGCAGCGCTTCCAGGCCTTTTTGGCTCATACCGGTCTCCTTTGATCCCCAGTGACCGAATGATTTTAAACGCTTTCTGCTATTTGTGCTGTGATACTGCCCTTATGCTGGGTTTTTCCCGCCAGGTAGCGAGAGCGGAACAGACTAAAATGATCGCCAAGTGCGCGGGCGGCTTTTCGGTCGTCGGCAAGATCCAGCAGCGCAATGGCCACTTCGGCGGTGCAGTACTGCCCCTCGGCATGCGCCTCTCGCAGGTGATAGGCCGAAAGACGTGAGAGATCGACGGAGATGACCGGCAGCGCGTCGAGGTACGGACTCTTACGGAACATTTTCCGCGCTTCCGTCCAGGTTCCGTCGAGCATAATAAACAGCGGCGGTTTACCTTCCGGCGGTGCGCTCAGCACCTGGCGTTCAGCTCCCGCATAAGAGGCCGGGAAAACGACCATCGGCTGGTAATTCGGATCGGCGACGGCATCGAGCAGCGCCTGCGGTGGTTCCGTTCGCGACCATTGAAAAGCGGTGGTGTCCGGCAGGATGTCGGCAATCAGCCGCCCGGTATTGCTGGGCTTCATTGGCTCGGTATCAAACATCACCAGACAGAAGCGGCTGGTGGCTGCAGCCGGTGTCAGCGTGGCGCACAGGCACTGCTTCAGCGGCAGCAAACAGCGCTGGCAGCGGTGAATACGGTTACCACGAGCGAGAAAAGGCCGGGTCGCGCGAGCGAGGCGTTCGGCGCGAAGACGAAGAACGGCGTTGTCCATCATAAAGGGTCGCTAAGAAAAAACGCCATTGTCGCAGAGGTAAAAAGGGGGCACAAGCGGTGCCCCGGCAGGTTTACTGTTGGTTGGCTTCGTTCAGCCAACTGTCGAACGGCGCTTTTGGTACTGCACCGTTCAGCATGTCGATGACTTCGCCATTTTTAAACATCATAATGGTCGGGATACTGCGGATGCGGAAACGCGCGCTGAGCTCGCGTTCAGCTTCGGTATTGACTTTAACGAAACGCATCTTACCGCTACGCTCTTCCGCAACGTCTTCGAAGATGGGGGCAAAATTACGGCAAGGGCCGCACCATGGCGCCCAGAAATCAACGACAACGGGTAGATCGTCCTTTAGTAGTTTATCCAACGTTGCCCCGGTCGCGTTGATCACATCGCCGTCAAAAAGATCGTGGCCGCAGCGTCCGCACTTCGCGCCATCGGCGCTACGTTGCTCGGGGATGCGGTTCAGAGCCTGACAACTGGCACAAACGGTATTCATAACTAACCTCTGGTTATGGGTTGCAGCGTGGCACGTGGCCGATTTGTTTCTGTAATGTTACATATTATTGATTAGCGACGAGTAAACAACAACGCGTTTTGTTCGATGAGTACAATAGACCCTATCTTTTAAACGAAATAATGGCGCGGCGGTGACACATCGGGTAATCTGCGCGCTTCGCGCAGCGCAGGTGGAGAAAATTGATGAGCGACGAACTGAAAAATAAAAGCGGCAAGGTCAAAGTGATGTATGTCCGCAGTGATGATGATTCTGACAGACGCACCCATAACCCGCGTACCGGGAAAGGGGGAGGGCGCCCAGGAAAATCTCGTGTTGACGGCCGTAGCCGCCCTGCCCGCGATGAGCGAAACAGCCGCGGTGATGACCGCAAACGTGACGATCGTAAACGTGATGATTTCGATCGCGACGGTGGTTCTCCATGGCGTACCGTTTCGCGTGCGCCGAATGATGACGCGCCGGCCAAACCGGATCACGGTGGGATCAGCGGCAAAAGCTTTATCGATCCGGAAGTGCTGCGTCGTCAGCGCGCGGAAGAGACCCGCGTTTACGGCGAAAATGCCTGTCAGGCCCTGTTCCAGAGCCGTCCGGATGCGATCGTTCGCGCCTGGTTTATCCAGAGCGTGACCCCGCGTTTCAAAGAAGCACTGCGCTGGATGGCGGCGAATCGCAAAGCCTATCATGTGGTTGATGAAGCCGAACTGGCGAAAGCCTCCGGTACCGAACACCACGGTGGGGTATGCTTCCTGATCAAGAAACGCAACGGGACCTCCGTGGCGCAGTGGGTTGCTAAAGCCGATGCCGAAGATTGCGTGCTGGCGCTGGAAGATGTTGGCAACCCGCACAACCTCGGGGCTATCATGCGTAGCTGCGCGCATTTCGGCGTGAAAGGCGTGGTCGTACAGGATGCCGGCATGCTGGAATCCGGTGCGGCGATCCGTACCGCAGAAGGTGGCGCGGAACACGTTGAACCGATTACCGGTGACAGCTTCCTCGATACCCTGGAACAGTTCCGTAAAGCGGGCTATGCCATTGTGTCGACCTCCAGCCATAACGGCACGCCGCTGCACAAAGCTGAGCTGCCGAAGAAAATGGTACTGGCGTTAGGTCAGGAGCGTGATGGTCTGTCCGATGCGGCGATTTCCAGCGCGGATCTTAACGTGGCTATCGAAGGCACCGGCAATGTCGAAAGCCTGAACGTCTCTGTCGCAACCGGCGTATTGCTCGCTGAATGGTGGCGCCAGAACAAGGCCTGATCGCTGAGTTGATCTAAAAAAATGCCAGCGGAATGCTGGCATTTTTGTCTCTGCAGGACGCCGACGGGGCTATTGCTGGTCGGCGGGTAACACCGGCATCCAGTCGATGGGCGACTCGCCGCGCTCGGCCAGCCACTGGTTCGCCTGAACAAAATGATTACTGCCAAAGAAGCCGCGATGGGCGGAAAGCGGTGAAGGATGCGGCGCCTTCAGTACGCAATGGCGCTGGCGATCGATAATCGCTCCTTTCTTTTGCGCGTGTGCGCCCCACAGTAAAAACACCACCCCTTCACGATGTTCATTGATCAGCGAAATCACCTTATCGGTAAAGGTCTCCCAGCCAAGGCTGGCATGAGAATGGGCCTGTCCCGCCCGTACCGTCAGGACGGTATTGAGCAACAGCACGCCTTGCCGCGCCCAGCTTTCCAGATAGCCGTGCGCAGGGCGGCTGAAGCCAGGGATGGTTCCTTCCAGCTCTTTATACATGTTTAACAGCGAAGGGGGCGTCGCGATACCCGGCAGTACCGAGAAGGCCAGGCCATGCGCCTGGCCGGGCCCGTGGTAAGGATCCTGCCCCAGGATCACCACTTTGACATTGCCAAGTTCGGTATAACGAAAGGCATTGAAGACATCTTTTTGCGGCGGGTAAATCGTCATCCCCGACTGGCGTTCTTCGGCGACGGTTTTCAGGGTATTCACAAAATAGGGCTGCTGCTTCTCTTCCACCAGCACGTCGTGCCAGGTTAATGGGGTCGTCATTCTGCTCTCCTGCAAAGTGTCATCGCTATAGCTTAACTGCTTCTTTCTGCATAACAAAATCTGCAGGCTGCGGCTGACGTTTTGCATGCAAAAATAATTGAAAATTTACAAAATTATTTTGAATTAGCTATGGCGTAACTTGATGTAAAACAATAATATCCCTCTATACCCATTTGCGCTGCAGGGTTTTTGTTGATTTAAGTCAATGAATGCCGGGTGGTTGACTGATATACATACACTCATACAACAATGGTTTTACCAATTGGCCGCGAACAGGCCAGGAAGACGAATAACTATTGCCTAAGGGAGGCATCAAATGATTACTGGTATCCAAATCACTAAAGCTGCAAATGACGACCTGCTGAACTCTTTTTGGCTGCTGGATAGCGAAAAAGGCGAAGCGCGCTGCCTGTGTGCCAAAGGCGGTTTTGCGGAAGATGACGTGGTTGCGGTGAGCAAACTGGGCGAAATCGAATACCGCGAAATTCCGCTGGATGTAAAACCGGAAGTCCGCGTTGAAGGTGGTCAGCACCTGAACGTTAACGTGCTGCGTCGTGAAACGCTGATGGATGCGGTTGAGCATCCGGAAAAATATCCGCAGCTGACCATTCGTGTCTCTGGCTATGCGGTACGTTTCAACTCCCTGACGCCAGAACAGCAGCGTGACGTTATTGCTCGTACTTTTACAGAAAGCCTGTAAGTCGAAGCCTGAAAATAAAAACGCCGGGATATCCCGGCGTTTTTTTTACTTTCTGCTTACTGCGGAGTGCTGCTATCGCTACCGCTTGGCTTACGACGCTTACCCACATTTTTAGCATCACGGTGACGTTTCTTCACGCGTGTCTTATCTTTGTCTTTCTCTTTTTTCTGCTCGGCGCGCTTAGCCATTACCTTCTTGGAAGGTTTACCGGTCTGCTTTTCACTCGGTGCGCGGGTGGTCGGACGTAATTCATCGATAACGCGCGGCTTGAGCGGCTCCTCGATGTAACGACCAATTTTCCCTAACAGCAGGTGGTCGTGGGCTTCGACCAGAGAAATGGCAATGCCTTTTTTCCCTGCGCGACCGGTACGTCCGATGCGGTGCAGGTAGGTATCGGCCGTACGCGGCATATCGAAGTTGAATACGTGGCTGACGTCAGGAATATCGATCCCGCGTGCGGCGACGTCGGTAGCAATCAGCACGTTCATGCGACCATCGGTCATGCGCTTAATGGCTTCGTTACGTTTAGCCTGCACCATCTCGCCTTCCAGCCAGCAGGTATTAATACCCGCTTCACGCAGCCAGGAAGCCAGCTCATGAACGCGCTCGCGTTTACGTACAAAGACGATGGAGCGGGTTGCATCCGGCTGTTGCAGCAGGTTAATCAGCAGCGCGGTTTTATGCTTGATATCATCGGCGCGATAGTACCACTGGTGAATTTTCTTACGTTCACGGGTGGATGGGCTGGCGGATACTTCAACAGGCTCTTCCAGCAGACGCTCGGCAAAGTCTTTGATTGCATCGCCTTCCAGCGTCGCAGAAAACAGCATGGTCTGCTTACGCCAGCGGGTTTCACCGGCAATGTGCTCGATATCCTGGGCGAAGCCCATGTCCAGCATACGGTCCGCTTCGTCGAGGATCAGCGTTTCTACAGCGCGGCAATCGAAGTTCTCTTCTTTAATGTATTGCAGCAGTCGTCCGGTGGTGGCGACCACGATATCCTGATTCTCGCTGAACACTTCCGCATGGTTCATATACGCGACACCGCCGGTAATGGTGGCGATATCCAGATGCGTGTGCGCAGCCAGTTCGCGCGCGTGGTCAGCAACCTGCATCGCCAGCTCACGGGTTGGCGTCAGGATGAGAATGCGCGGTGGTCCGGATTTTTTGCGTGGGAAATCAAGCAGGTGCTGCAACGCTGGCAGCAGGTATGCCGCAGTTTTACCGGTGCCTGTCGGGGCTGAACCGAGAATGTCACGGCCATCAAGCGCAGGCGGAATAGCGGCGGCCTGAATGGCTGTCGGGCGTGTGAAACCTTTTTCCTGGAGGGCTTCCAGAAGGTTTTCGTCGAGTTCAAGTTCGGAAAAAGTCGTTACAGTCATGATCTACCTCTGAGTGGACCGACGATTATAAACGTTACGGGCATAATGTTCATCTGTTTGTAAGGCTATCTGTTCTCCGGTATTGTGCATAGCCTCAAGCCCAGGAGTTTTTCGTCCGCAAGGTTATTAAGGATGTCTCAGTCGAAGTTTGCGCTGCCGCGCAATGGTTTTACGTTTAAACAGTTCTTTGTTGCTCACGATCGCTGTGCGATGAAAGTGGGCACCGATGGCATTTTGCTCGGTGCATGGGCGCCGATCGCGCAGGTCAAACAGGTGCTGGATATTGGCACCGGTAGCGGCCTGCTGGCCTTAATGCTGGCGCAGCGAACCGACGCGCGGGTCACGTTGGATGCGGTGGAACTTGACGACAATGCGGCAGACCAGGCGCGGGAAAACGTCGATGCGTCTCCGTGGCCGGCGCGAATCCAGGTTCATCAGGCGGATATTCAACAATGGCAGCCACCGCAAACCCGGCGCTATGAACTGATCGTCAGCAATCCGCCTTTTTTTGCTGAAGGCGTACCCTGCGCGACCTCGCAGCGTGAACAGGCGCGATATACCACCACACTCGACCATGTGACGCTTTTAACCTGCGCCGCGGAGTGTATCACAGAAGAAGGGTTCTTCTGCGTGGTGCTGCCGGTGGATATTGGCAACGCATTTGTTCAGCGCGCTCAGAATATGGGGTGGCATTTGCGCTTGCGTACCGATGTGGCGGAAACGGAAATGCGTCCTCCGCACCGGGTGCTGTTGGCGTTCTCGCCGATGGCGGGGGAGTGTTTTAGCGATCGCCTGATTATCCGTGGGCCAGAGCAACAATACTCTGAAGGGTTTACTGCCCTGACCCAGGATTTCTATCTCTTTATGTGAACCAGGGGCGAGAGGATCGATGGCCCGCTGTTCGGGAGCTGCTCCGGATAATCCAGCGTATAGTGCAGCCCGCGGCTCTCTTTGCGCTGCATCGCGCAGCGAACGATCAGCTCAGCAACCTGCACCAGGTTCCGTAACTCCAGCAAATTGTTAGACACGCGGAAGCGCGCGTAATATTCGTCAAGCTCCTGTTGCAGCATGGTGATGCGGCGCAACGCGCGCTCCAGTCGGCGGGTGGTACGAACGATCCCGACATAGTCCCACATCAGTAATCTCAACTCATGCCAGTTATGCTGAATGACCACCAGCTCATCGGGGATCTCGACCTGGCTCTCATCCCAGCAAGGAAGCCCGTTGACCGGTTGGGCAAACGGCATGCGCTTCATAATATCTTCGGCGGCGGACCAGCCATAGACCAGACATTCGAGCAGCGAATTGGATGCCATGCGGTTAGCCCCGTGTAGCCCGGTGTAGCTGACCTCGCCAATGGCATACAGCCCGTCGACGTCGGTGCGGCCATGGTCATCGACCATCACGCCACCGCAGGTATAGTGAGCGGCAGGAACGATGGGCACCGGCTCTTTTGTCAGATCGATCCCCAGGCCAAGCAGTTTTTCGTAGATCATCGGGAAGTGCTGACGGATAAAGGCTTCCGGTTTATGGCTGATGTCGAGATACATGCAGTCGACGCCGAGCCGTTTCATCTCATGGTCAATGGCGCGGGCGACGATATCGCGCGGAGCCAGTTCGCCGCGTTCGTCAAAATCGGGCATAAACCGTGAGCCATCCGGGCGCTTCAGGTATGCCCCTTCGCCGCGTAACGCTTCGGTCAGCAGGAAATTACGTGCTTGCGGGTGGTACAACGCGGTGGGGTGAAACTGGTTAAACTCGAGGTTGGCGACGCGACAGCCCGCGCGCCACGCCATGGCAATGCCGTCGCCGGAGGAGACGTCCGGGTTGGTGGTGTACTGATACACTTTGGCGGCACCGCCGGTGGCCAGCACCACAGACCTGGCGCTGCAGGTTTCCACCTTTTCTTTATTACGGTTCCAGATCCAGGCGCCGACGACGCGACGCGTTCCCGGCAGGCCGATTTTATCGGAAATGATCAGATCGACCGCGTTGCTTCGTTCCAGCACCCGAATATTTGGGTGAGAGAGCGCCTGGCTGACGAGCGTGGTCTCTACCGCTTTGCCTGTCGCATCGGCCGCATGAAGAATACGACGATGGCTGTGGCCCCCTTCGCGGGTCAGGTGGTAGCTCTGCTCGCCGTTAGCCTGCGTTTGGGTATCGAACAGGACGCCCTGATCGATAAGCCACTGCACGCAAGGTTTGGCATTGCTGGCGACGAAAGAGACCGCGTGGCGATCGCACAGGCCAGCGCCGGCGATCAGCGTATCTTCAACATGGGATTCCACGCTGTCCGTCTCATCAAAGACCGCGGCAATGCCGCCCTGAGCGTATAACGTAGAGCCTTCGCTGATTGGTCCTTTGCTCAGTATGGTCACGGAACTGTTCTCCGCCAGACGCAGAGCAAGGGATAAACCGGCGGCGCCGCTGCCGATAATCAGCACATCACAGGAAAAGTCAGGAGTAGTATTCATGGGCTTTGTTTAATTTACTAAACACGATGAAACCACAATAGCACCAGGCCGTGATGAATCGTACATTTTTTTTCCGACTAGTTGCGGAGACTAAACATCGGGTCGCGGAGCGGCCTTCAGGTAAAGGAGAGAAAATATTTGCGAAGCAGATCGTTAGCTTCAGATTTTATAGTGAAATAAAAACGATGTTACGTTACCCTTCTGGCGGACCTTACGCTTTTTCTTCATCATCTTACCTGGCGTTGAGTTGCGGGACTTATAATGAGAGATAACAAATTGTCCGCCGTTGCCAGACAAAAAACAAAAGCGTAACGGAACTTTATTGTTTTCAGACACTCCAATCGTCTGCTTGCTCATAATGCAGTGATTGGGTAGTGCTTTGAAGGCGCATGGGAATTGGGTTTGGGGAGACATTACCTCGGATGAGCGAGCAGTTAACGGATCAGGTCCTCGTTGAACGGGTCCAGAAAGGAGATCAGAAGGCGTTTAATCTGCTGGTGGTACGCTATCAGCATAAGGTTGCGAGCCTGGTTTCCCGCTACGTGCCACCGGGCGATATCCCTGATGTCGTTCAGGAATCGTTCGTAAAAGCATGGCGCGCGCTGGAGTCCTTCCGGGGAGATAGTGCTTTTTATACCTGGTTATATCGTATCGCCGTCAACACGGCGAAGAATTATCTGGTAGCTCAGGGGCGCCGCCCACCGTCCAGCGATGTTGACGCCAATGAGGCAGAAAACTTCGAAAGTGGTGGGGCACTGAAAGAAATTTCGAACCCTGAGAATTTAATGTTGTCAGAAGAACTGAGACAAATAGTTTTTCGTACCATTGAATCGCTCCCGGAAGATTTACGCATGGCAATTACATTGCGGGAGCTTGATGGCCTGAGCTATGAAGAGATAGCCGCTATCATGGATTGTCCGGTAGGGACCGTACGTTCGCGTATTTTCCGGGCACGAGAAGCTATTGATAATAAAGTTCAACCGCTCATCAGGCGTTGACGATAGCGGAATACTGAAAAGGGTATCAGGCATGCAGAAAGAAAAACTTTCGGCTTTAATGGATGGTGAATCGCTGGATAACGAGCTGCTCAATGAGCTGAGCCGTTCTTCTGAAATGCAAAAGACCTGGGAGAGCTATCATCTCATTCGTGATTCGCTGCGAGGCGATACCGCTGAGATGCTCCATTTTGATATCTCAGCCCGCGTTATGGCCGCCATTGAAAACGAACCTGTTCGCCAGGCGGTGCCGCTTATTCCTGAATCTCAGCCGGCTCCACATCAGTGGCGCCAGATGCCTTTCTGGCAAAAAGTCCGCCCATGGGCCAGCTCTTTGACTCAGATGGGTGTGGCTGCGTGCGTATCGCTTGCTGTTATCGTTGGCGTTCAGCAGTATAATGGGCAGAACGAATCATCTCAGCAACCTGAAGCACCGGTGTTCAACACCATGCCGATGATGGGTAAAGCCAGCCCGGTTAGCCTTGGCGTTCCAGCAGATGCGTCTGCAGGAAGCGGTCAGCAGGCGCAGGTGCAAGAACAACGTCGCCGCATTAATGCTATGCTGCAGGACTATGAACTGCAGCGCCGCCTGCACGCAGAGCAGCTTCAGTTTGGGCAAGCCCAGACTCAGCAAGCCGCTGTTCAGGTGCCAGGTTATCAAACATTAGGAACGCAATCGCAGTAATGAAGCAACTTTGGTGTGCCATGTCGCTCATGGCAGGCAGCCTGTTCTTCTCTGTCAACGCCTCGGCTGATACATCGTCCGGGGCGTTGTTGCAGCAAATGAACCTGGCCAGCCAGTCCCTGAATTACGAGCTGTCTTTTGTCAGCATTAACAAACAGGGCGTTGAGTCGCTGCGTTATCGTCACGCGCGCCTTAACAATCAACCTCTCGCACAGCTGCTACAACTCGATGGCCCACGCCGGGAAGTTGTGCTGCGTGGTAATGAAATCAGCTATTTTGAACCTGGGCTTGACCCCTTCACGCTGAATGGCGACTACATTGTCGACTCATTACCGTCGCTGGCTTACACCGACTTCAAGCGGCTGGCCTCCTACTACGACTTCATTTCCGTTGGCCGTACCCGTATTGCCGATCGCTTATGCGAGGTGATTCGTGTGGTCGCGCGCGATGGCACACGCTATAGCTATATTGTCTGGCTGGATGCCGAAACGAAACTGCCGATGCGGGTTGATTTGCTCGACCGCGACGGGGAAACCCTCGAGCAGTTCCGGGTCGTCTCGTTTAGCGTTGGCGATAAAGTCAGCAGCAGTATGGAGACGCTAGCAAAAGCGAGCCTGCCTCCGCAGCTGTCGGTGCCGGAAGGGGGCGATAAAGCCAACTTTAACTGGGCACCAACCTGGCTACCGCAAGGGGTTTCGGAAGTCTCCAGCAGCCAACGCCGTCTGCCAACGATTGACGGTCCGGTTGAATCCCGCCTCTATTCGGACGGGCTGTTTAGTTTCTCTGTTAACGTTAGTCGCGCCACGTCAACCAGCAGCGATCAGCTGCTACGCACCGGGCGTCGTACCGTGAGCACGACGGTACGCGATAACGCAGAGATTACCGTAGTCGGCGAAATGCCGCCGCAAACGGCTAAACGCATCTCCGACAGCATCAAGTTCAAGGCAGTACAATGATTAAAGAGTGGGCCACGGTCGTCTCCTGGCAAAATGGCATGGCGCAGGTGCACTGCGACGTTAAAGCCTCCTGCAGCAGCTGCGCTTCGCGTGCCGGCTGCGGCAGTCGGGTGCTGAACAAGCTGGGACCGCAAACCAGCCATACCATTAGCGTTCCCAGCGACCAGCCGCTGTCCGCCGGGCAGAAAGTTGAGCTGGGAATTGCCGAAAGCAGCCTGCTGGGCTCTGCGGTTTTAGTCTATATGGCGCCGTTGGTCGGGTTGTTTGTGGTGGCTTCCATTTTTCAGGTGCTGTTTGCCAATGACTTCGCGTCACTGTGTGGTGCGGTGCTCGGTGGCGTTGGCGGATTCCTGATTGCGCGCGGACTTTCTCCAGGATTAGCCGCTCGTCAATCGTGGCAACCCGTCATCATTAGCGTGGGCCTGCCACCGGATTTACTGCGTACAGAGACACCCTCTTCAGAGCCAGGTCAGTGATTCCACTGGCCTTTATTTTTTATTAGCCACGCTCAGACCCACTCACCATTTGTTACGGTTATGCTGCTGGTAAGAGCATTTCCTGGTTTCGTGGATGTAGTGTAGAATGCGGCGTTTTCGGATTAAAAAACGTCAGGCACAGAACAGCGGCCTCATGATTCGCGTAAGGCAAAATTAACTCTAAATATGAAGAATATACGTAACTTTTCAATCATCGCTCATATCGACCACGGTAAATCGACGTTGTCTGACCGTATCATCCAGATTTGCGGTGGCCTTTCCGATCGTGAAATGGAAGCCCAGGTACTGGACTCCATGGATCTTGAGCGTGAGCGTGGCATCACCATTAAGGCGCAGAGCGTCACCCTGGATTATAAAGCGACCAATGGCGAAACCTATCAGCTGAACTTTATCGACACGCCGGGCCACGTCGACTTCTCTTATGAGGTGTCACGTTCTCTCGCCGCGTGTGAAGGTGCGCTGCTGGTGGTCGATGCCGGTCAGGGCGTAGAAGCCCAGACGCTGGCCAACTGCTATACCGCTATGGAAATGGATCTGGAAGTGGTTCCGGTCCTCAACAAAATCGACCTGCCTGCTGCCGACCCGGAGCGTGTAGCCGAAGAAATTGAAGACATTGTCGGCATTGATGCAGCTGATGCTGTGCGCTGCTCGGCGAAAACCGGCATCGGTGTTCCTGACGTTCTCGAACGTCTGGTACGCGATATCCCGCCACCGGAAGGTGACGCGGATGGCCCGCTGCAGGCGCTGATCATCGACTCCTGGTTCGATAACTACCTCGGCGTAGTGTCGCTGGTGCGTATTAAAAACGGCACCATGCGTAAAGGCGACAAAATCAAAGTCATGAGCACCGGACAAGTCTACAATGCTGACCGTCTGGGCATCTTTACGCCAAAACAGGTTGACCGTACCGAGCTGAAATGCGGCGAGGTTGGCTGGCTGGTGTGCGCCATTAAAGACATCCTTGGTGCGCCGGTTGGCGATACCCTGACCACCTCGCGTAACCCGGCAGACAAAGCGCTGCCAGGCTTTAAAAAAGTCAAACCGCAGGTGTATGCCGGTCTGTTCCCGGTCAGCTCTGATGACTACGAAAGCTTCCGTGATGCGCTCGGCAAACTGAGCCTCAACGATGCTTCTCTGTTCTTCGAACCGGAGAGTTCCACGGCGCTGGGCTTCGGCTTCCGCTGCGGCTTCCTGGGCCTGCTGCACATGGAAATCATTCAGGAGCGTCTGGAACGCGAGTATGACCTGGATCTGATCACCACTGCGCCGACGGTCGTCTACGAAGTCGAAACCACCGCGAAAGAGGTTATCTATGTCGATAGCCCGTCCAAGCTGCCGCCGCTGAACAACATTCAGGAACTGCGTGAGCCGATCGCCGAGTGTCATATGCTGCTGCCGCAGGAATACCTGGGTAACGTTATCACCCTGTGTATTGAGAAGCGTGGCGTGCAGACCAACATGGTTTACCACGGTAAACAAGTGGCGCTGACCTAT
Organism: Klebsiella sp. BIGb0399; assembly: GCF_003752615.1. Lineage (NCBI taxonomy): Bacteria > Pseudomonadati > Pseudomonadota > Gammaproteobacteria > Enterobacterales > Enterobacteriaceae > Klebsiella > Klebsiella sp. BIGb0399. Next base: position 2,185,043 of record NZ_RKHT01000005.1, on the reverse strand, counting down.
GAAATTCCAATGGCGGAAGTGGTTCTCGATTTCTTCGACCGTCTGAAGTCAACGTCACGCGGCTACGCGTCGCTGGACTATAACTTCAAACGCTTCCAGGCCTCCAACATGGTCCGCGTGGACGTGCTGATCAACAGCGAGCGTGTTGATGCGCTGGCGCTGATCACTCACAACGATAACGCGCCGTACCGTGGTCGTGAGCTGGTAGAGAAGATGAAAGAGCTGATCCCACGCCAGCAGTTCGATATTGCGATTCAGGCGGCGATCGGCAACCACATCATTGCCCGTTCTACCGTCAAGCAGCTGCGTAAAAACGTGCTGGCGAAATGCTACGGCGGTGACGTCAGCCGTAAGAAAAAACTGCTGCAGAAGCAGAAAGACGGTAAAAAACGTATGAAGCAAGTGGGTAACGTTGAGCTGCCGCAGGAAGCGTTCCTTGCCATTCTGCACGTCGGTAAAGACGGCAAATAACCATTAAGGAGTTGGCATGGCGAACATGTTTGCCCTGATCCTGGTGATCGCAACCCTGGTCACAGGGTTGTTGTGGTGTCTGGATAAATTCATCTTTGCGCCGAAGCGTCGTGAACGTCAGGCCGCGGCTCAGGCTGCGACAGGCGATAGCCTCGACAAGCAAACGCTGAAGAAAGTGGGCCCGAAACCGGGCTGGCTGGAAACGGGAGCCTCGGTATTTCCGGTACTGGCTATTGTTCTGGTGGTTCGCTCATTTATTTATGAGCCGTTTCAGATTCCATCAGGTTCAATGATGCCAACGCTGCTGATTGGCGATTTTATTCTGGTTGAGAAGTTTGCCTACGGCATTAAAGATCCGATCTACCAGAAAACGCTGATCGAAACCGGTCATCCCAAACGCGGTGATATCGTGGTCTTTAAATACCCGGAAGATCCGCGCCTGGATTACATCAAGCGTGCTGTCGGGCTGCCGGGCGATAAGGTCACCTACGATCCGTTGACCAAGCAGGTCACCATCCAGCCAGGCTGCAGTTCCGGCCAGGCTTGTGGTAGCGCGCTGCCGGTTACTTACTCCAACGTTGAGCCGAGCGATTTCGTTCAGACATTCTCGCGCCGTAACGGTGGTGAAGCGACCAGCGGGTTCTGGCAACTGCCGAAGGGCGAGACCAAAGAAGATGGTGTCCGCCTGACCGAACGTAAAGAGACGCTCGGCGAGGTGACTCACCGTATTCTGACCGTTCCGATCGCTCAGGATCAGGTCGGCATGTACTACCATCAATCGGGTCTGCCGCTGGCGACCTGGATTGTGCCGCCGGGTCAGTACTTCATGATGGGTGACAACCGCGATAACAGCGCCGACAGCCGTTACTGGGGCTTTGTGCCAGAAGCGAACCTGGTGGGTAAAGCTACGGCAATCTGGATGAGCTTCGAAAAACAGGAAGGTGAGTGGCCGACCGGCGTGCGTTTATCACGTATTGGCAGCATCCACTAATTCCCCTGCCTTATTCACGCTGCCGTCGCAATACGGCAGCGTGAATTATTTAATATTTAAATCTATTCAAACTAACGACATCCCTTGTCGTTGCGTATAGAATATCCCCCCGAAGTTTTGGTTGTCTCTCGTAAGAGTGACACTGCACACGAAACCGCGTTGGTTGATTTTACTCTGAAATAAGTTGGGTTGCAGAAAGGCGACAGGTTTGCGCACAGGCAATCTACTATGAGACAGAGCTGCCCAGGTCGGTTTCGTGTGCTGCATTTTTGACGCATTCATTTATTGGTATCGCATGAACCCCATCGTAATTAATCGGCTTCAACGGAAGCTGGGCTACACTTTCCATCATCAGGAGCTGTTGCAACAGGCATTAACTCACCGCAGTGCCAGCAGCAAGCACAACGAGCGCCTGGAGTTTCTGGGTGACTCAATTCTGAGTTTTGTGATCGCGAATGCGCTCTATCACCGCTTCCCTCGGGTTGACGAAGGTGACATGAGCCGCATGCGCGCCACGCTGGTTCGAGGCAACACGCTGGCGGAAATCGCCCGTGAGTTTGAGTTAGGTGAGTGCCTGCGCCTTGGGCCGGGTGAGCTGAAAAGCGGCGGTTTCCGTCGCGAATCTATTCTGGCAGATACCGTTGAAGCACTGATCGGCGGGATTTTCCTCGATAGCGATATCCAGAACGTTGAGCGCCTGATTCTGAGCTGGTATCAAACTCGTCTGGACGAAATCAGCCCGGGCGATAAACAAAAAGATCCGAAGACCCGTTTGCAGGAGTATCTGCAGGGTCGCCATCTGCCGCTGCCGTCTTATCTGGTGGTGCAGGTGCGTGGCGAAGCCCACGATCAGGAATTTACTATCCACTGCCAGGTCAGCGGCCTGAGTGAACCAGTGGTTGGCACAGGTTCCAGCCGTCGCAAGGCGGAGCAGGCTGCCGCCGAACAGGCGCTGAAAAAACTGGAGCTGGAATGAGCAACGAAAAAAGTTATTGCGGGTTTGTCGCTATTGTCGGCCGCCCGAACGTGGGTAAATCCACACTGCTGAACAATCTGCTTGGGCAGAAGATTTCGATCACCTCGCGCAAAGCGCAGACGACGCGTCACCGTATTGTCGGCATCCACACGGAAGGGCCGTATCAGGCAATCTATGTTGATACCCCGGGCCTGCATATGGAAGAAAAACGCGCTATCAACCGCCTGATGAACAAAGCGGCGAGTAGCTCGATTGGCGACGTTGAGCTGGTTATCTTCGTGGTTGAAGGTACCCGCTGGACCGCCGATGACGAAATGGTGTTGGGCAAACTGCGTGACGCCAGAGCGCCGGTGATCCTGGCGGTCAATAAAGTCGATAACGTGCAGGAAAAAGCGGATTTACTGCCGCACCTGCAGTTCCTGGCAAGCCAGATGAACTTCCTGGATATCGTCCCGATTTCTGCAGAAACGGGAATGAACGTCGATACCATCGCCGGGATCGTCCGTAAGCATCTGCCGGAAGCGATTCATCACTTCCCGGAAGATTACATTACCGACCGTTCACAGCGCTTTATGGCTTCAGAAATCATCCGTGAAAAACTGATGCGTTTCCTTGGCGCAGAACTGCCGTACTCTGTGACGGTAGAAATCGAACGTTTCCAGACCAACGAACGTGGCGGTTATGATATTAACGGCCTGATCCTGGTTGAGCGTGAAGGGCAGAAGAAGATGGTGATTGGCAACAAAGGCGCCAAAATCAAAACCATCGGTATTGAAGCCCGTAAAGACATGCAGGATATGTTTGAAGCGCCGGTTCACCTTGAACTGTGGGTGAAAGTGAAATCCGGCTGGGCTGATGACGAACGCGCGCTGCGCAGTCTCGGTTACGGCGACGATCACTAAGCGCTATTTTGATGGAAGGCTGGCAGCGCGCTTTCGTCCTGCATAGTCGTCCCTGGAGCGAAACCAGCCTGATGCTGGACGTCTTCACGGAAGAATCCGGCCGCGTGCGCCTTGTAGCTAAAGGCGCACGTTCCAAACGCTCCAGCCTCAAAGGCGCTCTCCAGCCTTTTACCCCCTTATTACTTCGCTTTGGCGGCCGCGGCGACGTCAAAACGTTACGCAATGCCGAAGCGGTTTCACTGGCCCTGCCGCTCAGCGGTATCACGCTCTACAGCGGGCTGTATGTGAATGAACTCCTCTCCCGCGTGCTGGAACATGAAACGCGCTTTTCCGAACTCTTTTTCGATTACCTGCACTGTCTTCAGGCGCTGGCGGGCGCAAGCGGCACGCCGGAGCCGGCATTACGCCGTTTTGAACTGGCGTTGCTGGGGCATCTGGGTTACGGCGTCGATTTTCTCCACTGCGCCGGCAGCGGCGACGCGGTCGATGACACCATGACCTACCGCTACCGTGAAGAAAAAGGCTTTATCGCCAGCGTGGTTATTGATAACAACACCTTTACCGGGCACCATTTGAAAGCGCTGGCGAACCGGGAGTTTCCGGACAGCGATGCGCTGCGTGCCGCTAAGCGCTTTACCCGTATCGCCCTGAAGCCGTATCTTGGCGGTAAACCGCTGAAGAGTCGGGAGCTGTTTCGCCAGTTTATGCCCGCACGCGCGGCGCGAGCAGATAAAACGAATAACGATCAATGAGGATTGTCATGGCTGAATTACTGTTAGGGGTCAATATTGACCATATCGCGACACTGCGTAACGCGCGCGGCACCGCTTATCCGGACCCGGTACAGGCGGCGTTTATCGCTGAGCAGGCCGGGGCTGACGGCATTACCGTCCACCTGCGCGAAGACCGCCGCCACATTACCGACCGTGACGTGCGCGTGCTGCGCCAGACGCTGGACACCCGCATGAATCTTGAGATGGCGGTCACCGAAGAGATGCTGACCATCGCCTGCGACACCAAACCGCATTTCTGCTGCCTGGTGCCGGAAAAGCGTCAGGAAGTGACGACGGAAGGCGGCCTGGATGTGGCCGGTCAGCGCGAAAAAATGCGCGATGCCTGCAAACGTCTGGCCGATGCCGGGATTCTGGTCTCTCTGTTCATCGATGCCGATGAAGCGCAAATTCAGGCCGCAGCAGACGTTGGCGCTCCCTATATTGAAATTCACACCGGCTGCTACGCCGACGCCGAAAGCGACGCCCAACAGGAAAAAGAGCTGCAGCGTATCGCGACCGCCGCGACCTTTGCCGCAAGCCTCGGTCTGAAGGTGAATGCTGGCCACGGCCTGACCTATCACAACGTCAAAGCGATTGCCCGCATTCCGGAAATGCACGAGCTGAACATCGGCCACGCGATCATCGGTCGGGCGGTGATGAGCGGCCTGAAAGAGGCCGTTGCCGAGATGAAACGCCTGATGCAGGAAGCCCGCGCGTAATGGCGATTCTGGGGCTGGGAACCGATATTGTTGAAATTGCTCGGATAGAAGCGGTGATTGCCCGTAGCGGCGATCGCCTTGCCCGGCGCGTGCTCAGCGACAACGAGTGGCTGATATGGCAGCAGCACCAGCAGCCGGTCCGTTTTCTGGCGAAGCGCTTTGCGGTTAAAGAGGCGGCGGCGAAAGCCCTGGGAACTGGGATCCGCAACGGTCTGGCGTTTAATCAGTTCGAGGTGTACAACGACGAGCTCGGTAAACCCAGCCTGCGTCTATGGGGCGAAGCGCAGAATCTGGCACAGCGTATGGGGGTCAGGAGCATCCACGTGACCCTGGCGGATGAGCGACATTACGCTTGTGCTACGGTCATCGTGGAGAGTTAACGCCTGCGGGGAGCAGCGTCAGATTTTGTCCGCATGATGTATCAGGACAAACTTATCCCACAGCTGCTCTTCATTTTCGACGTGTGCCGGGTCTTTCAGAATCGTATTGGGGATCGGGCACACTTTCTGACAGGTGGGCGTCTCATAGTGGCCCACGCACTCCGTGCAGCGGTCGCTGTTAATTTCATAGATGCTGTCACCCATCGAAATCGCCTCATTCGGGCATTCCGGTTCGCACATATCGCAATTGATGCATTTTTTGGTGATTAACAGCGCCATCAGGAAATTCTCAGAAACATCACAAACAGGGCGGGCATTATACGCCCATTTTCTGCTCACACCAGTTTTTTCACCAGCGCCTCGCTGTGGCGGATCCGGTCCGGCGCATGTTCAAGATCCTGCTGAACCAGTGCCATAAACAGCAGATCGGTGAGCATCATTTGCGCGCTGGTGGAGGAGATCGCGGCGCTGCGCGTCGCCTGCTCCTCGGCGATGGTGTACAAACACTGTGTCGCCTGCTGCTGCAGCGCATTCGGTGTAAACCCGGTGATCGCCAGGATCCGACAGCCAACCCGCAGCGCTTCTCCGGCGGCCATGTTGATCTCGCGGCGTTCGCCAGAATAGGAGATCGCCACCAGCAGATCGTCGGATGACATCGCCTGCACGGTCGCGAGCAGGGCGTGCATATCCTGTTCGGAAACGGCGTTAATACCGATTTTCATCAGCTTCCAGCCGAAATTACGTGCCACCAGCCCGGATGCGCCGATCCCGGTGATCACCACCCGGCGGGCGTGGCGCAACAGCGCAACGGCTTCCAGCAGTTTCTCTTCGGTGTTGACATCCAGCGAAGCGTGCATCGCGGCCACGTTATCGTTGATCAGCTTCTCGCCCACCAGGCGCAGCGGATCGTCACCGCGGATCTGGTTATGCACCGGAACCGATTGTGGATCGGGCGCACTGGCCAGCGCTTCACTTAAGGCCAGCTTCAGTGCCGGGAAACCTTTAAACCCCATCTTCTGCGCGAATTTCACGACGCTGGACTGGCTGACGCCGGCCTCGCCAGCCAGCTGCTGCGAACTGAGGTGGCGGGTCTGGTCAGGCTGAGCCAGAATAAAGTCTGCCAGCTTTTTGTCGCTTGCCGCCAGCGATGGATAGCGCTGGCGAATGCGGATTAAACAGTTCATCGGTTTTCCTCAGGACAACCTTCGCCCTCTGCTGAAAGAATTTTGTATTCGATTATAAGAGGAATACAGCGAATTAAAAATTCTACCGCTGAGATTTATTGATTCCAGGAAAATAGCCTTAACCCAGGGTTAACGTCCGTAGATGTTTTCTCTGTTCACGAGATAAGGCTGTTAAGCTAACGGCATCAGCTACGATATTTGCTAAAGAAAGAGGTCGGTTTTGAATAGCAGCACGCGGCGAGTGGTTTTTTTTGATCTCGATGGAACGTTACATCAACAAGATATGTTCGGCAGTTTCCTGCGCTATGTCTTGCGTCACCAGCCGTTGAATGTCCCGCTGGTGATCCTCATGTCGCCGGCAATCCTGCTGGGATTAACCGTCAGCGGTCGGGCGGCGCGCTGGCCAATGAGCCTGCTGCTGTGGGCTGCCACCTTCGGGCGCAGCGAGCGCGCCCTGAAGCGACTAGAGGCCGGTTTCGTCCGCTGGTTTCGCCAGCGGGTGACCGCGTTCCCGGTGGTGCAGGCCCGGCTGACGGACTACCTCGACCATCACGATGCCGAGGTCTGGTTGATTACCGGCTCGCCCCAGTCGCTGGTTGAGCAGGTCTATTTTGATACCCCCTGGCTGACGAGAGTGAATGTTATCGCCAGCCGGATGGAGCGCCGTTGCGGCGGCTGGGGGCTAACTCTACGCTGCCTGGGACATGAAAAAGTCGCCCAACTGGAGCAGAAAATCGGTGCGCCGTTGCAGCTGTACAGCGGCTACAGCGACAGCGAGCAGGACAACCCGTTGCTCTGTTTTTGCCAGCACCGCTGGCGCGTCACGCCGCAGGGCGATCTTCACCAGTTAGAATAGTGTGTAATGCCGGTTGCCATGTATAATGCGCCCCGCTTTTTCCGCAGGAGTGCCCGCTTTGTCTGACCATGAACTAAACGATGAATACTGGATGCGTCACGCATTAACGCTGGCGAAACGTGCCTGGGAAGAGGGCGAAGTACCGGTAGGGGCCGTGCTGGTGCACAATAATCAGGTTATCGGTGAAGGCTGGAACCGTCCTATCGGGCGCCACGATCCGACGGCGCATGCTGAAATTATGGCGTTGCGTCAGGGCGGAATGGTCCTGCAAAACTACCGACTGATTGATGCCACGCTGTATGTCACGCTCGAACCGTGCGTGATGTGTGCCGGTGCGATGGTGCATAGCCGGATTTCACGGCTGGTATTTGGTGCCCGGGATGCAAAAACCGGCGCGGCCGGATCGCTTATCGACGTCTTACATCATCCGGGAATGAATCATCGGGTCGAGGTCAGCGAAGGGATCCTGGCGGAATCGTGCTCGGGAATGCTCAGTGACTTTTTCCGCTGGCGTCGCGAAGAGAAAAAAGCGCTGAAAAAGGCGCGCTCTGGCGAAGACGTGTAGTTAGTGCCCCAGGCCGGGGATTTTCATCCTGGCGTTGTCGACTAAAGACTCGGCGTGATACTGGAAAAAAGGAATCGTGCGTGGCGCTTGCTCCAGTTCGTCCGGCATCACCGCCGGATAGTCTCCGGCCATCGCCAGCCTCTGCGCTTCCTTTCTCTCTTTCTCGGATAAGTAGCCCACCAGGCTGATGTGATATTTACGGATGTTTTCGACATACGCGTACGCCTCGTGGCCGCGCGCGTAGCCGTATTTCAGCTTGCTGTAATAGGGTTTCTGGCTAAGCAACGGTAAGCGTTGCTTCACGTCCGCCCAGCTGTCGGGATTGCCTTTCTGCTTTTTGGTCAACGAAATCGCATCCAGCATATGGGCGTAACCCATGTTGTACGCCGCGAGGGCAAACCAGATCCGCTCATCTTTGGGGACGGAATCCGGTATCTTGCCCATCATATCCTGCAGGTAACGCATGCCGCCGCTGAGGCTTTGCTCTGCATCCGTTCGGTCGGTCAACCCCAGGCTCTGGGCGGTGTTTTTGGTCAACATCATCATCCCGCGAACCCCGGTCGGCGAGGTGGCCTGCGGATCCCAGTGTGATTCCTGCCACGCAATGGACGCCAGCAGACGCCAGTCGATCTGACGGGCATACTTTTCAAACATCGGCTGCAGACCGGGCAGGGCATTTTCGACGGCGCGCAGGAAGGTACGGGTATCGACATAATCGAAATCGTTGCCGTGCCCAAGGTACTTCTCTTCCAGCCGCGCCAGAGTGCCGTCTTCATTCATGGTGTCGAAGAAATCAAGCATCGCGGCGGAAAGCGAATTGTCCTCGCTCTTGAGGCTAAACCAGGTGACCGGCTGCTCGTCGCTGATATCCAGCGCAACGGCTAGCTCCGGATGAACGCGCTGGAACAGGCTGATCGCCACCGAATCGGCAATGGTGTAATCGAGCTCGCCGTCAATCACCGCCTGCATCAGCGCGGTGGTGCCACGCTTTTCATCCACACGCCAGCCGAGGTCCGGGTATTTATGATCTTTCAGCGCCTGCAGATCGTTAATCGCAACATGACCTGGGGCGATGGCCAGCTGCTCAGCCGTGAGGCTGGCAAGGTTACGCGGCCGCAGGCTGCCGACCCGATAAACCAGCTGCTGGGATACGGAGTAGTAGCTCGGTCCGGGCTGGTAGTTTTTGACCCGCTCCGAGTTGTAGACCAGCCCGGCGGCTAACATATCGGCTTTGCCGGTGTCCAGGTCGTCGAACAGCTGGCTGATATTCTGGCGGACGGTCACTTTCAGCGGCACCCCGAGGTAGTCGGCGAACTGTTTTGCCAGCTCGTAATCCAGCCCATAGGTTTTGTCATTGATCGTGGCGAAGGTCAGCGGTGAATTGATGGTGCTGATACGCAGCTCGCCGCGGGCGATAATCCCGGCCACGCGGTTCTCCGGCTTGCCGGACCACGGGATCGACGGCCACAGGGCGGCCGCCAGCAGTAAGGTCACAATGCCGATAAGCAGATAATTAATCTTCAGTTTTTTCAGATAGTTAATCTTCTGCAGCTCTGAGTTCCTCAGCAGGCTATTAGCGGAATAGGGAAAAGACAGACGTCGAATGAGCGGCATTTTGCTTAAGAATGCGCCAGTTGGCAACTTATTCGCGAGTGCGGTCACATTAATTGATAAACCAGGGGAATCATTTTATTTCCACGCAAACGGTTTCGTCGCGGCTCAGGATTCACTATAATGGCGCCCGTTTCCCCCCTGGCTCATATTGAAAGCTGCGAAGACGAGAGACTTATGATGGAAATTTTGCGTGGTTCACCTGCACTGTCGGCATTTCGAATTAATAAACTGCTGGCACGTTTCCAGGCGGCGAACCTGCCGGTTAGCACTATATATGCAGAGTATGTTCATTTTGCCGATCTGAGCGCGCCGTTAAGCGGCGACGAACGAGAGAGTCTGGCGCGACTGCTCAAGTATGGCCCTGATTTAAAAAGCCATACCCCAACCGGTAAATTACTGCTCGTCACTCCCCGCCCTGGCACCATCTCCCCCTGGTCTTCTAAAGCTACCGATATCGCCCATAACTGCGGCCTGTCGCAGGTTGTGCGCCTTGAGCGCGGCGTGGCGTACTATGTCGAAGCCAGCACTCTGAGCGAAGCGCAGTGGGCCACCGTCGCGAGCGAACTTCACGACCGGATGATGGAAAGCGTCTTTGATGCGCTGGAAGCGGGTGAGCAGCTGTTCGCTCAGCATCAGCCGACGCCGGTCACCAGCGTCGATATGCTGGGTCAGGGTCGTCAGGCGCTGATTGACGCTAACCTCCGTCTGGGGCTGGCGCTGGCGGAAGACGAAATCGACTACCTGTTCGACGCCTTTACCACGCTGGGGCGTAACCCCAACGACATCGAGCTGTATATGTTTGCCCAGGCGAACTCCGAGCACTGTCGTCACAAGATTTTTAACGCCGACTGGGTCATCGATGGCGAACAGCAGCCGAAGTCGCTGTTTAAGATGATCAAAAATACCTTCGAAAAGACGCCGGATTACGTTCTGTCCGCCTATAAAGATAACGCGGCAGTCATGGAAGGTTCTCAGGTAGGGCGCTTCTTCGCCGATCGCGAAAAGGGCCGCTATGACTACCATCAGGAAGACGCACATATCCTGATGAAGGTCGAAACGCACAACCACCCGACGGCCATCTCTCCGTGGCCGGGCGCGGCGACCGGCTCCGGCGGTGAAATCCGTGATGAAGGGGCGACCGGGCGTGGGGCGAAGCCGAAAGCGGGCCTGGTGGGCTTCTCGGTATCGAACCTGCGTATTCCTGGTTTTGAACAGCCGTGGGAAGAAGACTTCGGGAAGCCGGAGCGCATCGTTACCGCGCTGGATATCATGACCGATGGCCCATTAGGCGGCGCGGCGTTTAACAACGAATTTGGTCGTCCGGCGCTGAACGGTTATTTCCGTACCTATGAAGAAAAAGTGACCAGCCACAACGGCGAAGAGCTGCGTGGGTATCATAAGCCGATCATGCTGGCTGGCGGGATCGGTAACATCCGCGGCGAACACGTGCAGAAAGGCGAGATCACCGTGGGTGCGAAACTGATTGTCCTGGGCGGCCCGGCGATGAATATCGGCCTGGGCGGCGGAGCGGCCTCTTCAATGGCTTCCGGTCAGTCCGATGCCGACCTCGACTTTGCCTCGGTACAGCGCGATAACCCGGAAATGGAACGCCGTTGCCAGGAAGTGATCGACCGCTGCTGGCAGCTGGGCGACGACAACCCGATTCTGTTTATCCACGACGTCGGCGCGGGCGGCCTGTCTAACGCCATGCCGGAGCTGGTGAGCGACGGCGGACGCGGTGGTAAATTCCAGCTGCGCGATATCCTCAGCGATGAGCCGGGCATGAGCCCGCTGGAAATCTGGTGTAACGAATCTCAGGAACGCTATGTGCTGGCGGTTGCGCCAGAGCAGCTGCCGCTGTTTGATGAGCTGTGCCGCCGCGAGCGCGCACCTTATGCGGTGATCGGCGAGGCCACCGAAGCGCTGCACCTCAACATGAGCGATTCCCACTTCAACGACCAGCCGATCGACCTGCCGCTGGACGTGCTGCTGGGTAAAACGCCGAAAATGACCCGCGACGTGCAGACCCTGAAAGTCAAAGGCGAAGCGCTGGATCGCCAGCCTATTACCGTGGCTGATGCCGTCAATCGCGTCCTGCATTTACCTGCGGTGGCGGAAAAAACCTTCCTCGTGACCATCGGCGACCGTAGCGTCACCGGCATGGTTGCACGGGATCAGATGGTCGGGCCGTGGCAGATCCCGGTGGCGAACTGCGCGGTGACCACCGCCAGCCTCGATAGCTACTACGGTGAAGCGATGGCTATCGGCGAACGTGCGCCGGTTGCTCTGCTCGACTTTGCCGCTTCTGCCCGCCTGGCGGTGGGTGAAGCGCTGACCAACGTTGCGGCGACGCAAATTGGGGCGTTGAATCGTGTGAAACTCTCCGCTAACTGGATGGCCGCAGCCGGTCACCCGGGTGAAGATGCCGGCCTGTATGAAGCGGTGAAAGCGGTGGGTGAAGAGCTGTGTCCGGCCCTGGGCCTGACGATTCCGGTGGGTAAAGACTCGATGTCGATGAAAACCCGCTGGCAGGAAGGCAGCGAGCAGCGCGAGATGACCTCGCCGCTGTCGCTGGTGATTTCCGCGTTTGCCCGTGTGGAAGATGTCCGTCATACCGTGACGCCGCAGCTCTCCACAGAAGATAACGCCCTGCTGCTGATTGATTTAGGCAAAGGCCACAACGCGCTCGGCGCCACCGCTCTGGCGCAGGTCTATCGTCAGCTGGGTGATGTGCCGGCCGACGTTCGCGATGTTGCCCAACTGAAGGGCTTCTGGGATGCGATGCAGGCGCTGGTAGCGGAACGTAAGCTGCTGGCGTACCACGACCGCTCTGACGGTGGTCTGCTGGTGACCCTGGCCGAGATGGCCTTCACCGGCCACTGTGGCCTGACGGCCGATATCGCCGCGCTGGGCGACGATCGTCTGGCGGCGCTGTTTAACGAAGAGCTGGGCGCGGTGATTCAGGTTCGCGCGGCGGATCGCGAGGCGGTGGAAGCCCTGCTGGCTTCTCATGGTCTGGCAGATTGCGTCCATTACCTGGGCCAGGCGACGGCGGGTGACCGTTTTGTTATCACTGCGGATGACCAGCCGGTGTTCAGCGAAAGCCGCACCACGCTGCGTATGTGGTGGGCAGAAACCACCTGGCAGATGCAGCGTCTGCGCGATAACCCGGAGTGTGCCGATAGCGAACACGAGGCGAAAAGCCGCGATAACGATCCGGGCCTTAACGTTAAGCTCTCCTTCGATATCAGCGAAGATATTGCCGCACCGTATATCGCAACCGGCGCGCGTCCGAAAGTAGCCGTGCTGCGCGAGCAGGGCGTCAACTCGCATGTTGAAATGGCGGCTGGCTTCCATCGCGCGGGCTTTGATGCCATCGATGTGCACATGAGCGACCTGCTGGCCGGCCGTACCGGACTGGCTGATTTCCAGGCGCTGGTGGCCTGCGGCGGCTTCTCTTACGGTGATGTGTTGGGTGCGGGTGAAGGCTGGGCGAAGTCCATCCTGTTCAACGAACGCGTGCGCGATGAGTTTGCCACCTTCTTCCATCGTCCGCAGACCCTGGCACTGGGCGTGTGTAACGGCTGTCAGATGATGTCTAACCTGCGCGAGCTGATCCCGGGGAGCGACCTGTGGCCACGCTTCGTGCGCAACTACTCCGACCGTTTTGAAGCGCGCTTCAGCCTGGTTGAAGTGACGCAAAGCCCGTCTCTGCTGCTGCAGGGGATGGTGGGCTCCATGATGCCGATTGCCGTTTCCCACGGTGAAGGGCAGGTGGAAGTGCGTGACAGTGCGCATCTGGCGCAGCTTGAGAGCAAAGGCCTGGTGGCGCTGCGCTTTGTCGATAACTTCGGTAAGGTGACGGAAAGTTACCCGGCGAACCCGAACGGTTCAGCCAACGGTATCACCGCGGTAACCAGCGAAAGTGGTCGCGCGACGATTATGATGCCGCACCCTGAGCGTGTATTCCGTACCGTTGCCAACTCCTGGCACCCGGAAAACTGGGGCGAAGACAGCCCGTGGATGCGCATCTTCCGCAACGCGCGTAAACAGCTGGGTTAACCGCAGACACGTATTAAGCCCCCGGTTTTGACCGGGGGCTTTTTTATTTGTGATAGTGGTCGCTTTCAGGTGTCGGGGATCGCCGACAAACGCCAGGAAGTGGTGTCGCCAATTAGCGACACTTAAGTAATTGATTTTAAATGATATAGATAAAGCGGCAATAAGGTGTTGCTAAATGACGACACTGTGAATAAAAAACGACCGTATCAGTCAACAGCTAAAAGTATTAAAAATATATTATATTTCATTGTGTTAATAAATTGTTTTGCAATGTGGCACAGTTACTGCATAATAATAACCAGTGGCTCATTCACCTTCTTATGTCAGCCCCTTCGGGACGCGCTACATAAACTTCGAATGACGCACAACAAGGTGCCTGCCGTCCAACTATTGATAATAGCCTAGCTTTATCAGCCATCGGGCGAAACGTCGAGTTAGGCACCGCCTTATTCCTTAACAAAGCCAGGCATCTGCCTGGCTTTGTTATATCTGCGGTACTTCACCTGGCAAGGTCACCCATCGCCTTCCTACAACTTGAACGCATTAGGGTATATATTGTGACCTTCCTGACGACAGCACGGTTGCCAGTACCTGTCACGCTGTGATGTCTTCACCCGGCATCGTTATGAGCTAATCATTGAGACCCCAGGCCTTGAAGCGTATCTCTCTTTTCCCTCGTTCCCTGCGTCAACTGGTCACGCTCTCCTTTGTGCTGATTCTGCTGCCGCTGCTGGTATTAGCCTGGCAGGCCTGGCAGAGCCTGAATGCGCTGAGCGCCCAGGCGGCGCATATCAACCGTACGACGCTGATCGATGCCCGACGCAGCGAAGCGATGGTCAACGCCTCGCTGGAAATGGAGCGTAGCTACCGGCAGTACTGTGTGCTGGACGACCCCACGCTGGCGAAGGTGTATCAGAACCAGCGCAAACGCTACAGCGAAATGCTGGATGCCCATGCCGGCGTACTGCCGGATGAAAAAATCTGGCAGGCGCTGAGCCAGGCGTTAAGCGATCTGGCCCAGCTAAAGTGCAGCAACAGCAGCCCGGATGCCAAATCCGGGGCCAGCCTGGAAGCCTTTGCCGCGGCGAACAGCGAAATGGTGCAGGCCACCCGGACGGTGGTGTACTCACGCGGACAACAGCTGCAGCAGGAGATTGCTGAACGCGGGCAGTTCTTCGGCTGGCAGGCGCTGGTGCTGTTTTTGCTGAGCCTGGCGTTGGTCCTGCTGTTCACCCGCATGATTATCGGTCCGGTAAAAGGGATCGAGAGGATGATTAACCGGCTGGGGGAAGGGAAGTCGCTGGACAACGCGGCACTGTTTACCGGCCCGCGCGAGCTACGTTCCGTCGGGGAGCGCATTATCTGGCTGAGCGAACGCCTGGCATGGCTGGAATCGCAGCGCCATCAGTTTTTGCGCCATCTCTCCCACGAGCTGAAAACGCCGCTCGCCAGCATGCGCGAGGGGACCGAGCTGTTGGCAGACCGCGTGGCCGGGCCGTTGACCGCTGAGCAGCAGGAGATTGTCGAAATTCTGGATAGCAGCAGCCGCAATCTGCAAAAACTGATTGAGCAACTGCTTGATTACAACCGCAAACAGGCGGATGGCCCGGTCCCGCGTGAGCGCGTGAATCTGGCAGAGCTGGTTGAAAACGTTGTGGCAGCCCACAGTTTGCCCGCCCGGGCTAAAATGATGCATACCGAGATTCAGCTAGAGGAACGGACCTGTCTGGCGGACCCGGCATTATTCATCAGCGTGCTGGATAATCTCTATTCCAATGCGGTGCACTATGGGTCTGAATCCGGTAACATTCGTCTCCATAGTTACCGGCATGGCGAGCAGGTTCGTATTGACGTGATCAACAGCGGCGAACCGATTCCGCCTGCGGAAAAAAACATGATTTTCGAGCCGTTTTATCAGGGAAGTCATCAGCGTAAAGGGGCGGTGAAGGGAAGCGGTCTGGGACTGAGTATTGCCCGGGACTGCGTCCGACAAATGCAGGGAGAACTGAGCCTGGAAGAGGATGAACCCGGGTATATCTGTTTTCGCATCACGCTGCCCGCCGCTGAGTCGGGAAAAACCAACACATGAATCAACAACGGGTGAATATGTCCCACTTTTTCGCAGTGGTTCGTGCTGTCAAAGGACGCTTGCTGTGCGGCATCGCATGTCTGGCGCTGACGGGATGTTCCGCTTCTTTTTCGCCGCACACGGCAAATGACAAAGCGCAACCTGAACTGCCGCAGCATCAGGTTGCGGATTTTCTCGCGGTCGATTGTGCCGACATCTGGTCGCTGAAGAGCGAGGCCAGCGATAAAAACCCGCTGTACTGGCTACGCGGGATTGATTGTGCCGACCGTCTGGCGCCGGTGCAGGCGCGGGCTGAAGCCCGGCTTCACGGCGATAATAACTGGCAGGACGCGTTTAAGCGCGGGATCCTGCTGGCGGATGCCAAAATCACCCCCAACGAGCGCCGCGACGTGGTGTCTCGCCTGAATACCTACAGCGCGCACATTGCGGTGCAGGTGCGTCCTCTGTATCAGCTGTGGCTCGATGGCCAGAACCGCCAGCTTCAGCTGGTAGAAGAGCGTGCGCGCTATGCGAAGCTGCAACAGTCCAGCGATGCCGAACTAGAGGCGCTGCGCCTCCAGCAAGAGCAGCTGCGCAGCCAACTGGAGCTGACAACACGCAAGCTGGAAAACCTGACCGATATCGAACGTCAGCTCTCCAGTCGCAAACCTGGCGGCAATTTTAATACCGACGGCAGTCACGGAAGCGATAAAGTACCGGAGGTGATCCATGACGATCCGTAAACCCGCCCATTTGCTGCTGGTGGATGACGATCCTGGCCTGTTAAAGCTGCTGGGTATGCGCTTAACCAGCGAAGGATACAGCGTGGTCACCGCCGAAAGCGGCCCTGAGGCGCTGCGAATCCTGGCCCGCGATAAAGTCGAACTGGTGGTTAGCGACCTGCGCATGGATGAGATGGACGGCCTGCAGCTGTTCAGCGAAATTCAGAAAGTACAGCCGGGGCTGCCGGTTATCATCCTCACCGCCCACGGTTCGATTCCCGATGCGGTCGCCGCCACCCAGCAAGGGGTATTTGGTTTTCTGACCAAGCCGGTGGACAAAGACGCGCTGTATAAAGCCATCGATGATGCACTTGAGCAAAGCGCGCCGGTCACGGATGAGCGCTGGCGCCAGGCGATTGTTACCCGCAGTCCGCTGATGCAGCGCCTGCTGGAGCAGGCCGGGATGGTGGCGCAGTCGGACGTCAGCGTGCTGATTAACGGCCAGAGCGGTACCGGGAAAGAGATCGTCGCCCAGGCGATTCATAACGCCAGTCCGCGCCACGACAAACCTTTTGTCGCCATCAACTGTGGGGCATTGCCGGAACAGCTGCTGGAGTCCGAGCTGTTTGGCCATGCGCGCGGAGCTTTTACCGGCGCGGTCAGCAACCGGGAAGGGCTGTTCCAGGCCGCGGAAGGCGGGACGCTGTTCCTCGATGAGATCGGCGATATGCCGGTGGCGCTCCAGGTCAAGCTGCTGCGGGTGTTGCAGGAGCGGAAAGTGCGCCCGCTGGGCAGCAACCGCGATATCGATATCGATGTGCGGATTATCTCGGCGACCCACCGCGATCTGCCAAAAGCGATGGCGCGCGGCGAGTTTCGTGAAGACCTGTTTTACCGCCTGAACGTGGTGAATCTGAAGATCCCGCCGCTGGCCGAGCGTGCTGAAGATATTCCGCTGCTGGCGAACCACCTGCTGCGTCAGTCTGCCGATCGGCATAAGCCGTTTGTCCGCGCCTTTTCCACCGATGCGATGAAACGGCTGATGGCGGCCAAGTGGCCCGGTAACGTGCGCCAGCTGGTGAACGTGATTGAGCAGTGTGTCGCGTTGACGACCTCACCGGTGATCGGCGATGCGCTGGTGGAGCAGGCGCTGGAAGGGGAAAACACCGCGTTGCCAACCTTCGTTGAAGCGCGTAATCAGTTTGAGCTGAACTATCTGCGCAAATTACTGCAAATTACCAAAGGTAACGTCACCCACGCCGCCAGAATGGCGGGGCGTAACCGCACTGAATTTTATAAGTTGCTGTCGCGCCATGAGCTCGACGCCAACGACTTTAAAGAGTAGCTCCGCAACATAACGCAAGCTATGATACGGTAAGCAACCGGTTACGCGACAAAGACAGGAACACCATGAAAAAGATTGATGCGATTATTAAACCTTTCAAACTGGATGACGTGCGTGAAGCGCTGGCCGAAGTCGGCATCACCGGGATGACGGTAACGGAAGTGAAGGGCTTTGGCCGTCAGAAAGGCCACACCGAGCTGTACCGCGGTGCAGAGTACATGGTGGATTTTTTGCCGAAAGTGAAAATTGAAATTGTGGTCACTGACGATATCGTCGATACCTGTGTGGATACCATTATCCGCACCGCCCAGACCGGTAAAATCGGTGATGGTAAAATCTTCGTCTTCGACGTGGCCCGCGTGATTCGTATTCGTACCGGCGAAGAAGACGACGCCGCGATTTAAATGTAAGACCGCATAGATCTGTAGCCCCGGTAGGTTCGCGCCACCGGGGCTACTTTGTTTTATCGGCTTACAGCACCTTGTGCGGGCCGAAACACTCGTAGTGAATGTTCTCGCCGCTCACGCCCAACGCCACCAGCTGCTTCGCGGCAAACTGCATAAACACCACCGGCCCACAGAGATAATACTGCATCTGCGGATCGCGCAGCGCATCGGCCAGCCCGGACAATTCCATCAGACCTTCGCTATTAAAGCGCGCTGCCTGACGGTCGGCGGCGGTCGGCGTGCGATACCAGACGTGGGAACGAAACGCCGGCAGGGTCGCACCCAGGGCGGCAACTTCATCGGCAAACGCGTGAACGTCGCCATTTTCCGCCGCGTGGAGCCAGTTAACCTGGGCGGCATGCTGCGTTTTCGCCAGCGTTTCGAGCATCGCCAGCATCGGCGTCTGACCAACCCCGCCGGAGATAAGCGTTACCGGTGTTTGCGCCGTAACGTCGAGGAAGAAGTCACCTGCCGGTGCCGCCAGATGTACGATATCCCCTTCCTGCGCCGCAGCGTGCAGCCAGTTTGAAACCTGGCCGCCGTTTTCACGCTTCACCGCGATGCGGTAGCTTTTGCCATTTGGCTTGCGGGTCAGCGAGTACTGGCGAATTTCCTGATATTCAAACCCTTCCGGCTTCAGCCAGATAGCCAGGTACTGGCCCGGCTGGTAATCGGCGACCGGCTGGCCATCTACCGGCTCCAGGTCGAAGCTGGTAATCAGGGCACTGCGCGGGGCTTTGCGGGTAATGCGGAACGCTCGGGTGCCTTCCCAGCCGCCGGTTTTGCTGGCGTTTTGCTGGTAGATTTCCGCTTCACGGTTGATAAAGACGTTCGCCAGTACGCCATAGGCTTTTCCCCATGCGTCAAGCACCTCCTGGCCCGGGCTGAACAGCTCGTCGAGCGTCGCCAGCAGGTGAGCGCCCACGATGTTGTACTGTTCCGGTTTGATCTGGAAGCTGGTGTGTTTCTGCGCGATTTTCTCGACCGCCGGCAGCAGGGCAGGCAGGTTCTCGATGTTGCTGGCGTAGGCCGCGATCGCATTAAACAGCGCTTCACGCTGATCGCCGTTGCGCTGGTTGCTCATGTTGAAGATCTCTTTGAGCTCCGGATTATGCGCGAACATGCGATCGTAAAAATGGGCGGTCAGCTTAGGGCCGGTTTCGACGAGCAGGGGGATCGTGGCTTTGACGGTAGCGATGGTTTGAGCGTCGAGCATAGCAGCTTCCTTAAGAGTTATTTAAATGATGTATTTTATATGCATCTTATAAAAATAACCCTGCAATGTAAATGGTTCTTTAACACTTTTCCCTGTAGTGGTAACAACATGAATTATTTGCATCACAAACCTGAAAAGAAATCTGTTGATAATCGTGGAGTCGTTGTTGCTCAAAGCCTTGTCTCATGCGGAGCCAATCGTTTGCGTAAAATCCTTTGTCAAGACCTGTTATCACAGAACGATTCAGTTATACTGTGGGCCGTTGCCCGAAAAGGCCCCCCTTTTAGAGCTGTAATCTATTGTTAGCTGAGCAGGAGATGCGGATGTTAAAGCGTGAAATGAACATTGCCGATTATGATGCCGAACTGTGGCAGGCTATGGAGCAGGAAAAAGTACGTCAGGAAGAGCACATCGAACTGATCGCCTCCGAGAACTACACCAGCCCGCGCGTCATGCAGGCGCAGGGTTCTCAGCTGACCAACAAATATGCCGAAGGCTATCCGGGCAAGCGCTACTACGGCGGTTGTGAATACGTTGATATCGTTGAGCAACTGGCTATCGATCGTGCAAAAGAGCTGTTCGGCGCGGATTATGCCAACGTACAGCCGCACTCTGGTTCTCAGGCTAACTTTGCGGTCTACACCGCGCTGCTGCAGCCGGGCGATACCGTTCTGGGTATGAACCTGGCACAAGGCGGTCACCTGACTCACGGCTCCCCGGTAAACTTCTCCGGTAAGCTGTACAACATCATTCCTTACGGTATCGATGAGTCCGGTAAAATTGACTACGAAGATATGGCTAAGCAGGCTCAGGAACACAAACCGAAGATGATCATCGGTGGTTTCTCTGCTTACTCCGGTATCGTTGACTGGGCAAAAATGCGTGAAATCGCTGACAGCATCGGCGCCTATCTGTTCGTCGATATGGCTCACGTTGCTGGTCTGATCGCTGCAGACGTGTACCCGAACCCCGTTCCGCATGCTCACGTTGTGACCACCACCACTCACAAAACCCTGGCGGGTCCGCGCGGCGGCCTGATCCTGGCGAAGGGTGGTAGCGAAGAACTGTACAAAAAACTGAACTCTGCCGTCTTCCCAAGCGCGCAGGGCGGCCCGCTGATGCACGTTATCGCGGGTAAAGCTGTCGCACTGAAAGAAGCGATGGAGCCTGAGTTCAAAGTTTATCAGCAGCAGGTTGCTAAGAACGCGAAAGCGATGGTTGAAGTGTTCCTGAACCGTGGCTACAAAGTGGTTTCCGGCGGTACTGAAAACCACTTGTTCCTGCTGGATCTGGTCGACAAAAACCTGACCGGTAAAGAAGCTGACGCCGCTCTGGGCCGCGCCAACATCACCGTCAACAAAAACAGCGTACCGAACGATCCGAAGAGCCCGTTTGTGACTTCCGGTATCCGTATTGGTTCTCCGGCCGTGACTCGCCGTGGCTTTAAAGAAGCGGAAGTCAAAGAGCTGGCTGGCTGGATGTGTGATGTGCTGGACAACATCAATGACGAAGCGGTCATTGAGCGCGTGAAGGGCAAAGTGCTGGACGTCTGTGCACGCTTCCCGGTTTACGCATAACGTTTAGCGACGCAAGCTAAAGAAAAAGGCCGCAAATGCGGCCTTTTTTACGTCTGGCGATCGCTGCTTAACGACGGTCGAGGGAGAGCGACCCCGGCCCGGTGATGGCCAGCAGCAGGAAGGCTCCGGCAATACTGACGTTTTTGTAGAAGTTAATCATGTTAGGTAAGACCGCATCCCCGGTCATGTCCCAGTAATGGTGACCAATGACGGCGGTGCCGAGGGTGTAAAAAATAAAAATAACCGCCAGCGGACGGGTGAAGAAGCCGAGGATAATCAGGATGGCTGCCGGAACCTCCATCACGATGGCGATAATCGCCGACAGCGTCGGGAGCGGAGCGCCGGAGGACGCCATGTACTGTACCGTGCCGCTAAAGCCCATCAGTTTGGGATAGCCAAACAGAATAAACAGCAGCACCACCGCAATACGGGCGATCAACAGCAACACGGGGCGGGAAGCACCAAAATCAAAATAGCGTAGTGTGTTCATAATCAATCCGTTGTGAAGATGAGTCTTATAAACGTAATACACCGTTTGGCGATCTGCCACATGCCGCATGCGTTCAGCGCAATGCCTGCAGTTGCTCCTCCACATACAGATAACCGATACCGAGCAGTTGCTGCTGGCGACTCAGCCGGCCAAAGCCAATCTGGGTGGCGTGCGTCCGGGGGGAATCACCATGGTCGAAGGGATTAAATCCGGTTTGTTTGACGATAGTGTTTAACCACGTCTCGCCAAAAGCGCAGCTGCGGCCATAGAGCCAGATTTGATTAATATTTAAAATATTCAGAAAGTTATAAAGGCTTAAACCAATGGCGTTGGCGGCGCTGTCGGCCCAGGCGCGAATATGCATATCGCCTGCTCTCCAGGCGTTCATTAGCGACTCGGTCGTGATGTTCTCCGGCGAGAGCCCGGCGTCAGGCTGCGTTTTTAACCACGTCCGCGCCTGTTTCTTCAGCGCGCTGAGCGATGCCACCGTTTCCAGGCAGCCGTATCGGCCACAATCGCAGGCCATGCCGTCAGGATTAACGATCGTATGGCCGATTTGTCCGCTGCCGTAGAGGCTGCCGCGCCATACCTGATCGTTGATCACAAATGATGAGCCGATACCGTAATCGACGTTAATCACGCAAAAATCCAGGGGGTGCCCATCGTTCTGCCACTTTTCCGCCAGCGCCAGCATCACGCAGTCGTTGTCGACCATGACCCGAACCTTGAGCTTCTCTTCCAGCAGGTATTTTAATTCCACCGGCGTTTTCCAGCGCGCCTGGGGCATGGTTTGCGAAACCCCGGTCACCGGATCGACCTGCCCATGCACCCCCAGCGCGAGATTGATGCGCGACTGCGGATACTGACGATGGACTTCCTGCCAGCAACCGGCAATGGCCGCAAGCAGCGCCTGCGGCGTGGGAGCATCGATATGCACGTGCTGGAGAGGGCCGGTGGCCAGCAAACGCGCGTCGGCAAGCTGATATTCAATGCTGGTGGGCGTGATGTTCATGCATAGCGTCCAGGCGCCGTGCTGCGGGATCTGAAAACTTCCACTATTGACGCCCCGGTTGCTCATCTTTTCGCTGGAGTGGCTAATCAGTCCATCGCTAAGCAGTTCGTCGAGAATATTGCTCACCGCCGGGATAGATAAACCGCTGAGCTGAGAAAGCTGCGATTTGCTGAGCTGCTTCGCCCGCCAGAGGTGGGAAAGAAAAACAGATTTATTGGCCTGCCTGACCCGGGCGTTATTGAAACCGGTCCGCTGCATACACTTAACTCCCTTAACTATATTGCGTGAGCATTGCGCATTTTAGCAGCTATATAGCGATATAAACTGCTGTCATAACATCTTTTACTTTATTTGTTTTAGTGGAGGCGTCATGTACGGTTCGGTTAAGGTCTGGCAGGAAACGATTTCATTACCGACGTGGACGACGGGTACGGAAGATCCGAATCCGATGTTCCTTGAGAAACGGGTGTATCAGGGCTCTTCCGGCAGCGTCTATCCCTACGGCGTGATTGATACGCTCACCGGCGAGCGGGAAATGCGTGAATATCAGGCACTCTGGATGGAGAATGACTTTATTCGCATCATGCTGCTGCCGGAGCTTGGGGGCCGCATTCATCGGGCGTATGACAAAGTCAAACAACGCGATTTTGTCTATTACAACGAAGTGGTTAAGCCGGCGCTGGTGGGGCTGCTTGGGCCGTGGATCTCCGGCGGCATTGAATTCAACTGGCCACAGCATCACCGTCCGACCACCTTTATGCCGGTCGATTTTTCGATCCAGCAGAGAGAAGACGGTGCGCAGACCGTATGGATGGGGGAAGCTGAGCCGATGCGCGGTTTGCAGGTCATGACCGGGTTTACGCTCTATCCTGACCGCGCGCTGATTGAAATTACCGGGAAGGTGTTTAACGGTAATTCGACGCCGCGTCATTTCCTGTGGTGGGCCAACCCCGCGGTCAAAGGCGGCGATGCCCATCAGAGCGTGTTCCCACCGGATGTGACCGCGGTCTTCGACCACGGCAAGCGTGACGTCTCCGCGTTCCCGATTGCGACCGGCACCTACTACAAGGTTGACTACTCCGCAGGCGTTGATATTTCCCGCTATAAGAACGTCCCGGTGCCAACCTCCTACATGGCCGAGAAATCGGACTACGATTTTGTCGGTGCTTATCACCATGACGAGCGCGGCGGGCTGCTGCATGTCGCCGATCACCATGTCTCGCCGGGGAAAAAACAGTGGAGCTGGGGCTACGGTGATTTCGGCCAGGCCTGGGACCGCAATCTGACCGATGAAAATGGTCCCTACATCGAGCTGATGACCGGCGTGTTCACCGATAACCAGCCTGACTTTACCTGGCTTGCGCCTTATGAAGAGAAGGTGTTTGTGCAAAACTTCCTTCCCTACAGCGAATTAGGGATGGTGCAAAATGCCAACACGCAGCTGGCGCTGAAGCTGGTTCGCGAATCTCAGCAGCTGCAGGTCGGCGTGTATGCCATTGCGCCGCTGGAGAATATCGTGGTTGAGCTTAGCGACGACAATCAGCCGCTTTATGAAACGCAATTGTCGCTCAGGCCGGGTGAGAGCTGGCTCCAGACGCTACCGGAAAACGGCGCCGGGCGGTTGACGCTCCAGGTGAAAACCGCCGAAGGCCAGGCGCTGCTGGACTATCGGGAGCATCAGGCCCAGGAAACCCCACTGCCCGAACCGGCCACCGCGCCAGCGCTGCCGGAAGCGATCCACAATGGCGATGAACTCTATTTTATCGGCCAGCATCTTGAACAGTACAACCACGCAAGCCGCTATGCCGCCGACTACTATCGCCGGGCGATTGCACTTGATCCGCAAGATTATCGCAACAACGTCGCTCTGGGGACGCTGGCGTTTAATAGCGCCGACTGGGCCTGCGCTGAGCAGTGTGCCCGTGCGGCGTTGCGCCGCGCCCATCGGCTGAATAAAAACCCGCGCGATGGCGAAGCCAGTATGCTGCTGGCTAATGCTCTGGAACGACAGGGCGATGATGCCGGCGCCTGGGATCATTATTACAAAGCTTCCTGGAGCGGCAACTGTCGCGATGCGGCCTGGTGGTCATTGGCACGTCTGGCGATGAAGCGCGGTGATACGGCCGACGCGCTGGAAAAAGTGAATATCAGCCTGCAATTCAATACCAGTAACCATCTGGCGATGGGGCTGAAAACGCTGGCGTTGGCGCAGGCTGCGTCGATTCATGACGCGCTGGAATACAGTGCCGCCTGTCTTGAACGCTATCCGCTGAGCTATCCGTTGCACTGCGTGCGCTGGATGATTGCGCCTGGCGATGAGGCTCGCGAGAACCTGTTGCGTGTGACCGGGGGCAGAGGGATTAACGCCAGCCTGCTGGCGGGGTGGCTGTTATCGCTTGGGCAAAAGCAGGCGGCAACAGAGGTGCTCGCGCTGCTGGATAGCCAGGAGGCGCTGCCGCTGCTGTGGCGCGCCTCGTTAAGCCATGACGCGACGCAACGGGAACAATTTATCGCGGCGGCCGAGAAGTGCCATGCCCGAAAAGTTCGTTTCCCCAACACGCTCGACGAAGTCCAGATGTTGCAAACCCTGGGAGACAGCGCCTTTGCGCAGTATCTGCTGGGCTGTTTCTGGTACAGCAAGCGGCGCTATGACGACGCGGTAGGCTGCTGGCGCAGGACGCTGGAAACATCCCCGGATTATGCACCGGCGCATCGGTTGCTGGGGGTCTACGCCTGGAACAAACAGCAGGATGCACGGCAGGCGCTGGCCTGTTTGCAACGCGCCGTCGCGCTGGAGCCAGACAACGCCCGCTTCCTCTTTGAACTTGATTTTCTTAAGAAATTACTGGGCACTCCCGTGGCTGAACGCCTGGAGACGCTGGCGGCACGTCAGGCGGTGGTGCACAAGCGCGACGATCTGACCGCTGAACTGTTAAGCCTGTGGCATATCACCGGTCATTACGCCGAAGCGGCCTCTGTGCTCAGCTCGCGGGTCTTTCACCCCTGGGAAGGGGGCGAAGGGAAGATGACCGGCCAGTATTTGCTTAATCAGCTTCACCGGACGTTATGTTCTGTTGCACAACATGAGTATCTGTCAGCGGCGCAATATCTGCATGAGGCATTGCACTATCCCCACAACCTGGGGGAGGGGCGACTGCCAGGGCAGACGGATAACGATATCTGGTATCTGCTGGGGTATTGCGCGGAGCAGTCCGGAGAGACGCAGCAGGCAGCGCAGTACTATCAGCGCGCTCTGCAAGGCGGATCTACGCTGGATGCCGGGCGCTACTACAACGATCAACCCGCCGATTACCTTTTCTGGCAGGGCATGGCGTTACGTAAGTGCGGCAATACCGCCCAGGCCGAGCAGCATTTCCGCAGCTTTATCTCCTGGGCGGAACAGCATCGGGATGACGTTCCGCAGGCTGACTTTTTCGCCGTCTCTCTCCCGGACCTGGTGGTCCTCGATGTATCAGCTCAGCAGCAGCATCAACAACACTGCTTGTTTATTGAAGCGCTTGGTCATCTGGGGCTGGGCAACGTATCCGCCAGCCAGCAGGTGATGCAGCAGCTTCTGCACATCAATCCTGCTCATGATAAGGCGCATTTGATTCACCATGCCCTGCAAAGCGGCATTTTTTCCTGAACCTCAAACGGGCGGGCTGGTCCCGCCTGAACCCTACTGTTCCCTGCGTTTCCCTTATAGAGGAATCATTATGAATAACGCGCAGACACATCTGAAAATGGGCTACGTCTGGACTATCTGTCTGGTTGCCGCCTGCGGTGGTTTACTGTTTGGCTATGACTGGGTGGTGATTGGTGGCGCGAAGCCATTTTATGAAGCCTGGTTCTCGATTACTGACCCGGCGCAGTCCGGCTGGGCTATGAGTTCGGCGCTGGTGGGCTGCGTTTTTGGCGCGTTAATCTCGGGGTGGTGCGCCGATAAACTGGGGCGCAAGCTGCCATTAATTCTCTCTGCCGTTCTGTTCAGCGCCTCGGCGTGGGGGACGGCGCTGGCCAGCAATTTCGACATGTTTGTGTTTTACCGCATTGTGGGCGGGGTGGGCATTGGCCTGGCATCGGCGCTCAGTCCGCTGTACATCGCCGAAGTCAGCCCGGCCGAGAAAAGAGGGCGCTTTGTGGCGGTCAACCAGCTCACTATCGTGATTGGCGTGCTGGCGGCCCAGCTGATCAACCTGATGATTGCTGAGCCGGTGGCGACGGGAGCAACCCAGCAGATGATCGTGGAAACCTGGAACGGTCAGACCGGCTGGCGCTGGATGTTTGGTGCGGAGCTGGTGCCGGCGCTGGCGTTTCTGGTGCTGATGTTTTTTGTGCCGGAGTCCCCGCGCTGGCTGATGAAAGCCGGTAAGACAGAGCGTGCGCGCGCCGCGCTGGAGCGTATTGGCTCTGCCGATTACGCCGACAGAATATTGCGTGAAATCGCGCATACCCTGGAAAAAGATAACAACAAAGTCTCCTACAGCGCCTTGCTGGCGCCACACGTTAAACCGATCGTCATCATTGGGATGGTGCTCGCGATATTTCAGCAGTGGTGCGGGATTAACGTCATCTTTAATTACGCCCAGGAGATTTTTGCCTCGGCGGGATTTGATATCAACAGCACCCTGAAATCGATTGTGGCGACCGGGGTGGTAAACCTGGTGTTCACGATTGCCGCCCTGCCGCTGGTGGATAAAATCGGCCGCCGTAAGTTAATGCTGCTGGGGGCCAGCGGGTTGACGGTGATCTATGTGCTGATCGCCGGCGCTTATGCCATGGGCATTATGGGGTGGCCGGTATTGCTGCTGGTGCTGGCCGCGATTGCTATTTACGCGCTGACCCTGGCGCCGGTGACCTGGGTACTGCTGGCGGAAATCTTCCCTAACCGCGTCCGGGGGCTGGCGATGTCTTTGGGGACGGTGGCGCTGTGGATTGCCTGCTTCCTGTTAACCTACACCTTCCCACTGCTTAATGCCGGGCTGGGGGCATCAGGTAGTTTCCTGCTGTACGGCGTGATTTGCGCTGCCGGATACCTCTACATTCTGCGCAACGTGCCGGAAACGAAGGGCATTACCTTAGAAGCGCTGGAGGAGCAACTGGCACAGCGGCATGCCGGTGGCCAGGCGATGAAACACGAGCAGACCCGCTAATGACGCAGGTGTTGATGCTGGAAAACGCGCATCTGAGGATGCGCGTCTCAACGTTGGGCGGCAAAGTGCAAAGCCTGTTTTCGTCACGCTATCAGGTGCCGGTGCTGTATGAAAACCCGGCTGGCGGCATGTTTCCGATGCTGCCACTGGCTAATCGGGTGGCCGGAAACCGTTTTAGCTTCCAGGGTCGCGAGGTCCTGCTGCCGCACCATCATGCCGATGAGCAATTCTTCCTGCACGGCGACGGCTGGCTGCTGCCATGGGAGGTGCTGGAACAAGCTGACCACTCCTGTCTGTTGCAGTTGCGCCAGCAGCACCCCTGCGGTTTTGATTATCAGGCCCGGATCCGCTATGAACTGCAGCACGGGACGCTGATCGCCACGATGACGCTGGTGCATTGCGGGCAGACCCCCATGCTGTACGGCGGCGGTTTTCACCCGTTCTTCGCCTTCGATCAGCACAGTCTGGTGCAGTTCGAGGCGAGCGGCCACTGGCCGGAAGGCGCATCGCATTTGCCTCTGGGCTGGCGCGGCGATCTGCCTGAAGGCGGGGATTTCTCCCGTCCGACGTATGGCGAAGATCGCTGGTTGAATGTCTGCTATTCCGGCTGGAACGGCGTCGCGAACATACAGCGAAGCGTGATGTCCGTCACGATTTCATCACAAACTCCGTGGTTGATGCTGTTCCGCATGTCGGGTGAACCGTTTATCTGCCTGGAGCCGCAGAGTCATCCGGTCAACGCGCACAACATGGCGGGGCAGCCAGGTCTGGTGGTTTTGGGGCCGGGAGATAGCGTTTCATGGGGGGTGAAAATCACCGTCGATTAGGGGTTGTTTCGCGGAGGCACTCAAAATCCCTGGCTTGCGCCGGCTATGCTTTATCGCCAGACTATCGCCTCCATTCAGGAGGGAATCATGGTTTTGCACTCCACGCGCTGGCTGGCGCTTAGTTACTTCACCTACTTTTTTAGCTACGGCATCTTCCTGCCATTCTGGAGCGTCTGGCTGGCCGGGACGGGCTTAACGCCGGAAACCATCGGTATGCTGCTGGGGGCGGGGCTGGTGGCGCGTTTCCTCGGGAGCCTGTTGATTGCCCCGAGGGTCAGCGATCCCTCCCGCCTGGTATTCGCCCTGCGTGTTCTGGCGCTGCTGGTGCTGCTGTTTGCGCTGGCCTTTTGGGCCGGGAACCACGTCGCCTGGCTGACGTTGGTGATCGTCGGCTTCAACCTCTTTTTCTCTCCGCTGGTGCCGTTGACCGACGCGCTGGCGAACACCTGGCAAAAACAGATCACCATGGATTACGGGCGCGTGCGTCTGTGGGGGTCGGTGGCTTTTGTCATCGGTTCGGCGCTGACCGGTAAGCTGGTCAGCCTGTTTGATTACCGGGCGATTCTGGTGCTGCTCAGTCTCGGGGCCGCCTCGATGCTGTTGGGGATGCTGCTGAAGCCCTCGGTGATGCCGCAAGGTGAGTCTCGTCATCAGGAAGGGGCGGGGCTGGCGGCCTGGCTGACGCTGGTGCGCCAGAGCTGGCGTTTTCTCGCCTGCGTCTGTTTGTTGCAGGGCGCGCATGCCGCCTACTACGGTTTCAGCGCCATCTACTGGCAGGAGGCCGGATACTCCGCCTCGGCCATCGGCTATTTATGGTCGTTGGGCGTCGTGGCGGAAGTGGTTATCTTTGCGCTGAGCAAAAAAGTATTCAGTCGCTTCAGCGCCCGGGAACTGCTGCTGATTTCGGCGGTGTGCGGCCTGATACGCTGGACGCTGATGGGGGCGACTACCGCGCTGCCGTGGCTCATCGTCGCGCAGATCCTGCACTGTGGGACTTTCACGGTCTGCCACCTGGCAGCGATGCGTTATATCTCCGCACGTCAGGGCAGCGAAGTGATTCGCCTGCAGGCGGTCTACTCCGCGGTGGCGATGGGCGGCAGTATTGCCATCATGACGGTGTTTGCCGGTTTCCTATACCAGCATCTACATCAGGGAGTGTTCTGGGTGATGGCGCTGGTGGCGCTTCCGGCGCTGGTGCTGCGGCCGAAAGCGGTCGCCTAATCCTCCAGCATCTTACAAATATGCTGCCGCTGGTGATCGCTGAAGGTCTCTTCTGCGTGAAACAGCGGCGGCGAAAACAGCGGCAGCGCGGTCGCATAGGGCGTGATGACCAGGGTCACGCCTTTCGGGGCCCCTTCTTTCTGGAAGGTATGCACGCTCTGATATTTAATGGTGAGCGGCAGCAGAGTCAGCTCGCGTAACTGCAGTTCCAGCGCCTGTTCACGGTCAGGATTATCATGGGTGAGCAGCACGACCTGTTTCTCATGCAGGTCGCTTTTTTGCATCAGCCATGCGCCGAATATCACCGCAATTAACCCCACTTCCTCCTGATTGAAGACGATTTCATACGCGGCTTCAAACTCGCTCAGTGCCTGTTGGGTGGTGCGCATCAGGCGCGGATAGAGTCGGCTAATCTCCTCCGGTAAGGCGTTATCGATGCCGATGGCGAACACGCTGCGGTTGAGCGCCTGCGACAGATGAATATACAGCTGATCGCTGAGTCCCTGGTCGTCGCTGAATGGCCGGCCCGCCAGCTGCTGGAAACGATGAATTAAGTGGGAAATCGCCAGGTGCAGCCGCCGGTCCTGATGGTGGCCATCGCGGATCGGGTCGGGGGTCTTCAGGAGCATAAACAGCAACGTCAGAAACAGCTGTTCACCCGCGTGCGGCGAGCTGGAGACCCGGCGTTGCCAGTGACGGACGATCTCCTGCGCCAACGTGAACTCCGCCGCTTCCTGCGCCCAGCGCTGCTGCTCGTGGGTGAAGTCTGGCGTCAGGCCCTGATGGTGCTGCAGCAGGCAATATTGCAGATACAGACACAGGAAATGCATATCCCGACAATCAAACTGCCGGTTGAGCGTGCGCGCGCAGCGATTGACCAGCGCCTGCAGGTTGGTGTCGTCATACAGCGTCCGCGCAATGCCCTGTCGTTTAAGCTGCGTTTTTAAGGCGGGCGTAAAATGGTGAGCAATAAAATGTGGGCATAAACGCAGCGCCCGCCGCAGGCCATGCAGCAGACACAGGCGTTGATCGATTACGGCGCCTTCAATCCGGTAGCTACCGTCCACCTGTGACGAGAGGGTCAATCGGTGGTAACGCTGAATTTCACGTTCCGTCTCCGTGATATCCTGCCGGGCCGTTGCTTCATCAACCTGGTTGATGTGGCTGAGCTGTTCGGGCGTCACTGACTGCCCTGGCAGGTAAAACATCAGGAGTACCTGGCTACGGCGCTGTGGACTGGAAAGCGCAGATGGTGGTTCAATGACGGTCATCATCTGGTGAGTTCCAGTTAGGGTTTTCGCTAAGAATAGCCAATGGATGAATGGAGATCAGGGCCGTTCGGCGGCTTTACGTCAGGAATGCTGGCGAAGTTCACAGAATTTTTCACGTGAGGAACGGATGAAGAGAGTGAAACAATGCACCAGTGCGGCATTTTTCATGGTTTTATCATTTAGTGTGCTAGCGCACCCGCATAGCTTCATCAGCATGAAAACGGACATCGTGACCGACAACGGGCTGCTGACCGGGTTTAAGATGCGCTGGACCATGGATGAGATCACCTCCGCAGACCTGCTGTACGATGCCGGAAAGGCGAAACCGGGGGATGAGGTCTGGAAAAGGCTGGCGGCGGAAGTGATGGCCAATGTTCTCGGTCAGCACTATTTCAGCGAGTTGTGGCATAACCAGCAGCGGGTCAAATTTGATAACCGGCCCGATGGCTATGGCCTTGAGCGCGAAGGTCATCAGGCGGTGCTGACGTTCACGATGCCGCTGGCAACTCCGCAACCCTTAGCGGGGCAAACCCTGACCTTGTCGACCTTTGACCCGACCTATTACGTTGATATGCATTATGACCACCCGAGCGACGTCACGCTGCCTGCCGCCTTACGCACGATGTGCAAGGTGAAGGTCATCACCCCGGAGCCAAATGAAAAAATGACGACGTTTGCGCTGGCGCTGGATAAAGCCGACGCGCCGCCGGAGGATATGGCGCTTGGAACCTACTTTGCTCAGAAGGTGACCCTGACATGTCAGTAATTCTTTCTCCCGCTGCCCGGGCGTCGCGTTTGCGTCAGCTGTGGCCGCTGGCCGTTTTTTTACTGCTGGCCACCGGGGCCGGCATCTGGCTCTGGCGCGCCTGGCCGCAGGTGTTGCTGCAAAGTACCATCTGGCAGCGGGCGTTGAATGTCGAGCTGAGCCAGCTATTACAGGCCGTGGCGGATAACCCGTCAGCGGCAGGTTTTACCCTTCTGGCCTTTAGCTTTATCTATGGCGTGCTGCACGCTCTGGGGCCGGGGCACGGCAAGATTGTGATTACCACCTGGCTGGCAACGCATCCGGCGAAGCTGAAATCCAGCATTGCCCTGACGCTGGCCGCCTCGCTGCTGCAGGGCGTGGTGGCGATTGTGCTGGTGGTAGTGGTGCTGACGGTGTTGCAGTTGCCCGCAAGGCAGCTGCATCTCAGCAGCTTCTGGCTGGAGAAAGGCAGCTATCTGCTGGTCGGCGTGCTGGGCCTGCTGTTGTGTTGGCGGGCGCTGAAAAAGCTGCGGGGACTCCTGCGCCGTCCTCGGTTTACCGCGTTTACGCCTCATCACGTTCATGATGCCCACTGTGGCTGCGGGCATCAGCATATGCCGGCGCCGGAGCAGCTCCAGAGCGGCGATGACTGGCGCGCACGGCTGGCGATCGTGTTGTCGATGGGGATGCGTCCCTGTTCAGGAGCGATCATGGTTCTGCTGTTTAGTAAGGTGATTGGCGTATTTAGCTGGGGCATGGCGGCGGCGCTGGCAATGGCGGCGGGAACGTCACTGACCATCAGTGGACTGGCGTTGCTGGTGCATGGTTTTCGTCAGCTAGCCGTGAAGCTGAGCGGGAGTAAAACGCCTCCTCTCTGGCAGCAAATTGGCTGGTCGACGCTGGCGCTCTCCGGCGGCGTCATTTTACTGGCGGCGTCGGTGGTGATGTGGAGTAGTGCGGTGCCGGGCGGCGGCGGATTGCGGCCGTTTTGAAAAACAACTTCCCCCCGGCGAACCGGGGGAAAGTGAGAGAGATTAACGCTTCAGCGCTTCGCTCAGTTCGTCACGCATGTTGGCCAGCATCGCTTTAACCACACGCGGGTTGCCCGCAACGATGTTGCCGGTGAGCAGGTAGTTATGACCACCGGTGAAGTCGCAAACGATCGCGCCAGCTTCGCGAGCAATCAGCTCACCAGCAGCGAAATCCCACGGCTTCAGCGCGATTTCAAAGTAACCATCAACGCGGCCAGCAGCAACGTAGGCCAGATCCAGAGCAGCAGAACCGGTGCGACGGAAGTCCGCGCATTCGGTAAACATTTTGCCCAGGATGTTCATGTAAGAGGTCGCGTGCTGTTTGGCTTTGAACGGGAAGCCGGTGGCGATAATCGTGCCATCCAGATCGCGAGCGGTGCTGCCACGCAGACGATAGCCGTTGAGCTGTGCGCCCTGACCACGGGTTGCAGTGAACAGTTCGTTGCGCATTGGATCGTAAACTACCGCCACTTCAGTACGACCTTTAATGCGTACGGCGATAGATACAGAGAAATGAGGCAGGCGTTTTACGAAGTTGGTGGTGCCATCCAGCGGATCGATAACCCATTGAACATCCTGATCTTCACCTGCGTGTTCACCGCTTTCTTCGGTGATGATGGTGTGCTGCGGGTAAGATTTGCGAATGGTTTCAATAATCAGCGCTTCGGCTGCTTTATCGACGTTAGTCACAAAGTCATTGCTGCCTTTCTGGCTCGTTTCTACGGAGTCTGGGGTTTCGTAGTGCTTGGCAATTAAATTACCCGCCTTGCGCGCTGCGCGCACGGCGATGTTCAGCATCGGATGCATCGGTCTCTCTCACTGGATGTTAAAGAACGGGAAAAAACGGCGCACATAATAACAGCCAAATCTCCTTATGTCTCCGTTTTATGATAGCATGCGTGAATAATCTTTAGCCGAAGAACCATAATGCTGCAAAATATTCGAATCGTACTGGTAGAAACATCACACACTGGAAACATGGGTTCCGTTGCTCGCGCCATGAAAACCATGGGGTTAACAAACCTGTGGCTGGTTAACCCGCTGGTTAAACCTGACTCTCAGGCTATTGCCCTGGCGGCGGGTGCCAGCGATGTGATCGGCAATGCGCAGATCGTCGATACTCTCGATGAAGCGCTGGCAGGCTGTAGCCTGGTGGTCGGTACCAGTGCCCGCTCGCGTACGCTGCCGTGGCCGATGCTCGACCCGCGTGAATGCGGTCTGAAGAGCGTGTCTGAAGGGCAGCATGCACCGGTAGCGCTGGTCTTTGGCCGCGAACGCGTCGGGCTGACCAACGATGAACTGCAGAAATGCCACTACCATGTTGCGATCGCCGCTAACCCGGAATACAGCTCGCTGAACCTGGCGATGGCCGTCCAGGTTATCGCCTATGAAGTGCGGATGGCCTGGCTGGCCGCGCAGGAGCAGGATGCCCCGGCGGTAGAGCACGACGAAACGCCTTATCCGCTGGTCGATGACTTAGAGCGTTTTTACGGTCACCTCGAACAGACTCTGATTTCCACCGGTTTTATCCGCGCCACCCACCCAGGGCAGGTGATGAATAAACTGCGTCGTTTGTTTACGCGCGCACGCCCGGAAAGCCAGGAACTGAACATTCTGCGCGGCATGCTGGCGTCGATTGAGCAAAAAAACAAAGAGCAGTGATGCCGCTTTCCCGAGGGTGCGCGGCATGCCCGGCAGACAAAAACGTAGGCCGCGCAAGCACATGAGCGCACGGAAGGTTAAATACCTGACTAAAACAGTCAAGTAAATAGTTGACCAATTTACTCGGGAATGTCAGACTTGCTCCTGCTATGCAATACCCATATTAATAAAAAGCCCGGGCAGGGGCGAGTTTGAGGTTAAGTAAGACATGAGACTGACATCTAAAGGGCGTTATGCTGTGACCGCGATGCTGGACGTTGCGCTCAACTCTGAATCGGGCCCGGTTCCGTTGGCTGATATTTCTGAACGTCAGGGGATCTCGCTGTCCTATCTGGAGCAGCTGTTTTCCCGTCTGCGTAAAAACGGTCTGGTTTCCAGCGTGCGTGGACCAGGCGGTGGTTATTTGTTAGGTAAAGAAGCCGGTAGCATCGCCGTAGGCGAAGTGATCAGCGCAGTAGACGAATCGGTAGACGCGACCCGTTGTCAGGGCAAAGGCGGCTGCCAGGGCGGCGATAAATGCCTGACCCACGCACTGTGGCGTGACCTGAGCGAACGTCTGACCAGCTTCCTGAACAACATCACCCTGGGTGAACTGGTCAATAACCAGGAAATCCTTGATGTTTCTGGGCGTCAGCATAGCCATGAATCCCAGCGCAATACCCGCACCCAGGACGCCATTGACGTTAAGCTGCGTGCGTAATACTCGTCTGGTTTCAACTTGTGGCCACGGTGCTGCAAGGTGAAACGGTCAGAGTCATAAAAGATAAAATAAAGATTTCAGAATCAGGCCGGGATGCTACGGCATCCCGTGTCCCCGGTCGTACATCAAGCCGGTTGCCTGGTTCCTTGCATTGAGTGATGTACGGAGTTAAAGAGCAATGAAATTACCGATTTACCTCGATTACTCCGCAACAACGCCGGTGGACCCGCGTGTTGCCGAGAAAATGATGCAATTCCTGACCCTGGACGGGACCTTTGGTAACCCGGCCTCTCGTTCACACCGTTTCGGTTGGCAGGCTGAAGAGGCGGTTGATATCGCCCGTAATCAGATTGCTGAACTGGTCGGTGCTGACCCGCGTGAAATCGTCTTTACCTCCGGTGCAACGGAATCCGACAACCTGGCTATTAAAGGTGCTGCTAACTTTTATCAGAAAAAAGGCAAGCACATTATTACCAGCAAAACCGAGCACAAAGCGGTGTTGGATACCTGTCGCCAGCTGGAGCGTGAAGGCTTCGAGATCACCTACCTGGCGCCACAGCGCAACGGGATTATCGATCTTAAAGAGCTGGAAGCCGCGATGCGCGACGACACCATCCTGGTGTCCATCATGCACGTGAACAACGAAATTGGCGTGGTGCAGGATATCGCTACCATCGGCGAACTGTGCCGTGCGCGTGGCATCATTTACCACGTTGACGCGACCCAGAGCGTAGGCAAACTGCCTATCGACCTGAGCCAGCTGAAAGTTGACCTGATGTCCTTCTCCGGTCACAAAATCTACGGACCTAAAGGTATTGGCGCACTGTATGTTCGTCGCAAACCGCGTATCCGCATTGAAGCGCAGATGCACGGCGGCGGTCACGAGCGTGGCATGCGTTCCGGTACTCTGCCTGTCCACCAGATCGTCGGTATGGGTGAAGCTTACCGTATCGCGAAAGAAGAGATGGAAACCGAGATGGCGCGTCTGCGCGGTCTGCGTAACCGTCTGTGGGAAGGCGTAAAAGATATGGAAGAGGTTTACCTCAACGGTGACCTTGAGCAGGGCGCGCCGAACATTCTCAACGTCAGCTTCAACTATGTTGAAGGCGAATCGCTGATTATGGCGCTGAAAGACCTGGCCGTTTCCTCGGGTTCAGCTTGCACCTCCGCAAGTCTTGAGCCGTCCTATGTGCTGCGTGCACTGGGCATGACTGATGAACTGGCACACAGTTCTATCCGTTTCTCTTTAGGTCGATTCACTACCGAAGAAGAGATTGACTACACCATTGATCTGGTTCGTAAATCCATCGGCCGTCTGCGCGATCTGTCTCCACTGTGGGATATGTTCAAGCAGGGCGTGGATCTGAACAGCATCGAATGGTCACATCATTAATCGGTAGGGTATAAGGAGAATTCATCATGGCATACAGCGAAAAAGTTATCGATCATTACGAGAATCCACGCAACGTTGGTTCTTTCGACAACAGCGATGAGAACGTCGGCAGCGGCATGGTTGGCGCACCGGCATGTGGCGACGTCATGAAGTTGCAGATCAAAGTCAACAATGAAGGTATCATTGAAGACGCGCGCTTCAAGACCTATGGTTGCGGTTCCGCTATCGCGTCCAGCTCCCTGGTCACCGAATGGGTGAAAGGGAAATCTCTGGACGAAGCTCAGGCGATCAAGAACACCGATATCGCCGATGAACTGGAACTGCCGCCGGTGAAAATTCACTGCTCCATCCTGGCGGAAGACGCGATTAAAGCCGCGATTGCGGATTATAAAAGCAAACGTGAAGCGAAATAATTAAGAGGTTATTGTATGTCGATTACTCTTAGCGACAGCGCAGCGTCGCGAGTTAATTCCTTCCTGGCCAACCGTGGCAAAGGCTTCGGTCTGCGCTTAGGGGTCCGCACTTCTGGCTGTTCAGGTATGGCCTATGTGCTGGAGTTTGTTGACGAGCCGGCGGCAGAAGACACCGTGTTTGAAGATAAAGGCGTCAAGGTAGTGATC
Organism: Klebsiella sp. BIGb0399; assembly: GCF_003752615.1. Lineage (NCBI taxonomy): Bacteria > Pseudomonadati > Pseudomonadota > Gammaproteobacteria > Enterobacterales > Enterobacteriaceae > Klebsiella > Klebsiella sp. BIGb0399. The sequence goes on along the minus strand of NZ_RKHT01000005.1, from coordinate 2,148,051 downwards.
GACGGCAAAAGCCTGCAGTTCCTCGACGGCACTGAGCTGGACTTCGTCAAAGAAGGCCTGAACGAAGGGTTTAAATTCACTAACCCTAACGTTAAAGATGAGTGTGGTTGCGGCGAAAGCTTTAACGTGTAATCGCGTTCCGCTGTTATACCGATTAATTCGTGTTGCGGAAGGCGGCAAGCGAGCCACTCGCAGCCGATGCATCTGCAACGCGAAGTAAGAAAGTATATACCCCAAATAATTCGAGTTGCTTGTAGGCGGCAAGGCCGGGAATCCCCAGGAGCTTACACAGGTAAGTGACTGGGCTGAACGGGTGCAGCCAACCCCCAGGCAGCTTGAAGGATGAAGGGTATAGCCCCACCGTAGTTTTGCTACGCGTGGGGTTTGCTTTATCTCGTTAACCCTGAGGTTACTATGGACTATTTTACCCTCTTCGGGTTACCGGTCAGTTATACCCTTTCGCAAGAACAGCTGGCTGTCCGGTACCAGGATTTACAGCGCCAGTATCATCCCGACAAGTTCGCCAGCGCGAGTGCGGCCGAACAGCTCGCCTCCGTGCAGCAATCCGCCACAATCAACCAGGCATGGCAAACGCTCCGGCATCCGCTGACCCGCGCCGAATATCTCCTTTCGCTTCATGGCTACGACTTAGCCAGCGAGCAGCACACCGTGCGCGATACCGCCTTCCTGATGGAACAGCTGGAGCTGCGTGAAGAGCTGGATGAGATTGAAAAGTCGCAGGATGAAGCGCGGCTCGCGGGGTTTATCAAGCGCGTGAAAGGGATGTATGACCTTCGTCATCAGCAGGTTGTTGAACAATTAAATAACGAGACGTGGGACGTAGCGGCAGATACCGTGCGTAAACTGCGTTTTCTCGATAAACTTCAGAGCGTGGCAGAACAACTCGAAGAAAAGCTGCTCGATTTTTAATTTTCGGAAGCAATTATGGCCTTATTACAAATTAGTGAGCCTGGTCTGAGCGCCGCGCCGCATCAGCGTCGTCTGGCCGCGGGGATTGACCTTGGCACCACCAATTCTCTGGTCGCTACCGTGCGTAGCGGTCAGGCCGAAACACTGCCCGATCATCAGGGTCGTTACCTCCTGCCTTCCGTGGTGAACTACCAGGCATCTGGCCAGAGCGTCGGCTACGATGCCCGGCAGAATGCCGCCCAGGATCCGGTCAATACCATCAGCTCGGTAAAACGTATGATGGGGCGTTCGCTGGCCGATATTCAGACCCGCTATCCGCATCTGCCTTACCAGCTACAGGCCAGTGAAAACGGTCTGCCGATGATCCAGACCGCCGCGGGTCTGCTCAACCCGATTCGCGTCTCTGCCGATATCCTGAAAGCGCTGGCCGCCAGGGCCACCGAAGCGCTGTCCGGCGAGCTTGACGGCGTGGTCATTACCGTTCCGGCCTACTTCGACGACGCTCAGCGCCAGGGCACCAAAGACGCCGCGCGTCTGGCGGGCCTGCACGTGCTGCGTCTGCTGAATGAACCGACCGCGGCGGCGATTGCCTACGGCCTGGACTCCGGTCAGGAAGGGGTGATTGCGGTTTACGATCTCGGTGGCGGCACCTTTGATATTTCAGTGCTGCGCTTGAGCCGTGGGGTGTTTGAAGTGCTGGCCACGGGCGGCGATTCCGCGCTCGGCGGCGATGACTTTGACCACCTGCTGGCGGATTACCTGCGCGAACTGGCGGGGCTGAGCGATCGTAGTGACAACCGCCTGCAGCGCGAGCTGCTGGATGCGGCCATCGCCGCCAAAATCGCCCTCAGCGATGCCGACGTCGTCAGCGTCAACGTGGGTGGCTGGCAAGGGGAGATTACCCGTAGCCAGTTTGATGAACTGATTGCGCCGCTGGTCAAACGGACCCTGCTGGCCTGTCGTCGTGCGCTGAAAGATGCGGGCGTGGCGGCGGAAGAGGTGCTGGAAGTGGTGATGGTCGGCGGTTCAACTCGCGTGCCGCTGGTGCGTGAGCGCGTCGGCGAGTTCTTTGGCCGTCCCCCGCTGACCACCATCGACCCGGACAAAGTGGTTGCCATTGGCGCCGCGATTCAGGCCGACATCCTGGTGGGCAACAAGCCCGACAGCGAACTGCTGCTGCTCGATGTTATCCCGCTCTCTTTAGGGCTGGAGACCATGGGTGGCCTGGTGGAAAAAGTCATCCCGCGCAATACCACCATTCCGGTGGCGCGCGCGCAGGAATTTACCACTTTCAAAGATGGTCAAACCGCGATGTCCATTCACGTGATGCAAGGCGAGCGTGAACTGGTACAGGATTGCCGCTCGCTGGCGCGTTTTGCGCTGCGCGGTATTCCGGCACTGCCGGCCGGCGGCGCGCATATTCGCGTGACCTTCCAGGTGGATGCCGACGGCCTGCTGAGCGTGACCGCCATGGAGAAATCGACCGGCGTCGAAGCCTCCATTCAGGTGAAGCCATCCTATGGCCTGACCGACGGCGAAATCGCCACCATGATCAAAGATTCGATGAGTCACGCCGAACAGGATATCAAGGCGCGTATGCTGGCTGAGCAAAAAGTCGAAGCCGCACGCGTGTTAGAGAGCCTGGTCAGTGCGCTGGCCGCCGATGCCGCGCTGCTCAGCGCCGCAGAACGTCAGGCTATCGATGAGGCAATGGCGCAGTTGAGCGCGGTTGCCGCAGGTGATGATGCCGACGCCATTAAAGATGCGATTAAAAATACAGACACACAAACCCAGGAATTTGCCGCACGCCGCATGGACCAGTCGGTCCGTACTGCGCTGAAAGGCCAATCCGTGGACGAGGTTTAATATGCCAAAGATTGTTTTTCTGCCTCATCAGGACCTGTGTCCGGATGGCGTAGTTGTGGAAGCTGAGATCGGTGAGACCATTCTGGATGCGGCGTTACGTAGCGGCATCGAGATTGAACATGCTTGCGAAAAATCCTGTGCCTGCACGACCTGTCACTGCATTGTGCGTGAAGGGTTTGACTCGCTGGCGGAAAGCACGGAAGACGAAGACGACATGCTGGATAAGGCATGGGGGCTGGAGCCCGATAGCCGTCTGAGCTGCCAGGCGCGCGTGACCCACGATGACCTGGTCGTCGAGATCCCGCGTTACACCATCAACCACGCACGCGAGCATTAATATGGGACTGAAATGGACCGATAGTCGTGAAATTGGTGAGGCGCTGTACGACGCTTTCCCGGATCTCGACCCGAAAACCGTTCGCTTCACCGATATGCATCAGTGGATTTGCGAGCTGGAAGCGTTCGATGACAATCCAAACGCATCGAATGAAAAAATTCTTGAGGCGATTCTGCTAGTCTGGTTAGACGAAGCCGATTAATTTTCGCGTCATGCTCTACGCTGCAGAGTGCCTGCAACGCGGATCATGCAGCGAAAAAATTCTAACGGGCTGCCATAAGGTGGCCCGTTTGCTAATAAGGATGAAAAAAAATGACAGAAGCCATGAAGATTACGCTGACGACTCAACCTGCCGATGCGCGTTGGGGCGAAAAAGCGACTTACAGCATTAATGATGACGGCATCACCCTGCATCTGAACGGTAAAGACGACCTGGGTTTGATTCAGCGCGCGGCGCGTAAGGTCGATGGCATGGGGATTAAGCATGTCGCGCTGAGCGGTGAAGGCTGGAATACCGACCGCGCATGGGCGTTCTGGGCCGGTTATAAAGGGCCGAAAGGCAGCCGCAAAGTCGAATGGCCGACGCTGGACGACGCGCAGAAGAGCGAGCTGGACAGCCGCCTGACGATCATCGACTGGGTCCGTGACACCATTAACGCCCCGGCGGAAGATCTGGGGCCGGAACAGCTGGCGCAGCGTGCCGTCGATCTGCTGTGCGGCGTGGCCTGCGACAATGTTTCTTACCGCATCACCAAAGGCGAAGACCTGCGTGAACAGGGCTATCTCGGTCTGCATACCGTGGGTCGCGGCTCCGAGCGTCCGCCGGTGCTGCTGGCGCTGGATTACAACCCATCCGGCGATAAAGACGCGCCGGTGTATGCCTGCCTGGTCGGGAAAGGTATCACCTTTGATTCCGGCGGCTACAGCATCAAACAGAGCGCGTTCATGGACTCCATGAAGTCCGACATGGGCGGCGCAGCGACGGTCACCGGTGCGCTGGCATTCGCGATTACCCGCGGTCTGAACAAGCGCGTGAAGCTGTACCTGTGCTGCGCTGACAACCTGATCAGCGGTAACGCCTTCAAACTGGGCGACATTATTCGCTACCGCAACGGTAAGACCGTCGAGATCATGAATACCGACGCCGAAGGCCGTCTGGTCCTGGCCGATGGTCTGATCGATGCCTGCGCGCAGAAACCGGCGCTGATCATCGACGCGGCGACCCTGACCGGTGCGGCGAAAACCGCGCTCGGGAACGACTACCACGCGCTGTTCAGCTTCGATGACGAGCTGGCTAACCGTCTGCTGGCGAGCGCGCAGGCAGAAAATGAAGCCTTCTGGCGTCTGCCGCTGGCGGAATTCCACCGTGGTCAGCTGCCGTCTAACTTTGCCGAACTGAATAATACCGGCAGCGCCGCTTATCCGGCTGGCGCCAGCACGGCGGCAGGTTTCCTGTCTCATTTCGTTGAGAACTATCATCAGGGCTGGCTGCACATTGACTGCTCGGCAACCTACCGTAAATCCGCCGTTGAACAGTGGTCCGCTGGCGCGACCGGCCTCGGTGTACGTACGATTGCCAATCTGTTAACCGCAGAGTAAAAGCGCCGGGGCGATTGCCCTGACTCGTAGCCCCGGCCAGCGTTGCCGGGGCCATTCCGATCCTGATGTTGTGAGCATTATGTCCGAAACTAAAAATGAATTAGAAACCCTGCTGGAACAGGCGGCGATCGAACCGGGCCACCGTCCGGCATTTTTCCGTGTGCTGCTGGAATCCACGGTGTGGGTGCCCGGTGCGGCGGCGGAAGGCGAAGCGGTGGTGGAAGAGAGCGCCGTGGACTTACAGCATTGGGAGAAAGACGACGGGGCTTCGGTCATTCCGTTTTTCACCTCGCTGGAGGCCTTGCAGCAGGCGGTCACCGACGAGCAATCCTTTGTGGCGATGCCGGCACGTACGCTGTTTGCCATGACGCTTGGCGAAACGCTGTTCCTCAATGCGAAGCTGCCTACTGGCAAAGAGTTTATGCCCAACGAGATCAAGCATCTGCTGGGAGAAGAGGGCACGCCGCTCAGCACGCAGACGGTGATTGAAGGCGGCGAATCGTTGCTGCTGTCAGAGGTTGCCGAGCCACCGGCACAGATGATCGACTCGTTGACGACGCTGTTTAAAACGCTCAAGACCGTCAAACGCGCGTATCTTTGTTCGATCAAGGACAGCGCAGAGGCACCGGCAAATCTGCTGATCGGCCTTGAAGTGGAAGGCGAGATTGAGGCGGTGATTCAGGCCACCGGCAGCGTGGCGACCGATACCTTACCTGGCGATGAGCCGGTTGATATCTGTCAGGTTGTCGAGGGCGAGAAAGGCATCAGCCATTTTATGATGGCCCATATCACGCCGTTTTATGAAAAGCGCTGGGGCAGCTTCCTGCGCGACTTCAAACAGAACCGCATTCTCTAAGATAACGGGGGCATCGCGCCCCCGTTATGTTGTCTATTGCGCCGGCTCGATCGGCAGATCGCTCCGCGCACCCCATTCGCTCCATGAGCCGTCGTACAGGCAGACGCCGTTGACTCCCAGCGTGGTCAGCGCCAGCACGACCACCGCCGCCGTGACGCCCGAGCCGCAGCTGGCGATAATCGGCCGATCAAAATCCACGCCCTGGCGCAGGAAAATATCATTCAGCTCATCAACGGTTTTGAGCTCGCCGTTAATCACCAGATCGCCCCACGGCACGTTGAGCGCCCCGGGAATATGGCCGCGACGCAGCCCCGGACGAGGTTCATCGGCCAGACCATTAAAGCGGGGGGCCGGGCGCGCATCGACGATCTGCGCCGATCCTTCATGGCTGACCAGCAGCACATCGGTAAGACGTTTGATCACCAGTGGATCGAAGCGCCCGTCAAATTCACCTTCCGCCTGTTCAGGGATCCCTTGTTCCAGCAGGCGTTCTTCGCGCTGCCAGCCAGCCAGGCCGCCGGCGAGAATCGAGACGTTTGCCACACCAAAGGTGCGCAACATCCACCATGCTCGCGGCGCTGAGAAGAGGTTACCTTCGTCGTACACCACCAGATGTTTATCGCTGCTCACGCCCAGTTCCCGCATGGCGACGGCGAACGCTTCCGCCCGCGGCATCATATGCGGCAGCGGGCTGGTGTGATCGGACAGGGCTTCAATATCGAAAAAGAGCGCCCCGGGAATATGGCCGGCGCGGTATTCCGCATCCATATCGCGCAACGCTTCCTGACCCGCCGGGGCCATTCGTGCATCGATTATTTGGATTTCCGGGTCATCAAGATGTTCCGCTAACCAGTCAGCGGCGACAAAAAACGAAGTGGACATGGCTGCCTCCGTGTCATCAATAATAGATAGATTGTTGATGTTTTTACGCTGACCGACAAGGCATTTTCACCGGAAGGCTACGGGAATGTGATACGCCCCCGAAGCGCTTCGGGGGCGGAATATCAAAACACCTGCTGATGCAGATAGCGCCAGGCGTATTGCGCGTACAGCTCAGCGCCGTTTTTCATCACCTGCTCATCGATATTGAAGCAGCCGTGGTGGTGAGCGTAATCGCTGCCTTTCTCTGGACTGCCGCAGCCGAGCAGGGCAAAGCAGCCGGGGATATTCTGCATATAAAAACTGAAATCTTCCCCGCCGGTGGTGGGGCGCTCGCTGAACAGCGCCGCCTCGCCAAACGCATCACGGATCACCGATTGGGCCAGCAGGGCGCTGCGCGTCTCGTTGATCACCGGCAGCGTGCCGTAGTGGTAGTCGACCTGGACGGTCGCGCCATAGATTGCCGCGGTATGCCGGGCGTAGCGGGTAATCGCGTCTTCGAGTCGCTGGCGGGCCGCAAGACTGAAACAGCGCACCGTGCCTTCCAGCACCGCGTTTTCCGCGATGATGTTAAAGCGTGTGCCGACCGTCATTTTGCCGATCGTGACCACCGCCGCGTCGAGCGGTGAAGTTTCGCGCGCCACGATGGCCTGCACATTCATCACAAACGCCGAGGCCACCACCGCGGCATCGACACAGGCCTCCGGCATTGAACCGTGGCCGCCGCGACCGCGAAAGGTGACGGTGAGTAAATCCGCGGAGGCGAACGACGACCCGACGTTGCAGGAGATGTTACCGGAGGGCGTACCGGACCAGATATGCAGGCCAAAAATATTACTGACGTTATCGAGCGCGCCCTGATCGATCATCGCTTTGGCACCTTCGGCGATCTCTTCTGCAGGCTGAAAAATCAACCGTACGTTACCGGGCATCTGCTCGCGAACGGCGTACAGCGCGCGGGCGGCGGTGAGCAGCATCGCGGTATGGGCATCATGCCCGCAGGCGTGCATTTTCCCCGGGATCTGCGATCGATAGCTAAGCTGCTCGTTCAGCTCCAGCACCGGGAGCGCATCCATGTCGGCCCGTAAGGCCACCGTGTGGCCCGGTTTGCCGCCGCTAATGTCGGCAATCACCCCGGTTGGCTCGGTACGACGGCAGGCGATGCCGATGGCCTGCAGTTCATCGATGACGCGTTCGGTTGTCCGCTGCTCTTCCCAGGGTAGTTCCGGGTGAGCGTGCAAATCGCGACGCCGGGCGATCATGGCCTGCTCTTCGCGGGCGACGATTGCGGTAATTTCGGGGTTAATCATAACGATACTCCATAAGCATAGTGACAATGACCGGGCTTAGCCGATAGCAGGCGTCAGATAGCCCACCAGTACGCCGGCCAGAATGACGGAGACGATGGTGACGGAGATAAACCCGCCGACCAGCATGGGACCCAGCATATGTTGCGTGAGGATCTGGCGCTCTTTTTCATCCTGGGTGAGGGCGTTAATGGCTTCGTTGGTGATGATGTAATCCGCCGGGAAGCCATACAGCGCGGTCAGCGAGATGGCAAAGGACATGGCGCCGCTCACGCCGAGCGCTTTGCCCACCAGCCAGGAGACGATATACATGCCGACTATCGCGGTCGCGATCAGCGCCAGCATCGGATAAAGCAGGCGCAGCAGCATCTCCGGGGTCGCTTTGTTCAAGGAATCAAAGATAAACAGCATCAAGGCCATGACCGCGAAGCCGAAGCCGTTGGCCTTGTGCAGCGTATGCTTTTCGAGGAACCCCAGCGAGGTGAAGACCACGCCAAAAAACAGGCACAGGACGAACGGACTGATGCTGACCCACGGCTTTGCCAGGTCCGACACGAACCAGGCCAGGCAGGCCACTATCGCCAGGCGCAGGAATTTAAAATAGGCGGTGTTGTAGCTGGTGGGGATACGGCGAAACAACCGCGGCATGGTCTCCTCACCGGGGGCGAGGAGCGTCGGGTCGCCGTCAGCGTGCTCGGGACGATAGTCGCCGCTACGGTAGCGCGCCAACAGCGCTTTCCCTTCGCGCTGCAGCATAATGGCGGTCAGGGGATAGCCGGCAAAGCCCTGCATGACGTACATCAGAATAGCCAGTACCGACAGGTCGACTAAACCGGCATTGCTGGCGCCCTGCGACATGATCAGCGAAGAGACCACGCCACCCACCAGCGGCGGAATGGTCACCAGCGCGGTGTTGTGATCGAACAGCATCAGGCTCACCGCAAAGACGGCCAGCGTTATCCCGGCAATGCCGGCAAGCGAGATGATCACCGTTTTCCACTGCCGCATCAGTTCTTTCAGCGAGAGCAGCGTGCCCATATTGGTGATCAGCAGATACATCATCAGCAGCGCGACGGGGGTATTGATCCCCGCCTGGCTAATAATATCGGCGGGGAAAAAGGTCCAGTAGCCGGCGAGAAACAGCACCGCGCAGACAAAAACGGAGGGGATCCAGGCTTTCGTGCGGGTGGAAATAACATCGCCCGCATATAAAATAAAAATAATAAGAAAGAGCGCGACCATTTGTGGCATAAATAAATCTCGTGTTGTTTATTTCATTTATTAATGTGGAGCGGCGTGATGTTGCGCCATTTATTTCGCCCGCGGAACGTGCGGCCGATTTCATCACCACCGAATGTATTACTGGGCATCGACATTCCGAAATACCAGCACTCTTTCAGGCACCCGCGCAGATATCACCATGGGGCATGCGGTGCCTGCACGCAGCAACGCCGTTCTACGCACGGGTAGCCAGCAATAAGACGTATGACGGGTATACGTTGAAATAAAATAATGCCGCAATATTGTCAAATTATATTCACGTGCAGTCGTTAATTTCGGAATTCATCTTTCTGCTATCCGGAATGAAATTAACAGGGAAGTATCCTGCTACGGCGGATTATTTAATTATGCTGTTTATCGCCGTGAGTATTATCAGGTTGTTCTTTGCTTGCGAGGCGTCACCGGTTTGCGGGAGCACTGGCTGTTGAACCGGCTGAAGAAAGCGTCCCCGATTGGTAATTCTGTCGCCGACGCATGATAATGAGAGCACGATAGGTATCTGGCTGTTTGGGCCAAGGGGTTAAAGGATGAAACCATTTCGTTTAGCGGCAGTGTCGCTGGCGCTGCTGACCGCACTCTCACTCACCGGGTGTGACGACAGCAGTAAAACAGAGGCCGTCGCGCCTGCGGCATCGCCCGCGGCGAAAGAGGAGGGGGCAAAACTTGATAGCACCCAACTGGCGGCGCTGGCGGAAAAAAGCAAAGGCAAGGCGCTGACCCTGCTCGATGCCTCGGAGCTCCAGCTGGATGGCGCCGCGGCGCTGGTGCTGACATTTTCCGTGCCGTTGAAGCCGGATCAGGATTTCTCCCGCAGCGTGCACCTGGTCGATAAAAAAAGCGGCAAGGTTGACGGCGCCTGGGAACTCTCGCCCGACCTGAAAACGCTGCGGCTGCGCCACCTTGAGCCCAAACGCGAGCTGATTGTCTCTGTCGATCCGACGCTGGTGGCCCTGAACGCGGCGACCTTCGATACCTCATTTGAAAAAACCATTACCACCCGGGATATTGCCCCCAGCGTAGGCTTTGCCAGCCGCGGTTCGCTGCTGCCGGGTAAAGTAGTGGCCGGGCTGCCGGTGATGGCGCTGAACGTGGATAACGTCGATGTTAATTTTTACCGCGTTAAACCTGAATCGCTGTCGGCGTTCGTCAGCCAGTGGGAGTACCGCAATTCGTTGAGTAACTGGGAATCCGACGAGCTGCTGAAAATGGCCGAGCTGGTTTACACCGGGCGCTTCGACCTTAACCCGGCGCGTAATACCCGCGAGAAACTGCTGCTGCCGCTGGCGGATATCCAACCGTTACAGCAGCCAGGCGTCTATGTGGCGGTGATGAACCCGGCGGGGCGCTATAGCTACAGTAATGCCGCGACCCTGTTTACGTTGAGCGATATCGGCGTGTCGGCGCACCGCTACCATAACCGACTGGACGTCTTTACCCAGAGCCTCGAAAACGGCGCCGCGCAATCCGATATCGATGTACAGCTGCTCAATGCCAAAGGGCAGACGCTGGCCCAGGCGAAAAGCGACGGCCAGGGTCACGTGACGCTGCAAACCGATAAAGACGCGGCGCTGCTGCTGGCCCGCAAAGAGGGCCAGACGACGCTGCTGGATCTCAAGCTTCCCGCGCTGGATCTGGCCGAGTTCTCGATTGCCGGCGCGCCAGGATTCAGCAAACAGTTCTTTATGTTTGGCCCGCGCGATCTCTACCGCCCAGGAGAGACGGTCATCCTCAACGCGCTGCTGCGTGACGGCGACGGTAAACCGCTGGCCGAGCAGCCGGTAAAACTGGAAGTGGTTCAGCCGGATGGCCAGGTGATCCGTTCGCAGGTCAGCAAGCCGGTCAACGGCCTGTATCAGTTTACTTACCCGCTCAGTAGCGATGCGGCGACCGGCATGTGGCACGTTCGTGCCAGCACCGGCGACAACCAGCCGCGCGAGTGGGATTTCCACGTCGAAGACTTTATGCCGGAACGCATGGCGTTGAATCTGACGCCGCAAAACGCGCCGCTCGCCCCGAATGCCGACGTTCGCTTCGCGGTGGCCGGTGCCTATTTGTACGGCGCCCCGGCAAGCGGCAACCAGCTGCAGGGCAAGCTGTTCCTGCGCCCGCTGCGTGACGCGGTGACCGCTCTGCCGGGCTTCCAGTTTGGCGATATTGCGGAGGAAAACCTCTCCCGGAGCCTCGATGAAGTCCAGATGACGCTCGACGAAAAAGGGCATGGTGAAGTGACCACCGCCAGCCAGTGGCAGGAGAGCCATTCACCGTTGCAGGTGATCCTCCAGGCCAGCCTGCTGGAATCCGGTGGTCGTCCGGTTACCCGTACCGTGCAACAAGCGATCTGGCCTGCGGATACCCTACCGGGGATCCGTCCCGAATTTACCCTCAAAGATGTGTATGACTACCGCACCGACAGCACCGTGAAACAGCCGGTAGTGGATGAAAACAGCATCGCCGCGTTTGACGTTGTCTATGCCGATGCCAAAGGCGAGAAAAAAGCGGTCTCCGGCCTGCAGGTTCGCCTGATCCGCGAGCGTCGCGACTACTACTGGAACTGGTCAGATAGCGAAGGCTGGCAGTCGCAGTTTGATCAAAAAGATCTGCAGGAAGGCGAAACCTCGCTGGATATTCCGGTCGGGCAAACCGCGAAGGTGAGCTTCCCGGTGGAATGGGGCTCTTATCGCCTGGAGGTCAAAGGCCCGAATGATTCGGTCAGCAGCGTGCGTTTCTGGGCAGGCTACAGCTGGCAGGATAACAGCGACGGTACCGGCGCGGCGCGCCCGGATCGGGTCACCATGAAGCTGGATAAAGCCGCCTACAAACCCGGCGATACCATCAAGCTGCAGATCGCCGCGCCTGCCGCAGGCAAAGGCTATGCCATGGTTGAATCCAGCGAAGGCCCGCTGTGGTGGCAGGAGATCGACGTTCCGGCAAGCGGAATGGCGCTGTCGATTCCGGTTGATAAAACCTGGAACCGTCACGACCTTTATCTCAGCACGCTGGTGATTCGTCCCGGAGATAAATCCCGCTCCGCAACGCCGAAACGGGCGGTTGGCCTGCTGCATCTGCCGCTGGGCGACGAAAACCGTCGTCTGAACCTCGCGCTGGAGGCACCTGAAAAGATGCGTCCGAACCAGCCGCTGACGGTGAAAGTCAAAGCCAGCGTGCAGCAGGGCGACGTGCCAAAACAGGTGAACGTCCTGCTCTCCGCCGTGGATAGCGGCGTGTTGAATATTACCGATTACACGACGCCGGACCCGTGGAATGCCTTCTTCGGTCAGAAACGCTATGGCGCGGATATTTATGATATCTACGGCCAGGTCATTGAGGGGCAGGGGCGTATTGCCAGCCTGCGCTTCGGCGGCGACGGCGACGAGCTTAAACGCGGCGGTAAACCGCCGGTAAATCACGTCACCATTATTGCCCAACAGGCGCAGCCGGTGGTGCTTAATGAGCAGGGCGAAGGTGAGGTCACGCTGCCGATTGGCGACTTTAACGGTGAGCTGCGGGTCATGGCGCAGGCGTGGACCGCCGATGACTTTGGCAGCAGCGACCAGAAGGTGGTGGTCGCCGCGCCGGTGATCGTGGAGCTTAACACGCCACGCTTCCTCGCCAGCGGCGACACGACCCGGCTGGCGCTGGATCTCAGCAACCTGACCGACCGGCCGCAAACCCTGAACGTTACGCTGAACGCCGGCGGCCTGCTACAGCTCGATGGCGGGGCCATCCCACCGGTACAGCTGGCGCCCGGCGCCCGCAGCACACTGTTTATTCCGGTGAGCGCGCGGGAAGGTTTCGGCGATGGTCAGGTGAACGCCACTATCGACGGTCTGAATCTGCCGGGCGAGGCGTTCGCTGCCATCCAGAAACAGTGGAAGATTGGCGTGCGCCCGGCTTTCCCGGCTCAAACGGTAAACAGCGGCGTGGTGCTGCAACCGGGAGAGCAGTGGCTGGTACCGGCAGCACAAACTCAGGGATTCTCGCCGGCGACCCTCCAGGGGCAACTGGTGCTTAGCGGCAAGCCGCCGCTTAACCTGGCGCGCTATATCCGCGAGCTGAAAGCTTACCCGTATGGCTGCCTGGAGCAGACCGCCAGCGGGCTGTTCCCGTCGCTTTACACCAATGCCGCGCAGCTAAAAACGTGGGGTATTGTCGGTGACAGCGATGAGAAACGCCGCGCGGCGGTGGAGATCGGCATCTCCCGCCTGCTGAATATGCAGCGTGCTGACGGGGGCTTCGCCCTGTGGGACAAAGAAGGGCCGGAGGAGTACTGGCTGACCGCCTATGCGATGGATTTCCTCGTGCGTGCGGGCGAGCAGGGCTATAGCGTGCCGACTCAGGCGTTGAATAACGGTAATCAGCGGCTGCTGCGTTACCTGCAGGAGCCGGGTCTGATGACCGTGCGTTACAGCGATGATACCGCGGCCAGCCGTTTCGCCGCCCAGGCCTATGCGGCGCTGGTGCTGGCGCGTCAGCAAAAAGCGCCGCTGGGTGCACTGCGTGAAATCTGGAACCGGCATGAGCAGGCGCGTTCCGGCCTGTCGCTGCTGCAGCTGGGGATCGCCCTGAAAGCGATGGGGGATGCCCCGCGCGGCGATCGGGCGCTGGAGCTGGCGATGACCACCCCGCGTCAGGATCAGAACCGCTGGCTTGGCGATTATGGCAGCGCGTTGCGCGACGATGCGCTGAAGCTGGCGCTGCTGGAAGAGAACAAGCTGTTGCCGGAAGCGCAGACTCGCTTACTGAACACGCTGTCAGAAGAGGCCTATGGCCAGCGCTGGCTCTCTACCCAGGAGACCAACGCCCTGTTCCTCGCAGGCCGGACGCTGCAGAATTTGCCCGGCAACTGGCAGGCGCAGACCTCGCTGCAGGCGCAGCCGCTCTCCGCGGATAAACCGCTGACCCAAAACCTGAGCGCCGATCGTCTGGCAACCCTGCAGGTCAGCAACACCGGGAATCAACCACTGTGGCTGCGCGTTGACAGCAGCGGCTATCCGCTTAGCGCGCCGCAGCCGGCGGGGAACGTGCTGGGTATCGAACGCCATATTTTTGATACCCATGGCCAGCAGAAATCGCTGAGCTCGCTACGCAGCGGTGAACTGGTGCTGGTGAAACTTGAAGTGACCGCCAACAGAAACGTGCCGGATGCGCTGGTGGTGGATCTGCTGCCGGCGGGGCTGGAGCTGGAAAACCAGAACCTGGCGAACAGCAGCGCCAGCCTGCAGGAGAACGGCGAAGGGGTGCAGAACCTACTGAACCAGATGCAGCAGGCTGATATTCAGCATATCGAATTCCGCGACGATCGCTTTGTCGCCGCGGTGGCGATTAATGAAGGACAGCCGGTCACGCTGGTGTATCTGGCCCGCGCGGTGACGCCGGGAACCTATCAGGTTCCGCAACCGCAGGTAGAATCCATGTATGTTCCGCAATGGCGGGCAACCGGTGCGGCCAGCGGTCCGCTGGTTATTACACCGTAAATGCGCTGGTGGTTGCGCATATCCCGCCGCTGGCGCTGGCTGGCGGCGGGCATCGTTATACTCTGGCTGGTGGTACTGGCCGCCGACCGTTTGTGGCCGCTACCGCTCAATGAGGTGGTACCGGCCCGGGTGGTGGTGGCAGAAGACGGCACGCCGCTGTGGCGGTTCGCCGATAGTCAGGGCGTCTGGCGCTATCCGGTGACCCTGAAGGATGTGTCACCGCGCTATCTTCAGGCGCTGATCCAGTATGAAGATCGCTGGTTCTGGCGTCATCCGGGCGTTAACCCGTTGTCGGTGCTGCGCGCCGCCTGGCAGGATATGCACGCCGGGCGGGTGATCTCCGGCGGCAGTACGCTGACCATGCAGGTCGCCCGCCTGCTCGACCCTCATCCCCGTACTTTCGGCGGCAAGCTGCGCCAGCTATGGCGTGCGCTGCAGCTGGAGTGGCACCTGTCAAAAAGCGATATTCTGACCCTGTATCTTAATCGTGCCCCCTTTGGCGGCACGCTTCAGGGGATTGGTGCCGCCAGCTGGGCCTATCTCGGGAAACCGCCGGCGCAGCTGAGCTATGGCGAGGCGGCGCTGCTGGCGGTGCTGCCGCAGGCACCGAGCCGCTTACGTCCTGACCGCTGGCCGCAGCGGGCTCAGGCTGCCCGGGATAAGGTTCTGGAGAGACTGCGCACTCAGGGCGTCTGGCCTGACAGCGCGGTGCGGGAAGCGAAAGAAGAGCCGGTCTGGCTGTTCCCGCGGCAGATGCCGCAGCTGGCGCCGCTTTTCTCGCGTCGTATGCTGGCGAGTAGCCGCGAGGAAAAAGTGGTGACCACCCTGGATGCCGGGCTTCAGCGGCAGCTGGAAGATCTGGCTCTCAACTGGAAATCGCGGCTGCCGCCGCGCAGCTCGCTGGCGATGGTGGTGGTCGACCATACCAACATGCGCGTGCGTGGTTGGGTGGGGTCGGCGGATATCACCGACGATAGCCGTTTCGGCCATATCGACATGGTGTCGGCGGTGCGCTCCCCGGGTTCGGTATTAAAACCTTTTGTCTACGGTATGGCGCTGGATGACGGGCTGATTCATCCGGCTTCGCTGTTGCAGGATGTTCCGCGACGCTTTAGCGATTATCGCCCGGGAAATTTTGACAGCGGCTTTCATGGCCCGGTCAGCGCCAGCGAGGCGTTGGTGCGCTCGCTGAATTTGCCGGCGGTGCAGGTGCTTGAAGCCTACGGGCCGAAGCGCTTTGCCGCTACTTTACGTAACGCCGGTCTGCCGCTGATGCTTCCGGCAGGCGCCGAGCCAAACCTGTCGCTGATCCTCGGCGGGGCGGGGGCGAGGCTGGAAGATATCGTTGCGGGCTACAGCGCCTTCGCCCGCCACGGCAAGGCCGCGCGGCTGCGGATGACGCCGGACGCGCCGCTGGTGGAAAGGCCACTACTGTCGCCGGGCGCGGCGTGGATCGTCCGACGGATCCTGGCCGGTGAAGCGCAGCCGGTGCCGGATGCCTCTTTGCCACAGGTGGTGCCGCTGGCGTGGAAAACCGGCACCAGCTACGGCTACCGCGATGCCTGGGCGATTGGGGTGAACGCCCGGTATCTGATCGGCATCTGGACCGGCAGGCCGGACGGTACGCCGGTGGTGGGACAGTTTGGTTTTGCCAGTGCGGTACCGCTGTTAAATCAGGTCAATAATATGCTGCTGGCACGGCCGATGACGGGGCGCGGCGGGTTGCCCGTCGACCCGCGACCGGCGTCGGTGAGCGCGGCGACGATCTGCTGGCCGGGCGGGCAGAGCCTGGCGGCGGGAGACAGCAACTGCCGTCGGCGGCTGGCGACATGGCTGCTGGACGGCAGCCAGCCGCCGACGCTGTTGCTTCCGGGTCAGGAGGGCGCTCGTGGCATTCGCTTCCCGGTATGGACTGATGAGCAAGGACGGCGCGTGGCGGCAGACTGCCCCGGCGCCGTCGAGCGGCGGATCGATGTCTGGCCGCTGCCGCTGGAACCCTGGCTGCCGGCGAGCGAGCGGCGTGCTGCCCGGCTGGGGCCGGTCTCTGCCGGTTGTCCGCCGCCGCAGGTCTTGGATGTCGCCCCGCTGGTGCTGACCGGCGTGGGGGATGGCGCGGTGATCAAACGCCTGCCGGGGGCAGCTCGGGTGATGCTGTCGTTGCAGACAAGCGGTGGAGAAGGGCGGCGCTGGTGGTTCCTGAATGGTGAACCGCAGGCGGCGTCCGGCTCCAGTGCAACCTTGCCATTGGAACAACCTGGCCGCTATCAGCTGGTGGTGATGGAGGAAAGTGGCCAGATCGCTACCGCCAGTTTCACGCTGCAATAAGTGGAATTTGCATTGACTGGCTGGATTTGTTGTTTAAGGTCGCTTTTTTTTAAAAAAATGTTACCTAAACACATAGGCAACGGCGGCAGATGATGATTATAATTCGCGCCGTATTTATCGGTCTCATCTGCGAAACAGAACAACATATATAAGAGGTTATCATGGCTATTGAACGTACTTTTTCCATCATCAAACCAAACGCGGTGGCAAAAAACGTTATTGGCGGCATCTTTTCTCGCTTTGAAGCTGCAGGGTTTAAAATTGTCGGCACCAAAATGCTGCATCTGACCGTTGAGCAGGCTCGCGGCTTCTATGCTGAGCACGAAGGTCGCCCGTTCTTCGACGGTCTGGTTGAGTTCATGACCTCTGGCCCGATCGTTGTTTCCGTCCTGGAAAGCGAAAATGCCGTGCAGCGTCACCGTGACCTGCTGGGCGCAACCAACCCGGACAACGCGCTGGCGGGCACCCTGCGCGCTGACTACGCGGACAGCTTCACCGAGAACGGCACCCACGGTTCCGATTCTGTTGAGTCTGCGGCTCGCGAAATCGCGTTCTTCTTTGCTGAAGGCGAGGTTTGCCCGCGCACTCGCTAATCCTCGTCGTCTTTTCGGCCGTCGCTGTGTTGGCTTCGCGCGTTCACCCCGGTCACATAGTTATCTATGTTCCCGGGGATTTACTTGCTCGCCGCCTTGCGACAATCGAAAAGCCATAGAGGATTAAGTCTGCGGCAGCAGACTTTTTTATCGCCTCGTCGTCTTTTCGATAATCGGAGAGCCATAGAGGATTAAGTACGCCGTAACAGATTTTTTCATCATTGCCGCGTGCAAACGTGGTATTGATACGCCAGAATTTGTACAATGCAGCGCCCCTGAACGAGCACTCGTTCTCAGGGGCGTTTCTTTTTTCAACCCTCCTGGGGCCATAACGTGTAACAACGAGGCCGGAATCGATTATGTCTGAACATATTGTCACACCTGATAACGCCGCTCTGCCGGTGCCGAACAAAGATGCCAAAATCAACCTGCTGGATCTGAACCGTCAGCAGATGCGCGAGTTTTTCAAAAACATGGGCGAAAAGCCTTTCCGCGCCGATCAGGTGATGAAATGGATGTATCACTATTGCAGCGATGATTTTGATGATATGACCGATATCAACAAAGTGCTGCGCAACAAACTCAAAGAAGTCGCGGAGATCCGCGCGCCGGAAGTCGTCGAAGAGCAACGCTCCAGCGACGGCACCATCAAATGGGCGATTGCCGTTGGCGATCAGCGCGTTGAAACGGTCTACATTCCGGAAGACGATCGCGCCACTCTGTGCGTCTCGTCGCAGGTCGGATGCGCGTTAGAGTGTAAATTCTGCTCGACGGCGCAGCAGGGCTTTAACCGTAACCTGCGGGTGTCGGAAATCATCGGCCAGGTCTGGCGCGCGGCGAAAATCGTCGGTGCGGCCAAAATTACCGGCCAGCGCCCGATTACTAACGTGGTGATGATGGGGATGGGCGAGCCGCTGCTGAACCTGACCAACGTGGTACCGGCGATGGAAATCATGCTCGATGACTTCGGTTTTGGCCTGTCAAAACGTCGCGTCACGCTGTCTACCTCTGGCGTCGTGCCGGCGCTGGATAAGCTTGGCGATATGATCGATGTGGCGCTGGCGATCTCCCTGCACGCGCCGAACGATACGATTCGTGATGAGATCGTGCCGATCAACAAAAAGTACAACATTGAGACTTTCCTGAACTCGGTTCGCGGCTATATTTCTAAATCCAACGCCAACCAGGGTCGCGTCACCATTGAGTACGTGATGCTCGATCACGTTAACGATGGCACCGAGCATGCGCATGAACTGGCTGCGCTGTTGAAAGATACGCCGTGCAAGATCAACCTGATCCCATGGAACCCGTTCCCGGGCGCGCCGTATGGCCGTAGCTCCAACAGCCGTATCGACCGTTTCTCCAAGGTCCTGATGGATTATGGTTTCACCACCATCGTCCGTAAAACCCGCGGAGACGACATCGATGCCGCCTGCGGTCAGCTGGCCGGCGACGTTATCGACCGTACCAAACGTACGATGCGTAAACGTATGCAGGGTGAAGCGATTGAAGTGAAAACGGTCTGATAAATAACGCAGCGCGCGTCATAAAGCGCGTGCTGCGTATTTAAGCCTAATCGCCAGGCGAAATACGCCAGTTCAGGCAATAATTACGGTGCGTTTCTGTCGACTTTGAGGCAGTATGTAGCGGCACTACAACCGCTTAGCATGCAGTATTGATAAGTATATGTGAGAGTTAGCCAGGCGGATTTATACTCATTGTATGTCGTTTAGCAGATGTTTCGCGGCGCGGGTCTGACCGGCGCTGAACTTTAAATTCACGTACCAGTAGTTGTCGAATGAATACTGAAGCCACTCAAGACCATCAAGAAGCAAATACCACGGGCGCGCGTCTGCGTAATGCCCGCGAACAACTCGGACTCAGCCAGCAAGCGGTGGCTGAGCGCTTATGCCTGAAAGTGTCCACGGTTCGTGACATCGAAGACGATAAGGCGCCTGCCGATCTGGCTTCCACCTTCCTGCGCGGTTATATCCGCTCCTATGCGCGTCTTGTCCACATTCCGGAAGAAGAACTGTTGCCGATGATGGCAAAACAGGCCCCGATCCGTGCGGCAAAAGTTGCGCCGATGCAGAGCTTCTCGCTGGGCAAGCGCCGTAAAAAGCGTGACGGCTGGCTGATGAGCTTCACCTGGCTGGTACTGTTCGTGGTGATTGGCCTCAGCGGCGCCTGGTGGTGGCAAGACCATAAAGCGCAGCAGGCAGAGATTACGTCCATGGCCGACCAGTCGACCGCGGAGTTAAACGCCGGCGACAGCAACCAGAATATTCCGCTGGATACCGGAGCAAGCAGCACAGCGCCGGACAACGCTGGCGACATCGCCAACAGCGCACCTGTTGATACCACCCCAGCGCCAGCGGCCACCGCTCAGGCGCCGGTAGACAACAACGCCGTCGTGGCGCCGTCTCAGGCCAATGTGGATACTGCCGCAGCGACACCGGCTCCGGCCACGCCGCTGCCAACTAACCCGGCTGATGCTACCGCAACCGCGGCAGCCGCTCAGGACCTGGTGCTGAACTTTTCCGCTGATTGCTGGCTGGAAGTCAGCGATGCGACCGGCAAAAAACTGTTCAGCGGTTTACAGCGTAAGGGCGGTAACCTGAACCTCAGCGGTCAGGCGCCTTACAAACTGAAAATCGGTGCTCCGGCAGCCGTACAGATTCAGTATCTGGGTAAACCCGTCGATTTAAGTCGTTTTATCAGAACTAACCAGGTTGCGCGTCTGACCCTTAGTGCCGAACCAACTGCGGCGCAGTAACAGACGGGTAACGCGGGAGATTTTTCATGCATAACCAGGCTCCGATTCAACGTAGAAAATCGAAACGTATTTACGTTGGGAATGTGCCGATTGGCGATGGTGCCCCCATCGCCGTCCAGTCGATGACCAATACGCGCACCACCGATGTGGAAGCGACAGTAAATCAAATCAAAGCATTAGAACGCGTTGGCGCGGATATTGTCCGCGTCTCGGTGCCGACGATGGATGCGGCAGAAGCGTTCAGGCTCATCAAACAACAGGTCAATGTACCGCTGGTCGCCGATATCCACTTTGATTACCGTATCGCCCTGAAAGTGGCGGAGTACGGTGTGGATTGCCTGCGTATCAACCCGGGCAACATTGGCAACGAAGAGCGTATCCGCACGGTTGTGGATTGTGCTCGCGATAAAAATATTCCGATCCGTATCGGCGTCAACGCCGGTTCGCTGGAAAAAGATCTGCAGGAAAAATACGGTGAACCGACGCCGCAGGCGCTGCTCGAATCAGCGATGCGCCACGTCGATCATCTCGATCGTCTGAACTTCGATCAATTCAAGGTCAGCGTGAAGGCGTCAGATGTGTTCCTGGCCGTTGAATCGTATCGCCTGCTGGCGAAGCAGATCGATCAGCCGCTGCACCTCGGGATCACCGAAGCCGGCGGCGCGCGCAGTGGCGCGGTGAAGTCGGCGATCGGCCTCGGTCTGCTGCTCAATGAAGGGATCGGCGACACGCTACGCGTTTCGCTGGCGGCGGATCCTGTTGAAGAGATCAAGGTTGGATTCGATATCCTGAAATCTCTGCGTATTCGCGCGCGCGGCATTAACTTCATCGCCTGCCCAACCTGCTCCCGTCAGGAATTTGACGTGATCGGCACCGTCAACGCGCTGGAACAGCGCCTGGAAGACATCATCACGCCGATGGATATTTCAATTATCGGCTGTGTGGTGAACGGTCCTGGCGAAGCGCTGGTATCGACGCTCGGGGTGACCGGCGGCAATAAAAAAAGCGGCCTGTATGAAGACGGCGTGCGCAGAGACCGACTGGATAACGACGATATGATCGATCAGCTGGAAGCGCGCATCCGTGCCAAAGCCTCGATGCTCGATGAAGCGCGTCGTATCGACGTTCAGCAGGTCGAAGAGAAATAATCTGGGGCGGTATATCACTTCCCGTGTATGATTGAACCTGCAGACGCGCGGCGTCGGGGTTCATTTTTGTATATATATAAAGAGATTAAACGTGGCAAAGAACATTCAAGCCATCCGTGGCATGAACGATTATCTGCCGGGCGAGACCGCTCTCTGGCAGCGCATTGAAGGCTCACTGAAACAGGTACTCGGCAGCTACGGTTACAGCGAAATCCGTTTGCCGATTGTAGAGCAGACCCCGTTATTCAAACGCGCGATCGGTGAAGTCACCGACGTGGTTGAAAAAGAGATGTATACCTTCGAAGACCGCAATGGCGATAGCCTGACGCTGCGTCCGGAAGGGACGGCGGGCTGCGTACGTGCCGGCATCGAACATGGTCTCCTGTACAATCAAGAACAGCGCCTGTGGTACGTCGGGCCGATGTTCCGCCACGAACGTCCACAAAAAGGGCGTTATCGTCAGTTCCACCAGATGGGTGTTGAAGTCTTTGGCCTGCAGGGCCCGGATATTGACGCGGAGCTGATCATGCTGACCGCTCGCTGGTGGCGTGAACTGGGGATTGCCGATCACGTCGCGCTGGAGCTGAACTCTATTGGTTCGCTGGAAGCTCGCGCCACCTATCGTGATGCGCTGGTCGCCTATCTTGAGCAGTTTAAAGATAAGCTCGACGAAGACTGCAAACGCCGCATGTACACCAATCCGCTGCGTGTTCTGGATTCCAAAAATCCGGAAGTGCAGGCGCTGCTGAACGACGCACCGGCGTTAGGCGACTACCTGGATGAAGATTCTAAAGCGCATTTCGCCGGGCTGTGTGCTCTGCTGGATGACGCCGGTATTCGCTACACCGTGAACCAGCGCCTGGTGCGCGGACTGGATTACTACAACCGTACCGTGTTTGAGTGGGTGACTACCAGCCTCGGCTCGCAGGGAACGGTGTGTGCCGGTGGTCGTTATGATGGCCTGGTGGAGCAACTGGGCGGGCGTGCAACGCCGGCTGTGGGCTTCGCGATGGGTCTGGAACGTCTTGTTTTACTGGTCCAGGCAGTTAATCCGGAATTTAAAGCCGATTCCGTTGTCGATATATACCTGGTAGCCTCCGGAACCGACACCCAGTCCGCCGCAATGCGTCTGGCTGAGCGGGTTCGCGATGCGCTGCCCGGCGTTAAGCTGATGACTAACCACGGCGGCGGCAACTTTAAGAAGCAGTTTGCCCGCGCGGACAAATGGGGCGCTCGTGTTGCTCTGGTGGTCGGTGAGTCAGAAATTGCTGACGGAAACGTGGTGGTGAAGGATTTACGCTCAGGTGAGCAAACTACCGTAACGCAGGATAGCGTTGCTGCGCATTTGCGCGCACTACTGGGTTAATCTCCCGGGAATCATTAGTCAGGAGAAGGACTGCGTGGAAACGTATAACAACGAAAACGATCAGGTCGATGCGCTCAAGCGTTTCTTTGCCGAAAATGGTAAAGCGCTGGCCGTTGGTGTGATTTTAGGGATTGGTGCGTTGGTTGGCTGGCGCTACTGGAGCTCTCATCAGCAGGATACGGCGAGAGAGTCGTCTTTATCCTATGAGAACGCGATGTCTGGGCTCAAATCAGACAAGCCTGAAGCGCTGACGACGGCAGAGAAATTTGCGGCTGACAACAAAAATACCTACGGTGCGTTCACCTCACTGGAACTGGCGCAGCGTTTTGTTGACAAGAACGATCTGCAAAATGCCGAAAAGCAGCTTCAGCAGGGCCTCGCCGCGGCGCCGGATGATAACCTGAAGTCGGTTATCAATATGCGTCTCGCGCGTGTACAGCTGCAGCTGAAGAAACCAGATGAAGCGCTGAAAACCCTTGATGGTATTAAAGGCGAGGGCTGGGTTGCTATCGTTGCCGATCTCCGTGGTGAGATTCTGCTCGATAAAGGCGATAAGCAAGGCGCGCGCGCAGCCTGGGAAGCTGGCGTGAAAAGCGATGCTTCACCAGCGCTCAGCGAAATGATGCGTATGAAAATAAATAATCTGTCCATCTGAGAGGGACTCGATGCAATTGCGTAAATTACTTTTGCCAGGGCTGCTTTCCGTTACCTTATTAAGCGGTTGTTCGTTGTTTAACAGCGAAGAAGATGTGGTGAAAATGTCGCCACTGCCGACGGTGGAAAATCAGTTTACGCCGTCCACGTCCTGGAGCACCTCTGTTGGCGATGGTATCGGCGAATTCTATTCTAACCTGCACCCGGCTTTTGCGGACGGTGTGGTCTATGCGGCCGATCGTAAAGGCACCGTCAAAGCGCTGAATGCTGACGATGGTAAAGAAGTCTGGTCAATTAACCTGGCTGAGAAAGACGGCTGGTTCTCACGGACCCCGGCGCTGCTTTCCGGTGGTATCGCGGTCTCCGGCGGCCATGTCTATATCGGTAGCGAAAAAGCCCAGCTGTACGCTCTGAATACCAGCGATGGTACCGTGGCGTGGCAGGCGCGTGTCGCCGGTGAAGCGATTTCTCGTCCGGTCATCAGCGACGGCATGGTGCTGGTGCATACCAGCAACGGCCAGCTGCAGGCGCTGAACGAAACGGATGGCGCGGTCAAATGGACCGTCAACCTGGATATGCCGGCGCTGTCCCTGCGCGGTGAATCTGCTCCGGCGACCGCCTATGGCGCAGCCATCGTTGGCGGTGATAACGGTCGCGTGAGCGCCGTGCTGATGCAGCAAGGGCAGATCATCTGGCAGCAGCGTATCTCCCAGGCAACCGGCCCGACTGAAATTGACCGTCTGAATGACGTCGATACCACTCCGGTTATCGTTAATGGCGTGGTTTATACCCTGGCGTATAATGGTAACCTGACGGCGCTGGATCTGCGTAGCGGCCAGATCATGTGGAAACGTGAGCTGGGCTCCGTGAACGACTTTATCGTTGACGGCGATCGTATCTACATGGTCGATCAGAATGACCGCATCCTGGCGCTCTCCACTGAAGGTGGTGTTACGCTGTGGACGCAAAGCGATCTATTACATCGCCTGTTAACGGCGCCGGTGTTGTATAATGGCAACCTGGTCGTTGGCGATAGCGAAGGCTATATGCACTGGATTAACCCAGAGGATGGTCACTTTGTGGCCCAGCAGAAAGTGGATAGCTCCGGCTTCCGTACCGACGCGGCAGTAGCCGATGGTCGACTGCTGATCCAGGCAACAGACGGCACGCTGTATTCCATTACGCGTTAGTCGTAGCGACATACCCAGTTGACCGGGTTGCTTCGTGCGACGGGAGACAGCGGTATAGTGCATATTGATAAACGGCCCCTGGCACACAGGGGCCGTTTTGACTTTTTTAAAAACGTCGTCAAAACGACGTTGCATAGCAATTTGTAAGAGGCATTTAACATGATACCTGTGGTCGCGCTTGTCGGGCGCCCTAATGTTGGAAAATCCACGCTTTTCAACCGTTTGACGCGCACTCGTGATGCGTTGGTCGCGGATTTCCCGGGGCTGACTCGTGACCGTAAGTACGGTCGTGCTGAAGTTGAAGGTCGCGAATTTATCTGTATCGATACCGGCGGTATCGATGGCACAGAAGATGGCGTTGAAACCCGGATGGCGGAACAATCCCTGCTGGCGATTGAAGAAGCGGACGTGGTGCTGTTTATGGTTGATGCCCGTGCGGGCCTGATGCCGGCGGATACGGCGATCGCGAAACACCTCCGTTCTCGTGAAAAACCAACCTTCCTGGTGGCGAACAAAACTGACGGTATCGATGCCGATCAGGCGATTGCCGATTTCTGGTCGCTGGGGCTGGGTGATATTCACCCGATCGCGGCGTCTCACGGTCGCGGTGTTACCAGCCTGCTGGAGCACGTCCTGCTGCCATGGGCAGAAGAAATCGACCCTTCGGAAGAAGTCGATGAAGATGCAGCGTACTGGGCGCAGTTTGAAGCCGAGCAAAACGGCGAAGAAATTGAAGAGCCGGAAGATGACTTCAACCCGCAGGATCTGCCGATCAAACTGGCGATTGTCGGCCGTCCGAACGTCGGTAAATCAACGCTGACCAACCGTATTCTTGGCGAAGACCGCGTTGTGGTCTACGACATGCCGGGCACCACCCGTGACAGCATCTACATTCCGATGCAGCGCGATGAGCGTGAATACGTGCTGATCGACACCGCGGGCGTGCGTAAGCGCGGGAAAATTACCGATGTAGTCGAAAAGTTCTCGGTGATCAAAACCCTGCAGGCGATCGAAGACGCTAACGTCGTGATGCTGGTTATCGATGCCCGTGAAGGCATCTCCGACCAGGACCTCTCTCTGCTGGGCTTCATCCTCAACAGCGGGCGTTCGCTGGTGATTGTCGTCAACAAATGGGACGGCCTGAGCCAGGAAGTCAGAGAGCAGGTCAAAGAAACCCTGGACTTCCGTCTGGGCTTTATCGACTTTGCCCGTATCCACTTTATCTCCGCCCTGCACGGTAGCGGCGTGGGTAATCTGTTTGAATCCGTACGCGAAGCCTATGACAGCGCAACCCGTCGTGTCGGGACGGCATTGCTGACCCGTATCATGACCATGGCTGCCGAAGATCACCAGCCGCCGCTGGTGCGCGGTCGTCGCGTGAAGCTGAAATATGCTCATGCCGGTGGTTATAACCCACCGATCGTGGTTATTCACGGTAACCAGGTGAAAGACCTGCCGGATTCTTACAAACGCTATCTGATGAACTACTTCCGCAAATCGCTGGAAGTCATGGGGACGCCGATCCGTATCCAGTTCAAAGAGGGCGAGAACCCGTTTGCCAACAAACGTAATACCCTGACGCCGAACCAGATGCGTAAGCGTAAGCGCTTGATTAAACACATCAAGAAAAGCAAATAATGGAAAACCCGCCGCTGGCGGGTTTTTTTATCCCTCAGGAACGCATCCTGCCGCTGAATGAATCCGCAGCGGACGACGGTGCGGCGTGTATAATAACCGCATACTTTTTACTGATTATCTGGCAATCACGATGGCAGGGTCACGATGCAAGTAGGATTTATTGGACTGGGTGCGGTTGTCGAAACTGCCTATCTTCCGGCTCTCGGGCGTCTGGCGATACCGCTCACGGCGTGCTGGGGCTTCGATGCTAATGCCGGGAGAAAACTGCCGGGCATCACCTGCTGTGAGTCGCTGGCGGCGCTGCTCGACAAACCACTGGATCTGCTGTTTATCACCACCGCTTCGTTACAGCATCTACCGGTGCTGGAAGCGGCGCTGGCCTCAGACTGTCCGCGCATTGTGGTGGAAAAGCCGGTTGTTGCTACCCTGGAACAGATTGCCCGTCTGCGGGCACGGCTTAGCGATCCGCATACCGCGCGGCGGGTTCTGGCGCTCGATCACTGGATGGCGCGTGATGGCGCGCTGAAGCTGGCCTTAGGTGAGCTGGACGCCCGTTGGGAAGGTCCGGCGCTAAGCCGCCAGCCGCTGGTCTCTTCAATCCGCGACATCGTCCGTATCGACGGCTTTTTGCAGGAGCCTAGCGGTTTTAATGCAAACGGCGAGCCGGTGGCGCTCAACTTTGCCACCGGTGAACCTGACACCCGTCAGCTGCGCCATCCCGATGGCGTGATCCTCGATATCGGTACCCATGTGCTGGCCATGCTGCGCGAAACCATTCGCTACTGTGGTGGGGAAGATGACATTCATCTTGCGGTCCGGCAGGCCAGCGACCGGCTCGGTCGCGCCATCGCGCCAGGCGATTTTCACACTGCAGAAGGCAGCGCCCACCTGACAGGGGAGATCAGCGGTCTTGCGCTTAATATCTGGCTCAACAAATATGCCGGGCCTTCCGGAGGTCAGAAAGGGCTTCGCCTGTGGCTGCGTGACGGGCGGATCATCAGCCAGGATCGCCGTGATAATTGCGAGGTGGTGTCGTTGATTGACGGTGAGCGCGTCGACAGCTGGCGGCGCGCTGGTGCCATCTACGACCACTGCCTGGGAGAGCATATTCTGGGCGACAACAGCCTGTTTGTCCGCGCGCCCGATGAGGTCGCCCGCTTAACCCAGCGGCGGATCAACGAGGTGGCGCTGCTGCTGGAGCTACAGCAGCAATTACGCGGGCCGCACTGAAGCGGATGTCATGATAAACTGGGCAGATAAACCTTCAGTAAGGAATCACCATGGAACTTGCCTGTCCTGTTTGTCATGCGCCGCTGGAACTGCAGGGGCAGAGTGCGCACTGTAGCCACTGTGCAACAGACTTTGCACCGGAGGCCCGCTGTCCGGATTGCCACCAACCGCTCGAGGTATTAAAGGCGTGCGGGGCGGTGGATTATTTTTGTCAGCACGGACACGGGCTGATCTCGAAAAAGCGTGTGGAGTGGGTTCTGCCTGAGTAAGGCGGATGCGCCGTCAGGCTTTCCTGGCCCGTGTTTTCTTCACGGGCGTGACCACGGTAACTTCACTTTCTACCCAGCCGTCATTCAGGCGAGTGGAGAGCCGATCGCCGGCCTTCACCTGTTTGGTTTGTTTCAGCACTTTGCCATCGCTGGCTGAAGTGACGCTATAGCCGCGCGCCAGCGTCGCCAGCGGGCTGACGGCTTCGAGATGGGTCACCATGCTGCCAAAACGTTCGCGTTGATCGCTTAAGCGCGCGCGCATGTTCTCGGCAAGACGATATTCCAGCTGTTGAATCCGTGACTGAATGCGATGAATACGCGGCTGCGGGTTCTGCATATTCAGGCGTTGTACGATGCGCTGTTGACGCTGATCGGCACGCTTCATCTGCGTTTCAAGCGCCTGACGCATACGCTCACGCAGGCGTTCCAGAGTCGTTTGCTGGCGCACCAGGCGCAGCTGAGGATGCTGCTGCTGAAGGCGGTGGAACAGCTGGGTAAAGCGACGATGACGGTTGGCGATGAAATAGTCCATCGCCATTTCCAGGCGCTGCTGACCGGATTGCAACTGGCGTAACAGCTCCTGCTGATTGCGGCTGACAATTTCCGCAGCAGCAGAAGGGGTTGGCGCTCGCAGGTCAGCGACAAAATCGGCGATGGTCACGTCAGTTTCATGCCCGACAGCGCTGACGACCGGAATACGGCTGGCAAAAATCGCCCGCACGACCCGTTCATCGTTAAAACTCCATAAGTCTTCCAGCGAGCCGCCGCCGCGACCCACGATCAGTACGTCACACTCTGCACGTTGGTTGGCTAAGGCGATGGCGCGAACGATCTGCGCTGGCGCATCGTCACCCTGCACCGCGGTCGGGTAGATAACCACCGGCAGCGACGGATCGCGCCGTTTGAGCACCTGCAAAATGTCGTGCAGCGCCGCGCCGGTTTTTGAGGTGATCACCCCGACGCAGTGGGCCGGAGAGGGGAGCGCTTGCTTATGCTGTTGCTCGAACAGGCCTTCCGCCGCCAGCAAGGCTTTTAGCTGCTCATACTTCTGCTGCAGCAAGCCTTCACCGGCGGGCTGCATGCTTTCAACAATAATCTGATAATCGCCGCGCGGCTCATACAGGGTGATATTGGCGCGAACCAGCACCTGCTGCCCGTGCTGCGGGCGGAAGGTGACCCGACGGTTGCTGTTGCGGAACATCGCGCAACGCACCTGGGCGTTATCGTCTTTTAAGGTGAAGTACCAGTGACCGGAGGAGGGCTGGCTGAAGTTTGAGATCTCGCCGCTGATCCAGACCTGACCCATTTCCTGTTCCAGCAGCATACGAACCGTCTGATTAAGGCGGCTGACGGTGAAAATGGAGGGAGATTTAGATGGCAACATGTGAGCAAGATCAAATTTTAAATCAGCAGGTTATTCAGTCGATAGTAACCTGCTGAGGGGCAATCGCAAGTATTATTTTCAAAAAAGGGTGGATGCAATCGGTTACGCTCTGTATAATGCCACGGCAATATTTATCCACCCTGGTCGAGATATTGCCCATGCTACGTATCGCTAAAGAAGCTCTGACGTTTGACGACGTCCTCCTCGTTCCCGCTCATTCTACCGTTCTGCCGAATACTGCCGATCTCAGCACTCAGCTGACGAAAACCATTCGTCTGAATATTCCAATGCTCTCCGCAGCCATGGATACCGTAACGGAAGCGCGCCTGGCAATTGCCCTGGCACAGGAAGGCGGCATCGGCTTTATTCACAAAAACATGTCTATCGAACGCCAGGCGGATGAAGTTCGCCGCGTGAAGAAACATGAATCCGGTGTGGTTTCTGACCCACAGACCGTCCTGCCGACCACCACGCTGCGTGAAGTGAAAGAACTGACCGAACGTAACGGTTTTGCCGGTTATCCGGTGGTGAACGAAGACAACGAACTGGTGGGGATTATCACCGGCCGTGACGTGCGCTTCGTGACCGATCTGAACCAGCCGGTCAGCGTTTACATGACCCCGAAAGAGCGTCTGGTCACCGTGCGTGAAGGCGAAAGCCGCGACGTCGTGTTTGCTAAAATGCACGAAAAACGCGTTGAAAAAGCGCTGGTCGTGGATGCCGGTTTCCATCTGCGTGGCATGATCACGGTTAAAGACTTCCAGAAAGCGGAACGTAAACCGAACGCCTGTAAAGATGAGCACGGTCGTCTGCGCGTTGGTGCAGCGGTTGGCGCTGGCGCAGGTAACGAAGAGCGTGTTGATGCGCTGGTTGCTGCAGGCGTTGACGTACTGCTGATTGACTCCTCCCACGGCCATTCCGAAGGCGTTCTGCAGCGCATCCGTGAAACCCGTGCTAAATACCCGGACCTGCAAATCATCGGCGGTAACGTCGCAACGGGTGCCGGTGCTCGTGCCCTGGCTGAAGCCGGCGTGAGCGCGGTGAAAGTGGGTATCGGCCCTGGCTCTATCTGTACGACCCGTATCGTGACCGGCGTGGGTGTTCCGCAGATTACCGCGGTATCTGATGCTGTCGAAGCCCTGGAAGGAACCGGTATTCCGGTTATCGCCGACGGCGGTATTCGTTTCTCCGGTGATATTGCCAAAGCGATCGCCGCTGGCGCCGCGGCCGTCATGGTTGGTTCCATGCTGGCAGGTACCGAAGAATCTCCGGGTGAAATCGAACTTTACCAGGGGCGTTCTTACAAATCTTACCGCGGTATGGGTTCTTTGGGCGCGATGTCCAAAGGCTCTTCAGACCGTTATTTCCAGAGCGACAACGCGGCAGACAAACTGGTACCGGAAGGTATCGAAGGCCGTGTTGCCTATAAAGGCCGCCTGAAAGAGATCATTCACCAGCAGATGGGCGGCCTGCGCTCCTGTATGGGACTGACCGGTTGTGGTACCATCGACACCCTGCGTACTAAAGCGGAGTTCGTGCGTATCAGCGGGGCTGGTATCCAGGAAAGCCACGTTCACGACGTGACGATCACCAAGGAATCCCCGAACTACCGCATGGGCTCCTGATTTTCATCGCCCGGCCATGCGCCGGGCGATTTTATTTAATCGCTACTGCTCTGGAATAAACGTCAATGACGGATAACATTCATAAACATCGCATTCTAATCCTGGACTTCGGTTCTCAGTACACCCAGCTGGTTGCACGTCGCGTACGTGAATTAGGGGTTTATTGCGAGCTGTGGGCCTGGGACGTGACAGAAGCTCAAATTCGTGAGTTCAACCCAAGCGGCATCATTCTTTCCGGCGGCCCGGAAAGCACCACCGAGCATAACAGCCCGCGCGCACCGCAGTATGTGTTCGACGCTGGCGTGCCGGTATTTGGCGTGTGCTACGGCATGCAGACCATGGCAATGCAGCTGGGCGGTCATGTTGAAAGCTCTACCGAGCGTGAATTTGGCTACGCACAGGTCGAAGTTAAAACCGACAGCGCGCTGGTTCGCGGTATTGAAGACTCCCTGAGCGCTGCTGGTCTTCCGCAGTTGGACGTGTGGATGAGCCACGGTGACAAAGTTACCGCTATCCCGTCTGACTTCGTGACCGTTGCCAGCACCGAGACCTGCCCGTTTGCCATTATGGCCAACGAAGAAAAACGCTTCTACGGCGTGCAGTTCCACCCGGAAGTGACCCATACCCGTCAGGGCCAGCGTCTGCTGGAGCGTTTTGTGCTGGACATCTGCGGCTGCGAAGCGCTGTGGACCCCGGCAAAAATCATCGAAGATGCGATTGTTCGCATCCGCGAGCAGGTTGGTAACGACAAAGTTATCCTCGGCCTGTCCGGCGGCGTTGACTCCTCGGTCACCGCGATGCTGCTGCACCGCGCTATCGGTAAAAACCTGACCTGCGTCTTCGTCGACAACGGCCTGCTGCGTCTGAACGAAGCCGCTCAGGTAATGGATATGTTCGGCGACCACTTCGGCCTGAATATCGTTCACGTTGAAGGCGAAAACCGCTTCCTGACCGCGCTGGCGGGCGAAAACGACCCGGAAGCCAAGCGTAAAATCATCGGCCGCGTATTCGTTGAAGTGTTCGACGAAGAAGCGCTGAAACTGGAAGATGTTAAATGGCTGGCACAGGGTACTATCTACCCTGACGTTATCGAGTCTGCCGCTTCCGCAACCGGTAAAGCGCACGTCATCAAATCTCACCACAACGTGGGCGGCCTGCCGAAAGAGATGAAGATGGGTCTGGTTGAACCGCTGCGTGAGCTGTTCAAAGATGAAGTGCGTAAGATTGGCCTGGAGCTGGGCCTGCCGTACGACATGCTGTACCGTCACCCGTTCCCGGGCCCAGGTCTGGGTGTTCGCGTGCTGGGCGAAGTGAAGAAAGAGTACTGCGACCTGCTGCGTCGCGCGGATGCTATCTTCATCGAAGAACTGCACAAAGCTGACCTGTACAACAAAGTGAGCCAGGCGTTCACCGTGTTCCTGCCGGTCCGTTCCGTTGGCGTCATGGGCGATGGCCGTAAATACGACTGGGTCGTCTCCCTGCGTGCGGTCGAAACCATCGACTTTATGACCGCCCACTGGGCGCACCTGCCATACGATTTCCTTGGCCGCGTGTCCAACCGCATCATCAACGAAGTGAACGGTATCTCCCGCGTGGTGTATGACATCAGCGGCAAACCGCCAGCAACGATTGAGTGGGAATAATCTCCCGGCGTGATTAAACAAAACCCTCTGTTTTTACAGAGGGTTTTTTCGTTTTATGGGTTCCCAATCATTCAATCGGAAGTGAGAATTCTGCATCTTGTTGGTGGTCTAAAAATGGTCTATATTAAAACCATTGTATAATTATTCGGTGAAGCCATCATGAAAGTAGAGACTATCAGCTACGTTAAAAAAAACGCGGCGACGCTTGATCTGTCTGAACCGATCCTGGTCACACAAAATGGTGTACCTGCGTATGTTATAGAATCCTATGACCAGCAGCAGGAACGGGAAAACGCCATCGCGTTGTTAAAACTGCTGACTCTGTCGGAGAAAGATAAATCTGACGGGCGCTTGTTCTCAAAAGACCAACTGCTGGATGGGATTGCGGATTAAACCCAGAGCACGCAACGTAAAGGGATTTCCATGGAACCGCTGGTCACCTTTGAATACACGCTGACTGTAAAGCACTGCATCGACACCATTGCGAGTTATCTCCGCCGGGTTGATGTTAAACCGCGCCCGGTTATCGCGGATATACTCACGCAGTTCGAGCGTACCGTGAGCCAGTTTCCGTTAGGATGCCAGCTCTGCCCAGAGCTGCTGAAAATTGGCTGTGCGAAGTATCGGGAATTTAACCATGCTGAAGGCTACCGGGTTTTGTATTCTGTCGACGGTACGCGGGTGACAGCACATGCGATCTTGTCCCATCGCCAGGACATCCAACAGTTACTGTTTAAGCGTCTGATTATGGCCTGATAATCTGCGTTGTTTCTAAATACTCCATTTACACCATTGCGTGGCAGTTATTCCCCTGGACCCCTCTGTAAAAGCAGAGGGGTTTTCGTTTTAGACCGGGTATTAAGGTGGGCTAAGCGTTGGTGACGGACGCAGAGCCTGGTCGCGGGCAATGGCCAGTGCCAGCCCGGCGACCACCAGCGCCAGTCCGGCGGACACCCCTAAACTCCCCTGAATCCCGAGATGTTGATTAAGCCAGGCATAGGCAAATGGTGAGGCCGCAGCCAGCAGCTGGGCCGGGATCAGCAGGATGCCGGTGCGGCGGGCGTAATCCTGGGTGGCAAACAGCTGTAGCGGTAGCGTGGCCTTAAACACTGTCGTCAGCCCGTTGATTGCGCCATACCCTAGCACAAACCCTGCGGCAGCCCACGCAATGCTGGGGGCGCTCAGGCCGAGGGCGAAACACAGTGGCATCAGGAAGGTGGTCAGCAGGGTAAGCTTCAGTGGCGTGAGCGCGGAGCCGGACGCGACCTCCAGAAACCGCGCGCCGGTTTGCCCCACGCCCCACAGCATTCCCACCGCCACCGGCAGCCCGTAGCTGGCAATAAATTCCGGCAGATGAGTGGAGGTGCCATTGGAGACAAAGGTGACCAGGGCGATCAGCGTGGCATACAGCAGGCCCATGCGCTTTTCATGGTGCGAAGCAGGAAGGCGCTCGTGCCGGCGTATCGCGACGGGCTGGGTGTGATTGGGCATCCGCCAGAGCAGGAACGCACTCAGCAGACCCAGCAGACCATAGACCAGCAGCGCGTGTCGCCAGTCCGTCACCGTCAGCAAAGCGGCCCCCAGCGGCCAGAACAGGGCGGATGCTAACCCGCCCGCCAGCGTGACCCGGGAGATCGTTCGTCTCGCCTGCTGGCCGTAAAGATTCACCAGCGCAGCGAACAGGGCGTCATACAGCGCCAGACGCATGCCGATACCGGTAAGTAGCCAGGCGCCCAGCCAGCCTGTCAGGGAATGGACCGTGGCCATCATGAAACATCCCGCCGCTATCGTCAGCGTGCCGCAAAGCACCACCCGCTGGCCGCCAGCTCGCGCCAGAAGCGGGGCGACGGAAGGGGAGAGCAGCGCCATTATCAGCATGGCAAGAGTCAGGCCGAGGTAGATGTGGGTCGCGGGCCAGCCGGTGTCCTGGTGGATGGCTCGGGCAAAGGTGCCCGGCATATAAAATGAAATCCCCCAGTTAATCAGCTGATTGCACCCGACAGCCAGCGTGAGTAAAGCGGTAGGGCGGCGCGTTTGTTCAGTCACTTTTGTGGTGTTCCAGTCAGTTATGCAGTTGTCGGCAGCATAACCCGCACGCTATTGTGCTGGCAGACCGGTTCGTTTATGACCCTTATAAGAGAAACTTTGCAATGACGACGCTTAATCTGGGATATCTGGCGACCTTTCGGCTGGTGGTCCAGCGCGGGAGTTTTTCTGCCGCTGCCGATGTGCTGGGGCTATCGCAGCCTGCGGTCAGCCTGCAGGTGCGCCAGCTGGAACAGTTTCTCCAGACCCGCCTGATTGAGCGCACCGGGCGAGGCATCAAAGCCACGTCTGCCGGAGAGGCGCTGTTAGGTCACAGCGAGCATATCGACCGTGCGGTCAGCGCCGCGCTGCAGTCGGTCAACGAGTGTAGCCATGAGATCAGCGGCTCGATAACGCTGGGGACGGGAGCTACGGCCTGCATTCACCTTTTGCCCCCGTTGTTACAGCAGCTGCGGCTGGCACATCCGTTGCTGACGGTGGGCGTTACGACCGGCAATACGGTTGATATCGTGCGGGCCGTGGAAGAGAACCGGCTCGATCTGGGGCTGGTGACGCTCCCGGCCAGCGGGCGTAGCCTGGCCGTCACTTCGTTGCTGGATGAGGAGTTTGTTTTTATCTTTGCCAGCGATGGCGATGAATTGCCATTGCCGCTGATGCCAGAACGGTTACAGGCGCTGCCGTTGATTGCCTTTGAGGCAGGAAGCGGCACCCGTGAGCTCATCGACGGCTGGTTCCGTGCTGCCGGGCTGCTGGTAGCCCCGGTCATGCAGTTGGGGAGCATCGAGGCGATTAAACGTATGGTACGCGCCGGGTTGGGGTATAGCATTGTCCCGCGTATGGCGGTTGAGCAGCCTGAAGACCGGCACGGATTATCTGTTCAGTCGCTGACGCCGTCTCTGCACCGACAGTTAGGTGTGGTCATGCGTCAGGATAAAATTCTCAGCAAAGGGATCGGTGAAATACTGCGTCTGCTACGCGGTGTGCGCTTCCCCGTTTAAGGCGATGCGACCGGCATGTGGCTGACACGACAGTGTCGGCTTATTCCCGCGGGGGAGTATCAACAGTAATCGTAGACTGCTGAGACTGGATCTTGTCCTGATGATGGTACCAGGCGCCGATGGAGGAGTAGACGAATCGTCCAAAGAAAAAGATAAAGCTGATAAGCAGTACGATACGGGTCATGCGACGGTTAAATCGATGTCGTTTACGCATACTGGGTGCCTGACTCACAAAAGGTTCCTTAAAGTATACCCACAAGTGGGCGATATGGGTATTAAGGCACAGGAAGGGCGCAGGGTCAATTGATGGGGATGTAAAAATCCGCGGCTCAAACATTACTTAATGTTATGTAAGATGCTCACCACATTTACATGGTTTCTCATTCGGCGGTTCAATGCCAAAAAAATAAGATTTATTAATGTTAGAGCATAATTTTTTTGATTTAAATCAACTGTGCGCGGCTGTTGGTCACTAAAATCGTCTGCTCGTTCCGCGTTGTTATTATTTTCGCGGTCAGGATGGTTGGGTTGGATGCCTGCCTGAATATACCCTGCTGGAATCTGGGTTATCCATAGAGCATCAATGACAATAATTAAAAAATATAAACAGTATCGGGATAAATGGTGGGCGCTGCCGCTTATCTTACCCACGCTTTTACTGCCTCTTGCAAGAGAGGCAAATACCTACGCTGAGCTCAACGGTAGTGAAGTTTCTCTTTACTATTTACCGTTAGCGCTGGTCCTCAGTCTGATGCTTTTTTTTGGCTGGGCGGCACTGCCAGGTATTATCATTGGCCTGCTGTGTACTATCGCGCGCGGAATGAGTCCAGGGAACGCGGTCAGCGTTATTTTCCATTTCCTGATCCCCGCCGTGCTGTGCTGGGGCGGATACCGAATCTTCGTGCCACACCGGCAGCATATTACGCATGGCAATGTGAGCCTGATGCCGCACCGATTGTTCTGGCAAATGTTTCTGCCATCACTCATTTTTCTGGTGATTTCCCAACTGGCCGAGTATCTGGGGATGCATCCGCGACGGGCGGATCTGATTGGCGTGGATCCGCTAAGCCTGCGAACGTTAGTGACTTTTCAGGCTTTGATGGTGGGCTGTTTAACCGGCGTGCCGCTATGCTATTTTCTGATTCGTATTATTCGTAATCCATGGCATATCCGTGGGTTTATTTCACAGGCGAATCTACAGGTTGACCCAAAAATAAAATATGTCGAATTTGTGTTATGGGCTGCGTCATTGTTAATGTTATTGGCACTATTATTTATGCCACTGAATAGCAGAAGTACGATATTTAGCACAAATTATACATTATCATTACTTATGCCTGTGATGTTATGGGGAGCGATGCGTTTTGGTTATCGCTATATCTCGCTGATCTGGTCGCTGGTGCTGATTTTTGTTATTCATTTTCACGAGCGCTATTTACCCTCTTCAATGGTTTATCATAACCAGATAGCCATCACCTCTTCGAGCTATCTGGTGTTCTCTTTTATTATTGCTTATATGGCTATGCTGGCCACCCAGCAGCGCATGATTCATGACCGGGTTCGGCGGATGGCATTTCTCGACCCGGTGGTCCATATGCCCAATTTACGGGCGCTGAGCCGCTCGTTAGATAACTCAATCTGGTCAGTGCTGTGCTTTTTGCGGATACCGGAGCTGGAGCTGCTTGGCCGTCATTATGGCGTTCTGTTGCGTATCCAATATAAACAGCAGCTTGCCGAGCATTTAAGCGACGTTTTACAACCGAATGAAGCCGTCTACCATCTTTCCGGCCATGATCTGGTGATCCGCCTGAACAGCGGTGAGCATAAGGCACGAATTGCAACACTGGCTGAACATATCAGACGCTTTCGCCTGGTCTGGGACGGGATACCTCTGCAACCCACCGTTGGGATCAGCTACTGCAGCGTTCGTTCACCGGTTCAGCATCTCTATTTGTTGTTGGGCGAGCTCAACAACATTGCTGATATGTCGCTGACCAGCGGCCAGCCGGAAAATCTGCAGCGCCGCGGCGCCGTGCATATCCAGTCCGGACTGAAAGATAAAGTGGCGATGATGAACCAGATCCAGCATGCGCTGGAAAGCAATCAGTTTCAGCTGGCGGCTCAGCCGATCGTCGGCATTCGCGGCGATAGCTATCATGAAGTGCTGCTGCGAATGGTGGGGGAGGACGGGGCGCTGATTTACCCGGAAACCTTCCTGCCGGTGGCGCAAGAGTTTGGCCTCGCATCGCGTATCGACCTGTGGGTGCTGGAGCACACCATCGCCTTTATGAACCGGCACCGGCAGACACTTCCGGGACTGCGGCTGGCAATGAACCTTTCACCGGTTTCCGCCAGCAGAAGCCAGTTCCCCGGCGAAGTGGAGATCCTGCTGGCGCACTACGATGTTGAGCCCTGGCAGTTAATCTTTGAGCTGACGGAAAACCACGCGCTCACCAATCCGGAGCTTGCACGGCAAACCGTGGCACAACTGCAGACGTTAGGCTGCCGTGTGGCCATCCGCGATTTTGGTACGGGTTCCGCCAGCTATGCTCGCCTGAAAAGTCTGGATGTCGATTTACTGCGCATTGACGGCAGCTTTATCCGCAATCTGCCTTCCAGCAGCCTCGATTACCAGGTGGTGGCCTCGATTTGCCATCTGGCGCGGATGAAAAATATGCAGGTGGTGGCGGAGGATGTTGAGACGCCGGAGATTCGACAGGTGGTGCAGTCTCTGGGGATTGACTACCTGCAGGGCCGCGACATTGGTGCACCGGTTCCGCTGGATTCTCTGGCAAGCAAGGAAATGGCCAAGGCTGGCTGACGGGGTAAGATAAGAAAGGGCCGGGCTGCTTCAACCCGGCCTGTGGATTAGTTGTCGGGCTCTTCCTCGGCAATCTTCAACAACCAGTCGGGCACGCCTTCCCAGTACTGTTGCTCTTTTTCCAGATCGAGCAGCACCAGCGCATTCTGGCTGAACCAGTCGTGCGGGAAGACCAACGTCCAGTGGTTTGCTTCCGTTTGCAGGCGTAGCGTAGGCGGCGTGGTGGTCGCCTGACGCTGGTTATTCAACAAGATGCCCAAACGCAAAAGCTGAATCAGCGGCAGGAACTGCTTTTTCTTAAACAGCGTAAAGCGCGGCAAATCGTCGAGCTTGATGGCTTTGCGATGATAGCGAACCAGCGTTGCCATCAGCATTTGCTGCTCCTGATTGAAGCCGGGCAAATCGCTGTTCTGCAGGATATACGCCGAGTGGCGATGCATCCCGCTATGGTTAATATTCAGTCCCACTTCGTGCAGCATGACCGCCCATTTGAGCAGTGCAGACAGGTGCGGGTTGGCAAGCTTGGGATTCTGATCCTGCCACTGTTCGAACATGTGAGTGGTGGTTTCCAGCACCCGACGCGCCTGCTCACGGTCAATATTGTATTGATTCGCCAGGCTTTGCGCGGT
This sequence comes from Klebsiella sp. BIGb0399, assembly GCF_003752615.1. Lineage (NCBI taxonomy): Bacteria > Pseudomonadati > Pseudomonadota > Gammaproteobacteria > Enterobacterales > Enterobacteriaceae > Klebsiella > Klebsiella sp. BIGb0399. The sequence goes on along the minus strand of NZ_RKHT01000005.1, from coordinate 2,109,187 downwards.
GCGGCTACGGATATCCTGATGGCGGAAACGTCCTTCCATCTCGTACAGCACGCCTTCACGCAGCGCGCCGTCGGATAAACGCAGCTCTTTGATCGCCAGCGCGTCAAAAACGCCGCTCAAAATCGCCAGTCCGGGCGCGAAAACTGCTTTGCGCTCCTCCGACAGCCCCGGCAGGCTGAGAGCATCGAAGTTTTTATACTTCAGCACTTCATCCACCAGCATTTCCAGACGTTCCGGGGTAATAAAGCCGTCTTTCTCGCCCATCGCCACCAGCACTTCCTGCGCGGCTTTGATGGTGCCAGAGGCACCCAACGCCACGTTCCAGCCCTGGATACGGAACTGCCATGCCAGCGTTTCCAGCTTCTGCACAGCCGACAGGCGCGCGCGCTGGAAATTCTCTTTGTTAATGGTGCCGCCAGGGAAGTAGATCTGCGAGAAGCTGACGCAACCCATGCGCCGGCTTTCAACCAGCCGCGGTTCGAAATCCTCGCCAATCACCAGCTCCGTCGAACCACCACCGATATCGATGACCAGCTTACGGCCTCTTTCCGGCTGCGTATGTTCAACGCCCATAAAAATCAGACGCGCTTCTTCATTCCCCGAGATTATCTCAATCGGGTAGGGAATGACTTTTTCCGCACGCTTGAGAAATTCAGCGGCGTTTGCCGCCTGGCGTAAGGTATGGGTCCCGACGATGCATACGCTGGAGGGGGAAAAACCCTGCAGGCGTTCGGCGAACAGCGACAGGCAGTTAAGCCCGCGAGCGATCGCTTCTTCGCTAAGCACGGAGTTTTCATCCAGGCCATCGGCCAGGTGAACCCGCTGTTTCAGGCGGCCGATGATCTGCATCGCGCCGTCGACGACACGCGCGATCACCATATGAAAACTGTTTGAACCAAGGTCGACCGCAGCAAACTCCTGAGGACGAGGGGTTTTTTCGTTTATTGGCATAGTTAGTCGGGCTGTTCGAGTGATTTGAGATAGTCGTAGATCGCCAGCTGTGCGCGTACCTTACGGCGGTTGCCGCGCGGTACATAGCGATTACTCAGTTCTTTATCAAGATAGCGTGCTTTGACCGTGTCGTTGAACAACAGATCAAAAATATCCAGAACGCGCTGTTTCAGGCGCGGATCCAGCAGCGGGGCGGCCACTTCAATACGGTAGTCAATATTGCGTGTCATCCAGTCTGCGGAAGAGAGCCAGACCTGTTTGTCGCCACCGTTTTCAAAGACATAGACGCGATCGTGCTCCAGGAAGCGGTCAACGATGCTGGTCACGCGAATGTTTTCGCTGATGCCTTCCAGGCCTGGGATCAGCGAGCACATGCCGCGTATCAGCAGATTAACCGGAACCCCGGAACTTGAGGCCGCATACAGGCGATCCACCAGTCCTTTATCCACCAGGTTGTTCAACTTCAGCGTGATGCCGGAAGGCTGTCCGTTCTGGGCGTTGGCGATCTCTCTGTCGATCATTTCATACAGCAGGCGGCGCGAGTTCTGTGGCGAAACCAGCAGATAATCGAAGTTTACCGGGCGGTATGGGTTTTCGATAAAGTTGAAGACGCGACGCACTTCATTGGTAATACGCGCATCGGCGGTCAGCAACGAATAGTCGGTATACAAGCGGGCGGTTTTTTCGTTGAAGTTACCGGTACCGATATGGGCATAGCGGACGACTTCATCACCCTCTTTACGTGACACCAGGAACAGCTTGGCGTGAATTTTCAGGCCCGGCGCGGAGAAGATAACGTGTACGCCCGCTTCGGTCAGGCGTTTTGCCCAATGAATGTTGGCTTCTTCATCAAAGCGCGCCTGCAGTTCGACCACGACGGTAACTTTTTTACCGTTATGGGCGGCGTGGATCATCGAGTCGATGATGCGCGAATCCTTGGCAACGCGATAAATATTGATTTTGATGGCCAGCACGCTCGGGTCGAACGACGCCTGACGCAGCAGTTCCAGCACGTGCTCAAAGGTATGGTACGGATAGTACAGCAGCACGTCGCGCTCGCGAATCGCGTCAAACCCGTTACGGAATTTATCGAACCAGGTGTGGCGAAGGCGCGGCAGTGGCTTGTTGACCAGATTGGCCTTCCCGACGTTCGGGAAGCCGATAAAGTCTTTGAAATTATGGTAGCGGCCGCCCGGCAGCATCGAGTCGTAGCGCGAAATAGAGAACATCTCGCGCAGCATTTCGACCATGGTGTCCGGCATGTCGCGCTGATAGACAAAGCGTACCGGCTCCGCCGTCAGACGCTGTTTAAGGCTGGAGGACATCAGCTCCATCAGGCTCGATTCCATCTCGTGTACCAGGTCGTACTCGGCATCACGGGTCATTTTCATCGAGTAGGCGTTGAGCGCATCGTAATCAAAGAAGCCTTTAAAGATATCATCCAGGCAGTAGCGCAGGATGTTATCAAGCAAAATCATTGGCTTGCGGCGACGCGGCGCTTCCGGCGGCAGGTTTACAAAGCGCGGAACTTTATCTGACGGAATTTCCAGCAGGGCGTAATTGATGGTCTCGCCGCGGATGATTTCGACCGCCAGATAGGTGTAATCGTCTTTCAGAAACTGGATCAGGTCCGTTTCAGGGTTAATCAGAATAGGGGTGATATGCTGGCGCAGGTACTGTTTGAAGTAGTTGCGTAGCCAGGACTGCTGATTGACCGAGAGCTGGCGTTCGTTGATCAGGAAGATTTGGTTACGCGCCATCTCCAGCAGCAGCTCGTTGTACAGGCTGTCAAACTCCTGGTCAGCTTTGAGGACCCGGGCCTGGATTTTTCCTAATAAATGGCGAGAATGGGCGGTACTGCCTTGTTCTTCGCTAATAATGATGCGGCGCTTAAGTTCAGCGAAGCGCACTTTATAGAATTCGTCGAGATTGTTGGAGTAGATTCCCAAAAAGCGCATGCGCTCAATCAGTGGGTTGCTTTTATCCGCCGCTTCCTGAAGTACGCGTTCGTTAAAGGACAACCAGCTGAGTTCTTTCTCGATATATAGCTTTTCCTGGCCCATTACAACTCACACTCCGGTTGATTGATGTTGCTTTTTCATTATGGCGAGCTTTGCCATTGAATGTCCAACTATGTCAAAGAAGTATGACAGTTTTCTTTCAATATGCTGTGAAGAAAAAAGGTGCTGCGCGTTTGCTGATATTGTAGACAAAACAAGGTCCTTCCCGGGCGTCGACGCGCCATAAACGGCCATGGGATGAGGGTGGGTAAGACGGTATGACCAGCGAAATAATGCACCAAAAAAAACGCCTCTGAGTAAGGCAGAGGCGTTGATGTTTATTCTTCGGCGGCGTATCCCTGCGCCGGCAGAGGAACATTATCAAGCCAGGCCTGATTGTCCTCCATGCGCAGACGACCGTCGACAAACCAGCTCACGACCAGCGGATAAATCGCATGCTCCTGAGCCTGTACGCGGGCGGTGATATCGTCTTCGCTGTCATCGGCGAACACCGGCACTTTGGCTTGCAGAATGACCGGGCCGCCGTCGAGCTCATCGGTGACGAAATGCACCGACGTCCCGTGCTCTTCATCACCGTTTTCCAGTACCTGGCGGTGCGTATGCAGTCCCGGGTATTTTGGCAACAGTGACGGGTGGATATTCAGCAGACGCCCCTGATAATGGGCGACAAACGCCGGGCTAAGGATCCGCATATAGCCCGCCAGCACCACCAGATCCGGCGCGTAAGCATCGATCTCTTGCATCAGCTCGCGATCGAAAGCTTCACGGTTGGCAAACTGGCTGGCCGTCAGCGCGTGGGCCGCGACATGGGCTTCACGTGCACGTTCAAGGCCGAACGCGTCGGCCTTATTACTGAATACCGCTCGCAGGGTGCCGTTGATCTGTTTCCGGGCGCAGGCGTCGATAATCGCCTGCAAATTACTGCCGTTACCGGAAATCAGCACCACGATGTTTTTCATTCAATGACCACACGCTGTTCGGAATCTGAAGCTTTGATATAGCCTATTTTCCACGCGTTTTCACCTTTCTCGCTCAGCAGCGCAATGGCGCTGTCGGCGACATCGGCCGGCAGGGCGATAACCATACCGACACCGCAGTTAAAGGTACGATACATTTCATGGCTGCTGACGTTACCGGCAGTTTGCAGCCAGTTGAAGACTTCCGGCCATTGCCAGGAAGACTCATCGATGACCGCCTGGGTGTTGTCCGGCAGCACGCGCGGAATGTTTTCCCAGAAGCCGCCACCGGTCAGGTGAGCGATAGCATGCACGTCAACGTTGGCAATCAGATCCAGCACCGACTTAACGTAGATGCGGGTCGGCGCCAGCAGGTGGTCCGCCAGCGGGGTGCCGTTCAGGTCAGTGGTCTGAGGATCGACACCGCTGACTTCGATAATTTTACGCACCAGCGAGTAGCCGTTGGAGTGCGGGCCGCTGGAAGCCAGTGCCACCAGCACATCACCATCGGCAACTTTGCTGCCATCGATGATTTCTGATTTTTCTACTACGCCGACGCAGAAACCGGCCACGTCATAGTCTTCCCCGTGGTACATCCCCGGCATCTCTGCCGTTTCGCCGCCAACCAGCGCACAGCCGGACTGCAGACAGCCTTCGGCGATACCGCTGATGACGCTGGCTGCCGTATCGACATCCAGTTTACCGGTGGCATAGTAGTCGAGGAAAAACAGCGGCTCTGCGCCCTGGACCACCAGGTCGTTGACGCACATCGCCACGAGATCGATACCGATAGTATCGTGGCGCTTCAGATCCATCGCCAGACGCAGCTTGGTACCGACGCCATCAGTGCCGGAAACCAGAACCGGTTCGCGGTATTTTTGCGGCAATGCGCACAGTGCGCCGAATCCGCCCAGTCCACCCATCACTTCCGGGCGACGGGTTTTCTTCACCACACCCTTAATACGGTCGACGAGAGCGTTGCCTGCATCAATATCTACGCCGGCATCTTTATAGCTGAGAGAGGTTTTATCGGTCACTGCGAAATCTCCACACATTTGCGGTAGCAAGAAAAATCGGCGCAATTCTAACAGGGATAGCAAACGTTTGCGAGCCTGCTTTACAGTCGGCGTGAATCAGCCGCAATATGCACAAATTTGATACTGTTCACGAAAATGAAACCGGGTACATTCTTGTGCTTGCCTCTGTCTGTGGGAATCGCCATCATGCCACTGAAACCGGTTTCTTTTTTGTGTTCAGGATAAAAGGAAGAGAACATGTCTGGATTTAAAGAAGGTTTTCTGTGGGGCGGCGCTGTGGCGGCGCATCAGCTTGAAGGGGGCTGGCAGGAAGGAGGGAAGGGCATCAGCGTGGCTGATGTGATGACCGCCGGAGCGCACGGCGTGCCGCGTGAAATCACCGATGGCGTGGTAGCGGGGAAAAACTACCCCAACCATGAGGCGATTGATTTTTACCATCGTTATAAAGACGACATTCAGCTGTTTGCCGAAATGGGCTTCAAATGTTTCCGCACCTCGATTGCCTGGACACGTATCTTCCCGCAGGGCGATGAGCAGACGCCGAACGAGGCCGGCTTACAATTCTATGACGACCTGTTCGATGAGTGCCTGAAGCACGGCATTGAGCCGGTGATTACGCTCTCCCACTTCGAAATGCCGTACCATCTGGTGACGGAGTATGGCGGCTGGCGTAACCGTAAACTGATCGATTTCTTCGTGCGCTTTGCGAAAGTGGTATTCCACCGCTATCAGCATAAAGTGAAGTACTGGATGACTTTCAATGAGATCAACAACCAGGCAAACTACCACGAAGACTTCGCGCCATTCACGAACTCAGGCCTGAAGTACCAGCCGGGTGAAGACCGTGAGCCGGTGATGTATCAGGCGGCGCATTACGAGCTGGTTGCCAGCGCCCTGGCAGTGAAGGCCGCGCGCGAGATTAACCCGTCGCTGCTGGTGGGCTGCATGATTGCAATGTGCCCAATCTATCCGCTCTCCTGCGCCCCGAACGATATGATGATGGCGATGAACGCCATGCATCGCCGCTACTGGTTTACCGATGTGCATGTCCGTGGCCACTATCCGCAGCATTTGCTGAACTACTTTGCCCGCCGCGGGTTTGAGCTGGATATCACCGACGCGGATCGCCAGGCGTTGAGCGAGGGCTGCGTCGACTATATTGGCTTTAGCTACTATATGTCCTTCGCGACCAAAGCGACCGATGATAACCCTCTGCTGGATTATGACGAGACGAAAAGCCTGGTCTCCAACCAGTACGTCCAGAAATCAGACTGGGGCTGGCAGATTGACCCGGTGGGCCTGCGTTACTCCCTGAACTGGTTCTGGGATCACTATCAGCTGCCGCTGTTTATTGTTGAGAACGGCTTTGGCGCCATCGACGTGCGCGAAGCGGACGGTACGGTAGACGATCGCTACCGCATCGATTATCTCTCTGCGCATATTGCCGAGATGAAAAAAGCGGTGGTTGAGGACGGTGTGGATCTGATGGGTTATACCCCATGGGGATGTATCGATCTGGTGTCCGCCGGCACCGGCGAAATGAAAAAACGCTATGGCTTTATTTACGTTGATAAAGATAATGAAGGTAACGGGACGCTGGACCGTAGCCGTAAGGCATCATTCGCCTGGTATCAACAGGTTATTAATACCAACGGTGATGCGTTGTAGTTGACCGTTCATTTCATCCAACCCCGCTTGCGCGGGGTTTTTTTTATTCTGTTTTATACCCGTCATACTTCAAGTTGCAGGTGCGTTGGCTTCCTCGCTCACCCCAGTCACTTACTTCAGTAAGCTCCTGGGAATTCCCTCTGTCGCCGCCTTCCTGCGACTCGAATTATTTAGGGTATATACTGGTTCAGGCAGCGTAAAGCATTTTGGTTGATCCCGGTCAAACATATCGGCTATGGCGCAAATGGAAAAAAGCGGTATAATCCCGCGATTTTTTTTGTGGCTGCCCCTCAGAGGAGAAAGAGAATGAAGATTGTGGAAGTGAAACACCCGCTCGTCAAACACAAGCTGGGCCTGATGCGTGAGCACGACATCAGCACCAAACGCTTCCGTGAACTTGCCTCAGAAGTAGGGAGCTTGCTGACTTATGAAGCGACCGCCGACCTGGAAACAGAAAAAGTCACCATCGAAGGGTGGAACGGTCCGGTAGAAGTCGAGCAGATCAAAGGTAAGAAAATCACCGTTGTGCCGATTCTGCGTGCGGGTCTGGGCATGATGGAAGGGGTTCTGGAGCACGTACCGAGCGCGCGTATCAGCGTGGTGGGTGTTTACCGTGACGAAGAAACCCTGGAGCCGGTTCCTTACTTCCAGAAGCTGGTGTCAAACATCGATGAGCGTATGGCGCTGGTGGTTGACCCGATGCTGGCAACTGGCGGTTCGATGATCGCCACAATCGATCTGCTGAAAAAAGCAGGCTGCTCCAGCATTAAGGTGCTGGTGCTGGTGGCGGCGCCGGAAGGTATTGCCGCACTCGAGAAAGCGCACCCGGATGTGGAGATGTACACCGCGTCCATTGACCAGGGCCTCAACGACCACGGATACATTATTCCGGGACTCGGCGATGCCGGCGATAAGATTTTTGGTACCAAGTAATTGAATGAATAATAAGAAGCCGACTTTAAGAGTCGGCTTTTTTTTGAATAAAACAAAATCACAGCAACTAATCACATGACTCTCAGAGGAAAACGTTATGACGCGCCGCGCAATCGGGGTGAGTGAAAGACCGCCGCTTTTACAGACAATTCCACTTAGTTTGCAGCATCTGTTCGCTATGTTTGGCGCAACGGTCCTGGTCCCGGTGCTGTTTCATATCAACCCGGCCACCGTTCTGCTGTTTAACGGCGTCGGGACTCTGCTGTATCTCTTCATCTGTAAGGGCAAAATCCCGGCCTATCTGGGCTCGAGCTTTGCATTTATCTCGCCGGTACTGCTGCTGCTGCCGCTGGGTTATGAAGTCGCGCTCGGTGGCTTTATTATGTGCGGCGCGCTGTTCTGCGTGGTCTCCTTTATTGTCAAAAAAGCGGGAACCGGCTGGCTGGACGTGATGTTCCCGCCTGCCGCAATGGGGGCGATTGTCGCGGTCATTGGTCTGGAGCTTGCGGGCGTGGCGGCTAACATGGCCGGTCTGTTACCGGCTGACGGCCAATCACCGGATAGCACCACCATTATTATCTCGATGGTCACGCTGGGCGTCACGGTGTTTGGTTCGGTGCTGTTCCGTGGCTTTATGGCGATTATCCCGATTCTGATTGGCGTGCTGGTTGGCTACGCGCTCTCCTTCGTGATGGGCGTTGTCGACACCACGCCGATTGCACAAGCGCACTGGTTTGCTCTGCCAACTTTCTACACCCCGCGCTTTGAGTGGTTTGCGATTTTCACCATTCTGCCGGCGGCGTTGGTGGTTATTGCTGAGCACGTCGGTCACCTGGTGGTAACGGCCAACATCGTTAAAAAAGATCTGATCCGCGATCCTGGCCTGCATCGTTCGATGTTTGCTAACGGTCTGTCGACGATGATCTCCGGCTTCTTTGGATCGACGCCAAACACCACCTACGGTGAAAACATCGGCGTCATGGCTATCACCCGCGTGTACAGCACCTGGGTCATCGGCGGCGCGGCTATCTTCGCGATTCTGCTCTCCTGCGTGGGCAAGCTGGCGGCGGCCATTCAGATCATCCCGCTGCCGGTGATGGGCGGCGTGTCGCTGCTGCTGTACGGCGTGATTGGTGCCTCCGGTATTCGGGTGTTGATCGAATCGAAAGTGGATTACAACAAGGCGCAGAATTTGATTCTGACCTCGGTGATTCTGATCATTGGCGTGAGCGGCGCGAAAGTGCATATTGGCGCGGCGGAGCTGAAAGGCATGGCGCTGGCGACAATTGTCGGCGTTGGCCTGAGCCTGATCTTCAAATTGATCAGCGTCCTGCGCCCGGAAGAGGTGGTTCTGGATGCAGCAGACAGCGAAGATGTAAAACATTGATCCTTCAACCGGGTGGCGATCCCACCCGGTTCTCACCTGGCCTTCTTCGTGCTAAACTCATCGCGTTTTTCTGTAAGCCTATGATGAGGTCCATCTGAACGCACCGGCACAGCTCTCTTTGCCACTGTATCTTCCCGATGATGAAACTTTCGCGAGTTTTTGGCCGGGTGATAATCCCTCTCTTCTTGCTGCGTTACAGAACGTGCTGCGGCAGGAACATAGCGGGTACATCTATATCTGGTCACGTGAAGGCGCGGGGCGCAGTCATCTCTTACATGCCGCCTGTGCGGAGCTTTCCCAGCGCGGCGATGCGGTGGGCTATGTTCCACTGGATAAGCGTACGTGGTTTGTTCCGGAAGTGCTCGACGGGATGGAGCAGCTTTCGCTGGTCTGTATTGATAACATCGAGTGCGTGGCCGGCGATGAGCTATGGGAAATGGCGATCTTCAATCTGTACAACCGGATCCTCGAGTCGGGGAAAACCCGTCTGTTGATTACCGGTGATTGCCCGCCGCGACAGCTGAATCTTGGGCTGGCAGATCTGGCGTCACGCCTTGACTGGGGGCAGATCTACAAACTGCAGCCGTTGTCAGATGAAGACAAACTGCAGGCGCTACAGCTGCGTGCGCGCCTGCGTGGTTTCGAGATGCCGGAAGACGTCTGCCGTTTCCTGCTTAAACGCCTCGATCGTGAAATGCGCTCGCTCTTTATGACGCTCGATCAGCTCGATCACGCATCTATCACCGCCCAACGTAAACTGACCATTCCTTTCGTAAAAGAGATCCTCAAGCTGTAGCGGTCTCTCTTTAATGCTTGCGCCATCGTTACGATGGCGTCTGGCCTGTTAGCTGACGATTTCCAGAACCTGCTCCGGCGGCCGGCCGATACGCGCCTGACCATGGCTGACGACCACCGGTCGTTCCATCAGCTTAGGATTGTCGACGATGGCCTGAATCAGCGCGTCTTCACTCAGCTGCGGGTCGGCAAGGTTCAACGATTTATACAGATCCTCTTTCTGACGCATCAGTTCGCGGGCGCTGACCATGCCGAGCATTTTCAGCAGCTGGCGCAGCGTGGCGGCATCCGGCGGCGTCTCCAGGTAGAGCACCACTTCAGGATCGATCCCGTTAGCTTTCAGCAGACTTAAAGTATCACGGCTCTTGGAGCAGCGAGGGTTATGGTAGATTTTTACCGCGTCAGACATCGGGTCTCCTTACATTTTTTGATAGGGGCGGAATCGTTCCTGCAACTGACGTAGCTGGTCGATACGTGCATCGTAACGAGCCTGTTGCAAACTGCCCAGTTTCACCTGTGAGCTGGCGCTGCTCAGCAGCGTGATCGCCTGGTCGAGCTGTCCGACCAGCGCCATGCCTTCCGCACGCGCCGCCAGTTCCTGATCGCGATGGCCGAGCGCCGCTTCAGACTGGGCCAGCAGATCCCAGCCGTTGGTGTCGTCTTTGTAGTTAAAGGTGTAGCGGTTGAGGATGGTCGCCGCCTGCGCCGGCTGAGCGCCCTGCAGGTAAGCGTTGGCGAGGTTCAGTTGCAACACCGGATTGGTGCGAATTTCTTTGGCGTTTTTCAGCCGGTTGATGGCATCGGCCGTTTTCTTCTGCCCAAGGTCGATATCGGTCGCCAGGTCGAGATACCAGGCATTTTGCGGATCGGCGCTCAGCAACGGCTGTAGCGTTTTGCGTGCCAGATCGTAATTGTTGCTTCCCATCGCCAGCAGCGCCCGCCCGTACTGGGCAGCATGCTGTTCACGAATATTGCCTTTGGCCCATGCGTTGAGTAAATCATCCCCGAGCTTATTGGCCCCGGAGTTATACATTCCCAGGGTTCTGGCCTTGGCCAGGTAGAAATCGGCGGAAGACTGAACCACCACCGGTCGCATCTGGTTTGCACGGTTACGGGCGTCCGACAGACGGCTTTCCGGCAAGGGGTGAGTCAGCAGCATTTCAGGCGGACGGGTGGAATAGCGCGACTCATCGAGCAGTTTGCCCATAAAGGCCGGCATCGCCTGCGGGTCAAAGCCGGAACGCTGCAGCACCTGAATCCCGATGCGGTCGGCTTCTTCTTCGTTCTGGCGGGTAAAGCTGATCATCCCCTGCTGGGTGCCCGCCAGCGTGCCGGTAAGGGCTGCCATACCCGCCTGTGGGCTGGCCATCGCCAGCAGGATAGAGCCCAGTGCGCCGACCCATGTCAGCGGGGCATTGCGTTTTTGGTCTTCCATCGCGCGCGCCAGGTGGCGCTGGGTGACGTGTGAGATTTCGTGCGCCATGACCGACGCCAGCTCGCTTTCGGTATCCGAATAGCGGAACAGGGCGGAGTGCAGCACGACGTTGCCCCCGAAGAAGGCGAAGGCGTTAATCTGGTCGTTATTGATCAGGTAAAAGTGAAATGGGGTCCGCACGGAGTTAGCGTGTGACACCAGGCGCATACCTAAGCCATTGATATATTGTACCAACAGGGGATCGTTAATCAGCGGCGCGCTACCGCGCAGCTGACGCACATAGTAATCCCCCATCTGCAATTCCTGGCCAATGGAGAGCGTGCTTCCAGCAGAGGTGCCCATATCTGGCAGGGTATCTGCGGAGTCCGCAAAAGCCGGCAAAATTGAACCCAGCGTCAGTGACGCTATGACGGTTGCCACCAGCGTTTTCTTTAACTGCCTGAACATAACCTCAGTCCTGTAATGTGGGTGTGCCAGTTTGACCGATAGGGCGGCGTAATGTTCCGTATCCGCGCGTCCTGCGAGTTTAGCTGGCGCAGAGGCTATTGAAAATATGATCTTCGTGCGAGCGTGAATGTTTGTGGCTTTGCTAATAAAAGCGAAGTCTTTCAGGTGACATTTAGATACAATTCCCTCGGTTTTTTTGCCGCTATGTGCTTCAGGGAAGGGTTTTATGCTTGAGATGTTAATGCAGTGGTATCGTCGCCGGTTCAGCGATCCGGAAGCGATAGCGCTGCTGGTTATTTTGTTGGCTGGTTTCGGCATCATGTTCTTTTTCAGCGGCCTGCTGGCGCCCTTACTGGTGGCGATTGTGCTGGCGTATCTGCTGGAATGGCCGACCGTCAGACTGGAGCGTGTCGGGTTTTCACGCACCTGGGCGACCTCGTTTGTCCTGATCCTGTTCGTTGGCGTGCTGCTGCTGATGGCATTTGTGGTGATGCCGGTGGCCTGGCAGCAGGGGATCTATCTGATCCGCGATATGCCCGGGATGCTCAATAAACTCTCCGATTTTGCCGCCACGGTCCCTCGCCGTTATCCGGCGCTGATGGATGCCGGCATTCTCGATGCCATGGCGGACAATATGCGCAGCCGCGTGCTGACCATGGGCGATTCAGTGGTCAAATACTCTCTGGCCTCGCTGGTCGGTTTGCTGACCCTGGCAGTCTATCTGGTGCTGGTGCCGCTGATGGTTTTCTTCCTGCTGAAGGACAAAGAGCAGATGCTGAATGCCGTGCGCCGCGTGCTGCCACGCAACCGCGGTCTGGCAGGGCAGGTGTGGAAAGAGATGAACCAGCAGATTACCAACTATATCCGCGGTAAAGTGCTGGAGATGATCGTTGTCGGCGTGGCGACCTGGATCGGCTTTATTCTGTTTGACCTCAACTACTCGCTCTTGCTGGCGGTGCTGGTGGGGTTCTCGGTGTTGATCCCCTATATTGGCGCCTTCGTGGTGACTATTCCGGTGATCGGCGTGGCGCTGTTCCAGTTTGGCGCCGGCCCGGAGTTCTGGAGCCTGTTTGCGGTCTATCTGATTATTCAGGGGCTGGACGGTAACCTGCTGGTTCCGGTGCTGTTTTCCGAAGCCGTGAACCTGCACCCGCTGGTGATTATTCTCTCGGTGGTCATCTTTGGGGGATTGTGGGGTTTCTGGGGCGTGTTCTTTGCGATTCCGCTGGCGACCCTCATCAAAGCGGTGGTGCACGCCTGGCCGGATGGCCTGGTGGTGGAAGAAGAGAAGTAGGGATTTACGCGAGATAACCGTGGTTAAAATAGACGCCGGAACGATGAATCGCGGTCCGGCGTCATGATATCAGGTGAACGGTTAGCCGTTTTCTTTCAGCCAGTTCAGTACGATATCGTGGTGATTACTGGTTTTAAAGTTATCAAACACGTGCTCGACTTTACCGTTGGTGTCGATCAGGAAACTGATGCGGTGGATGCCATCGTAAGTTTTCCCCATAAACGTTTTTTCGCCCCAGACGCCAAACTGCTCACATACCTGATGATCTTCATCAGACAACAGCGTGAAGTTCAGCAACTCTTTTTCGGCGAAACGGGAGAGTTTTTCCGGTTTATCAGTACTGATCCCCAGAACCTCAACGCCCGCTTTCTTTAAGTCATCCATGTTATCGCGCAGGCCACAGGCCTGAACGGTACAACCCGGGGTCATGGCTTTCGGGTAAAAATAAACCAGAACACGCTGTCCCTGGAAGTCGGTCAAATTTACTTCCTCGCCGTCCTGGTCCGGTAAGCTAAATTTCGGTGCAATATCACCGGCTTTCAGTGGATTCATTACTCAAACTCCATCCTGTTCATCATGCTGTGAATAATTAACGATATTAATACTGCCTTGTGCATTCAATTCTGTACATAGGGCTTTGAACGCTTGTTCGATATTTGATGCATTTTGTGTTGCGGGACTGTGAGCGGTTATCTGAATAAACAACTGCGCTGACTCGTCATCACCGCTGACCTGGGTACGAGAAACCAGCTCGGCGATATTCATATTCCACGCATCGAACAGGGCAGTGAAGCGTTCGATAATGTGTGGTGAGTCCGGTACCTCAACCTGGACCCAGACGGTGTTTGGCATGGCTTGCGGAGGACGCGCGGTTGTACGCTTCATTACGATCAGTAAATCCAGCTCGGCGCCTTTTAATGGCAGGGTCGACTCGATAAGCGTAATCGCGTTCCATGAACCTGAAAGCAGCATGATAAACGTAAACTCGTCACCAAGCATGGCCAGCCGGCTGTCTTCGATATTACAGCCGCAGCTGCTGACGTGGCGGGTGATGGTGTTCACGATGCCGGCACGGTCAGCGCCCAAAGCGGTAATAACCAGATAGTGTTGTAATGAGGCGGTCAAACCTGTTCTTCCTTTAAAAAGGTGAGGTAACATTAGGAAAGCATAAAAAAAACCGGCATACAACATCCCTGATGGCGTCGGGTCTCTTGCTTTTATTACGGCACCAAACGTAACATTGAGAATCTTGTTGCACTTCTGCTCTGAGGATGGCCCATGTTCACGGGAAGTATTGTAGCGCTTGTCACGCCGATGGATGAAAACGGTAACGTCTGCCGGTCAAGCCTGAAAAAACTGATTGATTACCATGTCGCCAGCGGAACCTCGGCGATCGTTTCGGTAGGGACTACCGGAGAATCCGCAACCCTGAGCCATGAAGAGCATGGCGATGTCGTCATGATGACGCTTGAACTGGCTGACGGACGTATCCCGGTTATCGCGGGTACCGGTGCAAATGCAACCGCAGAGGCTATCAGCCTGACCAAACGTTTTAACAATAGCGGTGTTGTAGGTTGCCTGACGGTCACCCCTTATTACAACCGTCCGACCCAGGAAGGGCTGTTCCAACACTTTAAAGCTATCGCAGAACACACCGACCTGCCGCAAATTCTGTATAATGTGCCGTCCCGTACTGGCTGCGATATGTTGCCGGAAACCGTCGGTCGCCTGGCGGAAGTAAAAAATATTATCGGTATTAAGGAAGCGACGGGGAACTTAAGTCGTGTTCATCAGATCAAAGAGCTGGTTTCAGATGACTTTATTCTGTTGAGCGGCGATGATGCCACCGGAATGGACTTTATGCAGCTTGGCGGTCATGGCGTGATTTCCGTTACGGCGAACGTGGCGGCTCGCGACATGGCTGATATGTGCCGTCTGGCAGCTGAAGGCCAGTTCGCGCAGGCTCGTGTAATAAACCAGCGTCTGATGCCATTGCATACAAAATTATTTGTCGAACCCAACCCGATTCCCGCTAAGTGGGCATGTAAGGCGTTGGGTCTTGTGGCAACCGATACGCTGCGCCTGCCGATGACGCCGATTACCGAAAATGGTATTAAGGCCGTCACTGCAGCGCTGAAGCATGCCGGTTTGCTGTAAAGTTTAGGGAGATTTGATGGCTTACTCAGTACAGAAGTCGCGCCTGACGAAGGTTGCGGGCGTTTCATTGGTCCTGCTTCTCGCGGCTTGTAGTTCCGATTCACGCTACAAGCGTCAGGTTGGAGGCGACGAGGTCTACCTGCAAGCTGCGCCGCTCAGTGAAATTCACGCACCTGCTGGCATGATTCTGCCGGTTCAGGTGAGTGATTATAATATTCCGGTCGCGACCAGCACAGGCGCCGTGGGCAAAGCGCTGGACATTCGTCCACCGGCTCAGCCTCTGGCACTGGTGAGCGGTGCTCGCACTCAGTTTAACGGTGATACCGCGACGCTGATGGTTGAGAACGGTCGTAGCGGTTCGCTGTGGGCCCAGGTGACCAGCATCGTACAGTCAAAGAACTATGTCATCACCAAACGTGACGATGCCAGCCAGACGCTGAATACTGACTGGGTGGAGTGGTCTCGCCTCGATGAAGACCAGCAGTACCGTGGTCGCTATCAAATCTCAGTGAAACCGCAGGGCTATCAGCAGGCGGTGATTGTGAAGCTGGTGAATCTGGAACAGGCTGGCAAACCGATCTCCGATCCGGCGTCGCTGCAGCGCTACAGCACCGCGATGCTGAACGTCATCTCCGAAGGTCTGGATATGAACGCCACCAGCGCGCAGAACGCGGCGCAGAAAAATGCCGGCGCGACCTTCGACGTGCAGAGCGCTGCCGACGATACCGGTCTGCCGATGCTGGTCGTTCGCGCACCGTTTAACATGGTGTGGCAACGTCTGCCGGGCACCCTGGAAAAAGTGGGCATGAAGGTTACCGACAGCACCCGTTCGCAGGGCAGCATGGCGCTGACCTACAAGCCGCTGTCTGACAGCAGCTGGCAGGAACTGGGCGCTCGCGACCCAGAGCTGGTTTCTGGTGACTACAAACTGCAGGTCGGCGACCTCGATAACCGCAGTAGCCTGCAGTTCATCGATCCGAAAGGCCATACGTTGACCCAGTCGCAGAACGACGCGCTGGTTGCCGTATTCCAGGCAGCATTCGCTAAGTAATAAACAAGGGCTGGAGTAATCCGGCCCTTTTTCATGTATAGTGACGCAAACGTGTGCGTATACACTAAATCCTGCAATTTGCTTCGTAGTTGGTCGCTTTCGTTGTTGACGAAGTTGTCGTTCCATTGCCGCGTCGAGGTAACCTGAATGATTTGGTGTATAGGCGAAAAGCGCAATTTTTATCGTCTATATCTTCACTGGAGTAACAAAGATGCAAAAGCAAGCTGAGTTGTATCGTGGTAAAGCGAAAACCGTTTACAGCACCGAGAATCCGGATCTGTTGGTACTCGAATTCCGTAACGATACATCAGCAGGTGATGGCGCGCGCATTGAGCAGTTCGACCGTAAAGGCATGGTGAACAACAAGTTTAACCATTTCATTATGAGCAAACTGGAAGAAGCCGGCATCCCGACCCAAATGGAAGCCCTGCTCTCTGATACCGAATGCCTGGTGAAAAAGCTGGATATGGTTCCGGTGGAGTGCGTTGTCCGTAACCGTGCGGCTGGTTCGCTGGTGAAACGCTTAGGCATTGAAGAAGGGATTGAGCTGTCGCCACCGCTGTTTGACCTGTTCCTGAAAAACGATGCGATGCACGACCCGATGGTCAACGAATCCTATTGCGAAACCTTCGGCTGGGTCAGCAAAGAGAACCTGGCGCGCATGCAGGAACTGACCTTCAAAGCCAACGACGTGCTGAAAAAACTGTTTGATGACGCCGGCCTGATCCTGGTCGACTTCAAGTTGGAATTTGGTCTGTTCAAAGGCGAAGTGGTGCTGGGTGATGAATTCTCCCCGGACGGCAGCCGCCTGTGGGACAAAAATACCCTCGACAAAATGGACAAAGATCGCTTCCGTCAGAGCCTCGGCGGCCTGATCGAAGCCTATGAAGAAGTGGCCCATCGTCTGGGTGTGAAGCTGGACTAAATATCCCTCCGCCAGAAGACCGTCCGGTCTTCTGGCGTCTTCCTGTTGTTTCCTGTGGTAATTCTCCGCTTAACGGCCTACGATCTCTTCTATTCGAGAATGAAAGAGATAGAGGTTCCTATGCGTTGGCAAGGGCGTCGCGAGAGCGATAATGTTGAAGACAGGCGGAATAGTTCAGGTCCATCAATGGGCGGCGGCGGTGGCGGTTTTCGTCTGCCCACGGGTAAGGGCGGGATCGTCCTGCTGATTATCGTGCTGGTGGCCGGCTACTACGGCGTGGATTTAACCGGCATGTTGACGGGCGAGCCGATCGGCCAACAGCAGCAAACAACCACCCAGCATTCTGTCAGCCCGCAAGACGATGAAGCCGCCAAATTTACCTCGGTGATCCTGGCGACCACCGAAGACACCTGGGGACCGCTGTTTGAAAAGATGGGGCGTCAGTATGTCAAACCGAAGCTGGTGCTCTATCGCGGCGCCACGCGGACCGGATGCGGTACCGGCCAGTCGGTAATGGGACCGTTCTATTGCCCGGCGGACAGCACCGTCTATATCGACCTGTCGTTCTACGACGAAATGAAGAATAAGCTCGGCGCGGATGGCGACTTCGCCCAGGGGTATGTCATTGCGCACGAAGTGGGCCACCACGTACAAAAGCTGCTGGGGATTGAACCTAAAGTCCGTCAGATGCAGCAGCAGGCATCGCAGACCGAAGTGAACCGCCTGTCGGTTAAGATGGAGCTGCAGGCCGACTGCTTTGCCGGCGTCTGGGGCCACAACATGCAGAAACAGGACATTCTGGAAACTGGTGACCTGCAGGAAGCGCTGAATGCCGCAGAAGCCATCGGCGACGATCGTCTGCAGCAACAGAGCCAGGGGCGCGTGGTGCCGGACAGCTTCACTCACGGTACCTCTGAACAGCGTTACACCTGGTTTAAGCGCGGCTTTGACAGTGGCGAACCGGCGCAGTGCAATACTTTCGGTAACTCGCTCTGATCGCGACAGCACATGGATAAGCTGCTTAACCTGACGGCGCAGATGGTGCAAACCGGTATTCGTCGCCTGCTGGTGCTCAGCGGCGACGACGCGTGGTGTCTGCAACAGGCGCTCGAGCTACGTGAACGCCTGGGAGGCGATGGCTTGTGGGTCGGCAGCGAGCCGCAGGCACAGCCCGCTATCTTGCCGGGCGCCTTAAAATCCTTACTCGGGCGTGAATATCATCACGCCTTCTTCGACGCTCGTCATGGGTTTGACGTGGCGGCCTTCGCGGCGCTGAGCGGCACCCTGCGCGCCGGAAGCTGGCTGATACTGCTGACGCCAGATTTTGCGCGCTGGCCAATGCTGCCTGACGCGGACTCTCTACGCTGGAGCGATGCGCCAGCCCCGATCCCAACCCCACATTTTGTCCACCGCTTCTGCCAGCAGGTCAGCACCAGTCGCGACACGGTGATCTGGCGACAGGGCGAGACGCTGACCTTACCGGACAGCGTCCCCCGGCCAGAGTGGCAGCCGGCAGATGGTCACCCTCAGGCCGGGCAGGCCGCACTTCTTGAGCGGTTGGCCGCGCTCCCGCCAGGCATCGCCGTTGTGACCGCTGAACGCGGGCGGGGAAAGTCCGCGCTGGCGGGGATGCTGATACGCCAGCTGGCTGGCGATGCCATCGTCACCGCCCCGTCGCGCGGTGCCACCGAGGTGATGGCCGCCTTTGCTGGCGAAGATTTTCATTTTATGGCTCCCGATGCGCTACTGGCCAACGCTGTGCAGGCGGGGTGGCTGATCGTTGATGAAGCGGCCGCCATTCCCGGGCCGTTGCTGCGCCAGTTGGTTGCCCGCTTCCCCCGAACCTTGCTGACCACCACCGTCCAGGGTTATGAAGGAACCGGGCGCGGGTTTATGCTCAAGTTTTGCGCCAGCTTTGCGCACCTGTGGCAGTTCCAGCTATCGACCCCTATTCGCTGGGCGCCCGGCTGCCCGCTGGAAGCGCTGGTCAGCGATCTGCTGTTGTTCGGCGACGAGAGTTTTGCGCAGGCGCCCACGGGTGACGTCGAGGTCATAGCCGTGGATCAGACCAGCTGGCAGCAGCACAACGGACTGGCACCGGCGATGTACCAGCTGCTGTCCGGCGCCCATTACCGGACATCGCCGCTGGATTTACGGCGGATGATGGATGCCCCGGGTCAGCACTTTACCTGTGCACGCACGCAGGACGGAGTTGCTGGGGCCTTGTGGTGCGTGGAGGAGGGAGGGCTGGACCCCGCGCTGAGTAAAGCGGTGTGGGCGGGCTTTCGTCGTCCACGCGGTAATCTGGTGGCGCAGTCGCTGGCGGCCCATGGCGGCAGTCCGCTGGCGGCGACCTTAAGCGGGCAGCGCATCACCCGCATTGCCGTCCATCCGGCCCGACAGCGGGAGGGGCTGGGGCAGGCGTTGGTCGCCAGGGCGGTTGCGCACTCTCGCGCTCTCGATTATCTGTCGGTGAGCTTTGGGTATACCCCTGAGCTCTGGCGCTTCTGGCAGCGCTGCGGTTTTACCCTGGTGCGCTTAGGCACCCATCGCGAAGCCAGCAGCGGT
Organism: Klebsiella sp. BIGb0399; assembly: GCF_003752615.1. Classification (NCBI taxonomy): domain Bacteria; kingdom Pseudomonadati; phylum Pseudomonadota; class Gammaproteobacteria; order Enterobacterales; family Enterobacteriaceae; genus Klebsiella; species Klebsiella sp. BIGb0399. The sequence continues at coordinate 2,089,562 of NZ_RKHT01000005.1, read as the reverse complement.
TGCTATACGGCGATGGCGCTGTATCCGTTAACCGCAGCGGGCAGTGAACTGGTTCAACAGGAGTCACAGCGTCTGGCGCGGGATGAGTTCTGGCTGCGGGAGTGGCGTGACACGACGTTGCCGCTGCCAACGGTGCAAGCAGCTATGCTTACGGAACAGGACTGGCTGGATATCGCGGGCTTTGCCTTCGCCCATCGCCCACTGCTGGCGGCAATCGGCGCCCTGAATCGCCTGGTGCTGCAGAGCGAATGCGCGCTTGTGGCTCTGAGTGCACGTCTGCAACGCCAGGATGAAGCGCTGATCTGCACGGAATTACGCCTGGCCGGGCGCAAAGCGCTGCTGGTCAGGATGCGTGAAGAGGCAGGACAGGCGCTGTTCAGCCTGGATGCATCGCGGGCAGAGGCGCTGCGCCAGCAGGTTGAAGAACTGCAATTTTTTTAACTAACTCATTCAGTTAAATGTCATGGTCATATTCCACGTGCGGCGTAAACTGCCCACGTACACTAAGGAGACCGCCATGAAACACGACCATTTTATTGTTCAAAGCCCGGCGACACCTGCCCAACAGCTGCTGTTGCTGTTTCATGGCGTCGGGGATAACCCCGTTTCAATGGGGCAGATCGGCAGTTTGTTCGCGCCGCAGTTTCCGGATGCGTTGATTGTCAGTATCGGCGGGGCCGAGCCTTGTGGCCCTCCTCCGGGCCGGCAGTGGTTTTCCGTTCAGGGAGTCACTGAGGAAAATCGTCAGTCGCGAATCGACACGATTATGCCGACCTTTATTGAGACGGTTCGCTACTGGCAGAAACAGAGCGGTGTGAGTCCGCAGGCCACGGCGCTGATTGGTTTCTCCCAGGGCGCGATTATGTCGCTGGAGAGTATCAAAGCCGAGTCGGGACTGGCCTCGCGGGTTATCGCGTTTAACGGACGTTACGCGACGCTTCCTCAGTCAGCGACGACGGCGACGACGATTCACCTGATTCATGGTGGCGAAGATCGCGTTATCGATCTGGCATGGGCGGTGTCGGCGCAAGAGGCGCTGTTGCAGGCCGGTGGCGATGTCACGCTGGATATTGTTGAGGATCTGGGACACGCGATTGACGATCGTAGCATGCAGTTTGCGCTTGAGCGTCTGCGCTATACCGTACCGAAGCACTATTTCGATGAAGCGCTAAGCGGCAGCACGCCGAAAGATGACGATATTATCGAACTGCTGTGATGAGGTGGTAGATCCCGGATAACATCTTTACACCGTCATCCGAGAATGCCCCGGCAGCGCAGCGCTGACCGGGGTCTGGACTTATTTCTTCGGCTGGTCGTGCTTCGGCCAGTCGTCGTCATCGTCCCACTTATCGTTGCAATCACGATGGGGGGGCAGGTCTGGCTTGTTGGCGAGAAATTTTTTGTGGTCAACACGATTAAGATCTTTGATGACGTTAATCATGACGCCTACTAAAAAGACCAACACCAGAATCCACCAGTGGCTGATAAGCCATTCCATGTGCGCTTCCTCTTATTACATCGCGGCCGTCAGGCGACCAGTTGTTCCATGATGCGTTGATACATCCGTGCCAGCAGCTGCAGGTCGGCGGCATTAACACATTCATTGATTTTGTGAATTGTCGCATTCACCGGTCCCAGCTCAACGACCTGGGCACCCATACGGGCGATAAAGCGTCCGTCAGAGGTACCGCCATTCGTCAGCAACTGAGGTTTAATTTCATTATAGTGCTCTATCGCGTTCACCACCGCCTCGACCAGTTTTCCGCGGCTGGTCAGGAACGGCTGACCAGACAGCCACCAGTCCAGGGTATAGCGCAGCTGGTATTTATCCAGCAGCTCGATCACCCGGGCTTTGATCATCTCGTCGGTCAATTCGGTGCTAAAGCGGAAGTTGAACTGAACGTACATGTCGCCAGGTATCACGTTATTGCTGCCGGTTCCGGCCTGCACGTTGGCAATCTGCATGCTGGTCGGCGGGAAGAACGCATTGCCTTGATCCCACTCGATGCCCACCAGCTCCGTCAACATTGGCGCCGCGCGGTGAACCGGGTTATCGGCGAGATGCGGGTAAGCTACGTGCCCTTGTACGCCATGAATGGTCAGGTTGCAGGTTAATGAACCGCGGCGACCATTTTTGACCACGTCGCCCACCACTTCGGTGCTGGACGGCTCGCCCACCAGGCAGTAATCCAGGCGTTCGTTACGGGCCATCAGCGCTTCAACGACCTTTACGGTGCCGTTGTGGGCGCTGGCTTCTTCATCGGAGGTGATCAGAAATGCCAGACGGCCCTGGTGATTTGGGTACTGGGCGACAAAGCGCTCAGCGGCAACCACCATGGCGGCCAGCGAACCTTTCATATCTGCAGCGCCGCGACCAAACAGCATGCCGTCGCGAATCGTCGGCTCAAAGGGTGGGTTAATCCAGCGGTCGGCATCGCCGGCCGGGACCACGTCAGTATGGCCGGCAAAGGCCAGCGTTTCACCGTGTCCACGCCATGCCCAAAAGTTTTGGGTATCCCCGAAATCCATCGGTTCAACGGTAAAGCCAATCGCACGCAGGCGTTCAATCATGAGCGCCTGACATCCCGCATCATCGGGGCTGAGGGAAGGGCGGCGAATAAGCTGCTGAGCCAGCTCAATGACCGGGCAAGACATAGACTATACCTCGTTAACAAGCTTCTTATAAGTGAGTTCACTGAAGCCCAGCAGCATAGGCTGCCCGGGCGCGCAGAGCAATGGGCGTTTGATAATTGCCGGCATTTCCAACATCAACGTCGCGGCGGCATCGGCGTTGGTGATGAGATCGCGGCGGCTTTCATCCAGTTTACGCCAGGTGGTTCCGCGGGTGTTGAGCAGGGCTTCCCAGCCCAGTTCGGCGATAAATGTGTTTAATAATTCACGATCCAGGCCATCGGTACGATAATCATGAAAGCGATATTCAAGCTGATTCGCTTCCAGCCAGCGGCGGGCCTTTTTTATCGTGTCGCAGTTTTTGATCCCGTACATGGTCAGCATGATTAAACCTTTTACGTTTTTACGTTGAATTGAACTATAAACTCAGGAATATCCGAATATACCTGAAAAAATACTGCCTGAAATAATACGTTAATCAGGTTCAGAAATATAACGTTTTACCGTGCCTGTATCACCTGGTTGAATATTAACCAGTGCATTTAATCATGGGCTGTATGTCGCCACTCACCGGGCATACAGCCGGCAGCGAGAACAATCTGAAAAAGTGGCTATTGTTGCAAAATGTTGCTACTGGTCACATTAAATCAACATACTCAGGTCCATAGTAGCGCCAGGTCAACGAAGGCAGTAGCGTACGATGCAAACCAGCAATCACAGCGATAACTTCAATGAACTTCCCATCGGTAACAGATTTACTTAAAATCACCCATAATAATAAGAGAGGATATTATGATTGAACATGAATTAGGGAACTGGAAAGATTTTATTGAAGGCATGCTTCGTAAATAAATTCCACAATGTGAGCAGGGTAATCGCGTCATGCTAATAATGCTAATGCGGCTGTGAACAGATAAAAAAGGCGACTGTGATAGTCGCCTTTTTTGTTATTTCAGCACAGGACATTTGGTCCCGTCGTGAATTATTGCGGTCGCTCCTTGCGCGGGAAGCGTCGACGCACCAGCACAAAGAACAGCGGTACGAAGAAAATGGCCAGGAACGTCGCGGAGATCATCCCGCCCATGACGCCGGTGCCGACCGCATGCTGGCTGCCTGAACCGGCGCCGGTGCTGGTCGCCATCGGCAGGACCCCGAAAATAAAGGCCAGCGAGGTCATCAGGATCGGGCGCAGACGCTGCCGACAAGCCGACAGGGTGGCGGCGAGCAAATCTTCTCCCTTCTCATTCAGTTCATTGGCGAACTCGACGATTAAGATGGCGTTTTTCGCCGACAGGCCGATGACCGTCAACAGACCCACCTGGAAGTAAACGTCATTCTCAAGGCCACGCAGCCAGGTGGCGAGGAGAGCGCCAATCACCCCCAAAGGCACTACCAGCATGACCGAGAAGGGGATTGACCAGCTTTCGTACAGCGCCGCCAGACACAGGAACACCACCAGCAGCGATATGGCGTACAGCGCCGGAGCCTGAGCGCCAGACAGCCGCTCCTGATAGGACATCGCCGTCCAGTCGAGCCCGAAGCCGTTTGGCAACTGCTGGGCCAGCTCTTCCATAATATTCATCGCCGTACCGGTACTGACGCCCGGCGCCGCTTCTCCGATAATCTCCACCGCGGAATAGCCGTTATAGCGTTCAAGACGCGGGGAGCCGGTCTGCCAGCGCGAGGTGGCAAACGCTGAGAAGGGCACCATCGTGCCGCTGCTGTTGCGCACATACCACTGATTAATATCGTCCGGTAGCATGCGGTATGGGGCGGCGGACTGAACGTAGACCTTCTTCACGCGGCCGCGATCCATAAAGTCATTGACGTAGCTTGAGCCCCAGGCGGTTTGCAGGGTGTCGTTGATATCGTCAATGTCGACGCCCAGCGCCTGGGCTTTACGCTGATCGATATCAACCTGCAGCTGCGGACTATCATCAAGACCGTTATGGCGCACCCGGGTGAGCCGATCGTCTTTTGCCGCCAGATCAAGCAGCGTATCGCGCGCTGCCATCAGCGCCTCATGGCCGTTACCGGCATGGTCTTCCAGCTCCATATCAAAACCGGCAGAGCTGCCCAGACCGCTGATGGCCGGTGGGTTGGTCGCAAACACGCGCGCTTCGTTAATCTGGTTAAAAGCTTTCGTCGCCCGCTCGATAATCGCAAATGATGTCCCGGTTTTGGCATCACGCTCGTCCCAGTCTTTCAAGCGGACGAACATGCGCGCGACGTTCTGCCCGTTACCGCCGGGGCCAGAGCCGACGGTGGCGAAAATCGACGCAACATTGGCTTGCTCGTGGCTGAAGAAATAGTCCTCAACCTTTTGCACCACTTTCAACGTTTGCTGCTGGGTAGAACCGCTCGGCAGCTGCACGGAAGTGAGGAACATCCCGCGATCTTCCTGCGGCAGGAACGAGGTAGGCAGGTGCAGGAACAGCAGCACCATCCCGCCCAGCAACAGCACGTAGAGCATGATCCAGCGCAGCGTGCGGTGAAGAATTTTGCCGACCGCCGTCTCGTAACTGCGGGCGCTGCGGTTAAACATGCGGTTAAACCAGCCAAAGAAGCCGGTCTTACCGTGCTCTTCCCCTTTTTTAATCGGTTTGAGCAAGGTTGCACACAGCGCCGGGGTGAGGATCAGGGCAACGAGAACGGATAGCACCATCGCAGAAACGATAGTGATTGAGAACTGGCGATAAATGGCCCCGGTGGTGCCGCCGAAGAAGGCCATCGGGATAAATACCGCCGACAGCACCATGGCGATACCCACCAGCGCGCCCTGAATCTGCCCCATCGATTTGCGCGTCGCTTCGCGAGGGGAGAGCCCCTCTTCGCTCATGATGCGCTCGACGTTTTCCACCACCACGATGGCATCGTCCACCAGCAGGCCTATCGCCAGCACCACCGCGAACATCGTCAGGGTGTTAATGCTGTAGCCGCAGGCAAACAGGATCGCGAAGGTGCCCATCAAAACCACCGGAACGGCAATGGTGGGGATCAGCGTGGCGCGAATATTTTGCAGGAACAGGTACATCACCAGGAATACCAGCGCAATCGCTTCCAGCAGCGTCTTCACCACGTCGTGGATCGAGGCTTTCACGAAAGAGGTGGTTTCGTAGGCAATTTTATACTCAAGGCCGTGCGGGAAATACTGCGACAGCTCGTTTAAGCGATTGAGCACCAGCTCCGCGGTCTGCATTTCGTTGGCCCCGGAGGCTAACTGAACGCCAAGACCCGACGCCGGATTGCGGTTATAGCGGCTGAGGTAATCGTAATTTTCCGCCCCCAGCTCGACTTTCGCCACATCGCCAAGGGTGACCAGCGACCCATCCTGATTCACCCGCAGCGTAATATCGCGGAACTGCTGCGGCGTTTGTAACAGCGACTGGGCGTTAATGGTGGCGTTCAGCGTCTGGTTATTGATCGACGGGGTGCCGCCAAGCTGGCCTACGGCAATCTGCGCATTCTGGGACGAGATGGCGTCGGTGACATCTTTCGCCGTCATTTGCACGCCGGTGAGTTTGGCCGGATCCAGCCAGATACGCATGGAGTATTGCGAACCGTAGGCGGTGATATCGCCGACGCCATTGACGCGGCTGAGCGGCTCCTGGATGTTACTGGCAACGTAGTCGGCGATGTCCTGCTTATCCATGCTGCCATCGGTGGAGACAAACGCAATGGTCAGGATGTTGGTATCACCGGTTTTGCGAACCGTGACTCCCTGATTTTGCACCGCCTGCGGCAGCTTTTTCATCGCCGATTGCAGCTGGTTTTGCACCTGCTGCATGGCTTCGTTGGGATCGGTGCCGGCGGTAAATGTCAGGGTGATGGTCGCCTGCCCGGAGGAGGAGCTTTGCGATGACATGTACATCATATTATCGAGCCCGGTCATATTCTGCTCGATAACCTGAGTGACGGTATTTTCCAGCGTCTGCGCCGACGCGCCCGGGTAGTTGGCGGTAATTCGCACGTTAGGTGGCGCGAGATCGGGATATTGCTCTACGGGCAGCGACAGGATTGCAAGCGTTCCGGTCAGGCATAACAGAATCGCCAGCACCCACGCAAAAATGGGGCGATCGATGAAAAAATTCGCCATCAGAATTGAGACCTCATTGTGTACATGCTCTGTTGTTTCACAGTCTGTGACACTCTATAGCTAACCCCACAGTCAATCGTGGAGAAATTAAGGAGATAGTGTAATTTATCTTATGTCTTTTGCGACACGACCCGTCGCGGTCCACTGCCTCGGTGGAATTGCGCGCTGAGCGGCGCCAGGTTGCTCACGGCGATCTCATTTTCTTCTCATACCAGTCTAAATAAAACGCAATTTCATTTAAGTCAAAAAAACTTGATCCAGACCGGATTATCGCGAGAAAAAAAGTAATCTGGGCAAATGAACATTGTTCCGACCCTGTTTTGTCGGGTAATAAATAATCATGCGAATTGAGGGGTTATTCACCGAAGACCGAAGGATACCATGAACCACTTTATTATCAGCGACAGTCGCAAATGCATCGGGTGTAAAGCCTGTGAAGTGGCCTGTGTGATGGCACATAACGACGAACAGCACGTGCTGACCCCACAGCGCTTTTTGCCGCGCATTAGCGTGATTAAGCACGAACACAAACGTAACGCCATTACATGTCGGCATTGTGAAAGCGCGCCCTGCCTGCGCAGCTGCCCGAATGATGCCATCAGGCAGGTCAACGACAGCGTGCAGGTCAATGAAGAGAAATGTATCGGCTGTAAATCCTGCATGGTGGCCTGCCCGTTTGGGGTGATGGAGATCGTGCTGCTCCCGGCGGCCGAGGGAAAAGTGAAGGCGACGGCGCACAAATGCGATCTGTGCAACGGGCGCGAAGCGGGGCCGGCCTGCGTGCAGAACTGCCCGGCGGAGGCGTTACAGCTGGCCACCGACGAGACGCTGTTCAGCATGGCCAAACAGCGGCGTCAGCGCACGGCGCGGCTGGATGCCCGGCCGTGGCATGCGCATCCGGGCGACATTAGCGTGCCGGCGGAAGGTGCCAAAGTCCGCCAGATGGCAGCCACGTCGCCCCGCGGCGAGGCGGATAAACGTGCCGCTCAGGAGCGTAAAACGGATTTCGCCGAGATCTATCTGCCCTTTAATGCCGGACAGGCGCAGCAGGCGACAGAACGCTGTTTACAATGCGGCGAGCACAGCGTCTGCGAGTGGACCTGTCCGTTGCACAACCATATTCCGCAGTGGATTGAGCGGGTGCAGGCCGGGGATATCTCCGGCGCCGTAGAACTCTCTCATCAGACCAACTGCCTGCCGGAAATTACCGGCCGTGTTTGTCCGCAGGATCGCCTGTGTGAAGGGGCCTGTACCCTGCGCGATGACAAGGGCGCGGTCACTATCGGCAACATTGAACGCTATATTTCGGATCAGGCGCTGGCGCAGGGCTGGCGTCCGGATCTTTCCCAGGTTGTCGATAGCGGCAAAAAAGTGGCCATTATCGGCGCCGGCCCGGCGGGTCTGGCCTGTGCCGACCGCTTAATTCGCCATGGCGTGAAGTCCGTCGTTTTTGACCGTCATCCGGAGATCGGCGGTCTGCTGACCTTTGGCATCCCCGCCTTCAAGCTTGATAAATCTCTGCTGGCCCGGCGCCGGGAAATCTTCAGCCAAATGGGGATTCATTTCGAGTTAGGCTGCGAAGTCGGCAAGGATATTGCCTTAACGTCGCTGCTGGAGGAGTACGACGCGGTGTTTATCGGCGCCGGCACCTATCGCTCGATGAAAGCGGATTTGCCCAATGAAGAAGCTCCGGGGGTATATGACGCGCTGCCGTTCCTGATCGCCAATACCAAAAAGGTGATGGGGCTTAGCGAGCTGCCTGAAGAGCCTTACATCGATACCCACGGCCTGAATGTCGTGGTGCTGGGCGGCGGCGACACCGCCATGGATTGCGTGCGTACCGCGCTTCGCCACGGGGCGAAACAGGTAACCTGCGCCTATCGTCGCGATGAGGCTAATATGCCGGGGTCGAAAAAAGAGGTCAAAAACGCCCGCGAAGAGGGGGCAGTATTTGAATTTAACGTGCAGCCGGTGACCCTGGAGCTGGACGGCGAAGGCCGGGTCAATGGCGTGCGCTTTCTGCGAACCCAACTGGGTGAACCGGACGCCCAGGGGCGACGTAGACCGTCGCCAATACCGGGCAGCGAGTTTGTGATGCCTGCCGACGCGGTGATCATGGCCTTTGGTTTTCATCCGCACGGCATGCCGTGGCTGGAGTCCGTCGGCGTACAACTCGATAGCCGCGGGCGGATCAAAGCCCATGTGGAGAGCCGCTATCGCTATCAGACCAGCCACAGCAAAATCTTTGCTGGCGGAGACGCCGTGCGCGGTGCCGATCTGGTGGTGACGGCAATGGCCGAAGGCCGCCATGCCGCATTGGGCATCATGGATTATCTCGGCGTAACATCAGCGCCGCTTCACTAACGACAAACCCGGCCCCGCGGCGTAGTATGGCATGGTTATTCCATGCTGCGGGGCCGTATGTCACTCAACATCAACGTTATCAAAGATAAACTCCTCTCCGAAAACTACTTCATTTTACGCAATATCACCTACGAGCTGACGCGCCGTGACGGCAGCGTCGTGCGCCATAAGCGTGAGGTCTACGATCGCGGCAATGGCGCGACGGTGCTGCTGTATAACCGCCGCAAGTGCACGGTGGTGCTGGTTCGTCAGTTTCGCGTCGCCACCTGGGTCAACGGCAATGACGACGGGATGCTGATCGAGACCTGCGCCGGGCTACTGGATAACGACGAGCCGGAAGCCTGCATCCGCAAAGAAGCCATTGAAGAGACCGGCTACGAAGTCGGCGAAGTGCGCAAGCTGTTCGAGCTGTTTATGTCTCCCGGCGGGGTGACCGAAATCGTCCATTTCTTTATTGCCGAGTACAGCGACGCCCAGCGAAAGACCCGCGGCGGTGGCGTTGAAGATGAAGACATTGACGTGCTGGAGCTGCCGTTCAGCCAGGCGCTGCAGATGGTCGCCAGCGGCGAGATCCGCGACGGTAAAGCGGTCATCCTGCTGCAGTACCTGCAAACCTCGGGCCTGATGGCGGGGATATCTGATAAATCCGATTGAGTAACATGGCGCGGCTGGTGAAGATGGCGACTGTTTTGAGCGTTTTCTCTGGGGTTGTGCCGCGCATGCTTTATCGGGTTCTCTTTTTTCTGCTTTTTACCGTCCTGCCGTCGTCGCTGGCGTGGGCGGCGCCTGCGCAGCAGCTCTTCAATGACTGGCTGGTGACCTGTAATAACCAGAACTTCTGCGTCGCCCGCAACGTCGGTCTGCATCACGGACTGGTGATGACGCTGAGCCGCAGCGCCGGCGCGGTCACCGATGCCAACTTGCGTATTGAATTGGGTGGCATCGGCAACCCGGTCGCCGCGCTGGCCCCAGTGGCGCCGCGTCTTCTGCTGGACGGTAAACCGCTGGCCTTAGTTGATAAACACTGGCAGGTTGCCGACAAACTGGTGAAAACCGGCGACAGCGTCACCATCGATGCCTTTTTGCAGCAGGTGCAGGAAGGGCAGGCGATAACTCTGGTCAACGGGCTACAGACCATCTCTCTGCAGGGGCTGAAGGCCGCCCTGCTGTTTATCGATAATCATCAGAAACGCGTCGGCAGTGAAACTGCCTGGGTGGGTAAAGGCGAAGAGCCGCCGCTCAGTGTTCCCCCGGCCCCGGCGCTGCGCGCGGTAGGCAAGGTTGATCTGACCCAATCGCCGCTGAGTCGGGATGAACTCAATGATCTGATGGATTATGGCAACGAGCGGATAGACAACAGCTCGTGCTCCCTGGATCCGTTCCGCCGTGAGATCCGGGTCACCGCGTTAACGGATGAAAAAGTGTTGCTGATGGTCAGTTGTGAAGCGGGCGCGTACAACACCATCTGGCGGGCGTGGCTGGTGTCGCGCCGGCCGCCGTACATGGCGCGCCAGCTGCGTCTGAGCTTACCTTTCCAGCCGCCGGGCAATGCGGCCCGTGAGATTGAACTGATTAACGCCGGCTTCGATGAGCAGCGTCACGAGCTGGTGACGCTGGATAAAGGCCGCAGCCCCGGCGATTGCGGGATCCAGACCCGCTGGCGCTATGATGGCCAGCGGTTTAGCCTGGTACGCTATGCGCAGCAGCCGCAGTGCGATAACTGGCAGGGGCCAGATGCCTGGCCCACGCTATGGGTTACCCGTTACATAGCTCATCCGCTAGAGTGACGATGTGCTCAACGGTGAAGCCAAAGAACGGAAAGAGCTTGTCAGCCGGCGCTGACTCCCCGTAGCTGCGCATGCCAACGATTTTCCCCTTCAGACCGACATACTTATACCAGTAGTCGGCAATCCCGGCCTCGACGGCGATGCGGGCGCTGACGTCGCCGGGCAGGACCGACTCCCGGTAGGCTTCATCTTGCGCATCGAAGACATCGGTTGAGGGCAGGGAAACCACCCGGACGTTAACGCCTTTGGCAAGCAGTTGCTCTGCCGCCAGCACGGCAATCTCAACTTCTGAACCGGTGGCAATCAGGATCAAGTCCGGCTTGCCGCCGGCATCTTTCAGCACGTAGCCGCCGCGGGCGATATCCTGCACCTGCTGCGGCGTTCGCGCCATCTGCGCCAGGTTTTGCCGCGACAGAATCAGCGCGGTGGGGCCGGTGCGGCGCTCAATGGCTGCCCGCCAGGCAACCGCCGTTTCCACCTGATCGCAGGGGCGCCAGGTGCTGAAGTTGGGCGTCAGGCGCAGACTGGCCAGCTGCTCCACCGCCTGGTGGGTGGGACCATCTTCCCCCAGCCCAATCGAGTCGTGGGTATAGACCATAATCTGTCTGGCTTTCATCAGCGCCGCCATGCGCGCCGCGTTACGGGCATACTCGACAAACATCAGGAAGGTGGACGTGTAGGGGATAAAGCCGCCGTGCAGGGCAATCCCGTTGGCGATCGCCGTCATCCCGAATTCGCGCACGCCGTAGTGAAGATAGTTGCCCGCCAGGTCCTCTTTGATGGAGTGAGAACCGGACCAGATAGTCAGGTTGCTGGGCGCCAGATCCGCCGAACCGCCCAAGAGCTCCGGCAGTGCTGGCCCGTAGGCGTTAAGCGCATTTTGCGACGCTTTGCGGCTGGCAATTTTCGCCGGTTCGGCCTGCAGTTGGGCAATATAGTCATGCGCCATTTGATCCCAGCTTCCCGGTAGTTCACCCTCCATCCGGCGTTTCAGCTCGGCTGCCAGCTCGGGGTACTGCTGCTGCCAGGCGCTGAACTGTTGATTCCACGTCTGTTCCGCCTTTTCGCCGCGTGGCCGGGCATCCCACTGCTGATAAATATCTTTAGGGATCTCAAAAGGCGGGTATTTCCAGCCCAGCTTCTCGCGGGTCAGCGCCACCTCTTTTTCGCCCAGCGCTGCGCCGTGGGACTCTTCCGAACCGGCTTTGTTCGGTGAACCAAACCCGATCACCGTCCGGCAGATTATCAGCGACGGTTTGTCCGTCACGCTCTGGGCCTCAAGAATCGCCTGCTTCACCGCCTGTGGGTCGTGACCGTCGATATCGCCAATGACGTGCCAGTGGTAAGCGCGAAAACGTGCGGCGGTATCGTCGGTAAACCAGCCCTCGGTTTTACCATCGATAGAGATGCCGTTATGGTCGTAGAAGCCGATAAGTTTGCCGAGACCTAAGGTGCCCGCCAGCGAACAGGCCTCATGAGAAACCCCCTCCATCAGGCAGCCGTCCCCCATAAACACCCAGGTGTAGTGATTGATAATATCGTGGCCGGGGCGGTTGAATTGCGCCGCCAGGGTGCGCTCGGCAATCGCCATACCGACGGCGTTAGCCAGGCCCTGGCCGAGCGGTCCGGTGGTGGTTTCGACGCCGGGGGTATAGCCGTGCTCCGGATGACCGGGGGTTTTCGAGTGCAGCTGGCGGAAGTTTTTCAGCTCATTAAGCGGCAGGTCGTAACCGGTCAGGTGCAGCAGACTGTACAGCAGCATGGAGGCGTGACCGTTGGAGAGCACAAAGCGGTCGCGATCGTACCAGCCCGGGTGGCCCGGATTGTGTTTAAGGAAATCATTCCACAGGACTTCGGCGATATCTGCCATCCCCATCGGGGCGCCGGGGTGGCCGGAGTTGGCTTTTTGTACGGCGTCCATGCTGAGGGCGCGAATGGCGTTGGCAAGTTCTCTTCGGGACATAATTGACTCCTGAAACAAGATGTTGCATGAGTTTTTGCTGATTGTCAGTCGAGGTGTTTTTGGGGTAGATAACTAAAAAGCATAGCAGACCGGACTATCATTGCTTTCGAAATAAGGTTACATAAATGTTATAAATCGATAACAAATATACCTTTGTGATGGCCAGAGTATGGCGGCGTTCAAAGTTTAAAAAGCCGTCAGGCGAGATACTAGGCCCACCTCAGGGTGGGCACCTGGAAGCCATTACGCACCACCCCCTACGACTGATACGTGAAAGGAACCATAAAATGGATGAGCAGTTGAAACAAAGCGCCCTCGATTTTCATGAGTTTCCCGTTCCTGGGAAAATTCAGGTAGTCCCGACCAAACCTCTCGCGACGCAGCGGGACCTGGCTCTGGCCTACTCGCCTGGCGTGGCCGCACCGTGCCTGGAAATCGAGAAGGACCCGCTGGCCGCCTATAAATACACCGCGCGCGGCAATCTGGTTGCCGTTGTCTCTAACGGCACCGCCGTGCTGGGGCTGGGGAACATCGGCGCGCTCGCCGGGAAACCGGTGATGGAAGGCAAGGGCGTTTTGTTTAAGAAATTCGCCGGTATTGATGTTTTCGATATCGAAGTCGATGAGCTGGATCCGGATAAATTTATCGATGTCGTGGCGGCGCTTGAGCCGACTTTCGGCGGCATTAACCTTGAAGATATCAAAGCGCCGGAGTGCTTCTACATCGAGCAAAAGCTGCGCGAGCGCATGAACATTCCGGTATTCCATGACGATCAGCACGGCACGGCAATTATCAGCACCGCTGCGATCATTAACGGCCTGCGGGTGGTGGAGAAGAACCTCTCCGACGTGCGGATGGTGGTGTCCGGCGCCGGTGCAGCGGCTATCGCCTGTATGAACCTGCTGGTGGCGCTGGGGATGCAGAAACACAATATCGTGGTCTGCGACTCCAAAGGCGTTATCTATAAAGACCGTGAGCCGAATATGGCGGAAACCAAAGCGGCCTACGCGGTGGACGATGACGGCAAACGCTCGCTGGATGATGTGATCGACGGGGCCGATATTTTCCTCGGCTGCTCGGGTCCGAAAGTCCTGACCCCTGAGATGGTGAAGAAGATGGCTCGCGCGCCGCTGATCCTTGCGCTGGCGAACCCGGAACCGGAGATCCTGCCGCCGCTGGCGAAGCAGGTCCGCGAAGATGCGATTATCTGTACCGGCCGTTCCGACTACCCGAACCAGGTGAACAACGTCCTGTGCTTCCCGTTCATTTTCCGCGGTGCGCTGGACGTCGGTGCGACGGCTATTAACGAAGAGATGAAGCTGGCGGCGGTCCATGCTATCGCCGAACTGGCCCACGCGGAGCAGAGCGAAGTGGTGGCCTCTGCCTATGGCGATCAGGATCTGAGCTTCGGCCCGGAATACATTATTCCGAAACCTTTCGATCCGCGCCTGATCGTCAAGATCGCGCCGGCGGTGGCGAAAGCCGCGATGGACTCCGGCGTGGCAACCCGTCCGATTGCCGACTTCGATGCCTATATCGAGAAGCTCAGCGAGTTTGTCTACAAAACCAACCTGTTCATGAAGCCGATCTTCTCCCAGGCGCGCAAAGAGCCTAAACGCGTGGTGCTGGCGGAAGGGGAAGAGACTCGGGTCCTGCATGCCACTCAGGAACTGGTATCGCTGGGGCTGGCCAAACCGATCCTGATCGGTCGTCCGAGCGTGATCGAAATGCGTATCCAGAAGCTGGGTCTGCAGATCAAAGCCGGCGTCGATTTTGAGATCGTCAATAATGAATCCGATCCGCGCTTCAAAGAGTACTGGAGTGAGTACTACCAGCTCATGAAACGCCGCGGCGTAACCCAGGAGCAGGCGCAGCGGGCGGTGATTGCTAACACCTCAGTGATTGGCGCGATCATGGTTCATCGTGGGGAAGCGGATGCGATGATCTGCGGCACCATCGGCGACTACCATGACCACTATTCGGTGGTGCAGCCGCTGTTCGGCTACCGCGATGGCGTCAGCACCGCAGGGGCGATGAACGCGCTGCTGCTGCCGAGCGGCAACACCTTTATTGCCGACACCTACGTCAACAACGATCCGACGCCGGAGCAGCTGGCGGAAATCACCCTGATGGCGGCGGAAAGCGTGCGTCGTTTCGGGATCGAACCGCGGGTGGCGCTGCTGTCGCACTCGAACTTCGGGTCGTCAAACTGCCCGTCAGCCAGCAAAATGCGTGAAGCGCTGGAGCTGGTGAAGGCGCGGGCGCCGGAGTTGATGATTGATGGTGAAATGCACGGCGATGCCGCGCTGGTGGAGAGCATTCGCCACGAGCGGATGCCGGACAGCCCGCTGAAAGGCTCAGCTAACATTCTGGTGATGCCGAATATGGAAGCCGCGCGGATTAGCTACAACCTGCTGCGCGTCTCCAGTTCCGAAGGGGTGACCGTTGGTCCGGTACTGATGGGCGTGGCAAAACCGGTGCATATTCTGACGCCGATTGCCTCCGTTCGTCGTATCGTCAACATGGTGGCGCTGGCGGTCGTGGAAGCACAAACTCAGCCGTTATAATGCAGAAAGCCCCATCATCGGGGCTTTCGTTAAATCCATGCTTTGACTTTAATGAAGTCACTCAGGGCAGCCTCCGGGCTGCCCTCTTCTGGCTGGTAGTCATACTCCCAGCGCACCAGCGGCGGCATCGACATCAGAATCGACTCCGTGCGCCCGCCGGTCTGCAGACCAAACAGCGTTCCGCGATCCCACACCAGATTGAACTCCACGTAACGCCCGCGACGGTAAAGCTGGAAATTGCGCTCGCGTTCGCCGTAGGGCAGGGCCTTACGCCGTTCGACAATCGGCAGATAGGCCGCCGTGTAGCCATCGCCCACCGCCTGCATAAAGGCGAAGCAGTGGTCAAAGTTTGGAGTGTTTAAATCATCAAAGAACAGGCCGCCAATCCCGCGCTGTTCATGGCGATGTTTAATAAAGAAGTAGTCATCGCACCATTTTTTATAGCGCGGATAAACCTCATCACCGAAGGGGGCGCATAAATCGAAGGCGGTGCGGTGCCAGTGAACGGCATCTTCTTCAAAGCCGTAGAAGGGGGTTAGATCGAACCCGCCGCCAAACCACCACACCGGATCGGCCCCGGGTTTTTCGGCGATGAAAAAGCGCACGTTGGCGTGGCTGGTTGGCACGTACGGATTGCGCGGATGTACCACCAGCGATACGCCCATGGCTTCAAAGCTGCGACCGGCCAGCTCCGGGCGGTGTGCTGTCGCCGAGGCCGGCATTGCGTCGCCATGTACGTGGGAGAAATTAACGCCCGCCTGCTCAAACACGCCGCCATCGCGCAGCACCCGACTGCGACCGCCGCCGCCACCTTCACGCTGCCAGCTGTCCTCAGCAAATTTACCGCCATCGACCGCGCTAAGCTGCTGGCAAATATGGTCCTGCAGCTGGAGGAGATAGCGCTTTACCAGCTCTACGTCGGGCTTCATTTACGTCTCTTTGAGTGGGCTTTCTGGTTATCGAACCAGTGGAAGTAGTTGATAATACCCGACGCGATTGCATTGGCGATTTTCTGTCGAAACGCGGCGGTACCCAGCAGTTTTTCTTCGCCCGGGTTGGTAATAAACGAGGTTTCGACCAGCACCGACGGTATCGACGGTGATTTCAGCACGACGAACGCGGCCTGCTCGGTGTTGCGGCTATGCAGCTTATGCACCGGTTTAATGTTTTTCAGGATATGCGAGCCCAGCGTCAGGCTGTTTTTAATGGTATCGGTCTGCACCAGGTCAAACAGCACCTGCTGTAACAGATGGTCTTTCGCCGTGTTTTTTTTACCGGCGACCTCATCGGCGCGGTTTTCGCGATCGGAGAGGTATTTCGCCATGGCGCTACTGGCGCCGCGGTTGGAGAGCGCAAACACCGATGCCCCCGCCGCGCTTGGGTTAGTAAAGCCATCGGCGTGAATCGACATAAACAGGTCAGCGCCGTGCTGGTGGGCGATTTCGACGCGATCGTACAGCGGAATAAAGGTATCGCCGGTACGCGTCAGACGCGCGTCGATGCCGTTGCTGCGCAGGATGCTGCGTACATTTTTGGCAATCGCGAGGACAACGTGTTTCTCTTTCGAACCGTTGTGACCGATAGCGCCGGTGTCGATGCCGCCATGGCCGGGATCGAGCATGACGATGCGTTTAGCGCCCGCTTTTTTCGCCGCGGGTTTGCTGTGCCCATTGGACGTCGTCAACGGCTGTTCTTTGGCAGTTACCTGCGATGAAATCCCTGAAAGGGTCATGGCAGCCAGCCCTGCTTTCAGCACCTGGCGGCGCGAAGCAAGTATTTTTAATGGTTTAAAAGTGCTCATTCGGCCTGAATTGCAAACAAGTGGTACCTGGTGTTATATCGTATCGCGTTTTCCGTTACGACCATTCAAAACAAGAATTGTTTTACTTTTCATTTCAATACATGACAAGGTCATAGTATGACATTTTTTCCGGTTCATTTCGCCTGATATTGGCTATCGGGTAAAATCACGCCATAATCGCTGTTTTTAAGCCTAAATAATGGGGAATACCATGGAGATACGCGTCTTTCGCCAGCAGGACTTCGAAGAAGTGATTACGCTGTGGGAGCGCTGCGAGCTGCTGCGCCCATGGAATGACCCGGAAATGGACATCGAGCGTAAGGTTCACCACGACGTCAGCCTGTTTCTGGTCGCGGAAGTGAACGGCCAGGTGGTCGGAACGGTAATGGGTGGCTATGACGGTCATCGCGGTTCTGCTTATTACCTTGGCGTGCATCCGGAATATCGCGGCCGCGGCATTGCCAACGCGCTGCTGAATCGCCTCGAGAAAAAGCTGATTGCCCGCGGCTGCCCGAAAATTAATATCATGATTCGCGAGGATAACGACGTGGTGCAGGGCATGTACGAACGTCTTGGCTACGAATATGCGGACGTGCTCAGCCTGGGCAAGCGTTTAATTGAAGATGAAGAATACTGAGTTTATCCCCTCCGATTTTGATGCTCATGGGCGGCTCAGATTACCGTTTCTGTTCTGGTGCGTTTTATTGCTGCAGGCGCGAACCTGGGTGCTGTTCATCATGGCAGGCGCCTCGCGGCAGCAAGGGGATGCACTGCTCAATCTGTTCTATCCCGACCATGATAATTTCTGGCTAGGATTGTTACCTGGCATACCGGCGGTGCTGGCGTTTATCGTCAGCGGGCAGCGGCAGCGATTTCCGCGCCTCTGGCCGCTGATGCGCTGGCTGCTGGTGCTCTCTCAGGCTCTGCTGCTGCTCTGGCAGCCACTGTTATGGTTAGGCGGTGAGTCGCCTTCCATGTTGACTATCGGGCTGCTGTTAATCGACCTGTACGCCTTCTGGTGGCTGCTAGCCAGTCGTCGGCTGAAAGCCTGTTTCCTGGAAGCGCACCTCTGACGGCACTTTTTGCCGATCCTGCACTCCAACATGGGTCAAATAAACAAGAAAGGACTGTGTCATGAAATCGCTACGTTTACTTCTTTGCGCCTTACCGTTGGCATTAACCGGCTGTTCCACCATGAGTGCCGTTAACTGGTCTGCGGCCTATCCATGGAACTGGTTTGGTTCTTCAATGGAAGTGACCGAGCAAGGCGTAGGTGGTCTGACGGCGGCAACGCCGCTGAATGAACAGGCTATTGGCGATGCCATCGGCGGGAGCTATCGTCTGCGTAGCGGTATGAAAACCGCCAGCGGCAATATCGTTCGCTACTATGAAGCGCTGAAAGGCGACAACGTTGCCATGACGATTAATGGTGACGCCGGAACCGTGAGCCGTGTCGAAGTGCGCGACAGCGAGATTAAAACCGCGAGCGGCGTGCAGGTCGGTACGCCATTTAGCGATCTGTACAGCAAAGCCTATGGCAACTGTCAGAAGGGCGCGAACGATAATGGCCCGGTCGTTGAATGTAAAGCAGAGGGCAGCCAGCACATCAGCTATGCCTTTACCGGCCACTGGAGCGGCCCGGAAGAGCTGATGCCTTCAGACGATACGTTGAAAAACTGGAAAGTCAGCAAAATTATCTGGCAACGCTAAATTGATCTGAAGAGACATGGCGCTGGTAAAAAACGGGTACAATAGGGCGATAAAGCCTGAATACTTCGCGTTGTAGAATGCCACCGTGCAGGCAACGTGAAGTATGACGGGTAAAAAAGTCCCACAGCGTTGGGGTTGTATCATTTCAGGAGGAGCGATGTCTCAGGTTCAGAGCGGCATTTTGCCGGAACATTGCCGTGCGGCGATTTGGATTGAAGCCAATGTCAAAGGGGATATCAACGCCCTGCGCACAGCCAGCCGTGCGTTTGTTGATAAATTAGCGCATTTTCAAACGCAATACCCGGATGCCCAACTGGGCGCGGTAGTGGCGTTCGGCCATAACGTCTGGCGTGAGCTGAGCGGCGGCGTCGGTGCTGAAGAGCTGAAAGATTTCCCGGTATACGGCAAAGGCCTGGCACCATCTACCCAGTACGATGTGCTGATTCATATTCTCTCCGCACGCCATGAGGTGAATTTCTCTGTGGCGCAGGCCGCGATGGCCGCTTTCGGCGACCTGCTGGACGTGCAGGAAGAAGTTCACGGTTTCCGCTGGATTGAAGAGCGTGACCTGAGCGGTTTTGTCGACGGTACTGAAAACCCGGCAGGCCTTGAGACCCGCAGCGACGTAGCCATCATTAAAGATGGTGTGGACGCCGGTGGTAGCTACGTGTTTGTACAGCGCTGGGAACATAATCTGAAGCAGCTGAACCGGATGAGCGTCCCGGATCAGGAGATGATGATTGGCCGCACCAAAGAAGCCAACGAAGAGATTGATGGCGACGATCGCCCGGCCACGTCGCACCTGAGCCGCGTTGACTTAAAAGAAGATGGAAAAGGGCTGAAAATCGTGCGTCAGAGCCTGCCGTACGGTACCGCCAGCGGGACTCATGGCCTCTATTTCTGCGCTTACTGTGCGCGTATCCACAACATTGAACAGCAGCTGCTGAGCATGTTTGGCGATACCGACGGCAAGCGTGATGCCATGCTGCGCTTTACCAAACCGGTGACCGGCGGTTACTACTTCGCTCCGTCTCTGGATCGTCTGCAGGCACTGTAATCGTTACGTTACCGCTGTCTGAATAAATGAAGCCGATCAAAACGATCGGCTTCATTGCTTCTGAAGATTAACCGGCAGAGAGGGGCCGCCGGAGAAGCGAGATTAGTTAACCTTGAGAGTACCGCCGCGACCAAGGCCGCCTTTCACTTCGCTGGCTTTGTAGTTACGTAATGCGATAACCATGTTGTTATAGGATTCCAGGAAGGCCGCAACGGTCGCTTTACCTTCTGGTGTTCTGGAGAGCCCGCCTAAAGCACCGCCCGCCGAGGAGCCAAACCCCGCGAGAGCAGCACCGTAATTGGTGGCCGTGGCGCTTCCCTCTGCTGATGCAATTTGCACCGACGAGCGGATATCGAACAGGCTGAGTGTAACGACGGATGCCTTCATCTGGACGCTGCTCGCTACGGTACTGATTATGCTGTTACCGAAGAGGCCGCCAAGGCTTCCAGCCAGGCCGCCAACGGCTGAATTATCAATAACGATGTGCGGCTCCAGGAAGTAATCTGCGGCTACCCTTTGTCCTTTCTGCTGTTTAGAGCCGGCACGATACTCACCTGAATTACGTTGTTTGTCGGTGATGTTTGAGAGGCGAGAATCCGTTTTTTGGTTACCGATAGAAGTGATAACGAAGCAGTTAGACTGTTGTACCGCGATGCGTAACAGAGGTTCAATACTGGTAATTTTGGTGGCGCTACCAAATTGACCAAACCAATCGGCATTACGCCCGTCATCAATAGCCAGAGTGCCCAGCGGGGAACTGCAGTGTTCCAGGTTGCTATCGGCGTTGGCGCTTGTTGACCCCGCCGCTGCGCCGGATACACCATATTTCTGATTACCCGTAGTGATATTTGAACAACCCACCAGGCCAGCCAGTGCGGTAATTAAGAATAAAGGTTTAATGTATTTTTCTACCATCGTTATTTCCATATATATTTATAAGGGTGATTTGTAGTGTTGTATTAATATGTTCTTATTATTATCGGCGGGCGATACCAGTGGGTATGGTACAGGAAGCGATAAAAATACTTTCGCCGTTCGTTCAGTTCGTATTTTTCATGCTCATTACGTTTTTCATCGCGAGCAATTTTAAGTAATTCCGCCGTTTCGGCACTGCCGTCAGCCGCCGCCGCCGCAAGCCAGCGTGCAGCTTGGGAGGGATCGCTTCCCATCTCCTCCATGCCGTAGAGATATATTTCGCCTAGTGCCTTCTGCGCCTGATGGTGGCCGCCTTCGGCCGCACGGGTTAGGGATTTAATCGCGAGATAACTGTCCTGCCCGACGCCATCACCACGGAAATAACGTAATGCCTGTTGGTAGGACGCCTCCGGGGATTGCTGTTTCTCATCCGGCTCGCTGGTTGCAGTAACGGCATTTTTATCCTGAAGATGACACACGCTTCCCTGACAGACTTCAACAGTTGAATTATCTTTTTTGCCACTACTGCATGCTGATAAAAAAAGAGCAAAAATGACAATGGAATATCTAATATTCATGCATAACGTCTCCATTGAAGCGTCTGGCTGTTTATTTGATTTTGCACGCTACCATGGGTGTTATGAGGCCACAATAAAAGCGGGGTGTTTTCGGATTACATCAAAATAATGGCGTTTTGTTATTCATGTAGCGTATATATTTGGTCGTTTGTTATTTATATATAATATTCAAAATGACATTTTTTATAGGAAAGGACGTATTGGCGATACCTGCTCCTGGTCGACGTCGGTATGCCAGATGGATGCGTTCAGTGGCCAGCAGACCCTGTCTGGCGTGCAATGCCGGGCGTGAACGGCGCTTTCACAGTCGGCAAAGGCGAGGCCTTATTCCCTTTTCGACTTCCAAATCGCCAAACGGTATATAAAACCGTTACTCCTTTCATACCCGTTATAAATATTATGGCTATAAGAAAGTCATCAAACTGATAAGGGTGCGCAATGGCGGTTAAATCACTGAACAAAGGATATCTGGCACTGGCTGCTTCCATGCTGCTGGTTGCGCAGGCTCAGGCGACGGAACTGCTGAACAGTTCGTACGATGTGTCTCGCGAGCTGTTTGCGGCCCTGAACCCTCCGTTTGAGCAGCAGTGGGCTAAAGATAACGGCGGCGATAAGCTGACCATTAAGCAGTCCCATGCTGGCTCCTCCAAGCAGGCGCTGGCGATCCTGCAGGGATTAAAAGCCGACGTGGTGACCTACAACCAGGTGACGGACGTACAGATCCTGCATGACAAAGGCAATCTGATTCCCGCCGACTGGCAAAGTCGCCTGCCGAACAACAGCTCGCCGTTCTACTCCACCATGGCATTCCTGGTGCGTAAGGGGAACCCGAAAGGGATCCACCAGTGGAGCGACCTGGTGCGCCCGGACGTGAAGCTGATTTTCCCGAACCCGAAAACCTCCGGTAACGCGCGCTATACCTATCTGGCTGCCTGGGGTGCCGCGGACAAAGCCGACGGTGGCGATAAAGCTAAAACCGAACAGTTTATGACCCAGTTCCTGAAAAACGTCGAAGTGTTTGATACCGGCGGTCGCGGTGCGACGACGACCTTCGTGGAACGTGGACTGGGCGATGTGCTGATTACGTTTGAATCGGAAGTGAACAATATCCGTAAACAGTATGAAGACCAGGGCTTCGAAGTCGTGGTGCCGAAGGTCAACATTCTGGCGGAGTTTCCGGTCGCGTGGGTGGATAAAAACGTGAAGGCGAACGGTACCGAGAAAGCGGCGAAAGCCTACCTGAACTGGCTCTACAGCCCGCAGGCTCAGACCATCATTACCGATTACTACTATCGCGTGAACAACCCGAAAGTGATGGACTCTCTGAAGGATAAGTTCCCGCAGACCGAGCTGTTCCGTGTTGAAGATCAGTTTGGCTCCTGGCCGCAGGTGATGAAGACGCACTTTGTCAGCGGCGGTGAGCTGGACAAACTGCTGGCGGCGGGGCGTAAGTAATGTTTGCAGTTGCTTCTAAGCGCGTGCTGCCGGGGTTTACCCTTAGCCTCGGCACCAGCCTGCTGTTTGTGTGCTTGATTCTGCTGCTCCCCTTGAGCGCGTTGGTGATGCAGCTGGCGCAGATGACCTGGGGACAGTACTGGGAAGTGGTGACCAACCCGCAGGTGGTCGCAGCCTATAAAGTCACGCTGCTGTCAGCGTTTGTGGCGTCCATTTTTAACGGCGTGTTTGGCCTGCTGATGGCCTGGATCCTGACCCGCTATCGTTTCCCAGGCCGCACGCTGCTGGATGCGTTAATGGATCTGCCGTTCGCGCTGCCGACGGCGGTTGCGGGCCTGACGCTGGCTTCGCTGTTTTCGGTCAACGGCTTTTACGGCGAGTGGCTGGCGAAGTTTGATATCAAAGTGACCTATACCTGGCTCGGTATTGCGGTGGCGATGGCCTTTACCAGCATTCCGTTCGTGGTGCGTACGGTACAGCCGGTGCTTGAAGAACTGGGCCCGGAATACGAAGAAGCGGCGGAAACGCTGGGCGCAACGCGTCTGCAGAGTTTCCGTAAAGTGGTACTGCCGGAACTCTCACCGGCGTTGCTGGCGGGGATTGCGCTGTCGTTTACCCGCAGCCTGGGTGAGTTTGGCGCGGTTATTTTCATCGCCGGCAACATCGCGTGGAAAACCGAAGTCACCTCGCTGATGATTTTCGTGCGTTTGCAGGAGTTTGATTACCCGGCGGCGAGCGCCATTGCTTCGGTGATCCTCGCGGCGTCGCTGCTGCTGCTGTTTTCCATCAACACCCTGCAAAGTCGCTTTGGTCGACGTGTGGTAGGTCATTAATGGCGGAAGTGACTCAATTGAAGCGTTATGACGCGCCTCGTATTAACTGGGGTAAATGGTTTCTGATTGGTACCGGGATGCTGGTGTCCGCCTTCATTCTGATTGTGCCGATGGTGTACATCTTTGTTCAGGCTTTCAGCAAAGGGCTGATGCCGGTGCTGCACAACCTGGCCGACCCGGACATGCTCCATGCTATCTGGCTGACGGTGATGATTGCCCTGATTACCGTGCCGGTAAACCTGGTGTTCGGTACGCTGCTGGCGTGGCTGGTGACGCGTTTTACCTTCCCAGGTCGCCAGCTGCTGCTGACGTTGCTGGATATCCCGTTTGCCGTCTCGCCGGTGGTTGCCGGCCTTGTGTACCTGCTGTTTTACGGTTCGAACGGTCCGCTGGGCGGCTGGCTGGATGAGCACAACCTGCAGGTGATGTTTGCCTGGCCTGGCATGGTGCTGGCAACCATTTTCGTTACCTGTCCGTTTGTGGTGCGCGAGCTGGTGCCGGTGATGATGAGTCAGGGCAGTAACGAAGATGAAGCGGCGATTTTGCTCGGCGCTTCCGGCTGGCAGATGTTCCGTCGGGTGACCCTGCCGAATATCCGCTGGGCGCTGTTATATGGTGTGGTGCTGACCAACGCCCGCGCTATCGGGGAGTTTGGCGCGGTATCGGTGGTATCAGGTTCGATCCGCGGTGAAACCCTGTCCCTGCCGCTGCAAATTGAACTGCTTGAGCAGGATTACAACACCGTAGGTTCCTTTACCGCCGCAGCTTTGCTGACGTTAATGGCTATTTTGACCTTGTTTTTAAAGAGTATGTTGCAATGGCGTCTGGCCAATCAGGAAAAACGCGCGCAACTGGAGGGGAATCATGAGCATTGAGATCGTTAATATTAAGAAATCTTTCGGCCGCACTCAGGTGCTGAACGATATCTCTTTGGACATTCCTTCCGGGCAGATGGTCGCGCTGCTGGGGCCATCCGGCTCCGGGAAAACCACGCTGCTGCGGATCATCGCCGGGCTGGAGAATCAATCCAGCGGCCATATTCGTTTCCACGGTACCGACGTGAGCCGGGTACACGCCCGCGACCGTAAAGTGGGCTTCGTGTTCCAGCACTACGCGCTGTTCCGTCATATGACGGTGTTCGAAAATATCGCTTTCGGCCTGACGGTGCTGCCGCGTCGTGAACGTCCAAACGCCGCCGGGATCAAAGAGAAAGTTACCCGTTTGCTGGAAATGGTACAGCTGGCCCATCTGGCTGACCGTTACCCGGCCCAGCTGTCCGGTGGTCAGAAGCAGCGCGTGGCCCTGGCGCGCGCGCTGGCGGTGGAGCCTCAGATTCTGTTGCTGGATGAGCCTTTCGGCGCGCTGGATGCGCAGGTGCGTAAAGAGCTGCGCCGCTGGCTGCGTCAACTGCATGAAGAGCTGAAGTTTACCAGCGTGTTTGTAACCCACGACCAGGAAGAGGCGATGGAAGTCGCTGACCGCGTGGTGGTCATGAGCCAGGGCAATATTGAACAAGCCGATGCGCCTGAACGAGTCTGGCGTGAGCCGTCCACCCGTTTTGTGCTGGAGTTTATGGGCGAAGTGAACCGCCTGAAAGGCACCATCCGCGGCGGTCAGTTCCATGTGGGCGCCCATCGCTGGCCGCTGGGCTATACGCCGAGCTATCAAGGGCCGGTCGATCTGTTCCTGCGTCCCTGGGAAGTCGATATCAGCCGTCGAACCAGCCTGGATTCCCCGTTACCGGTACAGGTACTGGAAGCCAGCCCGAAAGGCCACTACACCCAATTAGTGGTGCAGCCGTTAGGCTGGTACGACGAACCGCTGACCGTGGTACTGCCGGGCGAAGACGCACCTTCTCGCGGCGAACGTCTGTTCGTTGGCTTACAGAATGCGCGACTCTATAACGGTAACGAGCGAATCGAACCGCGTGAGGCGCTTGCTCTGGCGGAATCAGCCTGATAGCTTAATCGCTAGTTTATCGCTGTTCCGACAACGGCAGGGTGTGGTAGCCCGGATAAGACGTCCTGCGTCGAACTCCGGAGATAATTGCAGGCCGGGTAAGCACAACGTACCCGGCCTTTTTATTGGGTAAAAACCGTGAATACATTAGAACAAACCATCGGCAATACTCCTCTGGTGAAGTTGCAACGACTGGGGCCGGATAACGGCAGTGAAATCTGGGTCAAACTGGAAGGCAATAACCCGGCGGGTTCCGTGAAGGATCGTGCCGCGCTTTCGATGATTGTTGAAGCGGAAAAACGGGGTGAAATAGCCCCCGGCGACGTCCTGATCGAAGCCACCAGCGGCAACACCGGCATTGCGCTGGCGATGATCGCGGCGCTGAAAGGCTACCAGATGAAGCTTCTGATGCCCGACAACATGAGCCAGGAGCGCCGTGCGGCCATGCGTGCCTACGGTGCAGAGCTGATTCTGGTGACCAAAGAGCAGGGGATGGAAGGCGCGCGTGATCTGGCGCTGGAGATGGCGCAGCGTGGCGAAGGTAAATTGCTGGATCAGTTTAACAACCCAGACAATCCCTATGCCCATTACACCACCACCGGGCCGGAAATCTGGCAGCAAACTCAAGGACGTATAACCCATTTCGTTTCCAGCATGGGCACCACCGGCACCATTACCGGCGTGTCTCGCTTTCTGCGCGAGCAGGATAAGCCGGTGAGCATCGTGGGGCTGCAGCCGGAAGAGGGCAGCAGTATTCCGGGGATCCGTCGCTGGCCGGCAGAATATATGCCGGGGATTTTTAATGCCTCGCTGGTTGATGCGGTGCTCGATATTCACCAGCAGGAGGCGGAAAGCACCATGCGTATGCTGGCGGTGCGGGAAGGTATTTTTTGCGGTGTTAGCTCCGGCGGTGCGGTGGCCGGTGCCCTGCGTATCGCGCGTGAAAACCCCGGCGCGGTGGTGGTGGCGATCGTCTGCGATCGTGGCGATCGCTACTTGTCCACCGGCGTTTTCGGCGAAGAGCACTTCAGCCAGGGCGCGGGCATTTAACTGACCGGCGGGTCCAGCAGGTCGGTACCGTAGGAGTTATCGACGGTACACAGCCAGCGTTCTCCCTCCTGGCGAAAAACATAGGTTGCGCGCCGCGTAACCTGTGTGGTTCCTCCCTCCGGGGTCGGGATATCCAGCCGGGTTTCCATTATCACCAGCGCATTATCGCCCCCTTCCAGAATCTCCATTCTGCCCTGCGTCACGACCAGACGGTGCTGAAAATAGTCAGCAATCGCGATAAAGGCTTTGCGGATATTCTCCTTGCCCTTAACCACCATGCCCGGTTTGACCACCAGCAGAGCATCTTCGGCGTAGTATTCCATGAGCGTGGCGTAGTCTTCCTGCGATATTGCGCGATCGCAGGCTTCAATGGTGGCTTTTAGCTGCGGATTGACCATGTGTTATCTCCGGGG
Organism: Klebsiella sp. BIGb0399; assembly: GCF_003752615.1. Classification (NCBI taxonomy): domain Bacteria; kingdom Pseudomonadati; phylum Pseudomonadota; class Gammaproteobacteria; order Enterobacterales; family Enterobacteriaceae; genus Klebsiella; species Klebsiella sp. BIGb0399. The sequence continues at coordinate 2,062,383 of NZ_RKHT01000005.1, read as the reverse complement.
AATGGGATGGCGTGCGGCTGACCCGCGCGTCTGTTTCGATATTACCTGCGTCAGGGGCGCAGCACGAGGCGTAAATCATTGGCCAACTGGTGAATCTGAGCGTCGCTCAAGGCGCCGAGCGACAGCCGTAGCCCGTGGGATGGGGCATCAATAGCGAAAATTTCACCTTCACGAACCAGCCAGCCGGCGCGGGCTAAATGCAGAGCCACGGGTTGGGCGGGTTCGTTCAACGGTAGCCAGAAGTTGAGACCATCTCCAGCAGGGAGCGGGTCAAAGCCGTGGCACGCCAGAGCTGCAGCCAGCGTTTCATTTTGCTGGCGATAATGGCGCCGGCTTCGCTCCAGTACATCAGTAAAGGTACCGTCGCTCAGGCAGGCGAAGGCCAGATCCTGCAGCAGATGGCTGACCCACTGGCTGCCGGCATTGAGCCGCAGGCGCAACGCCGCCGAGGTGGTGCTATCGCTGGCGACAAACGCCAGCCGCAGGTCCGGCCCGAGGGTTTTGGACATTGAGCGCACCAGCGCCCAGCGCTGTGTCGTCGCCGGGAGCGGCGAGTGCCAGGGCGCTGACGATAGCAGCGCGAAGTGGTCATCGATAATCACCAGCACCTGCGGATAGCGGGCCAGTACTTCCTGAATCGCCATGGCACGGGCGTCGCTGAGGCTGCAGCCGGTAGGATTATGCGCGCGGGGCGTGACGATGACCGCACGAGCGCCGTTGCGTAGGGCAATCTCCAGCGCTTCAGGTTGCATTCCCTGCTCATCGACCGCCACCGGGCAGGCGTTAAAGCCGGTGTAGCGCAGCATGTTGATGCTGCTGAGGAAGCAAGGGTCTTCGACGACCACGCCATCGCCAGGAAGCAGCAGGGCGCAGAGCAGGCGCTCCAGCGCGTCGATAGCGCCGCTGGTCAGGTTAATCTCAGCATCTCTTTGCAAATCCTCGTGCATCCAGCGCTGCGCCCAGCGTCGCAGCTCAGGCTTGACGGCGTCGTCGCCATAGAGATGCGGGGTCAGGGAGAGCTGGCTCAGATAGCGGGTGAGATCGGGCAGAAGGCGTGGGTCCGGATTGCCGCTGGAGATATCGTTCAGCGGGGAGGCGGGATCCCGGCCTTCCAGCGCCGGCGGCGTGGTCAACCCTCTGATAACCGTTCCGTTACGGCCCTGGCTGCTGGCCAGACCGGTGCTGACCAGCCGTTTGTAAGCGGCGGCTACGGTATTGCGGTTAACCGTCAGGTCCGCCGCCAGCTCTCGTACCGGAGGCAGAGAGGCACCGGGTTTTAATACTCCGCTCTGGACCAGATGACGGATGTTATCAAAAATCTCACTGGCGGTTTTTCCAACGATCATCATTGACCTATGACAAAATGGATTTTAGCATAGGACGAATGATAATCAGGGTATGACCCGCTGTCCAGCGGGGGGAGAAGGGATGGGCCAGCAAGACGAAATACAATCGGTGCTCTTCAATGACAAGAGCCGGGCGCTGCAGGTCGATATCGTCGCCGTGCAGTCGCAGGTGGTGTACGGTAGCGTCGGCAACAGCATTGCGGTACCGGCCATTAAACAGCATGGACTGCGGGTTATGGCGGTGCCGACCGTGTTATTCAGTAATACTCCACACTACGATACCTTCTACGGCGGGGTGATCCCGGAAGCGTGGTTTACAGGCTATTTGCAGGCCCTTGAGGAGCGCGATGCGCTGCGTGAGCTGCGGGCGGTGACTACGGGTTATATGGGCAGCGCGATACAGATTGAACGCCTGGCGCAGTGGCTACACCGAATTCGCGAATCCCATCCCCATCTGTGTATTCTTGTCGATCCGGTGATTGGCGATGTGGATAGCGGCATCTACGTGAAGGCCGAAATCCCGGATGCCTATCGTCAGCATCTGCTGCCGCTGGCCGAGGGCATTACGCCAAACCTGTTTGAGCTGGAAACGCTGAGCGGGATGCCTTGTCATAATCAGCAGGAAGCGGTGATTGCCGCGCGTAGTCTGTTATCTGATACCTTGAAGTGGGTGGTCATCACCAGCGCGCCAGGCGTCGACAACGCGACGATCAACCTGCTGGTGGTTACGGCGGATTCTGTTGAGGTGGTGGTCCATCCGCGGGTCGAAACGGATTTGAAGGGAACCGGCGATCTGTTCTGTGCCGAGTTGATTAGCGGGCTGGTTTCTGGTCTGGCGCTGGGAGAAGCGACGCACGCTGCGGCGCAACGCGTTCTGGCGGTGATGACCTGGACTGCGCAACAGGGTTGCGATGAGCTGATTCTGCCGCCGCTGGCGTGAGGTCTTTGCGATAAAAAAATGGCGCCGGAAGGCGCCATTTTTTCTGCGGCAAGAATTACTTCTTGATGCGAATGACCGGGGTTTCACCCACGGTTACGCTACCGGACAGTTTGATCAGCTCTTTGATCTCGTCCATGTTGGAGATAACAACCGGAGTCAGGGTAGACTTGGCTTTCTCTTCCAGCAGCGGCAGATCGAATTCGATGACCGGGTCACCGACTTTCACACGCTGACCTTCTTCGGCAATGCGTTTGAAGCCTTCGCCTTTCAGCTCAACGGTATCAATACCGAAGTGAACGAAAAGTTCGATACCACTATCAGATTCAATAGAGAATGCATGGTTGGTTTCAAAGATTTTACCGATGGTACCATCTACCGGCGCTACCATTTTGTTGCCGGTAGGTTTGATAGCAATGCCATCACCCACAATTTTTTCCGCAAAAACTACATCCGGCACGTCTTCGATGTTGACGATCTCGCCAGAGAGCGGAGCAACAATCTCAATAGTTCCGGAGTCTTTTTTGTCATCAGAAACCAGAGATTTCAATTTATCGAACAAACCCATGATCTTCTCCTAAGCAGTAATTTGGGCCGCGCATCTCGTTGATTAGCAGATTGTTTTTTCTTCAATGAACTTGTTAACCAGCGTCATTAACTCGTCCGTTGTCGGTTGAGCAAGAGCCTGCTCTGCTAATACTTTCGCATCTTCGAAGTTCGTGTTACGAATAATCTTCTTGATACGCGGGATGGAAATGGCGCTCATAGAGAATTCGTCCAGCCCCATACCCAGCAACAGAAGTGTAGCACGTTCATCGCCCGCAAGCTCACCACACATGCCAGTCCATTTTCCTTCAGCGTGAGAAGCATCAATAACTTGCTTAATCAGCGTCAGGACAGATGGCGACATTGGCTGGTAAAGATGTGAAATCATATCATTACCACGGTCAACTGCCAGAGTATATTGCGTTAAATCATTGGTTCCGATACTAAAGAAATCGACTTCTTTTGCTAAATGACGAGCAATCGTTGCCGCGGCTGGTGTTTCAACCATCACGCCGACTTCGATGGTTTCGTCGAATGCTTTGCCTTCGTCACGCAGTTCCTGCTTGTAGATTTCAATCTCTTTCTTCAGTGCACGCACTTCTTCAACAGAGATGATCATCGGGAACATGATGCGAAGTTTACCGAAAGCAGAGGCACGCAGGATGGCGCGAACCTGGTCACGCAGGATCTCTTTACGATCCATCGCGATACGCACGGCACGCCAGCCGAGGAACGGGTTCTCTTCTTTCGGGAAGTTCATGTACGGCAGTTCTTTGTCGCCGCCGATGTCCATGGTGCGCACGATGACGGCCTGAGAGCCACAGGCCTCAGCAACCGCTTTGTAGGCAGCGAACTGTTCTTCTTCAGTTGGCAGCGCGTCACGGTCCATGAACAGGAATTCTGTACGATACAGGCCTACGCCTTCTGCGCCGTTGCGCTCTGCGCCATCGACGTCACGTACGGTACCAATGTTGGCACAGACTTCAACCTGATGTCCGTCCAGCGTAATCGCCGGCAGATCTTTCAGTTTAGCCAGCTCCGCTTTTTCTTCTGCGACCTGGGCCTGCAGATTGCGCAGCTCTTCGATTTGTTCGTTGGTCGGGTTAACCAGAACCTGGTTATTGACCGCGTCGAGGACCAGATAATCGCCGTTTTTCACCTGCGTGGTGACGCTACCGGTGCCCACAATGGCCGGCAGTTCAAGAGAACGCGCCATGATAGAGGTGTGGGAAGTACGGCCACCAGCGTCGGTGATGAAACCCAGCACCTTGTTCAGGTTCAGCTGTGCGGTTTCCGACGGGGTGAGATCGGCTGCAACCAGAATCACTTCGTCCTGGATTGCGCTCAGATCGATAATTGCCAGACCGAGGATATTGCGCAGCAGACGCTTACCGATATCACGTACGTCAGCGGCACGTTCTTTCAGGTATTCATCGTCCAGCTCTTCCAGCGCAGTGGCCTGACCTTCGATAATTTCATTGGCTGCCGCGTCGGCAGTCATGTGCTTATCTTTAATCAGGGCTATGATTTCCTGCTCAAGCTCCTCATCTTCCAGCAGCATGATGTGCCCTTCGAAGATGGCTTCTTTTTCTTCACCGAAAGTTTCACCAGCTTTGGTTTTGATGACCTCCAGCTGGGCGGAGGCCTTGGTGCGGCCGCTCAGGAAACGTTCGACTTCCTGGTCAACCTTATCGGCAGAAATTTTCTTCCGGTCGATGACAATTTCGTCTTCTTTCAGCAGGAGAGCCTTACCGAAAGCGATACCCGGGGATGCTAAAATGCCTGAAATCATAACCCTACCTTACTTGTGACTGATATTAAAAAGAACCCGTGAACTTATTCGAGTTCAGCCATCAGTTTTACCAGATGCTCAACTGCTTTTTGCTCATCTTCGCCTTCAGCGGAGATGGTTACAACGGTACCCTGAGTCAGACCCAGAGTTTGCAGTTTGAACAAGCTTTTGGCGCTGGCGCTTTTGCCGTTGGAGGTCACAGTGATCTCAGAAGTGAAGCCTTTCGCTTCTTTAACAAACTGAGCAGCAGGGCGGGTGTGCAGACCGTTCGGAGCGGTAATGGTAACTTCTTGCTGGAACATTATATTTCCCCAACTTATAGGTTTAGTGTTGTGGACCTAAAGTCTAGCCTAACGGCGAGGCTTTAGCCTGTATTGTTAGCGCCGGCGTTACGTGTCTGGCTAAGGTGTCAACAGCGTGTTTGCTGTGAGGACCATCTGGCCGTTGACGTCTGGCACGTCATTAAACATTATGCAGCGAAAGGAAGACTTGAACCAAATCATAAAATCGATTCAGCACGTGGAAATCCGATTTTGAATAATTTCGCGCATCAAAATAAATGTGTTGGTTAAATACCAGACCCTACGCGGTGAATCAATGCCAGGAGGGGTAAAACTTTGACGTATGCCACAAAAAAGCACCTAAAAAGGTGCTTTTTTACACGATGCTAGCCGGATGGCATCACTGTTGCAGTTCTTTCTCGGTGAAGAGATCGGCAAACAGTGCTGTGCTTAAATAACGCTCACCTGAAGACGGTAGGATAACCACAATATTCTTATTGGTAAAGGCCTCATCTTCCTGCAGTTTGAGTGCCGCGGCGACGGCCGCACCGGAAGAGATACCCGCCAGAATACCTTCTTCATCCATCAGACGACGCGCGGTGGAGATGGCTTCTTCGTTGGTGATGCCCACGACTTTATCGATCAGCTTCAGATCAAGGTTACCAGGGATAAAGCCGGCACCGATACCCTGAATTTTGTGCGGGCCTGGTTTCAGCTCCACGCCAGCCAGCGCCTGAGCGATAACCGGGGAGTCGGTCGGTTCCACCGCAACGGAGAACAGATCTTTTTTGCCCTTGGTCCCTTTGATGTAGCGGCTCACGCCGGTCAGCGTACCGCCGGTACCGACGCCTGCGATGAACACATCAACCTGGCCGTCGGTATCTTCCCAGATTTCCGGGCCGGTGGTTTTTTCGTGAATTTCCGGGTTGGCCGGGTTGCTGAATTGCTGCAGCAGCAGATATTTTTCCGGATCGCTGGCGACGATCTCTTCGGCTTTCTGGATGGCGCCTTTCATGCCCTTCGCGCCTTCGGTCAGCACCAGGTTGGCTCCCAGCGCTTTCAGCAGTTTGCGACGTTCGATACTCATGGTTTCCGGCATGGTCAGCGTCAGCTTATAGCCGCGCGCTGCCGCAACATAGGCCAGAGCAATCCCGGTGTTGCCGCTTGTCGGCTCGACTAACTCGACGCCGGCTTTCAGCACGCCGCGTTTTTCGGCATCCCAAATCATATTGGCACCGATTCGGCATTTCACGCTAAAGCTCGGGTTGCGAGACTCGACTTTCGCCAGGATGCGTCCGTTACCGATTCGGTTCAGTCGTACTAACGGCGTGTGGCCGATAGTCAGGGAGTTGTCTTCAAAAATCTTACTCATGGCCCGTCCTTAACTGTATGAAATTTGGGAGTACGGCTCCAGCATACCCGCTTAAGGAATATGCGGAAGTAAGGAAATAGCATATCTATATTCGGAAGGGAAATAATGATGAGCCAGAAGGAATAAGGCCCGGCATATAGCGGTTCTGCTTCAGGCCATCGTGCCATTGGCCTGAAACAGTTATCGAAGGAAGAGGGGGGGGTTACTTCCACATCGCGTGTTTATCGCGATAGCAGTCGACCCACATGGCCGTTGCCCCACAAATAGCGACCGGCAGAATCACCAGGTTCAGAACGGGGATCATCGTGAACAAGCTGGTGAGGGCGCCAAACTGCATATTGGTCACCTTACGGGTACGCAGCGCCTCGCGCATGGTTTTAAAGGGCACTTTATGGTTATCGAACGGGTAGTCGCAGTACTGGATGGCCAGCATCCACGCGCTAAACAGGAACCACAGTACCGGCGCCACGGTCTGGCCGATGCCGGGGATGAAATAGAGGATCAGCAACACGATCGCCCGCGGCAGGTACCAGGAAAGCTTCTGCCATTCTCGCTTCATAATGCGCGGCACATCTTTCATGATGCCGAAAACGCCGACGTCCGGCGGGGTGGCGCCGGTCAGGCGGGCTTCCAGCTGTTCGGCGAGCAGGCCGCTAAACGGGGCGGCAATCCAGTTTGCAATCGTTGAGAAAAAGTAACCGAACACCAGCAGGATCGAGATAACTACGATAGGCCACAGCAGATAGTTCAGCCATTGTAACCATTCGGGCACGTGACCCATCAACGACGGGATCCAGCTATCGAGGCGTGTAAACAGCCACCAGAAGGCGCCGCCCATCAGGATAATGTTGACTAATAAAGGCAAAAAGACGAAACGACGAATGCCGGGCAGGGCGATCAGTTTCCAGCCCTGTGAAAAATAGTAGACGCCACTACGCGGGGTAGATGCGGATGTTGAAACCATGGTCAGGCAATGCTCCTGTTTTGACATTCAGACTGAATGCCCGCTTATTTTATCGGGTTGCCAGACAATAACCAGTTAGGAAATGTTCGAAAAAACAGCAAAAAGCACGATTTAGTTCATCTTTATGTAGTGAAAGCGGCAGACGCACTTGCACTCGACGTAATCGACAAATACTCTTAGTAAGTAAATGTTTGCCGTGGTGGCAAGGTGTTAGAACAACAGAGAATATAATGATGCAGGATTTGCGTCTGATATTAATCATTGTTGGCGCGATCGCCATACTCGCTTTACTGGTACACGGTTTCTGGACCAGCCGTAAAGAACGTTCCTCGATGTTTCGCGATCGCCCACTGAAACGTATGAAGTCTCGCGATGACGAAGAGTCTGAGAGCGATGACGTTGATGACGATGTTGAAGGCGTGGGTGAAGTTCGCGTTCACCGGGTTAATCACGCCCCTAATGGCGTGCACGGTGAGCAAGAAGCTCCTCGTCAGGCGCCGCCGCAACACCAATATCAGCCTCCTTATGAGCGTCAGGTTCAGCAACCTGTTCGCCCGGAAGAGCCGGTACGCCAGCAGCCTGTGCAGCATCAGGTTCCACAACCTCAGGTGCCGCAGCAACCGCAGCCTGCCGTGCAACAGCCGGTACCACCGCAATATCAGCCACCGCCTCAGCAGCCTGCGGTGCAGCAGAACACGCCGCCGCATCAGCCGGCCCCTGTTCAGCCAACGCAGCCTGTCGCACCGCCACAACCGGCCGCCGCGCAGCCTCAGCCAGCTCCTGAACCTCAGGTCGCTGAACCGGCTCCTCAGCCGAAAGAGCGTAAAGAAACGGTCATTGTGATGAACGTCTCCGCGCATCAGGGCACGCAGATAAACGGCGAAGTGCTGATCAACAGCATTCAGCAGGCGGGATTTAAATTTGGCGACATGAATATTTTCCATCGCCACCTTAGCCCGGACGGCAGCGGTCAGGTGCTGTTCAGCCTGGCAAATATGGTCAAACCGGGTACGTTCAATCCGGATGGCATGGCGGATATGACCACGCCTGGCGTGACTATCTTTATGCAGGTCCCGTCGTTTGGTGATGAACTGCAAAACTTTAAGCTGATGCTGCAATCTGCACAGTACATTGCTGACGAAGTTGGTGGTGTCGTGCTGGACGATCAGCGTCGGATGATGACTCCGCAAAAGCTGCGCGAATATCAAGACCGTATTCGTGAAGTGAAAGAGGCCAACGCCTGATTTTTCCTCCCGGCGTTTCGTCTTCCAATCCAGAACCCCCGCCTGCCGGGGGTTTTTTATCATTGATGGTGCGATATGGAACCGATCGAACAAAAACTGACTGAACTGCGAGCCACGCTTCGCCATCATGAATATCTGTACCATGTTATGGATACCCCGGAGATTCCCGATGCGGAATATGACCGGTTGATGGGCGAATTGCGTGAGCTGGAAGCCAGCCATCCGGAACTGATTACCTCTGATTCACCAACCCAACGCGTCGGGGCGACTCCGCTGGCCTCATTCAGCCAGATTCGCCATGACGTACCGATGCTGTCACTGGATAACGTCTTTGATGAAGAGAGCTTCCTGGCCTTCAACAAGCGCGTTCAGGACCGTCTGAAGAGCAGCGATGATCTGGTTTATTGCTGCGAGCTGAAGCTGGACGGGTTAGCGGTCAGTATTCTGTATGAAAACGGCGTATTGATTCAGGCGGCGACGCGCGGCGACGGGACCACCGGCGAGGATATTACCTCCAACGTCAGAACGATTCGCGCCATCCCGCTGAAGCTGCGCGGCGACAACATTCCGGCGCGCCTGGAAGTGCGCGGTGAAGTGTTCTTGCCGCAGGCCGGCTTTGAAAAAATTAACGACGAAGCCCGCCGCACCGGCGGAAAAGTGTTTGCCAACCCGCGTAATGCGGCGGCAGGTTCTCTGCGCCAGCTTGACCCGCGTATTACGGCGAAGCGACCACTTACTTTCTTCTGCTACGGTGTGGGCGTGCTGGATGGCGGAGTACTGCCGGAAAGCCATTCTGGCCGCCTGCAGCAGTTTAAGGCGTGGGGATTGCCGGTGAGCGACCGGGTGAAACTGTGTCACACCCCAGAGGAAGTACTTACTTACTATCGTAAGGTCGAGCAGGACCGCCCGCACTTAGGCTTTGATATTGATGGCGTGGTGATCAAAGTAGACTCCCTGGCGTTGCAGGAGCAGTTGGGATTTGTTGCCCGGGCACCGCGCTGGGCCGTTGCTTTTAAATTCCCGGCGCAAGAACAGATGACCTTCGTGCGTGACGTGGAGTTCCAGGTCGGGCGCACCGGGGCGATTACGCCGGTAGCACGCCTGGAGCCGGTACATGTGGCTGGCGTTCTGGTGAGCAACGCCACCTTGCATAACGCCGATGAAATTGCCCGCCTGGGTCTGCGCATTGGCGATAAAGTGGTGATTCGTCGTGCAGGCGACGTTATCCCCCAGGTTGTGAACGTTGTGCTGTCTGAACGCCCGGAGGATACGCGAGAAATCGAATTTCCGACCCATTGCCCGGTCTGTAACTCGGACGTTGAACGCGTGGAAGGCGAAGCGGTGACGCGCTGTACCGGCGGGTTAATCTGCGGCGCGCAGCGTAAAGAAGCCCTAAAACATTTCGTCTCACGTCGCGCATTAGATGTGGAAGGGATGGGGGACAAAATCATCGACCAGCTGGTGGAAAAAGAGTATGTCCACACGCCGGCCGATCTGTTCCGTTTGAGCGCCGGTAAGCTTACGGGCCTGGACCGAATGGGGCCGAAATCCGCGCAAAACGTGGTGAATGCGCTGGAAAAATCCAAACAGACCACTTTTGCGCGCTTCCTGTATGCGCTGGGCATTCGTGAAGTAGGCGAAGCCACGGCGGCGGGGCTGGCGGCCTACTTTGGCACTATCGAAGCGCTGGAGCAGGCTTCTATTGAAGAGCTGCAAAAAGTTCAGGATGTCGGGATCGTCGTCGCTACGCACGTCTTCAACTTCTTCGCTGAAGAGAGCAACCGCGATGTGATTGCTCAACTGCGGACCGAAGGCGTCAGTTGGCCTGCGCCGGTGGTGGTCAATGCCGAGGAAATCGATAGTCCGTTCGCCGGTAAAACGGTGGTGCTGACCGGCAGCCTGAGCCAGCTGTCGCGCGACGACGCGAAGGCACGGTTGCTTGCCTTGGGGGCGAAAGTGGCCGGCAGCGTATCGAAAAAAACCGATCTGGTGATTGCCGGTGAAGCGGCGGGTTCTAAGCTGGCTAAAGCGCAGGAGCTCGGCATCGAGGTGATCGACGAAGCCGAAATGCTGCGTCTGCTGGGAGATTAACATGGATAAAGCGCAGCTCATCGAGATTGCCAATACGGAAATGCCGTTTGGCAAATATAAAGGTCGTCGCCTGATTGATGTGCCGGAAGAGTATTTGCTGTGGTTTGCCCGCAAGGATCAGTTTCCTGCCGGGCATCTTGGCGAGCTGATGGCGTTAACCTTGTTGATTAAAACCGAAGGGCTGACCCAGCTGGTTCAGCCCTTAAAGCAGCCGCGTTAAGCTTCAGAGGCGCGGGCTTTCTCCTGCGCCTGCAAGGCTTCTGCCTGTCGTTTATAGCGTCGTGCCAGCACGGCGCAAACCATCAGCTGAATCTGATGGAAAATCATCAGCGGCAGCACCATGATCCCCAGAATTGACGTCGGGAAGAGAATATTGGCCATCGGAATGCCGTTTGCCAGACTCTTTTTCGACCCGCAGAAGACAATCGTGATTTCATCGGCCTTGTTAAAGCCACAGCGGCGGGCGACGAAAATGTTGATCGCGATGACGATAGCCAGCAGTACCAGGCTGACGACGACGATGAACAGCAGCGACCCAATCCCCACTTTATGCCAGATCCCGTTAACCACCGCTTCGCTGAACGCCGAGTAGACCACCAGCAGAATTGAGGTCTGGTCGGTTTTTGAGATCCACTTTTTATGCCGCGCCACCCAATCGCCAATCCACGGACGAGACAGGTGACCAAGTACAAACGGCAGCAGCAGTTGCAGCATAATTTTCCCGACCTGCTCTACGCTTCCTCCTGCACCGTGCAGGTTCATCAGCAACCCGACCAGCAACGGCGACACAAAGATCCCCAGCAGGCTTGATGCCGACGCCGAACAGACGGCCGCTGCGACGTTACCACCGGCCAGTGAGGTAAAAGCAATTGCCGACTGGACGGTGGCGGGCAGGATGCACAGATAAATAAAGCCGGTATACAGCGCCGGGTCGACGTTAATGGGTGCCCACCAGGCGAACAGGACCCCTAAAACCGGGAAGACCACAAAGGTGCTGCACATGACCCACAGGTGTAAACGCCAGTGGCTTCCCCCGGCGACGATCGCCTCGCGGGAGAGTTTGGCACCATGCATGAAAAACAGCAGCGCGATGGCGGCGGTGGTCAGATACTCAAAGAAGGGGACAAAGTTGCCGCGGGCCGGGAAAAAAGAGGCCAGCAGTACTACGGTCACGAGGGTAAGGGTAAATGGATCAAGAATGCGGAAAAGTTTCATAAACGCTCCTGAAAATCGATGTCGCTATTGTGCTTTTTCTATTTTGAGAAATAAAATTGATTTATTGCATCTATTCATGAATAAAAGAGATGAATTACTCACTACGTCAGTTAAAGGTCTTCGTCACCGTTGCGCGGGTAAAGAGTTTCAGCCGGGCAGGGGAGATTATTGGTCTCAGCCAGTCTGCGGTCAGCCATAGTGTCAAAGAGCTGGAACACCAGACCGGCGTGCGCTTGCTTGACCGTACCACCCGGGAGGTAGCGCTGACGGAAGCCGGGCAGCAGCTGGCTGGTCGCCTTGAACGTCTGCTGGATGAGTTAAACAGTACGCTGCGTGATGCCGGGCGGGTAGGGCAACAGCTTTCGGGTACCGTCCGCGTAGCCGCCAGCCAGACGATTTCAGCGCACCTGATCCCGCAATGTATCGCACACAGCAATCAGCGTTACCCGGAGATAAGTTTTGTTCTCCACGATCGCCCCCAGCAATGGGTTCTGGAGAGTATTCGCCAGGGCGACGTGGATTTCGGCATCGTTATCGATCCCGGTGCTGCAACTGATTTGCAGTGTGAAACGGTGCTGGCCGAACCTTTTTTACTGCTCTGTCGCCAGGATCATCCTTTCGCTTCCATGGCGTCGGTGAGCTGGCAGGATCTTCAGGGGCAGCGCCTGGTATTGCAGGATTATGCTTCCGGTAGTCGTCCGCTGATTGATGCAGCCTTGCAGCATTTTTCGATAGAGCCGACCATCGTGCAGGAGATTGGCCATCCCGCGACCCTGTTTCCGATGGTGGAGTCCGGGATCGGTATCAGTATCCTGCCCGCGCTGGCATTGCCGCTTCCACAAGGAAGTCAGTTAGTGGTGAAACGATTGACGCCGATTGTGGAGCGACAGCTGATGCTGGCGCAGCGTAAGAACCGGTCGCTGTCGACCGCCGCGCAGGCGCTGTGGGAAGTGGTGCGTGAAGAGGGGCAAAATCTGACGTCAGCTCGTATGCAGGATCCGCTGTATCAACGATAAGTCGGTTAAGTCGACAGGATTGTTTCAGGAGGTGGCGGGTCGTGCAGGATGACTCGTTTCATTCTGCACAAATCGCGCATAGCAAAAAGGCGCCTTTAGGGCGCCTTTCTACATTGGTGGGTCGTGCAGGATTCGAACCTGCGACCAATTGATTAAAAGTCAACTGCTCTACCAACTGAGCTAACGACCCGAAGTGGTGGGTGATGACGGGATCGAACCGCCGACCCCCTCCTTGTAAGGGAGGTGCTCTCCCAGCTGAGCTAATCACCCACTTCGGTACTTCAAATTTTAACAAGAAATCCAGCTGGCGAGAAAGTGGTGGGTGATGACGGGATCGAACCGCCGACCCCCTCCTTGTAAGGGAGGTGCTCTCCCAGCTGAGCTAATCACCCACTTCTCAATTTCTTGTTACACGGCGGAGACTACCTAAGTAGTGGTGGGTGATGACGGGTTCGAACCGCCGACCCCCTCCTTGTAAGGGAGGTGCTCTCCCAGCTGAGCTAATCACCCCCGCTGTGTGGAGTCGCATTATAGGGAGAGTTGAAAATGAGTCAACGCCTTTTCTAAATAATTTGTTTGTTCGTCGTAAAATTAGCCAATGCGATCGTTAATGCGGCTGTGGCGCATGATTTATAAACAAAAATAGCAAAGCGTGACGTTCAGACCTGAACAACATTGAGGAATCAGCCCACAGTGTTAGAATAATCACCCATAAATACCCACGGACTCTGCCGGTTGTCGGCATCTTTATAAACGTAAGGCCAATTCATGAAAATCAAAACTCGCTTCGCGCCCAGCCCGACAGGCTATCTGCACGTTGGCGGCGCGCGTACTGCTCTCTATTCCTGGCTTTTTGCTCGTCACAACGGCGGTGAGTTTGTACTGCGTATTGAAGACACCGATCTTGAGCGCTCAACGCCGGAAGCAATTGAAGCCATCATGGATGGGATGAACTGGCTGAACCTGGAGTGGGACGAAGGTCCGTACTTCCAGACAAAACGTTTTGACCGCTACAACAGCGTTATTGATGAGATGCTGGAAGCGGGCACGGCGTATAAATGCTATTGCTCCAAAGAGCGTCTGGATGCGCTGCGTGAAGAGCAGATGGAGAAGGGCGAAAAACCGCGTTATGACGGACGCTGCCGCCACGGCCACGAACATCATGCTGATAACGAGCCGTGCGTCGTGCGTTTTGCTAACCCGCAGGACGGTTCTGTCATTTTTGATGACCAGATCCGTGGGCCAATCGAGTTTAGCAACCAGGAACTGGACGATCTGATCATTCGTCGTACCGATGGTTCCCCGACCTACAACTTCTGCGTGGTTGTGGATGACTGGGATATGGAGATCACCCACGTGATCCGTGGCGAAGACCATATCAACAACACCCCGCGTCAGATCAACATCCTGAAAGCGCTGAATGCGCCTGTCCCGGTGTATGCTCACGTTTCGATGATTAATGGCGATGATGGTAAAAAACTCTCTAAACGCCACGGTGCGGTCAGCGTCATGCAGTATCGTGATGATGGCTATCTGCCGGAAGCACTGCTGAACTACCTCGTGCGTCTGGGCTGGTCCAGCGGCGATCAGGAGATCTTCAGCCGTGAAGAGATGATCAAGTTGTTCTCACTGGGTGCGGTAAGCAAATCTGCCAGCGCGTTCAACACCGACAAACTGCTGTGGCTGAACCATCACTACATTAACTCGATGGCACCGGAATATGTGGCGACCTACCTGCAGTGGCACATTGAGCAGGCAAATATCGATACCCGTAACGGTCCGCAGCTGTCTGAGCTGGTGACTCTGCTGGGCGAACGTTGCAAAACCCTGAAAGAGATAGCGGCAAGCTGCCGTTACTTCTATGAAGAGTTTGCCGAGTTTGATGCCGACGCGGCGAAGAAACACCTGCGTCCGGTTGCGCGTCAGCCTCTGGAAGTGGTGCGTGATAAACTCGCTGCCCTCAGCGACTGGACGGCAGAAAACGTCCACCACGCCATTCAGGCAACGGCCGATGAGCTGGAAGTGGGGATGGGTAAAGTCGGGATGCCGCTGCGTGTGGCGGTAACGGGCGCTGGCCAGTCACCGGCGCTTGACGTGACGGTCCATGCTATCGGTAAAACCCGTAGCGTAGAACGTATTAACAGAGCGCTGGCATTTATTGCAGAACGCGAAAGCCAGCAATCCTGATTGCAGGCTTAACAAAACGGCGGGTTCTCTCCTGCCGTTTTTTTTGCTTATTTTTGGCTGGCAATGCCCAGACGTGACAAAAAGCCGCTGATCCCTTCGCGAACAAGTAGATCCCGCAGATGCTGTTGTTCTTCCGTCGTCATCAAATGCAGAATTTCGGTGATCTGCCGCCAGATGGCATCGGTTTCACTGACGACATAATGGCCGGAAGGTTCTGCCAGCTGATAGTCGGTAAGCAGATGCCGCAGTGCCGGAATGTTGGCAAGAAAATCGAGGACCGGCTTATCAATCACGATAAGACGTGCGCGACCACCTTTCACACCGGGAATGGCTTCCGTGCGCCAGTGTTGTTCTCTGACCCAACGATTAATCGTCTGTCTGGCAAGGCCAAGATAATCCGCCAGCTCTGCTGGGGTCATTTTATCTTTTAATTTCATCATGATGTTACTGGTCACGAATATCCAGACGCTGGAGTAGCCCGGTAATGCCTTCACGCAAAAGTAATGACATCAGCTGTTTTTGTTCGCCAGGGGTCATCTCTTTACTGAGCGTCAGGAGCAGGGGTTCAAGGTCGCTTTCGACGGTAGAATAAGAAGGGGCTGGCTCCGCCACGCGTTGGGCGCTGCGAATAAATGCTTTTACTTGCTCATTTACGTGCACGAGACGTGCCTTTCCGCCTTGTACTCCTGGACGGGGGGAGGTTTGCCACCCCTCTTTACGTACCCATTTATTGATCGTCTGCCGACTGAAGCCGGTGAGGTGGGCGATTTCTTCAGGTGTCATTCGTTCCTTGAGCATACTATTTCCTGAGTAAATATGTGGGAATTAGTTGTCCATGTTATAGCATCCTTTTACATGAAAGGGTGACATGTTTAACGTCTCCCTGCGATAAGGCTCGCAATGTCAGCGAGTTGCCTGCTTTTTCAGCGATCAAATAGCGAGGGGTCATTTTGCCGTTGACACCAGATGAAGGAATTCATATTATGCCGCCCGTCAACACGACACGTTTTACGGTTAGGGGCTATAGCTCAGCTGGGAGAGCGCTTGCATGGCATGCAAGAGGTCAGCGGTTCGATCCCGCTTAGCTCCACCAAACTCTGTTCCCATCAGGTTTGGTTCGTAAAACATCTGTGGGGCTATAGCTCAGCTGGGAGAGCGCTTGCATGGCATGCAAGAGGTCAGCGGTTCGATCCCGCTTAGCTCCACCAAAATTCGAAACCCTCGCTACGGCGGGGGTTTTTTGTTTTCTCCCGCCACTGTAAGCCTGTTTCAGGTTAAGTCAGCATTTCACAACCTTTAGAAGAAAATGTAATTTAAGATTTTTCATCAGGTAAATTACTTGCCTGGTATAATTATTCATTTTAATATTTCTATTGGCGAAATAATGTTCCCGAGTGCTGGAGTTTTGATTAACAATAATGATTGATAAATTTAACATTAATATCAGGAAAACTTTACTTGCGCTCATTGTTTGTTTAATCTCTATTCCATTAGCCCGATTTATTTCACCTGTTGCCCTTGTTGATGGAAATGAAGTATGCCTCGCCTGGCTGCCATTAAGCATGATGTACGCCGTTATATTTATTTTCGGCCGCTATGCTGTCGCTCCATTAATTATCGCCTTTGCCATTACCAACAACTTTATTCTTTCGATGACGCCGCTGCAGGCGGTGCTCATATTATTCTGTCAGCTGTTTTCAGCACTGGTGTCGTGCCTGATTGTCCGGGCGCTGGTGGGCAAACGCTGGCGTGCTGGCTTCTCTGCCAGGCTGATGGGGATGCGAATCTTCTGGGGCGGATTTTTTGCCCCGATACTGATGAAATTAACGATGTATCTGGTGGGCGTCTATTTCTCGTTCCCATTAAGCATATCCAGTTATTTCAAAGGGATGCCGGCAGTTTACACAATAATTGATATTCAGAGTTTGATTGGCGCGGCATTAATATTTACGACGTTTTTCTATTATCCAATGCGGATGGTTATCAATCCACATTATGCCAAAGTATTCTGGCTTCGACATTGCCAACCGTGGTTGACCCGGAAACGCCGGGCCTTTACGCTGTATTGGTTTATGGCGCTGGCGGCAATATTACTGGTGCTCTGCGCGCCTTATAATTCTGACTATATTGCCGGTTATTTAGTGCCGCTGATCTTCATTCTGTATTTTATTGGCATTCGGCGTCTTGGAAATGTATTAATTCGCATTTCGTGGTCGGTGTCGGCCTTTTTGCTGGTGGTCTATAACCGCAATTTTCTCCAGGGCGTACAGACTGAGTATTCAATATCGTTCGTGCTGTCCGTGCTGATCTCCTTCACCATCTGTTTGTTTTATATGGTTGATATTTATGGGCAGAATGAAAGAATCAAGGTCAAATGGCGCGATCAGGCGCAGGAGGATCCGTTAACCGGATTACCCAATCTGCGTGCGCTGGAGTGCTATCTGCGCCAGGAGGGTGATTTCGTCATCAGTAGCCTGCGGATCGCAAACCTGGACTTCCTCAGCCGCCATTACGGCATGATGATGCGGGTGCATTGCAAACGGCAAATTGCCAGTAAGGTACAGCCGTTGCTGGGGGAGAAAGACGATCTGTTTCAGCTACCCGGTAGCGAGCTACTGCTGGTGCTAAGCGGCCCTGAGCCTGTGGCGCGGCTGGCCCACATTGTCGCGATGCTCAATCACAAGAAATACAGCTGGCACAATCAGATGCTGGAATTAGAGTTTGGCGCCGCCTGGGGGCAATACCGTGGCGTAGAAGAAGAGCTTCATCCGATGCTGGGTCAACTGAGCTGGCTGTCGGAGCAGGCCGGGACCGGCCGCCAGGTGCTGGCGCTGGATGCGGCGCAAGAGCATGTGTCCGACCAGACCAGCGAACAAGTGCGAATGCTTACCCTGGTGAAGCGTGCGCTCAATGAACGTGGTCTGGTGCTGTATGCCCAGCCTATTCAGAATGCGGCCGGGGAAGGGTATTACGAAATTCTGACGCGCATGCAGTGCGGCAGCACGATGATCACCCCGGACCAGTTCATTCCCCTGATCGTTCAGTTCAACCTAAGCCAGCGTTTTGACATGCTGGTGCTGGAGACGCTCTTCAGTACCTTACACCAGCACCCAGGGCAGCACTTCTCCGTCAATTTACTGCCTTACACGCTGATGCAAAACAATAGCTCAGCGCAGATTATCGCCCTGTTTAAACGTTATCAGCTGTCGCCGGAGGCCATCACCATCGAGATCACCGAAGAGCAGGCCTTCAGCGATGCAGGGGAAAGCATGCATAACATTCAGCAGCTGCGGGACTTTGGCTGTGCCATCGCCATTGATGACTTTGGTACCGGTTATGCCAATTTCGAACGGTTAAAGCGGCTGCAGGCGGATATCGTGAAGATTGATGGCTGCTTCGTACGCGACCTCGGACGCGACCCGCTGGATGCCATCATGATTAAATCCATCATTGATGTGGCGAAAGTCAAAAACCTGTCGGTGGTCGCGGAGTTTGTGGAGACGGAACAGCAGAAAGAGACGTTACTGGCTTTAGGCGTCGACTATTTGCAGGGGTATTTAATCGGTAAGCCACGTCCGCTCAGCGATCTACGGGCGTAAAAAAGCCGGGACAAGCCCGGCTTCTCGGCATTGATAGAGATTACAGAACCAGCGCCGCGATAGAAGCAGAGAGCACGCTCACCAGCGTGGAACCGTACACCAGCTTCAGACCAAAGCGGGAAACGACGTTACCCTGCTCTTCGTTCAGGCCTTTAATCGCCCCGGCAATAATCCCGATAGAAGAGAAGTTGGCGAAGGAGACCAGGAAGATAGAGATAATGCCTTCAGCGCGTGGAGAGAGCGTGCTGGCAATTTTCTGCAGGTCCATCATCGCGACGAACTCATTCGAAACCAGCTTGGTCGCCATGATACTGCCTACCTGGAGCGCTTCACCGGCCGGAACACCCATCACCCATGCAACCGGATAGAAGATGTAGCCCAGAATCCCCTGGAAGGAGATGCTGTAGCCGAACCAACCGGTCACGGTCGCGAACAGGGCGTTCAGCGCGGAAATCAGAGCGATAAAACCGATCAGCATGGCAGCAACGATAATCGCTACTTTAAAGCCCGCCAGAATGTATTCACCCAGCATTTCAAAGAAGCTCTGACCTTCGTGCAGGTTGGACATCTGCAGGTTTTCTTCGCTTTCTTCTACGCGATACGGGTTAATCAACGACAGCACGATAAAGGTACTGAACATGTTGAGCACCAGCGCAGCAACAACATATTTTGGCTGCAGCATGGTCATGTACGCGCCGACGATAGACATGGAAACGGTCGACATTGCGGTCGCGGCCATGGTGTACATGCGGTTGCGTGACATTTTGCCCAGGATATCTTTATAGGCGATAAAGTTTTCCGACTGGCCCAGAATCAGCGAGCTGACGGCGTTGAAGGATTCCAGCTTGCCCATGCCGTTAATTTTAGACAGCACGGTACCAATCGCGCGAATGACGATAGGCAGGATACGGATGTGCTGCAGAATACCGATCAGCGCGGAGATAAAGACGATAGGGCACAGTACCTTCAGGAAGAAGAAGGCCAGGCCTTTGTCATTCATGTTACCGAAGACGAAGTTGGTCCCTTCGTTGGCAAAGCCGAGCAGCTTTTCGAACATCTCGGAGAAGCCTTTCACAAAACCCAGACCAACATCGGAGTTCAGGAAGAACCATGCCAGCAAGACTTCAATAACAAGTAATTGAATAACATAACGAATGCGAATTTGCTTACGGTTATGGCTGACCAAAAGGGCCAGTATAGCCACCACTACGATCGCGAGAATAAAATGCAAGACGCGGTCCATATTTGCTCCAAATATGAGGCAGGTTAAATTTCTTTGCACATTCTATGTAACAGGAGCAAAGAAAACGAGATCAAATCCACACTATTGCAAGGAACTGTGACCAGTGACTGAAATAGTGATCAAACATACATTTTTGTTATGTTGCGTAAAGGTTTTAAAAGTTGCTTAGATTGTACTACTCTGTGATCTGGCGAGATGCAATTCCATCCATACCCGTTTTTCGTTGTTAGCCGCTATCGTTCCCCCCTATCAAAGCAATAATGACTATCTTTCTAAATGAACTTGATAATCATTCGCATTTTGATAGCATGAAACATAGCAAAGGCTATATTTCAGAGGCAGAAAATGACAGGCACTCGCGTTGAGAATAGCAGCGGTCGCGCAGCGCGCAAGATGAAGCTCGCATTGATGGGGCCTGCGTTCATTGCTGCCATTGGCTATATCGATCCCGGTAACTTTGCCACCAATATCCAGGCCGGGGCCAGTTTTGGCTATCAACTGCTGTGGGTCGTGGTGTGGGCCAATTTAATGGCGATGCTGATTCAGGTGCTGTCGGCAAAACTTGGGATTGCGACCGGTAAAAATCTGGCGGAGCAGATCCGCGATCACTACCCGCGTCCGGTGGTGTGGTTTTATTGGGTGCAGGCGGAAATCATCGCCATGGCTACCGATCTGGCTGAATTTATCGGCGCGGCGATCGGTTTCAAGCTGATACTCGGTATATCGCTGCTGCAGGGGGCCGTACTCACCGGGGTTGCCACCTTCCTGATCCTGATGCTTCAGCGCCGTGGGCAAAAGCCGCTGGAGAAAGTCATCGGCGGATTACTGCTGTTTGTTGCCGTTGCCTATATTGTTGAGCTGATTTTCTCGCGACCGGCGCTGGCGCCGCTGGCGAAAGGGATGATTGTCCCAGGCCTGCCCAATAATGAAGCGGTGTTCCTGGCGGCCGGTGTGCTGGGCGCAACGATTATGCCGCACGTCATCTATCTGCACTCTTCATTAACTCAGAATCTGCACGACGGCACGCGCAAAGAGCGTTACCACGCCACGCGTTGGGATGTCGCGATTGCCATGACTATCGCCGGGTTTGTTAATCTGGCGATGATGGCCACGGCGGCGGCGGCCTTTCACTTTAACGGGCATACGGGCATTGCCAATCTTGATGAGGCCTACCTGACGCTGGAGCCGCTGTTAAGTCATGCGGCGGCAACCATATTTGGCCTGAGTCTGGTGGCCGCCGGTCTGTCATCGACCGTGGTGGGCACGCTGGCAGGGCAGGTGGTGATGCAGGGGTTTATCCGCTTCCATATTCCGCTGTGGTTCCGCCGTCTGGTGACCATGCTGCCATCCTTTATTGTCATCATGATCGGCCTGGACCCGACCCGCATTCTGGTCATGAGCCAGGTGCTGCTCAGCTTTGGTATTGCGCTGGCGCTGGTTCCGCTGCTGATTTTCACCAGCAATGCGCAGCTAATGGGCGAGCTGGTGAATACGCAGTGGATTAAACGGCTGGGCTGGGTGATTGTTGCCATTGTGGTGTTACTGAACGGCTGGTTACTGGTGGGAACGGTACTTGGATTGTAATGGTAGTGGTGGAAATCATTCGGGGAGCCTTGTGGCTCCCCGAAATGTTTAATGATGGCCATGACCGTGGCCGCGGCCACCGCCTGGACCTCGTCCCCAACCGTCGTGACGGTCGCGACGATCGTTCCAGCCTTCGCGATAGCCTCGCTCGTAAGCTTTGCGCTTATCCCAGCCGCGATGGCGCCCGTTGTCATGGTGGTGCCAGCGATTATCACGCCATTCATAATTACGGCGCCAGTAATCGCGGTCTCGCCAACCGCCGCCGTCCCAGTAGTTACCGTAATTATCACGATCGCCTATTTGTAATTTTACAGATGGCAGCAGGGTGATTTCTCCAGCGTTGGCAACCAGTGGCGTTGAAGCCAAAAGCACTGCTGCCAGAATCAGTGACCTGAACATACTCTTCTCCTTCACGATCGGGGCCTGAGAGTCTGATAAATAGACTCTCATTGGGCCTGTTAACGTGATATTACGGGGCGGTAAAGCGCCGTAGCATTGGTGAAACTCCTAAATCACGGATAAGAGCACTTTTTGCTAAAGGAAAATTTGCTTTACGCCGCCAGGATCGCGTCAATTTTCGCGCACTCTTCCGCGCTAAAAAGCCGGTTCCCCAGCATGCCGACAGCATCATCAAGCTGTGCGGTTTTACTGGCGCCAATCAGTACCGAAGTCACTTTTTCTTCCCGCAATACCCAGGCAAGCGCCATCTGCGAGAGCTTTTGTCCACGGGCCTGAGCAAGCGCGTCCAGCTGGCGCACTTTCTCCAGCTTCGCGTCGGTCAGCTGATCCGCTTGCAGGAAACGACTGCCGCTGGCGGCACGGGAATCGGCCGGTATACCGTGTAAATAACGATCCGTCAGTTGACCTCCGGCGAGTGGTGAAAACGCTATGCTTCCGACCCCTGCCGTCTGCAGAAAATCAAGCAGCCCGTCCTCAACCCAGCGTTCGAGCATCGAATATTTCGGCTGATGAATCAGGCACGGCGTACCGAGGTCGTTGAGAATGTTCACCGCTTCAGCGGCCTGCTCAAGAGGATAGTTGGAGAGCCCGACATACAGCGCCTTACCCTGGCGCACAATATGGTCCAGCGCACGCATGGTTTCCTGCAGCGGCGTTTCCGGATCCGGGCGGTGATGATAGAAGATATCGACGTACTCCAGCCCCATTCGCTTCAGGCTTTGGTCGAGGCTGGACACCAGATATTTACGTGACCCCCAGTCGCCGTAAGGCCCGTCCCACATGGTATAGCCGGCTTTGCTGGAGATAATCAGCTCATCGCGATAGGGCAAAAAATCTTCCCGCAGGATACGGCCGAAATTGCTCTCCGCCGAGCCCGGAGGCGGCCCGTAATTATTGGCTAAATCGAAATGGGTGATGCCGAGATCAAAAGCATGACGAAGCAGCTGGCGGCTGGTTTCCACCCGCGTTTCATCACCAAAGTTGTGCCACAGACCGAGTGAAATTGCCGGCAGCTTTAAGCCGCTGCGGCCGCAACGGCGGTATTCCATTGTCTGGTATCGCGCCGAATTTGCCTGGTAAACCATACTTCCTCCGTAGACCGAACAGGTAGTGTATACGTTTACACTAAAGAATGTTCTGCGCAGAGTACACTCCCCACTGGCGTAAATTTTGCTTTCCACTGTGAATATTGATCACAATCTGGACAGTTCGATCGCTTATTCAATACTCAAATTACCTGCAACGGGATTGGAGTATGGAAATGCAACCGACTTACACCATTGGTGATTATCTGCTGGATCGTCTCGTAGATTGCGGCATAGACCGCTTGTTTGGCGTACCCGGAGATTACAATTTACAGTTCCTCGACCGCGTTATTGCCCATGATGCGTTGGGATGGGTTGGTTGTGCGAATGAGCTGAACGCCGCCTATGCCGCCGACGGATACGCACGAATTAAAGGGGCTGGCGCATTGCTGACGACCTATGGCGTCGGCGAGCTGAGCGCCCTTAACGGCGTGGCCGGCAGTTATGCCGAACATGTTCCGGTTCTGCATATCGTTGGGGCGCCCTGTACCGGCTCACAGCAGCGGGGGGAGCTTCTGCACCATACTCTGGGGGATGGCGATTTCACACACTTTGCCCGCATGAGCGAGCAGATCACCTGTACCCAGGCCACCCTGACGGCCGAGAACGCCTGCCATGAAATCGATCGCGTACTCAGCGAGATGTTAACGCACCATCGTCCCGGTTATTTGATGCTGCCGGCCGACGTGGCCAAAGCGAAAGCCACGCCGCCGGCACGTCGTTTGACAATAGAAGGGCCGCCTGCCGATGAAAACCAGCTGGCTGGCTTCCGTGAACACGCCGGGCAGATGCTGCGCAGCAGTCGCCGGGTATCGCTGCTGGCTGATTTCCTCGCGCAGCGTTATGGCCTGCAGGATACGCTGCGAGCGTGGGTGGCGAAAACGCCGATGGCCTGTGCCACCATGCTGATGGGGAAAGGGCTGTTTGATGAACAACAGCGCGGTTTTGTGGGTACCTACAGCGGGATTGCCAGCGCGGTATCCACACGCGAAGCTATCGAAAATGCCGATACCATCATCTGTGTCGGGACCCGCTTTACCGATACCATCACCGCCGGATTCACCCAGCATTTACCCCAGGAGCGGACGATCG
This sequence comes from Klebsiella sp. BIGb0399, assembly GCF_003752615.1. NCBI lineage: Bacteria > Pseudomonadati > Pseudomonadota > Gammaproteobacteria > Enterobacterales > Enterobacteriaceae > Klebsiella > Klebsiella sp. BIGb0399. The sequence goes on along the minus strand of NZ_RKHT01000005.1, from coordinate 2,038,330 downwards.
AGATCCAGCCTTTCGCCGTCCGGGTCGGTGACCATTGGTTCAGCCGTATCCCAATGGACCAGGCGCTTGGGGTGTTGATGACCCTATCCACCAGCCTGGCCGCAGAGTGGTCGATGCCGGCCTGTAGCGCGCCGGAAGTGGCCTGCGCGGCGAGCGGGCCTCTCACCCAGGAGAATTTCTGGAGTACCGTCCAGGAACAACTGCGCCCGGGCGATATTATTCTGGCCGATCAGGGCACCGCGGCGTTTGGCGTTGCGGCGCTGAAACTACCCTCTGATGCCACCTTGCTGGTCCAGCCGCTATGGGGCTCCATCGGATTTACCCTGCCGGCCGCCTACGGCGCGCAGACCGCAGCGCCGGGCAGGCGAGTGGTGCTGATTGTGGGCGACGGGGCGGCGCAGCTGACGATTCAGGAGCTGGGCTCCATGCTGCGGGATAAACAAAACCCGTTGATTCTGCTGCTCAATAACGAAGGCTATACCGTTGAGCGCGCGATACACGGGCCGGAGCAGCGTTATAACGATATCGCGCTGTGGGACTGGAACCGTCTGCCAGAGGCGTTTGCTCCGGATGTTCCTTCCCGGTGCTGGCGCGTGACGGATACGCAAGGCCTGGAGGACGCGATAGCCGACAGCGTTGGCTCAGACAAGCTGACGCTGGTGGAGGTCATGCTGCCGAAAATGGACATCCCTGATTTCCTGAGGGCAGTGACCCAGGCGCTGGAGGAGCGAAACAGCCGCGTTTAGTCGTTGCGGTGTCTGGCGATCATTAACGGCTTCCCGGCCAGCAGCAGCCAGGCCGGGAGCATCACGATGCACAGCAGCGGCAACAGCGTAGTATCCGGCACCACCACTGCGGCCATAAAAAGGCTCAGCCAGCCATCGCGGGTTACTACCAGCGTCATGCCAAGGATCGCGCAGGAGACGGTAATGGCCGCCGGCACCGCATCAACGTGCGCGTGCAACATTAAGCCCAGCGCCACGCCGACGAACACCGCAGGGAAAATCCGCCCACCGCGAAAACCACTGGCGGACGCAATCACTAGCGCCGCCAGTTTCACCAGCGCAATCAGCAAAAAGTCGCCTGAGGTCAACGTTTGACTCACGGCGATCTGCTGCATTTCATCCAGCCCTTTGAACAGCGTGATATGCCCGCCCAGGGCGCCGAGGATCCCCAGCAACAAGCCGCCGAGGCCGAGGACTAACACCGGGTTTTTCAGGCGATTCATCAGCGTGTGCAGTCGCGGTAAACACCAGACGGCCACCATGCCGACGGCGATGGCGATAAGGGTCACAATCGCGCCGCTGAAGATATCGACCAGATGCATTTGTGCATACACGGGGATCGGCAACGAGAAATTGGGGTGGAAGAACAAATCGGTAGTCAGCGCGCCAGCAGCGGCCGCCAGCAGCGGGGCGAACAGCCGGTCCCACAATGGCACGTCGTTGCTGCTATTAAGGGTTTGCGAAAAGATCAGCGCGGCGGCCACCGGCGTGCCAAACAGGGAGCCGATAGTGCCGGAGGCGGCAAGAATCGTCCAGTCCAGCGAACTGACGCGGGGGAACAGGCGGGAGCCTACGGCCACCGCCAGCGCAATGTTCATCACCATAATCGGATGTTCCGGCCCGAGGCTGACGCCACCGGCGAGGCCAAGCACTAATGCCGCCACCAGGCCCGGCAGCGCGCCGGTGTTGATGGGCTCACCGATTAACGCTTCGGTGGCCGGGTCCGGCCCGGCATGTCCGGGGCTATAACGCACGATCAGGCCAACGGCGATACCGGTCAACGTCAGGATGGCGATGATCCACAGCGAGCTGCTGGCGTCGATACCTAAACCCGACGGGATGCTGGACCACAGGAAATGCTGCAGGATAGCCGCAATCTTCATCGTCACAATCAATACCAGGCTGGAAGCGATACCAATAATGACGGCCGGTATCGCTAACAACAGCATTGTTCTTGCACGCGGATGCAGCATGAAGCATTTCCTTTTAAAGTCGTAAAGTACGATTTTGCACTTGCGCCCAGGGGGCGTCGATGCAAATGGTGCTGAAACGATAAACTTAAGGTGGTGCCTGACGATCCCGGAGGATGAACGGAATCATATTGCACAGATTACAACCTAAATGTGATGTAGGTCGCTAAACTGTGGGCACTTATACGTTGGTCGTTGTTGTTAGGGCATCATGAATTTACAGTGTGCCAAAAGAATCATTTTGACTTTAGTGGAGCCGTAACGGAATGACAAAATTTGCTTTAGTAGGAGACGTCGGCGGGACCAATGCCCGACTGGCATTATGCGACATGGCCAGCGGGGAGATTTCCCAGGCAAAAACCTATTCCGGGCTCGATTATCCCAGCCTTGAGGCCGTGGTTCGCGTCTATCTGGACGAGAAGAGTGTAGACGTTGAAGATGGCTGCATCGCCATTGCCTGTCCGATCACCGGTGACTGGGTGGCGATGACCAACCATACCTGGGCGTTTTCGATCGCCGAAATGAGAGAGAACCTCGGCTTTTCGCACCTGGAAATCATCAACGATTTTACCGCGGTCTCAATGGCTATCCCGATGCTCAAGGCTGAACACCTGATTCAGTTTGGCGGCACCGCGCCGGTCGAAGGCAAACCCATTGCGGTCTACGGTGCTGGCACCGGCCTTGGCGTTGCCCACCTGGTCCACGTCGACAAGCGCTGGGTGAGCCTGCCGGGCGAAGGCGGCCACGTTGATTTCGCGCCAAACAGCGAAGAAGAGGGCATTATTCTGCAGGAGTTGCGCGCGGAACTGGGGCACGTCTCCGCCGAGCGCGTGTTGTCTGGCCCGGGGCTGGTCTATCTGTATCGCGCAATCGTCAAAGCGGATGGCCGCCTGCCGGAAAATCTCCAGCCGAAAGACGTCACCGAACGCGCGCTGGCCGACACCTGCATTGATTGCCGTCGTGCGCTGTCGCTGTTCTGCGTCATCATGGGGCGTTTCGGCGGCAACCTGGCGCTGAACCTGGCGACCTTTGGTGGGGTGTATATTGCCGGCGGCATTGTGCCTCGTTTCCTTGAGTTCTTTAAGGCTTCCGGCTTCCGCGGTGGTTTTGAAGACAAAGGGCGCTTTAAAGCCTTTGTTCAGGATATTCCCGTCTACCTGATCGTCCACGATAATCCAGGCCTGCTGGGTTCCGGGGCGCATCTGCGCCAGACGCTGGGGCAGATTCTCTAACCCCGCCTCAGATAGCCCGTTCCGGCAAGATAACGCCCGGGCGGGCTATACGCTGCTCACTACAGATGCATCAGCTGGCGAAACTCTTTGACCTTGCTGCGGCTGACCGGGACCTGAAATTCCAGATCGCGTAAGCGCAGAATGTAGGTATTGTTGAACCACGGCTCAATCTCGCGAATTTTATTCAGGTTAACGCAGTAGGAGCGGTGGCAACGGAAGAAGTGCGCTGGCGGTAGCTTGCTGCAGAATTCCGTAATGTTCATCGGCATCACGAACGATTCCCGCCGGGTATAGACAAACGTCATTTTTTCGTGCGCTTCGGCGTAATAAATATCGTGGATGCTGGTCACGATAATCCGCTCGTCTTTAATCAGATTGATCGTGTCATTTTCACGCTGCGGATTGGGCACAGTACCGGCACCGCTGGCCGTTTGCTGCTGTTGCTGCCAGGCGCTGGTCAGCTTCTGCAGCATGTTAATAATCCGCGACTCCTGGTACGGTTTGAGAATATAGTCGAACGCTTCCAGCTCAAAGGCCTCCACCGCATGCTCTTTCCAGGCGGTGATAAACACGATAAACGGTTTATGCGCGAACTGACTGATGTTCTGCGCCAGCAGAACACCGTCCAGCGAGGGAATATTGATGTCGAGAAAAATGGCATCGACCTTGTTGTGCTGCAGGAATTTCAGGACGTCCAGCCCGTCATCAAAGGTAGCGACAATCTCCATCTGGCTATGGGTGTTAATCAGCCAGGTGAGCTCCTGCTGCGCCGGAAATTCATCTTCAACAATGATAACTTTCATTTTTTCTCCGCTCATGGCAACAGGGACACCGGAGTCGGCTCAGCTACGAGCTTGTTGGGCACATAGAACGCAATCTCCGTTCCGGGGGTCATGCGGCGGATATGCAATCCTTCGCCATACAGCAATTTTACGCGATGATGCACGTTAAGCAGGCCAATCTTATTGCCCGGCATTTCATCGGCTTCCACTCGGGCAACCACGTCCGGATCGATGCCATTACCGGTATCGCGCACGCTAATACGCACCCGGTTGCCGCACTCGGTGATGCCAATAGTGACCACGCCTTTACCTTTGCACGGCTGGATCCCGTGGACGATAGCATTCTCCACCAGGGGTTGAATCAGCAGGCTTGGGATCACGCAACTGACTTCATCATCAATATCGTAGATAACGGTCAGCTTATCGCCGAAGCGCGCCTGCTCGATGGCAATATAATCCTTTATTTGGTACAGCTCCCTTTTGATATCAATCTGCTCGTCGTCTTTTAATTCAATGTTATAGCGCAAATAGCGCGACAAATTAAAAATGAGCTGGCGCGCGGTGTCCGGATTCATGCGGATTGAAGATGAAATCGCATTGAGGGCATTAAACAGAAAATGCGGGTTGATTTTGCTCTGTAGGGCGCGAAGTTCAGCCTTGTTAGCCATTTCCCGCAGCTGCTCAGCGCGCGAAACCTCCAGCTGGGTAGAGATGATCTGTGACAGCCCGATGGCCATCTCCTGCAGTGATGAGGTGATGCGATGGGCATGGCAGTAATAGATTTTCAACGTGCCGGTAACGATGCCTTTCTCCCGCAGGGGGATCACCAGCATGGAGTGGATTTCCGGGGTGCGGTGCGCTTCATCATTGTTCTTAATGATGATTTTCCCGCTTTCGATAGCCTGACGGGTGGTAGGGCTGATGCTATTGTCATGGTCGTGATAGTTGCTTTCACCAAATCCGACATAGGCCAGCACCCGGTCGGTGGTGGTGATCGCGACGGCATCGGCATTAATATCGCGGCGAATAATATCGCAGACCTGACGCAGCGATTCGCTGTTGACATGGCGAAAGAGCGGCAGCGTTTTATTGGCGATATCCAGCGCCAGTTTTGCCTGACGCGCCGCGCTGGCCTCTTTTTCCCCTTCGACGCTCTGCACCAGCAGAACGATAAAGCCGATGCAGACGCTGCCAAGGATCATCGGGATCCCGATTTTGGAGACAATATCGATACCCTGCGAGAGCGAAGGTGCCCACAATATCACGAGGATCATGGTGAGGGTTTCGCAGAGCATGCCGGCGAGGATCCCGACCTTCCAGCGCTGTGCCTTCGGGACCTTACGGCTAATCAGCCCTGACAATAGCCCGGCGACAATGCTGGTGATAAAGCAGGGCACGGCGGTAACGCCGTCGATATCGATGAGATAGCGGTGAACCCCCGCAATCACGCCGACGATGGCCCCGACCCAGGGACCAAACAGGATACCGCCGGACATCACGGCGATAATGCGCACGTTGACCAGGGAGCCTTCTACCGGCACCCCGGACCAGGTGCTGAACAGTGCAAACAGGGAAAAGATGGCGATAACCGCCAGCAGCTCTTTCGGCGTATGCGCCGATTTATGCAGCAGCTCGCGGAACAGGCGCAGGCGAATCAGGAAAAAAAGACAAATCAGCATCAGCGCCGCGCGGTCAAATACCGCCAGCAGCATAGTGAATATTTCGTGCATGAGTGCGCCGTATCTATCGCGGGAAAGAGACATGATAAAAAACCTGAGGTCAGAAGGCCAGCCGAAGAGGCCAGCGGAGTGGGGAATGAGGAAAAGTTGCACAAATAAAAGGGGATTAATGACAAAGCCTGAGAGCGGGCGAGACCAACATCCGGAATGATAAAAACAGGTAAATTAATAGATATTAATATGTTGCAGTCAATTTTCCTCCCGGCTAAATCGAGGAGCGCCCCTGCCGCATTTTTGGGAGACGATACCCCTTTTTTTGCCAGATATTATTTTTTGTTCACCCCCTCGACAGCATCATTTTTTTCGGGTTATTTTCTAAGCTTGTCGCACAGGCGACAGCGTCGCTCGGACGGTCCGGGCGCTAACGTTAATCTGAGGAATCTATGGCTGAATCCAGTCCTGAACGCCGTTTTACGCGTATCGATCGTCTGCCCCCGTATGTATTTAACATTACCGCTGAACTGAAAATGGCTGCGCGTCGGCGCGGCGAAGATATTATCGATTTCAGTATGGGCAACCCCGATGGAGCGACCCCGCCGCATATCGTCGAAAAACTCTGCACCGTTGCCCAGCGGCCTGATACGCATGGCTACTCAACATCGCGCGGTATTCCTCGCCTGCGTCGCGCAATTTCGCGCTGGTATCAGGATCGCTATAACGTCGAGATCGATCCGGAATCAGAAGCGATTGTCACCATCGGCTCAAAAGAAGGGCTGGCACACCTGATGCTGGCGACGCTGGATCATGGTGACACGGTGCTGGTGCCAAATCCGAGCTACCCGATTCATATCTACGGCGCGGTGATTGCTGGCGCCCAGGTACGCTCAGTGCCGCTGGTGGAGGGCGTTGATTTCTTCAACGAGCTGGAGCGTGCGATCCGCGAAAGCTACCCGAAACCTAAAATGATGATCCTTGGTTTCCCGTCCAACCCGACCGCGCAGTGCGTCGAGCTGGAGTTCTTTGAAAAAGTGGTCGCGCTGGCGAAGCGTTACGATGTGCTGGTGGTCCACGATCTGGCCTATGCCGATATCGTATATGACGGCTGGAAAGCGCCGTCGATCATGGAAGTCCCCGGCGCGCGCGATGTCGCGGTGGAGTTCTTTACCCTCTCCAAAAGTTACAATATGGCCGGCTGGCGTATCGGCTTTATGGTGGGGAACAAAACCCTGGTCAACGCGCTGGCCCGTATTAAAAGCTATCACGACTACGGCACCTTCACGCCGTTACAGGTCGCAGCGATTGCCGCGCTGGAAGGCGATCAGCAGTGCGTGCGTGATATTGCAGAGCAGTACAAGCGCCGTCGCGATGTGCTGGTGAAAGGGCTGCATGAAGCGGGCTGGATGGTCGAGTGTCCGAAGGCATCCATGTACGTATGGGCGAAAATTCCGGAGCAGTATGCGGCGCTGGGATCGCTGGAGTTTGCTAAAAAGCTGCTGCAGGATGCGAAAGTGTGCGTCTCTCCGGGCATCGGCTTCGGCGATTACGGCGACACCCATGTGCGCTTCGCGCTGATCGAAAACCGCGACCGTATCCGTCAGGCGATTCGTGGGATTAAATCGATGTTCCGCGCTGACGGGCTGCTGCCTGCCTCGGGCAAGTCGACCGGCGACAGTCAGGAATAACCTGGCGAATCAACGAATACCGGCAATAAAAAAGGGAGCCTTCTGGCTCCCGTTTTTTTTGACGCTGACAGTGCTAGATCATCAGGGCAAAAGTACCGGCCCATACGATGACCATAAACGACACGCCCATAATAAAGTATTTCACGACTCATCACTCCGCGTTCTCGGCGAAACGCCTAAATGAATATAATTTTCATTGTTGATACTGATCTGTCGCGGTAAAACCAGACGATTCTGGCGGCTGCGGCAGATCGAAATTCTGTGCGGTTAGGGCTCCAGATGGCGCTAATGTACGCCTAAAAAATCAGGGAAACAAGCGGCATTTTTTTATTAATTTTTAGTTACTTACGAGTGTCGTGATTCGGCGACACATTAATTTCATTCGGTAATAAATTCTATTCTGGCGACGGCTTTTTACCGCCGTGCTCTTGCGGTGATAGCTGCTTGATTTTGGGATTTTTTCTATTGTTGGCATGACGCCGGGACGACACGGAAAATCGTCCCGCGTCGCCGCCATTACCTGATTTAATCGCCAATCGGTTCCCGCTGTCGCCACTCCTGCGGATAGCGGGCTGGCACAAAACTGAAGGTCACCACCATCAGGGTGGCGACGCAGACGGCGTGAAACATCCAGTCCAGCACATAATCGCCGCTCAGACTACGGAGCAGACCTGCCAGCCACGGAGAGGCCCCGGCCACGATAAACCCGATCCCCTGCATAAATGCCACCAGCCGACCGGCGATGGCAGGCTGTCGGGCATGGTCGAGCGCCAGTACCAGGCACAGTGGAAAAGCGCCGCCTAAACCGACCCCGGCGCTGATGGCCCACAGTTGTGGCATTTGCTGCGGCAGCCAGATAAAACCGCAGAACCCCATGAGCTGGAGGAGTAACGTCAGGATTAATAACCGACGGCGATCGTCGTGCCGGGCCAGCATCGGGATCAGCAGCGCGCCGGCGGTCTGGCCGACGGTTAATATTGCCAGCAGGGTACCGCTGAACTGGGCGCTATAGCCCGCCTGCATATAATAAGGCGGCAGCCAGGCGATTAAACTGGTGTAGCCGCCGTTAATCAGGCCGAAGTAGAGCCCGAGGGTCCAGGCGCGGCGATGGCGGAATACCGACACGGCAGCCCCTGATGCAACGGGTGACGGGGCAGGCAGTGTTCGGCCGATCGCCCACCAGCCAAACAGCGCCGCAACGGCGGGCAGCGACCACCAGGCAAGGGCGTCATGCCAGACGGCACTGTGCTGAGCCAGCCAGGGCGTCAACGCGGCACCTAAACCGCCACCCCCCATCAGCGCTGCGGACCACAGCCCCATGACCTGCGGCGTCCGTTGGGAAAACTGCCGTTTGATCATCGCCGGAATGGTCGCCTGAATAATACCGATCCCAATCCCGCCCAGCAGGGCGCTACTGAGCAGCAGCCCGCTGTGTGGCGCGAGTTCGCGCAGCAGCGCGCCGGTAGCAATCATCAACAGGCTGAGCGCAACCCCACGGCTTTCGCTGAGATGACGATCGATCCACGGGCTTGCCAGCGCCAGAAGCCCCATCGCCATCACCGGTAGTGCGGTGAGCAGTGAAATAAGGGCAAACCCCATGCCGCTGGCCTGCTGTAGTTGCGGCAGCAGCGGTCCGATGGAGGTCAGCAGCGGGCGCATATTAATACCGACCAGAACCAACACCAGCAGCATCAGGCCGTTGCGGGGCATCGGGTTCATGGCTGTGTATCCGCCCGGTGCATGAGTGCAAGCTGAAGATGGTGGTGATGAACAGACATAGCGGCTCCTGAAGAGAGAAACAAGCGAGTGGCGAAGGGGAAGCGTTGCGGCTGAGTACACAAACAGGGTACGCAGGTTGTTTCATAAGTTAAAAGACTTATTTATGATTAACTCGATTTGTTTTGCTTATGGGAAATCGCATGTTGCTACGTCATCTCACCTGTTTTCTGGCGGTCGCGGAACACCGCGGCTTTACCCGCGCGGCAACGGCGCTGCATGTTTCGCAGCCGGCGCTGTCGCAACAAATTCGCCAGCTTGAAGCGTCGCTGGGGACGCAGCTTTTTGACCGCAGCGGGCGTCACACTCGGTTGACGGATGCCGGAGAAGCCTGGCTCATTTACGCTCGTCGGGTCATGCAGGATCTGGAAGAGGGCAGACGGGCGATCCATGATGTGGAGGACCTGCAGCGGGGCTCGTTACGGGTAGCGATGACGCCGACCTTCACGACCTATTTTATGGGGCCGCTGGTGGCGGCGTTTTATCAGCGTTACCCCAATATCACGCTGACGATGCGAGAAATGCCGCAGGACCGAATGGAAGCGCTGTTACTGAATGATGAGCTGGATGCCGGAATTGCCTTTAGCGACGTTGGTTCGGCGGATATTGTCGCGACGCCTTTGCTCAGCGAAACGCTGGCGCTGGTAGTGGGGCGTCATCATCCGCTGGCGGAGCAGCGGCGGGTAAAGCTGGAGGCCCTGAATCAGCAGGCGTTGATTTTATTGAGCGAGGAGTTTGCCACCCGCGAACAAATCGATCGCTACTGTCGGCAGCATCATGTTCAGCCGAAGATTCAGATGGAGGCCAACTCCATCAGCGCGGTACTGACCGTGATTCAGCGGACCCAACTGGCGACGCTGTTACCGGCGGCCATCGTGCGGGATCGTGACGATCTGGTGGCGGTGGAACTTACCCCGCTACTGCTGGAGAGGACCGCCTGTTTGTTACAGCACAAAGCAGCCTGGCAGAGCGCCGCCGCGCGGGCATTTAGCGCCCTGACATTACAGATAGCCGGGGAGCTGAAGACCGGAGCCGCCCACGCTTACCAGGTATAGCCGACGGCGAGAATGCCATAGAGCTCGCCGTTGTGCTGCACGATAGGGCTGTCGGCGATGTCTTTGTCATACAGTTCGTAGTTTGCTGCGAACATGCCGACCCAGTGGGGGCTGAAACGGTAGCTGGTGATAATCGCCGCCATTGGCGAGACGGTGGTGCCGGTATCCCACTGCTGGCGTTGCGGAGTCGCTTCGCTGGCCGAGATGCCGCCGAAATAGTAGTTCGCCATATTGCTGCTGCGGATCATCAGCCCCATGCCAGGCATCACCAGCAGATTATCTTTGATGATCGGGAAATCTGCCCACAGCAGCAGTTCTTGCCCATCGCTGCGGCCTGTCACGTCAGAGCTGAGACGGGCGCTCAGCAGCGCGTAGGGGGTGATGAGCGTTGCGCCGATCCCCGCTTCAAACTCGCCTTTGCGTTTCTCCATGCCTTTGAAAGCAGCATCATCGCTGGGATCGAGGTTGCCAAAGCGCCAGCGGCCATATCCGTAAAAAGCCACTTTGTCGTCAATATGGAAGTAGTAACGGGCGCGATCGCCGAGATAGATAAACTGATCGCCAAAGTAGAGGCCACCGGGAATGAAATAGGTATCGTTGTCCTGCTTCTGGTAGCGAGCCGTTCCGCTAATGGCGGCGGCACCCAGCACAAACCCTTTTGGTACCGGGCTGTCAGGGTTATTTCCGGAAAAGATATCGATGGAACCCAGGTCAACCTCGGCGCTGGCGGGCGAAGAGCACAACATCAGGGAGCAGAGGGCAGCGGCAGAATAGCGAAATGGTTTCATCCGGGTTCCAAATATGATCAGGGAATATGGCGCGAAAACATGCAGATGCTTTGTACATGAAGCACTGCCAATGTGAATATATACCAGCGCAGCCCACTCCGTGGGCCGGTTTTTTGTTTTTTCTTAATTTGTGACGGGCGTTTTTCCGGGACGAAGTCAGTCGAATTATTGATGAAGTGGATCGTTACTACGGGCAGGTTGAATATATTGCTGACCCGGTGACGGCTCGCGCACTGGGTAGAATGAAAAAGCCCGACAGCGTTAAACGCTGCCGGGCTTTTTGGCTGTCAGAACTTAATCTTCAAGCGCGTAAGCGATAATGTCGTCACCTACATCCGGCGAGTGGCTGGCACCGCCTGCAGAAATAACCACGTACTCTTTCCCTGTCTTCGGTGATTTGTAGATAAGCGGCGCGGCGACAGCACCAACTGGCAGGCGAGCTCTCCACAACTCTTTACCGGTCGCCGAGTCAAGTGCACGCAGGTAGTTATCCTGTGTGCCGGCAAAGAACACCAGACCGGATGCTGTTGAGGTAGGGCCACCCAGCGTCGGCATTCCCAGCGGAATGTGCATATGCGTTTTCATGCCCAGCGGGCCGGTATCTTCGACGGAACCCAGCGGCACCTGCCACACTAGTTGACGCGTATTCAGATCGATAGCGCTCATGGTGCCAAACGGCGGGGTATTACAGGGTACGCCCAGCGCGGATTGCAGAATATCGATACGTACGCCGCCATAAGGGCCAGCGACCTGAGGACGAACAGTACCCATAAAGCCAGGCACTTCATCGGTCGACACATGGTATTTCGCCATATCTTGTTGGCGTACCAGCGACATCCGCAGTGGCATACGCATATCGTTGACGAACAGCGTACCGGTACGCTCATCGATAGTGATGCCACCCCAGTTCATGCCGCCCAGCAGGCTTGGCCATTCGATATAGGGTTTTTCGGACGGTGGGGTATACATGCCGAGATAGGTCGACTCTTTAAAGTCGATACGACAAATCAGCTGATCGAACGGCGTCACGCCCCACATTGATTTCTCGGTCAGCGGGTCAACGCCCAGTTGCGGCATCCCGGTGGAGAACGGTTGAGTAGTAGAAAGGCGTTCGCCCTCTGCGCCCTGATGCGGAACAGGGATCTCTTCCACTTTGGTTACCGGTTTCCCGGTGCGGCGGTCAAGAACGTAGATCTGCCCGGTTTTGGTGGTCTGAATCAGCACCGGGATCTCTTCGCCTTTCTCGTTCTTCATGTGGAACAGAACCGGCTGAGACGGTAAATCGTAGTCCCAGATATCATGGTGAACCGTCTGGAAGACCCATTTGGTCTCACCGGTGCTGGCATCAACGGCTACCACAGATGAACCGTATTTCTCTTTGGCTTGGTTACGGTCGCCGCCCCAGTAGTCTGGCGGGCCGTTACCGGTAGGTAGATACACCAGATTCAGCTCTTTATCGAAACCTGGAACCGTCCAGACGTTGGGCGTTTCCAGCGTATACGCGCGGGCTTTTTCCGGGTCAGTGATATTTTCCGGCTGGCCGACATCCCAGGCCCAAACGATATCGCCGGTGCGGACATCATAAGCGCGAACAACACCTGAAGGTTCACCGTGCACGATATCACGCACCCAGCCACCAATAACGGCGATGTGCCCCATGATCATCGGAATGGACGTTGGGTGATAACGTTTGCTGTTTTCCGTATCGCCCATACCCTGTTTCAGATCGACGCTGCCATTGTCACCAAAGCCATCGCACAGCTCGCCGGTTTTGGCGTTCAGGGCAATCAGGCGGGCATCGACGGTAGAGATGATAATACGCTGAGGGCACTGCTGAAGCGCCGGGCTGGCTTTCTCTTGCGCGTTCAGCGAGTCATCTTTCTGTGCATCGTAATAACCTACACCGCGGCAGGTTACATGTTCTGCGGTCTGCGCGTGCGGATCAAAGCGCCAGCGGGCTTTACCGGTATCGGCATCAATAGCCGTTACCACGTTCAGCGGGGTACAGGAATAGAGAGTGTCGCCAATTTGCAGCGGCGTGTTTTCGTCTACACCGATACCCGGCCCGGTTAAGCGGCGACCGGTGTGGTATGTCCACGCCACTTTCAGGTCTTTCACATTTTCTGGCGTGATATCCGTGTATGGCGCATAACGCGTACCGGAGGCATCGCGGCCAAAGAATTCCCAGTTATCACTTTTGGGCACCAGCGTGGGTTCTTTGCTTGCGTGGGTGTCGACAACACCATTATGAATGCCACCGTGTGGGAAGAATGCTGAAACCAGCGTAGCCAGCAGGGCAACAAAAATCACCGTTGCGCTGCGATTGGCGTTGCGCACCAGCGTGCGTTTAACCGGAAGCGTCGTGGTCAGCCACAGGGCGAGCATTAATAAGAGCGCGGGAACGACCAGACGCGGGATCAGTCCCCAGTAGCTGAACTGCACTTCATAGAGCGCCCAGATAAGGGTTAAAACAAAGGTAATAATGGAAAGGGGGAGGGCAAATTTACGACGCAGCAGATAGCCTACCGCGATAACCAGATACGCCAGTCCGGCGATCAGATACCAGGCGCTGCCGCCCAGTGACAGGAGCTTGCCGCCCCAGATGGTTAAAAACAGCCCAGTGCCAACACTGAGTAATACGAAGAGTAAGCGGTAGAGCGTAAAGAACACGCCTCCACCTCTGTTTTTTTGTTCGTCCATTGTGCATCCCATACAAAGTCAATCGTGTAACGCTTTTTTGCTCAGTGGGCTGGCGTATCATCCTGCTAAGGACGTTAGCCGCCTGAGATCCTGTTGTTATGGTGGGTAATCCGAAGGGGAAGTGCCTGCGCCTACAACGTAAGAAAGTTTATTTATTTGTAAGATAAATGTAAAACTTATGAGCATTAAATGTATAACAAATAGAGGCGGGGGGCAGAAAAGTAGCGCAGGGAGGTATAGGGAATCCTCCCTGCGAGGAATGTAAAATCAGGCGTCAGCCAGCTGCAGAGAGGACGCTTCCTCAGCGTCTTTTTTACGCTGCAGTTCGAGCTCCAGCGCTCCGCGATGAGACAGATAGCAGAACAAAATACAGCAGACAATCCCGCCCATCAGCAGATAAAAACCACCGTGCCAGCCCATTTTATCAACCATGACGCCAAACAGACTGGTACCCAGTGAGGCGCCAAAGATGTAGCTCATAAAACCACGTAAACCCACTGCGGAGCCCACCGCAAAGCTGGGTACAATTTCCATTGTTTGCACAGAAGCAAGAAATTGCGGGACATAAATCAGACAGCCTACGATGGCGGCAAAAACAGTGACCATCAGCAAAGATTCACTTTTCCAGTAGCCGATAAGGCAAACAAAAATCAGCGCCATGCAGATCATCGCCAGTGGCATACGACGCCCTTTGAAGAGCTTGTCGGATAACCAACCAGCCAGGAGCGTAGAGGGGATCGCGGCCCATTCAAAAAACAGGAACGCAACACTCATCTGTTCTTTGGAAAAGTGTTTGACCGTAAGCAGGTAAATAGGCAGCCAGCTGATCATACCGAATCGCACCATGTAGACGAAAACGTCGACCAGTGAGACGTACCATGCATTCTTATTGCGTAAGACGTAGGTGCAGAATATTTGGAACGCCGTCATATTCTCTGGTGCTTTTGTCGTAGGGTGAGTTTTGAGTACCACTTTTTCTTCCGGCATCATCTCTTCCAGCGTGGGGAGACCTTCCTTACGCGGAGAACCTTTACCCAGCACCAGCACCACTAATGCAAAAATGACGGCGACGCAGGCCGGAACAATATAGCTTGCGCTTTGCCAGTGCTCGCTGCCCAGAATAGCAAATCCGGCCCCAACGATTGGTGCGACAATACCCCCGCCGACGTTATGAGAAATATTCCAGAAGGCCCCTACACGCCCGCGTTCCCGGCGAGGGAACCAGTTTGCAATGGTAATAAAAGAGGGGCCAACGCCCATCCCCTGAAACAGACCATTAAGAATAACCAGCGCGGCGAAAATCCAGAAGGCGGTACTGAAGCCCAGGCCCACGTTGACGATGGCGCACAGTACCAAACCCGCAGCCATAAATACTTTCGGGCTGGCTTTATCTGCCAGACTACTCATTACGCCTTTGCTGATACCATAGGCAATAAGCATACAGCTGCTGAGTAAACCTATCTGGGTCGCGCTGAGATCTAATTGCTCTTTTAAATAAGGCGTTGAGAGTGTGAAGTTATTACGTACAATATAATACGCCAGATATCCTAAAAATACGCTAAGCAATGCTTGCATACGGTATCGGCTATAGGTTTCCTGAACTTTCTCCGCAGGAATTTTATCTGCGGCTTGTCCTGTTTTAAATATTGATAACATGTTGTCACCTGTACTTTTAATTGATATAGACGGCAGGAGTAATAGACATGAAGAGTGCGGTAATTACCTTCTGCCTTCAAGTTCACGTAACGTGTCAAAAGTGACTCAAATTAGTGAGTCGACTGGACATTTTTGACTCAATAATTAATGACTGACTGAGTTATTATTCTTTTTGATATCAGATTTAGCTTGGTCTTGTGCGGCTATTAACAAATTAGACAACCATCATATGGTATCCTTATTACGTATCCTCAAGGATTGCGTAGATAACTCCGTGTTCGCCGCCATCATTACGGATAATTAAAAACGGGTAAGTTTTGCCACAATTTTTATTTCGCGGAAAATTGGAATTTATGAGAGGGATCACAATCATGTTTTGTCACCAGGTCAGAGCACTGTGCAAAATCGGCGTTTTATTATCGCTGGTTCTGCTTTCCAGACCGGCGCTGGCACAACATGGCGAACTGGTTATGGCGACAACGTTTTCACCCAGTGCGACCGCGTGGATTATTCAGCGCTGGCAAACGCAGCCCGACTCCGTGATGATTCGGACGCTCAACCGTACCAGCGCTTCTCTGGAGCAGTTACTGGATACCTCCAGTGCTGAAAATGTCGACCTCATTCTGACCTCCTCACCGATGCTGCTACAGCATCTTCAAGAACATCAAAAGCTTGCGCTGCTGGAAGAGGTTCCCCGGAACAGCCAACGCCTGGTGCCTGAGTCGATTCGCTCCACCTCCGTTGCGGTGGCGATCTCGGGGTTTGGCCTGTTAATTAACCGCTCTGCGCTGGCAGCCCGCCATCTTCCCGCTCCCACAGATTGGGATGATTTGATGCAGCCGTACTATCAGGGGGCTTTGCTGATGAGCAGCCCGTCCCGGTCTGATACCAACCATTTGATGATTGAAGCGCTGTTGCAGCAAAAAGGCTGGGCCCAGGGCTGGGAAACGCTGCTGGCGAGTTCCGGTAATTTGGTGACGATTTCATCGAGAAGTTTTGGCGTCGCCGATAAAATTAAGAGCGGGCTGGGCGTGGCCGGCCCGGTTATCGATAACTATGCCAATTTACTCTTAAACGATCCGCATTTAACCTTTAGCTATTTTCCTCAATCGGCGGTCTCTCCTACCTATGTTGCGGTGCTCAAGAAAAGCCAGCATGCAGGTGAAGCAAGGCGTTTCATTCGTTACCTGCTCAGCCCTGAAGGCCAACTGATCCTCGCCGATGCCAATACCGGTAAATACCCGGTCACGCCACTGAGTTCTGATAATCCAAGAGCCGCGCAGCAGGCTGTGTTGATGAATCAGCCGCCGTTGAACTATCGCCTGATACTGAAACGTCAGCGGTTGGTACAGCGCATGTTTGATACGGCGATTAGCTTTCGCCTCGCGCAATTAAAAGATGCCTGGCGGGCGTTGCACAGTGCGGAAGCGCGGCTTAAACGTCCTTTGCCTGAAATTCGTTCGTTGCTCACCCGCGTGCCGGTTGATCCTGCAAGCAGTGAAGATGAAGCCTGGCTGGCGCAGTTCGATAATAAAAGTTTTGCAGAGCAACAAATGATGGAATGGCAACTTTGGTTTCTGAAAAACCAGCGACAAGCGATCGCTAAACTGGAAGAGTTGAAATGACGGGCCGGTCGATGCTGCAACGTTTGCGGCAAATGAGCATCAGCAATAGCCTACGCGGCGCGTTTTTAATCGGGGCGCTTCTGACTCTGATTGTCAGTAGCGTCAGCCTTTACTCATGGCATGAGCAAAGTTCGCAGATCCGTTATTCACTTGATGAGTATTTTCCGCGTATCCATTCTGCTTTTCAGATTGAGGGAAGCTTAAATCTGGCCGTCGATCAGTTAAACGAGTTTTTACTGGCACCTAACACCACGGTGCGTTTGCAGTTGCGAAATCAGATTATCCAACAATTAGATAAGATTGAGCGGCTCAGCCAGGGCCTGACGCCCGAAGAGCAACAGCAACTTTCGATGATTTTGCAGGATAGCCGGAAATTGTTGTCCGAGCTGGACAGGGCGCTCTATAACATGTTTCTGGTGCGCGAAAAGGTCAGTGAACTCTCCGCCAGGATTGATTGGCTGCATGATGATTTCACGACCGAACTTCATTCGCTGGTACAGGATTTTACCTGGCAACAGGGAACGCTGCTTGATCAAATAGAAACCCGGCAGGGCGATACCGCGCAATATCTGAAGCGCTCACGGGAAGTTCAGAATGAGCAACAGCAGGTCTATACGCTCTCACGAATTGAAAATCAGATTGTTGACGATCTTCGCGATCGCTTAAACGAGCTGAAATCCGGGAATGACTACGAGATGTTGGTCGAGACGCATATTCGCTATCTTGAGAATCTCAAAAAAACGGCCGATGAAAATATACGGGCGCTGGATGATTGGCCCAGCACCATCACTCTGCGACAAACCATCGATGAGCTGCTGGAAATCGGCATGGTTAAAAACAATATGCCCAACACCATGCGTGATTATGTTGCTGCGCAAAAAGCGCTCATTGATGTCAGCCGCACCCGTGAAGCGACGCTGGGGCGATTTCGGATATTGCTGGAAACACAGCTGGGCAATAGTCATCAGCAAATGCAGCGGTTTAATCAGCGAATGGAGCAGATTGTTCGCGTGAGTGGCGGGTTAATTCTGGTGGCGACATTTCTCGCACTTTTACTGGCATGGGCATTGAACCACTATTTTATTCGATCGCGATTGGTTAAGCGGTTTACCGCGTTGAATCAGGCAGTTGTGCAGATTGGGCTGGGCACGACGACGACTGATATTCCCGTGTATGGCCGGGATGAACTCGGGCGAATTGCCGGTTTACTGCGGCATACGCTTGGCCTGTTAAACTCCCAGAAACGGCAGCTGGAGCAGGAAATTACCGAGCGTAAAGCCATTGAAGAGGATTTACGCTCTACGCAGGATGGACTGATTCAGGCGGCAAAACTGGCGATGGTCGGGCAAACCATGACCACGCTTGCTCATGAAATTAATCAGCCACTGAATGCGTTATCAATGTATCTCTATACTGCGGGCCGCGCTATCGATATGGGCCAGACTGAACAGGCCAAAACCACCTTGCTCAAAGGAGAAGGGGTGGTTAGCCGGATTGGCGCCATCATACGCTCTTTGCGGCAATTCACGCGGCGTGCGGATCAGGATCTTGCGTTGCAACCTGTCGACTTAACTCAAACCTTTACCGCGGCCTGGGAATTACTCTCCATGCGCCATAAGTCGCAACAAGCAGTGATGATTCTGCCCGAGAGAAATGCATGGGTGTGTGGGGAGGACGTTCGCCTGCAGCAAGTACTGGTGAACATTCTGGCGAACGCTCTGGATGCGTGCCCTGGCGGCGCAGAAATTACCGTAACATGGCAAACTGATGGTCATTCACGCTGCGTATTCATTGCCGATAATGGCCCCGGGTGGCCTGAGCATTTGCTGCCGATGCTGTTGAAGCCTTTTACGACCAGTAAGGATGTAGGGCTGGGCATTGGTTTATCGATCTGTGTCTCGCTAATGGCGCAGATGGGGGGAGAGCTACGTCTGGCATCGACCTTAACAAAAAGTGCCTGCGTAGTGCTGGAATTTAAAATGACGGAAGTAAACGATGGAGAGTAACGATTTTTCCATTCTGCTGATTGATGATGATGCTGATGTACTGGATGCCTATACCTTGCTGCTTGAACAGGCGGGTTATCGTATTTTTGTATGTAATAACCCGCTGGACGCGCAGCAATGGATGCAGAAAGACTGGCCTGGGATTGTGCTTAGCGATGTCTGCATGCCGGGATGTTCTGGCATTGATTTAATGACGCTGCTGCATCGCGATGATAAACAGTTGCCTGTCTTATTAATTACCGGTCATGGCGATGTTCCGATGGCAGTAGAGGCGGTGAAAAAAGGCGCATGGGATTTTCTGCAAAAACCGGTAGAACCCGGTAAATTACTGGCCCTGGTTGATACCGCGTTATGCCACAGAAAGTCGGTTATAGCCCGTCGTTTACGCCATCAGCAAAGGTTACAGGTTGAGCTGGTGGGGCGCAGCGAATGGACGCAACGCTACCGGCAGCGTCTGGAGCAACTTAGCGAAACGGACATTGCCGTCTGGTTTCACGGAGAAGCCGGAACCGGGCGTATGACCGGCGCGCGTTATCTCCATCAGCTAGGACGCAACGCCAGCGGGCCGTTCATCTGCCATGAAGTGATGCCTGAAAATACGGCTATGTTTCAGGAGGTAGTTGCCCAGGCCGATGGCGGCACGCTGGTATTGAGTCGTCCGGAGAATCTAAGCCGGGAGCAACAATATCAACTTGCGCAGCTGCAAAGTCTGGAACAGCGTCCGTTCCGTTTGATTGGTATCAGTCATTCATCTCTTGTTGAGTTAGCCGCCGCCAATAATATTGTTGCTGAGCTTTATTACTGTTTCGCCATGACGCAAGTTTTCTGTCGGCCCTTGTCACAGCGGCTGGATGATATTGAGCCTTTATTTCATTACTATTTAAACAAGGCCTGCCAGCGTCTTAATCATCCTGTTCCCGAAGTCGGGGGGGAAGTTCTGAAAAGAATGTTGCGCAGAGGATGGTCAAATAATATCCGTGAACTGGCGAATGCTGCTGAATTGTTTGCGGTGGGTGTTTTACCGCTGGCGGAAGTGTCCAATCCCCAGATGCATGTCAGTGAACCTACGCCCCTGGATCGGCGCATCGACGAAATTGAACGGCAGATTATTACTGAGGCTTTGAATATTCATCAGGGAAGGATTAATGAAGTCGCTGAGTATCTGCAAATCCCGCGCAAAAAGCTTTATCTGCGGATGAAAAAGCACGGTCTGAGTAAAGAGCACTACAAGATGTAGCGGAGCAAGGCTGCAATGATGCTGATTCCACGAGGGGCAGCGAGGGAGAATGGTGTCCCCTGCAGGAATCGAACCTGCAACTAGCCCTTAGGAGGGGCTCGTTATATCCATTTAACTAAGGGGACGAAGCGGCGGGAGTATAGCGTTTTTTTCCTTGTACGTTAAGCATCTATGGGTTGACTGCTTAAAGTGTCGCCACTTAGGGGCATTTTTCATCCTTGAGCCGCGCTTTTTTCTCGTTGCTCATGTCGTTGCGAATCTGGGCATGGCTCAGCAGGGCAAAAATAAACGTCCCCCCGCAAATGTTGCCCGCCAGCGTCGGCAGCGCGAAGGGCCAGATAAACTCCTGCCACGGCAGCGAGCCGTTGAAAATCAGATAAAAAATCTCGACGCTGCCGACCACAATATGGGTGGTATCGGCCAGCGCGATCAGCCAGGTCATCAGCACGATCACCACGATTTTCGCCGCGCCGGCTGCGGGGAACATCCACACCATGGTGGCGACCAGCCAGCCGGAAATAATCGCATTGGCGAACATCTCCATGGGCGTATTTTCCATCACCTTTAAGCTGATATCCTGGAATGCCTGGCGGGTGGGATCGTCAAATATCGGCATCAGGTTAAAGGCCCACGCGGCAATGGCCGTGCCGATCAGATTCCCGGCCAGCACCACGCCCCACAGACGCATTAACAGGCCAAAATTACCGAGCGTCGGCTTATGCATAATAGGCAGGACTGCCGTGACGGTGTTTTCGGTAAACAACTGCTGGCGGGCCATGATGACAATAACAAACCCGAAGGTATAGCCGAGGTTCTCAAGCAAATAACCGCCGGGAACGTCGCTCAGATGAACATGGAATATCCCTTTTGCCACCATCGACGCTCCCATCGACAGACCGGCGGCTACCGCAGACCACAGCAGCGCCAGCGCATCGCGCTCCAGCTCTTTTTCTCCTTCCTGGCGGATCTCTTCATGGGTGGCCATGGCGCGGGAGGGCAGGCGTTTCTCATTGACCTCGATCTCTTTGCCATCCTGTTTTTCCTCGCTCTCAACTTCGATATCTTCGCTATCATGGTGAGAGTGAGATGTCGGTTCTGACGCCATATTGTGTCCTCCAGCGATGTCTCTCTCATAAGCGTAGAGATATTTCCATCGCCTGGTCCAGGAGAACCTCCTATTTTTTAGGTAATGGCAAGTTTAGCAATACGGATATTGCAAAACATGTATAGAATCGGGTCGCAACAATAATGCCAAAAAGGCTATGCTGAATGCAGGCACCAGATTGCAATGTGTTTCGGGCGAGATCTTCAAGGAGGATGCCGTCCCCGGAGAACCCGCAGCAATAGCCAAAATTAACAGGGAGACACCTATGAATTTTCGCCTGTCGGCGCTCGCGCTTGGCGCCACATTGCTGGTGGGATGCGCCAGTTCCAACTCTGGCGATCGGACACAGGGGCGTTCGGACCCGCTTGAAGGGTTTAACCGCACGATGTTTGATTTCAACTTCAACGTGATGGACCCGTACCTGCTGCGTCCGGTTGCCGTTGCCTGGCGTGATTATGTCCCGCAGCCAGCGCGTAACGGGCTGAGTAACTTTACCAGCAACCTGGAAGAGCCGGCGGTGATGGCGAACTACTTCCTGCAGGGCGATCCCTATAAAGGAATGGTGCACTTTACCCGTTTCTTCCTGAACACCCTTCTGGGGATGGGCGGCCTGATCGACGTCGCCGGTATGGCTAACCCGAAACTTCAGCGTGTTGAACCGCACCGTTTTGGTAGCACCCTGGGTCACTATGGCGTGGGCTATGGTCCGTATGTACAACTGCCGTTCTATGGCAGCTTCACGCTGCGTGATGAGGGCGGTGATATGGCGGATGGCCTGTACCCGGTGCTCTCCTGGCTGACCTGGCCGATGTCGATCGGTAAGTGGGCGGTTGAAGGGATCGAGACCCGTGCTCAGTTGCTGGATTCTGACGGCCTGCTGCGCCAGTCGTCCGACCCGTATATCCTGATGCGCGAAGCGTACTTCCAGCGTCATGACTTTATCGCCAACGGCGGTAAACTCACGCCGGCCGATAACCCGAACGCTCAGGCGATTCAGGACGATCTGAAAGATATCGATTCGCAGTAAGCCATCGCGAGAAAATAAAAAGGGTGAACATGATGTTCACCCTTTTTTTATATCGTCAGATTATCAGAAGCGGTAGTTGAAGTTCGCGCCGTACAGCCACGCGGTACCTTCTGAACGGAAGGTGTAAGGACCTTCTTTAATTTCGACGTGCTGACCGTGCATGTAAGACACACCCACGTCAACGGAAGCATCTTTGTTGAAGGCGTAGGTGGTACCCGCGCTCAGCCACAGACGATCCTGATCCGGGATAGAAATAGAACGGGTGCTTGCCGGAACCGGGCTATCATCGAAGGCGATACCGGTACGGAAGGTCCAGTTATCGTCATAGTAATAGGTGGTCCCCAGCGCGATGCGATAGGCGTCTTTAAAGCTTTCATCTTTATAGAACAGCGTCTCGCCATTGCTGCCGGTGGCTTTCAGCTCCTGGAACTGGCTCCAGCTGGTGTAGGTCAGGCTATAGTGAACGGCCCACTGTGGCGCCACGCGGTTATAACCGGACAGCTCCCACATTTCTGGCAGGTTCAGGGTCAGAGAACCATCGGTTGTTTGACCGTTGGTGCCCGCCGGCAGGCCGAAGTTACCGAGGATCTGGTTGTAGGCTGACGGTAAGCTGCTCTTGTAGTTACCATCAAAGTCGATTTTGACTTCTGAACGGTAGGTGAAGCCGTAACGGTTATTCTTGTCAATTTCATACAGAATACCGGCGTTCCAGCCAAAGCCCCAGGCGTTGCCGTTGAGGTGAGCAATTTGCGTATCGGCAGGAATCTGCGATACCGGGCCTGCCAGCTGCGGCGGCAGCGCGCCAGATCCCGCAACGATTTGCCCTAAATCGCCCGCATAGCGTTCGATCTTCGCTTTCGCATAGACCGCATCAAACCCTAAACCAAAACTCCAGTTGCTGTTCAGGCGATAGGCGCCGCTCAGGTTGAAGTTAGCGGTGGTGAGGTCTGTTTTTCCGCCCATGCTACCGGCTGCATAATCGTCAGCATACTCAGTGGCCAGGCCATAGTTAGAGGTAATTGACGCCCCCCAACCGAACTGATCGTTAATCGGGGAAACAAAGTGGAAGTTTGGCACCCACGCGGTTGGCGCAATGTTATCCGCATTCAGGCTTTTCCCCGTCGGGGAGGTGCCGGAAATATTAACATTCGGATCGACAAACACGGCGCCCGCAGACATTGTCGGGCGATCAAACATCATAATCAGCGCTGGGTTACGGCTGGCGTTGCCCGCATCGTCAGCAATTGCACCTTCACCGGAATAGGCACGACCAAGGCCTGATGAAGAGAATTCGTTTAACTGAAAGCCTGCTGACCAGGCCTGTGTTGAAACAAGTGCTACAGCCACTGCGAGGGCAGATTGGGTAAAGCGGGTTTTCTGGCTCATGCCCATAACCTCATTGAGTTATTTTTATTTAAACTATGTTACATGCCGTAACAGAAGCGCGAAGTGTAGGGTCTGCTTTACGACAGAGAAATCAGACCAGTGCGCTGAGTATAGGTCTGACCAGATGAGATGTTGCAAGTTTGTTTATGAGATTTTTCAATTGTGATGCGAAAAAAGCGATCCAGCTGGCAAATTTGCCCCCACAGGTATTAGCCAAAGCGGGTATTTCTTGTTTTGGATCATTTTTAAGTGTGATTTCGGTCACTTAGGACTTTTGTTGTCATTAACGACTGGAGGCAGCCCCCGGCCGGGCGTAAAATAAGCATATTAATTGTCTGGCACCATTGAGTGCATATACAGAGGAAATCTACGATGAGTAAAGTTAGTGCAGATGAAACCCCGGTTTGCTGCTGTATGGATGTTGGCACCATTATGGACAACACCGATTGCACCGCCTCTTACAGCCGCGTGTTTGCCAACCGCGCTGAAGCAGACGAAACGCTTGCTGCGTTGACTGAAAGAGCCCGTGGCGTGGAGTCTGAGCCGTGCAAAATCACCCCGACATTTACTGATGTCGAAGGCGGCGTACAGATGGACATCGATTTTGTTTTCAGCTGCGAAGCTGAAACCCTGATTTTCCAGCTCGGCCTGCGTTAATTCCCCCAACGCCCCCATCTGCGGGGCGTTCTCTTTTCCATTCAATGTGTTTTGGCTCCCACTTTTTCTCTTCACCGATTGGCTTAATGTAAAAAATTAGTTAAAACTGTTATCAGGTCAGACCACTTGGTTTTATCGGTTAACAGGGGAAAGTCATGAGTCAGGCATTACCGCTTGTCACCCGTCAGGGCGATCGCATTGCCATTGTCAGCGGTTTACGTACCCCGTTTGCCCGTCAGGCAACGGTATTTCACGGTGTTCCCGCCGTCGATTTGGGAAAAATGGTCATCAGTGAAATGCTGGCTCGCAGCGACATCCCCCCGGAAATGATTGAACAACTGGTGTTTGGCCAGGTGGTTCAGATGCCGGAAGCTCCTAATATTGCTCGCGAAATTGTGCTTGGTACCGGCATGAGCGTGCACACCGATGCCTACAGCGTGAGCCGCGCCTGCGCCACCAGTTTTCAGGCCGTTGCCAACGTGGCGGAAAGCCTGATGGCCGGGACTATCAACGCCGGTATTGCCGGCGGCGCTGACTCTTCCTCCGTATTACCTATCGGCGTCAGTAAAAAACTGGCCCGCACGCTGGTGGACGCCAATAAAGCACGAACCCTCGGACAGCGCCTGAAGCTGTTCTCCCGGCTACGTCTGCGCGATCTTTTACCGGTACCGCCCGCGGTGGCGGAATATTCGACCGGATTACGCATGGGCGATACCGCGGAGCAGATGGCGAAAAGCTGGGGCATTACCCGCGAACAGCAGGATGCGCTGGCGCATCGTTCACACCAGTTGGCCGCCAAAGCCTGGGAAGAGGGCAAGCTAGCGGCAGAAGTGATGACCGCCTATGCGCCGCCGTTCCGCGAGCCGCTGGAAAATGACAACAACATTCGTAAAAATTCAACTCTGGCTGATTACCAAAAGTTACGGCCGGCATTCGATCGCAAGCATGGGACGGTCACCGCCGCCAACAGTACGCCGTTAACCGACGGCGCGGCGGCAGTCATCATGATGACCGAATCCCGCGCCAGATCGCTGGGATTAACCCCGCTGGGCTACCTGCGCAGCTACGCCTTTACCGCCATTGATGTGCGCCAGGACATGCTCCTGGGGCCGGCCTGGTCAACGCCGCTGGCGCTGGAGCGGGCGGGGTTGACGCTGGCTGATTTAACGTTGATCGACATGCATGAAGCTTTTGCTGCGCAAACGCTGGCGAATCTGCAATGTCTTGCCAGCGACCGTTTCGCCCGCGAAGTCCTGGGCCGCTCGCAGGCCACCGGGGAAGTGGATGAGAGCAAATTTAACGTGCTGGGCGGTTCCATCGCTTACGGGCACCCCTTCGCCGCCACCGGCGCGCGAATGATCACTCAGACGCTGCATGAACTGCGGCGCAGAGGTGGTGGATTTGGTCTGGTCACCGCCTGTGCGGCGGGCGGGCTTGGCGCGGCGATGATTCTGGAGGCCGAATAATGGAAATGGCATCGGCATTTACGCTTGATATTCGCCCGGACAACGTGGCGGTGATCACCATCGACACGCCGGGTGAAAAGATGAACACCCTGAAGGCGGAGTTTGGCCAGCAGGTACGGGCGATCGTTCGCCAGATCCGCGACAATAAATCCCTGCGCGGCGTGGTGCTGATTTCCGCCAAACCGGACAACTTTATTGCCGGAGCGGATATCAACATGATTGCCCGCTGTACCAGCGCACAAGAAGCTGAAGCCCTGGCTCGCCAGGGACAGCAGATTATGGCCGAGATCCACGGCCTGACGATCCCGGTGATTGCCGCGATTCATGGCGCCTGCCTCGGCGGCGGTCTCGAACTGGCGCTGGCCTGTCATGGCCGGGTGTGCAGCGACGATGACAAAACGCGCTTAGGCCTGCCGGAGGTGCAGCTGGGCCTGCTGCCGGGCTCCGGCGGTACTCAACGACTCCCGCGTCTGATTGGCGTCAGCAGCGCGCTGGAGATGATCCTGACCGGTAAACAGCTTCGCCCACGACAGGCGCTCAAGGCGGGCCTGGTCGATGATGTGGTCCCGCAGGCTATCCTGCTGCAGACGGCGGTTGAGCTGGCGCTGAAAGAGCGTCCGGCCAGCCGCAATGTGCCGGTACGCGAGCGGGTGCTGGCCGGGCCGCTGGGGCGCAGCCTGCTGTTCCATTTGGTGGGGAAAAAGACGCGGCAGAAAACGCAGGGCAACTATCCTGCTGCCGAACGTATTCTGCAGGTCATTGAAAATGGGTTAGCCCACGGCTGTAGCAGCGGCTACGCCGAGGAGGCACGCGCCTTTGGTGAGCTGGCAATGACGCCGCAGTCGCAAGCTTTACGCTCGATATTTTTCGCCAGTACGGATCTGAAGAAAGATCGCGGAGCCGATGCGCAGGCCGCCCCGTTACGCAGTATCGGGATCCTCGGCGGCGGTCTGATGGGCGGGGGGATTGCTTATGTGACCGCCAGCAAAGGCGGGCTGCCGGTGCGTATCAAAGATATTCAGACCCGTGGCATCAATCATGCGTTGAAATACAGCTGGGAGCTGCTCGACAAGCAGGTTCGTCGTCGCTATTTGCGGGCCAGCGAGCGGGATCGCCAGCTAGCGCTGATGTCAGGTTCCACGGATTATCAAGGATTTGCCCATCGTGATGTGGTGATTGAAGCCGTATTTGAAGATTTAGCGCTGAAACAGCAGATGGTGGCAGAAGTCGAAGCGCACTGCGGCCCGGAGACTATCTTCGCTTCAAACACTTCGTCACTGCCGATCGGCGATATCGCGGCCCAGGCCGCGCGGCCTCAGCAGGTCATTGGTCTGCATTACTTTAGCCCGGTCGAAAAAATGCCGCTGGTCGAAGTGATCCCTCACCAAAATACCGATCAGCAAACGATAGCGACGGTGGTGAAACTGGCCAAACTGCAAGGCAAAACCCCGATTGTGGTGGCCGATAAAGCGGGCTTCTACGTGAACCGTATTCTGGCGCCTTACGTCAACGAGGCGATGCGCTTGCTGACAGAAGGTGAGCCCATTGAACATATCGATAAGTCGTTGGTGAAGTTCGGTTTTCCGGTGGGGCCCATTCAGTTACTGGACGAGGTCGGGATCGATACCGGCACCAAAATTATCCCGGTTCTGGAGTCTGCCTGGGGAGAACGTTTTAGTCCGCCTGCAAATATCATTGATGCGATCTTGAAGGACGATCGCAAAGGTAGAAAAAATAGCCGTGGTTTCTATCTTTATGAGACAAAAGGGCGTACAAGCAAAAAACGACCTGATGCCGCCGTTTATTCGCTGCTGGGTGTTTCTGCCCCGCAGGCGCGTTTATCCGCGCAGCAGATTACCGAGCGTTGCGTGATGATGATGCTTAACGAAGCCGCGCGTTGCTTCGATGAGCAGGTGATTCGCAGCGCACGCGATGGCGACATCGGTGCGGTGTTTGGTATTGGCTTCCCGCCGTTCCTTGGCGGCCCGTTCCGTTATATGGATACGCTCGGCGCGGGTGAAGTTGTTGCCATCTTGCAACGTCTGGCCGCTCAGTACGGTCCACGTTTTACACCATGTGAAAATTTATTGCGCATGGCCGAGCAGGGGGCAACCTTTTGGCCCACTGGCGAACGGACGACCTAAGTTTTGGTCAAAGAAGATAATTCCGGCG
This sequence comes from Klebsiella sp. BIGb0399, assembly GCF_003752615.1. Taxonomy (NCBI): domain Bacteria; kingdom Pseudomonadati; phylum Pseudomonadota; class Gammaproteobacteria; order Enterobacterales; family Enterobacteriaceae; genus Klebsiella; species Klebsiella sp. BIGb0399. The sequence goes on along the minus strand of NZ_RKHT01000005.1, from coordinate 2,010,324 downwards.
ATGAACGACGCTGTTGGTTGGCTGTTTTGTAAACGATCATTGACTATACTTACGCCATTGAGGTAAAAAACAGCGTTTCATTCGTTGGATGAATCAGGCACAATGCCCGGCCACCGGGTCGACTGCGTGCTTTCTATGCAGGTAAGACTGCGGTGCTTCTGGTTAACAAAAGCGGTGCAATATGCAAGTTTTTATCATGCGTCACGGCGACGCTGCCCTCGATGCAGCCAGTGACTCGGTTCGTCCATTAACCGTATGTGGTTGTGATGAATCCCGTCAGATGGCAACCTGGCTGAAAGGCCAGAAAGTGGATATTGAACGGGTTCTGGTGAGTCCTTACCTGCGTGCACAACAGACGCTGGATGTGGTAAGAGAGTGCATGAACCTGCCTGAAAATGTCGACGTGATGCCGGAGCTCACGCCGTGTGGCGATGTGGGTATGGTCAACGCCTGGCTTCAGACGCTGGCAAATGAAGGTGTCTCAACGGTGCTGGTCGTTTCGCACCTGCCGCTGGTGGGGTATCTCGTCTCAGAGCTGTGTCCGGGAGAAACTCCCCCGATGTTTACAACGTCGGCCATTGCCTGCGTCACGCTGGATGCGGACGGCAAAGGTGAGTTTACCTGGCAGATGAGCCCCTGCAATCTGAAGATGGCAAAAGCTATCTAATCTCCCTCCGGAGCATCCGTATTACGGAAGCTCCGGCGGTTGCCACTCTTCCACCTCAATCAGTACCAGCAGTGCGGCGTCTCCGCCGTACTCTTTTGGTGCCTGATGAAACGCCATAATATGCGGATGTTGTGCCAGCCACAGCGGCGTTTGCTGCTTGAGAATGTGCTTGCCATGACCGTGCATCACGCAGGCGCAAAAAACATGCTCCCGACGACAGGCGGCGATCAGCGCCCCCAGCTCCTGCTTGGCCTGCTGCTGGGTTAAGCCATGCAGATCGAGGAACAGCTCCGGCGAATAATCCCCGCGGCGCAGTTTTTTCAGCTCAAAATGGCTTACATCAGCGCGGACGTATTTTGCCGACCCTTCGCTATTCAGCAGCGGCTGAAACTCATCCGAAAAATAGTGGCTGTTATCCACCTGCTCCTGCAGTAAACGCTTGGGCGGTACGTCGGTGATTTTCTTGCGCAGCGGGCGGTGAACGATCGTGTCCTGCTTAATCTGACGGGTACCGGTCATTAGCTGACGGAACAGCGCCTGATCCTCGTCGCTTAGCGATGTTTTCTTTTTCATTGCCCACTCTCATCATTTCTTTTCGCTAGTTTACCCGACTCGGCCTCTGTTCAGGCAAGCAAAACGTATTTTTCCCCGCCGGCCCGACGTAAGAATGCTGATTTATCGCCGTCTTCGTGGCAAACTAGCCGCCGAAATTACCGTATAGCGTGTCCTGGAGGATGGCGTGGATAAAATTTTTGTTGATGAAGCAGTCAATGAGCTGCATACCATTCAGGACATGTTGCGTTGGGCTGTCAGCCGCTTTAGCGCGGCGAATATCTGGTATGGACATGGGACCGATAACCCGTGGGATGAAGCGGTACAGCTGGTGCTGCCTTCGCTGTACCTGCCGCTGGATATCCCGGAGGACATGCATACCGCCCGTCTGACATCCAGTGAAAAACACCGCATTGTTGAACGCGTGATCCGTCGTATCAACGAACGTATCCCGGTGGCTTACCTGACCAATAAAGCTTGGTTCTGCGGCCACGAGTTCTTCGTTGATGAGCGGGTGCTGGTGCCGCGCTCCCCGATTGGCGAACTGATCAATAACCACTTCTCCGGCCTGATTGACCATCAGCCGCAGCATATTCTCGACATGTGCACCGGCAGCGGCTGCATTGCGATTGCCTGCGCCTACTCCTTCCCGGAAGCGGAAGTGGACGCGGTGGATATTTCCATCGACGCGCTGGCCGTTGCTGAACAAAACGTCGAAGCGCACGGCCTGATCCACCAGGTGACGCCGATTCGTTCCGATCTGTTCCGCGACCTGCCGAAAGTGCAGTACGACCTGATCGTCACCAACCCGCCGTACGTTGATGAAGAAGATATGTCCGATCTGCCGGGTGAATATCGCCACGAGCCGGTGCTGGGTCTGGCCTCCGGCAGCGATGGCCTGAAGCTGACGCGCCGCATCCTCGGCAACGCACCGGATTATCTCAGCGACGACGGGATTCTGATTTGTGAAGTCGGTAACAGCATGGTACATCTGATTGAGCAGTATCCGGACGTGCCGTTTACCTGGCTCGAGTTTGATAATGGCGGGGATGGCGTCTTCATGCTGACCAAATCACAGCTGATCGCTGCCCGCGCGCATTTCGGCATTTATAAAGACTAAAAACAACACGCAAACATGACGGAGCCGTGATGGCAGGAAACACAATTGGACAACTCTTTCGCGTCACCACCTTTGGCGAATCGCATGGGCTGGCGCTGGGCTGTATCGTTGACGGAGTGCCGCCAGGCATTCCGCTGACCGAAGCCGATCTGCAGCACGATCTGGACCGTCGCCGTCCGGGAACGTCGCGCTACACCACCCAGCGCCGTGAACCGGATCAGGTGAAGATTCTGTCCGGGGTATTCGAAGGTGTCACCACCGGCACCAGCATTGGTTTGCTGATCGAAAATACCGATCAGCGCTCGCAGGATTACGGCGCGATCAAAGATGTGTTCCGCCCGGGACACGCCGACTACACCTATGAGCAAAAATATGGCCTGCGCGACTATCGCGGGGGCGGTCGCTCTTCGGCGCGTGAAACCGCGATGCGCGTCGCCGCTGGCGCCATTGCCAAGAAATACCTCGCGCAAAAATTCGGGATTGTTATCCGCGGCTGTCTGACCCAGATGGGCGATATTCCGCTGGCGATAAAAGACTGGGATCAGGTTGAACAGAATCCCTTCTTCTGCCCGGACCCGGAGAAGATCGACGCGCTGGATGAACTGATGCGTGGCCTGAAAAAAGAGGGCGACTCCATCGGGGCAAAAGTCACCGTGATTGCCGACGGCGTACCTGCCGGGCTCGGCGAGCCGGTATTTGACCGTCTGGATGCCGACATTGCTCACGCGATGATGAGCATCAATGCCGTCAAAGGCGTGGAAATCGGCGATGGTTTCGAGGTGGTCAAACTGCGCGGCAGTCAAAACCGCGATGAAATCACCAAAGCCGGCTTCCAGAGCAACCATGCGGGCGGCATTCTGGGTGGTATCAGCAGCGGTCAGCAGATCGTCGCCAATATCGCGCTGAAACCGACCTCCAGCATTACCGTACCGGGACATACGATTAACCGTTTCGGTGACGAAGTCGAGATGATCACCAAAGGGCGCCACGATCCTTGTGTAGGCATTCGTGCGGTGCCGATCGCTGAAGCGATGCTGGCGATCGTCTTAATGGATCACTTTATGCGTCAACGCGCACAAAATGGCGACGTGACGACATCAATTCCACGCTGGTAATCGATGAAAAAAACCGTTATCGCTCTGCTGGCGCTTGTCGCCAGCTCTGCCAGCCTCGCGGCAACGCCGTGGCAAAAAATCTCCCAGCCGATCGCCGGCAGCGCGCAGTCTATCGGCGCCTTTGCGAACGGCTGTATCGTGGGGGCGCAGGGGCTGCCGCTCAACTCGGCCAGTTACCAGGTCATGCGTACCGATCAGCGTCGCTATTTCGGTCATCCGGATCTGGTGCAGTTTATCCAGCGTCTGGGCAACCAGGTGCATAGCCGTGGCATGGGTACGCTGCTGATTGGCGACATGGGGATGCCGGCGGGCGGGCGCTTTAACGGCGGTCATGCCAGCCATCAAAGCGGGCTGGATGTCGATATCTTCCTCCAGCTCCCGCAGACCCGCTGGAGCTCGGCTCAGTTGCTGAAACCGCAGGCGCTGGACCTGGTTGCCCGCGACGGTAAGCACGTGGTGCCGTCGCTGTGGAGCCCGCAAATCAGCAACCTGATTAAACTGGCGGCAGAAGATAACGACGTCACACGCATTTTTGTTAACCCGGCTATCAAGCAGCAGCTGTGCCTCGACGCCGGTCAGGATCGTGACTGGCTACGCAAGGTACGGCCGTGGTTCCAGCATCGGGCGCACATGCACGTGCGTCTGCGTTGCCCGGCGGGCAGCCTGGAGTGTGAAGAGCAGGCCCCACCACCGGCAGGTGATGGCTGCGGCGCCGAGTTGCAAAGCTGGTTTGAACCACCAAAACCTGGAACCACCTCTCCTGTGAAGAAGACGCCGCCGCCGTTGCCGCCTTCCTGCCAGGCACTACTGGATGAGCACGTGCTGTAATGGAAAGCTTTGTTGACCTGTTTATGGTGTCACCGATGGTACTGGTGGTGCTTTTTTTCGTGGCTATTCTGGCTGGGTTTATTGATTCGCTGGCGGGCGGCGGTGGACTGCTGACCGTCCCGGCGCTGATGGCTGCCGGGCTACCTCCGGCGCAGGCGCTGGCGACCAACAAGCTGCAGGCCTGCGGCGGGTCGCTTTCGGCGTCGCTCTATTTTATTCGCCGCAAGGTGGTGAATCTGGCCGACCAGAAGCTAAATATCCTGATGACCTTTATCGGCTCGACTGCCGGCGCGCTGCTGGTGCAGCACGTCCAGTCCGATATTCTGCGCCAGATCCTGCCGGTGCTGGTGATCGGCATTGGCCTGTACTTCCTGCTGATGCCGAGATTAGGTGAAGCAGACCGCCAGCGTCGCCTGTATGGCCTGCCGTTTGCCCTGATTGCTGGCGGCTGTGTGGGCTTTTATGACGGTTTCTTTGGGCCGGGCGCCGGTTCCTTCTATGCGCTGGCCTTCGTCACGCTGGCCGGGTTTAACCTCGCCAAATCAACCGCCCATGCCAAAGTACTGAACGCCACCTCCAACGTCGGCGGGCTGCTGCTGTTTATCATTGGCGGCAAAGTGATTTGGGCCACCGGGTTCGTGATGATGGCGGGGCAGTTTATTGGCGCCCGTGCCGGTTCACGGCTGGTATTGAGTAAAGGACAATCGTTGATTCGTCCGATGATTGTGGTTGTCTCCGCCGTGATGAGCGCGAAACTTCTTTATGACAGCCACGGGGCTGAAATTCTTCAGTGGTTGGGAATTCATTAATGCAACAGCAACACCATTATCAGCAGCTGATCGCGATTTTTGACGGCTGCTTTGCCGACGATTTTAATACCCGTCTGATTAAAGGCGATGACGAACCGATCTATCTTCCGGCAGACAACGACGTGTCCTATAACCGTATCGTCTTTGCCCACGGCTTTTATGCCAGCGGACTGCATGAGATTTCCCACTGGTGTATCGCGGGCAAGGCACGTCGCGAACAGGTTGATTTCGGTTACTGGTACTGCCCGGATGGTCGTGACGCGATGACCCAGTGCAAGTTCGAAGAGGTGGAAGTCAAGCCTCAGGCCTTTGACTGGCTGTTTTGCGTCGCGGCAGGTTTTCCGTTTAACGTCAGCTGCGACAACCTGGAAGGGGACTTTGAGCCCGATCGCATCGCCTTCCAGCGCCGCGTTCATGCACAGGTGATGACCCTGCTTGAGCAAGGGATCCCTGAGCGCCCGGCGCGCTTTATCCGGGCCTTACAAGATTATTATCAGACGCCGCCACTGACGGCAGAACAATTCCCGTGGCCGGAAGACCTGCACTAACGCCACGTTTGACACTAGAAGAGGAAAGACAATGCTCGCGGAGTTTGAATCACGCATTCTGGCACTGATCGATGAAATGGTAGACCACGCCAGTGATGATGAACTGTTTGCCAGCGGCTATCTGCGCGGCCACCTGACACTGGCGGTTGCCGAGCTGGAAGGAGGGGACGACCACTCTGCGAAAGCGATCAACGATCAGGTCGTTCGCAGCCTGGAGAAAGCGATCGGCGCCGGTGAACTCTCGCCGCCGGACCAGATCCTGGTTCAGGGGATGTGGGACAGTTTATATCAGCGCGCAACCCACTAACTGCCGCTGAACGCCCGGCCTGAGGATCTGGCCGGGTGGTGCGACGCCGGGTATCGCGCCGGCGCCGCGCTGCACCAATTGAGTCATCGCCAGCCAGACGCTCCTGCGGCTTACTTCACCGCCTTTCCCTTCAGCAGTTTTCTTACCCATAAACGATTCGGATTCAGCCCCGCCAGGGTGGTTGCATCCAGCGGCAGCGGTTCGCCGCTCATCTGTGCCGCCAGAAGTTCCGCCGCTAACGGCGCGGAGCACAGCCCACGTGACCCCAGCGCGCCCAGTACGAACAGATTGCGATGCACCGGTGCCGTCGGCGCCTGCTCTTTCTCTTCGGCCAGCGTCGCGTACTGTGTCAAGGTGGCGTCATAATCCGGGACATTGCCCACCATCGGCAAATGGTCGCGGGTCGCGCAGCGCACGCCGCAGCGGGCCTCATTGCCGCTGACATCTACTTCTTTTGCCCACGCCGCCTGCGGGAAGCAGTCAATCAACCGTTGCCGGTTGTGCTGCTGGTCCTCGGCGCTGAAAGCCGGGGTGCTCTGCCCGCGGTGATAGCTGGCGCCGATGCAGTGCTGCTGATTATGGGGATTCTGCGGCGTCAGGTAGCCGTCATAGCACAGGACCTGACGCAGCGCCGCCAGCCCTGGCGTAGTGGGGATATGGCTGACCTGGCCCGCCACCGGATAGGCTGGCAGATGCTCGGTCTGGGAGAAACCAGTGAGCTTATGGCCGTTGGCCAGTACCACCACCCCATGCTGATGCTGGTGGTTAAGCTGCCAGCCGTCATGGTCGGCGCTCAGGGTCGAGACGTTAACGCCATAGTGCGTACGCAATCCGCGGATGGTGGCCAGCGCAAACAGTTCGGCCGTGAGCTGCTGCGGGTACAGCCAACCGCCGGCGGGATAGGTGATTCCGCCGCAGCCGGTGTCCACTCCCGTGTCCTGCGCGACGGTCTGGGCATTCACCGCCATCGCGATACCTTCCGGCAGCCCGATCGACAGCATCTGCGCGATTTTCTGTTCACTCTTTTCATCCCAGGCAAGCTGGGTGACGCCGCACCATTGGTGGTCAAACATCACCGGGAGCGCGTCATACAGGCGACGGGCAAAGGTAAATGCGGCCGGGAAGAAGCGCGCCAGCGCCGGGTCGTGCTGGGTCAGCAGCGGGTAGAGCGCCCCCTGACGGTTGCCCGAGGCGCCTTCGGCTGGGGCTTGATCGGCGCAGTATAAGCTGACCTTCCAGCCACGGCGCAGCAAGGCGAGAGCGAGCAGGGCGCTGGCGATGCCGCCACCGACAATCGCCACATCGCGCTGCTGGCTGCCGGTACGGGCAAACCAGGGCGTACGTACCGGGACATTCAGCGTCTGCGTCATCTCGCCGACGAGCATTTCGCGTTTGCGGCCAAAACCTTTGCATTTGCGCATGGTAAAGCCGGCGTCCTGCAGACCGCGACGCACAAAACCGGCGGACGTAAACGTCGCCAGAGTGCCGCCCGGCCTTGCCAGACGGGCCATCGCAGAAAACAGCGTCGGGGTCCACATGTCCGGATTCTTCGCCGGGGCGAAGCCATCGAGAAACCAGGCGTCGACCTGCTGATTCAGCGAGTCGTCAAGCTCGTGGGTCAGTTCATTAATATCCCCGAACCACAAATCCAGCGTCACCCGTCCGTCGTCGAGCAGCAAGCGGTGGCAGCCCGCGAGCGGCAGCGGCCACTGTTCCTGCAGCTGTTCGGCCCACGGCGCCAGTTCGGGCCAGTGGGCATGCGCGCGCTGCAGATCGGCGGCGGTCAGCGGAAATTTTTCAAAACTGATGAAATGTAATCTTTGCAGGGTAGCGTCGGGGTTGTCGCGGCGAAAAACGTCAAACGCCTGCCACAGGGTCAGGAAATTGAGACCCGTACCAAACCCGCTTTCGGCGACGATGAACAGCGGGTGCGGATGCACCGGAAAGCGCTCGCTGAGGCGGTTGCCGCCGAGAAAAACGAAGCGTGTCTCTTCCAGACCATTGTCATTGGAAAAGTACACATCATCGAAGTCTCGGGAAACAGGTGTACCCTCAGCATTGAATTCCAGGTTGGCAGGTTGTATGGCGTTTTGTTTCACGTAAGTTACTCGAATCTCAAGGCATGCAACGATCTTAACGATGTGTGCCGGACGGCGCAAATTTATGCTTAATTTGTCTGATCGGACTTGTTCAGCGTACAAGTGTACGCTATTGTGCGACTCGAAACTTAAAATAGCATGACTTTATAGAGGTATTGAATGAAACGTGCAGTGATTACTGGCCTGGGCATCGTTTCCAGCATCGGTAACAACCAGCAGGAAGTCCTGGAATCTCTGCGTGAAGGACGCTCGGGGATCACTTTCTCTCAAGAATTCAAAGATTCTGGTATGCGTAGCCACGTATGGGGTAACGTCAAACTGGACACCACGGGTCTCATCGACCGCAAAGTGGTCCGTTTCATGAACGATGCCTCTATCTATGCTTATCTCTCAATGCAGCAGGCTGTCGAAGATGCAGGACTGAAAGAAGAGGTGTATCAAAACAACCCTCGCGTCGGTCTGATTGCCGGTTCCGGCGGTTCTTCTAAATCTCAGGTGTTTGGCGCAGATGCCATGCGTAGCCCGCGTGGCCTGAAAGCAGTGGGTCCTTATGTGGTGACCAAAGCGATGGCTTCTGCCGTTTCTGCCTGCCTGGCGACCCCGTTCAAAATTCACGGCGTGAACTACTCCATCAGCTCTGCATGTGCGACTTCTGCGCACTGTATCGGCAGCGCGGTTGAGCAGATCCAACTGGGCAAACAGGACATCGTGTTTGCTGGCGGCGGCGAAGAGCTGTGCTGGGAAATGGCCTGTGAATTCGACGCGATGGGCGCTCTGTCCACCAAATATAACGAAACGCCGGACAAAGCTTCCCGTACTTATGATGCACACCGTGACGGTTTCGTTATCGCCGGCGGCGGCGGTATGGTCGTGGTTGAAGAGCTGGAACACGCTCTGGCCCGCGGCGCGCACATCTACGCTGAAGTAGTTGGCTACGGCGCAACCTCTGACGGCGCTGACATGGTTGCTCCGTCTGGTGAAGGCGCGGTGCGCTGCATGAAGCAGGCGATGGCCGGTGTGGATACCCCAATCGACTACCTGAACTCCCACGGCACTTCTACTCCGGTAGGCGACGTGAAAGAACTGGGCGCTATCCGTGAAGTATTCGGTGACCACAGCCCGGCTATCTCCGCGACCAAAGCGATGACCGGCCACTCTCTGGGTGCCGCTGGCGTGCAGGAAGCCATCTACTCTCTGCTGATGCTGGAACACGGCTTTATTGCACCAAGCATCAATATCGACGAGATGGATGAGCAGGCTGCAGGTCTGAACATCGTCACCAAACCAACCGAGTCTGCACTGACGACTGTTATGTCTAACAGCTTTGGTTTTGGCGGCACCAACGCCACGCTGGTGATGCGTAAACACAACGCGTAATCCAGCGGCGTAATGCCAACTGATGCATAAAAGGGAGCCAACCGGCTCCCTTTTTGTCTTCTTGACAGCACCAGGGCCCGGCAGGCAAACTGCTGCGGAACATTAATCTCCCCGATTATGCGTAAGCGTTTAACGTCATCCAACGCACCTAAACCCTGATCATCAGGTGGAGGGGGCGTGGCTATCACCTCGCCTTACTCTGCGAACTGGAGTAAAGCATGTCCGCAGCGACTGTCACAGCAACAACTCAATCAGCGAATGTTTCGCTATTTCGTATTACCTTTTCCGTCTTTCTGACCTATATGACCGTGGGATTACCGCTGCCGGTGATACCGCTTTTTGTGCACCATGATTTGGGCTTCGGCAACACCATGGTGGGGATTGCCGTGGGGATCCAGTTTCTGGCGACGGTGCTGACCCGCGGTTATGCCGGGCGTCTCGCTGACCAGCACGGGGCCAAACGTTCGGTGCTTCAGGGGATGCTGGCCTGTGCCCTGGCCGGGGCGGCATGGCTGCTGGCCGCGCTGCTGCCGGTATCGGTGTGGGCAAAGTTGGCCTTATTGATACTGGGGCGCCTGATCCTCGGCTTTGGCGAAAGCCAGCTGCTGACCGGCAACCTGAGCTGGGGAATGGGGCTGGTGGGCCCGGCGCGTTCAGGAAAAGTGATGTCGTGGAACGGCATGGCCATGTACGGCTCATTGGCCGTTGGCGCGCCGCTGGGCTTACTGATCTACTCGCATTTTGGCGTTGCCGTGCTGGCCTGCGTCACTATGGCGTTACCGCTGCTGGCGCTGGCGATCAATGGCACGGTGCGTAAGGTGCCGGCGCATGGCGGTGAACGTCCGTCGTTATGGAGCGTGGTCGGGATGATCTGGCGTCCGGGCATCGGGCTGGGGCTGCAGGGCGTCGGGTTTGCGGTGATCGGCACCTTTGTCTCGCTCTATTTTGCCAGCCGCGGCTGGGCGATGGCGGGCTTCACGCTGACCGCGTTTGGCGGTGCTTTTGTCCTGATGCGTATTCTGTTTGGCTGGATGCCGGACCGCTTTGGCGGGGTGAAGGTGGCAATGGTCTCACTGCTCATCGAAGCCATCGGCCTGATTCTGCTGTGGCAGGCGCCGGTTGCCTGGGTGGCGCTGGCGGGCGCGGCGCTGACAGGGTGCGGCTGTTCGCTGATCTTCCCGTCATTAGGCGTTGAAGTGGTGAAGCGCGTCCCGGCGCAGGTGCGCGGCACCGCGTTAGGTGGCTATGCCGCATTCCAGGATATCTCATACGGCATTACCGGCCCGCTCGCTGGCTTGCTCGCCACTTCGCTGGGCTATTCCTCGGTGTTTATGGCCGGGGCGGCCTGTGCGCTGTTGGGCATTCTGGTGACGCTGCTCTCTTTGCGTAAATAGTCGCGTAGATAACGCGATGACCCGGTCTGATGCAGGGGCCGGGTCTCTCGCCATACTGCGGCTTTACATCAGCAGCCAGACCAGCCCCAGCACCACCAGCGCTGCCAGCAGAATCATCCACGGCTTTTTCAGGCGCTCAATAAGCGAAGCAGGTTCCGGCGGCAGCGGGGGAATGGCCAGCGTCTCCTGCGCTCTGGCGACACGTAAGACGAATATTTTGTTCAGTAGCGCCAGTACCTGAGTCGAACTCAAGGTTGTTTGCGGCGTGACGTGCCAGCTGTGCTGGGCAAAATCGACGATCGTCTGCCACTCGTGAACTTCCAGAGGTTGTTTCAGCGCCGCCTGCAGCAAGGTGAGCGTCGGTGCGGCCTGGGTGCTGAGCGTTTGTCGGGCATGCAGCCAGTAGGAGAGGGGCGTGAAGTGGGTCGCCGGGATCAGTTCGCCGGTTTTCACTCCGCTCAGTTCCAGCATTGACTGCCAGATAAGCTTGCCCGGTTCGCCGGTGGCGGCGGCAAGCCGACTGACCTGTTGGTTAAGGGTATTGTGCTCGGCGGGCAGAAGCGGGCGCAGGGTTGGCGGGCGCTGCTGCGGCGCAGGGATCGACAGCTGGCCGCTTTTCAGCAGCTGCAGCACTTCTTGCAGATGCGCTTCGTTGAGCGCATGCAGCGTGGTTTGCCCGTAATGCTGGCGAATATAATCGCTGACCGCCTGGCGGTTATTTCCCCGGTTCAGTAGCTCGCTCAATTGCGCGAGAGTCTGGCGATGATGAAGGTTTTGCTGCGCCACGCTTAGACGCTGATTCAGGTTATTTTCAGCGGCACTGAAATGGCACGACAGCAGGGATGCATCGCCTTTGAGTCCCAAATCGTGCCTGACTCCTGCCCACACTTCCGCATTCTGCTGCGACGTTAACGCCACCAGACGCGTAATCAGCCGCTCAAGAACGGTGCGTTGCTGCGTGGTCAGTGCTGGCTCACCGGTGACGGAAGCACCGGATGGACCACTCCCCGGAGGGCGGTCGGAGATACCTGAAACGGGATGTGTCATGATTAATCCTTTCCGTATTGCTGTACAGAGGCCCGGTGATGATGTTCCTGGCGGCGAGATTATGGCACACTTCCCCGGTTTACTCTTGTTCTCAGACAGGTACAAAACCGTGAAAATCCTCGTTGATGAAAATATGCCCTATGCCCGCGAGCTTTTTAGCCGATTAGGCGAGGTCGAGGCGGTCCCTGGCCGTCCTGTGCCGGTTGAGGCCCTCAGCGGCGCCGATGCGCTGATGGTTCGCTCCGTCACTAAGGTGAATGAAGCGTTGCTTTCCGGCACAGGAATTACGTTCGTTGGCACCGCGACGGCCGGCACCGATCATGTCGATCAGGCGTGGCTGCAGCAGGCAGGGATCGGGTTTTCGGCCGCCCCTGGCTGTAACGCCATTGCGGTGGTGGAATATGTCTTTTCATCCCTGCTGATGCTGGCCGAGCGCGATGGTTTTGCGCTGACCGATCGTACCGTCGGGATTGTCGGGGTTGGCAACGTCGGCGGGCGTTTGCAAAAACGGCTGGAAGCGCTGGGGATCAAAACGCTGCTGTGCGATCCGCCACGCGCCGATCGCGGTGATGAAGGTGACTTCCGCACGCTGGATGAGCTGGTTCAGGAAGCGGATGTTCTGACCTTCCACACGCCGCTGTTTAAAGACGGGCCGTACAAATCCCTGCACCTCGCGGACGAGGCGTTAATTCGCCGTTTGAAGCCGGGCTGCGTGCTGATCAACGCCTGTCGCGGTCCGGTGGTGGATAACCACGCGCTGTTGGCCTGTCTGCAGTCCGGTCAGTCGCTAAGCGTGGTGCTGGACGTCTGGGAACCCGAGCCGGATCTGAACCTTGAACTGCTGAGCCGCGTTGATATCGGGACGCCGCACATTGCTGGCTACACCCTGGAAGGGAAAGCGCGCGGGACGACGCAGGTCTTTGAAGCCTACAGCACCTTTATTGGTCACCCGCAGCAGGTGGCGCTAGATACCTTGCTCCCGGCGCCAGAGTTTGGCCGCATTACCCTGCATGGCCCACTCGATCAGCCAACGCTAAAAAGGCTGGTTCATTTGGTGTATGATGTGCGCCGCGATGATGCGCCGTTGCGAAAAGTCGCCGGCGTACCGGGTGAGTTTGACAAGCTACGCAAGAATTATCAGGAACGCCGTGAATGGTCATCCCTGTACGTACAGTGCAGCGATGTGCAGGCGGCAACGCTGTTGCGTCAGCTCGGTTTTAATGCCGTACATCACCCCATTCGTTAATATCTTCTTAATGACTCTGCTGGATACTCCGGCAGGGTCGCTTTTCTCTGGAGTAAACCACCATGTCTGAAGGCTGGAATATTGCCGTACTGGGCGCAACGGGCGCCGTCGGCGAAGCCCTGCTTGAAACCCTTGCTGAACGTCAGTTCCCGGTGGGTGACATTTATGCGCTGGCGCGCAATGAGAGCGCAGGCGAGCATCTGCGTTTTAGCGGTAAGTCGGTTGTGGTACAGGATGCCGCTGAATTTGACTGGACTCAGGCCCAGCTGGCCTTTTTTGCCGCCGGTGTCGAAGCCAGCGCGACCTATGTTGAAGAGGCCACCAACGCCGGTTGCCTGGTTATCGATCTCAGCGGTCTGTTTGCGCTGGAGCCGGACGTTCCGCTGGTTGTTCCGGAAGTGAACCCGTTTGTACTGGCCGACTATCGCAATCGTAATGTGATTGCCGTCCCTAACAGCCTGACCAGCCAGCTGCTGGCGGCGCTGAAGCCGCTGATCGACGAAGGTGGTCTGTCGCGTATCGGGGTAACCAGCCTGATCTCTGCCTCCGCGCACGGTAAAAAAGCCGTGGATGCGCTGGCAGGGCAGAGTGCCAAACTGTTGAACGGTATCCCGATCGATGAGGATGATTTCTTTGGTCGTCAGCTGGCGTTTAACATGCTGCCGTTGCTGCCGGATCGTGAAGGCAGCGTGCGCGAAGAGCGCCGTATCGTCGATGAAGTCCGCAAAATCCTGCAGGATGAAGGGCTGATGATTTCGGCAAACGTCGTGCAGTCACCGGTCTTCTACGGTCATGCGCAGATGGTCAGCTTCGAAGCGCTGCGTCCGCTGGCGGCGGAAGAAGCGCGCGATGCCTTTGCCCGTGGTGAAGATATCGAGCTTTCAGAAGAACGTGAATTCCCGACTCAGGTTGGTGATGCATCCGGTTCTGCACACCTGTCAGTCGCCTGCGTGCGCAACGATTACGGTATGCCAGAGCAGATTCAGTTCTGGTCTGTTGCCGATAACGTGCGTTTTGGCGGCGCGCTGATGGCGGTGAAAATTGCCGAGAAACTGGTGCAGGAGTATCTGTACTGATGTCTGAGCTGGAGCAGCTGCCGGTCTATAAAATCGCACTGGGTATTGAGTACGACGGCAGTAAGTATTACGGCTGGCAGCGGCAAAATGAAGTTCGCAGCGTGCAGGAGAAGCTGGAAAAGGCGCTCTCGCAGGTCGCCAATGAACCGATTAGCGTGTTCTGTGCCGGGCGTACCGATGCCGGCGTTCATGGTACCGGTCAGGTGGTCCATTTCGAGACCCGTGCGCTGCGTAAAGATGCCGCATGGACGCTCGGCGTAAATGCGAATTTACCTGGTGACATTGCTGTACGTTGGGTCAAACATGTTCCGGACGATTTTCATGCCCGGTTCAGCGCCACCGCCCGGCGCTATCGTTACGTCATCTATAATCACCGTCTGCGTCCGGCGGTGTTAAGTCAGGGTGTCACACATTATCACCAGGCGCTGGACGCTGAGCGGATGCAACGTGCCGCCCAATGTCTGCTGGGTGAAAATGACTTCACGTCATTCCGCGCGGTGCAGTGCCAGTCGCGCACGCCGTGGCGGAATATTATCCATCTCAGCGTCACCCGTTATGGCGCGTATGTGGTCGTGGATATCAAAGCGAATGCCTTTGTACATCATATGGTAAGGAACATTGTCGGCAGCCTGATGGAAGTGGGGGCCGGTAACCAGCCAGAGAGCTGGATTGCAGAACTTCTGGCGGCCAAAGACAGGAAGCTTGCCGCCGCAACGGCAAAAGCCGAAGGGTTGTATCTGGTGTCGGTAGATTATCCGGCCCGTTTCGACCTGCCGGTGATGCCGATGGGCCCGCTGTTTCTGGCGGACTAACGTATACGCTTTATCCTTCAGACTGCCTGGCAACGCACGGCGTGTTATCGGGCAGTATCCTGAGCGATGAAATGTCGTGCAATTAAGGATTTATACGATATGGACCTGATTCGTTTTTTAATTGATTTCATCCTGCATATTGATGTTCATCTGGCTGAGCTGGTTGCCGACTACGGTGTCTGGGTTTACGCCATTCTGTTTTTGATTCTGTTTTGCGAAACGGGTCTGGTGGTGACGCCATTCCTGCCGGGAGATTCGCTGCTGTTTGTGGCGGGGGCGCTGTCAGCGTTGCCGACCAACGATCTGAATGTGCATCTGATGGTGGTCTTGATGGTGATCGCGGCGATTGTCGGCGATGCGCTGAACTACACCATTGGCCGGTTGTTTGGTGAAAAGCTCTTTAGTAATCCCAACTCGAAAATTTTCCGTCGTAGCTACCTGGATAAAACCCATTCGTTCTACGAACGTCATGGCGGTAAAACGATTATCCTCGCGCGCTTTGTGCCGATCGTCAGAACTTTCGCGCCGTTTGTGGCGGGAATGGGCCATATGTCCTATCGTCATTTTGCCATCTATAACGTGGCCGGCGCGCTGCTGTGGGTTCTGCTGTTTACCTATGCGGGCTATCTGTTTGGTGATTTGCCGATCGTACAGGAAAACCTGAAGCTGCTGATCGTCGCGATTATTGTGCTGTCGGTGCTGCCTGGGGTGATTGAAATCATTCGCCACAAGCGCGCTGCGGCGAAGCAGGCAAAATAGTCCAGACCGCGTGTTCCTCTTCGGGTGCAGCATCACGGCCCGAAGAGGGAAGTGTGAGCGGTACGACCACTTTTTTATCCCATGTGACGGGATGTTATGATTTAATGTGCAACATTCATGGTCTGTAAGGGTCAAAAATGGCATTATGCGCCCCTTAAGACAAAACTGGCATCGACCAGGTTCAGGCAGAAAGGTTATCAATGAGCTGGATTGAACGAATTAAAAGCAACATCACTCCCACCCGTAAGGCGAGTATTCCTGAAGGTGTATGGACCAAGTGCGACAGCTGCGGACAGGTATTGTACCGTGCAGAGCTGGAGCGCAACCTGGAGGTTTGCCCTAAGTGCGATCACCACATGCGTATGTCGGCGCGTAATCGCCTGCATAGCCTGTTGGACGAAGGTTCCCTGGTGGAGCTGGGAAGCGAGCTCGAGCCGAAAGATGTGCTGAAGTTCCGCGATTCGAAGAAGTACAAAGACCGTCTGGCGTCCGCGCAAAAAGAGACTGGCGAAAAAGATGCGCTGGTGGTCATGAAGGGTACCCTGCATGAGATGCCGGTTGTCGCCGCGGCCTTCGAGTTCTCCTTTATGGGTGGCTCAATGGGTTCCGTCGTCGGCGCGCGCTTCGTCCGTGCCGTTGAACAGGCGCTGGAAGATAATTGCCCGCTGATTTGCTTCTCCGCTTCCGGCGGTGCGCGTATGCAGGAAGCGCTGATGTCGCTGATGCAGATGGCGAAAACGTCTGCTGCGCTGGCGAAAATGCAGGAGCGTGGCTTACCGTATATTTCGGTACTGACTGACCCGACGATGGGCGGCGTATCGGCGAGCTTTGCGATGCTTGGCGATCTCAACATCGCTGAACCGAAAGCGCTGATTGGCTTTGCCGGTCCTCGCGTCATCGAGCAGACCGTACGTGAAAAACTGCCGCCGGGATTCCAGCGCAGTGAGTTCCTGATTGAGAAAGGGGCGATCGATATGATCGTTCGTCGCCCGGAGATGCGCCTGAAGCTGGCCAGTATCCTGGCGAAGCTGATGAATCTTCCGGCACCCAGCCCGGATGTCTCTCATGAAGGCGAGGTGGTGCAACCAGCACCGGATCAGGAACCAGAGGCCTGATAATTCAGAGGGCAGGCCTGACGGTGCTGCCCTTTTTTAATTATATGCGCCATCATTCAAGCCAGGTCGCGGCGAATAAGCAGAACCCAGGTCAGCAGACCGCGTAAGTTACGAGCGCAGCAGGCCGGGCACCCGCTTGAAGGATGCAGTGCATTTACCGTTAACGTTAGCGGACATCATGGAAAAACAACCTACTCCTCAGGCCACGTCGCCCCTGGCTACGTGGCTTTCCTATCTGGAACACCTGCACAGTAAAACCATCGATCTGGGGCTGACGCGCGTGCGCGACGTTGCCGGGCGGATGGCGGTATTAAAACCGGCGCCGTTTGTCTTTACAGTGGCAGGTACCAACGGCAAGGGAACCACCTGCCGCACGCTGGAGTCCGTGCTGATGGCGGCGGGCTACAAGGTCGGCGTGTACAGTTCACCGCATCTGGTGCGTTATACCGAACGTGTTCGTATCCAGGGCGCAGAGCTGCCGGAAGCCGCGCATACCGCCTCTTTTGCCGAGATCGAAGCGGCCCGCGGCGATATTTCGCTGAGCTATTTTGAGTTCGGTACGCTGTCCGCGCTGTGGTTGTTCCAGCAGGCCCAGCTTGACGTGGTGATCCTTGAGGTTGGTCTGGGTGGCCGACTCGATGCCACCAATATTGTTGACGCCGACGTTTCCGTGGTGACCAGCATCGCGCTGGATCATATCGACTGGCTGGGGCCGGATCGTGAAAGTATTGGTCGCGAGAAGGCCGGTATTTTCCGTGCTGGTAAACCGGCGGTGGTCGGTGAACCGGATATGCCCCACACGATTGCTGAAGTCGCCGCTGAGAAAGGCGCCACGCTGCTGCAACGTGATGTTGACTGGCGCTACACCGTCGATGCTGAATCGTGGTCCTTCTCCGACGCTCAGGGAGCGTTAGCAGGGCTACCGCTGCCGCTGGTGCCGATGCCAAATGCCGCGACGGCGCTGGCAGCACTGCGCGCCAGCCGGCTGGTCATCAGCGAGCAGGCGCTTCGCGAAGGCATCGCACGGGCGATGTTGCCCGGTCGTTTTCAGATAATCAGCGAAACGCCGCGTGTTATTCTCGACGTGGCCCATAATCCTCATGCGGCGGCCTATCTCGCCGGGCGTCTCAAAAGCCTGTCGAAAACGGGGCGCGTACTGGCGGTTATTGGTATGCTGCATGATAAAGATATCGCCGGTACGCTGGCAAACCTGAAGGCAGAGGTCGACTGCTGGTACTGCGCACCGCTGGAAGGGCCGCGCGGCGCCACGGCGCAACAGCTGCTGGAACACTTACCTGAAGGGAATGCTTACGCTGATGTCGCTCAGGCATGGCATGCGGCCATGGCTGATGCCAGGTCTGAAGATACCGTACTGGTGTGCGGGTCATTCCACACGGTGGCGCATGTAATGGAAGAAATAGACGCGGGGAGAATCGGTGGCGAGTAAGTTTCAGAACCGTTTAGTCGGGACAATTGTACTGGTGGCGCTGGGGGTGATTATTCTCCCAGGGCTGCTCGACGGCCAGAAAAAACATTATCAGGACGAGTTCGCGGCGATTCCCCTGGTGCCGAAACCAGGCGATCGCGATGAGCCGGACATGCTGCCGGCCGCGACGCAGGCCCTGCCGGCGCAGCCGCCTGAAGGGGCGGCGGAAGAGGTCCGTGCGGGTGATGCCGCGGCTCCATCGTTAGATCCGTCGCGAATTCCGGTCAACAGCAACAGCTTCGATGATGTGCAGGAGCCGGTCGTGGCGCCGCAGCCTAAACCGCAGCCACAGCCTAAGCCGCAACCTGTGCAGCCGAAGCCGGTTGAGAAACCACAGCCGCAGCAACAGCAGCAGGTGGCCGTGCAGACGCCGCCGGCGAAACCGGCGGAGATCCCGGCGCCGACCGGCAAAGCCTACGTGGTGCAGCTTGGGGCGTTGAAGAACGCCGATAAGGTCAACGAGATCGTCGGTAAACTGCGCTCCTCCGGGTTCAAAGTCTACACGTCGCCTTCAACCCCGGTTCAGGGTAAAATTACCCGAATCCTGGTGGGTCCAGATGCCTCGAAAGATAAGCTGAAAGGCCAACTTGGCGACCTGAAACAGCTCTCCGGACTGAGCGGTGTGGTGATGGGATACAGCCCTAACTAATCTTGCCTCTCCCCATAGCGGGGAGCGGCAACGCGCCTGTCTGATGTGCTTTCAGAAGGCTAAAGACAGCATGGCGTTGAATGTTTTTTCAGCGCCATTTTTATTTCTGTAGGGCACGGAAATCCCTACGCAAACGTTTTCTTTTTCTGTTAGAATGCGCCCCGAACTGGACGACAGGGCGTAAATCGTGGGATGTTTATGGTCTGGATTGATTACGTCATTATTGCGGTGATTGGTTTTTCCTGTCTGGTAAGCCTGATCCGCGGCTTTGTTCGTGAAGCGTTATCGTTGGTGACATGGGGATGTGCTTTCTTTGTTGCCAGCCATTACTACACTTACCTGGCTGTCTGGTTCACGGGTTTTGAAGACGAAATGGTCCGCAATGGGATTGCTATCGCGATACTGTTTATCGCAACGCTGATCGTCGGCGCCATTGTTAACTATGTGATTGGCGCACTGGTAGAGAAGACCGGCCTGTCGGGTACCGACAGGGTGTTAGGGATCTGTTTTGGCGCCCTGCGTGGCGTGCTGATAGTCTCGGCGATACTGTTCTTTCTCGATAGTTTTACCGGTATGGCGAAAAGCGAAGACTGGCAAAAGTCAGAGCTTATCCCGCAGTTCAGTTTCGTTATCAGATGGTTTTTTGACTATCTGCAAAGCTCGTCAAGTTTCTTGCCCAAAGCATAAGCGTTGGGATGTGGCTGAACGAGGAAAAGACGTATGTGCGGTATTGTCGGTATCGCCGGTGTTATGCCGGTAAACCAGTCGATTTATGACGCGTTAACGGTGCTTCAGCATCGTGGCCAGGATGCCGCAGGCATCATCACGATTGATGCAAATAACTGTTTCCGTTTGCGTAAAGCAAACGGCATGGTGAGCGATATTTTTGAAGCTCGCCATATGCAGCGTATGCAGGGCAATATGGGTATTGGCCATGTGCGCTATCCGACGGCTGGCAGCTCAAGTGCTTCCGAGGCGCAGCCTTTCTACGTCAACTCACCGTATGGCATCACGTTGGCGCACAACGGCAACCTGACCAACGCGCACGAGCTGCGTAAAAAACTGTTTGAAGAAAAACGCCGCCACATCAACACCACCTCCGATTCTGAAATCCTGCTCAACATCTTTGCCAGCGAGCTGGATAATTTCCGCCATTACCCGCTGGAAGCGGATAACATCTTTGCCGCGATCGCCGCGACGAACCGGCAGATTCGTGGCGCTTACGCCTGCGTGGCGATGATTATCGGTCATGGTATGGTCGCGTTCCGCGATCCGAACGGCATCCGTCCTCTGGTGCTGGGTAAACGCGATGTGGGTGACGGTCGTACCGAGTATATGGTGGCGTCCGAAAGCGTGGCGCTGGATACCCTGGGCTTTGAGTTCCTGCGTGACGTTGCGCCGGGTGAAGCGGTTTATATCACCGAAAAAGGCCAGCTGTTTACCCGTCAGTGTGCGGAAAACCCGGTCAGCAACCCGTGCCTGTTCGAATACGTTTACTTTGCGCGCCCGGACTCCTTTATCGATAAAATTTCCGTCTACAGCGCCCGCGTTAACATGGGTACCAAGCTGGGCGAGAAAATCGCGCGTGAATGGGAAGATCTGGATATCGATGTGGTCATTCCGATTCCGGAAACCTCGTGCGATATCGCGCTGGAAATCGCCCGTATCCTCGACAAACCATATCGTCAGGGGTTCGTGAAAAACCGCTACGTTGGCCGGACCTTCATCATGCCGGGACAGCAGCTGCGTCGCAAATCAGTGCGCCGTAAGCTCAACGCCAACCGTGCTGAGTTCCGTGATAAAAACGTACTGCTGGTGGATGATTCCATCGTCCGTGGTACTACTTCTGAGCAGATTATCGAGATGGCTCGCGAAGCCGGTGCGAAGAAGGTCTATCTGGCCTCCGCCGCGCCTGAGATTCGCTTCCCGAACGTCTACGGTATTGATATGCCAACGGCCACCGAGCTTATTGCCCACGGTCGCGAAGTGGACGAAATCCGCCAGATCATCGGTGCCGATGGCCTGATTTTCCAGGATCTGAACGATCTGATTGACGCTGTGCGTGCGGAAAACCCGGATATTCAGCAGTTTGAATGCTCGGTGTTCAACGGCGTGTACGTCACCAAAGACGTCGACCAGCGCTATCTGGATTATCTCGATTCTCTGCGTAATGACGACGCCAAAGCGGTACAGCGTCAGAATGAAGTCGAGAACTTAGAGATGCATAACGAAGGGTAATCTCTCCCTTTGTTGCGAAAAACCCGCCGTCTGCTGACCGCGGGTTTTTTTGTTGTCGCGTTACGCCTCATCCACCCAAATGCGCATTTCACCTTCTCCCCGGTTGGCCCAACTGAACCACGGAATAAAGGTCAGTGTCTGCTTCTGCACCTGGGTTTGCGGATGGTCAAAGCCATACAGCGGCTGGTCGTCTGCCGACGTTGGGCGACGCAGCCCTTCGGCCACCAGCAACACTTTCCCCGCCAGCACACTGCTGCCGGCGATTTCGCTGAAGCGGCTGTTCGTTGGCAGCGAGAGGTTGTGCAATTCGGTGCCGTTGTCTGCCTCTTCAAGACAGTAGACCAGCGGCCCGCGTTGAATCGCGACTTTCCCGGCGGCGTGGCGCACCCGAGGGTGGGCGTACACCCGGCGGACCGTCATGGGCAGGCGTAGCGTAATGGTATCGCCTTGCTGCCACTCGCGGGTGAGATGCAGGTAGCCTTTGCGCAGTTCTCCTTGCGCCACTTCGCCATTGACCAGTACCTGCGGTGCTGCGCACCATTCAGGCAGACGCAGCGCCAGCGTATGGCTGACGGCCTGCGCATGGCTGAAGGCGATCGTCACCTCTTCGTCCCACGGATAGTTGCCGCTGATTTTCAGCGCCAGCGTCTGCGCATTGATGGTGAAGCTGGCCTCGCTGCCGGCGTAGAAATTGATAAACAGCGCATTCGGGCGCGGCGTAAACAGATAATGACCAATGGCTACCAGGGTGCGCGCGATGTTGGGCGGGCAGCAGGCGCAGCCGAACCAGCGCTGACGCACCGGCTTAATATGGTCGTAAATATGGTTATGCGGGATGCTTTTAGGGTGGGTTTCCAGCGGGTTGACGTAAAAGAAGTGTTTGCCGTCCAGCGCCATCCCGCCGAGCACGGTGTTGTAGAAGGCCCGCTCCATGACGTCGGCGTAGTGCGCATCGCCTTCCATTTCCAGCATCCGGCGGGCGAACATCATCAGGCCGATGGAGGCGCAGCTTTCGCCGTAGGCGGTGTCGTTCGGGAGATCGTAGTCGCTGGTGAAGGCCTCGCCAATGCCCTGCGAACCGATGCCGCCGGTGATGTACATTCGCCGTTGGACCATGTTGTTCCAGATGCGTAGGCAGGTCTGGCGTTTTTCCTCGTCGCGGGTCATCCGGGCGATATGGGCCAGCCCGGTCATCAGGTAGACCGAACGCACGGCGTGCCCCACCGCCTGGTCCTGTTCATTCAGCGGCTTGTGCGCATGGGTATAGGCTTTATCTTTCACCATCCAGGCATCGCCCCAGTTATCCCAGTGCCAGGTGCCGCCGCGTTTTGCAAACTCGATATCGTAGTAGTAGGGCTGCTGACCGCGTTCTTCCAGGAAAAAGCGGGCCAGCTCCTGATAGCGCGGCTCCTGAGTCACTTCGTACAAGCGCATGAGCGCCAGCTCAATTTCAGGGTGTCCGGGGTAGCCGCGCAGCTGGCCTTCATTGGGGCCAAACACGTCGTTGATATGGTCGGCAAAGCGGCAGGATATCTCCAGCAGGCGGCGCTTGCCGGTGGCGTTATAAAAGGCCACCGCGGCTTCAAACAGATGCCCGGCGCAGTACAGCTCATGGCACTCCGCCAGATTGGTCCAGCGCAGGCCTGGTTCTTTCACGGAGTACCAGGTATTCAGATAACCATCTTCAGCCTGGGCCTTCGCCAACAGCTCAATGACTTCATCGGCGGTGTGTTCCAGGGTGGCATCAGGCTTTTGGCTTAATGACCAGGCGACCGCTTCCAGCCACTTGGTGACATCGCTGTCCTGAAAAACCATGCCGTAAAATTCGCCATCTTCCAGCCCGGCCGCGATGCGATAGTTCGCCAGCGCATGGCTTGGTTCGGCATCAGGAATGTTGTCGTTCAGCGCCTCCCACTGGTAGGGGATGACCACATCGCGGATCAGACGCTGGTACTCCCCGAGGAACGGGTCAGTCACGGTAATTCGGTTCAGGTCAGCTTCAATGACATCAGACTGCATTATGTATACCTCAGGAGATTTGAGAATGTCGTAAGTGGAGATCGGAAGAAATACGTTTCATCATTGGGCCATTCAGGCGGCACTTCAGCAGACAGAGCGCCAGCACCAGATGGAAAATCGCCGGGACCACGCTTTGCAGCAGAGTGATGCCCTGAACGGAGGCGGCGGTCTGGTTTTCCAGCCCCGGCTGGTAGGCCACCATGATCAGGATCAGGCTGATAATGCCGCCGGATGAGGCCCATGAGAGCTTGATAAAAAACAGGTTGAAGGCAAAGTTCATTCCGGAAGAGCGCACGCCGTTCTTCCACTCGCCGTAGTCGTCGGCGAACGCCATGATCGAGAAGTGCAGCGGCAGGGTGAAGCCGAGGACAATGTTGTTGAGCAGGATGCAGGCCAGCCACAAGGTCTGATGCTGCGGGCCGGTCGGCAGGAACCACATCGCCAGGCCGAAGACCACCAACACCAGGTTGGTGTAAAAGTACAGTTTGACCATATCAACACGGCGGGAGAGCGGGTTAACGATCACCGCCCCGGCAATCGCCGCCAGGGTCACGACGGCAAAAAACAGCGACATAAACCCGGCGCTGCCCTCTAAGGCGTAGGAGATGAAATACATATAGCCGCCGCCGCGAATACAGAGAATATTCACCAGCAGGAAGGACATCACCAGCATCATCAACAGTTGGTCATTTTTACGCAGCCCTTGCAGGTGCTGACGCAGAGTAAACGTTCCCGCCAGCGACAGGGGCACGCGCTCTTTGACCCAGAAAAAGCACAGTAAAAACATCACCGCGCCGATAGCGCAAAGCACGGTCACGCCGTACTGGTAACCTTTGGCGAGATTGCCCTGACCAAAATATTCCACCATCCACGGCAGGCCGACGGAAACCAGGAAACCGGCGATGCCGCTGAGCACAAAGCGCCAGGACTGGCAGGACATCACCTGATCGTGACGGTTGGTCATCGCGTTTATTAGCGCGCAGTAGGGGACGTTGTTGGCGGTATAGCCCACCGACAGCAGGAAGTAGGTGCCGAAGGCCCAGGCGATCTTCATATTGGCGCTCATGTCCGGCACGGTAAACGTCAGGATGCCGATCACCGCGAGCGGAGCGGCAGTCCACAGCTGCCACGGGCGAAAACGGCCCCAGCGGCTGCGCGTCCGGTCGGCGATAACCCCCATCACCGGGTCGGATACCGCATCAACAATCCTGAGGGTAAAAAACATGGCGCCGACGATAGCCGGGCTGAGGCCAAACACATCGGTGTAGAAAAACAGCAGAAAGCCGCTGATTAAATCTGAGATGCAGTGACCGCCGGCATCCCCCAGTCCATAACCTATCTTCTCGCGGGTAGAGAGCGTTTCCCCCGCATCAACGATCTGCACATCGGTATCGAGATTATCGGCTGTAGCCATAATCAATCCTCATTTGCGTAACCAGGTTGGGATGATCCAAAACGTCATTACGGCGTATCTCTGACTGTTTTTAGTAGAATTAATACGACGGCGAGCATAGATCTGATAAGCAATGTGGGTACATGGCCTGGCGATGTTGTTGTGATTATGATCTTTATTTTTACTAGAAATAAATTTTTAATGTCGATCTTGATCACGAAACGAGCCAGCGTTGTCCGCTGAAGCCATGGTTGTTGGTTATGGTACCAACCATATTGACTACAAACGGGAAGCGAAAATGCATTTAGGCATGGATATTGGCGGTACCAAAATGGAAACCGTGCTGCTCGACAGCACAGGCGATGTCCGTTGGCGTCAGCGGGTGGCAACGCCAAAAAGTAGCGTCGAACAGTTTGTGCAAGGGGTGATTGCGGAGGTTGAACGTGCGCAGCAGGAAGCGGGGACGGCGATCAGCATGGGCTTTTGTCTGCCGGGGGCGATAGAACCGCACTCTTGTTTAGTAAAAAACTCCAACATACAGGTTGTTAATGGTCATCCACTGCATGATATTCTTAGTGAATATTTTGGCCAGCCGCTGGCGGTGGCAAATGATGCCAACTGCTTTGCGCTCTCGGAAGCGACGGATGGCAGCGGGGCTGGGCACAACGTGGTGTTTGGCGCGATCCTCGGAACGGGCTGCGGCGGAGGAATTGTCGCCCACCAGCGCCTGATGACCGGGCCCAATGCCTGCAGCGGCGAATGGGGGCATAATCCTTTACCCCACTACCGGCCTGAGTATGATGGCGAATCGCCGCTGTGCTACTGCGGGCAGCATCACTGTCTGGAGTCCTTTATTTCCGGCAGCGGCCTGGCCCGGCAGTTTCGCCGGCAGGCTGACCAGAGCGTCACCGCGGAAGACCTGGTGCAACAGATGCGTGAAGGGCGGGATGGCGCGCAGGCCCTGTGGCGGCGTTACCGTAACCAGGTCGCCCGGGCCTTCGCCAGCGTGGTGAATCTGCTCGACCCGGACGTGATTGTCGTGGGCGGCGGGCTGTCCGGCGTGGATGAGCTGTATCGTGGTTTGTCTGAGGAGATGGCACAGTACGTCTTCGGCGGTCGCTGTGTGACTCCGGTTGTGCCGGCGACACACGGAGCCAGCAGCGGCGTGCGCGGCGCGGCATGGGCCGGTGAACAGGCCTTACAGAATGGAATAACGCGCGGTATCGCGCCTGACAGGTGAAACGAACGGCATGGTTAAAAAGACCCGAATTAAAGACATTGCGATGGCGTGCGGGGTGTCTATTGCGGCGGTGTCCCGGGCCCTCAAAGGGCAGCCGGGGCTGAGCGAAGAGACGCGCCAGCGGATCCTGTCGATCGCAGAAGCACAGGGCTACGATTTTACTCGCCTGCGCAACGGACGAATCAAGCGTCTGCTTTTCCTGCTGCATCGCCAGCACAATATCGCCAGCGCCTTACCGTTCTATTCCAACGTGATGCTCGGGGTGGCCGACGCCTGCCGGGAAAATGACATTGCGATGAGTTTTCAGCCCATCGATCCGGATGACTCCATCGCGGATCTGATTAACCTGCACCAGCCTGACGCCCTGATTTGCGCCGGTTATCTGGAGGCAGAGGTGTTGAGCGAGCTGCGGAAAATGTCTCTTCCCGTGGCGCTGGTGGATCTGTGGGCCGCCGATTTTCCCTGCGTGAACCCGGACAACTACCATGGCGGCTTTGTCGCCACCCGGCATCTGCTGGAGCAGGGCAGGAAGCGGATTGCCTTCCTCGGCCATTCGCAACGCCATTACAGTATTCGCCAGCGCGTGGAAGGCTACCAGCAGGCGCTGTTTGAAGCGGGAGTTTCACTTTCTGAGGCGTATCGCGTCGAAGTGCCACCGGTCAAGGATATTGAGCAGGCGCTGGTTGAGGGGATGGAGAAACTGCTCGCGCTACCTCAGCCGCCAGACGCTATATTTGCCTATAACGACATGGCGGCGCTGGTGGCGATGCGGGTCTGCGCCCGTCAGGGGCTGAACGTCCCGGGCGATATCGCGATTGTCGGCTTCGATGATATCGATGCCGCGGCCTGGGCGCATCCGCCGTTGACCACCGTGGCGATTGATAAGCGCGAGCTGGGCCGGGATGCGTTTCGCCTGTTGCTTAATGAAGAGGGTGAGAGAAACCTGCTGATGCCGGTGCATCTGGTGGTACGTGAAAGCTCCGTGCGCTTGCGTCCTGCGCCATAATCCGGCAAAGTCTGCGACATTATGTGAAAGGGGCAAACATCGTGAAACGACTTATTATTGGAATTTCTGGCGCCAGCGGCGCGATTTACGGTGTGCGCCTGCTGCAAATTCTCCGCGATGTTCCCGATGTCGAAACCCATCTGATCATGAGTCAGGCCGCGCGACAGACCCTGGCGCTGGAGACCGATTATTCGCTGCGTGACGTGCAGGCGCTGGCCGATGTGGTCCATGATGCCCGGGATATTGCCGCCAGCATCTCTTCAGGGTCGTTTAAGACCGCCGGCATGGCGATCCTGCCTTGCTCGGTGAAAACGCTGTCGGGCATTGTTCACAGCTATACCGACGGCCTGCTGACCCGCGCGGCAGACGTGGTGCTCAAAGAGCGCCGTCCGCTGGTGCTGTGCGTGCGGGAGACGCCGTTTCACCTCGGACATCTGCGCCTGATGGTGCAGGCGGCGGAAATGGGGGCCGTTATTATGCCGCCGGTGCCGGCGTTTTATCATCGTCCGCAAACCCTCGACGACGTCATTAACCAGACGGTTAATCGCGTCATCGATCAGTTCGATATTACTCTCCCGCAGGACCTGTTTTCCCGTTGGCAGGGGCCGTCTGACGCACCTTAATAGTGCTGTTTATTAACCTTTGCGCGGTTGCAGTGCAATTTTGCTGCCTCGATCAAATCCTCGACATTTAATTTGTTTTTTTGCGTCTGGCCGCTGCGGTTTATCCGCCAATGCTGTTATCTTCCCTTCCTAGACAATCCTGCAACCTTCTATTAACAAATTTAACGCTGTTTCCAGCACGCACTGAGAAGATGGCACAAAACCTGCAGGATTTGTTGGCAGCACACATAACTACATAACGCACGACATAACAACATCACGACACTTAAGGGTATTGTATGAAGAAGACGATCCTGGCCCTCTCTTTAATGATGGGACTCAGCAGTGCCTCCGGCGCGTTTGCCGCGCTTCCGCAAAGCATTCGTATCGGTACCGATGCCACCTATGCGCCTTTCTCGTCCAAGGATGCGAAAGGGGATTTCGTCGGCTTTGATATCGACCTGGGCAACGAGCTGTGTTCGCGTATCAAGGTGAAATGTACCTGGGTGGGCAGTGACTTCGACTCGTTAATTCCGTCGCTGAAGGCGAAGAAAATTGACGCCATTATCTCCTCGTTATCAATCACTGAAAAACGTCAGCAGGAGATTGCCTTCTCTGACAAGTTGTATGCAGCGGACTCCCGCCTGATTGCGCCGAAAGGCTCGCCGATCCAGCCAACTCTGGAATCGCTGAAAGGCAAGCATGTCGGCGTCCTGCAGGGTTCCACTCAGGAAGCCTATGGTAATGAGCGCTGGCGTAGCCAGGGTGTTGATGTGGTGGCCTACCAGAACCAGGATCTGATCTACTCTGACCTGGCCGCGGGTCGCCTTGACGCTGCGCTGCAGGATGAAGTCGCGGCCAGTGAAGGCTTCCTCAAACAACCTGCCGGTAAAGATTTTGATTTTGCCGGTCCTTCTGTCAAAGATAAAAAATTCTTCGGTGACGGTACCGGCATTGGCCTGCGTAAAACCGATAGCGAGCTGAAAACCGCGTTCGATAAAGCGTTAGGTGATATGCGTAAAGACGGTACCTACGACAAGCTGGCGAAGAAGTACTTCAACTTCAACGTGTACGGTGACTAAACGTCGCACCAGACCCGGGCAGCCGGGTCTGGTGGATGTGGTACATCCAGCAATGCCTTATTTTGGTGCGGCGCTCGCTTTTGCTGCATCAATATGGTGCAAAAAAGGCGGGTCTGGCGGGTAAGTAGTGCATAGTTAAGCGTTTATGATGAGAAAAAATTTGCTCCATGGCGCAGAATGTTTTGCCTTCCCGGGGCGAATAATGGCACGATAACTGCCGTTAGCACTTCTTATAAACCCGTTAGAATGACAGTCTGTTGAGGATAGTTATGAAAAAACTGGCGTTGTCTCTTTCTTTGGCGCTGGCCCTTTCCAGCGTTTCCACGGTATTTGCAGCCATTCCGCAAAAAGTACGTATCGGCACCGATCCCACTTATGCCCCGTTCGAATCGAAAAATGCGCAGGGTGAATTGATTGGTTTTGACATCGATCTGGCGAAAGAGCTGTGTAAGCGTATCAATACGCAATGTACCTTCGTTGAAAACCCGCTGGATGCGCTGATCCCATCTTTAAAAGCCAAGAAAATCGATGCGATTATGTCGTCGTTGTCGATTACGGAAAAACGTCAGCAGGAAATCGCCTTCACCGACAAACTCTACGCGGCGGATTCTCGCCTGGTAGTGAAAAAGGGCAGCGATATCGTCCCTGACCTCGCCAAACTGAAAGGCAAGCGTATCGGCGTGCTGCAGGGGACGACGCAGGAAACCTATGGCAACGAGCACTGGGCGCCAAAAGGTATCGAAATTGTCTCCTATCAGGGCCAGGACAATATCTATTCTGACCTGACCGCTGGCCGTATCGATGCCGCATTCCAGGACGAAGTCGCCGCGAGCGAAGGATTCCTCAAACAACCGATTGGTAAAGATTACCAGTTTGGCGGGCCATCCATTAAGGACGAGAAGTTGTTCGGCGTCGGCACCGGTATGGGCCTGCGTAAAGAAGACAACGAGCTGCGTGAAGCGCTGAATAAAGCCTTCGCGGAGATGCGCAAAGATGGAACCTACGACAAGCTGGCGAAAAAATACTTCGATTTTAACGTGTACGGTGACTAACCATCAGGCGTACCCCATCGCGCGTGTTTAAGCGCGCGATGGACGATGACAGACAGGGCAGACAGCATGCTGTACGGGTTTTCACAGGTTATTTTTCAGGGCGCTATTGTTACGCTTGAACTGGCGCTCAGTTCAGTTGTGCTGGCGGTCCTTATCGGTCTGGCCGGTGCCGGAGCAAAATTATCGAGCAATCGACCACTGGCACTGGTATTTGAAGGCTACACCACGTTGATCCGTGGGGTGCCCGATCTGGTCCTGATGCTGCTGATTTTCTATGGGCTGCAGATTGCTCTGAACACCCTGACCGATGCGCTGGGCTTGTCTCAGTTTGATATCGACCCGATGATTGCGGGGATCATCACCCTCGGCTTTATCTACGGCGCCTATTTTACTGAAACTTTCAGGGGCGCATTCCTGGCCGTGCCAAAAGGGCATATTGAAGCGGCAACCGCCTTTGGCTTTAGCGGCGGGCAGACCTTCCGGCGGATCCTTTTCCCGGCGATGATGCGCTACGCGCTGCCGGGTATCGGCAACAACTGGCAGGTTATCCTGAAGGCGACGGCGCTGGTGTCTCTGCTGGGGCTGGAAGATGTGGTCAAAGCCACGCAGCTGGCGGGAAAAAGCACCTGGCAGCCGTTCTACTTTGCGATCGTTTGCGGCCTGGTGTATCTGGTATTTACAACGATTTCCAATGGTGTGCTGCTGCTGCTTGAACGCCGTTACTCCGTGGGCGTGAAGAGGGCTGACCTGTGATTGAGATTATTCAGGAGTACTGGAAATCCCTGCTGTGGACCGACGGTTACCGCTTTACCGGCGTCGCGATTACCCTGTGGCTGCTTATTTCCTCGGTGGTGATGGGCGGCATTCTGGCGGTCTTCCTCGCTATCGGCCGTGTCTCAAGCAACAAATACATTCAATTCCCGATCTGGCTCTTTACCTACGTATTCCGCGGTACGCCGCTGTACGTCCAGCTGCTGGTGTTTTACTCCGGGATGTACACCCTGGAAATCGTCAAAGGCACCGAACTGCTGAACGCGTTTTTCCGCAGCGGCCTGAACTGTACGGTGCTGGCGTTGACCCTGAACACCTGCGCCTACACCACGGAGATTTTCGCCGGGGCGATTCGCTCTGTGCCTGCCGGGGAAATTGAAGCGGCGCGGGCGTACGGTTTCTCTTCGGTCAAACTGTATCGCTGCATTATTTTGCCCTCTGCGCTGCGTATCGCGCTGCCCGCATACAGCAATGAAGTGATTCTGATGCTGCATTCCACCGCGCTGGCGTTTACCGCCACCGTGCCGGATCTGCTGAAAATCGCCAGGGATATTAACTCGGCGACCTACCAGCCGTTTACCGCCTTCGGGATCGCCGCGGTGCTCTATTTAATTATTTCGTATGTCCTGATTAGCCTGTTCCGCAAAGCGGAAAAGCGCTGGTTGCAGCATATCAAACCTTCTTCGACGCATTGAGACCGCCATGTCCGACAATAAATTAAATGTTATCGATCTGCATAAACGTTACGGCGAGCATGAAGTTCTGAAGGGCGTCTCATTAAAGGCGAAAGCCGGGGACGTTATCAGCATTATCGGTTCATCTGGTTCCGGTAAAAGTACCTTTTTGCGCTGCATTAACTTTCTTGAAAAGCCCAGTGAAGGCACGATTGTGGTCAACGGGCAGAATATTGGCCTGGTCCGCGACAAAGATGGTCAGCTCAAGGTAGCGGATAAAAACCAGCTGCGTTTGCTGCGCACCCGCCTGACGATGGTGTTCCAGCATTTCAACCTGTGGAGCCACATGACGGTGCTGGAAAACGTCATGGAAGCGCCGATTCAGGTGCTCGGCTTAAGCAAGCAGGAAGCGCGTGAGCGGGCGGTGAAATATCTGGCGAAAGTCGGGATTGATGAACGTCAGCAGGCCAAATACCCGGTGCATCTCTCCGGCGGTCAGCAGCAACGCGTGTCGATTGCCCGCGCGCTGGCGATGGAGCCGGATGTGCTGCTGTTTGACGAACCAACGTCAGCGCTCGATCCTGAACTGGTTGGGGAAGTGCTGCGGATCATGCAGCAGCTGGCGGAAGAGGGCAAAACCATGGTGGTGGTGACCCATGAAATGGGCTTTGCACGCCATGTCTCATCGCACGTCATTTTCCTGCATCAGGGCAAAATCGAAGAAGAAGGCAACCCGGACGAGCTGTTCGGCAACCCGAAAAGCCCGCGCTTACAGCAGTTCCTGAAAGGTTCGCTGAAATAAGTTTTCCGTTATCTCCCGGTGAGGTCGCTCGCCGGGAGAGTCTCAACGTTCCCGCCGGTACACCCAGTCGTCGTAATCTATCCCGTTCAGGTGGTAGGCATTTTCCAGCACCTGAATCCGCGTAAAACCATGTTTTTCCAGCAGCCGCGCTGAGCCGATATTGTCCCCGAGAACCCACGCATTGATGGCGTTGACGCCGAGCTGCTGAAATCCGTATTCGCATATCGCCTGTAGCGCTTCGCTGGCATACCCCTGGCCCTGGGCCTCCGGCAGCAGGGCATAGCCGACATCCGCTTCGTGCGGGTTTTTGCTGCTGATGCGCAGACCGATATCGCCAATAGCCTGATGATGGCGATCGCGCAGGACAAATACTCCGGGGTCGGCGCAGCGGGCCGTAAACAGGTTACGCAGCGCGGCTTCATCAAGAAGCTCGCCCATAAACTGCATCACTTCAGGGTCGCGACGCAGGCGCAGGAAAAAGGGCCAGTCCGCTTCGGTAAACGGGGAAAGCAGCAGACGCGGAGTGGATAATGTCATCATAAGCGGGCCATTTCGCTGGAACGTCCGCTCACCTTACCACCAGAAAGTCATGGATAACATGATCTTATACCGGTGCTTGCGGCGGATTACCCCGCAGCTGGCGAGGTCGTTAGCGGTTTGTCTATCTGGTGAAAATAGTGCAACACGGTGTCGCTTTGACGAGAGGAGCGCAGCTGCAGCGCCAGATTCAGGCTGTCGAGGACCTCGGCCTGTTCGACCATCGGCGAATCTGCGGCCACTCTGGCTTCGGCAACCAGCCAGCTCACAATGGTTTTCCAGCGCCACAGCGGCGAATTGCCGGTGATGCGCTGTACCGGGCCGGGGAATTTGCCGGAGCCTCGCGCGCCGTCTTTTAGCAGGGCCACGGCCTGGCGTGAAAGGCCGGTGAGTTCGGCGATGTCGCTTAGCCCCACCAGCGTAGCGTCAACGGATTCAACCCGGATGTTCAGCGCTGATGCGGATTCGATGTTATCGATCGCTGACAGAATCGCTTGTTCGAGGGAATCGCTTTCGCGATCGAATTCCAGATACACCGCGGTGCCATAAAAACAGACCAGCGCATCAGTACAGCCTGCGCGATGCAGTACGTCCTCAAGGCCTGGCGTATGGCTGTTAACGCCTGACAGCGTTAGCGTAAAGTTGTAGAGGGCCATTATTTGCGATCCTTATCGTTAAACCGGGGCGCCGACGCCTGGCGGCAGCGGTCGACCATCCTGATGATTTGCCTGGCATGATGCTCGGGAACGGCAGGGGTAGACCAGATGCTCATCATGTGTTCGCGATGACCAGCCGTACCGCACCTGAGTCGTCCAAAGCAGTGCGCGCTCTTGCCGCCAGCAATAAAAATCCATCCCCGTGCGCGTGCATAGTCAATTGCTGCTCTGATGTGTTTATCCGGATGTTCCTTCATCATCGAGTCCTGAGAGAGTGAATGATTTGTTGACGTATGTCAACATCGTTTTGGTGAAAAAACAGACGCCAGGACGTTATGACAGAGAACGGCAAAAGAAGCTGGAATGCGCTTCACAGGGGAAAAGGGCGTAGCAGCAGGAGATGAGAGCGTTGCGAGACGGCTTCCACAGGCGGGTTTGCCAGGGCGATAAGGCGAGTGGGAAGAGCCAGGAGATAGGGGATCTCCCGGCGTTAACCGGCGGGGCGTTTAGCCAAGGATGT
Organism: Klebsiella sp. BIGb0399; assembly: GCF_003752615.1. NCBI lineage: Bacteria > Pseudomonadati > Pseudomonadota > Gammaproteobacteria > Enterobacterales > Enterobacteriaceae > Klebsiella > Klebsiella sp. BIGb0399. The sequence continues at coordinate 1,976,726 of NZ_RKHT01000005.1, read as the reverse complement.
CTTTTAGTGCCTCTTCCAGATCGTACCAGCGGAAGCCAAACCCAGCGGCTTCCAGCCGTTTCGGCAGCGCCCGCTGGCCGCCCAGCACCAGCACCGATGACTCTCCCATCAGCAGGCGAATCGCCGTTGCCGGCACGCGGAAGATTGCCGGGCGATTCAGCGCCTCGCCGAGCGCATGGGCGAAGCGCTCATTGCGCACCGGATACGGAGAAACCAGATTAAATGGCCCGCTGAGGTCGTTATCCAGCAGCCACAGAATACCGTTCACCATATCGTCGATATGGATCCACGCCATATACTGCCTGCCATTGCCGATAGGGCCGCCGAGGCCAAGCCGGAAGGCCGGCAACATTTTGGCAAGGATCCCGCCCTTCGGTGCCAGCACGACGCCGGTGCGCAGCAGGCAGACGCGGGTGCGGTCGCTCTGGGCTTCGCAGGCCAGTTGCTCCCAGCGGGCGCAGAGTTTGTGGGTGAATTCGTGGTGTGGCGGTTCCTCTTCGGTGACGACAACTTCCCCGAGATCGCCGTAATAACCGACGGCAGAACCGCTGATCAGTACTGACGGTGGGGTATCGCTGGCGTTGAACAGGTTGACCAGTTTTTGGGTGATATCCCAGCGGCTGTGGCACAGGCGCTGTTTTTGTTCCGCCGACCAGCGTTTGTCGGCGATAGGCTCGCCCGCCAGGTTGATAACGGCATCGATATCATTGAGGTGATGATGGCCCTCGAAGCCGCGCCACAGGGTGACGCGGGCATCCAGTCGGCCTTGCGCTTTTTCCGGGCTGCGTGTTGATACCGTTACGTGATGCCCAAGCTCCAGCAGCCGGGGGATCAGATGCCGGCCAATCAGGCCGGTACCGCCAGTAAGCAGAATCCTCATAGCGCCTCCCTAAGAAGCTTAGCGCCGCCAGCTCATGGTCATGGACACGGAGTCGGCATAGCGCAGTGCGTAAAGTTTATCGATCTCTACTTCAGCATAAGTGACCCAGTGGTGTTCGCATGCGATATCGAGCACATCCTGCGTTAATTTTTCCAGCAGGGAGAAGCGGTTATTCTCAATATGGCTGATGATGCGCTTGGTGATGGTGCGATAATTGAGCGCATCGTTGATATCTTCACTGCATCGCGACTGCTCTGCCGGGTAGTGAATCGCGACGTTAATAACCACGTCCTGACGGTTAGTGATCTCTTCCTCTTTAATACCGATAAAAGTACGTAAGCGCAGGTTCTTTATCCGAATAATAGCGTCTGGCTGAGACATTGCAGGCTTCCTCCGTGTTGTAATTTCCGCAATCATACATGAAAGCAAGCCATGCGAGCAGGGGGTTAACCGTGTTGAATTTTCATCATCGTTTGTGTGGTAGCAGGACGCTGACGGATGCGCTCAAACCAGTTATGTACCGCCGGGAAATGGGCGAGATCGATCCGCTGACGCTGGTGGGCGTTAATCCACGGCCAGCAGGCGATATCGGCAATACTGTAGTGCTCGCCGCCGAGCCACGGACTGGCCTCCAGGCGGCGGTTCAGCACGGTGTACAGGCGCTGGGTTTCCACCTGATAGCGCTCAATAGCATAGGGCACCGTCTGCGGCGCACTGTGGTTGAAATGGTGATTTTGTCCCAGCATCGGGCCTAATCCGCTGACCTGCCAGAACAACCACTGCAGTGTGGTATAGCGCTCCCGGAGTTCACCGCTCAGCAGCTTCCCGGACTTCTCCGCCAGGTAAAGCAAAATTGCCCCGGATTCAAATACCGCGAGCGGAGCGCCGCCGTCGACGGGAACATGGTCGACAATGGCGGGAATTTTATTGTTCGGTGACAGGGTAAGAAACTGCGGGCGAAACTGTTCGCCGCGGGTGATATCTACCCGAATCAGGCGGTAGGCCAGCTGCGCCTCTTCGAGAAACAGCATAATTTTGTGGCCGTTGGGGGTGGGCGCGTAGTAGAGGTCGATCATGGAGTCTCCCGCCGTCGTGGTCGCACGCTTTTCGAGTATAGGCGACCTGCCGACATCCGGGAGCGGCTAAGATTAAATAGTGCGGGTGGTGCCGGGGCGTTCCCGCATCTCGCGCACCAGGGCGATAAACGCCTTCAGCCCCGGCGGGACGTGGCGTCGTCCGGGGTAATAGAGGCGCAGCCCACCAAACGACGGACACCACGCTTCCATGGCGCTGACGAGCCTGCCGCTGGCCAGATCTTCCTGAATAAACCAGTCAGAGATAAATGCCAGACCAATGCCCGCGCGGGCCGCGCAGTGGATGGCGCGCATTTCGCTGAGAATAATCCGCGGCGGCACGTTGACCGTCACTTTTTGCTGATGCCGTTCCAGCTCCCAGTGATACAGCCCGCCGTGGGACATCCGCATGCCGATGCTCTGATGGTGCTGCAGATCTTCCGGGCTTTGTGGGGTGCCATGATGGGCAAAATAGTCCGGCGTCCCGACGATCAGCATGCGCACGTCAGGGGTGAGAGGGACGGCAATCATATCCTGCGGCAGGGACTCCGCGAGGCGGATCCCGGCGTCATAGCCTTCGGCGACAATATCAATCAGCCGCGACTCGGTGGTGATGTCCAGGCGCATTTGCGGATAGCGTTTAAGGAACGCATCGAAGATATCAAACAGCAGCACGCTGCTTTCGCGCGGCGCGTTGATGCGCAATGTTCCGCTGGGCATTTCCGCCTGGGTGGCTATCTCCTCCGAGGCCCGCTGGATCTCCGCCAGCGCCGGGGCGACACGTTCAACATAGCGTTGCCCGGCATCGGTCAGGGCAACGCTGCGGGTGGTGCGGTTAAACAGACGGACGTTGAGCCGCGCCTCCAGACCGGCGATGGCGTTGCTGATGGCGGTGGCCGACATGCCCAACTCCCGGGCGGCAGCGCGAAAGCTGCGCCGGTGGGCGACGGCAAGGAGGATTTCCAGTTCAGTCAGACCGCTACGATGCATGATTATCCCGATTTTCGTGACAGGTTGTGTTGATTATACCCTCTTATCGGGCTAATGCCCCGGCCCTATACTGCCTCACATACACTCCCTGAGGACGACCATCATGCTGCATATTGACAATATCTATATCAACGGTGAATTTGTTACCCCGCACGGTAGCGAAACCTTTGCGCTGTTCAACCCCGCAACGGAGGCGGTGATTGGTCAGGTGCGTCTGGCGGATGAAGAGGACGCACGCCGGGCTATCGCTGCGGCAAAAGCGGCGTTCCCCGCGTGGTCGAAGACCACAAAACAGCAGCGTCTGGCGGTGCTGGAGCGGATGTATCAGGCGGTTCGGGCGAGAGAAGCGGACTTACTGGACGCCATTGTCACGGAATACGGCGCGCCTGCGTCGCGGGCACAATGGATGGCGGAGTGGCCGGCGCAAACCATCAAACTGGCGATGGAGACCCTGGCGGGCTTTGAATTTGTTGAGCAGGTGGGACGGGCGCAGGTTGTGATGACCCCGGTAGGCGTGGCGGGGTTGATTACCCCGTGGAACAGCGATGCGGGGTTTATCTGTAACAAGCTGGCGACCGCGATGGCTGCCGGTTGTACCGCGGTGATTAAGCCCAGTGAAATGAGCGCGTGGCAAACGCAGATCGTTACCGAAGCGCTGCACGCGGCCCAGATCCCCGCAGGCGTCGTGAATATCGTTACCGGCCGTGGCGAGGTGGTCGGCGATATCATCAACCTTCATCCCGATATTGCGAAGATCTCCTTCACCGGCTCCACCGCCGTCGGCAAACATATTATCGCCAGCGGTGCGCAAACCCTGAAACGCGTCACGCTGGAGCTCGGCGGTAAATCGCCAACCCTGATTCTGGATGATGCCGATGTGCAGCAGGCGGTGCCCCTGGCGCTGGCGGCCGGGTTTATGAACAGCGGCCAGGCGTGCATTGCCGGAACGCGTATTCTGGTCCCGGAACAGCGTCTGGCGGAGTTTGAACAGGCTATCGTGGAGGGGATGAAGGCGTATATCTCCGGCGACCCGCGCGATCTGCACACCACGATTGGCCCGATGGTCAGCCAAAAGCAGTGGCAACGGGTGCAGGAGTATATCCGCCTGGGGCAGCAGGAAGGGGCGCGAGTGCTGGTCGGCGGCGAAGGCCGGCCGCAGGGAATGGACAAAGGCTGGTGCGTTAAGCCAACCGTATTCAGCGATGTGCACAACCAGATGCGGATTGCCCGGGAAGAAATTTTTGGCCCGGTGCTGGTGATTATCCCGTATCAGGATCAGGCCGAGGCCATTGCGCTGGCCAACGATACCACCTATGGCCTCAGCGCCCTGGTGTTAAGCGGCGATCGCCAGCGTGGTCAGGAGGTGGCGTTGGCTATCGAATCCGGGCGCGTGCTGGTGAACACTCTCGATCATGAACCACTGGCGCCCTTCGGCGGCTTTAAGCAATCCGGCCTCGGGCGCGAGATGGGGAAATGGGGAATGCAGGCCTACCTGGAGCCGAAAACCGTGCTGGTTGGCTAACGGTTCCGGGGATGCAAAATCCTCATGGTGCGGTAAGTGACATCCTTCAAAAGACAGGATATGTTGGCTTATCGCCCCATAATTTGTAGAGGATGTCATGAGCCAGCCCGTCATTACCCTGTGGTCCGATTCGCAGTTTTTCTCGCCGTATGTGATGTCCGTTTACGTTGCTCTGCAGGAAAAAAGCCTGCCGTTTACCCTCAAAACCATTGACCTGGAAAAGGGGGAGAACCATCAGCCGGGCTGGCAAGGCTACAGTGCGACCCGCCGCGTGCCGCTGCTTGAAGTCGACAATTTCTTTCTCAGTGAATCTTCCGCCATTACCGAATATCTCGACGAACGCTTTGCCCCGCCGGAGTGGGAGCGCCTGTATCCCCACGACCTGCAAAAGCGCGCCCGGGCGCGTCAGGTCCAGGCCTGGCTGCGCAGCGACCTGATGCCAATCCGTGAAGAGCGCTCGACGGCGGTGGTCTTTGGCGGCGAAAAGCGGCCGCCGCTGAGCGAGGCCGGGCAGAAATGCGCCTCCCGGCTGTTTGACGCCGCCGGTGCGCTGCTGGCCCACGGCGGCAATAACCTGTTTGGCGAATGGTCGCTTGCCGATACGGACCTTGCGTTGATGCTCAACCGCCTGGTGCTCAACGGCGATGAGGTCCCGGAACCGCTGGTGGACTACGCCACATTTCAGTGGCAACGTGCGTCAGTTCAACGTTATGTCGCACTGTCAGCTAAACGTGCCGGCTGATTAGCAGCGGCGCTTCCGTTATCATAGGCGCATCAAAATGCGTGGAGATGGAAGAAATGAAGCTGATGTTTGCATCGGATATTCATGGTTCCCTGCCCGCTACCGAACGCGTTCTGGAACTGTTCGCGCAAAGTGGGGCGCAGTGGCTGATCATTCTTGGCGATGTGCTCAATCATGGGCCGCGTAATGCGCTCCCCGCAGGCTATGCGCCTGCGGAGGTCGCTACAAAGCTCAATAGCGTGGCTTCGCGAGTGATCGCCGTGCGCGGTAACTGCGACAGCGAGGTCGATCAGATGCTGCTGGAGTTCCCGATAACCGCGCCGTGGCAGCAGGTGTTGGGCGAACGCAACCGGCTATTTCTGACCCACGGACATCTGTATAGCCCCGAAAAAATGCCCCCGCTCGCCGCTGGCGATGTCCTGGTTTATGGTCATACTCATATTCCGGTAGCCGAGAAGCGCGGCGATGTTTTTCTCTTCAATCCCGGCTCGGTCAGCATCCCCAAAGGGGGATTCTCCGCCAGCTACGGTCTCCTCGATGGGGATAAACTGCAGGTTTTAGCACTCGATGATCATCAGGTTATTGCAGAGGTTGCAATTAACCCGTAATTTACCCCCAACCGTAAAGACGCGCCGCGAGAGCGCTTTCATAAGTAAGGTTTCCTGATGGCGGAACAGAACGATTTGGCAAGCACAGAATGGGTAGATATTGTTAATGAAAACAATGAGGTGATAGCGCAATCCAGCCGCGAGCAAATGCGTGCGCAGTGCCTGCGTCATCGTGCGACCTATATTGTGGTTCATGACGGAATGGGCAAAATTCTGGTGCAGCGCCGCACCGAGACCAAAGATTTCCAGCCGGGGATGCTGGATGCCACCGCCGGTGGTGTGGTTCAGGCCGATGAGCAACTGCTGGAATCAGCCCGCCGCGAAGCGGAAGAGGAGCTGGGCATTGCCGGTGTTCCTTTTGCCGATCACGGCCAGTTCTATTACGAAGATAAGCACTGCCGCGTCTGGGGAAGTCTGTTCAGCTGCGTGTCGCACGGCCCGTTTGCCCTGCAGGAAGAGGAGGTCAGCGAAGTGTGCTGGCTGACGCCTGAAGAGATCACCGCCCGCTGCGACGAGTTCACCCCGGATTCGTTGAAAGCGCTGGCGCTGTGGATGACTCGCAACGCCAGCAATGAATCAGCAAAATCAGAGAAGTCAGAAAAGCCGGAAGAGGCCGAGTAGCGGCCTAACAGCTATCCCGCAGGCATAAACTGGAGACGATAGGCTTTCTACCGCTCCAGTTGCCTTCATTCAGGCGCTCCAGCAGCGCGCGTCCTGCTTCAATGCCTATTTTATGATGCGGTACGGCCATCGTGGTGAGCGGCGGCTGGCACACCCGGCTGACATCGCTATCGCCAAAACCGACAACCGCTAAATCGTCAGGGACCTTGATACGTCGCCGCTGGCATTCATACAGCGCGCCGCACGCCAGTTCATCCGAAACGCAGACCAGCGCATCCAGTTCCGGCCACGCCAGTAAAAATTCCGGTAGCTGAGAGGCCCCGGTGGAAAAGCTCGGGGGAAGCGCGGCGTTAATCACCCGGTTCGGCGACATATGGTGGCGCAGCATCGCTTTGTACCAGCCCTGCAGGTGCTGCTGAAAAATCCACTGTTCCTGATTGGCACACAGCAGGCCGATATTCTGATAGCCGCGCAGGACCAGCATCTCTGTTAACTCGAACATCGCAGCCGCGTTATCGATGCCGATATTCATATCGATCGGATCGGCGCGCATCGCCCCCATCTCCATGACCGGTATTGAGGCGTTGTTCAGCCACTGGCGCACGGTATCGCTATGTTCAACGCTCAGGAGAATGGCGGCGGCAATGTTAGAGGCCAGCAAGGTTTCCAGCAGCTTCTCTTCCTGCTCTACGCGATGCTGCGATTCCGCAAGCATGATTTGATAACCCGCCGGCTGCAGCATCTGCTGAAGCCCGGCAAACATCGCGGAACATCCCGCTTCGGCAAGATTCGGCACCACCATGGCGATGGTTTTCGATGAAGCGGAAGCCAGGGCGCTGGCGGCCAGATTGGGCATATATCCCAGTTCCTGTACCGCGGCTTCGATTTTTTCACGAAGCTTATCAGAAACCTGCTCCGGCGTGCGTAGCGCTCGCGAGACGGTCATCGTGCCCACGCCAGCAAGCTGAGCAACATCGGCGATCGTCACTTTACCGGTACTACGCCGTTTTCGGGTTAGAGACATACACATTCCTGCTGAACAGTCGCTTTTTATTGATATCTATCGTTTTAGGTCTCAGGAAGTATACGCCTTAAATCCATACTTTTGCTGCGTTTTCAACTGATGATGACGAATTGATAGCGCTATCACAAATTTGAATGTTATCTGTTGGTAGCGCTATCTTTGTGATCTTTGTCGCAGCTAACCGTTGAGCGCTTGAATAAAGTTTGCCCATCTTTTGCGAAAAGACGGGAGATAAAATGCTCAGCACATGGCTCTTTGATTCCACCATTACGCTCCAGCAGCACGTAGATGAGTGGCAGCAGGCGCTTGAGGTTTGCGCCAGACCGCTACTCAACGCGGGCGTGATCGTGCCCGAGTACGTCACCGCGATTATGGAACAGCACGACAAGCTGGGGCCGTATTACGTGCTGGCGCCCGGACTGGCGATGCCGCATGCGCGACCGGAGGAGGGAGCAAGAGGGTTAGGTTTATCGCTGTTGAAGCTGGATCAGGGGGTGTCGTTTGGTTCAGAGGAATTCGACCCGGTCGATATTATTATTATGCTGGCGGCTCCCGATAAGCATAGCCATATCGAGATGATCTCGGCGTTGGCTGAATTATTTTCCAGCGACCACGATATGCAACAATTACATCAAGCGAAGGCTCTGGAGGAGATTAAAACCATCATCGCGCGCTTCTGACTTCATTTTATTATCCGACTAATAACACATTACGCACCGGCGTGATGCGGACGTACTCTACCCAAAAAAAGGTGCTAACAATGAAAATTATGGCAATTTGCGGTTCTGGCCTGGGCAGTAGTTTTATGGTTGAGATGAATATTAAAAAAGTGCTTAAAAAACTCGAAATAGAGGCCGAGGTGGAGCACTCCGATCTCTCATCGGCAACGCCGGGTGCAGCAGACTTATTTGTGATGGCCAAAGACATCGCCGCCAGCGCCAGCGTGCCGGAAAGCCAGCTGGTGGTGATAACCAACATCATCGACATCAATGAACTCGAAGCGCAACTGCGCGCGTGGTTCGCCAAACAATAACTATTTTTACCCTCATTCATTTGAGTTGCTGCAACTTGCCGAATGACGGGTATATAGCGAGGCGGATATGTTTATTCTTGAAACGCTGAATTTCGTTGTTGATATTTTGAAAGTGCCCTCGGTGCTGGTGGGGTTAATTGCCCTGATTGGCCTGGTGGCGCAAAAGAAATCATTCTCTGATGTCGTAAAAGGAACCATTAAAACAATACTAGGGTTTATTGTTTTGGGCGGCGGGGCGACGGTATTAGTCGGTTCGCTCAATCCACTGGGCGGCATGTTTGAGCATGCTTTTAATATCCAGGGGATTATTCCAAATAATGAAGCGATAGTGTCTATCGCGCTTGAAAAATACGGCGCCTCGACCGCGCTGATCATGGCTTTTGGCATGGTCGCCAATATTGTCGTCGCCCGCTTTACGCGCCTGAAGTATATCTTCCTGACCGGGCATCATACCTTCTATATGGCCTGTATGATTGGGGTGATCCTTACCGTGGCGGGCTTCGAAGGTGTCGGTCTGGTGTTTACCGGCTCGTTGATCCTCGGGCTGGTGATGGCATTTTTCCCGGCGCTGGCGCAGCGCTATATGAAGCGTATTACCGGCACTGACGACATTGCCTTCGGCCACTTCGGTACCCTGGGCTATGTGCTGTCCGGCTGGATTGGTAGCGTCTGCGGCAAGGGCTCCCGCTCGACCGAAGAGATGAACCTGCCGAAGAATTTAAGCTTCCTGCGCGACAGCTCAATCTCTATCTCTCTGACCATGATGATTATCTACCTGATCATGGCCGTGAGTGCAGGGCGCGAGTATGTCGAAAGCACCTTCAGCGGCGGCCAGAACTACCTGGTTTACGCCATCATCATGGCGATTACCTTCGCCGCCGGGGTATTTATCATCCTGCAAGGGGTGCGCCTGATCCTCGCGGAAATCGTGCCAGCGTTTACTGGCTTCTCTGAAAAACTGGTGCCGAACGCCCGTCCTGCTCTGGACTGCCCGGTGGTTTACCCGTATGCGCCCAATGCGGTGCTGATTGGCTTCCTGTTTAGCTTCCTCGGCGGTCTGGTGGGGCTGTTCCTCTGCGGGCAGTTCAAGTGGGTGCTGATTCTGCCTGGCGTCGTGCCGCACTTCTTTACCGGCGCTACCGCTGGCGTGTTTGGTAACGCCACCGGCGGACGGCGCGGAGCGATGATCGGCGCGTTCGCGAACGGCCTGCTGATCACCTTCCTGCCGGTACTGCTGCTGCCGGTACTGGGGGCCATCGGTTTTGCCAATACCACCTTCTCTGACGCCGATTTCGGCGCGGTCGGCATCGTGCTGGGCAACCTGGCGCGCTATCTGTCGCCGTTTGCTATTACCGGTCTGGTTGTGGCGTTGTTCGCCCTGCTGGTGCTGTACAACGTTTTTGCCAAAAAGAAATCTGTGGGCGGCGGCGCGCAGGAAAACAGTGGAGCTAAATCATGAATGTGAAAGAAGTGACCAGACTGGCGCGCGAGATCCGTGTTGCCACCCTTAAATCGCTGACCGATCTTGGATTTGGCCACTATGGCGGCAGCATGTCGGTGGTGGAAACGCTGGCGGTGCTGTATGGCGCGGTGATGAAAATCGACCCCGCCGATCCGGACTGGCCGGAGCGTGACTACTTTGTGCTGTCGAAAGGCCATGCCGGCCCGGCGCTGTACAGTACGTTAGCAATCAAAGGTTATTTCCCGACGGAAGAGCTCAGCACGCTTAACCAGAACGGCACGCGACTGCCCAGCCATCCGGACCGTCTGAAAACGCGCGGCGTGGATGCCACCACAGGCTCGCTGGGGCAGGGGATCTCTATCGCTGGCGGCATGGCGTTGTCGCATAAGCTGGCGGGACGGCCGAATCGCGTATTTTGCATCGTCGGCGACGGGGAGCTGAACGAGGGACAGTGCTGGGAAGCGTTCCAGTTTATTGCCCATCACCGGCTGAATAACCTGACCGTGTTCGTTGACTGGAACAAGCTACAGCTGGACGGCAAGCTGGACGACATTATTTGCGCTTTCAATCTGGAAGATAAATTCCGCGCCTTTGGTTTTGATGTTGTGACCGTCAAAGGCGATGACATCCCCGGACTGCTGGCGGCGGTACAGCCGGTGCCTCCGGCCGATGCGCCGCCGCGGGTGGTGATCCTCGACAGCGTCAAGGGCCAGGGGGTGCCGTATCTCGAGCAACTGGGTAATAACCACCATTTGCGCCTGACGGCTGAGATGACAGAGACGCTAAACGAGACCATTCGCCAGCTGGAGGCCGAACATGATTAAGGTTGCACCTGCAGGACAAAAAGATGCCGTAGAGATGCGCAAAGTCTACGCCGGATTCGTCGCGCAGCAGATTGACGCCGGTAGCCCGATTATCGCCCTGGAAGCGGATCTGATGAGTTCTATGGCGATGGACGGCGTCGCGCGGGAACACCCGCAGCACGTCATCAACTGCGGCATTATGGAGGCCAACGTGATCGGCACCGCCGCCGGGCTGTCGTTGACCGGACGCAAACCGTTTGTTCATACTTTCACCGCCTTTGCCAGCCGTCGCTGCTTTGACCAGCTGTTTATGTCGCTGGATTATCAGCGGAATAACGTCAAGGTCATCGCCTCCGACGCTGGCGTCACGGCCTGCCACAACGGCGGCACCCATATGTCGTTTGAAGATATGGGGATCGTTCGCGGACTGGCGCACTCGGTGGTGCTGGAGGTGACCGATGCGGTGATGTTCGACGATGTGCTGCATCAGCTGATGAAGCTTGAGGGGTTTTACTGGGTACGCACCATCCGCAAGCAGGCGCCGAGCGTGTATGCGCCGGGCTCAACGTTTACGATCGGCAAGGGTAATGTGCTGCGCGAAGGTGAAGATATTACCCTGATTGCCAACGGCATTATGGTGGCCGAAGCGCTCGAGGCGGCCAGGCAACTTGAGCAGGAAGGGGTCAGCGCGGCGGTGATTGATATGTTTACCCTGAAGCCTATCGACCGCATGCTGGTGAAAAATTACGCCGAGAAAACCGGGCGCATTGTCACCTGTGAAAACCACAGTATTCACAACGGGCTGGGCTCTGCAGTGGCCGAGGTGCTGGTGGAAACCTGTCCGGTGCCGATGCGTCGCGTGGGGGTGAAGGAGCGGTACGGTCAGGTGGGGACGCAGGATTTCCTGCAAAAGGAGTATGGCCTGACGGCACATGACATTGTCTCGGCGGCCCGCGAGCTGCTGTAAATAAAAAGGCGACCCTGAGGTCGCCTTTTTTCATGCCGGAGGCAGATTACGCTTGCTGCTGAGACGACTGAATCGCGGTCAGTGCGATGGTGTAGACGATATCGTCAACCAGCGCGCCACGGGACAGGTCGTTCACCGGCTTGCGCATACCCTGCAGCATTGGCCCGATGGAGATCAGGTCAGCAGAACGCTGTACGGCTTTGTAAGTGGTGTTACCGGTGTTCAGATCCGGGAAGATGAACACGGTCGCACGACCCGCAACCGGAGAGTTCGGCGCTTTGGATTTCGCGACGTCAGCCATGACAGCCGCATCGTACTGCAGCGGGCCGTCGATCATCAGGTCAGGACGTTTTTCCTGCGCCAGACGCGTTGCTTCACGTACTTTTTCTACATCGCTACCGGCACCAGAATTACCGGTGGAGTAGGAGAGCATCGCTACGCGCGGCTCGATACCGAATGCAATCGCAGAATCTGCGGACTGGATAGCGATCTCAGCCAGCTGCTCAGCCGTAGGGTCCGGGTTGATCGCGCAGTCGCCATACACGTAAACCTGCTCAGGCAGCAGCATGAAGAACACGGAAGAAACCAGCGAGCTGCCTGGTGCAGTTTTGATCAGCTGCAGCGGCGGACGGATGGTGTTGGCAGTGGTGTGTACCGCGCCAGAAACCAGGCCGTCGACTTCGTCTTGTTCCAGCATCAGAGTGCCGAGAACCACGTTGTCTTCCAGTTGCTCACGAGCAACCGCTTCGGTCATGCCTTTGCTCTTACGCAGTTCGACCAGGCGAGCGACGTAGCTTTCGCGAACCACTTCCGGATCGACGATTTCGATACCCGCGCCCAGCTCAACGCCCTGCGCAACCGCAACGCGGTTGATCTCGTCCGGGTTACCCAGCAGGACACAGGTCGCGATGCCGCGCTCTGCACAGATGGCAGCGGCTTTAACGGTACGCGGTTCATCACCTTCCGGCAGAACAACGCGTTTGCCGGCTTTACGCGCCAGCTCGGTCAGCTGGTAACGGAAGGCTGGCGGAGACAGACGACGGCTGCGCTCAGAGGTGGCGGTCAGGGATTCGATCCAGTCAGCGTTGATGTAGCTTGCAACGTATTCCTGAACTTTCTCAATGCGCTCATGATCGTCAACCGGTACTTCGAGGTTGAAGCTCTGCAGGCTCAGGGAGGTCTGCCAGGTGTTGGTGTTCACCATGAATACCGGCAGGCCGGTGGCGAAAGCACGTTCACACAGTTTGCTCACGCGAGCGTCCATTTCGTAAGCGCCGGTCAGCAGCAGTGCGCCGATTTCAACGCCGTTCATGGCTGCCAGGCAAGCGGCGACCAGCACGTCAGGACGGTCAGCAGAAGTCACCAGCAGAGAGCCGGCACGGAAGTGCTCCAGCATGTGCGGGATGCTGCGTGCGCAGAACGTTACGGATTTCACGCGACGGGTGTTGATGTCACCCTCGTTAACGATGGTGGCATTCAGGTGGCGAGCCATATCGATCGCACGGGTGGCGATCAGATCGAAGCTCCACGGCACCGCGCCGAGGATCGGCAGCGCGCTGCCAGTCTGCAGCTGTGCCGGATCGATCTTCACAACTTTCGCTTTGGAAGAGTCGTCGAAGATTTCTGACAGGTCAGGACGTGTACGGCCCTGTTCGTCAACCGGCGCATTCAGCTTGTTGACGATAACACCGGTAATGTTGGTGTTTTTCGCGCCGCCAAAGCTGTTGCGCGTCAGTTCGATACGCTCGTTCAGCTGTTCCTGAGTGTCCGTACCCTGAGACATCACGAAGACGATTTCCGCGTTCAGCGTTTTCGCGATTTCGAAGTTCAGAGACTGGGCAAACTGGTGTTTGCGGGTCGGGACCAGGCCTTCAACCAGCACCACTTCAGCATCCTGAGTGGCAGCGTGGTAGTTAGCGATAATCTCTTCCATCAGCACGTCTTTCTGGTTGCTGGACAGCAGAGATTCGACGTGGCTCATCTTCAGCGGCTCAGCAGCCGGAAGGCTGGAGTTGGCGCGAACGATGGTGGTGGTCTGGTCTGGTGCATCGCCGCCAGCGCGTGGCTGGGCGATAGGTTTGAAGACGCTCAGGCGAACGCCTTTGCGTTCCATTGCACGGATAACACCGAGGCTGACGCTGGTCAGGCCAACGCTGGTTCCGGTAGGGATCAGCATGATGATACGGGACACGATATATCCTCTTTCGTTACCGCCAGAATCTGGCGGGATAGAAAACTACACCACCCGCTTCCCGTCATACTTCAAGTTGCATGTGCGTTGGCTTTACTCGCTCACCCCAGTTACGTACTACTCGTACGCTCCTGGGGATTCTCTGCGTCGCCGCCTTCCTGCAACTCGAATTATTTAGGGTTATAGCTGGCGGTGTGGAATCAGGCGGTCAGACGGTTGGCGTCTTGCGCGATGACCAGCTCTTCGTTGGTCGGAATGACGACAGCAGGGCGGGTGCCTTCTTTGTTGATGAAGCCAGACTTGCCGAAACGAGCGGCCAGGTTGCGTTCATGATCAACTTCGAAGCCCAGTACGCCCAGTTTGCCCAGAGACAGTTCGCGAACCATCGCCGCGTTTTCACCGATACCGCCGGTGAAGACAACAGCGTCCAGACGACCGTCCATCAGTGCAGTGTAGGAACCGATGTATTTGGCCAGACGATGGCAGTAAACGTCCATGGCACGTTTAGCATCGGCTTTTTCCTGGTAGTTATCTTCAACATAACGGCAGTCGCTGGTGACTTCGGTCAGGCCCAGCAGGCCAGACTCTTTGGTCAGCATTTTGTTGATCGCGTCTACGCTCATGCCAAGGGTGTCATGCAGATGGAAAATGATAGCCGGGTCGATATCGCCAGAGCGGGTACCCATCACCAGACCTTCCAGCGGGGTCAGACCCATAGAAGTATCTACGCATTTACCGTTACGGATGGCAGAAACAGAACCACCGTTGCCCAGATGGCAGGTGATGATGTTCAGTTCTTCAACCGGCTTGTTCAGGACTTTTGCTGCTTCCTGAGTCACGTAGAAGTGGCTGGTGCCGTGTGCGCCGTAACGACGTACGCCGTGCTCTTTATACAGGCTGTACGGCAGGGCATAGAGGTAAGATTCTTCCGGCATGGTCTGATGGAACGCGGTGTCGAACACGGCAACGTTCTTGTCTTTCAGATTCGGGAAGGATTTCAGTGCTTCTGCAATACCGATCAGGTGCGCCGGGTTGTGCAGCGGTGCGAAAGAGGCAGCGTCTTTGATGCCCTGAATAACGGTTTCATCGATAACGACGGAGCTGGTGTATTTTTCACCGCCGTGGACGATACGGTGACCGATCGCAGTCAGCTGAGCAGACAGTTCTGGTTTTTGTGCCAGAATAGTGTTAACGATGAAGTTCAGCGCTTCACTGTGAGCGGCGCCAGCGCCTAATTCAGCTTCTTGTTTGCTGCCATCCATTTTCCATTTGATACGGGCTTCTGGAAGGTGGAAACATTCAGCTAAACCGGAAAGATATTCGTCACCGTTTAAGGCATCAATGATAGCGAATTTCAGTGAGGAGCTACCGCAGTTCAGAACCAGTACTAACTTACTCGACATGGAAGTACCTTTTATGATACGTGGCTAAAAAAACGTCAGTGTGTCACAAAGCGTAGCGCAGGATGACAACGACATTTATGATTAACATCATGCCTTATTCTGTTTTCGGCAAGATGGGAGCAGTACATTTGATTTTATGTCATTTTGCATAATTTTCAGCCAATGGCAGAATATGCGATAATTTGACTAACCTGGTAAAAGGGTCTAACCGCCCCTCAGGTGCGCACAGAATACCTGATTGCCGCATCCTTTGCCAAAATCTTTTGAACGTTGTCATGCACAGTTGGTGTTTTACGTAATTTTTTTAAGTTTTATATGTAAAGTTGAGGTAAGCCATGTCCAGTCCCGAGAATCGCCCTGTGAGTTTTTTTGGCTTGTTCCGCCATGGGCAGCACTATGCAAAGACCTGGCCCCTGGATAAACGCCTTGCCCCGGTGTTTATTGAAAACCGTATTATTCGCGCCACCCGCTACGCGATTCGCATTATGCCGCCGGTCGCGGTCTTCACGCTGTGCTGGCAAATTGCGCTCGGTGGTCAGCTGGGTCCGGCCGTCGCCACCGCTCTGTTTGCCCTGAGCCTGCCGATGCAGGGATTATGGTGGCTGGGGAAACGCTCGGTCACGCCGCTTCCGCCGACGGTGCTGAACTGGTTTTATGAAGTACGCGGTAAATTGCAGGAGGCGGGGCAGGCGCTGGCGCCGGTCGACGGCAAGCCCGATTATCAGGCTTTAGCTGACACGCTTAAGCGCGCATTCAAACAATTAGATAAAACTTTCCTTGATGATTTGTAATTCCATCATGAAAACGCATATAAAAGAAGGCGCATGATTAATGCGCCTTCTTTTTTCACGCCGTAAAGTGCCACAGGAGTCAAAACATGGAAATGACCAATGCGCAGCGTCTGATTTTATCTAATCAGTACAAGATGATGACGATGCTCGACCCGGATAACGCCGAACGTTACCGCCGTCTACAGACTATCATTGAGCGTGGATACGGATTACAAATGCGCGAACTGGACCGCGAGTTTGGCCAACTGACGGAAGAAACCTGCCGTACCATCATTGATATCATGGAGATGTATCATGCGCTGCATGTCTCCTGGACGAACCTGAAGGACGCCAGTGAAATTGATGAACGCCGGGTCACTTTCCTGGGGTTCGACGTGGCAACCGAAGCGCGTTTCCTCGGCTATGTCCGCTTTATCGTTAACGTTGAAGGGCGCTACAGCCACTTCGACGCCGGAACCCACGGGTTCAACTCGCAAACGCCGATGTGGGATAAGTACCAGCGGATGCTCAACACCTGGCACGCCTGCCCGCGTCAGTATCATTTAAGCAGCAACGAGATTAATCAAATTATTAATGCCTGATGGAGGTTTCCGTGCAGTGTAAAGGTTTCCTGTTTGATCTTGACGGGACGTTAGTGAATTCGTTACCGGTGGTCGAACGCTCGTGGTGTAAATGGGCGGATCGTTTTGACATCCCGCACGATGAGGTCCTGAACTTCATTCATGGCAAGCAGGCGATAACCTCTTTACGCCATTTCTTACCCGGACGTAGCGATGAGGAGTTACAGGCGGAGTTCCTGTGGCTTGAAGCGCTGGAAGCGTCGGATATCGATGGCATCACGGCACTGCCGGGGGCGGTTGCGCTGTTGACGACGCTCGATGAGGCCGGGATCCCGTGGGCGATTGTGACCTCAGGATCGGTGCCGGTTGCCCATGCCCGCCATCGCGCGGGCGGTCTGCCGGAGGCCAAAATCTTCGTCACCGCTGAACGGGTTAAACACGGTAAACCGGCTCCCGATGCCTATTTACTCGGGGCTGAACTGTTAGGCCTGGCGCCGCAGGATTGCGTGGTGGTGGAAGACGCCCCCGCCGGACTGCTTTCCGGGCTGGCCGCCGGGTGCCGGACTGTCGCGGTGAATGTGCCGGCCGGTTCGCCGCGTCTGGACGAAGCCGATTTTGTCCTGACCAGCCTTGAAAGTCTGGTGGTTGAGCGCCAGCAGGACGGTCAGGTGAATCTCAGTCTTAAACGCTAATCTCATGATGTAGCCCCGCACCGGTGGGGCTTTTTTATGCCAGACTTTCCCCTCTATCATCTGACAAGGATAAGTTGTGAACGGTGAATTGATTTGGGTGTTATCGCTTCTTGCCGTAGCAATCGTGCTCTTTGCCACCGGAAAAGTGCGCATGGATGCTATCGCGTTGTTAGTGATTATCGCGTTTGTCCTCAGCGATACGCTCACGCTCAGCGAGGCTTTTTCGGGTTTCAGCGATCCTAACGTTATCCTCATCGCGGCGTTATTTATTATCGGCGATGGGCTGGTGCGTACCGGGGTTGCTACCAAAATGGGGTCATGGCTGGTGAAGGTTGCCGGCAACAGTGAAACCAAAATGCTGGTCTTCTTAATGCTGACCGTGGCCGGCCTGGGGGCGTTCATGAGCTCCACCGGCGTGGTCGCTATCTTTATTCCGGTGGTGCTGAGCGTCTCCATGCGCATGAATACGTCGCCATCACGTCTGATGATGCCGCTCAGCTTCGCCGGCCTTATCAGCGGGATGATGACCCTGGTCGCCACACCGCCGAACCTGGTGGTCAACAGCGAGTTGTTACGTGAAGGGCTGCAGGGATTCAGCTTTTTCAGCGTCACGCCGATTGGTCTGGTGGTGCTGGTGCTGGGCGTCATTTACATGCTGGCGGTCCGGTTTATGCTGCGGGGCGAAGAAGGGGAAACGACCCGCGACGGGCGCCCGAGAAGTACTTTTCGCGACTTAATCAAAGAGTACCGTTTGACCGGCAGGGCCCGGCGTCTGGCTATTCGTCCGGGTTCACCGATGATCGGCCAGCGCCTGGATGACCTTAAGCTGCGCGAACGGTACTGCGCCAACGTCATTGGCGTGGAGCGCTGGCGGCGCTTTCGCCGGGTGATCGTCAATGTTAACGGGGTTTCTGAGTTTCGCGCCCGCGACGTGTTGCTGATCGACATGTCAGCGTCGGACGTCGATTTGCGCCAGTTCTGCGGCGAGCAGATGCTTGAACCGATGGTGCTGCGCGGCGAGTATTTCTCCGACCAGGCGCTGGATGTCGGCATGGCTGAAGTTTCGCTGATCCCTGACTCGGAGTTGATTGGCAAAACGGTGCGTGAAATCAGCTTTCGCACCCGTTTTGGCCTCAATATCGTCGGGCTGAAGCGCGATGGCAAAGCCCTCGATGGGGCGGTGGTTGATGAGCCTTTGCAGCTGGGCGACATTGTGCTGGTGGTGGGAAACTGGCGCCAGATTGGCCTGCTGGCGAAACGCGGTCGCGACTTTGTGGTATTGAATATGCCGGTTGAGGTGAACGACGCGTCGCCGGCGCATAGCCAGGCTCCGCACGCGATTTTCTGCCTGGTGTTGATGGTCGCGCTGATGCTGACCGACGAAATTCCCAACCCGATTGCGGCGATCATTGCCTGTTTATTGATGGGCAAATTCCGCTGTATTAACGCTGAGAGCGCGTACAAAGCGATTCACTGGCCCAGCATTATTCTGATTGTCGGGATGATGCCGTTTGCGCTGGCGTTGCAGAAAACCGGCGGCGTGGATCTGGTGGTGAAAGGTCTGATGGATGTTGCCGGTAGCAAAGGGCCTTATCTGATGCTCGGCTGCCTGTTTGTGATGTGCGCGGCAATTGGCCTGTTTATCTCTAACACCGCCACGGCGGTACTGATGGCGCCCATTGCGCTGGCAGCGGCCAGGTCGATGGAGGTGTCACCGTATCCGTTTGCCATGGTGGTGGCAATGGCGGCGTCAGCGGCGTTTATGACGCCGGTGTCGTCACCGGTGAACACGCTGGTGCTTGGGCCGGGTAAGTACTCATTCAGCGATTTCGTGAAAATCGGCGTGCCGTTCACGGTGCTGGTGATGGTGGTGTGCGTGCTGCTGATCCCGGTGCTGTTCCCGTTCTGATCCCTTGGTGAGCGTTCCCCGGTCCGGCGTTTGCCGACCGGGGAAACCGTCACAGCGGTGAATCCTGGCTGATTTCATCCAGCGACAGCTGGAAGCTCGGGACAAACACCTGCATAAAGTAGTCCATCTCCTGGCTTCGGCGTGACTCAAGCGTTTTTTCAAGCCGGCCCTTCGCCAGTAAAAATTCATTGTTACCGGCTGAAAGCTCCTCCAGACATTTCAGGTAAGCACAGAGGGCGTCGGCCTGTTTGACGATGGATTTCTCATCTTCGCTGTAGTGATGTTCATCAATCAACGGCTCAAAAATGTCGCGCAGTTCGTCAGGGACCATATCGATCAGCTTTTGCTGGGCGATCTTTTCGATGGCTTTATATTCCTGGGCAATCTGCGAGTTGAAATATTTCACCGGGGTCGGGAGATCGCCGGTTAACACTTCCGATGCATCATGGTACATCGCGAGCAGCGCAATTCGCTCGGCGTTGACCTGACCGCCAAACTTGCGGTTTTTTATTGCTGCCAGCGCGTGTGCCACCATCGCCACCTGCAGACTGTGCTCGGAGACGTTTTCGGTGCGTACATTACGCATCAGTGGCCAGCGGTTGATTAGCTTCAGGCGGGAGAGGTGGGCAAAGAAATGACTCTGACTCATAGGAACCCTTAATCAGTGACAACATCGGGTGCTATTGTGCGCAGGGATTGCCGCCGGATGCAAATACCGGCGGCGGGGACAGAGTATCAGAGCTGATGATAGCCGGAGAGGAAGCGGCCAAAGCGTGAGATCGCCATTTCCAGATCGTCTTCGCGCGGAAGAGTAACGATACGCACGTGATCCGGCCACGGCCAGTTGAAGGCGGTACCCTGAACCAGCAGAACTTTCTCCTGCAGCAGGAAGTCGAGCACCATTTTCTGGTCATCGTGGATATTAAAGCGCTTGGCGTCTATTTTGGGGAACATGTACAGCGCGCCTTTCGGTTTGACGCAGGAGACGCCAGGGATCTCGTTGATCAACTCCCAGGCGCGGTTGCGCTGCTCAAACAGACGGCCGCCAGGCACGATGAATTCGCTGATGCTCTGGTAGCCGCCGAGGGCGGTTTGAATGGCGTGCTGCGCCGGCACGTTGGCACACAGACGCATGGATGCCAGCATCTCCAGCCCTTCAATATAGCCTTTGGCGTGTTTCTTCGGCCCGTTCAGAACCATCCAGCCCTGGCGGAAACCGGCCACGCGGTAGGTTTTAGACAGACCATTAAAGGTCACGGTCAGCAGGTCAGGGGCGAGCGCGGCGATCGAATGGTGCTGCGCTTCGTCATACAGAATTTTGTCGTAGATTTCATCCGCGAAAATGATCAGGTTGTGTTCGCGGGCAAGCTCGACGATCTCCATCAGCAGCTCTTTTGAGTAGACTGCGCCGGTCGGGTTATTCGGGTTGATGATCACGATGCCGCGCGTGCGCGGGGTGATTTTGGCGCGAATATCGTCAAGATCCGGGAACCAGTCGGCGGATTCATCGCACAGATAGTGCACCGCTTTGCCGCTGGAGAGTGAAACCGCGGCAGTCCACAGCGGATAATCCGGGGCCGGAACCAGCATTTCGTCGCCGCTGTTTAGCAGCGCCTGCATGGCCTGGACAATCAGCTCCGAGACGCCGTTGCCAATATAAATATCTTCGACCGTCACATCGCGCATACCGCGGGCTTGATAGTGCTGCATGATGGCTTTGCGCGCAGAGTACAGGCCTTTTGAATCACAGTAGCCCTGGGCGGTCGGGAGGTTGCGAATAACGTCAACAAGGATCTCGTCAGGGGCGTCAAAGCCGAACGGAGCCGGGTTGCCGATGTTCAGTTTCAGGACTTTATTGCCTTCTTCTTCAAGGCGTTTTGCCTCTTTCAGAACCGGGCCGCGGATGTCGTAACAGACGTTATCTAACTTGCTGGATTTTTCGATAGGGGACATGAACCTTTGACCTTTTAGCTGTTATCGCCACTCCCTGCCGTGGAAGTCAGCACGGAACAATGTACTCTTCATCCCCGATGTTTTGAAGGGTTAGCAGGAGAAGATTTTGCCGTTATGATTTTTTTGGAGTAATCAATTTGCCTGCCTGATGGCGATGTTTTTTATAGAATCTGCCTTTGGATGGTAAAATCGTGGTCAAATATTGTGTGAGTCTGCCGTTGTCTTGAACGTTTGTATGGTTTGAATCGGTGGCGAAGCGCCGTCGTGGTTATTTTGTTCCCGACAGGCAACGGGGCAGGCGAAATGGTGTATAACTGTTTAAGTGTGCTGACTGTAGCGCTAATGTTAAAATTATTTAATGAGAATATTTAACAAACTAAAAAACTTTTATTTTTTACGCAAGTCAGGCCTCTGTTTTTGTTAATTTAATTAAAGAGCTGAAAAAAATTTAAAATTGGCTTTAATAATAATGATTAGATCTTATCAATAATTCAGTTTTCGGTTAGGATACGACCGTTAATATCGAACAAGGACCTGATATTTGCTCAGGTTGTTATTAATATATTGTTATTGCAGGTTTTTGTTTGTCTTTGCGCTCGCTGCCAGAGGCGGTGATTTGTGCTCTGAGCCAATTACTGCGCTTGATGATGTTTTTTTTGAATAACGTCACAGATATCTGTTCAGGGCAATAAAGCGTAGAAGTACGAATAATTTATTACTCAGAGGTTTCGCGCACTTGTCGCGAACGAGTACTTTCAAATGCAATAACGTTCTTCCAGTTGCCATTCATTTTTTGGCTGGCACAAGGCTCAAGGAATAGCCGGAAACCTGGAGCACAGCATCAACGAGGCAGGTTAGCATTCGCGACCTGTGAGTGAAAAATATGATAAATGCAAATCGTCCGATACTGAATCTTGATCTTGATCTGTTGAGAACATTCGTTGCCGTTGCCGATCTCAGTACCTTTGCCGCTGCGGCGGCCGCAGTATGCCGTACCCAGTCTGCCGTCAGCCAACAAATGCAGCGTCTGGAGCAACTGGTTGGCAAAGAGCTCTTTGCCCGTCACGGGCGCAATAAGTTGCTGACCGAGCAGGGCATTCAGCTGCTGGGCTACGCACGAAAAATTCTGCGCTTCAATGATGAAGCCTGTATGTCGCTGATGTTCAGTGGTCTGCAGGGAGTCTTAACCATCGGGGCTTCTGATGAAACGGCAGATACGATTTTGCCGTTCTTATTAAGCCGGATCGGTGGGTTTTACCCCAAGCTGACGCTGGAAATCAAAGTTCTGAATCACCCGGACGTGGTCGGAATGCTGGCGAGCGGCGAGATTGATCTCGCCTTGACGACCCACCAGAGTGACAACGTCGATACGCTGATGCTGCGCACTTCGCCTACGCTATGGTACTGCGCGGCGGATTATGTGCTGCCTCACGAGGCTTCGGTTCCGCTGGTCCTGCTCGAAGAGCCGGGTCCGTTCCGTACCGATATCATTGCCGCGCTGAATGCTGCCGGCACGCCGTGGCATCTGGCGCACTCGGCGACGACGCTGACCGGCGTGAGAGCGGCGGTTAAAGCCGGTCTGGGCGTTACGGCCCGGCCTGTTGAAATGATGAGCCCGGAATTACGTGTGGTTGGTAAAAACGAAGGACTCCCAGGATTACCGGACACGCAGTATGTGCTGAGCTGTCATCCACAGCAGGCGAGCGAGTCGGCGCAGGCCATCTTCCAGTCGCTGAGCCAGGATTATAATCCCTGGTCATCTGAGGCCGTGTTTACCCCTGAAGGGGGAGACAGTACCTTCGTTTCCTGAACGGAATAAGTCGCTCAGATCACAAAAAGCTGGTAACAAATTGTAAGTGTGAAAAAAGCGCCACTAAGGTTTAAATTCACCGCGGTGGCTCTTTTTTTCCTTATTTTACAGTCGTTTTCAGCGTTTTGTTACTTTATTATTTTATTTATCAGTCTGTTACGTTTAATGGCGTACTAACTTCGCTACTTTTCCCTGCACTTTCAATACTTCATGCTAATGTTAAAAAACCGACAGGTTTGTTGCTGTTTTATGGATTTAATTAACAAAACCGTGTCGCAGATCAAGAAAATACCCCTCCTTAGGGGGAGGAATCGAGGCTGAATCCTGTCAAAATAGATGGGTATTTTGATTTACAACAGAAACGGACACGATTCAACAACACTAAATCCGGTTTGTATGCAAGGTTATTTCGCATAAAAGGGCATTTAATGTTAATGAAAAAAAGCTAATGTAAATTAATGTTGTTAAAACTTTTGTTGAAGTTGACAAAAGGTTAAAGAAAGGGGTAAAAAGCCACCGCATACAGCCTTCTACGCTAAGTAGGGACGCTTTTTTGCAAGGTTATTTTTTTATTCCTCCCGTGAAACGCTGTGGCGTTCATCTGCCAGTAAGAGCAGAGGGTTAAGCGCTACACTTTTTTGGTTAAGCAATGCGTATGTCAACATCCACTGAAGTCATCGCTCATCATTGGGCATTCGCTATATTTCTCATCATTGCCATCGGCCTGTGCTGCCTGATGCTGATCGGGGGCTGGTACCTCGGCGGTCGCGCGCGCGCGCGGAGCAAGAACACGCCGTTTGAATCGGGGATCGACTCCGTTGGTTCGGCTCGCTTACGTCTTTCTGCGAAGTTTTATCTGGTTGCCATGTTCTTCGTTATCTTCGACGTGGAAGCCCTGTATCTCTACGCATGGTCGACATCTATTCGCGAGAGCGGGTGGGTCGGCTTTGTGGAAGCCGCAATTTTCATTTTAGTGCTACTGGCAGGTCTGGTTTACCTCGTTCGTATCGGCGCACTGGACTGGACGCCTGCGCGTTCCCGTCGCACGCTGGTTAACTCAGAAACAGACAGTCCCACTAACCGTCATATGCAGTAAAAGCGAGGCAATAAGATGGATTATACGCTCACCCGCATAGATCCTAACGGTGAGAACGACCGTTACCCCCTGCAGAAACAGGAGATCGTCACCGACCCCCTGGAGCAAGAAGTCAACAAAAGCGTGTATATGGGCAAGCTCGAACACGCGCTACACGACATGGTGAACTGGGGCCGTAAGAACTCAATCTGGCCTTACAACTTTGGCCTGTCATGTTGCTACGTTGAAATGGTGACGTCATTCACTGCGGTGCATGACGTTGCGCGTTTTGGCGCCGAGGTACTGCGTGCTTCCCCGCGTCAGGCTGACCTGATGGTCGTTGCCGGTACCTGCTTCACCAAAATGGCGCCGGTTATTCAGCGTCTTTACGATCAGATGCTGGAGCCGAAGTGGGTTATCTCCATGGGCGCATGTGCTAACTCTGGCGGGATGTACGATATTTATTCTGTCGTCCAGGGCGTGGACAAGTTTATCCCGGTTGATGTTTACATCCCGGGCTGTCCGCCGCGTCCGGAAGCTTATATGCAGGCGCTGATGCTGCTGCAGGAGTCCATTGGTAAAGAACGTCGTCCGCTCTCGTGGGTGGTTGGCGATCAGGGCGTGTATCGCGCCAACATGCAGTCGGAACGCGAGCGTAAACGTGGTGAACGCATTGCAGTGACCAATCTGCGGACGCCGGACGAGATTTAACTTGCGCCTGCGGGCGGTGGAACAACACTTCGCAAATCAATCTACAACAGCGCGAAGTCCCGCCCGGCAGTCACCACGGACCTTTTGCAATGGTGAACAATATGACCGATTTACATGCGCATGATGCCGCACCCGCCTGGCAAACCCGCGATCACCTCGATGACCCGGTGATCGGCGAACTGCGCAATCGTTTTGGGCCGGATGCCTTTACCGTTCAGCCAACCCGCACCGGCGTTCCGGTGGTCTGGGTTAAGCGTGAACAGCTGCTGGAGGTGGGTGATTTCCTGAAGAAATTGCCGAAGCCTTACGTCATGCTGTTTGACTTACATGGCATGGACGAGCGTCTGCGCACCCACCGTGACGGGTTACCCGCCGCGGACTTTTCCGTTTTCTATCACCTGATCTCCATTGAACGTAATCGCGACATCATGCTCAAGGTAGCATTGTCCGAAAACGATCTGCGCGTGCCGACCTTTACCAAACTGTTCCCGAACGCCAACTGGTATGAGCGTGAAACCTGGGAAATGTTTGGCATTGATATCGAAGGCCACCCACACCTGACGCGCATCATGATGCCGCCAACCTGGGAAGGGCATCCGCTGCGTAAAGACTACCCGGCGCGCGCCACCGAATTCGACCCGTTTGAGCTGACCAAGGCCAAGCAGGATCTGGAAATGGAAGCGCTGACCTTCAAACCGGAAGAGTGGGGCATGAAGCGCGGGACCGAAAACGAGGACTTTATGTTCCTTAACCTCGGCCCGAACCACCCGTCCGCGCACGGTGCGTTCCGTATCGTTCTGCAGCTTGATGGTGAAGAGATCGTCGACTGCGTACCGGACATCGGCTACCACCACCGTGGTGCTGAAAAGATGGGCGAACGCCAGTCCTGGCACAGCTACATTCCGTATACCGACCGTATCGAATACCTCGGCGGCTGTGTCAATGAGATGCCTTACGTACTGGCGGTAGAGAAGCTGGCCGGGATCACCGTGCCGGATCGCGTGAACGTCATTCGCGTCATGCTCTCCGAACTGTTCCGTATCAACAGTCACCTGCTGTACATCTCGACCTTTATTCAGGACGTCGGCGCGATGACCCCGGTGTTCTTCGCCTTTACCGACCGTCAGAAGATCTACGATCTGGTGGAAGCGATTACCGGCTTCCGTATGCACCCGGCGTGGTTCCGTATCGGTGGTGTAGCGCACGATCTGCCGCGTGGCTGGGATCGCCTGCTGCGTGAATTCCTTGAGTGGATGCCAAAACGTCTGGACTCTTACGAGAAAGCCGCGCTGCGTAACAGCATTCTGATCGGCCGTTCGAAAGGGGTTGCCGCCTATAACGCCAAAGAAGCGCTGGAGTGGGGTACCACCGGTGCGGGCCTGCGTGCGACCGGGATTGCCTTCGACGTGCGTAAATGGCGTCCATATTCTGGCTATGAAAACTTTGACTTTGAAGTCCCGACCGGTGGCGGTATTTCCGACTGCTATACCCGCGTGATGCTGAAAGTTGAAGAGCTGCGCCAGAGCCTGCGTATTCTTCAGCAGTGTCTCGATAACATGCCGGAAGGCCCGTTCAAAGCGGATCATCCGCTGACGACGCCGCCGCCGAAAGAGCGCACGCTGCAGCATATCGAAACCCTGATCACGCACTTCCTGCAGGTTTCCTGGGGCCCGGTCATGCCGGCCAACGAATCCTTCCAGATGATTGAAGCGACGAAGGGTATTAACAGTTACTACCTGACCAGCGACGGCAGCACCATGAGCTATCGTACCCGTATCCGTACGCCGAGCTATGCGCACCTGCAGCAGATCCCGGCGGCTATTCGCGGCAGCCTGGTATCCGACCTGATCGTCTATCTGGGTAGTATCGATTTTGTTATGTCAGACGTGGACCGCTAATTATGCACGAGAATCAACAACCACAAACCGAGGCTTTTGAGCTGAGTGCGGCAGAGCGTGAGGCCATTGAGCACGAGAAGCACCACTACGAAGACCCGCGTGCGGCGTCCATTGAAGCGCTGAAGATCGTTCAGAAGCAGCGTGGCTGGGTGCCGGATGGCGCGATCTATGCGATCGCTGACGTACTGGGCATCCCGGCTAGTGACGTCGAAGGCGTCGCCACCTTCTACAGCCAGATCTTCCGCCAACCGGTTGGTCGCCACGTGATCCGCTATTGCGACAGCGTGGTGTGCCATATCACCGGCTTCCAGGGGATCCAGTCCGCTATCGAGAAAAAGCTCGACATCAAACCGGGTCAAACCACCTTTGATGGCCGCTTTACTCTGCTGCCGACCTGCTGCCTGGGCAACTGCGACAAGGGGCCGACGATGATGATTGATGAGGATACTCACAGTTATCTGACGCCGGAGGCGATTCCTGACCTGTTGGAGCAGTATAAATGAAGACAGTGATCCGAACTGCCGAAACGCATCCGCTGACCTGGCGCCTGCGCGATGATAAACAGCCGGTGTGGCTGGATGAATATCAGAGCAAAAATGGCTACGCCGGCGCTCGTAAAGCGCTGCTGGGCCTGGCACCGGATGAGATCGTCAATCAGGTAAAAGACGCCGGTCTGAAAGGACGCGGCGGCGCAGGCTTTTCCACCGGTCTTAAGTGGAGCCTGATGCCGAAAGACGAGTCCATGAACATCCGTTACCTGCTGTGTAACGCCGATGAAATGGAGCCGGGCACCTATAAAGACCGCCTGCTGATGGAGCAGCTGCCGCACCTGCTGGTGGAAGGCATGCTGATTTCCGCGTTTGCGCTGAAAGCGTACCGCGGCTACATCTTCCTGCGCGGCGAATACATTGAAGCCGCTCAACACCTGCGCCGGGCAATTGCCGAAGCGACCGAAGCCGGTCTGCTTGGCAAAAACATCCTCGGTACCGGTTTTGATTTCGAACTGTTTGTCCACACCGGGGCAGGGCGTTACATCTGTGGTGAAGAGACCGCGCTGATTAACTCCCTCGAAGGTCGTCGCGCCAACCCGCGCTCCAAGCCGCCGTTCCCGGCGAGCTCCGGCGTGTGGGGGAAACCGACCTGCGTCAACAACGTCGAAACCCTGTGCAACGTCCCGGCGATTCTGGCCAACGGCGTTGAGTGGTACCAGAACATTTCAACCAGCAAAGATGCCGGAACCAAACTGATGGGCTTCTCTGGCCGGGTGAAAAATCCGGGCGTATGGGAGCTGCCGTTTGGTACCACCGCGCGTGAAATCCTCGAAGATTACGCTGGCGGCATGCGTGATGGCCTGAAATTTAAGGCCTGGCAGCCGGGCGGGGCGGGGACCGACTTCCTGACCGAAGCGCATCTTGATCTGCCGATGGAATTCGAAAGTATTGGTAAAGCGGGGAGCCGTTTGGGTACCGCACTGGCGATGGCCGTCGACCACGAGATTGGCATGGTTCCGCTGGTACGTAACCTGGAAGAGTTTTTCGCCCGCGAGTCCTGCGGCTGGTGTACGCCATGCCGTGACGGTCTGCCGTGGAGCGTGAAAATTCTGCGCGCGCTGGAACGCGGAGAAGGCCAGCCGGGGGATATCGAGACACTTGAGCAACTGTGTCGATTCCTGGGGCCGGGGAAAACCTTCTGTGCGCATGCGCCAGGTGCGGTCGAACCGCTGCAGAGCGCCATTAAATATTTCCGCGACGAATTCGAAGCAGGCATTAAGCAGCAGTTCAGCAATACCCATGCTATCAACGGGATTCAGCCGAACCTGCTTAAGACGCGCTGGTGATTCCCACACACTTATTCAGCCTGCGGTAAGACGGCAACTGAATGAGGCAGTGGTAACGATTTTTTAATTTGGAAGCATGCTAATGGCTACGATTCATGTAGATGGCAAAGAATACGAGGTCAACGGAGCGGACAACCTGCTAGAGGCTTGTCTCTCTCTTGGGCTTGATATTCCCTACTTTTGCTGGCATCCGGCGCTCGGTAGCGTCGGTGCTTGCCGCCAGTGTGCGGTGAAGCAATATCAAAACGCGGAAGACACGCGTGGTCGCCTGGTGATGTCCTGTATGACGCCGGCATCCGACGGGACCTTTATTTCTATTGACGATGGCGAAGCGAAGCAGTTCCGCGAGAGCGTGGTCGAGTGGTTGATGACCAACCACCCGCACGACTGCCCGGTCTGCGAAGAGGGCGGCAACTGCCACCTGCAGGATATGACCGTGATGACCGGTCACAGCTTCCGCCGCTACCGTTTCACCAAGCGTACCCACCGCAACCAGGACCTGGGGCCGTTCATCTCTCACGAAATGAACCGCTGCATCGCCTGCTATCGCTGCGTGCGTTACTACAAAGATTATGCCGACGGCACCGATCTGGGCGTGTATGGCGCGCATGACAACGTCTACTTTGGTCGCCCGGAAGATGGCGTGCTGGAAAGCGAATTCTCCGGCAACCTGGTAGAAGTCTGCCCGACCGGCGTATTCACCGATAAAACGCACTCCGAGCGCTATAACCGTAAATGGGATATGCAGTTTGCCCCGAGCATCTGCCAGCAGTGTTCCATCGGCTGTAACATCAGCCCGGGCGAGCGTTATGGCGAACTGCGTCGTATCGAAAACCGTTACAACGGTACCGTAAACCGCTACTTCCTCTGCGACCGCGGTCGTTTCGGCTATGGCTATGTGAACCTGAAAGACCGTCCGCGTCAGCCGGTTCAGCGCCGTGGCGACGATCTGATTACCCTCAACGCCGAACAGGCGATGCAGGGCGCTGCGGATATTCTGCGTCAGTCGAAAAAAGTGATCGGTATCGGCTCTCCACGCGCCAGCATCGAAAGCAACTTCGCGCTGCGTGAGCTGGTGGGTGAAGACAACTTCTATACCGGCATCGCCAAAGCAGAGCAGGAACGTCTGCAGATGATGCTGAAAGTGCTGCGTGACGGCGGGATTCATACCCCGGCGCTGCGCGAAATCGAATCCTACGATGCGGTTCTGGTGCTGGGCGAAGATATTACCCAGACAGGCGCCCGCATCGCGCTGGCCGTGCGTCAGGCGGTGAAAGGCAAAGCACGTGAAATGGCGGCGGCCCAGAAAGTGGCTGACTGGCAGATCGCGGCGATCCTCAACATCGGTCAACGTGCGAAACACCCGCTGTTTGTCACCAATATTGATGACACCCGTCTCGACGATGTCGCCGCGTGGACCTACCGCGCGCCGGTAGAAGACCAGGCTCGCCTGGGCTTTGCCATCGCCCATGCGCTGGATGATTCCGCGCCGGCAGTGGACGGACTGAGCAGCGACCTGAAAGGCAAAATCGACGTTATCGTCCAGGCGCTGGCCGGGGCGAAGAAACCGCTGATTGTCTCCGGGACCAACGCCGGCAGCATCGAAATCATTCAGGCCGCCGCAAACGTGGCGAAAGCGCTGAAAGGTCGCGGCATTGACGTCGGTGTCACCATGGTGGCCCGCGCGGTCAACAGCGTCGGTCTGGGCATGATTGGCGGCGGTTCTCTGGAAGCGGCGCTGAGCGAACTGGAAACCGGTGCGGCCGATGCCGTGGTGGTGCTGGAAAACGATCTGCACCGTCATGCTTCCGCTGCGCGCGTAGATGCTGCCCTGGCGAAAGCGCCGCTGGTGATGGTTATCGACCATCAGCGTACCGCGATTATGGACAAAGCCCACCTGGTACTGTCCGCCGCGAGCTTTGCCGAAAGCGATGGCACGGTGGTGAACAACGAAGGCCGCGCACAGCGTTTCTTCCAGGTTTACGACCCGGCTTACTACGACGCTAATACCGTGATGCTGGAAAGCTGGCGCTGGCTGCACTCCCTGCACAGCACCGTCGACAACCGTCAGGTTGACTGGACCCAACTGGACCATGTCATTGATGCTGCCGTGGCGAAACTGCCGCAGCTGGCGGGGATTAAAGATGCTGCGCCGGATGCCACCTTCCGCATTCGTGGGCAGAAGCTGGCCCGTGAACCGCATCGTTACAGTGGTCGTACGGCAATGCGCGCCAATATCAGCGTGCACGAGCCGCGTCAGCCGCAAGATAAAGACACCATGTTTGCTTTCTCGATGGAAGGGAACAACCAGCCGTCCGCGCCGCGTTCGCAAATTCCGTTTGCCTGGGCGCCGGGCTGGAACTCCCCGCAGGCGTGGAACAAGTTCCAGGATGAAGTGGGCGGGAAACTGCGTCACGGCGATCCGGGCGTGCGTCTGATTGAAGCGTCTGCCAGCGGTCTTGAGTACTTCACCGCGGTGCCGGCCGGCTTCCAGGCGGAAGAAGGGAAATGGCGTATTGCGCCTTACTACCATCTGTTTGGCAGCGATGAGCTGTCGCAGCGTTCTCCGGTCTTCCAGAGCCGCATGCCGCAGCCGTACATCAAGCTCAACCCGGCAGATGCCGCTAAGCTTGGCGTTAACGATGGCGCGATGCTCTCCTTTAGCGTTGAAGGCCAGGCGCTGAGCCTGCCGCTGATCGTCTCGGCAGGTCTGACTGCCGGGCAGGTTGGCTTGCCGATGGGCATGCCGGGCATTGCACCGGTACTGACCGGCGTTCGTATTGACACACTGCAGGAGGCGAAAGCATGAGTTGGTTAACACCGGATCTCATCGACATTCTGTTAAGCATCCTGAAAGCCGTTGTCATTCTGCTGGTGGTGGTGACCTGCGGCGCGTTCATGAGCTTTGGCGAACGTCGTCTGCTGGGCCTGTTCCAGAACCGCTACGGACCGAACCGTGTCGGCTGGGGAGGCTCACTGCAGCTGGTCGCCGACATGATCAAGATGTTCTTTAAAGAGGACTGGGTTCCGCGCTTTACGGACCGCGTCATCTTTACCCTGGCGCCGGTTATCGCCTTCACGTCATTACTGCTGGCCTTTGCTATCGTGCCGGTCAGCCCGACGTGGGTGGTTGCCGACCTGAACATCGGCATCCTGTTCTTCCTGATGATGGCAGGCCTTGCGGTGTACGCGGTGCTGTTCGCCGGCTGGTCGAGTAACAACAAATACTCGCTGCTGGGGGCGATGCGTGCTTCTGCGCAGACCCTGAGCTACGAAGTGTTCCTCGGTCTGTCGCTGATGGGCGTGGTGGCGCAGGCGGGCTCGTTCAACATGAGCGATATCGTCAACAACCAGGCGCATCTGTGGAACGTCATTCCGCAGTTCTTTGGTTTTGTCACCTTTGCCATCGCGGGCGTTGCGGTCTGTCACCGTCACCCGTTTGACCAACCGGAAGCCGAGCAGGAACTGGCCGATGGTTACCACATTGAATATTCCGGTATGAAGTTCGGTCTGTTCTTCGTGGGTGAATACATCGGGATTGTCACCGTGTCAGCGCTGATCGTGACGCTGTTCTTCGGCGGCTGGAATGGCCCATGGTTACCTCCGTTCATCTGGTTCGCGCTGAAAACCGCGTTCTTCATGATGATGTTCATTTTGATCCGCGCATCATTACCGCGTCCACGTTATGACCAGGTAATGTCCTTTGGCTGGAAGGTATGCCTGCCGTTAACGCTGATCAACTTGTTGGTAACGGCGGCTGTCATTCTCTGGCAGGCGCAATAAGGGGTGAATTGACCATGACCTTAAAAGAATTATTGGTGGGGTTCGGCACCCAGGTCCGCAGTATCTGCATGATCGGGATGCACGCCTTCGCCAAACGTGAAACACAGATGTATCCGGAAGAGCCGGTATATCTGCCGCCGCGCTACCGTGGCCGTATCGTGCTGACGCGCGACCCGGACGGTGAAGAGCGCTGCGTTGCCTGTAACCTGTGTGCGGTAGCGTGTCCGGTAGGCTGTATCTCTTTGCAGAAAGCAGAGACCAAAGATGGCCGCTGGTACCCGGAATTTTTCCGCATCAACTTCTCACGCTGTATTTTCTGCGGCCTGTGTGAAGAAGCGTGCCCAACCACGGCGATTCAGTTGACCCCGGACTTCGAACTGGGCGAATACAAGCGTCAGGATCTGGTGTACGAAAAAGAGGATCTGCTGATTTCCGGTCCGGGCAAATACCCGGAATATAACTTCTACCGGATGGCGGGTATGGCAATCGACGGCAAAGATAAGGGCGAAGCAGAGAACGAAGCTAAGCCTATCGACGTCAAGAGCCTGTTACCGTAAGGAGAGGGCAATGGAATTCGCTTTTTATATCTGTGGCCTTATCGCCATCCTCGCAACCCTGCGGGTGATCACCCACACCAATCCGGTACACGCCTTGCTGTACCTGATTATTTCGCTGTTGGCGATTGCCGGGGTGTTCTTCTCGCTGGGCGCGTATTTCGCCGGTGCGCTGGAAATCATCGTTTACGCCGGGGCCATCATGGTGCTCTTCGTCTTCGTGGTGATGATGCTGAACCTGGGCGGCAGCGAAATCGAGCAGGAACGTAAATGGCTGCAGCCGGGGATCTGGATCGGTCCGGCAATTTTGTCTGCGGTGCTGCTGGCGGTTATCGTCTATGCCATCCTGGGCCTGAACGATCAGGGTATTGATGGCACAGCGATCAGCGCGAAAGAAGTGGGCATTGCGCTGTTTGGACCGTACGTCCTGGCGGTGGAGCTGGCCTCCATGCTGCTGCTGGCCGGTCTGGTTGTCGCCTTCCACATCGGCCGCGAAGAGCGCGTCGGTGAAGTGCTGAGCAACCGTCAGAACGATAGCGACAAAAGAAAAACGGAGGAACACGCATGATTCCCTTAACACATGGGCTGATCCTCGCCGCTGTCCTGTTTGTGCTCGGCCTGACGGGTCTGGTCATCCGCCGCAATCTGCTGTTTATGCTGATTAGCCTGGAGATCATGATCAACGCTGCGGCGCTGGCTTTCGTGGTGGCAGGCAGTTACTGGGGCCAGACTGACGGTCAGATAATGTATATCCTCGCCATCAGCCTCGCGGCTGCGGAAGCGAGTATCGGCCTGGCGCTGTTGCTGCAGCTCCATCGTCGCCGCCAGAACCTGAACATCGATTCAGTAAGTGAGTTGCGTGGATGAACATGCTTGCCTTAACCATACTTCTGCCATTAATTGGCTTTGTTCTGCTCTCCTTCTCCCGTGGGCGCTGGTCGGAAAACCTCTCCGCCACCGTGGGAATGGGATCGGTAGGGCTGGCGGCGCTGGTCACTGCGTTTGTCGGCGTTGACTTCTTTGCCAACGGCAAACAGGCGATCAGCGTACCGCTGTGGACCTGGATGTCGGTGGGTGATTTCAACATCGGCTTCAACCTGGTGCTGGATGGCCTGTCGCTGACCATGCTTTCCGTGGTCACCGGCGTGGGCTTCCTGATCCACATGTTCGCCTCCTGGTATATGCGCGGTGAAGAGGGCTACTCCCGCTTCTTCGCCTACACCAACCTGTTTATTGCCAGCATGGTAGTTCTGGTGCTGGCGGATAACCTGCTGTTGATGTACCTCGGTTGGGAAGGGGTGGGTCTGTGCTCCTATCTGCTGATCGGTTTCTACTATACCGATCCGAAGAACGGTGCCGCAGCGATGAAAGCGTTCGTGGTGACCCGTGTCGGTGACGTGTTCCTCGCCTTCGCGCTATTCATCCTCTACAACGAACTGGGTACCCTGAACTTCCGCGAAATGGTCGAACTGGCGCCAGCACACTTCGAAGCCGGCAACAATATGTTGACCTGGGCGACGCTGATGCTGCTGGGTGGTGCGGTTGGTAAATCCGCGCAGCTGCCGTTGCAGACCTGGCTTGCGGATGCGATGGCTGGCCCGACGCCAGTCTCCGCGCTGATCCACGCCGCGACCATGGTCACCGCCGGTGTCTACCTGATTGCCCGTACTCACGGCCTGTTCCTGATGACCCCGGAAATTCTGCATCTGGTCGGGATCGTCGGGGCGGTGACGCTGGTGCTGGCAGGTTTCGCCGCGCTGGTGCAGACCGATATCAAACGCGTACTCGCTTACTCCACCATGAGCCAGATTGGCTACATGTTCCTCGCGCTTGGCGTGCAGGCGTGGGATGCGGCGATTTTCCACCTGATGACCCATGCGTTCTTTAAAGCGTTGCTGTTCCTGTCGTCCGGCTCGGTGATTCTGGCCTGCCATCACGAACAGAACATCTTCAAAATGGGCGGCCTGCGTAAGTCTATCCCGCTGGTGTACGTCTGCTTCCTGGTCGGGGGCGCGGCGCTGTCCGCACTGCCGCTGATCACCGCAGGCTTCTTCAGTAAGGACGAGATCCTCGCCGGTGCGATGGCCAACGGTCATATCAATCTGATGGTTGCGGGCCTGGTCGGGGCGTTTATGACCTCGCTGTATACCTTCCGCATGATCTTCATCGTCTTCCACGGTAAAGAACAAATTCACGCCCATGCAGGGAAGGGGATTACCCACCATCTGCCGCTGATCGTGCTGTTGGTTCTGTCGACCTTCGTTGGCGCGCTGATAGTTCCGCCGCTGCAGGGCGTCCTGCCGCAGACCACGGAACTGGAGCACGGTCGCGTGATGACACTGGAAATCACTTCCGGGATTATCGCGATTGCCGGGATCCTGATTGCCGCCTGGCTGTGGCTGGGTAAACGCACGCTGGTGACGGCTATCGCCAACAGCGCACCGGGCCGTCTGCTGGGCACCTGGTGGTACAACGCCTGGGGCTTCGACTGGTTATACGACATGGTGTTCGTGAAACCATTCCTTGGCATCGCGTGGCTGCTGAAACGCGACCCGCTGAACGCCATGATGAACATTCCGGCGATCCTCTCCCGCTTTGCAGGTAAAGGCCTGCTGTTCAGCGAGAACGGGTATCTGCGCTGGTATGTGGCATCCATGAGCGTAGGCGCGGTTATCGTGCTGGCTCTGCTGATGGTATTGCGTTGAGTTTGAGAACCGTTGTGTTGCCCGGCGGCGCTGAGTTTGCCGGGCTTACGGGACTGTCGATCGGATAAACGCAGTGCTATCCGACACAATAAACCCGCAATACGAAGTGAATGATTATCGAATTCGTTGAAATCAGGTCTTAAAGGACAGGCGTTATCGGCGAAGTCAAAGTGGGCACCGCCTGCGCACAGCAACCGCAGCGTACTGATGTACGTGAGGATTGCGGGCACAGCCGTGGTTCGCGATGACGAGTAAGATAGCCTGAACGGGACTTAAATAAGGAATAAAAATCACCATGTTATTGCCTTGGTTGATATTAATCCCCTTTATCGGCGGCTTCCTGTGCTGGCAGACCGAACGCTTTGGCGTGAAGATGCCGCGCTGGATCGCGCTGATCACCATGGGATTGACGCTTGTACTTGGCCTGCAGCTGTGGATGCAGGGCGGCTATTCTCTGACGCAATCCGCGGGTATTCCGCAGTGGCAGTCAGAATTTGTCATGCCGTGGATCCCACGCTTCGGTATCAGCATTCACCTCGCTATCGACGGCCTGTCGTTGCTGATGGTGGTGCTGACCGGTCTGCTTGGCGTGCTGGCGGTACTGTGCTCGTGGCGCGAAATTGAAAAATACCAGGGCTTCTTCCACCTCAACCTGATGTGGATCCTGGGCGGCGTTATCGGCGTGTTCCTTGCCATCGACCTGTTCCTGTTCTTCTTCTTCTGGGAGATGATGCTGGTGCCGATGTACTTCCTGATCGCGCTGTGGGGCCACAAGGCGTCCGACGGTAAAACGCGTATCACGGCGGCCACCAAGTTCTTCATCTACACCCAGGCGAGCGGTCTGGTGATGCTGATTGCCATCCTGGCGCTGGCATTTGTGCACTTCAACGCCACCGGCGTCTGGACCTTCGATTACGAAGCGCTGCTGAAGACCCCGATGTCCCACGGCGTGGAATATCTGCTGATGCTGGGCTTCTTTATCGCCTTCGCGGTGAAGATGCCGGTTGTGCCGCTGCACGGCTGGCTGCCGGATGCCCACTCCCAGGCACCGACTGCGGGTTCCGTTGACCTCGCGGGGATCCTGCTGAAAACCGCAGCCTACGGTCTGCTGCGTTTCGCTTTACCGCTGTTCCCGAATGCCTCCGCTGAATTCGCTCCTATCGCGATGTGGCTGGGCGTTATCGGTATTTTCTACGGCGCGTGGATGGCGTTCTGTCAGTACGATATCAAACGTCTGATTGCCTACACTTCGGTCTCCCACATGGGCTTCGTACTGATTGCTATCTACACCGGCAGCCAGCTGGCGTACCAGGGCGCGGTGATTCAGATGATTGCCCACGGCCTGTCCGCGGCGGGTCTGTTCATCCTGTGCGGCCAACTGTACGAGCGCCTGCACACCCGTGATATGCGTCAGATGGGCGGTCTGTGGAGCAAAATTAAATGGCTGCCAGCGCTGTCGATGTTCTTTGCGGTGGCGACGTTGGGGATGCCGGGTACAGGTAACTTCGTCGGCGAATTTATGATTCTGTTCGGCAGCTATAAAGTGGTGCCGGTGATTACCGTGATCTCTACCTTTGGTCTGGTATTCGCCTCCGTCTACTCGCTGTCGATGCTGCACCGGGCGTACTTCGGGAAAGCGAAGAGTGAAATAGCGGCGCGGGATCTGCCGGGCATGTCGCTGCGTGAACTGTCGATTGTTCTGCTGTTGGTGGTTCTGCTGGTGCTGTTGGGCTTCTTCCCGCAGCCGATTCTGGACACCTCACATGCTGCGATGAGCAACATTCAGCAGTGGTTTGTTAATTCTGTTTCTACTACAAGGCCGTAATTCGCCATGACAATAACTCCACAACAACTGATCGCACTGCTACCGCTGCTGATCGTCGGCTTGACGGTGGTGGTTGTGATGCTCTCCATTGCGTGGCGACGCAATCATTTCCTCAATGCCACGCTGTCGGTTCTCGGCCTGAACGCCGCGCTGATCTCGCTCTGGTTCGTGGGTCAGAACGGCGCGATGGACGTCACGCCGCTGATCCGCGTCGACGGTTACGCCATGCTCTATACCGGGCTGGTGCTGCTGGCGAGTCTCGCCACCTGTACCTTCGCGTACCCGTGGCTGGAAGGGTACAAGGACAACAGAGAAGAGTTCTACCTGCTGGTGTTAATCGCCGCGCTGGGTGGCATTCTGCTGGCGGGCGCCAACCATCTGGCGGCGCTGTTCCTCGGTATTGAATTGATTTCTCTGCCGCTGTTCGGCCTTGTCGGCTACGCCTTCCGTCAGAAAAGGTCGCTGGAAGCGAGTATCAAATACACCATTTTGTCTGCCGCAGCGTCGTCGTTCCTGCTGTTCGGTATGGCGCTGGTGTATGCCAACTCCGGTAATCTGTCGTTCCTGGCGCTGGGCAAGAGCCTGGCCGATAACACCCTGCATGAACCGCTGCTGCTGGCGGGTCTGGGTCTGATGATCGTTGGCCTGGGCTTCAAACTGTCGCTGGTGCCGTTCCACCTGTGGACGCCGGACGTGTATCAGGGCGCACCTGCGCCGGTATCAACCTTCCTGGCCACCGCCAGCAAGATTGCTATCTTCGGCGTCGTTATGCGTCTGTTCCTGTACATGCCGGTAGGCAATAGCGAAGCGGTACGCGTGGTGCTGGGGCTGATCGCCTTCGCCTCTATCCTCTTCGGTAACCTGATGGCGCTGAGCCAGACCAATATCAAGCGTCTGCTGGGTTACTCTTCTATCTCGCATCTCGGCTATCTGCTGGTGGCGCTGATCGCCCTGCAGAGCGGTGAAATGTCGATGGAAGCGGTCGGGGTCTATCTGGCCGGCTATCTGTTCAGCAGCCTCGGCGCGTTTGGCGTGGTGAGCCTGATGTCCAGCCCGTATCGTGGCCCGGACGCCGATTCACTGTACTCCTATCGCGGCCTGTTCTGGCACCGTCCGATTCTGTCGGCGGTGATGACGGTGATGATGCTGTCGCTGGCGGGTATCCCGATGACGCTGGGCTTTATCGGTAAGTTCTACGTGCTGGCGGTCGGTGTGCATGCGCACCTGTGGTGGCTGGTCGGGGCGGTGGTGCTCGGTTCGGCAATTGGCCTCTACTACTATCTGCGCGTGGCGGTGAGCCTGTACCTGAGCGCGCCGGATAAACTGAACCGCGATGCGCCGTCGAACTGGCAGTACAGCGCGGGCGGTATCGTGGTGCTGATTTCTGCGCTGCTGGTTCTGCTGCTCGGCGTGTGGCCGCAGCCGCTGATTAGCCTGGTGCAGCTGGCAACTCCGCTGATGTAATCCCTACGGTCCTGAAATCATGCCTGTCAGTCGCAATACTGACAGGCATTTTTTTTGCCTTTTTGTCCGGGCCATTGTCCGACGCGCTACAGGCTGTAGACCATAAAATCTTCGGCCAGCAGCGTGCGGGGAAACAGCTCCCGACACTCCGTCAGCAGACGCTGGCAGCCCTCGGCGTCATAGCGCGAACTGAAGTGGGTGGCGATAAACATGCGCACCCCGGCATCGCGCGCCAGCGCCGCCGCCTGCTGGCTTGAGGAATGCCCGCGGCTATTGGCCTTTTCCGCCATCGCCTGCTCCAGCGTCGTTTCATGCACCATCAGATCAACGCCACGCGCCAGCTCCAGCGCGGCGTCGCAGGGCGCGGTGTCCCCAAAAATCGCCAGCTTCTTACCGGGCGTCGCCGGGCCGAGATACTGGCTGCCGTCAATCAGCCGTCCGTCTTCCAGCTCAACGGTCTCGCCCTGTTTCAGGCGCTGGAATAACGGCCCCGGCGGAACGCCATCGGTCACCAGCCGGGCGGCATCCAGCGTGCCGGGTCTGGCGTGTTCCTCGATGCGGTAGCCGTAGCATTCCACCGGGTGATTGAGCGCAAAGGCGCTGACCCGATATCCCCCTTCATCAAACACCAGACCTGGCCCCACTTCGACAATCGTCAGCGGGTAATCGGTCCACGAGCCGCTCAGGCGCAGGGCGGTTTCGACAAACTCCTTCAGCCCCGTCGGCCCGTACAGCGTCAGCGGCAGCGAGTTGCCCTGCATTGAACGGCTGCACAGCAGGCCCGGCAGGCCGAACAGGTGATCGCCATGCAGGTGGGTGATAAAAATCTTGTTCAGTTTTCCGGGATGATACGGGGTGTCGAGAAACTGATGCTGGGTCCCTTCTCCACAATCGAACAGCCACATCTCCGCCGCCGTTGGTTGTTGCAAATTCAACACGATAGACGTCATATTACGCGTACGGGTCGGCACGCCTGCGGATGTCCCCAAAAATGTTAATTCCATCGTCCAGTGTCCTCAGGGCCGGGTGAAAAACTCAAGTATACAGGAGCAGTTGATGATTACATGGCAGGATCTTCACCACGCAGAGTTGACCGTTCCACAGCTGTACGCCTTGCTGAAGCTGCGTTGCGAGGTGTTTGTCGTTGAGCAAACTTGCCCCTATCTGGATGTCGATGGGGACGATCTGGTCGGCGAAAACCGCCATCTTCTCGCCTGGCGGGGCGATGAGCTGCTGGCCTACGCGCGGATCCTGAAAAGCGACGACGAATTTGACCCGGTGGTGATCGGCCGGGTTATCGTCAGTTCGGCGGCGCGCGGCGAGAAACTGGGCAATCAGTTGATGCAGCGGGCTGTGGCGAGCTGCCAGCAGCACTGGCCGCAAAAAGCGATCTACCTCGGCGCCCAGGCACACCTGCAGAATTTCTATGCCAGCTTTGGTTTTCAGCCGGTGACAGAAGTGTACGACGAAGACGGTATTCCCCATATTGGTATGGCTCGCGAAGCCAGCGCCGGGTAAACGAATTCGCGTCATCGCTTAAAGAATCTATACTTTTTCACCTTCAGCCTGCCAGCTTTGCTGGCAGCGCCGCCCGGCGTAAAAGCCGCTCCCTCATTATGGGTACTGCAATTTCAGGCTAGTACCCCGTATAATCTGTGGTTTTTATTCTGTGGAGGTTTGCGTGCTGTCTGTTTCCACTGCGCTGGAACGCTTACGTGGCTGTCTGACCGACGATTTCCCGACGTCACCCGGCATGCGAATTTTTACTCTACCTTTCCCGCTTGATGATGCCTTTGACCCGCTGCTGTGGTGCGGTCATCAGGCGCAATGGCCGCAATTCTACTGGCAGCAGCGTTCGGGCGATGAAGAGTTGGCCGCCCTTGGGGCGGTAAAAACCTTCACCTCGCTGAGCCAGGCCCATCAGTTTTTGCAGGAGCAGGCCTCTGAGGATCTGCGTATTTGCGGCCTGAATGCGTTCAGTCCGCAGGAGGGCAGCCTGTTTCTGCCGCGGCTGGAGTGGCGACGGGTTGCGGGCAAAGCGACCCTGCGCCTGCTGTTGTGGAGCGATGTCTCACTGCACGAAGAGGCCCGCGCGGCCCGCGACTTTCTGGCCACTTTAACTCCCGATCAGGCGTCGCCCGCGACGTTACCCGCGGTGCTCCACGAACAGCATTTCCCGGACTATCCACAATGGTGTGCCTTGATTAGCCAGGCAAGCGCGGCAATCGCCGCCGGGGAGATGGCGAAAGTGGTGCTGGCGCGCGCCACGGATCTGCAGTTTGCCGCCCCGGTCGATCCGCTGGCGGTAGTCGCCGCCAGCCGACGCAGCAATCACCACTGTTTTCATTTCATGATGGCTTTTAGCGCTCTGCAGGCTTTCTTTGGCTCCACGCCGGAACGGCTGTGGCGTCGGCGCGGGACGCAGCTGCGCACCGAAGCCCTGGCCGGGACCGTCGCCAGCCATGCCGACGATCGGCAGGCGCAAGCCATGGCCGACTGGTTAATGAAAGATGATAAAAACCAGCGTGAAAATATGCTGGTGGTGGAGGACATCTGCCAGCGTATGCAGGATGAGGTGCGCTCGCTGGACGTTCTGCCGCCGCAGGTGATGCGTCTGCGCAATGTGCAGCATCTGCGCCGCTGCATTTGGGGCGAGCTGCAGCAACCTGACGATGCCCGCTGTCTGCATCAGCTGCAGCCAACCGCCGCGGTCGCCGGATTGCCGCGCCGGGCGGCGCTGGATTTTATTACCCGTCACGAACCTTTCAGGCGTCAATGGTACGCTGGCTCCGCAGGCTATCTGTCGCGGGCGCAAAGCGAATTCTGCGTGGCCCTGCGTTCAGCGCAGGTCGACAACGCCACCCTCAGGTTGTATGCCGGTGCCGGGATTGTCAGCGGCTCCGATCCGCAGCAGGAGTGGCAGGAAATCGAGAATAAGGCAGCAGGACTGCGTTCGTTATTACTGACAAAAACGTAGATAAACGACCCATATCAATACTCCATTGCTTTGTATTACCTATACTTATCCTCAATATTTGATACCGGACAATTTCATGTCAGTAAGCGCATTTAACCGACGCTGGGCGGCGGTGATCCTCGAAGCATTAACCCGCCACGGCGTGCAGCATATCTGCATTGCGCCTGGTTCGCGCTCGACACCTTTAACCCTGGCCGCGGCGGCCAATCGCGCATTGATCCCCCACACCCATTTCGATGAGCGCGGGCTGGGTCATCTGGCGCTGGGACTGGCAAAAGCCAGCCGTCAGCCGGTGGCGGTGATTGTCACCTCCGGCACGGCAACGGCCAATCTCTACCCGGCGCTGATTGAAGCCGGGTTGACCGGTGAAAAACTGATTTTACTGACCGCTGACCGCCCGCCGGAGCTGATTGACTGCGGCGCCAACCAGGCGATCCGCCAGCCGGGGATGTTTGCTTCCCATCCGTCGCAGACGCTGTCGCTGCCGCGCCCGTCGCAGGATATTCCTGCCCGCTGGCTGGTCTCGACGATTGATCAGGCGCTGGGTGAGCTGCACGCCGGCGGTGTCCATATCAACTGTCCGTTCGCCGAACCGCTGTACGGTGATATGGACGAGACCGGCGTGGCGTGGCAGCAGCAGCTTGGCAGCTGGTGGCAGAGCGATAAACCCTGGCTGCGGCAGT
The DNA here is from genome assembly GCF_003752615.1 of Klebsiella sp. BIGb0399. Classification (NCBI taxonomy): domain Bacteria; kingdom Pseudomonadati; phylum Pseudomonadota; class Gammaproteobacteria; order Enterobacterales; family Enterobacteriaceae; genus Klebsiella; species Klebsiella sp. BIGb0399. The sequence continues at coordinate 1,934,180 of NZ_RKHT01000005.1, read as the reverse complement.
CGCTGCAGCTGGAAAGCGAGAAGCAACGCGACTGGTTTTTCTGGCGGCAAAAGCGCGGTGTGGTCGTCGCCGGTCGCATGAGCGCCAGCGAAGGTGTGAAAGTGGCGGCGTGGGCCAAAACCCTCGGCTGGCCGCTGATTGGTGACGTACTGTCGCAAACCGGGCAGCCGCTGCCCTGCGCCGATCTGTGGCTGGGGAACGGCAACGCGGTGAGCGAGCTGCAGCAGGCGCAAATCGTGGTCCAGTTGGGCAGCAGCCTGACCGGCAAACGGCTGCTGCAGTGGCAGGTGACCTGTGAACCTGACGAATACTGGGTGGTGGATAATCTGCCCGGGCGACTGGATCCGGCTCATCACCGTGGCCGTCGTCTGGTGTGCACGGTGGATCGGTGGCTGGATCTGCATCCGGCGGAAAGCCGTCAGCCGTGGGCAACGACCATCCCGACGCTCTCCCGCCAGGCCTGGCAAGCCACGGCTGACAATAGCGAGACCTTTGGTGAAGCCCAGCTGGCTCACCGCATCGCGCGCTACCTTCCGGAACAGGGGCAGCTGTTTGTTGGCAACAGCCTTGTGGTGCGCCTGATTGATGCGCTGTCGCAGCTTCCGGCAGGTTATCCGGTCTATAGCAATCGCGGGGCCAGCGGTATCGATGGCCTGCTGGCGACGGCGGCAGGTGTCCAGCGGGCCAGCGCGCGCCCTCTGCTTGCGATCGTCGGCGATCTCTCGGCGCTCTACGATCTAAACTCGCTGGCGCTGCTGCGTCAGGCCTCCGCGCCGCTGGTGCTGATGGTGGTTAACAACAACGGCGGGCAGATTTTTTCTCTGCTGCCGACGCCGCAGGATGAACGACGCCAGTTTTATCTGATGCCGCAGGAGGTGAATTTCGACCATGCGGCGGCCATGTTTGGCCTGAATTACCATCGCCCGACAAGCTGGGAGGCGCTGGAAGCGGTGCTGGCCGGCGCATGGCGACAGCCAGGTGCAACGGTTGTCGAGCTGGTGGTGGAAGAAACCCAGGGGACACAAACGTTGCAAGCGCTGCTGGCGCAGGTCAGCCGCCTGTGACGCTGCATGCCGTGTGCCAACAAGGTCAGGCGGGTTATCCCTGGCTGGTCTTTTTGCACGGTTTTTCCGGCGACTGCCGGGAGTGGCAAACGGTGGGCCAGCGGTTCGCGGCCTGGCCCCGGCTGTATCTGGACCTGCCGGGCCACGGCGGCTCGCGGGAGGTGGCGGTCAGCGGTTTTGCTGATGTCTGTCAGCAACTGGAGCAGACCCTCGCGCACCATCAGGTGCAGGATTACTGGCTGATTGGCTACTCGCTGGGCGGGCGTATCGCAATGGTCTTTGCCAGCCAGCCGCGACACGGGCTGCGCGGGCTGGTGGTGGAGGGCGGCCATCCCGGATTACAGGATGACCACCAACGTCACCAACGCTATCAGGCCGACAGCGCCTGGGCAGCGCGTTTTCGCCAGCAGCCGCTCGCCGAGGTCTTTGCCGACTGGTATCAACAGCCGGTGTTCGCCTCGTTGAGCGCTACGCAGCGCCAGGCGCTGGTGATGCTGCGTAGTCACAACAGCGGTGAGAATCTCGCCGCGATGCTGGAGGCCACTTCTCTGGCCGTGCAGCCGGACCTGCGTGCAGCTCTGCACACCCGACGCTACGCTTTTCATTATCTTTGCGGCGAATACGACGCCAAATTTCGCGCCCTCGCGAGTGACACGGGGGCAACGACACATATTATCGATCATGCCGGACATAACGCGCATCGGGAAAACCCCGCTGCAGTCGCCGCTTGTCTGGCGCAGCTATTAACGAATTAACCAAAGGACATCCTATGCTCTCTCTTGATGAAGCCATGCTGTACGCCCCTGTGGAATGGCACGATTGCTCCGAAGGCTACACCGACATTCGCTACCAGAAATCGACGGACGGGATTGCCAAAATCACCATCAACCGCCCGGAAGTTCGCAACGCGTTCCGTCCGCTGACGGTGAAAGAGATGATTCATGCGCTATCCGACGCCCGCTATGACGACAATATTGGCGTCATCATCCTGACCGGCGAAGGCGATAAAGCGTTCTGCGCCGGCGGTGACCAGAAAGTGCGCGGCGATTACGGCGGCTACCAGGATGACTCCGGGGTGCATCACCTCAACGTGCTCGACTTCCAGCGTCAAATCCGTACCTGCCCGAAACCGATCGTGGCGATGGTCGCCGGGTTCTCCATCGGTGGCGGCCACGTGCTGCACATGATGTGTGACCTGACGATTGCCGCAGAGAATGCCATTTTCGGCCAGACCGGCCCGAAAGTCGGCTCGTTCGACGGCGGCTGGGGCGCATCCTATATGGCGCGGATCGTCGGGCAGAAAAAAGCGCGGGAAATCTGGTTCCTGTGCCGTCAGTACGACGCTCAGCAGGCGCTGGATATGGGGCTGGTCAACACCGTGGTTCCGCTGGCAGATCTGGAAAAAGAGACCGTCCGCTGGTGCCGCGAAATGCTGCAAAACAGCCCGATGGCGCTGCGTTGCCTGAAGGCGGCCCTGAACGCTGACTGCGACGGTCAGGCGGGTCTGCAGGAGCTGGCGGGTAATGCCACCATGCTGTTCTACATGACTGAAGAAGGTCAGGAAGGGCGCAACGCCTTTAATCAGAAGCGTCAGCCGGACTTCAGCAAATTTAAACGGAATCCATAATGCGTCAGGCGCAGGTTTACCGCTGGCAGGTACCGATGGACGCGGGTGTGGTGCTGCGCGAACGGCGGTTAAAAACTCGCGATGGGCTGTTCATTCGTCTGCAGGAGGGTGAACGCACGGGCTGGGGCGAAATTGCGCCGCTGCCGGGGTTTAGTCAGGAGTCGCTGGAAGCGGCGGAATCTGCGCTGCTGACGTGGGCGCAAGCCTGGCGACAGGGCGAGGAGCTCACCGAGCCGTCTCTGCCTTCCGTGGCTTTCGGCGTCAGCTGTGCACTGGCGGAGCTGAACGATGCGCTGCCGACGTCGGCGGATTATCGTGCGGTGCCGCTGTGTAGCGGTGACCCGGATGAGCTGTTCGCCAGGCTGGCGAGCCTGCCCGGCGAAAAAGTGGCGAAGGTTAAGGTCGGGCTGTATGAGGCGGTCCGCGACGGCATGGTGGTGAACCTGCTGCTGGAGGCGATCCCCGAGCTGACGCTGCGTCTTGACGCCAACCGCGCCTGGACGCCGCTGAAAGCGCAGCAGTTCGCCAAATACGTCAACCCGGACTATCGCCAGCGTATCGCCTTCCTCGAAGAACCCTGTAAAACCCGAGACGACTCGCGGGCTTTTGCCGCTGAAACCGGCATTGCCATTGCCTGGGACGAAAGTTTGCGTGAAGCCGATTTTCGTTTTCAGGCGGAGCCAGGGGTGCGTGCGCTGGTGATCAAGCCCACGCTGACCGGCAGCCTGCAGAAGGTGCAGGAACAGGTGGCGGCCGCTCACGCGCTGGGGCTAACGGCGGTGATCAGTTCATCGATCGAGTCGAGCCTCGGGTTGACGCAGCTGGCGCGGATTGCTGCCTGGCTTACGCCGCAGACCATCCCCGGCCTCGATACCCTGGCGCTGATGCGCGCCCAGCTAATTCGCCCCTGGCCGGACAGCCCGCTGCCTTGCCTGGGCCTGGACGAACTGGAGCCGTTGCTGTGACCTTTAGCGACTGGCCGTGGCGGCACTGGCGCCAGCTGCGTGGTGACGCGCCGGCGCTGCGTTTACACCACTCTATCCTGAGCTGGCGTCAGCTGTGCGCCGAGGTCGATGCGCTGGCATTGGGGTTTCGCGAACAAGGGGTGAGCGAAGGTGATGGGGTGCTGCTGCGGGCCTACAATCAACCCGCCACCGTGCTGGCGTGGCTGGCGCTGCTCCAGTGCGGCGCCCGGGTATTGCCCCTCAACCCTCAGTTGCCCGCTTCGCTGCTTGCAGCGCTATTGCCGTCTCTGAACCTCCGCCACGCGCTGGTGCTGAACGGCGAGCCGCTAGACTGTGGTTGTCCGTCTCTGGCGCTGCAACGCGCGGCAGGGGAGTACGCGCTACCGTGGCGCGAAGAACGGCTGGCGTCAATGACGCTGACCTCCGGTTCCACCGGATTGCCGAAGGCGGCGGTACATACCTATCACGCACACCTTGCCAGCGCGCAGGGGGTGCTGGCGATGATCCCGCTGGCGGCGGACGACGACTGGCTGCTGTCGTTGCCGCTGTTTCACGTCTCCGGCCAGGGCATTGTCTGGCGCTGGCTGCTGGCGGGGGCCCGTCTGACGGTCGCGGAGAAACAGCCGCTGGAGCAGGCGCTGCAGGGCTGTAGTCACGCCTCGCTGGTGCCAACGCAACTGTGGCGACTGCTTAAGAGCGAGGCCGAGGTATCCCTGAAAGCGGTGCTGCTGGGCGGCGCGGCGATCCCGGTGGCGCTGACCACCGAGGCCCGCGCCCGGGGGATCCGCTGCTGGTGCGGCTACGGCCTGACCGAGTTTGCCTCGACGGTGTGTGGCAAAGAGGCCGATGGCGCGCCTGATGTCGGCCAACCTTTGCCCGGTCGGGCGCTGAAAATCGTCGACGGTGAAGTGTGGCTGCGCGGCGATAGCCTGGCCTCCGGCTACTGGCGTGACGGCAAGATGTTGCCGCTGCTCAACGACGCCGGGTGGTTTGCTACCCGCGACCGTGGCGAGCTGCATAACGGCAGGCTCACTATTCTGGGGCGCATGGATAATCTCTTTTTCAGCGCTGGCGAAGGGATTCAGCCGGAAGAGGTTGAGCGGACGATCGTGGCTCATCCGCAGGTGCAGCAGGTGTTTATCGTGCCGCTGGATGACGCTGAGTTTGGTCAACGACCGGTCGCGGTGGTGGAGTGTGATGTCGGGTGCGATATGGCCGCGCTGGCGGCTTGGTCCCAGGATAAGCTGGCGCGTTTTCAGCAGCCGGTACGTTGGCTGACGCTGCCGGAATCGTTAAAAACCGGCGGGATTAAAATCTCCCGCCGGGCGTTACGTGATTGGGTTAATACCGCTGGGCGCGAACCCGATTAAGCCTGATTCGCCTCGGCGCGGCGCTGGCGCTGCTTACGTAAATAGCGCAGCACCGGGGGAACGATAATCACGGCGATGGCGAGGAACAGCAGGGTTTTGGTGACGCCGCTTCCCCACAAGATCCCGAGGTTGCCGTTGCTGATGGACAGCGCGCGGCGCAGGTTTTGCTCGAGCATTTCTCCCAGTACGAAACCTAAAATCAGCGGGGACATCGGGAAATGCATCTTACGCAGGATGTAACCGAGTACGCCCAGTCCGACCATCAGCAGTAAATCGAAGGTGGTGCTGTGAACGGCGTACACCCCGACGGCGGATACTGCGGCAATCGCCGGCACCAGGAACCACAGCGGGATCGTCAGCATCCGGGTAAACAGGCCAATCAGCGGAATGTTCATGATCAGCAGCATCACGTTGGCGATCAGCAGCGCCGCGATCAATCCCCAGACGATATCCGGCTGTTCGGTAAACATCGCCGGACCCGGCGTGATGTTATACAGCGTCAGCGCGCCCATCATGACCGCCGTGGTGCCGGAACCGGGAACGCCGAGGGTCAGCATCGGGATAAAGGAGCCGCAGGCGGAGGCGTTGTTGGCCGCTTCAGGGGCCGCGACGCCACGGATATCGCCTTTGCCGAAGTTGTCGCTGTTACCGCTGAGCTTTTTCTCGGTCATATAGGTGATGGCGCTGGCAATCGTCGCCCCGGCGCCGGGCAGGATGCCGACGAAGAAGCCCACGACCGAGGAACGCAGCGTCGCCCCGACGCACTGACCGGCTTCTTTGGCATTAAACAGCATGCGCCCGGTTTTACGTACCAGCGTCTGGCCGCCGCTGGTGCTTTCCAGCATCAGCAGGATTTCAGATACCGAGAACAGTCCGATGACCACCACGATAAACTGCACGCCATCGGAGAGGTGGACGCTGTCGAAGGTGAAACGGTAGACGCCGGTATTGGCATCCACGCCCACCGTCGCCAGGCCTAAGCCAATTAACGCGGCGAGGAACGACTTCAGCGGGTTCTGCGCCATCATGCTGCCCAGGCAGGCGATAGCGAACACCATCAAAGCAAAGTACTCTGCCGGGCCAAATGCCAGCGACCACTGGGCCAGCACCGGCGCGAACAGAATGATGCCGCCAATGGCGATTAACGAGCCAACGAACGAGCTGACCGCCGAAATCGACAGCGCCACGCCACCGCGCCCTTGCTGCGCCATCGGGTAGCCATCCAGCGCGGTCATAATCGCGGCGGCGTCGCCGGGCACATTGAGCAGGATCGACGAGATCCGCCCCCCGTACTCACAGCCTATATAGACCGTGGCCAGCAGGATCAGGGCTGATTCCGCCGGGAGGTGTAAGGCAAACGCCAGCGGCAGCAGGATCGCCACGCCGTTAATCGGCCCCAGCCCCGGCAGCAGGCCGACAATGGTCCCCACGAAACAGCCGATCAGGGCAATCATCAGGTTCGTTGGCGTCATCGCCACGGCGAAGCCCTGTGAAAGATAAATCCAGGTATCCATAAACTTCTCCGTTAACTTAACCAGACGCCAAGCGGCAGGGTGACATCAAGCAGGGTGTCAAAGGCGTACCATAAGGCGATACCCATCACCGCGCCGGCAACGGCAGTCGCACGGAGTGTGGCGCCAAACAGCAGGCCGATAACGGCGGTTAATAGCGCGGTGGCAAGCGGAAAACCGAGCCATTCAAAGCCCCACGCGTAGAGCATCAGCACCACCACCATGGTCAACAGACGCTGTAACACCAGGCGTCCGGGCCAGGCCACCACATCCGGACGGCGCAACAGCAGCAGCACTGAGCACAGCAACATCAGGCCGATAATCCCCACCGGGAACGGGCGGGGGCCAACGGGCTCATAGGAGTACTCACTGTGAATCTGCCAGGCGATGAACATCCCGCCTGTGCATAGCAGCAGCCAGATCCCGGCAAAAATACGATCGCTCATGGCAACCCCCGTAGATTATTTCGCCAGGCCGAAGGCTTTGGCCTGCTCGCGATAGTCGTTGACCTGCTTCTTCACGTAACTATCCAGTTCTTTGCCGTTCATGTTGAATTCAAACAGGCCGCGCAGTTCACGCTGCTTTTTGAATTCTTCGGTTTGCTGGAGCTTCGCGAACTCATCGACCCACCACTGGTAGTCGGCATCGCTGACTTTCGGGCCGACGTAAAAGCCGCGGATAATTGGCCACACCAGGTCGTAGCCCTGCTCTTTAGCGGTCGGGACGTTGGCCAGCGCGCCGGGTAAGCGCTCGCTGGAGAAGACCGCCAGGACGCGGATTTTATTGCCCTGCAGGTACGGCACCATTTCGCTCAGATCGCCCGACACCGCCTGCACGTGATTACCCAGCAGGGCGGTCACCGGCTCACCGCCGCCTTCAAATGCGACGTAGCGCATTTTGTGGGGATCGACATTAGCCTTTTGCGCCATCAGCGCGGCTTTCATCCAGTCCTGGCTGCCGATAGAAGCACCGGCACCGATGACGATACTGGCTGGATCTTTCTCCATGGCGGCGAGAAACGACGGTAAGTCTTTCCACGGCGAGTCGGCGCGCACGGCAATCATGCCGTAGTCGGTGCCGACGCTGGCCAGCCAGCGCACATCGTCGACGCCATAGCGGCCAAATTTGCCTTGTGAGAGGTTGAGCAATGAACCGCCGGAGAACGCCACCACGGTGCCTGGTTCGCCAGGACGCTGCGCGACAATGGCGTTATAGGCCACCGCGCCGACGCCGCCGGGCATGTAGGTGACGCGCATCGGTTTTTTGATGGTGCCGGTTTCCATCAGGCTGACCTGAATCAACTTGCAGGTCAGGTCAAAGCCGCCGCCCGGTTTGGCGGGAGCAATACATTCGGTACGAGACGGTGCTTCAACCGCCCAGGCTGAAGCGGTACAGAGGCATAACGCAAGCGCGCTAAGATGGCGCAGGAGTGGTCTGTTCATAAGCTTCCTCAATCGGGTGCAGGGTCTGTTTATTGTGGTTATGTGAATCAATATCGAGTGACTTGGTTGCGCAATTGTTAAATCAAAAACCTTTCATTTCCCTTTCAATGGCGGCGCAACTTTGCAGGATGTGATAGACCTCTCCAATTTGGATTAGCGGCAAGGGGATAACGTGATCGTTGACGTGTCTGGGGTGACGCGTAGCGTGAAAAAATAACGGGGCCAGCGTTGGCCCCGTTATTTAACGGTATGACGCGAAAAAGCGAGAAAGTGAACCAGTGAATATTAATGTCAGATTAATGAGTGGAGCCATGCAATCATATTAGTACTCAGCGTCGTCTTTTCATAAAAGCATGTTTATGCTTTCTGATATCTTTCAGGTACGAATATAAGCAATAAACGGAGGTGGCAAGGAGCGCAGCGGCTACCGCCAGGAGTAAAATATTTCCCATGCTATTAGTCCATTGATAGTGTGGTGTTTTTCGAGTTCATTATATGAATGACTGCAGGGGTAATCGTGATCTAAATCATGTTTTTTTTGCTCATTTATAGTACATCGAGGCTCATTTAATACATTGTACTGATGAGTATGTCATGACGTATTGTTGTTATGGTTATTTCTGTTTTATCTATTTTTTTAGGTATGTCACTTATTAATAAAACAGGTAAGGCATATCTGTATTTTTTATTATGATATACGGTTTAAAATATCTCTTATAATATTATTCCTCTCATTGAAGGCATCAGGCAGGCAATATTAGTGTGTTTTTTTACCGGCCTGCGCCACAATAATCTGGCGTCGCGTTTTCCCGTGGATTACGATCTACTGAACCGCGCTGGTGGCGCGGGCGAGGCTGGCAGCAAGACGCAGTGTTCGACAGACCAAATGAACAGAGGGGAAGACAATGTGCACACGGGTTATCTGGCCTGACGCCAATGGTGCGGTGATTGTTGGGCGTAATATGGATTTTCATAAAGATCTGCTGACCAATTTATGGACGCAACCGCGCGGGATCTCTCGTGACGATGGTGTACAGGGGGCGCTGAAGTGGACCTCGAAATATGGCAGCCTGGTGGCGACCGCGTTTGACATGATCTCGGTCGACGGGGTGAATGAGCAGGGGCTGGCGGGGCATGTCTTATGGCTGGCGGAATCTGACTACGGTACCCCCGATCCAACACGCACGCAGCTGAGCCAGGCGGTGTGGCTGCAGTACTTCCTCGACAACTTCACCACGGTGGCCGATGCCGTCGCCTGGATCGACACCTCCGATGTTCAGGTGGTACAGCTGGCGGATCCCACCGGCGGGCACCCGCCGGCTATTCACCTCGCGCTCGATGATGCCACCGGAGATTCATGCATTATTGAGTACAGCGGCGGGAAGGCTAGCGTCTACCACAGCCCGGATTACCGGGTGATGACCAACTCGCCGACCTACGACCGCCAGCTTGAACTGGTCAAAACGATTGACGGGCTGGGTGGCGACAGGCCGCTTCCGGGTTCTACGCTGGCGAGCGACCGCTTTGCCCGCGCCAGTTACTATGTCAGCCGGCTGAGCCAGCCCCAGACCCAGGTGCAGGCCATCGCGGCAATGTTCAGCGTCATGCGCAATGCGGCGCAGCCGTTTCGTATCCCGGATCCCGGCAAACCCGACGCCTCTCAGACCCTGTGGCAGACGGTGATTGACCTGACCAGAAAACGCTTTGTTTTCGAGTCCACTACCCGCCCGAACATTGTCTGGGTCGACCTTGAGAAGCTGAATTTTGCCGAAGGAGCGCCTCAGATGAAGCTCAACCTTGTCGATGACCTGGCGGTCGAGCAGGGGATCGCCGGAGAGGTCAGCCAGAAATTCACGTCCGGCGCGACGCTGACCTTCCTGACGCTTGAGATGGAAAAACAGATGCTGGCAGCGGCGCACCGAGGGGCCGGGCAGTAGCGCGGTTTTATGTTAGGCCGCTTGCAATTACGTCGGGCAAATGTTGCAAGTCTGTTGCATTTTGACATGCTCAATTTTCTGCTCGTTCCGCTAGCCTGGTATTACGGGTTAGCTTGCGGATCGGCAGCAGGAAAGAAATGGCATTGAAATAGCGTTTATTTCAATACAAACATGGAGATATGTTAAAAATGCGCCTCTTATTAGCCGAGGATAACCGCGAGCTGGCCCACTGGCTGGAAAAAGCGTTAGTGCAGGGCGGGTTTGCCGTGGACTGCGTTTTCGATGGCCGGGCGGCAGACCATCTGCTGCAAAGTGAAAAGTACGCGCTGGCGGTGCTGGATATCGGCATGCCTGGGCTGGACGGTCTGGAGGTGGTTCAGCGGCTGCGCAAACGCGGGCAGACGCTGCCGGTGCTGCTGCTGACTGCCCGCAGCGCCGTGGCGGATCGGGTGAAAGGGCTGAACGTCGGCGCCGATGATTATCTGCCGAAACCCTTTGAGCTGGAGGAGCTGGACGCCCGGCTACGGGCGCTGCTGCGGCGCAGCGAAGGGCAGGTGCATGAAGTTCAGCAGCTTGGCGAGCTGGAGTACCGCGATGAAGGCTATTTTTTGCTGCGCGGTGAGATGCTGTCGCTGACGCCCCGCGAGCAGGCGCTGCTGACGGTGCTGATGTTTCGCCGCCTGCGTCCCGTCTCACGCCAGCAGCTGTTTGAACAGGTCTTCAGCCTCAACGACGAAGTCAGCCCTGAAAGTATCGAACTCTATATTCACCGTTTGCGTAAAAAACTGCAGGACAGCAACGTGCGGATCACCACTCTGCGTGGCCTGGGGTATGTGCTGGAGTGCGGGAATGAAGTGGCATAAACCGCAGTCGCTGTTTGCCCAGCTGTTGCTGTTTCTCGGCCTGCCGCTGGTGCTCTTATGGGGGTTATCCGCTTTTAACAGCTACGTCAGCGCGCTGCAGGCGGCGACGCAGGCCTATGACCGGACCTTGCTCTCTTCCGCCCGCACCGTGGCCGAGCGGCTGGTGGTGCGCCATGGCAAGCTGGAGGTCAACGTGCCATGGGTGGTGCTGGACAGCTTCGAGCTCAACATGAACGATCGCCTGTACTACAAGGTGGTCGATCCCCAAGGGAAGGTGATTTCCGGGTTTGACGATTTGCCCGCCATGCCGCCCTCCACGTCGCGCACTCAGCTCTATCCGGCCTTAGCCTGGTTTTATCACACCGAGTATCGCGGCCAGGCGATACGGGTGGCGCGCCTGCTGCAGCCGGTAAACGAAGGCGGGATCGTCGGCATGGCGGAAATCTACATCGCAGAGACGTTGCAGTCGCGGCGATGGCTGGCCGGTCAGTTGCTGTTCTCGTCGTGGGTATCTCAGGGGCTGCTGGTGCTGTTGACTCTGGTGTTGACCGGCTGGCTGCTGCGGCGGGTGCTACGCCCGATGCGTCAGCTGTCGGCGCTGATGGTTCGCCGTGAGCCCGGCCTGCTGACGCCGCTGCCGGAGTTGCTACCATGGTCAGAAACCCGGCTGCTGATCGTGGCCTTCAACCGCTACATTGACCGCCTGCGGGTGATGATCTCGCGCCAGGAGCGGTTCAGTGCCGACGCCTCCCATCAACTCAAGACTCCGCTGGCAGTTTTAAAAACCCAGGCCTCGGTTGCTTTAGCCAGCGATGATCCGCAGCTGTGGCGCGAAAGCCTGCAGGCCATGCGCACCACGCTGGATGGCACGATCCTGCTGACGGAGCGGCTGTTACAACTGGCGAGCGTGAAGCGCAAAGAGCAGGGAGAGCGCGCCTTTGCGGTTGTCGATCTGCATGAGATTGCTCAGAACAGCTGTTTTTCACGGATCCCGCAAGCGAGAAGCAAACATATCGATCTCGGCTACGAAGGGGAGCAGGCGGCGGTGCTGATTGAGGGCGATAGCGTCCTGCTCGGCGAGCTGTGCGCGAATCTGCTCGACAACGCCATTCGCTATACCCCCGCCAACGGCACGGTGACCCTGAGCCTGCGCGATGAGGGAAACAGCGTGGTGATGACCATCGAAGATAGCGGCCCGGGGATTGACGACAGCCAGGTTGAGCAGGCGCTGCTGCCGTTTCATCGTCTGGAGAACGTCGGCGATAACCCTGGTGCCGGCATCGGGCTGGCGCTGGTGAACGATATCGCGCGCCTGCACCGCAGCCATCCGCAGCTGCAGCGCAGCGAAACGCTGGGGGGCCTGAAGGTCAGTCTGCGTTTTCTGAGCGCGGCGCCGAAGCGATCAGAGCAGCCCTTTCAGAGTTAAGGTTTTGCGGGTGGCGACGTTCAGGTCATACAGGGGCAAATCCTGCGGCTTAACCCACGCGTACTCCTGGAACTCCTCGTTGATGGTGACCTCGCGATTGGCGCTGATGCAGTCGAAGATCAGATAGATCATATAAATCTCTTCCTGATGGCCATCGGCAAAGGTTTTCACCCGGACGTCGTCGCTGAAGGTCCACGGGGTAATGCTCACCAGTTGCAGGGCTTCTCCCAGCTCTTCCCGGACCTCTCTGCGCAGCGCCTCTTCGATACGTTCCCCGGGCTCCACGCCGCCGCCGGACAGCGCCCATTGACCGGGGAATACGCCGCGATCGTCTGCCATTTTGCACAACAGATAGTGCCCTTCATGTTGGATCAACGGGCAGACGATAGTTCTTTGGCGCATGGCAGTCTCCTTGAGGTAATGGCCAGAAAAATGACCTGAAGGTGCAGTGTGCGAGCCGCTTGCCTGAATCGCAAGCCTCATTGCGACCCTGTTGGCTATCCTGGCGGAAGCAACTGGTTACAATCACGATGGTAAAGGTTGTTTTAGTGGATTGATTCCTTTGCGATCGGCAGTACAATTCTGCGGTTTTTGGGACTTTTTTTGATTCTTGTTTACTGGATAGAGTAAAAAATGAAAAAGCGCGTTTTATTAGGTCTGGCTGGCGTGATGTTCGTTTCCACTGCGGCACATGCGATCAGCGTGACCGGCGAAGCCGGTGAGCATTTCACCAACCTCGGCGTCGGTTTCGGTACCGAATCCGCAGGTCTGGCAGTCACCGGCAACTGGATGCATAGCGATAACGATGGCGATGCAGCCGGTCTGGGCCTCGGCCTGAACATCCCGCTGGGGCCATTCCTGGCAACCGTTGGCGGCAAAGGGGTTTATACCAATCCGAAGAGCGGCGATGAAGGCTATGCTGCGGCGGTTGGCGGCGGCCTGCAGTGGAAAATTGGCGACAGCTTCCGTCTGTTCGGCGATTACTACTACTCTCCGGATTCTCTCTCCAGCGGCATCCAGAGCTATCAGGAAGCTAACGTTGGCGGGAGCTGGACCGTTATGCGTCCGCTGAGCATCACCGCCGGTTATCGCTACCTGACCCTCGAAGGCAAAGACGGCAACAAAGACAATACCATTGCCGATGGCCCGTACGTCGGCGTCAGCGCCAGCTTCTGATGATCTCCCCCGGCGCGGTCTTCCGCGCCGTATTCCTGTCTACTCCGCCCGCACCTTACGCTATAGTGTTCCTTCTGGCAGGCAAGGAGTACAAAAATGATAAATGTGGAAATGCTCTCTACCGGCGATGAAGTGTTGCACGGACAAATTGTCGACACTAACGCCGCGTGGCTGGCTGACTTTTTTTTCAATCAGGGATTACCATTAACGCGCCGTAACACCGTCGGGGACGATCTCGATGCGCTGGTTGCGGTGTTGCGCGAACGAAGTGAACAGGCCGATGTGCTGATCGTCAATGGCGGCCTCGGGCCGACCAGCGATGACCTGAGCGCACTGGCGGCGGCTACCGCAAAAGGGGAAGGGCTGATTCTGCACGCCGTATGGCTGGAGACGATGACGCGCTTCTTTGCCGAACGCGGACGCCCGATGGTTGACAGCAACCGCAAGCAAGCGGAAATTCCCGCCAGCGCCGAGATGATCAACAACCCGGTTGGCACGGCCTGCGGTTTTGCCGTACAGCTCAACCGCTGTCTGATGTTTTTCACCCCCGGCGTGCCGTCGGAATTCAAAGTGATGGTCGAACAGGAAATTTTACCGCGACTGCGCAGCCGTTTCTCTCTCACTGAACCCCCATTGTGCCTGCGTCTGACCACCTTCGGGCGTTCGGAAAGCGAGCTGGCGCAAAGCCTCAATCCGCTGACGTTGCCCGACGGGGTAGTGATGGGCTATCGCTCGTCGATGCCGATCATCGAACTGAAGCTGACCGGCCCGGCAGCCCAGCGCGAGGCGATGCTGGCGCTGTGGCCGGAAGTGAAAAAGGTCGCCGGGGAGAGCATGATCTTCGAGGGGACGGAAGGGCTGCCCGCGCAGATCGCACGCTGTTTGCAGGAGCGTCAGCTCAGCCTGACCCTGAGCGAGCAGTTTACCGGCGGCTTGCTGGCGCTGCAGCTTTCCCGGGCCAGTGCGCCGCTGCTGGCCAGCGAAGTGGTACCCTCGCAGGACGAGTCGCTGGCACAATCTGCCCGCTGGACGGCAGAGCGCCGGGTGAACCATTTTGCCGGCCTGGCGCTGGCAATCGGCGGCCAGGAGGCCGATCACCTGAATATCGTCCTTTCGACGCCGGACGGCACCCATGCGCTACGGGTTAAATTCAGCGCCACCCGCTACAGCGTGCCGGTTCGCCAGGAAGTGTGCGCGATGATGGCCCTGAATATGCTGCGTCGCTGGTTGAACGGTCTGCCGGTTGCCGCTGAGCATGGCTGGATCAACGTCGTGGAGACGCTGTTCGTCGAGTGACCCTCCCTCACGCAGGCGCGTCCAGCGCCTGCGCCAGTAACGTAATCGGATGTTCACAGCGTTTGCTGGTGGACATCTCGATTTGCCATTTGCAGGTTTCACAATCGGTGACCACCAGGTCAGCGCCGCAGTGCTCAATCTGCTGGAACAGCGGGGCGCCGATGGCCTGCGACGCGTCGTAGTTTTCCGACTTAAATCCGTAGGTGCCGGCGATCCCGCAGCACTGCGACTCGAGTACCTCCAGCTGTAGCCCGGGGATCTGCCGTAACAGTTCCAGGGTATACAGCGACCAGCCCATCTTTTCCATATGACACGGGGTGTGGTAGACCACCTTCAGCGGCAGCGAGCGCAGCGGCAGGGGGCGTCCGGCATCGAGCTGGCGCCAGATCCAGCGGGTGGCGAGCTCAACCCGATCGCGTACGTCGTGGTTATCAACGTCCAGCAGGTGCGGATACTCGTCGCGCAGGGTGAACGTGCAGGTTGATGAGGTGGCGATGACCGGCAGCGATTTTTCGCGGATGGCGGCGACGTTGCTCAGCGCCTGTCGGCGGGCTTTGTCGACAAAACCGTTGGCGATAAGCGGCACCCCGCAGCACTTCTCGCGGTTCAGCAACTGCACCCCGGTGCCCATGGCGTTGAGGACGCGGAGCAGGTCGAGCCCGAGCTGCGGATGGTTGTAGTTGACGTAGCAGCCGTGAAAGAACGCCACCTGTTCACTGAACTGTGCCTGTTTCTGCGCCTGCTGGCGGTAGGCGCGGCGAAAAGTGCCAAAGCCATATTTTGGCAGCGTGCGGCGATGGTCTATTTTCAGCGCAACATCCAGCAGTCGGCGAACCGGTTTGAGTCCGGTGGTGGCGTTGACCAGCGGGGCAAACGGGGTGGAAAGGGTGCCCATCAGGTCGGTATGGCTGAGGATCGCATCGCGCAGGGTCGGCTTTTGCTGGCTGTACCGGGCGCGGGCGCGCTGGATAATATCGCCAATCTTGACATCCGAAGGGCAGGCGACTTCGCAGCGCTTGCAGTTGATACAATATTTTAAGGCCTCGTCATACAGCGCGCCGTCTTTCAGCCGCAGGCGCTCGCCATCCGGCCCCGCCTGTTTCGGGCCTGGATAGCCGGGATTGACCCGGCTGACCGGACAGCTGGTGGTACAAACCGTGCATTTGATGCAGCTCTCAAAGCGGGTATCGTTCATGCGGCACCTCCGGCAAGCTCGTGAATCTGTCGGGCGACGTGCAGCGCGGTCACCGCGCACACTCCGCCGCCGCACCCCAGTTGAATCGGGTCGAAACCGCCCAGCAGCGAGCCAATAGCAAACAGATTGTGCAGCGGCTGGCCGTCGAGTTGCGGGCGCAGTATCGCGTCGGTGATCAGGCCGAAGCGTTGCCAGGGTTGAGAGGCGAAGAAATCACGCTGATACCAGTTCTCGCGCCCGGCGATCTGTTGCAGGTCGAGGCCGAGAATCGGCTCCCGGACCTGGTTTTTGTCGGCGATTAAGCCATTGCTGAAGAAACTGCCGCTGGCCAGCACCGCGTAGCGCGGACGTAGCGACACATCGCCGTGCTGACGCGTCCAGACGGCGGTCACTTGCCCGGACTGATGGCTGATGCGCGTGACCTCGTCCCCCGCCAGCCAGGTGCCGCCGGTGGCAATAAAACGGCGCTGCAGCTGATTGTGCAGACGCATGCCCGGCACCGAAGGTGGCAAGGTGGGCAGCAGGTGCAGCGGGCAGGGCAGCTGCTCCTGTAGCCAGCGGTACAGTCCGGCATCTTTCAGACCGAAACAGGCGGGCAGGATCAGCAGCTCGTGGCACTGCGCCAGCGGGCGTAATGCGGCCAGCAGCGCCGGCCAGTGGCGCTCGTCGTCGAGCACCCTCGCGATATTGACGGCGCGAAATTCGCTGGGGTTATCGCGCAGAACATCCAGCATCGTTAAGGCGATCTCCGTTGCGCTGGCGTTCACGCCCTGCTGGCTGAGCGACGCGGCGGCCAGGTGCGGCTGGAAGTCGGCGAAGCCTTCGATGCCCACCACCCCCACGCGGCCTGCGGGCAGCGGGGCGACCGGGACCTCCAGCGGGGAGAGCCACGCCGGACGCAGGGTGCCCAGCGGCGTCACGCGTAAATGCGGCTGGTGCGCGTCGCCCTGCATCGCAATACCGCTGGCGGCCAGCAGCGCTTCGGTCCGGGCGGCATAGCGCATTACCTGCTCTGCGCCGAGTCGGGCATAAGGATGCGCGGGAAGCTGTTCGGCCAGGCGGGCAATGCCCTGGGCCACATCGGTTACGCGCTCGCCATCGGGAAGGGCGCTGAGCAAATCCAGCGACGCGGAGGAAAAGTGCAGCGCGCTCTGGCCCCGGCTGACGATCAGGCATCGCTGACCGTATTGATTGAGGGCCAGCCCGCAGAGCAGCCCGGCCAGTCCGCCGCCGATAATCACGCAATCAAATTTCATCCTGATGCTCCTGTTGCAGCCCGCACAGTCCGAGGTAGACCCAGCGGGTGAATTCGCTTTCCCGCAGCGCATCGCCCCAGGCGACCGGCTGCACGCCTTTCCAGCGTTCGTTTAAAAATTCAGAGAGCTGGGTCAACGACTGTGCCGGGGTGGTGATATTGAACCGTTGCAGCAGCCCGGCGGCCCGGCAGGCGCACAGCTCTCCCTGGCAGGTGCCCATGCCGATACGCGTGCGGCGGCGTAAATCGAGCAGGCTGTTGGCCGCTAAATTTTCGACGGCGTACTGCACTTCACCGGCGGTGACCATTTCGCATTCGCAGATCAGGCTGCGGTGCTGGCGGGTATCGCCCAGCCAGGCCGGGGTACGATCGCCGTGGCGATAGAGGGCGGAGCCGCGCAGCGGTGCGGGGAGCGAGATAATTTTCTTCACCGTCACTTCCGGTGCTTCTGCGGAGCCGGGCAGCGGGGTCCCGGCGGTGGTGCAGGCAACCTGATGGTCGAGCTTGCGGCACACCGCATCCGTCGCCCATTCCGCCATCAGGCGATAGGTCATCAGCTTGCCGCCGGTAATAGTGATAAACCCCTCCATGCCGTCGCGGGCCGCGTGATCGAGCAGCACAATGCCGCGGCTGACGCTGCGTCCGGTGGGGTCATTATCACTCGCCACCAGAGGACGCACGCCTGAGTAGGCGCGCAGCACCCGGGTACGGCCGAGGACCGGGGCCAGCTTTTCCCCTTCGCGCAGCAGAATGTCAACTTCGGCCGCGGTGACCCGGTTGTCATCAATCTCATGGTCGTCGATATGCACCGAGGTGGTGCCAATCAGCGAAATGGTATCCCCGGGCACCAGAATATCGGCATCGGCGGGCTGGCGGCAGCGGTTGATAACCTGGAGGTTAATACGGTGGTCGAGGATCAGCAACGATCCCTTGGCCGGGAACATCGCTACCCGCAGATCGGCATATTCGGCGATCCGTTGCCCCCAGATCCCGGCGGCATTGACGACGACGCGGGCGTGCAACGTGCGGCTTTCGCGTTGTTGGGTGTCGTAGTAGGTCACGCCGCTGACGCGTGCGCCCTGGCGGATAAGCCCGGTAATTTCGCAGCCGGTCAGAATAGTGGCGCCGTGCTCTCGGGCATCCAGCATATTGGCGGCGCACAAGCGAAAGGGGTCGATAGTGCCGTCGGGCACCTGCACGGCGCCGAGCAGGGCCGGGTTAACGGTGGGCTCCATGCGGCGCGCGTCTTCCGGCGACAGCTGGCGGGTATCAATGCCGGCCTGCTGGCAGGCGTTGATAAAGGTGCGCTGCCACCCGAGGTCGTCCTCGGGAAGGGTAATAAACAGCCCGTTGGTGGGTTCAACGCAGTGGCGGGCGATGCGGCGCAGGATCCGGTTTTCGCTGATGCACTCCCGCGCTGATTCACTATCGGTCACCGCGTAACGGGCGCCGCTGTGCAGTAACCCATGGTTACGCCCGGTCGCGCCGGTGGCAATATCGTGACGTTCAATCAGCGTCACCCGCAGCCCGCGGAGTGCACAGTCTCTCGCTATCCCTGCGCCCGTTGCGCCACCGCCGATGACGATGACATCACACTCACGGATTTCGGCCATCTTTCGATCCCTCTACTTTCGTTTAGCGCCATTTAGCCATACAAAGCTTATGGTTTGTTTGATTTCGAGCATATTCGAGCATTATTTGCTCGTGATATGTGATTTTATGCTCAAAATGGAATGTTCTGTCATATTTTTGTAACAAAGCGTGCGATGTTTCACAGTATCCATGGCGGGCTTTGCCTACCATCCCGCCACATCAGAAGTGAGTGATTAGATTAGATTTTTCTCATCGAACTCATCAGCAGAGAAACCATGGCCACGGAGGCTGCTATGTTAACTATTTTTAAACCCGCGCCACATAAAGCGCGCTTACCGGCGGCGGAGATCGACCCGATGTACCGCCGCCTGCGCTGGCAGATTTTCATCGGTATCTTCTTTGGCTATGCGGCTTACTATCTGGTTCGTAAGAACTTTGCGCTGGCAATGCCCTATCTGGTCGAACAGGGCTTTTCGCGCGGCGACCTTGGTTTCGCGCTTTCGGGGATTTCGATTGCCTATGGATTTTCGAAATTCATCATGGGGTCGGTATCCGATCGCTCGAATCCGCGCATTTTCCTGCCGGCGGGTCTGATTCTGGCGGCGCTGGTGATGCTGGTGATGGGCTTCGTCCCGTGGGCCACCTCCAGCATTATGGTGATGTTTGTGCTGCTGTTCCTGTGCGGCTGGTTCCAGGGGATGGGCTGGCCGCCGTGCGGGCGAACCATGGTGCACTGGTGGTCGCAGAAAGAGCGCGGCGGTATTGTGTCGGTGTGGAACTGTGCGCATAACGTCGGCGGTGGGATCCCGCCGCTGCTGTTCCTGCTGGGCATGGCCTGGTTTAACGACTGGCACGCGGCGCTGTATATGCCGGCGTTTGGCGCGATACTGCTGGCGGTGTTTGCCTTTGCGATGATGCGCGATACCCCGCAATCCTGCGGCCTGCCGCCGATTGAAGAGTACAAAAACGACTACCCGGACGACTACAGCGAACAGCATGAACAGGAGCTGACCGCCGGGCAGATCTTCCGTCAGTACATTCTGCCGAACAGGCTGCTGTGGTATATCGCCGTGGCTAACGTGTTCGTTTATCTGCTGCGCTACGGCATCCTTGACTGGTCGCCGACCTACCTGAAAGAGGTGAAGCATTTCGCGCTGGATAAATCGTCCTGGGCCTACTTCCTGTATGAGTATGCCGGGATCCCCGGGACGCTGATTTGCGGCTGGATGTCGGACAAGGTGTTTAAAGGAAATCGTGGGGCGACCGGGGTGTTCTTTATGACGCTGGTGACGATAGCCACCGTGGTTTACTGGCTGAACCCGCCGGGCAATCCAGGGGTTGATATGGCCTGCATGATTGTGATCGGCTTCCTGATCTATGGTCCGGTTATGCTGATTGGTCTGCATGCGCTGGAACTGGCACCGAAGAAAGCTGCGGGTACCGCTGCCGGCTTTACCGGACTGTTTGGTTATCTGGGCGGTTCGGTGGCGGCCAGCGCTATCGTTGGCTATACCGTGGACTTCTTCGGCTGGGACGGTGGTTTTATGGTGATGATTGGCGGTAGCGTGCTGGCGGTGCTGCTGCTGATCGTGGTGATGATCGGCGAAAAACGTCATCACCAGCAGCTGAAACAGGGTTAATAAAGCACAAAGAAAAAGGGAACGCATGGCGTTCCCTTTATTCCTTCTATTCCTTCCGCTGGTTACATCTCGATTTCGATGTCACCTTGCGCCCGGCAACAGCAGGGCAAAATTTCGCCCGGCTGGATAAACGCCAGCGGTTCGGTCAGCCAGTCTACCTGGCCGGACACCAGCCGCGTGCGGCAGGAGCCGCAATAGCCGGCACGGCACTGATACTCCACGTCGATGTTATGCGATTCCAGCGCGGCCAGCAGGGAAGGGTGTTCATCCTGACACTCAAGGCGAGTGTCAGAAATCTTCAAAAAAATGCGTTTCATCAGAGCTGGAAGTTGCTCAGGTCATCGGCGTCAACTTCGGCGTCGATCTGGCCGACCAGATAGGAACTGACTTCAACTTCCTGCGGCGCCACCTGCACGTTGTCGGAGACCAGCCAGGTGTTGATCCATGGGATCGGGTTGGAGCGGGTCTGGAACGGCAGATCGAGCCCGACCGCCTGCATGCGGATGTTGGTGATGTATTCCACATACTGGCAGAGAATGTCTTTGTTGAGGCCAATCATGGAGCCGTCACGGAACAGGTAATCCGCCCACTCTTTTTCCTGCTGCGCCGCCAGCACAAACAGGTCATAGCACTCTTGCTTGCACTCTTCGGCGATCTCCGCCATCTCCGGGTCATCGACGCCGGAACGCAGCAGGTTCAGCATGTGCTGGGTGCCGGTCAGGTGCAGGGCTTCGTCACGGGCGATCAGGCGGATGATTTTCGCGTTGCCTTCCATCAGCTTGCGCTCGGCAAAAGCAAAGGAGCAGGCAAAGCTGACGTAGAAACGGATGGCTTCCAGAGCGTTGACGCTCATCAGGCACAGGTACAGTTTCTTTTTCAGTTCACGCAGGTTAACGGTGATGGTCTGGCCGTTGACGGTGTGCGTGCCTTCACCCAGCAGATGCCAGTAGCTGGTCATCTCGATGAGGGTATCGTAATAGTGGGAAATGCCTTCCGCACGTTTCTGAATCTGCTCGTTGGTGACGATATCGTCAAACACCGTCGCCGGATCGTTGACGATGTTACGGATGATATGGGTATAGGAGCGCGAGTGGATCGTCTCTGAGAATGCCCAGGTTTCAACCCAGGTTTCCAGCTCCGGAATGGAAATCAGCGGCAGCAGCGCGACGTTCGGGCTACGGCCCTGGATGGAGTCCAGCAGAGTCTGGTATTTCAGGTTGCTGATGAAAATATGCTTTTCGTGATCCGGCAGCGCCTGGTAATCGATACGGTCGCGGGAAACGTCGACCTCTTCCGGACGCCAGAAGAAGGAGAGTTGCTTTTCGATCAGCTTTTCGAAGATGTCATATTTTTGCTGATCGTAGCGGGCGACGTTCACCGACTGACCAAAAAACATCGGCTCAAGCAGCTGATCGTTTTTGGTCTGAGAAAAAGTGGTATATGCCATTAAATGTAGGTCCTGTTGAAATTGTATCGCCCGACAGCAGGGATGTGCCGGGCTTACAAAACGTCTGGCCGGGTGAGCGTGGCGCTACCCGGCGAGTGTTTTAAATCTTACATGCGCCGCTTTCGCAGCCGTCGTCCTGAATGGATGGCGCCAGATCGTCCTGGGCATCTTCTGCACCATCACGGGTGTTGTGATAGTACAGCGTTTTCACGCCGAATTTATAGGCGTTGAGCAAATCTTTCAGCAGCTGCTGCATCGGCACTTTGCCTGACGGGAAACGCGTCGGGTCATAGTTGGTGTTCGCCGAAATCGACTGGTCGATAAACTTCTGCATGATGCCAACCAGTTGCAGGTAGCCGTCGTTGCTCGGCATTTCCCACAGCAGCTCGTAGTTTGCCTGCAGGGATTCGTAGTCAGGAACCACCTGGCGCAGAATGCCGTCTTTCGACGCTTTGATGCTGACGTGACCGCGCGGCGGCTCAATCCCGTTGGTGGCGTTAGAGATCTGCGAAGAGGTCTCAGACGGCATCAGTGCGGAGAGCGTGGAGTTACGCAGGCCGTGGGTTTTGATCGATTCACGCAATGCTTCCCAGTCGTAATGCAGCGACTCGTTGACGATTGCATCGAGATCCTTTTTATAGGTATCGATCGGCAGGATACCCTGCGCGTAGGTGGTTTCGTTAAACCACGGGCAAGCGCCTTGCTCGATCGCCAGCTCGTTCGACGCCTTCAGCAGGTAGTACTGAATGGCTTCGAAGGTTTTGTGCGTCAGGTTGTTGGCGCTGCCGTCAGAGTAGCGTTTGCCGTGCTTCGCCAGGTAGTAGGCGAAGTTAATCACGCCGATACCCAGAGTACGACGCCCCATCGCACCGCGTTTGGCCGCCGGGATCGGGTAGTCCTGATAATCCAGCAGGGCGTCCAGCGCGCGAACCGCCAGCACCGCCAGCTCTTCCAGCTCGTCCAGGCTATCGATAACGCCAAGGTTGAAAGCGGACAGGGTGCACAGGGCGATTTCGCCGTTTTCGTCGTTGACGTCATCCAGCGGTTTGGTCGGCAGGGCGATTTCCAGACACAGGTTGGACTGGCGCACCGGCGCAACCACCGGATCAAACGGGCTGTGGGTGTTGCAGTGGTCAACGTTCTGGATGTAGATACGGCCGGTAGAAGCACGTTCCTGCATCATCAGGGAGAACAGTTCAACCGCTTTGATGCGCTGTTTGCGAATGCTGTCGTCTTGTTCGTATTGGGTGTACAGACGCTCGAACTCGTCCTGATCGGCGAAGAAGGCATCGTACAGGCCCGGGACATCAGACGGGCTGAACAGGGTGATGTCGCCGCCTTTCAGCAGACGGGTGTACATCAGCTTGTTGATCTGCACGCCGTAGTCCATATGACGCACGCGGTTGGCGTCGGTACCACGGTTGTTTTTCAGCACCAGCAGGCTTTCGACTTCCAGATGCCACATCGGGTAGAACAGCGTTGCTGCCCCGCCGCGAACGCCGCCCTGAGAGCAGGATTTCACCGCAGTCTGGAAATGCTTGTAGAACGGGATACAGCCGGTGTGGAACGCTTCACCGCCGCGAATCGGGCTGCCCAGCGCACGGATGCGACCGGCGTTGATGCCGATACCGGCACGCTGGGAAACGTATTTCACGATCGCGCTGGAGGTGGCGTTGATGGAGTCCAGGCTGTCACCGCACTCGATCAGTACGCAGGAGCTGAACTGACGGGTCGGGGTACGCACGCCGGACATGATAGGCGTCGGCAGCGAGATTTTAAAGGTGGAGACCGCGTCGTAGAAACGCTTGATGTAATCCAGACGCGTTTCGCGCGGGTAGTTGGAGAACAGACAGGCGGCGACCAGGATATAGAGGAACTGGGCGCTCTCGTAAATTTCGCCGGTAACACGGTTCTGGACCAGGTATTTGCCTTCCAGCTGTTTAACCGCGGCATAGGAGAAGCTCATGTCGCGATCGTGGACGATGAACGCGTCCATCTGCTTGAACTCTTCTTCCGTGTAGTCTTCCAGCAGATGCGTGTCGTATTTGCCGTTCTTCACCATCTTAGAGACGTGGTCGAATAGCGCCGGCGGCTCAAACTGGCCGTAGGCTTTTTTACGCAGATGGAAGATCGCCAGGCGAGCGGCGAGATACTGGTAATCCGGTGCATCGCGAGAGATCAGGTCCGCGGCGGCCTTGATGATCGTTTCGTGGATATCAGCGGTTTTGATGCCGTCATAGAACTGGATGTGGGAACGCAGTTCTACCTGAGAAATGGAAACGTTATTCAGCCCTTCTGCCGCCCAATCCAGTACGCGATGGATTTTGTCGAGATTGATGCGCTCGGTGCTACCGTCACGCTTTGTCACCAGCAGACTCTGATTCATGTGGATTTTACCTGTCCGTGAGAAAAAATATCCCCCCATTTATCCACAGCACAGCGTTGTGATTAACTCTGTGGATAAATACTATATGTAGGGGGTAGTCGATAAAAGAAACGCTATATGGTGAGTATTTTAGTAAGGATTCTTTTGAGTACAAGGGTTGATTTTGACGTTAATTTGAGGGTGCGGAAGCATAATAATCGCGAAATCCACGCCCCATAAGGCCTGGCGAAGATGTCAATAAACTGGAAAATAAAAATGAAAATTTGATCGAGTGCTGATTTCTTCAACGGATGTGAAAATTACGCGGCTTGATACCGCGCAATCATCGGGGATTTACCATACGAAATACTGCTGACGTTATGCGCTTTTTGCGGTTGTATGCAACATATAGTTAACATCTACCCCTGGTGCCAGCTTGAAGGTATTGGTCAGCGGATTGTAATGCAGGCCGGTAATATGCTGCTCTTTGAGAATAGTCTGATCAACCCAGCCGATTAGCTCCGCCGGCTTGATGAATTTTTTCACGTCGTGGGTGCCTTTGGGCACCATTTTCATCACGTATTCGGCGCCGATCACCGCCATCAGCCAGGCTTTACCGTTGCGGTTGATGGTAGAGAAGAAGACCTGGCCGCCGGGTTTGACCAGCCGCGCGCAGGCATGGACCACCGATTGCGGGTCGGGCACGTGCTCCAGCATCTCCATGCAGGTCACCACATCGTACTGCTGGGCATGTTTTGCCGCGTGTTCTTCTACGGTTTCCTGGACATATTCAACCTGAACGCCGCTTTCCAGTGCGTGCAGCTTCGCCACCTGCAGAGGTTCAAAACCCATATCGAGGCCGGTCACCGTCGCGCCTTCACGCGCCATGCTCTCCGCCAGAATTCCGCCGCCGCAGCCAACATCGAGCACTTTTTTGCCAAACAGGCCGCCAGAACGCTGTGCGATATAGCCCAGGCGCAGCGGGTTGATGCGGTGTAATGGCTTGAACTCACCCTCTAAATCCCACCAGCGCGAGGCGACGGCTTCAAATTTAGCGATTTCTTGATGATCAACATTGTGGGCCACCGGCTGTTTTTCGGCATTCATGGGCGCAATTACTCCTTATCTGTTCAGACTGGCGAGTATATCAGGTGGCTGGCATGAATAAACCGTCTATCCCCTTCATCCTTCAAGTTGCTTGGTTGTTAGCTGCAGCCGTTATTCGGCTCATCCATGAGCCTCACCCTTATCAGGTCCGCTGCTCGCAGCGTTCAAATCTGTTCCAGACAGATTTGTCACCCCAGTCACTTACCTGAGTAAGCTCCTGGGGATTCACGGCTTTGCCGCCTACAAGCAACTCGAATTATTTTGGGTAAATCCAATCTTGAGCCCACGCGAAAATCATTGGGTATAGGTTTACCCGTATCACCGCGGCTGTGTTATAATTTGCGACCTTTGAATCCGGGACACAGTAGAGGGATAGCGGTTAGATGAGCGACCTTGCGAGAGAAATTACACCGGTCAACATTGAGGAAGAGCTAAAGAGCTCCTATCTGGATTATGCGATGTCGGTCATTGTTGGCCGTGCGCTGCCGGATGTCCGAGATGGCCTGAAACCGGTACACCGTCGCGTGCTTTACGCCATGAACGTATTGGGCAATGACTGGAACAAAGCCTATAAAAAATCTGCCCGTGTCGTGGGTGACGTCATCGGTAAATACCACCCGCATGGTGATACCGCCGTTTATGACACCATCGTACGTATGGCACAGCCATTCTCCCTGCGTTATATGCTGGTCGATGGCCAGGGTAACTTCGGTTCTGTCGATGGCGACTCCGCCGCAGCGATGCGTTATACGGAAATCCGTATGTCGAAAATCGCCCACGAGCTGATGGCCGACCTCGAAAAAGAGACGGTTGATTTCGTAGACAACTATGATGGCACGGAGCGTATCCCTGACGTCATGCCGACCAAAATCCCTAACCTGCTGGTAAACGGTTCATCCGGTATCGCAGTCGGGATGGCGACCAACATTCCGCCACATAACCTGACGGAAGTGATCAACGGCTGCCTGGCCTATATCGACGATGAAGACATCTCCGTCGAAGGGCTGATGGAACACATCCCGGGCCCGGACTTCCCGACCGCCGCCATTATTAATGGTCGTCGTGGTATCGAGGAAGCGTACCGTACCGGTCGTGGCAAAATTTATATTCGCGCCCGCGCAGAGGTCGAAACCGACGCCAAAACCGGCCGTGAAACCATCATCGTGCATGAAATTCCGTATCAGGTGAACAAAGCGCGCCTGATCGAGAAAATGGCCGAGCTGGTAAAAGAGAAGCGTCTGGAAGGGATCAGCGCCCTGCGCGATGAGTCTGATAAAGACGGCATGCGCATTGTGATTGAGATCAAGCGTGATGCGGTGGGTGAGGTGGTGCTGAACAACCTGTACTCCCTGACTCAGCTGCAGACCTCTTTCGGTATCAACATGGTTGCACTGCACCATGGTCAGCCGAAAATCATGAACCTGAAAGATATTCTTTCGGCGTTCGTGCGTCACCGCCGTGAAGTGGTAACGCGTCGTACTATTTTTGAACTGCGTAAAGCTCGCGATCGTGCGCACATTCTTGAAGCGCTGGCGGTTGCGCTGGCCAACATCGATCCGATCATCGAACTGATTCGCCGCGCGCCGACCCCGGCCGAAGCGAAAGCCGGTCTGGTTGCCCGCTCCTGGGATCTGGGCAACGTCTCCGCCATGCTTGAGCGTGCCGGTGATGATGCCGCGCGTCCGGAGTGGCTGGAGCCAGAGTTTGGCGTGCGTGACGGTCAATACTACCTGACCGAACAGCAGGCACAGGCGATTCTGGATCTGCGCTTGCAGAAACTGACCGGCCTTGAGCATGAAAAACTGCTCGACGAGTACAAAGAGCTGCTGGAACAGATTGCTGAGCTGCTGCACATTCTTGGCAGTGCCGACCGTCTGATGGAAGTGATCCGTGAAGAACTGGAAGCGATGCGCGAACAGTTCGGCGACGCGCGTCGTACCGAGATCACCGCCAACACCGCGGATATCAACATTGAAGATCTGATCAACCAGGAAGATGTGGTGGTCACCCTGTCTCACCAGGGCTATGTGAAGTATCAGCCGCTGACTGACTATGAAGCGCAGCGCCGCGGTGGCAAAGGTAAATCGGCCGCCCGTATTAAAGAAGAAGACTTTATCGACCGCCTGCTGGTGGCCAATACCCACGATACGATCCTCTGCTTCTCCAGCCGTGGTCGTCTCTACTGGATGAAGGTCTATCAGCTGCCGGAAGCGAGCCGTGGCGCGCGTGGCCGTCCAATCGTCAACCTGTTGCCGTTGGAAGCCGATGAACGTATTACCGCGATTCTGCCGGTACGCGAATATGAAGAGGGCGTGAACGTCTTTATGGCGACCGCCAGCGGTACCGTCAAGAAAACCGCGCTCACCGAGTTCAGCCGTCCGCGTTCAGCCGGGATCATTGCTGTTAACCTCAATGATGGCGATGAACTGATTGGCGTTGACCTGACCAACGGTAACGACGAAGCCATGCTGTTCTCTGCGGCCGGTAAAGTGGTGCGCTTTAAAGAGAGCGCAGTGCGTGCCATGGGCCGTACCGCTACCGGCGTTCGCGGCATCAAGCTGGCGGGCGAAGACAAAGTCGTCTCGTTGATTATTCCGCGTGGCGAAGGCGCTATCCTGACCGTGACACAAAATGGTTACGGTAAGCGTACGGCAGCGGAAGAGTATCCGACCAAGTCGCGTGCGACGCAGGGCGTTATCTCGATCAAAGTGACCGAGCGTAACGGTTCCGTCGTTGGGGCTGTGCAGGTAGATGATTGCGACCAGATCATGATGATCACCGATGCGGGCACCCTGGTGCGTACCCGCGTATCGGAAGTCAGCATTGTCGGTCGTAATACCCAGGGCGTTATTCTGATCCGTACCGCGGAAGATGAAAACGTCGTCGGTCTGCAGCGTGTTGCCGAGCCGGTAGATGACGAAGAGCTGGATGCCATCGATGGCAGCGTAGCGGAAGGCGACGATGAAATCGCGCCAGAAAGCGATGCTGATACTGATGATGACATCGCCGAAGACGAAGAATAATCTTCGGTTGTGATGCCAGAAGGGTCGGGATATCTCCCGGCCCTTTTTGTTTTCCGGTTGCGGTGGGTTGTCGAACGTGAAATCCAGAGAGTATAACGTTGCGACAAGACGTGTTTACCGCTACCTTAACCCCATTCTGTTGAGTCCCTGACGGCCGAGTATCGCCCCATTGAAATATCTTGCCTCTTTTCATACCACCCTGAAGGTTTCACGCTATTTGTTCAGAGCGCTGGCGGTGCTGCTGTGGATGCTTATCGCTTTCGTTTCGGTGTTCTATATCGTCAATGCCCTGCATGACAGAGAGTCAGAGATCCGTCAGGAATTTAATCTCAATGCCGATCAGGCGCAGCGCTATATCCAGCGTACGGCCGATGTGATTAAAGAGTTGAAATATGTCGCCGGAAACCGGCCGGCAGGCGGCGGCGAGGGCGGTATTTCGCCGTCTGAGAATGGCAACATCGCCATTCCGGATTTCGAACCGCTGTATCCTGATTCCGACTGCGGGACGATGAGCACAACCTGGCGCAACTCCCTGCAATCGCTGGCGTGGTTTATGCGCTACTGGCGCGATAACTTTTCCGCCGCCTATGACCTGAACCGCATCTTTTTGATTGGCAGCGACAACCTGTGTATGGCTAACTTTGGCCTGCGCGAAATGCCGGTGGAGCGAGACCAGGCCTTAAAAGTCCTGCACCAGCGCATCGAGCAGTATCGCGATGCCCCGCAAAACGAGCGTGGCAACAATCTGTTCTGGATAAGCCAGGGCATGCGTCCGGGGATGGGCTATTTTTATGCCTTGACGCCGGTATACATGGCGAACCGCCTGCAGGCGCTGCTGGGGATTGAGCAAACCATTCGTATGGAGAGCTTCTTTACGCCGGGCAGTCTGCCGATGAGCGTGACGATCCTCGACGATAACGGCCAGCCGATGATCTCCCTTGCCGGGCCGGATAACAAAATCAAGAGCGAAGCCCGCTGGATGCAGGAGCGCATCTGGTTTGGCTATACCGCCGGTTTCCGCGAGCTGGCGATGAAGAAAAGCCTGCCGCCGTCATCATTAAGTATCGTCTACTCGGTGTCGGTCGATCAGGTTCTCGAACGCATCCGGATGCTGATTATCAATGCGGTGATCCTGAACATCCTCACCGGGGTGATCTTGTTCGCGCTGGCACGGATGTATGAGCGGCGGATTTTTATCCCGGCGGAAAACGACGCCCAGCGTCTGGAAGAACACGAGCAGTTCAACCGCAAAATTGTTGCTTCAGCGCCGGTGGGGATCTGCATTCTGCGCACCCTCGACGGCACTAACATTCTGAGTAACGAGCTGGCGCATAACTATCTCAATATGCTGACCCATGAGGATCGGCAGCGTTTAACGCAGATAATATGTGGGCAGCAGGTTAACTTCGTTGACGTGTTGACCAGCAATAACACCAACCTGCAAATCAGCTTTGTCCATTCCCGCTACCGCAATGAAAACGTGGCGATCTGTGTGCTGGTCGACGTCAGCGCCCGCGTGAAAATGGAAGAGTCGCTGCAGGAGATGGCGCAGGCCGCAGAGCAGGCCAGCCAGTCAAAATCGATGTTCCTCGCGACCGTCAGTCATGAGCTGCGCACGCCGCTGTACGGCATTATCGGTAACCTTGATTTATTACAGACCAAAGAGCTGCCTAAGGGCGTCGATCGCCTGGTCACGGCGATGAATAACTCCTCCAGCCTGTTGCTGAAGATCATCAGCGACATTCTCGATTTCTCGAAAATTGAGTCCGAGCAGCTGAAAATCGAACCGGAAGAGTTCTCGCCCCGTGAGGTGATGAACCATATCTCTGCCAACTATTTGCCGCTGGTGGTGCGCAAGCAGCTGGGGCTGTACTGCTTTATTGAACCCGATGTGCCGCAGTTGATGTCCGGTGACCCGATGCGCCTGCAGCAGGTGATTTCCAACCTGTTAAGCAATGCCATTAAGTTTACCGATACCGGCTGTATCATTCTGCATGTCCAGCGTGCCGGCGACTATCTGCAGATCAGCGTCCGGGATACCGGGGAAGGGATCCCGGCGAAAGAGGTGGTGCGCCTGTTCGATCCGTTCTTCCAGGTGGGGACCGGCGTACAGCGCAACTTCCAGGGCACCGGGCTGGGGCTGGCGATCTGCGAAAAGCTTATCAGCATGATGGACGGCGATATTGCCGTCGAGACCGAGCCGGGCATGGGCAGCCGTTTTACGATCCGTATTCCATTATACGGTGTGCAAAACCGCCAGCCGCTGAGCGTCGAGGGGCTGGCAGGAAAATGCTGCTGGCTGGCCATTCGCAATACCTCACTGGCGATGTTTGTGGCCTCGCTGCTTAAGTACCACGGTATTCAGGTCTGCGACTATGACGGACAGGCTCCGGGGGCAAATGACATTCTGCTGACCGACGACCAGCCGGATCCGCGCTGGCAGGGCGGGGCAACGGTGATTTTCTGCCGCCGTCATATTGGCATTCCCCAAGAGCGAGCTCCGGGCGAATGGCTGCATAGCGTCACAACGCCACATGAGCTGATTCCGCTGCTGGGGCATATTTTCCACGTCGCCGTGACTACGCCGGAACACGGGCCGGCGCTGGCGGCGCCGGAAACGCACACCGCCAGCAATGACGACATGATGATTCTGGTGGTGGATGACCATCCGATTAACCGCCGACTGCTGGCAGACCAGTTGGGTTCACTGGGGTATCAGTGCGTGACGGCGAACGACGGGGTCGATGCGCTGGCGGTGCTGGCAAAACAGCATATCGATATTGTGCTGAGCGATGTCAACATGCCGAATATGGACGGCTACCGTCTGACGCAGCATATTCGCGAGCTGGGCATGAAGCTACCGGTGATCGGGGTAACGGCCAACGCCCTGGCTGAAGAGAAGCAGCGCTGTCTGGAGTCGGGGATGGATAACTGCCTGTCGAAGCCGGTGACCCTCGATATCATCAAGAAGACGTTGGCGTTGTATGCCGCCCGGGTACGAAAAGAGAGGGGATAAGCGCCCGATTTTGGGGCGTGGTTTTCGGCGTGTGAAGACGGGTGGGATTCTTACCCGGAGAAGGCGCGCGGCGCCATCATCCGGGTAGCAGAACAATTACTCTTTGTCGGTGGCGCTCAGCGTCACGGAAGAGAGGTAGTTCAGCAGGGCAATGTCGTTCTCAACGCCCAGCTTCATCATGGCCGATTTTTTCTGGCTGCTGATGGTTTTGATGCTGCGGTTCAGC
Source organism: Klebsiella sp. BIGb0399 (assembly GCF_003752615.1). Lineage (NCBI taxonomy): Bacteria > Pseudomonadati > Pseudomonadota > Gammaproteobacteria > Enterobacterales > Enterobacteriaceae > Klebsiella > Klebsiella sp. BIGb0399. Next base: position 1,902,636 of record NZ_RKHT01000005.1, on the reverse strand, counting down.
TTTTTGGCGATCTCGGTCACGAGGAAGCCTTCGGCGAACAGGCGCAGCACTTCGCTCTCTTTCGGCGACAGGCGTTTATCACCGTAACCGCTGGCGCTGATTTTCTCCAGCAGACGCGCAACGCTTTCCGGGGTGAATTTTTTACCTTTCTGCAGAGCGGCCAGCGCTTTTGGCAGATCGGTCGGCGCGCCTTGTTTCAGCACGATCCCTTCGATATCCAGATCCAGCACCGCGCTGAGGATCGCCGGGTTGTTGTTCATCGTCAGGACGATGATCGACAGGTCAGGGAAGTGACGCTTGATATATTTGATCAAGGTGATCCCGTCGCCGTATTTGTCACCGGGCATCGACAGGTCGGTAATCAGAACGTGGGCGTCTAATTTGGGCAGATTGTTGATCAGTGCAGTCGAATCTTCAAATTCGCCAACAACGTTTACCCACTCGATTTGCTCAAGGGATTTACGAATACCGAACAGTACGATCGGGTGGTCATCGGCAATAATTACGTTCATCGTGTTCATGTATAGGCTACCTTGCTACAGCAAGCTCTTGACGTAGACGTCAATGTCGCTGATATATTTTTCTATGCCTTGCACATCTTTCTCGCGAATCAGATGCTCTAGCGTTTCACATAACTGTTTGCCGGGTATCAGATTAAGCATAGCAAACGCCCCTTTGAGGCGGTGCGCTGTCTGCGCCAGCGCAGCTAAATCGCTGGTTGCCAGTTCAGTATACAGTCTCTGAACATCATCCGGAACCGTGTCGGCAAATAGTGCGTAATAGCCGCTGGCGTGGAGTTCGGCGTTACTTTCGCTTCCAGCAGGGGTGGATTGCTCCTCTTCCTGCGCCAGCTGCTGTTCAATCAGTTGCAGAATCGCTTCCTGCATGGCTGTGCTGATATTAAAGTTGACACACAGTTGGCCTGGGCCAATTTTGCGTATCCCAACCTCATCATCGCTTAAAAGCAAGCCGGAAGCAGTAAGATTAGACGGATTATCTGTTAAAAACAGATCGTATTCTTGACTTGTCAGCCGCTCGTCCGGGGTGATGCAGGTCGCTCCCCAGTTTTCTAGCTGGCGCACCACGATTTTCCGCACTTCCTGGGCGGTAATATCCAGCATCACCACCACATCATCCAGCAGGTGTTCTCCCGCCTCGGCCGCTTCGCCGCTGGCCGGCATTTTGAGATGCAATGAATAGCGGGTACCCAGCGACTCTCGTGCCTTAATATTCAGCTGACCGCCCAGCTTGCGCGTCAGACGATCGCAGAGCCAGAAGGTGAGGGCGTTGGCTTTGCCATACAGATCGGACTGGGTCTCGTTAAGGAACGGGAAGTGCATGTTGTCGATTTCGTTGCCGGATACGCCGTTGCCGGTATCCAGAATACGGAAGGTCAGCCGGTCGTCGGCCGACTCATCTTTACTCACGTCGAGGGTGATTTTGCCAATTTGCGTGGTGGTCACCGAATATTGAATAAGCATCAGCAAGGTGCGGCGCAGCGCGTCACGATCGCCATAACGTTGTTCATTGGCCGGCAGCGCATTGTTAATCAGCAGCTGTAACCCTTTACGTTTGATCACCGGCAGGACTTCAGGCACGACTTCATCGATCAGTTCCTGAATTGAGAACAGCGCCGACTGGCTTTTCCAGCTGTCGCTCTCCAGCAGATTAGCCAGCTGAATATCATCTACCAGCTGCACCAGCTGGTCAGCATGTTGCGACAGCTGGCGGCTGTGCTCGATGCCGAGGGCCGCGGCTTCTTCCGCCAGGCTCTGCGCCGGTGCCTTCAGGGCGCTGCCGATATGCGCCATAAATGCTGCGCGACCCTGCTGGTTTTTCTCATACAGACGCTGAGCCTGCTTGAGCTTTTTATTGACCAGTACTTCCCGGTCCTGATCGCGAATAATGAAGATCTGCGTGCGCGGGGCAACCTGGCTGCGGTAGAGGCGAATTTCAAACAGCTCGTTGTTGATTGTCGCCTGAATCACTCCCTGATGCTGGTCCGCCATATTAGTGATGTTTTGCAGATTAAGATGCGGCAGCAGGTGATCGGCTATCGGGTTACTGATTATCGTGCGGTTAGTTTCCTGGTCGTGGACCAGCAGCCCCAGCGGCAGCAGCGAGACAATCTCTTCATTTATGGCGCGTTGGGTGCGTAATTCGCTGGTGGCGGCAGCGGAGACGCCGGTGCCGGTCTGACGCGTGCGGCCACCATAGTGACGGAAGGTGGTAAAGCCGAACAGGGTTAAAGCCAGCAGGCCGATAATCAGCAGCAGCGGCAGCAGAACATTCTGCAGCGATTCCATGATCAAGGTACCAAACGGAACGACCCAGATCAGGCGCATGCCGGTGGTGTTGATGCTGGTGGTCATCTCAATTTTGGTGCCATTAAAGTCGATACTGATGCTATCAGAGACTTCTTTATCCGGGCTGGTGGCACTGCTTTGTGCCGGGTCGGGCTCAATCCGGAAATTATCCAGCAGCATGCCGGGCGGTATCAGGTCATTGATCGGGAGATCGAAGGCCACCACGGTCGCCAGGTGTCCCGGTTGGTTAAAGGTGGTGCGCAAGGTGAAATAGTGGCCGTTTTGCCAGGACAGGCGGCGCAGTGACGAAAAGGTTTCTCTCTCGTCGAGGGTGTTGGCCTGCAGCAGCATCTCCGCGCGGCGGGACTCGACGACGCTGGTGATCGTCGACTCTTTAAAGCTGGATGACAGGTCCTTAAGCGGCAGTGTCGACACCAGAATCAGGCTGTTATCCAGGCCGTTGAGGTAGTACATCGACCACGGGATAGTTTCCGCGCCCCACAGGATGTCGAGGTAGCTGGAGATTTTTTGGGTCATCTCCAGGGTGGAACTGTCGTGGGAGCCAAATATCAGCGCTTCGGTTTTGCGCCGCGGTTTTTCCAGGTAATAGACATCCTGTTTCAGACGCGTTTCCTGTAAACCGTCACTGGTGGCACTGGTAGAGGTCGCGGCGATATTGTCGTAAATCTGCCAGGTGGCATAACGCCAGCTGTCGATGCGTTTATGCAGCGCATGACTGACGTCGATGACCTGATAACTTTTATCTTTCAGCCAGGTGTTGACCGCACTTTGAACCATAACGCCCATCGTCGCCAGCAGGACGATAACCATCAAAATGAAGAAGCGGGTGATGCTACCAGGCATCAGGGAGAATTTTTTCTGGGTCATCGTGTGGCGAAGCGGCTCATCAATGTGTGTAAGCAGGGCATTGCACCAGGCGGCTGGTAGCAGAGTGAATACTGTAAGCAGTATAAAGGCTAATTTATCAAATCCATACTACAGATTGCCGTTCGTCAAAGTTTAATCGCGAGAATAATCTTAAAAAAATGAACGTCGGTAAGATGTACAGCAATGTTAATATTGTACAATTATTTACGGAATTTCACGGATAAATAGCACTAAATAACAAGAAATTACCACCTTGAGCATTTTCTTATCGGCGAATTGTTTGATTAATAGACGTTATTTTTTTCGGGATAATACGCGGAAATTCAAGATATGTAAAGAAGGGTAAAAAAAAACCGAATGCAGGGCATCCGGTTCAAATAGGGGTAAACAGACATTCAGAACTGAATGACGGTAATAAATAAAGTTAATGATGATAGCGAGGATTATTCTAGTCGTAAGGCCGGTTTTTGTTTTGTCATTCAGTGCTATACGAATGTTGTCTCGTAACCACTTGAACTGCATTGGGAAAATTTATTTTCTTGATTATTGGTGCTTATTTTTGTGATTTTTGATGGTGCAGAAAAGTTCCCCTGCATTTACAAATTGAAACATCTTGTGGGAACTTTGAAACACCTTAGAAGTTTTCGTATCATATTCTTGTTGGATTATTCTGCATTTTACAGCACAATGAATATAGCCGACTGATTAGAAGGGTAATCAGTAAGCAGTGGCATAATAAAAGGCATATAACAAACAGAGGGTTAATAACATGAAAGTTAAAGTACTGTCCCTCCTGGTACCAGCTCTGCTGGTAGCAGGCGCAGCAAATGCGGCTGAAATTTATAACAAAGATGGCAACAAATTAGACCTGTACGGTAAAATCGATGGCCTGCACTACTTCTCTGACGACAAGAGCGTAGACGGCGACCAGACCTACATGCGTATTGGCGTTAAAGGCGAAACTCAGATCAACGACCAGCTGACCGGTTACGGCCAGTGGGAATACAACGTTCAGGCGAACAACACTGAAAGCTCCAGCGATCAGGCATGGACTCGTCTGGCATTTGCTGGTCTGAAATTTGGCGACGCAGGTTCTTTCGACTACGGTCGTAACTACGGCGTGGTATACGACGTAACGTCCTGGACCGACGTTCTGCCGGAATTCGGCGGCGACACCTACGGTTCTGACAACTTCCTGCAATCCCGTGCTAACGGTGTTGCTACCTACCGTAACTCTGACTTCTTCGGTCTGGTTGACGGCCTGAACTTTGCTCTGCAGTACCAGGGTAAAAACGGCAGCGTCAGCGGCGAAGGCGCGACCAACAACGGTCGTGGCGCTCTGAAACAGAACGGCGACGGTTTCGGTACTTCTGTAACTTATGACATCTTTGATGGCATCAGCGCTGGTTTCGCGTACTCCAACTCTAAACGTACCGACGATCAGAACGCACTGGTTCTGGGTGAAGGCGACCACGCTGAAACCTACACCGGCGGCCTGAAATACGACGCGAACAACGTTTACCTGGCAACTCAGTACACCCAGACTTACAACGCAACTCGCGCGGGTGACCTGGGCTTTGCTAACAAAGCACAGAACTTCGAAGTGGTTGCTCAGTACCAGTTCGACTTCGGTCTGCGTCCGTCCGTTGCTTACCTGCAGTCTAAAGGTAAGGATCTGAATGGTTACGGCGATCAGGATATCCTGAAATACGTTGACCTGGGTGCGACCTACTACTTCAACAAAAACATGTCTACCTATGTTGATTACAAAATCAACCTGCTGGATGACAACAACTTCACCCGTAACGCCGGTATCTCTACCGACGACGTGGTTGCACTGGGCCTGGTTTACCAGTTCTAAGTTGCACGAAGTTTATGAAAAAGGCGCCTCTGGCGCCTTTTTTTATGCCCGGTTTAACCTTGCTGGTGTAATCTTGCCGCCTTAGCAAGAGGAGCCTGACTTTATGGATATCACTTTTTTCCGTACCGCGCTGCTTAGCGTCTGCGTACTGCTTTCCGGCTGTGATTCAGCCACCACCTCCAGCGCACCAGCGCGTACCGCCACCGTCCTCGATGGCAAAACCATGGGCACCTTCTGGCGCGTCAGCGTGATTGACGTGGACCAGCAACAAGCCCAGGCGCTACGTCAGAAAGTACAGGCGCAGCTTGATGCTGACGACCGCCTGCTGTCCACCTGGAAAAACGACTCGGCGCTGATGCGCTTTAACCACTCGTCGGGCACTGAACCCTGGCCGGTGAGTGAGGCGATGGCCGATATCGTCACGATGTCGCTGCGCATCGGCGCGAAAACCGATGGCGCCATGGATATTACGGTGGGGCCGCTGGTTAATCTGTGGGGATTTGGCCCCGATAAACAACCGCTGAAAACACCGGATCCGCAACAGATCGCCGCCGCGAAAGCACGCACCGGACTGCAGCACCTGACGGTGATTAACCATGCGGATCGCCAGTATCTGCAAAAAGATATTCCGGATCTGTTTGTCGATCTCTCCACCGTGGGTGAAGGCTACGCCGCCGATCACCTGGCTCGCCTGATGGAGCAGGAGGGTATTTCGCGCTATCTGGTTTCTGTCGGCGGTGCGCTGGTGAGCCGGGGAATGAATGGCGACGAGCAACCGTGGCGGGTAGCGATCCAGAAACCGACCGATCGTGAAAATGCCGTTCAGGCGATCGTTGATATCAACGGCCATGGGATCAGCACCTCCGGTAGCTATCGCAACTATTATGAGCTCGATGGTAAACGGATTTCGCACGTTATCGACCCGCAAACCGGCCACCCCATCGACCATAAACTGGTGTCGGTGACGGTGATTGCGCCAACGGCGCTGGAAGCGGACGGCTGGGATACCGGCCTGATGGTACTGGGGCCGCAGAAAGCTCAGGAAGTCGTGCGTCAACAAGGACTGGCAGTCTATATGATTGTCAAAGAGGGCGACGGGTTTACAACCTGGATGTCGCCGCAGTTCCGCACTTTCCTGGTGGGCGAAAAAAATTAAACCGCAAGAATTCGGGTTTTTATTCACCGGCGCCGATGCAGACTGACGATACACTTAAAGCAGGAGCCCGTTATGAAACCGATAATTGCTGATACCGATGCGCGCCGCTGGCAGGCGGTGTGCGATCGTGATGCGAATGCCGATGGTCAGTTCGTTTTTGCCGTGTTGACCACCGGTATCTGCTGCCGTCCCTCCTGCCGTTCGCGGCGGGCGCTGCGGGAAAACGTGCGCTTTTATCCTGACGTCGAGGCGGCCGTGGCGGACGGCTTTCGTCCCTGCAAACGCTGCCAGCCGGACAACATCGACCCGCAGCAGCAGAAAGTGGACAAAGTCGCCCGTGCTTGCCGCCTGCTGGAACAGGATGCGCCGGTGACCCTTGAAACGCTGGCGCAGGCGCTGGCGGTCAGCCCGTTCCATTTTCATCGTTTGTTCAAATCAGTTACCGGCATGACGCCAAAAGCCTGGCAGCAGGCGTGGCGCGCGCGGCGTTTACGCGAGGCGCTGGGGCAGGGTGAAAAGGTCACACCTGCGGTGATGGCCGCCGGTTTTCCTGATGGCAGTAGCTACTATCGCCAGGCCGATGCCGCGCTCGGCATGACCGCCAGTCAGTTTCGTCGCGGCGGGGAAGATATCGATATTGTCTATACCTTAGGCGACTGTGCGGTTGGCCGCTGTCTGGTCGCAGAAAGCGAGCGGGGAGTGTGTGCCGTCCTGCCGGGGGAAGCCGATGGTCCGCTGCTTGATGAGCTTGTCCGCCTGTTCCCTAAAGCGCGGTTGATACCTGGCGATGCGTATTTCCATCAGCGGGTCGCGCAGGTCTTCGCCCATCTGGACGATCACCGCCAGGCCATCGACCTGCCGTTGGACATCCGCGGTACTGCTTTCCAGCAGCGCGTCTGGCTGGCGCTGCGCGAGATCCCGGCAGGCGAAACCCGCAGCTATCGCCAGGTGGCGCAGCGCATCGGTCAGCCGCGTGCGGTAAGAGCCGTGGCGGGAGCCTGTGCAGCGAATAAGCTGGCGATCGTCATCCCCTGTCATCGGGTGGTCCGTGAAGGCGGGGCGCTCTCGGGCTATCGCTGGGGAACGGCCCGCAAAGCCCAGCTGTTAATGCGCGAAGCGCACAGCGAGGAGCCGTAATGCTCGATTTATTTGCCGATACGCCTCCCTGGCAAGAGCCGCTGGCACCGGGAGCCGTGATTTTGCGGCGCTTTGCCACCTTGCAGGCGCCGGCTTTGCTGCAGGCTATCGCAGAGGTCGCCAGCCGCTCGCCGTTTCGTCAGATGGTGACGCCGGGCGGCTATACGATGTCGGTAGCGATGACCAACTGCGGCATGCTGGGCTGGACCACCGATAGCCATGGCTACCTTTATGCACCTGACGATCCGCTGACCGGGCAGCACTGGCCGCCGATGCCGACGCTATTTGCGACGCTGGCGGCAGAGGCGGCGCTGGCCTGCGGCTACCCGCGCTTTACCCCAGACGCCTGTTTAATCAACCGCTATCAGCCGGGCGCTAAACTCTCGTTGCATCAGGATAAAGATGAGCGCGATCTGCGGGCGCCGATTGTTTCCGTGTCGCTGGGGCTGCCGGCGGTGTTCCAGTTCGGCGGTCTGCGCCGGAATGACCCGCTGCAGCGGGTGCTGCTGGAGCACGGCGATGTGGTGGTGTGGGGCGGTGAATCGCGCCTGTTTTATCACGGTATTCAGCCGCTGAAAGCGGGGGATCATCCGCAGACCGGGAGCTGTCGCTATAATCTCACCTTCCGCCTGGCGGCTAATCTGACAGGTAATGAATAACAAAAATAAGAATTATTCTTGATGTCATCGCCGGGCCGTTTAAACTGCTGGCTGTTTTGCTTGTCCGGATTGCGTGTTATGGAACTCCTCCTCCTTGTTTGGCGCCAGTATCGCTGGCCGTTTATCTCAGTCATTGCCCTTAGTCTGCTCAGCGCGGCGCTGGGTATCGGGCTGATTGCCTTTATTAATCTGCGGTTAATGACCGTGGTCGATACCTCGCTGACGGTGTTACCGGAGTTTCTCGGCTTATTGCTGTTGCTGATGGCGGTGACGCTGGGTTCTCAGCTCGCGTTGACCACCCTTGGGCACCATTTTGTCTATCGTCTGCGCGGCGAATTTATCAAGCGGATCCTCGATACCCAAATCGAACAGGTTGAGAAAATCGGCAGCGCGTCGCTGCTGGCCGGACTCACCAGCGATGTGCGTAACATCACCATCGCGTTTGTGCGCCTGCCGGAGCTGGTGCAGGGGATTATCCTGACGTTTGGTTCCGCCGGTTATCTGGCGTGGCTGTCGGGGAAAATGATGATGGTCACCGCGCTGTGGATGGCGCTCACCATCTGGGGCGGCTTTGTGCTGGTGTCTCGCGTCTATAAACACATGGCGACGCTGCGGGAAACCGAAGACAAGCTCTATCACGACTATCAGACGGTGCTGGAAGGGCGCAAAGAGCTGACCCTCAACCGGGAACGCGCGGAATACGTGTTTAATCAGCTGTATTTGCCGGATGCCCGCGAATACCGTCACCATATTATCCGTGCCGATACTTTCCATCTCAGCGCGGTGAACTGGTCGAATATCATGATGCTGGGCGCTATCGGGCTGGTGTTCTGGATGGCCAACGGCCTTGGCTGGGCGAACACCGCGGTGGCGGCGACCTATTCGCTGACCCTGCTGTTCTTGCGCACGCCGCTGCTCTCGGCGGTTGGCGCGCTGCCGACGCTGCTGAGCGCCCAGGTGGCGTTCAACAAGCTCCATCGCTTCTCTCTGGCGCCGTACCGGGCCGAGTTCCCGACGCCGCAGGCGCATCCTCACTGGCAGACCCTGGAGCTGCGCGACGTAAGCTTCCACTACCCGGACAACACTTTCGCGGTAGGGCCGATTAACCTGACCCTTAAGCGCGGCGAACTGGTCTTTTTGATCGGCGGCAACGGCAGCGGAAAATCGACGCTGGCAATGCTGCTGACCGGGCTGTATCAGCCGGCCTCCGGCGAGATCCTGCTCGATGGTCAGCCCCTGGTGGTCGATAAGCCGGAAGATTACCGCAAGCTTTTCTCGGCGGTGTTCACCGATGTCTGGCTGTTTGACCAGTTGCTGGGAGAGGGCGGCAACGCCGCTGACCCGGCGCTGGTAGCACAGTGGATGGCGCACCTGAAAATGACCCATAAGCTGACGCTGGATAACGGCAAAATCGTCGATTTGAAGCTGTCGAAGGGGCAGAAAAAACGGGTGGCGCTGCTGCTGGCGCTGGCGGAAGAACGCGATATCATTCTGCTGGATGAGTGGGCGGCGGATCAGGACCCGCATTTCCGCCGTGAGTTTTATCAGGTGCTGCTGCCGCTGATGCAGCAGATGGGGAAAACCATTTTTGCGATCAGCCATGACGATCATTACTTCCAGCATGCGGACCGCCTGCTGGAGATGCGCAGCGGCCAGCTGACGGAGCTGACCGGGGAAGAGCGCGAGCTGGCGACCCGTGATGCGGTGGCCCGCACCGCCTGATTGCCTGCGCCCCCTGGTCAACAGGGGGCGCGGTTGTTGATTTTTCCGCCGGACGAACACCCCGACGGTTATTTTTTCTCCCTCCCCGCGCTATGCTTATGGCACCTGGCCCGCCGCCTGTTCTTAAAAGGATTGCCTGACCGATGTCCGTGTTGCATAAAAAAAGCGCCAGATTGCGTGATGAAGAGCGTGCTCGTCTTATCTGGCTGCTGACCACCGATAAAGCCGTCACCTCGGCGCTGACAGGCAAATTAACCCTCGCCGAACGCTACGACGACGGCACCCTCGCGGACGATCTGGCCGAAGTGGAAGTGCTGGTTTCCCACCTGCCGCCGCCAGACCTTGCCGATGCCCTGGAAGCATTGCCAAACGACGGGCGTAATGCGCTCTGGCAACTGGTCCGCAATGATAAACGCGGCGAGGTGCTGCTTGAGGCATCCGAGAACGTCTGGGGCGATCTCATCGATAAGATGAGCGACCACGAGCTGCTGGATGCCCTGCAAACCCTGGATATCGACGAACAGGTCTATCTGGTTCAGCACCTGCCGCGTAACCTGACCGGCCGCCTGCTGGCGACGATGCCGCCGGATAAACGCGCGCGCGTGCGTCAGATGATGCGCTATGCCGACAACACCGTCGGGGCGATCATGGAGTTCGAGGTGATCGTCGTGCGCCCGGAAATGACCCTGGCCGCGGTGCAGCGCTATCTGCGGCGGCTGGGAAAAATGCCGGAGAACACCGATAAGCTATTTGTCACCACCCGCAATAAGCTGCTGCTGGGCGAGCTGGAGCTGCAGACCATTCTGCTCAATGATGCGCAAAAGCGGGTAGGCGATGTCATGGAAGGGGATCCGGTGACCTTCCAGCCTCACGAAGCCGCGGAAAAAGTGGCGCGTACCTTCGAACGTGATGACTTGCTTAGCGCCGCGGTGATTGACGCGGACGGGAAGTTAATGGGCCGTCTGACCATCGATGAGATCGTTGATGTGGTGTACGAAGAGACCGACAGCGATCTGCGTGGTATGGGCGGCCTGAGCAGCGAAGAGGACGTCTTCGCGCCGGTCAGCAAAGCGGTAAAAACCCGTTGGGCGTGGCTGGCGGTCAATCTGTGTACCGCCTTTATCGCCTCGCGGGTCATTGACGGCTTTGAACACACCATCTCACAGCTGGTGGCGCTTGCTTCCCTGATGCCGATCGTCGCCGGGATTGGCGGCAATACCGGTAATCAGACCATCACCATGATCGTCCGCGCGATGGCGCTACAGCACATTCAGCCCGGCAGCTTTTCGTTTTTGATTATGCGTGAAGTGGGCGTGGCGTTGATTAACGGTCTGGTGTGGGGCGGCATTATGGGGGGCATCACCTGGTGGCTGTATGACGACCCACAGCTGGGCGGCGTGATGACCCTGGCAATGATGCTGAATCTGCTGATGGCGGCGATAATGGGGGTCATTATCCCGATGGTGATGGTCAAACTGGGACGCGACCCGGCGGTCGGCTCCAGCGTGATGATCACCGCTATCACCGACACCGGCGGGTTCTTTATTTTTCTCGGTCTGGCGACGCTGTTTCTGATGTAACCTGCGGCTTGTTGCGCCAGCGCCGTGGAATCAGCGCCATCGCCGCAAGCCCTGCCAGTACGCCAATCGCCAGATTGCTGGTCCCGACCGTCGCGCCGACGGTCACCAGCATCACCAGCGTTTCTGGCCACGGATTTCGTGCCAGTTCCGCCGGGCGAAGGCTCTGCCAGCTGAAGGTTTTCGCCGCGACGATCACCATCACACCGGCCAGCACCACCATCGGAATTTTCGCCATCACTTCGCTCAGGGCGGTCACCAGCAACAGCAGCACCAGACCGGCGGCAATGGTAGAGACGCGGCTGCGCCCTTTGCCCATTTCGACGTTGACGATGGTCTGACCGATCATCGCGCAGCCGGCAATACCGCCATACATCCCTGCCAGTATATTGGCGATGCCCAGCCCGGTACTCTCGCGCGCTTTGTTTGACGGGGTCTGGGTCAGGTCATCCACCAGTTTTGCCGTCAGCAGTGATTCCATCAGACCCACAAAGGCAATGCTCAGCGCACAGGGCCAGATAATTTGCAGGGTATTCAGATCGAGCGGGACCAGCAGGGCGGTAAAGCCAGGCAGTCCGCCGCTCATGGACCCTTCGTCGCCAACGGTGGGCAGCAGCTGGCCGGTGGTGACGGTAAACAGGGTCAGCAGCACAATGGCGATCAGCGGCGAAGGGATGGCTTTTGTCAGGCGCGGCACCCACAGCACAATCAGCAGCGTCAGAACGAACAGGCCGAGTATCAGCGGCTGCTTGCTCCAGAAATGCGGCACCTGGGCAAAGAAGATCAGGATCCCCAGCGCGTTGACGAAGCCGGTCATCACCGAATGCGGAATAAAGCGCATTAACCTCGCCATGCCGCACAGCCCAAACAAAATTTGAATAATACCAGCCAAAATGACAGCGGGCAGAATATAGCCCACGCCGTGCTGGTGCACCATCGGCCCAATCACCAGCGCAACCGAACCGGCTGCTGCAGTAACCATCGCCGGTCTGCCGCCCAGTACCGACATCGCCAGACACAGCACCACCGAGGCAATCAGGCTGACCTTCGGGTCAACGCCGGCGATGACGGAGAAGGAGATCACTTCCGGGATCAGGGCCAGCGCAGTGATCACGCCTGCCAGGGTTTCCCGGGTCAGCAGCGCCGGTGAGCGTAATACGTGGCGAAGAGCGCCGGTTGCAGCGGAAGAGACGTGATTTGAGGCTTGAGGCATAAGCGATTCGCAGGTTGGTCAGCGGCGGCGGCACAAGCCTGGGCTTGTGTGCGGTCTGTCACAAAACAGGGGATGATAGCGCGGGCGCGTCACTTATACCAGTACAAAATATGATTTACCGTACACATTTATTAAACATTTTTATAACAGATCTCAAAACTCAACTTAAATTTTAAACAATATTTAATTTTTTGATCTTCGGTGTTACCTTGATTCACGAAATCGTTTCACCTGCGCTAATTATAAAAGCGAGTAAAGTAAGGCTCAAATCCGATGAAAAGAAAGATGGCCGTACCCAGCTCACCGGCGGTTGGTTCAAATACACCTCGGACCAACACCCGCCACGAGCAAGAGACGGATGTACTGTTGATTGGCGGCGGCATCATGAGCGCCACGTTGGGAACCTGGCTGCAGGAGCTTGAGCCGGACTGGTCTATTACCATGGTCGAGCAGATGTCCAGCGTCGCTGAAGAGAGCTCGAACGGCTGGAACAATGCGGGTACCGGCCATGCGGCGCTGATGGAGCTGAACTACACGCCACAAACCGCCAGTGGGATTAACATCGACAAAGCGGTCGATATCAACGAATCCTTCCATATTTCTCGTCAGTTTTGGGCCCACCAGGTGACCCGCGGCATACTCAGTAAGCCGAAATCATTTATTAACAGCGTGCCGCACATGAGCTTTGTGTGGGGCGAAGATAATGTCAATTTCCTGCGCGCGCGTTACGCGGCGCTGCAGCAGAGCGAACTGTTCCGCGGTATTCGCTATTCTGAAGATCATCAGCAGGTCAAAGCCTGGGCGCCGCTGGTGATGGAAGGGCGCGATCCACAGCAAAAAGTGGCCGCCACCCGCACCGAAGTCGGGACCGACGTGAACTACGGGGAAATCACCCGTCAGCTGATTGCCGGGCTGCAGACGCACGACAACTTCTCCCTGCAGCTGGGTACCGTTGTGCGCCGCTTTAAGCGCAACGCCGATAAGAGCTGGACGGTGACGCTGGCGGATGCCGACAATCGTCGTCAGAAGCGGGTGATTAAAGCCAAATTTATCTTTATCGGTGCCGGCGGTGCAGCGCTGACGCTGCTGCAGGAAACCGGTATTCCTCAGGCGAAAGAGTATGCCGGCTTCCCGGTGGGCGGCCAGTTCCTGGTCTGCGAAAACCCGGAGGTGGTTAACCACCATCTGGCTAAAGTCTACGGTCAGGCAGAAGTCGGGGCGCCGCCGATGTCGGTGCCGCATATCGATACCCGTATCATCGATGGCAAGCGCGTCGTGCTGTTTGGACCGTTCGCTACCTTCTCAACCCGCTTCCTGAAAAACGGTTCGCTGTGGGATCTGCTGGCATCAACCAACACCTCGAATATTCTGCCGATGCTCAACGTCGGTCTGGATAACTTCGATCTGGTGAAATACCTGATTAGCCAGGTGATGCAGAAAGATAACGATCGCCACGAAGCGCTGCGTGAATACTACCCGGAAGCGCGCAAAGAGGACTGGCGGTTGTGGCAGGCGGGTCAACGTGTGCAGATTATCAAACGTAACGGCAAGAAGGGCGTACTGCGTCTGGGCACCGAAGTGGTCAGCGATGATGACGGTACCGTTGCTGCTCTGCTGGGGGCATCGCCTGGTGCATCTACCGCGGCGCCGATCATGCTGCAGTTGATGGAGACGGTCTTTAAAGAGAAGGTTCAGTCGGCGGCATGGCAGGCTAAGCTGAAAGAGATTGTTCCGTCTTACGGCATGCGTCTGGATGGTAATCCGGCGGCGATTGAGCAGGCGCTGGCGTGGACCAGCGAAGTGTTACAGCTGCACTACGAGCCGGTGACGGTAGCCGACGAGGTGCCAGAGGCGACGCTGAAACCGCTGTCCGGCGATAAACCGATGGCGGATATCGCACTGTAAGAAAAGCAACCCGGCGGCGCCTGCTGCCGGGTTTTTAGTGTCTGAGCTTAGCGCTCGACGGCATTACCGGTTGTTTCTTCTGCTTTCCAGATCCGGTATTTCACTTCAACGTTCGCCGGGGTATAAACTACAATCGGCAGCTTGCTGTTGTAGCGCAGCATTGCAGCATCGCCTAATCCGGCAGTGATAAATTTCTTCTCTTTCTTGCCATTCGGGCAGGCCATCATCGTCGAAATCGGTGAGGTTACTTTATCAAATACGTAGTAATCGTAGCCCCAGCCTTCCAGCGTTTTGCTTTCCAGCTGGCCGCCGAGACGATGGCGGTTACAGTCAACTTCCAGCGTCTGACCAATCATCAGCTCAACTTTATATGCCGATTCATCTGGCTGCTGCGGCAGCTGAATCACCTGACGCTTCATGCCTTGCTCTGCTTTCGGGTACGGCGCAACCTTTTCCAGCGGCTGCTCAGCGGCCAGCGCGCCGGTAGAAACACAGGCGATAGCCAGCAGGGAAACGGCAAGTGTAGAGATTTTTTTCACGATTCATGATCCTTTATCATCGAGTTTTAACGGCAGAAGACTAGCACTCTTTTGCTGAGTGGTAAGAATTATTTACCAATGTTTTAATTGTACGTAGTTATATGTACTGATTTATAAGACTCTTCTGAATGTAGTTTCTGCCGTTGCGCCTGTTATGTGATTTAATCTGCTGGTGAGCATGTTTGGGCTCACCGGGGAGGCTAAACCTCCCCCCGAGATTACTCCTCCCGGCTGATTTTTCCTTCTTCAATAAACTCTTCATCAAGCTCATCGGTGTTGCCGGCGTGTTCACGGCCTGACAGCAGGTTCCAGCAGGCGATAAACAGGGCGGCGATCAGCGGGCCAATCACAAAACCATTAATGCCATAAATCTCCATGCCGCCGAGGGTAGCGATCAGGATCAGATAGTCCGGCATTCTGGTGTCTTTACCCACCAACAGCGGACGCAGAATATTGTCGACCAGGCCGATGACAATCACGAAGAAACCGACAATGAAAGCACCTTGCCAGAGTTGGTCGGTGGCGAACAGGAAGATGGCTGCGGGAACCCAGACGATGGCGGAGCCGACGGCCGGAATCAGCGACAGAAACGCCATGATCGCTCCCCACAAAATGCTGCCGTCGATACCGGCGACATAAAATGCGAACCCCCCCAGGATGCCCTGCGCAAGCGCCACCGCGGCGGTTCCCTTGACGGTTGCCCGTGATACGGCGGCAAACTTGGCAAACAGGTGATGCTTAACGTAGTTAGACAGCGGCAGCGCTTCAAGGATCGTCAGGACCAGATAAGGGCCATCTTTGAGCAGGAAAAACAGCAGATACAGCATAATACCGAAGCTGATGGTAAAGCCGAAGGTCCCTTTACCAATCAAAAATGCGCTACCGGCGAGATACTGTCCCCCTTTAAGGACGGCGTCTGAGAGCTGGCTCTGTATCTGCTGGGCGCTGTCGAGATGATGCTCAGAGAGGAAACTTCTGGCCCAGCCGGGCAGATGGGCAATCAGATCTGCCACGACGGTCGGAAATCGGGTGTCATTATGCTGAAGTTGGGTATACACCACGTTCAGCTCGATCGCCAGCGAGGAAATAATGATCGCCAGCGGGGTAAAGACAATCAGGCAAATGATGGCGACGGTCAGAAACGATGCCAGACCGTTCCGCTCCCCGAGGCGGCTACGTATCTTGTTTTTTACCGGGTTGAAAATAACCGACAGGATCGCGGCCCATAAGATAGCCGAGTAATAAGGCGAGAGAACATCAAAAAAGGCGAGGCTAACCACAAGCAAAATCAGGATAAAAAATCCTTTCGTAAGCCCATTTACTCTCATAGTAATCGTCCAGATGGCAGGCAAGTACGAGGAATAATAGAAGTTATTCCTCGATTTACAATCGGTAAAGTCGGCATTTGTTCTTAATGCGCCAGGCGCGCCGCTGAACAGGCCAGTGCAGAGGTACAATTGCCCAGGCGCGGCGACAAATGCGTAAATTTTGTTCATCCAGGGTGACAATGCTATCTCGCGATATATAATGAATATAACCAATATATCCATTTTGAGGAGGCGACGATGGCAATGAAGGGGAATACCGCGCGCCGTAATGAATCCTTTTTTGACATTAAAACCGTCAACGGTGATGAGCTGCATACTCTGACAACCCATGCCGATTCTGAGTATTTAGTCATTGATTTAGGAACCATCAGCGAACGTCATCGCGGTTTCGACGAAACGCTCAAAGTTGCGATGAACGCTGCAGTTAGTGCGGTTATCGCTTCCATGGGCATAGAGGCGCCAGGCGCGAGAGCACGAAAAGCCGCCGGTGCTGCGCCAAAACCTGTGGCGCCATCCGACGACAGGCAGAGGCGGGTGGAACGTAATGCGCTGCGTCGTGAAGAGCTGAATGCCCGCATTCTTGCGGATTCTGAATGGTTATCGGCAAAAGAGCTCTCGAATAAAGCGCAGTTCAAAAGCTCGAATCCCAGCGCCGGGCCGAATCGCTGGAAATCTGCGGGGCGGATATTTGCCGTTCAGCTTAACGGCAAAGATAAATACCCGGGATATGCGCTGGATGAAGGCTACCGCCCGGTACCCGTTGTTAAACAGGTTATCTCCTTATTTGGCGAGAAAAAAACGCCCTGGGGGCTGGCGATCTGGTTTGGTTCAGCCAACAGCTGGCTGGGGGGAAATAAGCCAAAAGATGTACTGAAAACTATGCCGGGTCAGGTGCTGCAGGCGGCACAGGCCGAACTGGATGGAGGAGGGCATGGCTAATGCGGATGAGCAGGTTGCACGGCAAGTACCTGCTCCAAAGGAAAATCTTACCGCTAATATTGAGACCTGGGTTGCCGGAAAGCCCATTTACAGGATTCACTCATCCGAATTTACGGCGACGCAATTTAATCCGGGCCTGGGAAAGGCTCGTTTTAGTCCAATGCGTAATGGGGTGCCGACACTGTACGGCGGTGTCAGCACCGGCGTGGCGATTATGGAGACCGTTTTCCATGACTTACCCGCTGATTCTGCCGGGATTCCATTTGATTCAGGCAGGCTGGCGGGGAAGGTCCATTCAGTTATTAGGCCTGTGTTGGATCTGAACCTGGTCGATTTGAATCCTAAAACGCTACGGAAAATGGGGGTTAAGCGGTCTGAGCTTCTTGATTCTCCACCAGAGCAGTATGCCTTCACTCAGGAATATTCTTTAGCCATCTACCATGCTCACCCGGATGCTCATGGATTGCAGTGGTCATCCCGACAGCATGGTGACACTGCGCTGATGCTGTTTGGCGATCGGATAACCTCGGAGCAGCTGGAAGTGGAGATAGAGTCTGAATCTATTCTGGGCTCGGACTCGCTTTTGGATTTGATTGAGGCAGAGGCCGATCAGCTTGGCGTGGTGTTGATTGAGCCCTACGGCGGTGATGAACCGTAGGACCTGTAGCAGTCAAGGGGGGATAATGTGTCAGCTGGCAGTTGCTGTACTCAATTTCACCCCATTAACTCCGCGTACGAAAAACAGGCATAAAAAAACCAGCCATAAAAGGCTGGTTAATCTGGGATTTTTGGTCGGCACGAGAGGATTTGAACCTCCGACCCCCGACACCCCATGACGGTGCGCTACCAGGCTGCGCTACGTGCCGACGCGATATCTACAGATTGATGCTATAAAGCAGGAGCTATCCTAGTGTGCTTATGCTTGCCAGTCAACAGCATACAGCCAGCCGGTGGTTTAATTGCTTATCTAATGAGCTATTTGCGATAGCCACGCTTCCGTCGGTTAACCCCCCGTTTTTGCGGCAGGTTACGCCGGTTGCTGGTGGTGGGCCTGACGCGATTTTCACCGTCTGTACCCAGGAGTTATCTGAAATAATTAACTGCGAAAATAAAGTGTTCCTGCGAGCTAGTCCGCTATGATTTTTTTTGCCCGTTTTTCTTCCTTTCCTTCGCCTTCAGCAGATGGAAATCGATTACTTCCGCCTGTTTTTTATTAATTCATCTTTATATTTACGTTTCTTTACTGTGTTAATTATCGTATTAATGTCAATTAAATCCCTGTTAATAGCCGCCATTTTACGGCAGGAAACTGGTTGCTTATAGATATACAATATATTGATATATAGAAATATATTGGTAATTTATACATTTCCCCTGCTCATTAATGCAGACGAAATAGTTACGCCAAATCGACGCATTTTTAAGACTCTTTAAGTCAAGAAAGGTCAGCGGGGTTTACAAATGCCGGTGCTGTCAGCATGATTCAGAGAGTCGGGCAGGTTTAGTATAAAAACCAACCGAAAAGTGGGTAGCACAAGTACATCGGCTTTACCAGGATTTGATAGTCAGTTTATCTGCCGGGCCAGAGAGACACATTGCGCGTCATCACCCGTGGTTGTTCGAGGTTACAGAGATGTTTATTCCAGTATGGGGTATGTATACCGTTGGCATGCTTATGTTTTTAATGTTTTGTGGTTTATATCATGGAGGTAAAAAGGAAGTTATTTTGAAGGCGAAGTATCACCATGCCGAACGAACGTTTTCCGATATCGCCTTGAATTTGTTTTCACTGGAATACGATCTCGAAAGGTATGTTGCCACCATAAAAAACTATGACCGTGAGTTACATAAGTATATTTCACAAGTCGACTGCATGTGGCGTACCTCATCCTATGAGGAACTGAAAGAAAACTTCGATGCCCAGCTGAGAAAACAGTGGGAATCACTACATCGTAGTCTGCAATACGCGCATCAAATTGCCGAAAAAAATTCATAGTCGTACTGCCAGAGCATCAATTTAACGGTGCGAAGGTGCCTGAAACATTCTGTTTTTAGTCACTCACACGCAATTGCACCGGGTAATACATCATCACTGGCGGCAGTGTCGCGATAATAACGATAATTGTTAAATGAAACGCAAAGGGTAAATGTCATGAAAAAGAAAATTCAGCTGGTCCTCGCGACAGCGGTGCTGGCGACGGCTTTCCAGGCGTCGGCGATCTCCGAGCATTATCGCCAGCAGTTGGAGCGTAGCGGGTGCACGCAGGTGACCGACGGCAACGGCTGCGACATCCATAAGAGCAAAGCCGAGAACGCCAGCGCGAGCCATCACGCGGCTGATACCGTGAGCAGTAGCTCGCTTAACAAGACCCTGCAGGGTAAGTCAGTAACACAGGCGACCCGGACGCTTAAAAATACCGGCTGGCGCCCGTCCGATGAAAATGCCTTAACGTTCTGGAACGAAGCACAACAGAAAACGCTGCGCATGAAAGTGGATCCTAAAACCGATACCGTGACGGCCATCAGCGTGAAATAAGCAACGCATCGCGGTGCATGATGTCCCGCTTATCAGCGAACAGGAGTCGATGTAGCGGCTGATTATCCAGCGATGAGAACATAAGCTCTCCTTTTATTTTTGGGAGAGATGCGGAAAATGCTGGGTATTATTTCGGGGATTTTTGATTCCTCTTCCCCGGCGGGATAATCACCGGGGAAGAGGCGGTTGATACGCAGTAGCTTACTCAGTTAGCGATGAAACGCTTTTCATCGGTGAGTATCTGCAGCAGCAGGCTGAGCTGAGGCTTACGGTTGTCAATCTTCTGACCGTCGCTGTTCCAGGTGCTGTAGGTACCGTTGTGGTTCAATACCACGGTGACGTCATGCGAGGTGACGGCCAGCGTCTCGCTGTTGGCGGCCGTGACCCAGGCACGGCGACGTGCCGGGCTGAACAGGTCTTCACCCTGTGAATACTCATTGGCCGGTGTGGAGACGTGCAGCAGACGCTGCATCAGCGTTGTCATCACATCTTTGTTATCGGTCAGCGTCGCGATGTTCTGCGCCGGAATCCCCGGCCAATGGATCACCAGCGGTACCTGCAACTGTTCCCGGGACCAGTCAAACTGACCGTGCTGCGGGTTCAACGGCATACCGTGACCTGCGGTGACGATCACCACCGTGTTGTCCAGTTTTCCGCTGTCGCGCAGGGTGCTTAACACCCGACCAATCTGGCTATCGACATCGCCGGCGGCGCGGCTGTAGCGGCGCACGAAGTTTTGTTGCTGGCTGTTTTCAAGCGTCGTGCCGTTCAGCGAAATCCACGAGAACCAGCGATTCTCATCCTGGGCATAGCGGTTCAGCCAGCTAATCCACTGATTGGCAGTCTGCTCATCGCTTTGGGTTTTGGCGACCGGCAGCGAGAAGTCAGACAGCAGCGCCTGGCGGTAAAGCGGGCTGCTGAAGCCATCAGAAGAGAACAGTCCCAACTGATAACCCTGCTGGTTCAGCGCGGTAATCAACGCCGCCGGAATACGGGCCGACAGTACGCCATCCATATAGCCCGGCGAGATCCCATAGAACAGACCAAAGATGCCGTTATCGGTAGTATTGCCGGAGCTCATATGCTGCGTGAAATTGACGCTCTCTTTGGCGAAACTGGCCAGTTCCGGCATGTTTTTCTCATACCGTGAGTAGTTCAGATTATCGACGGTAATCAGCAGCACGTTATAGCCGGCCCCGAGATCGCGATAGCGCAGGCTGCTCAGCGGGTATTCAACGGAGACCGCTTCCGGCGCCCCTTGCTCGACCAGACGTCGCTGATAATCCTGAGCATCAAGCAGACCGTGTTTCTCAAGGAAACGACGGGCCGTCATCGGATAGGAGAGCGGCAGGTTGGCCCGCTGCATGGTGATCGGGCGATAGAAGTTAGCATCCGCCCAGATATAAATCAGGTGGCTGCTGATAAATGAAATAAAGAACAGCCAGGCGACAGGCCGGGCATAGCGACGACGGCGCGTCAGGCTGCGTAGCTTCTGCCAGCTCCAGGTCGCAAACAGCATCTCCAGCAAGAAGATGATCGGCACGCTGATAAACATCAGCTGCCAGTCGCGTGCCATCTCGTTCTGGTCGGGGTTAATCACCAGTTCCCAGACAATAGGGTTAAGATGCAGGTGGAAACGGGTGAAGACTTCGCTGTCGATCAGCAACAGCGTCATCCCTATCGTCGCCAGAATGGCCGACAGGAAGCGCATTAATCGCTGAGAGACGACGATAAAGGTCAGCGGGAAGAGAATCAGTACATAGCTGGTGAAAACCAGAAAACTGAAGTGACCAACGAGGCTGACGTAAGAGAAAATACGCCCGCCCAACGTCGTTGGCCAGTCGGCGACAAAAAGATAGCGGCTGCCGAGCACCATGGCCAACAACATGTTGAACAAGGCGAACCAGTGCCCCCAGCTGACCATCTGGGAGATTTTTTCTCGGTAGGGCTGACGGTGAGTCACCATATACAGTTGTTGGTTATCCTTAGTGCGCCGGGTCGTCGTTGATTGAAGACTGCAGAGCCTGGGCAAATGAGCGGGCGATAGCCTGACGTTGCGCTGGCGCGACGCTACTATTGATCAGGTTGGTCACCATATTACCTAGCACCATCAGTGAAAGGTCAACGGGGGCTTTGTGTGTTTCCAGCACGTTGGTCAGCTCACTGAGCAGCTGTTCAACGTGTTCATCACTATAGCGGGATAATTGCGGCATAAATTCGAAATCTGTTTGTTCGTGAAAGGGCAACATATTACCGTAGCAGCAGCTTTTTTTCCGCATTTTTTCGCCACGGCGCAAAAGCGCGCAGGATCGCGAGTCTCTGGCTGTCGAAGAGTCACGCGGCGGTTGCGTCGCCGTCCCGGCGGTGGTTGAATACCGGCCGGTCTAAAAGGAGAGTTTAACATGAGTCTGGATATCGACCAGATTGCCCTGCATCAGTTAATCAAGCGTGATGAACAAAACCTCGAACTGGTGCTGCGTGATTCATTGCTGGAGCCCAACGCGACGGTCGTGGAAATGATGGCCGAGCTGCACCGCGTCTACAGCGCTAAAAATAAGGCCTATGGCCTGTTTAACGAAGAGAGTGAACTGGCGCAAGCCCTTCGCCTGCAGCGTCAGGGTGAAGAGGCATTTCTGCCGTTCAGCCGTGCGGCAACCGGTCGTCTGCGTGACGAGCTGGCGAAATATCCCTTCGCAGAAGGCGGTATCGTGCTGTTCTGCCAGTACCGTTATCTGGCGGTAGAGTATCTGCTGGTGGCGGTGCTGAATAACTTAAGCAGCATGCGCGTCAACGAAGATCTGGATATCAGCTCCACCCACTATCTGGATATTAACCATGCCGATATCGTGGCGCGTATCGATTTAACCGAATGGGAAACCAATCCGGAATCGACCCGCTACCTGACCTTCCTGAAGGGCCGGGTCGGGCGCAAAGTGGCCGATTTCTTTATGGATTTCCTCGGTGCCAGCGAAGGGCTTAATGCCAAGGCGCAGAACCGCGGGCTGCTGCAGGCGATTGATGATTTCGCCTCCGATGCGCAGCTCGATAAGTCCGAACGGCAGAACGTGCGCCAGCAGGTCTACACCTACTGCAACGAACAGCTGCAGGCGGGAGAAGAGATTGAGCTGGAGTCTTTATCGAAAGAGCTTGCCGGCGTCAGCGAGAAAACCTTCCAGGAGTTTACTGCGGAACAAGGGTATGAGCTGGAAGAGAGCTTCCCGGCGGACCGCAGCACGCTGCGCCAGTTAACCAAATTTGCCGGCAGCGGCGGCGGGTTAACGATCAACTTCGATGCCATGCTGCTGGGCGAGCGGGTGTTCTGGGATCCGGCAACGGATACCCTGACCATCAAAGGCACGCCGCCAAACCTGCGCGATCAGCTGCAGCGCCGGACCTCCGGCGGCAACTGACCGTAATCAGCCCCGGCCAGCGGCCGGGGTTGCTCACCTGCTTATCCTCTTCCTATTCCGCGCTTGCATGGATCGTCGCGATCCCGTGCCCGGCGAGCTGCGCCTGTAATACCGCGTCCAGTGGGCTATCGACAATCAACGTACTCGCCAGGCTCAACTCGCCAATCGCGAAGGCGGATGCCGAATTGAGCTTTTCCTGTGACGCCATCACGATGGTCTCCGCCGCTCGTGCTGCAAGCGCTCGCTTGATACCTGCCTCTTCATAATCGCCGGTGGTGAAACCGGCGCGATGGTGCACTCCGGTGACCCCCATGAAAAACAGATCGGCGTTAATACGCGCGATACCTTCCAGCGCGCTGGCGCCTACGGTCACCACCGAATGTTTAAACAGTCGTCCGCCGATAAGAATGACCTCGATCAACGGTCTGTCGACCAGCGCAACGGCAATTCCCGGGCTGTGGGTCACGATAGTGCAGGCTAAATCCGCAGGCAGATAGCTGACCATGTACCCGGTAGTGGTGCCGCCATCGAGGATCACCACCTGGCCCGGCTGGATCAGTGCCGCCGCCTGTCGGGCAATGGCCTGTTTTGAAGCTGTTTGCACGTTTTTTCTTGTTTCAATCGGGGCAATCGCGGCGGAAACCGGCAGGGCGCCACCGTGAACCCGCTGCAGCTTCCCCTCCGCCGCCAGTTCGCGTAAATCCCGGCGAATTGAGTCTTCTGAGACGTTAAATCGTTGGCTTAGCTCGCCGGACATCACCTGTTTTTCGGCGTTGAGGATCTGCAAAATCTGCTGTTTTCGTTGGCTGGCAAGCATGTTTTATCCTGCATGTTTGATCTTGTTTGTGCTTTATTTTGCATGTTATGGTGCTCGCTGTCACCTCATCAGGGGAAAAAAATGCAAAGTGAGATACCGCAGGTTCGTCATGTTCAGGAAACGTTGCTGTCCGATAACTGGTACACGCTAAAAAAATATACCTTTGAATTGCTGCGGCGGGACGGCCGTTGGCAGGAGCAAAGCCGTGAAGCCTACGATCGCGGCAACGGCGCCGTGATCCTGCTCTATAACCGGGCGAAGCAAACGGTGGTGCTGATCCGTCAGTTCCGCTTTCCAGTGTGGATTAACGGCCACGATGGCTTGCTGATCGAAGCGGCCGCCGGGCTGCTGGATAATGCCTCACCGGAAGAGCGCATTATCGCCGAAGCGGAAGAGGAGACCGGTTTTCGCGTTACGCGGATCGAGCCGGTGTTTACCGCCTATATGAGCCCAGGCTCGGTCACCGAGAAACTCTATTTTTTCATTGCTGAATACACGGCGGACGATCGCTGCGGCGAAGGGGGAGGGCTGGCGGCGGAAGGGGAAGATATCGAAGTGCTGGAATGGCCGTTAACCCAGGCGCTACAGGCGATCCGCGATGGTATTATCGTGGATGCGAAAACCATCATGCTGCTGCAACATCTGGCGCTGAATGCGGAAACGCTGCTGGCGCCGGAGCAGGGTAACAGGTTATAAAACAAAACGCCCCGGACCTTGCGGACCGGGGCGTTTGCCACTCAACTTAACTTTCGGCGATTACGCGCGAACGAAGTCGATGTGAGACAGTTTTGGCTTGAACGGGTGACGCTGAACAGCCTGAACTTTTACTTTTTCTTCTTTGCCATCGATAACGATGGTCAGAACTTCACCGTAGAACTCAGCTTTACCCTGAATGTTCCACAGTTTGTCCTGGTCCAGCTCAATTGCTACCGGAGTAGCTTCGCCGCCATAAATGATGGCCGGGAATTTGTTAGCTGCACGCAGGCGGCGGCTCGCACCCTTACCCTGCTCTTTACGTACTTCTGCGTCGATAGTAAACATTGATATCTCTCTATATTTAAATCCTGCTACAGGCGACCCAGCAGCAGGCAGATGATCTGCTTTGCGAATGCAAAAGCGGGCGGCATTATATCCGCCTGCGGCGCTAACGGCAATGAAAACCTCAGTCGCGAAGCGGATTACCGCAGTTCACCGGCCCGGCGAAAACGGCCCTGATAGTCGAAGACTTTTTCCCGCACCTGCCAGTATTGCCCTTTCATGCGGGCGACCACAAAGTCCGGATGGCGCAGCAGCGGCTGCTGGGCGAGAATATCCGCCGGCGTGATCCAGCGCAGCGGGATGCCCGGCGTGCGGGTATGCGGGCGGATAAACAGCTGCTCAAACGCGGTGCGTTGGGCAGGAGTTTGCAGGCGGAAGCGTTCGCTGACGTCGGCGCCATCTTCATCGTAATAGGTGATTTTCAGCCACGGGCCTTTGTCGTCGGCGCCGTGCTGCAGGTCCATACCGCTACAGCGCAAAACCAGCGCGTCTTTAAGCTTCAGCGCCGCCTTCAGCATATCATCGGGGTCCACCAGAATGGTGTCGCACTCGCGGCAGCGGCGGGCAGCAATATCATTTTCCGCATTACACTGCGGGCAGTTTTTAAAGCGAAAGCGAAAATCGCACTGCTCACGATGGCCTTCATCATCGTCAAACCAGCCCTGGCAGCGGCGGCCAAAATGTTCGATCAGCGTGCCGTCGGCGGTGGTTTTTCCCCAGAAGGTATTGGCGAAACCGCAGGCCGGGCAGAAGACCTGCACCGGAACGTTGTCGCTCTTGCCTTTTGGCGTGCCGACTTCCGGCGCGTAGAGGTCATGAGGGTTGCCGGCATAGTCGAGGATCAGGCAGTCGGTTTTGCCCGGCGCCAGGCGCAGGCCACGGCCGGCAATCTGCTGATACAGGCTCACCGATTCGGTAGGGCGCAGAATGGCGATCAAATCGACATGCGGTGCGTCAAACCCGGTGGTGAGAACCGCCACGTTGACCAGATAGCGATACTGCTGCGCCTTAAAGGCCTCGATAATGCGATCGCGCTGCGGGCCCGGCGTCTCACCGGTAATCAGCTCGGCCTCACCGGCGGGCAGCAGGCCGGTAATTTCCCGCGCATGTTCGACGGTGGAGGCGAAAATCATCACTCCTTTGCGCGTTTGGGCAAACTCTACGATCTGGCTGATAATGTGCGGCGTGATGCGCTGCTGCTTTTTTAGCTCGAGGTTGAGATCAGCTTCACTAAACAGCCCGTTATTCTGCGGCTGCAGGCGGCTGAAATCATACTGCACCACCGGCATATCCAGGCGTTCCGGGGGCGTCAGAAAACCGTGTTTAATCATGTAGCGCAGCGGCAGCTCGTAGATACAGTCGCGAAACAGCGCCTTTTCGTCGCCGCGCACCATGCCATGATAATGAAACTGGTAGATCCAGCCTTTGCCAAGCCGGAACGGCGTGGCGGTTAGCCCGAGCAGGCGCAGCTGCGGATTGACCTGCTGCAAATGGCTGATAATTTGCTGATACTGGCTGTCATCGTCATCGCTGATGCGGTGGCATTCATCGACAATCAGCAGGGAAAACTCGCTCTGAAAGCTATCGAGGTTGCGGGCCACCGATTGCACGCTGCCGAAGACCACTTTGCCGTGACTCTCCTTGCGTTTCAGACCGGCGGCAAAAATATCCGCCTCCAGCCCGAGGGCGCAATACTTGGCGTGGTTTTGCGCCACCAGCTCTTTAACGTGCGCCAGCACCAGCACGCGACCCCGCGCCAGGCGCGCCAGTTCGGCGATAACCAGGCTTTTGCCGGCGCCGGTGGGCAGAACGATAGCGGCAGGTTCATGGTGGCGACGAAACCAGGCTAGCGTGGCGTCGACCGCCTCTTTTTGATAGGGGCGTAGTGTAAAAGTCATAGCGTTTCGGGCGTTAATCAGTTGGCAAAGAGGAGTCGCCGACAGTATGCCACGAATTTTTTCCCTTGAGTGGCGTTAAGAGCCCGTTATACTAGCCAATGAATTTCTTCTTTTTCGGGCGTTTGCCCGCTCCAGCATTATTACAGGCTAAAAAAATCTCATGCGACTTGATAAGTTTATCGCTCAGCAACTTGGCGTCAGTCGGGCTATTGCCGGGCGTGAAATCCGCAGCAGCCGCGTTCTTGTGGATGGCGAGATCGTCAAAGATGCGTCGTTCAAGCTCCTGCCGGAGCACGACGTGGAATTTGACGGCAACACCCTGACTCAGCAGAACGGCCCGCGCTACTTTATGCTCAACAAGCCGCAGGGATACGTCTGCTCCACGGATGACCCCGATCATCCGACGGTCCTCTATTTCCTCGATGTTCCGGTGGCGTACAAGCTGCATGCCGCAGGCCGACTGGATATCGATACTACCGGGCTGGTGCTGATGACCGACGACGGGCAGTGGTCCCATCGCATTACTTCTCCGCGTCATCACTGCGAGAAAACCTATCTGGTGCAGCTGGAAAACCCGGTGGATCACCAGACGGCGGAGCAGTTTGCCCACGGCGTCCAGCTGCACAATGAAAAAAGCCTGACCAAGCCGGCGGTCCTGGAAGTGCTGACGCCAACGGAAGTCCGCCTGACGATCAGCGAAGGACGCTATCATCAGGTGAAAAGAATGTTCGCGGCGGTCGGTAACCGCGTGGTCGGTCTGCATCGTGAACGTATTGGTGACATTATGCTGGATGAGGATCTGGAACCTGGCGAATACCGCCCGTTGACGGAAACCGAGATCGCCAGCGTTGGCCTCCCACAAACACGGAGTAAAGCGTGACGGCAAAGCAGAATTCTTCACTGGGGATTGTGTTTATTCTTGGCCTGCTGGCCATGTTGATGCCACTGTCGATCGATATGTATCTCCCGGCGCTGCCGGTGATATCGGCACAGTTTAACGTGCCGGACGGCAGTGCGCAGATGACGCTCAGTACTTATATTCTGGGCTTCGCGCTAGGCCAGCTGCTGTACGGTCCGATGGCAGACAGCATCGGCCGTAAGCCGGTGATCCTCGGGGGAACGCTGATTTTTGCCGCGGCGGCGGTGGCCTGTGCGCTATCACAGACCATCGAAATGCTGATTACCATGCGCTTTTTCCACGGCCTGGCGGCCGCGGCGGCGAGCGTGGTGATCAACGCCCTGATGCGTGACATCTACCCGAAAGAAGAGTTTTCGCGAATGATGTCATTCGTCATGCTGGTGACGACGATTGCACCGCTGGTGGCGCCCATGGTGGGCGGCGCCGTGCTGGTGTGGTTCAGCTGGCATTCTATTTTCTGGATCCTCGCCGTGGCGGCGCTGCTGGCCTCTGCGATGATCGCCTTTTTCATCAGCGAAACGCTGCCGGTTGAACGGCGGCAAAAGTTCCGTCTACGCACCACGCTGGGTAATTTCGCCACCTTGTTCCGCCATAAACGAGTGTTGAGCTATATGCTGGCGAGCGGCTTCAGTTTTGCCGGGATGTTCTCGTTCCTCAGCGCCGGTCCGTTTGTGTACATCAATATTAACCACGTTTCGCCGCAGCACTTTGGTTACTATTTTGCCCTGAATATCGTCTTCCTGTTCATCATGACCATTATTAACAGCCGCTTTGTCCGGCGGGTCGGGGCGGTGAATATGTTCCGGGCCGGGCTGTGGATCCAGTTTTTGATGGCCGTCTGGATGGTGGTCTGCGCGCTGTTCGGGGTTGGCTTCTGGGCGCTGGTGTTGGGCGTTGCGGCGTTTGTCGGCTGCGTGTCGATGGTTTCGTCTAACGCCATGGCGGTGATTCTCGATGAGTTCCCGCATATGGCGGGTACCGCCTCGTCGTTGGCCGGGACCTTCCGCTTTGGTATCGGGGCAATTACGGGGGCGCTGCTGTCGATGGCGACCTTTACCACCGCCTGGCCAATGCTGATTTCCATTGCGTTCTGCGCCAGCTGCTCGATCCTGTTCTATCTCTACGCCAGCCGGCGGCGAAAAACTGCACATTAGTCTTTCTTAACATTCCTTCCTGAAGGGGCGATTTCCGCCCCTTTTTTGATGCACATCAAGCACGATGAGCTTCATTCTTCTGTAATTTGTTTCTTTTATGTAAAATCAATTAGTGTAAAAAGTCGCATTGTTGCGATAAAAAAGTTGTTTTGGATCACAGAAACGGGTACATATAGCCCCGATCTGTTTCCGCAGCGAAACTATAAAGTTCTGGATTATAAGTCGTTAGCCCTGGGGTGATGCGGGTGTAAACGTTTTCTATGCGGATGCAGGACTATTTGTCAACAATGTGTTAAGATTGATGTAAATTTATTGTGAAGCATTTTGCTTCCGGGGAAACTAAGTGAATACACAGCAACTCTCTATCGTACACCGTCTGCCGCAGAGCTATCGTTGGCTCGCCGGTTTTGCGGGTTCAAGAGTTGAACCGATTCCGCAAAACGGCGCACAGAGCGAAAACAGCCTCGTGGCGTTGAAGCTGCTCAGCCCGGATGGCGAGAAGGCGTGGCCGGTTATGCATAAGCTCAGCCAGGCGCTCAGCGATATCGAAGTGGATTGTTCCATCGTTGAATGTGAAGGCGAGCCGTGCCTGTTTGTGAATCTGCAGGACGAGTTTGCGGCAACCTGTCGACTGAAAAATTTCGGCGTGGCGATCGCTGAACCTTTCTCTGGTAACAACCCATTCTGACCGTCAGCCCAGCGCCAGAAGCTGGCGGGTATACGCCTGCTGCGGAGCGGTAAACACGCGCTCGCACTCTCCCTGCTCGACAACCTCCCCATGCCTGAGCACCATCACCTGATGACATAACGTGCGCACGACGCGCAAATCGTGGCTGATAAAAATATAGGCCAGCCGGTACTTTTGCTGTAATGCTTTCAGCAAGGCCAGAATTTGCGCCTGAACGGTCTTGTCCAGTGATGAGGTCGGTTCATCCAGCACGATAAGCTGGGGTTTCACAATCAGCGCCCGGGCGATGGCAATACGCTGACGCTGGCCGCCGGAAAACTCGGCGGGGTAGCGAAAACGCGTTTGCGGATCGAGCCCGACTTCCTGCATTGCCTGTACCACCGCCTGTTCACGCGCGCTCGCGGTTAACGTTGGCTGGTGGACGCGCAGCCCTTCCTCAATAATCTGCAAGACGTTCAACCGGGGATTCAGCGATGAGTTGGGATCCTGGAAGACGATCTGCATGCGCCGACGTAACGGCAGCATCTGCCGACGAGTGCGCCCCTGTAAGGTCTCACCGGCGAAAACGATACTCCCCTCGGAGGCGATAAGACGCAGCAGCGCCAGACCGGTGGTGCTTTTCCCTGAGCCGGATTCACCCACCAGTCCGAGCGTCTCTCCGGCCCGCAGCTGGAAGTTGAGCGCGTTGACCACCCGGTTATGATCGATCACCCGGCGGAGGATCCCTTTGCGCACCGGGAACGCGACGCTCAGGTCGTTGGCCTGAAGCACCAGCGGCGCATCGGTGGCCAGCGGCACCGGATGTCCGGAAGGTTCGCTATCCAGCAGGCGTTGGGTATACGGATGCGCAGGGGCGGCAAACAGGCTGCGGCAGTCGTTCTGTTCGACGCAGCGCCCGTGCTGCATCACCGCGACGCGGTCGGCCAGCTGGCGGACAATGCTTAAGTTATGGGTAATAAACAGCAGGCCCATATTGAGTTCGTTTTTCAGCTCACGCAGCAGCTGCAGAATTTGCGCCTGCACCGACACATCCAGCGCGGTGGTTGGCTCGTCGGCAATCAACAGCTCCGGGCGGGTAAGCAGCGCCATGGCAATCATCACCCGCTGGCGCTCGCCGCCGGAAAGCTGATGCGGGTAGTCGGCCAGCCGACGCAGAGGCTGGCGGATCCCTACGCGATCGAGACAGCTGAGGATCTCTCCCCGCGCGGCTTCTTTACGCATCCCGCGATGCAGAGACAGCACTTCATAGAGCTGCTTTTCCAGGGTGTGCAGCGGATTGAGCGACACCATCGGCTCCTGGAAAATCATCGCAATGCGGTTACCGCGGACCTGGCTCAGGGTGCGCTCATCGGCGTGCAGCAGCGATTGCCCGTGAAAGCGAATGTCGCCCCCGGGATAGCTGACCGGCGGCGCAGGAAGCAGGCGCAGCACCGACAGGGCGGAGACGCTTTTACCGGAGCCGGATTCGCCGACCAGCGCCAGGGTTTCACCGGCGGCAATCTGCAGCGAGAGGTCGCTGACGACAACGTTGGTTTTCCCTTGCTGGCGAAAGGCGATGGACAGGTGGTCGATCTCTAACAACGGCTGGGTCATGTTATACCGCCTTACCGGGATCGAAGGCGTCACGGACGGCTTCACCAATGAAAATTAATAACGTTAATAGCACCGCCACTGACAGAAACGCGGCGATACCCAGCCACGGCGCCTGCAGATTGTTTTTGCCTTGCAGCAGCAGTTCCCCCAGTGAAGGCGAGCCCAACGGCAGGCCAAAGCCGAGAAAATCCAGCGAAGTCAGGGTGGTGATGGAGCTGCACAGAATAAACGGCAGGAAGGTCAGGGTCGCCACCAGCGCGTTGGGCAGCATGTGGCGCCAGATGATATGGCGATCGCTGACCCCCAGCGCCTGGGCGGCACGAATGTAGTCATAGTTGCGGGTACGCAGAAACTCTGCGCGCACGACGCCGACCAGCGTCATCCAGCCAAACAGCACGGTAATGGCCAGCAGCCACCAGAAGCCCGGCTGTACCACGCTGGAGAGTAAAATAATCAGGAACAGGGTTGGCATCCCCGACCACACTTCAATAAATCGTTGCCCCCAGAGGTCTATTTTTCCGCCGTAGTAGCCCTGTATCGCCCCAGCCAGCACCCCCAGCACGCTGGAGAATAAGGTCAGCATCAGGCCGAACAGCAGCGAGATCCGCGTGCCGTATAAAATCCGGGCCAGCACATCGCCGCCGTTGGCATCGGTCCCCAGCCAGTTGCGTGCCGAGGGCGGTGAAGGGAAGGGGGCGTCGCTGGCGAAGTTGATGGTGGTGGCGCCGAAATGGACCGGCGCCCAGAGGACCCAGCCGTTGTCATGCAGTTGTTGTTGCAGCCACGGGTCCTGATAGTCGGCGGCGGTGGCGAAAGGGCCGCCAAAGGTGGTCTCGCTGTAATTTTTGAGGGCCGGTACGTACAGGCTGCCGCGATACTGCACTAGCAGGGGACGGTCGTTGGCAATCAGCTCCGCGCCGAGGCTACAGACAAACAGCAATAAAAACAGCCACAGCGAGACGTAGCCGCGACGATGCTGGCGAAAGCGCGCCCAGCGGGCCTGATTAGCAGGGGTCAGAAAAGACATCAGCGGCCCTCAAAATCAATGCGGGGATCGACCAGCGTATAGCAGATATCACTGACAATATTCAGCAGCAGGCCGATCAGCGTAAATATGTACAGCGTCCCGAACATCACCGGGTAATCGCGGGAGACGGTCGCTTCGTAGCCCAGCAGCCCCAGACCATTGAGGGAGAACATCACCTCAATCAGCAGCGAGCCGGTAAAGAACATACTGATAAACATCGCCGGGAAGCCGGCGATCACCAGCAGCATGGCGTTGCGGAACACGTGGCCCCATAGAATACGTTTTTCACTGACCCCTTTGGCCCGGGCGGTGACGACATACTGCTTGCGGATCTCATCCAGAAAACTGTTTTTGGTCAGCATGGTCAGCGCCGCAAAACCGCCGATGACCGTTGCCAGCACCGGCAGCGTAATATGCCACAGATAATCGAGGATCTTCTGGTACCACGACAGGCTGTCGAAGTTGGCCGACACCAGCCCGCGCAGCGGGAAGAGATCGAAATAGCTGCCGCCGGCGAAGACCACGATCAGCACAATGGCGAACAGAAACGCCGGGATAGCATAGCCAATTATCATCAGGGTGCTGCTCCAGATATCGAAGCGGCTGCCGTTATGCACCGCTTTACGGATCCCAAGCGGGATCGACACCAGATAGATAATCAGCGTGCTCCACAGGCCGAGGGTGATGGAGACCGGCAGGCTGTTTTTAATCAGCTGTAAAACCGATGCGCTGCGAAACAGGCTGTCGCCAAAATCGAAACGCAGATAATCGCCGAGCATTTTCAGGTAGCGCTCGTGGAGTGGTTTATCGAAGCCGTAGCGGCGGGTGATTTCGGCAATCACCTCCGGGTCCAGGCCGCGTCCGCCACGATAATGCCCTTCGCTGATATTGCTGACGCCGGTGCGCGCGTGGCTGGCGGTCATGCCGCTTTCTCCGGCCCCCGGTAAGCCGCCGCGATTGCCAAATTCGATGGCGGAAATGGCCTGATCGACCGGGCCGCCGGGGGCAATTTGCACAATAAAAAAGTTGATCGTGATGATCGCCCACAGGGTGGGGATAATCAGCAATAACCGGCGGATCAGGTATGCGCCCATCGTGATTCCTTACCGTCTGTCCGCGGGCAGTTTTGCCGCTTTGTTGTCGTCATACCACCAGCTATCAAACCCGGACGAGTAGACCGGTCGCGTCTGCGGGAACGAGAACTTATTCCAGTAGGCCGTTCTGTCCTGCGCCATATACCACATCGGCAGCATGTAATAGTTCCAGGTGAGCACCCGGTCCAGCGCGCGTCCCAGCGGCAGCAGCTTCTGTTTATTGCCCTGCCAGCGGATGATCTGCGCAATCAGCTGATCCACTTCCGGGCTCTGGACGCCTGGGGCATTGTAGCTGGAGTGAATATACGATGAATCCCAGGAGATTTGCAGGTCGGTGCCGGGCCATGGCGTCGCGCGCCAGACGTTCGGCATCATGTCGTAATCGCGGCTGCGTCGACGGTTAGTGTACTGCGAATTATCAACCTGGCGAATATCCATGGTGATCCCCAGGCGCTGGAGATTATGCCGGAACGGCAGCACCCAGCGATCGTTGCTGCCGGAGGAGAGCAGCAGTTCGAAGCGCAGCGGTTTACCGGTGACCGCATTGACCCGCCGCTGGTTTTTCACTATCCATCCGGCCTGGTTCAGCAGGGCATCCGCCTGCAGCAGGTTGGCCCGGTCGAACCCATCGCCGCTGGAGCGCGGCGGTTGATAAATGGTGGTGAAGACCTCCGGCGGCAGCGCTTTTTTCATCGGCGTCAGCAGGGCAAGTTCTTCGGCGTCAGGCAGGTGACGGGCAGCGTATTCGGTATTCTGGAAGTAGCTGTTGCTGCGGCTGTAGGCGCTATAGAACAGCGCCTTGTTCATCCATTCGAAATCGAAGGCGAGGGTCACCGCCTGACGGACCCGGCGGTCGCTAAAGACCGGGCGCTGGATATTAAACGCCAGCCATTGGGTGTCCTGCGCCGAGGTATTCTGGTAGGTATCTTTGACGATATAGCCCTGGGTAAAGTTACGCCCGACGTAACGGGTGGCCCAGTTTCTGGCGACGGCCTCTTCGCGCCGGTCGACGGCCCCGGCCTTAAAGGCCTCAAAGGCGACGTTATCGTCGAGATAATAGTCGTAGCGCAGGGTGTCAAAATTCCAGCGCCCGCGGTTCACCGGAAGATCGGCCGCCCAGTAGTCTTTGACCCGCGAGTAGACGATGTATTGCCCCATCCGCCAGTCGGTAATGCGGTACGGGCCGCTGGCCAGCGGCGGCGTGGAGAGCGGATCGCTGAGCTTATGCTGACGCCAGAACGCCTCCGGCATCACCGGCAGGGTCAGCAGGCCCAGCATGTTTTCTTTTCCGGGCTGCCCGAGCGTGATGCGCACGGTGCGCGGGGCAATCGCCTCGACGCTCGTCCCTTTGTAGAACAAGCGAAACTGCGGCACCCCTTCGGTCATAAATTTGTGGAAGGTAAAGGCGACATCGCTGGCGCTAATCGGGCTGCCATCATGAAAGCGGGCGTGGGGATTGAGGGTGACCTCCATCCACGAGAAATCGTCGGCGTAGCGGGCGCGCTCGGCAATGAGCGGGTAATAGCTGCCGGGTTCGTCGTCGGAGGTGGTGAACAGCGTATCGTACAGGGCTTCGGTGCGGACACCCGGGTTACCGCGTAGCGCGTAGCGGTTGAAATTGTCGAAGGTGCCGATGGCGGCATTGACGATAGTGCCTCCCTTCGGTGCCGTCGGGTTAGCGTAATCGAAGTGGCTAAAATCGTCGCGGTACTTCGGTTCACCAATGATCGAGAGCGCGCTGCTCTCTTGAATAGTTTGCGCCTGGCTGTTCAGGCTCAGCAGGGTCAGGAATACCAGGCAGACGCGGACAAACATAACCAGATTCTTATCCTTTGTGAGCAGGCCTGATGGTGGCCTGCCTGCAGAGTGGCATCATAAGGGAAGGCTAGCGGTTGGCAAAATATTTTGCCGGTTCGTCATGCGCTTCCAGCAGCATTTCCAGCGAAATCGGGCGGCTGAGCCAGTAGCCCTGCAGGTAGTGTACCCCCTGCTTGCGTAGCCACTCGGCCTGTTCCTGCGTTTCGACCCCTTCAGCCACGGTCAGGAGCTTCAGGCGCCTGCTCAGGGTCAGGACGGCGTCCAGCACCGGCGAGGTGACGGTTTCGGTCCCGATAGCCTGCACAAAGCCGCGGTCGATTTTCAGGTAGTCAAAGTTATAACGCTCAAGATAGATCAGCGCGCTATGCCCGGTACCAAAGTCATCGATCGCAATTTCAAAGCCCTGCTCATGCAACCAGTCAAAGATCGCCAGCGATTTGTTTTTATCGATCATCGCCCGTTCGGTTATTTCCAGCACCACATTGAAGTGGTTGGCGGGCATGGCGGCGGCAAACTGGCGGAGGTCGTCCTGAAAACCATCGGCATGGAGGTGGGCGGGGGAGATGTTAAGCCCAAGCTTGGTTCCTGCCGGCAGGATCGTTTTCAGCGTTGGCGCGTCACGGGCGATCAATGAGAACAGATGATGGGTGAGCGGGACGATCATTTGCTGGGTTTCGGCGAGGTTAATAAATACGTCCGGGGGGATCTCACCGCCTATCGGATGTCGCCAGCGCATCAGCACCTCGACACCGCTGATATGCAGGGTATCGGCTTTCACCACCGGCTGGTAAACAATGTAAAACTGGTTTTTGTTAATCGCCGTCTGCAGTTCTTTTCGTGGGTCGGAGCGCAACGTGAGAATGTAGTAACCAATCAGCCCCGCCAGCAGGCCGCTCACCATCCCCAGCAGGAGGGCAAACTGCATATTCTCCGACAGCCAGCTGTTGGCATAGAGATAGACCTTCAGCGGCAGGCCTTTTATTTCCAGCTGGCGAATGGGTTGCGTTGACAGGGTCTGCGGGTCAACGAGGCGGTTGTTAAAGGTAGCCAGGGCGAGGTTATTCACCACCAGTGCAATACCGCTGAAATCATCCTGGCGGGCGGTATAGAGAAAATAGGGGAGCAGGTTGGTATTGAGGGAGACGAATACGCCATCGTTTCCGCCGTGCGGGCTGCGTACCCACAGGGTCAGCGCGGTGCTTTTCGGCATCATCGGCGTCCCTGCCAGGAGCTGCATGTCGACCGGTTTACTGATATCCAGCCTCGGAATAAGCTCCGTCAGCGGCGAGTTCATCGGCCCGGTGGCGGAAGAGCAGAAGGCCATGCCATCTTTGACCAGTAGAAAAGCGCGGACGTTTGGGCTGAATGCTGCTTTGGCGGTCAACCCGGAGGCGACATTTACACAGTTCTGGTCAACCAGCGGCTGTAGGTCGGCAATGGTTTTGTTGAGGTCGTGAAAATAATTCGTCAGGAAGACGCTAATGTTATCGATGACGCTATCAAAGCGCTCAGATCGACTGTGGTAAATCGCTATAAACTGAATGCTGCCGGCCAGCAGCGCGGCGATGATTCCAATGAGTATGCTGGTTAGCCAGATATTCCGTCGGGGCGATAGATAACGGGTAAGCATAGCCTGTAGTCTGTCCGTGTTTATAAGTTACGCCAATGGGTGATAGACCCGTCATACTTCAGGTTGCCTGGGTGTTGGCTGCACCCGCGCACCCCAGTCACTTACCTGAGTAAGTTCCTGGGGGTTTACGGCTTTGCCGCCTACAAGCAACTCGAATTATTTTGGGTATACAACATGCTTTTTCTATCGTCACTAAATAGAGATAGCCTATATTGCGGCGTTTACAGGTAAATAGGCAAAAAAAAACACTGCCACAGCAGTGTTTTTTTATCTGAACGTCAGCCAAGGGTAACCGACGGCAGAAGAGATTACGAGCGGCTCAGAACTCGACGCGCTTCGTTATAGCGCTTTTTCCAGTAAGGTTCATTCATGCTGGAGATGGTCACACCGCTGCTGGTGGAAGCATGTACGAACTGATCGTTACCGATATAAATGCCTACATGACGACCCGTTGACCCTGCGCGGAACAGCACTAAATCACCGGTGCGCAGCTGAGAACGTGAAATCGACTTGCCGGAATCTTGCTGCTCAGAGGTCGAGCGCGGCAGTTCCAGACCAAATTGTTCGCGGAAGGTACGCTGTACGAATGCGGAACAATCAATACCCTTACGGGTGCTGCCACCGAGGCGGTAACGCACGCCTTTCCAGCTGGCATACTGGTCCATCAACTTGGTCTTAACATTCAAGTTGCTGACCAGCTTTTCAAATTCATCCTGAGAGGCTTGCAGTGATGATAAATCGCCACTACCCACAGCATGCGTCTCAGAATGCATATTCTTCGCGGTACTACTTGTCGAACTACAGGCAGAAAGCAACACTGCCACTGCTATTGCGGGAACCACCCGCAAGATATATCTCAAAATCGGCTGAGATTTGACCATGTTGTTTGTTTTCCCTTGTTGTCCTTAACGACAATGTCGTTATAAAAAATGCCAAACGTGTTAGAGCCTAAATACCTGCCAGCAATGAGACAATTCCTTAAATCCAAATTTGTGGGATAACGCACAAATTTAATTTTGAGCCAGAATATGTTGCTGAAAAGGCAAAACGAGAACGAGATTACCCTATCAACCGGGGGATGGCGAGTGGTTTTGCGCGATTTCTTATAAGAAATTTTGCGTCTGAAAGTGAATCATCGGGAAAGCGCAAAATAGCGTCAATAGCGGGTAAAAAATATGCAATTACTTCATTTGTAAGATGATTAATGTGACAAGAAGATGACCATTACGACAAAAAGTGGCAAAAGCCGATAAGGGGACCGAGAACGATCCCTTATGGATAATATTAGTAATTTGTAACGGTCGGGTTAATTTTCACCCTTTTTACCCGGCAGCGTGCGATCAAACCAGTCCACCAGAATATCGCTTAATGGCGTCAACAGAACCCAGGGGGCACCAATCAGCAGGGCGGTTAATGAGCCAACAGCAATATCGGTAAACCAGTGGGCGCCAATCATCACCCGCGGGAAGGCGAAAATAACAAAAATAGCGAGCGCAATCGCCAGTGCCCGGCGGCCAAAATAGCGCCACATAAAGGCGGCGAATATCAGCAGCATCATTCCATGGTCACCGGGGAAACTGTCTTTGGACGCGTCTTTGGTCGGGAAAGAGACGACATCGCTGACTTTCACAATTCCGCTGAACGACAGGGAAGGGCTGGCGCGTTTAACCGGCATCAAATGCTGCGCCAGCTGGTTAATAATCACCGCGGAAAGCAGCATCACCAGGCCGATAATCACGATCCGGCGGCGCCCGGCGCTCTGCTCTTTCAGCCAGAAGCTGAGCATCAGGCAGCCCATTGCCAACAACGAGCAGCCATCGAAGGCGCGGTTATTGATGATCGCCAGCAGCCAGGCCCAGGCGTGGTTGGTCCCCACACTCTGGTTAAAGAAGTGGAAGATAGCGGAGTCCAGCGGAAACCAGAAACCATGATTCGCGGGCAGATACCACGATAAAAACAGGGCGAAACCGGCAGCGTTAAGCAGCAGGATCAGGGGTAATCGATTTTTTAACATAACGGTCGCGAGTTGTGTAAAACGGCGGAAAACATAACCGCCTTAACTTAAACGAAGTTTCAACAAAGAGGCTTGTAACGCGTTCCAGTCGGCCTCGGAAGCACTAATGAGCTCTATTCGGCTATCCGGCGGTGCGACGTTTTGGGTCTCAATATGCAGGTCAAGCCCCTGACGATTGATACGGACCAGGCCTTCCGCAATGCGTAACACGCCCTTCACGCGCTCAACCGGCGCCAGGCGCGCCCACTCCAGCAGCCCAATGGTGTCAAAGGTGGTCTCGGCATCAAAGATCCAGCCGCAGGCCTGATAGCCCTGGCCGCTGTTGAGGCTGCGCCGCCAGCGCTGGTGTGCCGGCAGGCTCAGCGCGCCCAGGCCCTTTGTGGCGCCGTGGCTGTGCGCATGTTCGGCGCTGGTCGGCAGCGGGCCAACATTACGCCGTGGGAGGTCAAGCAGCGCCGGGTCGATGTTGCCTTGCGTCGCCGTGACGTGCCGACGTTCACCGCCATGGTCCTGCCACCAGGCCTGAAAGGCCTGTTCGCTGTCTGCCGTCATGCGATCCGTTTTATTGCTGATGATGATGTCAGCCGCGGCAAGCTGATCGCGGAAATTATCATTCGCCAGCACTTTGCTATCGAGCAACTGACGGGGATCGAGGACGCACAGCGTTGCCCGAAGATCGATCCACGGTTCGTAGACGGCGGCGGTGAGGATATCGAGAATTTGTTTAGGGTGGCCAAGCCCGGTGGGCTCAATCAGCAGGCGATCCGGTTTCCCCTGGCGTAGCAGGGTGTTCAGCCCAACCTGCATCGGCAGGCCGTTGACGCAGCACATGCAGCCGCCGGGGATCTCTTTGAGTAGCGCACCGCTTTCGGCCAGCAAGGCCCCGTCGATACCCACTTCGCCAAACTCATTAACCAGCACGGCCCATTTTTCATCTGCAGGCTTATGGGCCAGCAGATGAAGAATCGAGGTCGTCTTACCGCTGCCGAGAAACCCCGTGATCAAGTTTGTTTTGGTCACATTTTCTCCAGGACGCAAATGTAATGTTGTAACAGTTACGACTATCCTGACGAAAAAATGACGAAAAGAGAAGAGGAAGCGCGGGCAGAAAAAAATTCTGCCCGCTAAACAGCAGAAATTGTTAAATCTGTACTAGCGTAGCGATGGCCTGGCGAGCGCCAGAAACCGACAGCTGGTGCCAGGCGGCGCTAATGTCAGCGACAAACTGCGCATTGCGCGGCAGGTCGCGGCCAAAGATCTCTTCCAGCGAGAGCAGGGCGCTAACGCGCTCCTCCTCGCGACTGCTGGCGACCAGGGCCTGAATCTTCTCCGCCAGCGGGTCACGCACATCAATAGCCTGACCGGCATCGTCCACGCCGCTGACGTAGCGCATCCAGCCGGCGACACCAAGCGCCAGTAACGGCCACTGGCTGCCGCGCTCAAGATGCACGCGAATGCCGTCCAGCATGCGCTGTGGCAGCTTCTGGCTGCCGTCCATCGCAATTTGCCAGGTGCGATGTTTCAGCGCCGGGTTGGCAAAGCGGGCGATCAGGCTGTCGGCATAGGCCGTCAGGTCGACGTTTTCGATAGTCAGCGTCGGCGCCTGTTCATCAAGCATTAAGCGGCGAGCGGCGGTGCGCAGGACTTCATCCTGCATACAGTCGCTGATATGCGCGTGGCCTGCCAGGTAGCCAAGATACGCGAGGAACGAATGGCTACCGTTGAGCATCCGCAGCTTCATCTGTTCCCACGGCAGCACATTGTCGGTCATCTGCACGCCGGCGGTTTCCCACGCCGGGCGACCGGCAACGAAGTTGTCTTCGACGACCCACTGAATAAACGGCTCACAGCTGATGGCGCAAGGGTCTTCTACCCCCAGCGCGGCGCGGATTTCAGCCAGCGACTCGTCGGTGGCGGCAGGCACGATACGATCCACCATGGTGCCGGGGAAGCTGACGTGTTCAGCAATCCACTGCGCCAGTTCCGGGCTACGCTTTTGCGCCATGCCGAGCACGGCATTTTTAACGACGTGGCCGTTATCAGGAATATTATCGCAGGAGAGCACCGTAAACGGCGCCAGGCCTCGTTCACGACGGCGCGACAGCGCTTCGACCAGAATGCCCGGGACCGACTGCGGCAGCGTCGGGTTTTCCAGATCGTGAATAATCCGCGGCTGCGTCAAATCCAGTGAACCCGTCGCGGGGTCAATGCAGTAGCCTTTCTCGGTGATGGTCAGCGAAACGATGGCCACCTGCGGCTCGCAGAATTTCTCAATAATGGCGGGCAGCGAGTCCAGTTTGGCGTTCAGGCATTCGTGAACCGCACCCACGACAATCGGCTGGTTGCCTGCGGCCCCTTTTTCCAGCACGGTGAACAGGTGCTCCTGCTGGCGAAGCTGGCTCATTAGCTTATCGCCGCTGAACAGACTAATTTCACAGATCCCCCAGTCTCCGCCGCCGGCGTTGAGCACCCGATCCGTTAGCAGGGCCTGGTGCGCGCGGTGAAAGGCGCCAAAACCAAAGTGCACAATACGCGAACGCAGCTGGCTGCGATCATACTGAGGGAGTTGCACGTTTTCTGGCAGCGTAGCTGTCGCAATAGTCGTCATTCTTTATACACCTGATTAACCAATGATTAACAAGGCCAGTGTAAAGTTATATGACAACAAATTAAATTG
Source organism: Klebsiella sp. BIGb0399 (assembly GCF_003752615.1). Classification (NCBI taxonomy): domain Bacteria; kingdom Pseudomonadati; phylum Pseudomonadota; class Gammaproteobacteria; order Enterobacterales; family Enterobacteriaceae; genus Klebsiella; species Klebsiella sp. BIGb0399. The sequence goes on along the minus strand of NZ_RKHT01000005.1, from coordinate 1,861,093 downwards.
GTAAGCCGTATTTATCCGCTTAGTGTGAGCTGGATCAATCAATACAGCGGGATTCATTGATCCTTTACGATAAGCCTGTATGGTAGTCGTCATTGATGTTGAGGTTATTGGTATAACAACTTTGAGAGGGCATAGCGATGGAGCAAACCTGGCGTTGGTATGGACCGAACGATCCGGTATCGCTTGATGATGTACGACAGGCGGGCGCAACTGGGGTAGTCACCGCACTGCACCATATTCCTAACGGTCAGGTCTGGCCGGTTGAAGAAATTCAACAGCGTAAGGCGCTGCTGGCGGAAAAAGGGCTGACCTGGTCAGTCGTTGAAAGCATTCCGGTACACGAAGAGATTAAGACCCATAGCGGGCAGTGTGCGACCTGGATTGCCAACTACCAGCAGAGCATTCGCAACCTCGCGGCCTGCGGGATTGATACCGTATGCTACAACTTCATGCCGATTCTCGACTGGACGCGTACCGATCTGGAATACCAGCTGCCGGACGGCTCGAAAGCGCTGCGTTTTGACCAAATCGCCTTTGCGGCATTTGAGCTGCATATCCTTAAGCGTCCCGGCGCCGAAGCGGATTACAGCGAAGAAGAGCAGCGCCAGGCGCAGGCCCGATTTGCGGCGATGAGCGCGGCGGAAATCGACAAGCTGACCCGTAACATTATTGCCGGTTTACCGGGCGCTGAAGAGGGCTATACCCTTGACCAGTTCCGCGCGCGCCTGGCGGAATACGATCATATTAATAAAGCGCAGCTGCGCGATAACATGGCCGTGTTCCTGCGCGCCATCGTGCCGGTATGTGAAGAAGTCGGCGTACGGCTGGCCGTTCACCCGGACGATCCGCCGCGTCCGATCCTCGGCCTGCCGCGTATCGTCTCGACCATCGAAGATATGCAGTGGCTGAAAGAGACCGTGGACAGCATCAACAACGGCTTTACGATGTGTACCGGTTCTTACGGCGTGCGTGCCGATAACGATTTAGTGAAAATGGTCGAAACCTTCGGCGACCGTATCCACTTTACGCATCTGCGTTCAACCTGCCGCGAAGAGAACCCAAAAACCTTCCATGAAGCGGCGCACCTGACCGGTGACGTCAACATGGTGGCGGTGGTGAATGCGATTCTGAGCGAAGAGCTGCGCCGTAAACGCGCCGGCGATCTGCGTCCGATCCCGTTCCGTCCGGATCACGGGCACCAGATGCTGGACGATCTGCGTAAGAAAACCAACCCAGGTTATTCGGCGATCGGCCGTCTGAAAGGGATGGCGGAAGTACGCGGCGTTGAGCTGGCGCTGAAGATGACTAAGTACCCGGAACTGCTGTAATTTCAGCGCCCGGAAAATCAAAAGGACAGCCTGAGGCTGTCCTTTTTGCTATGGGAGCGGTGCGGCGCCGGAGGTGATTAGTCAGCGCGGCCCATATAGCGGCTTTCTTCGATATGGATACGAATTTTCTCGCCGGTGGTCAGGTATTCCGGAACCTGAATCACCAGACCGGTGCTCATGGTCGCCGGTTTGGTGCGGGAGCTGGCGGAAGCGCCTTTAATGCCCGGTGCCGTTTCGACGATTTCCAGGTCCACGGTCTGCGGCAGTTCCAGCGCCAGCAGTTGGCCATCCCAGGTCAGAACCTGCATGTCCGGCATGCCGCCTTCCGGAATGAACAGCAGCTCTTCTTCAATCTGCTCTTTGGTGAAGGTATACGGCGTGTAATCTTCTTTATCCATAAACACGTACTCGTTGCCATCAACATAAGAGAAGTCAACGAAGCGACGGGTCAGGGTCACGGTATCGACGATATCGTCGCCTTTGAAGCGCTCTTCCACTTTCAGGCCGGTACGAACGTCAGAGAAACGCATTTTGTACAGCGTTGCTGCGCCACGGGCGCTCGGTGACTGAATATCGATATTCTTCACAATCAGCAGCTTGCCGTTGTAATTCAGCACCATACCTTTTTTAATTTCATTCGCTCTTGGCATTGCAGTAATCCTGTGACTTAACGGTTCAAAAAATATCGCGTAAAACTACTCGCGCCGGGCCTTTCAGGCAAGAGGAATTCGCGAGTTTTGCTATCTCCGGTTAAAACGTTTACGCTGAGCCGTGAACCGCAACATCAAGAGAATCATTATGGAATGTCGTATCGATTGCGGTGCCTGCTGTATCGCCCCTTCCATCTCATCGCCGATCCCCGGAATGCCTGACGGCAAACCAGCAAACACCCGCTGTGTTCAGCTGTCGTCCGACAACCTGTGCAACATCTTTACCTCGCCATTAAGGCCAAAAGTGTGCGCCAGCCTCCAGCCCGCGCGCGAGATGTGCTCGACCAGCCGTGAGGCGGCGATGACCTATCTTTTGCAGCTCGAAGCGAGCACCGCGCCCTAAACGTCTTTGATCCGCCACAGGCAGACCAGCGAAGCCACGCCCATGCCGAGGGCTATCCAGAATACGGCGTGATAGCTCCAGATTTCAGCCACCACACCGGCCAGTGAACCGGCGATAATCCAGCCAACGCGGGTGGTATTGGTATACAGCGTGGTGGCGGCACCGGCCTGTCCCGGCATCAGGTCCTGGAAATAGAGCATGCCAATCCCGGCAAGAATGCCGATGAAGATTGCGTTCAGCGCCTGCATCGCCAGCAGTAACACCGGGGTGTGCACCAGCAGCATGCCGACGTAAAACAGGATCCCCGCCACTGCCGCAAGGCGCATCAGAAAACGCTTACCAAAGCGCCTCGCATAATAGCCGGCGATCAGCATTGTCGGGATCTCCAGCCCGGCGGCGGTCCCCATCATCAAGCCGGCCAGCTTCTCGGACAGATGCAGCTCATTAATGATGTAGAGCGGCATATTAATAATGTACAGGCTGTTGATGCCCCACATTAATGTGCACACGCTGAACAGCAGCAGCGCATCGCGACGATGGGTGCGCGGCGCTTCCAGATGGCCTACCACCGCCTGTTTCTCTTTGCGCATGCTGGGCAGAAACCACCAGACCATCGCCGCGCAGACCACAAAGGCGACGGCGGCGCAGAGATACATCACGGTGAAGCCAAACCCCATCGCCAGCGCGTAGGCCAGCGGCGGGCCGATAACCCATGCCAGGGAGACCTGGGCGCGCAGAATCGAGCTGAACATCACCGCTTCACGGCCGGTTTTATCGGCATGTTCACGGGCAAGGGCGAACATTTGCGGGTTGGCGGTGGAGCCGAAGCTGCTGAGGAACACGCCGACAAACAGCAGAACAAAGTAGTTGCGGTTCCAGGCGAACAGCAGGCAGGCGAGGATCCCGAGCATACAGCAGACGACGATGAGCTGCTTACGATCGCCCTGGCGGTCCGAGCGTCCGGCGAGAAACTGGCTGACCATGATCCCGATGACCGCGCTGCCGGTAAAAAAGAAGCCAACCATCGCCGGGCGGACATGCACCTCATTGGTCAGGAACAGGCTCAGGGTCGGCGTTTGTAGGGCGCCGGCAATGCCTGTCAGGAAGGCGACAATCAGGAAGGCTGAAGAGGTTAAATCGAACCCACGACGAGGGAGGGCGGTGCTACTGTTTTGCATGTGCGGCTATCTGTGTGGGTGAGAGCAGCGGAGTTTACGCCGCGCGTCAGAAAATGAACAGTAGTATGGTATCAAAAAATAAAAAGCAGTTTCAAATTAGGCGCTTCAGTAAAATGCTGAAGCCGGGCTGAATTCCAGACCATGGCTTCAGCAAAAATGTGCAGTAGCTCTAAATTCTGTTATCAGGATGCTAACAGAACTTGCACGGTGGGTAAGAAAGGTACAGACTCATTGAAACGTTTCAGCGTCATCGGGAATATCTCTGTCAGGAAGATGGCGCTTTTTTTCTCAAAGCAGCTGAAACGATTCAACTCAGCAGGAGAGGAGAACCATGTTCCAGTTATCTGTGCAGGATATTCATCCCGGCCAGCAGGCCGGTAATAAAGAAGAGGCAATTCGTCAGGTTGCAGCCGCGCTGGTTAGCGCAGGTAACGTGGCGGAAGGCTACCTCAACGGGATGCTGGCTCGCGAGCAGCAGACCTCCACTTTCCTTGGCAACGGCATTGCTATCCCACACGGGACGACCGACACCCGCGACCAGGTGCTGAAAACCGGCGTACAGGTTTATCAGTTCCCGCAGGGCGTGGCCTGGGGCGAAGGGCAGACCGCCTACGTGGCGATCGGCATTGCCGCCAGCTCCGATGAACATCTCGGCCTGCTGCGTCAGCTGACGCACGTGCTCAGCGATGATTCAGTGGCCGAGCAGCTTAAGTCAGCGACCACCGCTGAAGAGCTGCGCGCCCTGCTGATGGGTGAAAAGCAGAGCGAAGTGCTGAAACTGGATAACGACACGCTGAGCCTCGATATCGTCGCCAGCGACCTGATGACCTTACAGGCGCTGAACGCCGCGCGTCTGAAAGAAGCCGGCGCCGTTGACGCGTCCTTTGTCAGCCGCACCATTAATGACAAGCCGCTGAACCTTGGTCAGGGCATCTGGCTGAACGACAGCGCGGAAGGTAACCTGCGCAGCGCGGTTGCGGTAAGCCGTGCCGCCAACGCATTTACCAGCGATGAGCAGCCGGTTTCCCTGCTGATCACCGTGGCGATGGCCGATGAACAGCCTACCGCGGTGCTGAACCGCCTGAGCAATCTGCTGATCGACAAAAAAGCTGACCGTCTGCTGACATCCGATGGCGCAACCCTGCTGGCGTTGCTGACCAGCGATGACGCCATTGCCGACGACGTGCTGAGCGCCGAATTTGTAGTGCGCAACGAGCACGGGCTGCATGCCCGTCCCGGCACCATGTTAGTGAACACCATCAAACAATTTTCCAGCGACATTACCGTCACTAACCTCGACGGTTCCGGCAAGCCGGCCAACGGCCGCAGCCTGATGAAAGTCGTGGCGCTGGGTGTGAAGAAAGGTCACCGTCTGCGCTTTACCGCGCAGGGTGAGGATGCGCAACAAGCGCTGGATGCGATTGGCGAAGCGATCGCCGCAGGCCTTGGGGAGGGCGCATAAATGAGCAGACGTGTAGCAACAATTACTTTAAACCCGGCATATGACCTGGTGGGTTTTACACCAGAAATTGAACGCGGCGAAGTGAACCTGGTTCGTACCACCGGCCTGCATGCTGCCGGTAAAGGCATCAACGTGGCGAAAGTGCTGAAAGATCTCGGCATTGACGTCACCGTCGGGGGCTTCCTCGGCAAAGACAACCAGGATGGTTTTCAGCAGCTGTTCAGCGAGCTGGGCATTGCCAACCGTTTCCAGGTGGTGCAGGGCCGTACCCGTATCAACGTCAAGCTGACGGAAAAAGATGGCGAAGTGACCGATTTTAACTTCTCCGGCTTTGAAGTCACCCCGGCCGACTGGGAACGCTTTGTTAATGATTCTCTGAGCTGGCTGGGTCAGTTCGATATGGTCTGCGTCAGCGGCAGCCTGCCGTCCGGCGTCAGCCCGGAAGCCTTCACCGACTGGATGGTGCGCCTGCGCAGCCAGTGCCCGTGCATTATCTTTGATAGTAGCCGTGAAGCGCTGGTCGCCGGTCTGAAAGCGGCGCCGTGGCTGGTGAAACCGAACCGTCGCGAGCTGGAAATCTGGGCTGGCCGCAAGCTGCCGGACATGAAAGACGTGATTGACGCGGCCCATGCGTTGCGCGAGCAGGGGATTGCCCATGTGGTTATTTCTCTTGGCGAAGAGGGCGCACTGTGGGTTAACGCCTCCGGAGAATGGATCGCGAAACCGCCTTCAGTGGAAGTGGTCAGCACCGTGGGTGCCGGCGATTCCATGGTAGGCGGCCTGATCTACGGTCTGCTGATGCGTGAATCCAGTGAACATACTTTACGCCTGGCAACCGCCGTGGCGGCACTGGCGGTCAGCCAGAGCAATGTTGGTATTACCGATCGTACCCAGTTGGCCGCAATGATGGCGCGCGTCGACTTAAAACCCTTTAATTAACAGCAGGAGAGGCATAATGAAAACGCTGCTGATTATTGATGCCGGACTTGGCCAGGCCCGCGCCTATATGGCGAAAACCCTGCTGAGTACCGCCGCGCCTAAAGCGCACCTTGAACTGACAGACAACCCGAACGATGCCGAGCTGGCGATCGTCCTCGGCACCGCGTTGCCAGCCGACAGCTCGCTGAACGGCAAGCAGGTGTATCTCGGCGATATCAATCGCGCCGTGGCGCATCCTGAACTGTTCCTCAGCGAAGCGAAAGGTCACGCGACCACCTATACCGCACCGGCCGCGGCGGCACTGCCGGCGGCAACCGGCGGCGCAAAACGCATTGTGGCCATTACGGCCTGCCCGACCGGCGTTGCGCACACCTTTATGGCGGCTGAAGCTATTGAAACCGAAGCCAAAAAACGCGGCTGGTGGGTCAAAGTCGAAACCCGCGGTTCCGTGGGCGCCGGCAATGCGATTACGCCAGAAGAAGTCGCTCAGGCGGATCTGGTCGTTGTGGCGGCCGACATTGAAGTGGACCTGGCGAAATTTGCCGGTAAGCCGATGTATCGCACAACCACCGGCCTGGCGCTGAAGAAAACCGCGCAGGAGCTGGATAAAGCCGTTGCGGAAGCGAAACCGTACCAGCCTTCGGGCCAGGGCAGCCAGCAGGCTGACTCGGCGAAGAAAGAGGGTGGCGGCGCCTATCGTCACCTGCTGACCGGTGTGTCCTATATGCTGCCGATGGTGGTGGCCGGCGGCCTGTGTATCGCGCTCTCCTTCGCCTTTGGTATCAAAGCCTTTGAAGTCAAAGATACTCTGGCAGCCTCGCTGATGCAGATTGGTGGTGGTTCAGCCTTTGCCTTGATGGTGCCGGTTCTGGCAGGCTTTATTGCCTTCTCGATTGCTGACCGTCCTGGCCTGACGCCGGGCCTGATCGGCGGTATGCTGGCGGTCAGCGGCGGTTCCGGCTTTATCGGCGGGATCATCGCCGGTTTCCTTGCCGGTTACGTCGCGAAACTGATCAGCACCAAATTAAAACTGCCGCCGAGCATGGAAGCGCTGAAGCCGATCCTGATCATTCCGCTGGTTTCCAGCCTGATCGTCGGTCTGGCGATGATCTACCTGATTGGTAAACCGGTTGCCGGTATCCTGGCAGGCCTGACCCACTGGCTGCAAACGATGGGCACGGCAAACGCCGTCCTGCTGGGCGCTATCCTTGGGGCAATGATGTGTACCGATATGGGTGGCCCGGTGAACAAAGCGGCCTACGCTTTCGGTGTCGGCCTGTTGAGTACCCAAACCTACGCCCCGATGGCGGCCATTATGGCGGCCGGTATGGTGCCACCGCTGGCGATGGGTATCGCGACGCTGGTTGCCCGTAACAAGTTTGATAAGGGCCAACGTGAAGGCGGTAAAGCGGCGCTGGTACTGGGTCTGTGCTTTATCTCTGAAGGGGCGATTCCGTTCGCTGCCCGTGACCCGATGCGTGTCCTGCCATGCTGTATCGTTGGCGGCGCGGTGACTGGAGCCATCTCTATGGCGATTGGTGCCAAACTGATGGCGCCGCACGGCGGTCTGTTTGTGCTGCTGATCCCTGGCGCGATTACCCCGGTGCTGGGTTACCTGCTGGCGATTATTGCCGGTACCCTGGTAGCCGGTCTGTCTTACGCCGTGGTGAAACGTCCGGAAGTTCAGGCAGTCGAAAAAGCGGCCTGAGTCATTGACAGATGAACCGGTAAAACAGAAAAGCAAAGGGCCGATAGTTCGGCCCTTTTTTTGATCCTGCTGGTCTGCGCCCTCAAAGAGTCGCGGCGACAATCAGGCCGAAGCTTCTTCCGTCTGTTGCGCCCGCAGCCAGGCAATCTCTTCAGCCCAGATATCCGGGTTAATGGTTTCCAGAATCAGCGGGATGCCGTCAAACCGGTTGTCCTGCATGATCCAGCGGAACGCGTCGTGGCCAATATTGCCTTCACCGAGGCTGTGGTGGCGGTCAACGCGGCTGCCGAAGGCGCTTTTGGCATCGTTAAGGTGCATGCCGCGCAGATAGCGGAAGCCGACAATGCGCTCGAAATCAGCAAAGGTCTTCTCACACTCCTCGGCGCTGCGCAGGTCATAACCGGCGGCAAACGCGTGGCAGGTATCAATGCACACCCCGACGCGGGATTTATCTTCGACGCCGTCGATGATGGCCGCGAGATGTTCAAATTTAAATCCGAGGTTGCTGCCCTGGCCGGCGGTGTTTTCAATCACCGCGGTGACCCCTTCGGTTTTAGCCAGCGCAATATTGATCGATTCGGCGATGCGCGCCAGACACTCGTCTTCCGGGATCTGCTGCAGGTGGCTGCCGGGATGGAAATTGAGGAGCGTCAGACCGAGCTGCTGGCAGCGGCTCAGCTCATCAATAAAGGCATCGCGGGATTTTTCCAGCGCGTCGGCCACCGGGTGACCGAGGTTAATCAGGTAGCTGTCGTGGGGCAGGATTTGACCAGGACCAAAGCGGTATTTTTCGCAGGCGGCTTTGAATTCAGCAATGGTTTCGTCGCTCAGCGGAGCGGCTCGCCATTGACGTTGGTTCTTGGTGAACAGCGCGAAAGCCGTTGCTTCAATCTCGGCGGCGCGAATGGCAGCGTTGGCCAGCCCGCCTGAGGCACTGACGTGCGCTCCAATATATTTCATAAAAAAACTCCAGTTAAGCCGCTGGGGGGAGGGTAATGATAGCGGCTTAACTGAAGAGTTACATCAATGAATGATGATGGACAGGTGCTGGGGTTATGCCATCAGGCTGTGAACCACCAGGTTGATAACGCCACCACCGACAATCAACCAGACGAACAGCATCAGGGCCATCAGCAGCGGTTTGGCACCGGCTTTTTTCAGGGCGCTGACGTGAGTGGTCAGTCCCAGAGCCGCCATCGCCATCGCCAGCAGCACGGTGTCGAGGGTGACCAGCATGTCGACCACCGCTTTTGGCAGCAGGTGGAAGGAGTTAAACACCGCTACCAGGATGAACAGGATGGCAAACCACGGAATGGTGATTTTGCTTTTTTCACCCTGACCTTCCGGTGCCAGCTGTTTCACCCGTGCCGCCAGGAACAGCAGGAACGGAGCCAGCATCATCACGCGCAGCATTTTGGCAATCACCGCCGCGTTTTCCGCATCCGGGCTGATGGCGTGACCGGCAGCAACTACCTGCGCCACTTCATGCATGGTCGACCCCATATAGATGCCATAGGCTTCTGGTGTGAACCAGTGCGCCAGCATCGGGTACATCGCCGGGTAGAGGAAGATGGCCAGGGTACCAAAAATCACCACCGTCGCCACCGCTACGGTCACTTTACTGGCCTCGGCTTTCACCACCGGTTCGGTTGCCAGAATCGCCGCCGCACCGCAGATGCTGCTGCCGGCGCCAATCAGCCAGCTGGTATGTTTGTCCAGACCGAAAATCTTCTGCCCGAGGAAGCAGGCGATAAAAAAGGTGCTGGTCAATGTCAGCACATCAATGGTGATCCCGCTGACGCCCACGTCGGCAATCTGGGCGAAGGTCAGGCGAAAACCGTATAAAATAATACCGAGGCGTAACAGGTACTGTTTGGCGAAGATGACGCCGCCGTCGCAGGACTGCCAGAGCTTAGGATAAATCGTATTACCGATAACCATACCGAAGAGGATGGCCAGCGTCAGCGCGCTGAAACCGGCGCCCGCGATAGCGGAAAAACTGCCTGCCCACAGCGCGGCGCCGGTCAGTACGGCGGTGAGCGCCAGTCCAGGGGCAAAGTGCCACAAGGTGCGATGTTTAGTCGGTAAAGTGAATGCTGTCATAACCTTCTCCTTTGTCTGGCTAAAAGGTTACGCCGCACTAGTTTAAAAATAAAATTGATTATATATTTATAATTAATCGGAATAAGTGGTAAGAACCCTAAATAACTCAAGTTGCATGACGGTGCCGCCAACACCTAAGCCGCTTGAAGTATGACGGGTAAGGGCGGACTATCGCGGTCCAGAATGTTATTATCCACAGGTTACGTCGGGTTATCGGATACTCGCGTTGGAAGACGGGCAGGATGAGTTATGCATATCACGTTACGACAGCTGGAAGTTTTTGCTGAGGTGCTTAAGAGCGGTTCAACCACCCAGGCCTCGCAGATGCTGGCGCTGTCGCAGTCGGCGGTCAGCGCCGCCCTGACCGATCTGGAAGGGCAGTTAGGGGTGCAGTTGTTCGACCGCGTAGGGAAGCGGCTGGTGGTGAACGAACACGGGCGGCTGCTCTACCCGCGGGCGTTAGCGCTTCTGGAGCGTGCAATCGAGATAGAAGAACTGTTTCGCGGCGACAACGGCGCGATTCGGGTTTATGCCAGTAGCACCATCGGTAACTATATTCTGCCGGGCATCATCGCCCACTACCGTCGCGACTTTCCCGACCTGCCGCTGGAGCTGAGTGTGGGGAATAGCCAGGACGTAATCAATGCGGTCGCCGATCTGCGGGTGGACATCGGGCTTATCGAAGGTCCCTGCCATGCGGCAGATATTATTGCCGAGCCGTGGCTGGAAGATGAACTGGTGGTGTTCGCCGCCCCGGATTCGCCGCTGCTGCAGGGCGAGGTCACGTTGCAACGTCTGGCGGAAGCGCCGTGGATTTTGCGTGAGCACGGCTCCGGCACGCGCGAAATCGTCGACTACCTGCTGCTGTCGCATTTGCCAGCATTTCATCTGGGGATGGAGCTGGGGAACTCGGAGGCCATCAAGCACGCCGTGCGTCACGGACTTGGCATCAGCTGCCTTTCCCGGCGGGTTATCGCCGAGCAGCTGGAGGTCGGGTCACTGGTGGAGCTGACGGTGCCGCTGCCGAATCTGACCCGCACGCTGTGGCGGATTCACCATCGGCAAAAACATATTTCTAAGGCATTACAACGTTTTCTGCATTACTGCCAGGTGTAAATCACCGGCCAGGTATGGCTTCATTATCGTGAGAGATCGCGGGAGGATCGCTGGCAATTCCGGGGATTAGTGCTTTACTAATAATTTATGATCGATCATGAAGCTCTCTTATAACTTCGCATTTGTACCGGATAGAACCCGGATCGTCTGCTACAATCGCGCCTCGTTTTTTGGATGGATAGCATTTTCACATGGTTTCGGATACTAAAACCACAGAAGCGCCCGGCTTACGCCGTGAATTAAAGGCGCGCCACTTGACCATGATCGCAATCGGCGGTTCCATCGGTACAGGTCTTTTCGTTGCATCTGGCGCAACGATTTCTCAGGCAGGCCCAGGCGGCGCTCTGCTCTCTTATATCTTAATCGGTCTGATGGTCTACTTCCTGATGACCAGCCTTGGCGAACTGGCGGCATATATGCCGGTCTCCGGTTCCTTCGCGACCTACGGTCAAAACTACGTTGAAGAAGGCTTTGGCTTCGCGCTGGGCTGGAACTACTGGTACAACTGGGCCGTCACCATTGCCGTTGACCTTGTCGCCGCACAGCTGGTGATGAGCTACTGGTTCCCGGATACCCCCGGCTGGATCTGGAGCGCGCTGTTCCTCGGGATTATGTTCCTGCTGAACTGGATCTCGGTGAAAGGGTTTGGCGAAGCGGAATACTGGTTCTCGCTGATCAAAGTTGCCACCGTCATTATCTTTATTATTGTCGGCGTGATGATGATCGTCGGTATCTTTAAAGGTGCGGAGCCTGCGGGCTGGAGCAACTGGGCGATCGATGATGCGCCGTTTGCCGGTGGTTTCGCGGCGATGATCGGCGTGGCGATGATTGTCGGCTTCTCGTTCCAGGGCACCGAACTTATCGGCATTGCGGCCGGTGAGTCTGAAAACCCGGAGAAGAACATTCCGCGCGCGGTGCGGCAGGTGTTCTGGCGTATCCTGCTGTTCTATGTGTTCGCGATTCTGATCATCAGCCTGATTATTCCGTATACCGACCCAAGCCTGCTGCGTAACGACGTGAAAGACATTTCCGTCAGCCCGTTCACCCTGGTGTTCCAGCATGCGGGGCTGCTGTCAGCGGCGGCAATCATGAACGCGGTTATCCTGACGGCGGTGCTGTCGGCGGGTAACTCGGGAATGTATGCCTCAACGCGTATGCTCTATACCCTGGCCTGTGATGGCAAAGCGCCGCGCATTTTCTCAAAGCTCTCCCGTGGCGGCGTGCCGCGCAATGCGCTGTATGCGACGACGGTGATTGCGGGGCTGTGCTTCCTGAGCTCGATGTTCGGTAATCAGACCGTCTATTTGTGGCTGCTCAACACCTCGGGCATGACGGGCTTTATCGCCTGGCTGGGGATTGCCATCAGCCACTATCGTTTCCGCCGCGGCTACGTGCTGCAGGGTAACGATCTGAATGACCTGCCATATCGTTCAGGATTCTTCCCGCTGGGGCCGATCTTCGCCTTCGTGCTGTGCCTGATCATTACCCTGGGCCAGAACTATGAAGCGTTCCTGAAAGATACCATTGACTGGGGCGGTGTAGCGGCAACCTATATCGGTATTCCGCTGTTCCTGGTGATCTGGTTTGGTTACAAGCTGGCAAAAGGCACCCGTTTCGTCCGCTATAGCGAAATGAAGTTCCCGCAGCGCTTTAAAGGCTAACGCCCGGCAAAACGCGGGGCAGTAGTGATAAAACCCTCTTTTATGAGAGGGTTTTTTTATGCTCGTCGCAACTTACAAACTGATACAATTCTCCATAATTTTATTGATAATGGAAATCATTATCTTTATCATCCTCGCATATTCAGGATGAAGCCAATCTCCATAGCTTGCAGGCCATAACCGCCGGCAAGAGGTGACCAGCCACGTCAACGGTAAAACTATTCCGCGCGCGCCGCCTATGAGCAGTGCGCCGACTGTACGTGTTAATTGCACCTTTTGTTTGATTCGTTATGAACCTCATGGAGATATGGAATGTTCAGGTTAAACCCTTTTGTCCGGGCGGGATTGTGCGCATCCGTCGTATCGCTGGCGTTTCCGGCCCTTGCCGAAGTCAATGAAGAAACGCTGGTGGTCACCGCCGCGGCGACGGAACAGAGCGTGAAGGATGCGCCGGCCAGTATCAGCGTCATTACCCAGCAGGATTTACAGCGCCGCCCGGTTCAGAACCTTAAAGATGTCCTGCGCGATGTGCCTGGTGTACAGCTCACCAACGAAGGCGACAACCGCAAGGGCGTCAGTATTCGCGGCCTCGACAGCAGCTACACGCTGATCCTGGTTGACGGCAAACGCGTAAACTCCCGTAACGCCGTCTTCCGCCACAACGATTTCGATTTAAACTGGGTGCCGGTTGACGCTATCGAGCGGATTGAAGTGGTACGCGGGCCAATGTCCTCGTTGTACGGCTCCGACGCCCTCGGCGGCGTGGTCAACATCATCACCAAAAAAGTCGGCCAGAAATGGACCGGCACGCTGAGCGCCGATACCACCATTCAGGAACACCGCGATCGCGGAGATACCTACAACGGCCAGTTCTTCACCGGCGGCCCGCTGATTGACGGCGTGCTGGGCATGAAAGCCTACGGTAACCTGGCGAAACGCGCCAAAGACGATCAGCAGGCTTCCAGCAACGCCGCGGGCGAAACGCCACGTATCGAAGGCTTTACCAGCCGCGACGGCAACGTCGAGTTTGCCTGGACCCCAACTGATAACCAGGACATCACGGCCGGCTACGGTTTCGACCGCCAGGACCGTGATTCCGACTCCCTGGATCGCAACCGCCTTGAGCGCCAGAACTACTCCCTCAGCCATAACGGTCGCTGGGATATGGGCAACAGCGAACTGAAGTTCTACGGCGAAAAAGTCGATAACAAAAACCCAGGGCAGGACGGCACGATCACCTCCGAAAGCAACGCCATCGACGGTAAATATGTGCTGCCGCTGGGGGTGATTAACCAGATGCTGACCTTCGGTGGTGAATGGCGCCACGATAAGCTGAAAGACCCCGTCAACCTGAGCAGCGGCGGGAAATCCACTTCCGCCAGCCAGTACGCGCTGTTTCTTGAAGATGAGTGGCGTATTTTCGAACCGCTGGCGTTAACCACCGGCATTCGTATGGATGACCATCAGACCTACGGCGATCACTGGAGCCCGCGTGCTTATCTGGTCTATAACGCGACCGACACCGTTACCGTGAAGGGCGGCTGGGCAACGGCCTTTAAAGCGCCGTCGCTGCTGCAGCTGAACCCGGACTGGACCACCAACTCCTGCCGTGGCTCCTGTAGCATCATCGGTAACCCGGACCTGAAACCGGAAACCAGCGAAAGCTTCGAGATTGGCCTGTACTACCGCGGCGAAGAAGGGCTGCTGGAGGGCGTGGAAGGCAGCGTGACCACCTTCCAGAATAACGTCGACGATATGATCGATATTCTGCGTACTTCCAGCGCCAGCGAAGCGCCGGGCTATCCGAACTTTGTCGGCTGGAAAACGGTCAATGGCAAACGCGTGCCGGTCTTCCGCTACTTCAATGTCAACAAAGCGCGTATCAAAGGGGTGGAAACCGAAGTGAAAGTGCCGTTTGGCGACGAATGGAAGCTGACGGTGAACTACACCTACAACGATGGCCGCGATCTCAGCAACGGTGGGGATAAGCCACTGCAGTCGTTGCCGTTCCATACCGCTAACGGCACGCTGGACTGGACGCCGCTGGACGACTGGTCCTTCTACGTCACCGCAAATTATACCGGCGAGCAGCGTGCGGTCAGCGCCACCTCAAAAACGCCGGGAGGGTACACCATGTTTGACGTCGGTGCCGCCTGGCAGGTGACGAAGAGCGTGAAGCTGCGTTCCGGCGTGCTGAACGTCGGGGATAAAGACCTGAGCCGCGACGACTATAGCTACACGGAAGAAGGTCGCCGCTACTTTATGGCCGTGGATTACCGCTTTTAATTAACCCGCCAACCGGGCAGTCGCGATCGCCGGCTGCCCGCTATTATTGTGCCTCTGTTTTCCTGTCGCACAGAACCATGCGCGGCGCAAAATGGCGTATACACTATTAGAGAGAGACGCAGCCATCCTGCTTCAGGATGGCTGATGCTCTCCTGAAATTTCATGCTGACGTTATTTCTCAACTCGAATCCCTATTGATAGAGAACAATAATAATGCGCAACGTCATACTTCCGGCTTTGGTTGCGGTACTTTTTTTTAGCGTCGGTGTGTTTATTTTAAATATGCAGCTCTGGTATTTAGCCAGAATAAATAACACCAGCGCGGCCTATCAGACAGCAAGAAAGATCAACGTCTTTCTGGATGAAGCGCGAGATGCAACCACCACCGCGCGCGATGTCGCCCTCAAAGGGTGTACGCCAGAAGGGCAGTTTCAGCTTGGCACCGAGGCGGCGCTGAAGCCGCACCTCAGAACGTTATTGATCATCAAAGGGGATAAAGTATGGTGTTCCTCGCTCCCCGGTAACCGGGTGCTGCTTTCCCGCCTTCACTCTTTACCGCCAGAGCCGTTAATGCTTATTGCGGCGATGAACACCGTGAATAATCGCCCGGTGCTGGTCTATCAGCAGATCTCCGGGAACGTCAAAATTATTATCAGCATCAGCGACGTCCATATTCGTGATGCCCTGAACAGTAATGTGCAAAATACCGCGTTTTCATTAGTGGTGGGTGATAAGGCGATTGGCTATACAGGGGACGTCAGAAAAGCCAGCTTCAGCACGGCTACCACCGGATTGTTTCAGTCGGCCGACTTTCCGTTTGGTATCGAATATAACCTGCCGCCATTTTTTAGCGCCAGGCGCATGATTCATCAAGGAGCGGGTTTGTTGGTCTTTATTTTGTTTGTCTCTTGCGCGCTGGCGTGGCTATTGTTGAAGTACGCCAATAAATACACCACCCCCGAAGATACGCTGCGCAAAGCGATTGCCAACGGCGAAATTGTCCCGTTCTACCAGCCGGTGGTCAATGGGAGAACCGGGGCGATCTATGGCGTCGAGGTGCTGGCCCGCTGGAAGCATCCGCAAATTGGGATTATTTCCCCGGTGGCGTTTATCCCGCTGGCGGAGCGAACCGGGCTGATCATTCCTCTGACCCAAAGCCTGATGACTCAGGTCGTCTCGCAGATGAACAAACTTAGCGAGAAACTGCCTGATGGTTTTCATATTGGGATCAACTTCAGCGCGTCGCATATCAGCTCGCCGCTGTTTATGGCGGATTGCCTGAAATACCGGGAGGGTTTTCTCAACCAAAATTTGAAACTGGTGCTCGAAGTGACCGAACGCGAACCGTTGCATGTGGATGAGCAACTGATTGCCAATCTCAATACCTTACACGCCCGCGGTTTTTCCATTGCGTTGGATGATTTTGGCACCGGGTATTCCGGGTTGTCCTATCTGCACGATTTGAACATTGACTACATCAAAATTGATAAGAGTTTTGTCGGGCGGGTTAACGACCTTGAAGAATCGACGAAGCTGCTGGATTGCGTGCTGGAAATGGCGGGCAAGCTCTCCTTACGGATTGTCGCGGAAGGTGTTGAGACGCAGGAGCAGCTCAATTATCTCAACGGGAAAAATGTCACCTTATTGCAGGGGTATTATTTCTTTAAACCGGTTTCTTACGTCGACTTTATTAAAATATTGCTTTCTAAGAAGAAAGAAACGGTGGTTCTGGAATAAGTGCCTACAGGGACAGGCGCTAAGCTGCGGTGGCGAGAGCCGGTGCGCCGTGAGGCGCACAGGCGGTACGTCAGCCCAGCAGATAGCGGGCGTGGAAGCGTAAATGGTCTTCGATAAACGACGCGATGAAATAGTAGCTGTGATCGTAACCCGGCTGGATCCGCAGGGTTAACGGCCACGCTTTCTGGCGGGCGACCTCTGCCAGCACTGCCGGCTGAAGCTGTACCGCCAGGAAGGTATCGCCATCACCCTGATCAATTAAGGTCGGGATGGCGTCGGCGGCCTGGCTGGCCTGCAGCAATGCACAGCTGTCCCACGCCTGCCATGCCGAAGTATCGGCACCCAGGTATGCGCTGAAGGCTTTTTGTCCCCACGGAACCTGCGTCGGGTTCACGATAGGGGCGAAAGCGGACACGCTGACAAAACGGCCCGGGTTTTTCAGCGCCATGATCAGCGCGCCGTGGCCGCCCATGGAATGGCCGCTGATGGCGCAGCGCTCGCCAACGTTAAACTGCGAGCGAATCAGCGCGGGCAGTTCGTCACGCACGTAGTCATACATGCGGTAATGTTCGGACCACGGGGCTTCGGTCGCGTTAAGATAAAAGCCGGCGCCTTTGCCAAGATCCCAGCCGCTATCGTCAGCGACGTTATCGCCGCGCGGGCTGGTATCCGGCATTACCAGGACAATG
The DNA here is from genome assembly GCF_003752615.1 of Klebsiella sp. BIGb0399. Taxonomy (NCBI): domain Bacteria; kingdom Pseudomonadati; phylum Pseudomonadota; class Gammaproteobacteria; order Enterobacterales; family Enterobacteriaceae; genus Klebsiella; species Klebsiella sp. BIGb0399. The sequence continues at coordinate 1,843,833 of NZ_RKHT01000005.1, read as the reverse complement.
CCCAGCTCGGCGGCGATTCGCTGAGCGCCGGCCTTGGTAGTGAAGTTTTCATCATCACAGGTTAACCCTGACAGCCAGTACAGCACCGGCGGCGCGGTTTCTGTCTGCGATGGGGGTAAAAAGATGCTGAAGGTCATTGGAACATTCAGGGTGCTGGAGTCGTGCCGCCAGCGTTGCTGCCGGCCTTCGTAACAGCGGTGCTCTTCAAGCAATTCCATGCCGGGCTCCTCAGGAAGATAAGTGCGCGTGACAGGCCATAATACAGATATTTCATGTGCCCGTGAGCAACTTTCACTTTCTCCTTTCAGCAAGATATTGCATCATTAATGCAACTTTTAGCCAACATGTCTGTGCTGGTTGATAGCTAACGCAAATTTCAACAATTATCGTTTCGGCTACTGGATTATGTGCGTCACCTCACGCACAATGGATGCAAACTTTGCCCTCATAGAGCAAAGAGCGCGACACCTGCAGGAGAACCTAAATGTCAGCACTGAGTAAAGAAGCCATACTCGTTCATGAAGCGCTGGTCGCTCGTGGGCTGGAGACGCCGTTGCGTCCGCCAGTACAAGAACTTGATAATGAAACGCGCAAGCGCCTGATAGCCGGACACATGACCGAGATTATGCAGCTGCTGAATCTTGATCTGACCGATGACAGCCTGGTGGAAACCCCACGACGCATTGCCAAAATGTACGTTGACGAGATTTTTTCCGGTCTGGATTATGCCAGGTTCCCAAAAATCACCGTTATCGAAAATAAAATGCAGGTCGATGAAATGGTCACCGTGCGTGATATTACGCTGACCAGCACCTGCGAACACCACTTTGTCACCATCGATGGTAAAGCGACGGTCGCCTATATTCCGAAAGATTCGGTGATTGGTCTGTCGAAAATTAACCGCATCGTGCAGTTCTTCTCGCAGCGTCCGCAGGTTCAGGAACGTCTGACCCAGCAGATTTTAACCGCGCTACAGACCCTGCTCGGCACCAACAACGTGGCGGTATCGATTGATGCAGTGCATTACTGCGTCAAAGCGCGTGGCATCCGTGATGCAACCAGCGCCACCACCACCACGTCGTTGGGCGGTCTGTTTAAATCCAGCCAGAACACTCGCCAGGAGTTCCTGCGCGCCGTTCGCCATCACAACTAATCAAAGGGCAGGTTACATGGAGAGAAATGTCACGCTGGATTTTGTGCGCGGCGTGGCCATCCTCGGTATCCTGCTCCTGAATATCAACGCCTTCGGCCTGCCGAAGGCGGCTTACCTCAATCCGGCCTGGTCCGGGACTATCACCTCAAGCGATGCCTGGACCTGGGCGATCCTCGATCTGTTCGCGCAGGTCAAATTCCTGACGCTGTTTGCCCTGCTGTTTGGTGCCGGTCTACAGATGCTGCTGCCGCGCGGCAAACGTTGGATCCAGTCGCGTCTGACGCTGCTGGCGCTGCTGGGCTTTATCCACGGCCTGTTTTTCTGGGATGGCGACATCCTGCTGGCCTATGCCTTAGTCGGGCTGGTGACCTGGCGGATGGTGCGCGATGCCCATCACCTCAAGTCGCTGTTTAATACCGGCGTTGTGCTGTACCTGATTGGCGTTGCGGTGCTGGTGCTGCTGGGACTGATTTCCGGCGGCACGCCAAACCGCTCATGGGTGCCCGATGCGGCGAATTTACAGTATGAACAATACTGGAAGCTCAACGGCGGGATGGAAGCGGTGAGCAATCGTGCCGACCTGCTTTCCGATAACCTGCTGGCGCTGGGGGCGCAATATGGCTGGCAGCTCGCGGGGATGATGCTGATGGGCGCGGCATTGATGCGCAGCGGCTGGTTAAAAGGGCAGTTTAGCCTCAGTCATTACCGGCGCACCGGTGTATTGCTGATTGCCGCCGGCATGGCGGTAAATATCCCTGCTATTGTTGCCCAGTGGCATCTCGACTGGGATCCGCGCTGGTGTGCGTTCCTGTTACAGGCGCCGCGTGAGCTGGGCGCCCCGTTACAAACCATTGGTTATGCTGCGCTGGCGTGGGGCTTCTGGCCATGGTTGTGCCAGTTCCGGCTGGTGGGGGCGATAGCCTGCGTCGGGCGGATGGCGTTAACCAACTACCTGCTCCAGACGCTGATCTGTACCACCATTTTCTACCGCTTTGGCCTGTTTATGCAGTTTGACCGCTTGCACCTGTTAGCCCTGGTGCTACCGGTGTGGGCCATCAATATCACCTTCTCGCTAATGTGGCTGCGCTATTTCCGCCAGGGGCCGGTGGAATGGTTGTGGCGTCAGCTAACGCTTCGTGCGTCAGGCACCTCATCAAAAAACACATCCAGATAACGATCTCGATCACAATCATTAACAAAACGGATGTAACCGTTTCCAGGCTTGTGACATCACTCACGTAGTGGGCCGCAGGTCGCTGCCAGAATAGCCACCTTGCTGAACACAGGAGGTGGGTGTGGCGTCTTACAATTTTCTTAAGGTCGGTGAGCATGATCACCATTCGTGATGTCGCCCGTCAGGCGGGTGTTTCCGTGGCGACCGTCTCACGTGTGCTGAACAACAGCGCGCTGGTGAGCCCGGATACACGGGAAAATGTAATGAAAGCGGTAACGCAGCTGGGCTACCGGCCGAATGCCAACGCCCAGGCGCTGGCGACGCAGGTCAGCGATACCATCGGCGTGGTGGTGATGGACGTCTCGGATGCCTTCTTCGGCGCGCTGGTCAAAGCGGTGGATACCGTCGCGCAGCAGCATCAAAAATATGTGCTGATCGGCAACAGCTACCATGAGGCGGAAAAAGAGCGTCATGCCATTGAAGTCCTGATCCGCCAGCGCTGTTCCGCCCTGATTGTTCACTCCAAAGCCCTGAGCGACGCCGAACTAGGCGACTTTATGGAGCATATTCCGGGGATGGTGCTGATCAACCGCATCGTGCCCGGCTACGCCCATCGCTGCGTCGGACTGGATAACGTCAGCGGCGCGCTGATGGCGACGCGAATGCTGCTCAATCATGGCCATCAACGCATCGGCTACCTCTCTTCAAACCACGGCATTGAAGATGACGATATGCGTCGGGAAGGGTGGTTTAAGGCGTTGCAGGAGCAAAACATTATCGCGCCGGACAGCTGGGTCGGCTCAGGAACGCCGGATATGCAGGGCGGGGAAGCGGCAATGGTCGAACTGCTGGGGCGTAATTTAGGCCTGACGGCCGTCTTTGCCTATAACGACAGCATGGCTGCCGGGGCGCTGACGACGCTGAAAGATAACGGCATTGCGGTACCGCAGCATCTGTCACTCATTGGCTTCGATGATATCCCGATTTCGCGTTACACCGACCCGCAGCTGACCACGGTGCGTTACCCGGTGATGTCGATGGCAAAACTGGCGACGGAACTGGCGTTGTTGGGGGCGGCCGGCAAGCTGGATCATGAGGCGCGTCACTGCTTTATGCCAACGCTGGTGCGTCGTCATTCCGTGCTGCAACGGCAAAGTGCGGGGCCGATCACTAACTGATGATGCGGCGTTATGTAACCGCTTTCAATCTGTGAGTAAATTCACAGTATATTAACATTCAACTGATTATGATGGCCGCGTTTACTAGTCTGAACCACTCTATCACGGTGAGTAATCACTTTTACCGTAGGAATAAGGCGTTAAACGCGTAATAAAGTCGTATTTCTGGAGCGTTACCCTACATGGAAGACAGAATTACAGTCGTGAACATGGTTGTGCGGTAACTTTTATGTAACAGATGCCCGCCCGCTATTTTCACACCAACGACCCTGCATAAAAAAAACCGGAGATTCCATGAATAAGAAGGTGTTAACCCTGTCTGCTGTTATGGCGAGCATGTTATTTGGCGCCGCGGCGCACGCAGCTGATACCCGCATCGGCGTAACCATTTATAAATATGACGACAACTTTATGTCGGTGGTGCGTAAGGCTATCGAAAAAGACGGCAAATCAGCGCCGGACGTGCAGCTGCTGATGAATGACTCGCAGAACGACCAGTCAAAACAGAACGATCAGATTGACGTCCTGTTGGCGAAAGGGGTGAAAGCGCTGGCCATCAACCTGGTGGACCCGGCGGCTGCGGGTACCGTTATCGATAAAGCACGTGGTCAGAACGTGCCGGTGGTGTTCTTTAACAAAGAGCCGTCCCGCAAAGCGCTGGATAGCTACGATAAAGCTTATTACGTCGGGACCGATTCAAAAGAGTCCGGCGTGATTCAGGGTGACCTGATTGCCAAACACTGGAAAGCAAACCCGAACTGGGATCTCAACAAAGATGGTCAGATTCAGTTTGTGCTGCTGAAAGGCGAGCCAGGACATCCGGATGCTGAAGCACGTACCACCTACGTGATTAAAGAGCTGAACGACAAAGGCTTCAAAACTCAGCAGCTGGCATTAGACACGGCGATGTGGGATACCGCGCAGGCTAAAGACAAGATGGACGCGTGGCTGTCTGGCCCGAACGCCAACAAAATTGAAGTCGTTATTGCTAACAACGACGCCATGGCGATGGGTGCTGTTGAAGCGCTGAAAGCACACAACAAGAGCAGCATTCCGGTGTTCGGCGTCGATGCCCTGCCTGAAGCGCTGGCGCTGGTTAAATCCGGTGCAATGGCTGGTACCGTGCTGAACGATGCCAACAACCAGGCTAAAGCGACCTTCGATCTGGCGAAAAACCTGGCTGACGGGAAAGAACCGGCAGCAGGCACCAACTGGAAGATTGAGAATAAAATCGTCCGCGTTCCTTACGTTGGCGTAGATAAAGACAATCTGAGCCAGTTTACCGGTAAATAATTATTGAGTTACGGGCGCGGATTATTATCCGGAGTATTTAGGTGGCAGGACAGTTAATGTTACTGCAAGCAGAAAGACTCCGGGTATTCCCGCCCGATTATTCCTGATACAGAACCAGATCCTGACTTCGGCGTTCATTCGTCGGTTGGGGTGTGCATGAACGCAGCCAGGTATAACTATGGTCAGCAATAATAGCGAACGGTCAGGCGAATTTTTGTTGGAAATGAGCAACATCAACAAATCGTTTCCTGGCGTCAAGGCGCTCGATAATGTCAATCTGAAAGTCCGTCCTCATTCTATTCATGCATTAATGGGAGAGAACGGTGCGGGCAAATCAACATTATTAAAATGCCTTTTTGGGATCTATCAAAAAGATTCCGGCAGTATTCTTTTTCAGGGTAAAGAGATCGATTTCCATTCGGCGAAAGAGGCCCTGGAAAACGGTATTTCAATGGTGCATCAGGAATTAAACCTGGTATTGCAACGTACGGTGATGGACAACATGTGGCTGGGGCGTTATCCCACCAAAGGCGTGTTTGTCGATCAGGATAAAATGTATCGCGATACCAAAGGGATCTTTGATGAACTGGATATCGATATCGACCCGCGCGCGCGCGTCGGTACGCTGTCAGTATCGCAGATGCAGATGATTGAAATCGCGAAGGCGTTCTCCTATGACGCGAAAATCGTCATTATGGACGAGCCGACTTCGTCGCTGACGGAGAAAGAGGTCAATCACCTGTTTAAGATCATCCGTAAGCTGAAAGAACGCGGCTGCGGCATTGTCTATATCTCGCATAAGATGGAAGAAATTTTCCAGCTGTGTGATGAGATTACCGTTCTGCGCGACGGTCAGTGGATTGCCACCCAGCCGCTCGAAGGCCTGGATATGGACAAGATCATCGCCATGATGGTGGGGCGCTCCCTCAACCAGCGCTTTCCGGACCGTGAAAACAAACCGGGTGAGGTGATCCTTGAAGTCCGCAACCTGACGTCGCTGCGCCAGCCGTCGATTCGCGACATCTCTTTCGACCTGCACAAAGGCGAAATCCTCGGCATCGCCGGGCTGGTGGGAGCCAAGCGTACCGATATTGTGGAGACCATTTTCGGTATCCGCGAGAAGTCAGGCGGCACTATTACGCTGCACGGTAAGAAAATAAATAACCATAGCGCCAATGAAGCGATTAACCACGGCTTTGCCCTGGTTACCGAAGAGCGGCGCTCCACCGGGATTTACGCGTACCTGGATATCGGTTTTAACTCACTGATCTCCAATATTAAGAAATATAAAAACAGGGTTGGCTTACTGGATAATTCGCGCATGAAAAGCGATACCCAGTGGGTAATTGATTCGATGCGGGTGAAAACCCCCGGCCAGCACACGCAAATTGGTTCATTGTCCGGCGGTAACCAGCAGAAAGTCATTATTGGACGCTGGTTATTAACCCAGCCGGAAATTTTAATGCTTGATGAACCCACGCGCGGAATCGATGTTGGCGCGAAATTCGAGATTTACCAGCTGATTGCTGAGCTGGCGAAGAAAGAGAAAGGGATCATCATTATCTCCTCCGAGATGCCGGAGCTGCTGGGTATTACCGACCGTATTCTGGTGATGAGCAATGGTCTTGTCGCCGGCATTGTTGAGACAAAAACTACTACGCAAAACGAGATTTTACGTCTTGCGTCGTTGCATCTTTAAGAGCAGGGGCTTCTCATGAGCGCGTTAAATAAAAAAAGTTTTCTCACCTACCTGAAAGAAGGTGGGATTTACGTTGTTCTTTTGGTTTTGCTGGCCATTATTATTTTCCAGGACCCTACGTTTTTAAGTTTGCTGAACCTCAGTAACATCCTGACCCAGTCCTCGGTGCGTATTATTATCGCCCTTGGCGTGGCCGGGCTGATTGTTACCCAGGGGACCGACCTGTCTGCCGGACGTCAGGTAGGCCTGGCGGCGGTTATTGCTGCCACCATGCTGCAGGCCGTCGATAATGCCAACAAGGTGTTCCCGGATATGGCAACCATGCCGATTCCGCTGGTGATCCTGCTGGTCTGCGCGATTGGCGCCATTATCGGCCTGATTAACGGTATTATCATTGCTTACCTGAACGTGACGCCGTTTATTACCACGCTCGGTACGATGATCATCGTTTATGGTATTAACTCCCTGTACTACGATTTTGTGGGCGCCTCGCCGATCTCCGGCTTTGACAGCCACTTCTCGCAGTTTGCCCAAGGGTTTGTGGCGCTGGGGACCTTCCGCCTGTCATACATCACGTTCTACGCCTTGATTGCGGTGTTCTTCGTGTGGATCCTGTGGAATAAAACCCGCTTTGGTAAAAACATCTTTGCTATCGGCGGTAACCCGGAAGCCGCCAAAGTCTCTGGCGTCAACGTCGCGCTGAACCTGCTGGTGATTTATGCGCTGTCCGGCGTGTTCTATGCCTTCGGTGGTCTGCTGGAAGCGGGGCGTATCGGCTCGGCGACCAACAACCTCGGCTTTATGTATGAACTGGATGCCATCGCGGCCTGCGTGGTCGGCGGCGTATCGTTCAGCGGCGGTGTGGGTACCGTGTTTGGGGTGGTGACCGGGGTTATCATCTTTACGGTAATCAACTACGGCCTGACCTATATCGGCGTAAACCCTTACTGGCAGTATATTATTAAAGGGGCGATTATTATCTTCGCCGTCGCGCTGGATTCCCTGAAATACGCGCGTAAGAAATAATATTCCGCAGTGAAATCGCCCGCGCCAACCGCGCGGGCTTTTTTTTTTTCACTCGTAAGCGCCGCTGAACTAAAGTCCAAAATTAGATAAATAAACCCGGGGGAATAATTCTCTTTTCCTCGGTTTTGGAGGAAGATAGCCTGGTTTTTATCTTTGTCAAAAAGATAATAATATCTTCATTAATGAGGGAGTTACTCTCATTTTAATGAAAAGCACATTGATAGAAGCGTTGAGTGGTTTTATGAGATATAGCGAACAAATTGTCACTGAGTGGATTGAGTTATCAACACAGATTTCTGAATCCGTTTTTGTTAAATTACAAAGCATTGCCGATGAAAAAGCCGCGGAGCTCGCGGAGCAATTTTATAGCATTATGCTTGAGGACCCCTACGCGGAGAAATTCCTCTCCTCGGAGATGGTCCAGACACGTTTGCGCCACTCGATGCGGACCTGGATTATTAACGCCCTGACCTTAAAAGGCGACGCGCTGCTGGCGTTCGCTGGCCAGCAGTTCACCATCGGTAATATCCACTCGCGGGTGGGGATCCCGGCAAGCCTGGTGCTGAAAGGGATGCGCATCATCACCCGCTCAATGCTGCAGTATATTCAGTCGCTGTCCCTCGATAGCCACCTCAATACGCTGATGCAGCAATATGTCTCGGTATCGATTCAAATCGCCAGCGAACTGATGACCTATGCCTATGAAAACTATCAGTTCAGCGAAGCTAAAAATGAAGAGTCATACCGCCTGCATAATTTAATCGCTAACCTTGAACTGGAAAAAGGTAAGCAGCAGGCCTCGCTATTTAACTGGGAAAATGCGCTGATCTACGCCCTGGTATCGCGGACGGCGAATATCCACTCGTATTTACTCAGCGACTCCGAATTTGGTTTATGGTTTCGCCATAAATGCAGTCAGCATTTCGGCAAACAGCCGGAAATAGAACAAATTAACCTGCTGATTGATGCGATTGATAATATGCTGATCAAAGGCGGAGAGGTCGCTGGCAATGAACTGGATTCCATTCAGTCTCTGCTCAGCGATATTCGCTCGAAGACCATGACGATCAATAACCTGTTCACTTCGCTGTTTGAAGAAGCTAACCGTCTGGAAAGCGGCAAAGATGTCCTGACCAATCTGCTTAATCGCCGCTATCTGTCGACGGTGCTGAAGTACGAAGTCAAACTGGCGATGGATAATGAGCACGCCCTTTCGGTGGTGATGCTCGATGTCGATCACTTCAAGAAGATCAACGATACCTGGGGACACTCCACCGGAGATGATGTCCTGCGCCATATCGCCGGCATCCTCGCCGACAACACCCGCGCCAGCGACTACGTTTTCCGCTACGGCGGGGAAGAGTTTATGATCGTCTATCTGGAAGTCAGGCGTGACCAGACGCTGAGCCTGGTTGAAAAAATTCGTCAGACCATTGAAGCCTCGCCGTTTGTGACCCAGGAAGGGGAGAACGTGGCGCTCAGCGCTTCATTTGGCGTGAGCTATTATCGCGGCCATCCTGATTATCAAAAAATGGTCGATGAGGCGGATAAAGCGCTGTATGAGGCCAAGCATCTTGGCCGTAACCGGGCGGTTGAATTTAGCGATTAAACCCGCGGGGCGTTATTTTGACTTTTGCAGCTCCAGCAGCTGCTCTGGCGTAACGGCCGGATAGGACTGAGCTCCCTCAGGCACTTCCTGCAGGGTGGGGATCGGGATCAGCGGCCCTAAAAAACGCGGTTCGCGTTTGAAAATATAGAGATCCGCCAGCGCGCCAAACCGGGCGCCAAACTCACGCAAGCGCACGCTCCACATATCTTTCGGCGACGGCACCGCATAGCACTGGGCCTGAATCCCCATATGCAGGGCGATAAACAGCGCCCGCTCGCAGTGGAAGCGCTGGGTGATGATAATAAAGTCGTTGGTATCGAACACTTTCCGGGTGCGCACAATCGAGTCGAGGGTGCGGAATCCGGCGTAATCGAGGACGATATCTGCCGGGTCAACGCCGCCTTTGATCAAATCCCGGCGCATGGTCATCGGCTCGTTGTAGCTTTGCAGTGCATTGTCGCCGCTCAGCAGCAGATAGTTGACCTTGCCGCTGTTATAGGCGTTGAGCGCGCCCTGAATCCGGTAGCGATAATATTGATTGATAACCCCGGTGCGGTAGTATTTTGCGGTACCGAGCACCACCCCAACCTGGCGATAGGGCAGATCCTGCAGCTCGTCATAAATATAGGGGGCGGTTTTCCAGCTCATCCAACGGTCAAGACCCAGCACGGTCAACAGCAGCAGGCCGAACAGGACTAACAGGCTGTATAACACACGCTTTAACATTCACCGGGCTCATGTGGATAAGGGAGACATCAGGCTACTTTACCCGTCGGGCAAGCGCAAGAAACCATCGTTTAATTGCGGGGTTTTTCAACAATGCGGGCTAAAAAGCCCGCATAACACGCTATTTAGCCGAGCAGTACCCGGTCAATGTTGTGACAGCCTAATGCTTTCAGCGTTGCCGCGGTGGCATCCCACTGAATCAGCGGCGCGTCGGCTTTTTCGGCCAGCACCGCACGCTGAATGTCCGGATAATCGTATCCGTTAAGGCTCAGCAGGTTCAGGGCGCCCTGCAGTGGCGGCAGCGTCGGGTTAAAGGCGGCGTTTTCCGCATAGCGACCGGAAAAAATGGTCCCGTCTTTCAACTCCAGCGCCACCCCAGACGGGGAGTTGCTGTAAGGCATATGGCAGGCGTTGGCCGCCTGAATCGCCGCCTGCGCCAGCGCATCGCCCGCCAGCGGGAAACCGTGATCCTGTTCATCCATCAGCAGCGTTTTGATCTCCAGATCCTTCGGACCGAAGGCATCCGGCAGATAGTGCTGGAGCGAATGCGCTTCGCGGCCCGGCAGATGAATTCGCAACAGCTGGCTGCTGTTCAGTTCATTCATAAACTGACGGCAGTGGCCGCAAGGGGTGTAGTTAACGGTAATGGCCTGCAGGGATTTTTCACCGCGCAGCCAGGCGTGGCTGATGGCGCTCTGTTCGGCATGGACGGTTTGCTGCATGGTCGCGCCGAGAAATTCCATATTGCCGCCGAAATACCAGGTGCCGCTGATACCGCGGGCGATAGCGCCAACGTTAAAATGAGAGAGATCGGCACGGGCGCAGGCCGCCGCAAGCGGCAACAGCGCGAAAGCCAGCGCGTCTTCATCCAGACCTGTCGCATTGCGCAGCGTCGCGACCTGACCGGCATCCAGCAAAGCCGGAAAATGCGGGTCGCTCAGCATCGGGGCGATGGCCGCTTGCAGGTCTGCCGCCAGAAGGGGAAGCGCAGCTTGAAAACGTGGGTGCATGGCGTAGCCTCTTAACAATGTAATGGGAATCTAGTGTACGGGCGTCAATCGCCCGTATATGTGACTAATATCTCATTGCTCGTGCAACTTTTCATTGTTGCATTGATAAATGTGACTTAAATCACATTTATCCGACTATTGCCAGAATGACCGGGAACAAGAAGGGGGCGACCAGGGAGGTAATAATCCCGCACAGCACCAGCGCCAGCGAGCTGAATGCCCCTTCCTGATAGTCCAGTTCTGCGCAACGGGCGGTGCCGAGGGCATGCGAGGCGGTCCCCATCGACAGGCCGCGGGAGGCTTTAGTCCGGATGCGCATCAGGTTCAGCAGGGTATGGCCAAAGACCGCCCCGAGAATACCGACGAAAATCACGCACACTGCGCTAATGGCCGGAATACCGCCGATGCTGCCGCTGACCGCCATGGCAATCGGCGTGGTCACTGATTTAGGCATAATGGAGGCGGCGATTTGTGGTGTGGCCCCCATCAGCAGGGCGACGGTTGTCCCCGTCACCATGGCGACGACGCTGCCGATAAAGCAGATGGTAATGATGGATTTCCAGCGGGCGCGGATCTGGTGCAGCTGCTCATATAAAGGAAAGGCCAGCGCGACGACCGCAGGCTGCAGCAGATCGTTGAGGATTTTGCTGCCCTGAAAATAGCGATCGTAGGAAATACCGCTGATCAGCAGAAAGGGGATAATCACCACCATCGCCACCAGCAGGGGGTTCAGCAGCGGGAATTTAAAGCGTGCGGCCAGTTTACGGGCGAGGAAAAAAACGATCAGCGTCAGCGGCAAAGACCACCAGATTTCATGCATCATCTTTGACTTCCTCTTTTTGACCGACCACTTTACGCTCGCCGTGGACCAGGTGAGAGCTCCAGCTCACCACCAGGAAAACCACTAAGGTACTGATGGTGCAAGAAACCGCCACCGGACCAAGCTGCGCACGCAGCAAATCCCAGTACTGCATGACGCCGACGCCGATGGGCACAAACAGCAGCGCCATATAGCGAATCAACACGTTACAGCCGGGGTTGACCCATTTGGGCGGCATAATTTGCAGCGCCAGCAGCACAAACAAAATCAGCATCCCGATAATGCTGCCTGGAATGGTAATCGGTAGCAGGGAAGCAATAAAAATGCCGGCGTATAAACAGGCGTAAATCAGGACAAAAGCCCGTAGGTACTGCCAGATAATATTCAGCGATTTACTCATGGTAATAACCCTTGATGAACCGAATTCATCATACAATTAAACCTTGAAATGTGCTACCGATCACATCATGAATTATACGCATACCTGGGATAGCGCAATGGAACCTTCCATGAGATGGCAAACATGGCGATGGCATCGCCGTGAAACGGCGCAGTGCCAGAGGTAGCATAACACCGTTATTGAGCGCGTGTATTCCCGCGACCACCTCGCGTCCCGGTAAGCGTGGCGCTTCACACATTGATTGCTTTCAACCGACGAACAGAGACGCTACCATAGCGCCTCTTTTTTCCCCCGGGTAACAATAATGCGTGTTTTACTGGCGCCGATGGAAGGCGTGCTCGATTCGCTGGTGCGCGAGCTGCTGACCGAAGTGAATGATTACGATCTCTGCATCACCGAGTTTTTGCGGGTGGTGGATCAGCTGCTGCCGGTAAAATCGTTTTACAGGCTGTGCCCGGAGCTACACCACCACAGCCGCACGCCGTCAGGGACTCGCGTACGCGTTCAGCTGCTTGGGCAGTATCCGCAGTGGCTGGCAGAAAATGCCGCGCGGGCGGTAGAACTGGGTTCATGGGGCGTCGATCTTAACTGCGGCTGCCCGTCAAAGCTGGTGAACGGCAGCGGCGGCGGGGCGACGCTGCTCAAAGACCCGGAACTGATTTATCGCGGCGCAAAGGCGATGCGCGAAGCGGTGCCGGACGATTTGCCGGTAACGGTGAAAATTCGCCTCGGCTGGGACAGCGGCGCCCGGCAGTTTGAAATTGCCGATGCGGTACAGCAGGCCGGTGCGACGGAGCTTGTCGTGCACGGGCGTACCAAAGAAGACGCCTATAAAGCCGAACGGATCAACTGGGCGGCCATCGGCGAGATCCGCCAGCGCCTGACCATCCCGGTGGTCGCGAATGGCGAAATCTGGGACTGGCAAAGCGCCCAGGATTGCCTGGCGGCAACCGGTTGTGATTCGGTGATGATTGGCCGCGGGGCGCTTAACGTGCCGAATTTAAGCCGGGTCATCAAATATAACGAGCCGCGGATGCCGTGGCCGCAGGTGGTAACGCTGCTGCAAAAATATACCCAGCTGGAAAAGCAGGGGGATACCGGGTTGTATCATGTGGCGCGCATCAAACAGTGGCTTAGTTATTTACGTAAAGAATATAGCGAAGCGCTGGTGCTGTTTAATGAAATTCGCACCCTCAAAACATCTGCAGAAATCGCTACCGCGATTGCCCGTTATTAGGTTGGATTGTTAATCTGCTCACACTTTATTACTTAAGGACTTTCTGGTGATGGGAATTTCCTCAACAGAGTGATATTGTGGGATTCTAATATTCAGGGTTGCTACTGATAACAGGCAAAACCTAAGCACTTACGCCATGCGTGGCGGGAGTGCTTAGGTTTTTTTTTGCTTTTTATTCTTGAGAGAATTTAATGGCTATATAAAACAACGGGTTATTTTTATTCTGGGTTCATCAATCAGGCAGTTTTATGACTGACGGACACCTTTTGCAAAAAATAAAAAAAGAACATGAATAACGGGCGAATTTATTGCCTGCGGACCGCTATTACCTTTACTCAGTCACAATGGATATCGTTATGCACAACAATAAAATAAATCCTCTGCTGTTGGTGATGACATTTTCACTGTGGGCGCCGGGGGCGCTGGCAGCAGAAACAGAACAATGGAACGGCACGGTATTAGGTTTTGAAAAACCACAAACCGGTTTACTTGGCGATATGTTGGGAATTCGTCCCATCCTCGAAGATAACGGATTTAATTATAATTTCGGCTACCTGAATGAAATGGGCTATAACGCCGGCGGCGGATATAACCATGATAAACATCTGGCTTATATCGACCAGGTGGCATTGACCTTTACCCAGGACCTCGAGCGCTGGACCGGGATCCCCGATGCGCGTATCGAAGGCAATATTGTTAACCGCAATCATAACGACGATCTGACGACCAAACGGCTGCAGGATCCGCGGGTCAATTTTAACGACCTGACCCAGGAGAGCTGGGGTGGACAGTCGATTACCCGCCTTGGCTGGCTGACCTTTGCCCGTAGTTTTGATGACCGCCGCCTGACCTGGCGTATCGGCATGATGAACAAAGTTCAGACCTTCGATCAGATAATCCCCTGTGATTTCCAGACCCTGATGCAGTGTGGCGGCAAGTCGGCAAACTCCATGACGTGGAACAACTGGAACGTCCACACCTGGGGGACGACGCTGGAATATAAACTGACGCCGGAACTGACGCTGAAAGGCGGCATTATGGAGCAAAACCCAGAGGCCTCTTCCCGCAGCCACGCGTGGAGCTGGTCAACCAAAGGCAGTAAAGGCATTCTGCTGCCGGTCGAAATTGAAGCGCGTCCGGTGATCAACGGACTTTCCGGCGCCTATAACCTCGGGGTGTTGTTCACCAACGCGCCGCAAAGCGATCTCTATACCGGGAAATCCGGCGGTCCAGGGGCCAGCGATCCCGAAGGATACGCCCAGCATAACCGCACCTGGTTCCTCTATACCGGGATGAACCAGCAGGTAACCCGCCATGCCGACGATCCCAACCGCGGAATGAGCGTCTCGCTCAGCGCCGGGTTCGGTGACCAGCGCAGCAACTACATTCATACCACCGCCGCCGCGTCCATGCGCTATCGCGGGCTGTTTGATGCCCGTCCGCAGGACTGGTTAGGCTTTGGCGTCACCTACATTGATATGAGCAGCCACTACGCCCGCAACCAGCAGTACATGAACGAGGTCAGCGGCGCTACGGATTACTACGATGCAAACTACCAGCCGGTGGCCGGTCATTCGGTGAATGCCGAACTGTACTATCGCCTGCGCCCGCTTTCATGGCTCGAACTTCAGCCCGGCCTGCAGTACTGGCATCGTCCGGGCGGCGTTGCCCAGACTCAGGATGCCTGGGTCATCGAGTGGAAAACGGTGGTGACTTTCTGACAGCCGGCCGGGCGACGGGCATTTAGTCGCGATCTGTATCACGTTTTTTTGTTTCGTTAGTTGAGACAAACAAAGAAGTTGTTACAGTGCGGGAGTTGGATTGCTACTGCTGCGGCAGGCAAAACCTGATTTCTGGCATTTGTCGGGGGTCAGGTTTTTTTGTTTTTGGGGTTCATATGCAAATCGCCAAAGTTCTTAATAATAATGTGGTGGTTATTCTGGACGAGCAGCGACGCGAGCAGGTAGTGATGGGGCGCGGGTTGGCCTTTCAAAAGCGCGTCGGTGACACTCTGGATGAAAGTAAAATTGAAAAAGTCTTCGCGCTGCACAGTGATGAACTGGTAGGACGCTTAGGCGAATTACTCAGTCAGATACCGTTGGAAGTCATGACCACCTGCGACCGGATTATTGAACTGGCGCGCGGGCGGTTGGGGAAACTGCAGGAAAGCCTGTACATCACGTTGACCGACCACTGCCATTTTGCCATCGAGCGGCAAAAAAAAGGGGTGGCGCTGCGCAACGTGCTGCTGTGGGAAATTAAGCGGCTTTACCCGAAAGAGTTTGAGCTTGGGCAGGAGGCCCGCGCCATTATCGCCCGGCGGCTCGGGGTGGAGCTGGCGGAAGATGAAGCGGGCTTTATTGCCCTGCACCTGGTCACCGCGCAGCTCAACAGCGAAATGCCGGAAGTAATGCACGTGACGCGGGTGATGCAGGAGATCCTGCAGCTGGTGAAATATCAGCTCCAGCTGAATTATGACCAGGAGTCGCTGAGCTACCAGCGCTTTGTCACCCACCTGAAGTTTTTCGCCCAGCGCATGCTGACGCGCACGGTGGTGGAAGATGATGACGTCACGCTGCACAGCGCGGTAAAAGAAAACTACGCCAAAGCGTGGAAATGTGCGGAAACCGTGGCCCGTCATCTGCAGAAAAGCTACCAGCGGTCGCTGACGACGGAAGAAATTATGTTTCTCGCCATCCATATCGAGCGAGTGAGAAAAGAAGGGCGCTGATCCCTTCTGACTATACCCAAAATAATTCGAGTGGCTTGTCGGCGGCAAAGCCGTAAATCCCCAGGCGCTTACACAGATAAGTGACCGGGGTGCGCGGGTGCAGCCAACACCGAGGCAACTTGAAGGATTGAAGGGGATAAAACTGGATTGTTACTGCATAACGCAGGCAAAACCTGAGCGCGACGCCTTTCCCGGCGTGGTTCTCGGGTTTTTTTTATTTTTATACTCAGTCACTGTTGCCGGCAGGCAGCGGAAGAAAGGAAAACAGCATGGAATACAAAGCACTCGCGCAGGATATTCTGAGCCGGGTTGGCGGCAAAGAGAATATTGTGAGTCTGGTTCACTGCGCCACACGACTGCGCTTTAAACTCAAAGAGAACAAAAAGGCCGACGCGGAAGGGCTGAAAACTAACCCTGGCGTGATTATGGTGGTGGAAAGCGGCGGCCAGTTCCAGGTGGTGATTGGCAACCACGTCCACGATGTCTGGCAGGCGGTACGCAACGAAGCGGGCCTCACCGACGACAGCGAGCCGGTGGCAGATACTGGAGAGAAAACCTCGGTACTGGGCCAGGTGATTGACGTGGTTTCCGCTATCTTCACACCGTTTATCGGCGTACTGGCGGCATCGGGGATCCTCAAAGGGCTGCTGGCGCTGGCGGTGGTCTGCGGCTGGCTGGTGCCGCAGCAGGCAACCTACAAAATCTGGTTTGCCGCCAGCGACGCGCTGTTCTTTTTCTTCCCGCTGTTTCTCGGCTACACCGCCGGTAAAAAATTCGGCGGCAATCCGTTTATTACCATGGTGATCGGCGGTGCGCTGACCCATCCGCTGATGATCCAGGCCTTTGAAGGCGCTCAACTGCCCGGCGCGGAAGCGAGCTATTTTCTCGGCATCCCGGTGACCTTTATCAACTACAGTTCCTCGGTGATCCCGATTATCCTCGCCTCGTGGCTGAGCTGCTGGCTGGAGCGTAAAGGCAACGCGCTGCTGCCGTCGGCAATGAAAAACTTCTTTACGCCGCTGATTTGCCTGGTGGTAGTGGTGCCGCTGACCTTCCTGGCTATCGGCCCGGTGGCCACCTGGTTAAGCCAGCTGCTGGCCCACGGCTACCAGATTATCTACACCGTGGCGCCGTGGCTGGCGGGTGCCGCCATGGGCGCGCTGTGGCAGGTCTGCGTGATTTTCGGCCTGCACTGGGGGCTGATACCGCTGATGATTAACAACCTGACGGTACTGGGCCAGGACTCGATGCTGCCGATGCTGCTGCCGGCGGTGATGGGGCAGGTTGGCGCGGCGCTGGGGATCTTCCTGCGCACCCGTGATACCCGGCAAAAAGTGCTGGCGGGATCTGCGGTTTCCGCCGGGATCTTTGGGATTACCGAACCGGCGATTTATGGCCTGAACCTGCCGCTGCGCCGTCCGTTTATTTTTGGCTGCGTGGCCGGTGCCATCGGCGGGGCGATTGTCGGCCTGAGCGACAGCCACGTTTACTCCTTTGGCTTTGCCAATATTTTCACCCTCGCGCAGATGATCCCGCCGCAGGGCATCGATGCCACCGTCTGGGGCGGGGTGGTCGGTATCGTTGCGGCGCTGGTTATCTCCTGCGTGCTGACCTTTGTCGCGGGCCTGCCGGGGAACCGCACCGAGCCTGCTGGCGTGCCGATTGGTCCTGTTGCGGAAAACGCGATCCTCGCACCGATGTCCGGCACCGCGCTGGCGCTGGATCAGGTTCCCGATAGCACCTTCGCCAGCGGCCTGCTGGGGCAGGGCGTGGCGATTATTCCCGCCGTCGGCAAAGTGATTGCGCCGTTCTCCGGGGAGGTGGCGTCGCTGTTCCAGACCAAACATGCGATTGGCCTGCTCAGCGATAGCGGCATTGAACTGTTGATCCACGTCGGTATCGACACCGTGAAGCTCGATGGCGCGCCCTTTACCGCCCACGTTAAAGAAGGCGACCGGGTGAAGGCCGGCGATCTGCTGCTCGAATTTGACCGACAGGCTATTCTGGACGCCGGTTATGACCTGGCGACCCCCATTATTATCAGCAACAGCGACGATTATCGTAGCGTCGAGATCGTCTCCACCAGCGTGGTCGATGCCGGCCAGCCGCTGTTGTCCGTCATCCCTTAATCACAGGAGAGAAAGATGAAGACATTTCCACAGACCTTCTTATGGGGCGGCGCGACCGCTGCCAATCAGGTAGAAGGCGCTTATCTGGAAGAGGGCAAAGGATTATCCACCTCGGACGTCCAGCCGCACGGTGTCTTTGGCGAGGTTGTTGAGCGCGTGCCGGGCGACAGCGGGATCAAAGATATCGCGATCGATTTCTACCATCGCTATCCGGAAGATATCAGCCTGTTCGCCGAAATGGGGTTCAACTGCCTGCGGGTGTCGATTGCCTGGACGCGTATTTTCCCCGACGGCGACAATGCCGAGCCTAATGAAGCCGGGCTGGCGTTTTACGACCGGTTGTTTGCCGAAATGGCGCAGCACAATATCACTCCGCTGGTGACCTTATCGCACTATGAAATGCCGTGGGCGCTGGTGAAAAACTACGGCGGCTGGGGCAGCCGGGAGGTGATCGGCTTCTTCGAACGTTACGCCCGCACGGTATTTGCCCGTTACAAAGACCAGGTCAAACTGTGGTTGACCTTTAACGAAATCAATATGTCGCTCCATGCGCCGATGACCGGCGTCGGCCTGCCGGAAGGCAGCAGTAAGGAAGCGGTTTATCAGGCGATCCACCATCAGCTGGTGGCGAGCGCCCTGGCGGTCAAAGCCTGCCATGAGATTGTCCCCGAGGGCAAAATCGGCAATATGCTGCTCGGCGGCTTAATGTACCCGTTAAGCTGTAAGCCGGAAGATGTGTTTGAAACCTTGCAGCAGAACCGCAGCTGGCAGTTCTTCGGTGATGTGCAGTGCCGCGGAAGCTATCCGGGCTATATGCTGCGCTATTTCCGCGACCAGGGAATGACGATTACCATCACCGATGCCGACCGTGAGGCCCTGAAATCCACCGTGGATTTCATCTCCTTTAGCTACTACATGACCGGCTGCGTCACCGCCGACGAAGAGCTGAATAAGAAAGCGCGCGGCAATATTCTCAGCATGGTGCCGAACCCGCATCTGGCCAGCTCCGAATGGGGCTGGCAGATTGACCCGCTGGGCCTGCGGACGCTGCTGAACGTGCTGTGGGATCGCTATCAAAAGCCGCTGTTTATTGTGGAGAATGGTCTCGGCGCGAAAGACAAGGTTGAGGCGGACGGTTCGATTCAGGACGATTACCGCATCAGCTACCTCAACGACCATCTGGTGCAGGCGCGGGAAGCGATCGACGACGGCGTGGAGCTGCTGGGCTTTACCAGCTGGGGGCCTATCGACCTGGTGAGCGCCTCGAAAGCGGAGATGTCCAAGCGCTACGGCTTTATCTATGTCGATCGCGACGACCAGGGCAACGGCACCCTGGCGCGGAGCAAAAAGAACAGCTTCTACTGGTACAAAGAAGTGATTGGCAGTCACGGTGCCAGCTTAAAAGACTAAGCCTCGCCATCCGTTGCGGCCCGGAACTCCCGGGCCGCCGGGCGTTTATGCTGGTTTACGGGCGCGCAGCAGGAAGATCATCGGTCGCTCCTGCTCTTCCTCCAGTTCCGGCTGAGCGGCGATTTGCTCCGCCGTCGGTCCCCACTCATCAAGATGTTCAATGACAAAACCGGCGGCGACCAGCAGGTTTATCCAGCTGGCCAGCTTACGATGCTGTTTCTTCACGCCGTCGGCAAACCAGTTGCTGATGCGCTCCCCCTCCTGCTGATAGTGGTTGACCGGCCAGTTCTTTTGACCGACGTCGTCCACCTGCCAGCCCTGGCGTAGCGGGGCGGTGTAGATCGGGTGTTCGGCGGAAAACAGCAGCGTACCGCCCGGCGTCAGGGCCTGATAAATAGTGGCAAACAGCGGCGCGACGTCAGGAAGATAGTGCAGCGCCAGCGAGCTGTAGACCAGTTCGCAGCTGCCGGCGGGCAGAGTGAGGGCCTGCAGATCTTCGCAGCGGTAATCAATGTCGCCCGCCGTGCCCATGTCGCGCGCGCGGTCAAGCATGCGGCTGGAAATATCGATCCCGGTAATCTGTGTGGCGCCTTGTTCACGCGCCCAGCGGCAAAACCAGCCGTAGCCGCAGCCAAGATCCACTACCCGCAGGCCAGCTAATGCGGGCAGCATCTGCTGAATGGCAGGCCATTCCGGCGCGCCGTCGAGCCCTTTTATCGAGCGGTCGAGAGTGGCATATCCTGCAAAAAAATCAGGATCATCATAAATATTTTGACTCATAATCACTCCATGAATTATTTGTGTATTTTTAATTACCCTGATTTTTAGTCACACGCTTTACTAAACGGGCCAGTTTCAATTAACTTATTATAACCAACCTTTTTTCGTAATCTGACCTGTCTAATGAATCTAACGTTGAGAAAAAGCGTGTTGGCCGGGATTCCCCTGGTCATCGCTCTGGCTGGCTGCGCGCCGTCCCATGATATTGGCAATCCGCCGCAGCAGCAGACACCTGCCTCTCATGTGTCCATGGATCTCCCCGCCGCCGTTAAAAATGGCTGGCCGCAAAGTAACTGGTGGCAGGATTACCACGACCCGCAGTTGAACAGCCTTATCCAGCGTGCGCTGGCGAATGCCCCGGATATGCAGATTGCCGAGCAGCGCATCAAGCTGGCGGAAGCGCAGGCGCGCATGTCGCAAGCCAATCTTGGGCCAGAGATGGATTTTTCCGCCAACGTTGAACGACAGAAAATGTCGGCCGAAGGGCTGATGGGGCCGTTTGCCACCGACACCGACGGGAATACCGGTCCCTGGTACACCAACGGTACCTTTGGCCTGACCGCAGGCTGGGATCTGGACCTGTGGGGTAAAAACCGCGCGCTGGTGAAAGCGCGCATTGGTGAGGTCAAAGCGCAAATCGCCGAAGAGGCGCAGACCCGCGAGCTGCTGGCCAGCAGCGTGGCGCGACTTTACTGGCAGTGGCAGACCGAAGCAGCAGTGAAGAGCGTGCTGCAGCAGGTTAAAAGCGAACAAAACAATATCGTTAACGTCGACCAGGCGCTGTATCAGCGCGGGATCACCAACTCTGCTGAAGGGGCTGAAAACGACATTAATGTCAGCAAAACCGATCAGCAACTGACCGACGTTGCCGGCAGCATGAAAGAGATCGAAGCGCGTCTGATGGCGTTGACCAACAGCCAAAGCCAGTCGCTGAATCTGAAAGTGGCTAATCTTCCGGAAGTCAGCGCGCAAATGCCGACGGAGCTGGGCTATGAACTGCTGGCGCGGCGCCCGGATCTGCAGGAGGCGCACTGGTATATCGAAGCCTCACTGAGCGAAGTGGATGCCGCGAAAGCGGCGTTCTATCCGGACATCAACCTGATGGCGTTCCTGCAACAGGATGCGCTGCACTTAAGCGATCTGTTCCGCCACTCTGCACAGCAGATGGGGCTTTCCGCCGGGCTGACGCTGCCTATCTTTGATAGCGGCAGGCTCAACGCTAACCTCGACATTGCCAGCGCGCAGAATAATTTGTCGGTGGCGAAGTACAACAAAGCGGTGGTGGATGCGGTCAATCAGGTGGCGAAGACTGCCAGCCAGGTTGAGACTCTGATGGAGAAGAACCAGCAGCAGCAGCAGGTTGAAAAAGACGCTCAGCGTACGGTGAACCTGGCGCAGGCGCGTATGGAAGCCGGGATCCTGGCGGGGTCGCGAGTCAGCTTAGCCAGACTCCCCGCGCTGCAGGAGCGAATTACGGCGCTGCGCCTGCACGGCCAGTGGCTGGATGCCAGCATTCAGCTGACCTCCGCGCTGGGCGGCGGCTATCACCAGACCCCACAAAAATCCAGCTAACACCACAGCTAACATTACAGCTGACGCGGCCGGGGGAGACCCCGGTCGCTGCTTAATGGTTACCCGCTAGGGCTTCTTTTTCGCTTCCCGGCGGCGGAACCACCAGTGAGCGCCCGCCACCAGGACCACCACCAGAATCAGCCAGATCCCGTGCTTCAGATGGCCATCAAGATGATGCAGCCAGGGTCCAATCGCTTCGCCTCCCAGATAACCCAGGGTGGTGAACAGCAGGGCCCAGACCAGCGCGCCGAGAATGTTGAGCGGCAAAAAGACTTTGGGCGGCAGGCGGCTGGCGCCGATCAATAGCGGGCCAATCACCCGAAAACCGTACATAAAACGGGTGCCAATCACGAACAGGTAAGGGCGGCGCTGAATCATGCGCTGCGCTTTGTGGATCCGCGCCTGGTGGCGTGAAAAACGCCGCAGCAGACGACCGCCAAATCGCCTGCCCAGCAGGTACAGCAGCTGATCGCCAATCATCCCGCCCAGCGCGACCGAGATAACCACCAGTGGAAATTTTAACAATCCCTGATGCGCCACGACGCCGCCCAACAGGGTGATGGTTTCACCCTCCGCCAGGCTGCCGACGATCAGCGCAGCGTAGCCATATTGGGAGATCAGGTTATTGATATCCATACACAGAAAAACTCCATTGTTGCTTTGGCTTCAGGCTGGATGGCGCTCGACCGCTTTCGGTCGGTCAGGCAGCACAAAGCAGGGAAGATCATTCTCATCAATCTGTTAATCATACACCCTGCGAGTTAAAACGCGGTGAAGTGCATTTTTATAGCTGTACACAAACTAATCTCTCAGAGTGAATTATACTTGGATCAGTGCTGTACGAAGCCGTGACAAGGGGGATGCTATGAACCATGTCTGGGGATTGTTCGCTCATCCTAATCAGGAAATGAGCGTCATCAAAAGCGAAAATGAGACCATTTCGCACCACTATACGCACCATGTGCTGGTGATGGCTGCGGTTCCGGTGATTTGCGCGTTTATTGGTACCACGCAACTTGGCTGGAATTTTGGCGACGGTAACGTGGTACAACTGTCGCTGTTGACGGGGCTGGCGCTGGCGGTGGTGTTCTATGCCGTGATGCTGGCCGGGGTGGCGGTGATGGGGAGGATCATCTGGTGGATGGCGAGAAGCTATCCGCAACGCCCGTCGCTTAAACGCTGCATGGTGTTCGCCGGTTACGTGGCGACGCCGCTGTTTATGAGCGGGCTGGTGGCGCTCTATCCGCTGGTCTGGCTGTGTGCGCTGGTGGGTACGGTAGCGCTGTTTTACACCGGTTACCTGCTGTATCTCGGTATTCCGACCTTCCTGAACATCAACAAAGAAGAGGGGCTGAGCTTTGCCAGCTCGACCCTGGCGATCGGGGTGCTGGTGCTCGAGGTGCTGCTGGCGATCACCGTGATCCTCTGGGGGTACGGTTACCGACTCTTCTAATCCGTGGTAACCACCGAATCGGTTTGCCGCCGACAAGCCACTCGAATTATTTTGGATATGCATTGCCGACATAAATGGATTTTTATGTCGGCAATGCAGCATTTGCTCACGATTCTTATTAGTCAGATCCCGCCAGTGCACGGTATGATAGGTCCTGCCAGCGTCGCCCACATCCCGGCGCCGCAGCGTACGTTCATAACGTGCAAAAATACTTTCACGAATGATCATGATGCCGAAATTTCGAGTTTCTTTGCTCAGCCTGACCTTGCTCCTGGCTGTGCCTTTTGCGCCCCAGGCGATAGCAAAAACCCCCGCCGCCGCGACGGCCTTGCAGCCGGATATTGCCTCCGGTAGCGCGATGATCGTTGATCTTGCCAGCAAAAAAATTGTCTACCAGAGCCAGCCTGATTTGGTGCGACCGATTGCGTCCATTACCAAAGTGATGACGGCGATGGTGGTGCTGGATGCGCATCTGCCGTTAGACGAAATGCTGACCGTGGATATCAGCCATACGCCAGAGATGAAAGGTATCTATTCACGCGTGCGCCTGAACAGCCAAATCAGCCGCCGCAATATGCTGCTGCTGGCGCTGATGTCCTCAGAAAACCGCGCCGCCGCAAGCCTTGCCCACCACTATCCTGGGGGCTACGACGCCTTTATCCGCGCCATGAACGCCAAGGCCCAGGCGCTGGGCATGACCCATACCCGTTACGTTGAGCCAACGGGCTTGTCGATTCATAACGTCTCGACCGCCCGTGACCTGACGAAACTGCTGATTGCGACCGAACAGTATCCGTTGATTGGTCAGTTGAGTACGACCAAAGAAGATACTGCGACATTTGCCCATCCGGCCTATACGCTGCCGTTTCGCAACACCAACCATCTGGTCTATCGCGACAACTGGAATATCCAGCTGACCAAAACCGGCTTTACCAACGCCGCGGGCCATTGCCTGGTGATGCGCACGGTGATTAATCAGCGTCCGGTGGCGCTGGTGGTGATGGATGCCTTCGGCAAATATACCCACTTTGCCGATGCCAGCCGCCTGCGTACGTGGGTTGAAACCGGGAAGGTGATGCCGGTGCCGGCCTCCGCGCTGAGCTACAAAAAGCAGCGTGAAGCCCAGATGGCGGATGCGATGCTGAAAGGTGGCGCGCAGACGGCGCAAAACGATTAATGCCTCTACCCCCGGCCCGCAGCAGCGGACGGGGGTTTTTTTATTCCGGTATGGTTAAATCGCCTTCACCCAGCTGGCGCTGCATGATTAACGTATCGCGCCAGTCTCCCATCTTATAGCCCACGCTGCGCAACTGACCGGCCACGGTGAAGCCAAATTTTTTGTGAATCGCCAGCGAACCGGCATTGTTGTGACCATCGCCGATGATCGCCAGCATCTGCCGCCACGGACCCTGCTCGCACTTCTCAATCAGCTGCGCCAGCAGGGCGCTGCCGATCCCGCGCCCGCCCATACCCGATTCGACATAAATCGACTCTTCGAGGGTGTAGCGGTAGGCGGGGCGAGGGCGGTAAAACGTCGCATAGCAGTAGCCGACGATGGTGCCGCGCCACAGGGCCACCAGCCACGGCAGCCCGTTATCACGCACCGTCTTAATCCGCTTACGCATTTCATCGACGGTGGGGGGAATATCTTCAAAGGATGCGCGTCCATTCAGTACGTGCCAGACGTACAGCGCTGCAATAGCGTGAGCGTCATCGGGCAGGGCTTCGCGGATCTCTAACTCAGCGCCGTGTAACATATCCGCTTCGGACATGAGGGGGACTCCTTAACCAGGTTTGCCGGAGAAGCGTTTCTCCGGCGTGCAGCGTAATACAGAATCCCGTTACGCGTCATCTGCGATGATGGCTATTCCGCGACGTTATTTTCGCTCTGCGGGCGTTCGCCCCAGTACTTCTGCTTGCTGGTTTTACCGAGGCCCGGGTTCATGCTGTTGGTCGGGTCATTCTGGCGGTAGAACTGTTTTAAGCTATCCGCGGCTTCATACAGGTGCCCGACGTTATGCTCGGCCGGGTACTGCGCCCCGCGCTGCTTCAGCAGCTCAAGCATCTGTTCTTTCAGCGCATGGGCATCGACGCCTTTTTTCACGATGTAATCCTGATGGAACACGTGGCACATAAAGTGGCCGTAATAGAGCTTGTGGACCAGCTGGCTGTCGATTTCCGGCGGCAGATGCTCAAACCATTCGCTGTCGTTGCGACGCAGGGCAATATCCAGCGCCAGAATATCTTCGACTTCATCAGCATGGACCGCCTGATAACGAATCGCGGCCCCAGCGGCGGCGAAGCGGTGAAGAAATGCTTTGCTGCCTTCTTCCGGGGTACAGACGAAGAAATCCCCTTCGGCCTGCTCGAAGTACCCTTTAAGCCAGGTCTGCGCCTCTTCGATACCATCCCCGGCCATTTTCAACAGCAGGTGATGCTCGTATTTATCACGCCAGGTTTTCATGCGCTCCGGCAGGTGCGCCGGGAAAACGTGCCCCAGCTTCTGCATGAAGCGGTCGCTAAAGTGCGGCTTAAACAGCGACACTTTATCCAGCATGGCATCGGCGCGGCCTTTCATGGTGAAGAAGAACGGCATCTTGTCGGTGCCGAGCTTGTCGATCATCAGGAAGGTGTCTTTACCGTAGCGCTCGGCAATATCGTAGATATCGCGGTGCATGTATTCGCCCGCCACCGGCAAATGTGCAAACTCTGCGAGGATATGGCGGCGAATTTCGGTCAGTACCGCAGGATCGTTGCTGCCGATGTAAAAGACCTGCTGGCGCTTTTCTGCCGGGAAGGTGTCGAGACGCGCGGCGAACACCGCCAGCTTGCCGGCGCAGCCGGACGATTCAAACAGGCGATCCGGGTCGGCGTTGTAGCGTGCCGGCGTGTCGGCATTGACATCGCGCACCCGGGTTACGTAATCGTGGTCATGGGCGTGGCGGCCATCGTGCAGCACGTCGCCATCGCTCACGCGGTCGTCGTCGAGACGGCTGAGGATCTGCTCCGGCGTAGTGCCCAGATCGATTCCCAGGTGGTTCACCAGCCGCAGCTTGCCGTTTTCGTCAATCTGGGCAAACAGCGACATCTCGGTGTAGGCCGGGCCGCGCTGCACCAGCGAGCCGCCGGAGTTATTGCAGATCCCGCCGATCACCGACGCGCCGATGCAGGAAGATCCGATCACCGAGTGCGGCTCACGGCCCAGCGGCTTCAGCGCTTTTTCCAGCGAATAGAGCGTGGTGCCCGGGAAGGCCAGCACCTGTTCGCCTTTGTCCAGCAGATGCAGTTTATCGAGGCGCAGGGTGCTGATAATCACTATCTGGCGATCGTAATCGTTGCCGCTGGGGGTCGAGCCTTCAGTCAGCCCGGTGTTTGCCGCCTGCATGAGAATAATTTTATCGGCGTTCACGCAGGCGTTCAGCACCCGCCACAGTTCCAGCAGCGTTCCCGGAAAGACCACCGCCAGCGCATCGCCCTGGCCTGAGCGGAAACCTTTACGGTAGCGCTGGGTTTTGGCCGGATCGGTTAACAGGTGGGAAGTGCCGACCAGTCTTGCCAGTTCCGCCAGAAAATCATGATTATTCGAAGGTGTTGCAGATGACATGATCCACTCCTTGTGGTGGTACCGAAAATATCGGGATTAAGAGCCTGCCCCGGTAGGCGTAATTGTTGCAGCCAGTTTGGACACGGACAGCGCGGAATAACCGGAGCGTACACGTAGTACGTGAGGATTGTGAGCACTGCCCAGGGCCGAAATGGCAAATAAAATAGCCTACTGGGTCAGGCTCTAAGCATAGCGCTTTGTATGACAATATTGTGCAGGAATGTGTCGAATTTCAGAGAAGAACCTTAGCATTCTGCAGGCGTCTTGTTTATATATATGGCAAACTGCGGTTTTTATTATGTTTTGCCGTGATCCCGGCCTGAGAGAAAGCGAGATAACAATGAAATGGCTCTGTACGATTGGCGTCGCCGTTAGTCTGGCGCTGCAACCCGCTCTGGCGGATGAACTGTTCGGCAATCACCCCTTAACCCCGCAGGCGCGGGATGCCTTCGTGAGCGAACTGCTCAAGAAAATGACCGTCGATGAAAAAATCGGCCAGCTCAGGCTGATCAGCGTCGGGCCGGATAACCCGAAAGAGGCGATCCGCGAGATGATTAAAGACGGCCAGGTCGGGGCCATTTTTAACACCGTCACCCGCTCGGATATCCGCATCATGCAGGATCAGGTCATGCAGCTCAGCCGCCTGAAGATCCCGCTGTTTTTCGCCTATGACGTGATCCACGGCCAGCGCACCGTCTTCCCGATAAGCCTCGGCCTGGCCTCTTCATTTAACCTCGATGCGGTCAATACCGTGGGCCGTATTTCGGCCTATGAAGCCGCCGACGATGGCCTGAACATGACCTGGGCGCCGATGGTGGACGTCTCGCGCGATCCGCGCTGGGGCCGCGCCTCGGAAGGTTTCGGGGAAGATACCTATTTAACCACCATGATGGGCCAGGCGATGGTCGAGTCGATGCAGGGCAAAAGCCCGGCGGATCGCTACTCGGTGATGACCAGCGTGAAGCACTTCGCCGCCTATGGCGCGGTAGAGGGCGGAAAAGAGTACAACACCGTTGATATGAGCCCGCAGCGCCTGTTCAACGATTACATGCCGCCTTACAAAGCCGGGCTGGATGCCGGTAGCGGGGCGGTCATGGTGGCGCTGAACTCGCTGAACGGTACCCCGGCCACTTCCGACGCCTGGCTGCTGAAAGAGGTCCTGCGCGACGACTGGGGCTTTAAAGGCATCACCGTCTCCGATCACGGTGCCATCAAGGAGCTGATTAAACACGGCGTTGCTTCCGACCCGGAAGATGCGGTGCGGGTGGCCCTGAAGTCGGGCATCAACATGAGCATGAGCGACGAGTACTACAGTAAATACCTGCCGGGGCTGGTGAAATCCGGCAAAGTGACGATGGCGGAGCTGGATGACGCCACGCGCCACGTGCTGAACGTCAAATATGATATGGGGCTGTTTAACGACCCGTACAGCCACCTCGGGCCGAAAGATTCCGACCCGCAGGATACCAACGCCGAAAGCCGCCTGCATCGTAAAGAGGCTCGCGAGGTTGCCCGGCAAAGCCTGGTACTGCTGAAAAACCGCCTCGAGACGCTGCCGCTGAAAAAATCGGGCACCATTGCGGTGGTGGGACCGCTGGCAGACAGCAAGCGTGACATGATGGGCAGCTGGTCGGCGGCGGGCGTGGCGGATCAGTCGGTCACCGTGCTGACCGGCATCAAAGATGCGCTGGGTGACAAAGGCAAGGTGGTTTATGCCCGCGGCGCCAACATCACCAACGATAGCGGCATTGTCGATTTCCTTAATCTGTACGAGAAAGCGGTGCAGGTTGACCCGCGTTCGCCGCAGGCGATGATTGACGAAGCGGTGGCCGCGGCGAAACAGTCAGACGTCGTGGTGGCGGTGGTCGGCGAGGCGCAGGGCATGGCCCACGAAGCCTCCAGTCGTACCGATATTAATCTGCCGCAGAGCCAGCGTGATTTAATTAGCGCGCTGAAGGCCACCGGTAAGCCGCTGGTGCTGGTGCTGATGAACGGTCGTCCGCTGGCGCTGGTCAAAGAAGACCAGCAGGCTGACGCGATGCTGGAAACCTGGTTTGCCGGGACCGAAGGCGGTAACGCCATTGCCGATGTACTGTTCGGCGATGCCAACCCGTCGGGCAAACTGCCGATGTCGTTCCCGCGCTCGGTGGGACAGATTCCGGTGTACTACAGCCACCTCAATACCGGCCGTCCGTACAACGCCGACAAGCCGAATAAATACACCTCGCGCTACTTTGACGAGGCCAACGGCCCGCTGTATCCGTTCGGTTACGGCCTGAGCTACACCACCTTTAGCGTATCCGACGTGAAAATGTCGGCGCCGACCATGACACGCGACGGCAGCGTTACCGCCAGCGTGCAGGTGACCAACACCGGTAAACGCGAAGGGGCGACGGTCATTCAGCTCTATCTGCAGGACGTCACCGCCTCAATGAGCCGACCGGTGAAAATGCTGCGTGGTTTCCAGCGCGTGAACCTCAAACCGGGTGAGACGCAAACCGTCAGCTTCCCGATTGAGATTAATGCGCTGAAGTTCTGGAACCAGAAAATGAAATACGACGCCGAACCGGGCAAATTCAACGTCTTTATCGGCGTTGACTCCGCCCGCGTGAAGCAGAGCGAGTTCGAATTACGCTAATCTGATCCTCCCGGTCATGCTGCCGGAACTCCCCTAAAAGGCCGATTAATCGGCCTTTTCTTTTTTCGTTCAGCGGTCAAATAGGCTACGCTTTTCTCTTAAGCTTCTGAAAATGGAGCGCAAAATAATGAGGATAGCGGGATGGATATGGCAACGAAATGGCGCGCTGCGCTGGCGCTGGCCGCGCTGATAAGTCTGCCGCTTCAGGCGGCGGAGCCGGTCAAAGTTGGCTCAAAAATCGATACGGAAGGGGCGCTGCTGGGCAATATTATTTTGCAGGTGCTGGAGAGCCACGGGGTGAAGACCGTCAATAAAGTGCAGCTCGGGACCACCCCGGTGGTGCGCGGGGCGATTACGGCGGGTGAACTCGACATTTATCCAGAATATACCGGCAACGGCGCCTTCTTCTTTAAGCAGGAGAACGATCCGGCGTGGAAAAACGCCCGGCAGGGCTACGAGAAGGTGAAAAAGCTCGATGCAGAGCAGAATAAGCTTATCTGGCTCACCCCGGCACCGGCGAACAACACCTGGACCATAGCCGTGCGTCAGGATCTGGCTGAAAAAAATAACCTCAAGTCACTGGCGGATCTCAGCCGTTATCTGCACAGCGGCGGTGCCTTCAAGCTGGCGGCCTCCGCCGAATTTATCGAACGTCCCGATGCGCTCCCGGCCTTTGAGAAAGCCTACGGTTTCTCGCTTAATCAGGACCAGCTGCTGTCGCTGGCGGGCGGCGATACCGCGGTGACCATCAAAGCGGCGGCGCAGCAAACCTCCGGCGTCAATGCGGCGATGGCCTACGGAACCGACGGCCCGGTTGCTGCTCTGGGGTTACAAACCCTCAGCGATCCGCAGGGCGTACAGCCGATTTACGCCCCGACTCCGGTGGTCCGCGAGGCGGTGCTGAAAGCCTATCCGCAGATTGCCGAATGGCTGCAGCCGGTGTTTGCCAGCCTCGATGAAAAAACGTTGCAACAGCTGAATGCCAGCATTGCCGTAGAAGGGCGGGACGCCAAAAAAGTGGCCGCTGATTATCTGCAGCAAAAAGGGCTGTTGAAGTAGATCCCGGGTGGCTATTCGTTGTTATAACCGTGTCGTGCTGCTGCTGGCCTGCGTCCTGCTGCTGGCGGTGGCCTTGCCGTTCGTCAACTATGCGCCTAATCGCCTGTTATCCGGAGAGGGTCGCTGGCTATGGCAGGATTGCCGCTGGCTGTTGACGCTGCAGGTCGGCGGGGCGCTGCTGCTGATGCTCCTGTGCTGGCGAGCAGGCCGTGGGCCGCTGCTGCTGACCTTGCTGGTGGCCGACGCGCTGCTGCCGCTCCAGCTGTGGGGGGCCGGGCAGGTGGCGACTCAACTGGCGCAGGAGGGTTCTGCGCTGGCGCGTACCTCGCCGGGCAGCGGCCTGTGGCTGGCGCTGGCGCTCTGCCTGCTCATTGCCAGCGATGCCATCCGCCGCCTGACTTCCCGGGCGCTCTGGCGCTGGCTGCTCAATGCCCAGATCTGGCTGATCCCCTGTGTGCTGCTGACCACCGGTGCGCTGGATCAGCTATCGCTGCTGAAAGAGTACGCCAACCGTCAGGATGTTTTCGATGCGGCGCTGTACCAGCACGTGACGCTGCTGTTTGGCACGCTGCTGCCGGGATTGCTGATCGGTTTGCCGATGGGCATCGCCATCTGGCGCCGGCCCCGCTGGCAGGCGCCGGTGTTTACCTTCCTCAATATTATTCAGACCGTGCCCTCCGTGGCGCTGTTTGGCCTGCTGATCGCACCGCTGGCCGGTCTTGCCCATCACTTTCCCTGGCTCGCGGCGCGGGGTATTTCCGGTACCGGAATGGCGCCAGCGCTGATTGCGCTGGTGCTGTATGCCCTGCTGCCGCTGGTGCGTGGCGTGGTCACCGGCCTGCAGCAGGTGCCGCGCGACGCGCTGGAGAGCGCGGTGGCGATGGGGATGAGCCGCGGACAGTGCTTCAGGTCGGTACAGCTGCCGCTGGCGCTGCCGGTGCTGTTGCGCAGCCTGCGCGTGGTGAGCGTGCAAACCGTTGGTATGGCGGTAGTGGCGGCGCTGATTGGCGCCGGCGGGTTCGGCACCCTGGTGTTCCAGGGGCTGTTGAGCAGCGCCCTGGATCTGGTGCTGCTGGGAGTGATCCCGACCATTGCCCTTGCGGTGGTGGTCGATGCGCTGTTTGCGCTGTGGGGCGCGTTACTGAAAGGAGAGGCAGATGATTGAATTTGACGGGGTCAGCAAATCCTTCGCCGGGCAGCCGGCGGTAAAAAATCTCAACCTGCATCTGCGTGAAGGCGCCTTCTCGGTCCTGATTGGTACTTCCGGATCGGGTAAATCCACCACGTTGAAAATGATCAATCGGCTGGTCGAGCATGACAGCGGCAGCCTGCGCTTTGCCGGGCAGGATATTCGCCAGCAGCCGGTGCTGGCGCTGCGCCGACGGATGGGCTACGCCATTCAGTCGATCGGCCTGTTTCCTCACTGGACGGTGGCGCAGAACATCGCCACCGTCCCGCAACTGCAAAAGTGGTCGCGACAGCAGATCGCCGCGCGGGTTGATGAGCTGATGGCGCTGCTGGGGCTGGACCCGGCGTTGGGTGCTCGTTACCCGCATCAGCTCTCCGGCGGCCAGCAGCAGCGGGTTGGGGTGGCGCGGGCGCTGGCTGCCAATCCTGACGTCCTGCTGATGGACGAGCCGTTTGGCGCCCTCGACCCGGTGACCCGCGACGCGCTCCAGCAGGAGATGATCCGCATTCACCGGCTGCTGGGGCGGACCATCGTCCTCGTGACCCACGATGTGGATGAAGCGCTGCGGCTGGCGGACCATCTGGTATTAATGGACGGCGGCGAAGTGGTGCAGCAGGGCGAACCGCTGCAGATGCTGCTGAATCCCCAAAATGCCTTCGTGGAGACGTTTTTTGGCCACAGTGAGCTGGGCGTCCGGCTGCTGGCGTTGCGCGGCGTCGGGGAGTGCCTGCGCCGCGATGAGCGGCTGGCCGGGGATACGCTGCAGGTAACGATGACGCTGCGCGAAGCGCTTTCGCAGTTTATTACCCATCGCTGTGAGGTGCTGCCGGTGGTGGATGAGCAGGGACAAGCCTGCGGGACGCTGCATTTTGCCGACCTGCTCGGCAAGGAGGTGCGCCATCCGCCTGCTTCGTGATCCGCTGCTGTGGCTGCTGGCGCTGTTTATCGCCATCTTGCTGCTGCTGCCCTACAGCGCGCCGCTCTTCAGCGCCCTGTTTCCCGAACTGCCACGCCCGGTCTATCAGCAGCAGAGCTTTCTGTCGCTGACGTGGGCCCATTGCTGGCTGGTGGCGCTTTCGAGCCTGGCAGCGACGGTGGTGGGCGTCGGGGCCGGCGTAGCGGTGACGCGTCCCGCGGGGCGTGAATTTCGCCCGCTGGTGGAGACGATAGCGGCGATGGGGCAAACTTTTCCGCCGGTGGCGGTGCTGGCGATTGCGGTGCCGGTCATGGGGTTTGGCTGGCAGCCGGCGCTGATTGCGCTGGCGCTGTACGGCGTGCTGCCGGTATTGCAGGGGACTCTGGCCGGGTTAAGCGCCGTGCCGCCGGGTGCGGTGGCGGTCGCTCAGGGAATGGGGATGACCGGCTGGCAGCGGCTTATCAAGGTCGAACTGCCGCTGGCCGCACCGGTGATGCTGGCCGGTATCCGGACCTCGACCATCGTTAATATCGGCACGGCAACTATCGCCTCAACGGTCGGGGCGAATACGCTCGGAACGCCGATTGTCATCGGCCTTAGCGGGTTCAACACCGCTTATGTACTGCAGGGGGCGCTGCTGGTGGCGCTGGCGGCGATCGTCGTCGACCGCGGATTTGAACGGCTGAACCGCTGGATCAGCCGACACCGCCACGAACAATAAACGAGTAACCAGCAAGCATCACGCCGCTGATCCCGCCGATGGCCATGAATAAGAATAGGGTAATGACCGCGATTTTCGCTGGCTTCATAATAGGCTCCTGATGTTAACGGAGGGATTATACGGTGAAGCTCAGGTGTTAATAAAACATTAATTGCTATTTAGCCAGATAACGTGACCCTGCTGCTGCCAGGCCTGCAGTTGATTCTGCTGCGCCTGGGTCGGGCTCTCGCCGCACAAC
The DNA here is from genome assembly GCF_003752615.1 of Klebsiella sp. BIGb0399. NCBI lineage: Bacteria > Pseudomonadati > Pseudomonadota > Gammaproteobacteria > Enterobacterales > Enterobacteriaceae > Klebsiella > Klebsiella sp. BIGb0399. Next base: position 1,810,068 of record NZ_RKHT01000005.1, on the reverse strand, counting down.
ACCAGCAGGGTGCTGTCGGGAAACAGCTCGGGGCGAATCTGCGGCAGCGAGTGCGGCACAACGTCGACCCGCCAGCCCTGTTCACTGGCAATCCAGCCCTCCAGCCACATCCGGGTGGTATCGTCGATATTCCAGCCGAGCACCAGCGCATGGCTGCCGGCGTGTTTGTAGGCGCTGGCGAGACTGTGGGCAATATGGTTGATCAGCACGCCATCAAGGATGCTGCGCAGGGCGGTGAGGGTGGGCTGAGGGCTGAGCAGACGATGGCGCAAAGGAATAAACAGCTGGTTAACCAGCGTCTGGGCGGAGTAGCTGTGGCTGCGCTCTTTAATCCACAGCCGCAAGCGGTGATAGCTGCCGTCGTGCAGATAGCCCAGCAGGATCTCCTGCTGTTCCCGCCAGCCATCCTCCTCCTGATGATCGTTATCGTTGAGCAGGGTTTTGACTTTGCCCACCTGAACGCCCGCGTCAATCCAGCGTTGAATTTCGCGGATACGGTCAATTTCCTGTTCATTAAACAGGCGATGGCCGCCGTCGGTGCGCTGAGGTTTCAGCAGTCCATAGCGCCGCTGCCAGGCGCGTAACGTCACGGGGTTGATGTCGCAGAGCTGAGCCACTTCACCAATCGTATAAAGCGCCATAAATCCCTCCCGCAGTTGCTTCCCTTATAACTGTAGAAGCTGTTTGCCGAAGACGATATGTTTGTTCATTTTTTGTTCAAGTGGCGAGAGGTGGGCGGCTAAGAAGTGTGATCCTGACCATGATTTTTCATTTTCCTCGGTGGCTTCAAAGAAAGTTTTGACCCGGCGGTGTATGTTACGCGCTTTCAAGTGAAGTGTGGTCTGCGGGTATGTACGAGTTCGATCTGGTGTTGCTGCTGCTTCAGCAGATGTGCGTGTTTTTGGTCATCGCGTGGCTGATGAGCAAGACGCGGCTGTTCATTCCGCTGATGCAGGTCACCGTCCGCCTGCCGCATAAGCTGCTGTGCTACGTCACCTTCTCCATTTTCTGCATTATGGGGACCTATTTTGGTCTGCATATCGAAGACTCCATTGCCAATACGCGCGCCATCGGTGCGGTCATGGGCGGCCTGCTCGGCGGCCCGGTCGTCGGCGGCCTGGTAGGCCTCACCGGCGGGCTGCATCGTTACTCCCTTGGCGGGATGACGGCGCTGAGCTGTATGGTCTCCACCATCGTGGAGGGGCTGCTGGGTGGTCTGGTCCACAGCGTGCTGGTCAAACGGGGACGTTCGGATAAAGTGTTCAGCCCGCTCACCGCCGGCGCGATCACCTTCTTCGCCGAGATGGTGCAGATGCTGATTATCCTGCTGATCGCCCGTCCCTTCGACAATGCGCTGCATCTGGTGCAAAGCATCGCCGCGCCGATGATGGTCACCAACACGGTCGGCGCCGCGCTGTTTATGCGTATCCTGCTGGATAAGCGGGCGATGTTTGAGAAATACACTTCGGCTTTCTCTGCCACCGCGTTGAAGGTCGCGGCCTCGACGGAGGGGATCCTGCGCCAGGGGTTTAACGAAGAGAACAGCATGAAGGTCGCGCAGGTGCTGATCCAGGAGCTCGATATTGGCGCGGTGGCCATCACCGACCGCGACAAGCTGCTCGCGTTTACCGGCATTGGCGACGATCACCACCTGCCCGGCAAGCCGATCTCGTCATCCTATACGCAAAAGGCGATTGATAGCGGCGAGGTGGTCTACGCCGACGGCAACGAGGTCCCGTATCGCTGCTCGATTCACCCCAACTGCAAGCTGGGCTCGACGCTGGTGATCCCGCTGTGCGGCGAAAATCAACGGGTCATCGGCACCATCAAATTATATGAAGCGAAAAACCGCCTGTTCAGCTCCATCAACCGTACGTTGGGGGAGGGGATTGCCCAGCTGCTGTCGGCGCAAATTCTGGCCGGGCAGTACGAGCGGCAGAAGGCGCTGCTGACGCAGTCGGAGATCAAACTGCTGCATGCGCAGGTGAACCCCCATTTTCTGTTTAATGCCTTAAACACCCTGAAGGCGGTGATCCGCCGCGACAGCGATCAGGCCGGGCAGCTGGTGCAGTATCTGTCGACCTTCTTCCGTAAAAACCTCAAGCGGCCTTCGGAGGTCGTGACCCTGGCCGATGAAATTGAACATGTGAACGCCTATCTGCAAATTGAGAAGGCGCGTTTCCAGGCCAACCTGCAGATTCAGATGCTGGTGCCCGAGGCGCTGGCCCACCATCAGCTACCGGCGTTTACGCTACAGCCGATCGTAGAAAATGCCATTAAGCACGGTACGTCGCAGCATCTCGGGGTCGGGGAAATTACCATTCGCGCCAGCCAGAACGACCGCTGGCTGCAGCTGGATATCGAAGATAATGCCGGACTGTACCAGGACAATCCCAACGCCAGCGGGCTGGGTATGAGCCTGGTGGACAGACGTTTACGGGCGCGCTTCGGCGCCGACTGCGGCATTACCGTCACCTGTGAAGCGGAGCGTTTCACCCGCGTCACGCTGCGACTGCCTCTGGAGGAGAACGCGTGTTAAAAGTGTTGATAGTTGATGATGAGCCGCTGGCACGTGAGAACCTGCGCGTATTGCTGGAATCCGCCGGCGAGATTGAGATTGTCGGCGAGTGCGGCAATGCCGTAGAAGCCATCGGCGCGGTGCACAAGCTGCGCCCGGACGTGCTGTTTCTCGACATCCAGATGCCGCGGATCAGCGGTCTGGAAATGGTAGGGATGCTGGACCCGGAGCACCGGCCTTACATCGTGTTTCTCACCGCCTTTGACGAGTACGCGGTGAAAGCTTTTGAAGAGCATGCGTTTGATTATCTGCTCAAACCCATCGAGGCGCCGCGGCTGGAGAAGACCCTGGCCCGTCTGCGCCAGGAGCGCAGCCTGCAGGATATCTCGCTGCTCGACGATACCCAACAGGCGTTGAAATACATCCCCTGCACCGGCCACAGCCGCATCTGGCTGCTGCAAATGGAAGATGTGGCGTTCGTCAGCAGCCGGATGAGCGGAATCTACGTCACCGACCGCGAAGGGAAAGAGGGCTTCACCGAGCTGACCTTGCGAACGCTGGAGAACCGCACGCCGCTGCTGCGCTGCCATCGCCAGTACCTGGTGAACATGGCGCACCTGAAGGAGATCCGTCTGGAGGAGAACGGCCAGGCGGAACTGCTGATGCGGGCCGGGCAAACGGTGCCGGTGAGCCGGCGCTACTTAAAAAATCTGAAAGAGGCGATTGGGCTGTAATACGCCTGAATCGTGATAGACTTAGCGCCAGCATTTTTCATCATGAAGGCATTATGATCAGTAACGATATCTTACGTAGCCTGCGCTACATCCTGAAAAGCAATAATAACGACCTGGTGCGTATTTTTGCGCTGGGCGATTCCGTCGTCAGCGCAGAGCAGCTGGTCCCGTGGCTGAAAAAGGAAGAAGAAGATGGCTTCCAGCGCTGCCCGGACATTATGTTGTCAATTTTCCTCAACGGCCTGATTTATGACAAACGCGGCAAAGACGAGTCGGCACCGCCGCTGGCGGTTGAGCGCCGGGTGAATAACAATGTGGTGCTGAAAAAGCTGCGCATCGCGTTTTCGCTGAAGACCGATGACATCCTCGCCATTCTGACCCAGCAGAAGTTCCGCGTTTCGATGCCAGAAATTACCGCCATGATGCGCGCGCCGGAGCATAAAAACTTCCGCGAGTGCGGCGACCAGTTCCTGCGCTATTTCCTGCGCGGCCTGGCCGAACGCGTCCACGCCAAACCTTGAGTTTCTCTTGCTGAGTTGTCCCGACCTGCGACAGTAACGATGGACAAAAAAAAGCGCTGCCTGAGCAGCGCTTGATGCGGAGATTATTTTACCTGTTGACCAGGTTTGGCGCCGCTGTCCGGGCTTAACAGGAAGATATCCTTGTCGCCAGGGCCTGCCGCCATCACCATCCCTTCAGAGATGCCGAAACGCATTTTACGCGGCGCCAGGTTGGCGACCATCACCGTCAGGCGACCAATCAGCACCTGTGGGTCCGGGTAAGCGCTACGAATGCCGGAGAAGACATTGCGTTTCTCGCCGCCGAGGTCGAGGCTCAGGCGCAGCAGCTTATCGGAACCATCGACAAATTCGGCGTTTTCAATCAGCGCGATACGCATATCGACTTTGGCGAAATCGTCAAAGGTGATGGTTTCCTGAATCGGGTCGTCAGCCAGCGGGCCGGTAACCGGCGCGCTGTTCAGCGCTTTCACTTCTTCCTTAGAGGCTTCCACCAGGGCTTCAACCTGCTTCATGTCAATGCGGTTGTACAACGCTTTGAAGGTGTTCACCTTGTGCGACAGCAGCGGCTGCTGGATAGCATCCCAGCTCAGTTCACAGTTGAGGAACGCTTCAACGCGCTCGGACAGGGTCGGCAGAACCGGTTTCAGCCAGGTCATCAGCACGCGGAACAGGTTGATGCCCATTGAGCAGATGGCCTGCAGGTCGGCATCGCGGCCTTCCTGTTTCGCCACCACCCACGGAGCCTGCTCGTCAACATAGCGGTTCGCCACGTCGGCCAGCGCCATGATCTCGCGGATGGCTTTGCCGAATTCACGGCTTTCCCACGCTTCGCCAATGGTCTGCGCGGCATCGGTGAAGGTTTTGTACAGCGCCGGATCGGCCAGTTCAGCCGACAGCACGCCGTCAAAACGCTTGTTGATAAAGCCGGCGTTGCGCGATGCCAGGTTCACCACCTTGTTGACGATATCGGCATTGACGCGCTGGACGAAGTCTTCCAGGTTCAGGTCGATATCATCGATGCGTGAAGAGAGCTTCGCGGTGTAGTAGTAACGCAGGCTATCGGCATCGAAGTGGTTCAGCCAGGTGCTGGCTTTGATAAAGGTGCCGCGCGATTTGGACATCTTCGCACCGTTCACCGTCACGTAGCCGTGCACAAACAGGTTGGTGGGTTTACGGAAATTGCTGCCTTCCAGCATCGCTGGCCAGAACAGGCTGTGGAAGTAGACGATGTCTTTGCCGATGAAGTGATACAGCTCGGCACTGGAGTCTTTCTTCCAGTATTCATCGAAGCTTGTGGTGTCGCCGCGCTTGTCGCACAGGTTCTTGAACGACCCCATGTAGCCGATCGGCGCATCCAGCCAGACGTAGAAGTATTTGCCTGGCGCACCTGGAATTTCGAAGCCAAAGTACGGCGCATCGCGGGAGATATCCCACTGCTGCAGGCCAGACTCGAACCACTCCTGCATCTTGTTAGCAACCTGCTCCTGCAGCGCACCGCTGCGGGTCCACGCCTGCAGCATTTCGCTGAAGGACGGCAGGTCGAAGAAGAAGTGCTCGGAGTCACGCATTTCCGGAGTTGCGCCGGAGACCACGGATTTCGGGTCGATCAGCTCGGTCGGGCTGTAGGTCGCGCCGCAGACTTCACAGTTATCGCCATATTGATCCGGTGATTTGCACTTCGGACAGGTGCCTTTGACGAAACGGTCCGGCAGGAACATGCCTTTTTCCGGATCGTAGAGCTGAGAGATGGTGCGGTTTTTGATAAAACCGTTCTCTTTCAGGCGACCGTAGATAAGCTCTGACAGCTCACGGTTCTCGTCGCTGTGCGTCGAGTGGTAGTTGTCGTAGCTAATGTTGAAGCCAGCAAAATCGGTCTGATGCTCCTGACTCATTTCGTCAATCATCTGCTCCGGAGAAACGCCAAGCTGCTGGGCTTTCAGCATAATCGGCGTGCCGTGGGCGTCATCGGCGCAGATAAAATTGACCTCGTTGCCGCGCATTCGCTGGTAACGGACCCAGACATCAGCCTGGATGTGCTCCAGCATGTGGCCGAGGTGGATAGAGCCGTTGGCGTACGGCAGTGCGCACGTTACCAGAATTTTCTTCGCGACTTGAGTCATAGTGGGCATTACATCTTCTGTTGTAAAAAGGGCTTCTGATATTACCAAAAGGGTAATGGGTGCGCCATAAATGGCTGACCATATATGGATAATCCTCAGCTGTGGTAAACTCAGCCATACTGAAAGCAGCTCATAACAACAAAGGAGTCGGGATGAATTCACAATCCCAGGCCAAATCCCCCGAACGTCTGCGTGCGATGGTCGCCGGAACGTTGGCTAATTTCCAGCACCCCACTTTGAAGCATAACCTCACCGCGCTGAAGGCACTGCACCACGTCGCCTGGCTCGACGATACCGTGCATATCGAGATTCAAATGCCGTTCGTCTGGCACAGCGCCTTTGAGGATTTAAAAGAGCAATGCAGTGCCGATCTGCTGCGCATCACCGGCGCCCAGGCGATCGACTGGAAGCTGACGCACAGCATCGCCACGCTGAAGCGGGTGAAAAACCAGCCGGGTATCAACGGCGTTAAAAATATTATCGCCGTCAGCTCCGGTAAAGGTGGGGTCGGTAAATCTTCCACGGCGGTCAACCTCGCGCTGGCGCTGGCTGCGGAAGGGGCGAAGGTCGGGATCCTCGATGCCGATATTTATGGCCCGTCGATTCCTAACATGCTCGGGGCGGAAGATCAGCGTCCTACTTCGCCTGACGGCACCCACATGGCGCCGATTATGCGCTTTGGTCTTGCCACCAACTCCATCGGCTACCTGGTGACCGACGATAACGCCATGGTGTGGCGCGGGCCGATGGCCAGCAAAGCGCTGCTGCAAATGCTGCAGGAGACAATGTGGCCGGATCTCGACTATCTGGTGCTGGATATGCCGCCAGGCACCGGCGACATTCAGCTGACCCTGGCGCAGAATATTCCGGTGACCGGGGCGGTTGTGGTGACCACGCCGCAGGATATTGCGCTGATCGATGCGAAGAAAGGCATCGTGATGTTCGAGAAGGTAGAAGTGCCGGTATTAGGCATCGTGGAAAACATGAGCATGCATATTTGCAGCAACTGTGGGCACCATGAGGCTATCTTTGGCACCGGCGGTGCCGAGAAACTGGCAGAGAAATACCATACTCAGCTGCTGGCCCAGCTGCCGCTGCATATCAACCTGCGCGAAGACCTCGATAACGGCACGCCGACCGTCGTGGCCCGTCCGGAAAGCGAGTTCACCGACATCTACCGTCAGCTGGCGGGAAGAGTGGCGGCACAGCTCTACTGGCAAGGGGAAGTTATTCCCAGCGAGATTGCCTTCCGCGCGGTGTAACGCCGGCGGATAAGACAACGCCCTGTCCTTCTCTGTGCCAGCGCTGGCAGGAAAAGGGCAGGGCGTTTTCGTTGGCGCCATCGCTGACGATGCGCTCAGCCATCAATGCTGATAGAAAATCTCGCCGTCATAAATTTTGACGATTTTCCCTTCAGTATCGGTGATCAGCACGTAGCTGCCGCCCATATAGGTGTAGTGGGTGCCGGCATCCGGCGCAGGCAGGTTACGCTGCTGCCACTGCTTGATGTGGTATTCCGGAGTGAGATACAGCGGTGGTACGGTGTCTCCGACGCGAAACTGGGTGAAGTCTGCGGTGAAACCATCAAGTTCGAATTTTTGCGGGCCGCTGGAAGCCGCCCATACGGTGCTGGTGCTGGCCAACAGGACGCCCAGAAGCATCATTTTTGTCTTGCGCATATTTTCCTCATTATTATCCTGGATTACCCTGGACACAAAATCGCAGCCTCGTATCATTCCTGAAGCATGGCGGGGATGGCAAGCGTTGGTTGCGTTAAATATGTAAGAAAACGATGGGCAGGGTGCCTGATTGGGCGAATCGCGCCCGTTTTGAGAACAATCCGGAGATCTGGATTCGGGAGTGTCTATGTTCAGACTGGAAGATCTGACGTTATTTGTTCGGGCGGCGGCCTTAGGCAGTTTCAGCGACGCCGCGCGGGAGGTCGGGCAGCAGCCGGCGCAGGTCAGCGCGGCGATTAAGCGCCTGGAGACCATGCTCAATATTCGCCTGTTTGCGCGCTCAACCCGCAGCTTGCGCCTCACCCCGGAAGGGGAGACCTGGCTGCCCTATGCCATCCAGATGCTCGATACGCTTCATGCCGGGTTACAAAAAATTCAGGTGCCGGATGATGAAGTGCGCGGCACCTTGCAAATCGCGGTGCCCTCCGACCTTGGGCGCAATCTGTTGCTGACCGTCTTTCGGGCGTTTCGCCAGCGTCACCCGGCGCTGAAGCTGCGGATCCTCTTTTCCGATCACCGCACCGATGTGTTTAAAGACCCGGTGGATGTCGCCTTTCGCTACGGCGACAACGACGATGCTTCGTTTATTTCACTGCCCGTCGCGCCGGAAAACCGCCGGGTGCTGGTGGCCTCCCCGGCGTGGATTGCCGAACATGGCGAGCCGCAAACGACCCAGGCGCTGGCACAGCACAATGCGCTGCTGTACGTGCTGCGCGGGCGGCAGTTCGATCGCTGGCCGGTCAGCCTTGACGGCGTGGTGGAACATATCCAGGTTTCCGGCGCCATCGTCAGCGACGATGCCGAGGTGATCCGCCGACTGGCGATAGCCGGGGAGGGTTTTGCCTATAAGTCGGCGCTGGATGTCAGAGACGATATTCGCGCCGGGCGTCTGCAGGTGCTGTTACCGCACTACCAGGGCGACCTGGTGCCGCTGAATATGATTTGCCCGCACCGCAAGCAGCTCTCCGCCGCGGTGCGTTTATTGTATGAAGAGGTGAAAGCGCACTGCGAAGCGGGGCAGGGCTAATTATCATGATGCTGGACCACGGCGTTGTAATTAAATCGCTGATAGTGGTAGCGGCTGGTGCAATACTCCAGCGGCTGCCCGTCGTTGAGGTAGGTCACCGAGCGCGTCACGCTCACCGGTTCATGGGGCTGTAGCTTTAGCCACTCCTGCGCTTCATCGTCGCTGGGCAAAGAGTAAAACCAGGTGTGGCTGCTGGTCGGTACTTTATGCAGCCGCGTCTCGACATACTGATAGATAGAGCCCAGCGCATCAAGGCGCGTCAGGTCAGGCAGAATGCGCAGCGGGATCCACGTCTCCTCAATGGACAGCGCCTGGGTGTCAACAAAGCGCACGCGACGAAAATGCCAGGCATATTGCTCACCCTGCATCGCCAACTGCCCGGCGATCTCTTCCGGCGGGTTGGCAATCCCAAATTCCAGTAGATGGCTGCTGACACAGCCCCCCTGTGCGCGATGAAAGGTGCTGAGCCCCATAATCGGCGAGGCGCTGTGCCCGGCGGCGAAGGCCTGCGGCGGCGTTGCGGTTTTGACCACGGTCCCCAGCCCACGCTGACGGGTAATAAAACCTTCGTTGACCAGAATATCCAGCGCATTATTCAACGTGATTTTGCTACAGCTGAATTCATGACACAACTGGTGACCAAAGGGGATTTTTGCACCCTGGAGATATATTTTATTTAATATCCTTTCTCTTATTATATTTGCTATTTCAATGTATCTGCGCAAACGACACCTCCGTTTAATCTGCCGGCGATTATATCCTTGTGTGGGTTTTATTATCCAGATCTCATTTATTTTATAAGTAGATTACTTTTAATATAAACATATTGACTTGATGGAGTGTCTCTTTCATTCTGCCTTGGTGCCAATAACGATCTATATATTTGTTTTATGAATTACAATGCCATTATTAATAATGATTAACTTTATATAATTCCAGTGGGTAATACCTCTTCTGGGTGTTGAATATTTCAATGATATAAGGATAAAACAATGAGCAGCGGAGCGGTATTAGCACGTATCACCGACATATCGCAAAAAATGGCCGCGGAAGTTCATCTGCGCAGCCTGCGCGACAGTTTTATTATCACCGTCCCCTTTCTGGTATTAGCCGGTGTGTTCATCATGATTAATTATGTTTTTCTGGATCCCGGCGGTGTCATGAGCCGTTGGGTATCCGGAGAAACGCTGCTCGCCATACGCAGCGTCGGCGATCGGATTCTCAACGGCACCATGAGCATCCTGGCCTTGATGCTGGTGGTGCTGATTGCCTGGAGTATCGCGAGCAAACGCCAGTTTGCGGCGCCGATGATCCCGGCAATGGCCGCGCTGGCAGCGTTTGTGGTGCTGATGCCGGTGAACCTCAGCCTGACGCCGGTCGGGGGCGGCGAGGCCGTCGAGGTTTCCGGCGTGATGACCTTCGCGCTGACCAATGCGGGCGGCGTGTTTATGGCCATTATGACCGCGGTGCTGGCGACCGACTTGTTTTTATGGATAGCCAAAACGCGCTGGCTACAAATACGCATGGGCGACGATGTTCCGCCGATGGTAACGCAATCTTTTCAGTCGATGTTTTCGATTATGCTGGTGGTGCTGGCCTTTGCGCTGCTGGCCGTCGGCATGAAAAGCCTGTTTGGCCTTGAGGTACATGAAATTATCCAGGCGGCGATTCAGGCTCCCCTGGTTCATCTGACCACCAATTTACCCGGCTTTCTGGTACTGACCGCGCTGACCAATTTTCTGTTTTCTTTGGGGATCCACCCCTCCGGGATTATCAATCCGATCCTGGAACCGCCGCTGCTGGTTGCGATGCAGGAAAATATGGCGGCATTCGCCCGCGGCGAGATCCCTCCGCATATTATCGTGCTGCCTTTTCGCGATCTGTACGGCCATATGGGCGGAACTGGCAGCACCCTGGCGCTGCTGATTGCCATCTTTTTGCGCAGTAAAATTTCCAGCCATCAAAAACTGGGGCGCACCGTACTGGCTCCGGGGATATTCAATATTAATGAGCCGGTGATTTTCGGTTTCCCGGTGCTGTATAACCCGTTAATCATGATCCCTTTTATTATTTACCCGCAGATCAACTTTATTATTGCTTATCTGGCGACGCAGTATGACATGGTCTCCAGAATCGTTACCTATGTGCCCTGGTCAGTACCGCCGCTGCTGTCAGGCTGGCTCGGTTCCGGCGGCGATTATCGTAACGTCCTGCTGCAGATAGTGCTGCTGATCCTGGGGGTCGTCATCTATTTACCGTTTTTAATGGCCTATGAAAAAACCATGCGGCAGACCAAAGGGCGCCAGACGCTGGCGGAAATGGCGGCCCCGGTCGTGGCTGCGGTGGCGCAAAACCCTGCACCTGCTGAGCGTGATATGGCGGACAACGCGCTGGACATTCTCAATCATAAAACTATCGTCCTGACCTGCAATGAAGGTATGTCGACGTCAATCATGGCGACGAAGATGCGCAAGTACGCACAGGAGATCGGCTGCTCGCTGTCGGTGTACGCGGTTAACAGCGGCAGTATTGAAGACGAGTATCAAAAAGCAGATCTGATTTTGCTCGGCCCACAGCTGGTGTATATGCGCGACAGCATTACCGCGACCGTACAGGGCCGCTGCCCGGTGGTACCGATAAATACCCAGGCTTTTAGTCGGCTGGACGGCAAAGCTGCGGTGGAACAGGCTGCCGCGATTCTGGCAGGAGAACACCTATTCCCACAGGAGGGGACATCATGATTTACAGTGCATTTATTGGCTTTGGTAAAAGTGCCACCCGCTATCATTTGCCGTACGTACTGGCGCGTAAAGAGACGTTCTGCGTCAAACGGATCTACGACCTGCACCGCGACCCGCAACGCGAAGGGGCCGATATCTATCGCCATATCGATTTTACCTCGCAGCTGGCGGATATCTTAAATGACCCGCAGATTACCCTCGTCACCATCTGTACCCATCCCGACAGCCATTTCGACTATGCCCGGCTGTGTCTGGAACACGGCAAAAACGTGTTGGTCGAAAAGCCGTTTACCACCACTCTTGAGGAGGCGAGGATCCTCTATGCGCTGGCGCGGGAAAAGGGACTGCTGGTCACTCCGTTCCAGAATCGCCGTTTTGATAGCTGTTTTCTGACCATGAAACAGGCGATCGACAGCGGCAAGCTGGGAGACATTATCGAAGTTGAAAGCCACTTTGACTATTTTCGCCCTGAAGCTGAACGGCGTCCAGGCGGGGCCTTTGACGGCGCATTGTATGGTCTGGGCGTTCACACTCTTGACCAGATGATTGCGCTGTTCGGCCGCCCTGAGCAGGTCTTCTATCATCTGCGCCATCTCCGGCAACCGCAGAATCCCGATGACACCTTTGAGGTGCAGCTACTCTATCCGCAGATGAAGGCGATTATCAAAACCAGCCATCTGGTGAAAACCCCTTATCCAAAGTTTATCGTCCACGGTACCCGCGGCTCTTTTACCCGCTATCAGATAGACCAGCAGGAAACCTCCTTGAAAGACGGGGTGATGCCCGGCGATCCCCGCTTCGCCGCCGAAGAAGCGCTGGCGTTGCTGGAGTATGTCGATGAGCGGGGGATCTGGTTTCGCGAAGACCGGGTATCGGTGAAAGGCGACTACGGGCGGGTTTATGACGCCATTTTTGCCACCATAACCAGCGGGGCGGCCAATTATGTCAGCGAAGCACAGGCGCTCACCAATCTGGAGATTCTGGAATCCGCCTTTCACCAACCGTCGCCGGCCTTGATAACCCTGGCCTGAGGAGCAACGCATGCAAAGAATACTTAACTGCCGCACCAGTGATTTTGAACGTCAGGTGAGCGGCGAGGTGCTACGGGAAGCCATCCGCGCCGCAGAAGGGCGGGTGATCATGGCTGAAGTCGCGGCTGACGCGGTGCCGCTGTACGCTGAAGTGACCAACGGCGAGCTGCTGGGGGCCTTCGGCGCTGATTTGCTGCTGGTCAAAGGGATGGACTGCCACACCCAGCGGATTCAGGGCTGTGAAAACTTACGCCACCTTAAGCAGTTAACCGGGCGTCTGGTCGGCGTCAGCCTTGAGGTACTGGCAGATAATGACGGCGAAAACCCCCGGGCCTGGGATGCAGCACAGGTGGCGCGTCTTCCCGAGGCCAGCTTCTATTGTCTGACGGCCTATGACAAACCCGGCGTGACGATACAGCGGGTGTGCGAGGCGGTGGCGGAACTGCGGCAGATGACCGACAAGCTGATCCTGGTGGCGAAATTCTATCAACACGGCCTGGCGCCCAGCGAGGACTATGCGGCCTGCATCAAAGCCGGGGCGGATGGGGTGATGGTTCCGGCACCGTCCAGCTGTCGTGGGGCATCGGAGTCGCGGGTTGAACAGATTATCATGGCGGTTCAGGCCGCTGGTGGGCTAGCGCTCGCCACCATCAGCAGCAGTCAGGAAGGGGCCGATGAGCACAGCGTCCGTCAGATAGCGCTGGCCAGCAAACGCTGCGGGGCGGATGTGTACAATTTTGGTGATGCGGGGGTCGCCGGAATGGCCGACCCGCAGGCGGTCTACACGCTCTCGATGGCGGTACGCGGTCGCCGCCATACCTGGGTGCGGATGGCGGCGTCGCAGCGGCGGTAAATGCAGCATGCCGCCCGGCTGGCGGGCGGCATCTTCGCTTAGTGGCGTACCAGGGTGGCGAAGTAGTAGACCAGCGGAATGGCGAGGATCCACAGTCCCAGCGGGATCTCGCGCCATTTGCCGGCAACGGTTTTAATCATGATGTAGAACAGCAGCCCGCCGGCAATCCCGGTGCCGAAGCTGTTAGCGATCAGGGTGATCATCACCATCATCAATACCGGCAGCCCGTCGGTGAAATTAGCCAGATCGACTTTGCGCAGGCCGCTGAACATATTCAGACCGATCAGGATCAGCGCCGGGGCGGTGGCCTCTTTGGGGATCATCAGGGCCACCGGGGTGAACAGCAGCATCAGCAAAAACATCACCGCTGCCGCCAGCGCCGTTAACCCGGTTTTGCCCCCGGCTTCTGCCGCCGCTGACGACTCAATCAGCGCGGTCGCCGCTGGAATACCCAGCCATGGGCCGATGGCGGCGGCGATTGAGTCGACCATAAATGGCCGGTTGATCTGCGGCATATTGCCTTCGTCATCCAGCAGCCCCGCTTCGCCGCCGACCGCCAGGGTGGTCCCCATGGTGGAGAAAAACTCGGAGGCGAAAAAGACGAACAGGAACGGCAGGAAGGCGATATTCAGCGCTCCCAGCATATCGATATGGCCCAGCACCGGCGCCAGCGAGTGCGGCATATCGATAAAGCTGGCGGGTAAGCGGGTCACGCCGGCAGGAATGCCGATAAGCGTCGCAAACAGAATTGCCCACAGAATAGCCCCTGGAATGCGCCGTGCCTGCAGGGCGATAGCGAGAAACAGGCCGCACAGCGCCACCAGCGCGCCAGGGGAAAGGAAATCTCCCAGCATCAGGGCGTTGGTTTTGGCGTTTGCCAGCACCAGGCCTGCGTTGCGAAAACCAAGCACCGCCACAAACAGGCCGATCGAGGCCGTCAGCCCCAGCTTGATGGACTGCGGCACCGAACGGGTCACCACTTCACGCAGGCCGAATGTGGTGAGCAGGAAGAACAGGATCCCAGACCAGCAGGCAATACCGAGCCCGATTTGCCAGCCGATACCCTCACTGCCGGCCAGCGTCACGCCCACCAGCACCGAGCCGCCAATGCCTGGGCCAACGATAAACGGCAGGTTGGCATAAAAGGCCATCAGCAACGTTCCGGCGACGAACACCAGAATCGTCCCGGTGGTGGCGGCGCCTTTGTCCATACCGCCCACCGCCAGCAGGCCGGGGATCACCACCAGCAGATAGGCGGAGGCAAGAAAGCCGGTCACCCCGGCGAGACATTCGGTACGCAGCGTGCTGCCGCGGGAGCGCAGGGAAAAACGCCGCTCCAGCCAGCTTCCCTGCGCGGAGGTATGCAGTGTGTTGTCGGCCATGTTCAGGCTCCCCGATGATTATTGTTGTGATCGGTTGGGACCGGGGTTTCCCGGCATGCTATCAGCGGTTCGACGATCTGGCGGGTAGTGCCATCGGTCAACCCTAAATCGGTCAAATGTGGTCCGGCATTACAAGCGAGGCAGGTTCCCTCAATGGCCTTAAATACCCGGTAGGGCGGTTCCCAGTCGGCGATTTCCGCACTGAGGTCGCGTAATTCACGGAACTGCTGCGCCAGTTCGGCGGCCGGCAGGTCGGACAGCATACCGGCAATCGGCATCGCCACGTGGGCCAGAATGGCGCCTTGCTGAGCGAGCGCCATTCCGCCGCCGGAGACAATCAGCTGATTGGCAGCCTGGGCCATGTCTGCAGGATGACGTCCCAGCACCACGAGGTTGTGGGAGTCGTGGGAGTAGCTGGTGGCGATGGCGCCGCGCAGCTCACCCCAGCCTTCGAGCAGGGCGATTTGCGGCTTGGCCTGGTGACGTCCGTGGCGGTGCTTCACCCAGATCAGGCTGAAGCCTTCCGGGAGCTGGATTTCGCCGTCGCGAACCTGCACCTCGACCTCTCCCCATTGGGTAAAGCGCGCGCCGCGGATATGCCGCAGACGGGCCACGCCGTGCACGATGCCGGGCACCCGCAGCACAAAATCCGCAGCCTGTAGCGGCGCCATCTGGAGCGTATCGCGCGGCGGCAAGACGCCAGCAGCCGCCGGGATCGGCTGGAGGATCGCGCCGTCACGGGCGATCGACTTCCCGGCCACAAAGACCTCACGGGCCTGCAGAGTTTCGAGGCTGTCAAAGACCACCAGATCGGCGCGGCGACCGGCGGCAATCAGCCCCAAATCGTTACGCTGCAGGCGAATCGCGGCGTTGAGGGTCGCGAAGCGCAGGACGTCGGTGGCGGCCAGACCGTGGCTAATCAGCAGGTTGAGCAGGGCGATAATCCCGCCTTTTTCCAGCAGCATATCCGGCGGCACATCGTCGGTGCAGACGGTGATCTGCGAGGAGAGATGCGGGAGGGTTTTCAGGGCCTTCACGATATCCGGCAGCAGATACGGATGCGAGCCGCGCAGTTCCAGAGTCAATCCGGCGCGCAGCTTTTCCAGCGCATCTTCCGCTGAGGTCAGCTCATGATCGGAGGTCACCCCGGCGGCAAGGTAGGCCTGCAGGTCGGCGCCGCTCAGGCCGCGGGCGTGGCCTTCGATCAGCTTGCCGCTGTCGAGACCAGCCTGGACAATCTCCAGCATCCGCGCGCTACCGTTGAGCACCCCGTGCATGTCCATTACTTCCGCCACGCCGCAGACTTCCGGCCATGCCAGCATGGTGGTCATCTCGGCGCCGGCGAAATCCGCCCCCGACATTTCCAGTCCTGGGGTCGATGGCACGCTGGAAGGGGCGGCAACCATCACCTGCAGCGGCAGATGGCGGCTGGCGGCGACGGCATAGCGAACCCCCTCCACGCCGAGGACGTTGGCCAGCTCATGGGGATCCCAGAAGACCGCCGTGGTCCCTTGCGCAAGGACGATTTCGGCGTAGCGCTCGGGCGGCAGATGGGAGCTTTCAAGATGGACGTGGGTATCGATCAGCCCCGGCGAAAGGTAGGCGCCTTCCAGCGACTGGCACTGGTGCGCGTCCGTCCGGCTGCCGCGCGGATGCACGCTGGCGATCATCTCGCCAACGATGCCGACATCGGCGGCGCGGACTTCGCCGGTGACCATATCGACGATATGCCCGTCGGTCAGTAACAGGTCAAACGGTGTTTCGCCTCTGGCGGCCTGGACGGCACGGCGGCGGTTTTCTGCATTGCTGGACATAACAACTCCGGCACAAGGATAATGGCGATACTCTAGGCGCACAGCAAACGTTTGCCCAGATGAATAAATTTATCACCCGATAAGCTCGGGTTATTCTGCCTGACTACCCTTAGCGAAGAACACCATGACCGAACCATGGCAGCGCCTGCCCGCGCTTTCCCTCAAGCAGCTACAGTACTTTGTCACCCTGGCGGAGCTGCGTCATTTCACCGATACCGCCAACCGCCTGGCCATCAGCCAGCCGGCGCTGAGCAGCGCGCTGCGTCAGGTTGAAACCGTGCTCGGCGGCAAGCTGGTGAACCGGACCGCCGCTGCGGTGACCCTGACCGAACTGGGGGCGGCGATTTTGCCCCACGCCCGCCGGGTGCTGAGCGTGGCCCAACTGGCGTTTCAGGATATGCAGCAGATCGTGGCGGCCGGCGGCGATGGCACCGTGCGGATTGGTCTGGTGCCTTCGGTGAGTTCGCTGCTGTTTCCACTGCTGCCGCAGCTGCTGGCGCAAACCTTTCCCCGGCTGCGGGTCGAGTTCCACGACCAGACCAACGATGCGCTGGTGCGGGAGCTGCAAAGCGGCAAGATTGACTTTGGCATTGGCGCTATCGACAGTTCGCTGCCCGCAGAGTTGCAGGTCTACCCGCTGCGGGAAGATCCGTTTGTGGCGGTGCTGCACTGCGACGACCCGCTGGCGGCGCAGCCGCATTTACCGTGGAAACTGCTGGCCGGGCGCGATATTGCGGTGTTCTCGAAAGGCAATATCCAACGTCTGGTTGGCGCACTGGCGGAGAGCCATCGCCTGACCCTGAATACCCGGTATCAGGTGGACTATATCGAAACCCTGTATGGCCTGGTGCGTTCGCGCCTGGCGATTGCCATCCTGCCGGAGCTTTATACCACCCATTTACAGGACCCGGCGTTGCAGATAGCGCAGCTCCAGCAGCCGGCGCTGGCGCGTACCGTGGCGTTAATGCGCGGGCCGCAGCCGCTGCCGCCGTTAATTGAAGAGTGTTTTTTACTGTTGCTGAGTTCGCTGCGCGAATCGGCGGCGCGCCTCAGGACAGAGGGGTAAACCGGGCGTTCAGTATCTTACAGGCAAAAAAATACCCCACAGCCACAGGCTGCGGGGTAGGGTAAGTCACTGAATAAACTTACGGAGTAACGATGTTGAACCAGAACTCAAACTTGTCCATATAGCTCAGCATTTCGTCCAGCTTCGCGGCATTACCGGTAATGGTCACGTCACCATTATCGACAGCCTGCTTCAGCGTTTCCTGCTTCAGGATGATCTTGTTCAGCGCATCGCGGCTCAGCGTGATGTTGGCATCCGCGTCTTTCGCTTCAACGTTAGCGGTATGGTTCAGTACGCCGTTTTCCAGTTCCAGCTTGTACTTGCCGCCGTCTTTGCCAAGGTCAATGTTGAAGGTCGCTTTAGCATTGCCTGCTTTCTCGCCGTTGATATGCACGCCCAGGTAATCGAAGAACATTTCCGGGGTCATTGCACGCACGGTATCCGGGCTGGCGGTGTTCGGCGTCGGCAGTTGCTGCACGCCGTTACGCAGTTCCTGAGCACCGGTCAGGTAGAAGTTACGCCACGTACCCGCTTCGGCCTGGTAACCCAGCTGCTCCAGCGCATCCGCTTCCAGGTTACGCGCTTCCTGGTTTTTCGGGTCAGCAAAGACGACTTTGCTGGTGACCTGAGCAACCCAACGGTAATTACCCTGGCTGTAATCTTCTTTGGCTTTCTTCAGCACGTTGCTCGCGCCGCCCATGTAATCAACAAACTTCTTCGCCGCTTCTTCTGGCGCCAGTTCGTCGAGGGTTGCCGGGTTGCCATCGAACCAGCCGAGATAGAACACGTAGGTGGCTTTCACGTCGTGGCTGACGGAACCGTAGTAACCGCGGCTTGCCCACTGTTTTTCCAGTGACGGCGGCAGCTTGAAGTTCGCGGCGATCTCATCACGGGTCAGGCCTTTGTTGGCCAGGCGCAGCGTCTGGTCATTGATAAAGCGATACATGTCGCGCTGACCTTTCATCAGCTTAACAATGTTTTCGTTACCCCAGGTCGGCCAGTGGTGCTGTGCGATAATGACTTCAGCATCGCTGCCCCAACGCTCGATGGCGGCGTTGATATATTTCGACCATGCAAGCGGATCGCGGATTTTCGCGCCACGCAGAGAGTAGGTGTTGTGCAGCGTATGGGTTACGTCTTCTGCTGCTTCAATCAGTTTCTTCTCTTTGATGTACCACAGCATTTCTGACGGCGCTTCAGAGCCCGGCGCCATCATAAAGTCGTAGGTCAGGCCATCGATAACTTCTTCTTGCCCGGTATGGGTGATGTAGTCCGTTGGCTGCAGCAGGGTAACCGTACCGGCAGAGGTGGTGGTCCCCAGACCCGCGCCGACCTGGCCTTTCGCGTCAGGCTTCAGCAGGTTACCGTACATGTAGCTGGCGCGACGGCTCATGGCGTTACCGGCCATAATGTTTTCAGACACGGCTTCTTTCATGAATCCGTCCGGGGCGTAGATTTTCACTTTGCCCGCTTTCACGTCTGCTTCATCAACCACACCACGGATACCGCCGTAGTGGTCTACGTGGCTGTGGGTGAACAGCACCGCAACGACCGGTTTTTTACCACGGTTTTTGTAGTACAGGTCCAGGGCTTCTTTCGCCGGCTCTGCAGACAATAACGGGTCAATAATGGTGATGCCTTTATCGCCTTCAACAATGGTCATGTTGGAGAGATCGAGGTTACGAATCTGATAAACGCCGTCGGTGACTTTATACAGGCCGCTGATATTGATCAGCTGAGACTGACGCCACAGGCTTGGGTTAACGGTCGCAGGCGCTTTTTCGCCTTCTTTAATGAAGTCGTACTTCGCCGGGTCCCAGATAACGTTACCTTGTGCGCCTTTAATCACTTCTTGTGGCAGCGCGGCAACAAAACCTTTGTGCGCATTTTCAAAGTCAGTTTTGTCGGCAAACGGCAACTTATTATAAAGCGCGTTATTTGCCTGTTGAGTGGCTTCTGTTGCATCTTTCGGCATAACCTGCGCGAAAGCGGAAACAGAAAGAGAAGTTAAAACACCGGCCAGTGCCAGATGTTTTGCGATCTGATTTAATTTCATTGAAGGGCCTCTTGGATAATTTTGTCATGTTCAACAAATAATGATGAAGTGACAAAAGCAAATCTGGAGTAACTGTTGAGCATTGTAAGGGAATTGAATTAGTGCGATAGTCCCAAATGGGACTGGCCGTTGATCAGGATATGTTCACGGTGAATAGACAGTGCGTTCACTGCTATACTTCAGTTGTTGGTACAGGGGACAGAAAGGGGAATGGTGTGAATTTTCAGGACGTGCATAGCTATTATCAAGGACTTAAAATAGACACCTATCTGGCGGAAATAACCGAAGAAGGCGAGTTGCTGTCCGTTGCGCTAAATAAAAAATTAGTATTAAAGCCCGAATGTATCTATTTTTGCGTTAAAGGTTCTTTGGCCATGGTGATGCCCGATAATGGACTCATGATTGGTAATACGATTGAACATATGCCGGTAGGGTTGCTGGAAAGATATTGTCCCCTGGCGAAGTTTGAATATATTGCGGTGGCGCCAGCGGAGGTTATTAAAATATCCTACGAGGCGTTTGATCGTATTTTTATGAAAAACGATCCGCAGCGTATCCAGGAGCTGACGACCATTCTGCTGTATATGACCATCTTTACCATCGACCTGCATAACGAACGGCGGCAGCTGACCAGCTACCAGACGATCCGGCCGATGCTGTTCCGTTACCTGTATCGTCAGAACGCTCATAAGGGCGAAACCGAGGGGCTGGCGCTGTTTATTATCCGTCGGACCAACCTGTCGCGAACCCACGTTTTCCGGGTGCTGGCCGAGCTGAAAGCCGGGGGCTACATCACCATGGAGAGAGGCAAGCTGGTTTCCATTGACCGACCGCTGCCGGAAGATTATTAAGGTGAAAGGCACCTACGGACGGCCAGGAACCATAAGCAGCAGGGAAAGACCAGGCAAAATAGTGCGGCACATCATTGCCTGGTTACGTTTGCCATGTTTTCCATGTGTTACCGCCATTCCGTTGATCGCCGACGAGCGGTAAATATGATCTACCTCCCTTTAATGCAAAGTCGCACTTGAAGTTTTTATATGTGCAGATTAACCTCATTTTGTGATTTTAAAGTGAAATAATGTTTCATTTACCTTGATGTAAATGGTGACGGCTTTTAATACCTGGCTATTTATACTCTGTGGGATATGCCATTTGTTGTTGACATATTTTTATAAACTGGATCTCATTAATATTAAGTCATCACTGTGATGTTAATATTTGTTGAATAACAGCCGTTTTATAAAATACAAAAGGAGATTTGTAATGACAACAATCAATAATGTGCCTCCGCATAAACCCTGGCATGGTACTCCGCTGGGATGGGCCACCGAAGCCGGGGGAACGACCGGCGGGGGAACGTCGCCGGAGCATGCTTACTATGTCAGGAATATCACCGAACTGAGGGAGGCGATTGCGGCATCAGGCGACCAGCCGAAATGGATTTGGGTCGGCGGGTTAATTGACGCCAGCGGGGGCGTTCCCTACACCGACCGCCAGGATCAGTCAAAACGCGGCCGCATTTTCCTCGGCAGCAACACCACCCTGATTGGTATCGACAGCAATGCACAACTCATTGAATGTGCTTTGTTTGTTCAGGATGTCAGCAATGTGATTATCCACAACCTGCATATTGAAAACCCGGTGGATGTTGAGCCGCAATTCGAAGAGGGCGACGGCTGGAATGCCGAGTGGGATGGCCTCAGTATCGTTCGCGCTCACCACGTCTGGGTCAGCAATGTGACCTTCACCGATGGCCGTTTTACCATGGATAACTACACGTACTCCACGGGTACGTTTTGGTAATATTCATCTTTTTAATAACGTATTTGATAACAGTATTAGCGATCCCATCTATAAATATCAATACAGCTTTGGTGTAGGCAAAGATTCAAGAACCCGCTCAGAATTTAATATTTTCCGGGTGCAGGGCGTCAGCGACTCCTGCAAAATGTATAAAGCATTTGGCGGCGAGTATCTGAGCGATAAAGGTTCGACATTTAATAGCGAACCGCCGGATCAACCTGGTACCCCGGAAGTGCCTCCACCGGCATTAAATCCCTGCGGATTTAACACCGAGTATATCGCTCCCCCGTATCACTATTCCCCGCATCAGCATCTAACCCCCGAGGTTGAAGAGGGCATTATCGCCAACGCCGGCTGCGGGCTGGATTATCGTGAACTGGTTTAAACACTAAGTGAGGAGGGCAGCGCACCGCGGGTGCGCTGTACTTGCCCCGTCACCGCGAAACGACGTCATTTGAGAAGCCCCACCCGCGCAGGTTCGCGCGCGTTAAAACAGCTACCGCTTCGATTACAACACAAAAAATGGTAGGAAATATGAAGGAATACGCGATTGCAAATAATATTCATTTTCATTATCGTTTGCATTCCGTAAACTACTGTAAAGAAATATTACATGTCTACAGCATCTGTAAAGAAAGCCGCGCTCTGCACGCTGGCCATTGCCGTTTCTCTTCATACTCTCTGCGCATCTGCAAAGGAGTTCAGTGAGAAGGTATTTCGCTCGCAGCCCCTGGGACACGGGGTTTATGAACTAGCCTACGACCACCAGCAGCAGACGATTTATGCCGCCTCGGCACCCTCTTTTGAGAAAGATAAAACCGCTGGCGTGGTGTTCCGACTGGCGGCCGATTCTTTGCAGATTAAGGATAAAATCGCCACCGAGCGCCGCACCTTCGCGCTCTCGCTGGATGAAGAGAACCATATTCTCTATCTGGGCAATGCGCTGGACGGTTCGGTGATGCTGCTGGACACGCTCACGGGCAAGGTGATCAAAACCATTCAGCTGAGCGACGATTCTGACCCTGAGAAAAAGGCCCATGTTCGCGAAGTGGTGCTCGATAAGCACAACCAGCGCCTGTATGTCTCCGGGATCGGGCGTAAAGACAAAGGGCTGCTCTGGGTCGTCGATACCCGTAAGCAGCAGTTGCTGGAGACTATCGGGAAAATCGAACCGGTGGGATTTGCGGTGGATGCCACGGGTGAGAAGGTTTATGTGGTCACCGGCCACGGCGAGCTGGTTACCCTTGATGGCAAAACCTCGACGCTGCTCTCCCGCGTGAAGGTCGACCCGGCCGAGACCAATCACTACTTCCTCAATATCGCGTTGAATAGCGCCGCAGGCGTGGGCTATATCGCCGATACCAATACCCGCGACCTGCTGGTGGTGGACCTGCGCTCCGGCAAGCTGCTGCATCGCATTGCCACGCCGAACTCCATTGCCGTGCTGTATAACGCCGCGCGCGATGAAATCTATGTGACCCATCGTAACGATCGCTCGATTAGCGTGATTGATGCCAAAACCAACCGCGTCAAACACACCATCAAAACGGCGGCCATGCCGAACAGCCTGGTGCTTTCTGCCGATGCCAGAACGCTCTATGCCAGCGTCAAACAAGACGAAAAATCCGACCAGGCTGACTACGTTCTCAAGATTGATCTCACTACATTTTAAGGGCTTTTTTTGTGACGACTAAGACACGCATGGCCGTGGCGATTGCGCTCGCCATTGCCAACCTGCCGGCAGGGGTTTTTGCAGCAGACAGCACCCCGGCCAACGAAGAACAAATGGTGGTGACCGCCACCGGCTTTACTCAGGAGCGGCGCGAAGCGCCAGCCACTATCTCGGTGCTTGATGAGAAAGCGCTGAATACCCGTTCAAACCAGAACGTGACGGAAGCCATCCGCGAAATGCCAGGGGTGCTGGTCGGCAACGGCCACGGTAGCCTGGCGACCGGGGATGTGCAGATGCGCGGGATGGACTCTACCTATACCTCGTTTATGGTGAACGGCATTAAGCAGTCGACCCGCGAATCCCGGCCTTACGGGCACCATATCGGTACTGAGGCGGCCTTTATGCCGCCGCTGGCGGCCATCGAACGGGTTGAAGTCATTCGTGGACCGATGTCCTCGCTGTATGGATCTGACTCTATCGGCGGCGTGGTCAACGTCATTACCAAAAAAGCGTACAACATCGATAAATGGACAGGGGTGCTGGAGGATAATTACTTCCTGCAGGAGAAAAGCGAATACGGCAACACCAACCAGAGCAACGTTTTCTTGATGGGGCCGGTAGTGCCGGGCAAGCTCGGGGTAAGCGTGGCGGCGGATTATCTTGACCGTCGCGATGATGATAGTCCGGCTAAGCAGCGTTTTGTGAAGCACGAGGCGGGGAATCTGGATGCGACGATTTCCATGTCGCCCACCGATACCCAACTGTGGGATCTGAACGCCACCAAAGGCAATCAGGAGAAAACCCATAACGATAAGCAGTGGTACTGGGGTTTTGACCGCGATGCGGCCTCGCTTTCGCAGCACGCCTGGTACGGTGATGACCTGCTGGAGGTCAAGAACTTCATCAGCTACGAGAAAGCGCGCACGGAATATCGGGTACCGGGCATGGATTCGCAATTTATTAAACAGAATAACTTCGAAGCCAACAGCGCGAACACCTTTACCCTGGGCGATCACAAGCTGACGTTAGGTATCAACTTTACCCGCAACGAGCTGAATGACACCTTTGGTATAGAAGACAAAGAGGCGCCCGGCGTGACGCCGGTCAGCAAGATCACCCGTCACGGCTGGGCGGTCTTTGCGGAAGATGCCTGGATGATGGTGCCGGATTTCACCCTGACCACCTCGGCGCGTCTGGATCATGACAGCTATTTTGGCTACCACGTCACGCCTAAGCTGTACGGTAACTGGACCCTGAATGAAACCTGGGCGCTGAAAGGCGGCGTGTCCGCCGGGTATAAGAAGCCGGATCTGCGCGAGAACAACGCCAGCTTTACCAGCGTCTACGGCGCGTATCCTTACTCCGAAATCGGCATTGGTAATGATGACCTGAAGCCGGAGCAGAGCATCAACACCGAGCTGGGGGTGTACTGGCAGCAGGACGCGCTGGCGCTGGATGCCACGATTTTCCACACCAAATTCAAAGACAAAATCAGCGATCACACCATCTGTACGGCGTCTGCGACCCAGAAATGTCAGTACAATGGCTACACCGCGGACACCGTGTCGCAATACATTAACGTCGGTGATGCGGAGATCTACGGTCTGGAGCTGAACGGCGACTGGCAGGCCACCGCCGCGCTGAAAGCCAACGCGAACTATACCTACACCCACAGCGAACAGAAGAGCGGTGAGTATAAAGGGTACGCGCTGAGCGATTTCCCGAGCAGCATGGCCAACGTGTCGCTGACCTGGAATACGACCAACGATCTTGAGCTGTGGACCCGGGCAAGCTGGCGCAGCAACTCGCCGGATATCGGTAAGTCCACCTCCACCGAGGCCTACGCGCTGGTGGATCTCGGCGCTCGGTATCACCTGAACAAGCACGTTACCCTGATGAGCGGCATCTACAATCTGTTTGATGTGAACCCGATTTACAGCACCTCTTACCGACAGACCGCGATGTTGGAAGGGCGCCGCTACAATTTCGGCGGCCGCATCGAGTTCTGAGCATAAGGCAGGGGTTGTGTCTTTGGCTCGTGGCTGGCATGATCCAAACAGGGATTAACGAGACGTTAATCCCAACTTATTGATTTTGATTTAAATGACTCGGGGTGCCCTTCTTTGTGAAGGCTGAGAAAAACCCGTAGTACCTGATCTGGATAATGCCAGCGTAGGGAAGTCAGAGACCACAAGGTCGTTGCTTCTACGTCGCCTGGCTGGAGCACACGATGCAAACTGAGCCACTCAATCCCGCGCATATCGCGCACCTGCAACATCTGTTTCGCCGCCATTCCCCCCTTGTGCACTGCATGACCAACGATGTGGTACAGACCTTTACTGCCAACGTTCTGCTGGCGATCGGTGCCTCGCCGGCGATGGTTATTGACCCGCAAGAAGCGGCGCAGTTTGCGGCTATCGCCGATGGACTGCTGATTAACGTCGGCACCTTAACCGTCGACCGTGCGGAAGCCATGCGCGGCGCGGCGCTCAGTGCGCAAAGCGCCGGTAAACCCTGGACGCTGGATCCGGTGGCGGTTGGAGCATTAACCCTGCGCAGCACCTTCTGCCATGAACTGCTGAGCCTGCGCCCGGCGGCCATTCGCGGCAACGCCTCGGAAATTATGGCGCTGGCCGGCATGAGCGCCGGCGGGCGCGGCGTGGACACCACCGATACCGCCGCCGCGGCGCTGCCGGCCGCCCAGGCGCTGGCCCGACAGATCAATACCATTGTGGCAGTGACCGGTGAACTGGACTACATCACCGACGGGCAGCGCACGCGCACGGTCAGCGGCGGCGATGTGCTGATGACCCGGGTGGTGGGCACCGGCTGCGCGCTCTCCGCCGTTGTGGCCGCCAGTACCGCCATGCCCGGCGACCGCCTCGAGAACGTTGCCGCCGCCTGCGGCCTGATGAAACAGGCCGGTGGCCTGGCGGCTCACGGCAGAGGACCGGGCAGCTTTACCCCGGCATTTCTTGACGCGTTATATGGGGAGCAGCAGGGATGAAACGGATTAATGCACTGACTATCGCCGGTACCGATCCCAGCGGCGGCGCCGGGATCCAGGCCGATCTGAAAACGTTCTCTGCGCTGGGGGCCTATGGCTGCTCGGTGATCACCGCGCTGGTGGCGCAAAACACCCGTGGCGTGCAGTCGGTCTATCGTATCGAGCCTGACTTTGTTGCCGCCCAGCTGGATTCCGTGTTCAGCGACGTGCGCATCGATACCACCAAAATTGGCATGCTGGCGGAAACGGATATCGTGGAGGCGGTGGCGGAACGCCTTGCCCGCTATCAGATCGACAACGTGGTGCTGGATACGGTGATGCTGGCGAAAAGCGGCGACCCGCTGCTCAGCGCCTCTGCGGTGGAGACGTTACGTAAGCGTCTGCTGCCGCACGTGTCGTTGATTACTCCCAACCTGCCGGAAGCGGCGGCGCTGCTGGATGCCCCCCATGCGCACAACGAGAAAGAGATGCTGGAGCAGGGGCGGGCGCTGCTGGCGATGGGCTGCGGCGCGGTGCTGATGAAAGGCGGCCATCTCGATAACGCCGAAAGCCCGGACTGGCTGTTTACCCGCGACGGCGAACAGCGCTTCACCGCGCCGCGGGTGCAGACCAAAAATACCCACGGTACCGGCTGTACGCTCTCTGCGGCGCTGGCCGCACTGCGCCCACGCTATGCCGACTGGGGACAGACGGTGGCGGAGGCCAAAGGTTGGCTCTCTGCGGCGCTGGCGCAGGCCGATTCGCTGGAAGTGGGCCACGGCATCGGGCCGGTGCACCATTTCCACGCGTGGTGGTAAATCGGATAACGCTCCCCGCTGGCTGAGGGATGTCGACACCATTATCTGAGCCAGCGAGTCCCGATTCCAGCCGGTTAAAACCGCTGAAAAATGCGATCCCGGCTGGAAAATATGCTAAGTCGGTACCAGGCTTAACCTGCCCAAATACTTGGGTCAGGAAAAGACATGCCGGCTGCGGCCGGCGCTAACGGGAGCATAGCTATGACTGATATTACGCAGTTGCTTGGCAAAGATGCCGACAGCCTTTTACAGCACCGTTGTATGACCATTCCAGCTGACCAGCTTTATCTGCCGGGGTCAGATTATGTCGACCGGGTGATGGTGGATAACAACCGTCCGCCGGCGGTGCTGCGTAATATGCAAACCCTCTACAACACCGGGCGCCTGGCAGGGACCGGATACCTCTCCATCCTGCCGGTTGACCAGGGCGTGGAACACTCGGCAGGCGCCTCGTTTGCCGCCAACCCGCTCTACTTTGATCCGAAAAATATCGTTGAACTGGCTATTGAAGCCGGTTGCAACTGCGTGGCGTCCACCTATGGCGTGCTGGCCTCGGTTTCGCGCCGCTACGCGCATCGCATTCCCTTCCTGGTGAAGCTTAACCACAACGAAACCCTCAGCTACCCGAACACCTTTGACCAGACGCTGTACGCCAGCGTGGAACAGGCATTCAATATGGGAGCGGTGGCGGTCGGGGCGACGATCTATTTCGGTTCCGAGGAGTCGCGTCGCCAGATTGAAGAGATCTCGGCGGCCTTTGAACGCGCGCATGAGCTGGGCCTGGTGACCGTGCTGTGGGCCTATCTGCGTAACCCGGCGTTCAAAAAAGACGGCGTCGATTATCATGTCTCGGCCGATTTAACCGGCCAGGCGAACCATCTGGCGGCCACCATTGGTGCCGATATCGTGAAGCAGAAAATGGCCGAAAATAACGGCGGCTATAAAGCGGTTAACTTTGGTTATACCGACGATCGCGTGTACAGCAAACTGACCTCGGAAAACCCGATCGACCTGGTGCGCTATCAGCTGGCGAACTGCTATATGGGCCGTGCCGGGTTAATCAACTCCGGCGGTGCGGCGGGGGGCGAAACCGATCTCTCGGATGCCGTGCGTACCGCGGTCATCAACAAGCGTGCCGGCGGGATGGGGCTGATCCTCGGTCGTAAAGCGTTTAAAAAGTCGATGAGCGACGGCGTGAAGCTGATTAATGCGGTGCAGGATGTCTATCTGGACGGCAAAGTGACCATTGCCTGAGTACTGGCCCCTCTTCAGTAGAGGGGCCTCACTTCACGACCTACTGGCGCAGCAAGCGGGCTGCCTGCTGCAGCGCCAGATAGGCTTCATAGCGGCGTTGATGCAGTGCCTGATACGACGTCGTGCAACGGTAGGTTTTATCCACCCGGGTAAACTGCTTCATGGCCTCCGGCAGCGATGCCGATACCCGACCGGCGACGGCCCCAAGAATGGCTGAGCCTAGCAGCACCGGTTCGCTGCACTCGGTACTCACGATGTTAATGCCGCAGGCATCGGCCAGCAGCTGACGGACCAGCGGATGCTGCCCGGCACCGCCGCTGATGACGATGTTTTCACAGTGAATGCCGCACGCCTGCTGGGCGTCAAGGATCTGCCGCAGCCCGTAGCCAATCCCGCATAACCCCGCGACATACAGCGCCAGCAGATTATCCAGATCCTGCTCCATGCCTAATCCCGCCACCACCGCTCTGGCCTCCGGGTCCGCCAGCGGCGCGCGGTTACCCAGAAACTCCGGCACCACCAGCAGCCCGGCGGCGAGGTCGGCCGCCGCGGAGGCACTGCTCACCTGAGCCAGCACCCGATCGGCGAGATACACCGGCAGCGCCACTCCTGCCTGCTGAGCCAGTTCGCTGGCCTGCGCAGCCGCCGGGTGAAAACGCAGCAGCTGGTCGATCGCGGCGCCTGCCGCACTCTGGCCACCCTCGCTCAGCCACAAACCGGGCACCATCGCGGAGTAGTACGGCCCCCAGACGCCGGGCACGAAAACGGCATTGGCGGTGCTGGCCATGGTGCAGGAGGAGGTGCCGAACACGTAGGCCATATTGCTGACCGCGCCATCGAGCACCCCGACGGTGCCGATGCCGCCGGCATGGGCGTCAATCATCCCGGCTGCTACCGGCGTGCCGACCGGCAGGCCCATCTCCCGGGCCGCCTCCGCGCTAAGCCCCTGGCCGCAGGGGGTGCCCGGATCGACAATACGTTGGCCGATACGCGCAAAGTCGTCGTCCGCCAGATCGCCGAGGCCAATCTGGCGGAAGTAGTCGGCATCCCAGCGCTGTTCATGCGCCAGATAGGTCCATTTGCAGGTAACGGTACACATTGAACGGGCCAGATCGCCGGTGGCGCGCCAGGTCAGGTAGTCCGCCAGGTCGAAGAAGTGTCGCGCCTGCTGATAGGTCTGCGGCCGGTTCTCCTTCAGCCACAGAATTTTCGGCGTTTCCATCTCCGGTGAGATAGTGCCGCCGATGTACTGCAGCACCGCGTGTCCGGTGGCGTTAATCTTTTCGGCCTGGGCCGTGGCGCGATGATCCATCCAGACGATGATATCGCGCTGAGGATCGTCCCCAGGCCCCACCGCCAGCGAGGCGCCATGTTCGCCGACCACCACCAACGAGCAGGTGGCGTCGAAACCAATCCCGGCGACGGACTGCGGGGCGGCGCCGGAGCGTGCCAGCGCGCTGTGAATGCAGCTGCAGACCGCCTGCCAGATTTCGCGGCTGGATTGTTCCACCACGTTACCCGCGCTACGAAACAGGGTGATCCCCTGGGTTGCATGGGCGAGAAGGGTGCCATTAAGGTCAAAGACACCGGCGCGCACGCTGGCGGAGCCGACATCGACGCCAATGATGGTGTGTTTATCGTCGTTCATAGAGCCATCCTTAAGCCTGGCGGGTTAATGTTCAGAGATCCACGCTGTTAGGCAGGATGACCAGATCGCGAACGGTGACGTTTTTCGAGCGGGTCACCATAAACAGCACCGATTCGGCCACTTCAATGGGCTGCATCAGGCTGCCGTTCGCCAGCGCCTCTTCCATTTTTTCTTTTGGCCAGTCATCGAGCAGGGCGGTTACCACCGGGCCCGGCAAGACGGCCCCGACCCGCACCCCATGCTGCGACACCTGGCGACGGGTGGTGTGCACGAAGGCCTGCACGGCAAATTTGGAGGCGGTGTAAATCGGCTCCCAGATAACCGGCACCACCCCGGCGATGGAGCTGGTAAAGATAATATCGCCGGATTTCTGCGCGATCATATGCGGCAGCACGCTGCGCACGCAGCGGAAGGCAGCGTTGGTATTGAGGTGCAGGACGCGATCCCAGACGTCCGGGTCGCCTTCCGCCACCGGCCCGCCGATATAGGCGCCGGCGTTGGCGTGGAAAATATCCAGCCCGCCGGCGAGATCCAGAATGCCCGCCAGCAGGTTGTCGACCTGCGCGCCCTGCATCAGATCAACCTGCAGCGCAAAGGCATTTTCGCCGAGTTCAGCCACAATCTTATTCAGCTTTTCGCCTTCGCGGTCGATCAGCACGACTTTGGCGCCCGCCGCGAGCAGGGTGGTGGCGCAGGCGAGTCCGATGCCGGAAGCGGCGCCGGTGACCGCTGCGACTTTACCGTTGAGAGAAGTATTCATAGAGGATACAGAGTGGTTCATTTTATAATCCTTCTTTGAGTCTGTTTAGGTCAATCTGTCGGGTCATCGCCAGGCGTGGGGCCTGCGTTGATATTGTGCGTGAAATATTGTTAACGTAATGAATCTAAACGCTATTTATTGGTATATGCTGAAGTGTTAGCAATCAGTGACGCAATACGGTATGGAGTATAGTGGTAGCTCAATCGATGAAGCCAATGTAGCGCCAGCTTCATCGATTGAGCAAGTGGGGAAATTAACAGCGAAATGAATTTGTGACGTAAGTTGGGAAAATGAAAAAAATCACTATCTACGATCTGGCGGAATTATCCGGCGTGTCGGCAAGCGCGGTGAGCGCGATCCTCAATGGCAACTGGAAAAAGCGCCGCATCAGCGCAAAGCTGGCGGAAAAGGTCACGCAGATCGCCCAGGAGCAGGGCTATGCGATAAACCGTCAGGCGAGCATGCTGCGTAGCAAAAAATCGAATGTGATTGGCATGATCGTTCCCAAATACGATAACCGTTACTTCGGCTCGGTGGTGGAAAGCTTCGAGGAGATGGCGCGTGAGCGCGGCCTGCTGCCGATTATCACCTGTACCCGCCGCCGTCCGGAGCTGGAAATTGAAGCGGTCAAAGCGATGCTCTCCTGGCAGGTCGACTGGGTGGTGGCGACCGGGGCAACCAACCCGGACACGATCACCGAACTGTGCCAGCAGGCGGGGGTGCCCACCGTCAATCTCGATCTGCCGGGCACGCTGGCGCCGTCGGTTATCTCCGATAACTACGCCGGGGCCAGAGCGCTGACGGATAAAATCCTCGATAACAGCCTGAGGCGTCACGGCACCCTGGCGCCGCTGACTTTCGTAGGCGGACGCAGCAGCGACCACAACACCCTTGAACGTCTGCGCGGCTTCCGCGATGCGCATCGGCAGCGCGGCCTCGAGGTGCCGGAAGAGAATGTACTCGCACCCGGTTACTCAAAGGGCAAAGTGGAAGCCTGCATGCAGGCCCGCTTCGGCGCCGGGGAGGCGCACCTGCAGGGCTTTTTCGTCAACTCGACGATCTCGCTTGAAGGGGTGGTCAGATGGCTGGCGCAGCGGGGGTTAACCGGCACCGAACAGCCGCCGATGGGCTGTTTTGACTGGGACCCGTTTGTCTTCCTGCTGGGCCACGATATCGATATGGTGCAGCAGAATGTACAGGCGATGCTGGAGGCGGTGTTTAGCCTTATCGACGCCGACGACGCCAGCAAACGGCTGATTGAAATCCCGCCGCTGCTGATCGACAGTCGCGAGCATCTCTGAGCGCCTGCCAGGGGCGGCCTGCGCGGCCGCCGCTAGCGGGTCAGCAGCCAGCGCGCGGTGTGCTCATCGGTTACCAGGCCGTTGATCCAGCCGCCTTTCAGTGCCGCGAGGATCGCCGGGCGCTTGTACTCGCCGCAGGCCACCGCGATGCGCGGGCACTGATTCTGGCGAATATCGTAGCTGGTGATCATCCGGTTGATATCGCTCGCCACCACGCCGCCTTCGGCATCGATAAAGCGGCCAAGGATCTCGCCGATGCCGCCCTGGGCCGTCAGTTCGTCCAGCTGCGCCTGGTTGATAAAACCGTCTTTAAAGATCGGGCTGTTGGTGCCCAGCGGGCCGATCCCGACGAAAATCACGTCCGCCTGCTGCGCCACCCCTGAAACGTTGCGGAACAGGCGGCTGGTGCACCACATCTCATGTTCATCCACCGTTTGCGCATAGCGCGGCGCGGGCCATTGATAGTATTTGGCCTGAATTTTACGCGCCAGCAGCAGGGGAACATCATCGTAGTAGTTACACTGTCCGTCGGCATCCATGGCGCTAATCAGCGCCACGCAACGGGTATTCAGGCTATCAAAGTCGATGCGCTGCATGGTTTTTTTCAGCGTCAGCCCGGAGCCGATGCCGATAATTTTCGCCTTATCGTCCTGCAGATAGCGGGCCATCAGCTGATAGCAGCCGAAGGAGACGCTCTCCAGGGTGCTCTCTTCGCTCCAGGCGGGGACGATATTGCAGGCGATCAGCTGATATTTTTCCTGTAGCAGTTGCGCATAGTCGAGACAGTTTGCCACCGGGTGGTGAAGGCCAATGGAGACGATGCCCTCTTCTTTGGCGGCGGCGATCATACGCTGGACCACCGGCCTTGAGGTGCCCAGCTGGCTGGCTATCTCGCTTTGATTGAGTCCGGCAATGTAGTACATCCATGCCGCGCGGACCTTCTGATCCAGCCTGATGTCATCTTCTTTACCCATGATCCCCTGCCTTAAGCCTGTCCAGCCGGCGTGATTGCCGGTAAACCCGTATCACCGCATTTTCGCTGCGGTTTTATAAACAGGCAAGCTTTTGCTCTGAATTGGTCATTTGTAATTTTAATGGTCAATTGATCTTTTGTGATCTATCGCTCTTAATTAGGTCTAATGATCATCTACAGTGAGCCGCATACACTCAAGGAGATCAGCATATGAATCAGCAATACACGTGGCTTCACATCGGTCTGGGTTCTTTTCATCGTGCGCATCAGGCGTGGTACCTCCATCGTCTGATTGCCGGGGGCGATCGGCGCTGGCATATCGCTGCCGGGAATATTCGTTCGGATGCCGAGCAGGTGGTGCAGGCGCTGGCGGCGCAAAACGGGCGCTATGTGCTGGAAACCGTCAGCCCGGACGGGGAGCGCGAGTACGAAGAGATCACCTCGATTCAAAAACTGCTGCCGTGGCAGGCCGACCTGCAACCGCTGATTGCCGAAGGGGCGCAGCCGCAGACCAAAGTCATTGCCTTCACCGTGACCGAAGGCGGGTACTACCTGAACACCAGCCATAAGCTGGAAACCAGCAACCCGGATCTCCAGTCCGACCTGCAGGGCGGCTGCGCCACCATTTATGGCACCATTGCGCGCATTCTGGAAAAGCGGATGGCCGACAATGCCGGGCCGCTGACGCTGCTCAACTGCGATAACGTGCGCCACAACGGTGAACGTTTTCATGACGGGCTGGTGGAGTTCCTGCAGTTAACCGGTAAGCAGGCGGTGATAGCGTGGCTGGCGGAGAATGCGACCTGCCCGAACACCATGGTTGACCGCATCACGCCGCGTCCGGCGGCGGATCTGCCGGCGCGCATTAAAGCGCAAACCGGCATCGACGATCGTGCGCCGGTGATGGGCGAAACCTTTATTCAGTGGGTGGTTGAAGATAATTTCCGCGACGTGCGTCCGGACCTTGAAGCCGTCGGCGTGGAGATGGTCGCGTCGGTCATTCCTTACGAAGAGGCGAAAATCCGCATTCTGAACGCCTCCCACAGCTGCATCGCGTGGGCCGGAACCTTGATCGGCCAGCGCTATATCCATGAGAGCACCCTGACCGATTTTATCTACGCCATCGCCGACCGCTACGTCACCGAAGATGTGATCCCGTGCCTGGGAGATAACGGGATCGACCTGGCGACCTATCGCGACGTGGTGCTTAAGCGCTTTACCAACCCGTACATCCAGGACACCAACCAGCGGGTGGCGGCGGATGGCTTCTCGAAAATTCCGGCGATGATCGCCCCGACGTTACAGGAATGCTACCAGCGCGGCGCTCGCCCGGAGGCCACCGCCATGCTGCCGGCGCTGTTCTTCGTGTTTATGGAGCAGTGGCACAAAGGCACTCTGCCTTACGAGTACCAGGACGGCATTCTTGACGCTCAGGCGGTGCACGAGATGTTCGAATCCAGCGACCCCATCGCCTGCTATGCCAAAGACCGGGCGCTGTTTGGCTCCCTGAGCGAGCGGGATGATTTCCTGGCCCTGCTGCGCGAGAAAGTGGCGGCAGTCTATTCACTGATGCAGTAGGAGCGCGCGATGTATTTAGGAATCGATCTCGGAACGTCGGAAGTCAAAGCGCTGGTCATTGACGAGAACAATGATGTGGTTGCCAGCCATAGCGCGCCGCTGAGTATTCAGCGGCCCCATCAGCATTGGTCAGAGCAGGCGCCGCAGGCCTGGTGGGAGGCGACGGAGTACCTGATTGCCACGCTGCGGGAGAAATGCGCCGGCCACTGGTCCGCGATTAAGGCCATCGGCCTCTCCGGGCAGATGCACGGGGCGGTGCTTCTGGATAGCCGCGGGGAGGTGATCCGCCCGGCCATTTTGTGGAACGACACCCGCTGCGCGCAGGAGTGCCGCGAGCTTGAGGAGATGGCGCCCGAACTGCATCAGGTGGCCGGGAACCTGGCAATGCCGGGCTTCACCGCACCGAAACTGCTGTGGGTACGCCGTCACGAGCCGGAAAACTTTCAGCGCACGGCCACGGTGATGCTGCCGAAGGACTATCTGCGCTACAAAATGAGCGGGCAAAAAATTTCTGATATGTCCGATGCCGCCGGGACGCTGTGGCTGGACGTGGCGAAACGCGACTGGTCCGATGGACTGCTGGATAAGTGCGGCCTGTCGCGAAGCCATATGCCAGCGCTGGTCGAAGGCTGCGAGGTTTCCGCCACGCTCGACCCGCAGGTGGCGGCGCGCTGGGGATTAAATGCCTCGGTGGTGGTGGCCGGCGGCGGGGGCGATAACGCGGTCAGCGCCATTGGCGTTGGCGCGGTTTCGCCGGGAGATGCGTTTATCTCCCTCGGCACTTCCGGGGTGCTGTTTGTGGTGACTGACGCCTACCGTCCGGCGCCCCAGTCGGCGGTGCATGCTTTCTGCCATGTGCTGCCCAATCTGTGGCACCAGATGAGCGTGATGCTCAGCGCCGCCAGCTGTCTGCAGTGGTTCTGCCGCTTAACCAGCACCACCGAAGTGGCGCTGCTGGAGGAGATCGCCCAGCTCAGCGAGGCGGAAAAGGCCAACGCGCCGATGTTCCTGCCGTATCTCTCCGGGGAGCGCACGCCGCATAACGATCCTGACGCGCGTGGGATGTTTTGGGGGATGACGCACGCCAGCCTGCGCGCCCAGCTGGGCTACGCGGTGCTGGAAGGGGTGAGTTTCGGCATTAACGATGGTTTGCAGGTGCTGAAAGAGAGCGGCACGCAAATTACACAGTGCTCGCTGGTGGGCGGCGGCGCCCGCAGTCCCTTCTGGGCGCAGCTGCTGGCCGATATCCTCAACATGCCGGTGGTCACCCACAAAGGCGGCGAAACCGGCGGCGCGCTGGGGGCGGCGAGGCTGGCCTGTCTGGCAGTCGGTAAACCGCTGGCCGAGGTGTGCGAAAAGCCGGAGGTCTACCAGACCTGGCGCGCCGCGCCCGAACGTCACCACGCGCTGATGCAGCGCTATGCACAGTTTAAATCGTTATATCTGAACGACCTGAATTATAGACATCATTGATTTTAATAATAAAAACTTTCCGGTGGTTTCACCGGAGTTGCTTCTCTGCACCCTAGAAACGAGGTCATTATGTCCGTGAATAACAACCAGTGGTTCGGTTTGCCGCTGAATCTGATATGGGGATACATCGCTATCGCCGTGTTCATGACCGGCGACGGGTTTGAACTGGCTTTCCTGTCACACTACATCAAGGAGTTGGGCTTTACGCCGGCCCAGGCCTCCTTCGCCTTTACGCTGTATGGCCTTGCCGCCGCGTTATCGGCGTGGATCTCGGGTGTGGTCGCCGAAATTATCACCCCGCAAAAAACGATGCTGATTGGCTTCGTGTTGTGGTGCGTGTTCCATGTGCTGTTCCTGGTATTCGGCCTCGGGCATGCCAACTATCCGCTGATCCTGTTGTTCTACGGCATTCGTGGCTTTGCCTATCCGCTGTTCCTCTACTCCTTTATCGTCGCCATCATCCATAACGTGAAGAGCGAAGGCGCCAGTTCGGCGTTGGGCTGGTTCTGGGCGGTCTATTCCATCGGGATTGGCGTGTTCGGCAGCTATATTCCGAGCTTTACGATCCCGCATATTGGTGAACTGGGGACGTTATGGCTGGCGCTGGTATTCTGCGTGACCGGCGGCATCGTCGCCCTGGTGTCGCTGCGCCACATTGAGACACCGCGGCATATGCAAAATCTCACTACCC
Source organism: Klebsiella sp. BIGb0399 (assembly GCF_003752615.1). NCBI lineage: Bacteria > Pseudomonadati > Pseudomonadota > Gammaproteobacteria > Enterobacterales > Enterobacteriaceae > Klebsiella > Klebsiella sp. BIGb0399. The sequence continues at coordinate 1,773,506 of NZ_RKHT01000005.1, read as the reverse complement.
GCGAGAAGTTTGCCGAGCTGGGCCGCGCGGCGACGCTGCTCTATACCAACCGCAATATTTTGCTCTCCAGCATGGTGCGGATTATCAACACCCTGTCGCTGTTCGGTTTTGCGGTAATTATGCCGCTGATGTTTGTCGATGAGCTGGGCTTTACCACCTCCGAGTGGCTTCAGGTGTGGGCGGCGTTCTTCTTCACCACTATTTTCTCCAACGTGCTGTGGGGGATCCTCGGTGAAAAGCTGGGCTGGATCCGGGTGGTGCGCTGGTTTGGCTGTATCGGGATGGCGCTGTCGAGCCTGGCGTTTTACTACATTCCGCAGCACTTCGGCCATAACTTCGCGATGGCGCTGATACCGGCGATTGCGCTGGGGATTTTTGTGGCGGCGTTTGTGCCGATGGCGGCGGTATTCCCGGCGCTGGAGCCGAAGCACAAAGGGGCGGCTATCTCGGTTTATAACCTGTCGGCGGGGCTGTCCAACTTCCTGGCACCGGCCATTGCGGTGGTGCTGCTGCCATACTTCAGCACCATCGGCGTGGTGGTGGCCTACACCGCACTGTACGTGCTGGCCTTTTTCCTCTGCGCCTTTATCCGCGTTGAGCAGCCGGGCTTTACCGTAGCGCCGGACTCTGCCGGCAAGCGCGTCGAGTTTTCCTGATTGTCGTTACCGGGCGAATATGGCGGTCATATCCGCCCGGTCAGAAGAGAGAAGCTAAGCATGAAAGCGGTTATTTTTGACATGGATGGCGTCATTATTGATTCAGAAGCGCTGTGGCGCCGGGCGCAGAGGGAAGCGCTGGCCAGCCTGGGCGCCACGGTCAGCGAGAGCGAATGCGAAGCTCTGACCAAGGGCAAACGGCTGGATGACATTGCCCGGGTGTGGTGTCAGCACTGCCGGCTGGCGCTCACCCCTGACCAGCTGGAGCCGCTCATTTTAGGCCGCATCACCGGGCTGATCGCTGCAGAAGGCCAGGCGATGCGCGGCGTTGACGAGGTCTTCGCCTATGCTCGCCAGCAGGGTTACCGCATTGCGCTGGCGACCTCATCGTCCCATCAGGTGATTTCCGCGGTGCTGGATAAGCTGTCCCTGCGGCCGTACTTTGACGTGATTTCCAGCGCCGATGACGATGAATGGGGAAAACCGCATCCGGCGGTGTACCTGTCAACTCTGCGCAGGCTCGGCCTGAGCGCCGGACAGTGCCTGGTGTTTGAAGACAGCTATCATGGTTTTTGTGCCGCGCAGGCGGCAGGTATTCCAACGGTGGTTGTGGCGTCGGATTGCCAGCATCCGCGCTTTAACGGCGCCGTGGCCCGTCATCATTCGTTAACCGAGTGGCTGCAGCGGCAATCTGAGCCGGTGCTGGCCGCAGGATAACGACCCTTCTGGTGAGCGCGGCATCCCTGGCGATGTAAACGGTCTGTTCGTCCCATCGTGCTGCGCTCACCGCTCTCAAACGCCCTGTCGACCGCCATCACATTTCGCCCCTCTTTTGTGAAAACAATCACGCCTTGTCGTGCCAATGCCCAAATTTCTGCCGTTGCTTAGCGGAATTTGTCCGAGGCAGTGTTACAAATTTGTGCTTAGATTAGTAATTGAAACGCTTTTTCAATTAAACGAGCCCGTTTTTCCGGATTTACTCTGTTGCGCCCATTTCAGGTGAATGCGTTCAGGTGCTCTGTACTAAGGACTAATAATGAAAATTGAATCTGTAAACGTGACCGTTTTTGAGTATCCCACCCGTCGGGTCTCCGACAGCGCCGGTCACTCTCATCCCGGGGCAGAGAGCATGGCGAAAATGGCGATGCTGACCATTACTGCCGATGACGGCAGCCAGGGCTTCTCCTTCTCGCCGCCGGAGATCGTGCGGCCGTTTGTGGTGAATACCTTCTTTCGCAAAGTGCTGGTGGGGCAGGACCCCTTTAACCGTGAGCGCATCTGGCAGGATCTCAACCACTGGCAGCGCGGCAGCGCGCACCAGCTGACCGAACGCGCGTTGTCATTTATCGAGCAGGCGCTGTGGGATCTGATTGGCCGTAAACTCAATATGCCGGTCTATAAGCTGCTTGGCGGCTATCGCGATAAGGTGCTGGCCTACGGCAGCACCATGTGCGGCGACGATCTGCCCGGCGGGCTCTCCACGCCGCAGGAGTACGCGGACTTCGCGGAACAGTTGGTCGCCCGCGGCTATAAAGCCATCAAGCTGCATACCTGGATGCCGCCGGTCTCCTTTGCGCCGAACCCGAAAATGGATATCAAAGCCTGCGCGGCGGTGCGGGAAGCGGTGGGGCCAGACATTGATTTAATGATCGACGGCTACCACTGGTACAGCCGCGCCGAGGCGTTATGGATCGGTAAGGAGCTGGAAAAACTCGACTTCGCATGGTTTGAAGAGCCGATGGAAGAGGACTCTATGTCGTCCTACGCCTGGCTGGCTGAAAATCTGACCATCCCGATCGTCGGCCCGGAAAGCTTCGGCGGCAAACACCATATGCGTGCGGAGTGGGTCAAGGCCGGCGCCTGCGACATTCTGCGTGCCGGGGCCAATGGCGTGGGCGGGATTACGCCAACCATGAAGGTGGCGGCGCTGGCGGAATCCTTCGGCATGGATTGCGAAGTTCACGGCAACGGCGCCGCGAGCCTCGCGGTGGTCGGGGCGATCCGCAACTGTCGCTGGTACGAGCGCGGTTTACTGCACCCGTTCCTCGATTATGACCAGCCGGCGGCGTACCTGAACAGCATCGTCGACCCGATGGACGACGAGGGCTTTGTGCATTTGTCCCAACGTCCGGGCCTTGGCGAAGATATCAACTTTAACTGGATTGAAGCGCATACCGTCAGCCACGACTGAGCCATAACCAGCAGCGCCCTATAACAATAAAACCAGCCCTCCTTGCTCGTGCAGCGTAACCGCAGGCACGGGCGACGGCGGGCGTACCCTACAGGCGATACCGACATGAAAAGAACTTCCCTGATGGGAGCGTGTTTACTCGCGCTCGCCATAAGTATGGGGGGTGGGGGGGCGTACGCCAAAACGCCGCCCGACCAGCTCATTATCGGCATGAACATGAATAACCTGCTCACCCTCGACCCGGCGGCGATGACCGGCAACGAAGTGGTGGGGATCGTCGTTAACCTCTACGACTCGCTGGTGGAGCTTGACCCGCAGCAGCTGACCCATGTGCGCCCGGCGCTGGCGGAGTCCTGGGACATTGCCCCGGACGGCAGTTCCCTGACTTTCCACCTGCGCAAGGACGTAAAATTTCACTCGGGTAACCCGCTTACCGCGGCGGATGCGGTGTGGTCGATGCGGCGTATCCTGCACCTCAATCTTGCCCAGGCTTCGGTGTGGAAATCGTACGGCTTTAGCAAAGATAACATCGATAAGCAGGTGACGGCGCTGGATGACTACACCCTGCAAATCGCTCTGCCGAAAGCCAACGACCCACAGCTGGTGCTTTACTCGCTGGGCGCGCTGGGCAATCTCGGCGTGCTCGACAGCAAAACGGTGCAAAGCCACGAGAAGGATAACGACTGGGGCAACCGCTGGCTGACCACCCACGAAGCCGGTTCCGGGCCGTTTATGCTGGAAACCTGGCAGGCCAAAGATGTCCTGCGCATGCAGCGTAACCCGAACTACTGGCGCGGTGAGGCGAAGATGAGCCGGGTGGTGCTGCGCCATTTCCAGGAGTCGCAAACGCTGCGTCTGATGGTTGAGAAGGGCGATCTGGATATTGCCAGCAATATGGCGGTGTCGGATATCAACGCGCTGCGCCATGACCCGGCTCTGAGCATCGATGCGGTTCAGCGCGGGACGATGTACTACGTGGCGATGAGCATGAAGGAGCCGCATTTCGCCAACCCGAAAGTGCGTGAGGCGCTGCGCTATCTGATTGACTATCAGGGCATAAATAAAGCGCTGATGCCGGGCTATGGCGTGCTGCATCAGCGCCCAATCAAAGCGGGGATGCCCTCGACGCTGCCGGACCCTGGCTACCGGCTGGATATTCCTCGGGCGAAAAAACTGCTGGCCGAAGCCGGCTATCCCGACGGGTTTGACACCACCTTGCGGGTGCTGTCCGACCAGCCGTTCCTCAACATTGCTATCGCCGTACAGTCGACGCTGATGCAGGCGGGCATTAACGCCAAAATCATCACCGGTACCGGCAACCAGATCTACGGCGCGATGCGCGAGCGTCAGTTCGACCTGCTGGTGGGCCGCGGCGGCAGCGGCATGGAGCCGCATCCGCACTCCAGCCTGCGCGCGCTGGTCTACAACCCGGATAACAGCGATGCCGCCCGGCTGACCAACTTCCAGGGCTGGCGTACCGGTTTCTACGATAAGCCGCTCAACGAGATGATCGACCGCGCGTTGCTCGAACGCGATCCGCAAAAACAGGTCGCTGACTACCAGGCGATTCAGACCCGCTACGACCAACTGGTGCCGGCCCTGATCCCGTTGTCACAAATGGTGGATTCGGTGGTGGTGCGTCATGAGGTCAAGGACTATCAGCCGCACCCCTCCGCCACCACTTTTTTACGCGACGTCTATAAAGTCAGCGAAGGAGAGAAAGGATGAGCACCATGCTGTTTTCCCCCGGCTCTCGCGCCCGGCGCTTTTCAACCCGTCTGCTGCAGGTCGCGATCACCCTGTTTGGCCTGCTGCTGCTGACCTTCACCATCGGCCGGGTGATGCCTATCGACCCGGTGCTGGCGATTGTTGGCCCGGATGCCGATCAGAGCACCTATCAACAGGTCTATCAGCAGATGGGCTTTGACCGCTCGCTGCCCACGCAGTTTGCGATCTACTTCTACAACCTGATGCACGGCGATTTAGGCAATGCGTTGCTGACCGGTAAACCGGTGATGGACGATATTATCCGCGTCTTCCCGGCCACCATGGAGCTGGCGACCATGGCGATTATCGTCGGCGCCGGTCTCGGCATTCCGCTGGGCGTGCTGGCGGCGGCGCGGCGCAACAGCCTGAGCGATTACGTGGTGCGTATTATCAGCCTCGCTGGCTATTCGACGCCGATCTTCTGGGTCGGGATGGTGGGGCTGCTGGTGTTCTATGCCTGGCTGGGATGGGTCGGTGGTGCCGGACGGGTGGATCTCGGTCTCGACGGCATCGTGCCGCGACGCACCGGGTTGATGACCGTCGACGCGCTGCTGGCGGGCAACAGCCAGGTGTTCTGGAACGCCATCAACCACCTGATCCTGCCGGCCTCTTTACTGGGCTTTCACTCGCTGGCCTACATCAGCCGCATGACCCGCAGCTTTATGCTGGCGCAGCTGTCTCAGGAGTTCATTATCACCGCCAGGGTGAAGGGCTTAACCGAGCGCCAGGTTATCTGGAATCACGCGTTCCGCAATATCCTGGTACAGCTGCTCACCGTGGTGGCGCTGGCCTACGGCGCCTTGCTGGAAGGGGCGGTGCTGATTGAAACCGTCTTCTCGTGGCCGGGCTTCGGCTCTTATCTGACCGGCAGCCTGTTGCTGGGCGACATGAATGCGGTGATGGGCTGCGTGCTGCTGGTCGGGGTGATCTTCGTCATGCTCAACCTGCTCTCTGACATGTTGTATCAATGCTTTGACCCGAGGACCAAATCATGACCGTTTCTCTGGAGACGCCGCTGCAACGCGGCGGTACTGAAGGCCGCCGGCGGGTTATGCGCACCCTGGCGTGGGGCGCCGGATTCATCGGTAAAATGGCGCGCAACCCGCTGACGGCGGTGGGCGGCGGGATTATCAGCCTGCTGCTGATCGTGGCGATTTTCGCCCCGTGGATCGCCCCCTACAACCCGCTGGTTCAGGATCTGAACAATGCGCTCAGCGCGCCGGATGCCCAACACTGGTTCGGCACCGATGAGTTTGGCCGCGATATCTTCAGCCGCCTGGTCTACGGTTCGCGGATCACTCTGTATATCGTGCTGCTGGTGTCGGTCACCGTTGGGCCGCTGGGCCTGCTGCTGGGGGTGAGCGCCGGTTACTTCGGTGGCAAGGTGGATATGGTGCTGATGCGGGTGACCGATATCTTCATCTCCTTCCCGAGCCTGGTGCTGGCGCTGGCGTTTGTGGCGGCATTAGGCCCGGGGCTGGAGCATGTGGTGATTGCCATCACCCTGACTGCGTGGCCGCCGATTGCGCGTCTGGCGCGGGCTGAAACCCTGTCGCTGCGCCAGGCGGATTTTATCTCCGCCGTGCGTTTGCAGGGCGCTTCTCCGGCGCGGGTGCTGTGGAAACACATCGTCCCGCTGTGCCTGCCGTCGGTGATTATCCGCATCACCATGAATATGGCCGGGATTATTTTGACCGCCGCCGGTCTGGGCTTCCTCGGCCTTGGCGCGCAGCCGCCGGAGCCGGAGTGGGGGGCGATGATCTCCAGCGGGCGCACCTACATGATGGAGTGCTGGTGGGTAGTAACGATTCCGGGGCTGGCGATTCTGATTAACAGCCTGGCATTCAACTTCTTAGGAGATGGCTTACGTGACATCCTCGATCCTCGCAGCGAATAATGCACCACTACTCGACGTCGGCGATCTGTGCGTCGATTTTGTCAACGGCGGCGCGGTGACCCATGCGGTGCGCGGCGTCTCCTTCCAACTGGGCCGGGAAAAACTGGCGATTGTTGGGGAGTCCGGCTCGGGAAAATCCACCGTCGGGCGGGCGCTGCTGCATCTGCACCCGAAAAAGGCGCGGATCACCGCCAGCCGCATGCAGTTTGGCGATATCGATTTGCGCCAGCAGAGCGAAGCGCAAATGCGCACCATCCGCGGCAAGCGCATCTCGATGATTATGCAGGACCCGAAATACTCGCTGAACCCGGTGGTGTGCGTTGGGGATCAGGTGGCCGAAGCCTGGCTGACCCACAACCCCGGGCGTAAAGCGCAGGCCAGAGCCAAAGCGCTGGAGATGCTGGACGTCGTGCGTATCCGCGATCCGCAGCGGGTCTACCGCCTGTATCCGCACGAGATTTCCGGCGGCCAGGGGCAGCGGATCATGATCGCCATGATGTTAATCACCGACCCGGAGCTGATCATCGCCGATGAACCGACGTCGGCGCTGGACGTCTCCGTGCGCCTGCAGGTGCTGGGGCTGCTCGATGACCTCGTCAAGTCGCGCGGGCTGGGGCTGATTTTTATCAGCCACGACATCAACCTGGTGCGCAGTTTTTGCGACCGGGTGCTGGTGATGTACGCCGGACGGGTGGTGGAGTCCATTGCGGCCAACGAACTCGATAACGCCCGCCATCCCTACACGCAGGGGCTGATTAACGCGTTACCGGATATGCAACATCGTCGCCCGGTGCTGCCGGTGCTACAGCGCCAGGCCAGCTGGCTTACGGAATAAGGAGCGGATGATGATTGAAGTTAACAACCTGAACCTGGTGTTTGGCGAAGGTGAGAAGCGTAACCAGGTTCTGTACGACGTCAGTTTTCAGGTGCAGCCGGGGGAGATTTACGGGCTGGTGGGAGAGTCCGGTTCCGGGAAGACCACCGTGCTGAAGTGCCTGGCGGGGCTGTTCACCCACTGGCAGGGCGCGCTGTCGATCGACGGCCACGCGCTGGATCATCAGATTCGCCGCGAGCGCTGTCGGCAGGTGCAGATGGTGTTTCAGGACCCCTACGGATCGCTGCATCCGCGGCATACCATCGGTGATATCCTCGAAGAGCCGCTGCAGATCCACGGCATCGGCGATCGCGACCGGCGGGTGAATACCCTGCTGGATCGGGTGGGGCTGAACCGCGCTTTTCGTGACCGTTATCCGCACCAGCTTTCCGGCGGTCAGCGCCAGCGAGTGGCTATCGCCCGGGCGCTGATTCTGGAGCCGCAGGTGCTGCTGCTGGATGAGCCGACCTCGGCGCTGGACGTATCCGTGCAGGCCGAAATCCTCAATCTACTGGCGGAGCTGCAGCAGGAGTCCCGCCTAACCTATCTGATGGTGACCCATGATTTAGGGGTGATAGCGCATCTGTGCCAGAAGGTGGCGGTGATGCAGCACGGCAAAATCCTTGAGACGCTGACGGTGGATGCCCTGGTCAACGGTGATGCGCAGACGGCCTATACGCAAATGCTGGTTACCGCCAGCCAGCGCTATACCCGGGAGATGGCGCGCGAAGTGGCCGCCTACTGAGGAGTATGCCGGTGCATCAGGGATGAGGCACCGGCGCAATTTGAGTTATTTCAGCAATGCACAGTCCGGCGGCAGGCGGCAGCGCAGGGCGCCGGGCAGCACTTCCATGCGGAAATGTGTGCCGCTGAGCGGTTCACCGTCGAGGTTAAACGTCATCTCATGGGGGGCGGAAATCTCAAACCATGACGATACGCCATCCACCAGGTTCGGGGAGTTGTCGGGATTCGCCAGGGTGGTGAACAGCGCCGGAAGGAGCTCTTCGCCGGTAAAGACCCGCACGTGCAGCAGGCCGTCGTTAATCAGCGCCTGCGGGCAGAGCTGCTGGCCGCCGCCGGCCTGACGACCGTTGCCGATACCGATCACCAGCGCGTTCCCTTGCCAGCTGAAGTTCTCGCCGCGAATTTCGCAGCGGTCGGGCTTCAGGGTATCCATGCGCATCAGGCCATGAATCAGATAGGAGATGCCGCCGAGCGCGGCTTTGAGTTTTTCCGGCGTTTCGGTGGTGATCCGGGTACCAAAACCGCCGGTGGCCATATTAATAAAGCCGGTCTTGTCGTTAACCCGCGCGACGTCTATCGCCACGTCACGGCCAACAATCGCCAGCTTCAGCGCGCTGGCTAAATCCTGCGGGATGCCGACGCTGGTGGCGAAGTCGTTGGCGGTGCCCAACGGCAAAATCCCGAGCGCGGCCTGACATTCACGCTGAACCAGCGCGGTGGCGACTTCATTGATGGTGCCATCACCGCCGCCAGCAATCACCGTGCCGACCTCAAGCTGTATGGCCTCGTCGACATACCGGACGGCATCGCCTTTTTCCCAGGTCACGCGGACATGGATGTCGACGCCTTCTTCGCGTAACAGGGTGATTGCTTCACGTAGCTGGGGGTCGTTCGCCCCTTTGCCGTTGAGAATCAGTAAGCTGGCTGGAAACGTGGACATGGGTATGGCTTCCTTTTTGCACAAGATGCAGAAAGTGTACCGCATGACGCCGGGGATGGATATTTTGCACCACTTATCGTGAGAAGTACGACAGGCCTGGGTTGTAGCAGAGGGTAAAAAAATAAGCCCGCGTAAGGGAGATTACGCAGGCTAAGGAGGTGGTTCCTGGTACAGCTAGCATTTATGGGTTATGTTTTTCAGCAGAATGGATGATACCCGCTTCAAGCGAAGCGGTGTGTGATCCGTTTCTAATATCTTTATTCCGTGAAAAAATAACCCTACTAAACCATCTTATTTCAAGTTGCATGTCAGTTGGTTTTGCTGCCTGCAGCTCGAATTATTCAGGGTACCTTAGTTCCCGTGCGGGTTACGGGTGCTCTGTCCGGCAAAGTTACGCATCAGCAGCGCGTATTGCAGCTCCATCTCTTCCGGAACCGGCAGCCAGACGGTATAGCCATCGCCAGGGGCGACCGGCATCGCTTCGCCTTTGGCATTCACCATATGTTCGAGGGTGAAATTGACATTGCCCTGCGGCGTCATCAGCTCCAGGCTGTCACCGACGGAGAACTTATTTTTCACCGCCACGGCCGCCAGTTGACCATTGCGCTCGCCGGTAAATTCACCGACAAACTGCTGGCGCTCGGAGAGGGAATAGCCGTACTCGTAGTTCTGGTAGTCGTCATGGGTATGACGGCGCAGGAAGCCTTCGGTATAGCCGCGGTGGGCCAGCCCTTCCAGAGTTTCCAGCAGGCTTTCATCAAACGGTTTGCCGGCGGCGGCATCGTCGATGGCTTTGCGGTAAACCTGAGCGGTACGCGCGCAGTAGTAGAAGGATTTGGTTCGGCCTTCGATTTTCAGCGAATGCACGCCCATTTGGGTCAGGCGTTCAACGTGCGCAATGGCGCGCAGGTCCTTGGAGTTCATGATGTAGGTGCCGTGTTCGTCTTCGAAGGCGGTCATGTATTCGCCCGGACGTTTTGCTTCCTCAATCATAAACACCTTGTCGGTCGGCGCGCCGACGCCCAGGGTGGGCTCGACGGTCTGAACCGGAATCGGTTCCTGCTGGTGGACGATGTTGCCGACGATATCTTCTTTGCCTTCCGAAACGTTATATTCCCAGCGGCAGGCGTTGGTGCAGGTACCCTGGTTCGGGTCGCGCTTGTTGATATAGCCCGAAAGCAGGCAGCGGCCGGAGTAGGCCATGCACAGGGCGCCGTGGACGAAAATCTCAATTTCCATCTCGGGAACCTGGCTGCGGATCTCGGCAATTTCATCCAGCGACAGCTCGCGGGAAAGAATCACCCGGCTGAGGCCCATCTGCTGCCAGAATTTAACCGTCGCCCAGTTTACGGCGTTGGCCTGGACCGACAGGTGGATCTGCATTTCTGGGAAGTGCTCGCGCACCAGCATGATTAAACCGGGATCGGACATGATCAGCGCGTCCGGCCCCATATCCACCACCGGCTTGAGATCGCGAATGAAGGTTTTCAGCTTGGCGTTATGCGGTGCGATATTGACCACCACGTAGAATTTTTTGCCCTGCTGATGCGCTTCATTGATGCCCAGCTGCAGGTTTTCGTGGTTGAATTCATTATTGCGCACGCGCAGAGAGTAACGCGGCTGGCCAGCATAAACGGCATCGGCGCCATAAGCGAAAGCGTAACGCATATTTTTCAGCGTTCCCGCCGGGGAAAGGAGTTCCGGTTTAAACATGATTTTCTCGTTCTGATGACAGGTCAGATTCGCCACACCTGATGCGGCGAGTTGGGGAGACGCTCTCGCAGGGAGAGTGCCCACACATTAAGGGCGGGCATTGTAGCGCTGTGGAGGAGGGGAGTAAACCGTCGGGTTTAATCAATGCGCAAGCTCGTGGCCGTTGGCGCGGACGTTTCCCCGGAGGCGGGGCTACCGGGTTGCAGAAACCTGTAGCCCGGTCAGCGCAGCGCCACCGGGAATAGTCGGGCAGGTAGCTCACTACGCCAGCCGGCAGGCGTCCGCTTCCCAACGATAGCCGACGCCATATACCGCACGAATAAACGACTGTTCGGTGTCCAGCGACTCCAGCTTGCGCCGCAGGTTTTTGATATGGCTGTCGATGGTGCGGTCGGTCACCACGCGGTAATCATCATACAGGTGGTTAAGCAGCTGCTCGCGCGAGAAGACCTTGCCCGGCTCCTGGGAGAGGGTTTTCAGCAGGCGGAACTCGGCGGGGGTCAGATCCAGCAGCTTATCGCGCCATGATGCCTGAAAACGGCCTTCATCGACGATCAGCGGGCTTTCCGCATCCAGCGCCTGCAGATCCCGGCGCGGCTTGCAGCGGCGAAGAATGGTTTTCACCCGCGCCACCACTTCACGTGGGCTGTAGGGCTTGCAGATATAATCATCGGCGCCAATTTCCAGCCCCAGCAGCCGGTCGATCTCCTCAATTTTGGCGGTGACCATCACCACCGGCACATCGGAGAAGCGACGGATCTCCCGGCACAGGGTCAGACCATCGGTACCCGGCAGCATCAGATCCAGCAGGATGAGATGCGGCGGGGTTTGACGAACGTAAGGCAGGACCTGATCGCCGTGATTAATCAGCGTCGGTGCATAACCTGCTGCGAGCAGATAGTCGAGCAGCAACTGACCCAGTTTGGGTTCATCTTCCACGACAAGAATGCGTGGGGTATTTTCATCAACAGGTAATTCACTCATACGTCTCTCGATATATCACGTTCCAGTGGTAACTCAACTTTAATGCTAACCCCGCCAAAAGGCGAATGGTCGGCGCGTAAGCTGCCGCCATGGGCAGCCACAATATTGACACAGATCGCCAGCCCCAGCCCAGAGCCGCCACTGGCACGATTGCGAGAACCTTCGGCGCGATAAAAACGTTCGCACAGCCGCTCCAGCTGCTGGTCGCTGACCCCCGGACCGCTGTCGGCGAAATCCAGAATCAGGCGTTGACCGCTCTGGCTGGCGCTGATCAGCAGCTGTCCGCCGCTATCGGTATAGCGGAGGCTGTTTTCCAGCAGGTTATTAAACAGCTGCATCAGGCGATCGCCATCGCCAAAAATCATCGCGCTTTCCGGCAGCGACACCTTGATGCTCAGCCCCCGGCTGGCAAAACGTTCGCGGAAAGCGCCCGCCGCCACTTCCAGCAGGGTAATGATGTCGACCGAGGTTTTCTGATAGGCCAGCGCGCCTTCATCGGACATCGACAGCTGGTGCAGATCGTCCACCAGTTTGGTGAGGGTGGCGACTTCAGCCTGCAGTGAGGTAATGGAGTCTGGGGTGAATTTACGCACGCCGTCCTGAATCGCTTCCAGTTCGCCGCGCAGTACCGCCAGCGGAGTGCGCAGCTCATGGGAGATATCCGCCATCAGATCGCGGCGCATCTGCTGGTTGCGTTCAAGAGTGCTGGCAAGCTGGTTAAAATCCTGCGCCAGACGGCCAAGCTCGTCGCTGCTGGTGGCGGTAACGCGGGTGCTGAAATCCCCCGCCGCCAGACGATGGGTCCCTTCAACCAGCCGTTTCACCGGTGCCAGCAGGCCGCGGGCCAGCGGGAAGGTCGCCAGCGCCGCCAGCAATGTGGCGAGGGCGACAATCAGCCAGCTGGTGCGCTTTTGCTGGCGATCGAAATTGATATCGGTATTGCGCGTCAGGCGCTCAACCGGCGAGGCCACCACCATGCCGACCCGCACGCCGTTGACCATAATGTCGCGTCGGGTGCCATCTTCCGGCAGCTTTTCCGGCGGGCCGACCAGCACCCGGCCTTTCTGGTCGACAACCCAGAACATGGTGCGCCAGCCGTGCGGCGGCATATCCGGGCCGGGACCGCGTGGGCCGCCCGGTGGTCCGTCGGGTGGGCCTTCTGGCGGCGGGCCATCGTGGCCGGGGCGATCGTAGGGCGATCCGCCGCCGTTCATTCGGCGTCCGCCGGAGGCACGATCGTCGCTCTCGCGGTCAAACGATTTTAAGATCTGGAAAATAAAGCGATCGTTGTTGCGCAGGAATTTCCAGCTGCCGTGCAGGGAGTACTGCTCGCTCAGCGCATCGCCCAGCAGGGTCAGGCGCTGTTCGTTACCGCGCTTGATATAGTCGATGAACCCCCGTTCAAAGCTGATGCGCACCGCCCAGTGCATGCTGATAAGCAGCACGATACAGGTGGCTAAAATGGCCAGAAACAGTTTGCCGGTAATCCCCGGACGCCAGTACTTCACGGCTCACTCCTTTTATGACGGCTACGACGGGCGATGGTGGTGTTGCTGCCGGTCTCGTCCGGCACACGGGAAAAAATAAACGCCGGGAGCGCAATGATCGCCGCCATGCACAGATAGGTATAGAAGAAGATCTGATGAACGGTTGCCGGGTCAGCGCTCAGATGCTGCTGGCCGAACATCCCGAGCAGGATCCCGGCGATGGTGACGCCGATACTCATCGACAGCTGCATGATCATCGACAACAGGCTGTTGCCGCTGCTGGCCAGCTCATCCGGCAGGTCTTTCAGGGTCAGAGTATTCATTGAGGAGAAACGGCTGGAGTTGATCATGCCTTGCAATACCAGCACCACCGGCAGCAGCCAGTACCAGCCCGCCAGCGCAACGGCCATAAACAGCAGGCTGACCAGCGCCAGGCCGAGGGTCGCCACCACCAGCACGCGGCGGTAACCAAAGCGGTTCACCACCTGCACCACAATGCGCTTCATCCCCATGCTGCCGAGGACCATCGGAATCATCATCAGCCCGGCGTGGAACGGCGTGAAGCCGAGGCCAATTTGCAGGAATACCGGGGTCATAAAAGGCAGCATGCCGCTACCGATGCGCCCGGCAAAGCTCCCGCCGAGCCCGAGGGAGAAGGTGCGGTTGCGAAACAGCTTCAGGCTGAACAGCGCGTTATCGTTGTCCCGGGCGTACCACAGATAGAGCAGGATTGAGGCGACGCCAATGACCACCAGCGCGCTGAGCAGCAGCGGAGAAATCCCCAGTCCTTTTTTACCGTCGAGGGCGAGAGTCAACGTGGCCATTCCCGCCGCCAGCAAAATAAAGCCAAAAATATCAAAACGCCGGGTTTGTAAGGTGTAGTTCGGCATCAGCCACAGGGTGGCGATGGCGCCGATAATCCCCACCGGGATGTTGATTAAAAAGATCCAGTGCCAGGAGGCATACTCTACCAGGATACCGCCGAGGGCCGGACCGAGCAGCGGCCCGACCTGGCCGGGGAGGGTCACGAAGGTCATGGCCGCCATATATTGCGAACGCGGGACGATTTTCATCACCGTCAGGCGACCTACGGGCACCATCATCGCGCCGCCAACCCCTTGCAGCACCCGGGCCATGACCAGCTGATCGAGCGTGTTAGCCTGGGCGCAAAACAGGGAGCCGAGGGTAAACAGCACAATGGCGCTGAAGAAAATATTGCGCACGCCGACCCGGTCCGCCAGCCAGCCGCTGGCGGGCAGCATGATCGCCACCGTCAGCACGTAGGAAACCACCACCATATGCATGTGTAGCGGACTCTCCCCCAGGCTGCGGGCCATGGAGGGGAGGGCGGTGTTGACGATAGTGGTATCCAGCGACTGCATAAAGAAGCCGAAAGCCACTATCCAGAGTTGCCAGCGTACGCTGGCGGGCAGTTCTGTCATGTTAATCGCTTACCGGCTGGTTGGATTTGCGCGAAAAACGTAACCGCAGACGGTCGAAGAACAGATAGACCACCGGCGTGGTGTAGAGCGTTAGCAGCTGGCTCATGACCAGCCCGCCGACAATGGTGATCCCCAGTGGCTGACGCAGTTCCGAACCGTCGCCGCCGGATAGCACCAGCGGCAGTGCGCCGAACAGCGCCGCCAGGGTGGTCATCATAATCGGGCGGAATCGCAGCAGACAGGCCTGGAAAATGGCCTCTTCCGGCGTGAGATTGCCGTTGCGCTGGGCATCCAGAGCAAAGTCGACCATCATGATGGCGTTTTTCTTCACTATCCCAATTAATAGCATAATGCCGATAAGCGCGATCAGGCTGAACGGCGCGCCAAATAACTCCAGCGCCAGCAGCGCCCCCACGCCCGCCGAGGGCAGGGTGGAGAGGATCGTTAACGGGTGCACGTAGCTCTCGTACAAGATCCCGAGCACGATATACACCGTCGCAATGGCGGCAAGAATCAAAATGACCTGCGAATTCATGGTCTCCTGGAACACCTGGGCGGTGCCGGCAAAGGAGCCGCGCACGCTGGAGGGCACTCCAAGCTGGGTCATGGTGCGGTCGATGGCCTCGCTGGCTTCCGACAGGGATTTACCGGTTGGCAGGTTAAAGGCGATCGTCGACGCTGCCGACAGTCCCTGGTGGTTCACCGACAGCGGCGCGTTGGCCGGCTGCCATTTGGCGAAGTAGGACAGCGGGATAGGTTTGTCTTCGCTGTTGATGACAAACATCTTATCCAGCGCGCTGACGTCCTGGGTATACACCGGGTCCACCTCCATCACCACTTTATACTGGTTCAGGGGTTGGTAAATCGTCGAGATCTGCCGCTGACCGAAGGCGTTATTCAGCAGGCTGTTGGCGTCCTGGACGCTGATCCCCAACCGCGACATGGTATCGCGATCGTAGATAAGGTCCATTTCCGCGCCGTTATCCTGCTGGTCCGAGTTAACGTCCGCCAGTTCCGGCAGGGCGGCGAGGGCTTTACGGATCTTTGGCTCCCATTCACGCAGCGCCGCAAGGTCGTCTGACAGCAGCGTGTACTGGTAGCTGGCGTTGGCCTGACGGCCGCCGACGCGAATATCCTGAACCGCCATCAAGAACAGATTGGCTCCCGGCTCTTTCGCCAGTTTTTGCCGCAGCCGATCGATAATTTGCTGTGCCGTCTCGTGCCGTTGGTCACGGGATTTAAGGGTGATAAACATCATCCCGCTGTTGACCCTTGAGCCACCGGTAAAACCGGTCACGTTATCCACCGCCGGGTCTTCACGGATGATTTTCATAAAGTCCTGCAGCTTGCCGCGCATCGCCTGGAAGGAGATGCTTTGGTCGGCCTGAATACCGCCCATCAGCACGCCGGTATCCTGTTCCGGAAAGAAGGTTTTCGGAATCGAAATATAGAGCCAGACGCTCAGCGCGATGGTGCCCAGCAGCACCAGCCCGGTAATGCGGCTGTGTTTGAGTACCCACTTCAACGAGGTGCCGTAGCCGCCCTGAATCGCGACCAGTACCCGGCCAAAACCACGGTTGCGCGTCGGCTGAGACGGTTTGCTGCTCTTAAGCAGCCAGCCGCACATCATCGGCGTCAGCGTGAGGGAGACCGCCAGCGAAATGCCGATCGCCACCGACAGAGTCACCGCAAATTCACGCAACAACCGCCCCGGCAACCCGCCCATCAGCAGCAACGGTAAAAAGACCGCCACCAGCGACAGGCTCATTGACAGCACGGTAAAGCCGACTTCGCGGCTACCTTGCAGCGCTGCCTGCAGCGGTTTCATGCCGGCTTCAAGATGGCGGGAGATGTTTTCCAGCACCACGATGGCGTCATCCACCACAAAACCGGTGGCGATGGTCAGGGCCATCAGCGACAGGTTATTGAGGCTGAAATCGCACAGATACATCGCCGCGAAGGTCCCAATCAGCGACACCGGAACCGCTACCGCGGGGATCAGCGTCGCCCGGCCGGAGCGCAGGAACAAGAACACCACGAGGATCACCAGCGCTACCGAGATAACCAGCGTCTGTTCCACCTCCTCCAGCGAGGCGCGGATGGTCGGTGAGCGGTCCTGGGCAATTTGCAGGTCGATGGCCGCCGGAATGGTCTGCTGCAGCTCCGGCAGGCGGGCGCGAATGCTGTCCACCGTCTGGATGATGTTGGCTTCCGGCAGTTTGCGGATCATCAGCAAAATCGCCGGTTTGGCGTTGGTCATCCCGGCGTTGCGCACATCCTGTACCGAATCGCTGATGGTGGCGACGTCGCTGAGGCGAACCGCTGAGCCGTTGTTGTAGTGCACGATCAGCGGCTGATATTCCGCAGCGGTTTTCAGCTCATCGTTGGTTTGTACCTGCCAGCGCTGGCTGTGGTCCTCCAGCGCGCCCTGCGGCTTGCGCACGTTAGCATCGGAGATGGCGGTGCGCACCGCGTCCAGCGAAACGCCCTGGTTAAACAGAGCCTGCGGGTTCAGATCCACCCGGACCGCGGGCAGCGAGCTGCCGCCCACGTCCACGTCCCCGACGCCATCAATTTGGGCAATGGTTTGTGCCAGCTGGGTGGAGGCGAAATCGTACAGCTCGCCCTGGGAGTAAGTGTCCGAGGTGAGCGTGAGGATCATGATCGGCGCGTCGGACGGGTTGGCCTTACGGTAGGTTGGGCGGCTTGGCATACCGCTGGGCAACAGGCTCTGTGCGGCATTGATCGCCGCCTGTACATCGCGGGCCGCGCCGTTGATATCGCGGTCGAAATTGAACTGCATAATAATGCGCGTGCTGCCCAGCGAACTGGAGGAGGTCATCTCCGACACGCCGGCGATGCGTCCTAAAGAGCGCTCAAGCGGCGTCGCCACCGACGAGGCCATGGTCTCCGGCGAAGCCCCAGGCAGTGAGGCGCTGATCATGATGACCGGGAAATCCACCTGCGGCAGGGGGGCCACCGGCAGCAGGCGAAAACCCAGCACGCCGCACAGGGTGATGGCCAGCGAAATTAAAATCGTGGCCACCGGGCGGTAAATGAAGAGGGCAAAAAACTTCATTTACGCCTCCTCCTCATGTCGCGGGAAGCGGCTTTTAATGTACAGCGACAGGCGGTCGAAGAGCAGGTAGATGACCGGAGTGGTAAACAGCGTCAGCACCTGGCTTAACATCAGACCGCCGACCATGCCGATCCCCAGCGGACGCCGCAGTTCGGCGCCGACGCCGGTACTGAGCATCAGCGGCAAGGCGCCGAGCAGGGCGGCGAGGGTGGTCATCAGAATCGGGCGGAAACGCAGCAGGCAGGCCTGGTAGATGGCTTCGCGCGGCGGCATACCCTGCTCGCGCTCGGCGGCCAGCGCAAAGTCGATCATCATGATAGCGTTTTTCTTGACGATACCAATCAGCAGGATAATCCCGATGATCGCGATCACGTCCAGCTCGCTCCCCGCCAGCCACAGGGAGAGCAGCGCGCCGACGCCGGCGGTCGGTAAGGTCGACAGAATGGTGATCGGGTGGATGAAGCTTTCATACAGCACGCCAAGCACGATATACATCGCCACCACCGCGGCCACCACCAGCCAGACGGTATTGCCGAGCGCTGACTGGAAGGCGAGAGTGCTGCCCTGGAACTGGGTGCGGATCTCGGAAGGGAAATCCAGCGCCTGTTCGGCGGCGAGGATCGCCTCCACCGCATCGCCCAGCGAGTAGGTATCCGGCACGTTAAACGAGATGGTGGTCACCGGGAACTGATCGAGATGGTTAATCGACAGCGGAGCGAACCGCTGTTCGACGCTGGCGATGGATTTCAGCGGCACGATGCCGCCATCGCTGCTGGTCAGGCGAATATTATCCAGCGCCGCCAGCCCCGGCGTCTCGCGGGTGTCGTGCTCCAGCACCACGCGATACTGGTTCGCCTGGGTGTAAATGGTGGAGATCAGCCGCTGGCCGAAGGCGTTGTACAGAGCGTTATCGACATCGGCCATGCTGATGCCGAGCCGGCTGGCGCTGTCGCGGTCAACCTTGATATAGGCCGCCAGACCCTTATCCTGCCAGTCGCTGCTGACGTCCGAAAGCTGCGGCAGCGCCTGAAGACGCGTCAGCAGTTGCGGCACCCAGGTGCTGAGGGCGTCGAGCGAGTTGGCCTGCAGGGTGAACTGGTACTGGGTTCGGCTGACGGTGGTATCAATCGTCAGGTCCTGCGTCGGCTGCAGATACAGTTCGATGCCCGGAATGCTGTCGACCGATTTTTGCAGACGCGAGATAACGGCCTGGACGCGGTCGTCGCGTTCATCCAGCGGTTTAAGGTTGATCTGCAAGCGGGCGCTGTTCAGTGCCGGGTTGGTCCCGTCAACCCCGACGAAGGAGGTCAGGCTCTCGACCGCCGGATCCTTGAGGATTGCGGCAGAGACCTGCTCCTGGCGCTGGGCCATATTGACAAAGGACGACGATTGCGGGGCCTGGAGGGTGCCCTGAATAATGCCGTTATCCTGAATCGGGAAGAACCCTTTGGGGATAAAGACCCACAGCATAATCGACAGCACCAGCGTGCCTAAGGCCACGCTCAGGGTCAGCCACGGGTGATTCAGCACCCGGCTCAGCACTCGCCCGTAGGCCGCAATCACGCGGTCGAAGAAACGCTCGCTGGCCTGGGAGAAGCGGTTTTGCTTACGCAGCGATTCGTGGCTGAGCATGCGCGCGCACATCATCGGCGTCAGGGTGAGCGACACCACGGCGGATATCAGGATCGCCACCGCCAGGGTTATCGCAAACTCGCGGAACAGACGGCCAACGATATCGCCCATAAACAGCAGCGGGATTAGCACGGCAATCAGCGAAAAGGTTAATGAGATAATGGTAAAGCCGATTTCACCGGCCCCTTTCAGCGCTGCGGCGAGGGGTTTTTCACCCTTTTCGATGTAGCGGGAGATGTTTTCGATGACCACGATGGCGTCATCGACCACAAAGCCGGTGGCGATAGTCAGCGCCATCAGGGTCAGGTTATTGATCGAGAAGTCGAGGAACACCATCACCGCGAAGGTCCCCACCAGCGACAGCGGTACCGCTACGCCGGGGATAATGGTGGCCGGGACGTTGCGCAGGAACAGGTAAATAATCATCACCACCAGCGCAATCGCCAGCATCAGCTCAAACTGGGTGTCGCTTACCGAGGCGCGGATGTTGTTCGTCCGGTCGGAGAGTACCTGGACCTTGACCGATTTCGGCAGGCTCTCGGTGAGCTGCGGCAACATTTCACGGACGCTGTCGGCGGTGGCGATGATATTGGCCCCCGGCTGACGCTGAACGTTCATGACGATGGCCTGCTGGTTGTTCGCCCATGCGCCAAGCCAGATGTTTTCTGCCCCTTGTTCAATGGTGGCGACATCGCCGAGGCGAATCGGCGCGCCGTTCTGGTAGGCGATGATCAGCCGACGGTAATCTTCCGCCGATTGCATCTGGTCGTTTGCCGACAGGGTGACGGCACGGGTAGGGCCATCCAGGCTCCCTTTCGCCGAGTTCACGTTAGCGCTGGTGATGGCGGTGCGGATGGTTTCGCTGGTCAGTCCGAGGGCGGCGATGGCCTGCGCGTTGAGTTTCACGCGTACCGCCGGGCGTTGGCCGCCCGCAAGCGTCACCAGCCCGACGCCGGAGACCTGGGAAATTTTCTGCGCCACCCGGGTTTCCACCATATCTTCGACCTGGGTCATCGGAATGGCGGAGGAGGTGACGGCGAGGGTCATGATCGGCGGATCCGCCGGGTTAACCTTGCTGTAGACCGGCGGGTTCGGCAGGTCGGAGGGCAGCAGGTTGGTGGCGGCGTTAATCGCCGCCTGCACTTCCTGCTCAGCGACGTCCAACGGGAGCGTCAGCTGAAACTGTAGCGTCACTACCGAGGCGCCGCCTGAGCTTTGCGACGACATCTGTTTCAGGCCGGACATCTGACCAAACTGGCGTTCCAGCGGCGCGGTAATCGCCGAGGTCACCACGTCCGGGCTGGCGCCGGGATAAAGCGTGATCACCTGGATGGTCGGGTAATCGACCTCCGGCAGGGCGGAGACCGGCAAAAAGCGGTAGCCGATGATCCCGGCCAGCATAATCGCCACCATCAACAGGGTGGTGGCGACCGGACGCATGATAAACAGTCGGGACGGGCCGCCCGTGCTGCTCGGGGGTAACACTTGCATCAGGAGCGTGCTCCTTTTTTACCGTACTCACGGCTGGTGGCTTTTTCCGTGGCGGCAGGCGCGCTGTGCGGATCGACAACCTCCACTTTCGCCCCTTCGGTCAAACGGTCGATACCGTCGGTGACCACGCGGTCACCGGCAGAGAGCCCGGCGGTAATCACCACTTTCAGGCTGTCCTGGATTCCCGGCGTGACGGTATGCTTGCTGACTTTGTTTTCGTCGTTCAGGACCCACACAAAGTGGCCGTCGTTGCCCATTTGCAGGGCGGCGGTTGGGATAACGACCGCGTTCTGTTCGGTATCGACCAGCATGCGGGCGTTGACGAACTGGTTCGGAAACAGCGCGTCATCCTGGTTGGTGAAGCGCGCTTTCAGCTTGATGGTCCCGGTGGTGGCGTCAATCTGGTTGTCCAGACTCAGCAGGGTGCCCTGGCTGATTTTCTGTTTGTTGGTGCGGTCCCAGGCATCTACCTGCAGCGTTTTCCCGGCTTTCTGCGCCTGGACGACGGTCGCAATATCATTTTCCGGCAGCGTAAAGACGACATCGATAGGGTGGGTTTGGGTTAACACCACAATACCGGTGGTGTCGCCGGTGGAAATCTGGTTGCCGATATCGACCTGTTTCAGGCCCACGCGCCCGTCAATCGGGGCGGTGATGCGGCTCCAGTTGAGCTGCAGCTGCGCGCTGGCGACCGAGGCTTCGTCGGCTTTAATGGTGCCTTCTGTTTCACTGACCAGCGACTGCTGGGTATCCAGCTCCTGACGTGAAACCAGATTGGTTTTCACCAGCTGCTGATAGCGGGTGAGATCGCGCCGGGCGTTGGCCAGCGTGGCTTTATCTTTAGCGAGCTGGCCCTGGGCCTGGGCCAGAGCCACCTTAAACTGGCTGGGATCGATTTCGGCGAGGAGATCCCCCGCTTTGACCTGTTGGCCTTCCTGGAAATGAAGCGCCAGCAGCTGACCGTCTACCCGGCTGCGCACCGTGACCGTATTGGCCGCCGTAACGGTGCCGAGGCCGCTGAGATAACGCGGGACCGACTCGCTGGTGGCGGTCGCCGCCTGAACCGGTGCCAGCGTCGCGCCGAAGCGCCCGTGACGAGCGCCTCCTGGGGCCTGCTGATGTTGACCATTCGTCGCAGACGGCGCACCGTTTGCGGTTTCACGACTATGCCAGAACCAATATGCTGCGCCGGCAACAATAATCACCGCCAGTGCGGTTCCCCAGCGAATTGTGTGACTGCCTTTCATTTATTGTTATCTCATCCTGAAGCGTTTCGCGGAATGATACTATTTTAGTGACCAAACGCCCCGCAAAAATGGAGGAATTGTGAAAAGTCTGTCCAGAACTGTCTGGAAAAAATGCTTTTCGATGAGCCGCTTACGTTAAAGATAAGCGGGCGTTTTCTGACCGTAATCTGGCGGTCAACAGCGCGTTCCCTCCTGATTAATAAGGGGGCCCATTCGCGTGCTGATGCCTGGTATAACCACCGCTTTGTCATTATTATCGACATTATAGGTCTGCGTGGCAGGGACTGTGACACCTGGCTTAAGAGTTTGCGAGGCGGATTCCGGTATCTGGCGCGGGTCGCGGAGGGATGATGAAATTTATTAAGAAACAGAAATGGCTGCTGACCGGCGGCGGCATCACTGTGCTTCTTTCCGCTTTGCTGATTAACAACCTGATGCTATCGCACCAGCGTGCGCAGTTAGCTGATATGAGTGATGAGCTGCTCAGCCATGCTGAAGAGGTCACCACGCAAATTGTCTCGGCTGTTAATCGTGTTCACACCCGAGAGATAGTGGGCTGTCGTAAGCAGGATATTGCCGCCCTGCGCGAGGTTATCTGGAAGTACGCTAACGTCGAGGACCTCGGCATTATTGAGAATGGCAGGATAGCCTGTACCGCCAACTGGGGCGTGCTCGATAAACCGCTGCTGCTGCCTGACGAAAAATATGTCGTGCCGAACGGTTTTAGCATTTACAAAGGGGTGCGCAACTATCTGCCATATGGCGTCGTTCTGGACATGAGCCAGTACGGCAATGTGATCTCATTTACCTCTTCGTTTGCCTTCAGTGGTTTTGTGCGGCGCTATAAGGGGCTCGATTTTTCATTAACCAGCCGTAATGGTCAGCACGTTTTTCTCAATGACGTCAGCGCTAATACCGCCGCCGGGTCCGCGGCGGCATCCCGTCTTTGTAGCCAGAAATACGATATCTGCGCCCGTCTGGCAGAAAAAGAGCAGGGCTTTTTATCGCTCCCGCCGCTGCTTATCGCCGCAATAACGATCGTCGCCTTTATTGTCGGGGCCGCACTGTTCTACGCCATTCTGAGCTATTTCTCGGAGCGCCGTTCGCTGGAATTTCGCTTGAAAAAGGCAATTCTCAACCAGCGGATCGATCTGGAGTACCAGCCGTTAGTCTGCGCTAAAAACGAAAAGATCGTTGGCGTGGAGGCGCTGGTTCGCTGGCATGACAAGATCTATGGCCAGGTTCCGCCGGATCTGTTTATTTCGATGGCGGAGCAGCTGAATGTCTCCGACGATATTTCGGCGCTGGTGATTGAGAAGGCGACCCGTGAACTGAAAACCATTCTGCAGGCCGATGCGGGTTTCACCCTGGCGATAAATATCGGCAAAAGTGAAATCAACAATCCGCGTTTTTTAGATAATCTGATGCGGGTGCTCAAGCGTCATGATATTCGTCCGCAGCAGATTAAAATTGAAATTACCGAAAGAAGCGGCGAGTACTATAAAAAGATCGCGGCCTTTTCATTGCAGGCGATGAACCGGGGACTGCGGATTGCCCTTGATGATTTTGGTACCGGCTCTTCCAACCTGCTGTGGTTGACCGAGGTGTTCTACGATGAAATTAAGCTGGATAAGTTTTTCGTAAACGGCCTGAAGAATGAGTACAAGCGCACGATTCTGAGCTCGATTCTGGAGATCGTCTGCCAGCTCAATAAACAAATTGTCTTTGAAGGGGTAGAAAGCAAAACCGACTATGAGTTTGTCAAATCCTTCGATGAGAACGCGCTGATTCAGGGATGGTATTTTTACAAGTCGATGCCGATTGAAAAACTCCGCGCGTTGCTGCTGACTGAACCGCTTCCGCTGCGTGCGCAAAACGCGGAACCGTAGCGGGCGATAAAGGTCATCCGCCGACAGCGGAATGCGTCGTTTGCACACAATATACAGCGTAAATCGACAATCCTGACCGCCTATTCAGCCGGACTGGTGACAATATCTGTTTGATAATCAAGAAAACCCGTTGCTTTACCCGCGTGTCGGGAAGCGCAACGTTCATTTGTCACCTGAGGGTTCTCTATGCATTTCAACCAGGCTATTGCCCGTCTGCCCGCCGCCACCTGCGCCGCCGGCCAAACCACCGCCCGCCTCGGAGCGCCAGATATTGCCGGCACGACCCGCCAGTTCCTTGCCTATGTCGAAACCTTGCTGCAGCTCGGGCTGAAAGTCACCGTTCTGCCTGCCGCCGCGGATTACCCGGATGCCCACTTTGTGGAAGATACCGCGGTAGTGATGCCGGAGCTGGCGGTGATCACCCATCCTGGCGCGCCGAGCCGTCAGGGTGAAGTGGCGACCATCGCCCCGGTGCTGGCCGGTTTTCGCCCGCTGGTGCAGATGAGCGAACAGGGTCATATGGACGGCGGCGATGTGCTGCTGGTCGGCAAGCAGTTTTTTGTTGGCCTGACCGCACGTACCGACGAACAAGGGATCCGCGAGTTTGCCGCCGCCGTCGAACCGCACGGCTACCAGGTCACCGCGATTGAAGTGAGCGCCGGGCTGCACCTGAAATCGATTGTGAACTACGTCGGGCGCAATACGTTGCTGCTGACGGAAGGCTACCTGCATCACCCGGCCTTTAGCGGCTTCAATACCATTGTGATCCCGCAGGAAGAGGCGTATGCCGGCAATACCTTGTGGATCAACGACACCTTGATTACGCCTCAGGGCTACCCCTATACCCTCGGCGAAATCAGCAAGCTGGGAATGCCGGTGGTGCAGCTCGACACCAGCGAATTTAAGAAAATGGACGGCGGCCTGACCTGCCTTTCACTGCGCTTTTAGCCACACCGTTGACATCAGGGGTAACCGATATGAAAACACGCATTGCCGCTTTACTGGCCTGTATGGCGCTGAGCGCACCGCTGGCCGCACAGCAGTTTGACACCATCAGCTTTGGGGTGGACGGTGGCTATCCACCGTTTGATGTCCTTGCTCCCAGCGGCGAGATCACCGGCTTTGACATTGATATTGCCAACGCCCTTTGTACGCAGCTAAAAGCGAAATGCGTCTTCGTGAAGCAGCCGTTCGAGAGCATGATTGCCGCGCTCAACGCCCATAAATTCGATGCCATTATCGCCTCGCTGAACATTACCGATGAGCGCAAGAAAGAGGTGGATTTCACCGACCGCTACTACCGCAGCGCCGCGCAGCTGGTGGCGCGCAAAGGCAGCCCGCTGCAGCCAGATGCCGCCAGCCTCAAGGGCAAGACCGTCGGGGTACAGACCGGTTCAACCCATGAAGCCTACGCCAGAACCCACTGGGCCAACCATGGCGTGAAAATCGTCGGTTACGCCAACCAGGATAACGTTTATCTCGATCTGCTCTCCGGGCGTATCGATGCTTCCCTGCAGGACAATATTCAGGCGGCCACCAGCTTTATCGATACCCCGCGCGGGCAGAAGTTTGCCTTCGCCGGCCCGGTTATCAGCGATGGCAGTATCTCGTCCGACGTCGGCATTGCGGTGAATAAAGACAATCCGGCGCTGCGCGATGCCCTGAACGGTGCGATTAAGCAAATCCGCGCCGACGGCACCTACGAGGCCATTCAGAAAAAGTACTTCAGCTTTGATATCTACGGCAAATAAGCCGTGAAGGGGAGGGCGCGGTCGGCGATCGGCGCCCCTTTACGACACGGGTGGAAGACAGAATATGGTTGCAGACTATTTACCGTTACTGCTGCGCGGCGCGGGGCTTTCGCTGTGCGTGATGCTGGTTTCGTTGCTGGTGGCGCTGTTGTTAGGGCTGGTGAATGCGCTGATTAAGCTGTTCGGGCCGCGCTGGCTACGCTGGTTTTCGACCGGCTATACCACGCTGGTGCGCGGCATTCCGGAGCTGGTCATTATGCTGCTGCTGTTTTTCGGCGGCGAGATGCTGGTGAATACGCTGCTGGGGCTGGTCGGGTTCGGGCCGGTTCGCTTCAATACCTTTATTTCCGGGGTGCTGGCGATTGGCTTTGTGTTTGGTGCCTACTACACCGAAACCTTTCGCGGGGCCTTTCTTACCGTCGACCGGGGGCAGACCGAAGCGGCACAAGCGTACGGCATGCGTCCGTGGACGGTCTTTCGGCGCGTGATGCTGCCGCAGATGCTGAGTTTTGCCATTCCGGGCATCAATAACAACTGGCTGGGGCTGATGAAAGCGTCGGCGCTGGTGTCGATCCTCGGTTTAGAAGATATGGTGTGGCTGGCGGAACAGGCCGGGCGCGCCACGCAGAAGCCGTTTTTGTTCTACTTCCTCGTGTCGCTGATTTATATGGTGATCACCGCCTTGTCCAGCTGGCTGTTTAATCGTCTGGCGAAGCGCTACGCGCTGCGCTCTTCGACGGCGGGAGCGGCGCTATGAACCTGCAGACTTTTATCGATGCGCTACCGGGCTACCTGTGGAGCGACGGCAACGGCTCGGCGAGCGGGCTGGCGGTGACGGCGGAACTGTTTTTACTGTCTATCGTTCCCGGCATGGTGCTGGCGGTAGTGATGGCGGTCATCCAGGTGTACGGCCCGCGACTGCTGGCCTGGCCGATTCGCGGCTGCACCTGGTTCTTTCGCAGCACGCCGCTCTACCTGCAACTGATGCTGATCTATTACGGGCTGTCGCAGTTCGATATCGTCCAGCTGGGCTGGCAAAACGATCGGCCGTTCTGGCTGCTGTTCCGCGATGCGACCTTCTGCGCCACCTTAGCGTTGGTGCTGAATACGGCCGCTTACGTGGCCGAGTTGCTGGCAGGGATGATGATGACCTTCCCGCGTCAGGAGTGGGTGGCCGGTGAAGCCTACGGCATGAGCAAAGGACAAATTATTCGTCGTCTGGTGCTGCCGGCGACGCTGCGGCGGGGTATTCCGGCGCTGAATAACGAGATGGTGTTTTTACTGCATGCCACGTCGCTGGCCAGCACCGTCACGCTGCTCGATATTACCGGCGTCGCGCGGGCGTTTTATGCCATCACCTATTCGCCGTTTATTCCGTTCCTGATGGCCGCCGCGCTCTATTTGCTGTGCACTTTTTTACTGATATTCGCTTTTTCACGCGCCGAACGACGCTGGCTGGCGTTTGCCCGCCGCTCGTGATCAGGAGCGTTTAATCGCCTGAAGTTCAGTCAGGGTCACGATTTTATCGACGCGGAATTTTTTGCTGGTCAGCCAGGTGTCCGCCAGCTGGCAGTAGTGGGCCATGCTGCGACAGCCGATGCGCACCAGAAAGTCAAAGCTGCCGCTGACCAGCCAGCAGTCGAGCACTTCCGGGGTCTGGCGCATCTCCTGTTCAAATACCGGCTGCGAGCGGCCATGGTCGGCCAGCGCAATCTGCGCCTGCACCACGAAGGCATGCTCCGGCTCGGGGAGATCGATAATCGCGCTGTAGCCTCTGATAATTCCATCGCGCTCAAGGCCACGTACGCGTTCCAGGCAAGGACGGGCGGTGAGGTTTACCTGCTCCGAGAGCTTTTGATAAGAAATGCGGCCATCCCGGCGCAGGATTTCAAGGATCTTATGATCGATACGGTCAAGCCGGGCTTTCTTTTCCACAAAGAGGACGTCCAATGAAAATTAAACACTATACCTTACCCGAACATGCCCTGGGTGGGCAGCGGCAATTAACGCATTTTCATTTTGGCGAACCCGGCGTCGGGGAGAAAGTCTATCTCCAGGCAGGGCTGCATGCCGATGAAATCCCGGGCATGTTGGTGCTGCACTATCTTAAAAGATTACTGTGCCAGGCGGAACGGCGCGCCGAGCTGCGCGGTGAAATTATCCTCGTTCCGGTGGCAAACCCGCCGGGACTGGCCCAGGTGATGCTCAACAGCGGCATCGGGCGCTTTGACCTCGGCAGCGGCCGCAACTTTAATCGTGATTTTCCCGACCTGGCCCGCCTGGCGCAACCCCTGTTGCAGGACGCAGCGCCGCTGACGCACGATAACTACCGGCAGCGGGTACGCCAGGCGATGCGCGATGGGCTGGCCGCGGAGCCGGTACGTAGCGAAGTGCAGGCGCTGCGCCATCATCTGCTGAGCCTGGCCTGCGATGCGGATGTCGTGCTGGATCTGCACTGCGACGACCAGGCCATTTTACATATGTACGCCGATCCGGCCTGGCAGCCAGAGGCCGGGGTACTGGCCGCTTTTCTTGGGATTGGCACGGTGATGCTGTCGCAGGAGAGCGGCGGTAACTCATTCGATGAAGCCTGCGGGCTGCCCTGGCAGCGTCTGGCGGCCCCGTTTCCCCAACTGCCACGGCAGCCCGGCTGCATGGCGGTGACCGTCGAGCTGCGAGGCCAGCAGGAGGTCAATCACGAGGTGGCGCGTCAGGATGCCGAACGGCTCTATCGCTACCTGCAATTTCGCGGCGTGCTGGCCGGCGATCGTCCGGAGGTCCCGCAGCAGCAGACGGTGATGCTGCCGTTTAGCGCCGGAGAGATTGTCACCGCCCCGGCGAGCGGCATTCTGGTCCAGCTGAAACAGCCCGGCGAGTGGGTCAGCGCCGATGATGTGGTAGCCGAAATTGTCGACCCGCTGACCGATATGATCAAATCCGTGCGCCCGCAGGCCGGCGGGCTGATCTACGCCAGCCGTCGGGCGCCGTTTGTGACCTTCGGTGCCGAAGTGATGAAAATCGCCGGCGAACAGCCCTTCAGCGGCGGTGGCGGACTGGCGATGTAACACGCCAGAGAGTGAACTCACGGCTTTCCCGCTGTCGGTGGCTATCGGCGGACTGGGAGCACATCGTCGAGAAAGTCGTTCACCGTCTGCATGCATAACGCGCGCTCTTCCACGTGCGGCATATGGCTGGACTCTTCGAATATTGTCCAGCGCACGTCGGGAATGTGGTCCATAAAGGGCTGCACCACCTCCGGCGTAGCCTCGTCGTAACGCCCGGAAATCAGCAGGACCGGAACCTGGATGTGCGCCAGACGGTCGATAATGGTCCACGCTTTCATGCTGCCGATGACGTGAAATTCGGTGGGGCCGTTCATCGCGTGATACACCGTCGGGTCGGCATCCATCGCGTCAAAGGTGCGCCGCACTTCCGCCGGCCAGGGATCCAGGCGGCAGACGTGGCGTTGATAAAACACCTGGCTTGCCGCTTTATACGCCGGGCTGTCCAGCGTGCCCGCCGCTTCATGTTCCTGTAGCGTCTGCTGGACCCCGGCGGGCAGCTGCGCCCGCAGGGCCGCCGCCCCCTGTAGCCACAGCGCCATTGAGGCCGGAGAATTGGCGATTACCAGCGCCTTTAGCCCCGACGGCTGCGTCACGGCGTGTTCCGCCCCCAGCATTCCGCCCCACGACTGACCAAGCAGGGCGTAATTATCGGCAATCTCCAGATGCTGCAGCAGGTTAGCCAGTTCATCGAGAAACAGCGCCGGCTGCCAGAAGTCGGCGGGCTGCTGCGGAAGATGGGTCGAGCGCCCGTTGCCTAACTGATCGTAGTGGATCACCGCCCGCCCGCTGAGGGCGATATCGCGAAACGCGTCGACATAATCATGCGTACACCCAGGTCCGCCGTGGGCAACCACCAGCGGCGTCAGGCCGCTATGGAGATCGCCGCAAACACGAAACCAGGTTTGATACTGCCGAAACGGCGCGTAGCCTTCGCTAATGGTGTACATGAATGTTCTTTCCCTGCTCAGTGGACCGGCTTTCAGGGTAAAGGCTGGTCACCGCGGCTGAACACTAGCAAAAATGCTAGTTCTTAACTGTCGAGCAGGCGGTAGTGCAGGGCGCGGACCACCGCCTGCACGCGGTTGCTGGCGCCGAGTTTTTTCGCTGCGGTATTCAGATGTAGCGTCACCGTCGCTACCGAGCGATGCAGCTTGCGGGCAATCTCTTTGGCGGTCAGCCCCTCGGCGGACCACGCCAGGCATTCACGCTCGCGGTTGCTTAACTTCACGTGACGACAGGTCAGCATGGTGCTGTCGAACAGCGGGAAGGCGGACTCCTGAAACTGGTGGGCCAGCAGCATCAGCTGTGCGAGGGTCGCGTTGATTTCCCGCTCCTGACGCTGGCCGGTGTGGATGCCGGTGAGGGTCACAAACCCGCCGTTAGGCAGATGCAGGGGAACCGTGGCGCCGCAGGGCATATTGTGTTCGCGCATATAGTCGGTAACGGCGGCGGCGTCGGTATCCAGCCTGCCGCGCAGCATGCTGTTATCCGGGCGTTGATAGGACCAGACAAACGGCGCGCAGCTCGCCAGCGCGCAGTGCTGCACCGGATCCAGCTGGTAATAGCCGCGCTCGCACCACAGCTGGCGCATATCTTCCGGCACGTTGTACGTCTTCAGTAATGACGGCGTAATCAGCTCCCCCTCCAGCGAGCGCGGGACCGGCGTGTAGTCGTAAATGACCGCGTCGAATCCCAGAGTGCGGGTTTGCTGAAAAAGCCCGCCGAATGCCTCATCCAGGCTGGTCGCCCGGGCGCTGCCGGGGCGTTCAAACTCCAGTCGCATAAAACCCCCTTCAGGTTAAACCGAGATCCGCGACGGGCACGATTTGTGCAAAACCGTCCGGTGCTCGCTCATAGGTATGCAATTCCGGTGCCGTCCCGACGCGGCGTAAAACTAGTATTTTTGCTAACTGTTCAGCTTCCGGCGTTGCCGTTAGCGTTAATGCAACGCCAACAGCCGGCACCATCGACGACGAGGAACACACCATGTGGAGCGAAATAGCACCCGACCAGTGCCATCACATTGCGGTGGATGGATATAACGTCGTGGCGTATCAATTCGGCGACGGCGACGAGACCATTTTGTGCCTCAATGGCGGGCCGGGGCTGCCCTGCGACTATCTGCGCGAGGCCCACTCTTTTCTGAAACTGCACGGCTACCGGGTAATCGCCTTTGACCAGTTGGGTACCGGAAAATCCGACCGACCGGATGACGCCAGCCTGTGGACCATGGCGCGTTACGTGCGGGAAGTGGAAACCGTCCGCCAGACGCTGGGGCTTGGCAAGGTCCATCTGCTTGGTCACTCGTGGGGCGGCTGGCTGGCAATTGAAGTGGCGTTGCACCATCCTGGCGCGATTCGCTCGCTGATTCTGGAAAACACCGTTGCCGATATGCCGCATCTGGTGCAGGAACTGAACCGTCTGCGCGGCGCGCTGGGTTCCGAAACCGTGGCGATGATGCAGCGTTATGAAGCGCTGGGCTGGCTGGATCACCCGGCCTATCAGGCAGCGATTACTCTGCTGAACTATCGCCACGTCTGCCGCCTGGACGTGTGGCCCGAGCCGGTTAAGCGATCGCTTGAGGACTGGAATATGGCGCCCTATGTCACCATGCAGGGGCCGAACGAATTTCTCTATACCGGTAATTTAAAAGCGTGGAACCGTAGCGCAGAACTGGCCTCCATCCACGTGCCGTGCCTGATCACCAGCGGCCAGCACGATGAGCTGACGCCTGCCTGCGCCCTGAAAATGAAGCAGGGGCTGGCGAATGCCGAGATCGCGATTTTTGCCAACAGCAGCCATATGCCGTTTTACGAAGAGCCGCAGGCGTACTACCCGGTGCTGCTCGACTTTCTGGCGCGCCAGCGCGACCCGGGAGGCCGCTGATGCACCGTTACCGTTTTCTGTTGTTTCGTCCGCTACAGCTGCTGCCGGTGCTGCTGGGCATCAGCCTGATCACCTTCATGATGGTGCGCGCCATCCCCGGCGATCCGGCGCGCATTCTGCTGGGAGTCCGCAGCACTCCGGCGGCGCTGGCCCGCGTTCGCGCGCAGTTTGGCCTCGATGAACCGCTGTGGGTGCAGTACGGCTATTTTCTGCGCAACTTGCTGCAGGGCGAGCTGGGGAAGTCGATTGTCTACCGGGTGGATACCCTCAAGCTGATCGGCTCGCGGCTTGAACCGACGCTGTGGCTGGTGCTGGGCAGCGTGCTGCTGGCGATAGTGCTGACGGTGCCGCTGGCGACCACCGCCGCCCGCCAGCGCGGGCGCCTCGCCGACCGGCTGATTCGTCTTTTTACCACCGCCGGGCTTGGCTTTCCGGCGTTCTGGCTCGGCATCATGCTGATCCTGATGTTCAGCATCGTGCTCGGCTGGTTTCCGGTCTCCGGCTACGGCAGCGATTTTATAGACCAGCTGCATCATATGGTTCTGCCGTGTCTGACCGTGGCGCTGGCGCTGTCGGCGGTATTAATTCGTAACCTGCGCGCCAGCCTGCTGATGGAGATGAACAGCGACTATGTCGTCGCGGCCCGGGCGCGCGGACAGCGAGAGCGTCGGATTTTCTGGCGCCACGTGCTGCCGAACTCGCTGGTACCGACCATTAACCTGCTGGCGGTGAATATCGGCTGGCTGATCGGCAGTACGGTGGTGATCGAAAGCGTGTTTGCCATTCCCGGCCTCGGACAGCTGCTGGTGAAGGCGATCTTCAGCCGCGACTACATGGTGGTCCAGGGGGTGGTGATGGTATTTGCCCTCGCCACCGTGGTGGTGAGCCTGCTGGCGGATATTCTGACCGTGGCCCTCGACCCGAGGATCTCATTATGAAGGCGATAGCGACCTTTTCCCGCCTGCGTCAGCGGGCGATCCCGCGCCAGCAGGCGCTGTGTGCCGGGCTGGCGATTGTCGGGCTGTGGCTGCTGGTGGCCTGTCTGGCACCGTGGATTGCGCCGTTCGACCCGATCGTTCAGGACCCGGCATCCAGCCTGCTGCCACCGGGGGGGATCCATCCGTTCGGTACCGACAATTTTGGCCGTGATGTCTTTTCCCGCGTGCTGTGGGGGGCGCGGGTCGATCTGCAAATCTGCCTGCTGGGGGTGCTGTTTCCCTTTATGCTCGGCACCACCCTGGGGGCGCTTGCGGGCTATCTTGGCGGAGTGGTGGATGCGCTGGTGATGCGGGTGATTGATATCGTGCTGGCCTTTCCGTTTCTGGTGCTGATGCTGGCGATCATCGCCATCCTCGGGCCGGGGCTGAGCAGCTTTTATATCGCCATGGCGATGGTGGGTTGGGTCTCATATGCCCGCCTGGTGCGCGCTCAGGTGCTGACCCTGAAACAGCGCGATTTTATTCTGGCGGCCCGCAGTCTGGGCTACGGCCATCTGCGGATATTGTTCCGCCACCTGCTGCCGAACGCGTTGACCGGGGCCATCGTCTTTTCGATGTCCGACTGCGTGCTGGTGCTGCTGAACGGCGCGTCGGTGAGCTATCTCGGGCTTGGGGTACAGCCGCCCACCGCCGAATGGGGGGTGATGGTGGCGGAAGGACAAAGCTTTATTACTACCGCATGGTGGATAACCACCTTTCCCGGTCTCGCCATCGTGCTGCTGGCGATGGGGTTCAGCCTGCTGGCCGACGGGCTGGGCGATAAGTTAGGAGAGCGCGTATGAGTCTGCTGACGGTAAACAATCTGACGGTCACGCGCGGCGCAGATATCGCGCTGGTGGATAACATCTCGTTCACGCTGGCGGCCGGGGAGATGCTCGGGCTGGTGGGCGAGAGCGGGTCGGGAAAAACCGTCACCTGCCGGGCGCTGATGCGCCTGCTGCCGGGAACCGGATTACGCATCACTGCTGGGGAAGTGCGGCTGGGCGGACGGGATATTTTGTCCCTCAGTGAAGGACAGATGTCGGCGGTGCGCGGGCGGGAAATCGGCATGATTTTCCAGAACCCCACCAGCCATCTCAATCCGGTGATGACCATCGGCGAACAGATTGCCGAAAGCCGCCGCCTGCACTTTGGCGCCAGCCGTCGTCAGGCGCGGGAGGATGCGCTCGCGCTGCTGCGTCAGGTCGGGATCCCCGACCCGCAGAACCGGCTCAATAACTATCCGCATGAGTTTTCCGGCGGTATGCGCCAGCGGGCGATGATTGCCGTTGCCCTCGCGCCGGAGCCGAGGCTGCTGATTGCCGATGAACCGACGACCGCGCTGGACGTGACCGTGCAGATGCAGATTCTGCGCCTGCTGAGCGACCTGCGTGGGGAACTGGGGCTGGCGGTCATTATGATCACCCATGACCTTGGCGTGGTGGCGCAAACCTGCGACCGGATCGCGGTGATGTACGGCGGACGGCTGTGTGAAGTGGGCGGCAAGCGCGAGGTGCTGGCCGGGCCGCTACATCCCTATACCCGCGGACTGATTGACTGCCAGCCGGTGAGCGAAGGCGGGCAGGGGAGACTGACGACCATCGACGGCCAGCCGCCGGTTGCCGACCATTTTCCGCCAGGCTGTCGTTTTCACCCGCGCTGTCGCCGTGCCGACGAGGCCTGCCAGCAGCAACCGGTATTGCATTACGGGCAGGAGGGTCGCACTCACGGCGCCGCCTGCCATCACATATTGCCGACGCTTACCCGGCGGGAGGGTTAAATGGTTCACGCTCACTGGCCGCTGCTTGAGGCCGATAATCTTTCCGTCACCTTTCCGGTTTCCGGCGGGCTGTGGCAGCCAAAACGGCGGGTACACGCGGTCAATCAGGTGTCGCTGCAGATCCACCCCGGCGAGACCCTGGGGCTGGTGGGCGAATCCGGTAGCGGCAAAAGCACGCTGGGGCGGGCGCTGTTACAGCTGGAGCGGGTTGCCGGCGGAGAGGTGCGGTTCGAAGGGCAGCGCATCACCCATGGTTTAACCAGCGATATTGCCCGGCTGCGTCAGCAAAGCGCGATGATTTTTCAGGACCCCTTTGCCTCACTGAACCCGCGTCAGACCGTAGGTGAGAGTATCGCCGAGGTGCTGCGGGTGCATAAGAAAGTACCGCGCGGGCAGGTCGCCCGGCGGGTCGAGGCGCTGCTGGTCCAGGTTGGCCTGCGCCCGGAGCAGGCCAGCGCGAAACCGGCTCAGCTAAGCGGCGGCCAGTGCCAGCGTGCCGGTATTGCCAGAGCGCTGGCGATGGAGCCGCGGCTGATCGTCGCGGATGAGTGTGTGGCGGCGCTGGATGTTTCTATTCAGGGGCAGATCGTCAATTTACTGATGGATCTGCGCGAAACCATGGGGCTGGCGATTCTGTTCATCGCCCACGACCTGGCGATTGTGCGCCGGCTGTGCGATCGCGTTACGGTGATGTACCTCGGGCGGATCGTCGAGGAGGGGCCAGCGGAAGCGGTCTTCACCCGACCGCTGCACCCGTACACCGCCGCGCTGGTTTCGGCGATCCCGGAAATTGACCCGGATAAACCGCTGCCGAAGAGCGGTCTGGGGGGCGAACCACCCAGCCCGGTCGCAGTTCCACAAGGCTGTGCATTTCATCCGCGCTGCCCTTATGCGCAGGTGCAGTGTCGCACCGGCGCACCACCACCAACCCGGCAGATTGCCGACCGCGCTTATGCCTGCATCCTCAACCATGCGGGCCATGAGACCGTTTTTCCTTTGACAGGGGGATCTTTTGATGAAGCACAGGCATGTTAAATTACTGGCGGCCAGCGTATTTCTGGCGTTAAGCGTGGTCAGCGAAATGGCGCAGGCGGCGGGGGTATTGACCATTGGTCGCCGCGAGGACAGCACCACCTTTGACCCGATAAAATCGGCGCAAAACGCCGATAACTGGGTCTTTTCCAACGTCTTCGACCCGCTGGTGCGGGTGGATAAAAGCGGGACAAAGCTGGAGCCTGGGGTGGCTGAGAGCTGGACCATTTCTACGGATGGTAAGGTCTACACCTTTAAAATTCGCGATACCCAGTTTTCCGACGGGACGTCGCTGACCGCCAGCGATGCGGCGTTTAGCCTGCTGCGCATCCGTGATGATGAGGGCTCACTGTGGCGCGACTCCTACAGCATTATCGCCAAAGCCGAGGCCACCGACCCGCGCACCCTGGTGGTGACCCTGAAATCGCCTTCCGCGCCGTTCTTATCGCAGCTGGCGCTGCCGAACGCTTCGGTGATTTCAGAGAAGGCGATGAAAGCCGAAGGCGAAGAGGCCTTTGCCGAGAAGCCGGTCGGCTCCGGCGCGTTTAGCGTGAAGGAGTGGCAGCGCGGGGAGAAAATCGTGCTGGTGAAGAACCCTCACTTCTGGCAGGCGAAAAACGTCAGCCTCGATGGCGTGGAGTGGCTTACTATTCCTGACGATAATACCCGGATGCTGAAAGTGCAGGCCGGAGAACTTGATGCTGCCCTGACCGTGCCTTTCTCGCGCATCGCGTCGCTGCAGAAGGATGCGAATCTGAAGGTGGAGCTGGATCCCTCCACCCGCGAGGATCATCTGCTGATTAACCATTCCCACGGCGCGCTGGGCAAAGTGGAAGTGCGCCAGGCGCTGGACTTCGCGATTGATAAAGACGCCATCGTCAAGACCGTGACCTTTGGCTACGGTCAGGTGGCGAACTCGTATATTCCTGCCGGGGCGCTGTATCACTACGCCGACAATCTGCGTCGCCCCTACGATCCGCAAAAGGCAAAAGCGATGCTCAACGCGGCGGGCGCCGCCGACCTGAAGCTGAACTATGTGGTCAACGCCGGGGATGAGGTGGATGAGCAAATCGCCATTTTGCTGCAGCAGCAGCTGGCGAAAGCCGGGGTGACGGTCAACTTACAAAAAGTCGATCCGAGCCAGAGCTGGGATATGCTGGTGGCCGGGGATTACGATATCTCGGTGATGTACTGGACCAACGATATTCTCGACCCCGACCAGAAAACGACCTTTGTGCTGGGGCATGACAGCAACATGAACTATATGACCCGCTACCATAACGAGCAGGTCAAGGCGCTGGTGGCCGCCGCGCGCGTCGAAATGGACAGTAAAAAGCGCGAGCAGATGTATATCGACCTGCAAAAAATGGCCAAAGCCGACGTCAACTGGGTTGACCTGTATTACAGCCCGTACCGTAACGTCAGCCGTAAGAATATCGACGGTTTTTACCAGAATCCGCTGGGGCGCTTCTTCCTCGAGGATACCGTGAAACACTAATGCCTCTTTGCGCCGGTTGGCCCTGGTCACCGGCGCTTTTTTTCCTCTCCGGACCCCGGTGGCGGATTGATATGCGTCAACCTTTCCGTCAACTACAGAGATAAATAACTAAAAAAGAGTTGTAACTCTTGCAGGTTTTATTCAATTTATGTGTCGAATGTTTAATGTGTAATTATAAATAAAATACATACACGTTAAAAATCAATACGTTAAATAAATCAGGGGTTCATTTTTGTGGCAAGTGCAAACAAACTCACGCTGTTCATCGTCATTTTCATGCTGCTGGGGATCCTCTCCGGCGCGGTGATTCATGAATACGCATCCCCAGGGGCGGTTGCCTCCTGGTCGGAAAATATCACGCTGTTTACCGACATGTTCTTACGACTGATTAAAATGGTGATTGCGCCGTTGGTCTTTAGCACCCTGACGGTGGGCATCATGCGGTTGGGTGAAACCGCAACCATCGGGCGGGTTGGCGGTAAGGCGATGGTGTGGTTTATCACCTCGTCGATCCTCTCTATTCTGGTGGGCCTGGTGATCGTGACCCTGCAACATCCGGGCGCTGGGTTAAATCTGGCGATCCCGAAAGAAGCGGTGGATACCGGCCTGGCGGTGAGCGGGATGAGCCTGAAAGGCTTCCTGTCGCATACCATCCCCACCAGTATTACCGATGCGATGGCGAACAACGAAATTCTGCAAATTGTGGTGTTCTCGATGTTCTTCGGGATTGCCGGGGCGTCGCTGGGTGAGAAATTCAATGCGCCGCTGGTGGCTGCGCTGAACGTGGTGTCGCACATCATGCTGAAGGTGACGGGCTATGTGATGTACGTGGCTCCGCTGGCCATTTTTGCCGCCATTTCTTCGGTGATTGCCTCGCAGGGGATGGGGATTTTGCTCAACTACGCCTCGTTTATCGGCGGTTACTACCTGGCCGTGCTGCTGACCAGCGGCGTGTTGCTGGCGGTAGGTTACATGGTGCTGAAGAAAGAAGTCTTTCGTCTGCTTAACATGCTGAAAGACCCGGTGCTGGTCGCTTTCACCACCAGCAGTTCTGAGGCCGCGTATCCGAAGACCCTGGAGCGACTGGTGAGCTTTGGCTGTTCGCGCAATATCGTCTCCTTCGTCCTGCCGATCGGTTACTCCTTTAACCTGGTCGGGTCGATGGTCTACTGCTCCTTTGCCTCGATGTTTATTGCCCAGGCCTATAACATCCACCTCAGCTTTAGCGAAATTACCGTCATGATGCTGACGCTGATGCTGGCCTCCAAAGGCATTGCCGGGGTACCGCGTTCGGCGCTGGTGGTGCTGGCGGCGACAATCCCCAGCTTCAATATTCCGGTCGCCGGGATCCTGCTGCTGATGGGGATTGACCATTTCCTCGATATGGGGCGTTCGGCGATTAACGTGCTGGGCAACGGGATCGCCACGGCGATGCTGTCGAAGAATGAAGGGCAGTTACAGGAAGAGGTGCCGGAAGGGGAGCCTCAAGTTCAGGCCTGATAAAGTGATGCCCCGGTAAAGGGGCATCAACTTAAGAAAGGGTGAAATACGGCAGAAAAAGAGGCCCCCAACAGGCACGCAAGGGGCAATGTGACGAAATGGTCGCACCTGTAATAAAAGCATTGTTCTAAGGGTACAAAAATACGCGGCAGTATCGTTATACCCAGGTGCCGAATAATATTACCGGTTAGCGACCGCCGTTGCGCTATTATTTTACCCTTGTTCAACGACTTTCAGATTATCCGCCCTGAACAACCCGCTATAATCCTAATTTTCCCGCTAATGGTACCTGCAGGTATTAACCTCGTTGCTTGAGTAGATGAATAAACTGAAAAAAGTCAGAGTGATTATTCAGCCCGTATTTTTCCATAATCTGGTTTTTATGATAGATAACCACCTTCGGGGTGATCTGATGCAGGGTCGATATTTTGCCAATATCGAAACCGTGCATTAGACCATGGGCCACCACAACCTGCGAAGGTGACAGGGTTTTATGCGGGCAGTTGACGCAGATGAGTGCCGGGTCGAACGCCTGGGTTACGGTGGGATCCGCACGTCGTTTCAGCGCTTTCGCAATAATGTCAGCCATGCCATCAAGACTGACAGTTCGGAGCGGCACGAAGGTCACGTCTTTCAGACAGTTCACAATCCGGCTCTTTTCAGGCAGGGTCTCATAGCGATGTAGAATGATAACTTCGCTGTTTTTCTTACGGTTTTTAATGCTGATATTACAGAGATGAATCTCACCCGGCAGCAGTTCGGTGATGATAATATCCTGCTCGGCCAGCCCACTCGTCGCGTGAGTAAAGCTGACCGTCAGACCATCGCTGGCCTGGGTGAGATCGTCGATGATGGCCATCAGCGACGCCCTGAGGAAGGTGTTGCGGCTAACGATCGCGATACTGATATTTCTCATGGCGTGATATTCCTGCGCATCAACACGACGCCATGCTGCGAGCAACCTTTCGGGCGTATACGGCAATAGCTAGCGGGGAAGCGTATTTGATAAACTGCTGCCACGGTCTTGTATCAGGACGGCAGCACAACCCGGATTATCGTTTACGATTATTTTTATAGAATAATGGGAATTTTTGTCTATTCCGATCTTTGATATAAGTAATAAGACTATAAACAGAGACGCACAGCAGAAAAATACACAGCAGTAAAACTAACCACGTTTGCAAAACCATGCTTAAGATCCCTTAACTGATATTGATGGTGTCATATACCCGTCATACTTCAAGTTGCCTGGGTGTTGGCTGCACCCGCGCACCCCAGTCACTTACCTGAGTAAGCTCCTGGGGATTTACGGCTTTGCCGCCTACAAGCAACTCGAATTATATTGGGTATAAACGTGCCTCGGCGCGGACACGAAAATGGGTATTCCGTATAAAGCTTTTATTATCGCGTCTTACATTTATTCGCGTAACGTCGCCGCGCGGAATAATATCCCTGGAAGTGATAAATCAGGGATACCCGGAAAGTGGCTAGACGGGAGAGTGGGCGCTTCACTCTCCTGTTGCATGGCTGTTTTCGGACAAGACCTTCACGGCGTCGGGTCAATGTAAGAAAATTCTTAGTTTTCCGTCAGTCTCATTTATCTCATTCCTCTCAAAAAGTGAGAAAAATTAACAACAACAGCCAAATGAATAACTTATCGCTGAAAAAACAATCCGGGTCGTGCAACTTGTACGCCGGGATAGGGAAAGAGGGAGTTTAGGGGATAAATGCCAGGCCTTTGCCAAAAATGGCCCGGATGGGTAACACCACGCCATGAAGACGCGCTTTGTTACGCAGGCGGCTGATCACCACGTCAATGCGGTGCAGCTCCGGTTCGCTCTCATCGGGGAAAAGATAGGCGTGAAGATCGACCTTGCGGCAGACTTCACTGCGGTTGTGCATCAGGCGCGCCAGCAGCCGGTGTTCTTGCTGGGTCAGCGGGAGCGCCGTGCCGGAGGGGGCTATCAGGCTTTCAGGCTGCAATTGCCAGGATGCTGAAGCAGGCTGTGCAACTACGGGCGCTGAGGCCGGGGAGGCGGCGTTTTGCTGCTTAAGCCGGGCGCCCAGAGAATGAAGGGTTTCGGCCAGAACGGCAAAATTGACCGGCTTGATGAGAAAGCAGTCCGCGCCAAGATTAAATGCCTGCAGTTTATCCTGCTCATGTCCTCGGGCCGTCATCACCACAAGCCCGTATTCACCAAGCTCATGCAGGTAGTCCAGCACGCTGAAGCCGTCTTCGCCGGGCAGACCGATATCGATCAGCACCAAATCGACCGGATCGCGATGCAGCTGTCGCCAGAACGCCTCGGCGCTGTGCACGCCCCAGGCGCTGAAGCCACGAAAGCGCAGAAAGGCCAGCAGTTCGTCAAGGAGATCGACGCTGTCTTCAATGATAGCCACGCGTAATGTCATGATTTTCTCTTGTGCGGTGATGGGGCATCCACGGGAAGCGTGAGCGCAAATTCACAACCATCCGGGCTGTTGGTTATCAGCCACAGCTCGCCATCGTGCGCCTGGATGATTTGTCGGGCAACGTACAGCCCAAGACCGGTGCCGGCGGGGGGCGTGGTGCGAACGGAGCCACGCTGGTAACGCTCAAAAATCCGTTCCACCTGATCGCCGGCGATCCCCGGTCCCTGGTCGCGAATGCGAATTTCATAGTGGCCCACATTCGGATAGATATCGACCGCGATCTCGCCGGACGGGGAGTACTTGACCGCGTTGTCCAGCAGATTGGCCAGCGCAATGCACAGCAGTCCGCTATCAACGCACAGCGCCGGCGATGGCGTTTGTGAATCGACGGTTTTCCCGGCCAGCGTGACGGTAAAATAATGATTCAGGGAGAGTTCAACCACCGTTGCCGCCATATAGATCACCGGGAGCAGGTCGGCCTGTTGTTTATCGACATGCAGCGCGCTGGAAGATAAGCGGGCATCGGCCAGGCAGTTATCGGTTAGCTGGACCAGCCGTGTCGTTGCGCGCTGCATGCGATCCAGACGCGGCCCTTGCGCGGCTTCAGGAGTGCATAAGCGCAGATTTTCCAGCGCCCCCTGGATAACGGAGAGCGGCGTGCGGAACTCGTGCGCTACCATGCCCATAAACTGCCGCTGCTGAAAGCTTGCTTCGCGCTCGATCTGCAGTTCGCGGGTTAACTGCTGCTTTTGCATCAACCTGCGGTTTTCAGCCCGGATGCGCAGCACCGCGATGATCAGCACGGTGACAATATGCACGATCAGCGCGTATTGCCAGGTCGAGTAAATGGCGTTATGAAAAGGGATCACGCCATGAACCGACAGCAGCGCCAGGGCGGCGGAGACCACGTAAACGGGAGGCAGCAGCCCCAGCAGAAAGGTGTGCAAATCGATGGCTTTGCGCCGCCAGAGGGCCCATGAGGTGAGCAGCAGAATAGGGGCAGCGATAAAGAACATCCCTGCCTCAATCTGCATCGCCAGGCCATAAAAGCCCAGCGGAACGCTGGCGAGAAGCACAACATTGACCGCAATAGCGGCGAGCAGCAGCTGGTGCAAGCGCGGCATATTCTTTTTAAGGTCAAACACCTCGCTATGCAGCCACAGCGCGGTGGCATAGCTGAGCAGCGACAGATAGCTGATCATCGCGTCCTGTACCGGGAGCACCGCGTCCCCGAAAAACCATTCAGGATAGCCGTGCAGCGCCGCCACCAGCGGATAGTTAAGGGAAAACAGGCAGATCCCCCACAGCAGGCGGCGACGTAGCAACAAGGCGAGCCACAGGGCAACCCCGCTGGCAATGAAGGCCAGGCCAAAATAAAAACTCCAGAATGCGGTATCCCGGGTGGCCGCCTGTACAAATTCCTGCGGTGAGGAAAGCGTCGCCAACAGGATCAGGGTACTGCTGCTCTGCAGGCGGAACACGACATCGTAACCCGCGGCGCTCGGCGGCGCTGGCAAAATCAGGACGCTTTCCCGGTAATTGAGATCGCTATCGCGGGTAGAGGCGCGATCGCCAAAGGCTTTCAGCGTCCACGGAAGGTCACTTCCGGCGGGACGATAATAGACGTTGAGATGATCGACAAAAGAAGGCCCAACCTGCAACCAGCGTGGTTCACCCTGAAAATACGATTCCGGCAGACGGGTCTGTAGCCAGTAGGTCTTTGAAGAATAGCCAAACGAAGGAATACGTTGCCCCTCGCTGAGCGCACCCGGCGGTAACGCGAGAAAACCCTCCAGAGTCAGCGAATTGCTGCTGTCGGCATACCATTGTACCGGCGTATCGAGGCCAATCTGCCGGGTTTGCGCACGGGCAGGGGGGCAATACTGGAGGCCGATGATGATGCCGCAGCAGATCCACAGCAGGACTCTGCGGCTCCAGACGATCGGGAGGATGGAGCCAGTAACGGCGCGGATATGATGCAAACTCGCCCCCTGCGGCATGGATCAATAAAAAGAAATAAAATAGCCAATGCTCGCGGTAACTTGCACAGGCCATCCCCCGGGATCCGGGAGTTTATTAATGAGGTTCTAATGGCAAAGCATTCTGCGGCGGACAACGAGATTATTCCAGCGATATTTACAAAAGGTGCTACTGGACGGATCTGATCTCCAGACCGCGCCAGTACAGGGATTCAGCAGGTTGGTTGGGGCGTGAACGGTGGAATATGGTGTTGCTGCGGCGGTGCGGCAATATAAAGCACTACAAGCGGGGCAATGAATACGAGAATAAAACCACAAATGAACCAAAAGGAGCCGCGCGTTCCATGCGCCGACGGGTTCAATAGCGGGGCAGAGCCTGCCCCGTAAAGATCAGGCGAACACCACCTGCGCCCAGCGGGCCAGCCCGGCGGTGACCGAGCCAAAATCATCGCCACCGGCAATCGGTATGCCCGGCAGATGCGCCGCCAGCGCTTTCTTAATCAGCGGGGAGCGAGCGCTACCGCCGGTAAGATAGATGACATCCGGCGTTTCGCGGCTGTTGTCCAGCGCCAGCTGAACCTGCTCCATGATCCGCGTCAGCGGTTGGTTTAACGCCGCTTCCAGCCCCTGTTGGCTGATTGCCGTTGCCAGTTCGTCGCCGATAAACGGCAGTCCGGTGGTCACGTTGTCCTGGGCCGAGAGGGCGATTTTGCTCTCTTCTGCGCTGCGTACCAGGCGA
Organism: Klebsiella sp. BIGb0399; assembly: GCF_003752615.1. Taxonomy (NCBI): domain Bacteria; kingdom Pseudomonadati; phylum Pseudomonadota; class Gammaproteobacteria; order Enterobacterales; family Enterobacteriaceae; genus Klebsiella; species Klebsiella sp. BIGb0399. The sequence goes on along the minus strand of NZ_RKHT01000005.1, from coordinate 1,729,854 downwards.
TAACCGAGACGCTGGCGCCAGACCTTCAGCAGCAGCGCCACTTTTTCGCCGTCGCGGGCATCACGCAACAGATCATTGAGCAGTCGACCGTTGGCCGTGCTGTAGAACTCGGTTTGTGCCGGAACATCGTTAATCGCTACCGCGTTCCACCACGGCAGGACCGGCAAGGCAATCCCTTTCTCGGTCTCTCCGCCCATGCCCAGCAGCGGCATCAGACATTTAAATGCCAGCGCGATGTCGAGATCGTTACCGCCGACGCGACAGCCGCTGTGGCCCAGCAGGCTCTGCTGGCGGTCGGCTTTCTGGCGCCACTGTGGCCCCATCAGCAACAATGAACAGTCGGTGGTACCGCCGCCGATATCGACCACCAGCACGCGTTTTTCATCGCTCAGGGTGGCTTCGAAATCCAGGCCGGCAGCGACCGGCTCAAACTGGAAAACCACGTCGTTAAACCCGGCGCGTTTTGCCGCGCGTTCCAGAATCCCCTGCGCCTGGGTATTGGCCTCATCACCGCCGAGTCCCTGGAAGTTGATCGGTCGACCAATCACTGCCTGGTCGATATTCTGACTCAGTTGGTTTTGCGCCTGCTGTTTAATGTGCAGCATCATGGCGCACACCAGGTCTTCAAACACCGCGACCTGCTGCGGCTTGAGGCCGCTGGCACCGAGGAAGGATTTTGGCGATTTAACGAAGTACACCTCTTCCGGGTCGTCAACGTACTGATGCAGCGAGGCAAGGCCAAACTGGACGCTGTTGCCGAGGACGTCAATGTCTTCATCGCGGTTGTAGTTAATGGCGCGACGCAGCAGGGCCTGGTTTTCATCACCGTTTGGCGGCACCTGATGATGGCGGAAGAGCCATTCGCTGACCGCTTCGCGGGTCGGCGCGGACAACATTGACGGTAGCAGCGTGCTGCCGTTTTCCAGCGTTAACAAATGCGGCTGATTATCGCGCATCACCGCAACGGAACAGTTGGCGGTTCCGTAGTCAAAACCAATAAACATGACCTGAAAATCCCCATGCCAGTGAAGAAGGGGGGCGACTTTAGCGGATTGCCGCCATCGCGACAACTGGAATTTAAAAGCAAGGCCCGTCAGAGACAAAGCGTCTATGATTGATGCATTTAATAAGGGTAGATGAAGAAGGAGAGAGAATGACGCTGTTACCGTGGAAGCCACCTTATGACCAGCAATGGATTTTTGATTTTCTGCGTGCGCGTGCGGTGACGGGCATTGAAACCTTTGGAGAAGGGCATTATGCCCGCAGTTTTTCGCTGGCGGACCACCACGGTTTAATTAAGGTGGTGCCCGATGAGGCGGCGCAAGGATTACGGGTGACGTTATCGCCTGGCCTGTTGCCGGTGGCGGAGGAGTGCTTCGCCCGGGTGGCGCGCCTGTTTGACCTGGACTGCGATCCGCAGCAGGTGGCGCAGGTGCTGGGACCGCTGGCCAGCGGGCGGCCAGGATTGCGGTTACCTGGTTCACTCGACGCGTTTGAACAGGCGGTGCGTGCGGTACTGGGACAACTGGTCAGCGTGGCGATGGCGGCGAAGCTGACGGCTAAAGTGGTGGCGGCCTATGGCGAGCCGCTGGCGGATGCGCCGGGCTACTTCCTTTTTCCGGAACCGCAGGCTCTGGCGAGTGCGGATCCGCTGGCGTTGAAGGCCACCGGAATGTCGCTGCGCCGCGCCGAAGCCTTAATTCATCTGGCGCAGGCGGCCATCGACGGCCAGCTTCCGCTGGTGGCGCCGGACGATATCGATGCCGGGATGAAGCAGTTACAGACGCTGCCGGGCATTGGCCGGTGGACCGCAAGCTATTTTGCCCTGCGCGGCTGGCAGGCGAAGGATATCTTTTTGCCGGATGATTATCTGATTAAACAGCGGTTCAGTGGCATGACGCCAGCACGTATTGGCCATTATGCTCGACGCTGGCAGCCGTGGCGTTCCTACGCGTTATTGCACATCTGGTATACAGAAGGGTGGTCTCCGACGCAGGAATAGCGTTGTGGGGCGCATACCTCTGGTATCGCCGGGCTGAAATCCCTATAATTGCCGCGTTTGACGGTCAATCGTCACCCTTCCAATACACAAATTCATTCAGAGCGTTGTGTATATACATCCAGGTTAATCAGGTCGCAAAAAAGTTATGACTGATACGTCTCATCAGTGCGTCATTATAGGTATCGCCGGCGCATCGGCTTCGGGGAAAAGTCTCATCGCCAGTACGCTGTATCGCGAATTACGTGAACAGGTCGGCGATGAACATATTGGCGTTATTCCGGAAGACAGCTACTACAAAGATCAAAGTCATTTGTCGATGGAAGAGCGTGTTAAAACGAACTACGACCATCCGAGCTCGATGGATCATAGCTTGCTGTTCCAGCATCTGCAGATGCTGAAAAGCGGCCAGCCCATTGAATTACCGGTTTACAGCTATGTTGAACATACGCGTATGCCGGAAACTGTCCACATTGAACCGAAGAAAGTGATTATCCTCGAGGGGATTTTGTTGCTGACCGACGTGCGCCTGCGTAATGAGCTGAGCTTCTCGATCTTCGTCGATACGCCGCTGGATATTTGCCTGATGCGCCGCATCAAGCGCGACGTCAATGAGCGCGGTCGCTCAATGGACTCGGTAATGGCGCAGTATCAGAAAACCGTTCGCCCGATGTTCCTGCAGTTTATCGATCCCTCTAAGCAATATGCCGACATTATTGTGCCTCGCGGCGGTAAGAACCGGATTGCGATTGATATTCTTAAGGCAAAAATCAGCCAGTTCTTTGAATAACACAGACGAATTGTGTAACGTGCAAAGAGAATCTACATTGCCCTTAGCCCCGGAAGGTCTTGGGGCGTCACGCCTTAAAGGAGAGCGCTCATGCGTCTGTGCGACCGAGATATAGAAGCCTGGTTGGATGAAGGACGGCTGGTCATTAACCCGCGTCCACCTGTTGAGCGGATTAACGGCGCGACCGTTGATGTTCGGCTGGGGAATAAATTCCGCACATTCCGTGGGCACACCGCGCCCTTTATTGACCTTAGCGGGCCGAAGGCCGAAGTCGCCGCCGCGCTGGAACGGGTGATGAGCGAAGAGATTGTGTTGCCGGAAGGCGAAGCGTTCTACCTGCATCCGGGAGAGCTGGCGCTGGCGGTGACCTATGAGTCAGTGACGCTGCCGGCCGATCTCGTCGGCTGGCTGGACGGTCGTTCCTCGCTGGCGCGTCTGGGTCTGATGGTGCACGTGACCGCGCACCGTATCGATCCGGGCTGGTCTGGCTGCATCGTACTGGAGTTTTTCAACTCCGGTAAGCTGCCGCTGGCGCTGCGCCCGGGGATGCCTATCGGCGCATTGAGTTTTGAACCGCTGTCAGGCCCTGCGGCACGGCCCTATAACCGCCGTGAAGACGCCAAATATCGCGACCAGCAGGGCGCGGTGGCGAGTCGAATCGACAAGGACTGATAACGTAAGCGGTGTACTGAGGGTGCCATGAGACGAATTCTGACAACGCTAATGATCTTGCTGGCGGTGGTAGTCGCCGGGCTAACCGCGTTGGTATTGCTGGTCAATCCCAACGATTTTCGTTCCTATATGGTGCATAAGGTGGCGGAACGTAGCGGTTATCAGCTCGAACTCGATGGCCCGCTGCGCTGGCATGTCTGGCCGCAGTTGAGCATTCTCTCAGGCCGTATGACGCTGACCGCGCCGGGCGCCGCTGAGCCGGTGGTGCGCGCGGACAACATGCGTCTTGACGTGGCGCTAATGCCGCTGCTTTCGCATCAGCTGCAGGTTAAGCAGGTGATGTTAAAAGGCGCGGTTATCCAGCTGACGCCGCAGACCGAAGCCGTGCGCCGCCAGGATGCGCCAGTAGTCCCGCATGACAACACGCTGCCATTGGTGCCGGAAGATAACGGCTGGTCTTACGATGTCAGAAAGCTGCAGGTGGCGGATAGCGTCCTGTTCTTCCAGCACGAAGACGGTGAGCAGGTAACGGTACGCGATATTCGCCTGCAGATGGAGCAGGATGAAAATCACCACGCCACGCTCGATTTCTCCGGGCGGGTCAACCGCGACCAGCGTGACTTAGCGCTCTCTTTCTCCGCCGAGGTGCAGGGCGGCGACTATCCTCATTCTTTAAAAGCCGATATCTCTCAACTGAACTGGCAGCTGCGCGGCGCGGAACTCCCGGCTGAAGGCGTCAGCGGGCAGGGTAGCCTGGAGGCGAGCTGGCAGGAAAATGAGAAAAAAATCAGCTTCGATAATCTCAATCTGACTGCTAACGGCAGCGCGATTAGCGGTGATGCCAGCGTGGTATTAGGCGATCGGGCGGACTGGAACCTCAATCTTCACGCCACCACGCTCGATCTCGACAGCCTGCTGATTCACAGCTCTCCCGCGACCGATGCGGGGGCGACTCAGCAGGGACAAAGCCAGCCGCGACAGCTGCGCCCGGTGATTGCCGATAGCGATATTCAAAACGATTATGCGAGTCTGCGCGGATTCAGCGCCCATCTGTCGCTGGCGGCCGACCAGCTGCAGTGGCGGGGCATGAAGTTTACCCAGGTGAAAAGTGACATTACTAACCAACTGGGGCTGCTGACCATCAATCAGCTGCAAGGTGAACTGGATGGCGGCGTGATATCGCTCCCCGGCCGCCTTGACGTGCGTGGTGATACCTCACAGGCATCCTTCCAGCCAAAACTGGATAATGTCGAGATTGCGACCATCCTGAAAGCGTTTAATTATTCGCTGAATCTGACCGGGAAACTCTCTTTAACCGGCGATTTCTCTGGCGAAAGAATTGATGCCGATGATTTCCGTCGCAGCTGGCAGGGCGACGCTCAGCTGCGGATGAGCGATACCCGCACGGAAGGGCTTAATTTCCAGCAGCTGGTCCAGCAGGCCGTAGAACGTAGCACCAACGTTCAGGCTCAGGAAAACTACGATAACGCGACGCGTCTGGATGCGATGAGCAGCGAACTGCAGCTGGCGCAGGGGCAGGTGACCCTGAAGAATCTGCAGGGGCAATCAGAGATGATGGCGTTGACCGGGCAGGGCGACCTTAACCTGCTGAAAGAAAATTGCGATATGCACTTTAACGTCCGCGTGCTCGGTGGCTGGAAAGGTGAAAGCAAGCTTATCGACAAGCTCAAACAGACGGCGATTCCGCTGCGTATCTACGGCAAATGGCAGGAGTTAAGCTACAGCCTGCAGGTCGATCAGGTGCTGCGCCGGCAGTTGCAGGATGAAGCCAAACAACGCCTTAACGACTGGATGGAGCGCAATAAGAACACCCAGGACGGCAAAGACGTGAAGAAGTTGCTCGATAAGCATTAAGCCGCGTTGAGTATCTTGCATCTGTATGGCCCGGGTAGCGGCGCTCAGCGCCTTATCCGGGCCACTCGTATTAGCCTGTAGCCCCGGAAAGCGGTAGCGCAACCGGGGGAACGGTGTCACCGACTGGCATTACACTTCGTAATCAGTCTCATCATCTGGCGGCGGTGGTGGGATAATCTGCACCTTCTGGACCCGATGACTCTCGACCTGCAACGTCCGGACAATATACTCACCGACCTTGACCTCTTCGCCCGCTTCAGGGACATGCTGCAGATATTCCATCAACAGGCCGGCGATGGTGTGGTATTCGCGCTTCTCATCCAGCGGTAGGGGGATGAACTGCACGAGGTCGTCCAGCGGCATATGCCCGTTGGCCGTCCAGCTGCCGTCAGGGTTTTTGACAATGTCGTGGCGCGCATCAATCTCTTCCACTTCATTAGGCAAATTGCCGGCAATGGTTTCCATCACATCGCTCAATGTGACCAGCCCTTCGACGGAACCAAACTCGTCGGCCACGAAAGCAAAGTGAGTGCGTGCATGACGAAACTGTTCCAGCGCAGGCAGAAGCGGGAGCGTTTCCGGGAACACCAGCGGCTGACGGAGCAGCACGCGCAGGTCGAGGGGCTCCTGGCGCAGCGACTGTTGCAGCAGGTCAACAATGTGGACCACGCCGAGCAAATCTTCTTCATTCTCGCCACCGGTCACAACCAGACGGGTGTGCTGATTTTTCTCCAGCAGCTCGCGAATTTCCTCTTCCGGCGCGCTCAGGTCGACATGTTCAATATCGTGGCGTGAGGTCATGATACTGCTGACGGTGCGCTGGTTGAGGTTTAACACCCGCTCAATCATCCGACGTTCCTGGGGATTAAAAAGCGGATGATCTTGCTCGCTGACCATCAGTGCAGCAGTGTCGCTGCCGGGGTCGGTATTTTCCCTGTGCCCGCTAAGCAGCGTCATGACCGCCGCCGTGGTCCGCTGGCGCAGCGTCAGGTTCGCAGAGAGAAAACGACGGCGGTTGAAAAGCGCCAGCTGGTTAAGTGATTCGATAATGACGGAGAAACCAATGGCGGCATACAGATAGCCTTTGGGGATCGGGAAGCCAAATCCTTCAGCGATCAGGCTGAAACCAATCATCAGCAAGAAGCTAAGACATAAAATGACGATGGTCGGGTGGCTGTTAACAAAGCGTGTCAATGACTTGCTGGCAAGCAGCATCAGACTCATGGCGATAATCACCGCGGCCATCATCACCGCCAGATGATCCACCATCCCGACGGCGGTGATCACCGAGTCGAGGGAGAAGATGGCATCGAGCACCACAATTTGCGCGACGACGCCCCAGAACCTTGCCCCTTTGCGCTGAACAGGGTTATCGCTGTCTTTGCCTTCCAGGCGTTCATTAAGCTCTACCGTGGCTTTAAACAGCAGGAATAGTCCGCCAAACAGCATAATCAGATCGCGGGCGCTAAAGCTGAGGTCATGGTAGGTGAACAGCGGTTTTGTCAGGGTCACCAGCCAGGATATCGAGGCGAGCAACAGCAGGCGCATCACCATCGCCAGCATCAGGCCGATAACACGCGCACGGTCACGCTGTGCCGGAGGGAGCTTTTCGGCGAGGATGGCGATAAAAACCAGATTATCAATACCGAGAACCAGCTCAATAACCACTAACGTTACGAGACCGGCCCATATCGAGGGGTCGGCAATCCATTCGATCATTCGCTAAAACCTATACAACATAAGAGTGCCATTTATCGATCATGGATAAGCTCTTGCTAAATTGCAATATATTCCCGCGGACCCTGGTCATTACGACGATGAGTAAGACGGAGATAATGCGTCATTTCGGAATATTTTAGTGAGCAAAAAATAAACCAATGGTTTATTTTTTATGCGTATAAGCTTAATTATAAATAGATTACGGGTGGCTGACTCGGTATTTATTTCCATATTATGAGGCGTAGTCGAAATGTATGATGGCTAATGCCATGGATGCAGTTTATCGACCAGAAGGGCGAGAAAAGGGAGTGATCGGCAGGTGACCTGAATGGTTAATGATTGGTTTTTAGGTTTTCCAGCTACCTTATTCGGTAGTTGTTGAAGTATTTGGTTAATTTAAATTAATTGTTTAGATATAAATAGGGTTAAGGGGTGGGAAGAAACAGAGGGAACTGACGCTTGTCGCTGGTCACGGGTGATGACGATGCCGTGCTGGTCCGGCAGTCAAGGTTGAGAGAAGTTGATAGTGAATTATCTTCCACTATTCATCGTGTTATACCTGTTGTTCGCTGGTTTCCTCACTTCTTCGATAAGTTATTCTGATGTAATACGCCTGACATTTCACGGAATTCCTCTATATCTGGCCCATAAACCGCGAGAGAAACTGAGGCGACGATCTAAGGGCGTCTTAGGTATGAGAATTTTCTCAAAGCGACCTGTCGGTCCTTATACTTTGAGTGTATTCTCTCATTAAACATGCAGTTTCAGAATTTTGCGGGAAGTCGTGCCAACCGCAAACTGGTAATATCACACATTGATATCGGTAATGCTTGAAAACTCACCGGTATCGAAAGAATTATCACTAAATGGGTGGATAAGAGAATGGCAAGTTTGAAAGCAGTTATTCCAGTAGCCGGATTGGGGATGCATATGTTGCCGGCCACGAAGGCGATCCCGAAGGAGATGCTGCCCATCGTCGATAAGCCGATGGTTCAGTACATCGTCGACGAGATTGTGGCGGCAGGTATCAAGGAGATTGTGCTGGTTACCCATTCTTCTAAAAATGCTGTGGAAAACCATTTCGACACTTCCTACGAGCTGGAAGCGCTGCTCGAGCAGCGTGTCAAACGTCAGCTGTTGGCTGAAGTACAGGCTATCTGCCCGCCGGGCGTTACTATCATGAACGTACGTCAGGCGCAACCGCTTGGCCTGGGGCACTCGATCCTGTGCGCCCGCCCGATTGTCGGTGATAACCCATTTGTTGTCGTGCTGCCGGATATTGTGCTGGACGATGCCAGCGCCGATCCGCTGCGCTATAACCTTGCTGCGATGGTTGCTCGCTTTAACGAAACCGGACGTAGCCAGGTGCTGGCAAAGAGAATGGAAGGCGACCTGTCAGAGTATTCGGTTATCCAGACCAAAGATCCGTTGAATGTAGAAGGGCAAATCGGTCGTATTGTCGAGTTTATCGAGAAGCCGGACGAGCCTCAGAGCCTCGATTCCGATCTGATGGCCGTTGGGCGCTATGTGCTGTCTGCTGATGTGTGGCCAGAGCTGGAGAAAATGGAGCCAGGAGCCTGGGGACGTATCCAGTTAACTGACGCGATTGCTGAGCTGGCTAAAAAGCAGGCTGTCGATGCCATGCTGATGACCGGCGAAAGCTATGACTGCGGTAAAAAAATGGGCTATATGCAGGCTTTCGTCAATTACGGACTGCGTAACCATAAAGAAGGCAATAAATTCCGCGAGAGCATCAAGAAGCTATTAGCGTAAATAGCATAATGACATTTGCGAAAGTATGAAAATCTAGAGTTTACAGAAGTATGAGGCGTATAGATTGAACGTATGACATGCTTCTGTAAACAGGGTTATCGCTATCAGATTTTAGTAATTCACTATAAATCATGTGGTTATGATTTATAGCGAATGTTATTTCAGCAGTGCAAAATCAGTTACTTCAGAGACATCTGGTTGTGCTCTCAGCGTAACCAGGATGCAATGGTCGGAGTAGCACAAGTTTCATGATGACTAATAATCACTTAGTGAGAATTTTCTCAGAAAAATAGAAAGACCGTTGGTTGTCATAACAAAATAAAACTTGACTGAGGTCATACTTACGCATTAAACAACGGTAATGCATGCATAAAAATGTGAAGTTGCCGGATGTGTATGCCCGTACCGGGGTCGTGGATAAAGACGTTTCGGACTGGAGAGATCGTCAAAGGATGAAGAATTAATGAACTGGCAGTGGGTGTCTTTTTTTGGCGATAGTACCGTGCTGTTACCCAGCGCGGCCGCATTGTTCGTGGTCTTATTTTTGCGCAGACCGTCAAGATTGCTGGCCTGGCAATGGGGATTGCTGTTTGGTATTACTGGCGCCATTGTTTGTGCATCGAAACTGGCCTTTATGGGCTGGGGGATGGGCATTCGCGAGATTGACTTCACTGGGTTCAGCGGGCATACCGCACTTTCTAGCGCTTTCTGGCCGATATTCCTGTGGTTACTTTGTGCCCGTGGCACGGTTTCGCTGCGTCGGGCTGCCATTGCGGCGGGCTATGTCGTTGCTGGCCTGGTAGGGTATTCCCGCTTAGCGATCCACGCACATTCGACATCGGAAGTGATTGCCGGGTTGATGCTGGGCGCCGGTGGAAGTGCCCTGTTTTTATTGTTCCAGAGACGTACTTCATGTGCAGTTGAGGCCCCGCTTTCCTGGGGAGGCGTGTTAAGCCTGATTATCATCCCTGTTGTACTCCTGAATACTGGAAATAAAGCACCGACTCAGTCTTTACTGGGAGAGATCGCTGTCAGGCTTGGGCCTCTGGAAAAGCCCTTTACCCGAGCGGAGCTACATCAGCGGGTATACTGATCGTTTGTTAACATCGAATGGCATCAGAGAGACTAATAGATTTCAGCGTCACCGTTAAATTTTCATATTGGTGAAATAATTCGTTGTTATGCCATTCTGAGTCATATTACCGATAATAGTGATGCCGATAATCGCAGTGAGAAGAATCTTAAATAGAATCATGCAGTAACCCTCTAAGTGAAATATAATTTGTCAAGTAGAATAAATCAGGGGGTTAGTATTAATTTTTGTAGTTGACTTGTGAAGTCATGATTGTTTTTTTTGTTTCAGGTGGGTTCAAAAAATCAATAAAAAACAATAAGTTAAAATGGTTAATTGGATTCGGAGTGTTGTGGCTATCAGTGCCAACGCAATATCATTAAATAATTTTATTGAATGACAACAACTTGTCGGATGAGTAAATTTTCATTGTTTTTATGAGTGAATAAATGTCATTTACACTCCCATTTTACAACAGAATCTCGTAAACTTGATGTCGCGAAAAAGTATAAATAGTGCTGAATAATTAGCCGCATATGTTGCCGGTCAAAAAAAGTTTAAAGTGAAGTACAGTGCATTGGTAGCTGTTGAGCCAAGGGCGGTAGCGTATGTGAAGCCTTAGCCCATAACCCTATATAGGCTCATCTCCATCTGTTAGAAATTCCTAAAACCTGCTGCAGCAGGTGATTCTCCCGAAGACATGTATATAATCGGTCATCTTCCGGACACGCACGATGGCTTTATGATTATGATGTTGCTGTATACAACGGGGATTACCACATCAGGCAGTAGTGAATGTTTATGATGTGATGGAGAGCGGGACTAAATCGTTTCAACGATAAGTCACTTCATAAAAATCGACAATGATGAATATTGCATCATCATTGTCGAACTAACATACTACGACTCGGCGTCCGAGTGCGCTCTCTAAACTCATACTCCCCATCGACTCCCGGCTTGTGGAAAAGGGGCTAAAAACGGATCTTGTACAATGATGAAAATCGCGCGTATTGCACTTGCTTTAGGGTTGTTGACGTCGGTGAGTGTGCAGGTTTATGCCTCTGGTCTGGTACTGAATGATAATGAACTCCGTAACGATCTGTCCTGGCTTTCGGACAGGGGTGTTATCCAGCTAAGCCTTTCAACCTGGCCATTAAGTCAGGAGGAAATAACTCGTGCGTTAAAAAAAGCTAAACCTTCCTACTCTTCCGAGCAGGTTGTGCTGGCGCGTATTAATCAACGACTTTCCTCTTTAAAGGCTGATTTCCGTGTCAGCGGCTATACCTCAACCGATCAACCTGGAACGCCACAGGGCTTTGCACAAAGCCAGCCTGCGGACAACTCACTATCGTTGGCCTTTAATAACAGCGGTGACTGGTGGGATGTTCACTTGCAGGGGAATGTTGAAGGCGGTGAGCGTATCAGTAATGGCTCACGTTTCAATGCTAACGGCGCTTATGGTGCAGTGAAGTTCTGGAACCAGTGGCTGTCGTTTGGCCAGATGCCGCAGTGGTGGGGCCCTGGTTATGAAGGTAGCTTAATTCGCGGCGATGCTGCCAGACCAATGACCGGGTTCCTGATGCAGCGTGCCGAACAGACGGCACCGGAGACCTGGTGGCTACGCTGGATTGGTCCGTGGCAGTATCAGATTTCAGCCAGCCAGATGAATCAATATACCGCAGTGCCGCATGCCAAGATAATCGGTGGCCGCCTGACCTTCTCCCCGTTCCAGTCTCTGGAACTTGGGGCTTCACGCATTATGCAGTGGGGTGGGGAAGGACGCCCGCAGTCTTTCAGTAGTTTCTGGGACGGTTTTATCGGACAGGATAATACCGGTACTGATAATGAACCGGGCAACCAGCTTGCTGGGTTTGATTTTAAATTTAAGTTAGAACCGACACTGGGCTGGCCGGTGAGTTTGTACGGACAAATGGTCGGCGAGGATGAAGCGGGTGGGCTGCCCTCGGCTAATATGTTCCTTGGAGGTGTGGAAGGGCACCATGGTTGGGGCAAAAGTGCGGTTAACTGGTATATGGAAGCGCATGATACTCGTACGAATATGAGCCGTACTGGTTATAGTTATTGGCACCACATCTATACTGGTGGCTACTATCAGCAGGGTTATCCGCTAGGTGATGCAATGGGCGGCGATGGGCAATTATTTGCCGGCAAAGTTGAGCTGGTGACTGAAGATAATCAGCGCTGGAGTGCCCGTTTGGCCTATGCCAAAGTGAATCCAGAGAATCAATCAATTAACAAAGCATTCCCGCATTCGGACACCTTAAAAGGGATACAGTTGGGATGGAGTGGAGATGTGTATAAGACCGTGCGTCTTAATACATCGCTATGGTATACCGATGCTGACCACAGTGATAGTGATGATGTTGGCGCAAGTGCCGGGGTCGAGATCCCATTTAGTTTATAGGCTGAATGCTGTAGCTAGGTGAGAAAATGACGTAGGTTCTGCATTTCTCAGTGTAAAGCCATGTGGGAAAAATGGCGGAACCCTGGTAGCTCAGGAATTAGCAAATTTTAGTTTACTGATGATGTGACATTATGAATAAAAAAATTGTGAGATTTTCGACTTTAGCATTGGTATTAGGGTTGTTATCGGGTTGCACTATAATACCAGGGCAAGGATTGAATAGCCTGCGTAAAAACGTTGTAGAACTACCTGACAGTGATTACGATCTGGATAAACTGGTGAACATTTACCCGATGACGCCGGGTCTGATCGATCAACTGCGCCCGGTTACGGTAATGGCACAGCCAAATCCGCAACTGGATAATCTACTTAAAAGTTATGAATATCGGATTGGGGTTGGCGATGTACTGATGGTGACCGTATGGGATCACCCTGAACTGACGACACCTGCTGGTCAGTACCGTAGCGCCAGCGATACCGGCAACTGGGTAAATTCCGACGGTACGATTTTTTACCCTTATATTGGCAAGGTGCAGGTAGCAGGAAAAACATTAAGTGAAGTAAGACAAATCATTGCCAGTCGCTTGACGACTTACATTGAAAGCCCACAGGTTGATGTCAGCATCGCTGCATTCCGATCTCAAAAAGTATATGTGACAGGTGAGGTAGCAAAATCAGGTCAACAGCCGATTACGAATATCCCACTAACAATAATGGATGCTGTAAATGCCGCCGGTGGATTAGCTACGAACGCAGATTGGCGCAATGTTGTTTTGACACATAATGGTAAAGACACCAAAATCTCCTTATATGCATTAATGCAGAAAGGTGACTTAACACAGAACCATCTCTTGTATCCTGGCGATATTTTATTTGTCCCACGCAATGATGACTTGAAAGTCTTCGTTATGGGAGAAGTGGGCAAACAAAGTACTATGAAAATGGATCGCAGTGGTATGACGTTAGCTGAGGCTATTGGTAATGCTGAAGGGATGTCACAAGCATTCAGCGATGCTACGGGTGTGTTCGTTGTTCGTCAGCTAAAAGGGGATAAGCAAGGAAAAATTGCTAATATCTATCAGCTTAATGCACAGGATGCATCGGCGATGGTTCTAGGTACAGAATTTCAGCTTCAGCCGTATGATATTGTATATGTAACTACTGCACCATTAGTCAGATGGAATCGAGTTATATCACAGCTGGTGCCAACAATTACTGGTGTCCATGATATGACCGAAACAGCAAAATTTATTAGGCAATGGCCATAACTATGTTTGATTCAATTTTAGTCGTATGCACGGGCAATATATGTCGTTCACCTACCGGTGAGCGGCTATTAAGGCGAGAACTTGCTAACTTAAAAATCACGTCCGCAGGAATAGGTGCGCTGGTTGGAAAACCTGCTTATTCTATGTCTGTGGAGGTGGCAAAAAGTCATGGTTTATCATTGGAGAGTCATGTCGCAAGACAGATCACTAAGGCTGATTGTCAGGAAAACGATTTAATCTTGGTCATGGAGAAACATCATTTAGAGTATGTTTGTAAATTATCTCCAGAGATCCGAGGGAAAGTGATGTTTTTTGGTCATTGGCTTGACCATAAAGAAACACCTGACCCTTATGGAAAATCATTAGAAGCATATGAATTTGCCTATAATCATTTAAACGAATCAGCTTTAAAATGGGCTGAAATGTTACAGAGATAGTTAGGAATATTATGACGGAAAGAATCAAGCAGACCAGACAATCATCCAAAGATAATGATGAGATTGAATTCAGTAGGTTGATAGGCGTCTTCATAGATAACAGATGGTTGATTTTCTGTATTACATCTTTGTGCGTTTTCTTTGGGGTCGTTTATGCTCTGCTGGCAACTCCGATCTATCGAAGTGATGCGCTAATCCAAGTTGAGCAGTCAACTGGTAGCAATATCCTGAGTAGTCTTTCTGATGTGTTGCCAACGGGACAGCCTGAATCATCAGCTGAAACCCAGCTTCTGCAATCCAGATTGGTTATCGGTAAAACTATAGATGACCTAAATTTGACAACTCGGTTAGAACACGATCACTTCCCGGTCATCGGGAAAGGCCTGTCGAGGATTTTTGGGAATTCAAAGAAAACAGCAAAAGAAAGCCTATCTATCGCCAAATTTTCGGTTCCAGCGGAACTGTTAAATGTTTCGATGAAACTGGAGATTGTTGATAATAATCACTACACCCTTGATGTTCCTGATGTCGGTAAGTTTGATGGAACTAAAGGAAAGCTTTTATCAGCTGAAGGCATAGAGCTGCTGGTTAATGATATTGATGCTGAGCCTGGCGATGCATTCAATATGACTAAACAGACTATTCAAAAAACTGTCGCTAATATATTGGCGAATCTTTCTGTTAGTGATAAAGGAAAAGATAGTGGAATCTTACAGATTAGCTATGATGCAGAAAGTGAAAAGGAAGCTAATTTAGTTCTATCCAGTATTATGCAAAACTATTTATTGCAAAATATTGAGAGGAAATCTGAAGAAGCTGATAAAAGTTTACAGTTTTTAGAAAAGCAACTGCCTGCTGAGAGAGCATCTCTTGATGAAAATGAAGACAAACTTAATCAGTTTCGTCAGGAGAATGACTCAGTTGATTTGTCGCTGGAAGCTAAATCTGTATTAGATACGATGGTTTCGGTTGAATCTCAGCTCAACCAGTTAACATTCAAAGAGGCTGAAATTTCAAAACTGTACACTGTTCAACATCCAGCGTATAAAGCACTGCTTGAGAAGAGAGAAGTTTTAGAAAAAGAAAAAGTTAACTTAGGTAAGCGCGTAGAAAAATTACCAAAGGTGCAGCAAGAAATTCTCCGATTGACGCGTGATGTAGAGTCAGGCCAAGCTGTTTACATGCAGATGCTTAATAAGCAACAGGAATTGAGAATCAATAAAGCCAGTACCGTTGGTAACGTACGGATTGTTGATAATCCATTAACCCAAGAGTATCCAGTAGCACCTAAGACATTACTGATTATAGCTATCTCTATGTTTATTGGGATAATTTTTTCTGTTTGTGCAGTGATAGTGAAACTTCTGCTGCATAAGGGAATTGAAAGCGCTGAACAGCTGGATGAGATTGGTGTCAATGTTTATGCGTCGATTCCTTTTTCTGACTGGCAGTCACGAAATGGTCAGAAACGAGCGAAAAATGACACTCGTCCAGAAGGTTTGCTTGCAATTAATAACCCAGCAGATCTAGCGATTGAGGCCATTCGTGGTTTAAGAACCAGTTTGCACTTCGCAATGCTTGAAGCTAAAAACAACGTAATCATGATCACAGGCGCAACACCTGGAATCTGTAAGTCGTTTACAAGCCTCAACTTAGCAGCGGTTATTGCGCAGCAGGGTAGAAAAGTGCTGGTCATTGATGCGGATATGAGAAAGGGTCATTTACATGATGCATTTGGTTTGACGAATAAAGGAACGGGGCTATCTGCGTATCTCGCCGGCGTTCTTGATTATGATAAGGTCAAATTACCGACTGGGATCGATAACCTTACATTGATTCCCAGGGGGAGCAACCCACCTAACCCGTCTGAACTGCTGATGGGGAATCGTATGACACACCTATTAGAAAAGGCAGGTGCGGAATATGATTTAGTTATAGTCGATACTCCTCCAGTGTTGGCGGTAACAGATGCCGTAATCATCGGTGCACTTTCCGGTACAACCCTATTAGTTTCTAAGTTTGAAACTAATACAGTTAAGGATATTGAAATCTGTTATCAAAGGCTCGAACGTGTTGGTGTTGAAGTGAAGGGGGTTATCATCAACGGAGTAATGAAACGTGCTGCAAATTATTATTCTTATGGTTCATATGCCGAGTATGGATATAAGTACGAGAGTGATAAGTAAGTAAATCTGTGAATCAAGGACAATCTAGGTTGTCCTTGATTACATGAAATTAAAGAGCATATTTGTATATATTGAATGATATCTATACTGTGTGGTTAAAGTTTACATTTAATATCTACACCTTTTGCGATAATCAGGACTGTTATGTTAGAAAGAATATTTATATATACATATGTGCTTTCTTTGGCTATCCCTGGACGATGGAGGTTGATGCCCGAACTTGACCACTACGGTGGTGCAGAAGTTGCGATTTCCCCATTTGATATTCCTTTGTTTTCATACTTGATTGTGAAGATATTATTGATCGTTGTTTTTAATAAAAGCACAAAAATTAAGCTTACAACCGATATAAAGATTATTTCGCTGTATTTATTTTGCAACGCCATCTTCTTCATTTTTGGTGATTCATATTTTTGGTCATCACTTGAACTTCTTAGATATATGAAGTTCTTTATCGTATTCTTAATTATCAAGTTTGCACTGCTCAATGATGAAAAAAACTATAATACCTTATTTAATGCAATTCTTGTGGTTATCGTTATTCAGTTAATAACTTCCTTAATACAGCAAGTATTTGGCGTGACGATTTCAGGAAAAGGCGGTGATGAAGTTGGACTTAACAACGTTGATGGCGAACTATATCGTTCTGCAGGTACATTAGGGCATCCAGGTACGCTTTCTCAGTTCATTGTTACAATTTGCCCATTCTTATGGATGGAAGCGATGAACAAAAGTGGCTTTAGGAAAATGGTATTCATGGCTGGATACTTCATTTCAGTGGTAATCGTTGTGCTTTCATTCGCCAGAACAGGGATTGCAATGATAGCCGTTGCTACGCTATTGATGATTTTCCACTCATTGTTCAGTAAAGGTAAGTTTTTCAGCAAGATTACAATTTGTGCCGTTTTACTTGTTGCCGCATTTATTTTTATTGATACCTATTTTGGTGTTATTTACGATAGATTCATAAATGCACCGGATGAAAGTGGCGAAATTCGTATCATATTGGCTGAAATCGCACTGAAAATGATAACCAGTCATCCATTCTTCGGCATCGGTCTTAATACATTTACTACTGTCATGACAGAATATGATGTGACCAATATATCCAGTTGGTGGCCTCATCCTGTTCATAATATCTATTTGTTGATAATGTCAGAAACAGGAGTATTAGGTTTTGGTCTGTTTATGTTCATGAATTTTTATTTTGTGAGATTAATTGTTAAAGGAATCAGACTAAAAGATCCGTATGATTCTAAGATCTTGTACGCATCAGGCGTATCGATCCTGTCAATCGCCTTCTTTGGTATGCTTGGTTGGTCATGGCGGTTGGATTCAATACAGGGACTTTATTGGTTAGTATTGGCAATGATTTCTGCTTCATATACGCGTGCGAAGAACAATAAAAAAATATCAGAGAGTGAAGATTAAATGAAAAAAATAGGGTATTTCCCACCACCTAGTGAAAAAAATTCATATACGATTCGTATGCGTGATTTGCTTGGTCAATTTGGTGATGTAACCCCGTTATCACCTAAGAATTGGAAAAATACTATTTTTTCAAAAAATAAGTATGACATTATCGTATTTAACTGGTTGGAAAATAGATGTTTTGGTAAAGATGGTAAGTTTAAATTTTTGTCTTTCATTATCTCAATGTTATGGTTTTCGATGATGAGATATTCCTCAAGGAATATTATTTATGTTCGCCATAATGTTTATCCACATAATATTTATGATGGAAATAAAAATCTTAGTGTAAAAATAATGGACTACTTTGAGAGTAAAAGCTCTCATACCATTGTCCATTCAAAATCTGCTTGTTCAGCAGGTCGGATTTATGTCCCCCATCCACTTTATGATCTGAGGTCTGTTTATCCAGTAAATGAGATTGACGAGGAAATGTATTTTGTATGTTTCGGTCGTATTGAAAAATATAAGAAGCTGGATGAATTAATAAAAAGCTGGCCTTTAGACTTGAAATTAATTGTGGCCGGTAGTTCTGATGATAAAGATTATTGTTTTCAGTTGAAGGCGTTAGCTGCTGGGAAAAAAATTGAGATTGTTGATAAATTTATCAGTGATGAAGAGGCATATAATCTTGTTAGCCGAGCCGAATACTCAATTTTACCCTCTGACAGCAAAAGTATGATCGTCAGTGGCAGTTTCTTCTTCTCTATTTCAGCCGGAACACCGGTCATTGCGGTGAAAAGCGATTTTTATAACTCACTTAATGTCTATAATAGCGAACTGATCCTGGTTAATGGTATTGGTGACATTGGCGTTGCGTTACAAAACTTACCAAAAAAACAAAAAATAATGAGTTCAGAGTTTATGAGTCAATTTAGTGATGACGCTATCATCAAGTCTCTCAGAGTAATAATTAAATAGCCTTACTCTTTAACTATTAAAAATTACCCATCATAAAATAATCAGATGATTGCTGTTATTAAAAATAATTTTTTCAAAAAAGGATACATATGAAAATTCTTCGTGTAATCCCATCAATGGATCCTAAAAAAGGTGGGCCATCTGAAGGTATCAGACAAATTCAAAATGAAATTGAAAAACAGCAATTAAATATAGAATGCGATATTGTTTGCATGGATGATGAAAATAATATAAGCCCTGCAAATTCTAATTTAAAAATTTTCAATGTTGGCGAGGGGCAAGGGGGATATTCTTATTCAAGAAAACTCAAAAACTGGCTGACCCAAAACGTAAGAAAGTATGACTTAGTTATAATTCATGGCGTATGGCAATATCACAGTGTCGTGACCAGTTCGGTTTGCCTTAATGAAAAAGTACCTTATCTTTTATATTCACATGGGATGTTAGATCCGTGGTTTAAAAAAGCTTATCCACTCAAGCATGTTAAGAAGATGATCTATTGGATGCTTTTTGAAAAAAGAGTGATCAATAAAGCACGTTCGGTAGTCTTCACATGTGAAGAAGAGAAAATTTTAGCCAGGAAATCGTTCCCTTTCTACACGCCAAATGAAAGTGTCACCGCTTATGGCACTGCAGGAAGTACTTTTGAGAGAAGCTCAGCGGTGGAAGCCTTTTATGTAAACTTTCCCGAACTAAGAAATAAAAAATTAATACTCTTTGTAGGTAGAATTCACCAGAAAAAAGGCTGTGATATTTTATTGAATGCATTTGCTAAAATTAAAGAGCGTGCACAAGGTTATCATGTATTCTTTGCCGGCCCTGATGATAGCGAATATGCAAAATCCTTAAAGGTAGAAACAAAACAGCTTGGTTTACAAGATGTGGTTACTTGGGGGGGGATGCTACAAGGTGAAAAAAAATGGGGGGCATACTTTGCTAGTAAAGTATTTGCACTACCATCTCACCAGGAAAATTTTGGCATCGTAGTGGCTGAAGCTTTATCTGCTTCATTACCGGTACTGATATCGAATAAAGTAAATATCTGGCGTGAGATAGAAGCTGAACATTCTGGTTTAATTGCTGATGATAATGTTGAATCATTCAGTAAAATTGTTTTAGATTTTATTGAACGTAGTGACGAAGAGCAGGAGTTGATGAGAACTAATGCGAAGAGGTGCTTCGATAATAAATTCGAAATTTCTAAAGTTGCAAAGTCATTCGAGAAAATCATAAATGAAAGAGTCATAAATGGATGAGATAAACAAATCTAGCTTCTCTCTTCAAAACAAAATTTATCGTGTGGTTTGGGCTGTATTTAACCTCCTCTTTTTTAGGTTTTCTCCAAGACCATTTTTTAAATGGAGGGTCCTTATTCTTAAACTATTTGGAGCTAAAATATCTTTTAGCTGCCGAGTCTACGGATCTAGTAAAATTTGGAGCCCTAAAAACCTTATTATGGAGGAGCAGACTACCATTGGACCCAATGCAAATATTTACAATCAGGGAACGATTAAACTGTGTAAATTGAGTACGGTCAGTCAAGATGCTTCCCTTTGTGCCAGTTCGCATCGGTATCAAAGTAGAAAGCATGAGTTAATTCTGTGTCCAATTACCATTAACGAAAAGGCATGGATCTGTGCTGAAGCGTTTGTAGGGCCAAATGTGAATGTCGGTGAGGGCGCTGTACTTGGTGCCCGCTCTGTTGCTAAAAAAGACCTTGAACCTTGGACTGTTTATGACGGCAACCCCTGTATAAAGGTTAAAGATAGAATAATGAAAGACAGCTAAATTCAGACGCTGACACAGAGTTTGTTTATATTTGTTTTGAAAAATAAAATCAAATATTGACAACTAAAATTGGTTTATTAAATGTTGTTGCTGAAAAACAACTGAGTACTAAGTTGTTTTTACAAATTATTTCAATATCGCTCGAAAATAAATAAGGGAAAGTTATGTCTAAAGTTGCTTTGATTACCGGTATTACTGGCCAAGACGGTTCATACTTAGCTGAGTTTTTACTTGAAAAAGGCTATGAAGTTCATGGGATCAAAAGACGTGCATCCTCCTTCAATACCTCACGCGTAGACCACATTTATCAGGACCCTCACTCCCCAAATCCTAAGCTTCATCTGCATTACGGTGACCTGACTGATACCTCGAATTTAACGCGTATTTTAGAGCAAGTTAAACCAGACGAAGTTTATAACTTGGGGGCTATGAGTCATGTTGCTGTTTCATTTGAATCCCCTGAATACACTGCTGACGTTGATGCTATCGGTACATTGCGACTGCTGGAAGCAATTCGCTTCTTAGGTTTAGAGAAAAAAACGAAATTCTACCAGGCTTCAACTTCTGAACTATACGGACTGGTTCAAGAAATCCCACAAAAAGAAACAACGCCATTCTACCCACGTTCACCGTATGCAGTAGCAAAACTGTACTCATATTGGATTACTGTGAACTACCGTGAATCCTACGGCATGTATGCCTGTAACGGTATTTTGTTCAATCACGAATCTCCACGTCGCGGTGAAACCTTTGTTACCCGCAAAATTACCCGTGCATTAGCAAATATTTCTCAAGGTCTGGAGTCATGCCTGTACTTAGGTAACATGGACTCTCTGCGTGACTGGGGCCATGCAAAAGACTACGTCAAAATGCAATGGCTGATGCTGCAACAGGAAGTTCCTGAAGATTTCGTTATTGCTACTGGCGTACAGTACTCGGTGAGACAGTTTGTTGCGTTTGCGGCTGCCGAACTGGGCATTACTTTACGTTTCGAAGGTAAAGGTGTCGATGAGAAAGGTATTGTAGAAAGCGTTACTGGTGACAATGCAATTGGTGTTAAAGTTGGCGATGTGATCGTGGCGGTTGACCCGCGTTATTTCCGTCCAGCAGAAGTAGAAACTCTTTTGGGCGATCCATCAAATGCGCACAAAAAACTTGGCTGGAAGCCAGAGACTACCCTTCAGGAGATGGTCGTCGAGATGGTGCAGTACGATCTGGAAGCCGCTAAGAAGCACTCACTCTTGAAGTCTCATGGTTTCAATGTAGCGCTGTCTCAGGAGTAAAGTAGATGATTAAAAGCAAGGTCTATGTTGCTGGTCATAAAGGGATGGTCGGTTCGGCCATCGTCAGGAATTTATCTGTCAGGGATAATGTAGAAATTATTACCGCTGACAGAAATGAACTTGATTTACTTGATACCAATAGCGTCAACGATTTTTTCCGTAGAAACAAAATAGACCAGGTATATCTGGCTGCAGCAAAAGTTGGGGGGATTGTTGCTAACAATACTTATCCAGCTGATTTCATTTATCAGAACTTGATGATTCAAAATAACGTCATCAATGCTGCGCATAATAACGGTGTCCAAAAATTAATGTTCTTAGGCTCATCCTGTATTTATCCTAAGCTAGCAACTCAGCCTATTACCGAGGGACAGCTATTACAAGGGACTCTTGAGCCAACCAACGAGCCTTATGCCATAGCTAAGATTGCGGGTATCAAATTATGTGAGTCTTATAATCGCCAGTATAATCGTGATTACAGATCCGTGATGCCTACCAATCTGTATGGTGAGAATGATAACTTCCACCCGAGTAACTCGCATGTAATCCCAGCGTTGATGCGTAGATTCCATGAAGCCAAACAGGAAAACGCTTCAGAGGTTATCGTATGGGGCAGTGGTAAGCCCATGAGGGAGTTTCTGCATGTGGATGACATGGCTGCGGCTTCTATTTACGCGATGGAGTTAGATACCGAGACTCTTAGCCAGAATGTTCAGCCCATGCTGTCTCATATCAATGTTGGAACGGGAATCGACTGTACAATCAGGGAACTTGCAGAAACGATTTCTCGAGTTGTGGGCTTTGAAGGAAAAATTACTTTTGATGCCGAAAAACCAGATGGTGCTCCTCGCAAACTGTTGGATGTGAGTCGTCTTAAGGATTTGGGATGGACTTACAGTATCGATCTGGAAGAAGGGCTTACAAGAACATATAAGTGGTTTTTAGCTAACCAAGGTAAATTCCGTGACTAGAACTTTTTTGGATGATAGTGTGTTCAAAACTATTGTTGAACATGCTCCTCTGATCTCGATTGATCTCATCATTGAAAATTCTAATAGTGAAATTTTACTAGGTGAAAGGGTCAACAGACCCGCAAGGGGGTATTTATTCGTACCCGGTGGGCGGATAAGAAAGGATGAGACGATAAATGAAGCTTTCATCCGACTAACCCAGTTGGAGATAGGGATTGCCCAGTCATTGAGTTCAGCTAAATTCCTTAGTGTGTATCAGCATTTCTATGATGATAGTTTCTTCGGGAGTGATTTTTCAACCCATTATATTGTTTTGGGGTATAAACTCTTTCTTGATAATGATGAGCTTAAACTCCCAGTGGAACAACATTCATCATATAACTGGATACCGAAAGCAGACATTCTTAATCATCCTAAAGTACATGATTATACTAAGGATTATTTTCGAACGACTTCATAACATTTTATTTGAGTTGATATGAAAATATTAATCTATGGTATTAATTACGAGCCGGAACTTACTGGTATAGGTAAATATAGTGGGGAAATGAGTCGGTGGTTTGCTGATAACAATAATGAAGTTACCGTTGTTACGGCACCACCTTATTATCCCGAATGGAAACTGACTAAACCCTATAAGAACAGGTATAGCAAAGATGTTATCAATAATATATCTGTTTTCCGCTCGCCACTTTATATACCGACAAGACCAGGGTTTATAAAGCGAGTTGTTCATCTGGCCTCATTTGCACTAAGTTCTAGTGTTAACTTATTGCGACTGTTGAAGCTCAAGCCTGATGTTGTGATTTATGTAGTACCAACGCTTTTCTGTGCATTACCTGTGTTGATTTACACCAAGATCACAGGCGCTAAATCTGTTATTCATATACAAGATTACGAGCTTGATGCAATGTTTGGCTTAGGAAGCGGTAACGGAAAGGGGAGTAAGTTATCGTCATTTCTATTTTATTTAGAAAGTAAGATACTTAAAAAATTCGACAGAGTATCTACTATCTCCAAAAATATGTTGAATAAAGCCAGAGTTAAGGGTGTTGAAGATAAAAACCTTGTTCTCTTTCCTAACTGGTCTGAAACCGACAGGTTTAGAGATGTTGTTGTGTCAGGGGATTTTTACTCAGAACTTGGCATAAGTGGTGAAAGTAAAATTGTTTTATACTCAGGCAATATTGGTAAAAAACAAGGTTTGGAGAATTTGATACCTATAGCAAAAAAATTTGAAGACGAAGATGTCGTCTTTCTAATTGTAGGTGACGGTGTAGGTAAAAAAGATCTGTATGATGCATCGGTTAGTGCAGGTTCGAAAAATATCTTATTTAAACCTTTGTTACCGTATGAACAGTTACCCATGCTGTTAGCTATTGCTCATTGTCATCTAGTAATACAGAAAAAAGGTGTTGCTGATGCGGTCCTACCCTCAAAACTAACTAATATACTTGCTGCCGGTGGACAGTCTGTAATTACGGCTGAAGTTGACACTGAATTAGGCATGGTTTGCAGGGATAACGAAGGGCTTGCAGTTCTTGTAGAACCTGAAAATGAAATGGCACTTGAGGAAGGCATCAGGAAATGCTTGCAGTTGCCAAAGTTTAATCAAGTAGCTCAACTTTATGCTGAAAATAATCTTGCAAAGGAAAACGTAATGGCGAGTTTCTTTGCTGAGCTTCAGAGGTTGTCAAAAATATAACTGTAGATTTTAGCATCAATTAAGGACAAGCAAGCAGGGATTGCTTTAGCTGGAGCTATAATGAAAAAACTTACTTCTAATATAGTTTTTCTGATGTCAGAAAAGGTTATCGTTTTACTTATTGGTTTGCTGTCTAATGTAGTCGTCATTAGATATTTAGGTGTTGAGGATTTCGGTAAACTCGCGCTATTTCAGGTTTATTATGCATTAATAATATCGATTACCGAATTTGGTCTGAGAAGAGTATACTCATCATTGCAGAGTATAAAAAGGGAGAAGTTAGTATTCCTACAAACTCTAAAAATAAAACTACTGATCTCATTCATTTTCAGTCTGGTGGTGGTTACACTTATCGGTCTTCGTGGGGATGAATCATATTATTATTGGCTTTTACTTGCCGTACTCGCATCTCCTTTGGAACTTTATGTTTACCATTTTGAAGCCAATCTTAAAAATGATTTATTGGTCAAAATTAGAGTTACCGTTGCGATTGCGTTAGCGGTTCTGAGAATTTCGTTGTGTTTGTTAAAAGCCGATCTATCTCTCATTGCTATTTCATTCGCATTAAACAACTTAATTATAAATATCATTTGTTGCTTCTTGGTTACCAAAAGAGAGAGTTTTTTAGTAAAAATAAAAAGCAACGCTGCTAAAAAAGTAATTAATAAGCATATATTCGAAAGATCATTTTTCTTCTGGATTTCAATGGTTATCGTGCAAGTTAATATGCGGACAGACCAGTTAATGTTATCCAGCATTGCAACCGTTGCGCAGGTGGGGATCTATGCAGGGGCATATAAGTTAATTGAGCAATTAATGGCAGTGCCAAGTATTTTATCTTCAGTATTCCTTCCTTACATAAGTAAGAATAAAGAGATAAATAAAGATGAGTATTTAACGAAACTTTATGCATTTATTCTCGTTACTACCTTACTCATCTCTATACCAGCGGTACTGTGTGCTCCGTATATAATACCACTGTTATTAGGTAAAGGCTTTGAAGCATCCGTTCCAGTGTTTCAGATACTGTGTCTTTCATTCCCATTCTTGGCTTTAGCAAATATCAGTGGTTTGTACTATAGCCTTAATATGTTGGAGAAATTTGCAGTCTTCCGTAATGCCTGTGGCCTTGGTTCAAGTTTGATCCTTAATTATATTTTCATAAAAGAGTTGGGTACTAACGGTGCAGCTTTTTCCGTAATGATTAGCTACTTCTTGATATCATTCGTTTATGAATATGCACTTAAACAAACTCGGAAAAATGCAGTAATTAAACTAAAAGCACTAAAATTGATTTTTACGCCGCATTTCTATTCAGGGCTACGCTCTTTAGTTAAACCCCGATAGCTATTTATACTTATAGAGGGAAGTATGCTTAACAGTATTATTAAAAATAAACAAAAAAAGAACGTCTTCTGGTGGGAACCTAAAGATGGTAGCCATAATGCAGGAGATCATTTAGGGAAAGTTATTGTTCAGTCTGTATTGAGCACACGCGATTTTGAAATTTTTGGGAAAAGAACCTCACGTAACACACTTTTCAGTATCGGGTCGGTTATGCATTTTGCCAAAAATGGTGACTGCATTTGGGGGACGGGCATTAATGGTAAAATTGACAAGTCAAAACTTAAGTTTAAAAGCTTAGATGTTCGTGCTGTGCGAGGCCCTAATACCAGAGATTTTTTAAAGAAAGAAAAGGGGATTATAGCACCGGAGGTCTTCGGTGATCCGGGATTGTTACTGCCACTTTTTTATAGCAAGGAATTATTAACGGATGACCAACTAAAGAAAGACTTTATCGTCATACCCCATATGAATGAAGATTTCAATTTGTACGCTAAATATAAACAAAACATTTGCTCGCCTAACCAGGGAGCAATTGGATTCACTAAAGAAATCGTAAACAGTAAGTTTGTTATTTCAAGTTCTCTGCACGGTGTTATTTTGGCTGAAGCCTACGGTATCCCCGCTGTGTTTTTAAGTGCGAATAGTGGTGAGTCGCAGTTCAAATATGATGACTATTATTTTGGCACTGGTCGTAATACTTATGCACGCGCAGTGACTGTTGAGGAAGCCTTCGACTTGCGCACAGATGCAATCCTTGACCTGCAAAGTATTCAGTCGGGTCTGTTAAAAGCATTTCCATTCGACCTGTGGTGAGATGAATGAAACGACGAGATTTGATTAAGTTAACACTGGCAGCAATTTATTTTAATACATCTTTTAAAGCCTTCGCATCAGTATACATTACTGATGAAAATAACAATGTAGATAAAGATAAATCCCAGAAGTCAGATCTCGTTGTTGTTGACTTTATCAGTGACATGATTAAGTTAGGAAATATTTCTAATGGGCAGAGCATCATGGTTAAAAATCACTCGTCTGGTTTACCATATGATACACCTGCTGTTTTTACGGCTATAACTGATGATAAATTCGTTAAGGAAAATGCAGGCACTTGCTTTTCTGGTGTGACAGGAGTTAAATTTATCAGAAAAACCAGTTCTCCGCTGGAGGTAAATTGGTTTGGTGTAACGGATAGAAATATTAAAATAAAAGATTTGGTTAGTGAAAGTGATAAGGAAATTCTGAGGATAATAAAATCTGTCACTGGGGAAGAATATTCTGATGGAGACTACTTAAATAATCTTGCATTTGCAGCTGCATTTAAAGCCGCTGGTGATGCCCAGCGGGTTGTACTGGGTAATAACAAAAAATATATGGTTAACAAACCTGTTGACTGTTATTCATGTCTAAATGTTGACTTCCAGAATTCAACATTAAAAGCCGATGTAGATATGCCCGCCGGCAGTTATGTTCTGAGCATTGGAAAACAACTTTACTCTGTTAAAGGTGAAGGCCTTTACCTCGAACAGGGTAGTGCTAAATTATTATTCTCTGAACAGGTTAAAAAGAGTAATTTCAAGCCGGGCGATCTTATTAGCTTGAAATCAACCGATGTTAGAAATGGTGAGCAGTTTAAGAATATTCGTCCCTATTATCACGGTATGCGAGCGGTGATCAAAGAAGTGGGTGATTCTTATTTAATTATTGATAGGCCAGCCTATTCATCATTCAAGATATCGGAAATTATCGTACATAAAGGTTCAAACTCGACCAGTCTGTTAAATGCTAATATAGATCTACAGGCATCTCAAAAGGTTATGCCACCTTTGTCGGGAGTGAAACTCACTGGCACTAATATCAATATCGATAATGTAAAAGTATTGGGTAATGAGTTTTGTGGTGCAGGTTTGCTTGTACTTGGTTGTAAGTCCAGAGTTGTGAATACGTTTGTTTCTGGCTTCTGTAATGTCCAAGGACTACCGTTGCCGGGGCGTGTCGGCTATGGCATCTATGTTGATTGCAGTGATACTCGGGTAGAACAAAGTCATTTTGAGAGCAACAAACATCACGTTACCTGTGCTTCCCGCGACTTTGTTATGTCGGACATCACTATACGGGATTGTACTGCAACTACCTCAGACAAAGATATTCATAACGATGTAAATGCCAGTTTTGATCTACACTCAAATGTAATAGGTAAAGTTGAGCTTCATGATTTAAAAATCACCACTAAAGGCCCTGCTTTTAATATTAGAAACGGACATGCTACAATCACCGATTGTGTTATTTCGTCATCCAGATATAACAAAAATACTCCTGCGCTAATAAATGTTTTTGAGTATAAAGATGTGAGTAATATTTCTTTTGAGAGAAACAAGATCTATTGCGGTGAAAATATCCGCTTGTTCCATTTTGGTGAGATGTCAAAAATTGAAAATATATCTATAATTAATAATTCTGGAAGTGTTGCTGGTATTTTTGATGCGGATGTCATGGGGTGCGATATCAATAGTATTAATATTTCCGGAAATCGTTTCAAAAAAATGAAATTTCTGTTGAATCTCAATTCAAAAAATAAAAATTCAAATATAAAAGAAATTAAGCTTATCAAGAATGTTTTCATCCAATCTGCCAACTCCAAAAACAGTAGTGGCATAATGATAAACCTGTCATCTGACAGTCTAAAGAGTTTCAATATAGGTAATTTCACTATAAGCGACTCTAACTTCTTTGTGAAAAAACATGCTATAAGTATTGTTAATGTTGCGATTAGTAACGGTTTTGAAATCGTTAAAACCAAAATGAAATCTTACCAGGGAGTAGGAATTGTTTCTTTGCGTTCTAGCTATGTTAATTCATTTGCTATTAATGACCTGATTTCTAATAGTACTTTGTCCATACCTGTAGCCGATAGCGATAATCGGGGTGTTAAGAAGTTTGAGCTATCGAGTTCTGAGATAGCAAACGTAGAATTTGACCTAAGTGAAGTTGGTCATAAGAAAGCAAAAATCAATGCGATAATTGATGGCAATAGACTTGGATCTGATTCAACTTCTCCAATAAAATTTAAAGCAGGTCAGGTTAAAACATTAGAGGGATTTTCTGTTTCCAACAACGACTTTATCACTAGCAAGGGATTTCCAGTCTTTTCTCCTCAAGGGATAATAAATAATAGTCCTTTTAAAGGTAATAGACTTTCTACTTCGGTAGGTGAGAAAACAGAAAAACGTTCACTCACTAATTGGCCAGGATAGAGTAATTCTCAAGAATATTTAATTTAATTGTTTAGAGGGAATATAATGATCGTTCCAGTAATAATGGCTGGCGGTACCGGTAGTCGTTTATGGCCTATGTCTCGTGAGTTGTATCCAAAACAATTTCTGCGACTCAACGGCGACCAGTCAATGCTTCAGGATACCGTATCCCGTCTGGATGGTTTAAATGTCTCGGCACCTATGTTGATCTGTAACGAACAACATCGTTTTCTGGCAGCCGAACAACTACGTCAAATCGATCGTTTATCAAATAATATCATTCTTGAACCTGTAGGACGTAATACAGCTCCGGCTATAGCTCTAGCAGCATTGAGTGTTATTGCCAACGGTCAAAACCCGCTGATGTTGGTACTTGCTGCAGATCATGTTATTGAAAATACCCAGGCATTTCACCAGGCCATCCATGCGGCGACACCGCTCGCTGAACAGGGAAAATTGGTTACATTTGGCATCGTTGCCACAGGTCCTGAAACAGGTTACGGCTATATCCAAAGAGGGGATTCGTTTGGCGAGTCGGCGTTTAATGTTAGACGTTTTGTTGAAAAACCTGATTTGGCTACGGCGGAAAAGTATCTCGATAGCGGTGAGTATTATTGGAATAGCGGCATGTTCCTGTTTAGTGCAGAGCGTTATCTGCAAGAACTTGCTGCCTTCAGACCGGATATACTGGAAGTCTGTCAGAAAGCAATGTCTGGCGTTAAAATTGATTCCGTGCAGGACTTTATTCGGGTTGATCTGGATGTATTTTCTAACTGCCCGGACGAGTCCGTTGACTACGCCGTAATGGAAAAGACTTCTGATGCAGTCGTCATTCCATTAGATGCCGGATGGAATGACGTAGGTTCATGGTCAGCTTTATGGGAAGTAAACGAACAAGACAGCAATGGCAATGCTCTGACCGGAGACATTTTTATCCACAAAACGTCAAACTGTTACATAAATACGGATGATACTCTTGTTGCCGCTATCGGCGTTGAGAATCTGGTGATTGTTAATACCAAAGATGCAGTCCTGGTGATTGATAAATCACAGGTACAGGATGTGAAGAAAGTGGTGGAGTTCCTTAAAGCAAATAATCGCCGAGAATATCGTCTTCACCGCGAATCATATCGCCCCTGGGGACGTCAGGATAAAGTCGTTGATACTCAGCGCTATCAGATAAACAAAGTCACGGTGAAGCCTGGGGGCAAATTCTCGCTGCAAAAGCATTTGCATCGTGCTGAACATTGGGTTGTTCTGGCGGGTACGGCTGAAGTCACCCTTGAAGATAAAACTTATCTGTTAACTGAGAATCAGTCAACATTCATCCCCATTGGTTCTGTTCATATGCTTGAAAACCCTGGTAAAATCCCCTTGGAGCTTCTGGAGATTTCATCAGGGTCATATTTAGGCGAAGACGATATTATTCGATTAAAAGATCACTACGGTCATTGCTAACATCTGGGAAAAGTTTATGTCTGCTACATTAAAATGTTTTAAAGCTTACGATATTCGCGGAAAGCTAGGCGAAGAATTGAATGAAGAAATTGCATATCGCATCGGACGTGCTTATGGTGAATATTTAAAACCTACGCAAATGGTGTTAGGCGGCGACGTCCGTCTTACCAGTGAAGGACTTAAACTTTCACTTGCAAAAGGTTTGCAGGATGCAGGAACTGATGTTTTAGATATTGGACTTGCAGGTACTGAAGAGATTTATTTTGCCACATCGCATTTGAATGTTGACGGGGGGATAGAAGTTACCGCCAGCCATAACCCGTTAGACTATAACGGGATGAAATTAGTCCGTGAGCAATCTAAGCCTATTAGCGGTGATACCGGTCTCAGAGATATTCAGAAGTTAGCGGAGGCTAATGATTTTCCTGCTGTTAATGAAGCCCAACGCGGCTCATATAAGCAAGTGTCTGTTCTTGATGCCTATATCGAAAAGCTACTAAGCTATGTCGATTTGAAGAACTTCAGCCGTCCGCTTAAATTGGTAATTAACTCAGGAAATGGTGCGGCAGGCCATATCATTGATGCCATTGAGTTGCGTTTCAAGGATGCGGGCGTCAACATTGAGTTCATTAAAGTTCACCATGCTGCTGATGGTAACTTCCCTAACGGTATCCCTAATCCTCTACTGCCTGAATGCCGTCAGGATACAACAGACGCAGTTATTGCACATCAGGCAGATATGGGGATTGCCTTTGATGGTGACTTCGATCGCTGCTTCCTTTTTGATAATGAAGGCAATTTCATCGAAGGTTACTACATTGTCGGCTTGCTGGCTGCCGCGTTCCTGGAGAAGAATCCGGGAGCCAGAATCATTCACGACCCGCGCCTGAGTTGGAATACAGTTGACATTGTTGAACAAGCCGGTGGTATTCCAGTGATGTCCAAAACAGGTCATGCTTTCATTAAAGAGCGTATGCGTCAGGAAGATGCTGTCTATGGCGGTGAGATGAGCGCCCATCACTATTTCCGTGATTTCGCTTACTGTGACAGTGGCATGATTCCATGGTTACTTGTCGCAGAATTGTTGTGTGTTAAAAACAAAACACTAAGCCAGTTGGTCGGCGCTCGTATGACTGCATACCCTGCTTCTGGTGAAATTAACAGCGCTTTGGCTGACCCTGCTAAAGCAATTGCTCGTGTACTTAATCAATATCAAGAAAGCGCACTCAATGTTGATTATACTGACGGCATTAGTCTTGAGTTTGCTGACTGGCGCTTCAACTTACGTAGTTCAAATACTGAACCGGTTGTTCGTCTGAATGTTGAGTCAAGAGCGAATGAGGCTTTAATGAGTGAGAAAACAAAAGAAATTTTAGATATCCTTCGCTCATAATTGTTTATTGAGTGGTCGGCCTTTTATGCCGACCGCTCAATTCATAGTTGGGTTGCGGCTTAATAAAAAATTATTGCAATGGTTAATTGGTAATTTTAAGTGCTATACTTTTGTCTTTTAATCTGTGTTTTTTTCGTACCCTCACTTTAGGTTGTTGACCTACAGCTAACATGAGTGAAAAATAGAATGACAATTCTACATCATCGTACACGTGCAAATACAAATGCCTCATTGATCTCAATGGTTCAGAGGTTTTCAGATATTTCAATAGTTTTCTTGGGTTTGTATGTTGTTGCATGGATTAACAACAGAGATTTTGACTATAAACATATATTAATTGCTCTAATGGTTTTAGTTGTATTTCAAATGATCGGTGGCATGACGGATTTTTATCGGTCATGGCGTGGTGTTAAAATTTCCGCCGAACTTATTCTTATAATTAAAAATTGGACTCTTAGTACTCTCTTGGTTATGGGAGTCGTTTCGCTGCTACCTGAGTTTGATTTTAGTGTTAATGTTTTTATCTTCTGGTATATTTGTGTTGTCCTTGGTTTTATTATCTGTCGTTCGACTATACGTTTAGGCGCTGGTGTACTTCGTAAACTTGGATATAATACACGCCGAGTTGCTGTTGTTGGCTCTACACCGGCAGGTATAAGCCTTCTTCGTGGTTTTTTAGATGAGCCTTGGCTTGGGTTTGTAGTTAAAGGTATATATGATGATAATCCTTTAACTGATTATGGAGATGTTCCGTTTGGCGGTTCGTTATCTACCTTAATCCAGGATGCTCGCGACGGCAACATAGATCGTATATACATTGCACTTAGCATGAAGGATGAGCTCCTTATTAAGAGTCTGGTTGCTAAACTAACTGATACTACATGCTCGGTGCTGCTTATTCCTGATATCTTTACTTTCAACATTCTCCAGTCGAGGACGGAAGAAATTAATGGTGTGCCGGTTGTTCCTCTCTTTGATACACCGCTGAATGGTATCAACATGCTTTTTAAGCGTCTTGAGGATATTGTTGTTTCTAGTGTCATTCTTATTCTTATTTCACCAGTTTTATTTGTTATTTCTTGTGCTGTTAAAATTTCATCACCAGGGCCTATTATTTTTAGGCAGATTCGATATGGTATGGATGGTAAACCAATAAAAGTTTGGAAATTCCGCTCAATGACGGTTATGGAGAATGACGACAAGATAATTCAGGCTACTAAAAACGATGTCAGGGTAACGAAGGTTGGTCGTTTCTTACGCAGTACTTCTCTTGACGAATTACCCCAATTTATAAATGTATTGTTTGGTCAGATGTCTGTTGTTGGGCCACGCCCGCATGCAGTTTCTCATAATGAGCAATATCGCTCTTTAATTCAAGGGTATATGTTAAGGCATAAAGTCAAGCCTGGAATTACAGGGTTGGCACAGATTAATGGTTGGCGGGGTGAAACCGATACTCTTGAAAAAATGGAAAAGAGAATTGAATATGATTTGTTGTATATCCGTGGTTGGAGTATTTGGCTTGATCTTAAAATAATATTTCTAACTGTTTTCAAAGGCTTTGTTAATAAATCGGCATATTAATCTGCTGCTTTTTATTTATATTGAGGGGGCAGGTTGCAATAGCGTTTTTTGAGTGAATGGACGATGTATTATAAAACCGATGGTTGAATGAGTCCTGATAGGAGTGGAGTGAAATGTATTAGCGTACAATTTATAAATCTATTCAATTTTATTTTTTACTAAAAATGTTTTGCGCTATGAGCCTCACTAGCTTTAAGATAACATAATCATCGCTTTTAAACTGCGAACGTGTCGCAGTGACCACACCAGACAGGAGTATGTAATGTCCAAGCAACAGATCGGGGTTGTCGGTATGGCAGTGATGGGGCGCAACCTTGCGCTCAACATCGAAAGCCGTGGTTATACCGTCTCTGTTTTCAACCGCTCCCGTGAAAAGACCGAAGAAGTGATTGCCGAGAATCCAGGCAAGAAGCTGGTCCCACATTATACCGTTAAAGAGTTTGTTGAATCCCTCGAAACTCCACGCCGCATCCTTTTGATGGTCAAAGCCGGCGCTGGCACCGATAGCGCGATCGATTCACTTAAGCCGTATCTGGACAAAGGCGACATCATCATTGATGGGGGGAATACCTTCTTCCAGGACACGATTCGTCGCAACCGCGAATTGTCTGCTGAAGGTTTTAACTTCATCGGTACCGGTGTTTCTGGTGGCGAAGAGGGTGCACTGAAAGGCCCATCTATCATGCCAGGTGGCCAGAAAGAAGCTTATGAGCTGGTTGCGCCAATTCTCGAGCAGATCGCTGCTCGTGCAGAAGACGGTGAACCCTGTGTTGCCTATATTGGTGCAGACGGTGCTGGTCATTATGTGAAGATGGTGCATAACGGCATTGAGTATGGCGATATGCAGCTGATCGCAGAAGCTTACTCTCTATTGAAAGGGGGTCTGGCTCTTTCTAATGAAGAACTGGCAACAACCTTTACCGAGTGGAACGAAGGCGAGCTCAGCAGCTACCTGATTGATATCACCAAAGACATCTTCACAAAGAAAGATGAAGAAGGTAAATATCTTGTTGATGTGATTCTTGATGAAGCAGCTAACAAAGGTACCGGTAAATGGACCAGCCAGAGCTCACTTGACCTGGGTGAACCGCTGTCCCTGATTACCGAATCTGTCTTCGCGCGTTACATCTCTTCTCTGAAGGACCAACGTGTTGCAGCGTCTAAAGTCCTGACGGGGCCTAAATCTCAACCGGCTGGCGACAAGGCTGAGTTTGTAGAGAAAGTTCGTCGCGCTCTGTATCTGGGCAAAATCGTTTCTTATGCTCAAGGCTTCTCTCAGCTGCGTGCTGCGTCTAATGAATACAACTGGGATCTGAACTACGGTGAGATTGCCAAAATCTTCCGTGCCGGTTGCATTATCCGTGCTCAGTTCCTGCAGAAGATCACTGATGCTTACGAGCAGAATGCGGGTATCGCCAACCTGCTGTTGGCGCCGTACTTCAAGCAGATTGCTGATGAATATCAGCAGGCGCTGCGTGATGTCGTGGCTTATGCTGTTCAGAACGGCATTCCTGTTCCGACATTCTCTGCTGCCATTGCCTACTACGACAGCTATCGTTCTGCAGTCTTGCCGGCTAACCTGATTCAGGCTCAGCGCGACTATTTCGGTGCCCATACTTATAAGCGCACTGATAAAGAAGGCATATTCCATACTGAGTGGATGGAATAATTATTTCTGATCAAAGGTAATCAAGTCCCGGTTATTAAAAGACCGGGACTTTTCTATAAATCTCTCTCAATTTGAATTCATTCTGTTAAGAATGCATGCCCTCATTTTAGAGCTTTGCTACTTGCTCTCGACCATCCTGGTCTGTTTCTTGACATGCATCAGGACAGAGAGTAAAACCGCCAGAAGTGTTGATTACAGGGTGGCTACCATGCCGCCGTCCAGTTAACTGATTAAAGTGTGATCGAATGAAAATTACTATTTCCGGTACTGGTTATGTTGGTTTGTCTAACGGAATCCTGATTGCGCAGAACCACGAAGTGGTTGCGCTGGATATCGTACAATCTAAAGTTGATATGCTTAATCAAAAGATATCTCCGATTGTCGATAAAGAGATTCAGGAATATTTAGCCGAAAAACCGCTGAATTTTCGTGCGACAACGGATAAGCAAGATGCCTATCGCAATGCCGACTATGTCATTATCGCGACACCAACTGACTACGATCCAAAAACTAACTACTTCAACACCTCAACGGTTGAAGCCGTCATTCGCGATGTGACTGAGATTAACCCCAATGCCGTGATGATCGTCAAATCAACCATTCCGGTCGGTTTTACTCGCGATATCAAAGAGCGCCTCGGTATCGACAACGTCATTTTCTCTCCGGAGTTTCTGCGTGAAGGTCGGGCGTTGTATGACAATTTACACCCGTCGCGTATTGTTATCGGGGAACGCACCGAGCGTGCCGAGCGCTTTGCCAACCTGCTGAAAGAAGGTGCGATTAAGCAGGACATACCGACACTGTTTACTGATTCGACTGAAGCGGAAGCCATCAAGCTGTTTGCTAACACTTACCTTGCACTTCGTGTGGCCTATTTCAACGAACTTGATAGCTACGCGGAAAGCCAGGGTTTGAACAGCAAGCAAATTATTGAAGGTGTTTGCCTGGACCCGCGCATCGGTAACCACTACAACAACCCATCATTTGGCTACGGCGGTTATTGCCTGCCGAAAGACACTAAGCAATTGCTGGCGAACTACGAATCTGTTCCAAACAACATCATTGGTGCCATCGTTGATGCGAACCGTACCCGTAAAGACTTTATTGCGGACTCCATCCTTGCGCGTAAACCCAAAGTGGTTGGTGTTTATCGCCTAATCATGAAGAGCGGTTCGGATAACTTCCGTGCTTCTTCAATCCAAGGAATTATGAAACGCATTAAAGCCAAAGGTATCCCGGTAATTATCTACGAACCAGTCATGCAAGAGGATGAGTTCTTCAACTCTCGTGTGGTCCGTGATCTGGATGCCTTTAAGCAAGAAGCTGATGTCATAATTTCCAACCGCATGGCGGAAGAATTGTCTGATGTGGCTGATAAGGTCTATACCCGCGATCTGTTCGGCAACGATTAGTACCTTCTCATACCCAGTGCTGGCGGCGTTATCGCCGCTAGTCTGATTTAATATACCTTTCATCAACGCTCCCATTGATTATACTTCCCTCATCACCTCCTCGAATCCAACTATCATGTGATGTAGGTCGAAATTTCGCCCTAAATTCTTTGCCGGTTGAGTAGTGGTCGGATATGTTAAATCATACCTTGTAAAGAGCTGCCGTCACTGAGATGTAGATGCCGGAGATAAGCGCCGGAAGGGAAAAGAAGCCTGCAACGCGGGCTTTTTTGTTTTTGTACCTACGGGCTGGATGCCAGAGGTGGGGATGCTGTCTGTACTGAGATTTAAACAATTAAACAAACAAAGCCGCAATCTGATGATTGCGGCTGATAAAGCGTGATGTAGTTGCTCAGGCGTTGTAATACCCTTTATACCACTCCACGAAGTTCTTCACCCCGTGCTTAACCGACGTCTCCGGCTTAAAGCCTACAAGATCATACAGCGGCCTGGTGTCTGCACTGGTTTCCAGCACGTCGCCGGGCTGCATTGGCATCATGTTCTTCTCTGCCTCCATTCCCATCGCTTCTTCCAGTGCGGTGATATATTCCATCAACTCGACCGGTGAGCTGTTACCGATGTTGTAAACGCGGTAAGGAGCAGAGCTGGTTGCTGGGGAACCATTCTCTACCGTCCATTCGGCATCTGGCTGCGGGATCACATCCTGTACACGAATGATCGCTTCTACGATGTCATCGATGTAGGTGAAGTCGCGCTTCATTTTGCCGTAGTTATAGACGTCGATGCTTTTACCTTCCAGCATGGCTTTAGTGAATTTAAACAACGCCATGTCCGGTCGTCCCCATGGACCATACACCGTGAAAAAGCGTAATCCGGTGGTGGGAATGCCATACAGATGAGAATAGGTATGCGCCATTAACTCGTTGGCTTTTTTCGTCGCCGCATACAGAGACACTGGATGATCAACAGAATCGTCGGTGGAGAACGGCATTTTGCGGTTCAGGCCATACACCGAACTGGAAGATGCGTACAGCAAGTGCTGTACTTTGTTATGTCTGCAGCCTTCCAGAATGTTCAGATAACCGATCAGGTTAGCATCAGCATAAGCGTGAGGATTTTCCAGTGAGTAGCGAACACCGGCCTGTGCTGCCAGATGGATCACGCGTTCAAACTTCTCAGTGGCGAAGATTTGCTCCATTCCTTCACGATCGGCAAGATCGGTTTTAAAAAAAGTGAACAGGGGAGACTTCAGTAGATCCAGACGAGACTGCTTTAGATTGACGTCATAGTAGTCATTCATGTTGTCGATACCAACAACCTCGTGACCTGCCTCCAGAAGGTGCTTGCTTACATGAAAGCCGATAAATCCTGCGGCTCCAGTGACTAAAAACTTCATATTTATCCTCCGGGTTGGTTGTTCCCCGCTATATATATTTACAGATTTTACACTGGCTTGCCTCAGGGGTCATCTGCTTTACCGTTGCAGGATATGAGTAGATGAAATGACGTACCGCTCACCATTTCAGGTAGTACCTGAACGATTTCCGATGTATACGCTTCGTATTGCAAATGGTAATTATTATCACATGGTGAATACGTTAGCCTATTAATAATACCTGATGTTTTTTTATGGTGGCTATCCGGGCGGTCAGACTTTCAGCAAATCCTGGAGTTAGTTATCACTGCTCAATATTGTATCTATTTATAAATTTTCCGAATCATTTCTTGAAATCATTCGCAATTACTATACTAAACGCAGTGGTTTTTAAATTTTACCTTGTATATCATGTGGTTATAATTATTTTTTCTGTGTGTGTATATGATGTATCAATAATGTTTATTTCTTTCCTGAATGGATTCGCTGTGCTTTTTCATTTTTATTCTCCTGGACCAGAGCTATAATGCGCCTGTCATTCGAGCATCGTACAGATTCATTATTGCTAAAACTTACTATCAGCGATGGCAAAACGCTGGCGAATGGCATTTGTCTTAACCGGGCTTACCTGCAGAAGAAAGGTATAGCAGAGCGGTGCGAATACAGGCTATTCCACCCGGCTTAGTTCCGCGGAAGTTTGAGTTAGCTCTTGCCAGAAGGTAGCCGGCGTTTGCTGAATGGTTTTAAGCACTGGTGGGTTTTCGTGATGGTGAGCTGTCACGGTAGTGAGATGAATTGAGAAAGTCCTGATGGAAAGGAAGATGCAAAATGGAGAGAGTAACGGCTTCTTAAGTCACAAGATGTGCAGAGGGCCGGTTTGAAAACAGAGCTATATCCGTTGATATACCTCTGTTTTTAGCTTTTTGCTCAAAGATGACTAGTCTGCAAGTGGTTACTCAAGCTTCATATCAACAGCAGGTAAGCGTCAGGTCACGGTTTCAGTCTCTGGCTGACCTTGATTCGAGTATTAAGAATACAACACAGCAGCGTTACGCGCTTTGGTTGCGATAGCCAATGGCGGTAGCGTGTCTGAAATTTTTAAAATATGCCTGAATGGCATTTAACTTATTGAAAAACGAGAGAGAGTATGAAGATCCTTGTCACCGGTGGCGCTGGGTTTATTGGTTCTGCCGTCGTTCGTCATATCATTGAGAATACTCAGAATGACGTGCGCGTAATGGACTGCCTGACTTACGCAGGTAATCTCGAGTCTCTGGCTTCTGTAGCCGACAACAGCCGTTATTCTTTCTCGCGTACGGATATTACCGACGCCCAGGGCGTGGCTCAGCAGTTCAGTGAGTTTCAGCCTGATATCGTGATGCACCTGGCTGCCGAAAGCCATGTTGACCGCTCTATTGACGGCCCGGCCGCCTTTATCCAGACCAACCTGATTGGCACCTTTACTCTGCTGGAAGCAGCCCGTCACTACTGGTCCGCCCTCGATGCGACAGCAAAGCAGGCATTCCGCTTCCACCATATCTCCACTGATGAAGTCTACGGCGACCTCGAAGGCACTGGCGATCTGTTTACCGAAGAGACGCCGTATGCGCCGAGCAGCCCGTACTCTGCCTCTAAAGCCGGCAGCGACCATCTGGTCCGCGCCTGGAACCGCACCTACGGCCTGCCGGTGGTGGTGACCAACTGCTCCAACAACTATGGCCCATACCACTTCCCGGAAAAGCTGATCCCGCTGACCATTCTTAACGCCCTGGCGGGCAAACCGCTGCCGGTGTATGGCAACGGGGAGCAAATTCGTGACTGGCTCTATGTCGAAGATCATGCCCGGGCGCTGTATAAAGTGGCGACCGAAGGCCGGAACGGTGAAACCTACAATATCGGCGGTCATAACGAGCGTAAAAATATCGATGTGGTCAGAACAATTTGCGCCATTCTGGATAAAGTGGTGGAGCAGAAGCCCGGCAATGTCAGCCATTTCGCTGACCTGATCACCTTTGTTAAAGATCGCCCGGGTCACGACCTGCGCTATGCGATCGACGCGGCGAAAATTGAACGTGACCTTGGCTGGGTGCCGCAGGAAACCTTTGAAAGCGGGATCGAGAAAACCGTTCACTGGTATCTGAACAACACTACCTGGTGGCAGCGCGTGCTGGACGGCTCGTATGCCGGTGAACGTCTTGGTCTGAATAACTGATAAGGATATGACCAAATGAAAGGTATTGTTCTGGCCGGCGGTTCCGGCACCCGTTTATATCCCATCACCCTGGGCGTGTCTAAACAGCTGCTGCCTATTTATGATAAGCCGATGATTTATTACCCGGTATCGGTGCTGATGCTGGCCGGGATCCGCGATATTCTGATCATTACCACCCCGGAAGATATGCCGGCGTTCCAGCGTCTGTTGGGCGACGGCTCACAGTTCGGAGTGAACTTCAGTTACGCCATTCAGCCATCTCCGGATGGACTGGCACAGGCATTTATCATCGGTGAAGAGTTCATCGGTAACGATGCCTGTGCGCTGGTGCTAGGTGACAATATCTATTTTGGGCAGAGCTTCGGCAAGAAACTGGATGCTGCGGCCAGCAAAACGTCCGGTGCCACGGTGTTTGGCTATCAGGTCCTCGACCCGGAACGTTTCGGCGTGGTGGAGTTCGATGAACACTATAAGGCGCTGTCGATTGAAGAAAAACCGTTGAAACCAAAATCAAGTTGGGCGGTGACTGGCTTGTATTTCTACGACAACGACGTGGTAGAGATGGCGAAAGCCGTCAAGCCGTCTGCCCGCGGCGAGCTGGAAATCACCACCCTGAACCAGATGTATCTTGAGCGCGGCGATCTGCAGGTAGAGCTGCTGGGACGTGGTTTTGCCTGGCTGGACACCGGGACACATGACAGCCTGATTGAGGCCTCACAGTTCATTCATACCATTGAGAAACGTCAGGGGATGAAGGTTGCCTGTCTGGAAGAGATCGCCTTTAGAAATAAATGGTTGTCTGCTGAAGGGGTTGCGGCGCAGGCCGAAAAGCTAAAGAAAACTGAATATGGCGCCTATCTGCAACGTCTGCTCAGCGAACGTTAATCACCTACCGACGGTAAACAAGGTATTGAATCATGAAAATTTTACTGATTGGTAAGAATGGTCAGGTCGGCTGGGAACTTCAGCGTTCGCTGTCGACGCTGGGAGAGGTCGTAGCCGTTGACTATTTCGATACGCAACTGTGCGGTGACCTGACCAACCTGGAAGGCATTGCTCAGACCGTTCGTCAGGTGAGACCAGATGTGATTGTAAATGCAGCTGCTCACACCGCAGTCGATAAAGCGGAAAGCGAGCGTGAACTGTCTGACCTGCTCAATGACCGCGGCGTGGCGGTACTGGCTGAAGAGTCTGCGAAGCTGGGGGCTCTGATGGTGCATTACTCCACCGACTATGTGTTCGACGGGGAGGGCAGTCACTATCGTCAGGAAGATGAGGCCACCGGGCCGCTGAATGTCTACGGTGAAACCAAGCGCGCCGGTGAACTGGCTCTGCAGCAGAGAAACCCACGTCATCTGATTTTCCGCACCAGTTGGGTCTACGCGACTCGCGGGGCGAACTTTGCCAAAACCATGCTGCGTCTGGCGGGTGAGAAAGAGACGCTGTCGATCATCAACGATCAGCACGGTGCTCCAACGGGTGCTGAGCTGCTGGCAGACTGCACCGCTATCGCTATTCGCGAAGAGCAGCGGAACAAAGCGGTGGCAGGTATCTACCATCTGGTGGCCAGTGGCGAAACCAGCTGGTACGACTACGCGCGTTTTGTATTTGATGTGGCTCGTACGCACGGTTCGGTACTGGCGGTGAAAGAGGTCAACGGGATCCCAACCACGGCCTACCCGACACCGGCAAAACGGCCGCTAAACTCTCGTCTGTCGAATGATAAGTTCCAGCGGGTGTTTGGCGTGATCCTGCCGGACTGGCGCCAGGGTGTTGAACGAGTTGTTGTTGAAGTTTCAGGCAAATAAGTGAGCAGTTGAAATGAATATTATTAAAACAGACATCCCTGATGTCCTGATTTTTGAACCTCGCGTGTTCGGTGATGCGCGTGGTTTTTTCTTTGAAAGCTTCAGCAGCAAGGTATTTGATGAAGCGGTGGGTCGTCATGTTGAGTTTGTGCAGGACAACCATTCGCAATCGCAGAAGGGCGTGCTGCGTGGCCTGCACTACCAACTAGACCCGCATGCTCAGGGCAAACTGGTGCGCTGCACCGAGGGTGAAGTGTTCGACGTGGCCGTTGACGTGCGTCGTTCATCCCCGACCTTTGGTCAGTGGGTGGGGGTGGTGCTGAGTGCGGAAAACAAGCGTCAGCTGTGGATCCCGGAAGGTTTTGCGCATGGCTTTATGGCCCTGAGCGAAACCGTGCAGTTTGTCTATAAAGCGACCAACTACTATGCACCACAGTCTGAGCGCAGTATCCGTTGGGACGATCCGGATATTGGCATTCAGTGGCCTGCGATGAATGATTCTGCGCTTTCTTTATCTGAGAAAGATATGCAGGCTCATACACTGGCAACTGCTGAAGTTTATGCCTGATAGAGAATTGATTCGAAAAATTGATACGCTTAATACAACCTCTTTTTTTCACTATAATTATAATAACTAATGAGCTGTATTCACTCTAAAGGTAATCGATTAATGACTTATGAAGCAATGAAGCCAAATATTATCGCTTCTATTGTATTATTTAATCATTCCTATGATGATATTAAAGATACACTGACCTCATTATGTAATGAGAATAGTGTTGAAAAAGTTGTCTTAGTTGATAATGGTGGTTGCCAGTGGGTTACAGAACTAGACGAACCGAAGATTAGTTACATTAAATCTCCGAATAATTGTGGCTTTGGGGCTGGTCACAATCTGGCTCTGAAGGCTAATCCTGAATTCAATGGCTATTTTTTGATTTGCAATCCTGATGTTAGTTTTTCCAGAGGAGAGCTTGACCATTTATTGTCTTTTGCCTGGGATAATAAATATACATTCGTCTCCCCTAAAATTCTCTATAAAAACGGCGATCGGCAATATAGTTGCCGTTTATTACCCACGCCAGTCAATCTCTTTTTAAGACGATTTTTACCGACAACTGCGTTGAAGTTTGATCTTGAATATGAGTTGATGGATGCTGAGTACGATAAAGTTTTCTCACCGCCTTCAGTTTCCGGCTGCT
Organism: Klebsiella sp. BIGb0399; assembly: GCF_003752615.1. NCBI lineage: Bacteria > Pseudomonadati > Pseudomonadota > Gammaproteobacteria > Enterobacterales > Enterobacteriaceae > Klebsiella > Klebsiella sp. BIGb0399. The sequence continues at coordinate 1,686,786 of NZ_RKHT01000005.1, read as the reverse complement.
TTATGTTGTTAACGAATGCTCTGCTTCAAAAACTTGATGGTTTTGATGAGCGTTACTTCATGTATCTGGAAGATGTCGATCTGTGTCGCCGGGCCTTGCCATTGACCAAAATATACTACTGCCCGGAAACGACAATTATCCATGTGTTCAATAAAGGGTCTTACAAAAGCAAGCTATTGCTTTGGTATCATGTGCGCTCGGCAATCTCCTACTTTAACAAATGGGGATGGTTTTTTGACCGTAAGAGGCATGCGTACAATAAAAAAGCCCTGCTTGAAATTCCCCGGAAGTTAGATTGATTTTTCAGATAATTTTATTACGAGTTTAAAATGAAAAACCCGCATCAAAAACTTTCATCATCACCCATAGAAATTGCCCGTAGTATTTCTGGTCACTGGAGCATCATTCTTCAGATGGCAAAGCGTGATGTCATCGGAAGATATAAAGGTTCAGTGATGGGCTTGCTTTGGTCCTTTTTAAACCCACTGTTCATGCTGACTGTGTACACTTTTGTGTTTTCGGTAGTATTTAAGGCTCGCTGGTCAGCTGGTGGTGACGAAAGCAGAACTCAGTTCGCGATAATCCTGTTTGTCGGTATGATTGTCCATGGCTTCTTCAGTGAGGTCATTAATAAGGCACCATTGATCATACTCAGTAATACGAACTATGTGAAAAAGGTTATCTTCCCTCTGGAAACCTTGCCTGTGATTTCTTTACTGGCAGCGCTGTTCCATACCGGTATTAGTTTGTTGGTACTGCTGGTGGCTTTTTTCCTCTTTAACGGCTATTTGCACTGGACAATTGTATTCTTGCCAGTGGTGTTCTTCCCGCTCATCATATTCTGTCTTGGCTTATCATGGATCCTGGCCTCTCTAGGGGTTTTCCTCCGCGACGTGAGTCAGACTACCGTCATTATTACTACCGTTATGATGTTCTTATCTCCGGTATTTTTCCCAATAAGCGCTTTGCCTGCAAAATATCATATTTGGATCATGCTTAACCCGCTGACCTTTATTATTGAACAAGCCCGCAGCGTTCTGATTTGGGGCGGGATGCCTAACTTCTTAGGTATCTTACTGTACTCCATGGGGGCATTAGTTGTCGCCTGGTTGGGTTTTGTCTTCTTCCAGAAAACAAGGAAGGGGTTTGCTGATGTCCTTTAATGAAATTGCAATCCAGGTCACAAATCTGAGTAAGTGTTATCAGATTTATGCGAGTCCGACCGACCGCTTAAAACAGTTTTTTGTACCAAAAATTCAGCAGGTCGCGCGTCGAGAGCGTAACTGTTACTTCCGGGAATTTTGGGCGCTGGATGACGTTTCCTTTAGTATCAAAAAAGGTGAAACCGTCGGGATCATTGGCCGTAACGGCGCGGGTAAATCCACGTTACTGCAGATTATCTGCGGCACCTTAACGCCTACGGCGGGTGATGTTCGGGTTAATGGGCGTATTGCGGCTTTACTGGAACTTGGCGCTGGTTTTAACCCCGAGTTTAGCGGGCGTGAAAACGTTTATTTGAATGGTTCCGTACTGGGGTTAACTAAAGATCAAATTGCGGCTAAATTTGCCGAGATCGAAGAGTTTGCCGACATTGGCCAGTTTATCGATCAGCCAGTTAAAACATACTCCAGTGGGATGTATGTACGTCTTGCTTTTGCCGTTCAGGCTTGTGTTGAGCCGGAAATTTTAATTGTCGATGAGGCGCTTGCTGTCGGCGATATTGGGTTCCAGTACAAGTGTTATAAACGGATGGAAGCTCTGCGCGCGAAGGGGGTTACCATTATCATGGTGACTCACTCAACCGGCAGTATTCTTGAATATGCCGACCGCTGTTTAGTGATGGATCACGGTAAGCTTATTGGTGATACGACGGATGTTCTGGCGGCGGTACTGGCCTATGAAAAAGGAATGATTCTTGCCAATGGCAGCGAGAAATCGGCCGTAAATAGCCAGGCCAGCAACGAGTCAGTGGAAGATATTAGCGTCGAACAACTCAAAGACATTCAGTCGCGTACGACTAACGAGGAGATTGGCGAGAAGCGCTTTGGTAGTGCACGCGCTATTATCGAAGACCTGACAATCTATAAATCTGACGGTACAACTCTTGCTGAGAAGCCATTGATTAAATCTGGCGAAGAAGTCACCTTCGATTTTACGATTTTGGCTACCGAAGAGATTAAAGATATTGCGTTAGGCATTTCGATGTCAAAAGCGCAAGGTGGAGATATCTGGGGTGACAGCAATATTGGCGCAGGTTCAGCGATTACGCTTCGACCCGGTCGTCAACGTATCGTGTATAAAGCCACGTTACCTGTAAACTCAGGAGACTATCTCATTCACTGCGGGCTAGCTATGGTCGGCAGTGGCAATCGCGAGGAACTTGATCAACGTCGTCCAATGATGAAGGTTAAATTCTGGTCTGCAAGGGAGTTAGGTGGTGTGGTTCACGCTCCGTTGAAAATCGTTTCGAATGGAGAGTAATTATGCTGGCAGTATTTTTACCTCCCTATCCATTCAGGGGGCTTAAAGCCCCTTACTTGTGGCTGTTTTTCAAATATCTGCACTGTGCGACAGATAAATTGCTGTTTATCACGGGTGATGAATATTTAGATATTATCGATGATGAAACGCAGCACGGACGCTGGGAATTTGACCCGGCGTCGATGGCGTCACTTGGGTATTCATTGCCCAATGATGTGACCATCGGGCGTCATGAGTACCTACACCTCGATAATGGTTTATACGAGACGTTACTCGCTCGTCATCATAATGATCCCATTAAATCGTTCTCGACATTCCTGACCGAGCGAATTCCTGCGCTGGAAACGGAACTGCATACTTTGCTGAACAGCAAAGTTGATCAGATTGATGCCTTTATCTCTATTTGTAACTGTCCTTCCCTGGAACATATTGCTCAGACGCTGGGTAAAGAGGTTATGCATGTAGAGATTGGTCCACTGCGTGCGCCGATGTACCGTAATACGGCGTATCTGGACTTTAGTGGCGTAAATGGTGGGACCGAGGCTCGTGCGCGGTATGAACAATGTCAGCGTGATTTTGATATCAAAGCCTCGCTGGATGATTTGCACCACTATTTCCTTGAGGTTGTCTCACCCTCTGACACTGCGACCCCTTCTGCTGCAGGTGTGGTTCTGCAGGTTGAAGATGACTCCAATCTCATCGCCTATAGTAATGATTTTACGAACATTTCACTGATTTCGTATGTTCGTCAGCATCATGAAAAAGACGATATTCTGGTGCGTGCGCATCCGGGGAGTTTATTCCGCTTAAGGGATGATGCCTTTACGATTGATGACTCAGCTAACAGTCTTGCTTTCATTCATAAGTGCGAAGAGGTCTTCACTATTAACTCAAGCGTTGGTCTTGAGGCAATATTAACCGGAAAGAAAACAACGGTTTTAGGTGACAGTTCTTACTCTTTTATCAATGAATTAGATGCTCCCGACAGAGTCAACGCCGCCGCATTCTATTTGTTCTCGTACCTCGTTCCCTTTGAACTGGTATTTAATCAGGATTACCTAGACTTCAGATTGCGCCATCCTGAAGAGCTGGAAATCGTCTGTAAGCATCTTGAATTTTACTCAGTTGATATGCCTGGTCGCCAGCCAGAGAAGGCGTATACACTATCAGCATTGATAAATGAAGCCATTTCCCAAGACAAAGCTATGCGAAAGATTTTAGAAAACACTCAGCAAGAACATAATAAACAACTTGATTTATTAAACACCCAAATTGATTTATTAAATAGCCAACTTGATTTGGCAAATGGCCAACTCGTTGCTGATGTGTCCGAACGCGAAAAGCTCGCGGCTACCCTCGCACAGATACAGGAAAAGGCTGAGAGTCAGGTTGCGGTCGCGGTTGAGGTTGCGGAGCAGGCTAAAGCCGGACTGCAGTCTGTAGTCGAAACGAAGCAGGAAGAAATTAACCGCATGCGTAACAGCCTGTCATGGAAACTGACCATGCCGGTGCGTATGTCGGGCAGAATTTGCCGCGGTGAATTTTCTACGATCAAAGCAATGACCCGGCAATATGTTCACTCGGGTAACGGGGCGTTATCGCGTTTCCTGCTCTCCGGTGGCCTCCTGTCGAAATCGAAGTATAAAACCGCATTACGCCTCATTATGTCCGGTAACTGGAAAGGCGCAGCGGACGGTTTTAAACGTGTACTCAACCGCGCAGCGACCGATTCTGCTCCGGCTGCGGCATTTCTTAATAACGGCGATGTACGTATTCTCGCAACACAGCACACATTATTTGTTGCTCACCTTATCGAGAAGAGCCTGCTTGAGAATGGCCTGACGGCGCAGGTCAGTACGTCATACGTTGCGGAACATGACAATGGTCAGTTGCATATCGTTGTCTGTCCGCAGATGTTTACGCAACTGCCTCAGCACTATATTGCCTTCCAGATGGAGCAATCGGTCAACTCAAGATGGTTTACCGAGGAGTATTTTGCCCGCTTAAATAACGCGGTCGCGATATTTGATTACTCACTGAAAAATATCGAATACCTTCTGCTGCAGGGCATTCCCTATCAGAAGCTGTTCTATATGCCGATTTCCAGCTATGCCGATTATCCTGCTTATCTCACGCAGATCGGCTATGACCTGAGCGAGCACAAAGGCGATAAAGCCGCAGATGTTTTATTCTACGGCGATCCCAATTGCGAACGCCGTAAGGCCTATCTGCAGGAGTTGAAGAAGCATTTCAACGTGACCATTGCGTCTGAAGTGTTTGGCGATCGACTGACCAAAATGGTCAAGGATGCGCGGGTTGTTATCAACATCCATTATTATGAGGATGCGCTGCTGGAGACAACGCGTTTGTATGAAACGCTGTCATTAGGTACGCCGATCGTCAGTGAAAGCAGTGCGGATATTGAAGAGCATCAGGACCTGCAGGGCGTAATTGATTTTTGTCCGGTGGGGGATATTCAGGCGATGGTAGAGAAGCTGCAGACGCTGCTGTCTGATGAGCAACACTACCAAGAGAAGCGGGCTGAAATTGCGCGCTTTACCGCGGAAGACAAGAAAAATAACGTCTATCTGAAGCGTTATCTGTTGTCGATTGATAAGCTCACATTCTCGCAGTATGAAAGCAGTTACGTCTTTGATGATGTTCAGGAAAACGATATCCCTCGTCTGTGCTTATCGCTGTCTGAAACGCCTGTACGCAGAAAAGCCTTCTTTAAGAGTCCTTCGCATGGGTTCCGTTTCTTTGACGGTATCCGTTACCGCATTGGATGGATTGGCTGCGGGATGAGCTATAAATATATGCTTTCCGGTATGTTAGCCAGCAAGGCGAAAATGGGTATTATCTGCGAAGATGACGTCATTTTCCCGCTTGATTACGACCAGAAGCTTAATAAGATCATCGACCATCTGCAGACTACCGAGATCAAATGGCATATTTTTGCCGGCATCATCGCCCATCTTCATGACGAGACCAAAGTCATTGATGTCAGGGAGATCGACGGTATCGAATATGTGTATATCGATAAAATGACCAGCATGGTGATGAACATCTATTCACGTAGCGGAATGGCGTTGATTTCTCAGTGGGATGAAAAAAACATTGATGCTGAAACCAATACCATCGACCGCTACGTTGAATCGGCAGAAGATCTGGTGGTTGTGACGACGGTTCCATTCCTGGTGGGGTATGCTGAGGAGCAGCAGTCCACGCTGTGGGGCTTTGAAAACTCGCAATATACGTCCTTAATTAAGGCCAGCGAAGAACTGCTGGCGAAAAAGGTCGCCGAGTTTAAACGCAACCGCGAATGACTATTGCCCTAAGGTAGGGTAAAGCAAAAGGCCGGTAGTTGAACGAACTCCTTTATCAGGACTGTTCAACTACCGGCCTTTTTTATGCCTTTAACCCGTCGTATTTACTGATGACGGCTTTTTAAGTTGGCAATAATGTCTTCCAGAGAAAGATCCTGATCCTGCAGCAGCACCAGCAGGTGATACATCAGATCCGATGCCTCGTTCTTCAGCTCAAACTGGTCGTGCACCGTTGCCGCCAGCGCGGTTTCCACGCCTTCTTCCCCGACTTTTTGTGCAATACGCTTGGTGCCGCTGGCGTACAGCTTCGCGGTATACGAACTCTCCGGGTCAGCATGTTTGCGCTCGGCGAGCAACTGCTCGAGCTGATACAGGAACAGCCACTGGTGCCCGGCTTCGCCGAAGCAGCTTGAGGTGCCCTTATGGCAGGTCGGGCCGATTGGGTTCACCAGTACCAGCAGGGTATCGTTGTCACAATCCGGCGTGATGCTCACCACGTTCAGAAAGTTGCCGGAGGTTTCCCCTTTGGTCCACAAACGTTGCTTAGTCCGCGACCAGAAGGTCACTTTCCCGCTCTCTTCGGTCTGCGCCAGCGCGTCCTGATTCATGTAGCCCAGCATCAGCACCTCGCCGGAGATGGCGTGTTGCACGATGGCCGGCATCATGCCGTCGGTTTTTTCCCAGTCTAGCTGTTCACTTAACATACCCTAATCTCCACGCCCTGTGCTGCCAGGTACGTTTTCAGTTCACCAATATTAATAATCTGTTTGTGGAACACCGAAGCTGCCAGCGCACCATCGACATTGGCATCGCGGAATGCCTCAAAGAAGTGTTCCATGGTGCCCGCACCGCCAGAGGCGATCAGCGGAACGCGGCAGACGGCGCGCACTTTCTTCAGTTGCTCAAGATCGTAACCGTTGCGTACGCCATCCTGGTTCATCATGTTGAGCACGATCTCGCCGGCGCCGCGCTTCTGCACTTCCTGCACCCAGTCGAGGGTTTCCCACTGGGTGACCCGGGTACGGCTCTCGTCGCCGGTATACTGATTGACGTGATACTTGCCGCTCTCGGCATCAAACCAGGTATCGATACCCACCACAATGCACTGCACGCCAAAGCGGTCGGCGAGGCGCGTAATCAGCGTTGGGTCAGCCAACGCCGGGGAGTTAATCGAAATCTTATCCGCGCCGAAGGAGAGGATCTGCGCCGCCTCTTCCAGCGACTTAATCCCGCCGGCGACACAGAAAGGAATATCGATCACTTCTGCGACTCGTGATACCCAGCTTTTATCGACCACCCGGCCATCGCTGGAGGCGGTGATATCGTAGAACACCAGCTCATCGGCGCCTTCGTCGGCATAGCGTTTCGCCAGCGGGACGATATCGCCAATGATTTCATGATTACGGAACTGCACGCCTTTCACTACCTGGCCATCGCGAACGTCGAGGCAGGGGATTATCCGTTTTGCCAGCATTGAATGGCCTCCGTTACGTTGAATTTCTCTTCCAGCAGCGCACGACCGACAATCACGCCGCGCACGCCGGTTCCGCGCAGCGCGGCAATATCATTCAGATCGCCGATGCCGCCGGAGGACTGGAATGCCACCTGTGGGTAGCGAGCGCACACTTCTTCATACAGCGAGACGTTCGACCCGGCGAGGGTTCCGTCGCGAGAAATATCGGTACACAGGACGTGCTGCAAACCGACCGGCAGATAGCTTTCCACTAACTCTTCCAGGGTTACGCCGGAGTTTTCCTGCCAGCCGCTCACGGCCACCTGTTTATTGCCCTGATCATCGATACGCACGTCCAGCGCCAGCACCAGATGCTGCGGCCCAAAACGCTTGAACCAGCCTTTGACGATTTCCGGGGATTTCACCGCGGTTGAACCCACCACCACGCGCGCGACGCCGGCATCCAGCAGGGCGGCGACGTCTTCTTCCGTGCGCACGCCGCCACCGACCTGTACCGGCACATCAACGCCGGCCACTAACGTTTTTAGCAGAGCGATCTGGCGTTTTTGCGGGTCTTTCGCGCCGGTTAAATCCACCAGGTGCAAAACTTCAGCACCCTGCGCGGCGTAGGATTGCAGCCGCGGCAGCGGATCGTTGCCGTAGTCGCGCTGCTGACCGTAATCGCCTTGATGGAGACGGACGACGGTGCCGTCAATTAAATCTAAAGCCGGGATTATCATCACATCTCCAGGAAGTTTTTCAGCAGCTGCGCACCGGCGCTGCCCGAGCGTTCCGGGTGGAACTGGACGCCAAAAAAGTTATCTTGCTGCACCGCGGCGGTGAACGGTTCGCCGTAGTTGCATTGCGCGATGGTGTAAGGATTCACCGGCATCGCATAGCTGTGGACGAAGTAAAAATACGCGCCGTCATCGATGCCGCGGAACAGACGATTTCCCGCCTTCGGATAGACGCGGTTCCAGCCCATATGCGGCAGCGGCAGACCGTGGTCGGTCATTTTCGGCACGTCTTCTTCGATGATGCCCAGCAGATCGACGCCATTGCTCTCTTCGCTGCGGCGCCCCAGCAGCTGCATGCCGAGGCAAATGCCGAGCACCGGCTGGGTGCAGGCTTTTACCAGCTCAATCAGCTCGCGATCGCGCAGCTGGTCCATCGCCGCTTGCGCGGTGCCGACGCCGGGTAAAAACAGTTTATCGGCACGCAGCACCACATCCGGGTCGCGGCTGACCGCTGGCTCATAGCCGTGGCGTCCGATCGCTGACTTAACCGAATTGAGGTTGGCGCAGCCGGTATCGAGGATCACCACGTTCATCACAGCACTCCTTTCGAAGAGGGGAGCGTATCGCCCTGAACGCGAATCGCCTGACGCAGGGTACGGCCAAAGGCTTTAAACAGGCTTTCGACGCGATGATGGTCGTTCTTGCCCTTGGTTTTCAGGTGCAGGGTCACCGCCATGGTGTAGGAGAGCGAGCGGAAGAAGTGTTCAACCATCTCGGTGCTCAGATCGCCCACGCGCTGATAGGCAAAGTCGGCTTTATATTCCAGGTGTGGGCGTCCGGAAATATCCAGCGCGCAGCGGGCCAGACATTCGTCCATCGGCAGCACGAAACCAAAACGGTTAATTCCGCGCTTATCGCCCAGCGCCAGCTTCAACGCTTCACCCAGAGCCAGGCCGGTATCTTCCACGGTGTGGTGATCGTCAATGTAGAGATCGCCGCCGACGTTAATCTCCAGGCGGAAACCGCCGTGGGTAGCGATTTGATCGAGCATATGATCGAAGAAACCGACGCCGGTGTGGATTTTGCTGCCGCCTTCGCGATCCAGCCAGACTTTCACATCCACCTGAGTCTCTTTGGTGACGCGCTCCACGTGAGCGTAGCGATCGCGGCGGGTCAGCTGCTCGCAGATCGTCGGCCAGTTCAGCGTCTCGCGGTCATAGCGCAGGCCGGTGATGCCCATGTTGTCGGCCAGCGTAATGTCGGTGGCGCGGTCGCCGATGACGAAGCTGTGGCTTTTATCCATCACGCCATCTTCCAGCCACGGCAGAACCAGCTGGGTTTTGGGCTTGCGGCATTCGCAGTTATCGGACGGCAGATGCGGGCAGATCAGCACTTCATCAAATTCGACGCCCTGAGAAGCAAAGATCTGCATCATCAGGTTGTGCGGGCCGTCAAACTCAGCCTGCGGCAGGCTGTCGGTCCCCAGGCCATCCTGATTGGTGATCATCACCAGTTTGTAACCTTCCTGCTGGAGTTTCAGCAGAACAGGGATCACCTGCGGTTCAAAGGCCAGTTTTTCAAAGCGGTCTACCTGAAAATCAACCGGTGGCTCGGAAATCAGCGTACCGTCACGGTCAATAAAGAGAAACTTCTGGGTCATACATTCTCCGCAGTCAAAGCGTCAATCACGCGCTGGCTCTCAGCACGGGTACCGATAGTGATACGCAAGCAGCCGCTTAATGAAGGTTGTTTATTTTGGTCTCGTAAGATAATGCCCTGATCCCACAAAGATTTAAATACCGCGCTGGAGGCTTTAAAACGCACGAGAATATAGTTGGTCTCGGCGCCGAAGACCTGCTCCACGCAGGGAATGCCGCTCAACTGGCTAATCAGGTACTCGCGTTCGGCAACAATCTGCGCCACGCGGGCGCGCATCGCGGCAATGCCCTGTTCGCTAAGGGCCTGGGCGGCAATGTCGGCCACCGGCGTTGAGAGCGGGTAGGGTGCGATGACTTTCATCAACAGCCCAATCACGTCGGTATTCGCCAGGGTAAAGCCGCAGCGCAGGCCGGCAAGGGCAAACGCTTTGGATAATGTGCGCAGCACCACCAGGTGTGGATAGTCGCTCAGCCAGCCGGCCAGCGTCGCCTGCGGGCAAAACTCAATATAGGCTTCATCGGCAACCACGATTGCTTTCCCGCGGGTCATCTCCAGCAGGGCCCGCAGATCGTCAGGATTGATAATCTGCCCGGTTGGGTTGTTGGGGCTGCAGACAAAGACCAGCTTCACGCCGTCGAGACTGGCGGCGATGCCCGGCAGATCGAGCTGCCAGTCGGCCAGGGTCGGGACCGTACGGCAGGTTACGCCGATGGTCTCGGCGCTGACGCTGTACATGCCGTAGGTTGGCGGGCAGTAGAGCACCGCATCTTGCCCCGGCTCGCAGAACGCGCGGATCAGCAGCTCGATGCTCTCATCGGCGCCGCGGCTTACCAGCACCTGCTCCGGCTTCAACCCGGCATAGCGTGCGTAGTTCTCAATTACCGCCTTTGGCTGCGGTTCCGGATAGCGGTTCAGGGTCTGCTCGGTCAACTGAAATTCCACCGGCGTCGGGAATTCGTTGGCGTTCAGCCAGACGTCGCCGTTACCGCCCAGGCGGCGAGCAGATTGATACGGCGTCAACGCACGGATATTGGCGCGGGCTAACTCTTCAATGCTCATGCTTGCTCCTTAAGGGCTGCGACGCGCAGCGTAACGGCGTTTTTGTGGGCGGTAAGACGTTCGGCGGCGGCCAGAATCTCAATGGTCGAGGCGAGAGCGGCAAAGCCATCGCGCGACAGCTCCTGCACGGTCATGCGCTTTTGGAAATCCGCCAGTCCAAGGCTGGAACAGGTGGCGGTATAGCCATAGGTCGGCAGCACGTGGTTGGTCCCGGAGGCGTAATCGCCGGCGGATTCCGGGGACCAGTCGCCGAGGAACACTGAACCAGCGCTGGTGATATCGTCAACCAGATCGCGGGCCTGGCGGGTCTGAATAATCAGGTGCTCCGGTCCGTACAGATTGGAAATCTCCACGCACTGCGCCAGGTCGCGGGCAACGATAATCCGGCTGGCGGAGAGCGCTTCGCGAGCGGTGTCGGCGCGCGGTAGTTCAGCCAACTGGCGCTCAACGGCGAGGGCCACGCGTTCACCCATCGCGGCATCCGGCGTCAGCAGGATAACCTGCGAATCCGGGCCGTGTTCCGCCTGAGAAAGCAGGTCAGAGGCGACGAAATCCGGCGTCGCGCCGCTATCGGCAATCACCAGTACTTCAGAAGGGCCGGCGGGCATGTCGATGGCCGCACCGTCCAGACGCTGGCTGACCTGGCGCTTGGCTTCGGTGACGAAGGCGTTGCCTGGACCAAAGATTTTATCGACTTTGGCGACTGACTCGGTGCCAAACGCCAGCGCGGCGATGGCCTGCGCGCCGCCAACGTTAAAGATGTTACGTACGCCGCAGAGCTGGGCGGCATAAAGAATTTCATCGGCAATCGGCGGCGGTGAGCACAGCACCACCTGCTGACATCCGGCAATGCGTGCCGGGGTGGCCAGCATCAGTACCGTTGAAAACAGCGGCGCCGAGCCACCGGGAATATATAACCCCACGGATGCGATAGGGCGGGTCACCTGCTGACAGCGCACGCCCGGCAGGGTTTCTACATCGACGCCCGGCAGCTGTTGCGCGTTGTGGAAGGTCTCGATATTGCGTACCGCAACCGCCATGGCCTGCTTAAGCTCATCGCTCAGGCGCGCGCCGGCGGCAGCAATCTCTTCTTCAGTGACTTTCAGTGCTTTGACGTCGGTCTTATCAAACTTTGCGCTGTATTCGCGCAGGGATGCATCGCCATTCTCTTTGACGTTGGCGAGGATCTCCGACACCGTCTTGCTGATGCTGTCGGAAGCGGAAATGGCCGGGCGCATTAAGAGTTGTTGCTGTTGTGCTGCGCTACAGCTGTTCCAGTCGATAATTGTGTTGAAGCTCATGGTCGTTTCCCCTGTCTACTTTCTGAGACAGGCCCGGAGGCCTGTTCCGCCTGGATTACTCCATCATCTTCTCAATAGGCAGTACCAGAATGGAGCTGGCACCCAGCGCTTTCAGTTTTTCCATGGTTTCCCAGAACAGCGTTTCGCTGCTGACCATGTGCATCGCCACGCGCTGCTTATCACCTGCCAGCGGCAGAATAGTCGGACGTTCGGCGCCCGGCAGCAGGGCCACGACTTCTTCCAGACGCTCGGTTGGCGCGTGCATCATGATGTATTTCGATTCACGAGCCTGAATCACGCCCTGAATACGGGTCAGCAGACGGTCGATCAGCTGCTGTTTGGCCTCGGCCATTTCGCCATCGCGTTGAATCAGGCAGGCTTTGGAACGGAACATCACTTCCACTTCGCGTAGGCCGTTTGCTTCGAGGGTTGCGCCGGTGGAGACCAGGTCGCAAATCGCATCGGCCAGACCGGCACGCGGGGCAACTTCCACGGAGCCGTTCAGCAGGCAGGATTTAAAGGAGATGCCTTTTTGATCGAGGTAGCGCTTCAGCAGGTGCGGGTAAGAGGTGGCAATGCGTTTGCCGTCCAGCGCCGCCGGGCCGTTCCAGCTTTCATCGGCCGGGGTCGCCAGCGACAGGCGGCAACCGCCGAAATCTAAACGGCGCAGGGTGAAGTAGCGCGGATCTTCGCCCTGAGCGCGACGGCTCAGCAGCTCTTCTTCCAGCACGTTTTCGCCGATGATGCCCAGATCGACCACGCCATCCATAATCAGGCCCGGGATATCGTCATCACGCACACGCAGAATGTCGATTGGCATATTTTCCGCCAGCGCAATCAGGCGCTGGGTGTGCAAATTCACTTTAATGCCACAACGGCTCAGTAATTCGCGTGAATCTTCACTCAGGCGGCCTGATTTTTGAATAGCTATGCGTAAACGGCTGTTGTCTAACATTCTTGTTTCCTCTTAATTCCTGTCTGAATCTGTCCGAATTTGGTTCAAAAAAAAGCCCCCGGAAGTGAATCTTCCGGGGGCTCATTTCGCGCTCATGCACCGCTGGAAGATCTAAATGTCTTCCAGCACACATCGCCTGAAAGACTAGTCAGGATGATGGTGATGATGGTGGTGTTTAAATTGAACGCGGTTCATAAAATTCTCTTTGAATGACTATGCATTTGATGTCTTTTAACCTAAACCACTTCAAGCGCAGAAAGCAAGGGCTTTTTACTATCATTAATTCATTTCATATTCACTGAAGAAATTGTCAGTTGCGGTTGGCTGGCGTAGCCTTATATCAGCACAGCGAAAGAGTCAGGAGCCAGGTATGAAAAAGGTCGCAATTGTCGGTTTAGGATGGCTGGGCATGCCGCTTGCTTTGTCATTGAATGCACGCGGATGGCAGGTCACCGGCAGCAAAACCACCCGGGATGGCGTGGAGGCGGCGAGGATGTGCGGTATTGATAGCTATCCGCTACGCCTGGAGCCGCAGCTGGTCTGCGATGCCGATGATTTGGATGCGTTGATGAAAGTCGATGCACTGGTGATTACGTTACCGGCGCGTCGTAGCGGGCCGGGTGAAGAGTTTTATTTGCAGGCGGTCCAGGAGATTGTCGATACGGCGCTGGCCTACCATATTCCGCGCATCGTATTTACCAGCTCCACCTCCGTTTATGGCAATGCCAGCGGGACGCTAAAAGAGAATTCACCGCGCGATCCGCAGACCGCCAGCGGCCGGGTGTTGAAAGAGCTGGAAGACTGGCTGCACAACCTGCCGGGAACGTCGGTGGATATTTTGCGTCTGGCGGGGCTGGTGGGGCCATCCCGTCATCCCGGACGCTTCTTTGCCGGAAAATCGGCGCCGGACGGCCAGCATGGCGTGAACCTCGTGCATTTGCAGGATGTGGTTTCGGCCATCGAACTGCTGCTGCAGGCCCCGAAGGGCGGACGCATCTATAATATATGTGCGCCCAAACATCCGGCGCGTGGCGTGTTCTACCCGCAAATGGCACGTGAACTGGGGCTGGAGGCACCGGTATTTGCCGACAACCCCAATAGCGGGCCGGGTAAGATCATCGATGGCAACCGAATTTGCTACGAACTGGGGTTTGAGTATCAGTACCCCGACCCGCTGGTGATGCCGATGGAGTAATGCGCCAGCGGTAATCGCGTACCTGAGGGGGCGGCGATGAAACCACTGCTGGATGTCCTCGTTATTCTTGATGCTCTGGAAAAAGAGGGGAGCTTTGCCGCGGCGTCGGCAAAGCTCTACAAAACCCCCTCTGCGCTGAGCTACACCATTCACAAGCTGGAAAGCGATCTGAATATTCAGCTGCTTGATCGCAGCGGCCATCGGGCGCGCTTTACGCCAACCGGGCAGATGCTGCTGGAGAAAGGGCGTGAGGTGTTGCATACCGCCCGTGAACTGGAAAAACAGGCAATTAAACTGCATCAGGGGTGGGAAAATACCCTGGTGCTGGCCGTGGATACGGCGTTCCCTTTCTTTTTACTGGCGCCAATGGTGAACCAGTTCTATCAGCAACATACTCTCGCACAGCTGCGATTCCTCCGCGAAGCGTCGTCCCATGGTTGGGATGCGCTGGTTGAGGGGCGGGCGGATATGGTGCTGGGTGTGGTCTGCGATCCTCCAGCGATCGGTGGTTACGGCTTCAGCCTGCTGGGCGAACTGGCGTATGGGCTTGTTGTTGCCCCGCAGCATCCGCTTGCCGCACTCACCGCGCCGCTGAACTGGCGAATATTGAAGCGCCATCGGGCGATTGCGATCGACGGACAGTGGCCGCCGATTGATGACCAGGACTGTCTGGTGGCGTATGACTATCCGGGGCTGCTGATGCTGATCGCCGCCGGGCTGGGATGGGGGTACGTGCCGCAGTATCTGGTACGTGCTCAACTGGAGAGTGGCGAGCTGGTAGAGAAGGCTGTCGCCTCCCATTTTCCGTCGCATCGGGCATGGTTGGGCTGGAACGATCAGACGAGCGGGCGTTCCTGCGACTGGTGGCGCAGCGAAATTTTAGCAAATAATGCTATCCATACAATCTATCATACTAAAAATGTATGAATATTAATCTGTTAAATTATTGTAGTGACAATTTGGCTTTTCAACATCTTGTCATCCGACCAGAAAATGTTGCAAAATACGCGGCCTGAAAAATGGAATTTAGCCGACGCTTTTTGAAGTGTCGGTTATTTTTTTGCTTTCAAGGCACATCATTCAATACAAGAGGCCGGGCTTCGTACCGGATAGATATTTACTAAAAACCGACAGTCGTTGTCGCTGAGGAATACACTGAAATGGGGCAATTTTTTGCTTACGCGATGGCATTCGCCGTGAAAGGGGATAACCACCATGTCGCATAACGCTACTCCAAAAACCTCTCGCGTGGAATTACGTAAGACGCTTACGTTGATTCCGGTTGTAATGATGGGCCTGGCCTATATGCAGCCGATGACGCTGTTCGATACGTTTGGTATCGTCTCTGGATTGACCGACGGTCACGTCGCGACGGCCTACGCCTTCGCCCTGATCGCGATTCTCTTTACGGCACTGAGCTACGGTAAACTGGTTCGTCGTTTCCCGTCAGCAGGTTCCGCTTATACCTACGCCCAGAAATCCATCAGCCCGACCGTAGGCTTTATGGTTGGCTGGTCATCGCTGCTGGACTACCTGTTCATGCCGATGATCAACATCCTGCTGGCGAAAATTTACTTTGAAGCGCTGATGCCTTCCGTGCCGTCATGGATCTTCGTGGTCGCGCTGGTCGGTTTCATGACCGTCTCTAACCTGCGTAGCATCAAGGCTGTGGCGAACTTCAACACCCTGATTGTGGTTCTGCAGATGGGTATTGTGGCGGTGATTGTCGGCCTGATCATCTACGGCGTGATGCACGGTGAAGGTGCCGGCACGCTGACCAGCACCCGTCCGTTCTGGTCCGAAGGGGCCCACGTGGTGCCGATGATTACCGGGGCGACTATTCTGTGCTTCTCGTTCCTCGGCTTTGACGGCATCTCTTCGCTGTCCGAAGAGACCAAAGATGCAGAGCGCGTGATCCCGAAGGCAATCTTCCTGACTGCGCTGATTGGCGGCATGATCTTTATCGGTGCCTCTTACTTCCTGCAGCTGTACTTCCCGGACATCTCGCGCTTTAAAGATCCGGATGCATCACAGCCTGAAATCATGCTGTACGTAGCGGGCAAAACCTTCCAGTGGGGCGTGCTGATTTTCTCCAGCGTGACCGTTCTGGCTTCCGGTATGGCCGCACATGCGGGTGTTTCTCGCCTGATGTACGTAATGGGCCGCGACGGCGTGTTCCCGACCAGCTTCTTCGGCTATATTCACCCGAAATGGCGTACTCCGGCGTTTAACGTGCTGCTGGTTGGCGCGATTGCACTGCTGGCGATTAAATTCGACCTGGTGACCGCAACGGCGCTGATTAACTTTGGTGCGCTGGTGGCGTTTACCTTCGTTAACCTGTCGGTGATTTCGCAGTTCTGGATCCGTGAGAAGCGTAACAAGACGCTGAAAGACCACATCAACTACCTGGTGCTGCCGTCCTGTGGCGCACTGACCGTAGGCGCACTGTGGGTTAACCTGGAGCAGAGCTCTATGGTTCTGGGTCTGATTTGGGGCACCATTGGCCTGGTATACCTGGCCTGTGTGACCAAGCGTTTCCGTAACCCGGTTCCGCAGTACGAAGACGTGGCGTAAATACACGTTGTGATTAAAAAGCCGGGGGGAAACCTCCGGCTTTTTTGTTTTTGTCGCGCGGCGCAACCTGCGCCGTGAGCGAGTGGGAAATGACAGACCCGCAACCTGCCTGAATCACATTCCTGGTTCGGCCTAAGCCATCACCTTGAGCAGCGCATCCAGTAGCCCGGGAAAGCGGGCGTCGAGATCGTCTCTGCGCAACGAAATCATATTTTCGCGTCCTTGGGGGCGCTGCCAGATCACGCCGCTATCGCGCAGGACGCGCCAGTGGTGAGTCATCGTGGATTTAGCGATATCTTCAGGGCGCAGGGCGTTACAGCTCTGCTCATTGCCGTCAGCCAGGATGCGAATAATCTCCAGACGCATCGGATTTCCAAGGGCAAAAAGAACATTTTCCAGGCGGATTTGTTCACGTTCGGGATGATTGGCGATCATAATATTCCTGTGTCGGCGGTTGCTCTGCTCCCGGGAGCAGCAGCCCGTATCGGCGGCTGGCCGGTAATATACCCAAACTACATGGCTAACGCCATGTACGTCAGTTCAGCTTCACCAATAGAAACGATAGCAAAAATAGTTCGAATATACTCGTACAGTTGTACTATGATAGAGGCCGATAAACACATTGCGGCACAATTCAGCCGCTCACTGACAGTCAATACGACTAAGGACGCATCATGCCCCGACCCATCCCCCTCGAACGTTATCGCAACATCGGTATCTCCGCGCATATCGATGCCGGCAAAACCACCACCACCGAGCGCATTCTGTTTTACACCGGAATGAGCCACAAGCTGGGGGAAGTACACGATGGCGCGGCAACCACTGACTGGATGGCGCAGGAGCAAGAGCGCGGAATTACGATTACCTCCGCGGCGGTAAGCTGCTTCTGGCCCGGTATGGATCGCAGTTTCGAGCCACACCGCATCAATATTATCGACACCCCGGGCCACGTGGATTTCACCATCGAGGTGGAGCGTTCGATGCGCGTGCTGGACGGTGCGGTCATGGTGTATGACTCCGTCGGTGGCGTGCAGCCGCAATCAGAAACCGTCTGGCGACAGGCGAATAAATACCACGTACCACGGCTGGCGTTCGTCAATAAAATGGACCGTCCCGGTGCGGATTTCTTCCGTGTCGTGCAGATGATGATCGACCGTCTGAAAGCTAACCCGGTGCCGATCGTGATCCCTATTGGAGCCGAGGAGCATTTCACCGGGGTGGTGGATCTCATCAAAATGCGCGCCATCTTGTGGGACGACGCGACCCAGGGCATGACTTTTAGCTACGCGCCGGTGCCGGACGACCTGCTGGCGACCGCCCAGGAATGGCGAGAAAAAATGGTCTCGGCGGCGGCGGAAGCCAACGACGCGCTGATGGACAAATACCTGGAAACCGGCGAACTGAGCGAAGCCGATATTATCGCCGGGTTGCGTCAGCGCACCGTCGGCGGGGAAATTCAGGCGGTGCTGTGCGGCAGCGCGTTCAAGAACAAAGGCGTGCAGCGCATGCTCGATGCGGTAATCGAGCTGATGCCGTCGCCGCTGGATGTTCCGGCGATTGAGGGTGTCGATGAGAAAGGCCAGCCGGCTGAACGTCATCCGGGCGACGACGAACCGTTCTCGGCGCTGGCGTTTAAACTGATGACCGACCCGTACGTTGGCCAGTTGACCTTTATTCGGGTTTACTCCGGCACCCTGAAAAAAGGCGATGCGGTGTACAACCCGGTGAAAGGCAAGAAGGAGCGTATCGGGCGTATTGTGCTGATGCATGCCAACGACCGTCATGAGGTGGATGAACTGCATGCCGGGGATATTGCCGCCTGCGTCGGACTGAAGGATGTGACCACCGGCGACACGCTGTGCGATCCCGATGCGGTGATTACCCTGGAACGCATGGAGTTTCCGGAGCCGGTGATTTCGCTGGCAATTGAACCGAAAACCAAAGCCGACCAGGAGAAAATGGGCATCGCTCTGCAGAGACTGGCGGCAGAAGACCCGTCATTTCGTCTGCACACTGACGAGGAGTCCGGCCAGACGATTATCTCCGGGATGGGAGAACTGCATCTGGAAATTATCGTCGACCGCATGAAACGTGAGTTTGGCGTGGAAGCCAATATCGGCCGTCCGCAGGTCACCTACCGCGAAACGATCCGTAAAACGGTCAAAGAGGTGGAAGGCAAATTTGTCCGCCAGTCCGGCGGCAAAGGGCAGTACGGTCATGTGGTGCTGATGCTGGAACCGCTGGCGCCGGGAAGTGGCTTTGTGTTTGAAGATGCCACTAAAGGCGGCGTGGTACCGCGCGAGTATATCCCGTCAGTGGAGAAAGGCTTGCGTGAAGCGATGGGCACCGGCGTGCTGGCCGGCTATCCGGTGGTGGATGTCAAAGCCACCCTGACCTTTGGTTCGTACCATGATGTCGACTCCTCGGAAATGGCCTTCCGCATGGCGGCGATTTTTGGCTTCAAGGAAGGGGCGCGTCGGGCCGATCCGGTGATCCTCGAGCCGGTGATGCACGTGGAAGTGGAAACGCCGGAGGAGTACGCCGGAAACATTATGGGCGATCTCTCTTCCCGGCGCGGCATGGTGCAGGGGATGGAAGAGCGCTTCGGCAGCCAGATTATCCGTGCGGATGTACCGCTGGCTGAGATGTTTGGCTATTCCACCACGCTGCGTTCAATGTCGCAGGGGCGTGCCACCTACAGCATGGAGTTCCACCATTACGCGGAAGCTCCGCGCAATGTTGCGGAGGCGATTATCGCCAGCCGCGCCAGAAGTTAACCAACCGTACCCGGGTTGTGCTTTATGCCCAGCCCGGGCTACAACCCGTCAGGCGCCGCCTGCGGGAACTGTTCCCAATCAAACAATCTCCTGCACGTACTGCCACAGCGCTTTCAACAGCGCCTGCTTCTCTGTGTTGTCCGGATATTGCTGATACAACATCTGCAACTCATCGGCATAAGCCTGCAAACGCTCCGGGGTAAACACTTCACGACGATGCTCTAACCAGCGTTGCTGCTCGGCCTCGTCGAGGGTGCCGGGGAAATTGCGCGCGCGATAGTTAAACAGCAGGCGGGCTATCCGCTGGTCGGCGAAGGTAATATCCAGCGCGGGCAGGTTACGCGGCTCGGTTTCCAGAACGATTTTCATCGCCGCGCGGTCGGCATCGCTGAAAAAGCCGTTATAGAGCTGAGCATCGACGTTGTCAGACGGCACGAACGGCTCCGCGTCGGCAAAGAGGGCGACCACTTTCTCACGTAGCTGCGGATGACTGCGCAACAGTTGCAGATTATCCATGCAGCGCTGGCGGTTTATCCCCAGCCGGTCGGCATCCTGCGGGCGCAGCGCGTTATCCTGGGCCAGCACCGGGCATTTATTCAGATGAACCAGCTTAATCGGCACCGCTGCCAGTTCGCCGAGATCGGCTTTTGGCGTATACAGGCGTTCGCGCAGCGTATCGGCATCCAGTTCCAGCAGCGGGGTCATATCGCCGGCAAGATCGACCATGATCACCGCATTGCGGTTGTCCGGGTGCCAGGCAAGCGGGGCGACCAGGCTGGTGTTGCCGCGGGCCGCGCCGAACATGCCGGACACATGGACCAGCGGCTTGATTTGCACCACGTCGATAAGCGTCGCCAGCTTGCGCTTGTTGCGATGGCTGTAGAGATAGTCAAACAGGCGCGGCTGCTGGGTTTTGACCAGTTTCGCCATGGCGATGGTGGCGTAAACGTCGGCCATCGCGTCGTGGGCATTGCTGTGTTCAATGCCGTTGGCGACGGTCAGATGCTCCAGGCGGAAGCTCGGCAGGCCGTCGTCGTTCTCCGGCCAGTTGATCCCTTCCGGGCGCAGCGCGTAGCAGGCACGCATCACATCCAGCAGATCCCAACGGGAGTTATCGTGCTGCCAGCTCCAGGCGTAGGGATCGTAGAAGTTGCGATAGAAAATATTGCGGCTGACTTCATCATCGAAGCGCACGTTGTTATAGCCGACGATGCAGGTTTTGGGCACCGTGAACAGATCGTGAATACGGCGGGCAAAGGCCGCTTCGTTGTCGCCTTTGGCGATAGCTTCCTGCGGGGTGATCCCGGTGATCATGACCGCCTGCGGCTGCGGCAGATAGTCGTCGGCCAGTTTGCAGTAGAAGACTTCCGGTTCGCCGATGATATTCAGCTCCGCATCGGTGCGGATGGCGGCGAACTGCGCCGGCCGGTCAAGCGAAGGGCTGGTGCCGAAGGTCTCGTAATCGTGAAACAAAAATCCGGGCTGATTGGCGCTATCTTGCATAGTCTGTTCATTATCCATGGTGGCGTGCATCCGTTATGGTAAACGATTTGCCTGGGCATCAGAAGGGCGTTGGCCGTGGCAGACTTTTACCGTGTCATATTTTCTTGCAATTAAACCCTGATTTGAAAGAAGAACTTCCGTAAAAAGGACGGCGAGTCTGCCAATCTAGAGGATATGCCGTTGAAAGGCCGTTTTTTTATTGCTGTAACTTTGCTCGCTTCGAGCGTTTCTTGCGCATTTGCTGCTAATGATTTCCCCGCTACCGTGGCGCCGCCGTCGATTCAGGCTGGCTCCTGGGTACTCATGGATTATACCACCGGGCAGATACTGACTGCGGGCAATGAGCACCAGCAGCGTAACCCTGCCAGTCTGACGAAATTAATGACCGGCTATGTGGTCGATCGCGCGATCGACAGCCACCGCATCACCTTTGACGATATCGTCACCGTCGGCCGCGATGCCTGGGCCAAAGGCAACCCGGTATTTGACGGCTCGTCACTGATGTTCCTGAAGCAAGGTGACCGGGTCAGCGTGCGCGATTTAAGCCGCGGACTTATTGTCGATTCCGGTAACGACGCCTGCGTGGCGCTGGCGGATTATGTGGCCGGCGGCCAACCACAGTTCGTCGCCTTGATGAACAGCTATGTTGAAAAACTGCATCTGCAGGATACCCATTTTGAAACCGTGCATGGTCTTGATGCGCCGGGCCAGCACAGTTCCGCCTACGATCTGGCGGTACTGTCACGGGCGATCATTCACGGCGAGCCTGACGTCTACCATATGTACAGCCAAAAAAGCCTGACATGGAATGGTATCACCCAGCAGAACCGCAACGGGCTGCTGTGGGATAAAACCATGAATGTCGATGGCCTGAAGACCGGGCACACCTCAGGCGCCGGCTTTAACCTGATTGCCTCTGCGGTTGACGGCAAACGTCGTCTTATTGCCGTGGTGATGGGCGCCGACAGCCCGAAAGGGCGCGAACAGCAGGCGGCGAAGCTGCTGCACTGGGGCCAGCAAAACTTCGATACCGTCCAGGTGCTGCAAAAGGGCAAAAAAGTCGGCAGCGAGCAGATCTGGTACGGCGATAAAGATCACATCGAGCTGGGCACCGATCAGGACTTCTGGTTAGCGCTGCCGAAGTCGGAAGTGTCACGCATCAAAGCGAAATATGTGCTGGATAAGAAAGATCTCGAAGCGCCGATTGCCGCCAACCAGCGGGTGGGCGAAATTTCACTGTACGATGGTGACAAAGTGGTGGCCCACTGGCCGCTGGTCACTCTGGAGAGCGTCGGCAAGGGCGGGTTCTTCTCGCGATTGAGCGATTATCTGCACCACGGCCTGTAATCTTTATGCCCCGTTCGGGGCATTTTTTTTGGATAATATTACGGCAACTCTGCGAATCAACTCACATACTGAACCTCATCGCCTGGTTACACTTCATGTATATTTATACAGTTGTTATTAACAGTGGAGGCAGCATGGAATATCACGTTAAGTCCGTCGGCAAACGTAACATTGCCGGGTTTCACCTGGTGGGGCCGTGGGAACAGACCGTTAAGCAGGGTTTTGAACAACTGATGGCGTGGGTCACAAACCATCAGGTGCCGGCGCAGGAGTGGGTGGCCGTTTACTACGATAACCCAGACCAGGTGCCGCCCGAGAAACTGCGCTGCGATACGGTGGTTACCGTGGCGGAAGATTATGTTATCCCGCCCGGCAGCGAAGGGGTGATTCTCACCGAGATCGCTGGAGGAGAGTACGCGTTCGCCCGCGCGCGGGTGGAAAATCATGACTTCTCCACGCCGTGGCTGGCCTTCTTCAACAGCCTGATGCAGGACAAGGCGTACCACATTGCGGAAAAACCGTGCTTCGAGCTTTATCTGAACGACGGCAATCAGGACGGCTACTGGGACATTGAAATGTATGTCGCGGTGACGCCGGTCGGGGAGTAACCCGATAATCCCTCTGTGAAAAGGTTTTTTTGATCGGCGTGCTGCTTATAGTGAAAAAGCAGTTACAATTGGCCTTTGCTACCTGCTTTCTTGCTGGAGAGCGTTGTGCGCGCTGATAAATCACTCAAGCCTTTCGAAATTCGTCTGTATCGCCACTATCGCGTGGTACATGGTATTCGAATTGCTCTGGCCTTTGTCCTCACTTTTTTGCTGGTTCGTCTGCTGAATGTGCCGGAAGGCACCTGGCCGCTGATCACCCTGGTGGTGGTGATGGGGCCAATTTCCTTCTGGGGCAACGTGGTGCCGCGTGCTTTTGAACGTATCGGCGGTACCATTTTAGGTTCGGCGCTGGGGCTGGTGGCGCTCAAGCTTGAACTGATCTCCTTACCCATAATGGTGCTGTGGTGCGGCCTGGCCATGTTTCTCTGCGGCTGGCTGGCGCTGGGCAAAAAGCCCTATCAGGCGCTGCTTATCGGCATCACGTTATCGGTGGTGGTCGGGGCGCCGCCCGGCGATATGCATACCGCGCTCTGGCGAAGCGGCGATGTTATCTTCGGCTCGTTGCTGGCGATGCTGTTCACCGGCATCTGGCCACAGCGGGCATTTCTGCACTGGCGCATTCAGATGGCCAACTATGTCACCGCCTTCAACCGTCTGTATCAGGCTGGTTTTTCCCCTAACCTGGTGGAGCGACCGCGTCTGGAAAAACACCTGCAGAAGGTGCTGAACGATGTGGTCAAAATGCGCGGCCTGATTACCCCGGCCAGCAAAGAGACCCATATCCAGAAAGCCATTTTCGAGGCGATTCAGACCGTGAGCCGCAATCTGGTCTGCATGCTTGAACTGCAGATCAACGCCTACTGGATTTCCCGTCCCGGCCATTTTGTGATGCTGAACGCCCATACGCTGCGCGAAACCCAGCAGATGACCCAGCAAACCTTGCTGACTATTGCGCATGCCTTGTATGAAGGTAACCCGCAGCCCATTCGCGCCAACACCGAAAAACTCAACGAGGTTGTGGCTGAACTGCGCCAGCTGATGAACGAGCATAAGGGGGAAAACCTGTCGGAAACCCCCATTCATGGCTACGTCTGGCTGAGCATCGAACTGGCGCGCCAGCTTGAGCTGCTGTCGAATTTAATCTGCCGGGCGCTGCGTAAATAAAAGCCAGATGCACGCAATTTGCCCACAGGTTGCTTCGATTCAGCTGCATTTAGGGTTATGATAAACGTAAAGGAAAAAACATTGTCATCAGCGTCTGCTAACAGTTATGTTAGCCCTATATAGCAGTCGCTTTAGCGAATCCGAATCTCAAATATTAGGGGTGTAAAAATGGAAACAACTAAGCCTTCTTTCCAGGACGTACTGGAGTTTGTTCGCCTGTATCGTCGTAAGAACAAATTGCAGCGTGAAATTCAGGACGTTGAGAAAAAGATCCGTGACAACCAGAAGCGCGTACTGCTGCTGGACAACCTCAGTGACTACATCAAGCCAGGCATGAGCGTTGAAGCCATTCAGGGCATTATTGCCAGCATGAAAAGCGATTACGAAGATCGTGTTGATGACTACATCATCAAAAATGCTGAGCTGTCCAAAGAACGCCGCGACATTTCCAAAAAGCTGAAAGTGATTGGCGAAGCGAAAGTCGAAGAGTAATCACGCTGTACCTGCCCGGTGGCGGCCCTCGTCGCCGGGAATTCCCCCTCTGATTTATCTCCTTCTCCCTGCGGTGAATGGCCTTGTCACGTGAATTTCTGCGCGCCACGGGGTTCACAATGGGCGATGACACATCATTTGACAGTGCGACGAGGAACATAATGGACAATCTTTCGGCTTTCATTGCCGCTATTGCACCGCCGGATCGGGCGGCGATGGCGCGGGCGCAACAGCATCTGGACGGATTATTAAAACCGCCGGGTAGCCTGGGGCGACTGGAAGCGCTGGCCGTACAACTGGCCGGTATGCCGGGGTTGCGCGGCGAGCTGCAGCTGATGGAGAAAGCCATCGTAGTGATGTGCGCCGATCATGGCGTCTGGCATGAAGGGGTTGCGATTTCACCTCAGGTGGTGACGGCGATTCAGGCAACAAACATGACCCGGAAAAATACCGGCGTCTGCGTGCTGGCGGCGCAGGCCGGAGCCCAGGTGCACGTAATTGATGCCGGTATCGACGCGGACCCGATTCCCGGCCTGGTGAATATGAAAGTCGCGCGCGGCAGCGCTAACATTGCCCACACGGCAGCCATGAGTCGCGAACAGGCGACGGCGCTGCTGGTGGCCAGCATTGGCTATACCCGCGAGCTGGCGGCTCAAGGAGTCAAGGTATTTGGCGTCGGCGAACTGGGCATGGCCAACACCACCCCCGCGGCGGCCGTGGTTAGCGTACTGACTGGCAATGATGCCCATGAGGTGGTTGGCATTGGCGCTAACCTGCCGGTGTCTCAGCTGGCGCACAAAGCCGACGTCGTGCGGCGGGCGATAGCGGTAAATCAACCGCAGGCGGACGATGGTCTGGACGTACTGGCGAAAGTGGGCGGGTTTGATCTGGTCGGTATGGCCGGCGTGATGCTGGGCGCGGCATCCTGCGGGTTACCGGTGGTGCTGGACGGTTTTCTGTCTTATGCCTCGGCGCTGGCGGCCTGTCGTCTGGCGCCTGGGGTTCACCCGTATCTGATCCCGTCGCATCTGTCGGCGGAAAAAGGGGCGCGTATCGCACTGGAACACCTGCAGCTGGAACCTTATCTCAACATGGGGATGCGCTTAGGTGAAGGCAGCGGGGCGGCGCTGGCGATGCATCTGGTGCAGGCGGCCTGCACGATTTACAACGAAATGGGGACGCTGGCAGAAAGCAATATTGTGCTGCCGGAAGGTCACTAACCCGTCATCAGGGCGACAGCCGTCGCCCTGATATCCACACGGATTTAGAGCGCCTGTTGCCACACGTTCTGCGGTAGCAGGTAGACCGCAGCCGGCGCCTGCATCCCTTCCGTCACGATATGCTTGATACCGCTGGCCATCACCGCCAGGGTGACGTCAAAGGCGTTGAGGCTGTCGCCAAATCCGGCGGTCAGGTTCAGCATCGAGCCGTTGGCCATCAGATACACGGTTTTATCCTCCATCCGATAGGCGTTGATGAACGGCATGACCTCTTCATGGCTGAACTGACGCAGATAGCCACAGTCGATCTCTTCGGCAACGTGGCCCACGTTGAGGATAAATACTCCGTCTTTCGCCTTGTCCAGGGCCTGGCTGTTGACCACTTTTTTGCCGCCGGTTGCGGTAGCGACCACATCCGCAGAGGCGATGGCATCCTGTAAGTCGACAACGTGCCAGCCATCATAGGCCGCCTGCAGGCGACGAGCGGGATCGATTTCGGCCACCATGACCTGTCCGCCAAAGGCTTTCGCCGAGGCAGCAACGCCTTGACCCACCAGGCCATAGCCGATCACCAGCACTTTTTTCTCATGCAGGGTCAGGTGGGTGGTCTGGAAAAAGGTGTGCCAGGCGGTGAGGCCAACCATGTGACGGTTATGCAAACCCTCTTTCACCGGCAGATCGTCCCAGTTAAAAATCGGGTAGCCGGGACGGATATCGCCCAGGCGGCTGACGCCGGAGCCGGTGGCTTCCAGGCCGGCAACGATATTGCCAAACTCGCCGCGCTGGTGGAGCAGAGTGGTAATATCCGCCCCCATTTCGCACAGATGAGTCGGTTCCCAGGCAATGGCCTGTTCCCAGGATTGCTGCCAGTCGGCATCGCTCATGTCGCGCCAGGCGCAGGCCTCAGCGCCGCGCTCGACCAGCCAGGCGACCACATCATCCTGAACGGTGGTCGGGTTGCAGGTGGTCAGAAAGACTTTTGCCCCTTTTTCGAGGATCCCCTGCACCAGTGGGATCATTTTCATATCCAGATGCATGCAGCAGGCCAGTCGCACCTGGCTCAGGTCTGGAAGCGCGGCAACCTGGCGCAGCGTCCGCGGCATATTCTGGCGGGCCCATGCCACGTCTTTCGTAAAGTTTGTCTTATTATTCAATGTATTGTGACCTTTAGTGCGTAGAGCGGGTTAATCCCCGATGGAAAAAAGGATTCTAGCGTAATGCGTGGGAATCCGGTAACGACAGCGCATTACGGCTGTCTGTCGTCGCCGCTGAGTGGTTCTAAGCAGGCGAGTGCAGCTGTTGCGCCAGCGCCTGGCGAAAACGATCCAGCAGGTTAGTCTCACCGAGCAGTAGCTCCGATAGCGAGACGGTTTTATCGGCCCGATAGACCCGGCCGCTGTTGAGCCTGGCTTCGAACGCATTAGCCGCCTGATGTGCAGCGGGCAGATCGGCTTCCAGTAAGATCACCGCATGGGCGAGGACGATATGCCCCTCGCCCTGCGAAAGAGGCCGCCAGTACTGGGCGGTTCCGGCAATTTTGCGCACATCCTCGCCCTCGCCGCAGGCCAGGTTGTAGCGCCCGTCGCAGAACGAACCGGTGACCGACTGAAAATGGCTGGTGACGCCGAACGTCGCCAGGGTGCGCTGCAGCAGCCCGCAGAGCAGGAGATAGATCGGCTCCGCCGCTTCTCCCAGCGGTTGTGATACCGGCCAGGCGAGACTGAGATTGACGATCCCCGGACCTTGCGGCACCAGCCCGCCGCCGGATCGGCGTATCCATACCGGCCAGCCGCGGTGGCTGAAAAGCGTGCTGACGTGGTCAAGCTCACTAAATTTGCGGTAGCTTCCCGGCACGACAAACCCCTGCGGCGCCTGCCAGAGCTGGGCCACTGCCTGGCCATTACGCGCCAGCTCAATCAGTGGTTGCTCGGCAAGGGTCGGGTCGGGACAGAACCGCAGCGGGAGTTCCTGATGATGAAACTGCGCGGGCCAGCAGGCGGGACGGTTCTCCTGGATCATGACATCTCCTTATGGACGGCGGTTTTTCCGCCGTCCGCATGCTATCAGGGGTGAGTTTTCTGTTTCATCAGCATCGCCGTGAGGGCAGAGAGCAGGCAGCCGACGGTCAGGTAAATCGCCACGCTGTGCCACGATCCTCCGGAGAAGGTCACTAACGCCGCCGCGATAAACGGCGTAAAACCGCCGCCAACCACGCTGGCCACCTGATAGCCGACACCGGCACCGCTGTAGCGGTAGCTGGCACCGAACATCTCGGTGAACATTGGCTGCTGGACGCACACCACCATATCATGGGCGATATTGGCCAGCATCAGGGCGAAAAACAGGATCCAGAAGTAAGACTGACTCTCCAGGGCCATAAAGAACGGGAAGGCGCTCAGGGTGCCGATCAGTGCACCGGTTATATAGATGCGTCGCCGGCCAAAGCGGTCAGCCAGCCAGGCGAAGCAGGGAATCGTCAAACAGCTGATGGCGCCGACCAGCAGGCCAATATTCAGGAACAGTTCGCGCGGTAGCCCGAGGTTCTGCGTAGAGTAATTCAGGGCGAAGGCGGTCACGATATACATCGTTAACAGTTCGCACAGGCGCAGGGCGATGATCAGCAGAAACGCGCCGGGATGGCGGAGCAGGGCTTCGATTACCGGCAGACGTTTTTTCTCCGCCGGTTGCGGTTTCTGCTGCTGATTTTCAAATTCCGCCGATTCGGCCATGCCGTTGCGGATCCACAGGGCGATCAACACCAGCACCACGCTGAACAGGAAGGGCAAACGCCAGCCCCAGCTCAGGAACTGTTCGTCGGTGGTGTTGGCGCTAATCAGCGAGACCAGGCCGGTCGAGAGCAGCAGGCCGACACCATAACCCACCTGCACCCCGCTGCTGTAAAAGGCTTTTTTATGTTTTGGGGCGCTTTCCACGGCTAACAGCGCCGCGCCACCCCATTCACCGCCTACGGCGAAGCCCTGAATGGCTCGCAGGATGACCAGCAGAACCGGCGCCCACCAACCAATCTGGTTAAAGGAGGGAAGCAAACCGATGCAGGCGGTGGCAATGCCCATCATCCAGACGGTCATCATCAGCATCCGTTTACGTCCGAGACGATCGCCGAAATGGCCAAAGATAATGCCGCCTAACGGGCGAAACAGGAAACCGACGCCGAAGGTGGCGAAGGCTGCCAGGGTACCCATCGCGGGACTGACCTGCGGGAAAAACTCGCGGTTAAACACCAGCGCGGCGGTGATGCCGTACAGCAAAAAGTCATACCAGTCGACTACCGCACCGGCAAAGCTGCCCCAGGCCGCTCTTCTGGCGCGATTAAGTGAACAAACCTCCTTGCCGGGGGGATGAGAAATAAGCGTTGAGTCCATACTAATCCTGTCTGTTGTCATATTTGTCATTATTGGAATGAGACGCAGTCTTAGCCACGTCTTTACAGAGACTACCGCGCAGGCCGGGCAGAGAAAAGATTTTTACCGGAGACGTTGCATAAATGGCAAAAAACGTTCTTTTTATCACCAGGTGTAAACACAGGAAAGGAGGGTTCTGAAATGCGGAAATATTTTTAATCCAGAACCTCACAACCCGGGGCTGACATCTTTTAAGAATTGACCCTAATGGTTTACAATTAACAAAACTCCAATTACGGAATGGTGAGCAAAATGCGTCTACTTTTCGCAGTGTTATTTTGTGTTATGGCTGTGCCAAATGCGTTTGCAGAAAAACTGCCTGCCCCTACGGGCAAGCCCGTTTTAACCATTTCCGGCCTGATTGGGAATACCAATGTTGGCGATACCGCGGTGTTTGACCGGGATATGCTGGAAAAACTGGGGATGGAGACGATTGTGACCACCACGCCATGGTACTCAGGCAAGGTGCGTTTCGATGGTGTTTCCCTTAAGAAATTGATGGATTTAGTGGGCGCTAAAGGTGAAACCGCAAAGGTTATTGCCCTTAATGATTATACGACTACCGTCCCGCTCGAAGACTTCCGCAAGTTCCCGACGATTCTGGCGCTAAAAATGAACGGCGAATATATGCAGATCCGCGATAAAGGCCCTTTATTTATTGTTTATCCGTACGACAGTAGCCCGGAACTACAGAATCAGATCTATTATTCCCGTTCGTCATGGCAAGTTTCAAAAATTATCATTGAGTAAGGGTTTGATCTTGAATCGAATACTTACCGCCATTATTTTGTCGCTTTTCATCATCACCGGGTACATTACCTACCTGGTGCATGAGCGGCAAGGTGAGTTACAGAAATTAACCCGCTATACGGACTCCTGGTCAGTCTCCCAGATGGTTTCCGAATATATGCGGCTGGAGGCGAGTTTAGGCGCGTATGCGCTCGGTGTTGATAGCGTCGACCACGATAAGGTCCGCCTGCGTCTGGATATTATGCTGAGCCAGATTGAACTGCTGGAGCAGGGCGATCTGGGCAGCTTTATCCGTAAGGACGCGGGGCGTAAGGCAACCGTGGCGAGTTTGATTCATATTTTACGTCAGCTCGACGGGGAACTCGATACGATGACCCCGGCACAGATCAAGCTCGTATTACGCGACATGAGCGAGCTTGACGGACCGATGACGTCGATTGCCTCCACCTCGCTGGTGCAGGGGATCGACGTGGTTAACGAGACCCACGACAAGATACAGAATCTGTATTTTATCTACTCTATTATCTCCGTCCTGCTGATCACCACCTGTATTACCCTGGGCCTGTTGATGTTGCGTCAGAATAACAACCTGCGCCGCGCCCATGTCAGAATGAAACTGCTGGCCGACGATCTGCAGTCATCGAAAGAGAAGCTACAGGTGCAGAACCGCCGGCTGCAGTACGATGCCTATCATGACTCATTAACCGGAATGCCAAACCGGCTCTCCTTCTGGCAAAAACTGCAAGAGGTCGTTAATCAGGTCAGGCCTTACAACGGCTCGGCGGTGATCATGCTGTTCGATCTCGATAACTTTAAAGATGTGAACGATACGCTGGGACACGATTCCGGCGATAAGCTGCTGCAGGAACTGGCCAGTCGACTCTCCTTTTTCCGTAAAACCTCGGAAACGCTGTATCGCCTGGGAGGGGATGAGTTTGCGCTGATCTCCAGCGATCTGAGCGAAGAGATGGCGCTGGATCGCGCCCAGGTCATTCGTGAGAAAATCACCCAGCCTTATCAAATTTATGATTCGCTGATCAATATTGATGCCTGTATCGGCGTGGTACTTTCTGAGCGGGAAACCCGTACCGATTATCTGTATAAGTGTGCCGATCTTGCGTTATATGAAGCCAAGAAGGAGGGGAGCGGCACGATCAAAATCTTCCGCCCTGACATGTTGCAACGTCTCCAGGAGAATAAGTCCTTTGAGGATGATCTGCTGCAGGCTCTCGATAATGGTGAGTTCCGGGTCTATTACCAGCCGATAGCCGATACGGTCAACGGCGAAATTTATGGCTACGAGGCGCTGGTGCGCTGGTTCCATCCTGTGCGTGGCGTGGTGCCGCCCACCACCTTTATTCCGATTGCCGAGAAGACCGGGATGATCAATGCGCTCGGGGAGTGGGTGTTGAGTACCGCCTGCGAGGAGGCCGCGAGGTGGTCGTCTCCGATGAAGGTCTCGGTTAACGTGTCGCCCATTCAGTTAATTAACAGCTCGCTGACCGACGTGGTTATCTCGGTCCTCAAGCGCACAGGGCTGGATCCGCACCGTCTGGACCTCGAAATTACCGAGTCGGATATATTCAATGAAAATACCCGTTCTTTAGAGATCCTCAGCCAGCTGCGCGAGCTTGGCATCCAGATTTCTATTG
Organism: Klebsiella sp. BIGb0399; assembly: GCF_003752615.1. NCBI lineage: Bacteria > Pseudomonadati > Pseudomonadota > Gammaproteobacteria > Enterobacterales > Enterobacteriaceae > Klebsiella > Klebsiella sp. BIGb0399. The sequence continues at coordinate 1,655,111 of NZ_RKHT01000005.1, read as the reverse complement.
ATGATTTTGGTACCGGTTACTCGTCATTGTCGCGCTTGAGCTATTTCCCGTTCGACAAAATCAAAATCGACCGCTCATTTGTGGTGAATATTCCAATGCAGAAAGATGACCTGGATATCGTCCGGTTGATTATCAGCATGGGGAAAAGCCTACATATGCGCATCGTCGCCGAAGGTGTCGAAACCGAAGAGCAGCTACATTCCTTGCAGCAGCTTGGTTGCGACCTGGTTCAGGGTTATCTGATTGGTAAACCCGGCCCGCTGAATACCCCGGCTAAATAATGACCTCTGGTGATCTGGCGCGGGTCTGAATAATCAGTTCAGGAGAGTTGGCTGATTGCGGAAAGCAAAAAGCCCGCTCAGGTTACCCTGAGCGGGCTTCTTAAATATGGCTCCTCTGACTGGACTCGAACCAGTGACATACGGATTAACAGTCCGCCGTTCTACCGACTGAACTACAGAGGAATCGGTGTGGAGTCGTATCTTAGCGGCGAAAAAAATTTTGTCAAACATCTAATTGCCCCCTCAGAACCAACTGGCGGTTCCATCAACAATTTGTTGCTATTACCGACGATTAATAAGGAAAAATGTTTTGCAGGAACGGCCATTCTCCATCATCATTTGAAATGTAGTTTCAACTTTTCTCACTAAGGTCTCCCTTGAACGCCACCTCCGCAGTGCGCCAGGTCTTTGAACGAACAACCTGGTTCAAAAAACGTAAGAGTTACCGTGTGCTGTACTGGCGCGAAATCAGCCCCCTTGCTGTGCCTATTTTCCTCGAAAATACCTGTGTTTTATTGATGGGCGTGCTGAGCACATTCCTGGTCAGCTGGCTGGGAAAAGAGGCGATGGCCGGCGTCGGTCTGGCCGATAGCTTCAATATGGTGATCATGTCGTTCTTTGCCGCCATTGACCTTGGGACCACGGTGGTGGTGGCCTTTAGCCTGGGCAAACGTGACCGGCGACGGGCAAGAGCGGCGGCCCGACAGTCGCTGGCGATCATGACGCTGTTCTCAATCCTGCTGGCGGTGGTGATCCATGCCTTTGGGAAGGAGATCATCGACGTGGTTGCCGGTGAGGCCTCGGAAGAGGTGAAGGCGATGGCGTTGACCTACCTTGAGCTGACGGTGCTGAGCTATCCGGCGGCGGCCATCGCGCTGATCGGCAGCGGGGCGCTGCGCGGTGCAGGCAACACGAAAATTCCGCTGCTGATCAATGGCGGGATGAACATTCTCAACATCATTATCAGCAGTATCCTGATTTACGGTATTTTTTCCTGGCCGGGCCTGGGGTTTGTTGGCGCCGGTCTGGGGCTGACGATTGCCCGCTATATTGGCGCGGTGGCGATTATCTGGGTGCTGGCGATTGGCTTTAACCCGGCGCTGCGTATTTCGATCAAAAGTTATTTCCAGCCCTTCAACTTTGCGATTATCTGGGAAGTGATGGGCATCGGTATTCCGGCCAGCATCGAGTCCGTACTCTTCAACAGCGGCAAACTGCTGACGCAAATGTTTGTCGCCGGAATGGGGACTAACGTTATCGCTGGTAACTTTATTGCCTTTTCCGTCGCCGCGCTGATTAACCTGCCGGGTAACGCACTGGGGTCCGCCTCGACGATCATTACCGGTAAACGGTTAGGTAAAGGACAAATAGGACAGGCGGAGCGCCAGGCGTGGCACGTGTTCTGGCTATCGACGGTGGTGCTCACGGTTATTGCGTGGGGGACGGCGCCGTTTGCTAATCTGATCGCCTCGTTCTACACCAGCGAAGAAGACGTCAAAGTTGTGGTTAAAGAGCTGCTATGGCTGAACGCCTTCTTTATGCCTATCTGGGCGACCTCGTGGATTTTACCTTGCGCATTTAAAGGTGCGCGCGATGTGCGCTATACCATGTGGGTATCGATGCTGGGAATGTGGGGCTGTCGCGTGGTGGCGGGCTATACCCTGGGGATTGTGCTGGGGATGGGGGTCATCGGGGTCTGGCTGGGCATGGTGCTCGACTGGGCGGTACGCGGCGTGCTGTTCTATGGCCGTATGGTGAGCGGGCGTTGGCTGTGGAAATATCCGCGCGTCAAAACTCAAGTGGACGAAACATAACCACTTTTCAGTAAAAACGGCAATATTTGTGCAAAGTGGAGAATAAATCGGCAAACGGTGTGAATTATGAAAACAGCCTTTGACAAGGGCACCCACCGCCGTTAATATTCGCCCCGTTCACACGATTCCTCTGTAGTTCAGTCGGTAGAACGGCGGACTGTTAATCCGTATGTCACTGGTTCGAGTCCAGTCAGAGGAGCCATATTTAAGAAACCCGCTTAAGGAAACTTAAGCGGGTTTTTTGCTTTTTGTCTTCTGGATGGTGCTGTTATTTTCCGGTGCCCTGCGCGAAGCACGCGCAGGGCTATGGGCTATGGCGTTAGCGGAACGGGGGTTCGTTGAAGGTGCGCAGCTTACGGGAGTGCATGTGATCGCCCTCTGCGCGTAGTAAATCGATGGCCTTGATGCCGATTTGCAAATGTTCGGAAATGGCCCCTTCATAGAAACGGTTCGCCTGGCCGGGCAGCTTAATCTCGCCGTGAAGCGGTTTGTCTGACACGCACAGCAGTGTGCCGTACGGCACGCGGAAGCGGTAGCCCTGGGCGGCAATGGTGGCGCTTTCCATATCGATGGCGACGGCACGGCTGAGGTTAAAGCGCAGCGCCGAGGCGGAATAGCGCAACTCCCAGTTCCGATCATCGGTCGTCACGACCGTCCCGGTACGCAGGCGCTGTTTGACCTCTTCTCCCGGCATGCCGCTAATCTGCTTGGTGGCGTCGTAAAGTGCACGCTGCACTTCGGCAATGCTGGGTATCGGGATATCGGGCGGCAGCACCGCATCCAGCACGTGGTCATCGCGCAGGTAGGCATGCGCCAGCACGTAGTCCCCAATGGTCTGGCTTTCACGCAGGCCGCCGCAGTGGCCAATCATCAGCCAGACGTCCGGACGCAGGACCGCCAGGTGGTCGCAGATGTTTTTGGCGTTTGCCGGCCCGACGCCGATATTAATCAAGGTAATTCCCTGACCATCTTTGGTGATCAGGTGCCAGGCTGGCATCTGATGCTTTTTCCACGCCAGATCGGAAACAGCCTGCTCCGGTGCTTCGGTATCGGCGGTGATCCAGATGCCGCCGGCGCAGGAGAGGGCGATATAGGGGCTGTCGGGGTCAAGAATCTGGCTGCATCCCCAGCTGACGAACTCATCGACGTAGCGCGTGTAGTTGGTAAACAGGACGTACGGCTGGAAGTGATCGACCGGCGTGCCAGTGTAGTGACGCAGGCGCGCGAGGGAGAAATCCACACGGCGGGCATCAAAATGGGAAAGCGGATGATGCTCGGTCGGATGGAACAGCCCGTCGGCGGTCTCATCACCGATTTGCGACAGCTCGGTGGTCGGGAAATGTCGGGTCAGGCCAGCACTCATCGAACGATCGAGCGTTAAGGCTGAACCATCGATGACATACGGATAGGGGATTTCATGCTGCGACCGCTCGACGCTGATATGCGCGCCGTAATCCTGATACAACGACGTGAGCTGCTCCAGCAGATAGGCACGAAAAAGTTTGGGATTGGTAATGGTCGTGGTGTAGCAACCGGCATGAGTGAAGCGGCCCCATGCTCGGGTTTTTAGCGCTTTATGGTCGGCGCCATCCCAGGATACGGACAGCTGTGGATAGACAAACAGTCCGTTGGCGCGCTCTTCTTCATCAGGGAGTACGCTTTGGTTGATATACTCGCCGATGGCTTTACGTAATGCATCGACCGAACGTTCATACTGCGCTTCAAGCTGGCTCAGCGCTTGCTCCGGGGTCAGACTGGCGGCCTTCTGGTTCATCTTCGCTCCTTATTTCAGGTCTGCTGACATGCCCGATAGTATGTCACAGACGGAAAAGTGCGAAGGGGAATTTCAGCGGCTTAGCGGCGAAAGTGATTGAATTCGATATTGTTGATGATGTTTTACGCAGGCGTGACGGCTTCAGCCCAGTGTTCGGTAGTGTAGGGGCGTGCTTTGATAACTTTTACGCTGTTTGCCAGGTTGCCATTAATGCAATAGCGAGCGTTTGCCAGTGGCGTGAGCTTATCGCCACACCGCAGGGGGAGATGGCAGGAATCAACCGTGGCGATTATCGCTAACTGACCACTTTGCAAGACCACACAATGCGGGCCTGCCTCGTTGGCTGACCGTACTTTTTTGACCCACCATTCCATCCGACTTTCTCTGCGCTATGATTTCCCCGGCGATAATTGCCGGTTCCCTCATTTCTTACAATCGGAATAGACCATTGGTTTAGTCTGTGTTTAACCGGCCATGAATCAGAATATCGTCACATGCATGATTGTCCGCACCAGAATGCCGATAATGGCGCCCGGGGCGGCAAAACGAAACAGGCGAACAAAGCGCGAGCTGATCCCCAGATAGATGCCGATACCCGGCAGGTCAAACGACTGGACCAGCAGCCCGGCGGAGGCATTGAGCTGGCTGACGGTGACTTTCCCTTGCTGAATTAATTCAGAAACGACCCCGAAATAGGCGGTGCCGCCGGCGACGCATTTCACCAGGGTTGGCAGGACGAAATTCACCGGAATGTTTAACCACAGCAGCAGCGGCATCAGCAGTTGCTGCAGCAGTTCGATGAGGCCTGCCTCCTTCATGATGCCGACGATGGTTAGCGACAGGATCAGCATGGGGACCGCGCCAAGCGCAAGGCGAATGGCATCGGAACCGGCGTTGTTAATCACCGCGAGCATCCCCTGGCTGTTTTGCTCGCTATTCGGCAGCGCTTCAGCACGTGGATTCTCCGCGATAGACAACCGGCGACCGGTGATATACCAGGTGGCTGCCGCCGCGCACAGACCGCCGACCATGGAGATGGCAATCGAGGCGGTCCAGTGCAGGCCAAAAGGGGTCAGCGGATAAAAGACGTTACCCTGTCCCATGGCGAACACCATGGCGAGGGTTGCGGCCATCTGCCGGTCTGAGACGCCGCGTTTATCCATGATCGACAACGTGGCCAGCGGGGCGGCAAAGCTCACGAAGTTCATCTGGATCAGCGCGAAGGCGCTCATGCCGCTGAGGCCGAAAGGCTTGAGTAACGGAGCAACCCAGCGGACGATAACATCGAGCACGCCGCGCACTTCCAGGTATTTCATGATCATCAGCATCACGACCATGATGGGTAAGAGCGTATAAAGTGCGACATCAACGGAAGATTTACCCGCCGACATAATGATGCTTATTACATCCATTTATTCTCAGTCACCGCATTGCGCAAAGATAATGTGCCTCATCATATTCCCCACCGAAAGAAAATGATATCGCGGCTCTGGAGGCGGTTTTGCCCTCCTGCCACAGGGGTGGGCATCATCAAAACAGGCTTACCGGGCATCAAAAGCCTTGTGGCGTCTGGGCTGACGGATGAAACAAACCGCACGGGACGAGGCATTTAGTGGCCGTGCTCGGGAGGAATTGTCACAGGGGGATGCGGTAACTGTCCTGTCTGGCAATGGAGCCCGGCCGCAATACAACGGCACATTTACACCCCTTTCAATCAATGGTTGGAATGCGTTTTCCTTTTATCAATAAATGGCCATGCATTTTGTTTGGCGGGTCCCCATTATCTGCATTATTGATTTGCATCTATATAGCCTGGGATCTATATTGCAAGGAGGGGCCTGTGTGGACGATTAAGACTACGGATCGGTTTGATATCTGGTTTAGTGAACTTGGTGCCGCTGACCGGGCCTGTGTACTGGCGTCGCTACTAAGGTCGGGAATGAAAAACGCTTTTATGACCAGATGATCCCGGTCGCCGATCGGGAGTTCAGCGATTATTTAAATACGCCAGATGATGAGGAATAGCGCGATGGGCAGAACGCTCGAACAGCTTCTTGCTGATGAAACACCGAATGTCGTGGCCGATGCACGGGCAATGGCTACGGACATCCTGCTCAATATCCACCTTGCCGAACTGCGTGAGAAAGTACAGAAAACCCAGGTAGAAATGGCGCAGGCTTTGGGGATCCGGCAACCTACGGTTGCCAGTATGGAGAAGCCGGGGCGGGATTTGAAACTGTCCACGCTCAAACGCTATGTAGAGGCGACGGGCGGCAAACTACGTCTTGACGTGGAGCTACCGGATGGTTCCCATTACGGCTTTACCCTGTAGTGAATTCTCCTTACTACAATGCAAGAAGCCCGCTTAAGTTTCCTTAAGCGGGCTTCTCTAATATGGCTCCTCTGACTGGGATCGCCTTTGCCAGTAACTGGCTAATATGTAAGCTAAACCTGAATTGCCGTTCTGTCAAGACCACCAGAATGACCACCAATAGATCTTATCTGCATCTGCAAAGTTATATACTATCGATAAAGGGGGATATCTCTTGGATGTCTTCTTCCTCAGAGAGAAAAAATCGTAGAATTATATATATTAATAGGTAAAACCTTTTGGCTGTTTAATGTCATTGTAATATACTGTTTTTATATACATGATTGTATACTTCAATGATTACTAGCAAGTAAATATAAGAATATAATATATTATGTAGTTTTTATATGTTCTCGGTTGGAATGATTTTGAATAAGGACCATACATGGCTGATAGTAATGAACATTTAAATAATAATTGCCCCTCATGCGGTAGCATGCTTGATTCAGATGAAGTGTGTGCTTGTGGCTATGACTCAAGCTTGGATGTGCAGGAGGAAAGTTATGTCCCTCAGTTTGCATTGACAGCAACTCTGGATAAAGTGTCAGGGGACTCCGGCCCTATATTTAAAGAGTCTTTAGGTGAAGTTTGGACATTAGATACAGAAGACGTTCAGCTTTTTATTAAACAAATCGAGAAAAAATTTAAACTTAAAAGGAAACTTCATGGTGTAATCGATGAAAATAAAATGCCATTAAGTGCACCTATTTCTTTCAGTAAATATCTAAATCAAAATATAGATTTTAAATCTTTTGTTCAGTCAATGATGGATAGAATGAGAGGTGAAGCGAATAATGACAAATCAAGGCTTTCTGGTGGGGCTATAATATTTATTCATTACAATGTAGATAATGATAAAGAAAGTAGTGGTCGTCTTTTTATTATCATGGTGGATAGAAAGGGAGTCTTTAATTTCGATAAAAATCTTATTCCAGAGAAATTACCATCTATAGATATAGATTCCTTGCGACAAGCTGTCCTTGTTGATTTGACTTTATTCAAAGCAAGCTACCCAGAAAATAATGGCGACCCTTATCTGCACTTTATATCTGGTCGATCTAGTAGCGAATTCTTTAAGCGAGCATTGGGTTGTAACCCAAAAATTGATAATAATAGAAGTATTGATGAAACAAATAGAGCTGTTGATGATTTTGTTAAGGTAATGAAGTTAAAGCACATCGATAGAGTTAAAGTAAAGAAAGCAGTCGAAGCTTTGATGAAATCAAAAGCAAAAGATCCCAATGATAGAAAGTTAACGATTGAAGATATAGGGAATTGTATAGAGAAAACCCTTCCTGAAAATAAAGAATTAAAAGGGAAGTTTGTACAGTTCGCGGATGTTAATGAATATGTTATTGATGATTTTTTCGAACCAAGTAGATTTTCTGGAAGTAGCTTTGGAGAAATAAAGATTTCTGATGCGGAACAGGAATATGAATGTAAAATATCTGTTGATGCAATTAGCGAGGATGATACATCAAATGCAAAAGTTATATATGATAGAGCTAATGGCCAATTAATAATACGATTGTCGCATAATGCAGTAACTGAAATCGAGAAAATAGTTGGTTAAATTTACAAGGAGAAGTGATGAGCGACATGAATGGTTTTGAAACATTAGTAAATGCTATCTTATCGGCAAAAATTGAAGTCGATAGTGGCTATATGTTGCTCGAATTTGAAGACCAATCAATTGATATTAATATAATATCTAAGTTAATCAAAGATTATGGTTTAGCCGTAGAACCTGAAGTTGAAAGTAAAGAAATTATTTTCCCGTTGTCTTCTGGGGCATTTCGAGATGATTCAAATATATATAGTACGCTAGATTCCTTTTTGAGAACATGTATTTCTCTAGGTTATGTTCCTAATGATTTTATTATTCTCACTGAGAAGATTTCTTCACTATTAATTGATGATAAAATTGGTAGTATTGATATTTACTTAAAATGGACTTCAGTATTATCCAGTGTTGCTAATCATCAAATTGGAGGGAAGTTTATACTCTATATACCAAGTGATAATGGTGGTAAGGAGTTAGTTATTAATTCCTACGAAAGATTGGACTATATTATAAAAGCTCCCTATAGCAAGGTCGCTGTAGACTCAGTTGATAAAATAATAAAGGTACTTGATGTCGAGGATGCTCAGTCTCCCGAAAGAAAATCTATTATTCGTACTGCTATATATGATTTGATTAATAACATTGAGAGTAAAGATGTTTCAGCGCTAATCACAATAAGCGAGAGGGTTTTTAACCGGTATAACGATCTTTTGGAGTTATATACTAATAGATTCTCCGTTAACAAACTATTGTCTGAATTGGAACAAAAAAACCTTGAGTATACAACCAAAATAAATGATTTTGTTTCATCTAGTCAGACAAAAGCTTTTGCAATTCCTGGGGCCTTGATTGCGATCGGTGGATTAGCTAAAGCCAGCGGCTTCTGGGATTCTTTATTGATTTTTATAGGTCTCTTTCTCGTATATTACATAACTTCTATGTCCAACCAAGTTTTATATGAGTCCTATATAACTTTAAAAAATAGTCTTAATGACTCTTTTTCAAGGTATTCTAAATTTGATGAAGGGGTGGAAGTTAGGGATGCAGCCAAAAAAATCTCATTAGAGCTTTATCATAAAATAGATAATGCAAAAGAACGGTTGGAAAAAGTTAATAGCATTGCAAAATGGATGCTTTGGATAGGTGGGGGGTATCTGGTCTTGAAAATGATATTTATTGATGGTAAGTAAATAGAAATATTGTTAATCTAATTTTGTTTTTCAATTATCAAGAGAATGACAAGTGAGAGTTTTTATATCACCATGTGATGGTTGTTTAGTTTGATTTTCAAGCTCTTTTGTAATTTCATCTACAACCGAATTATTAGTTTTTCGGGAGCCTGAAAGTGTATAACTAATTGGGTTTCACTGGTATTAAAAAATTATACTTTCATATTTATTGAAGTTCCCCTCTTCATGAGTTTTTGCAAGTGAATTACTGGCGGATTTCTTATCTTCTCTATTGAACTACCATTTATCCATCATGTTATTTAAAATAATCGGAAAAATTAACATTGGGAGATACACCTAGAAGTTTGGCCAATGTTTCAAAAATGACTGTAAGTGCACCGGTTTTAGTTCCCCGCACTTTATGGGATTTCAGCCATCAGCCGGTACTCTTCAGGTGTCCAGTTGTTCAGTGACTCGTGAGGGCGCTCGCCGTTATATTCAGCCAGCCAGCGCTATGTAATTTCCCGTGCTTCATTCAGGGTTCTGAATAGATAAAAATCCAATATTTCTGTCCGGTACGTCCGGTTGAACCGTCCGATAAAGGCATTCTGCGTGGGCTTGCCGGGCCTGATAAATTCCAGCATCACACCATGCTCTTCTGCCCATTGTGCCAGCGTCAGCTAGACCAGCTCCGGGCCGCTATCCATCCGCATTTTCAGCAGGTATCCGCAGTTTGCCACGTTCCTGTCCAGCACTCTCACGACCCGCTGCGCCGGGATATTCAGGTCAATTTCGATCGCCAGCGCTTCGCGATTAAAACCATCCACTACGTTGAAGGTCCGTAAGCGCCTGCAGCACACCAGCGCATAGTGCATAAAATCGATGGACCAACTCACGCTTTATCGCTGGTTTTAAAGCTTTTTTCAATAACGTCTTTCACTCCGCGGCATTCGAGACTCAGGTTCGCAAGCATCTGTTTCAGTCGGCGGTTTTCATCCTCAAGTTCTTTCATCTTTTTGATATCAGAGACTTCCATATCGCCGAACTTCGCTTTCCAGTTATAGTACAAGGCCTCAGAGATCCCGGCATCGCGGCAGACATCCTTAACGGTACGTTTGGCTTCGACGGACTTCATAACAGCGATGATCTGGTGTTCGGTTAATCCGGCTTTGCGCATGGTGATCTCATCCAGGGACATAGTCAGTATGCCGGAAGATCTCTAAAAGTAAATGGCCCGGTTTACCGGGTTGCTTACAGATCAGCCGCTTCAAAGTTGGGGTGTAAGCCGAGTACTGGTACTAGATGCTGGACTGTGGGTGGGGCTTTGGCTGGTGAAAACACTTTCAAAAAAATAACATAGTTAGTGATCGATGCCATTATGCAGGGGTATAATCTTATTCTATGATTTTTCGAACAAAATAGTTGCCATTTCAGGCAAATCATATGTGTGGTCAAGTAAAATGATGACATCTGGTATGGTGATATGAATAGTATTTTTGCAAGAGAAGGAGACGAAATCCGGGTTCTTTCACTATTTTCTGGCTGTGGAGGGATGGACTTTGGTATTGAATCTGCCGGAGGAAAGATTGTTTTTGCTAACGATATCGTTGAAAACGCGTGTAAAACATTAGCCAAGTATTTTCCTGATACTGATGTTAAGCATGGCGATATCTCTCAAATTCAAACTTTTCCATCTGTGGATGTTGTCGTTGGTGGCTACCCGTGCCAGTCATTTTCGATGGCTGGTAACAGAAAGCCCAGCGACGATGCGCGGACCAATCTTTATAAGCAATTTCTTCGGGTATTGAATATCGTTCGACCTAAGTATTTTGTGGCTGAAAACGTTTCAGGATTACAGCAGTTGGGCGCAGGTAGCTTTTTAGAACAACAAGTTAACGCCTATCGGGATGCAGGATATCAAGTTAGTCACCATCTTGTTAATGCAAAATCTTACGGTGTTCCACAGTCACGCAAGCGCCTGTTTATTATTGGTGTCAGAAACGATCTGGGGCAATATTTTGAATTTCCGGCAGCAACGCATGGTAAAGCGACCTTAAAGAACCCGCACTTAAAACCTTATGTTTCCCATGGTGAGGCTATCCGCGATTTGCCATTATGGCCAGAGGGTGAGTTTTACGAACGACCTCACGATCCCGAGGGGCACTTCTCATGGTACTTTATGTCCAGAAATCGTAAGGCCAAATGGGATAGTCCTGCTTATACCGTCGTAGCGAACTGGCGACATGTGACGTTGCATCCAGCCAGCCCAATGATGAAGTTAACATGGTCAAATCTTGAGGACGGCTGGAAGCAGCGCTGGGATTTTTCTGAAGAATATGAACATGTTGCTATTGATTCAACCCGGCCTAAGCTGGAACAGGCTAGGCGTTTGTCATGGCGGGAATGTGCCAGAATACAGACGTTTCGTCATGATTTTGAGCCTATTGGTGATATTGAATCTCGATTTACTCAGATAGGCAATGCAGTTCCTCCGTTACTGGCCGAAATCATTTTTCAACATCTATTTTCTGGTGATGGGTTGAAAATGAATTTGAGGAAGGGCGAATAAAAATCATGAGTATATCTTTCCCTATTTCTTTAGAAGAGTGGAATGCAGCACTAGTTAACGCCGTTTTTTTTGAGCCTTCCCGTGCAGGTGTATTTTTGAGTCGAATCGATACTACTGGAAGAATTTTTGAGCAATTGGCTGGTTCTCGTAGTAAAGAAGAAGCTAAGCAAAGCTTTCTTGATTCATTTGGTAAGGATGAAAGAAAAATACAACGTTATCTCAGAGATGATTCAACGCTTGATAGTCTGACTCGAATAAAAGGCATCCCACCTCATTTTTCTATTCTATATTTAACGTTACTTGCCGCCAGTGCTGATAATGAAACTCATGATGAAGGAGACTTTAGGGTTAGATTTTCTGTATTATTGGGACTGAATAGGAATAAGAAATTTATTTTTAGAGAACTGCCTAGCTTATGGCGAAGAGTTGAACAATGGAGTCAAAGTAAACAGGGTTGTTCTCGGTTATTTTTACCCCATCCCCAAAATGAAAAGCTGATTGGGTATTCTAAGAGGCTTTCTTTTCCTTGTTATAGAGATGAAATTCGTTTGCGAGCCATACTGGTTCGTAATAATCTGGACAGCCATTCAACATTTGAATCTGTTAATAAAGTAATACACCAGAGAATTGATGATTTTAGTGAAGTATTCGTCAGTGAATTCAAAGAATTCTATACGCTATTATCAACTGCAGCCATGCAGCAGGCATATAGTAGCCCGTTCTGGGGGGCTGTGAGGGATATTACGCGGCATGAAGAAAATCAACAAGCCAGAGAGAATGGGCTTTTCTGCATTCACTTAGACGCTACCGATCCGCAACTTCCAGAACTTTATCTGTTAATGGATGATGTTGGTGCTCAGACTTTGGATACCGTTAAAACTGAATCGTTACCAGAAAAATTGGGAAATTACAGTAGCATTTATTATCAGACCAACGTTAATGCTACATTAACGAGTTTACTTCCATTTCTACAAAAAAGAAAAAAAGGCTTAACTGGATCGCGGGTTGGCATGGCGCTACATGCTGGTTGTTTACCCCTTTTCAGGGATGATTCTGGGTTTATCAGTTCGGATGGTCATTATTTTGACGATGGTCTGGTTTGTTTGATTATTCGTCATGAATATGCTGTACATATCCGCACCATGTTTGAACATACTGGCCTGACTGTTATGACGCTAGGAAAAAATACAGGTTCTGAAGATTGGGAAGTTCTCGTCTTTGATACGATGAGTAGACAGGAATTAACCGAACTTGCCAAATTACTTCCTGGTGCTGCTCGTAGATTTATGGTTCAGAGTTGGATACCTGCTCGACCTTATATCACAGGTGCAGCCCGTTTTGGACAGTCAATATTACTTAACCCAGCCAGTACGCCGGTTATTCATATGGTGGGTGCCATTGGCGGGGAATATGTAATCAGAGATTCCAATCATATAGAACTGGTCAGCGGCATACTAACACCAACACAAGGTGGTGAAGGACTATTTATTTCTCCGGAAAAACTCACTTCATTATCAGGACAGGCGTTTTGTCGCTATCGGTTAACGCTTGAGAAACAGGTTGAACCGTTGGTTTTTGACATTCACGTCCTCGATCATGCGCCGGATGCTCCATATCGTAAAGTTGCCGAACAACATGACTGGCTTATTGATGGTCAACGGGGAACATTAGTGCCATTAAACAATGTTGAGTCAATGGAGTGTCTGAAAAACCAAAAAACTACCTCACTAGGCGGATCATGGTCGATATGGCGACTTGATGAACGTGTGCCTGTAGAGAGTAAACAGTTTGATTTGCACATGCTTCCTGCCGCATTTGACTGGTTAGCTGAAGCACTGGCACTGCGTTTTCAAAAACGCAGTACGCTACCATTTGATGAGCTTAATACACATTTAACGCCCGTATCACTAGCGACAGGTATACCTGCATGGCGGTTGCGCCGGTTGCTTTTTGCCTCAGGCTGGCTTTGCGTAATAGAAAGACGACATGCGCCGTATCCGGTGGTATCACTGGCAAAACGTACATTGTCTGTTTGTGAGAAGGTAGAAGGACTCACTGCCCGAGTTGGCGGTATGTTGACGAAAAGCGAGCGTCATCATCTGCAAGGTTTGTTGAAAGAGAGTGAACGGGTAAGACGTTGGTCAACAGTGGATAATAATTTTGCACTTGGCAGTATTGAATTGATTTTGTCAGGAACCGATCGCGTAAAAGATTTGCTTGAACAGTTCAATTGGCAGTTTCTAGCCAGAGAAGATTTTTCTGTTGGCCCATTAAGTGGCGTGCTGTTATCCATGACTCAAATAAAGCAAGTTCCAGCTTTGCCACCCGATATTTATGTGGCGTTCTGGCAGACAAAAAAAAACCAATGGTCAGAAGAAATCCAGCCAACAAATAGCGACCTGTTAATGCGCTGTCGGGAAAAGCAACGTAATCGTTATTTTATTCGGGCAGATACGGGGTACTGGCAAACTGATAGCTTTGCCTGGGCGTTAATGGCTCACGTCATGAGGTCGGAAAAAACGCTTGGTACTCAAAGTCACTATGGCGATCTCTTCTGGTCTAAGTCACTAATTACTTTACCGATTTCTGTCACTCAGTGGTGGTTACATTTCGCCGGCGGTTGTTGTACCGTCAGTGATGACGGAAGGATAATATTTGCTGGTAGAGGGGATGAATTGTGGGGAGGCGTTGAGTGTGATGATAATGCTGTTTTCCCGGTTAATCGAGCAGTCACTCGGCGGGCGAGAGCTTTGGCGCTACGCAGGATAAGCAGCATCAATTAATCTCTTAAATCAATCACCAAGGAGCTCACTCAGGGTGTCTAAAAAACAACATATCATTAAAGAAAGATTGAGGCAGATGTATCTCTTTGGTGCAGAGCCTTTTGAGTTGATGAACTGCCTGAAAGAATCGCAGCAAAAGCTGATCATGGCTGGTGCTAAAGCGGACAATTTGCCAAAGGTTCCGAACAAGATTTTACATTTTTTGAGCGCATTACCACCTAAGGCCCATTCCATTGTGCTAACCTGGTTTCGTACTCACGTACAATTTCCAGAACAAGGTGATCCCCAAAAAATCATTCATGAGATTCTGCTCGCAGAAAATAACGATAAAGATATCTCATCACCAAAACCGCTATGGCGCGCAATCCTTGGGTTCTACGTCACTCAGCCTTGCCCTAACATCGTCGCACAATTTCTTCGCGGTGAAGAAATTACACTACTCCATAATGATGATCCTCATGAGTCCAGCGATAGATTACCTGAGCAGTCAACGATTAGTGTTACTGATGAAGATATCGAGCAGTGTCTATTCGTAAGTCAGGGACGTGACATATCTCCTTCAGATCGAATAATTCCGGCGTTCGTTGCTGGGCTTGTTGCTACGTTGAAGGGGGAAACGGAAGTTGCAGGTCAGTGGGTGTCACAGTTATCCAATCACTCACTGCCTCTGGGGCAAAAATTTGGTAGGCTCATCTCAACGTTTGGCGTCGTTCGTCCTCAGGAAGAGGCTGACAACGGAATAGTATTATTGGCAGAGCCTGTTGCGCCAGACGATATCAATGGCGATATCGATGGAGTGTCCTTTGTCGGTAAAGTGACGAAAGTGCTTCCCTCTGGCGTATTCTTTGTTTCGCCCGTTGGCCTGTTTATTGGCGATGAACTGCGGGATCTTTCAGATGCTCACAGCCATATGCTCTATCCCGATCGTGGCGAAGTTATAGGATTTTTAAATCATTTTACAAATAATGTGACCCATGGGGAATTAGGCATATGGCAAGCGAGACACAAGCCATCCGATAAAACGGCCCAGTGTGTATTGACTGAGTACCAGTCTCGCGTATATTCCGTTGTCAAAATCCCCTATGATTCTGGCGAACCGGATGCGATTCGTGAATGGCTATTAACCTGTTACCAACCTCAAGATAAATCTCCTACTATCTTCTTCTTAACCGATGGTCTGGCGCTAAGATTACCCGGAGACATTCTTGATCCTAAAAAATATGATTTTGACGTACCTCTGGATTCTTATCGGGAATTAAGTTGTGTGGAACTGCGCTCTCAGTCAATCACTATAGTGCCTCAACTCCCCGGATTGAGCGAAAAATATGATTGTGCGCCTGCCATTACATGGATAAAACGGCTGTTAAAGTTAGACTATTCATCGACAGATTTTCCTGTTTTCAGCAAATCACACTTACAGCGTTTAGCTCACTTTATGGCTGAATATGAGTCAGATAATCGAAGTGCGTATTTACGTGCATTGACGCAACTTGAGAAGGTTGCGGTTTCAAGAGAATTTCTGGACGGTAGCATTCAACAACTGTTGACGTTGCCGACAATAAAGACGCAAATCTATGCAGAGAAGCAAGTAATACTGGCTCAGTATGAAAGTGAGCAGGAACAACTCAGACAGACGATTGCATCACTGATGGATAAGAAGGCGCAGTTGGATGCAGAAATTAACCGACAGGAAAAGACGCTAAAAAGCGAAACAAACCGTATAAAAAAAGCGCTACGCCAGCAGGAAGCTGAGCTGGATTCACGAATCAGGCAAACCTTTGAGCAAGCGTCTCAGGCGGGTATAGAAACGTTGGCACAGACGGCGTTGTTGCGAACGATGATCGCTGGTTCGGCCACACCCACACCCGTTATACCATCAGAACGAATCACCGAACCCGCCTTGAGCCTTCCGTTACCTCAGTCTTTACTACCGCCGGAAGTAAATGAAATAAACAGCAAAAGAGTGCTACAGGCCGCGATCGAAGAACAGGCAGCGATTACCGGACTAAGCGAAAATCTGTTGTTCAGTTTGATTGCTGCCGCAAGTGTTGTATCAGTTGTCGGATTAACAGGAAAATACGCCCAGAAAACTGTCGTTTCTTTAGCCAATATTCTGTCGGGAAGCATATGGGGGGAGGTCTCTATTCATGGTGATCTTTTTAGTATCAGCGACTTAATGAAATCGCCTGTGCTAATCAGGAGTACAAATAGCACGAGCTCTATGACGCTGGGTGACTTCTTAGCGCACCAACAATCAAGCGGGTTAATGACGATAGTAAAACTACGTGGGTTTAACCGAATGCCGCCGGAAACATTACTTCCCGAACTTAACGAATGCCTGTTTAGCAGTGAATATTCTGCGGGACTATGCTGGAAGGATCAAAATAATACCTTGCGGCACCTTTCGTTAAGTTACCCTGTATTGTTTGTATTGACGTTTACCGTTGGTAAAAGTACGTTCCCACTACAGGGGCCAGTTGCTAATCAGTTGCCCGTATTTATGGCCGAATATAGCAGTACACAGGTTGAGCAGACTGAATACTCACCAGCCGAATATACTTCAGATATTGCGCCCGCGTGCGTGGCCTCCAAATTATGGTCTTCGTTATACGCCGATGCTCACCCTAAAGATAATCAGCAGCAAACTATGCGGGCGGTGTTAAACGCATTGGGTTATTCCGACGAAAAATCTCAGGCGCTGGCAATGCTGGCTTTCACTATTGGGCGCAGTACCACAGAAAAAATAACCGCAGAAATTGAGCCATTGGCTCCTGCATTGATACCTTATGTTCAGGAAATCACTCACGGTGCATCTGCAACCGTGCTTGATCATCTGTTCCAGCTATAAATAAACAAGGGCATTTTATGAATAACCCACTGGAATCATTTGAATCAATAAGGGATTTTTACATCACCTATCTTGAAACTGCTTTTCGTATAGGTTCACCCGATATTCAGGCATATCGACGTAGCTTACTGGAACAGCAAGGTACATTATGTGCAGATCTTTTTCTGGAACCAATGCCAAGATATCAGGATTATGGTTTAACCATCAGTGATTTACGTAATGTGGCTGAAGGTGAGGAATGGCTGCCAGGGTTTACCGAGCAACAAAGGGACGCATTTATCGATCTTTGTCTGGGAGGGCTTTTGCCTCGCGATAAAGCCGATTCCACCAAAGGACGTTTTAAACTTTATACCCACCAGCTAGACATGCTGAAAAGAGGTGTACAGCCCGCAATGCCGGGTATCGTTACATCAGGAACAGGGTCAGGTAAAACAGAATCTTTTCTGCTGCCAGTTCTGGCTCAAATTGTGAAAGAAGCGAGTGGTTGGCCGAAAAGTCCTTCGCTTAAATGCTGGCAGCCGTGGTGGCATAGTGGAGTAAATACTCAGCCTACGTTTATGCGTGAGGCAGAAGCATCAGCACGGCCAAAAGCCGTACGAGCGCTAATTTTGTATCCAATGAACGCACTGGTTGAAGATCAAATGGTGCGTATGCGTCGGGCGCTTGATTCCCGAGAAGCACATGAAGCGATGGATTTACACTTGGGTGGCAACCGTATCTTTTTTGGTCGTTATACTGGCGCAACGAAAGTCACTGGCTGGTTAAACCATCCCCGACCGGGGAGCGAGGAAAAAGAGAAAAAAGAGAAAAAACGGGTCGCTGGTAAAATCACTGAATTGCGCGAATATCTTCAATCCGTGGAAGACACTCATCGGGAAGCTGTGCGGCAGGGGATTCGGGATCATGATGATAACCTGCAATTCAATTTCCCTAGTGTATCAGGCGGAGAAATGCTTAGCCGCTGGGAAATGCAAAAATCACCTCCGGATATACTGATTACTAACACCAGTATGCTTTCCACGATGTTGGTACGGGAGATTGACGATCCTATTTTTGACCAAACCCGAGAATGGATTGAACACGATCCTGATGCCTATTTTTATCTTGTCCTTGACGAACTGCATCTTCAGCGCGGTACAGCAGGGACCGAAGTCAGTTATTTGCTCAAACATCTCATAAACCGTCTGGGGCTGGATCAGGAACAGCACCGACATAAGCTCCGTATTCTGGCATCCAGTGCCTCACTGCCCGTTGATGGCCCTGAAGGTAAGAAAAGCGTTGAGTATTTATGGGGGATGTTCGGTCAGCGAGGACTGCCTGTGAGTGCAGCAGCTAAAGACTGGGCAGATTGCGTGGTGAATGGTGCCATGGTTTCTCCAGCACAGGATAATACGTTGCATTTCCACGGAGACCTCAACGACTTCTGCAATACGGTAAGACAGCTACAGGGATCCTCACTGCCATCTTTGCAACACTGGTCAAACGTTGCCCGAAGTATGGGGGGCTATCATGACGAGCAGTGTATGGAAAAACTGGCTAAATGGGTTGTTGTGCAGGCCGCCTGTATGCTTGAAAAAGGTTGCTATACATGTGAAAAGTCTCTGCGTGCTACATCAATAACTGCTCTGGCAGAGCGTATATTTCCCTCCCATTCCGCAGGACGTGAGGGGATTCGTGCATTAATATGGTTACGTGCTGCTACAGATAGCTGGCCTGAGTGGTTTTCACATCCCTTTCCCGATGATATTCCATTGCCACGTTTTCGCGCCCATGCGTTTTTACGGGCTCTGGAAGGATTATATGCAGCACCGCTACCTTCCCCCTCAAGTGCATCAACAGAAGAAAGAGATCAGCACTTTTTTGCCGATCTGACGGTTGAGTCTGGCCTGCGTTATGGCGAGCGTCACTATGACAACAAAAAATCACGACGCGTAGAATTACTCTACTGTGAGTGTTGCGCCACACTATTTTTTGGCGGCAAACCCTCTTCTTTCTCGGCAACGGATAGCCGCGTAGAGCTTTTACCCAACGATCCCGATATTGATCAACTACCTGAACATGCGAAATCGGTTATGGTTGAACGACGTTCCGCCGAAGAATATGCGTTGTTTATGCCGACCGTCGATCGATTCTGGCCTAGAGGAGAAGGAACTCCAGCCGATGAGGACTCTTTTGGGAAGTGGATTAAGGCTGGTTACGATCCGTTTACTGCGGCGATTCAACACACGTTATCGCCTATAAGATCGATTGAACAAACTCATATTGCAGGCTGGTTCTATTATGTCCCATCGGGTGATTTTTCCACTAGGAAAAGAGGCCAGTCGTCCAGCCAGTCACCGGGGAGTGCGCTGCCTTTCCAGTGTCCGGCATGTGGTACATCATATAAATACGGTAAAGGTAAACTATCACCTATCCGCAGTTTTCGAGTCGGCTTTGCGAAAACCACGCAGCTCTTGGCCAGTACGTTGATGGCTGAATTACAACGCTCTGGCGATCGGGAACGGCTGGTCACATTTTCTGACAGTCGGCAGGATGCTGCCAATGCGGCGCTCGATTTGGAGTCAGGTCACCATGATGATGTTCGCCGTGAGATTGTTGTGCGCTCGCTGAAGGAACTGTCAGCGAGTCAGTGCTCCCATAAAGAAGTGACCATACAGTTAGAACAACTTAATAAACGCAGAAAAGAACTAATTAGCAAAGAGATTAAAGAGGGGCGGCTCTCTGCGGATGAAGACAAAGAATTAGGACAGCTTTTTGGCGAAAAAGAGCGGCTGAGTGACTTATTGCTACTGCCACAGGCAGACAGCGTATCGCTGAGCAGCATACTGGAGCCTGAAGCACCAATCGCAGGCAACGTCCTTAATCCTCTGTTGGCAACATTAGTTGACGCGGGTATTCATCCTACCGATCGAACGGGGATATCTCCTGTCCCTGAGCCCTCAAAACAAAAACATGATGAAGAAACTATCACTTTTGCATGGCAGCAATTATTTGAAAAAAACAAACAGACCAAATGGTGTTGGAAGAAACATCCTTCCTATGAGGATAATCTGGACGTTGCCCGGAAGGAAATCTCCCGCGACCTAAAACAACTGGTCGGGGAAAGCGTGTTCAGTAAAACCTATTTTGCGCTGGAAGAAGCAGGATGGGGTTATCCCTGTCTTCCTCTGGCTAACAACTGCTCGCGGGAACAATTGGCTGTCTATGACGCTATGCTTCGCGTATTGGCGGATGCCTATCGAGTCGCACCGTCCCAGTACACAACAACAGAAACGCGCTGGCATGTTGCAGAGGATGTGAAGCCTAAAAATCGGTTGCGCCGTTTTAGCGATGAGCTTTGTAACCACTCCAGAGCCAAGACATTATCGCTGATTGGGGACTTTCTGGTGCACCTCAAACGCTCTGGTCATCAGGGCGGCATTATTGACATTGGAAAAGTGCACTTTCGTTTAGTAGAGGCTACCGCTCCTTTCTGGCGCTGTAGTCACTGTGGCCGCGTCCATTTGCACAAGGGGGCAAAACTTTGCACCCGCTGTTATGCGCCACTACCTGAAACATCTTCTGGTAACGCGGGGGAATTACAAACCCAAAACTATCTCGGTAAACGTATATCGTATGCTTCCCGTATCAGTAGAATGCGTTCTGAAGAACTCACGGGCATGACGGGGAATCCGGCAGCGAGATTACGCCGTTTTAAAAGTATCCTCATTGCTGATGATGACGACATATTGCCAAAAGGGCTGGAGGACTTCGAACCTCATCCTGAGTTGGATAGAGCCGCCAGAGAGGTGGATGTACTCTCTGTTACCACCACGATGGAAGTGGGGGTTGATATTGGCGATCTACGCGCAGTTTTTCAGGCTAACATGCCGCCGCAACGTTTTAATTACCAGCAACGCGTAGGGCGAGCGGGACGACGTGGGCAGGCTTTTGCATTTGTATTAACGGCATGTCGCAGCAAGAGCCATGATTTATTTTACTTCCGTAACCCGGAAAAGATCACCGGCGATCTCCCTCCGCCACCTTTCTTAACTACTAAACTGGAAATGATCTGCCAGCGCTTAGTGCGCAAAATCTGGCTGGTGGCCGCTTTTAAGTGGCTCAGAGAGCAAGTGGTGGATTCGGGGCAGTCGTGGCCTGTTGATGGTGACAGACATAAACCCGACAATCACGGAGAGTTTTTTCAGGTTCATTGGCTAAAAGAAAATCAGGCAAACTGGTTGCCGCGCATTCGTAACGCGCTGAAAGAAACCATCAACGCGCGTGATGAGTTTGCTCAAGCGTGTATGCAACAGGATGAAATATTCTACCGTACAATAATCCACCCTCTGACGCCGGAATGTCTAATACAAGATATTAAATCAGTACTGGACGACGACGCTATGGCAGGAAAGGGACTGGCGGAAGCGTTGGCCGAACAGGGAAAATTCCCTATGTACGGTATGCCAACCCGAACACGACTTCTGCTGACAAGGCCGGTGAGTACGGACGAACATGATGTACAGTTCGCCAGCATGGATCGCGATCTGGATATTGCGATTCAGGAATTTGCACCGGGAAAATATCTGGTACAGGACAAGCGCCGTTACTTTACCGCAGGCTATGCCGGAATGCTGAAGCAAAGCTACAAAAACCCGGCCGAATTTTTCACTGAAGCTGACGAACCGGGAGAATGCAGGGCGATGACCGTTTGCCCGGTGTGCAAAGTCTGGGTACTGGTGGGCTCGATGACCGCTGTATGCAGCGCCTGCGGTGGGGTCATGGATGGTGCTGAGCAATATTCGTGTTACGTACCCAACGGATTTATTACCACTCTTGAAGATAAATCTGCAAAAGAAGACTTTGACCAAACCCTGACGGTGGCCAGCAGAGTATCTATTGCTGAAGCTTACTCAATTGAGAATGCAGTATCTGTACCTGACTCTAATGTTGCCATCCAGCTAAAATCCCAAACCTGCCTTAACAGGTTAAATCGTGGTGTTTATGCGGACAAAACATGGAGTGGTTTCAATGCGATACAAGGCAATCTACGGGTTCCATTCAGAAAGGCGGGAGTATATCAGCCGCTATGGGCAAACCACGTATGGTTAGACAGTAACCTTCTTGAGGCTGATTTATCACTTAAAAACCGCTTTACCCCTATGCAGGAAAGCCGAGAATCGTTTTATCTCTCGGCACCTAAAGTAACCGATTTACTGGCGTTGATGTTGGTGGATACTCCGGTGGACCTCCAGTTACAGTACTTGCAAGGCGCACTGACTCCTGCATTTCGGGCGGCCGCGCTATCTGCTTCTTTTATCATCGTCAACTATGCTTCGAAAGAGCTACTTGATACTGATCCGGAAGAAATTGAAATTCTGGAGCCTCGCGTACAAATTTTAAAAAACGGTATTTCTGCACCGATATTACAAATGGCCGATCGTCTGGTTAATGGTTCTGGATTATGCGAGCGACTACAGCAGATCGGGAGCTCTGGCTCTCCGATTGTTCTTGAAGTGATGAATGAGATTATCAATGACGAAAGATCCTATCCACTAAAAGAGTTTTTAGAACCACAGCATCGCGACGTATGTTTTCAGGCATGTTATTACTGCCTGCATCGATACGGTAATCAGGCTTATCATGGCTTGCTCGACTGGCGTCTGGGACTGGATGTCATTCAATTGCTTTTGGATAAAACCTATGATGCCGGACTACGTGGAGATTTTTCATCCCCCGGCATAATTGACTGGACGGTTAATGCCAAACGACTGGCCGAAGAAGCATCGTCTTTATTTAAGGGGAGTGAAGTAAAAATCGTGGGAAATATCCCGCTGATAGGTATTAGCCCACAACGCTGGGCGGCAGTACTGCATCCTTTCTGGAGTTATGACGGGGTTTTTAAAGCTAATCCTGAACTTGAGGTGCTCTCGCTTGAGGAAGATATCGTATTTACAAACACCTTTGAGCTTTCTCGCCGTATGGGAACTGTGATGGCAAAACTGTGCACACCACCTCGTTCGAGCGAAAAATGAATATAATGACGTTGGAGCGTACCCGCCCGGTGCTCCCCTCAAAGCTGGGCGTATTTATTACCTGCCCAATGAGGTACTTGCTGGAAAGCGAGCAGCATTCTTTCCTGTGTTTGCCTTTGCCTCCTCAGGCTGCTCTGGGGAGTGCCGTGCACAGACTGGCAAACACGTTGCAAAAAAGTGGCGAGAATAGTCCTGAATCAATCATACAGAGGCTTGAAAACGACTTTGTGGCGACCTTGATAAAGACTCAGCAAGGAGCACTGGCGCTATGGGTCTGGGAACGCTATGGCATTGCTGGATTAGTATCGCGTCAGGCGTTGATCAAATACATTCGTTACGCCAAATCTCTTGTTACTCCGGTTGATGAACGGGGTGGACATTTGCCAGATATGATAAAAATGCGGGAAAGTGTTATTCCGGTAGGTCGGGAAAAACTGCTGAAAAGTACTTGTTTCGATATGCAGGGACGTGCCGATCTCATTTACAGAAAAGAAACCGGGCAGATACGGGTTGTTGACTTTAAAACCGGCGAAGTGAGAGACGAAAAAAATCAGCCGAAAGAAGAATATTTGTTACAAATAGCGGCATATGGCATGATGATAAAAGAGCTAGCTCCTGAAATTAATATTGAACTGGAACTAGCCGGAGTAGGGGGTAGCTGGACCGGTGTATTGGATAACAGCCTGCAAGAATGCGTCAATCGTGTTCTTGTCTCATTTAATGAAATATTACCTCGTAATACTTCTTTTTCTGCGCTTAATATAGCTCGGCCGGGTAAACATTGTATTCAGTGTGCTGGCCGTTGCTCGTGCCCGATTTACTCAAAAAATTCATGTCATTTCAGGCAACAATCCTGCCCTGACGATCGTCATTTTAACATCGATATTCATGGGCGATTACTGGAGGTTGAGATGGATAATAATTTTACGACTCTACGACTCCTACTTCCTGATGGTTATATGGCAAAAGTATTTCATATTCCGACTCGATTTATTCCTGAGTCTAATGAGATGATAGGTTGCGACGTTACTCTGTATGGATTGAATGTCTTTGGCGCTAGTTCGGAGAACAATATCCCACGAAATTTTTATGTTGTGGATACTCAGGAACCCAGAAGATCGGCATTTCAGTTTTTCCTGCAATGGAAGAAAAACCACTAAATATTGTCTCGAAAAATAATAGAGGAAAGTAGAGAGGTTTATTAAGAATGCTTAACAGACAGAATAATTATATACTCTATGGATGGATTTTTTATTTTCTGCGATCCACTTTCCAGTAATTTTCTTGCCGCTCATCATCAATCGCTGTTTCCTTACCCCGCGCCTGCAAAATCAGGCGTCGGGATTGGCCTCCTGACTAACTCCATCGACGACATAAGGCGTTAGTGCTTTTTTGTGTCGCGCGCACGGCTAAAGTCCATTCTCTTCAACTCCGCTACGAATTTCACCGTCCTGACCTAGTATGGCGCTCTTCGCCGAAACTCTGATAAAACCGACGATCCGGCGCGGGGAATTGAGGATAATACCCGTTGAGACCCCAAGTAGGATGCGACGGTTACGGCGCTGTGGCCTTTTTCAAGAAATCTCTCACCCCGAATCCGTTTGATGGTAGATAGACTGTATGCGGCGCTCAATAAGGAGACAGCACAGACTTGGTTGTGATTGATGTCGGAACGAGACAATTTAAGAACAAACCGCCTCCGGTTAGCTGGATCGCCTCGCCCGGCAGGAAAGCATGCTAACACCTACATGAAGTTCCTGTCAGTGCCAGTCTCCGACTCAACACCACCAGTCTGCTTTTCACCACTGCGAAGTAAGGGGCGTTAAGCCCGGCTATGCAGGGGCAGTTTTTTCTTCCGTGTGCTTTCCGTTCTCCATATCTGCTTTCGGTTAATCGTTTCCCAGCACAACCCGTCCAGCAAGGATAAATGGCACGCATTCTGCGTCCTTGCGTGCCGGAACGATGCCGGGAAAGCGAACCGTCAGGCGATACGAAGACGAAAATCACACCACTGACGGAGAAAAAACATGACGATTTCCCTGCGCACCACCCGGACAAGCGCCCCTAACACCGCAGCGGCGACCAGCGTATCCCCGCTGGACCCGTCAGGCTCCTCAAAAACGAAATTTTCTAAAACCAGAACGGATATTTATCAGACCGTTACCGATAGCATCATTGCAGTGCTGGAAGCCGGTGTGAAACCCTGGTCTTGCCCGTGGCAGCGTGTATCTGGCATGTCTGGTTTGCCATCGAATTACGCCACCGGCGTAGCCTACAGCGGTATGAACATCATGTTGCTGTGGTGCAGTGCATCAAAACAGGGTTTCAGCGATTCCCGCTGGATGACCTACAAACAGGCACAGGTAGCAGGTGGACAGGTTCGCAAGGGTGAGCATGGCACAACAGCTATTTTCTATACCACGCTGGAGAAGGAAAACGACGCCGGAGAAGTTGAACAAATCCCTATGCTGAAAACTTTCACCGTGTTTAACGTTCAGCAAATCGACGGTTTAACTCTGACCACAGAAACTGTTAGCCCGGAAGCAACCTTTGACCCGGTGCCGCAGGCTGAGAACCTGTTACGGAAGAGTGGCGCAAACATCATCGAGAAAGGACAAAACGCCTTTTTCATTCCATCAACAGATGAAGTCTGGCTACCTGAGCGCCATCTGTTTTCAGATGCGGCTAATTTCTACGCTACAGGTCTGCATGAGCTGGTTCACTGGAGTGGTGGCAAAAAACGTCTGAACCGTGAAATGAAAGGGAAGTTTGGCAATGCGGATTATGCAGAGGAAGAACTTGTCGCGGAACTGGGAAGTGCCTTTCTGATGGCTGATCTTGGCATTGAGGGAGAGGTACAACATGAAAGCTATATTGCTTCCTGGCTGAAAGCGTTGAAAAATGACAAGCGTTATATTTTCAAAGCGGCCAGCGCTGCCTCCAAAGCACATCGTTACCTGATGGATAAACTCTGAGACCGGAATCAAACAACCGCAAGGGAATGCGGTTACATGGTTTTTAACCGGCAACGCTGCAAGGCGCAGACTGAGGCGGAACGCAGCACAGCGAGTACCGAACAGTCTACGCCTCGCAGTGGAATAAAAAATCGTCCGGCCTGGCGGTATCGCCGCCAGGCCGGTGAGGCCATCGAGATGGCCTGAGTAAAAGCTTACGTATAGCTGCCTAATGACAGGTGTTTCAGTTCATCAAAGGTATAAATGCGAAACACCCGACGGTGGCGTTCTTCCAGCGGGACGTGCTGATGGTTGATGATGACATGCCTGATGCTGTCAAACAGCAGTTCAAGCGCACGCTTCTTCTGTGGATCGGGCACAACATAAAAAACGTAAATCCACTGCTTGCGGGTCCGGGCCAGTAGGTGGCTGGCAATGATCGACTGATAACGGGCTCGGGTTTTCAAGCGGCGCTCGGTTTCAATGGCGATAACGGTGCCGCCGGGCAGGGTGATCAACCCGTCCGGGCGGTGACTGACCTGATACCGGCTGAGGAAAGTTGTGCGATCGCCGTTTATCCATCCGGATGCGCCTTTTTGCTCAAGGATAATCCGGGCCGCCTGATTATCAAGGTGATGCTCCAGCGTCCAGCCGGTGATTTTTGAAGGCTCAAACCGCGCCGGAAAAAGCACATCGTCGGAGGTTAACACAACGGTCAGTCCGTCACTGGTTATGCCCCACAATGAAATTTTCACGGTGCGCGATACCAGGACGTGCTTTTGTATTAAGCCCATGTTCTCGACTTTTGAAAGCAGGGAATACAGCGATTTATGGTCTCTGAACCTGAACAGCAACATCAGGGTTTTAAAGTCACTGTACGTTTCTTCCTTCAGGAAATTCAGCAGTCGTTGTATTTTTTCGTGATGTCGCGCCTGGCGTTCGCGGTATGCGGTGATAAGCATCATTCCCCCCTTTAAAAATCCAGCAATGATGGGTTTTCCTCTTTATCGGCGCTCGATGTTGTTGTGTCTTCTTCGTCCGTATTATCAAAAAAAAGATCGGGTCGCGTTGTGGTGATATCCGTCTTTGATGCGGGTCCGGGGGAAGTTTCCTCCTCGTTAAAATCCAGGGTGATGTTTACCGTTGCGGCGTTGGCGGCAATCGCGGGCGACACGGCACAGATCTGCAGGTCGCGTTTTTTCACCTTAATGGGCGAAATCAGAGAGGCCGACGGGAGTGTTTTTGTCGTGAAGATGAAGCTGACAAAATCGGGTAGATTCAGGATCATATTGCTGTCGGTAAAAAAACGCTCGGCCTGCCTGATGGTGCGTTCATCGTCGATAGTCTCCGTCAGCACGGCGTCGGTTTTCGCTTTGCGGACCTCATCATCGACTAATATGGTGCCGGACATCCTGGCCACCCATTCAGCGGTGTCCGGATCCATGACACGATAAACCAGTTTGAATTTGGCGTTCTCAACGACTGCGCCGACAACAGCGTCCCCTTTCAAATCTGCCGGGCAGTCTTTTAAATCGGCAATCGACTGATGGTCCATAATAATGTGCACGCCTTTATCGCGTGCCGCGCCTAAACCTTCCAGCGCGGACTTGGATAAATGGTATTTCAGTTCGGAAAGATAAATAGCAATGGGGCGGGGCACGTCTTTAACCCGCTCGCGCCTTTCTGCCAGTTGATACAGGCGAACCAGCAACATGCGTTGAGTGGTAATGATTTTGCTGTTGCGCATTGAGCCAATCACATAACAGCAACCTCCTTCATCAAATATCCTATTAAGCGAAAATCCTGTCGGCGCATTGATGGCATTGAGTAAGGCCAGCTCTTCAATTTTCCCGAAAAAGGCTTTTATTTTATCTGCAATGCCCTGAACGTAGTCTCCGTTATACACATCCCGAATGGTTGAGGCAGTATTACGGGTGACAAACTGCGCGGCTATTCGTGCCGCTTTCCGGTCGTCAATCCGGTAAAAGTCCGACTCCTGGCCTTTTTCCGCCAGACTGAAACCGGCAACAAAAAGCTCTTCCAGTTCATCGGCGGTGATCTCTTCAATCAGGTTTAACTGGTATTGGGGTTTTCGCAGGTCAATCAGGGCAAAAGGTTTACCGGCATCCTCGCAGGCTTTGCGGTAAAGGTGCGGAGCCCATTCATCATCCTTGGGGTCCATCACAAATACGCCTTCACCGGCCAGAATACTTTGATAAAGTAATATCCCGGTGGCAACGCCCTTACCGGCACCGGTGGTGCCGATAATATCCGCGTGTTGTTTTTGCCAGTCTTTTAACGGCAAATACATCGGCTGAATATCTCGGTCAATGCCGATAAATAACCCTTTGTTCAGGTCGATATAATCCAGCGGGTCATAATGTAGCGTTTCCGGCAGCAGGGATTTTACCGTGCGGACATCGGTGCGCAATTCCCGTTCAAGCGTGGTTTTTCTGACGAGGCGTTTCTTTATTTTGTCTAATTCAGGGGTTAATACCCTTCGCAGCAGAATATGCAAAATAAAACCCGTTACGGTAAAGGCAATCAGCACCGGCAATGCCAGAACGGGAATGCTGGCGACTACACGGCCTTTATAAAGCCACTGGAAAATCCAGATAACAACCGGGGCCATGGTACCGGAAAGAAAACACAGCAGGGAAAAAACGATAATCAGCTTTTGCCACAACGGGGCTTTTTGCCGTTCATCGCTTTTCATCGACGCGAAAAACGGCATCGTCAGCCCCGATAACAGCGCCAGCATCAGCTGATGCTGTTGCATAAAAGCCATGAAGTTCAGCGCGCCATTCACTATCGGCGACAGTGAAACGGCCAGCTTATTCAAAATCACGATGCCTCCTTCGTCAGCAGTTGGCCCCATGACGTCGCCCCATTAATTCGCCCCACGGTGTTGGGCGAAAAGGCGGGGCGAACGTCAGGGACGGAGAAGGTGGCCGCTATGCGACCATGTGCAGGAAAGCATGCCTCCCTGCACGAAACGGCGTGCACCATTACATGCGGGCTGGACGCCCTTATGTAATGTCACATGGGGGTAATGTCGCAGCTGGACGCCACGCCAAAACCCCCAATGTCAACGGCGGCACACCGTCGCCCGCTACGCGCGACCACCCCCTTTAAGACGGTCGCTTTCGCCTTTTTCTTCCCTTTGCTCGTTCCTCGCAGCGGGAATAAAAGGGAAGCTGACCTTTAAAGAGGGTGGTCGCGCCACGCTACCGGCTTTGGGCCGGAGACTTAGCCGCGACGGTGTGCGGGGCTGTGCCCCCCGGGTAAACCGCTGTCGTGGGCGACAGCTTTTCGCTCGCTGGGGCGGCGAAATTTATCCGGCTCCCCCCGGCCTGCAAAATCCGCGTGGGCGCGGCTGTTTGCAGGTGAGGCGCAGTGCCTGAAATATTTTCGCTCCTTAACCCGCGAAAATATTTCTGTCCGCTGCCTCATTTTTACGGCCCCTGTTTCTTCGCTCCTTAATCCGCGAAAAACAGAATCCGTAAAAACCTGATAACCGCCACACCCTGCGCCGGACTCACCCAAATCGCTCACGCAATTTTCCCCGGCCCCTTAAGGGATGGCTTTGGGATCCTCTGCTGAAATATACCGGTATGGGGGGGCCTGGACGGGGATTACGACTAAGGTGAGTGATTAATATTCGCTGTCGTGAATATCTCTTATTATGCCAGAATAACACTGACGACTCTCTTTAATGCTGCTTTCATCCAGATTAAACCCATGCATTTTTGCTTCATCTGTCAGCGTTTTTCTGTCGGTGAAATTCAGCGTTTCTCGAAGCTGTAATAACTGACAGATAACACGGTAGTGATAAATTTCATAATAAAGTCCACATCCGCGTATCGCTTCATTTTCAATACGCTTAATAACACAGGTTGCGCTGACTGAATCTCCGCGCTGTTCTGTCCAGGGATGTTGAATAAAACCCGGTTTCGCCATGATGATGTCCTCCATTGATTAGCCACGTATGCGGCCAAACTGACTGATGATCTGGCTGATAACTGCCGGATCAGCTGAATTACATTCGCTTAAAAATGATTTTCTGGCATCAGCCGTATGGTCAGGCAGAAAACCGTGTTTATTCTTTTTTACGATATTAAAGAATGCCCGTTCAGCGGAATGACATTCACTGCCGCCGCCATTTCCGGTTGCTTTACCGTACATACATAACACCACTTCGCAGGCATCAGCAGCCAGTACAGATGTTGAACATAACGCCATAACGCAGAGCAATAATACGGAGGATATTGCTTTTTTCATTTCAGTCACCGTTATGATTAATGAAAGGTTACGTATTTTGGATAATGTTATTTACCGGCGTTATTTTATTAATGCCTCTTTCATGCTATTTAAATGAACTGGTTTAAAGTAAATATCATGCATCCGGCGCACATCGCCGTGTATATCAATGCTGACGATGACATCAATGCTTTTAAGTACCTTGCGTAACAGCACATCAAAAGGAATATTCCGGCAGTCGGGGTTTTCATAGCAGCGGTCAATGATACCTTCAATGCATTCTTCCGGGCTGCCTGCATGCATGGAGGTGATTAATCCCTCATGTCCGGAACCAATAATTTTCAGCGCGTCCCACGCTTCCCGCCCACGAATTTCCGCCAGTAATATCCGGTCAGGGTTCATACGATAATTAGCCCGGATCAGTCTGCCAGTCGTGACAATAGCGTTATCCCCGGCATCCGCCGGGTAAAAAAGATGCACATAATTGGCGTGGTGATAAAAACGGATTTCGGGATTATCCTCGATCGTTACCAGACGGAGATGCAGCGGAATATATTGCAGCAGCGTTTTCATATAGGTGGTTTTGCCGGAGCCGGTTTCACCCACAATAAAAATCGTTTTGCCGTATTCCACCACCTTTTCCATAAAGCGGGGAATATCCCCGCTGTGATATAACCGGATCAGTGCATTATCCTGGCTTTCCGTTTTCTCCTGACCGGCCACACGCTGGTAAAATCCCGCATCAATCCATGACTGATGTGTTTTCTGTTCAAACGAGGGCTTGCGCAGCGTAATGGACACCGTATTACGCTCACAGGCTGGGGGAATAATCGTCTGAATACGCTCGCCGGATTCGAGCGTGGCCGACAGTATCGGTGATGTATCGTCAATATTATCGTCATGCCAGGATGCCAGCGCCCTGGCAAAGGCGTAACACTGACGCAGCGTGACCGGGGATTCACGCCGCAGCCATGCTCCCTTTATTTTGGTGTGCAGTTCCCCCGGTCGGTTAATCACGATTTCGGTCAGCCCTTCGACTGGCAGATAATTACCGAACAGCTGATTTTTCATAAAATCCAGTGACAGGTTTTCAGTGCTCATACCATTTCTTTTTCAGCCGTAGTTGATAAACAGAGGAAAAATCAATATCCGTGCCGGTCATGATGCCGATCACATCGCCCTGGTTCAGGTACATCGTGGGCGGGATACTGATGCTGTTTTCCAGCGTCGTTTTCGCCATTTCCGCCGTGGCGGCGCGGGTGTTTTCGGTATAGTCGGTATTGCGGTCTTTACCCGGCGCGGCATCTGATGCCGCTGCCGCCACGTCCTGCACGGTACTGAGCATCAGGGCGTTGCCGAAACGCTCCCAGAAATGGCTGTCGATCCAGCCCGCGATCCCCGCCTCACCGAGCGGGCCGGTGGCCTGCGTATCGGTGAGCGGGATTTGCAGGCTGCCGGGCTCCGGCGTGCGCAACTCCGTCCACAGCACAAACATCCGGCTGCGCCCGTGTTGCAGTGCGCCGGTGCGGTAGACGCCACGGGCGACCGTTCCTGCCGGGATCAGCTTCACATGGTTACTGGCGCTCCAGACATTCTCACCGATCAGGCAGGAGATATGACCGCCAACATCGGATACGAAGCGCCGCATCATCGAACACGGAATATAGCGATCCACCGGGATATAGAGATCGGGATCAAGGCCCAGTCGTCTGACACCGGTGACGCGGGCAACGCCCGGATTGTCGTTGTTATTGCTGCCTGCCGGTGCTGTCGTATCCGGGCAGCGCAGGCGTCCATCTTCGCCACTGACCAGTACCGACTGACAGGATGTGTACGCCGTGGATGCTGACGGTCTGCCCGACGTTCCCGCGTTACTGTGCGTTTCGCTCCGGGACGTGCGCACATCGTCGCCTGACCCTGTATTGCCGCTGTTCAGCCCGTCTGCCAGCGCTGCCGCCTTGTTCAGGGCGGTCGGCCCGGGCGGCAGAGCTGGAGTGGCCGGGGCGCTCTGACTGGCAGGGTCTGCACTTTCCTGCCCCCCAGGCCCGAACAGGCCAAACGGGTTACTGTCCAGACCCAGATTCTTACGCTCCTGCTGCGCCGCCCCGGTGGAAGACGGCGGCACGATTTCGGCGTCCTTTTCATCGCCCCTTTTCAGGGCGCTGAGAAGACGATCGCCACCGGATGCCAGCGCGATGACCAGGACCAGACTCAGCAGGCTGACGATCAGCGTGCGGCGACCAGAAGCTTTACGGTAACGGGTCACTTCCGGCTGACCGGGCGGCGTTTTCTGCTCCGGCTCCTGATATGCCATTGCCGCGCGGGCGCGTTCGCGGGCTTCTGCTTCCCGTTCTGCGGTGGTTTTTTCCGGTTCGTCCGGGAAAGATTTGTCGGTCATTTTGCCTCCAGCGTAACGGACGGCGAAACGGTGTCACTGTTGGTCAGCGGGATACGCCCGGATCCGTCGTTTGCGATCCCCACCACCGAGGTGCCGTAACGCAGAACCAGCTGCGGCGATGCCGGAACCACCATCACGGTGTAGTTGCCCTGTTGAACTGTCTGCGGAGTGACCGCCTGCTCTAGGCCATTAACCATCAGGAAGACAGAAGGCAGGGTTTTCGTGGGGGAAAAACCGATATACGCGAAACGACCGTCATCCCAGGTAAAGTCCGGGGCGATGGCGGCGGAACCGGCGGCCACCCGTTTTGTATAGCGCCAGTTGCGCGGCGTGGTGGTCTGCCCGAATGCCGCCGCTATCCGCTGCCGGTCCAGTGTTTCCTGCTGTCGTTGCTGGCGGGTTGCGCTGGCGGCGGCTGACTTTTTCCTCTGCTCATCGGGATAGTGGTAGCGGATAACAAAGGCCTGGGCGGGTGAGTCGCGGTCCAGTACGTTCAGCTCCAGGCTGTAATCGCGCTTCGAGGTCACCACGAAGAGGTTGGTTTTCCAGTCTTTCTCTGTCGGCAGAAACACCTGGCTGATGTTGTTGCCGCTGGCGTCCGTGACTGGCTGGGTAATCGGGTTGGGGCTGATGCCCACCCGGTTGTCATTTTTTGTCACGGTCCAGCCTCTGGGAAACCCCGCCTGCGCATCGATAACGGTTTCATCATCGTCAAACACCAGCATGGTGACGTAGCCGGGGCGGGTACGGACGACCGTGGCGTTCTGGCTGTTGTACGTGACGTTCTGCATCCGGCTGTCATACGCGTTGCCGCGCGGTGTCGCCGCGCTCCATGCCACGCATGACGCCAGTAACCCCGTGAGGAGCAGAATGTGTTTCAGCATCATTCCCCCCTCAGCTCTTTGTCGCGCTGGTAGCTGGTGACGATAAAGCCCAGCGGGTTCACTTCGCGCTGGCTGTCGGTCAGTTGCCGGTGCGGGAGGTAGCGGTATGTGAGGCGGATATTCCAGACATCCGTTTTCACGGAATTATCAGCAACACGACGAATTGTGCGCTTAATACGCAGGGTTGCCAGATTATCCGGCCCGGTGGCGGGCGCATGCACATTGGAAATAATGTCGATATCAACGACATATTCCGCCTTGTTAAAAATCACGTCCGGTGCCTGATCGCCGTTAAACCCGTCAAGATAATCCCGGTTCACGCTGTCGCTGTTAAATAACTGTACGTCGTCGTAATCACGCTGGAGGGAGAAATAATTATATCTCTCGCGGAGTCTGACATAGTGTGCTGCCAGTGAATGTGCCAGCGCTTTTTCAGATGAAATATCCCGCTCCTTCACGCGGGTCATATATTCATAGCGACCGGTCTGTTTATCCACTGACCATAATTCAGTGTCGGTGGTTTTCAGCGGCAGCAGAATAATAATGGCCATAATCGCCATTGCGGCCAGAACCAGTCCGGCAGCGGCCACCCGCCAGGCGGTTTTTCGGGAACGTTCTTCTTTTTCCAGCAGTATGGATTCAAAAGAGCGGGAAACATTAACAATGTTCTGAATATCAGACATGGTGAGTCAGCTCCTGAATGATGGCGGGGGAATTCACTGGTTCGGGTTCGCCGGATACCGGCGGGAGGTCGCCCTGATGCCGTGCGCAGCCCGTGAGCGCGCACAGCATCAGAAGGATGATGCTGAATTTCATGGAAGCCCCTTATCGTATGGATGCAGGAATGCCGCACCGGTGGCGCAGGCCACGGCGTGACGGGGAAAGGAAATTAAGGATCGGGAGGATTAACGGTGACGCTGCCGGTTCAGGCGTTTCATACTTTCGATGGCGGCGGCGCGTTTCTGCCAGGTGCTCACTGTTTTACCCGCGCCTGCGCCGGTGAGCCTGCCGGTCGCCGCGGCGACGGCCATGCCGCCTTTCGCAGCCAGGAGGGCACCACCCTTTACACCCGGACCGGTGAGGTCGGCGGATTTCTTTGCCAGTCCGCTCAGGCCACTCATGGCTGCACCCTGCAGCACCGCCTGTACGGCGGCCCCGCTGAGTGCGCTGGCGAGCTTCGCGGAGAACCAGACCACCACACCCGCCGCTATCCCGGCCAGCAGGCACTGTGCTGCCAGCGTCACCATGTTGCTGACATTGGATGTCCGGGTCGCTGCATCAAGGATTTTATTCAGGTAATTGATGGCGATACGGATGGATAAGGCGGAAAACATGATCGTTAATATTGCCGCGAAAATCGTTTTCAGCCAGTTATCAAACATCGGCTTAAGAAAACCGTACAGCAGGCAGAAAATAAAGAACGGCGCGGTGGTCGACATTAACAGGATGGTGATTTCGGCGAGCAGGTTGACAAAGGTGGCAGCCAGTAACAGAACGATCGCGCCGCCCCATACCAGGACTTCGGCAAGGCCGCCATTCAGTTTGACGTAAGTCGAGGTGTCCATACTGAACAGCGTCTGCCCCAGTGTCTGCGCCTTTTCCCAGACGGTATCAAGCAGCGCCCAGACGTTATCATCGCCGCTGACACCGTCTTTGAATCCCTGGATAGCCGCTACCGCCATATCCAGCCAGCCGTCCCGGTTTAACGCAAAGGTGGTGATCAGCAACATTCGCCCCACATCCCAGACGACATCTTCAACCGGGGTCCGGAGTTTGCCAGCCAGTGTCTGATAACCGCGATAGAGAATAAATAAGGTAAAAGAGCTGGCGATGATGACGCTTATCATCGTGCCGTAAGTGGAAGACTGACCTTCCAGTACGGTATGAAGTCCATCCATGATGTTTTTGTCCATACCAACAAAAATACCACCGGACATGGTGCCTCACCTGATATATAAAGAAAGGAAATAAAAAACAGGGAGAATTCCCTGTTTTGCTGAAGGAGATATTACCGGGTGACGGATTTTCTCTTTTCGGCTTCCTGCTGAAAGAGTGTCTCAAATTTTTCTTTTATTCCGGGCTTACCAATTTGAGCGAACATAATGGCAGCCCGTTGAGCAAACTCACAGTTATCGCTTGCCTCGCCATCCTTCAGGCATTGTGTATAAACCGCATAAGTTTCGTCAGGATGCTGCTTATACCAGGTTTCGGATTTGGTTTCCTTGCAGCCGGACAGTAATATCACGCCTGAGAGTGTGCATAAGGTGAATAAGGATCTGAGCACGGATAACCTCCTTATAAATTATTAAGGTCAGCAACAGGTGCCGTTAACTGCTGCTGTTCAAAGGCTTTCTGTCTTTGCTGTTCCAGCAATGTCGTTCGCTGTTCAGCCTGTCTGACAGACATCTCCCACTGATTCGTCAGCGCATTTAACTGTACGCTTTTCGCCGAGATGGCGTTAGCCAGATCCTGAGACTCTTTCGAGTCCTGCGCATTCGATATACGGTCAGATAAGTCTGATATGTCGCTGAGTGTGCTGTTGATCCTGTTTTCAACGTCAGTGGTATTCTCAATCGCCATTGCCTGATTGAGGATCATCTGTTTACAACTGTCGGCCAGGGCCTGAGATTTTATTCCTTCCTGTTCCTCGCTGCATACGCTGAATGATTTGTATTTATTGTAAAGGTTTTGCAGTTCAGAAGAATATGAACTGTTTTGCGTGGTCAGCAGATCATCCAGTGAAATACCGCTCTTACGGAGATTATCAATATCGGTTTTCAGACTTCGGGCATCGCTGAGAAAAACCTTAATATCCCGCACGCCGGTTGCAGTGGCTAACTGTTTTTTATACGCATCAAGTTCACTTTTATAATGGGTAGCCGTATCCTCCCATTGCTGTAGTTTCTGCATCCACTGGTTAATGGATTCGGTATTCTGCACAGCGTCGAAAACCGGTATTCCGGCGCTGAACGCCTGCGTCGAGAAAAATAACAATAATGCCAGAAAGGTATATCTGGTACGCATATCAATGATCTCCGTATGAATATTAGATTGCCCGCTCAAGGAAGGTTTCCTTCCATTCATCAGGTCGCATACCGTCCTGATAAATGGCATCGAATATTTTCAGGTTGTCCTCACTGCCGCTGAGAAGCCGGGTGAGTTTACCCAGTCCGGACAGATCCATTTTCGCCATTGCCACAAACGGGCGGGTTTCTCCGGCCTGCAACGGTGTTTTCAGGATGACCATATAATGCTCGCCCGGATCCAGGTTTCTGACCGTGTCATAAACACTTTCCGGCACTTTCATTTTTTCCACGTAATCCGCATGACTGGCTTTCGGATTGGCGAGGAAAATCTGGGTACCGCACTGCTCAATAATCGCCGGGGCGATGGGGTGTCTGACGATTTCATCCGGTGACTGTGTTGCCGGAACGAAGATACCGTTCAGCTTGCGGATGACTTTCAGCATATTGAGCGAGAAGCGGGAAAATTCGACATCGGCCAGCCAGCGCCAGAACTCATCCATAAACATCACCAGGCGGCGACCGTCCAGCAGACTGGTCACACGGTACAGCAGGTAAAAGGTCACGGGACCGCGAATATCGTCATCATCCAGAAATTCGGTGCCGTCGATACCAACGTTATCGACATCGCTGATGGTGAAAGTATCGGCCTCGTTATCAAATACCCAGCCGAACTCGCCCCCCTGCGCCCACTGTTTCAGGCGAATACGCAGCCCGTTGGTGCGGGCATCTGTAGTCGGCGGCTCTGGCAGCACTTCCAGCAGTCGGGTGATCCCGAACCGGCGGTACTCCGGCGGATAGTCCAGCATGATGGTGTCCACGGCGGCACTGATCCGCTCCTCATCGCGCGGATCGAGCGGCGTACCGTTGCGGCGGCACAGCATGCGCACCAGCCGTTTGATGAAACTGATGTTCCGGCGGGTTGGCTCCAGCGCAAACGGGTTGAAGCCGGTGGGCTCGCCGGTACGGATGCGAAAATAACGCCCGCCCGCCTGGCGGATCGCCATCTCCGCCGCCCGATCCTTATCGAAATACACCGTGGTCAGCCGTTTGATGGTGGCAGAAGGCGCAAACGACGCCGGGTTACGGTACTTCTGCATCAGTTGTTGCATGATGGTCATCAGCAGGGTTTTACCGGAGCCGGTTTTCCCGATAATCGCCGTATTCCCCGGCGTTTTCTCACCAGTGTCATCCCGCCCGGCCTGGCTGTCGTGCAGGTTCAGGTAATACCCGCCACCGCCGGGAGATGTGAGAATGGCGATGGCTTCCCCCCACGGATTACCGCTGCGTTTGTGGGGATGGAAGTTATGCAGGCAGGCCATATCGGCAAAATTCTGGCTGCTGACGGCCACCAGTCGGGGACGCAGCGTATAGACGCCCGGCAGTTGCGCCAGATACGCGGCGGGCAGTGACAGGGTGGAGAGCGTCGTCATAATACCAAGATCTGCGAAGGGCTGGGCCAGAACGTGAGTGTCCTTCAGCACCTGTCCGGCACTGTCTGAGGAGATCAGCAGGGAAAAGTGGAATTTACCGCACGACACATGTCCGGACTGGAGCAGGTCGCGCAGGACAATCAGCTCTTCGCGCTGGGAAATCGCGTCGTCGTCCGTGGAGTTAAGCCGTTTTTCCGCCAGCCGGATATGATTCTGCGCCTCATCCCGTGCCATGCAGGTAAATGACTGCGTCAGAACATACTCGCTTTCGGCGTACAGCAGCGCATCCAGCATACCGGTATGGGTTTCCGGGGAATAATCCTTAATCTCCAGGCTGCGGAAGAAGCGGGAACCGCTGACCGTCTGGCATTCACCGGTGTCGGTGGTGAAAAAGACGTCCGGCGTGCTTAATGTTTCATAAAACGGCGAGCGCGTTACGGCCACTTTCTGCCACTGCCCGCTGAGCAGACGATGGAAGAACGCCAGTTGCGAGGAATATACCCGCCCGTTTTCTTCATATATCCCCAGCGGCGTTGCCATATAGCGGGATAATGAAGATCCCAGAGATTCGCGGTATTCCAGCATGATTTTGAGCGCGTCATCCAGAGCTGCCTGCCGTTTACCGGGCGACTGCGCTTTCATTGCTTTCTTCTCAATCTGAGAGAACGGCGCGTAGCAGACGGTGAAAAACAGTCGGTGCCGCCAGAACGGTTTTTCTTTTACCGGTTGGTAATACCGCCGGGTCACGTCATCGGAAAAGGGAATACCCGAACAGGCTTCAAAAGCATCATGGTATTTTTCACGAAGCCGGTGAATATAGAATGTTACCGGCAGACCCTCATACGAACGAATAACGTTATTCAGGTGCGTAGCCATCAGAGTCAGGTGATGTTCGTCTTCACATTCAAAGACTGTGCCGCCCAGCTCCCAGGTGGCAACAAAATCACGGTGACGGTTTCTGATGACGTAAGGGTGAATATGGGAGGAGTACGGAATATATTTATCCAGCGTAACACGCTCGTTTAATTTCATTTTCTGAATAAACTCCGAGACATCAACGTTATCGTACTGGTTTGCCAGAAGGGCATTCGCGCCAAAATGGGTATTGGTGAAAAGTTGTCCACGGGTTTTAAACGCCAGCCAGAGCAGACTGAAATAATGAATGTCCTTTCGGGTTTTATTTTTCATTTCCGCCCAGGCAGGAATGAGCAGAACCGCCAGGTAATAGCTGATATAGACTGCCAGCAGGACGATGGCCCCGCTGACAAGTACGAACGGCACCAGAGGAATACCCATAATGGCGGCAGGCCGCGTAAGTGCTTTATTCAGCGTAGCCATCGTTGCCTCTCTTATGACGCCCAGTAGGCACCAAAGCCGGATGCACCGACAATCAGGATCGCACCGATGATGATGTTACGCATGTCATGCAGGCTCTTACCATCGAACAGCACCTTGTAGCCCACCCACATGGTCGCCAGCGTGATAGTGACGGCGGCCAGTCCCAGCAGGCCGGTTGAGGTATTGCTCAGTGTCTCACTGGCCTTGTTAAAACCACTGTTCGCCGCCAGAACCGGGGCGGACAGCAGTACGGAAGCAACAGCGGAGTAACGGCGTTTATGCATGATTATTTCTCCTCATCAGGGATAACAGGGATAGCGCCGCGAATGACGGAACCGGGATAATGCAGGGAAGTCAGGACCGGCGCAGTGGCACCGGCAGGTTCGCCACGCAGCACAACGGCGGGATAACGGACAGGTGGTTGCGCGTTCCGGTCAGGGTCACGCTGCCGGTCTTCCCGGGTGGACGGGACGACATAGCCAATGCGCTGCACGTAGCTGGTCCGGTTAAAGGCGGATTCCGGTCGCTGGCCGGTTTCAAAGTTGCCGGAGTAGTAACAACTGAGCGCCCGTTTCAGGGTGCCGCCGCGCCGGTAACAGTCGGCGAGAATGCGCTCAAATACCGACAGATTGATACAAGGGTTAAGCAGGTCGCTGGCCGTGACGCCATAATGGCGGAAGTTGGTGCTGGTGATTTGCATCAGGCCGACCGAATAGCGTCGCTCCTGGGTCGCCAGCTGTCTGGTGAGGCGGATCGCCTCCGGCAGGCTCGTGGGGAAATGTGAAATCACGCCCCGGCTGTCTGGCAGAATTTCAGCAATGGCGTAAGGGTGGAGACCGGATTCGACCTGTGCGACATCAAGCGACGTGGACGGGTGAATACTGGCGGCGCACTGCACCGCCAGTGCCAGAAAGGCAGTGGTGGAAAGCATGCTGGCCTCGTAACAGAGAGCCCGGCGGCTTAGAGAAAAATACGCCACCGGGGGAGAAGAAGAGAAAATGGATTAAGCGGCAGCGGCATCCTGTGAAATGTCGCTTTCTTCTCTCGGTTCGAGCAGCACCAGCCTGCCGGAAACTGCAATACCGGGTATCAGCACGATATTCAGACTGGGCTTGCCGTTATGCGCGAAGGCCACGCCAACCTTTGTCCAGTACGTGTTTTTTTCACCCTGAGCATCGGGCTGGCTTTCCTGGGTGACAAACACGTGATAAACGGGTTTTCTCATGGAGTCTCCTTGAATCAAAACAGCAGTGAATGAAATAAACCGATCACATCCCGGTTCTGCATTCCGGTTTTAACGGGTCAGCGAGAACATTCAGCGGCACCCTGAATTGTGGTTATGTGACAGCCCGAGCCATTTTGTTAAAGAGCAATGCCCGGCCCGGACGAATTAATGTCCATCTGGGCAACCATTCTGTAACGTCGTTTTCAGATTCAGATATTTCGGCAGGGATATAAATGATAAAATCAAAATAAAAATAAGAGAAATATCCTGATGAGGATTATCAGATGCGGAAAGAGGGCGAAGTATACGGAGCAAGTAATAAAGAAGTGTTTATATTTTCATGGAAATATAAAGACGTGCAGGGAAATAATATCCCCGCACGTCTTTATCACTATTATTAGCGTCTGCAACGTTCAAGTTTTTCCTGACATTCGGTACAGGTTGATATACCCGGCAGTGTCTGCCGTCGTTTTTCAGGAATAGGGTTGCCGCATACACGACAGTGAAATAATGATGGCGCTGACCCTGGCTTAAAGCGATTCTGCTCAATCATTTCTTCCAGTCGCTGCTCATTAAATTCCTGATCGCGGTCGATCTCATCCGGCATATGGCGTCCTCCTGTTGGCGATGACGTCCTTTTCGCACAGCGCGATACGCTTCCAGACCGTGGTGAGTGATAGTCCTTCGGGCTTTGGCATCAGGGATTCCGTCACCTGCATCATTGCGATCAGTGCGGCGGGCGATTCAAGGTTTTCCACCCGGCATTGTTGCCATTGCAGCCAGATAGCCGCATCCGTCTTTTCATCCGGTTCAGGTGTCCGGCCATACGGCACGCTGACACCCAGCAACCTACGGCGAAGGCAGACTTCATTTGATGTCAGGCCAAAATAGTGGTTGAGCAACGCGATAGAGCCACCCAGGCGGATAGCCCGGTTAATCTCCTGTTGATGCCGGTATTCCTGGCGGGCCTGCGCCAGTAAATGATGCAGCACATCATGGCGGACAGTGATCGAAAAAAAGGGTGCCGACGCCCGGCTGACAATAAACAGTTCATCAAGGGATAACTGATCGAGAGCATTTATTTCGTCGAAAGTGAATCCGAGGGACTCGCAGTAACGAATATTGCCTTCTTTCAAAGCATGAAGGACGTCGGTTAATACGTCATAATTTAATGATGGGACCATAATTCTTTACCTCCATTAAAAATTTTCAGCGGTTGGTTAATTTAATGGTGATCCAGTCATCAATTTCAGACTCCAGCCACGCTACACTGGCAGGGCCAATTTTAATGGAGCGAGGAAAATCGCCATTTTTCATATACAGATAAATCTGAGAACGTTTCAGGCCGGTTTTTTCTTCGACCTTTTTCAGACGTAATAACTGATGAGATGTCATCATTTTCTCCTGTGGTGAAATAACCCGGTATGCCCATAGATGACAAAAAAGCACAGCGACAAACACAAGGAAAGCTGATAGGCCCGTATTAAGGGTGGGTAGACTCTTAATACGGGTTATTTATTGAGATGAATAAGGATGTTATTAATCGTGTAAGGATGTTGAGGAAGGAGAACCCCGCTTCAGTGCATTTTTCAGCGTGTCACCACTCAAATGGTCAGTAATGCCGTCATCAGACGCCCACTGCTCAAAAATGGACAGGAGTTTATAGGGTTGTCGGATTAAAGGACTGATGGTTTCATTATGCTTGCAAGCCAGCCATAACATGCGTGATAAAGGCGTGGAGATACGTGTTGAGGGAGATGTTATCGCCATATTTTTTGTATATGAGTTGATAAGTCTTTCGAGTTCAGAATGTCGGATAACGAAGCAGGCATCTGCTGGTAATTCATGAAGAGGGAAGTAATCGTTCCGGCACAACGGATGTATTTTACTGGTTGATAATTCTGAAGCAACGTCGAGAACACGACTTTCCGGAAGTTTCGCCATCTGTTTTTTCATCCTGTCCTGCCATGTGGTTTTCTCAAATAACTGAAACACCCCTTCTGATATAGTGACTGTAAGTCCATAATTAATGGTTTCTGTGTCCGCAACCGGTAATGGGAGATTCAACGTGTTAGCAAGTAAGCGCTGAATCAGCACGTATTCATAACCAAGTAGTGTTGTGTCTATAATCCTTTGTCTCGGGTTAAAATATTTCCTCTCTGTACTTATAATTAGATTTCGATCGTTTAAAAAGCAGTTTTTTTCTAGCAGGCAGAATCGTCGAAATGGTGTATCGGAAACTAGGTGTAGTTTAGGTTTATATCCAGAGACTCTTACTTTACCTAACAAAACTGAAGACTGAAAATAGATGGATAGGTTAATTTTCCCACAGAGTGCATTGCGATAAATGTCACTTTTGGTTATCTTTATACCTTCCGTTTTGTTTACTATTCTGACGGCTTCTTTTATAGTGAGCCAGTCAGGCATGTTATTTTCATTATTCAGGAGGAGAATATTGGCTGTCATAGTTGGCCTCTTTTTTGTTACGAAATTTTCTGTGTCTCTCATCCCCCCGGGATTGTTTGTTTAACTGAATTGCTGTAAATTAATTTTATGTGTGGTGTTGAGAATCGATATGTCATGATTTTTGATAAAAGATAGCATTAAAAACTTTGTTAATGCTGCTAGGCAATTTTTTTTAGTTGAAAGTCGCTTAAATTCAGCGACTTTCTTTATATTATTTATCGCTAAAAGAAATATTTTACCCCTATACGAATCTGATTTTGTTCCCGATGGTAGGGTTCGACATTGCGATCTAGCCAACGTAACTCAAAGTAGGGTAGCCAGTTTTGGTTAACCCGATATTTAAAGGTGTTGGTGATTTCCCAGTGATAGTCTTTGCCATTATTACTGTGAAAGTCATTTGTCCGCATAAAGTAATGAGGTTCGAAGGTATAAGAAAATTTATCTGTAATAATGAAATTCCAGTAGTTCCCGATTTCATAAGTATCATTATTATCCTGCGCGCCATTTAAATCGGTTGAGCTGTAGTTGTTATGGTTATATCGGTTACGTACGGTAAGATTAAACCAGGGCGTAAACTTATAATTGACGTCGAGATAAATCGCACCACTGGAACCGACGCTTTTATCGGTAATTAACCCTCCTGGCTGAATCGTTAATTTATCCGTCGGCTTGAATAACGGATACCAACCCTCGATTTCGTTATAGCCATGCTTTAACTCATCCTTACGTTGAAGAGTATAGGTATTAGTGAGCATAAGACCCGCGCCTGTATTAAAGTTATAGCCAACGCGTAGCATGATTTCTTGTTGATCGGATGCCAGATTGTATGCCTCGCGGGTTTCCACATAGGCACCGGCAAAAACAGAGGTAGAGATTACAGAGGATAACAGAAGTATCGCGTTTATTTTTTTCATGATAAATCCATTTTTTAACGTAGGGGAGTCGCTATCCATAAGAATGGACATGGCGATAATAATTAAAAAAGTCTTTTAGTTATTTACAATGTTGTGTTGTTTTTTTCTCTGGCCAATTTCCTCGATAATAAAAGCGAAG
This sequence comes from Klebsiella sp. BIGb0399, assembly GCF_003752615.1. Lineage (NCBI taxonomy): Bacteria > Pseudomonadati > Pseudomonadota > Gammaproteobacteria > Enterobacterales > Enterobacteriaceae > Klebsiella > Klebsiella sp. BIGb0399. The sequence continues at coordinate 1,610,890 of NZ_RKHT01000005.1, read as the reverse complement.
CGGTTTTCATCGAGTTTATGAAAGATGCAGATAGATGGAGGTAGTATGTAAAAACTACCTCCAAGTGAGATTAGCTAATATTTACTATGTTTTATTCGCCTCGTCCGCTGCACGGATAGCGGCGACCTTTTTACCGAACGCCAGGTGCAGAATCACCAGCAGGCCGAACACCGGGAGTAATGCACTTAGTGCTGAAATTCCAGTCGCGCCTTTAATCAGCATCGCCCCTGACGCTATCAGCAGTAAAAACACCATGATACGGAACGTTTTCACTGAGATGCGTTTATGCACGAACTGGCCGACGATAGAACCTAAGATCATGGTCGGGATGCAGAAAATGACCAGCTTAAAGGTCGATATCGTCAGAATACCGCTGGTGGCCAGGCCGCCAACAATCGCAATGTTGTTCGCGGTAAAAAACGCGTTCAACGTACCGCGGAATGCTGCCGGTCCTAGGTTACGCAGCATGCCGTACATCACGACCGGCGGACCATTGGTAGAGAAAGCTGCACCGAGTGCCCCTGCTATCGCTCCCATCGGCGCGGCAATCCAGCGTTTGTCATAGACCGGCAGACGCGGGATAAACAGGCTGTAGAATGAGTAGATAATGATAAAACCGCCAAGTCCTATCTTCATTATGTGGTCAGGAAGATAGGACAGTGCATACAGTCCAACCGGAATCCCGGCAAACGAGAACAGAATCAGCACCATTGCCGATTTCCAGTCTGTCTCTTTACGCGACAGCCAGGTGGCATACAGCGCGGTCGCCGTTCCGACCATTACCGACATTGGTGCTGCCATTTTTAACGGCAATACCATTGTTATAAGGGGCATGGAGGTCAGCCCGCCACCAAACCCGGCACAGATCCCCACGAAGGTATACAGAAACATCACGGCGATAACGATAAGCATTGCGCTGGTATCCAGCGTTGCACCGTCCGGAGTAAACAGGGTAAAGAAGTCCATAGCCGCACCTTAGTTGAGCGAAAGCCCTGCATCGACGATGAAATCCTGGCCTGTGCAGCCACTGGATTCATCGGATGCCAGGAACAGAGCGAGTCTTGCGCAGTGCGTACCGTCAAGACGGAATTTGAGCGCTTGCATTTCGATAAACTGGTTTACTGCTGCCGGATCTAGTTTCGCCCACATGGCGTCCTGTTTCGGTGTCCGGATCGCGCCAGGCACCAGGCTGTTCACGCGTATGCCACGAGCCCCTAGTTCCTGCGCCAGAGTACGGGTGAAGCCATGAATTGCCGCTTTGGACAGGGAATAGCAGACGCGACCCGGGCGGCCACGCATCCAGTTAATGGAACCCATATTGATAATGCTGCCGGTGCCTTTACGCGTCATCCCGGGAATAACAGCCTGAATGGCGAATAGATGATGGCGTAAATTCACATTGATGCGGTTGTTAAAATACTCTTCGGTTAAATCGTCAATAGTATGGTGGTCGTCACTGCCTGCATTATTAATAAGAATATCCACATCGCCTAGATTCTGAATAACGGCGGCGAAGCACTCTTTTAATTGTGGAATATTAGTGACATCGCAGGGTAAAAAGAAACACCCCATCTCCTGCGCCAGTTTTTCGCCAGCCTCTCTATTAAAGTCCAGGAAGGCAACGTGAGCACCCTGGTCAACAAAGGCGCGAACATAATCCTCACCAATGCCGCTGGCCCCACCGGAGATGACGACAACTTTATCTTTCAGACTTTTATAAATAACATTATCATACGTGTTCATTATTTACCTTCTGTATTATCTTTTGAATTTGTTTTGACGACTTTATAGGTGGCACTGAAATCTTCTCCACCGAGACCGTCTTCCAGTCCGCAGTCATATACCCCTTTGACGACATCCACGCCGGGCAGATGTAATCCAGACTCAACGAGCATGGCTTTCATGATATTGACGTCTTTCGCCATATTCTGCAGAGAGAACGCGGTGCGGTAATCTTCCTGCTTCAGACTGTTTATTTTGCTGTCCAGATACCAGTTTGTCGCGCCACCATAGGAAATGGCTTTGTGGAAATCGGTTTTGTCGATACCGTAGTGATCGGCAGTGATCAGCATTTCGTTAACGCTATTCTGAATGCCCGCAACCATCAGGTTATGCAGGATTTTCATCACTAAACCGCGTCCATTCTCACCCATATGAATCTGGTTGTTACCCATCATCGCCAGCACAGGCTTCACTGTTTCCCATGCAGATTTGTCACCGCCAATATAAATCCCCAGTTCACCTTTTACTGCTGCGGGTACCGATTTGACGACGGGCGCGTCCAGCATAATGGCACCCGTTTTTTCAACCTGACGGGAAACCTCAATAGAAACGGAAGGATCAATAGTCGACATATCAATGGCGATTTGTCCTTTATGTAATCCGGGGAGTATTGCTTTATAGACTTCCCGCACATGCTCGGAGCGTGGAACCATACTAATAATAACGTCAGCGGTGTCGGCTATTTCCCGAATGGAAGCCGCGGGTTTCGCCCCCGCAGTGACTAACCGGGAAACTGCATCCTGATTAATGTCATAGACCAAAACATCACCGGAAAATTTGCTGATGATATTTTTGGACATAGCTTCGCCCATCAGGCCAAGCCCGATAAATCCAATCTTTTTCATTTATTCGCTCTCTTTAAATTTAGCTTTTTCAACTCCAGAAACAGCAACATCCAGAGTAAATATTGCCCCGGACAGCGGGCGTTCCTGTATTTCTTCCACGGTCATATTTTCCCGCGTGGTGGTGATAAATAATGTTTTCATATTCTCACCGCCAAAACAGACCATGGTAGGACAGCGTACTGGCAGCGAATATTCCTGCAAAACGTCCCCTTGTGGAGAAAACCGCGCGATTCGCCAGCCGTCAAAGAGCGCGCTCCAGTAGCACCCTTCGCTATCCATCGCCGCGCCGTCTGGCCTGCCGTTGCCAGGCGGAAAGGTTTTCCATACCTGACGTGGACCGGATCTACCGTTTTCATCCAGCGGCGCGCGATAAATCACGTGATTTGGCGTGTCGCTGGTGTACATCCATTTTTGGTCAGCTGAAAACGCCAGTCCGTTTGCGCCCAGAATGTCGCACTGCAATACTGTTGTTTTCAGCGTGGCATCAACCCGGCAGAGCAGGGCGCCGTTGTAATCACGCGGCCCCCAGTATGTTCCGGCGTAAAAGCGGCCAAGCCAGTCAGTACCCCCATCATTGAAACGTGCGAGCTGTGGATTATTCGGGTTATCACAGACCTTCTGTTGCAGGTTGCCATGTTCATCGGTCAGCCAGATACCGGTACGCATGGCGACAATAAAGCCGCCACGCTCGCGCAGCGCGAAACATCCCACCTCTTCCGGAAAATGAAAAACGGCCTGCTTACCCGTGCGTAGGGTGTAGCCGTGGATCTGTTTTTTCAGGATATCTGTCCAGTAGAGCGTTTGCGTGTCGGCATCCCAGGTCGGGCATTCCGGTAGCTCGCCCCGATAATCAAAAAGAAGCGTCGGGTTATTCATCGTCAGACATCCTTATGGTCATCTCCAGCGTCAGCGTGCCGCCGGGGAGAACGATATCCATCGCCTGTTCGCTGCTGTCGGGCGGAAAAATATTGATGGCATTGTTGATGTGGCTTACCGGCTCAATTGCGACGACATTGCGCTCAAGGCCGGGAATGAAAAATACGGCGTTTGGTGCGTCGCTGGTGAGCGTGGCGCGAATCCCTCGTGAAGGCCAGCGTACCGCGGCTTCTCCGCTCCAGGCGGTAAAACAGTTGTCCACCGATTCAGGTACCGGTTGACGAAATACCCGGTAGTCCCACAATTCCGGCGTAGCGATTTCACGGCAGGGCAGGCTGTCGTCGCCATTCAGCCATACGCGTTGCGCCGCAAAATAGACTTCGCTGCGGTCCGCATAGGCGAAAAACGGATGAAACCCCAGCCCGGCAGGAACAGGAATGTCAGCCAGATTGCGGTAATTCAGTGTCATTGTCAGGCTGTTTTCTGTGAGCGCAAAAACCTGCTGCGCTTCCCACGGCCAGGGCCAGCCCTCTGATGCCGGACGCTGCAGTGTGAGGACAATAGATTCGCCGCTTTGTTGCGCTCGCCATTCCTGCTGCCAGCCGTTGCCGTGCAGGGCATGAGGATGGTTGCCAAAGTTGCGAGCCACGACCCTATCATGCCCGGCGAAGTGAAAACGACCATTGGCGATACGGTTTGACCACGGAACGAGAGGGTAGCTGCCGCATAAATTTGCACGCTGTTCGCCCTGCGGGTTGAGTGGCCGCAGAATGTCATGCTCGCGCCAGCGCAACCAGGCGAGCCCGCCGCCCAGTGCTGGCGCAACGGCGATGTGAACATCGCCGCAGGTGCTTTCAATGAGCCGGGTCATTAATACACCTCACCGCCACGAATGCTTAACTGCTCACCACGGATAGCTGCCAGCTGCTCTTTCGCGCGTGCCAGCAGGAAGCTCATATCCGATGCCAACGCCACAAAAGTAAAACCCATCTGTTGGTATTTATTGGCTAGGTCTGGATTGCCGCCAACAATGCCGCACGGTTTACCCAGACGCTGGCAGGCCTCAAGCCCACGCTTGATCATCGCCTGCACGTCCGGGTGGGACGGATTGCCCGGATGGCCCATCGCAGAGGAGAGGTCGCCGGGGCCGATAAAGAAGCCGGTAATGCCTTCCACTTCGTTGATGGCATTGATTTTGCTAATGGCTTCCGGCGTTTCGAGTTGCAGGATAAGGCACAGTTCATCGTGCGCCTCCTGCACAAAACGAGGGTTTCCGCCCCAGCCGGATGCACGGTGCATCGCGGCAAAACCGCGTTTGCCATACGGTGGATAATAGGCCGATTCGACGGCTATTTTCGCCTCTTCGACGGTGTTGATAAACGGGATCATTAGCGACATAGCGCCGCCATCCAGTGCCCGTTTGATCAGCACAACATCGTTACCTGCCAGTCGGTAAAGCGGTGTTGTGGTGTGGTTAACGCTACGGATTGCACGATCAATACGGATGGCGTCCAGTGTATCGACAGCTACATGTTCCTGGTCCAGCACTAGGAAATCGAATCCCACCGTGGCCATGGCTTCGGCGACCGTATCACTACCGGTCATCATCCAGGTACCTAACATACGTTCTCCGGACAGGATGGCGTGCTTAAAGTTATTCATGACGGTTCCTTAAAAAATAGGGGGTTCCGGGACATCGCTGCCGGATTGCAGAAAGTCAAAATCGCAACCTTCATTTGCCTGGGTAACATGTTGCTGATAGAGCGCAGCCCAGGAACGACCAAAGACTTTGTGTTGTGGGATAAAGGCGGCGCGGCGGCGTTCGAGTTCTGCGTCATCGACCAGCATATTCAATGTGCCTGCTGCGATATCCAGCGCGACCAGGTCGCCGGTTTTGACCAGCCCGAGTGGTCCGCCAATGGCGGCTTCGGGGGCGACATGCAGAATGCAGGTGCCGTAATGGGTACCTGACATACGGGCATCAGAGATGCGCACCATGTCGGTTATGCCCTGTTGCAGCAGTTTTTTGGGGATCGGCAGGTTGCCCCATTCCGGCATGCCCGGTGCGCCAACAGGACCGGCGTTACGCAGGATGATGACCGTATCTTTGGTGACATCCAGATCCGGGTTATCGAGGGTGTCAGACAAGGCCTGATGCGTATCGAAAACCAGAGCCGGGCCGGTGTGTTTACGCAGATGTGGGCTGGCGGCGGAGGATTTCATTACCGCTCCATCCGGGCAGAGGTTGCCGCGCAGTACGGTGAGCGCGCAGCCCTGCGACAGCGGGATGACTGGGTTATTAAGATCGCGAATGACGTCGTCGTCATAGCATTGCACCTGCGCAACCCACTGACTGATGGGGACGTTCGTCACCCCGATGGTTTCGGTTTGCAGGAAGCCGGTCAGCTTTTTCATCAGCGCTTTCATGCCGCCAGCGAAGAAAAAGTCGTCCATCAGGCAGGTACCGGAAGGAAAAAGATTCGCCAGTACCGGGATTTTGCGTGCGATTGCTTCCATATCTGCCAGATTCAGCGGAATTGACGCACGATTCGCCATAGCAATCAGGTGGATGGCCGCATTTGTTGAGCCGCCCAGGGCCATATAGGCGACGATGCCGTTGAGGAAGTTCTCTTTTTTCAACCAGCGCGACGGCTTATGGTCGTACCACACCATGTCGACAATTGTCTGACCGCACTGCGCCGCCATTTGCGGGTGGCGGCAATCCGCCGCAGGAATGGAACTGGCGCCAGGCAGGGTAAAACCCATAGCATCAGCGATAGAGGTCATGGTGGATGCGGTACCCATGGTGTTACAGGTACCGATCGAACGTGTCATCGCCCCTTCCAGCTCTACCCAGTCGTGTTGGGTGATTGCCCCAAGGCGCAACTGATCCCAGTATTTTTTTGTGTGCGTGCCTGCTCCTGTTGCCTGACCGTGCCATTTCCCGGTGGTCATCGGCCCCGCCGGGCAGAAAATCAATGGGATATCCATCGACAGTGCACCCATCAGCAGTGCGGGTGTGGATTTATCACAGCCGCCAAGCAGGACGACGCCATCGATGGGGTGCTGGCGCAGCAGTTCTTCGGATTCCATGGCGAGGAAGTTGCGATACAGCATGGTGGTGGGTTTTACCATCACCTCGCCCATCGAGAGCGCTGGAAGCTCTACCGGAAAGCCGCCAGCCGCCCATACGCCGCGCTTAACGGCTTCCGCCCGCTCACGCAAATGCGAGTGGCAGGCGCTCATGTCGCTCCAGGTATTGATAATGCCGATAACAGGTTTGCCGAGGAACTCTTCCCGAGCGAAGCCCATCTGTTGTGTGCGTTGCCGGTGCGCAAAAGCTCTGATCGTTTCCGGCGCGTACCAGCGTTGGCTGCGCAGTTCCCCGATCTCACGGCGAGTTAAGCGATCCTTATTGAACATAGTCGTCATTGCCTTACGTTTGATGTGTTTTTACATTACTATCGTAGCGCTACGATTATCAATGCGTATAAAACATAATGTGTGACGAAAGACACAATTTCCGCGATCTATTTATGGTTTTTCTTAATTGGCTTCAAACTTTCGTAAAAAGGCCAGTTACCTGCATTTGTGGCCTGTGTGATAGTGCTTCGATATCCAGACTAGGAAGGGCACTTTTATGGAAATGTTATTTTCTGTCGGCACATTTTTGCTTTTTTTAATTTTCGTAGCGCTATATTCATATCGTAAAACGAAAGGGATTTCTGAATCTGGCGTAGAAGGATTTTTTCTGGCGGGGCGTGGATTAACCGGCTACTTCATTGCCGGTTCCCTGCTGCTTTCTAACCTTTCAGCGGAACAGCTGGTGGGGCTGAACGGCAACGCTTACCGCTTTGATATTAGCGGCATGGCCTGGGAGAGCACCGCAGCGGTTGCAACGGTGGTGATGGCGATATTTTTTCTGCCGCGCTTTTTACGTCGCGGTATTGCCACCATGCCGCAGTTTCTGGAAACCCGCTTCGACTGCAATACCCGGCGCATAGTCAGCATCATGCTGCTGGTGGGATACGCGGTGATGGCTAATCCGTGCAGCCTGTATCTCGGTGCCATCACCATGAACGAAATGTTTGATTTCCAGCAGATTTTCCATCTTCCCTCTTGGGGGGCGATTGGCGTGCTGGCGTTTGCGATGGGGGCGGTTGGTGGGCTGTACGCCACGCTGGGCGGGCTTAAAGCGGTGGCGATTTCCGATACGATCAGCGGCATCATTTTACTGGTTGCCGCCTTGTTGATTCCGGTGCTCGGTCTGTTCGCTCTGGGGGAAGGTTCATTGCTGACGGGTAGCAAAATTCTGTTAAACCATCCCGATCAGCTTAACGCGATTGGTTCTGAAACGTCGTCGGTGCCGTTCAGTACGATATTCACCGGGATGCTTTGTGCGAACATATTCTACTGGTGTACTAACCAGATGATTATTCAACGCACGCTGGGGGCGAAATCACTGGCGGAAAGCCAGAAAGGGGTACTGCTGGCGGGTTCCATCAAACTGCTGGTTCCGTTAGTCATGGTGCTGCCGGGGCTGATCGCATTTAACATGTTCGGCCCGGTTTTCGCCAATGCCGACTATGCTTATCCCGCACTGGTGAAGGCGGTGCTGCCGTGGTGGTTGATTGGGATGTTTGCGGCGGCCATTTTCGGGACGGTAATCAGCCATTTCAATTCCATCATCAATTCCAGCGCCACGTTGTTTGTGCTTGATCTCTATGAGCCTTTAACCGGTTGTAAAGATGAGAGAAAACTGGTGCGAGTGGGTAAGACGGCATCCGTGATGTTTTCTCTGGTCTCAATCATTATCGCACCGCTGCTGCTTCACAGTCCGAACGGCATTTTTGATTTAATGCGCCGGTTTACCGGTTTTTACAACATCCCCATTATCACTATTGTGCTGATGGGTTTTTTAACCCGCCACGTCCCGGCACTGGCGGCGAAATGCGTACTCATTTTCCATATCATCGCGTATGGCCTGTACACCTTCACACCGTTGAATACACTTATCCCTCTGCACTTTATTCATATCATGGGTATTTTGTTCGTCGTTGAAGTGGCAATCATGCTGCTGATTGGCAAGGTGCGCCCCATTGACTGGATTGAACCGCACGTACCGCCCGCTAAAATCCCCATGAAAAAATGGCGCTACGCGCTGCCTGTGAGTGTTATTATGATGACCGTTTTAGTCAGTATTTTTATTACCTTGTCCCCGCTGGGGCTGGCGGCGAAAACCGGGGTTCCGGACAGTTTCGTCTGGCTGCTGGCAATAGTGTGGACTACAGCATTAATACTGATTCTGGTATTAACACGACGTCATCGTGCCGGCGAACACACGCCAATGCCGCTGGCGTTGCAGGAAAGTGTGGGAGAGGAATGCGCCAGAGATCACGCCAAATAGTGAAACTTGATGATGTTGCTGAAAAGGCGGGCGTTTCGCCTTCCACGGTTTCGCTTTATATCCGCCAGCCTGACCGTGTATCTGATAAAACCGGCAAGAAAATTCAGGCTGCCATTGATAGCCTGGGTTATGTGCATAACAAAATCGCCAGTCAGTTTACCGGAGGGCAGAGCAGCAATATGGCCGTGGTGCTGCCTTCGCTGGCGAACACCTTTTTTAGCCATGTGGTGCAGTGCATTGAATCCACCGTCAGCGCGCAGGGTTTCCAGCTGTCGATTGCTTCCCATGACCACAGTCTGGATAAAGAAGAAGAGCAAATTCGCTCTATTTTGCAATGGTCGCCCGCGGTGATTGCCATTGCCGGGGCCGATCATAAGTCGTCGACGTTGAAAATGCTGCGTAACAGTGGCGTTCCGGTGGTACAGATGTGGCAGGTTAATGGCGGCGCGTTCCCGGCCCAGGTCGGCAACAACCATGAGCAAATTGGCTACACTGCCGCGCGTTACTTGCTGGAAACCGGGTGCGACAAGCTCGCCTATTTCACCACGCGCTTTGATGATGATATCCGGGCACGCATTCGTTACATCGGTTTTTGCCGCGCGCTGGAAGAGCATGACAAAACGCCGTTGCTGGTTGATATTCCTCGGTCAGAAAACATCTGGCAGGCCAGTCGCGAAATTCTGACGAAAACCCTGGTCAAAGAGCGCGGGCTGGACGGTATTTTTTGTACCAGCGACGCCATTGGCACCGCGTTGCTTATGGAGTCGCAGGCGAGAGGTATAGCGATTCCGGAGAAGCTTAGCATTCTGGGTTACGGTGATTTCCCCTCCAGTGCATGGCTTTCCCCGACGACACTGAGCAGCGTAAATCTTAATGCGGATGCTATGGCTGTATGCACGGCAGAGATGATGTTGAAAATGAGCGCTGACAGGAGTTATGAAGGCGAAATAGTCGATGTGGGGTTTGAGATTATGCCGCGAGGCAGTACGCGACTGCCGTTTTGAAACGGTGCCCGGTTTTCCGGGCACGCGCAATCATGTTGACTCGATCAGGCGTCATCCTCAGCGATGACCAGTTCCACCTTTTCTTCTTCCAGTAGTTGCCGGAATGCCGCAGGCGGCTGTTTATCAGTAAAAAATGCTTTGACCTTGCGTGCATTGCCAATCGAAACGGCCGCAGATGCGTGGAATTTTGTATGATCGGCGACCAACAGCGTGTGGCGGGCATGGGCCATCATGGTTTTGGCGACGATGGCTTCATTCACGTCAAACTCGAGTAACGTGCCATCGTTCTCAATGGCACCAACGCTGGTGATAAGGTAGTCCGCCCGGAAGCCCTCAACGAAACTCACCGTTCCGGGCCCGACGATGCCGCCATTGTGCGAGCGCAACGTGCCACCAGGTACCATGACTTCCAGATCCTGGTTTTTGTACAGAATTTGCGCCACGCGCAGGCTGTTGGTGATGATGCGCAGGTCCTCGCGGCCCAACAGCGCACGGGCGACGGCTTCAACGGTCGTCCCGATAGTCATAAACACGGTACAGCGTTCAGGAATATAATCCGATACCGCATTGGCCATTTCCCGTTTTTCCTGGGTTAATGACAGTTCACGCTCTTCAAACGCGGTGTTCATGACGCTCGAAACGCGCCCGGCCCCGCCGTGGTGTCGGGTGATTAAACCCTGCTCACTCAACTTACGAATATCGCGGCGGATAGTTTGGGTCGAAACATCCAGTAATTGCGCGAGCTCTTCAATATTCATATAGCCACGTTCAGCGATGTAGTGAACAAGCTGATCGTGTCGCGGATTACCGGTCAGTTCGGTGATGCTCATGAACACTCCTGTTAGTTCCCCTGTAAAAACCTGTTATTTTATGCATAAAGTGACAAAAATGACGCGATTTTCTCACGTTCTGGTATACCCGCACGTCCTCCGGGACGCGTACATTTCATTGCGGCCACTGCGCTGGCGAACTGTACGGCGGTTTCTGTCGGCATGTTTTCCGCCAGCGCCAGAGCGAGCGCGCCGTGAAAAACATCGCCGGCACCGGTGGTGTCTACTGTTTTGACGACAAAGGCCGGTAGGTGACAAAAACGATCATACTCTTTCCATAATGCGCCTTCCGCGCCCTGAGTAACATAAACACGTCCATCCGTTTGCGCGGCAGCTTTGTTTAGGCCCTCTTCTGTGTCCTCACATCCGGTCATCCGTTTCAGGCCGGGTGCAGAGAAAACGGCATGGTCAGCCAGGGCAACCAGCGGCGTGATGTCCTGCGGTGTGACATCGGCATCCAGCAATGTCGGTACACCCGCAGCACGTGCCAGTGTAAAGGCTTTTGTGGTACCGTCATGCCAGCGAACATCGGCGAGCACCATATCATATTGCGAAAAATCAATAGCCTCGAGCCAATCTGCGTCGACCGGAAGATCCGGGCTGGGATAGTTGATGATGATCCGCTCGCCGTGCTCATCCACCAGAATGGCCGATTGTGAAGATCGTGCCTGCGGTACCTGAAGGCAATGCTGTGTATTCACGCCAAACTGCTGGAGTTCGGCAATTAATGTCTTACCGCAGCTGTCGTCGCCAACGCGGCCGATAAAATCGACCTCTGCACCAAGACGCGCAATCGCCACTGCGGCTGTAGCGGCAGGCCCTCCGCCGGTTTCCTGGTACTGGTCCGACTGGTATTTACCGCCGCCTGTTGGTAACGCATTCATATAGTAAATACGATCCTGTACGGCAATCCCTACACACGCAATTCTGATCATCGTTGTCTGTTCCTGTTTTATTTAGTCGTCTAATGCTCATTTTAATGACATAAATGATCAAATTAGTGACGGGTGTCTGGTTTTTAGTCATAAATTACAAATATGATCAAAAACAGACAAAAATGACTTGTTGATTGTGGTTTTTTTGCTCATTCAGTTACAGGAGAGTGTTCATGTCCATCATCGCATTTTTAGGGCTTGGCCAGATGGGAAGCCCTATGGCCAGCAACCTGTTGCGTAAAGGCCATTCCTTACGTGTTTTCGACCTCAACCCACTGGCAGTCAACGCGCTGGTGGAAAAGGGCGCGGTTGCTGCAACGACACCCGCAAATGCCACCCTGGATGCCGAGTTTATCATCACCATGCTGCCTAATGGCGACATTGTCCGCGATGTACTGTTCGGTGAAGCGGGCGTGTGCGAAACGCTGAGCGCAAGCGCGCTGGTGATCGACATGTCCACCATTCACCCTCTGCAAACCGATGCACTGATTAGCGAAATGGCTGAAAAAGGCCACGCCATGATGGATGCACCGGTTGGCCGCACCTCTGATAACGCCAAAGACGGCACCTTGCTTATTCTCGCGGGCGGTTCGCCTGAACAGGTTGAACGCGCGCGCCCGATCCTGATGTGCATGGGGTCGGAGCTGGTAGACGCGGGCGGGCCAGGAATGGGGATTCGCGTCAAACTGATTAACAACTATATGAGCATTGCGCTCAATGCGCTTTCCGCCGAAGCCGCGGTGCTGTGTGAATCCTTAGGTCTTGACCTCAATGTCGCTATCAAGGTGATGAGCGGCACGGCGGCAGGTAAAGGCCACTTCACCACCACCTGGCCGGGCAAAGTGCTGAAAGGCGATCTCTCTCCGGCGTTTATGGTCGATCTTGCGCTGAAAGACCTGCGTATTGCCGTTGACGTCGCCCGACAAACCGGTGCGCCGCTGGGTATGGGCGAAGTCGCCGAAACCTATTACCAGTCCGCCAGCCACGACGGTCGGGGCCGCCAGGACTGGAGTGCCTTGTTATCCCAGGTTCGCCATCTTGCTGGTCGACCAGACTCTCTTTAATTATCGATTACCACAGGAGTAACTATGTCTTCCCTGAACACCCCTTATACCCTGAAAGATATCTCGCGTCCGGGCGGTGGATTCGCCATGCTGGCCGTCGACCAACGCGAGGCTATGCGTTTGATGTTTGCCGCAGCAGGTCAGCCAAAACCGGTTGCCGACAGCGTACTGACCGATTTTAAAGTGGCAGCGACGCGCATTCTTTCTCCTTATGCTTCCGCTGTGCTGGCTGATAAACAATTTTGTCTCGATCAGATTATTGCGCAGGGCGCGGTGGCTGATAGCTGCGGTCTGATTATCGCCGCCGATCATTTCGTGCCGGGTAACGGCATTCCGGTTGATAGCGTGGAAATTGACCGGGCTATCGATCCGCATCGTGTGCGCGAAATGGGCGGTAAGGCCATGAAGCTGCTGGTGCTGTGGCGTGAAGACGAACCGGCAGACGCGCGTCTTGCGATGGTCGATGAGTTTGTTCAACGCTGCCGCAGTGCCGGTCTGGTGAGCATCATTGAGCCGGTTGTTCGTCCGCCGCGCCGCGGCTGGGAATTTGACCGCGAGAGCGCCATTGTAGCCGCTGCCGCCGAACTCGGTAGCACCGCGGCTGATCTTTACAAAGTGGAAATGCCGCTGGGCGGGAAGGGCAATGAAGGTGAACTGCTGTCGGCCTGCCAGAAACTGAATGACCAGATGAATATGCCGTGGGTCATCCTTTCATCAGGCGTTGAGGCCGATATCTTTGGCCGTGCTGTGCGTATTGCTATGAAAAGCGGGGCATCCGGTTTCCTGGCGGGCCGTGCGGTCTGGGCATCGGTTATTGGCGCGCAAGATCCGCAAACCATGCTACGCGATGTGTCAGTCCCGCGTCTGCAGCGGCTGGCCGAGATTGTTGATGAAGGTATTTCTCAGCGTTAACACAAAACCATATGTGCATCAGGAGAACCTCCATGGACAAAATTACCCAGGTTTTATTTTCCGATATTGGAAAGGTCACGACGCAGTACGTCGAGCAGCCACACCAGGAACTTAAGCCTCACGAAGTCCGCATTGCCCCGGCATTTTTCGGGATTTGCGGTTCGGATTTGCATGTATTGAAAGGCGGACATCCGTTTGCCAAACCGCCCGTCGTACCAGGGCATGAAATTGCGGCTCGCGTGACCGAAGTGGGCAGCGATGTGGTGAACGTGAAGTCAGGCGATCATGTGGTGGTTGATCCCATCATGGCCTGTATGGAGTGTCGTGCCTGTAAAGCCGGGCGTTTTAACCTGTGTGAGCCGCCGCATGTGGCGGGTTTCCGTGCGCCGGGCTTTGCTCGTTCGCAGCATGTCGTGCCGGCGCGCAACTGCCATATTGCACCTGACTCAATGCCGTTAAAAGTGCTCGCGTTTGCTGAACCTGCCGCCTGTGCGCGTCACTGCGTAACACGTATGCCACAAGCCGCGCTGGAAAGCGTGCTGGTGATTGGCGCGGGTACCATTGGTCTGTCGATTGTGCAGGCGCTGCGTATCATGGGCGCGGGTGAGATTACCGTTATCGAACCTGATGCCGCTAAACGTGCTCTGTCAGTCAAACTGGGTGCCGCACAAGCCTGGGCTCCCGGTGAGCTGGATGCGCAGGCCCGTTTTACTGGTGTGATTGATGTAGTTGCCGCGCAGGCGACGCTCAATGAGGCCTGCACCCGCGTGTATGCCGGTGGCACCGTGGTCTGCATGGGTGTACCGAGCGGCCCGCGTGAAATTCCGCTGCCAATGATGCAGCGTTTCGAACGTGACCTGCTCAACTCCGGCATGTACATCCCCGAGGATTTTGACGTGGTGATCGAATGGCTGGCTGACGGACGCTTTGATACCAGCGAGCTGGTAACAGACATGTTCCCGGTGAGTGAAGCCGCTGCGGCTTTTGAACGCGCACAGCAAAATGACTCCATCAAAGTCATGCTGCAATTTGCCGACGCGTAATGGGCCACAACCTCTGACAGACGCCGCACCAGGGCGGCGTCCCCTACAACAAAAGAAAAGGATATTGTGATGGTACAAATCACCAGTCCTGCACCTTACTCAATCAGTCGTCCACAGGACGTGATTGATATTGTTAATAAAAACTCGGCTGTTAATGCGAGTGCAGGCGTTATCTTCATTGCGCTGGGCGGCATTTTGATTGATGCCTATCAGGCGGCAATGGTGGGTTTTGGTAATAAATATATTGCGGCCCAGTTTGGTATCTCCCCGGGTCTTGCGGCTACGGTAAACGCCTCAGTGCTGATTGCGGCACTTATCGGCGGCCTGCTGGCAAACCGTGTCATCAACCATTTTGGCCAGCGTCGCGCATTTTTGATTGGTATGGCGCTGTGTACTTTAGGGGCTGCAGCCGTGGCCGTTGCGCCCAATATCTGGTGGGTACTGGTCTGCCGTGTGGTAATGGGCTTCGGACTGGGTATCGACTTCCCGTTGGCGACCAATGCCGTGGCAGAGCTTCGCGGCTCCACGTCGAAAAAAACCGGCACATCGGTCAACTTATGGCAGATGGCCTGGTATGTGTCTACCACCGTGGTGTATCTGGTTCTGTTGCCGCTATTGTTGTCCGGCATTGCGGAAGACCAGCTCTGGCGCTACGGCATTTTCATTGGCGCCGTGTTCGCCGTTATCATCATGATCCTGCGCTACGTCTTTATTGGTGAATCTGCCATGTGGGCGGCACGCGTCGGTCGCTATGATGAAGCTTGCGATATCTTGCGTAAACGCTATGGGGTACATGCCAGCGTGGCGCAGGAAAAATCCATCACTCAGGCCACGCAGAGTGAAAACAAAATCCACACCGGGTACGGCATTCTGTTCAACGGGCGTTATCGCAAACGCACCATCCTGGGATGCATTGTCGCCACGATGCAGGCATGGCAGTACAACGCGGTGGGCGTCTATTTACCTCTAACGCTCGCGGGTATTCTGAGCGGCGGTCTGACGGGGGCACTCTCCGGTTCGGCGGTGGTTAACGCCCTGTGCGGGATCTCCGGTGGTCTGATTGGTTCTCTGATCCTGCAGCGCTTAGGGACACGTCTGCAGTCAATGTATGGCTTCGCCGTCGTGACTCTGGCGCTGCTGGCACTGGGCGCGCTGGCCACCACCAATCCATGGCTCTCTCTGGGGCTGCTGGGTACCATCATTTTCTTCCACTCAGCTGGACCTGGCGGCCTGGGGATGACGATCGCCACGCTCTCCTATCCACCGAGTATTCGCCCGACGGGTGTCGGTTTTGCCCGCGCGATTATGCGTACCGGTGCGATTGCTGGCCTTATATTCTGGCCTATGCTTTGGGGCGCGTTAAAGACGGATGCCTTCTTCTGGCTGGCGCTGGTGCCTTTCCTCGGTTTCATCACGTGCGCGCTGATTAAATGGGAACCGTTGGGAGCCAACGTGGATGCGGAAGACGCTCAGGTATTAGCTGAACTGGAAAAATAATAACGCGCCCGGCATGTATCGATGCGCGATGACCTGTACCTGCTGTGGGTGAATTTCACCCACAGTTTTCTCACCGCTACGGAGAGGAAACACAATGTCTGAAAGATTAAATGAACCCGCTGCCGGACTCTCTGGCAAAGCGATGCGCCGCGTCGTCATGGGAAGTTTCGCTGGCGCATTACTGGAATGGTATGACTTTTTTATTTTTGGCACCGCCGCCGGGCTGGTGTTTGCGCCGTTGTTTTTCCCCGATAGCGACCCCTTTATTGGCGTTATCGCGGCTTTTGCCACCTTTGGCGTCGGCTTCCTCACTCGCCCGCTGGGTGGCATTGTTTTCGGCCATTTTGGCGACAGAATTGGCCGTAAAATTACCCTTATCTGGACGCTGGGCATTGTCGGTACCTCCACATTTCTGATCGGGTTTATTCCCACTTATCACGATATTGGTATTTGGGCTCCGCTGCTGCTGATGTCGCTACGCCTAATTCAGGGGTTTGGCCTGGGCGGTGAGTATGGTGGAGCAGCGCTGATGACCATTGAATCTGCGCCGCAGAAGAAACGGGGTTTTCTGGGCTCATTACCGCAAACGGCCGCTTCCGTCGGCATCATGCTGGCGACCGGGATTTTTGCGCTCTGCAACCATCTGTTGACCCAGGAGCAATTTCTTTCCTGGGGCTGGCGTATCCCGTTCTGGCTGTCGGCGCTAATGCTGGCGGTGGGGATGTTCATCCGCCTGCATACCGAAGAGACTCTGGATTTTAAACAACGGCAGGGAAAGGTGCATGAAACGAAAGCACCGCCGCCGCTGATTGAGCTATTCCGTAAACACCCGAAAAATATCTCGCTGGCGCTGGGTGCGCGTCTCGCTGAGAGCGTTTCCTCAAATATTATCAACGCCTTTGGCATCGTCTATATCTCCACGCAGCTGGCGCTTTCCCGAGATATTCCGCTAACCGGCATGTTGATTGCCTCCGCCATCGGGATAGTGAGTTGCCCGTTGGTGGGCTGGATTTCCGACCGCGTGGGGCAACGCAAAATCTATCTTCTGGGCGCAGGTTTTTGTGTGCTGTTTGCGTTTCCCTTCTTCCTGCTTCTGGGCACCAAAAGCGTGGCGATTATCTGGATAAGCATGATTCTGGGCTACAACTTTGGCCCGACGATGATGTTTGCCGTTCAGCCAACGCTTTTTACCCGCATGTTTGGCACTCAGGTGCGTTACACGGGACTCTCTTTTGCCTATCAGGTATCTGCCATTCTCGGTGGTATGAGTCCCCTTATTGCCTCAAGTTTGTTGGCATTAGGGGGCGGCGAGCCCTGGTATGTGGCCACCTTCTTATTCGTTCTTTCTGTGGTGTCGTTTGTATGCGTCTGGTTTATCGAACCTCTACCGCTCAATACACCCCAGGGAAAGGCGCAAAAATTGACACAAGATTATCACTTTCTAAGGAACCAATCTCATGAACAATAAAGGGGAAAATGCACATTTTCAGGCACTGCAACAGGCGTTTGATGCGTCCTGGCCGGGGCCGATGGGTGATGCCATTACATTGAAATGTGGGCATGTTGAGGTGACGGTTTATCCTCAGGATGCCGCCCGGATGACGTCGCTACGGGTATTTGGCTATGAATTACTGCGCCAGTGGAACCCACAGCGTCGCGCGTTTCAGTATGGTTCATTTCCTATGGTGCCGTGGGTTGGGCGTCTGGGTAATGGCCAACTGGATGTGAACGGGAAAATCTGGCAATTGCCTGCCAATAAACCTCCTCACGCGCTGCATGGGATGGCGTGTTATTCCTTGTGGGAGGTTGTTGAACAAACTCATGGGAGTCTGACACTCCGTATGACACTGGCAGACCCGTGGCCGTGGAAAGGCTATGTTATACAGCGTATTGCGTTGCAGGGCGATGCGCTAATCATGCACCTGGAAATTCACAGCGATGCAGATACGTTTCCGGCCTCTGCAGGGTGGCACCCCTGGTTTTTGAAACATCTGTATTCCGATGGTGACCAGAGTGAACTGGGCGTTCAGTTTTCAGCGGACTGGCAAGAGGAGACTGGCGAGAATGAACTTCCCACCGGTAAGCGGATAACACCACAACCAGGACCCTGGGATGATTGTTTTGGTTTTATCCGAGGGGTACACGCCAGTCTTGTTTGGCCCGGCCGGCTGACGCTGAAGATGACTTCTACTGCTCATAGTCTGGTTATCTTTGATAAGCAACCTGATGCGACTTGTGTCAACCCTCTAACCCAGGCACCTAATGATATTAATCGAATACCACAGTATGTGACTCAGAATCAACCGCTTATTATTTCATCTGAGTGGAAATTTACCAAACATATTAATTAGTAGATTGTCTGACCTGGAGAAAAATCATGTCCAAATTATGTTGGTTACATATCGGAGCCGGTGCATTTCATCGCTCACATCAGGCATGGTATTTTAATCAGCTTATTAAGCTGGAAGACGCTAAATGGGAATTTTCTTTAGGTAATATCAGAAGTGATGCCGATCAAACTCTGAATGCGCTAATGTTGCAAAAAGGAGAATATGTACTTGATACGGTCACCCCAGAGGGTATCCATAATTTTGAAAAAATCGCCAGCATAACGAAAATAATTACAAGAGAAAATAAAAATGCTGCACTAATAAATCAAGGTGCACTTAGTTATACACGAGTTATTTCCTTTGCGGTTACAGTGGGTGGATATTATTTAAAAAATGACTTTAGGCTTGACCAGTCGCATCCTGATATTGCCAATGACTTAAAATATGGAAATGAGCCTTGTACTATCTATGGTGTTTTAAGGGGCATTCTGGCAGAAAGGAAAGAAAAAGGTAATAATAAAGTCACTTTGCTGTGTTGTGATAACCTCAGACATAATGGTTCACGTTTCTATCAAGGTTTGCTGGAGTTTATTACTCTAACTGGAGATAATGCCCTACTAAACTGGGTAAAAGAGCATACTTCAGCGCCCAACTGTATGGTTGACAGAATCACCCCCAAGTCAGATGTTGAGTTAACAAAAAGAGTAAAAAATTCCCTTGGTTTTAATGATGACTGCCCGGTCATGTCTGAATCTTTTATTCAGTGGATCATTGAAGATAATTTTGCAGCTGACCGTCCAGCACTGGAAAGAGTCGGTGTCATGTTTGTTAAAAATGTGGAACCTTATGAAGAGGCAAAAGTTCGGATCCTTAATGCCACACATGCATTCTGTGCGTGGGCTGGAACCCTTATTGGGAAAACATATATTCATGAAGATATTGCTACTCACGTTATAAAAAAATGGCATGGGATTACATTACTAACGACGTGATCCCTTGTTTAAACTCTGGCACAATGGATCTTACAAAGTATCGTGATATTGTGTTATCAAGGTTTAGCAATGCATGGTTAAAAGATACCAACGCAAGGGTATCTTGCGAAGGATTTACAAAAATTCCAGGGTTTATCGTCCCTTCCATTGTTGAAAATAGAGTTAATGGTAAAAATGCAATATCAACTATCAAAGTAGTCGCTATATTTTTTTTGTTTTTGAAAGCATGGCATGAAAAGAAGATTCCTTATGAATATAAAGATACAATAATGGATGTTGCAGAAGTTCATGGTTTTTTTGATAGTAAAGATCCTTTGTGGGGGTATTGCTCATCAGAGAAACTATTTGAAAATATAACTGATTTAAATCTTTTCTATAAAAATCTCAAAAAGGAGGTTGTTGAATTAGAAAACTGGATGCGAAATGTGCATTCTGAATCGTCACCGGGTTAACAAACCCTGCGGGCTGAAGGACCTTCAAAAAACGAGATTTTACATCAATAAGAAAACGGCAAATTTGCCGCTTTCTTATTAAAGCGTAAAAACAGACGCTCAATTTGAAGACTAGTCAGCCCGAAAGCAGACAAAGAAAAGAATGTATCAGGTTGTGAACCCTGGTTAATATTGAATCGCTACAGATAACCCAGACACTTCCGAGCCGTCGTGGAATGACCCCGAGCCAGTAGACAATGCTACCATGTATGTGGACTGACCCCGCCCCAGTAGACGATCCTGCCCTATAGTTGGACTGACCCCACACCACCATTCGCCCTGAATTTTACATTATTCATCATCCCAACCAGTGATGGATGAGCAGATTTATCATCCCGCCACCAACGACTAACCAGATAAACAAAATTAACCCCAACAAAAACGGACGCAATCCGGCGTTTTTAAGTTGACTGATTCTTGTTGATAATCCCAGCGCAGCCATCGCCATCGCCAGCAATACGTTATCCAGGGCATTGATGCCTGATACCATGGCGGGCGGTAAAAAGTGGAATGAGTTAAACAGTGCGACCAAAATGAATATCAGCGCAAACCACGGAAAGGTGATGCGTTTCTGGCGAGTTCCGACTTCGCCCGCGTACCGGTTCACCATCGCTCCCAGTACCAGCAGAAAGGGTGCCAGCATCATGACCCGCAGCATTTTCGCTATCACTGCGGCGTTTTCGGTGTCCACACTCACTGCATGACCGGCAGCGACCACTTGTGCTACTTCATGCATGGTTGAGCCGGTATAGATGCCAAACTGTGTCAGTGAAATGCCGGGCAGCGCATGGGCAAATTCGCGCCAGATAAAGGGATAAAGAAAAATACCCAGCGTGCCGAAAATTACCACCGTTGCCACAGCCACCGCGACTTTTGACGCTTCTGCTTTTACTACGGGCGCGGCTGCCAGGACTGCTGCAGCACCACAAATGCTGCTGCCAGCGCCGATTAACCAGGCGGTTTTTCTATCGATTCCTAACAAGCGATAGCCCAGAGTGCTGGCAATAATAAAAGTGCTGCACAGCATTATCACATCGATCATGACACCACTGACGCCCACATCCATCACCTGCTGAAAAGTCAGGCGGAATCCGTACAGAATGATGCCAAGACGCAGTAATTTCTGCTTGGCAAACTGCATTCCCTCATCACAATACGGATGAATCGACGGATACACAGTATTGCCCACCACAATGCCGACGATGATGGCCAGTGTCAATGCACCCAAACCGAGGCCAGACATAATAGATTGATTGCCCAGCCACGCGGTAGTAAAAGCGATAATCGCCGTTAGCAATAGACCAGGGATGAAACGCTTGAAGCTTTGTGAATGTTTCGTCAGGGACAATTCGGCCATAACTTTCTCCTCATGTATAGGACTGAGCATGAGAGTAAATCGGCCAAAAGAATAATTTATTATAACGTTATCGCTAATCTGAATATCAGATATAGACTCATCAGGAACAAGGCTTCTGTGTCAATGCCACTCAGGATTAAGTTAATACTGCAATATTATCAGATAATTAATTGAGTTTCCGGCCAGTGTAGCAAGATAAAAATCACTCTTCTCAGAGGAAAAACGTGAGCCGCGCTGAATAGTAACAATAAAAAACCAGCTGAATAGCGTGATTCAACGCGATCAGGATGCTCGGAACTCCTATATATGTCATAGTGTGAATAGTCAGCATTGCCCTATGTCGTTCTTAGTGAGGAAGACATCATGAGTCAGGACATTCCTTTATCGGCTGAAATGAAATCGGCCGTCTTTCAACCGCTTTATCTGCAAATCAGCCAGTTATTGCTGGAAAGAATAGCCTCCGGCGAATGGCCAGCAGGCACTTATATCCCCAGCGAGGCGAGTCTGGCAGATTCCTATAATGTCAGCATTGGTACCTTGCGTAAGGCCTTAAATGAGCTGGTGAGTAACAACGTGGTTATCCGCTACCAGGGTAAAGGCACGGTGGTTGCTGCACATGATTCCGATAGCGCATTATTTCGGTTTTTTAATATCCTGCGTGAAAATGGCGAGCGTTCACTGCCGCTGTCGCGAGTGCTGGCGCGTCATCTGCGCACCGCATCAGAAGAAGAAGCGCTGGCGCTGGATATTGAGCCTGGCAGTAAGGTCATCCATATCTGGCGCGTGCGTGACCTGGATGGTGCTCCCGCCATTCTTGAACACGTCTATATTGATGCAGCACGCTTCCCAGGGATGGATCGTGAACCTGACATCCTGCCGAACACGCTTTACCAACTGTACCAGCAGAAATATGCCTGTACCGTTGCCAATGCGCATGAGCAAATTAAAGCGATAAATGCAGGACCGGATGAAGTCCTGCATCTGGAGGCGGAAGAGGGGGAGGCACTGCTGCGCATTTACCGCATTGCGCGGGATTTCCAGGATAAAGCTGTGGAGTATCGTGTATCCACTGTGATGACGCGGCACCACGCCTACTTTAACCAGCTCTGATTCGCAGCTGCTCCAGCAAAGCAGCCGGCAATGAAATCTGCGTGCTGTTTTGCTGCGCTACTGCCTGACGACGTTCTCCAGGCAAGCGCACGCCTGGTTGCTGCTGCATGGCTGCAAACAACTGCTCGCTGTGTTGCAAATATCCTGCGGAGAAAAATGCGGGGCTCAGCAATAACAGCAACTGTGCAATATGTGGCGGTCCTCCCTCGGTATTGAAAAATGAACTGGCCTGAAAACCATAATTGCTGCCAGTCAGACCAGCGGTGAGCAGTTCAACCATCAGTGCCAGAGCCGCCCCTTTTGTGCCGCCCGCCGGTGCCATGCTGCCCGCTAGTGCGGCGTCAGCATCTTGCGTGGGATGCCCATCTCTGTCCAGCGCCCAGCCCAGCGGAATAGCCTCTTGCTTCTGGCTGGCCAGCATAATTTTACCGCGCGCCACTTCTGAGAGCGAAAGGTCAATGACCAGCGGATGCTGATTCTCACGCGGCGAAGCAAAAGCGATGGGGTTGGTGCCAAACAGCGGGGTGTTGCCTCCCCATGGCGCCATTGCAGCCGGGCCGTTGCTGAATGCGAGACAGACCAATCCCTGACGCGCGGCCTGTTCAGCGTAATATCCGGCCATGCCGAAATGGTGCGAGCGGCTAATAGCCACCGCCACAATTCCACAATGCTGCGCCAGGGCGATCCCGTGATCCAAACCTCGCTGCACGGCAGGAAACGCCAGGCCGGAATCGGCATTAACATTCACCACGCTGCCATACTCTGCCAGCACGGACTGCGCATCTGGCTTCAGTTTACCGCTATCCAGTTGATCGAGATAGAATGGCAGTCTGGCAAAGCCGTGAGAGGCGATGCCAGCTTGCTCGGCTGCCATCAATGCGGCGCAGGTATCCGCCGCTGATACAGAGCTGACGCCGGATTTTCGTAGTGCCTGTTGAGCAATAATGCTGAGTTCTTCTACCGCCAGCGTCATGTGACTCATTGCAATGTACTCCTCTCTTCTCGTGTGGCCGGCATTGGCGTGTCGACATTTTGCTTTTCTGGCAGAGTGATCACCCCCGGCCCCTGTCGTAGTTGTTCATGTAGCTGTGCCAGATCGAGTTTCTTTTCCCAACGGGCGATCACCAGCGTCGCCACCACATTACCGATCATGTTGGTGACGGCGCGCATCTCATTGAGGATGCGATCAATGCCCAGCACCAGCGTGATTCCTGCCAGCGGAATAATGTTATGGGTTGCCAGTGTGGCGGTTAACGCTATCAGCGCCGCCCCCGCTACGCCTGCGCCACCTTTTGACGTGAGCAACAGAATTAATAGCAGACCAATTTGTTGCCACAGTGTCAGGTCAGTATTGGTGGCCTGAGCAATAAATAGCGAAGTCATAGTGAGGTAAATCGCTGCACCATCAAGGTTAAATGAGTATCCCGTCGGCAACACCAGCCCGACAATGGCGCGGTTGCATCCCAACGTCTCCATTTTTACCATTAGGCGCGGCAGTACCGATTCGGTGGTTGACGTGCCCAGCACAATCAATAACTCTTCCCGGAAATAGAGGATGAGCCGCCACAGGTTGACGCCGACCAGTTTACAAATCAGACCCAGTACGCCGCCAATAAAGAGAAAACTGGTGATATAGAGACAGACAATCAACATGCCAAGGTGTTGCAGGGAGGTGAGACCATATTTACCCACGGTGAAGGCGATGGCACCGAAGGCACCCAACGGTGCCAGGCGCATGATGAGCTCGACAATCCGCATCAAGACTTCGCCGCACTGCTCGATCGTTTTGGTGATGAAGGCGCTGCGCTGCGAAACCAGCGAGAGCGCAACCCCAAACAGCACCGAAAACAACAGTACCTGTAGTAAGTTCCCTTGGGCAAAGGCGCCAATCACCGAGTCTGGAATTATCTGCTCCAGGAAGCCTTTACTGTGCTCACTGATGCTAACGTAATGATTTACGGTGCTGCCGTCGAGCTTACTGGCATCAATATTCATGCCCGCTAGGTTTGATCACATCGGCCACCACCATGCCGATAATCAGCGCCAGCGTGGTGACCACTTCAAAGTAGATCAGCGTCTTGCCGCCGACTTTGCCGACCTGCTTCAGGCTCTCCATCCTTGCAATACCAATCGCCACGGTACAGAAAATCACTAAGGTCACGATCATCTTTATCAGACGGATAAAGGTATCGCCGAGGGGTTTCATCTGAACGGCAAAATCAGGAAAGGCGTACCCCACAGCAACTCCGGCGACCAGGCCGATCAAAACCTGGACGTAAAGGTGCTTGAGCATTCGCATTGGGTTGTCCTCGCGAAGCCTGGCGGCTGCGAACCGGCGCTCGGGAAGCCGCCGCAGGCGAGTAAAGAGATGACGCCCGCCACTGATGGCGGGCAGGTATGTTACGCACTTTCAAAAATACGGGTCAGGACAAACTCACGATGGCCGAGCGCTTCAGCGGCGGTGAGTCGCCCGTTAGCGGTACGCAACAGTGACTCAAGCAGCGCATCCCCGGCCCCATCCATATTCATTTCGCGGCGCAGCACGGCTGAGACATCCACATCAATATGTTCTGACATGGTGCGCACCGTGCGTGGATTCGCACACACTTTGATGACCGGCAAAATCGGGTTGCCAATGACGTTCCCCTGGCCGGTCGGGAAGAAGTGCGCTACATAACCGGCTGCCGCGCATAGCGTGACCATTTCGGCTGCTGCAGATGAGGAGTCCATGAACCACAACCCGGGTCCGGTGGGGGTTTCTGCTTTATCCAGTACGCCATCGACCCGACATTTCTTACCGATCTTCTGAATATTGCCCAGCGCTTTCTCTTCGATGGTCGTGAGCCCGCCCTCAATGTTGCCTTTGGTGGGCTGCGATTCCGAAAGATCGCTGGTTTTCCAGCGGTCGATCATTGCGCTGTAGCGATCAAACATGAACTGGAACTTCTGGCGCACATCGTCATTGGCGCAGCGTGCAGCCACCAGATGTTCGCCGCCAGTCAGCTCGGAGGTTTCGCCAAAGACAAGGGTGTTACCGTTCTCATACAGGCGGTCAAACAGGTTGCCCACAGAAGGATTAGCACCGCATCCCGAGGTCGTATCAGACTCGCCGCATTTGGTCGATACCCAAAGCTCGCTGATGTCGCAAGTTTCCCGCTGCAGTTCAGATGCATATTGTGAAAACTCTCTCGCTTTGCGTGAGGCGGCACAAATGGTGTTGTGATCTCCGTTCTGCTCGATCCAGAAACCGGCTACCGGTTTACCCGTGGCTTTAATGCCGTCAACCACGCGTTGAGTCCAGCCAGGCTCAATGCCAATCACAATTACTGCCGCCACGTTCGGGTTGCAACCCGTACCAATCAGGGTGCGGAAATGGAGCTCCAGGTCTTCACCGAACTGCAGGCGACCATAAGGATGGGGCAGCGCTATGGTCCCTTTGATATTGTTTGCCACCGCTTCTGCTGCTGCATTTGAGATATCATCTACCGGCAGTACAATCACGTGATTACGAATACCGACACGACCATTTTCACGGCGATAGCCTGAGAACTGACGTCCTTTGATTTCCATCATTACCACCTTTTAGTTTTAACGTTGTGTACGTGTAGATGTTCGCCCTGCTGGATTGCCGCCACGACGCGGCCAATGTCTTCACCGTATTTGATCACGGTGTCATTTATCGCCAGATCGCGAATTGCCAGCTTATGGCCGATTGGAATGGCATCTTTCACTGCAAATTCAATGGTTTTGTTTTGATCCATTATCCAGCCTGTCAGGGTTTGACCTGCCTCGATCCCTTCCACCACCACGACTCCTACCGAGTCGCCATCATCGTGAACCACGAAATCAATACTCATTACAGCCTCCGATTGTCGAACAACAAATGAACTCATATATATGACATATTATAGATGAGTTGAGATGGCAAAATTTATTTCGATTTTGCCGACTTTTTTGCGAGCGGCTTCACGAATGCAGGAATAGATGGAAACAGGAGATGAGAGGACAAATCTCTAACCAGTTAAAACGGTGATTTATAATAGTTTAATTTATAAGGCTTAAAGCCAGGAGGTTAAAATGTGATCGCCTTATGAGTTTTGCGGATTGAAGTCGATCGCGATCACTTTTTGTTCAATTCGATTTTGCACTATTTACGCATGCTCACTATAGATAAATGCAGTCATATATATGACACATGATTTCACCTTTAATTTTGTCTGGAGATGCGTATGTCAGTTACCTGGTTAAAGAAAGCAACTAAATCACCGGAATCCAACACGGCTGAAGCGCGGCAGGTGGTGGAAGAGATGCTCGCCACGATTAAGTCGCAGGGTGAAGATGCAGTGCGGCAATACGCCAGGAAACTTGATAACTGGAAAGGCGACATCATCCTGACACCGGAACAGATTGCGATGCAGGTCCGCGATGTGCCAGCGGAAGTCAGAAAGGATATCGACTACGCCATTGAACAGGTTTACACCTTCGCCTGTGCGCAGCGTGAATCCATCCAGGATTTTGAGGTGACACTGCCATCAGGTCTTGTGGCCGGACAAAAGGTGCTGCCGGTGACCACTGTCGGCTGTTACGCACCGGCTGGTCGCTATGCGCACATAGCTTCCGCTTACATGGGGGTGGCCACTGCGAAAGCTGCTGGGGTAAAGAATATTATAGCCTGTTCAGGCCCCTATCTGAGCCAAAGTATTCATCCTTGCGTGCTCTACGCTTTTCACCGTGCTGGCGCGGATACCATTATGACGCTGGGTGGTGTACAAGCCATTGCCAGTATGGCGTGGGGGTTGTTTAGCGGTAAGGCGGCGGATGTTGTGGTGGGACCGGGCAATAAATTCGTTGCTGAGGCGAAACGTACGCTGTTTGGTCAGGTGGGCATTGATGTCTTTGCCGGACCTTCAGAAGTGGCGGTGATTGCCGATGAAAGCGCTGATGCCGACATCGTTGCCAGCGATCTTGTTGGGCAGGCGGAGCATGGTCATGAATCCCCTGCGTGGCTGTTTACCACATCACGCGAACTGGCTGACGCGGTGATGCTCAAAGTCCCACTGCTGATTGCCGAACTGCCGCCGGTAGCTCGCGATGCAGCGAGCTGCGCCTGGCGCGATTATGGCGAAGTGATTGTTTGCGACAGTCGCGAAGAGGTGGTGGAAGTTTCCGATCGTTACGCTTCCGAACATCTTGAGGTGCATACCCGCGATTTGAACTGGTGGCGCGATGCGCTCAGCTGTTACGGCTCGCTGTTCCTCGGCGAAGAAACCACGGTGGCATTTGGGGATAAGTGCAGCGGACCGAATCATGTCCTGCCTACTAAGGGCGCAGCACGCTACTCCGGTGGACTCTCCGTTCACAAATTCCTCAAAACCCTGACATGGCAGCAGATGCCCCGTGATGCCATACCGCAGATTGCCGAAACCACCGCGCGTATTTCACGCATGGAGGGCATGGAGGCACATGCGCGCACGGCCGAGGTGCGTCTCGCGAAATACTTCGCGGGTCAATCATTCCAGCTCGGTTCACCTGTTACGCGCTAAGGAGGTTGCGATGCAAGCGGCAACATTATTCAACTTAACGGGCAAAACCGCGCTGATAACCGGCGGTGGCAGCGGCATCGGTTTTGCTATCTCGCAAACGCTGGCTGCAGCAGGCGCGCAGATCGTTCTTGCGGCGCGACGCGAGGGGCAGTTGGCTGAAGCCACACAGCACTTGATTCAGCAGGGGGCGCAGGCGCGTTATTGCTGTGCCGATGTGACGCAGATGGCGGCATTACAGGCTCTGGCGCGTGAAAGTGCTGATGCCGATATTCTGGTGAATGCTGCAGGCGTTAATCTGCGCCAGCCATTCGAAGAGGTAACAGAAGCAGATTGGGATCAGCAGCTGTCGCTCCACCTTAAAGCCCCGTTTTTTCTTACTCAGGCGCTGGCGCCCCGTATGGCACAGCGCGGTTGGGGGCGCATCATCAATATCGCGTCACTGCAATCACACCGCGCTTTTGATAACAGCGCACCCTACGGCGCGGGCAAAGGGGGCATTGTTCAGCTTACCCGCGCGATCGCACAGCGATGGGGACGTGACGGTATCACCTGTAATGCTATCGGTCCGGGCTTCTTTCCTACCGCACTGACCGGCCCCGTTTTTGCCGACCCCACCATTCGTGAGCGACATGCCGCGCGAACCTGTCTGGGGCGCAATGGCGAAATGAACGATTTACAGGGCGCGACGCTGCTGCTTGCCAGTGACGCCAGTGCCTATATCACCGGGCAAATATTGATGGTGGATGGCGGTTACAGCGCTATCTGAATCAACACTTATGTGGAGAGAAATACATCATGCAAACACCTGCTGCCGGCAATCTGCGACGCGTCACGTTGTCGAGCCTGTTTGGTTCGACTATAGAATGGTATGACTTTTTCCTTTACGGCACAGTCGCGGGAATGGTGTTCAACAAACTCTATTTTCCGGAAGGCGACCCCTTTATCACCACGCTGCTCTCTTACGGCGTATTTGCCATTGGCTTTTTAACCCGGCCATTAGGTGCCATCATTTTTGGGCATTTCGGCGATACGCTGGGCCGAAAAAAGATGCTGATCCTGACGTTGGTGATCATGGGTGGTGCTACCGTGGTGATCGGGCTTATTCCTGGCTATCACCAAATTGGTCTGTGGGCACCGTGCTTACTGATTCTGTGTCGATTAATTCAGGGTATCGGATTAGGCGGTGAGTGGGGGGGGGCGGTGCTCATGACATTTGAATCTGCACCGGAAAAACATCGCGCTTTCTTTGCCAGTATTCCACAAATTGGAATGTCCCTTGGCCTGCTGCTGGCGTCAGGTGCGATTGGTCTGGCTTCGTATTTGCTGCCCGATGAGGCCTTTATGTCGTGGGGTTGGCGCGTGCCGTTTATACTTAGCGGTGTCTTTGTCATCATCGGCACCTACATCCGTAAAAACGTCGCAGAAACCGAAGATTTTCTCAAAGCGCAGGAGGCGCGTAAGCATGCACCGAAACGCATCCCGCTGGTGGAGCTGTTCCGCAATAACACCAAACTGGTGTTTACCTGTATGGGGATGCGGCTGATTGACGGTGTGTTCTTCAATATTTTTGGCGTTTTTTCCCTGACTTATCTGACGCAAAACCTGAATATTCCGCGCGATCAAGCCATTGTCGCGATCCTCGCCAGCGCCTTTGTCATGAGCTTCTTTATCCCGTTCTGGGGCTACATGGCGGATCGCTGGGGGCGTGCGCGCATCTTTGCCATGGGGGCAACGCTTTCAGCACTGTCGGCGTTTCCTTCGTTCGCACTGATGCATAACCATCCCGACAACATCTGGCTGGTATGGGCCGCCATCGTGATCCCGTTTGGCATTTTCCATGCCGCCGTGTTTGGCACACTGTCATCGGTCTATTCAGAGTGCTTTGATGCCTCGGTGCGCTATACCGGTATCTCATTTGCCTATCAAATTTCCGGAGTATTTGCGGGTGGCCTGACACCTGTGCTGGCTACGATCTTCTCTAACATGCTCGGTGGTCGTCCTTGGCTCATCTGCGCGTATGTATTGGTTATCGGCCTGACCAGCGCTGCATGTGCGCTCTATCTGTGGCGACAAACCCACGGTGCCGGTCGGGTGACGGTGACAAATTCTGTATTGATTAAGTGAGAGCTTATGAAAACGTTGATTTACAGCCGTCCTTATCAGATGGCCATTGAAGAACGCCCTTACCCGCAACTGGCAGCGGGGCAAGAGCAGGTGGTGATCCGCATTGGCGCGGCGGGCATTTGTGGTTCCGACATGCATGCCTTTCATGGCCAGGACCCACGCCGACAGCCAGGGTTGGTTCTCGGCCATGAACTGGCAGGAGAAATTGTGGAGAGTCAGTCGCCGCGTTTTCTACCTGGCGATCGTGTCACCGCCAATCCGCTGATTACCTGTGGGGTGTGTGAATACTGCCGCCAGGGACGCGACAATTTATGCAGCGACCGTCATATGGTGGGAATGGATTGGCCAGGCGCGTTTGCTGAGTTTATGGCCATTCCTGCTCGTTCTGTGGTGCCACTGCCAACTGGTATTTCTATCCAGCATGCGGCGCTGACTGAACCGGCGTCCACGGTAGTTCATGCCATGCGTTTAACCCAGCGGACGTTAACGCAACCGTTGGCGGAAACGCGAACGCTGGTGATTGGTGGCGGTGCGATAGGTTTGTTAACGGTATTAGTGCTGCGGGCATGGGGTTGTCGTCACATCACGCTGGCTGAAACCAATGCGCTGCGTGCTGAGGCGGCTGAGCGCTATACCGGTTGCATCAGTATCAACCCAATGGAAACCAGCATCAGCGAGTCGAGTCATCAGTTGGTGGTTGATGCTGTGGGTGCGGCTGCAACACGTCAGATGGCTATTCAGGCAGTAAGACCAGGAGGGGTGATCATGCATATTGGCTTGCAAGCGTGGGCCAGCGAGATAGATATGCGCAAAATCACGCTTGGCGAGATCACGCTGCTGGGCACCTATACCTACACCATGGACGATTTCTGCCTCGCTCTGTCGATGCTGGAAGAGGGGGCACTTGGGGAGCTTGGCTGGGTGGAATCGCGGCCACTTAGCGAAGGTGAACAAGCCTTTTCCGATCTGGAATCACAGCAGGTTTCAGCTGCGAAGGTTTTACTTATACCTTGAAAAAAAGCGGTGCCAAGGCGCCGCTTTCGCCGACTCATCACATCCATAATGGCTGATTTTTTGATATTCTTATATTCACAACTGGACTAGTGTTCCATTCAATTATGCATTTCCCATCTTAGAATTTCTGAGATGTACAATCTTTTTGAGATATACGATAGAGCACCGAAGAAATGCCACTTTCTTCCTTACAACAGCCATGAAAACCTTTGCCACAATT
This sequence comes from Klebsiella sp. BIGb0399, assembly GCF_003752615.1. Lineage (NCBI taxonomy): Bacteria > Pseudomonadati > Pseudomonadota > Gammaproteobacteria > Enterobacterales > Enterobacteriaceae > Klebsiella > Klebsiella sp. BIGb0399. The sequence goes on along the minus strand of NZ_RKHT01000005.1, from coordinate 1,579,514 downwards.
CTTTTCAGTGCGTTGTGCCTGGACTAAAGCCGGTGGAACGTATCTCCGGCAAACATCGACATAGCTTTACGTCTATACGTCTATTTCCTGGACTGGGTTCTCTGCATAACAATCCATTCCACTTCATGCAAGCCAGTAGTCGCTCCTAGTATGGCTTTGCTATGTTGAGACTGTCGGTTCAATAATCAGGTCGTAGAATTACTCTATTTCCTACCTAAAATATACGGTGGTACATAAGATTTATGGCAAGTATCAAGATAATCCGACCACCATTGCATCATCGCTTTACGGGCATCAAGATACTCTGCTTTATGGATGTAAGCCGCTCGAACGCTATTGCGTTCTTGATGGCTCATCTGCCGTTCAACCGCATCCTGTGCCCACAGTCCAGACTCCATCAGCGCACTACAGGCCATTGCCCGGAATCCGTGACCGCAAATTTCATCTTTCGTGTCATAACCCATCAAGCGCAGCGCTTTGTTGACCGTGTTTTCGCACATGGGTTTATACGGATTATGATCACCGGGAAATATGAGTTCCTGATGCCCAGAGATTTCCCGTATCTGTTTCAGAATAGTGATGGACTGACGGGAGAGGGGAACGATATGCGGCGTGCGCATTTTGGCACCACGCCCGGAATAACGCACACCGGGGATGGCTTCACGGGTAGCCGGAATGGTCCAGATTTTGTTTGTGAAATCGATCTCAGACCAACGGGCGAAACGCAATTCGCTGGAACGGATGAAAAGGTGCAGAGTAAGTGATACTGCCAAACGGGTTAATTCTCGCCCTTGCTTGTAGTCTTCAATGCGAGTCAACAGTTCCGGTAGTTTCTCCAGCGGAAGGGCAGGGTAGTGGCGTTTGACGGGCGGCGCGATTATACCGTCCAGATTGGCTGCTGGATTATGCTCTATCAACTCCTGATGCACAGCATGACGCATAATGTTGCACATATGCTGCCGAGTGCGTGCTGCCACTTCCAGCAGACCTTTTTTCTCAATCCCTTTCAGAAGGTCGATGAAATGGCGGGTTTTCAGTTCTGTGACTGGCAGGTGTCCAATTATCGGGAAGATATGATTATTCATGCTGGCAAGCAGACGGGCGGCATGATTCTCTGACCATGCTCTATTGCTTTTATGCCAGCTTAGTGCCACTGATTTGAAGGTTTCCTCTGGTGAGGAAGTGGTTCTTTCAGCAGAGCGCTGTTGAGCCGGATTGATATTCTGCGCCAGCAATTTACGGATGCCGTCACGCTGTTGACGAGCAGCGGCCAGAGACACATCAGGATAGGCGCCTAAGCCGAGGCGGGATTCTTTTCTATTGATACGATATTTGAGATACCAGAGACGTGAACCGCCTGGATTAACCAGCAGATACAGACCATGAGAATCGGAAACTTTGAAGGGTTTTGCGGATGGTTTTAAGCTGCGGATTTTTGAGTCGTTAATAGACATTTGGGGGTCACTCCGTCATCGAACCAACTTGACCCCAGATTTGACCACCAAATTCTTCCGATGCAGAGGGAAAACTGAAAATGCATCGGGAAGACTTTTCACGCTAACCTGTTGAATCCGAATCATATAAGGATTCGCAGGGCGGCATGAAAACAAGTATTTGGCTCCTCTGACTGGACTCGAACCAGTGACATACGGATTAACAGTCCGCCGTTCTACCGACTGAACTACAGAGGAATCGTGTGAACGGGGCGCATATTAACGGCGACGGATGGCCTTGTCAAAGTCTGATTCATCAAAATGTGTTTGATTGCTGACAATTTCAGCGACCGGCCGCTTTTGCGCTTTTTTTCGACACCGTGCACCACGGTAGTGCACATATACCCCGAATGGGGCATAGCCTAAACTGCTTACCGGGCAAATAAATCGTCCGTTGCTATCAGAATCCCTTATTACGCCGCGAATGGCGGCCTTTGCATCGATCTGTAAAAACTGGCAAGCAAATTGCAAAACCTTCTGTATCTAAATTGCCAGCGTTGGTACTGGCTTTCCTTACAGGAGGCAAAATGAACTTAAGACGACTGAAGTATTTTGTGAAAATCGTCGATATCGGTAGCCTGACCCAGGCCGCTGAAGTCTTGCATATCGCACAACCGGCGTTGAGCCAGCAAGTGGCGACCCTGGAAGGCGAACTGGACCAGCAACTGCTGATTCGCACAAAACGTGGCGTGACGCCGACCGAAGCCGGGAAGATTCTTTATACCCATGCCCGGACCATCCTGCGTCAGTGTGAGCAGGCCCAGCTGGCGGTCAACAACGTTGGCCATACGCTGAGCGGGCAGGTTTCTATTGGCCTGGCGCCGGGCACTGCGGCTTCCGCCATTACCATGCCTCTGCTGCAGACGGTGCGTAACGAACTCCCTGAAGTGATGGTCTATCTGCAGGAGAGCAGCGGCACCATTCTCAACGATAAATTGCTCGGCGGGCAGCTGGATATGGCGGTGCTGTATGAGCGCTCACCGGTCGCCGGGATCATCAGCCAGCCTTTGCTGAAAGAAGATCTCTACCTGGTCGGAACCCGCGATTGCCCTGGGCAAAGCGTCGACCTGACCGCAGTGGCAGAGATGAATCTGTTCCTGCCGCGTGATTACAGCGCGGTGCGCGCACGCGTGACTGAAGCATTTACCTTGCGCCGACTGTCGGCGAAGATCATTGGCGAAATTGAATCCATCACCACCTTAACGGCGGCGATTGCCAGCGGGATGGGCGTCACCGTTCTGCCAGAATCCGCCGCTCGCTCATTATGCCAGGCAGCAAATGGCTGGATGGCACGGATCAGCACTCCGTCGATGAGCCTGTCGCTGTCACTGAACATGTCCGCTAAGGGAAGCCTGTCGCCGCAGGCGCAAGCGGTAAAAGAAATCTTACTCTCTCTGGTCAGCCGACCTTCGCTGGAGAACCGTGAATTACTGCTGGTGAGTTAATCTATATTCCGGAATGGAATAAGTTGCTGGTTTTTATTATTTGTTAGCAAGGACAACAGACTTTAACAATAGCGTATACGTTATGTCTGATAGCCCGGAGGAAAGGGTGAATTTCCAGCAGCTTAAAATCATTCGTGAGGCGGCCCGTCAGGATTACAACCTGACGGAAGTCGCAAATATGTTATATACCTCGCAGTCGGGCGTCAGCCGCCATATTCGCGAACTGGAAGAAGAGCTCGGGATTGAGATTTTCATCCGGCGCGGTAAGCGTCTGTTGGGAATGACCGAGCCGGGTAAAGCTTTATTAACCATTGCGGAGCGTATCCTCAATGAAGCCGGTAACGTCCGTCGGCTCGCCGACCTGTTCACCAATGACGCTTCCGGTGTCTTAACCATTGCCACCACCCACACTCAGGCACGCTACAGCCTGCCTCCGGTCATTAAAGCGTTCCGCGAACTGTTTTCCGATGTCCGACTGGAGCTCATCCAGGGGACGCCTCAGGAAATCGAAGCGCTGTTGCATAACGGCGGCGCCGATATCGGCATTGCCAGTGAGCGTTTAAGTAACGATCCCACGCTGGTGGCTTTTCCGTGGTTCCGCTGGCACCACAGCCTGCTGGTCCCCAAAGAACACCCGCTGATTCAGGTCTCGCCCTTAACGCTGGAGGCCATTTCCCGCTGGCCGCTGATTACCTACCGGCAGGGCATCACCGGGCGTTCACGCATCGATGAAGCCTTCAACCGTAAAGGGTTGATGCCGGATATCGTCCTGAGCGCCCAGGACTCTGACGTCATTAAAACCTACGTCGAGCTGGGGCTGGGCGTCGGGCTGGTGGCGGAGCAATCCGGGGATGCCCGGGAATCGGACACCTTGACTCGCCTTGAAACCCGGCACCTGTTTGATGCCAATACCGTCTGGTTAGGTTTAAAGCGCGGGCAGTTACAGCGCAATTATGTCTGGCGCTTTATCGAGTTGTGCAACGCCGGCTTGTCGCTGGATGAAATTAAGCGTCAGGCGATGGAGCCGGAAGAAGCGGCGATTGATTACCAGATATGATTAATTCATCATCGATGTAAATAATAGGGAGCGTATCCATCCACGCGGAGGGCATATAAAAGCTATAATTCACGCACAGTTGTCGCTATTGAGGAAAGGGAAATGATGCGGCGTGTGAATTGGTTTTGCTCTCTTTTAGTGTTCCTCTCAAGCCAGAGTGTCCTGGCCGTGAGTTATCCGTTACCGCCGGAAGGAAGCCGTCTGGTAGGCATGCCGCTGACGATTACCGTTCCGGACCAAAATACCCAGCCGCTGGAAGCCTTTGCCGCGCAATATGGGCAAGGGCTCAGCAATATGCTGGAGGCCAACCCCGGTGTCGATGTCTATTTACCGAAATCAGGTACGACCCTGGTGGTGCCGCAGCAGCTGATCTTACCGGACACGGTGCGCGAGGGTATTGTGGTAAACGTTGCCGAAATGCGCCTCTATTACTACCCGCCTGAGGGCGCCACGGTTGAGGTGTTGCCGATTGGCATCGGCCAGGCGGGGCGTGAAACGCCGCGTAACTGGGTTACCACGGTAGAGCGCAAGCAGGAAGCGCCGACCTGGACGCCAACTGCCAATACCCGCCGTGAATACGCCAGCCGGGGTGAAACCTTACCGGCGTTTGTTCCTGCCGGGCCGGATAACCCGATGGGGTTGTATGCTATTTATATCGGAAGGCTGTATGCCATTCATGGCACCAATGCCAACTTCGGGATCGGCTTGCGCGTCAGCCAGGGGTGCATTCGTCTGCGCAACGACGATATCAAATATCTGTTCGACAACGTACCGGTGGGGACCCGCGTCCAGATTATCGATCGGCCGGTGAAATATACCCTCGAACCGGACGGCAGCCGTTGGGTTGAAGTCCATGAACCACTCTCGCGCAACCGCGCAGAATATGAATCAGACCGCAAAGTCCCGCTGCCGATGACCACGGGGATCCAGTCATTTGTCAAAGGAGAGGGCGTGAATGCCAGCCTGGCCACCCAGGCGCTTGAGCGACGCTCGGGTATGCCCGTCAATATCAGCGGGGCGGGATCGGTCAATCAGTTCGGTAGCTGACAGTCGAGAATGCAACGTGCCAACACCGCGTCATGCCGGAAGCCGGGGCATGGCGCGGCCTGTTATATTTTGTCCGACCAGATAACTAAGCCAATCCCCGATAAAATAATCAATGTCGAAATGACTATCTGGAGATCCAGCGCCTCATTCATAAACAGAACGCCCCCAAGCGCGGCCAGGCAGGGGACGCTTAACTGAATGGTGCTGGCGGTGGATGACGATAGCTTCGGCAGTAAGGTATACCAGAGCAGATAGGCGCCCGCAGAAGTAATAGCACCGGCGACGATCCCCAGCAGCAGCCCCATTGCATCCACCTGCAGCGTGTGAAAATGCACGGCGGCGGCCAGCACGGCAATGGGAACGGAGAGGATAAAGTTTCCTGCGGTGGCCGAGGCGGCACTGGTTGCCGCTCTTCCGGTAATGCAGTATGCCGCCCAGGCAACACCGGACAGGATCATCATGACGGCCGCAAACGCGGGCGGCGGTGTGGCGCCTGGCAGGAGTAAAATGCCGATGCCTGACAGGGCGGCAAGGATACCGATGACTTTCCAGCGGGTGATTTTCTCACCATGCCACATGCCCCAACCGGTCATGACCAACTGGACCGTGCCAAATAACAGCAGCGCACCGGTCGCCGCGTTTAACGACACATAGGCGAGAGAAAAGGCAAACACGTAGCCGGACAATAACAGCGCGTTGAGCGGGTGGTACTCAATTTTGTGGCTCCCGCGACGAAGGAGAATAAACAGGTACAGGGCCAATGCGCCGCTGATCAAGCGGATGCTGCCAAACGAGACCTCGTCGATATAGCCGCCTGTTATTGCCACCCTGCAGAGCACCGAATTTGCGGCAAAGGCGATCATCGTCAGCAGGATTTTTAATAACATAGCACGGCCTCCGGGGCCTGGTTTCTGACGACGTGTAACGTGATGGGGATAGCCATTCAACCATTGTGACGGATTATCATCGTCGACAAAACAGAAAAGGGGAGCCATCGCTCCCCTTGGCCGTCAATCAGGCGTGACGCCCGGCCATAACGCCGCCGTCAATATCCCAGATGGCGCCTGTGACCCAGCCGGTATTGTCGGACAGCAGGAACGCCACGGTTTCGGCAATGTCGACCGGCGAGCCAACGCGGCCGATCGGATGGAAGCTGTCAAAACTATTCATGACCTCTTTTACCTCATCTTTCGGGATAAAGCCTTCGTAAATCGGCGTGTGAACCACCGCAGGGGCGACGGCATTGACGCGGATCCCTTGCGCACCCAGCTCGATAGCCAGGTTTTTAGTCAGCGCATGCAGACCGGCTTTTGCCATCGAATAAGCAGAGGACGGGGTGGCGCCGATCGCCTGATGCGCCCACATTGAGCCGATATTAACAATCGATCCTTTGATCCCCGCCGCGACCATATTGCGCACCACGTCACGGGTGATGAAGAACGTGGCACGGTTGATATTCTTGTACATATCATAGTCAGCCGTCTCGTGTTCGGTAAATGGTTTCGGGAAGAAGACACCCGCGGCGTTTACCAGCAGGCTGATATCCTGGTGTTCGGCATTGATGATATCGCAGACATGCTGCATGCCTTGCGCGGTCATCAGGTCGGCAACAATGATGTCCACCTGACCATGGGCAGATAATACCCGGCGCGCTTCTTCTGCTTTATCCTGGCGGTTGCCTACCAGCACCGCGCTGCCGCCGTTTTTCAGAACGTATTTTGCCGTTTCAAAGCCCATGCCGCTGGTGCCGCCGACCACTAACAATTTTTTACCTGCAAATGATGTTGTCATCATAACCTCTGTACTGGTTGCTCTGTGATGTGAAGATGGCCGATGGCTCACCTTTCTGTGGCGGCATATTCACACTTTCGTATTCGGCTGGCGAATCAGAAGATATTTAATAGCGAGATAGAAAATCTATTTTATGTTGCTGGTTCTGTGCCAGAATAAACGAAACCCCTTTATGGATAATCATCATGCGATCGCTCAACCGGCTTAAATGGCTACACGCCTTCGAGGCAACGGCACGTCACGGCAGTTTTACCGGAGCAGCAGAAGAGCTGGGCGTCACCCCTGCCGCGGTTGGGCAACTCGTCAGATCGCTAGAGGAGTGGGTGGGTTATCCGCTGCTTCATCGGGTGCGCAGCGGCAAGGAGAGGCTGACATTAGTCAGTGAAGCGCAGGAGGCCTTAAAGGATATCAGCGAGGGGCTGGACAGCCTGGAGCGCGGTCTGAATAAACTGAGAGGAAGAAAATCTCGTTCAGTTATCGTGCTTACCGCTTCCCAGGTACTGATGATGAACTGGCTGATGGAGCGTCTGAATCGCTTTTCGGTACAGCATGAGAACATTGATATCCGGCTCGATGTCACCGAGAAACTCATGGATGTGGTGCACGGGGAAGCCGATATGGGCATCCGCTGCGGCCCCGGAGACTGGACCGGGTTAAGCAAAACGTGGCTCATGGATGAAGATGTGGTGATGGTCTGCAGCCCGCTGCTGTTGCCCGATATCAAAGACGGCACGCCGGCATGGTTGTCAGAGCAAAAGCTGATCCATGATGATACGCCACATCCGGGTGCCCATTTCCCCTCCTGGGACACCGTGCTGGCAAAGGTCGGTGCGCCGCCAGCCAGCATGAGCGGCCTGCATATTAACTCGACCTCCGCCGTTATATTGTCTGCCCTGAGTGGGCGAGGAGTGGCGCTGGTCCGGCGGGCGCTGGTTCAGCAGGCGATCGATAACCATCAGTTGCGCGTTCTGTTTAGCGATGTTAGCTGGCCGCTCACCTGGTCCTATTATCTGGTGATGTCGGAACATTCGCAGATGCGACCTGAAGTGAAAATCCTCCACGACTGGCTGATCCATGATGTGAAACCAGAGCTGTGACCGTTGCCGTTCCCCATCTTCGCAGTTGACATGACGTACTGCCGCCGCCCGCGTGTAACCGTCATCGCGGGCGGTAACGTCATCATTTTCATTACGGGTTGAAACTTCACTCTGCACCATACCAGATAGTTTTTCTTTCCTGTTTATCAAGATTATCTCATTTGTTCAAACGCCGGCACCTCAGCATAATGCGTGAACCGTGGAGAGCGCAGGGGTAGGTTCGACTCTGAGGCATCTGCCGGCTAGCGTACTCACTATATCGACAAAGATATTCTTGTTGAGTAACGGCCCGCAGCAGAACGCCTGGCTTGTCTCTTCACTGACTGCGGAGCGGTGCATGCGTCTGACGGTGCACGTTTCGACATTGGTTTAAACAAGGAGTGAGAAATGGCTTATTTGCAGATCACGCTGAATATCAGTGAAGAAAACCGTGCGGCGGCTGGTGCTGTTTACCTGAAATATAAAGCGCCGTTCCTGGAGACGATTGCGGGAGCGCAATCAAAAGCGCTACTGATTCGTCCCGAAGATGTGCAGGTGTTACATGGTTTTAAAACGGTAGCGCAGGCAGAGGATTATCTGCGTTCTGAGCTGTTTAATCATGATGTGGTTGAAGCTCTGAAACCTTATCTCAACGCGGCACCGGATGTACGTATCTATCAGGTTGCATAACGTTTACCCGGAAGAGTGGCGGTTTGACCCTCATTCTTCCTTCACCTTGTCGCTGGAGACTTTTATGTTGTTGAACTGGAATGAACATCGTGACGAACTGCTGGGCGTGGTGGGCGACTACGCCAGGCTACAGCCTGAATTTATGAAAGGCCTGATGAAAATGGATGCCGGCGCTTCAGCGATGGGTCACCTTGATGCTAAAACCCATGAACTGATTGCACTGGCGGTGGCCATCACGACTCGCTGTGACGGGTGCCTGTCGGTTCATGTAAAAGCGGCGGCAAAACAGGGCGCGACACGTGAAGAAATCGCCGAAGCGTTAGCGGTTGCGATTTCCCTGAATGCCGGAGCCGCGCTAACGTACACCGCGCATGCGCTTGATGCCTTTGACGCGTTGCCGAAGGCGTAGGATATTTATTGATTGTCGAAAGGGATAGGTGGTCATTCGGTTCCGACAAGATAATGATCGAATATCAGACCACCTGTTCAGCGCTATTATCTGTCAAGTAGTTATCGCACACTATCGCCATCTTCAGAAAATCATCTCGCCAGTGGCTTATTATTTCCGGATTCCATACAACAGCAATATCCCATCGAACAGGATTTTGAGTCGGAAGTATCATTTTTACTCCTGTAGGTAAGAAATATTTCGCACTTTCAGGTAGAAAGGCGACCCCATTTCCACCGGCAACCAATGCCAGTAGTGTCATCATGTCCCCTGTAACAGAAACCAGGTTGGCATGTAGTTGGTTATTTTTCAAAAACAACGCTGTTTGTTCAGCCAGGCACGGGTTGGCTAGCGAGTCTAACTGAAAAAGCGGGTAGGTTGACAACGCATTCTGAAGATTTGTGGATTCAACATGATTCACTGACGGTACGGCGAGAGCGAGAACTTCGCTAAAAATAACCTGAGAGGAGAGAGCGTTGGTGGCCGGCATTCTGATAAATCCCATGTGCAGGCCACCTTCCTGTAGCATTTTTATTTGCACGCTTGACGGCATTTGATTGATAACCACTTCGCACTCAGGAAACTGTTGATGAAATTGGTTTATCCAGCGAGGTACATGATGAAATGACGAGACACCAAATCCTAAAAATAACCTGTCATGGCGACCATGCTTTAGCTCTTTCGCATACGTTAAAAAATCAGCGTGAGATTGCAAAATCTCATTTGCCTTTGGGAAAAGTTGCGATCCGAATGTTGTTAATGTTGCACCATGGCGACCACGTAGAAAAAGTTGTCCGCCAGTTAACCTTTCGAGCGTCTGTATTTGTCGGGACAAGGCCGGTTGTGTCAGGAACAGTGTTTTTGCAGCGCTAACATAGCTTCCTTTTTCGGCCAGTGTCACAAAAGCACGTAGTAATTTTACATCTATGCCTTTCATTTATAGGACCCAGAAAATAATGGAATTATACAAGTGATAATAACGCGGGCATCATAAAAACCTACAGCAATAAAGATACCATGGCTATGTTTTTATTGCCTGTATGAATTCACGGTTCTTTTGGCCACCGTAGAATATTTTCTCGGTAGTACAGGCGACAGATGTATCCCCGTGAGTTTGATGTTGACTGTCATCACCGGTTTTCTGGGCACGATATCAGGGCAAATGGTCGTTATTTCGAATCTGTCTGAAATCCGCCGTTTTAATAACAAGGATATGGTACATGTATAACCTCAAAAATAAAATTTCAGCGGTATTGTTTGATATGGATGGCGTACTTATTGATTCAAATGCGGTTATTGAAGGAGCCTGGCGCGAAGCGGCTGAAATGTATGGTAAGACAATTTCTGAAGAGGATATAGTCAGGCATATCCACGGGCAACCCGGACCACATACCATCCAGGCACTTTTTAGCGACCTGTCACTTAACGACAGGAAAAAAGTTCAGGCTCATATTATTCGTGTTGAAAATACTGCAGCTTATGAACCCATTGCTGGTGTTACCGAGTTGATTACCTCCCTGGATGCAGCCGGAGTATGTATTGGAATTGTCACTAGCGGCTGGAGGGAGAAAATCGACCGTGTGACGGCGATGCTCCATATTCAGCATTGCATTTCAGTTATTGTCGAACGGGATGACGTGACTCGGGGAAAGCCATTTCCCGATCCCTATCTTCTTGCTGCCGAGCGGCTGGCGCTCACACCTGAAAGAGCGCTTGTTTTTGAGGACTCCAGGAGTGGTGTAACCTCTGCGGTATCAGCCGGTACTTTTTGCGTTGGAATCGGTCGCGCTGAGCTGATTGCGTGTGGTGCCAGATTTGCGATTCCTGATTTTACCAGTGCTGAAGTGAACTCAAGGCCGGGGAGTGATGTCGAGGTTTCATTCGGGTCAGGCCGCGTTGTGGCAGTGAGCGCGACGGCGTGACGCCTGGTATTTGGGGCTAAAATCATACTCTTGATGGCTTTTGAATTGACCATCAATATCTGATGGACATTCGTTTCAGGCAGGTACAGGTGGTTACTGTCTGCCAGCTACGCAGAATGCAAAAAGCCCGCTTAAGTTTCCTTAAGCGGGCTTCTCTAAATTTGGCTCCTCTGACTGGACTCGAACCAGTGACATACGGATTAACAGTCCGCCGTTCTACCGACTGAACTACAGAGGAATCGTGTGAACGAGGCGCATACTACTGGCCCCGCATTTTTGTGTCAACACTAAAATTAAGCCACTGATTCAAATGGCTAAATTTAAGACAAACCGTTGTTTTAGTGCACAACCTGGCTGTCTTCGCCATCCAACAGGCCATTTTCACGTAATCGTTGCAACGGATCCTGACGATAGAAATGGCAAAAACGCTGCCACAGCGCCGGGAAGCGCGGAGCAAACAGTTCCGGTGCGCTAAAGAAATATTCTGACAGTACGGCAAAGCATTCGGCCGGGTCCGTTGCTGCATAGGCGTCAATACTGGCGGCGCTTTCTCCTACCAGATCGATCTCATCCTGAATGTTATTCATCGCCGCGTGGAGGTCATGCTCCCACCCGGCAACTTCGCGCAGAGGAATTAACGGTACCCCGCTGGCGCGATCGCCATTGCGTGTATCCAGCTTGTGCGCGACTTCATGCACGATCAGATTAAACCCGGAGGCGTCGAAAGAATCCTGAATATCGAGCCAGTTGAGAATAATCGGCCCTTGTTGCCAGCTCTGCCCGGACTGAACGACCCGCTGGTTATGGACCAGACCAATGTCATCTTCCCATTCATCATCAACAACGAATGGGGCAGGGTAGATCAGCACCTCGTGGAAACCATCCAGCCACTCAATACCCAACTGAAGTACCGGCAGGCAGAACAGCATCGCGATACGGGCGCTGTGGATCGGCTCAAGCTCAAGACCTTGCAGGGGGACCAGGCGTTTTTGTTGCAGAAAACGTGCTGCCAGCTGCACCAGTTCCCGCTGCTCTTGCGCGGAAAGATTGGCTAAAACAGGAATGGCAAGCGCTTGTTCCCATGGTATTTTTGCGTTGCCGGACTCTTCATCTACTTTCCAGGGCCATTTAAACATCATATTGCTCGCAAAGTCGTCACTTGAACGGATTTAAAGAGACAGGAACTATTAAAATGCCAAAGAACCTGGCATTATAGCCACCTCAGCGGAGAGATGCCGGAGCGGCTGAACGGACTAGTCTCGAAAACTAGAGTAGGGGCAACTCTACCGGGGGTTCAAATCCCCCTCTCTCCGCCACTTCTTTCTTTACCTTCCTGATTTAAAAATCATTTAACTCCACGCTTTTGTCCTGCATACCATTCTGTATGCCAATGAATGTTGGCGCTTACTGGACAGGAACGGGCATATCTCACGCCTGTATAAGTTATCACTTCGCTATCCTCCAAGGTAGCGGTTTGCCAGTATCTCCTTCATTTTGTGAACTTAGTCGTGTGATCCCATTCGTGTCGCATTCATTTAAAAATGTGCCATTGGCGACGATTTCGCCGTAGGTCTCTTCTGAAACATCTTGTGGTCGAATGGGAGCCTTGAGCCAAAGGCGCTTATGAGGTGGCGAAAGGGGAGAGGCTGCACAACGAAAAAGCCCGCACATTCGCGGGCTTAAAGTAGGGGTTATCGCAGCATCAGAACTGATAGACGATACCGACAGCAAACTGATCGTCAGTGGCGGCGCCAGTGTAGTCGTGGTCTCTTTCGTCAAGCAGGTTAAATTTGTAAGCGGTATAGACGTTGAAGTTTTTGTTGAAGTAGTACCAGGTACCCAGTTCAACATAGTTCTTCATATCGGCATTCCTGCCATTGTTGTTCCCGAGGTCCTTACCTCTGGTGTAAACATAGCCAAGGGAAGGGCGCAGACCGAAATCGAACTGATACTGAACAACGGCTTCAATGCCCTGCGCTTCATTGGCGACGATGCCATTTGCCATCGGGGTCATATTATGGGATTCAGCATACATTACCGCGGTATAGAGGCTGTTGGCGTCATATTTCGCCGCAACGCTCCAGATTTCTGCCGATTCGCCTTTACGATCCCTTACTTGCTCGTGGGTACGGTCTGAGTTGCCGTAAGCGGCAGCAAAACCAAACCCGTCGATGCTGTAGTCAACAGACAGGCTATAGCCGTCACCGTTAGACTTTGAGGTGCTGTTATTTTTGCCTTGATACTGCAGGCCGAAATTCAGGCCATCAACCTGGCCGAAAAAGTCGCTGTTACGGTAGGTCGCGACACCGACAGTACGGCTGGTCATAAAGTTGTCGGTATGAACCAGACCATCGCCACCCCATTCAACGAACATGTCGGTATAGCCTAAGGCATCGTAAATCAGGCCATAGTTGCGACCATAATCAAATGAACCAAAGTCGGCGTATTTCAGACCCGCGAAGGCCAGACGGGTTGCGGTTCCCTGTTCGCCTTCTTGTTTATTGGCTTTGAGGTTGTATTCAAACTGACCATAGCCGGTCAGTTCGTTGTTGATCTGCGTTTCACCTTTTACGCCAAAACGCGCGTAAGAGGTGTCCTCAGAGTTATGATTACTATCATCATCATCGGTATTGGTGATAATGTGTTCACCTACCATTTTTCCGTAAAAATCCAGTTTGTTTCCGTCTTTATTATATATTTCCGCTGCATTAACGCTGCCAGCGATTAATAAAGCGGGTACCAGAATTGCCAGAGCTTTTCTTTTCATTATAAATTCCCTTTGTATTATCATTAACGTGAATAAAACAATGTCATGCAGAAAACAATTTAATACTATCGATAAGGTTCAATTTTATTTAAGTCTAAAATGTAAGTAATTTATTTCAAATATTACAAAATGTTTCATTTTGAATGTTTATATTTTGTGTGTATGAGTCTTGGTTTGATTATTTTTGATATTTATTGGTTTTATAGCAATGGCTTATGATTGCATTGCTCGGATGTGCGTTGTGGTGATTAAATGCGCTTTATTTATTGTTTTAAGGTGAGGTATTACTGTTGTTTATTTGATGCGAAGGATGTGAATTCATATGTGAAATATTTCCTGCGTCAGCGTTAAACGCGGCGCGGAAATAATATGTTCACTTCCTGCAGCCTGTTTTTTACAGCCCCTGATATTGCGATGCTGTTTGCATCCCTTCAGAAAGAGGTGACGTATTGCCGCTCATCCCTTGAGAAAAGGCGCTTTCTGGTCGCAGAAGATGCTGTTGCATCACCTTTTTCACAGTATAATGTGACGCGCGTCACCTTTTTGGCGTGCGCTGATGTTTCGTCTTCACATTCAGTAAAAGGAGAACGGGTAATGGAAGGGAAAGCGAAACGGGGCCCAGGTGGGAAGCTTGCACTGTGGGTTTTTTATGCCTTTTGCGGTTACTTTATCTGGGCAATGCTGCGTTACTGGTGGGTTGTCGGCAGGATTCAAAGTTCACCCGGCACGGCGATCGATGGTGACCTGGGATCAACCACCGGTAAGTGGATCGGTGCTTTGCTGGGATTCCTCGTGCTCAGCCTCGTAGGGGCCGTCCTGGGAGCTATCGCCTGGTATACCCGACCTGGCGCCAGGACCTATGAATATCGTGAATAAAGTTGCTATGCTCAGCGCAGACCTTTTTCTGAGGATTCCGCATGGCATTGCTTGACTGGCAGCAACGATTTGAAAACTGGCTAACCGGGCACCATTCGCAGGGCGACTCCGCCCACGATATTTCGCACTTCCGACGTGTCTGGGGAACCGCGCAACGACTGGCCGAAGCACGCCAGGTTGACCCTCTTGTTATTCTGACCGCCTGTTATTTCCATGACATTATCAGTCTGGCGAAAAACCACCCCGAACGTAGCCGTTCTTCGGTGATGGCGGCAGAGAAAACGCTGGAGATCCTCCAGACGTCGTTTCCTGACTTTCCGAAGGAACGCTACGCTGCCGTGTACCATGCCATTGAAGCGCACAGTTTCAGTGCCGCAATTCCTACACGTAGTGAAGAGGCCAAAATTGTCCAGGATGCCGACCGGCTGGAGGCCTTAGGCGCCATTGGGCTGGCCCGCGTCTTCGCCGTTTCCGGCGCATTAAATAACATCTTGTTTGATGCCGACGATCCCTTCGCGGACAGACGTGAGCTGAATGACAAAAAATATGCGCTGGACCATTTTCAGTGCAAGCTGCTGCGTCTGCCTGAAACCATGCAAACAGAGAAGGGCAAAGAGATGGCGCGGCACAACGCGCGTTTTCTCGTGCAGTTTATGGCTAAACTCAGCGCCGAGCTTCAGGGGGACCCGCTGTCGGTGGATGACGCGGTTTTAAGACGCTTTGACCCACAGGCCTGAAACTGGCCGCGCTATTTGTGGTAATCTCTGCAAAAATGTCCGGGTTGGTTGAGGTTATGCCGCAAAATTTATCTAAGGAAGAGAGCCTCGCCGTGCCTCTCGAACATTCCGGGGAGGCCGCGCAGGCGCTGTTACGCCGACTGATGGCTGTCTATGATGTCAAAACGCTGGTGGCGCATCTGCTGGCCGTCGGCGACAGGCACTGGAGCCCGGCAATCTTAAAACGCGTTGCGACGGTTGAGCGAGCGGCCGGTCGGATAACCGCGAAAGAGTACGCACATCTGTCGACGATGCTGCCGTCGCCGCCGGCCCACCATCCTGACTATGCCTTTCGTTTCGTCGATCTCTTTGCCGGGATTGGCGGTATCCGTAGCGGCTTTGAGTCCATCCGCGGGCAGTGTGTTTTCACCAGCGAGTGGAACAAACATGCGGTACGGACCTACAAAGCCAACTGGTATTGCGATCCGCAGCAGCATCGTTTCAATGACGATATTCGCGATATCACGCAGAGCCATCGGCTGGACGTCAGTGACGATGACGCCGCGCAGCATATTCGCGACGTTATTCCGCAACACGACGTCTTGCTGGCGGGGTTTCCCTGCCAGCCCTTCTCACTGGCCGGCGTCTCGAAAAAAAACGCCCTCGGTCGAGCCCACGGATTCGCCTGTGAAACCCAGGGGACGCTGTTTTTTGATGTCGTCAGAATCATTGCCGCCCGCAAGCCGCCGATTTTTGTCCTCGAGAACGTCAAAAACCTGAAAAGCCACGATCAAGGGCGGACCTTCCGTATCATCATGCAGACGCTGGATGAGCTGGGCTATGCCGTCTCCGATGCCGGGCACAGCGGCCCGGACGATCCGAAGGTGATCGATGGTCGCCATTTCTTGCCTCAGCATCGCGAACGAATTGTGCTGGTTGGTTTTCGCCGTGATCTGCAGCTGCACGATGGATTCACCCTTCGCGATATCGCCACTCAGTATCCTTCGGCGCGCCCGACCTTTGGCGAGCTGCTGGAGCCCACGGTCGATGCCAAATTTATCCTGACGCCGGTGCTCTGGAAGTATCTCTATAACTATGCGCGTAAGCATCAGGCGCTGGGCAACGGGTTTGGCTACGGCTTAGTCGACCCGCAAAACCCGCACAGCGTGGCGCGGACGCTGTCTGCCCGTTACTACAAAGATGGCGCCGAGATTCTGGTCGATCGTGGCTGGGACCGCGCGTTGGGTGAAAAGCATTTCGACGATCCGCAAAACCAGCAGCGTCGCCCCCGTCGCTTAACCCCGCGGGAGTGTGCACGCTTGATGGGGTTTGAAATGCCTCAGGGGTATCGCTTCCGCATTCCTGTTTCCGATACCCAGGCCTATCGCCAGTTTGGTAACTCGGTAGTGGTGCCGGTGTTTGCCGCGGTGGCGAAACTGCTGGCGCCGCGCATTGCCCGCGCTGTGGCGCTGCGCAACGCTGAGGAAGATGACGCTGGACGTTCACGATAAAGCCACGCGTAGCAAAAATATGCGCGCCATCGGCCAGCGCGATACGGCGATTGAAAAGCGGCTTGCGGCGCTACTCGCGCAGGCCGGGTTTACCTTTACCGTGCAGGATGCCGCGTTGCCCGGTCGCCCGGATTTTGTAGTCGAAGCGTATCGCTGCGTGATATTTACCCACGGCTGTTTCTGGCATCACCATGACTGCTATCTGTTTAAAGTACCGGCAACGCGTACGGAATTCTGGCTGGATAAAATTGGCAAGAACGTCGCGCGGGATCACCGTGATATGGCGCTGTTGCAGGCGCAAGGATGGCGGGTGCTGATCGTCTGGGAGTGCGCATTGCGCGGGCGGCGTAAGTTGAGCGGTGAGGCGTTGATTGAACGCCTCGAGGAGTGGATCTGCGGTGGCGGGTGCCACGCGCAGATCGATACTCACGGCATTACCGGCCAGGGGCCTACTTCGGCGCCTCACAAGGCGTGACTTCACGTTTGGCGGGTAACAGGTATTTCCCCAGCGTGACCAGCACCACGGCAAAAATAATGATCCCCAGCGCCAGCCACTCCACCGGCGACAGATTTTCCCCGGCAAAACCGGTTCCCAGCAGGACCGCCACCACCGGGTTAACGTAGGCGTAACTGGTCGCCACGGCAGGGGTGACGTTGCGAATTAAGTACATATAGGCATTGATGGCGATAAGCGAGCCAAAAATCGCCAGATAGGCCACGGCTAAAATTCCGGACCACGATGGCATTTGAGTCAGGGTTTCACCTGACAGCCATGAGGCGATTGCCAGCACCAGCCCGGCGGCAAGCATTTCAATGGCGCCAGCCATCATGCCCGTCGGCAGCTCAATGCGTGATCCGTAAACGGAGCCGAACGCCCAGCTCATCGAGCCAATCAGGATCAGCAGGGCGCCCCACGGGTTGCCGCTCAGATTGCCGCCGCTATTAAGCAGAATGATGCCCGCCAGACCGATCGCGATCCCCAGCCACTCAATCTTGCGGGTGGCGATACCAAAGAAATGGCTAAAGCAGAGGGTGAAAAGCGGCACGGTCGCGACCATCACCGCCGCGATACCTGAAGGTACATGCTGGTGTTCGGCCAGGGTCACAAAACCATTGCCCACTGCCAGCAGCAGAATGCCGATCGCGGCGGCATTGAGTAGCGGTTTGAGCGGGGGAAGCTTGTGGCCCGTTGCCAGCAGGTAGGCGAGCAGCACCGCACCGGCAGAGAGGAAACGGATGCTGGCCATCATCAGCGGAGGCCAACTGGCGACGCCAATGGCAATGGCAAAGTAGGTAGATCCCCAAATAATATAAAGCGCAAACAGCGCCCCGATGAGCGGCAAAAGCTGGCGGGTAGACATACGTCCTCACGGCGGTACTGAGAAAGAAAGGAGGCATATAGTAAACGTGAAAACTATCGTGCTGGCGAGAAGTTTAATTGTAGGTAAGTTGTTAAATTTATATTGACTATTTTACCCTCTGGGCGAAAAAGCACTTTTCACTCATACTCTATGCTGACAAGGCATCTCATCGTGGCGGCTGCAGATTGAATGACAGCCAAAGGGATGACGTTGTTCACTATCAATAAATGAAGGAATGTAATTTTGGCAGGAAGTAGTCTTTTAACGCTGTTGGATGATATTGCCACCTTGCTTGACGATATCTCGGTGATGGGAAAACTCGCGGCGAAGAAAACCGCCGGGGTGCTGGGCGACGATCTCTCCCTCAATGCTCAGCAGGTGAGCGGTGTGCGAGCCAACCGCGAATTACCCGTTGTCTGGGGAGTGGCAAAAGGTTCGTTCCTGAACAAAATCATCCTGGTGCCGCTGGCATTATTGATCAGCGCCTTTATTCCGTGGGCGATCACGCCGTTACTGATGTTGGGCGGCGCATTCCTGTGCTACGAAGGGGTCGAGAAAGTGCTGCACAGCCTGCAGTCACGTAAACACAAAGAAGACCCGCAGGCCCGCCAGCAGCGTCTGGAAGCATTGGCCGAACAGGATCCGCTGGCGTTTGAACGCGATAAAGTAAAAGGGGCAATACGCACCGACTTTATCCTGTCCGCGGAAATTGTAGCGATTACGCTTGGGATTGTGGCTGACGCGCCGCTGTTAAACCAGATTTTGATTCTGTCAGGGATTGCCATTCTGGTGACCGTGGGTGTATATGGCCTGGTGGGCGTTATCGTGAAGCTGGACGATATGGGCTACTGGCTGGTGGAAAAAAGCAGCGCGGCGGCGCAGTGGGTCGGCAAAGGCCTGCTGGCGGTTGCTCCGCGACTGATGAAGCTGCTCTCTGTCGTCGGTACACTGGCGATGTTTTTGGTCGGCGGCGGGATTATTGTGCATGGTATTGCGCCGTTACATCATGCGATTGAGCAACTGGCGCATGGCCAGTCCGGGATTATCGCGTCGCTGCTGCCTACGGGGGTCAACCTGGTACTTGGCTTTATCGTCGGTGGAGTGGTGCTGGCGGGCGTGAAGATGATTTCCGGGCTGCGTACCGCGTCGCAGTAAGCGTAAAACAGCGTTACAAAACAGATCGCAGTAATATCGTCTGGCGATTATGCAAAAATGCCCGGCATCGTCTATGGTGAAACTGTTTCTCCCAGATGACGGACTAAAAAATGGTATTATTGGTCAGTGATGAAGTGCGGCGAAAGAACGGAGGGCCACGGATGGTGGTGACGGGCTTCGCCAATGGAATGGTCGAGTGTCGTTGGTATGACGGCTATGGCGTAAAGCGCGAGGCATTCCGTGAAGATGAGTTAGTGCGCGGGGAAGGCAGGCAGCATCACGTGACCTGAACCGCACATAGCGCCCGGCATACGTCGGGCGTTTTACTGTTTTATTCCTGAAGCGACCGACAAGGAGCGTTGATGACGTTGCTGTCCCTGATTGTACTGCGAGAGAACGATGGATAAACCGCTGTGGGTAAGCAAACTTCTCCGCGTTTCGAACCCGGGACATGTGGTCAACTATTGTTTTGTCATCGTGTTGTTCTTCTCTACGCTGTTGATCTGGCGCGAAGTGATGGTTCTGGAAGGGGCCTACGTCACTAATCAGCGCAACAACCTCGAAAACGTCAGCCACGAAATGGACAGCCTGCTGCAGTTCAATATCGATCGGATCGTTTTCTTTCGCAACGGCATGCAATCAGCACTGGAAACGCCGTTAGATTTCGAAATTTTGCGCAATGCTGAGCAAGAGTATATGGCCAAACGGCATCTGCCTATCTGGTCTGTGGCGTTGCATAACCGCCGTACGTTGCCCATCTATGGTGTTTCCGACGCCTTTGTCGAAAGTGAAAGTACCTTATCCCGCAACGATACTCAGACCGGCAATGAGATGATGGCCGCGCTGGAGCTGGGGTATCTCCTGCGGCTGGCCAACACCAACCGCGGCTTTAAAGATCGTATGCTCTACATCTCACGCAGCGGCTTTTTCACCACCACTGAAACGCCTAAAAGCCTGGCGCTGGCGCAAGAGTGGTACAGCAAGGCCATCGTCGCCCCGTGGTTCACCCGGCAATCGCTGCGCAATAACCCAGGCCGCGGTGTCGTCTGGCAAACCGTGCTGGATGAGGATACGCAAACCGACAATCCGGTGGTGACCGCCTCGATTCCCCTTGATTTCGAGCACGACTGGCTCGGCGTGCTGTCGATGGATTTTTCAGTACGCGAAATGAAAGCGTTCCTCGTCAGAGCAATCAAAGGCGGGCAGGAAGGGGAGTATCAGTTGTATGACGGCAAGATGAACCTGATTGTCTCCTCGGACGAAGGAAATGTGCTGGCGCAGCTCTCACCGCGTGAGCAGGCGATGCTGAGCTACGCTTTTTTGCATGATAACCGGGGCGGTATCCGGTTATTAACGCGCTATATCAGTTGGCAAAAACTCAACAACTTTGATGGCGTGCTGCTGCGTATTCATACCCTGCAGGAAGGGGTACGCGGCGATTTCGGTACCATTACCATCGCGCTGACCCTGATGTGGCTGCTTTTCACGTTGATGCTGATCATCTCCTGGCTGGTGATCCTGCGGATGGTACGCAATATGAGCGTACTGCAGAAGTCACTGGAGTGGCAGGCCTGGCATGACGCGTTAACCCGGCTGTTAAACCGTGGCGCCTTGTTCGACCGGGCCATCGCCGCGGCGAAAACGTGCGAGCAGTCGAAACTGGCGATCTCGGTCATCCAGCTCGATCTCGATTTCTTCAAGAAGGTGAATGATCTCCACGGGCATCAGGCCGGTGACCGCGTCCTGTCGCTGGTGGCCAGTACCATTGCGGGCAACATCCGTGAAGGTGACCTGGCCGGGCGCGTCGGTGGCGAAGAGTTTTGTATCGTGATGCCGGGGACCACGTCACAGGTCGCAAGGGCCGTCGCTGAACGCATTCGTCTGCGCATATACAGCCGTGAAATTCTTCTGTGCAACGATACCAGCCTGAGGATCAGCGCCTCACTGGGCGTCAGTAGCAGCGACGAAACGGGAGTGTACAATTTTGAAACCCTGCAGTCAGTGGCTGACAACCGGTTGTATCTGGCAAAGCAAAACGGCCGAAATCAGGTCTGTTTTGCCGAAACGCTCTGAAAATGCGCATTGCGTCGTGCCGGGTTTGGTGGCGTAGCTGAATTGAAATAAGGATTTTCTTAAAAAGATTTCGCAGGGAAAAGGTGGGTAAGAAAAGACGATGCCGCCGAAGCCTTATGCCATCAGCCCTTGCGTAAAAAGATGACAAGGTGATGTCAGTGCTCAATAATTTTCCTCATGAATAGGGCTTGTCATGCAAAATAATTGAGGATAATGTTTCCCACGCAACGGATATCCCGGTGTAACGAATTTCAAGTGCTTCTTGCATTAGCAAGTTTCATCCCGACTCCTGCGAGTCGGGATTTTTTTCACCTGTGCTTAGCGGTTGACCTCAGTGGCGCTAAAGTCATGAATATCGAGCTCAAATGCTTCCGCTAACTCACGCCAGGTGTGATCGCTGCGACCATTAATGCTGACATGATAGGGGTCGTCCCGCGTGCGCTGTACTTCACTCTCGCTGATCTCATTAATCGCCGCCAGCAGGGCATCAACATTTACCCCACTACTCCCTGCATACTCATCATCTTTGGCGGTTTTCATCATGGTTACCTCGCATGGCTGTGATCTTGCCTCTTTAAGTATAGGCATAAAATCCTGCTGTGCAGGGAGAGGCGCGAAAGCCTGTGACTACGGAGGTGCAGATAAAAACGCCAGTCGCCGTGTGAGGCGCTGCGTAGTGGGCCATTTTGTTCTACACTGGCTCAAAAATAGAGGAGATATGCTATGCAGGTGAACGATCGTGTCACGGTGAAGACCGACGGTGGCCCACGTCGATCGGGCGTTGTTCTGGCAATAGAGTCGTTTAATGAAGGGACCATGTATCTGGTATCGCTGGAAGACTATCCGTTAGGGATTTGGTTTTTCAACGAGATAGGGCATGCCGACGGCATCTTTGTTGAGATGGATGACTAGCCCGGGAAACCAAAAACTGGCGGTGACTGCCGCCAGCTATTTCACAGTTATTTCACTATCCTGGCCTTAATGTCGGTCTCCACGAGAGGGGGTATACAGTCCCGTGGTAATGTTTTCTGCCAACCGGACGATGTGATAAATCACCTGTTTATTATGCGTCTGGATTTTCCTCTTAATATTTCCCTTATGTGAGGAGACCGTCTTGGCCTTAATGTTCATCTGTGTCGATATTTGCTCTGTGCCATAACCGGCCATCCACATTTGCAGCATATTCGATTCAGTAGGACTTAACGATAGTGTGGGTATATTTATCCGCGCGGCGTTGTAATTATCGTATTTCAAACGATTACCCAGAATTTCATCAAGGTCTTTTGGGGTGATTGATTTGGAGCACACCAGTAAATTTTTGCGCACCAGCAGATAGCGATCAAAGTGAATATTTGCCAGTGACATGAAGATAACAAATAGCGTCCCGGGGTGCTCGGTAATGACCTGACGGATAAGCTGGTTGCTCTCCGCTTTATGAATAAAGCAATCCTCATTGAGGAATGCCACCGCTGGAGAGGTTTGATCACAGAGTTTTGCCAGTCCAGTTACGCTATGTTCTTCAGCGATGTCGCGTCGTTTTATCCCCCTGCTTGTCAGATACCCGAATAATCCCAGCCGGGTAAAGCTACACAAATCCATGATAATCGTTGACATGACCCATCCTCATTCAACACGTAACGATAATTTATCCCTCGCCGACAAGCGCGATGAAATCCATTTACCTGGTAATAAATCCGGTTCAGCGTTGGAACCATCAGATAGTCTAAACTATTTCTCAATATCTCTCATAATTTGCCTGGAATATTCTCAAAGTAAAGTCAGCCCGCGGTTATGTGAGGGAATTAACGGCAATACTCTCAATTCCAGGTATATCTGTCATACGCCGAATGTTGTATTTTGAGAATTTCCTTATGTTAATTGCGCAAATAATGATCGTTATATTGCCGCTATTTCGGCCAGGTGATGCTCTCTACCTGGTCAATGTCGGCCCGCTACAGGGGTGGCGGGCTTAACGCTTTAATGCCACAATACTTTTTTATCGGTTTTTGGGATGAATGATGAAAAAGTTAGTGATTGCTGGTGCGCTGTTGACTCTGGCGGGATGTGTCCAGGTTGATAATTACAACGACGTGGTCAAAGCGCCAGCGCCTGCCGGGCTGGAAGGTTACTGGCAATCAAAAGGCCCGCAGAGTGAAATGATGAGCCCGGATGCCATCGCCAGCCTGATTGTGACCAAAAATGGCGATACCCTCGATTGCCGTCAATGGCAGCGAGTAATTGCGACGCCGGGTAAATTGATGCAGCGTGATGCCCAGACCTATAACGTCACCTCCGGGCTGGATATCTACCCGATCGAACGTTCGGGGAATACGCTGCAATACGACCGCATGACCCTGGTGCGCGTCGATCGCTTAACGACTGAGTGTGAGCAGGCGTGGAAAAAAGCCACGGCGGCACGCACTGCGGCGCAAACAGCGACCCCGAGCGGGCACTAAAAAACCGGCGGGCTGGTACGGTCTTCAGCCCGCACGTTATTCACGTCTATAACACCTCTTCCATCACCCAGACGCTGACGCTACCGCCGTTGCAGATAAACGTGCCGCAGCCGTTTTCGTCGGTTTCAATCACCTCCTGGCGGTTACCGAGGAAATCTTTCCAGCGTTTGTTGCCATAATTTTCGCCCAGCTCCAGCAACTTTTCACCGTCATCGCCGTTCGATAGCACCACCACGCAACCCGGATCGTCTTCGGTACCGCTGCGGCTAAATGCAATGCAGTTCGGATGATCGAACCACAGGGTCTGGACTCCGTGGGCAAAGCGTTGACGGGCATCAATCAGCTCGTGCAGCTGTTCGATAACCGGCATCTCGATGCGATACGTTTGCCCGTCTCCGCCGGTATCTTCATAGATGGCGCCGAACAGGTCGGCGTAAAACACTGAGGGCACGCCGTTCTCACGCAGCAGGATCAACGCATAGGCCAGCGGCTTAAACCACGGCTCTACCGGTGCCTCAAGCGCCTGCAGCGGCTGGGTATCATGATTGGTCACCAGAGTGATGGCATGAAACGGGTCGGCTTCGACCAGCGTGCCGCTGAAAATCTGGCTCATATCGTAGTCGCGCCCCTGGCGGGAAGCTTCGTGAAACTTCATCTGTAGCGGGGCGTCAAACAGCATTGTTTTGCCGTCCACCATCGCGATGTACTGCTGGAGCTTATCGACTTCGTGCGACCAGTATTCGGCGACGATAAACAGCGGGGTGGTGGCCACCTCCTGGATGTGTTCGATCCACGCTTTGTAAAACCACGCGGGAATGTGCTTCACCGCATCGAGACGAAAACCATCGCAGCCGGTTTCTGCCATCACCCAGCGGGCCCAGTATTTCAGCTCTTCGGCGACCGCATGGTTACGAAAGTCGATATTCTCGCCCATCAGGTAATCAAAATTACCCATTTCGTCATCGACCTGGTCGCTCCAGCCTTCGGCGGTATAGTCGTTGACGATTTTAAAAACGCCGTCCTCATCGGGATTTTCAATGTGATCGACACCGCTAAAACAGGTGTAATCCCAGATGAACTGCGAATATTTCCCGCCCCGGACAGGGAAGGTGTAGCGCGTCCAGGCCTCACATTCGACAACGTCATCAGCAATCTGGGTACGATCCTGTTCGTCCACGCGCTGTACCCGGATCTGCTGTTTCTCATCCGCCCCCATTTTGTGGTTGAGCACCACATCAAGCAGTACGGCGATATCATGCTGTCGCAGCGCCGCGATGGCGGCCAGCAGCTGGGCTTTATCGCCATATTTGGTCGCCACGGATCCTTTTTGGTCGAACTCACCCAGATCGAACAGATCGTAACTGTCATAGCCGACGGAGTAGCCGCCAGAGGCGCCTTTATAGGCCGGCGGCAGCCAAATCATGTTAATACCAATCTCGTTGAGGTTCGGTGCCAGGGCTTCGACCTCGCGCCACAGCTCACCGCCGGTGGGGTAATACCAGTGAAAGCACTGCAACAACGTGGGGTTTTTCATCTTCCGTGCTCCAGACGTCATCAAGCTGACCTTTGCAGTATGAGATATCTCCAGCAAATCCGATGAATTTTCGCGAGTTTTCGCTATGTCCTAAATGGCAACGGTTATAATAATTCGGAATAAGATGTAGCGTATAGGTGTTGGTGCGTGCTGCTAAACGCCTTACACTACAGGAAAATATCACTGTTAGGGGTATCTATGAAATTAGCACTTCTGGGTCGTCAGGCGCTGATGGGCGCCATGGCCGTAGTCTTGATGGCAGGCGTCAGCAGCAAAACTTTCGCGGCAGAAAATCTGCTGGGGCAGATAAAAGATCGCGGTACGCTGCGTGTTGGCCTGGAAGGGACCTATCCGCCATTCAGCTATCAGGGCGACGACGGTAAACTGACCGGGTTCGAAGTTGAATTTGCCAATGAGCTGGCAAAACATCTCGGGGTGAAGGCTGACCTGAAACCGACCAAATGGGACGGTATGCTGGCTTCCCTCGATTCTAAACGTATCGATGTGGTCATTAACCAGGTGACGATTTCCGACCAGCGTAAGAAAAAGTATGACTTCTCTACCCCGTATACCGTCTCCGGTATTCAGGCGCTGGTGAAAAAGGGCAACGAAGGCATTATCAAAACCGCGGCTGACCTGAAAGGTAAAAAAGTCGGCGTTGGTCTGGGCACTAACTATGAAGAGTGGCTGCGCCAGAACGTGCAGGGCGTAGATATTCGTACTTATGATGATGACCCGACGAAATACCAGGATCTGCGCGTAGGACGTATCGATGCGATTCTGGTTGACCGCCTGGCGGCGCTGGATCTGGTGAAGAAAACCGGCAACACCCTCGCGGTCACCGGCGAGGCGTTCTCCCGTCAGGAATCTGGCGTGGCGCTGCGTAAAGGCAATGAAGACCTGCTGAAAGCGGTTGATGGCGCGATTGCAGAGATGCAGAAAGATGGCAGCCTGAAAGCGCTGTCGGAAAAATGGTTTGGCGCTGACGTGACACAATAACGGTCAGTGGTGAAAAAAGGCGCTTCTGATAGCGCCTTTTTTTATTTCGTCCGCCAGTACGTGCATAATAAAGATAACTGAGTCTGGAGGTACCATGTCACTGCAAAATTTAACGCGCTTCCCGCGCCTGGAACTGATCGGCGCACCGACGCCGCTGGAATATCTGCCGCGCTTGTCAGACCATCTGGGGCGCGAAATTTTTATCAAACGTGACGACGTAACCCCGCTCGCCATGGGGGGTAACAAACTGCGTAAGCTGGAGTTTCTGGCGGCAGATGCGCTGCGTGAAGGCGCCGATACGCTAATCACCGCTGGTGCGATTCAGTCGAACCACGTGCGTCAAACCGCCGCGGTGGCAGCGAAGCTGGGCCTGCACTGTGTGGCGTTGCTGGAAAACCCAATCGGCACCCGCGCGGAGAACTATCTGACCAACGGCAACCGTCTGCTGCTGGATCTGTTTAACACCCAGGTCGAGATGTGCGATGCGCTAACCGATCCGAATGCGCAACTGGAAGAGTTAGCGACCCGCATCGAAGCACAGGGCTATCGCCCGTATGTGATCCCGGTGGGGGGCTCTAATGCGCTTGGGGCGTTGGGGTATGTGGAAAGCGCGCTGGAAATTGCTCAGCAGTGCGAAGGGGCCGTCGAGATCTCATCCGTGGTCGTTGCCTCCGGCAGCGCGGGGACTCATGCCGGTCTTGCGGTAGGCCTCGAACAACTGATGCCCGACGCCGAGCTGATTGGGGTAACGGTGTCCCGCAAGGTCGCGGACCAGTTGCCGAAAGTGGTCGCGCTGCAGCAGGCGGTGGCCAACAGCCTTGAGCTACAGGCCAAAGCGGGCATTCAGCTCTGGGACGACTATTTCGCCCCTGGTTACGGCACGCCGAATGATGAAGGTATGGAAGCCGTGCGGCTGCTGGCGCAGCTGGAAGGTATTCTGTTGGATCCTGTTTATACCGGCAAAGCGATGGCAGGCCTGATTGATGGGATTAATCAGAAACGCTTTAAGGATGAAGGACCCATCTTATTTATTCACACTGGCGGAGCGCCGGCGTTGTTCGCCTATCATCCCCATATCTAAAGCAGAACATACAGAATGCAAGAGAGTATCCAACTGGTTATCGATTCCGCGCCGTTTCTGTTAAAGGGCGCGGTATTTACTTTACAGCTCAGTATCGGCGGCATGATTTTTGGCCTGATACTCGGCTTTATCCTCGCGTTAATGCGCATGTCGACGCTGTGGCCGGTGAAATGGCTGGCGAGGATGTATATCTCTATTTTTCGCGGCACCCCGCTGATCGCGCAGCTGTTTATGATCTACTACGGTCTGCCGCAGTTTGGTATTGAGCTGGATCCGATCCCGGCCGCGATGATTGGCCTGTCGCTGAATACCGCGGCCTACGCGGCAGAAACGCTGCGTGCGGCGATCGCCTCTATCGACAAAGGGCAGTGGGAAGCCGCGGCCAGTATCGGCATGACTCCGTGGCAAACGCTGCGTCGGGCCATTTTGCCGCAGGCCGCGCGGGTGGCCCTGCCGCCGCTCTCCAACAGTTTTATCAGCCTGGTGAAGGATACTTCGCTGGCGGCGACCATTCAGGTACCTGAGCTGTTCCGTCAGGCGCAGCTGATTACCTCGCGTACGCTGGAAGTGTTCACCATGTATCTTGCCGCATCGCTGATTTACTGGGTGATGGCGACGGTATTGTCTTCGCTGCAAAACTACTTTGAAAACCAGCTCAACCGCCAGGAGCGTGATCCAAAATGAGTGCCATTGACGTCAAAAACCTGGTGAAAAAATTCCATGGCCAGACGGTGCTGCACGGTATTGACCTCAATGTGCAGGAAGGGGAAGTGGTGGCCATTATTGGCCCCAGCGGTTCCGGTAAAACGACGTTGCTGCGCAGCATTAACCTGCTGGAACAGCCGGAAAGCGGAACCATTCGCGTGGGGGATGTCACAATTGATACCGCGCGCAGCCTCAGCCAGCAGAAAGGGCTGATTCGCCGCTTACGTCAGCATGTCGGTTTTGTGTTCCAGAACTTCAATCTGTTTCCACACCGCACGGTGCTGGAGAACATCATCGAAGGGCCGGTTATCGTCAAAGGTGAGGATAAAAACGAATCGATTGAACGTGCCCGGGACCTGCTGGCCAAAGTCGGGCTGACGGGTAAAGAAAACAGCTACCCGCGTCGTCTCTCCGGCGGACAGCAGCAGCGCGTAGCGATTGCCCGTGCGCTGGCGATGCGCCCGGACGTGATCCTCTTCGATGAACCGACCTCCGCGCTGGATCCGGAGCTGGTGGGTGAGGTGTTGAACACTATCCGCCAGCTGGCACAGGAGAAGCGCACGATGGTCATCGTGACCCATGAAATGAGCTTCGCCCGTGATGTGGCCGACCGCGCCATCTTTATGGACCAGGGGCGCATCATCGAGCAGGGCCCGGCAAAAGCGCTGTTTGCCAATCCTCAGCAGCCGCGTACCCGTCAGTTCCTTGAAAAATTCCTGATGCAGTAATCATCACCAGCCTGGAATCAGCCTTGACCGGCGGCGGCAATGCCGCTGGCCATCTCTGTATCCGACTCTCTGTTGCCCGCACCTGCCTGGCTAATCCTCAGGGCATCCAGCAAATCAATTAAGCACCGCTTACCAATTGGCGATTTTACCTCCGCACTGGCGAACCGATCCGCAAGACGTCCGCACCGAACCTGGCCCGCGAGGCTGCGGCAACATCGGTGACGGTAAAGCAGGAGGGCGACGCGCCGGAGGTTTCAGGGACGGTGCGGCGACTAAAGGCGTGCCGGCGTCGGGAATATATCGTCGATTGTGAAGGCGGAGGCGACATACTCTTCTCCTGTAACTGCTGGATTATCTCGCTAACGATCTAATAAGTGCGATGTATACGATATTTTATACATAGAAATAAGATTTATGTGTTAGTTTTCTGTATTTCTAATAATGATTATTACTTAGGGGTTATTTGCTCGGTTATGAGGGACAATGATTTTTTCAGCTGGCGGCGGGAAATGCTGCAACAATTCCAGTCATTCTCGTGTGGAGAAGAGGTTTATAATCTCCTGCAGCAACAAACTGAAGGCCTGGAATATGACTATTTTGCGCTATGCGTACGTCATCCCGTGCCTTTTACACGGCCGAGAATTACGCTGCAATCAACCTACCCACAGGCGTGGATGTCGCACTACCAGGCTGAGAATTTCTTCGCGATTGACCCGGTTCTGCGCGCTGAGAATTTCCTGCGTGGTCACCTGCCGTGGAACGACAGCCTCTTTCGGGAAACGCCGGAGTTGTGGAACGGCGCGCGCGATCACGGTTTGTTGAAAGGGGTTACGCAGTGTCTGACTTTGCCGAATCACGCCCAGGGATTCCTGTCTGTTTCAGGCCAGCAGCGTGGTGCAGGACCGTATCCTGACGATGAACAAGAGATGCGCCTGAGGATGCTGATCGAACTCAGTCTGCTGACGCTATTACGTCTGGAAGATGCGATGGTGATGCCGCCGGAAATGAAGTTTAGTCGGCGTGAACTGGAAATATTGAAATGGACCGCGGAAGGGAAAACATCCGCAGAAGTGGCGATTATTCTCTCGATCTCGGAAAACACCGTTAATTTTCATCAAAAGAATATGCAGCGCAAATTCAACGCACCAAATAAAACACAAATCGCCTGCTATGCAGTGGCGACTGGTTTAATTTGAGCCCGTAGGATGTTCTGCGTGTCAGACGTGGGGGACCGGCTGTCAGTGAGACTCACAGCCGGTTTGTTTTTACTGGCGGTAAGCTTGTTTAATTTGCTTAACGGTGCTGGAGAATACGGCAGCCTGAGCCTCGTCTTCCATCTGCGTGATCTGTTTTTCCATTTTAATAATCACACGACCAGCATCGGCCTGGCCCATTGCCTGGAGCATCAGCGTCAGCAGCGTTTTCAGGCAGGTCACTTCCTGTGCCAGTTCTTGATTATTTTCTGCAGTGGAAAAATCTGGAGTGCTCATCGATATCCTCGTTTGCTATCGGCGCATTTGCGCAATACTTACTGTTAAGGCGGCGCAGTATACCACAAGCGGCGGAAAAAAAAGGAGTGGGTAATATCTGTTCTCTCATCAGAGCTGTTAGCGCATTTAATTGACTGAATAATACGTATTCTTTCGCAAAAAAAGCCTTAATTACTACGTAAGGCTTTTTCACCGTTAATTATTGTTACATATTTTACATCCTATTTTTCAGATGCCTCAGACGTGACCTGACCGTCGTTTTTGTAGGGCAAATGTTAAAATTGAAGCGTAATACAACTTACTGTTATGTATAAGTTTCCAGTCGCTGTGCAAACAAATTGACAGACCAGGTTAAGAAACTTTCTGTCGGGCATTCTTTTGGCTTTTAAAGTGGCGATAAAACCCGGTAATATGTATGCGATAAGTTTTCTGTCGCGTTGTCCCTAATTCTGGAGATTATTCCTTTGATCAACGTCCTTCTTGTTGATGACCACGAGCTAGTGCGCGCAGGGATACGACGCATTCTGGAAGATATAAAAGGGATTAAGGTTGTCGGTGAAGCGAGTTGCGGCGAGGATGCCGTAAAATGGTGCCGCGCCAACTCCGTGGATGTTGTCCTGATGGACATGAACATGCCGGGGATTGGTGGTCTCGAAGCCACGCGTAAAATTGCGCGTTCCATCGTGGATACCAAAGTCATTATGCTCACCGTGCATACTGAAAATCCGCTGCCAGCGAAAGTGATGCAGGCTGGTGCTGCAGGCTACCTCAGCAAAGGTGCTGCGCCACAGGAAGTGGTGAATGCCATTCGTTGTGTCGCCTCCGGTCAGCGCTATATCGCATCTGATATCGCACAGCAAATGGCACTTAGTCAGATTGAGCCGGAAAAAACGGAATCACCGTTTGCCAGTTTGTCTGAACGTGAATTGCAGATTATGCTGATGATCACTAAAGGTCAGAAGGTGAATGAGATTTCAGAGCAGCTAAATCTGAGTCCTAAAACCGTCAACAGCTATCGTTATCGGATGTTCAGTAAATTAAACATCCATGGCGACGTCGAGCTGACCCACCTGGCAATTCGCCATGGCCTGTGCAATGCGGAGTCGTTAGCAAGTCAGTGAGTGATGTTTTTGACGCAAAAGCTTTCCTGAAGACGGTCACCAGCCAGCCGGGTGTCTACCGCATGTATGATGCTGGCGGCACCGTCATTTATGTTGGCAAAGCAAAAGATCTGAAAAAACGGCTGAGCAGCTATTTTCGGAGCAACCTGGCTTCGCGTAAAACCGAGGCATTGGTCGCGCTGATCGCGCAAATCGACGTCACCGTAACCCATACGGAAACGGAAGCCCTGCTGCTAGAGCACAACTACATTAAGCTCTATCAGCCGCGCTATAACGTGCTGCTGCGCGATGATAAATCCTATCCTTTTATATTCCTCAGTGGCGATACCCATCCTCGTCTGGCGATGCACCGTGGCGCGAAACACGCCCGGGGTGAATATTTCGGTCCTTTCCCGAATGGCTACGCGGTGCGTGAAACCCTTGCGCTGCTGCAAAAAATTTTCCCTGTCCGCCAGTGTGAGAACAGCGTCTACCGCAACCGGTCGCGTCCCTGTCTGCAGTATCAGATTGGCCGCTGCCTCGGCCCCTGCGTCGCAGGACTGGTCAGTGAAGAGGAGTACGCCCAGCAGGTTGACTATGTGCGGCTGTTCCTTGCGGGGAAAGACGATCAGGTACTCACGCAACTGATTGCCCGGATGGAAAAAGCCAGCCAGTCGCTGGCTTTTGAAGAAGCCGCGCGCATTCGCGATCAGATTCAGGCCGTGCGACGGGTCACCGAGAAACAGTTTGTCTCTAACACCGGTGACGACCTCGACGTTATCGGCGTCGCCTTTGAAGCCGGCATGGCCTGCGTCCACGTGCTGTTTATTCGCCAGGGCAAAGTGCTGGGCAGCCGGAGCTATTTTCCTAAGGTGCCCGGCGGGACCGAGCTTGGCGAAGTCGTGGAAACGTTTGTCGGGCAGTTTTACCTGCAAGGCAGCCAGATGCGGACCTTGCCAGGGGAGATTCTGCTCGACTTTGCGCTGGGCGATAAAACGCTGCTGGCAGATTCTCTCTCCGAACTGGCAGGGCGTCGGGTCAACGTTCAGACCAAACCGCGCGGCGATCGGGCCCGCTATCTGAAGCTGGCACGCACGAACGCCGCCACGGCGCTGACCACCAAACTGTCACAACAGTCGACGATCCATCAACGTCTGCAGGCGCTAGCCAGCGTGCTCAAGCTTCCGGAGGTGAAGCGCATGGAATGTTTTGATATCAGCCATACCATGGGAGAGCAGACGGTGGCCTCTTGCGTGGTGTTCGATAGCAACGGGCCGCTGCGTGCGGAGTATCGGCGCTACAATATCACCGGGATCACCCCGGGCGATGATTATGCCGCGATGAACCAGGTACTACGCCGGCGCTATGGCAAAGCGATAGAAGAGGGCAAGATCCCGGATGTTATCCTGATCGATGGCGGTAAAGGTCAGCTTGGACAGGCGAAGAGCGTGTTTGCTGAGCTGGAGGTGCCGTGGGACAAGCATCATCCTCTATTATTAGGTGTAGCAAAAGGTAGCGATCGTAAAGCCGGGCTGGAAACGCTATTCTTCGAACCAGAGGGGGAGGGCTTTAACCTGCCGCCTGATTCACCGGCGTTGCACGTCATTCAACATATTCGCGATGAATCGCACGACCACGCTATTGCCGGACACCGTAAAAAACGGGCAAAAGTGAAAAGCACCAGTTCGCTGGAGACGATCGAAGGCGTGGGACCAAAACGCCGCCAGATGCTACTGAAGTACATGGGGGGTCTGCAGGGGTTGCAGCAAGCAAGCGTTGAGGAAATTGCTAAAGTACCGGGTATATCTCACGGTCTGGCAGAAAAGATCTTCTACTCGTTGAAACATTAGGGGCTCTGTAGCAACATAGGGCTAATTTTTACTTCTAACAAATAGTTACCCGTTACTATGCAATTTAATATCCCTACATTGCTGACTCTGTTTCGCGTCGTCCTGATTCCGTTCTTCGTGCTGGCGTTTTATCTCCCCTTTGCCTGGGCGCCGTTTGCCTGCGCACTGATCTTTTTCGTGGCGGCAGTGACCGACTGGTTTGACGGTTTCCTGGCGCGTCGTTGGAATCAGAGTACGCGTTTCGGCGCTTTCCTCGATCCGGTTGCTGACAAAGTGATGGTGGCGATTGCGATGGTGCTGGTGGTTGAGCATTACCACACCTGGTGGGTGACCTTGCCGGCGGCCACGATGATCGCGCGGGAAATTATTATTTCTGCACTGCGTGAGTGGATGGCGGAACTGGGCAAACGCAGCAGCGTGGCCGTTTCCTGGATCGGCAAAGTGAAAACCACCGCGCAGATGACGGCATTGGTGTGGATGCTGTGGCGGCCAAATATGTGGGTAGAGTGGGCCGGTATTGGGCTGTTTCTGGTGGCGGCGGTGCTGACGCTGTGGTCTATGCTGCAGTATTTAAACGCTGCGCGCGGAGATTTGCTTGATCAGTGATCGTTTCGGCGTAATTTTCAGCAAACGACACAATGATTTAAAAAATATCGTTGACTCATTTCGCCAGGTAAGTAGAATGCATCGCATCGAACGGCAGCACAGCTTGCCAGACGATAACAAAATCAAGTGATTAGCAAATTAGCTTGATATTGCGGGAATAGCTCAGTTGGTAGAGCACGACCTTGCCAAGGTCGGGGTCGCGAGTTCGAGTCTCGTTTCCCGCTCCAGGTTTAAAACATCGGCAATTGCGGGTGTTCAGATTTAAAGGCGCGTTAGCAAAGCGGTTATGTAGCGGATTGCAAATCCGTCTAGTCCGGTTCGACTCCGGAACGCGCCTCCAATTTACATCCCGAGCCCGGATGGTGGAATCGGTAGACACAAGGGATTTAAAATCCCTCGGCCATAGGCTGTACGAGTTCAAGTCTCGTTCCGGGTACCATTGGGATAAAACGAATAAAATCAATGATAAGCAGTGTCGTGAAACCACCTACGGGTGGTTTTTTTGTTTTTGTCCTTTTCTCGCGGCTGCCCCACAAAACATGCGAGTGATGCTCCATTATCTGCGGCCCCGCGTTAGCAAACGACGTTAAAATAGCGCCAGCAGCATGAAAGGCATTTAATCACCCTGACTGAACCCGCTGCCGGGTAGTTTTCTCCCGGCATTTCCGCTACTGTATGCGCCATTTTCTACCATGACGAGCCTGTTGATGAAAACCGGACCCCTGAACGAAAGCGAACTTGAATGGCTGGACGATATCCTGTCGAAATACGCCACCGATGGCGCCATCCTTGATGTCTCAGAGCTTGACGGCCTGCTGACGGCCATTCTCTCCGGCCCGAAAGAGATTGAACCGGCGCAGTGGCTGCTGGCTATCTGGGGCGGCGCAGACAACGTGCCGCGCTGGGCAAACGACCGCGAGCGTGACCATTTTGTAAACCTCACTCTGCAGCATATGAGCGATATTGCCGAGCGCCTTGAAGAGTATCCTGACCAGTTCGAACCGCTGTTCGGTACTCGTGAAGAGGAAGGGCAGGAGCTGACCATCGTTGAGGAGTGGTGCTTCGGTTATATGCGCGGCGTGGGACTTGGTGACTGGTCTGCATTGCCAGAAGAGCAGCAGGCGGCGCTGGACAGCATTGCCCTGCACGGCACAGAAGCGCAGTTTACGGCGGTTGAAGGGCTCTCTGTCGATGAGTTTATTGCCAGCGTTGACAATATTACCCCGGCAGCGCTCTCTCTGTATCACTACTGGACAGAACATGCCGAGCCAGAAGTGGTGGCGCAGCCTATCAGAAATGAGGCAAAAATCGGGCGGAATGACCCGTGCCCGTGCGGCAGCGGTAAAAAATATAAGCAGTGCTGCTTAGCTAAATAAAAAAGGGGCCATCTGGCCCCTTTTTTTATCCCACCGCCGGGAGCAACCCCGCGACGATGCTGAACTGAATCGCGATCACCGCGACACCACAAAACAGCACTAACCACAGCGCCAGCCCGCCTCCGGCGACCCGCCAGGCGGCCTGCGGATGCTGCTGACGGCTCTTCATCACCAGCAGCGACGGCAGTATCAGCGCCAGCACCGCCAGCGCGACGCCGGCATAGCCTAACGCCATCACAAACCCACGCGGATAGAACAAGGCAAAGGCCAACGGCGGCAGGAAGGTCAATGCGCCGCTTTGCAGACGACCGGCGGGGGTGTTTTTACGCTGGAACAGATCCGCCAGGTAATCAAACAGACCGAGCGCCACGCCGAGGAATGACGTCGCCAGGGCCAGATCAGCAAACAGATGTACCGCCAGCTCGACGTGCGGCGAAGCAACCACTTCACGCACCGCTTCTAACAGCCCGTTCAGGCCGGCATTCTTCGCCAGCAGCGCCGTAAAGGCAGGGGAATCAATGCTGCCGAGCGTCGCCAGCTGCCAGAAAATATAGGCCACCAGCGGGATAAAACTACCGATGATAAAGACCCGGCGCAGCTTACGAATATCGCCGTTGAGATAGCTGACGATGCTCGGCACGCTGCCGTGAAAACCAAAAGAGGTGAAAATCACCGGTATCGCTGACAGCGCAAGGCCCTGCTGGAGCGGTAAGGTCAGCAGATTGATCTGGTGAATATGCGGTAACAGCAGCGCCAGCATAATGGCGAGGAAAATAATCTTGGCGCTGAACAGAAAGCGGTTAAACAGATCGACCAACGAGGTGCCAAGGCAGACAATCGCGCCACCCACGGCGGTAAACAGCAGTACGCCACCCGCCGGAGGAAGCGTCCAGCCCAGCCATTGGTTGAGGCTGGATGCCAGCAGCTCGCCCGCGCCGCTAATATAGGCAGCGGTGAGCGCATACATCAGGAACAACATGCACAGACCGGTCACCCACTGACCGTAACGACCGAGATAACGCGCGGCCAGCGACCCGAGCCCCATATCTGCCGGTACGTGCTGATAGACTTCCAGCAGCAGCAACGCGGTGTAACACATCAACGCCCACAGCGCGATCAGCAGGCAGAATGTGACCCCAAAACCCACGCCCGCTGAAGCCAGCGGCATTGCCAACATCCCTGCGCCGATGGTGGTTCCGGCGACGATTAAAATACTACCAAGAGTGCGGTTCTTCACGTTTTTCTCTATCCATGAAGGAATAAGCAATAAAATATGTCGCGCAGAGTATGTGAAATTGGCACGTTCGTCAAATGAGGGTTACAGTGCCTGTAATTATAGGTTTACACGACCGGCTGATTGCCCGAAGACTGCGCTGGCGCAACATGTTCACCGGTTGGCCCGGCTATGCTGTGCGTTTTACAGGAGGCGTTATGTCATCGATTCATGGTCATGAAGTGCTGCAGATGATGCTTGCTTCAGGGGAGCATTACACTACCGACAGTCTTGAAGCGGCAATTAGCGCGCGTTTTGGCGCCGATGCCCGTTTTCATACCTGTTCGGCACAAAATTTAAGCGCGGCGGAGCTGGTGGCTTTTCTGCAGAAAAAAGGGAAATTTATTGCTGAAGAGTCGGGATTTAATACCCGGGAAAGTAAAATCTGCCGTCATTAACAGGGCGGCGAAGCACTGCCTCGCCGCCGTAATAATTAATTCTGGGTGTCGAGCGTAGCCAGTTCTTTATCAATAAAGTACAGACCTTCGCCGCTTTTGCCGGCGAGGGTAAGCTTATCAATAACGGATTTAAATAATTTCTCTTCTTCGTGCTGCTCAGCAACATACCACTGCAGGAAATTAAAGGTCGGATAATCCTGATTGGTCATCGCCGCGTGGGCCAGCTCATTAATTTTCTGCGTAATCAGCTGCTCGTGTTCGTAGGTGACACGGAA
Organism: Klebsiella sp. BIGb0399; assembly: GCF_003752615.1. NCBI lineage: Bacteria > Pseudomonadati > Pseudomonadota > Gammaproteobacteria > Enterobacterales > Enterobacteriaceae > Klebsiella > Klebsiella sp. BIGb0399. Next base: position 1,542,215 of record NZ_RKHT01000005.1, on the reverse strand, counting down.
CAGATCGTCCAGCGACGCGTACTCGGCAAACGGTGAAGCAATGGTGTTGATGCAAGGCAGGCTGCCGGTGTCGGTCAGGTAATCAAACAGGCGCTGCATGTGGGTCATCTCTTCCTGGGCATGACGACGTAGGAAGGCGGCCGCACCTTCAAAGCTGTGGTAGCTGCACCATGCGCTCATTTGCTGATACAGCAGAGAAGAATAAAGCTCGAGGTTCATCTGCTCATTCAGTTTATCGATCATTTCTGTTTTCAGCATAGCGTGTGCTCCGAAAATAAAGGCTAAAGATTATTGTGGGGTTACTATAATTTGTTATTAATTTATTTGCAAAAAGTAAATTAAAAAATGTATTTATTAAAAATGATAATGGGAATAAAACGCATTGGCAATTTAATAATAAATGAGAATGGTTTTGGTTTAATATTTTAATTACCTGCTATTAGCAATAATAAAGTGCAAGTGATACGCCATTCACCGCCAGAGTGTGTGGGTGTATTCGCTTCTGTATCCTGCGAGAGCCCTCGTAGAAGCGCGGGGCGTTAGCGGCAACAAGAAGGCAAAAATGTGAAGCACTACGTAATTTATAAAACAACTTTTCATAAAATTTGAAAGTGCGTTTGTTAAGTAGTAGAGTCTTTCACAACGCTAACGAACTACTGCGGGAGTACCCGCGCAGCATTCAGGAGAGTAAAGCATGAAAATCGCATTGATGATGGAAAACAGCCAGGCCAGCAAAAACGCTACCATCCTCAACGAGTTAAACGCCGTTGCTGATGAAAAAGGTTTCCCGGTATACAACGTCGGGATGAGCGATGAGCAGGACCATCATCTGACCTATATCCACCTGGGCATCATGGCCAGCATTCTGTTGAACTCGAAAGCGGTGGACTTCGTTGTCACCGGTTGTGGTACCGGACAGGGCGCGCTGATGTCTCTGAACATCCACCCGGGTGTTGTCTGCGGCTACTGTATTGATCCTGCTGATGCCTTCCTGTTTGCTCAGATCAATAACGGTAATGCGCTGTCTCTGCCTTTCGCCAAAGGTTTTGGCTGGGGCGCGGAGCTGAACGTACGCTTTATCTTTGAAAAAGCCTTCACTGGCCGTAAAGGCGAAGGCTACCCGCCGGAGCGTAAAGAGCCGCAGGTTCGCAACGCCGGCATTCTGAACACCGTTAAAGCGGCCGTGGTTAAAGAGAACTATCTGGACACCCTGCGCGCTATCGACCCGGAACTGGTCAAAACGGCGGTTTCCGGCCCACGCTTCCAGCAGTGCTTCTTTGAAAACTGCCAGGACAAAGAGATCGAAGCCTTCGTGCGTCAGATCGTCGGCTAATCGCGTTTACTCGAGTATAAAGAGGGCCAGCTGCTGCTGGCCCTTTCTGTTTTATCTCTTCTGTTTCTTCGACACGCTGCTGCCGGCATCTTTGGTCAGGCGCAGGCTATCCACCATTCCCACCAGACAAATCAGCGCAATAAACACGAAAGAGAGGCGGAAGCTCACTCCCGGCACGCTGGTCAGGTTCAACCACTCGCTGGCTTTTTCCCCGATGCGGATCCCGATGGCGCCAAGGGTGATCCCTAGACCGACGGCCAGCTGCGAAGCGGTACTGAACAGGGTGTTGGCGTAGCTCATCTGTGGCGACGGCACATCGGCGAAGGCCAGCGTACTGACGCCGGTGAACTGGATCGAACGAAATACGCCGCCGAGGTACAGAATCAGGCAAATCAACCATACCGGCGTTTCTGGAGTTAAGAACGCGCAGGCCAGCAACGACAGCACGTTTAACGCGCCGTTGATCAGCAGCAAACGACGAAAGCCCAGCCAGCGAATCAGCGGCGTAGTGGCTGGTTTAATCGTGAAGTTGCCGACAAACACCGCCAGCACCAGCAGCCCGGAGTGGAAGGGATCCATGCCAAAACCAACCTGAAACAGCAACGGCAGCAGGAAGGGGACGGCGCTGATTGAGGCGCGGAACAGCGACCCGCCATACATCGTAACCCGGAAGGTAGGGATCTGCAGCGCGTCCAGGCGCACCATCGGCCAGGCCGCGCGGCGAAAATGGCGCAGTGAAAACAGCATACAGGCGATCCCCAATCCCAGCAGGGCGAGGGTGGCCCAGCCTTGAGGCTGAGTATCGCCGAGCAGCTCCATCGCGCTCACCAGGCTGACCATCGCTACCGAGGTCGCCAGGAAACCGGGAAGGTCGAAGGGACGCCGTTCCTCTTCCCGGATGTTCGGGATAATGCGCAGCGACAGCGCGATAGCGATCAATCCGAGGGGAACATTGATAAAGAATATCCAGTGCCAGCTGGCATAGCTGGTGATAAAGCCGCCCAGCGGCGGGCCGATGATCGGGGCAACCAGCGCGGGCCAGGTCAGGGTGGCAATCGCTTTGATCAGCTGATCCTTGGGCGTGGTGCGCAGCACCGCCAGTCGGCCAACCGGAACCATCAGCGCGCCGCCCATGCCCTGAAGAACGCGCATGGCGACAAAGCTGTCGACGTTGGTAGAGAAGCCGCAAAAGACCGAGGCCAGCGTAAATATTGCCAGCGCGAGGGTGAAGATTTTTCGGGCGCCAAAGCGATCGGCAATCCAGCCGCTGGCCGGGATCAGTACCGCCAGCGTAATCAGGTAGGCGCTGATACCGATATTGAGGTCAACCGCCGCGACGCCAAAATCCTTCGCCATATCCGGTAACGCGGTGGCGATCACCGTACCGTCGAGAAACTCCATGAAAAAGGCCCCGGCGACCAGCAACGCCGGAGCCGAGAAGGCGCGGTCTTCCCGGGAAGAGATATCTGTACTCATTGTGTCTGCCATAGCAAGGTGAGGTTAGCCGCGAAGTACGCCCCAGACGCGTTACGCGTACCTTCCTCATTTTGTTTATTTTTTAAATTATACTTGTAATAAAAATGTGATTTGTAGCAAATTTCTATTGATTTATGTGACGCAAGTCATATTATAGCCCCATCGATAGTAACACCTGCATAACAAAATAACGGAGTCACTCCATGAAGTTGCGCAAAATCCTGAAGAGCATGTTCGAACAATATTGCAAAACCTTCAAAGATGTACCGCCTGCCGGTATGTTCTGATAAAAAAACCTGCTGCGGCAGGTTTTTTTATCTCTCGGAATTTAGGTTACTATTACGCTCCTCGAAATAGGAGTAATAAATGTCTCAACACCTCACTGAACAAGACGAACTGGTCTCTGACGTTGTCGCCTGCCAGCTAGTTATCAAACAGATCCTCGACGTCATTGATGTTATCGCCCCTGTTGAAGTGCGCGAGAAGATGACCACGCAACTGAAAGCCATCGATTTCGCCAGCCATCCAGCCTCCGCCGATCCGGTAACGCTGCGTGCGGTGCAAAAAGCCATTGCCCTGATAGAACTGAAATTTACGCCGCAGGGCGAAGCGCACTAAAAGCAGACGCCCCGCCAGAATCCTGGCGGGGCGTGAACACCGATTAATGAGAAGCAACGGGACTGATCTGGGTCGCTTGCTCATCCCTGAATAGCTTACTGTTACCCCAGCACTCTTCATAACGATGGCCGACTAAGCCTTCCACTACGATGCGCACATCGGACGGGATATCGCTAATCTTGCCGCCAGCCTTAATTCGCGCCACTTCCTGCAGCACTATCAAGTGCGCTTTGCGATCCAGCTTCATCTGCTTACTGAAGACAATCGCCGCCAGCGCCAGCAGGATCACGCCGCTACAGAAGACCACCGCAATCGCGGTCACCGCGCTTTCAGGCTGCGTATGCGCTTTTGACTGGAAGCCGTAGTAGCTGAGAATCGCGCCCATGGTGAAGACGATAATCGAACGCAAAATTTTACCGGAGAAGGTCATCGCACCGGCATAAATCCCTTCGCGACGACGGCCGGTATAGATCTCATCGACATCGGCGAGGAAGGTATAGACGGTCCACGGAATGTAGTACACGCCGCCGGTACCCAGGCCAAACAGCACGGTGATCCCGAACATCAAGATGGTTGCCAGGTGGGACGGCAGGTGGAAGAACCACAGCGAGGTGTAGAGCAACACGGAGAAAATAACGATGCTCAGCGCCAGGATGTAGGGCTTGCTGAACCCCTTTTTCACACACAGGCCGATAAACAACGCGGTGGAGACCAGCTGCAGGATGGAGTTCAGGCTGTTCAGCCCGGCAACCATCGCCGGATCGTGCTGCAGCACAAAGATCACGAAGTAGGTAAAGATCGAGGCAAACAGCCATTCTGCGCCGAAACCACAGAGATACATGCCGAGGTGTTTACGGAAAACCCGCAAATAAAAGGTCGAGATCATATCTTTCGCCAGCGTCGACAGCGTCGCCAGCAGGCTTTTTTTCTTGTTAACCGCATGGTCTTCTTCACGCGGACGTTCCCAGCTGCAGAACCACAGGCAGGAGATGGCGATAATCAGAATCAGGCCATAGGTCACTCCGGTAAGGAAGAATGGAGTGGCTGAATCTTTGCCGTACAGAAGGATAAACTGGCCCGGAATAAAGGCCGCCAGGAAGTTGGCCAGCTTACCGAAAATCGCCTTATAACCGGTAAGTTTTGAGCGCAATGCGAAATCATCAGTCATTTCTGTGGCTAATGTTTCGTAAGGCACCATAACTGATGTATAAATGATTTCGAAGATGACGTAAGTACACAGGTAGTACCAGAAGCTGAGGCCTTCAACCCACAGCAGCGGGTAGAACATCATCAGTGGAATACCAATCAACAAGAAGAAACGCCGCCGTCCGAAGCGTTTGCCAAGCCGTGTTTTACCGAAATTATCGGTAAGATAACCCATCAGCGGGTTACTAATCGCGTCAATAATGCTGGCGACGGAAAAGATAAATGCCGCCTCGATCAGCGTCAGGCCGCAGAACGTCGTATAGAAATACAATAGCCAGGCGCCGCTGATTGCCAGCGCGCCACTTCCCAGTAAGTTACCGCCGCCGTAGGCTAGCTGATGGCGTAACAAAATCGGTCTTCCCTGCAACGCTTGTGAGGTTGAAGCCGTATCTCTTGCCATTAATATAAACTCCGTGTTTTAAATTTTTGAAACGCTGTTTTTATATTCTTATGGCAAATGTTAAAAAGTGATCGCCGTCACTAATTCCCGTCTGCGATCTTCGGCTGGGCGGTAATGAGATCTACTTAAAAGTTTTTAATGCTTTTCAGGAATAAAAACGGCGCCGAAGCGCCGAAAATGATGTTTCAGAGAAACAGAGACAGGAAGCGTTGAGTGCTCGGCAGGTGGCCGCAGCGCGGTGGCGTGACCAGCGAAACCGTTCCCGCAGGAATCCCTTTCGCTGAGGGAACGGTTAATGTGGTGCCCGCCGCTACGGCCTTAGTTCGGGCGAGGGGTGACCAGGCTCAGCAGCTGTCGGTCGGTCTGTTGCATACACAGGCCGGCTTTATCGGCGTGACGCACCTTTTCCAGCACGCTTTGCAGCAGGATGCCATCCTGGCGCTGTTCTTTCTCTAACTGGGTCAGGAAACGCCAGGTGGTGTCGTCGCTGTGGGCTTTGGCCTCTTCGGCCAGCCCGGAGAGCGTGCTGCTACGCTGTTGGTGATCGGCAAGCGTTGCGGTAAAAAGCTCTTCGAGAGAAGCGCAGTCGTGACGATAGCAGTTTTTGCTTTTGACAATCGGCCAGCTGCCGCCGGTTTTCATAAAATCGAATACCCGCATCATCTGCGTCACCCGGGACTGCGCCCGGGAGCGTAAAAAGGTGGCGGTGCCGCTCAGACGCTGCTGTTCACACCATTCGCTGAGATGCAGGTATAGATTTGACGCGTGGAACTCAAGGTTCATCTGATGATTGAGTTTTTGAGCCATTCCAGGAACAACCATAAAAATATCCTTATTTAAGCTGGAGGTATCATTCGCACGTCGAGAGCCCTCATCCGTAAGCATCCGCATGCAAGACTCATTGCGTGCCACATTATTAGCAAAATAATTAATGTGTATTTCCCTGTGCCGTCGATAATTTATTTCCGACTACCGACAAATATAGAATACGCGCAAGAATGCGTTAAGAAAACTCTCAAACATCGGTATTTACGTTTCGTTACAACATCCCTGCTAAGTGTATTATTATATGATTTAATCTCATTTTTTATGTTTTCATTTTATTGATTTTATTGCCATTTTAATTTTTTAGGAAAAAGGATGAGTGCTACGATAATTATCTTAAATAAGAGTTTAACCTGACGTTAATAATTCGGTCATAACGAATCAATATTGCGAAAAAAATGTCAAAATAAATGGCGCGGATGCGTTGTTGCGCTCCAGGACAGCTGGCTGGCAACTTTTTCACGGCTGAAGGCGGCTTCTGGCCCCGCGAGGCCTGCCAGCAGTGACCTGGCAGGGACATGAGCGTCACAAGGATAACTCTGCTGTCGGCATGGACAAAATTGCTATTAATGACGTCAATTGTCTGACAATTGGCGTTTTTTTTATGTCTTTTTTCGCTGTATCTATGCACGCAATTACTGTAATTCCGCGATGTGATAATGCTCTCGTATGGAGAATTGATTTCCGGTTATTACTTAATGAACAACGGCAGTATGGGTTGCGGTTTCGTCTAATGCCTTGTTTTACGTCCGATAAAATAATTAAGTCCGATACTTCCCTACAGAAAAGCGAAATAAAGCTGGAGTTTACCATGCACAAATTTACTAAAGCGCTGGCGGCGATCGGTCTCGCTGCGGTTATGTCACAATCAGCTATGGCTGAATCCCTTAAGCTCGGTTTTCTGGTTAAACAACCGGAAGAACCCTGGTTTCAAACCGAATGGAAATTTGCCGATAAGGCCGGCAAAGATTTAGGGTTTGAAGTCATTAAAATTGCGGTGCCGGATGGTGAGAAAACCCTTAACGCCATCGATAGCCTGGCGGCTAGCGGTGCCAAAGGCTTTGTTATCTGTACGCCAGACCCGAAACTGGGTGCCGCCATTGTGGCGAAAGCCCGCGGCTACGATATGAAAGTCATCACCGTCGATGACCAGTTCGTCAATGCCAAAGGCAAGCCGATGGACAGCGTACCGCTGGTGATGATGGCCGCCAGTGAAATCGGCGCGCGTCAGGGCCAGGAACTGTATAAAGAGATGCAAAAACGCGGCTGGGACGTCAAGGATACCGGCGTGATGGCCATTACCGCGGATGAACTCGATACCGCCCGCCGTCGTACAACTGGTTCGATGGATGCGCTGAAAGCGGCCGGCTTCCCGGAGAAACAGATCTACCGCGTGCCAACCAAATCTAACGATATCCCCGGCGCTTTCGATGCCGGTAACTCAATGCTGGTTCAGCATCCGCAGGTGAAACACTGGCTGATCGTGGGCATGAATGACAACACCGTCCTTGGCGGCGTGCGCGCAACCGAAGGGCAGGGCTTTAAAGCTCCAGACGTGATTGGCATCGGTATTAATGGTGTCGATGCAGTGAACGAACTGTCGAAAGCCCAGGCGACCGGCTTCTACGGCTCTCTGCTGCCAAGCCCGGATATCCACGGTTATAAAACCAGTGAAATGCTCTACAACTGGGTGACCAAAGGCGCAGAGCCGCCAAAATTCACCGCGGTTACCGATGTGGTGCTGATCACTCGCGACAATTTCAAAGAAGAGCTGGCGAAGAAAGGGCTGTAAGGCCTGGCTTACCACGCCTCCTGCTCGCGCGGGAGGCTGAGTCCAGAAGAGCGGAGTCGTTATGCAACAGTCTACCCCTTATCTCTCATTTCGCGGTATCACCATGACTTTTCCCGGCGTTAAAGCGCTGTCTGATATTAGCTTTGACTGCTATAGCGGACAGATACACGCATTGATGGGAGAAAACGGCGCCGGGAAATCCACGCTGCTGAAGATCCTCAGCGGCAACTATATTCCGACCTCGGGCGATCTGCAGATTGGCGGGCAGCCACGGGTCTTTACCAACACCACCGAAGCGCTTAACGCCGGCGTGGCGATCATCTATCAGGAGCTGCACCTGATCCCGGAAATGACCGTCGCGGAGAATATCTACCTCGGCCAGATCCCGCATAAATACGGCCTGGTGAACCGTTCGCTGCTGAACTACGAAGCCCGTCTGCAGCTTGAGCATCTGGGGTTAGATATCGACCCGGAAACGCCGCTGAAATATCTCTCCATCGGCCAGTGGCAGATGGTGGAAATTGCCAAAGCGCTCACCCGCAACGCCAAAGTGATCGCCTTTGATGAACCGACCAGTTCGCTTTCGGCCCGTGAGATCGACAATCTGTTCCGCGTCATCCGCGAACTGCGCCAGGAAGGGCGCGTCATTATCTATGTGTCGCACCGCATGGAGGAGATTTTCGCCCTGAGCGACGCGATCACCGTCTTCAAAGATGGCCGCTATGTTTGCACCTTTGATGATATGGCCACCGTTAACCATGACGCGCTGGTCCAGGCGATGGTGGGGCGCGAGCTGGGCGATGTTTATGGCTGGAAGCCACGTGAATATGGCGAGGAGCGCCTGCGTCTTGAGCAGGTGAAAGCCCCTGGCGTGCGTGAGCCGGTGAGTTTGTCGGTGCGTAGCGGGGAGATCGTCGGCCTGTTCGGGCTGGTGGGCGCCGGGCGCAGCGAATTAATGAAAGGGCTGTTTGGCGGCACCCGCATTACCGGCGGCCAGGTCTATATCGACGGGCAGGCGATTGATATTCGTAAACCGGCCCACGCAATTGAAGCCGGGATGATGCTGTGCCCGGAGGATCGTAAGGCCGAAGGTATTATTCCGGTTCACTCGGTGCGCGACAATATCAACATCAGCGCCCGGCGTCGGCATATTCACGCCGGCTGCATTATCAATAACGGCTGGGAAGCGCAAAACGCAGAGCACCATATCAACGCGCTCAACATTAAAACCCCCGGCGCCGAACAGCTGATTATGAATCTGTCCGGCGGCAATCAACAAAAGGCGATTCTCGGGCGCTGGCTGTCGGAAGAGATGAAAGTGATCCTGCTGGATGAACCTACCCGTGGGATAGACGTGGGGGCGAAACACGAAATTTATAACGTCATCTATGCCCTGGCGGCCTCTGGTGTGGCAGTGGTGTTCGCGTCCAGCGACTTACCGGAAGTGCTCGGTGTGGCCGATCGCATTGTGGTCATGCGCGAAGGCGAAGTGGCGGGTGAACTGCTGCATGAAGATGCCAATGAACAGCAGGCGTTAAGCCTTGCGATGCCAAAAGTGAGCCAGGCGGTCGCCTGAGTAAGGAGTCAAAGATGTCCTCTGTTACTACCCCAAACGCCAGCCGTTCCACATTCAGCTTTGCCCGAATCTGGGATCAGTTTGGCATGCTCGTGGTCTTTGCCGTGCTGTTTATCGGCTGCGTGATTTTTGTGCCTAACTTTGCCTCGTTCATCAACATGAAAGGGCTGGGGCTGGCGATTTCCATGTCCGGCATGGTGGCCTGTGGGATGCTGTTTTGCCTGGCGTCCGGCGATTTTGACCTGTCGGTTGCTTCGGTTATCGCCTGCGCAGGGGTGACCACCGCGGTGGTGATCAACCTGACGGAAAGTATGTGGATAGGTATTGCCGCCGGTCTGCTGCTGGGCGCGCTGAGCGGGCTGGTTAACGGCTTCGTGATAGCCCGGCTGAAGATCAACGCCCTGATTACCACTCTGGCAACGATGCAGATTGTTCGCGGCCTCGCCTATATCATCTCCGATGGTAAAGCGGTCGGTATCGAAGACGAGCGCTTCTTTACCTTAGGCTATGCCAACTGGTTTGGTCTGCCGGCACCGATCTGGCTCACCGTCGCCTGCCTGATTGTTTTCGGCCTGCTGTTGAACAAAACTACCTTTGGCCGCAATACCCTGGCGATTGGCGGCAATGAAGAGGCGGCCCGTCTGGCTGGTGTTCCGGTGGTTCGCACCAAAATCATCATTTTCGTGATTTCCGGTCTGGTGTCCGCCGCGGCGGGGATCATCCTGGCATCGCGTATGACCAGCGGCCAGCCGATGACCTCAATTGGCTACGAGCTGATTGTGATTTCGGCCTGCGTGTTGGGCGGCGTGTCCTTGAAAGGCGGGATCGGCAAGATCTCCTATGTGGTCGCCGGGATCCTGATCCTCGGTACCGTTGAGAACGCCATGAACCTGCTGAACATTTCGCCGTTCTCGCAGTATGTGGTGCGCGGCGTGATTCTGTTGGCGGCGGTTATCTTCGATCGCTACAAACAAAAAGCGAAACGCGCAGTTTAACGCGCCCCAACCTTCAAGTTTACTTCTCGATCAACGCCAGCGCCCGCTGCGCTGGCGTCAACAATCAAAAATGGCGATCCCGGTCACACTGTCTATACTTACATGGCTAACAATTCGTTAACAACCAGCATTTCGCTGGCCATGAAAGGAGGAAAACAGGGTGGCTGACCAGATATCTGTACCGCCTGTGCCAACCGGAAATTACGCCTTTTTCTTTGACCTCGACGGTACCCTTGCCGATATCAAACCTCATCCCGATCAGGTTGTTATCCCCGCTAACGCGCTGCTGGCGCTGCGGCAACTGGTGTTGCAGCACAATGGTGCCGTGGCATTGATTTCAGGGCGCTCAATGGCTGAGCTTGATGAACTTACCCGTCCGTATCGGCTGCCGTTAGCCGGTGTTCACGGGGCTGAGCGCCGCGATATCAATGGTAAAACCCATATCGTCTCCTTGCCTGATGCACTGCTGAAAGAGCTGGATGAACAGCTGCAAAGCGCACTGGAGAAGATGCCGGGCTGCGAGCTGGAACGTAAAGGCATGGCGTTTGCCCTGCATTATCGCCAGGCGCCGGAGTACCACCACCAAGCGCTGTTGCTGGCGCAGCAGTTAGTGAAGCACTATCCGATCCTGGCGCTACAGCCCGGTAAGTGCGTGGTGGAGATTAAACCGCGCGGCGTGAACAAAGGCGAAGCGATCGCCACTTTTATGCAGGAAGCACCGTTTCAGGGACGAGAGCCGGTGTTTGTGGGGGATGATTTGACGGATGAAGCCGGTTTTAACGTGGTGAACCGGCTGGGCGGCATGTCGGTGAAAGTCGGGAGTGGCGACACTCAGGCACACTGGCATCTGCCGGATGTGGCTGCCGTTCAGCACTGGTTACTTAGCATCGCCAATAACAGACAACAACCCGATGCGCGAAACGACAGGAGGGATGGCCATGGGACGCTTAATCGTCATATCTAATCGTATTGCGCCGCCGGATGATAAAAAAGCCAGCGCCGGTGGCCTGGCGGTGGGGATCCTCGGGGCGCTGAAGGCCGCGGGAGGATTGTGGTTTGGCTGGAGCGGGGAAATCGGCGACGACCAGAAGCCGCTCACCAGAGTCACGCGCGGCAATATTACCTGGGTGTCGTTTACCCTCAACGAGCAGGACCACGACGAATACTACAATCAGTTTTCTAACGCGGTGCTGTGGCCGGCGTTCCACTATCGCCTGGATTTAGTGGATTACCAGCGCGCCTCCTGGGACGGCTATCTGCGGGTTAACGCGAACCTTGCGGAAAAACTCCTGCCGCTGATTGAGCCCGACGATATCGTGTGGATCCACGATTATCATCTGCTGCCGCTGGCCAGTGAACTGCGCCGGCGCGGGATGACCAACCGCACGGGCTTCTTCTTGCACATTCCTTTCCCGACGCCGGAAATCTTCAACGCGCTGCCGCCGCACGCCGAACTGCTGGAGCAGTTGTGCGACTACGACCTGCTGGGATTCCAGACCGAAAGCGATCGGCAGGCGTTCCTGGATAGCGTCGCGTTGCAGACCCGTCTGGTGACGCGAGGCGGCCGGAACCACGATGCCTGGGGGAAACATTTCCGCACCGAGGTCTACCCGATCGGCATCGATCCTGCCGAGATTGCCCAAAGCGCCAAAGGTCCGCTGCCGCCAAAACTGGCGCAGCTGAAAAGCGAGCTTAAGAGCGTGCAAAATATCTTTTCCGTCGAGCGGCTGGACTACTCCAAAGGGCTGCCGGAGCGCTTTCTTGCCTATGAGTCTCTGCTGGAAAACTATCCTCAGCATCACGGGAAGATTCGCTACACCCAGATTGCGCCGACCTCGCGCGGTGAAGTGCAGGCCTATCAGGATATTCGTCATCAGCTGGAGACGGCGAGCGGCCGAATTAACGGCCAGTATGGTCAGCTGGGCTGGACGCCGCTGTACTACCTGAATCAGCACTTTGAACGCAAGTTGTTGATGAAGATATACCGCTATTCCGACGTCGGCCTGGTGACGCCGCTGCGTGACGGCATGAACCTCGTCGCGAAGGAGTTTGTTGCCGCCCAGGACCCGCAGAACCCAGGGGTGCTGGTACTGTCGCAGTTTGCCGGTGCGGCAAATGAGCTGACCAGCGCGTTAATCGTCAATCCTTACGATCGTGATGAAGTGGCGGCGGCGCTGGACCGCGGCCTGACCATGCCGCTGGAGGAGCGCATTGCCCGCCACTCGCAGATGATGGCGGTGATCAAGGATAACGATATTCACCACTGGCAGGCGCGGTTTATCAGCGATCTCCAGCAGATCAAACCGCGACGCGAGAATAACCCCTTAGCACAGAACGTCTCCGCGTTACCTAAACCTGCCTAGTCACCCTGAGGGCTGACGCCGCCGGCGTTAGCCTTTTTCCAGCGACACTAACAACACGTCAACGCCGCTGCTGCCAATGATACTTTTTGCCGAGCAGGTCGCGCGGGAAAACAGACTGTGGTTGTGATTGCCGCAAATCACCAGGTCCACCTGATACTGCTGGCAAAAATCGTTGATGTGATGGCTCAGCTCACCGCTGGCGATCGTCATTTTTTCGATCGGGTAGTCAGCCTCTTTTGCCAGTTCAGAGAGGAAGTCCCGGGTCTCTTCCTGCATTAAATCCCGCAGATTTTCCAGCATCGGGGCAGCGAACTGATTGTAGAGTTCCGGGTCGGTGGCCAGGGTAATCAGGCTGACTTTGGCATCAAGCGGGCGCGCAATCGACACCGCTTTGTTGATCAACACGCGGCTTTCCGGCGTGGGGGCGACGGCAACTAACAGGTGTGAGTACGGCATCAGGCCTCCTTGAGATACGCGAAACAACCATCAACACTTTCTTTACTCCCATTATAACCCTCCCGCAAGGGCTATTCGTCACAGCGGGTCACACAATTTCTTGTCGTGGGAAATCACGTTTCTGCGCTTCAACTTTTCTTAATGGTCTTTGATTTTGTTATAAAAGAAATGATGTTTTATAAATCGGTGATGCGTGTTCGCTGACTCTTTGTATTTTTGCCATGTATGGGTGCGGGCTGGCAATAAGGGAAAGGTAACCCTTGGTCGCTGCTTTTACTGTAGCCATGTATCCAATCCTTTATTGGCAGCGCCAAAAAGAGGATCGAAGTTCTCTAATAAAAAGACACAGGATTTGCGGCGATGAAAACACGTAAAATCGGTTTGGCTAACTATCTTGCCTATGGCTCGGGTGATTTCCTTGGGGCCGGAACCACCGCCTTGACGGCGGCCTGGCTACTCTATTTTTATACAACTTTCTGCGGCCTCTCCCCCATTGAAGCGACGTTGATCTTCGCGACAGCGAGGGTGCTGGATGCGGTCATCAGCCCGCTGATGGGTTTTTTGACCGATAACTTTGGCACCACGTGGCTCGGTAAGCGCTTTGGACGACGCAAGTTCTTTATTTTGCTTGGTATTCCCTGCGTGTTCAGCTACTCGATCATGTGGGTAGGCGACATGGGTTTCTGGTATTACCTGCTCACCTATCTGCTGTTTGATATTGTCTACACCATGATTCTGGTGCCGTACGAAACGCTGGTACCGGAAATGACCGATGATTTTAAACAAAAGACCAAATTCTCCGGCGCGCGCATTTCCATGGCGCAGATGTCCGCCATTCTGGCGTCATTCCTGCCCGGCGTTCTGCTGACCCATTTTGGCAAGGACAATGCGGTCTCCTTTTTCTACGCCAGCCTGGTGTTCTCGGTGCTCTGCGCGCTGATGCTCACCTTCGTCTGGTTCTTTACCTGGGAACGACCGCGGGAAGAGTGGTCAGAAGCGGCGCTGCGAGCGGAAGACGAGAAGCGCAATTTATCGTTGGCTCAGAGTCTTAACCGCCTGTTTATCGAGCTGAGCTCGACGCTGCGGATCAAGATTTTCCGTCAGCATTTAGGCATGTACCTCGGCGGCTATATCGCTCAGGACGTCTTCAATGCCGTGTTTACCTACTATGTGGTCTTTGTGCTGATGCAGGAAGCTGCCATGGCATCCAACCTGCTGGGCACGATGGCTATCTTCCAGTTTATTGCGGTGATTGCCATGATCCCGCTGTGCATCCGCTTTGGCCCCGCGCCGTCCTATCGCATGGTGGTGGTGCTGTTCGGCCTGAGCTCGCTGTCCTACGCGCTGCTCTACTACGCCGGACTGAGCGATGTCTACTCTCTGCTGTTGTTAGTGTCTGCCGTCGCTGGCCTGGGTCGTGGCGGGATCAACTACGTACCGTGGAATACCTATACCTACATCGCGGATGTCGATGAGGTGATCACCGGGCAGCGTCGCGAGGGGATTTTCGCCGGGATTATGACCCTGACCCGCAAAGCCTCTCAGGCTGGAGCGGTGATGCTGGTGGGGATCATCATGCAGCTTTCCGGCTTTGTCTCCGGGCAGAAAGTTCAGCCTGAAGAAGTCAGCCATACCATCTTATTGATTCTGAGCGTGGGGACGTTGCTGGTGCTGGCCTGCGGTTTCCTTGTCTCACTGCGCTTCAAGCTCAATCTGGCGACACACAGCGTGCTGCGGGCGGAAACGCTCAAAATGCGTCAGTCAGGACGCGCCCAGCCGGAGCTGGCGACGGCGGAAGACCGGGCGGTGGTGGAGATGCTCGCCGGGATGCCGTACGACGCGCTGTGGGGAAATAACAATATTGGTTATCTGAATCGCAATAACCCTGCTGCGCCATCGCTTAAGCAGGGTACAGAAATGAATTCGACATATAACAGAGGTTAACGATATGAAGGTTTGGCCTGTCAAACATAGCCCGTTACTGCGTCAGCCGGAGCATTTTATCGCCCGAAATGAACTGCAGGCGCTGATCCAGAAAGTGACGCACAATCTGGTCAATATTCGCGACGACGCCGGGACCTTTCTGCTGCGCCTGGATGACGGCCGGGTGATTGATACCAAAGGGTGGGCCGGTTGGGAATGGACGCACGGGGTCGGGCTGTACGGGATCCATCAGTACTACCAGCAGACCGGGGACAGCGCGATGTGCGAGATCATCGACCGCTGGTTCGCCGAGCGTTTTGCCGAAGGAGCCACCACCAAAAACGTCAACACCATGGCACCGTTCCTGACGCTGGCCTACCGCTACGAGGAGACCGGGAAGCCGGAGTATCTGCCGTGGCTCGACAGCTGGGCAGAGTGGGCGATGCATGAGATGCCGCGCACCGAACACGGCGGGATGCAGCACATTACCCTGGCGGAGGAGAACCATCAGCAGATGTGGGACGACACGCTGATGATGACCGTCCTGCCGCTGGCGAAAATTGGCAAGCTGCTCGATCGTCCGCAGTACGTGGAAGAGGCGGTGTACCAGTTTTTACTGCATGTGCAAAATCTGATGGACCGGGAAACCGGGCTGTGGTTCCACGGCTGGAACTATGACGGCCAGCATAACTTTGCCCGGGCGCGCTGGGCGCGGGGCAACAGCTGGCTGACGATGGTGATCCCGGATTTCCTGGAGCTGGTGGATTTACCTGAGCACAGCGCCGTCAGACGCTACCTGGTGCAGGTCCTGAACGCGCAAATAGCCGCGCTGGCAACCTGCCAGCACGAGAGCGGCTTGTGGCATACCCTGCTGGACGACCCGGATTCCTATCTGGAGTCTTCAGCCACCGCCGGGTTTGCCTACGGTATTCTCAAAGCGGTGCGCAAACGCTACGTCAGTCAGGAGTACGCCGCCGTGGCGGAGCGGGCGATTCGCGGAGTCGTCAAGCATATCTCCCCGGAAGGTGAGCTGCTGCAAACGTCGTTTGGTACCGGAATGGGGTCGAATCTCGATTTTTACCGCGAGATCCCGCTGACCTCAATGCCTTACGGCCAGGCGATGGCGATCCTGTGCCTGACGGAGTATCTGCGCAAATATTTCTGATGAATGGCGGAAGGGACGGCCTGGGGCATAACGCCTGTCGGGCCGACAAAAAGAAAACCCGGCGTTGGCCGGGTTTTTGTTTTTTTACCGTGTTTACATCCGCTCGACGGTTTCGATACCCAGCGTATCCAGACCCTGCTTCAGGGTTCTGGCGGTCAGCTGCGCCAGTTTCAGGCGGCTGTTACGCGTGGTTTCGTTTTCGGCGGCGAGGATCGGGCAGTGCTCGTAGAAGCCGGAGAACAGACCCGCCAGATCGTAGAGATACGCGCACATCACGTGCGGGGTGCCTTCACGAGCCACCACGGTCAGGGTTTCTTCGAACTGCAGCAGACGAGCGGCCAGCTGCGCTTCGCGATCTTCGGTCAGGATCACCGGTGCCGCGGCCAGGGCTTGCTCGTCAATCTCCGCTTTACGGAACACCGAGAGCACGCGGGTGTAGGCATACTGCATATAAGGCGCGGTATTGCCTTCAAAGGCCAGCATGTTGTCCCAGTCGAACACGTAGTCGGTGGTCCGGTTTTTTGACAGGTCAGCGTATTTCACCGCGCCGATACCCACCGCGTTGGCCAGTTTTTCCAGCTCATCGGCCGGCATATCCGGGTTCTTTTCTGCCACCAGGCGACGGGCGCGTTCCAGCGCTTCGTCCAGCAGGTCGGCAAGCTTGACGGTACCGCCCGCACGGGTTTTGAACGGCTTGCCGTCTTTACCCAGCATCATGCCGAACATGTGGTGTTCCAGCGGTACGGAATCCGGCACGTAACCGGCTTTGCGCACGATGGTCCAGGCCTGCATCAGGTGCTGATGCTGACGGGAGTCGATGTAGTAAAGCACGCGGTCGGCGTGCAGGGTTTCGTAACGGTATTTCGCACAGGCGATATCGGTGGTGGTGTAGAGGTAGCCGCCATCCTTTTTCTGGATGATGACGCCCATCGGTTCGCCTTCCTTGTTTTTGTACTCATCAAGGAACACCACGGTCGCGCCTTCGCTTTCACAGGCGAGGCCTTTAGCTTTCAGATCGGCCACGATACCTGGCAGCATCGGGTTGTACAGGCTTTCACCCATGACATCATCGCGGGTCAGGGTGACGTTCAGGCGATCGTAGGTAATCTGGTTTTGCGACATGGTGATGTCGACCAGCTGGCGCCACATCTGACGGAAATACTCGTCGCCGCCTTGCAGTTTAACCACGTAGCTACGGGCGCGCTCGGCGAAGACTTCATCTTCGTCATAATGCTTTTTCGCGTCGCGGTAGAAACCTTCGAGGTCGGACAGCGCCATCTCCCCGGCGTTTTCCTGCTGCTGTTTTTCCAGCCAGGCGATCAGCATGCCGAACTGAGTCCCCCAGTCGCCAACGTGGTTCGCACGGATCACTTTATGGCCGAGGAATTCGAGGGTCCGGACCGCTGCGTCACCGATGATTGTGGAACGCAGGTGGCCGACGTGCATCTCTTTGGCAACGTTTGGCGCCGAGTAGTCAACGACGATAGTCTGCGCCTGCGGCTGGGCAACGCCCAGGCGATCTGACGCCAGCGCGCTGTTGACGTTGTCCGCTAAAAAGGCCGGATCGAGGAAAATATTGATAAAGCCAGGTCCGGCGATTTCAACCTTGTTCGCAATGCCGTTGAGGTCGAGATGAGTCAGGACCTGCTCAGCGAGTTGTCGCGGCGCCATACCCAGTTTTTTCGCGACCGCCATCACGCCGTTGGCCTGATAGTCACCGAACTGGATTTTTGCTGACTGGCGGACCTGAGGTTCGCAATCGGCAGGGGCACCTGCTGCGACCAGGGCCTGGCTGACTTTTTCTGAGAGAAGAGCCTGAATATTCACCGGAATACCTTACTTTTAAGGCGCGGTAACCCTTACGGGGCGGCGCCGGAATGTGGACAAATTAGGGCAGGAGTATACTGCATTTGCGCCCATGCGTCAGCACCGCGCGCGCGCGACCGGGCAGCGTGCTTAATCCATAACCACTCGGCGACAGCCCGGCCGTATTCCCGGTTGGTCGCCGCCGGGAAACGCGATAAATTACCCGCTCTATGGCGTGGATTGAGGTTAAAAATGGCGAACTGGCAGCAAATTGATGAACTCGACGATATTTCCGCGGATCTGCCGCGCTTTCTCGATGCGTTAAGCACCCTGGCTGGCCGACTGGGGCTGGATATCACGCCGCTGGATGCCGACCACATTTCGTTGCGCTGTCATCAAAACGCCACCGCAGAACGCTGGCGTCGCGGGTTTGAGCAGTGCGGCACCTTGCTGTCGGAAAACATTATCAACGGCCGCCCGATCTGCCTGTTCAAACTTGATGAGCCGGTCAGCGTCGCCCACTGGCGTTTCCACATCGTTGAACTGCCGTGGCCGGGCGAAAAGCGCTATCCCCATGAAGGCTGGGAGCACATTGAGATCGTGCTGCCAGGGGAGCCGCAAACCCTGAATGCCCGTGCGCTGGCGCTTCTCAGCGACGAAGGGCTGGCGCAGCCGGGAATATTTGTCAAAACCAGCTCACCGAAAGGGGAGCGCGAACGACTGCCGAACCCGACGCTGGCGGTGACCGACGGTACGGTGACCATCAAATTTCATCCGTGGTCGATTGAGCAAATTGTTGCCAGTGAACAATCTGATGCGTGACAGTGTGAAGCGACGCGGTTTTTGAACCGATAAATCATGACATGCTGTGTTGCCTGCAGCGTGCAAGGAGAGGGGAATGACGTTACTGGAAGTCTGCTGCTACAGCATGGAGTGCGCGCAAGAGGCGCAGCGCCATGGGGCCGATCGCATTGAGCTGTGCGCGGCGCCGCAGGAAGGGGGCTTAACGCCTTCACTGGGCGTGTTGAAAACGGTTCGTCAGACGGTGACGATCCCGGTGCATCCGATTATTCGCCCGCGAGGCGGCGATTTCTGTTACACCGACGGCGAATTTGCGGCGATGCTTGATGACGTCGCGACGGTCAGGGAACTCGGTTTTCCCGGCCTGGTGATCGGCGTGTTAGATCCTGACGGGCGGGTTGATATCCCGCGGATGAAAAAAATAATGGCGGCGGCGGGACCGCTGGCCGTGACCTTTCATCGGGCCTTCGATATGTGCATGAACCCGCATGAAGCCTGGCGCGCGCTGGCCGATCTCGGTGTCGCTCGCATCCTGACATCGGGACAACAATCCAGCGCTGAAAAAGGTCTTTCATTAATTACGGAACTTATTGCCCAGGGCGATACTCCAACCATTATGGCTGGTGCAGGTGTTCGAGCGGCCAACCTGGAAAAGTTCCTCCAGGCGGGAGTCAAAGAGGTGCACAGTTCGGCCGGGCAGTGGGTGCCTTCGCCAATGCGCTTTCGTAATCCTGGATTGTCGATGTCGACCGATGCCGACGCAGATGAATATTCGCGCTATGCCGTTAATGGCGTAGCGGTGGCAGAAATGAAGCACATCATTTCTGCACAGAGCAGTTAAACCGTTTTTTGCTGCACATCATGTCGCCCAATATGATGATTGCCCGTACCAGGCCCCTGCAATTTCAACAGGGGTCTTTTTTTGGCCTTTATTTACGCCCGGACGCTTTTTTCGCCAGCGATTGCTGGGTTTCTGGCTTGGTCGCGACGATCACCGCGCGCAGCGGAGCCGGGTAGCCCTCAAGGGTTTTGCTGCTGTCGTTGGGGTCGAGGAAGTCGGCCAGCGATTCGGTGGTCATCCACTCGGTGCGGCGCTGCTCGTCGGTGGTGGTGACGCAGGCATCGACGATGCGCACATCGACAAAACCGCATTTCTCCAGCCACATTTTCAACGCCGCGGCGGACGGGATAAAATAGACGTTACGCATCTGCGCGTAGCGGTCTCCCGGCACCAGAACGGTATTTTCATCCCCTTCAATCACCAGCGTTTCCAGCACCAGTTCGCCCCCTTCGACCAGCTGATCTTTGAGCTGCCACAGATGGTCAAGCGGTGAACGGCGGTGGTACAGCACGCCCATGGAGAAAACGGTATCGAAGGCGTTCAACGCCGGCAGCTGTTCAATGCCCAGCGGCAGCAGGTGAGCGCGCTGATCGTTGCCCAGCAGCTTACGCACCGCTTCAAACTGACATAAAAACAGCTGCGTCGGATCAATGCCAACCGCCAGATGCGCGCCGGCGCCGATCATCCGCCACATGTGATAGCCGCTGCCGCAGCCGACGTCGAGAATGGTGCGTCCGGTCAGGTCGGAGAGGTGCGGCAACACCCGCTCCCATTTCCAGTCGGAGCGCCATTCGGTGTCAATGTTGACGCCGTACAGCGAGTAGGGGCCTTTGCGCCACGGCATCAGGTTCTTGAGCAGATTCTCAATGCGCAGGCGGTGGCCTTCGCTTAACGGCGTTTCGCTGTCGGCGGTAACGCTGTGCAGCAAGTCCAGACGATGGGGGGCAAACTCAGGCAAAAACTCGACGGCCCGCTCCCATTCGCGGAACTTGCCATGCAGCGCCTCGCGTTGCCAGGCGGCAACTTGCGCAGGCAAGGTCTCCAGCCAGTGAGATAACGGGCTTTTCGCGATTTGCTGATAAAAATTACTGAAATCGATCATGCTTTTTCCCCGGACTTCACCGCAACCAGTGAACCAAAGTTAAAGCACTGGAACCACAATTCGGCATGTTCAAAACCGGCGTTACGCAGGCGTGCTTTGTGCGTTTCTACGGAGTCTGTCAGCATGACGTTTTCCAGCATGCTGCGCTTCTGGCTGATTTCCAGCTCGCTGTAGCCGTTGGCGCGTTTGAAGTCGTGGTGCATGTTGAACAGCAGCTCGCCGACATGGCTATCTTCAAAGCTGAATTTTTCTGACAGCACCAGCGCACCGCCGGGGTTCAGCCCACGGTAGACTTTATCCAGAATCGCCTGGCGTTCATCGGGCGCAAGAAACTGAATGGTGAAATTCAGCACCACCATTGAGGCGTTCTCAATCGTTATATCGCGAATATCGCCTTCCACCACCTCGACGGGCGTTGGCGCTTTATAGGCATCAATATGACGGCGGCAGCGTTCAACCATGGCCGGGGAGTTATCCACCGCCACAATTTTGCAGCCGGCATGGGCGATGTTACGTCGAATAGAGAGCGTCGCCGCGCCGAGCGAACAGCCGAGGTCGTAAACCTGAGTATCGGGCTGGACGAAGCGTTCAGCGAGCATGCCGATCATCGAAATAATATTGGAGTAGCCGGGAACCGAGCGCTGGATCATATCCGGGAAGACTTCAGCAACCCGTTCATCAAAGGTCCAGTCGCCGAGACTGGCAATCGGCGCGGAAAAAAGCGTATCGCGGTGAGACATAACGTTAAACCCGAAAAAACGAAAACGGCGTATTGTGCGCTAATGTAAGGAGAAAACCAACTCCCAGGGCATATACCACAAATTCGCCAGCACCATCAGCACCAGCGAGCACCAGGTCGCGCTCATTCCCGAACGGCGCCAGCTGTACAAGCGGTGGTGAAAACCATAGGAGTGCATCAGTCGTCCGGCAATCAACAAAATGCCGCACACGTGAACCATCCAGTTCTGCGCCCCGTTCATCTCCATAAACAGCAGCATGATGAGGCCAATGGGAACGTACTCAACGGCATTGCCGTGCACGCGGATAGCGACCTGCAGCTCGCTAAATCCCCCGTCACCATACCCGACGTGATATTGCGTGCGCAGGCGAACCACATCAAAAGAAAATTTAATGAGCAATAACGCACCCAAAACCGCGTAAAGCGCGCTGACCATACCAAAAACTCCCTGTTATTCTTTTATACCTTCGACCCTTCAAGATGCTTGCTTGTCGGCGGCAACGCAACTTGAATTATTTAGGGCATCGATGACTTCGATTAGCATAGCAGGATATCAGAAAAGAGAGGTTTGCTGCGGAATTGACGGTGCATCGCCTACCTCGGGCAACGTCCGGCGTAAATCCCCCCACAGCGTATTGACCAGCTCCGGCGCCTGGGCGATGTCCGGCGTATGGAGAAACAAGAAGGGCGTTGTCGTCTGGCGCCATTTGGCCAGCGTTGGTAGCCAGGATTCAAACAAGCGCTGACTTTGCGTCATGTCGTCGCTGGCAATAAAGCGCACCAGCGGATTGCCGCCGGTCACCACGGCATGAACCGGCAATTTGGGTTTTTTACGTTGCGCATCGACCATCGCCGGGTTGCGCGCGATGGCGCTATGTACCGGGCGACTGTCGAGGATCGCGCGATTGACATTGCGTTGATGCAGTCCGCGATTGAGCGCCTGCTCGGCCTCGCCTTTGGCGAAGAATTGCGGATGTCGGACCTCGACGCCGTAGGTGAACGCTGTCGGTAAACTGTCGAGGAACTGCCACAGCGCAGGCAGATCCGTGGGGCCAAAGGTGGCGGGCAGCTGTAACCAGAACTGGCCAATGCGCGACGCCAGCGGCGCCAGGCGTGAAAAAAACTCGAGGGTTAAATCATCGCAATCTCGCAGGGCCGCCTGATGTGAAATCGTGGCGGGGAACTTGAAACAGAAGCGAAAATTATCGCTGGTTTGTTCGTACCAGCGGCTGACAATGTCGGCTTTGGGCAGGGCGTACAGCGTGGTATTGCCTTCCACGCAATTGAAGTGGCGAGCGTAGTCTTCAAGACTGGTGATGCCCAGCCGCACCCATTTCGGGTGCGACCATTGCGGGAGCCCAATATAGATCATAAGGCGGCGAGGACATCCTCAGTGCTGCGCACCCGGGCAATACGCGGGAAGATATTCGTCATGCTGCCCTGATGTTGTTCCGCAGACGGCGCGCTGCAGGCATCTTCAACGATAACCAGGTTGAAGCCCAGCTCCCAGGCATTACGGGCGGTGGATTCCACGCCGATATTGGTGGCGATACCGCAGAGGATAATGGTGTCGATGCCGCGACGGCGCAGCTGCAGCTCGAGATCGGTGCCATAGAAGGCGCCCCACTGGCGTTTGGTGACCTCAATATCACTGTCCTGTTTGCCTAATGCAGCCGGCCAGCTCCACCAGTTCTCCGGCAGCGCGTGTGCGCCGGTCTGGGCGTCAACCGGTTG
Source organism: Klebsiella sp. BIGb0399 (assembly GCF_003752615.1). Lineage (NCBI taxonomy): Bacteria > Pseudomonadati > Pseudomonadota > Gammaproteobacteria > Enterobacterales > Enterobacteriaceae > Klebsiella > Klebsiella sp. BIGb0399. The sequence continues at coordinate 1,519,064 of NZ_RKHT01000005.1, read as the reverse complement.
CTTCAGCGCTTCGGCGAAATCATTGGACCAGCCAACGCGCACCAGAATCACCGGCGCTCCCAGCTCACGGCATTTTTCCGCCAGGCGGGCTGAACGCGTAACGACGTCCTCAGCGCGGTGTGGCCCACCGGCAAAAGGCAGAATGCCTTCCTGCAGGTCGATGGCAACGAGAGCGGTTTTTTTCGCATTGAGTTCTAACATGGTAACCCCGTATCTTGTTATGTCGTTTGCCCGTTACAATACCGTTGCCGAACGCGCTTTTGGCTAACAATTATTGTTAATTTTTGTGAGCACGGACAATAAGCGTACAGCAAAGCAGCGTACAAACTGCGTCGGGCTTATCGTGCGGCGGAAATTCCATTATAATGACCGCCTTTTTTCATTCAGTTGTGACACATTCAGTTGTGACATTCAGCTAAAGCTGCGACTCCGTCGCCTGCGAGGCAGGCAACAATCCGCCTGCGGCTAAGTTAAGGGATATCTCATGCGTACAGAATATTGCGGGCAGCTGCGTCAGTCCCACGTCGGGCAGCAGGTGACTCTGTGTGGTTGGGTCAACCGCCGCCGTGACCTCGGCAGCCTTATCTTCATCGATATGCGTGACCGCGAAGGCATCGTGCAGGTGTTCTTCGATCCGGACACGGCCGAAGCCTTAAAGCTGGCTTCCGAACTGCGTAATGAGTTTTGCATTAAAGTCACCGGCACCGTGCGTGCGCGTGATGCGAAAAACGTCAACGCCGATATGGCGACCGGCGAAATCGAAGTGCTGGCGTCTGACCTGGTTATCATCAACCGTTCAGAATCACTGCCGCTGGATTCCAACCACGTTAACACCGAAGAAGCGCGTCTGAAGTACCGCTATCTCGACCTGCGTCGTCCGGAAATGGCTAATCGCCTGAAGACGCGCGCCAAAATCACCAGCTTCGTGCGTCGCTTTATGGACGATCACGGCTTCCTCGACATCGAAACGCCGATGCTGACCAAAGCCACGCCGGAAGGCGCGCGTGATTACCTGGTGCCGTCCCGCGTTCATAAAGGAAAATTCTACGCGCTGCCGCAGTCTCCGCAGCTGTTCAAACAGTTGCTGATGATGTCCGGTTTTGACCGCTACTATCAGATCGTAAAATGCTTCCGTGACGAAGACCTGCGTGCTGACCGTCAGCCGGAATTCACCCAGATCGACGTCGAGACTTCCTTTATGACCGCGCCGCAGGTGCGTGAAGTGATGGAAGCGCTGGTGCATCAACTGTGGCTGGACGTCAAAGGTGTCGATCTGGGCGCGTTCCCGATCATGACCTTTGCCGAAGCCGAGCGCCGTTACGGTTCTGATAAACCGGATCTGCGTAACCCGATGGAGCTGGTCGATATTGCCGATCTGGTGAAAGCGGTTGAGTTTGCGGTCTTCTCCGGCCCGGCGAACGACGCCAAAGGCCGCGTTGCCGCGCTGCGCGTTCCGGGTGGGGCTGCACTGACCCGTAAGCAGATTGATGAATACGGCAAGTTCGTGCAGATCTACGGCGCCAAAGGCCTGGCCTACATGAAAGTCAACGAGCGCGCGAAAGGCCTCGAAGGCATCAACAGCCCGGTGGCGAAATTCCTCAACGCTGAGATCGTTGAAGCAATCCTTGAGCGTACCGCGGCTCAGGATGGCGACATGATTTTCTTCGGCGCCGACAACAAGAAAGTGGTTGCCGATGCGCTAGGCGCGCTGCGTCTGAAGCTGGGTAAAGACCTGAGCATCACCGACGAAGCCAAATGGGCGCCGCTGTGGGTTATCGACTTCCCGATGTTCGAAGACGATGGTGAAGGCGGCCTGACCGCGATGCACCACCCGTTCACCTCGCCGAAAGACATGACCGCGGACGAACTGAAAGCGGCACCGGAAACCGCGATTGCGAACGCTTACGATATGGTTATCAACGGCTACGAAGTGGGCGGCGGTTCCGTACGTATTCACAGCGGCGACATGCAGCAGACCGTCTTCGGCATTCTTGGCATTAATGAACAAGAACAGCGTGAGAAGTTTGGCTTCCTGCTCGACGCCCTGAAGTACGGCACTCCGCCGCACGCCGGCCTGGCCTTCGGTCTGGACCGTCTGACCATGCTGCTGACCGGTACCGACAACATCCGTGACGTTATCGCCTTCCCGAAAACCACGGCAGCGGCCTGTTTGATGACGGAAGCGCCGAGCTTCGCGAATCCTGCGTCTCTGGGTGAGTTAGGTATCCAGGTTGTGGCGAAAGAGACAAAAGAGTCTCCGGAGAATAAGTAAGATGTCATTCAAGCTTCCCGTTTCTGTTCTGGTGGTCATTTATGCCGAAGATACAAAGCGGGTGCTGATGTTGCAGCGACGCGACGATCCTGCTTTCTGGCAGTCGGTTACCGGCAGTCTGGAAGCGGGGGAGAGCGCAGCGCAAGCCGCCGTGCGTGAAGTAAAGGAAGAGGTCGCAATTGACGTTGCTCACGAGCAACTGACCTTAATTGACTGTCAGCGCACGGTGGATTTCGAAATATTTTCGCATTTACGTCATCGCTACGCGCCGGGCGTTGAGCGCAATACTGAATATTGGTTCAGTCTTGCGCTCCCGCATGAACGCCAGATTGTCTTTACTGAGCACCTGGATTACCGCTGGGTTAATGCGACGGAAGCCGCCGCATTAACCAAGTCGTGGAGCAACCGGCAGGCGATTGAAGAATTTGTAATTAACGCCAACTAATTTTCCCCGGACTTTTAGCGGTCGGGAAAAGGCTTTTTTGGAGATATTATTTATGGCAGGTCACAGTAAATGGGCCAACACCAAGCACCGCAAAGCAGCACAGGATGCGAAGCGCGGTAAGATCTTTACTAAAATCATTCGTGAGCTGGTTACCGCTGCACGTCTGGGCGGCGGCGACATCGCCTCTAACCCACGTCTGCGCGCGGCTGTCGATAAAGCGCTGTCCAACAACATGACGCGTGACACCCTGAACCGTGCGATCGCGCGTGGTGTCGGTGGCGATGACGACGCGAACATGGAAACCATCATCTATGAAGGTTACGGCCCTGGCGGCACCGCGGTCATGGTTGAATGTCTGAGTGATAACCGCAACCGTACCGTTGCCGAAGTGCGTCACGCGTTCACCAAAACCGGCGGCAATCTTGGCACCGATGGTTCCGTGGCCTATCTGTTTAGCAAAAAAGGGGTTATCTCTTTTGAAGCTGGCGATGAAGACGTGATCATGGAAGCGGCGCTGGAAGCCGGTGCTGAAGACGTGGTGACCTATGACGACGGCGCGATCGACGTCTATACCGCATGGGAAGAGATGGGTAGCGTACGTGACGCGCTGGAAGCCGCTGGGCTGAAAGCGGACGCTGCGGAAGTCTCCATGATCCCATCGACGAAAGCCGATATGGATGCGGAAACCGCGCCGAAACTGCTGCGTCTGATCGATATGCTGGAAGATTGCGACGACGTGCAGGAAGTGTATCACAACGGCGAGATCTCTGATGAGGTCGCCGCAACGCTGTGATTCCCGTAATCTTTCAGCCCACAGCGGTGTCGGCTCTCCTCGTTGTCCCCGGTCACGTAGTTAATCTACGTTGCAGGGGATTCGCCGGGTGGTCGTCTGGCTGTGAACTGAAATATTCAGGATCTCAGGAGTTAGTTATTACCGGAGAGGCGTGATGGCTATTATTCTCGGCATTGACCCGGGCTCGCGCATCACCGGCTATGGCGTTATCCGCCAGGTCGGGCGGCAGTTAAGTTACCTTGGCAGCGGCTGTATCCGCACCAAAGTTGACGACCTGCCGTCGCGACTGAAGCTGATTTATGCTGGCGTGACGGAAATCATCACCCAGTTCCAGCCGGATTATTTCGCCATTGAACAGGTGTTTATGGCGAAAAACGCCGACTCAGCGTTGAAGCTGGGGCAGGCACGCGGTGTGGCGATTGTTGCGGCGACAAATCAGGACCTGCCGGTCTTTGAGTATGCCGCGCGACAGGTGAAGCAAACCGTGGTAGGTATCGGTAGCGCGGAAAAGAGTCAGGTGCAGCACATGGTGCGCACGTTGCTTAAGCTTCCCGCCAATCCCCAGGCGGATGCGGCGGATGCCCTGGCGATTGCCATTACCCACTGCCACGTCAGTCAGAATGCGGCTCAAATCAGCGAGACGCGGCTCAATCTGGCGCGTGGACGCCTACGATAACCTCAAATCAGGCTGGATATTTATCCAGCCTTTTTTTATGATACCGCAGATACTTTAGCCCTTAACGCAGGAGCACCATGTGATAGGCAGACTCAGAGGCATCGTTCTCGAAAAACAACCCCCGCTGGTCTTACTGGAAACGGGAGGCGTGGGCTATGAAGTTCATATGCCGATGACCTGTTTTTATGAACTGCCGGAAGTGGGCAACGAGGCTATCGTCTTTACCCACTTTGTCGTTCGCGAAGATGCGCAGCTTCTGTATGGCTTTAATAACAAACAGGAGCGCACCCTGTTTAAAGAACTGATTAAAACCAACGGCGTCGGGCCAAAACTGGCGCTGGCGATCCTCTCCGGCATGTCGGCGCAGCAGTTTGTCAACGCCGTCGAACGCGAAGAGCTGGCGGCGCTGGTGAAACTGCCGGGCATCGGTAAGAAAACCGCAGAGCGCCTGATCGTCGAAATGAAAGATCGCTTTAAAGGCCTGCATGGCGACCTGTTTACGCCAGCCGCCGATCTGGTGCTGACTTCGCCGGCCGGTCCGTCTGATGATGACGCCGAGCAGGAAGCGGTTGCTGCGCTGGTGGCGCTGGGCTATAAACCTCAAGAGGCCAGCCGGATGGTGAGCAAAATCGCCCGTCCGGATGCCAACAGTGAAACGCTAATTCGCGAAGCGCTCCGCGCCGCGTTGTGAGGTAAGGGATGATTGAAGCAGACAGGCTGGTATCGGCAGACAGCACCGGGTTTGAAGAGTCGGCCGATCGCGCAATCCGCCCTAAATTGCTGGCAGAATATGTCGGGCAACCGCAGGTGCGTTCGCAAATGGAGATCTTCATCCAGGCGGCAAAACTGCGCGGCGATGCCCTCGATCACCTGCTGATCTTTGGTCCTCCGGGGCTGGGGAAAACCACGCTGGCCAACATCGTTGCCAACGAGATGGGCGTTAATCTGCGCACCACCTCTGGCCCGGTGCTGGAGAAAGCGGGTGACCTGGCCGCTATGCTGACCAATCTCGAACCCCATGACGTGCTGTTTATTGATGAAATTCACCGTCTTTCCCCGGTGGTGGAAGAGGTATTGTATCCGGCGATGGAAGACTACCAGCTGGATATCATGATCGGTGAAGGGCCGGCGGCGCGTTCTATCAAAATCGATCTGCCACCGTTTACCTTGATTGGTGCCACCACGCGCGCGGGGTCATTGACGTCGCCGCTGCGTGACCGCTTCGGGATCGTCCAGCGCCTCGAGTTCTATCAGGTGGCTGACCTGCAGCATATCGTGAGCCGCAGCGCCCGGCATATGGGGCTGGAAATGAGCGATGAAGGGGCACTGGAAGTGGCACGTCGCGCGCGCGGTACGCCGCGTATAGCCAACCGTCTGCTGCGCCGGGTTCGTGACTTTTCCGAAGTGCGCCACGATGGCAGCATCTCAATGGACATTGCCGCTCAGGCGCTGGATATGCTGAATGTCGATGCCGAAGGGTTCGATTACATGGACCGTAAGCTGCTGCTGGCGGTAATCGATAAGTTCTTTGGCGGTCCCGTCGGCCTGGATAACCTGGCGGCGGCGATTGGTGAAGAGCGGGAAACTATCGAGGACGTTCTTGAGCCGTATCTGATTCAGCAAGGCTTTTTACAGCGTACACCGCGTGGCCGAATGGCGACGGTACGCGCCTGGAACCACTTCGGCATCACGCCACCCGAGATGCCATAAGGCCGGAAAAATCAGTATTAATTCCCCGGTAAGCACCAGTGCTACCGGGGAAAGCTGCGGGTTCAGGCGCTGTTTTTCTTCATCATGCTGAAGACAAACAACAGCGCAGCGCACAGTACCACCGACGGACCGGCAGGGGTGTCATAAAAGGCCGAGAAGGTCAGCCCTCCGGTAACCGCCACCATCCCAACGCCAACGGCAACACCGGCCATTTGTTCCGGCGTGCGGGCAAAGCGACGTGCCGTTGCTGCCGGAATAATCAGCAGCGAGGTAATAATCAATGCACCGACGAATTTCATCGCCACACCAATGGTCAATGCGGTAACCAGCATCAACAGCAATTTCACCCGCTGCAGCTTCACGCCATCGACAAACGCCAGGTCAGGACTGATGGTCATTGACAGCAGGTTGCGCCATTGCCACAGCAGGATCGCCAGCACGATCACCACGCCGATAGCGATAGCGATCAAATCATCCGGCGTCACCGCCAGCAAATCACCAAACAGGTAGGCCATCAGGTCGACGCGGATATTCGACATCAGACTGACCACCACCAGGCCCAGCGACAGCGCGCTGTGCGCCATAATCCCCAGCAACGTATCGAGCGCCAGATGTGGGCGCTTTTCCAGCCACACCAGGCCCGCCGCCAGCATCAGAGTGACAGCGATCACCGCATAAAACGGGTTAACGTTCAGCAGCAAGCCGAAGGCCACGCCCAGCAAAGAGGCATGGGCCAGGGTATCGCCGAAATAAGACATGCGGCGCCAGACCACAAACGATCCCAGCGGGCCAGCCGCACAGGCGAGCATCATCCCGGCCAGCCAGCCGGGTAACAGTAATTCAATCATCAGCGCTCATTTCCCCGACGCAGTACAATCCGCCCCTGCAGGTCATGGCGGTGATTATGGTGATGGCGGTAAATACCCAGCTGTTCCGCACCGCGCTGACCAAACATCGAGATAAACTGCGGATGCATGGAGACCACTTCCGGCGTACCGGAGCAGCAAATGTGCTGATTCAGGCACAGCACCTCATCGGTTTTCGCCATCACCAGATGCAGGTCGTGAGAGACCATCAGCACCGAGCAATCAAGCTCCTGGCGCAACTGGTTAATCAGATCGTACAGGGCGACCTGACCGTTCACATCAACCCCCTGGGTTGGCTCATCGAGCACCAGCAGCTGCGGCTGATTCAGCAGCGCACGGGCTAACAGCACGCGTTGGGTTTCGCCACCGGAGAGCTTTTGCATCGGGGCTTCAATCAGATGCCCGGCCTGGACTCGTTTCAGCGCCGGCAGGATATCCTGCTTATGCGTACCAGGGCGCAAACGCAAAAACCGGCTGACGGTCAGCGGCATCGTGGCGTCAAGATGTAATTTTTGCGGGACGTAGCCAATGCGCAGATGACTCTCGCGCTTGATAACACCGTCGGTCGGTGCTACCAGTCCAAGAACCACCCGCACAAGGGTCGATTTTCCGGCACCATTGGGGCCGAGTAAGGTCAAAATTTTGCCGGGTTTTAGGGTCAGCGAAATGTCAGACAGTACGCGCCGTTGGCCGAAGGCGACCGAGACGTTTTCCAGCGTTACAAGATTAGTCATGTCAAATTAGGAGTTGCACAAGTCAGTGAATGTTATAATATCACATCTTTCTTGTTCATTACGATGATTAGACGCATTATGTTACATAAAAATACGCTTCTTTGCGCTGGACTTAGCGCCGTTTTTTTGTTCACCCACGCCTCCGTCGCTAACGCGGCTGTGGTTACCTCGATGAAACCTTTGGGCTTTATCGCTTCCGCTATCGCTGATGGGGTCACGGAGACCCAGGTACTGCTGCCGGACGGCGCATCAGAGCATGATTATTCTCTACGACCTTCCGATGCAAAACGCTTACAGAACGCAGACTTAGTGGTCTGGATTGGTCCAGAAATGGAGGCGTTTATGGATAAGTCGACGCAAAGCATTGCGCCGAATAAAAAGGTGACCATTGCGCAACTGGATGGGGTGAAACCGCTGCTCATGAAAGGGGCAGATGATGATGATGACGATCACGGCCACGACCACGGCGCAGGGGAAAAAAGTGACGGCGATCACCATCACGGTATTTACAATATGCATTTGTGGTTATCCCCAGAGATAGCGCGGCTTTCGGCGGTTGCAATCCACGATAAATTATTGGAACTTATGCCCCAGAGTCGAGCCAGGCTTGACGCAAACCTGAGCGCGTTTGAGGCACAATTAGCCGCGACCGATAAACAGGTAAGTAACGAGCTCGCACCGCTGAAAGGGAAAGGGTATTTCGTTTTTCATGATGCCTATGGCTACTTTGAAAAACACTACGGTCTGACTTCACTTGGTCATTTCACCGTTAACCCTGAAATACAGCCTGGTGCGCAGCGTTTACACGAAATCAGAACACAGTTGGTTGAGCAGAAAGCGACTTGCGTTTTTGCTGAGCCACAGTTCAGGCCAGCCGTTATAGAAGCTGTTGCCAGGGGCACCTCTGTGCGTATGGGGACTCTGGATCCGTTAGGGACAGGAATTAAGCTGGGTAAAGATAGTTACCCGCAGTTTCTGGAACAACTGGCGAAACAGTATTCGAGCTGCCTGAAAGGAGATTAACGAGGAAGTGAATACGTGCAACAGATAGCCCGTGCTGTCACTCAGGCATTCAACAATTTGCCACGACCTCACCGCGTCATGCTGGGGTCGTTGAGCGTACTGACATTAGCGGTCGCCGTCTGGCGACCCTACATCTACCATCCGGAATCAGCCCCTATTGTCAGGACAATTGAGCTGGAAAAGAGCGAAATACGCTCGCTGCTGCCGGAAGCTTCTGAACCTATCGATCAGGCGCCGCAGGAAGAAGAGGCGATTCCTCAGGATGAGCTGGACGACAAAGCCGATAGCGACGCCAACGGCCATGAATACGTGGTTTCCACCGGCGATACCCTGAGCAGCATCCTCAACCAGTACGGCATTGATATGGGCGATATTGCCCAGCTCTCTTCTGCTGACAAAGCGTTGCGTAACCTGAAAATCGGTCAACAGCTGTCGTGGACGCTCACCGCCGACGGCGATCTGCAGAGCCTGACCTGGGAGATGTCGCGCCGCGAAACGCGCACCTATAACCGGGTAGCAAATGGCTTCAAAATGAGCAGTGAGCTGCAAAACGGCGATTGGGTCAACAGCGTGCTGAAAGGCACCGTCGGTGGCAGCTTTGTTGCCAGCGCGCGTTCTGCAGGGCTGACCAGTACCGAAGTCAGTGCGGTGATTAAAGCAATGCAGTGGCAGATGGACTTCCGCAAGCTGAAAAAAGGCGATGAGTTCTCGGTACTGATGTCGCGCGAAATGCTTGACGGCAAGCGTGAGCAGAGCCAGCTGCTGGGCGTGCGTCTGCGCTCGGACGGCAAGGATTACTTCGCGATCCGCGCCGAAGACGGTAAGTTCTACGACCGTAACGGTACCGGCCTGGCGAAGGGCTTTATGCGCTTCCCGACGGCTCGTCAGTTCCGCGTTTCTTCGAACTTTAACCCGCGTCGTCTGAACCCGGTAACCGGGCGTGTCGCGCCACACCGTGGCGTTGATTTTGCGATGCCGCAGGGGACGCCGGTTCTCGCGGTAGGTGATGGTGAAGTCGTGGTCGCTAAGCGCAGCGGCGCGGCGGGGTACTATGTCGCTCTGCGTCATGGTCGCACCTACACCACCCGCTATATGCACCTGCGTAAGCTGCTGGTGAAACCGGGACAGAAAGTTAAACGTGGCGACCGTATTGCGCTGTCCGGCAACACCGGGCGCTCTACCGGCCCGCATCTGCACTATGAAGTATGGATTAACCAGCAGGCGGTTAACCCGCTGACGGCGAAACTGCCGCGTACAGAAGGCCTGAGCGGTTCCGATCGCACAGATTACCTGGCGCAGGTGAAACAGGTCATCCCGCAACTGCGATTTGACTAAGCCATCGTCACTCGAAGCCGGTGCCCGTTGCGCACCGGCTTTTTCTTTTGTAGGTTCCCCATCGTATCGCTAAACTATATCCAGAATACGTCGGGTTACGGCCTGGTGGCTGCGATATGCCGTTTTACGGGATTCCCCCCTTATTAGTACAGCTGTGGACTGGGCATGGAAACGAAAAAAAATAACAGTGAATTTATTCCAACATTTGAGAAATCCTTTTTACTTCCGCGCTACTGGGGTGCCTGGTTAGGGGTCTTTGCGTTTGCCGGTATCGCCCTGACGCCGCCCGCGTTTCGCGATCCGATCCTCGGGAAACTCGGGCGTGCGGTGGGTCGACTGGCGAAGAGCTCGCGCCGTCGGGCGCAGATCAACCTGCTGTACTGCTTCCCGGAAAAAAGCGAAGAAGAACGCGAAGCCATCATTGATGACATGTATATGGCTGCACCGCAGGCAATGGTGATGATGGCCGAGCTGGGCCTGCGCGATCCGCAACGAATTCTCTCCCGCGTCGACTGGCAGGGCAAAGAGATCATCGACGAGCTGCAGCGCAATAACGAGAAAGTGATCTTCCTGGTGCCGCACGCCTGGGGCGTGGATATTCCGGCAATGCTAATGGCATCAGGCGGCCAGAAAATGGCGGCGATGTTCCATAACCAGGGAAACCCGGTGTTCGACTATGTCTGGAATACCGTTCGCCGCCGCTTCGGTGGGCGTATGCATGCCCGTAACGACGGCATCAAACCCTTTATTCAGTCGGTGCGCCAGGGCTACTGGGGCTACTATCTGCCCGATCAGGATCACGGCGCAGAACACAGCGAGTTCGTCGACTTCTTCGCAACCTATAAAGCGACCTTGCCGGCGATTGGCCGGCTGATGAAAGTCTGCCGCGCCCGCGTAGTGCCGCTATTCCCGGTCTATGATGGTAAAACCCACCGCCTGACGGTGCTGGTACGCCCGCCGATGGACGATCTGCTGGAGGCTGACGATCGGACGATTGCGCGGCGGATGAACGAAGAGGTGGAAATTTTCGTCAAACCGAACACCGAGCAATATACCTGGATCCTCAAACTGCTGAAGACCCGTAAGCCGGGTGAAACCGAACCGTATAAGCGCAAAGAGCTGTATCCGAAAAACAAATAGCACCTGCATGCCACGTCGTTGGCATCATCGACAACAGCCAATGGGCCTGCGTGGTTCATTGGCTGTATTGTCTGAGCAGGGCAACATGCTCGCCGATCAGCTGGTAACGATACTCCGGGCGACCGGTCATGCCATAGTGGTTGGTGGTATAGAGGATGCCCGTCTGTTCAAGCCAGATCAGATATTTGCGGCACGATACCCGCGAGATAAGCAGTGCCGCAGCCAGTTCATTGGTTGAAAAGTCGCGTGCCTGATGCGTATCAATCCAGCGGCACACCAGACGCAGCGTTTGCGGCGTTAACCCCTTTGGCAGCCGGCGGTTGCCTTCCTGCCGTGGCAGGCTGCTGCGCAGTAAATCATCAACCTCCGATTGCACATAGCTGCTTTTAGCCTGCCGAAGCATATGGCGCTTGCGCCATGTCAGCAGCGCCTCCTCAAAGCGTGGAAACTGAAACGGTTTAATCAAATAATCGACCACGCCGTAGCGCATCGCTGTCTGGACGGTCGAGGCATCGGCGGCGGACGTTATCATGATCGTATCGATATGACGGCCGCTGGCGCGCAGGACAGGCAGCAGGCTGAGCCCATTTTGGTGCTGCATATAGACATCCAGCAGCACCAGATCGATCTGCGGTAACTGGTTCAGCATCTGCTCTGCTTCACCAATCGTCGAGGCGATGCCGCAGCAGTGAAAGTCGGCGACCCGGCTGATAAACAGCTGGTTCAGCCCGGCGACCATGGCATCATCATCAACAACAAGCACATTGAACATGCGCGGTTCCTTGGACTCGCGGGAAGCACGGGCGCTTCCCGCAGGGTTAACGTAGGGCGTTACAGCGCCGAGCGTTTATACGAGGTATAGCGCGCTTGCCAGAAGGTTTTATCGATACTGACGGCCAGCTGCTCTTCGCTGATGTCGGGGGCGACGCCTTCTTGCTGGGCTACCCGAGCCACGTCCATGGCAATGGCTCTGGAAATCATCTCGATCTGCTCCACCGGCGGAAGCAATCCGCCTTTCCCTGTGGTGACTAATGGGGAATGAGCGGCAAGGGTTTTACTGCAGGTGATGAGCATGGCTTCCGTGACGCGCTGTGCCTTCGCCGCCAGGATGCCTAACCCCAGTCCCGGGAAAATGTAGGCGTTGTTACACTGGGCAATCTCGTGGGTTTCCCCTTGATACACCACCGCGTCAAACGGGCTGCCGGTGGCAATTAAGGCATTTCCCTCAGTCCATTCGAGAAGGTCGTGGGGCTGCGCTTCCGCACGCGAGGTGGGGTTGGAGAGCGGCATCACGATCGGGCGAGGGCAGTGGCGGTACATCTCTTTGATGATCGCTTCACTGAACAGGCCCGGCTGGCCGGAGACGCCAATGAGCACGGTTGGCTGGACGTTGCGCACGACATCCATCAGCGACAGCGAGGTACCGTCGGTATCCCAGTGGGCGAGGTTTTCCCGCGGCGTGATGAGGGCTTGCTGGAAATCGAGCAGGTCGGGCGTCTCCTCCGTCAGCAGTCCCGCACGGTCGACCATGAAGATATTATTGCGTGCTTCACGCTCGGTCAGGCCATCGTCCACCATCAGGGCAATGATTTTCTCGGCAATTCCGCACCCGGCGGAACCGCCCCCGAGGAACACCACCCGCTGGTCACGCATGCGGGTACCCGCGGCGGTGGCGGCGGCGATCAGCGTACCGGAAGTGACCGCGGCGGTTCCCTGGATATCGTCATTGAAGCAGCACAGCTGGTGGCGGTAGCGGTTAAGCAGTCGGCTGGCGTTCTTCTGGGCGAAATCTTCGAACTGCAGCAGGACGTGCGGCCAGCGCTGTTTCACCGCATCGACAAACATATCCATAAATTCAATATACTGGTCGTCGTTGATTCGTGGATGACGCCAGCCCATATACAGCGGGTCTTCCAGCAGCTTCTCGTTATTGGTGCCAACGTCCAGCATGATGGGCAGCGTCGACGCGGGGTGAATGCCGCCGCAGGCGGTATACAAAGAGAGCTTGCCGATGGGGATCCCCATTCCGCCAATACCCTGATCGCCAAGGCCAAGAATGCGTTCGCCGTCGGTGACTACAATCACCTGGATGTCGTTGCGGGAAAAACTTTGCAGCATCTCGTCAATATGATGGCGGTTCGGCCAGGAAATGAACAGGCCGCGCCCGCGGCGATATATTTCCGAGAAGTGTTCGCACGCTTCGCCCACCGTGGGGGTGTAAATCACCGGCAGCATTTCTTTCATATGATCGCGCAGCAAATGATAAAACAGCGTCTCGTTGGTATCCTGAATATTTCGCAAATAAATATGCCGGGAAATATCGCGTTTGAACTGGCAAAACTGCATCCACGCGCGTTCCGTCTGTTCTTCAATGGTTTCGATATTATGCGGCAGTAATCCCTGTAAATTAAATGCCGTACGTTCGCCTTCAGTAAATGCCAGACCTTTATTTAATAGCGGGTTTTCCAGCAGGACGGCACCATTATAGGGAGTGTATACGGTTTCTGTGACTAACATGTTATGACTCCTGAATCTTATTTAAAAATAATATCGTGGGTATTTGCTGATATGGGTGTGGCGCAATATTTAAGATATAAAGTAAATCATGATGCCTTCGGTAACGACGCCAATGGCGGTGCCAAGCAAAATAGAGGATGAAGCGGATTCAATGTAGGTATCGCTGCGCAGGGCAAACATACCGGCGGCGATCGCTGAAGGGGTCGCCCCGATAATAATCACCTGCTGCATCAGCGTGTGGCTGAGGCCAAAGGCCAGGCCAGCGGCAGCCATCATGGCGGGCTGAATCAGGTTTTTAATACTGATGTTGGTGCAGGTCTGGATATTCAGCGTTGGACGTTCGCCGTAGAACAGCAAGCCCAGAGCAAATAAAGACAGCCCGCCGGCAATTTTACCGACCATTTCAATCGGCATGCTGAGCATATGCGGCAGCTGGACTCCGGCGAGACTCAACAGGACACCAGAAATAGGGATCCAGACGATAGGGTTTTTGACGGCGTTGAGTAAGTTTTGCAGGATTAGCGTGCCGGCGTGAACACGCTGGGTCGCGTCTGAATCGTTGTCCCCCATGCGAATCAGGATTATCGTCAGCGGGATCATAAATACGCTGGTGATTAAATTGCCGATAAGCACGCCGAGGAACCCTTCTGGCCCGATCAGCACCGCCAGCACCGGCGCGCCGAAATAGGCCATATCAGGAAATGCGCACACCAGGGATTGAATGGCGCTGGTTTTGATATCGTGGCGAAACACGTAGCGGGAGATCACCAGGGTGAGGAAATAAGACCCCATCAGGCCAATGACTAATACCGCCATAAAGGTGAAGTTTTTAATTTTATCGGGGTTGGTATGCAAAGCCCCGATAAAAAGATGGAACGGCAGGGCAAACCGAATCACGACGGTGGCTAAAACCGAGGCATCTTCGCGGCGGGTATAGCCTAACTTACCACTGAGCCAGCCGAGCAGCATGATAAAAACTAACGGGAACAATGATTGTAGTAGCAGTGTCGGCATAGGTGATCCTGAAATTATAATGTCGGGTTGGTTGTGTTTTTTAATTTAACGATCCCATAAGAATTGAAAGGTGATTGACATCACAGTGGCCAGTGTTTAAATAATTTCGCGTCAGGAACTTTACTTACAAATAACGCAGATGAGAATAACGCCTTGTTTTATATGGCAGGTGCTACAGAATCCTGCTTGCTGATAACTTTAGCTTCACAGCAATAAATTAAATTACTTAAAAGCGAGTTATTGTCTCAGTCACAAAATCGACAGGTAACCGGGACGTTGGCTTTTTAATAGCAAAACCCTGTGTTACCGTTTTGATGGTTTCAATTATAAAAGCACTTCATTTTTAATTATTATTTCAATTTTTATTTAATGGCGTGATTTTTTATATACCCTAAATAATTTGAGTTGCAGGCGGCGACGCAACGAATCTCCAGGAGTTTACTGAAGTAAGTGACTGGGGTGACAAATCTGTCTGGAACAGATTTGAACGCTGCGCGCAGCGGCCCTGATAAGGGTGAGGCTCATGGATGGGCCGAATAACGAGTCAAGCCAACGCTCATGCAACGTGAAGTATGACGGGTATATTGCGCCCCGATCCTACGCAAGCTATTACAATGCAGGTGAGATATGAAAAATAATTCACTGAACCACCCGATTGAAAAAACTCACTCGAGTGGGCAAACCGCGCGGTTTTTTTCGAACGTTGACGTCGGCGCCGTGCCGTTAACCCTGTTTGTCGGTATCGCCACGATTGTGGTGGTGGCGTCCATGGCGGGAGTGTTGCCAAAGAATATGATCGGCGGGCTGGCGGTCATCATGACCTTAGGGTTTGCGCTGGCCAAAATAGGGCGGATGGTACCGGTGCTGAAAGATATCGGCGGTCCGGCGATCCTGTGCCTGATGATGCCGTCGGTGCTGGTCTATTTTGGCGTGTTTGACCCACATACCCTGGGCACCGTGCATCTGCTGATGAAAGAGGCCAATCTGCTCTATTTCGTCATCGCCTGTCTGGTGGTCGGCAGTATTTTGGGCATGAACAGAACCATCCTGATTCAGGGAATGGTGCGGATGTTCGTGCCGCTGGTGGTCGGAACCGGAGCGGCGATATTCACCGGGCTGCTGGTGGGCAGCCTGTTTGGCTACAGCCTGTATCACACCTTTTTCTTTATCATCGTGCCGATTATTGGCGGCGGTATCGGGGAAGGGATCCTGCCGCTGTCGCTGGCCTACTCGGCGATCCTCGGACAGACTCCGGATGTCTATGTCGCGCAGCTGGCGCCAGCCGCGGTGGTGGGGAACATTTTTGCCATCATCTGCGCCGGCTTCCTGGCTCGTCTCGGCGCACGCCGTCCGCAGCTTTCCGGCGACGGCATGCTGATTCGCTGCCATGATGATAACCGCGTCTTCTCGCAGGCGCAGAGTGGCCAACCGACCGACTTCCAGCTGATGGGCGCCGGACTGCTGATGATCTGTGCCTTTTTCATCGTTGGCGGCTTGCTGGAGAAGGTGCTGCACATTCCGGGCCCGGTGTTGATGATTCTGGCGGCGGTACTGTGTAAATACACCAAAGTCATCCCCGCCGCGATGGAACTGGGGGCGCACAGCTGCTACAAATTTGTCTCTGCCGCGCTGGTCTGGCCGTTGATGATTGGGCTCGGCATGCTGTATGTGCCTCTGGAGAGCGTGGTTTCGGTCTTCTCCGTCGGCTATGTCGTGGTGTGCGGGTCGGTGGTGTTGTCGATGGCGCTCAGCGGCTTTTTTATCGCCTCACGGCTGAATATGTATCCGGTGGAAGCGGCTATCGTCACCAGCTGCCATAGCGGTCTCGGGGGAACCGGGGATGTTGCGATACTCTCGGCATCCAATCGCATGTCGCTGATGCCTTTCGCACAGATTGCCACCCGCATCGGCGGGGCCTCAACGGTGATTGCCGCCACGCTGTTAATGAGCTGGATCGTGTGATTCGCCGGGCTGCAGGTGATTAATCTTCCACGTATCTTTCAACAAAAAAAACCTGCCAGCGTGATGCTGGCAGGTTTCAGGCGTTTCGCGAGCGGAATATTATTCGACGGTGAGGATACGCGTGGTGTTGGTGCTGCCGATGGTGCTCATTACGTCACCCTGGGTGACGATAACGAGGTCGCCGGAGACCAGGTAGCCTTTATCGCGCAGCAGAATTACCGCATCGTGAGCCGCAGCAACGCCGTCACTGGTGCTGTCGAAATGCACCGGCGTCACGCCACGGTACAGAGCGGTCAGGTTCAGGGTGCGCTCGTGGCGGGAGAGGGCAAAAATCGGCAGACCGGAGCTGATGCGAGAAGTCATCAGTGCGGTACGGCCAGATTCGGTCATGGTGATGATAGCGGTAACCCCTTTCAGGTGGTTCGCCGCATACATCGCAGACATGGCGATCGCTTCTTCAACGTTATCGAACTGGATATCCAGACGGTGTTTGGACACGTTGAGGCTTGGGATCTTCTCTGCGCCGAGGCAGACGCGCGCCATCGCGGCGACGGTTTCTGACGGGTACTGGCCAGCGGCCGTTTCCGCAGACAGCATTACCGCATCGGTACCATCGAGGACGGCGTTCGCGACGTCCATGACTTCCGCACGGGTTGGCATCGGGTTGGTGATCATCGACTCCATCATCTGGGTCGCGGTGATTACCGAACGGTTCAGCTGACGGGCGCGGCGGATCAGGGCTTTCTGAATCCCGACCAGTTCCGGGTCGCCGATTTCCACGCCGAGGTCACCACGTGCCACCATGACCACGTCAGAGGCCAGAATCACGTCGTCCATCGCGTCCTGATCGCACACGGCTTCTGCACGTTCAACTTTGGCGACGATCTTGGCGTCACAACCAGCTTCACGCGCCAGACGGCGGGCATAGTTCAGGTCTTCGCCGCAGCGCGGGAAGGAGACGGCGAGGTAATCGACGCCAATTTTCGCCGCCGTTACGATGTCGGCTTTGTCTTTGTCGGTCAGCGCTTCCGCAGAGAGGCCACCGCCCAGTTTGTTGATGCCTTTGTTGTTCGACAGCGGGCCGCCGACGGTGACTTCGGTGAACACTTTCAGGCCCTGAACTTCGATAACTTTCAGCTGTACGCGTCCGTCGTCCAGCAGCAGGATATCGCCCGGCACAACGTCCGCTGGCAAGCCTTTATAATCAATACCGACGCGTTCTTTATCGCCTTCACCTTTACCCAGCTCGGCGTCCAGCAGGAATTTGTCGCCGATATTGAGGAAAATTTTGCCTTCTTTGAAGGTCGATACGCGAATTTTCGGCCCCTGGAGGTCACCGAGGATCGCAACATGGCGGCCCAGTTTAGCCGCAATCTGGCGGACTTTATCCGCGCGAATCTGGTGATCTTCCGGGGTACCGTGAGAGAAGTTCATACGTACTACGTTAGCACCCGCGGCGATAACCTTTTCGAGGTTGTTATCACGATCGGTGGCTGGGCCTAAGGTCGTTACGATTTTGGTTCTGCGAAGCCTTCTGGACATGTAATACTCCGTTGACTAAAACAACTTTGGTGTTGCGTGAACATGGAATCGGTGGTGCCAGCCAGCAAAGTCGCTGTGCCGGGACAAAACCGAAGGTCTAATAGGTCACTACTTCATTATCAGGTTTTATGGGTTATCGCTGCGTACGGGTAGTTCTTTATCAAAACGCGATTCCTTTAATGCTTCCTTGACCCGCTTCAAGTTATCTCTGAATTTAGCGCCACGACGGAGGGTAAAACCGGTCGCCAGCACGTCAATGACCGTCAACTGGGCAAGACGTGAAACCATTGGCATGTAGATATCCGTATCTTCAGGGACATCAAGGGTAATCGATAACGTGGCCTCGCGGGCCAACGGCGTGCCTGGCGAGGTAATGGCAATGACCATGGCATCGTTTTCACGGGCCAGCTGCGCCAGTTCGACCTGACTTTTCGTCCGTCCAGTATGGGAGATAATCACCACCACGTCATCGTCATCGCAATTCATACAGCTCATGCGTTGCAGGACAATGTCATCGGAATAGATGACCGGGACATTAAAACGGAAAAATTTATTCATGGCGTCATGGGCGACAGCCGCTGACGAACCGAGGCCAAAGAAGGCAATTTTCTTGGCCTGGGTTAACAGATCGACGGCCCGATTCACCGCTGACATGTCGAGCGAATGGTGGACCTGATCTAAACTGGCCATGGCCGACTCAAATATTTTACCGGTGTAGGACTCTACGCTGTCGTCTTCATCGACATTGCGGTTAACATAGAGGGTCCCGTGCGCCAGGCTTTGTGCCAGATGGAGCTTAAAATCGGGAAAGCCGCGGGTTTCAAGGCTCCGGCAAAAACGGTTAACGGTAGGCTCGCTGACGCCAGCCTCCAGCGCCAGGGCCGCAATGCTTGAATGAATGGCCTGAGCAGGCGTAGCAAGAATGACTTCCGCCACTTTGCGTTCGGATTTGCTAAGGTGTTCCAGTCGGGACTGGATTTTTTCCAGCATATTCATGGGTAACAGGGCGCTCATCAGTGGAAACGATTTCATTAATGGATGAAATCATCAGGCGTTTTAGCAAGAATATACCCCTCTGCTGTCGCTAGCGGGGAGGAATGACGTTAAAAAATGTTGTTTTTTTTCATTACATGATCAGAGTCGTATTTTATTAACTTAAAACCGGTCGAAACAACGAACTCACCAGGCCGTTTGCCCAAATTGTCGGCGGAACTTTTCTCCGCGTGCGGTTTAGCTGCGGGAATAGGGGCCAGAGGGTTTCGGGAAGTTCGTAAACACAGTACAGTGCAGTGTAATAAAATTACAAATATAGCCTGGCATAAGCACCAGACTATCAACTGAGGAGAATGACATGGCGGTAACGCAAACGGCCCAGGCATGCGATCTGGTCATTTTCGGCGCAAAGGGTGACCTGGCGCGTCGTAAATTGTTGCCTTCCCTGTATCAGCTTGAAAAGGCTGGCCAGATCAACCCTGACACCCGCATCATCGGGGTCGGACGTGCTGACTGGGATAAAGATGCTTACACCAAAGTAGTTCGTGAAGCGCTGGAAACTTTCATGAAGGAAAAAATCGATGAAAGTTTGTGGGATACCCTGAGCGGACGTCTGGATTTTTGTAACCTCGATGTGAATGATACCAAAGCGTTTTCTCGCCTCGGCAAAATGCTGGATCAGGAAAATCGCGTCACCATTAACTATTTCGCGATGCCGCCAAGCACCTTTGGCGCGATTTGCAAAGGCCTCGGCGAAGCAAAACTGAATGCCAAACCGGCGCGCGTGGTCATGGAAAAACCGCTGGGGACCTCTCTGGATACCTCCCGCGAAATCAACGACCAGGTCGGCGAATTCTTCGAAGAGTGCCAGGTCTACCGCATTGACCACTATCTCGGCAAAGAGACGGTGCTCAACCTGCTGGCGCTGCGTTTTGCGAACTCCCTGTTTGTGAATAACTGGGACTGCCGCACCATCGACCACGTTGAAATTACCGTGGCGGAAGAAGTCGGCATTGAAGGCCGCTGGGGTTACTTCGATCAGGCCGGGCAGATGCGCGACATGATCCAGAACCACCTGCTGCAGATCCTGTGCATGATTGCCATGTCGCCGCCGTCAGATCTCAGCGCCGACAGCATCCGTGATGAAAAAGTCAAAGTGCTGAAATCACTGCGCCGTATCGATCGCTCCAACGTGCGTGAAAAAACCGTCCGTGGCCAGTACACCGCCGGTTTCGCCCAGGGTAAAAAAGTGCCGGGCTACCTCGAAGAAGAGGGCGCGAACAAATCCAGCAATACCGAAACCTTCGTGGCGATCCGCGTGGATATCGATAACTGGCGCTGGGCCGGCGTGCCGTTCTACCTGCGTACCGGTAAACGTCTGCCGACCAAATGTTCTGAAGTCGTGGTTTACTTCAAAACGCCGGAGCTGAACCTGTTCAAAGAGAACTGGCAGGAGCTGCCGCAGAACAAATTAACCATTCGTCTGCAGCCGGACGAAGGCGTTGATATTCAGGTGCTCAACAAAGTCCCTGGTCTGGATCACAAACACAATCTGCAGATCACCAAGCTGGATCTGAGCTATTCGGAAACCTTCAACCAGACTCACCTGGCGGATGCCTACGAGCGTCTGCTGCTGGAAACCATGCGTGGGATCCAGGCGTTGTTCGTGCGTCGTGATGAAGTGGAAGAGGCGTGGAAGTGGGTGGACTCCATTACCGAAGCCTGGGCGGCGGATCGCGATGCGCCTAAGCCTTATCAGGCGGGGACCTGGGGACCGGTTGCCTCCGTGGCGATGATTACCCGCGATGGTCGTTCCTGGAACGAATTCGAATAGTCAGCAGGTTATCCGGATGAGTTATTTTACCGGTAACATGATCTGACGCAGTATGTCGCATAATTTTTAGCCTTTTAAGCTCCGGGAGGATTCACCCCCGGGGCTTTTTTTATTACACTGCCTGTAGATATTTTGCCGCTGAGCTGCAGTGCTGGTGCCTTTCACCGAATAAGTCATCGTTAAATCACTGTGGCCGGACAGATAAAAATTCAGGAGCCTTTATGAATTCGAAAATGTTACGGGTAACAAATCGCATTATCGAGCGGTCGCGTGAAACCCGCACCGCCTACCTCGCACGGATTAACCAGGCGAAGACGGATACCGTCCATCGCGCCCAGCTGGCCTGCGGTAACCTGGCCCACGGCTTTGCTGCCTGTCAGTCGGATGATAAAGCCTCGCTGAAAAGCATGTTGCGTAACAACATCGCTATCATTACCTCCTACAACGACATGCTCTCCGCCCATCAGCCCTACGAGTACTATCCGGATATCATCCGCAAGGCGCTGCATTCTGTGAATGCGGTTGGCCAGGTTGCGGGCGGGGTGCCGGCGATGTGCGATGGCGTCACCCAGGGGCAGGATGGTATGGAGCTCTCGCTCCTGAGCCGCGAAGTGATTGCGATGTCGGCCGCGGTCGGCTTGTCGCATAACATGTTCGATGGCGCGCTATACCTCGGCGTGTGCGACAAAATCGTCCCGGGGCTGACCATGGCGGCGCTCTCTTTTGGCCACCTGCCGTCCATTTTCGTGCCGTCAGGCCCGATGGCCAGCGGCCTGCCGAATAAAGAGAAAGTGCGGATTCGCCAGCTGTATGCAGAAGGTAAGGTCGATCGTATGGCGCTGCTGGAGTCCGAAGCGGCCTCCTATCATGCGCCGGGCACCTGTACCTTCTATGGCACCGCGAACACCAACCAGATGGTGGTGGAGTTTATGGGGATGCAGCTCCCTGGCTCATCTTTTGTCCACCCGGATGCCGAATTGCGTACGGCGCTGACTACCGCGGCGGCCCGTCAGGTGACGCGTCTGACCGGTAACGGCAACGAATGGATGCCGCTGGGCAAAATGTTCGATGAGAAAGTGGTGGTGAACGGTATTGTGGCGCTGCTGGCGACCGGCGGCTCCACCAACCATACGATGCACCTGGTGGCGATGGCTCGCGCCGCCGGCATTATCATCAACTGGGATGATTTCTCCGATCTGTCCGATGTGGTCCCACTGCTGGCGCGTCTCTATCCGAACGGCCCGGCCGATATTAACCACTTCCAGGCCGCAGGTGGCGTGCCGGTGCTGGTGCGTGAATTGCTCAAGGGCGGCCTGCTGCACGAAGATGTGAATACCGTGGCCGGGTATGGACTCTCCCGTTACACCATGGAGCCGTGGCTGAATAACGGCGAGCTGGACTGGCGTGAAGGGGCAAGTGCGCCTCTGGACGATCAGGTCATCGCCACTTTCGATAAGCCATTCTCTCGTCATGGCGGGACCAAAGTGCTCAGCGGTAACCTTGGCCGTGCGGTCATGAAAACCTCCGCGGTGCCGGTAGAAAACCAGGTTATCGAAGCTCCCGCGGTGATTTTTGAAAGCCAGCACGACGTACTGCCGGCGTTTGAAGCCGGTATGCTGGACAAAGATTGCGTGGTGGTGGTCCGTCATCAGGGGCCAAAAGCGAACGGCATGCCAGAATTACATAAACTTATGCCGCCACTTGGTGTATTATTGGACCGCCGTTTCAAAATTGCGCTGGTTACCGATGGGCGACTCTCTGGCGCATCCGGCAAAGTTCCGTCAGCAATCCATGTCACGCCTGAAGCCTACGATGGCGGCCTGCTGGCAAAAGTACGTGATGGCGATATCATCCGCGTGAACGGGCAGACCGGTGAACTGACGCTGCTGGTGGATGATGCTGAACTGGCTGCGCGTCAGCCGCATATTCCTGACCTGAGCAGTTCGCGAGTGGGAACCGGCCGGGAAATGTTCTCTGCGCTGCGTGAGAACCTCTCCGGAGCGGAACAGGGCGCAACCTGCATCACTTTTTAAGACGATTCGAATTGTAGATCTGGCGAGAGAAAATCTGATGAAAAACTGGAAAACAACTGCAGAAGCAATCCTCACCACCGGCCCGGTTGTACCGGTAATCGTGGTGAAAAAGCTGGAACACGCTGTGCCGATGGCCAAAGCGCTGGTTGCAGGCGGCGTGCGTGTACTGGAAGTGACGCTGCGTACCGAATGTGCGCTTGAGGCTATCCGTGCGATTGCCAAAGAAGTGCCGGACGCGATTGTTGGCGCAGGTACCGTTACCAACGTCGAGCAGCTGAAAGCCGTCACCGCCGCGGGCGCGCAGTTTGCTATCAGCCCGGGCCTGACCGAGTCCCTGCTGAAAGCGGCAACGGAAGAAGGCACCATCCCACTGATCCCGGGTATCAGCACCGTTTCTGAACTGATGCTGGGCATGCAGTACGGCCTGAAAGAGTTCAAATTCTTCCCGGCAGAAGCCAACGGCGGCGTGAAAGCGCTGCAGGCTATCGGCGGTCCATTCGCTCATATCCGTTTCTGCCCGACTGGCGGCATCTCTCCGGCGAACTACCGTGACTACCTGGCGCTGAACAGCGTACTGTGCATCGGCGGTTCCTGGCTGGTACCGGCAGATGCGCTGGAAAGCGGCGATTATGACCGTATCACCAGCATTGCTCGCGAAGCGGTAGAAGGCGCGAAGTAATTTTCACGCCCTGATTTATCGTAAAGTACTCACCCGGTAGCACTCGTGCTACCGGGTTTTTTTTATCCCTGAACCACGACGGCAGAGGCGGCGGTTTTTGCCCGCGCCACTGCATCTTCCACGCTGTCGGCGACCGCCAGCGTCACGCCGAGCCGACGGGAGCCGTCAATTTCCGGTTTGCCGAACAGGCGCAGCTGCAGGCCTGCACCCACCGCCGCCTGAATATTGCTGAAGGTGACGTTCTGGCTGGTCAGCTGCGGCAGAATGACCGCCGAGGCCGCCGGGCCGTATTGACGGATGGCGCCGATCGGCAGGCCGAGAAACGCCCGGACGTGCAGGGCAAACTCGGAGAGATCCTGTGAGATCAGGGTGACCATGCCGGTATCGTGCGGACGCGGAGAGACTTCGCTGAAGATCACCTCATCGCCACAGACAAACAGCTCCACGCCGAACAGACCATAGCCGCCGAGCGCCAGTACCACCTTGCTGGCAATCTCCTGGGCGCGGGCCAGCGCCAGTTCGCTCATCTGCTGCGGCTGCCAGGATTCGCGATAGTCGCCATCTTCCTGACGATGGCCGACCGGGGCGCAGAAATGCACGCCATCCACGGCGCTGACGGTCAGCAGGGTGATTTCAAAGTCGAAATTCACCACCCCTTCAACGATAACCCGACCGGCACCGGCGCGGCCGCCTTGCTGCGCATACTGCCAGGCATCAGCCAGCTGTTCAGCGCGACGAATAAAACTCTGGCCTTTGCCGGAGGAGCTCATGACCGGCTTCACAATGCAGGGCAGGCCAATTTCGTCCACCGCATCGCGAAATGCGCTTTCGCTATCGGCGAAGCGGTAGGAGGAGGTTGGCAGCTGCAGCTCTTCTGCGGCCAGGCGACGGATACCTTCGCGGTTCATGGTCAGCTTAGCCGCACGAGCGGTTGGGACCACTTTTTGCCCGGCCTGCTCCAGCTCAACCAGCGTATCGGTGGCAATGGCTTCGATTTCCGGCACGATGAAGTCCGGTTTTTCCTCTGCAATCAGCGCCCGCAGGGCATCGCCGTGCAGCATGTTGATCACGTGCGAACGGTGCGCCACCTGCATCGCCGGCGCGTCGGGATAGCGGTCTACGGCGATCGTCTCAATACCCAGGCGTTGACACTCGATGGCCACTTCTTTGCCGAGCTCGCCGGAACCTAACAACATAACCCGCGTTGCTGCCGGGCGCAGGGCTGTGCCTAATAACGTCATGACTCATTTCCACAGTAAAAAAACATGCGCCGTAGTATAAACGAAAACGTTTGCGTCTGTCTTTATGGCTGTCAGTTGAGTCCAGGGTGAAAATTTGCTATACTGTATAAAAATACAGTATAAAGAGGCTGCACAATGGCGGTTGAAATTAAATATGTGGTGATCCGCGAAGGTGAGGAAAAAATGTCGTTTACCAGCAAAAAAGAGGCCGATGCTTACGACAAAATGCTCGATCTTGCCGAAGTCCTTAACGACTGGCTGGTAGCGTGCCCGCTGACGCTTGAAGAAGCACAGCGTGATGAAATGGCGCTGTGGCTGGCGGAACGCAAAGAGACCCTGCATCACATCCTGAGGACAGGAAAAGCGCCGGAAGCAGAATCAGACGAAGAAACAGCAGGGCAGGAGCCTCAGGCTGACACCGCAGAAGTCGCGACGGATGAACCGGACGAACCGCAGGTTGCCGCGGCGACAACCGGGAAAACCCGCAAGGTGAAGGCCGCCTGATTACGGCCTGAATTTGCGCATCTTTATCTGCTCATCACATTTCCTGACATCTCGTCGTTTAGGCTGATGGTTTCGCTTACTATGCAACGAGGGAAATCATGTCTAACTGGCTTAATCAACTCCAGTCTCTGCTGGGTCAGCAGGGACAATCTGCCTCCTCAGGTGAACGACAGGAGGGGAAAAGTTTCCTCCTGCCCGGCGCGCTGGGCGGCCTGGCCGGGCTGCTGGTAGCCAGTAAATCATCGCGCAAGCTGCTGGCTAAATATGGCACCAGCGCGCTGCTGGTCGGCGGCGGTGCGGTGGCTGGAAGCGTGTTGTGGAACAAGTATCAGCAGAAATTGCGCGAGAGCGCACCAGCCTCGGCGGCAACGCCAGCATCATCGCCAACAGCACCGACAGCTGCGCCATCGGTCGCATCCGCGTCACCTTCAACCGGGCTTGATGCCCGCAGCGAGCGGTTGATTCTGGCGCTGGTGTTCGCGGCGAAAAGCGACGGCCACATCGACGACCACGAACGGGCCAACATCGAAGAGCAGCTGCGTGCCGCCAATATTGATGTGCAGGGGCGGGTATTGATCGATCGCGCGCTGGCTCAACCGCTCGACCCGCAGCGTCTGGCTCAAGGGATCAACAGCGAACAAGAGGCGCTGGAGGTGTACTACATCAGCTGCGCGGTGATCGATATCGATCATTTTATGGAACGCAGCTACCTCAACGCCCTCGGGGAGGCCTTACGCCTGCCGGCGGAAGTGCGCACCGAGATCGAACAGGACATCCAGGCGCAAAAACAGGCGCTTTCCACCTAAATAAACAGGTTTTGCTTGCATCGCGGGCCACTTTTGCCACCCTTATAAACACGCCATCTTTCAAGCCGCTTCTTGAATGATTTTGTGTAGTAGAAAAGGATGCAAAAGAGCAGACGATGCCACCAAAAGCAAAACGAATCCCCCACGCCATGACCTTACATGGCGATACCCGTATCGATAATTACTTCTGGCTGCGCGACGACGATCGCGAGCGGCCAGAAGTGCTTGACTATCTGCGCCAGGAAAATGAGTACGGGCATAAGGTCATGTCGACACAGCGCAGCCTGCAGGATCGGGTGCTGAAAGAGATTATCGACCGTATCCCGCCGCGCGAGGTTTCTGCCCCCTACAGCAAAAATGGCTATCGCTATCGCCAGGTGTACGAGCCGGGTTGTGAATACGCCATCTACCAGCGTCAGTCGGTGCTGAAACAGGAGTGGGATGAATGGGAGGTGCTGCTGGATGGTAATCAGCGCGCGGCCCACAGCGAATTCTACACCCTCGGCGGGCTGGGGATTGCCCCGGACAACACCCTCATGGCGGTGGCGGAGGACTATCTCTCCCGGCGGCAGTATGGCCTGCGCCTGTGCAATCTGCAAAGCGGCGAATGGTATCCTGAGGTGCTGGA
Source organism: Klebsiella sp. BIGb0399 (assembly GCF_003752615.1). NCBI lineage: Bacteria > Pseudomonadati > Pseudomonadota > Gammaproteobacteria > Enterobacterales > Enterobacteriaceae > Klebsiella > Klebsiella sp. BIGb0399. The sequence continues at coordinate 1,492,317 of NZ_RKHT01000005.1, read as the reverse complement.
GAACGTCACCCCGGAATTTGCCTGGAGCAATGATTCACAGACCCTGTGGTATGTCCGCAAACATCCGACTACCTTGCTGCCTTATCAGGTCTGGCGACACACCGTCGGTACGCCGTCCTACTCAGACACCCTGGTCTATGAAGAAAAAGACGACATGTTTTATGTCAGTCTCCATACCACCACTTCCCGGCAGTTCGCGGTGATCTATCTCGCCAGCGCGACAACCAGCGAAGTGCGCTTGCTGAACACCGAAATGCCGGATGCCGAGCCGGTGTGCTTCCTGCCGCGCCGCAAAGATCACGAGTACAGCCTCGATCACTACCAGCACGCCTTCTATCTGCGATCCAATCGTGAGGGTAAAAATTTTGGCCTCTACCGGACTCACGAGCGTGACGAGCAGCAGTGGCAGACCCTGATCCCACCGCGCCCGGACGTGATGCTGGAAGGATTTACGCTCTTTACCGACTGGCTGGTGGTCGAGGAGCGTCAGCGTGGGTTAACCAGCCTGCGCCAGATTAACCGTAAAACCCATGAAGTGGTCGGGATCGCCTTTGACGATCCGGCCTATGTGACCTGGCTTGCCTGGAACCCGGAACCTGAAACCTCCCGCTTACGTTACGGTTACTCGTCGATGACCACGCCGGATACCCTGTTTGAGCTGGATATGGATACCGGCGAGCGGCGGGTGCTCAAACAGCAGGAAGTCAAAGGGTTCGACCCCAGCCATTACCGCAGCGAGCACCTGTGGATTAAGGCGCGGGATGGCGTCGAGGTACCGGTCTCGCTGGTTTACCGTCGGGAGCATTTTCGCAAGGGCGGCAACCCGCTGCTGGTCTATGCGTACGGATCGTACGGTGCCAGTGAAGATGCGGACTTCAGCGCCAGCCGCCTGAGCCTGCTTGACCGTGGCTTCGTGTTTGCTATCGCCCACGTTCGTGGCGGCGGCGAGCTCGGGCAGCAGTGGTATGAAGACGGCAAGTTCCTGTGCAAGAAAAACACCTTCAATGATTACCTTGATGTCTGTGATGCGCTGGTGGCGCAGGGGTATGGCGATCCTCAATTATGCTACGGCATGGGCGGTAGCGCCGGCGGCATGTTGATGGGCGTGGCCATTAATCAGCGTCCGGAGCGCTTTCACGGTATCGTCGCCCAGGTGCCGTTTGTTGATGTCCTGACGACCATGCTCGATGAGTCGATTCCGCTGACCACCGGGGAGTTTGAGGAATGGGGCAATCCGCAGGATAAAGCGTATTACCACTATATGAAGAGCTACAGCCCCTACGATGGCGTGAGCGCTCAGGCCTATCCTCATATGCTGGTGACCACCGGTCTGCATGATTCCCAGGTGCAATACTGGGAACCGGCGAAATGGGTGGCGAAGCTGCGCGAGCTGAAGACGGACGATAATCTGCTGCTGCTCTGCACCGATATGGATTCGGGGCATGGCGGCAAGTCAGGGCGTTTTAAAAGCTATGAAGGCGTGGCACTGGAGTTTGCCTTTCTGATTGGCCTGGCGCAGGGGACTCTGCCAGGCCAGGCCGACGTCTAATCGCGCTACTCCCCGAGATAATGCTTGAGCGTCAGGCGTAGCTCGGGGCTCATCCGATCCAGATTATTGAACAGCCAGCGTAAATAGCCGGGATCGTTTTCGGCGATTTCGGCCACCGCTTTGCCGCGATACTTGCCGAACGTGAAGGTGGTCAGGAGCGCCGGGCGGCCGGTGATGGTCACCATGTCGTCTGGCTGCCAGCCGGAAACGTTCATGATATCGAGCAGCAGCGCCGCGGTGATATAGCAGTCGTACAACGCGCGGTGATGATGCAGCCCCGCCGGCGTGGCGACGCTAAGCTTACGCGATTTATACAGCCCCATATTGCTGTATTTAATGCCTGGCCACAGACGCCGCGCCAGCTTCATGGTGCAGATCCACTCTCCGTGCATTTCGGGTAAGACCCGACGGTCGAAACTGGCATTGTGGGCGACATACCACGGGCTGCCGAGATAATGTGGCAGAACCTCTTCAATCCACGGCTTGTCCGCCACCATCTCTTCGGTGATGTGGTGGATCGCCATGGCCTGTGGGCTGATCGGGCGGTCGGGGCGGACCAGGTGGCTCATCGGGTTGGTTATCTGCCCGTCGACAATGTCCACGGAGGCGATCTCGACAACGCCGCCTTGTAACCCGCAGGTTTCGGTATCTATTACGCGTAGCATGGGCAGCTCCTGGCCAGGGTTACCCGCGCACGGGAATACACCGGCCTTGCCAGGTAGGGTGTCCGCAGGGAATGGCAATTATTTTGCTTTGGGTTCATAAGGCAATCGCGACAGGGAAACGGAGGCCAGTCGATGGGCAATCAGGCGTTCGCGGAACCAGTCGCGCAGGTGCGCCGGCTGCTCTCTTTCCACTAAATCGGCGACAACCGGCATATTGTAGCGTTCTTTAAAGGCGACGCCGGCTGCGGCAAGATCGACATTCACTTTGTCCATCTCATCCTGCGAAAGTTTTGCCAGGTTTTTTTCCAACGGGTTTCTCCTTCATGATGCCGTAAAGCGTTCGGGCGAGTCGTCAGGCTCAGACGCGCCGCTCGACTACGCCATTATACAGGGTTATTCTCTGTGCTACATATCATAACGAAAAGGAATGACGATTATGCGTATCACTGCCGGGCGCGCGCTGCGTGTCTCTGCTCTTCTCGCCGGTTTCCTGGTCAGCGCCGCGGCCTTTGCCCACGCCCATCTGCAACAGCAAATCCCCGCCGCAGATTCGACGGTGGCGGCTTCTCCTGAGACGCTGACCCTCAACTTTTCTGAAGGTATTGAAACGTCATTTAGCGGCGTGACGTTGACCGGGCCGCAGCAGCAATCGGTGGCAACCGGAAAACTGGCCCGCAGCGACAGCAGCCCGACCCAGCTGATTGTTCCTTTGACCCAACCGTTGACGCCAGGGACATACACCGTCGACTGGCATGTGGTGTCCGTTGACGGTCACAAGACCAAAGGGCAGTACCACTTTACCGTGAAATAACCGATGCTGACGGGAATTTATATCGGCCTGCGTTTTGTCCACTTCCTGTCGCTGATGGTGGCCTTTGGCTGCGTGCTGTATGGCGGGTGGTGGGCGCCGGTCTCTCTGCGTCGTTTACTGATGCAGCGTTTTTTGCCGCTGCTGCGCCATCTGCTGTTGCTCAGCGCCATCACGGCCCTGCTGATGCTAATGGCGCAGGGCGGGTTGATGGGGAACGGCTGGGGAGATGTCTGGCAGCCTGCGATCTGGCAGGCGGTCGCCGGCACCCGTTTCGGCAGCGTCTGGGTCTGGCAAATTTTGCTGGCCTGGGTCACGCTGGCGGTGGTATGGCTGCGACCGCGCCGTCTGGCCCGGCTGCTGCTGGTGCTGCTTTGCGGCCAGCTGATATTAATGGCGGGCGTCGGGCATGCGGCAATGAGCGAGGGCCTTCGCGGCGTGCTGCAACGCACTAATCATGCCGTGCATCTGTTCTGTGTTGCCAGCTGGTTTGGCGGCTTGCTGCCGTTCATCTATTGCCTGCGGCTGGCGCGCGGGCGCTGGCGTCAGTCGGCAATCAGCACCATGATGCGCTTCTCGCGATACGGGCATCTGGCGGTGGCGGGAGCGATTGCCAGCGGCGTGGTGAATTCGCTGCTGATTCAGGGGGGACTGATCCGCGATTCCCTCTGGGGACAGATGCTGTTGATCAAATGTGCTCTGGTCGTCGGGATGGTGGCAATTGCACTGGTGAACAGGTATGTTCTGGTGCCACGTATGTCGGTGAGCGCATCGCGAGCGGAACAGCTCATTGTACGCACCACGCAGGCAGAAATTGTGCTTGGCGCACTGGCGTTGCTGGCTGTCAGCCTGTTTGCAACCTGGGAACCTTACTGAATTAACTGGCTAAATCATGAAAAAAACTCTTTTGACGATGTTGTTACTGGCAAGCTCGGGCGTCGCGCTGGCGGCACCGCAAATTATCACCGTCAGCCGCTTTGAGATGGGCAAAGACAACTGGGCATTTACCCGCGAAGAGGTGATGCTGACCTGTCGTCCGGGCAACGCGCTGTTTGCCATTAACCCCAGTACGCTGGTGCAGTATCCGCTCAATGATATTGCCGAGCAGCAGGTGAAGGAAGGTAAAACCAGCGGGCAGCCGATCTCGGTGATCCAGGCGGACGATCTTCAGAATCCGGGACAAAAAAAGAGTCTGGCGCCATTTATTGAACGCGCGCAGAAACTTTGCTGATTCCCGAAGCTATCCTGCTGTATTAGCACATAAAAAAACCGCCGTTATCCTTGGTCAGGATCGGCGGTTTTTTGCTGGCACCGTGATTTCGTCAGGAATTATTCGACCACTTTTGTCGCGGACTGGAAAACCTGTCACGGTAATCTATTCTTATAAGGCAAGGCGATTAGCCTGCATTAATGCCAACTTTTAGCGCACGGCTCTCTCCCAAGAGCCATTTCCCTGGACCGAATACAGGAATCGTGTTCGGTCTCTTTTTATCTGTTGTTTATCAAACTGTTATGTCATCTGACCGCAAATAATCCTTCATTTTCCCCGGCGGTCTGTCCTTCTTATACCACAACCCAAAACGCCTTAACATTCCCTTTACAGAAAAACGCGGTATTAAAATCTCAATAAGAGACGGTCACGGTGACGGTATCGCTATAGGTTCCGGCCGGCTTGCTGGTTTGGGCTGGATTAATCTTTAGCGTGTAGTTTACATCCTGGGCGGTGCCGGTACCGCTCACGTTAAGGTCGTTGCTCTGGGTCCATGCGCTGCCTGACAATTGATAGAACTGATACTGCAATGCATAACTGTTCTGATTTATGGTCGCCATCAGCTGGCGCCAGCCTCCGCTGGTGGGGTTGGTGCTGGTCAGGTTAACGGTAAAGGCCGCGTTCTTAGTGCAGCGAACCGAAAATTTGCCGCTCAGGTCGGAAAAACTGGAGGGCAGGGAGGCGGGCACAAAGGCGACATCCGGCGCGCTATCAAGGAAACAGTAGTTCGTCACTTTCAACGTCACGTTAAGCACTACCTGCTGATGGCCGGTGGCGTAGTTACAGGTGATGATACCTGAGACGCAAATTCTGTAATCCCACAAAATGTTGATATTGTCGGTATAGGTTCCGGCGGGCATATTGAGTCCTGACGGAATTTTCAGAAAAATGGGTAACGAACCATCGCTGGCGTTGAATAACCCCAGCAGCCCGATAAGTGAGGTGATAGTCCAGGTTTTGACATAGCCGATTGGATAAACCTCAGAACAACTGTCATCTGCGCAAAGGCTATAGGGTACAAAATCGGTACCGCTGGCGCTCATCATCTGCGGAACCGTGCCATTTGGATGATCTGATGAGACGATTTTAGCGCTAATGGTATTGGTGCTGAGTAGCGACAGCGCGCTGCCGGAGCAGGCAAAACCTGATGCCGATTTAACCGTTTGCGGCGTACTGGCGAGAGTAAATGAGTTAACGGAACCAAAGCTTGCCGCGTTGGTGAGCTGAAATGAACAGCTGATATCCGCGCGAGCGAGTGGGCTGAACAAAAACAGCAGCGTGCATAACATCAGAATGCGTTTCAACATCGTCTCCGCGTTTTTCATTGGCAACTGATTGGCCCCACCCGCTGCGGGACAGGGGTTTGTTCGGGCAGTTTAAAGTGCACAACGCACTGGCCTTTGTCGGCATTGATAACCAGCTTATTCTCTCTGTTGAGGTGTGAAAGCCAGACGATACCGTCATATCCCACTACGCTGACCTGATGACTGGTGGTTTCCTCTACCGGGGTACCGAGTGCTAAAGGCTGGCCGGCACCATCGACCAACGTGATCGTGGCCGAGCGAACCCGGCGGACCGGGAATTCCACCAGCGCGCCGCTGGACTCCCGTACGGCGATCCGCTGTTCCACCATTGGAACTTCGGTATCCGTGGGCAGGGGCAGGGTATCCAGCGTCACTTTGCCCGGGTACCACGCCGTAGCCCATGGAATAAGAAGATGGCCATTCTTATCGGTGGCACCCACTTTGCGGTTTTCATAATTCACCGTGACGTCAGGGTAGCCATCGGTCGACACGACGATAAACGCATCGTTAATTCGGCGGGCGAAAAACAGGCTGTTATCCATCAGCACCACCGAGCCCGCAGCTTCAAACCAGCCGTGACGATCGTCGCGTGAGCCGTAATAACCACCGCTTAAGGTTGCTAGCTTATTGACCCACGTAAGATCGGCCTGGCTATAATTATCACCGCTTATGGAATGGGCGAGATTCCAGCCGAGTCCGCCCTCTACCGGGGCTGAGCGGTTGTAGGCGATGTTTTGCCCCCATTCGCCTGAACTGGATCGTTGCCCGCTGATTTGTACGCTACCCAGCTCATCAAACGGGATAATCAGCTGCAGCATGCTGGAATAAGAGTTCGCCTGCAGATCGTGGTTAACGCTGATATTAACACTGCTGTTTTTCCACAATCCCCGACTCCACGACAGGTTCATCAGGCGGGTACGGCTACTGTCCTGCGCCTGGATATCGAAGTAGCCCAGGCTGAATGATCCCAGCACACGGCCCCACGGGCTGAAACTTAAGGTCGCCTGATCTGACTGGCGGCTGAGGGTTGAGGTCGAACGATAGCTGCTGAGGTTATCGAAATCGGCGCTGCGCTGAATATGCTGATAATTCAGCCCCCAAATACCGCTGTAATAGGAATAGCCCGAGGTCAACTGGTTACCGTTTCCCTCTCCCTGGCTGGCGCTCGCAGAGAGGCTTAAGGTGCCTAACGTTCCGACGCTAATATCGCTGCCGATACCCGCATTGGCGAGCCCTTCGCGGTTCTCGGTGTGTGTTGATAGCGTTAACCAGTTGCTCACGCCGTAACGGTAAATGGCGCTGACCGCGCCGGCGCCATAGTCAGCATTTTTGATTCCGTAGTTATTGCGTAGCGCGCCGATAGAAAAGTCGAAATCACTCAGACCCTCACGTAGCAGGGTATTCGAGACGTAAAAGGGAACGCTGGTGGTCACCTGGCGGCCCAGGGCATCGGTGGTTACCACCGTTGCCTCGCCCGCACCGCTGATATAGGGCACGTTCGTCAGGGTATAGGGGCCGCCGTTGATCTGGGTTGAGCTGGCCTTATAACCATTGATAAAGAGATCCACGCTCGAAGGGACTTCCGCGCTGCCCGACAGATTGAGCAGCGGATAGGTCACCAAATCCGGACGAACGCTGAAGTTACGGCTAAAACGCAGGCCGCCAAGGCGGACAGAGCTGCTCCAGGTTAGGGCATCGCTCACCACATCGCCTGCCTGATAGCTCAGCATTCGCTCGGTATCGCTATATTTCCACAGGGTGTCGTAGCGGATATAGCCCTGCTGTTCAGCGTTCCCTGAAGACCAGTTCTGCCGGATCACGGCGAAGTTGGAAAAGGTACCTGCTGCCCCGAAAAAGCGTGTTTCCGTTGAGGTGCTGGTGGTTTTGCTATTGTCAGACGAGACGAGGCTGTAAGAGTCATAGTTGAAGAGCAGCCCTGGCGTACTGAGCGGCCGATGGTAATTTTGCTCGCCGGTGTTATCAATCCGCTGTTCCGGTAGCCAGCTATCGGGAACTTTCAGCTTGAGCATTTGCCCGGCCTGATCGTACTCGAACTGCACCGAAGGGATCTGCGAAACATCAACCAGGGCTTCACCTTCCGGAAGGGGAATGTAGGCCTGCCTTAACACGGAGGCTGAAACCCAATAGCGATCGTTGCTCACTTTTACCGGAACCGTGCCAGCCAGAGTATTGCCATTTACGGACAGCCCCAGATACAGCACATACTCCAGCTTCGGGCTAAATGAAGCCATCGGTGCCGGTAAGCTGTCGTAGGTTGCCGCATGGCTGGTCGACGATGCGATTGCCAGCAGTCCCCCCGTTGCCGTCCCTGCCAGGAGCCGCATAATCAATGGATGGCCGGAATTTCCACCGCCTGGCTATTGTCGGTTAATTTGGCGAACAGTCGCTGGCCTCCTGATACTGACGTTTTGCTTGCCACCGGGAAGCAGACATTGCGCTGCGCCAGCACATAGCCGAGCAGTCCCTGGGTTTGGGTGGCTTCCCGCTTACCTGCGTTTTTAGCCCAGTACACATCGCTAAGTCTCGCATGCTGGTTGCCTGAATTTTTAATACACAGCATCTGGCGACCCTGCTGGCTTGAAAGCGTCCAGCCCAGGTTTGCTCTTACTGGTTCGACGGGGCTTTCGAGCTTCAGCGGAGAGAGACCCTGTCCATAGGTAAATAGCGGCAGCACGTAACGCATACGCATTTTCAACCCGGCAGAGCTTTTCTCCGTCTGAACCGTCGGTTGGTTAGATGGAACTTCATCAATCACGATGCGATACGATTTTTCTTTGCCGCTGGCGACGGGCGCGATGCGCATCAGACGCACCAATTGGCGCTGTCCAGGTTGTACGGTGGTGAACGGAGGGCTGGCAACCACCTCGCTTTGATCGGCGTAGGCGTCAGAAGAATCTTTCTGATCCCAGGAGAAAATCCGTAACTGCAGATTGACCGGGGCAGTACCGCGATTTTCCAGCCAAAGTTCAGAGCCTTTTTCGTTGTCGCTGATGGTTTGAAAAATCGGCCACACCAGAACGGAACTGGCGGCATGGGCGGCAGAGAATAGCGATGAGGAAAGCAACAACAGGGCAACACTACTGCGAATCATATATAACCTGCTTATTATCTAATATGTCAGTGTGACCGTGACGGTATCGGTATACGAACCCTGCGCCGGGAAGCCATTCGTGGCAAAAAGGCGGCCATAAACCGTATAGGTTTGGGTGGTGTTCGGAAATGAAGCAACGCTGTACGCCAGGGCGTTAGTTCCCCATACGTTGGAGCGGTTGGTATCCTGAAAGAGCTGATAGGCAAGGGTATTACCGCTACCGTTTGCCAGGTAACGCTGAGTGGCTGAGCCACCGTTGACGCCATAATCGAGGGCGATTGAGATAGCCATTCCTGGCGTGCAGGCGACGACAATAGAGCCAGCCCCTGAGGAGCTGGCAACATCGACGTTATTGTACAGAGAGGACATCGACCCGAAGCTTAGCGTGCCGAAATCCGCCGTTGGAGCACCGCTGCTGCCTAATAAGCAGCCTGTCGTAATTTGCGCCGAGACTTTAAAACTCTTCTGGGCGACATCAGCGCAAGCGCCTGCGCTAACGAGCATGAGAAAAAACAACCACTCCGATCGTACCATGACGTCCATTTCCTCGTGCCGTTACCAGGTCAGGGTGGCGATAACCATATCTTGATACAAACCTGGAGACGGCGCGGTTACAGCGCCCTGATCTACTGGCAGAATACGCGCATAGATCGGAATGTTCTGCGCGATGCCTGTGCCCACAATGGCAATCTCGCCATCAGGCGTGACTTCAGTGAGGCGGCTGCTGTCCGAGTAGAGGCGGTAGGGAATCTGATCGCCATCGGCGTTCTCCAGCCTCCTTACCGTTCCTGAGCCGCTATGCTCCCCGCCATTAAGGGTTAACGTTGAATTGAGACCGTCGCTGCAGGTTACTGAGACCGCATTGGCCCCAGAGCTCCCTAACATATCGGCGTCAATAGCGTTGACCAGATCGCTATAGCTGCCGAAATCAATGGTGCCCCAGCTGTTGGTGCCAGTCGCGCTGGTACCATTCTTTACCGTACACCCGTCTCCGATAGTAAGCTGTACCCCCACCTGACCGGTTAATGTGCCGGTCTCTAATGGGAGTGCAAATGCAGATTGAGTCACAACAATGGCGCCGAACAAGCCACTTAATACGCTGCCTGTCATCGTTTTGACGTTCATGGCGAACCTCTTTAAATGTGAAAGCCGCAGAGAGAAACACAACGAGAATTCTTCTAAACCAATTACTAAGGTTGGTTTTTATTTTTTAACGTATAACGACTAATAGCAGATAAGGGTAATTTTATATAATGCATTGATTTTTTCTTTGTTTGTGGTTTTTTATGCTGGATTATTTAATTTTTAGTGGTTGTTTTTGTGTGTTTAATGGTATCTTTGTGGGTTTTTTGTTTCTTTATTTGCCGTTTTGATACTGCGAGCTTTCTTAAAATTTTTAAAAACCTGTATCTGGTGCAAATTTCAGAACAAAAAAATTGGACAAAAATGGGGTTCTAGTTAAGGCGTTAGGTTCTAACCAGATGATTCATAGGCGAAGAGCTGTCTGAAATTTGCTGGAGTAGTCAGGTTTGGATGAATAAAACGATATTGGTGAGTCATTTTTATTCATTTTCATTTGTTCGGGAATGAATGATATGGCGGGTGCAAGAAACAGACGGTTGAACTGTAATATGAAAACTATTTATTCTGGCGCGACCAACGTGGGGTATAGCTGTGTCTCCAGATAACTGACAAGGGACCAGATTTCACCGCTGAAAATAAACCACAGGGAAGCCGTCAAAATAATTAAAAGGATAGCCAACAGCACGGCTTCTGCTTTACTCATAACTTCAATGGCTACCTGAACGGAAACGATGAAGGTACGATAGTAACGAAACCACGGTGCAGGATGCAAACGCCGTTGCGCAAAACGGCGTTTATTTGATTTAAACCGGGCCCACGCCATTAAAGGCGGGACGTGAGCCTGGTGACCTGCGCGGCCAAATCATCAAGCAACTGAAAACGACGGCGGTACTCTGCCCGTTTTTTGCTGGCAATGTCGTCCAGTGATTTTCGTTCCTGCCGCAGCGGTAAACGCCAGCTCCAGCCATCTGCCGGTACGCCGTCAATCGAGCGCCAGAACTCGTCATAGCTGGCGTGAAAATGACGACCTTTGCTCAGACGATAGCGCAGCGCGCGGAAAACATGGCCGTTATCGCTCACGCCATCAATGGCCTGGATATCGCTTCGGGCCGCCAGCGCCCAGATAAACTCCAGCAGCAGGCGCTTCGGGAACAGCCCGTAGCAGGCGCGGGTAGCGAGCTTAATCACCTCATGGGAGACGTTGCGCCGCGGCCCCTGAAGGCCACCGATAACCAGGTGCCAGCGATCCTGCTGGCGCACGATGCTGAACGTTGCGCTGGCCAGCAGCGTCTGGTTGCCATCGCGCAGCCATAGCGTGGTTTCGCCTTCACGCTCGGCTTTACCGGCGGAGGAGGCCGACAGGGTGAAGCGGGCCTCATCTTTGCCCTGCAACTCGAGCAACGGCATCTCTTTAGCAGAGGTCATGGCGGCGGCCAGCGGCGTGCCGGAGAGTGAATCGACAAACTGATAGTGGCTGATTATTGCCTGGGCGCGCTGGCGGGCGTTGAGTCCCCGGGTCAGATACTGGCGATGGACTTTCCCCGGTAGCGTCACCTGTGCGGCAAGCAGCTGTTTAAAATCAGGACGTAGCGAAAGATTATCTAACATCTCCCGGGTCGGGGTATAAAATAAAAGCGTGCGCAGCAAAAACTTAACGCGATATTGCCGCTTGTGCCAGATCGGAGCGGGAATAACTCTGCCCATCACCAGATCGGCAATCAAATTTGTGGGTGGCTGTTGGGTGTAGACTGAATGCAGGCTATTGTCCGTCACGATAAAATACCTCGTCGTTATTTAGCCCCTATTTTAAGGGCTGCTTGCGGAGAGATTAATATCCCGGAAGACTATATTTGTGTTTCGTTTAAATTTGATTGAGGTGGCTGGAAGGGCTCTTATGAACGATAATTAACGATAAATGTTTTGGGAGGATATACCCTAAATAGTTCGAGTTGCAGGAAGGCGGCGACGCAACGAATCCCCAGGAGCTTACTGAAGTAAGTGACTGGGGTGCGTGAGTAAAGCCAACGCTCATGCAACTTGAAATATGACGGGTATAAAATATGTATCAGCGTATTGATGGCTCATCCTGGCGCTATATCTGGGTGGTTGGCGACCTGCACGGCTGCTTTTCCCTGCTGATGGCCCGACTGCGTCACCTAAAATTCGACCCCTACCAGGATCTTCTGATCTCGGTGGGGGACCTGATCGACCGCGGCCCACAAAGCGCGAAATGTCTGGGGCTGCTGGGCTGCCGTTGGTTTCTCGCGGTGCGCGGCAATCACGAACAGATGGCGCTGGATGCACAAGAGCAGGGAGAGCAAATGCTGTGGATGATGAACGGCGGTCAGTGGTATCAGGCGAGTTCGCGAGCCGAGCGCCAGCAGGTCGATGCGCTTTTCGCATGTTGTCGCCAGCTGCCGTCGATCGTCGAGCTAAACTGCGGATCGACGCGGCATATTGTGGCCCACGCCGACTATCCGGCACAACGTTACCGCTGGCTACAGCCGGTGGATGAACAGCAGGTACTGTGGAACCGCCAGCGTCTCACCGATCATCTTGCCGGGCGGCATGGCGCGATTGATGGGGCGGATCATTTCTGGTTTGGCCATACGCCGTTGCAGCAGCGCTATGACAGCGATAATCAGCATTACATCGATACCGGGGCGGTATTTGGCGGCGAGCTGACGCTGGTGCAGCTGCAATAAGGGATTTAAAAATCGCTGTATTCGCTGGCAGGTTGCCAGAAGCTATCGACAAAATCCTCGACGGGGAAGCAGCCTCCGTGGCGTATTCGCTGATCGTCCATGGCGACCAGGCACCGGGGTTCGTTATCGTAAACATCCACGACAATATCCTCGCAACCACCATCCAGGTAACAAATAAACAAAACTAAGGCAAACATCCTGGCCTCATGTCCGGGTTTGTTAATCAGTATAGGGTAGTTCAGAAGCAGCGGGGATAAATAACCCGTCTCAGGCGACGGGTTCTTTTTGAATCAGGCTACGCGCATGACCCAGGCATCGGATTGTTGATCGTAATGTTTACGGTAGAGAACGGAATGTTGGCCATCAAGAATCGCGGGTACGCTGGTTTCAGTGTCCCAGCCATCCAGCTGCATGCATAAATCCGGGTCGGATTTACAAGGAATACTTAACGTTCGCTCGCCCTGCTGTTCACCGTACAGTTCGGCATCGTCTATCTCAAACGCGCCGATACGTATGCTGGTTTTGCTCATACACTCACCCCATTGATCTGCTGAATTGTGGTACGACCAGTTAAGGCCGACATTTTTCAGCGTAGACAATGGGGCGTAAATCGCCAGTCAAAAAGTGCGGTATTTTTGCACTCGATCACGCCTGGCCGGCAAAAAGTTTCCCGTCGCGCACCAGTTCGCGCGGATAGCTGTTTTTCAGCCGCGAACCCACCTTTTTCGCCAGCCCCAGAGTGGCGCCCTGGAAAGTGACGATGACTTCATCCTGGCGCGGTGGCGTCTCGGGGTAAACATCGCGGCCCCGGTACCACTCTTCGGCTTCCGCCTGGGTCAGTTCGAAAGGGGCGTCCGGCGCGGCCAGAGCGATCACCGCTTCATGCTGCCAGCGATATCCCTTGTTGTGGGTCTCTGCCAGACGCAGGCCAATGCGTGAAAAACGGACCTGGCCTATCAACGACTCCAGCGCTTTCGGGAACAGCCAGATCTCTTTGTCGCGCTGCCACAGGTTATGGCTGTCGTCCCAGTGCAGGCCGACGGCGGCGGCCGCTGCGCTAACGGCGGCGCTTTCCCGGCCCTTCAGCGGTGAAAACGGAAACTTGCCGACTTTGTAGCCGGGAGCAGGCAGCGCTTCAATGGCGGCGGTTTTGCGCAGTCTGGCGACAAAAAAGCCTTCGCAGTCGAAAATCTGCGGGAAGACGTGGAGAAAACCCTCGGCGGTTAAGGCCTCTGCGGCCTGCGGGAACAGTCCGTCAAGCGGCAGTACTTCAACCGCCTCGGGGTAACGCGCTAGCAGCCACTGTACGACGGCTTCGTTTTCCTGCTGGTTGAGGGTGCAGGTGGAGTAAACCAGGGTGCCGCCGGGGCGCAGCGCATGAAAGGCGCTGTCGATTAATTCTCGCTGGGTGTCGGCGATCTGCTGGTTGCTTTCCGGCGACCAGTTTTTTAAGGCGTCAGGATCTTTACGCACCACGCCTTCGCCGGAGCAGGGGGCGTCGAGCAGAATGGCATCGAAACACTCCGGCAGCGCGGCACCAAATACCCGGCCGTCAAAGTGGGTCAGCGCCACGTTGCTGATGCCACAGCGGCTGATATTGGCATGCAGAACCTTCACCCGGCTGGCGGAAAATTCATTGGCCAGGATCCCGCCTTCGTTGCCCATGCGGGCGGCGATCTGGGTGGTTTTCGACCCCGGTGCGGCGGCGACATCCATCACCCGCTGCGGCATCTCGCCATCGGCAAACAGCGCGGCAACCGGCAGCATGGAGCTGGCTTCCTGAATATAAAACAGGCCGCCCAGGTGCTCGGCGGTGCTGCCCAGCGGCAGGGCGTCTTCATCACCCCGTTCGATCCAAAAACCTTCTTCGCACCACGGGATCGGCGTCAGTTGCCAACCGTAAGGCGCGACCAGTTGCAGAAAATCGGCAACGGTGATTTTCAGCGTGTTGACACGCAGGCTGCGGCGCAGCGGGCGCTGGCAGGCGGCGATAAAATCATCGAAGGAGAGATGCGCGGGCATAGCGTCACGCATTTGGGCGAGGAATTGTTCGGGAAAATAGACTGCGTTATGAGCCACTGCTGCGCACCACAAGAAAAAAGGGTGCGCAGTTTAGCATAAACGCTCCGGCGGGGGACACCGGAGCGTTAGGTTGACTACTGCGGCAGGGCGGTGCCCCATTCGCGCCACTCTTTTGGCTCGCTCTCCAGCAGCAGGAAGTGCTTACCATCCTGAGCCTTCGGCGCCAGCGGCGTGCCAGGCGGTGTCGCAAAGGAGATGCCGCCGCGAATGAACTGGTTGAACGTCCCGGTTTTCACCACGCCGCCAATCAGGCCAAAGTCGAAGTTATAGCCGGAAGAGAGCCAGAATACCGAGTTGTTGCGCACCAGGTACTGGTAGCGTTTACTGATGCGCATTTTGACCATCACCCGATCCGACATGGAGCCGAGCGTCAGGCTGGTGACGGTCCCGACTTCAAGCCCACGGAACAGCACCGGCGTACCGATATCCAGTGAACCTGCCTCCGGCACTTCAACTACGATGCTCAGCCCGTCGATATAGCGCGAGTCGCTGATGGTCGTTTCCTGAATCTCAAAATCACGACGCGGTGAACCGCGGCCCGGTTCGACGTTGATATAAGGCTGGAAAATGGTATCCAGATGTTCAACACCGGCGGCTGAAATTTGCGGCGTGATCACCGAGAAACGCGTCCCGGCGCGGGCGAAGGTGTTGACGTATTCCGGGTAGAGCACCGCTTTCGCCTGCACTTCGTTTTTCGCGGTAATCAGATTCAGGGTTTGAATCTGGCCGATGTTAATCCCGAGGTAGCGAATCGGCATCCCTTCAGAAATTTTGCCGGCGTCAAACGCATGCAATGTAATCTGCCCGCCGACGGCGCGCGCGGCAGTTTCTGATGCATAGAGAATGCGTTTATTGTCCACCCGGGCGCTGGCGCTGTTGCCGCTGAGCTCGTCAAAGCTGATAGCTCCTCGCAGGGCGCGGGACAGCGGAGATGCCTGTACGGTCAGACCGTTGCCGTCGAGCTGCACCTTAGCTCCGCCTTCGGCCCAGAAGACGCTGTTGCTGGTCAGCAGGTGGCGGTATTCCGGCTTGATATGCAGGTTGATATCGAAGGCATTACGTCGCGGCTTGACGGAGATAATCTCGCCGACGGCAAATTTACGGTACAGCACAACCGAGCCTTCCTGCACGTCCGGTAAGGTCTCCGCCGTCAGGCTCAGGGTGGTGGTTGGGACGTCGCTGAGGCTATTTTCTTCCGCTTTTTCCATATTGGCATACAGGGGATAGCTGGACTGAATTGCCCCTTTGTCACCAGGAATAATGCGGATACCGCCATCGACCCACTCGCTGGCGCTGGCGCCCAGAACTTTAATGCCGTCCAGACCGACTTTGACATCCAGGCGGCTGTTGACGACAAACTTACTGTCGCCGCGGACCAGATCGCGATATTCAGGGTTAATCGCGACCTGGAAGGTGACGCCTTTGGCCGTGAGCTTGCGCTCAAGAACCTGACCGACTTTGACACCGTGCAGCACCAGCGGTTGCCCGGCATCGATACCGTAACTTTCCGCCGCCGTCAGGGTGAGGGTGGCAACATCCGGCTCTTCAAGCAGCGCTTTGTCTGCCGACAGAACCACGAAATGATTGCGGGTTTCCCCTTCGCCGGGCACCAGTTCAAAGGTATTACCGGTCAGCAGGGCGCTCAGGCTTGGGTTATCCAGCGAAATCTTAGGTTTTTTCATCTGAATAAGCGTTTTATCCCGTAGCAGGGTCACCACGCTCGGGTCGACCGTCATCTCACCGGTGACTTTACTGCCGGGAGCGAGGTTAAGTTTGGTCAGTTGCCCGACTTCCAGCCCCTGATACATCAGGGGGGTAGAACCGGCTTTCAGGCCTTCGCCGCCCGGCAGGTCAAGGGTCACCAGCACCCCGCGCTGGCTGTGGGCCAAATCTTCGTATAACCCGTATTCGGCATTTTGCGGTGCGCTTTGGGAACTGGCAGGTGAGTCAAAGGCAATCGCGCCATTGACCATCGCCGACAGGCTTTCCAGCTGGACCTTCGCGCCGCTCAGACCGACATCTGCCTTAATACCGGAGACATTCCAGAAACGGCTGTCTTTTTTCACCAGATTGGTGAAGCGACGCTCGATCAGCACATCGATGTTGACGCCCTGATTGTTCGCATTGAGCGCAAAGTCGTACACCCGGCCCACCGGAATTTTGCGGAAATAGACCAGCGAGCCGCTGGTCAGCGAACCGAGGTCAGGCGCCTGCAGATGAATCATCAGCTCGCCGTTGCTGATACGGTATTTCGGCTGGGTATCGAGGGCGACGAAATGGTCCTGGGCTTCACCTTTCCCCGGCATCATGCCGATATAGTTACCGCCAACCAGGGCATCAAGACCCGATACGCCGGCCAGAGAGGCTTTTGGCGTCACCAGCCAGAACTGAGTGTCCTGGCGCAGCGCCCCTTTCATGTCGCCTTTAACACTGGCAGACACTTCGATTTTGCTCAGGTCTTTGCTTAATGAAATATTTTCAACGGTGCCCACTTCTACCCCTTGATAGCGGATAGGGGTGCGCCCCGGGACAATGCCGTTGGCCGACTGGAAATCAATCGTAATGGTGGTTCCGCGATCGTTATAGCTGGTCCAGATGAGCCAGCTGGCGATCATCAGCGCAATCACCGGCAGCAGCCAGAAAGGTGAGATGCGACGTTTGGTTTTAATTCTGGCTTCAGTCGGTGAAGCCGGCGTTTCCTGACTCATGTGCGTCCCAAAGTAAGCGGCTGTCCAGCCATTCAACAGCAAGGATAGTTAATATTACTGCGGCGCCGAAATATACCGCAGCGGGCCCCATCGTAAAAGCGAGGAGTTGGTCGCGATTAATCAGTGACATGGTTAATGAGATAACAAACAGATCTAACATTGACCACCGGCCAATCCAGGTAATCAGCCTGAGCAGCAGGATGCGGGTGCGCAGACCCTGCTCGCACTTGAATTGTATGCTGACCAGCAGCGTAAACAACACAATAACTTTGGTAAATGGCACCAGAATACTGGCGATAAACACCACGGCGGCGATCGCCACGTTACTGTTTGCCAGCGACATAATGCCGGACAGAATCGTATCATTCTGCCGCGCGCCGTTCACGTAGATGACCGATATCGGCAGCAGGTTTGCGGGCAGCAGAAAGACCATGGAGGCAATCAACCCGGCCCAGCTGCGCTGCAGACTTTGCGGCCGCCGATGGTGTAACGGCGTATGACAACGCCGACAGCGCCCGCGAGCATCGCGAAAACCGGTGTGATGACAGCCGGTACACACCTGTAGCGCCGGGTCGGGACGCAGGGCGGGCCGCTGGGGGTAAAAGCGCTCCCAGAGCTCTTCCACATTCATGTGAATGATCGTCAGAATGCTGAGCAAAGTCAGTGAAATGAAGGCCACAAGCCCGACGCCAGGCTGCAGAAACGCATAGTCCTGCACCTTGATGGACGCCACGCCAATGCCGACCAGATAAATATCCAGCATCACCCACTCTTTGAGCTTTTCCAGCATCAGCAATACCGGGCGGAGATTCATGCCCAGTACGTTTCCCAACCACAGGTAGGCGATGGCGATGACCAGGATTGCCGGAGCGCCAATGGCGCAGAACAGCACCATCGCGGCGGTGAGCGGATCGCCCTGGTCGGTCATTTGCCAGATGCCCTGTAAAACGTTAGCGTCGATGCGCACGCCAAGCAGATGCAGGCGCAGCAGCGGTTCAGTCCAGGCGAAGGGCATCAGCAGCAGCATGGCGATAGCCATACAGCCCAGACGAGTGAGCGACCAGTCGCGGCCATCGCGGATCTTCGCATTGCAGCGCGGACACCAGGCGCTCTGATGGCGCTTTAGCACCGGCAGGCTGAACAGGATATCGCACTGCGGGCAGCGGTGATAATGCGCTTGCGGCAGTGGACTACTGACCGCATGCACGATCATTTTTTTCGCTGGTGTCAGCGGTTGTGTTTTTAGTGGCATTTATTACGTACAGGGATGAATGTATCTCACTATCTTAACCCAGGATTGAATTCATCTTGAGCCTGAACGCATTTAATGCTTATTTTATTAGGCTGTACGTATTTGGCAGTAAGACAACTAAGTGATTACATAATGAACAAAACAGAATTTTACGCGGATCTTAACCGTGACTTTCAGGCATTAATGGCAGGTGAAACCAGTTTTCTGGCGATGATCTCTAATACCAGCGCGCTGTTGTTTGAGCGCCTGACTGAGGTCAACTGGGCAGGCTTCTACCTGCTTGAAGACGATACGCTGGTGTTGGGCCCATTCCAGGGCAAGCTGGCGTGCGTGCGGATCCCGGTCGGACGTGGGGTCTGCGGTGCAGCTGTTGCGCAAAACCGCGTACAGCGTGTGGAAGATGTCCATGCCTTCGACGGGCACATTGCCTGTGATGCCGCCAGCAATTCGGAAATCGTTTTTCCTTTGCAGGTGAACAACCAGATTATTGGCGTTCTGGATATCGACAGTACCGCGTACGGCCGCTTCACTGCTGAAGATGAGCAGGGGCTGGCTGAACTGGTCGCGCATCTGGAAAAACTCATTTCTGCGACCGACTACCAAAAAATATTTGCCCGCGTCGCAGGATAATCAACGGATAACGTAGCATTTAGCGATGGCGTCATTATAATGTCGCCTGTTCATGCCTGCGGCTTGTTGGCTACGTCCGTTGTAATCAGGAAATTTCATGGAAAATCAACCTAAGTTGAATAGCAGTAAAGAAGTTATCGCGTTTCTGGCCGAACGTTTCCCTCAGTGTTTTAGCGCTGAAGGCGAAGCTCGCCCCCTGAAAGTCGGTATTTTTCAGGATCTTGTTGAGCGTGTTGGGGGGGAGATGAATCTCAGTAAAACCCAACTTCGTGCCGCTTTACGTCTTTATACTTCGAGCTGGCGTTATCTGTACGGCGTTAAACCAGGCGCTATCCGCGTTGACCTTGATGGCAACCCGTGTGGTGAACTGGAAGAGCAGCATGTTGCTCATGCCCGTCAGCAGCTCGAAGAAGCAAAAGCTCGCGTCCAGGCGCAGCGCGCAAGCCAGCAGGCTAAAAAGCGCGAAGCCGCCGCTGCTGCAGGTCAGCAGGAAGAGGGTGCGCGTCGCGAGCGTAAGCCACGTCCTCAGGTTCGCCGCAAAGAAGGCACCGAACAGCGTAAGCCGCGTCCTGCCGTTGCGAAAGCACCGCGTGAAGAGCCGCGTCTGACTCCAGTCTCAGATCTGACCGCGTTAAGCGTGGGTCAGGCGCTGAAGGTGAAAGCAGGCAACAACGCGATGGACGCCACCGTTCTGGAAATCACCAAAGATGGCGTTCGTGTACAGCTGACTTCTGGTTTGTCAATGATTGTACGCGCAGAACACCTGGTGTTCTGAAACGGAGGCCGGGCCAGGCATGAACAAACTCTTTAAGCTCACCGCGCTTGCGGGCCTGCTAGCAATAGCAGGCCATGCGTTCGCCGTGGACGATATTACCCGAGTCGATCAAATACCGGTGCTGAAAGAAGAGCCGCAGCACGCGACGGTGAGTGAACGTGTCACTTCCCGCTTTACGCGTTCTCACTACCGGCAGTTTGATCTCGACAACGCCTTCTCGGCAAAAATTTTCGATCGTTATCTGAACCTGCTGGACTACAGCCACAACGTGCTGTTGGCCAGCGATATTGCTCAGTTTTCGGCAAAGAAAAATCAAATCGGCGATGAACTGCGCACCGGAAAGCTGGACGTATTCTACGACCTGTATAACCTGGGGCAGAAGCGTCGTTTTGAGCGTTATCAGTACGCGCTGAAGGTGCTGGAACGTCCGATGGACTTCACCGGCAACGATAGCTTCAATCTTGACCGCAGCAAATCGCCCTGGCCGAAAGACGAAGCTGAGCTGAATGCGCTGTGGGACGCCAAAGTGAAGTTTGACCAGCTGAGCCTGAAGCTCACTGGCAAAGATGACAAAGAGATCCGCGAGACCTTAACGCGCCGTTATAAATTTGCGATTCGCCGCCTGGCGCAATCCAACAGCGAAGATGTGTTCTCGCTGGTGATGACCGCGTTTGCCCGCGAAATCGACCCGCACACCAACTATCTGTCACCGCGTAATACTGAGCAGTTCAACACCGAAATGAGCCTGTCGTTAGAGGGGATCGGTGCGGTATTGCAGATGGACGACGACTATACGGTGATCAACTCGCTGGTGGCCGGCGGCCCTGCGGCGAAGAGTAAGTCAATTAGCGTTGGCGATCGTATTGTTGGTGTCGGCCAGTCTGGAAAAGGCATGGTCGATGTTATCGGCTGGCGTCTGGATGACGTGGTTGCCCTGATTAAAGGGCCGAAGGGCAGCAAGGTTCGCCTTGAAGTTCTGCCGGCTGGCAAGGGCGCGAAAACCCGCATCGTGACGCTGACCCGTGAGCGAATTCGTCTTGAAGATCGCGCGGTGAAAATGTCGGTGAAAACCGTCGGTAAAGAAAAAGTCGGCGTGCTGGACATTCCTGGCTTCTATGTTGGTCTGACGGACGATGTGAAAGTTCAGCTGCAGAAGCTGGAGAAGCAGAACGTCAGTAGCGTGGTTATCGACCTGCGCAGCAATGGCGGTGGGGCACTGACCGAAGCGGTTTCGCTTTCTGGTCTGTTCATTCCGTCAGGGCCGGTAGTCCAGGTGCGTGATAACAACGGCAAAGTGCGCGAAGACAGCGACACCGATGGCGTGGTCTATTACAAAGGTCCGCTGGTGGTGCTGGTTGACCGTTTCAGTGCTTCCGCGTCTGAAATTTTCGCCGCCGCTATGCAGGATTATGGCCGCGGGCTGATCGTTGGCGAGCCGACCTTCGGTAAAGGCACCGTTCAGCAGTATCGCTCTCTGAACCGTATTTACGATCAGATGCTGCGTCCTGACTGGCCTGCGCTGGGTTCGGTACAGTACACCATCCAGAAGTTCTACCGCATCAACGGCGGCAGTACTCAGCGTAAAGGTGTGACGCCGGACATCATGATGCCAACCGGTACCGAAGATCGTGAAACCGGCGAGCAGTATGAAGATAACGCCCTGCCGTGGGATAGCGTGAATGCCGCGACCTACGTGAAATCCGGTGATTTGCAGCCTTTCGACCCGGAGCTGCTGAAGCTGCATGATGCACGCATTGCCAAAGATCCGGAATTCCAGTACATCATGAAGGATATTGCCCGCTATAACGCAATGAAAGATAAGCGTTATATCGTCTCTCTGAATTACGCCCAGCGTGAGAAAGAGAACGAAGAAGACGATGCGACCCGCCTGGCGCGGATCAATGACCGTCTGAAGCGTGAAGGCAAACCGGCGCTGAAGAAACTGGACGATCTGCCGAAAGATTACCAGGAGCCGGATCCGTATCTCGATGAAACGGTCCACATCGCGATCGACCTTGCGCACCTTGAGAAAGCGCAGCCGGCGGTAGAGCCACCGGTAGCGAAATAAGTACCCAACGGGCACAAATCATGTGCCCGTTTTCTTTTCTGCTTCCCGCCGGTTATTCCCTCGTCGAATATACAAAATGTCAACAAGCTGTGCTGGTGTCAGAACAATGCGACAAAATGTAAAGTTGTGTTTTTCTCGTGACTTAGCAGGGGCTGATAGTTGAAAATTAGCCTACTACCCATACGATATGGGTAATCGCATAGTGCGTTTTGTTAAATCGAGGTTAAAAGAAAATTATGATGCGAATCGCGCTTTTCCTGATGACCAACCTGGCAGTTATGGTGGTGTTCGGGCTGGTGCTAAGCCTGACGGGAATTCAGTCAAGCAGCATGACCGGATTACTGATCATGGCGCTGCTTTTTGGTTTTGGTGGCTCGATCGTTTCGCTGATGATGTCGAAATGGATGGCGCTGAAATCAGTGGGTGGGGAAGTGATTGAGCAGCCGCGTAACGAAACCGAACGCTGGCTGATGAATACCGTCTCGCAGCAAGCGCAGCAGGCGGGGATCGGTATGCCGCAGGTCGCTATTTACCATGCGCCGGACATCAATGCTTTCGCGACCGGTGCGCGCCGTGATGCGTCGCTGGTGGCCGTCAGTACCGGACTGCTGCAAAACATGAGCCGTGACGAAGCCGAAGCCGTTATCGCTCACGAAATCAGCCATATCGCCAACGGTGACATGGTGACCATGACCCTGATCCAGGGTGTGGTGAACACCTTCGTTATCTTTATCTCGCGCGTCATCGCGCAGATTGCGGCCGGATTCCTTGGCGGCAACCGTGATGACAGCGAAAGCAGTAACGGCAACCCGCTGATTTACTTCGCGGTGGCGACGGTGCTGGAACTGGTGTTTGGTATTCTGGCGAGCATTATTACCATGTGGTTCTCGCGTCATCGTGAATTCCACGCCGATGCTGGCTCTGCGAAGCTGGTTGGCCGTGAGAAAATGATTGCGGCGCTGCAGCGTCTGAAAACCAGCTACGAGCCGCAGGAAGCCAGCAGCATGATGGCGTTCTGCATTAACGGTAAAGCGAAGTCTATGAGCGAACTGTTCATGACTCACCCGCCGTTGGATAAGCGTATCGAAGCGCTGCGTAGCGGTGAATACCTGAAGTAACACCGTACTTGCAGACAAAAACGCGGCCTCCGGGCCGCGTTTTTTTATGCCGCACGAACGCCGTCGATCAGGACTCAGGACGAGGCTGAGTGACCCGAAGTCCGCTGACGGCGGCGGCCATCACCGCTAGTCCGCCGGCCAGCAGCAATGCACTGTGGGTGCCGCTGTTGCCTTGTAAATTCAGGAACAGCGCAACCAAAGCCGCGCCGGCACTTTGCCCCAGCAAACGCGCGGTCCCTAACATGCCGCTGGCGCCGCCGCTGCGATGGCGAGGGGCGGAAGAGACAATAGTGTGGTTATTCGGCGACTGGAACAGACCAAAACCGGCACCGCACAGCGCCATGCGCCAGATAATATCCAGGTCAGAGGGCGAGGCGGGCAACAGCGCCAGACCAAACAGGCCACCGGCCATCACCAGCAAGCCGACCGCGCCAAGTAATCCCGCATGGACTTTCTCAATCAGATAACCTGCCAGCGGCGCCATCACCATCGTGGCTAGAGGCCACGGCGTCAGCAATAGCCCGGTTTCCACTTCGCTACGCCCCAGCATTGACTGCAGGAAGAAGGGCAGGGAGACCAACGCCAGCATTTGCGCGCAGAACGAGCAAATTGAGGTGCAGATAGAGAGTGAAAACAGCGGGATCCGCAGCAGATCTATCGGTAACAGCGGCACCGGCATTTGCAGCTGGCGGCGGACAAAAAAGAAGCCGATCACGATGACCGCGGCCACTTCAGCCAGCACCAGTTGACCGGACTGACCTTGCGCAAAGCCGCCGAGGGCGGTAATCAGCAGGCCAAAAGTCAGCGCATTCATAATGGCGCTGGGAAGGTCGAAGCGGGTGATCTTACTCCGCCCGGTGTTGGGGGGCAGAAAACGCATGGCGAGGAGCAGCGACACAATCCCCAGCGGAATATTAATCAAAAACAGCCATTGCCAGGAGGCGACTGAGAGGATCGCGGCAGCAATTGTCGGACCTGCCGCCGATGACACCGCCACCACGAATGAGTTAATCCCCATCCCGCGCCCGAGGAAACGCTGGGGGAAGATAAGGCGGATCAGCGCTGTATTCACGCTCATCAACGCCGCGCCGCCAAGACCCTGAGCGACGCGGGCGAGGGTCAGCATCTCCAGGCTACGGGAGAGGGCGCAGGCTAACGAGGTCAGGGTAAAAAGCGCCAGGCCGATTTTGTAGACCCGACGGTAGCCAAACATGTCGCCCAGAAAGGAGAGCGGCAGCAGAGCGATGACGATGGCTATCTGGTAAGCGTTGACTATCCATATCGATGCCGCGGGGGAGGCATTCAGGTCCGTTGCAATGGTCGGCAGCGCGACGTTGGCTATCGCGCCGTCGAGGACCGCCATGGCCAACCCCAAAATGATGGTCAGGATGGCGCCATGGCGCTGGGGCGTCGGCAGGCCATCAGAAATATTTTTATCCATGTCAAATATGTGTCTTTAAGGGGGTATTATTCTATGGATAATAATTTTAGCATTGATTATTCGGTTGTATGTCGCAGATTTGTAACGAATGGGCAGAAGATCGATTGCGGGGGCGCTGATGCGAATTTATAATAAAAACCGGTTCTAATTTTTATAAAACAGTTACGATGAGGTGATAAATGGCAGTTGCAGATTTGGATAAACAGCCAGATTCTGTCTCTTCGGTATTGAAGGTTTTTGGCATTCTGCAGGCGCTTGGTGAAGAGCGTGAAATTGGCATTACCGAACTGTCCCAGCGCGTCATGATGTCAAAAAGCACCGTTTATCGCTTTTTGCAGACCATGAAATCGCTGGGCTATGTGGCTCAGGAAGGCGAATCGGAGAAATACTCTCTGACCCTGAAGCTATTTGAGTTGGGTGCCCGTGCGCTGCAAAACGTCGACCTGATCCGCAGTGCCGACATTCAGATGCGTGAACTTTCACGTCTGACCAAAGAGACTGTCCACCTGGGCGCGCTGGATGAAGACAGCATTGTCTATATCCACAAAATTGACTCAATGTACAATCTGCGTATGTACTCGCGCGTTGGCCGTCGCAACCCACTGTACAGTACCGCTATCGGTAAAGTGCTGCTGGCGTGGCGCGATCGCGCAGAAGTCGAGCAAATTCTGGAAGGCGTTGAGTACAAGCGCAGCACCGACCGTACCATTACCAGCACGGAAGAGCTGATTGGGGTACTGGAGCAGGTGCGTCAGCAGGGTTATGGCGAAGACAACGAAGAGCAGGAAGAAGGACTGCGCTGCATCGGCGTACCGGTATTCGACCGCTTTGGCGTGGTGATTGCCGGCCTGAGTATCTCATTCCCGACGCTGCGCTTCTCTGAAGAGCGTCTGCACGAGTATGTTGAGATGCTGCACACCGCGGCGCGCAAAATTTCAGAACAGATGGGATACAACGACTATCCATTCTGATGTGAATGGCCGTCGGGTTTACCGGCAACAGCAGGCGTCACGCTTCTGCTGTTGCCGGAATGCGTTAGCCTTTGTCGATGACCGTTTCACTTTTGCGTAAAACCGGGCAATCGGTTAGCCCGATAATTCCGCTGTCGGAGTGCACGTATTGCGCGGTGCTGGTGCCGCGAGCGGTCAGGTATTTACACTGAAGCCCCAGTCCTGCGGCGTTCTCATTACTGCCTATCAAAATCCCATAACCGCTTAACAGAATACCAATCCACACGATGGCCAGTACTACAATGGAACGAATGATTAATCGCATTGTTGCCTCATTGTTTGCATTATTCTCAAGGTTTTATTCCCTAAATAATTCAAGTTGCATAAAGGCGGCAAGGCCGTAAATCCCCAGGAGCTTACACCGGTAAGTGACTGGGGTGAGCGGGTGCAGCCAACACATATGCAGCTTGAAGTATGCCGGGTATATTGACAGTTACATGCCTTGAAACAAGTCTATGATTCCTAAACTTACCTTTCGTATTACAGTTAGTCACGGTTTAAGATGCGCATGTTATCCTGGAAACATCTGATACTGATGCGGAGAGTGGAGTGAAAAAATTACGCTGGGTTTTGCTGATCGTCGTCATAGCCGGTTGCTTATTGCTATGGACTCAGATGCTTAACGTAATGTGCGATCAAGATGTACAATTTTTCAGCGGCATCTGCACCATCAACAAATTTATCCCCTGGTAAGACATTTTTATTACGACGGATTTTCTTCTGCTCTGCGAGTGGTAGAATAAACGCCTTCTCTTTGAGGTGGTGAAATGAGTGAGTTACTAAATCCTGGGATCTTAAATCTGGCTTCACTGGCGCTTTCCATCGTGCTGGTGCTTGTTGGTTTGTTGTTGTGGTTTTTTGTTAATCGCGCAAGTTCGCGCACCAATGAGCAGATTGAACTGCTGCAGGCGTTACTGGACCAGCAAAAGCGGCAAAATGTGCTGCTGCGTCGTCTCTGTGAAGCCAATGAACCTGAGAAGGAAGAGGTTGCCAACGCATCAGTGGCAGAAAAAGACGGGGATGACTTCATCCGTCTGGTCGCTGAACGGTAACACGCTGACAGGTGTGCACCGCCCGGTGTGCACCTGGATTAACCCATCACGCTATAACTTTTTCTTATCTTTTTTCTGACTCCGATCGCCCAATTCTTGTGCGTTAATGTGGACTGGATCTCAATTCTTCCTGCCAGTGTCACGGCTTTTTAGTAAATCAAATAAAGTAATAACAATATGTTTTAATTACCTGATGGACAATTTTGTCATTAATACTTCATGTTTAAATAGTATTATCCATAATATTCATACTGTGACCGCTGCGTCGGTTTTATATCACCATACAGGCTCCATTTAAGACAATATTCAACTATCGATATACACCAGCATGTGCATCATTATGCGCATGATTTTGCACATCCGAACCCAGGACACCGCGCATATGCCGGCGTGTTGAACCGACAGAAGTTGTTGAGCAATGGTAAAAAAGTTGCAATCTTTGCGCGCATTATCTGGGCCAGAGCGGGGCGCTGACGAGTACTGTCCGCAGCAGTTAAGGACGCATAAATGTGCAGGTGATCAAATGATTCCCTTATAATCTGTGCGAAGGATCGAGACACCTTTAAAAATGGCTTGCCATTATTTACGTTGTATGTGATAACACGTTTCGGGTTAAACGAGGTACAGTTCTGTTTATGTGTGGCATTTTCAGTAAAGAAGTCCTGAGTAAACACGTTGTCGTTGAATACTGCTTCTCTGCCGAACCTTATATTAGTGCCTCATGCAGTAGTGTGTCAGAGTTTTATCTATGTAAGCGCCGATGGGCGAAGAAAACAGTCTAAGGAATTTTGCAAATGGCAAAGATTAAAGGTCAGGTTAAGTGGTTCAACGAGTCTAAAGGTTTTGGTTTCATTACTCCGGCTGATGGCAGCAAAGATGTGTTCGTACACTTCTCCGCTATCCAGGGTAATGGTTTCAAAACTCTGGCTGAAGGCCAGAACGTTGAGTTCGAAATTCAGGACGGCCAGAAAGGTCCGGCAGCAGTTAACGTTACTGCTATCTGATTCAAGACCACTCATCTTGTAAGAAAAGCCTCGCCTCTGCGGGGCTTTTTAGTATTTATTGCAAAACATTTCCATTCTCCCTCCTTTGTCGCGCCTTGTTGCAAAACATCACCGTTATTCGCACTGTTTCGCATCCTGATTTGGTGATTTCCTGTTAAATCAGGTGGTTGCAAAATAATGCTGGAGCTATGGTGCCAAAGAATAAAAATCAGTCAGCCGCGCATTTCACCCCGGTCCGTTTTGGATTGTTGTGCGTAGCGATTTTGGGTTGTCTCGGATTCCTGTTAGGCCGCGTGGCCTGGCTGCAAATCATTTCACCAGATAACCTGGTTAAACAAGAAGATATGCGCTCGTTACGGGAAGAACCCATTGACGTTCAGCGTGGCACCATCAGCGATCGTGAAAACCGTCCGCTGGCAGTCAGCGTCCCGGTCAGCGCCATCTGGGCCGACCCGCAGACGATGATGGAGAAGGGCGGCGTTGGCTATGGTCCGCGCTGGCAGGCGATGGCGGAGGCGCTACACCTTAACCTGGGGGACCTGGCCAAACGCATCGAGGCTCATCCTCACATGCGTTTTATCTACCTGGCTCGCCAGGTCAATCCGGAACAGGCCGAATGGATCGATAAACTCCATCTGCCGGGGATTAACCTGCGCGATGAGTCGCGGCGGTTTTATCCGGCAGGGCACGTGGCGGCCAACCTGCTGGGATTCACCAATATTGATAACCAGGGCATTGAAGGGGTTGAGAAGAGTTTCAACAGTCAGCTGACGGGGAAAGCCGGGCGGCGGCTGGTGCGTAAAGACCGTCATGGCCACGTGATCGAAAATATCACCGAGGTGCCGGCGGTGCCGGCGCACACCATTCAGTTAAGTATTGATGAGCGCCTGCAAACGGTGACGGAAGATGCGCTGGATAATGCCGTGAAGTGGAATAAGGCCGAGTCTGGCGCCGCGGTGCTGATTAAAATCGACACCGGGGAAATTCTGTCGATGGCCAGCTATCCGGATTTCAACCCTAACAACCGTGATGACGCGAAACTGGATGATTTCCGCAATCGGGCCATCAGTGACACCTTTGAACCCGGATCGACGGTTAAGCCGCTGGTGGTCATGACGGCTCTCCAGCAGGGGATCGTGCAGCCGGACAGCGTGGTCGACACCCACCCGTTTGTGCTGGATGGCCACCGGATCCGCGATGTAGGCTATTACCCGGAGCTGACGTTGACCGGCATCCTGCAGAAATCCAGCGATACCGGGGTCTCGCACCTTTCACTGGCGATGCCGGTTCAGCATCTTCTCGATACCTACAAAGCGTTTGGGTTTGGCGATCCGACCGGCCTGGGCCTCACCGGCGAAAGTTCGGGCCTGATGCCGCAGCGTCGCTATTGGGGACAGCTTGACCGGGCGACCTTTGCGTTTGGCTATGGCCTGATGGTTACGCCGCTCCAGCTGGCGCACGTCTATGCCACCATCGGTGGTTTTGGCATCGAGCGCCCATTATCGATAACCCGAATCGACCCGCCGGTGATCGGCACCCGCGTGATGCCGGAACCGATCGTGCATGAAGTGGAGCACATGATGGAGAGCGTGGCTCTGCCTGGCGGCGGTGGGACCAAGGCGGCAGTTCGTGATTACCGTATTGCGGTAAAAACCGGGACGGCGAAAAAAATCGGCCCGGACGGCAAATACATCGACAAATATATTGCCTATACGGCAGGGGTCGCTCCCGCCAGCCACCCGCAGTTCGCGCTGGTGGTGGTGATAAACGACCCCAGCAACGGGGCCTATTATGGCGGAGCTGTTTCCGCACCGGTATTCAGCCAGATCATGGGCGATGTGCTGCGTCTGGAAAATGTCATGCCGGATGGGATGCCGCAGGGGTCAGAGAATCTTATCGTGATGCACAACGGAGAAGCCGCGCCGCCTGCGTTGTAACAGTGGTCTGAAAGGGCGAATAGCGCTACACTTTCGCCCTTTTAGCGACACCGGAGTTGTTATGTCATACAGTTGCCCGCTTTGCCACGCGCCGCTTGTCCGCCGCGACAACAGTTTTACCTGCCCGCAGCGGCACCAGTTCGATCTGGCGAAAGAGGGGTATGTCAATTTACTGCCGGTGCAGTTCAAACGCTCTCGCGATCCGGGCGATAGCGCCGAGATGATGCAGGCCCGCCGGGCGTTTCTCGACGCCGGTCACTATCAACCCCTGCGCGATGCGATCTGCGAGTTTCTGCGCACCGAGACCCCTGCACGTCTGCTGGATATTGGCTGTGGAGAAGGGTACTACACCCACGCCTTCGCCAGTATTGCCGGGCACTGCTGGGGCCTGGATGTCTCTAAATCAGCCATTCGTGCGGCAGCAAAACGCTACCCGCAGGTGGATTTTTGTGTTGCTTCCAGCCAGCGTCTGCCGTTTGATGATGCCAGCCTTGATGCGGTGGTGCGGATTTATGCCCCCTGCAATGCCCAGGAGCTGGCCCGGGCGATCGTCCCTGGTGGCTGGGTGATTACCGCGACGCCTGGGCCTCGCCATCTGATGGAGCTGAAAGGGCTGATTTATGATGAGGTGCGCCTGCATGAGGAAAATCATGAGGCAATGCCCGGCTTTGTTTTACGTCAGCAGCAACAACTGGCCTATCCGATGCAGCTGAGCGGGCAAGAAGCCGAAGCGTTACTGCAGATGACGCCGTTTGCGTGGCGGGCAAAGCCTGAGGTGCGTGAAACGCTACGAGCGCAGGACATTTTTAGCTGCCAGACGGATTTTATGCTCCACTTCTGGCAGCGCGAGGCCTGAGAATTAGCCGGCGAAGTGGCTCCAGAGAATTTCGCTGCCGATACCAATCAAGACGATACCACCCAGAATCTCGGCCCGTTTGCCAAGCAGCGGGCCGATAAACCGTCCGACCATAATCCCCAGCGTTGACATGATAAGCGTTGCGCAGCCGATCGCGAGGGCGGTGGCAATGATGTTCACCTGCAGGAAAGCCAGGCCCACGCCGACGGCCATTGCATCGAGGCTGGTGGCGAAAGCGGTCACCACCAGCAACCAGAATCCATGACGGAGAGGAGCCTCACAGACTTCGCTATCGCCTGCGCGGAAACCTTCAATTACCATCCTGCCGCCAAGAAAAATCAGCAGCGCAAAGGCGATCCAGTGGTTCCATTCGAGGACAAACTGGCTGGCGAGCATTCCCATGCCCCAACCAACGAGAGGCGTGAGGGTTTCGATCGCGCCGAAAATCAGTCCGGTGCGTAAGGCTTCAGAAAATTTAGGTTTGTGTAAGGTGGCGCCTTTCCCGATTGAGGCAGCGAAAGCGTCCATGGACATGCCAAAGGCAAGAAGAATCGTGGCAGATAGGTTCATACATGCGTCCTGACCGGGGAAAATCCATATGACACATCACTACCCCCAGTAAACATACGCGACCCGGTAAAGAGGTATGGCGTATAGCGGTGATGTGTCTATGGTCTCGCCTGATCGAACATCTTTTCGACCCGTACGTGCCACGTTTTGCAACGAGTATGTTGACACGTACATTTCCTGGCAGGCAGGAAATCGGCTACTCCCCAACGACGGGCGCAACCTTAACATATTTTTAGAATATAAAACAATAACAGGATTTATTTATTTCGATAACCAAATGATAACGATTTTCATTTGAATTTACAAGTAAATGATTCGTTAATTAATATCGGTGAAGTGGACGAATGAAATATAGCCGGTGCTATATTTCATTCGCTGGAATTGGTTAAAAATTGACGAGATATAGCACGAGTTATATTTTTAACTCATTGAGTTGAAACGAGAAATTTGTATATCTTCTCAAGGTCATCAATGTTTTTGACCCGAATAAGCAAACGCCGCTGTTCTAATTGCATCACCAGCACGCCATCTTCCGATAAATTCATTTCTTTGATACGGCTATATTCAATCCAGATATTGGCGAAGAAAAAGCCACTGGCTTTGAAGATGATTTTCGGCGTGCGGATCCAGAACAGGTACAAGCCCATCAACGCCAGTGCAGATAATAACCATGTGGTGATTAACGCGCCGTGGTTGGTGATATTGTTGTAAATCAGAATGGCCACCAGGCCGACGAAGATGATCCCATCGACACGACTGCGGCGGAGCAGGGGGATAGTCAGGAGCTGCGGACCGTTGCGCCGCGGCATAATAAACTGGTCATAAATTGCAAACGCCAGCAGAACAAGAATAAACAGAACCAGCACCAGATCCGTGATTGTCATCCATCCTCCGGTAAAAAAAAACCGGGGGCTAAGCCCCCGGCGTACAACAAGATACTTACAGGCCCAGCAGGCCGATAGCATAGCCCACGATACCGATGACGAAGAAGCCAACGATGATCCACAGGGCGTTCACTTTCTTACGCAGCAGCCACATACAGGCGAAGGTCAGCAGCAGCGGAACCAGGCCAGGCATCAGCTGGTCAAGAATGGTCTGCACGGTGGTGACGCGAGTCTGGCCATCCTGACCGGTGATTGTTGATACCACCAGCGGGATATTCACGTGCGTCCACTTGTTAACCAAAGCCCCCATGACAAACAGGCCGAGAATTGACGCCCCCTCGGTCAGTTTCTGCAGGAAGCCGCCGCCCATATCCTTAACGATGTCGATACCTTTACGGTAACCGTATGCCACGCCGTAGTAACGGGTCAGCAGACGTACTGCGTTAAACAGGATGAAGAACAGCAGAGGACCCAGCAGGCTGCCGCTCATCGCGATACCTGCGCCCAGTGCAGCGAATACCGGACGAACGGTACCCCAGAAGATCGGGTCGCCGACGCCGGCCAGCGGCCCCATCAGACCGACTTTGATGCCGTTAATCGCACCATCGTCGATCTCTGCACCGTTAGCACGCTGCTCTTCCATCGCCAGCGTTACGCCAAGAACCGGCGCCGCGACGTATGGATGGGTGTTAAAGAACTCCAGGTGACGTTTAATCGCCTGTTTACGGGCATCGTTGTTCTCCGGGTACAGACGACGAATTGCCGGTACCATTGCGAAGCAGAAGCCCAACGCCTGCATACGTTCAAAGTTCCATGACCCCTGGAACAGGTTAGAACGAATGAACACGCCACGAATATCACTCTGAGTGAGTTTTTTCTCGGTGGTATTTTTAGTCATATCAACCATTTCGCTCACCTGTTAGTCCAGTTCGTTATCGAGATCGTTATTACCAGCAGCCTGCGCTGGCGCACCCGCTACGCGGTTGTATTTCGGGCTCAGCTGGATATAGAGGATAGCCATTACGGTACCGATCACACCCAGAGCAACCAGGTTGAAGTTGGTGAACGCGGCAGTAACGAAGCCCAGGTAGAAGAACGGCATCAGGTAGCCCGCACGCATCATGTTGATGACCATTGCGTAACCGACGACGACGATCATACCGCCCGCGATGTTCAGACCACCGGTAACCACTTCAGGAATCGCATTCAGCAGACCCTGTACTTCGCTGGTGCCGACAGAGATTGCCACGATAACCGCAGGGATAGCGATACGCATTGCCTGCAGGAACAGGGACGACACGTGCAGCCATGAAATCGCTGTCAGGTTGCCGTTTTCGGCGGCCTTATCAGCGGCGTGCTGGAATGCCACGGTAATAGTACGAACGATAATGGTCAGTACCTGGCCTGCTGCTGCCAGCGGGATTGCCAGGGCGATACCGGCGCCAATGCTTTGATGGCCGGCGATAACCAGAACGGTGGATATAATAGATGCCAGTGCCGCATCAGGTGCAACGGCGGCACCGATGTTCATCCAGCCCAGAGCGATCATTTCCAGCGTACCACCGATGATGATACCGGTTTTCATATCGCCGAGAACGGCGCCGATCAGCGTACAAGCGATCAGAGGACGGTGGAACTGAAACTCATCAAGTACCGACTCCATACCCGCAATACACGCGACGATGAACACCAGCACAATCTGAAGAAGGGTAATCTCCATTGTACTTCTCCTGTTGATTAAGTCTTAAGTTGAAAACGGGGACACGACTTGCAAGGTTATTTTGCTACCTTGCTAATCAGGTCCATCATTTTCAGTTTCTGGTCGGTGGAAACTTTACGGACTTCCAGTTCGATACCGCGAGCATTCAGCTTTTTGAATGCTTCAATATCTTTTTCATCGACCGAAACGGCGTTGTTCACCTGCGTTTTACCCTGACGGAAAGCCATACCGCCGATGTTGACGGTGGTGAGTTTCACGCCGCCTTCAACGATACGTTCTACGTCGGTTGGGTTGGTAAACAGCAGCATGACACGATCGCCTGCGTATTTCGGGTTGTTGTACACGCGGATCATTTTCGCCACATCAACAACGTGGGCAGTGACGCCCGGAGGAGCAACCTGGGTCAGTAACGTCTTACGAACGTTATCGGCCGCGACTTCATCGCTCACGACAATAATGCGGGTGACGTTGGTTTCTTTGGTCCAGCGAGTCGCGACCTGACCATGGATCAGTCGGTCATCGATACGTGCCAGTCCGATAACCATATAGTCATCGGGGCCCATTGGTTTTAACGGCGCTGCCGCTTTCGGTGCTGCTGCCTGAACCGGTGCCGGAGCGGCTTTTTCCACGGTTTTCGCTTTCAGCGCTTTCACGCCTTCACGACCCGTTTCTACTGCCAGCGCCACTAGTTCATCGAAAGAGGGATCGTCGTCACGCGCCATCAGCGTTTCGACCAGCATGGGAATGTTGACGCCGGCAATGACTTCGTACTGTTCTTTATCAACGACAATGCGGCTGGCAGCGTTAAACGGACTGCCTCCCCATGTATCGACGAGGAACAACACGCCTTTCGACGTATCAAGCTTTGCCAGCTGTGCGTTGTACTTCTCGATCAGCGTTTCTGCGTTTTCACCAGGAACGAAATCAATCCAGCCAACGTTTTCCTGCTCGCCCAACAACATTTCTGCTGTTTTTAGCAGTTGTTCTGCAGCCCAACCATGTGTGCCTATTACAATAGCAATCGTCACTTGCTACCTCCTTTATTATCGTGAATGCATCATCTGTGTTGATACATCCTGAATCACTCTTGCGAACAAAATCGATTCAGTAAGGGTGTAAGATCGAAAATATTGACTACCGTGATTTATTTTAGATAGTGAAAAAATAATTAATGTGATGAAGATCCGTAAATCACTCATCTGCAATTAATAATTTCGCAGCGCAAAAAATAGCCTTAGCTATTGCAAAGACTGGTAAAGTTTTTTCCAAACTCTCTGCATTTTTTGCTATGTTTAGCTTCCGTTTAATTACTCAGGAGTATAGGGCATAGCCCGCTGTATGGACCCTCATCGACGTCTTTTCACTTTCTGGCACTATTCTGCCGCGACAACCTGCTACGCTTTTTTACCCGCAACCATTATCTCTGTCGTGCGTGACATCACGATGACTTCGTCTGTCGTCAACTGGAGCAACTCATGGAACTCTTGATGGATCCCTCTATCTGGGTCGGCTTGCTGACGCTGGTCGTACTGGAGATCGTGCTCGGTATCGACAACCTGGTATTTATCGCCATCCTGGCGGATAAGCTGCCACCCAAACAGCGTGATAAAGCACGTTTGATTGGTCTGTCGCTGGCGTTGTTCATGCGACTTGGTCTGCTGTCGGTTATTTCGTGGATGGTGACCCTGACTAAACCGCTGTTTAGCGTCGCCGATTTAACCTTTTCCGGACGCGACCTGATCATGCTGGTCGGGGGGCTGTTCCTGCTGTTTAAGGCCACCACGGAACTGCATGAGCGGCTGGAGAATCGTCAGCACGATGAGGGTCATGGGAAAGGCTATGCCAGCTTCTGGGTGGTGGTACTGCAAATCGTGGTGCTGGATGCGGTCTTCTCGCTGGATGCGGTGATTACAGCCGTTGGTATGGTGAACCACCTACCGGTGATGATGGCGGCGGTAGTGATTGCCATGGCGGTGATGCTGTTGGCATCGAAGCCGTTAACCCGCTTCGTTAACCAGCATCCGACCGTGGTCGTGCTGTGCCTGAGCTTCCTGTTGATGATTGGCCTGAGCCTGGTGGCTGAAGGCTTTGGTTTCCATATTCCGAAAGGCTACCTGTACGCCGCGATTGGCTTCTCGATCACCATCGAGTTCTTCAATCAGATTGCGCGTCGTAACTTTATTCGCCATCAGTCAACGCTGCCGCTGCGTGCACGTACAGCAGATGCAATTTTGCGCCTGATGGGCGGACGTAAACAACACGCCGTGAGCCACGATGGTGATAGCCCGGCGCCGGTTCCGGTGCCTGAAGGGGCGTTTGCCGAAGAAGAACGCTACATGATCAACGGCGTTCTGACCCTGGCTCAGCGTTCGTTGCGCAGCATCATGACCCCGCGCGGTGAAATCAGCTGGGTGGACGTGGAGCAAAGCGAAGAAGAGATTCGTCGCCAGTTGCTCTCCTCGCCACACAGTCTGTTCCCGGTGTGCCGCGGCGAACTGGATGAAATCATTGGTATCGTCCGGGCGAAAGAGATGCTGGTGGCGCTGGAAGCGGGTGAGAATGTCGCGGCGCTGGCCTCGGCTTCACCGGCGATAGTGGTGCCGGAAACGCTGGACCCGATCAACCTGCTGGGTGTACTGCGTCGGGCACGTGGGAGCTTTGTCATCGTCACCAATGAATTTGGTGTGGTGCAAGGTCTGGTGACGCCGCTGGACGTCCTGGAAGCGATTGCCGGTGAATTCCCGGATGCCGATGAAACCCCGGAAATCGTCGCCGATGGCGACGGCTGGTTGATTAAAGGTTCTACGGACCTGCATGCGCTGCAACAGGCGGTGGGGCTGGACGATCTGCTTCATGAAGAGGACGATATCGCGACGGTAGCCGGACTGGTCATTGCCGTAAACGGCCATATCCCGCGCGTTGGCGATGTGGTGGAGCGGGAGCCGCTGCAGTTTACCATCGTGGAAGCGAACAACTATCGTGTCGATCTGGTGCGGGTGATTAAAACCCAGCACGAAAATCACGAAGACGAGTAATCTGCTCTCGGCGTGATGCTGACCGGCCAGTCTCCTCAGGGGGCTGGCCGGTTTTTTTTATCCGCCTTCGCCATGCTCTGCCAGCCATTGCGCAAACGCCGCGACCGGCATCGGTCTGGCGTAGTAGAACCCCTGCAGGACATCAACCCCGTGCTGCTGCAGATACCGCGACTGAGCTGCGGTTTCAACCCCCTCGGCAACCGTCAGGATGTTCAGGCGGCGTGCCAGGGCAATGATCATGTCGGTCACCGTCGTATTCACGCTATCGACGCCGATGGCGCTGGTGAAGGATTTATCAATTTTCAATACGTCCGGGCGCAGCTTTTCCAGCCATGACAGTGAGCTATTTCCGGTACCGAAATCATCAATCGCCAGCATGACTCCTTTAAAATGCAGCAGCTCCGCCATGTGGTGGTCTCCCTCCTGCAGCACATCGCGTTCGGTCAGTTCCACCACCAGCTGCTGCACCGGGTGGGCGCTGAACCACAGATGATGCAAATCGCGCATCAGTTCGCCGTTGGCAAAATGGCGGGCGGCGACGTTAATCGAAATATGGAAGTTTTTATCCTCGGGGAACTGCGATAGCTGGCGGGCGGTTTCCTTCAGGACATAGCGGGTGAGGGGCACAATTAAGTTCGCCCCTTCCGCGAGAGGAATGAATACATCGGGAGGGATATTTCCGCGACGCGGATTGTTCCAGCGCAGCAAAATCTCGACGCCGACGCATTTTTGCGACCGCAGATCTTTTAGCGGCTGGCACCACAACGTAAATTCACGGGCGGCGATCCCGAGGCTGATCTCCCGGGCGAAGCTCATTCTCCCCGCCGTAATCAGCCACATCATGCCACCCAGCATCACGCTGAGGATCAGCGCCAGCGGCAGTGCGCCAGGAAGTTCCGCAAGGGCGATCGCCGTGGCGCCTGGGCCGCTGACGTTAATCGCGAACGGAAACTGGGTTGACTGCTGGTGGTAAATCATCTTCTCGCCTGGCGGCACTTGCTGCTCGGTGATGCCAATACCATGAATAAAATTCTGTGCGCCGACGCTTAACCCGATACCGGTAATCAGGGGGGATTTTGCGGCGAGAATTAACTCCCCTGGCAGTTCGATATTGATGACGATCATCACGCCATCGTCGCTGTTTAATCGGGAGGGATACCATTGCACTAATACCGGCGAGCCGAGCAGCAGCGAGTGGTCTGTTGAAAGCATCAGCAATGGCTGAGGAGAAGGGAGCGCCGACTGGAGCTGATGAATGGCAACGTTACGGTCGCCAAAGATACTGGAGCAATACAACGTCCGGGACTTTACCAGGGCGATGGAGCGCACTGTTTGCAGCGACGCCGCCAGTTTGCGCAGCGGCAGACGGACATCCTGGCACGGTTTCCCCACCAGCTGTAGCAAGGGATGTTGTTGCTCTGATAAAGGGCGCAGCATTCTATCCATGGCCACCACCATCTGATGAGTAGTGCTCTGGATACGTTGCTGATTTAAACTACGCTGTGAAATAAATCGGATAACCAGTGTGGTCGTTAACGTCAACAACGCCACAATCAAACAAATGACAACGCGTTTACGGCGGTAAGTCGAAATGACTTTCTGAGCATTGTGCATGCGCGACACCCTGTCGGCTCTGAATGCGGACGAGAATAACAACCGCGAGTGAGCAAGTGTAGTGGGTGTAAATAAATAACATAAAAAATGCGCCCCGTGGGCGCATTTGGATAAAAAATAGTTTAGTCACACTGAACTTTGATGGCCAGGCCGCCGCGAGACGTCTCGCGATACTTGGCGTTCATGTCTTTACCGGTTTCGTACATGGTCTCGATCACTTTATCGAGAGAGACGCGCGGCTCGCTGGTGCGACGCATCGCCATACGTGCGGCGTTGATTGCCTTCACCGAAGCGATGGCGTTACGTTCGATACACGGAACCTGTACCTGTCCGGCCACCGGGTCACAGGTCAGACCCAGGTTATGCTCCATACCGATTTCCGCCGCGACGCACACCTGCTCCGGGCTGGCGCCAAGCAGTTCAGCCAGGCCCGCCGCCGCCATCGAACAGGCGACGCCAACTTCACCCTGACAGCCCACCTCAGCGCCGGAAATGGAGGCGTTCATTTTGTATAACGTCCCCACGGCGCCGGAGGCCATAAAGTAACGAATATAGATATCCGGGCTGACCGACTCGATAAAGTGGTCATAGTAGGCCAGTACGGCAGGGACGATACCGCACGCGCCGTTGGTCGGCGCGGTGACCACGCGCCCGCCGGCGGCGTTCTCTTCGTTGACCGCCAGGGCGAACATATTCACCCAGTCAACGACGTTCATTGGGTCATTGGACAGTTTATCGCTGGCTACCAGCAGACGACGCAGTGCCGATGCCCGACGCGGTACGCGCAGAGGACCAGGCAACACGCCCTCGGTGTTCATGCCGCGATCGATACAGGCACGCATGGTCTGCCAGACGTGAGCAAAATAGTCTTCAATCTCTTTCTTGCTGTGCAGCGCCAGTTCGTTCTGCATCACCATGCCGGAGAGCGACATTCCGGTTTCTTTACAGTAAGCCAGCATCTCTTGCGCCGACTTGAAGGGATAAGGCACGCTTAACTCATCCACGCTGTCTTTGCCGAAATGTTCTTCATCGACGATAAAACCGCCGCCGATGGAGTAATAGGTTTTGCAGTAGATCTCTTTCTCGCCGGCCCAGGCATGAATGGTCATGCCGTTTTCGTGCAGCGGCAGGTTGTCGCTACGAAAACGCATGCCGTCATCGTGCGGGAAATCAACTTCGTGCTGACCTTGTGCCAGCAGCAAACGTCCGCGGGTTTCGACATCGCGGATAAATCCAGGTATGGCATCAATATCGACCGTATCGGGCTGATTGCCCGCCAGGCCCATAATAATGGCGATATCCGTATGGTGGCCTTTGCCGGTTAATGAAAGCGAGCCGTAGACGTCAACCGCCACCCGGGTCACTTCATTAAGCAATCCTTTTTCGACCAGGTCATCGACGAACTGTTTACCGGCCTTCATCGGCCCTACAGTATGGGAAGATGAGGGACCGATCCCCACCTTGAACATGTCGAATATACTAATCACGATAACACTCCTGACAGGGTTACCGCAGTGGCGGTAACGATGTGAAAACTGCGCATAGTGTAAGAGGGAACCGCACCATCAGCTTAACTATTCACATGAATTAAATTAATGGATAACGGCGAAATTACTAATGGTGAGAGCGCAATCTCATTTTAAGTATATACGCTATCTCAGAGGGTGGATTGCACAAGGAAACCGGCTGTCGCGGGGCAGGGTGACCTTCGCGCCAGCCGTAAGCCAGCAGGCTAGGGTTTGATGCCGATTTGCAGGGCCAGTTCGCGAATAATACCGGCGGTCATGCCCCAGACAAAATAGTGCTGATACCATGACAGCCAGACACGATGCGAATTCCCGCGGCGATGGATATCCAGCGGGTGGTAGCGGCTTAGGCTCAATGCTTCAGCAAGCGGCATTTCGAACACCGCCGACACTTCATCCTGGCTGGCATGATAGTGAAGATTGGGCGGAATAATGCCGACCACCGGCGTGACCTGAAAGCCGGTGACGCTGTCCACCGGCGGCAGAACGCCAATAATCTCCACCCGATCGGGAGGAATCGCGACCTCTTCCTGGGCCTCACGCAGCGCGGCGGCAATCAGGGTAGCATCGGTGTTATCGACGGCCCCGCCGGGAAAGGCAACCTGACCGGGATGCTTACGTAACCGCGGCGATCGCTGCGTCAACAGCAGGCCGGGCTGCGGTCGACGCACGATGGGCACCAGCACCGCCGCCTGGCGCTGATTCAGCGCGCTGCGCGATGGCTGCGGGCGCAGTAATTGAAAGCGAGAAAGAAAGTCGTCCAGCGCAAGGGCGTCATCCGCCATGGTCTAGCTCTCCAGTTGTTGCAAGATTCGATTAACTTTATCAAAGGTTTCCTGATACTCAGCGGCCTCTTCACTGTCGGCCACAATACCGCCGCCGGCAGAACAGTATAGCGCTCCCTGGTAGGCCGTCAGCGTGCGGATCGTAATGCTGGTGTCCATATTGCCACACAGGCTGAGATAGCCGATACTGCCGCACCACGCGTTACGCCGCTGGGGTTCCAGCTCGTCAATGATCTGCATCGCCCGCACTTTAGGGGCGCCGGTAATGGAGCCGCCGGGGAACGCCGCGCGCAGCAGATCGCTGGCGTGAAGACGGGCCGGCAGCCTGGCGGTAATGGTGCTCACCAGATGGTGCACCGCCGGGAAGGGTTCCACGACGAACAGTTCCGGAACCCGGACGCTACCGGGCTCGGCAACCCGGCCAATATCATTGCGCATCAGGTCGACTATCATCAGGTTCTCTGCCCGATCTTTTGGCGAGTGGGCCAGTTTTTCCGCCTGCAGGGCATCCTGTTGCGGATCGGCCAGCCGCGGCAGCGTGCCTTTGATCGGGCGAGTCTGGATCTCACCTTGATGAAGCTGGATAAAACGCTCCGGAGACAGGCTGAGCACGGCGCCGTCTTCGAGGCGAATAAAGGCGCTGAACGGCGCGCGATTGGCGCGATTCAATTGGCAAAACGCCTGCCACTCATCGCCGCGGTAGCTGGCCTGAAAACGTTGGGCCAGGTTGACCTGGTAGCAGTCGCCGCTGTGCAACCAGGCCTGAACCTGGCGGAATTTCTCGCCATATTGCTCGCGGCTCATGTTGGATCGCCAGGCGGAAGTCAGGGCGAACGGCGCGGTAGGTGCGGCGGACTGCGCTTGCAGCCATTGTAGACGGGCATGCGGATCGCCGTAGCTAAGCAGCGAGACTTCCTGGCGTTGATGATCGACAATCAGCGCCCAGTCGTAGATCCCCACGGCCATATCGGGCAGGGCGATATCCGCCACCGCGTGCGAGGGCAGAGATTCAAAGCGCCGGCCAAGGTCGTAACCGAACAGCCCCAGCGCGCCGCCGAGGAACGGCAAATGGGAATGCGCCACGGGTGTTAATCCCCGCTTGTCCAGCTGCGTTTGTAACAGCGTCAGCGGATCTTGCGTCGACTGGCTGCGGCTTTGGCCGTCATCCACCATGGTTGTCCCGCCGCGCGTAAGCAGCGTGGCGCACGGATCGGCCACGATGATGTCAAAACGGTTATGCGGATGGTCAGCAAAACCAGAATGCAGCAGCATTGCCCACGGGGTCGTGCTTAAAGGAGTAAAGTAACGCTCGGCAGCATCCGGGTGCCATGGCAGGGTAATAATAGCGGGGGACAACATCTTCCTCGATCCTAATCGTCACCGTCCTCTGGAAAATCAGGCGGGCGGCATGAAATAATTACGCCACACAATGTAGCAGGAGTGAGTCATGTTTGCAGGTTTACCTTCGCTGAGCCACGAGCAGCAGCAAAAAGCGGTAGAACGTATTCAGGAGCTGATGGCTAACGGGATGAGTAGCGGTGAAGCCATTGCGCTGGTGGCGAGTGAACTGCGCGCCACGCATACCGGCGACCGGATCGTAGCGCGCTTTGAAGATGAAGACGAGTAAATTACTCCGTGTACTGAGGTGAGAGGCCGCTTTCCGCGAGCGGAAGGATTGCATCAGGCCGTTTCCCGGGCTCGTCGTACAACGTCACGTGCGTCACGCGTTCGCCGCGCCAGAAGGTAATTTGCGTACCGACTGGCGTATGATGCACGGTCACTTCCGTCAGCGGCGCGCGGTTTGCCAGATCCCACAGACACACAAAACGCGCCTGCGGCAGGTGATTGCGTATCACCAGATAGCTGAGATTGCGAATTGCCGGGTTATCGGGTGCCAGCCCTTGCCAGAGTTCACCATCACCGGACAGCCAGAGCGCAACGGTATCGCCACCGCGCGCAAAGTGGCGCGGTTGACAGCCGTTCAGCGGCGTCATGGTTGTTTCGGTCATTCGCCGCAGTGGCCCGCTGAGCGAAAAGGGCTGGGCCGTGCCGCTCTGATCCAGCGCCTGTGCCGCCAGATGCAGCGTCCAGTCGAGCTGCTGGCGATGCGGGTTCTCCACGGAGGATAGATCGATCAGCACATCTTCAAGCCACAGCAGGCGACGGCGGAAGCGCACGTCTCGCCAGGCCGCAGCGTCCCACTCGACGCGGCTATGGCTGTTGAGCTTCGGCGGGGGTTTGCCCCAGTCAACCTCGCTATCCAGCCACAGAGAGTCGTCATCCATATGCCAGCCTAACACCTGCGGATTGGCCGGAGGCTGGTTGCTCTGATTTACGCAAAGCGTATTGTGCGTGGCGCTGTTTTTGTAATAGTCGTAGTGCATTTTCGCGCCGTAGCCGGTGGTGCCCATATCCGTGAGTAGCCAGCCGTTACGATGCCAGAGCATCAGTCCCAGCCGGTCGTAATGGTCGTGTTCGCCCCCCCAGGGACTGTGTTTGATCAATAGCGCCTGCTGCGGCCGCCGCCATAACGTCAGACCCGCGCCCGGCGCAAACAGCGACTGCTGCGGGATGAGCGCCAGGGGGGATTCCGGCAGAGACTGTTCGCGCCATAGCAGGGTTTCACGCGCATCGGGCGCCGTTTCGGTAAACTGCAGGACCGCGGCGTACTGCGGGTCACGCCAGATAAACCAGGCAAACTCGTACAGATCCCGGTGATGGAGCTTCTCCTGCCCGGCGAGGCAGTCATTAAGCCGAGGGAAAGTGCCGTCCGGCAGCAGCAGCGACAGCGGGAACTTCAGCATCGCCTGATACCAGGGGCCGTCCAGCAGGCTCCAGCGGGTGCCGCGCGCCAGTTTCTCGAAGGCGAAAAAGCCCTGCAGCGCGTAATAGTGATAGTGTACGGAGCCTTCGAACCACAGCCCTTCCGCCAGCAGGCCGTGTTCCAACTGCCAGCGCAGGCCGTACGGCTGGTTAACGGCAAACTCCAGCAGCGTGTCATCTTCGAGGACGAAACCCAGTATGCCAAGTGCCGCGCTGATTTTGACTTCATGGTTGTGAATCTGTGGACTACGATGATCGCGCAAAAACGTTGCCGCACAGCGCAGCAGGTTTTCACTGATGTGTCGCTGTTCGCCGGGCGTCAGGCTGTCGCGAATAAAGTCATAACCCAGCGCCATCTCCAGAATGCAGTTGGCTTCGCACAGCGTCTGGGCGTTCATCTTTCCCGGTCCGTTGTTGGGAATATCGCCGTGAATCTCATAGCCGGGATAGACATCCGCGTAACCCATAAGCAGCGTGCGAACTCTATCGCGATACGCCGTTTCGCCGGTCAACTGCCATATCAGTCCGAGCTGCTGGCATGCGCTGGCGTTACGGCCGTTCATCTCGCGCCACCAGGCGCCGTCCCACGGTTCGCCGCAAAATATTTCGCCATCAACCGGGCAGGCATGCTGGTGAGGGGTACCCGCCCGCCACGTCAAGCGTACGCCGTGGTGTGGACAAAAGTAGTAGAGATTCCAACTGGCGATCCCTGACTGCGGAATGAGCACCGCTGCCTGAAGTACCGGCTGCG
The DNA here is from genome assembly GCF_003752615.1 of Klebsiella sp. BIGb0399. Lineage (NCBI taxonomy): Bacteria > Pseudomonadati > Pseudomonadota > Gammaproteobacteria > Enterobacterales > Enterobacteriaceae > Klebsiella > Klebsiella sp. BIGb0399. The sequence continues at coordinate 1,448,180 of NZ_RKHT01000005.1, read as the reverse complement.
CATCCTTCACGAGCCGTTCAAGCAGTGCGTTATCAGCGGCTGCACGTCCGACAATGTTGGGCCAGAGCCCGGAAAATTGTTTCATTAGCGGTTATCCCTGACCTCTGATGATGCGGAAAGCGGGGCGATGAGCGTAGTGATATCGTCGGGATATTTCGCCCGCAGCCACTGCGCTTTGTCACTGAACAGCGCATCTTCCGGCCAGGCGTGCGCGGCGGTGGCGATATTGCGCAGCGCTTTCTTGTCGTCCATTTTATCGATGTCTTTCCAGGGCCACGGGGTATCGCTGTCAATAAAGCTGGCGATGTACTGATAGCCTTTGCGCAGGCTATGGCCATCCAAGGTGAAATTCCAGATGTCGACGCCCGCTTTCTCGCCCAGTCGTCCGAGGCGGTTATAGGCTTCGAGGTTGAAATTGCTGTAGTGCCACGGACGCGTGCGCTCCAGTTCGGCCATCTGGCGGCCTTCGATATCAAATTGACCCGCAATACGCCGCAGCTGGGTGATGTACAGGCGCTTTTTCGCCTCGTCGATTTTCCCGCTGAACAGGGCGAAGGCGGCGGCCTGCATATCGAAATAGCTGCCGTGATTGTTATGCCAGTTCTCTTCTTCAAAGCCGTTCTGGCTGGTGGTCATCCACTGGTAATAGTCGCCAAACCACTGCTTTAATGCGCTAACGTCGTTTTCACTCAGGGCTGCTGAGGATTGCAGCAGGGCGATTGCGTCAACGACGTCAACCAGCGCCCGGCTATCAATAATGCCGATACCGCGTCCGGTATTAATACCGGGAATGGCTTGCGCATGCTGCAGGTTGGGGGTCATACGCGTCTTTGGATCGAGGAACCAGGTCCTCAACTGGGCCGCCGCCTTTTGCGCATAGCGATCGTCGTGGGAGAAGTACCACGCCAGCGCCAGCGTTGAAACGTCGTTACTCATCTTCACCAGCCGGTTTTTATCGGTGGCATCGCTATTGGCATCCGGGTTGGTTTGCCCATCCTTACGAATATAAGGCAGTCCGTCTTTGGTATCAGGGTTCGGCCACCAGTAGGGAGGGAAACTGTAATAGTCGTGCTTGTTGCCGCTGGCGGCGACCAGCGTTTTATCCATCACCGAGAACAGCGGATGCTTGAGCGCCAGATCGGCTTTTTTTAGCAGAGCCGCTTGCGCCTGCACAAATAGCGGATCTTTCGCGGCAATCTGCTGGCGGCTGAAGGCTAAATCCTTTCCGTCTAGCGTGTACGGCTCAGCGGCATATGAGGAGGCGCTAAGGCCGGAACAAAACAGCGCAATGCATAACAAACCTCGGCGAGGTATTGAGTTCATCGTGATAACCCTTCTACAAATATGAGAAAAGATAACAGCAGAATTATACCTGACGCGTATTTAAATGACGCATGAAACAGGCAGTGTAATTAAAAACAATATATTTGAATGTTCGCTGGCGAGCAGTGTAAAAGACAAAGTGATTTTTTTTGTGATATCCATCAAGTTTATTGTTATGGATAAATAATGACGTTTTTAATGCTGGGTACATCACGGAATTTGGCTTTTTTCTATATTTCTTGAATGTTTTAACAAATTTAATAAATTATTAAGTCGTTGATTTTTATTGTTATTTGTTTCTTGTCACTTTTCTTGTCACTTTTTGGTGTGATCTGCCTCAATTTTCTTGTTTTTGAAACGCAATTTCTTTTTTGCATGGTTGTATTGGGAAATACATTTCTATCTAATGAATGGAAATATTTCTTGCGTCAGCTGTATTAACGCCTGAGCGATATTCAAACTCCTTTTCATGTATTAATTGAGAATTTAATTACCTTTGTGCTCTACAATAAAGGATATGCCATCATGTCTGCCAATAAATTACGCTCCTTATTACTTCTCACCGCGCTTGGGCTCGGCGTCAGCCAAAGCTATGCCGCGACTACCCTCAACGTCTGGATCCGCGCCAGCAATGACTCGAAGAATATCTACAAACAAGAGGCGGAAAAGTTTGAAGAAAAAACCGGTATCAAAATTGAGTATTTCAACGCCACCACAGACTTTGAACAGCGGCTGGCGCGCGCCACTGCCGGCAACGCCTTACCCGATCTGATTTTTAACGATGCGGCCTCGCTGGGGCAGTTTATCCAGTTGGGTATTGCCGAAGAAATTGACCCGCAAGCGATAGCGGGCGGCGACCAGCTATTCCAGACGGCATGGAAGAGTACTCGCTATATCGACGGTAAATACTATGGCGTACCGACCTCCGCGCAAACTTTCGCCCTATTTGTGCGCAAAGACTGGCGGGAAAAACTGGGGCTGCCGCAGCCCAGGAGCTGGGATGATATTCGGGCCCTGGCAAAAGCCTTCACCACCCAGGATCCCGATGGCAACGGCAAAAATGATACCTACGGATTTATCGTTCCCGCCTCGACGACGCGCGGCTACGCCAGTTGGTTTATGAGCAGCTTTATCTGGCAGGCGGGCGGCGATTTCGTTAAAGAAGAGAGCGGAAAATTCAGCGCCTCGCTTAATACGCCGGAAGTGGCTGAAGCGATGACCTTTATGCGCACCATGATGTGCGAAAAAGTCACCCAGCCGGGCGCAATTAACGCCACCACCGCCGACGTTATCCCCTCCTTCCGCTCCGGGCAGAGCGGTATGTTCTTCAGCGGTCCGTACCATATTGCGCTGTTCGATAAAGACCCGGGTAAAGACAACTTTGAAGTGGTTCCGGTAGTGGGGCCGAAAGGCGAAGCCACTCTCGCTGAAGGTACCACGGTCTTTATGATGAAGAGCAGTCAACAAAAAGAGGCGGCGCGCAAGTTCATTGAATTCATGATTTCCCCGGAAGGCCAGGAGATCGGCATGGGTAAAGGCAGTCAGCATATTCCGGTGGTGCGTCTGCCGGTTAACAAGAACGTCGACGTTAAGGACGTTTATCAGGATGCGCGCTGGGAAACCTTCGCCCGCCTCTATAACGAGCAGGGACGCTACGTGCCGCAAATCCCCAACTGGACGCCGGTGCGTCAGGCGGCAGCCGAAGGCTTTAACCGCATTTTTGCCGACTGCAACAGCGATATCGCCGCCGGGCTGAAGACTCTCGACGGCAAGGTTAACGCTGAGCTGAAAAAACAAAATGTGCTGGCTAACTGAGGACCTACGTTATGACCCTGCATGAGACGAAATCCTCGCCGCTAAAGCAGGCCGCTTCGCCTTACTCGACCGGATGGCTGAGTGCAAAGCGTAAGCGGGCGCTGATCCCGTGGCTGTTTTTAGCGCCTGCGCTAATTATTTTCAGCTGGTTTAAGTTTATCCCGATGGTTCAGGGTCTGGTGATGAGCTTTTACAAGGTCAACTTTAATCAGCCGAACGAGTGGGTAGGGCTCGATAACTTCACCCGCGCTTTTTCCGACGTAGAACTGCACGCGGCGGTGGTAAACACCCTGCTGTACGTCGTGGTAACGATGTTTGCCGCGGCTATCCTGGCCTTCTTTCTCGCCATGCTGCTGGAAGGCCCGGCGCGCCATCTGCGTTTTATTCGCACCGCCATCTTTTTACCCGCGGTCACCAGCGCGGCAATCGTCGCCGAAATGTGGCGTATTTTATTCAACCCAACGCCCAACGGCGTGGTTAACCACATCCTGAGCTGGTTTGGCGTCGCCGACCAGGGCTTTCTTGCCAGTTCCGACCAGGCGCTGGGGGTCATCATGCTGCTGCACATCTGGAAGGCGGTGCCTTACAACATGGTGATTTTTATTGCCGGTCTGGCGGGGATCAGCCGCGATTTATACGATGCGGCGAACGTCGACGGCGCCAGCTGGTGGAACCGTCTGCGCTACGTCACACTGCCCGGCATGATTCCGGCGCTTTCGGTGGTGCTGATGCTCTCCTTTATTCGTGGTTTCCGCGTGTTTGCCGAGGTGTATGCCACCACCGGCGGGGGGCCGTCTAACGCCACGGAAATGGTCATGACCCACATCTATAAATTGGGCTTTGAACAGTTTGACTATGGCTACGCTTCGGCGGTGTCGTTCCTGCTGTTCACCTTCACGGTTTTCTTAACCATTTGTCATCTGACGCTGAAAAAACGTATCGCCCGTTACTAAGGAGCCGCGATGTTAAGTAAACGTTGGGATACAGCAGGACGCTGGTGCATCTACGCGCTGCTGCTGATTGTCTTTGTCGGTCCGTTCTGGGGCATCGTCGCCACGGCATTCAGCGGTGCGCCGGTGAAACCGGGCGAGCTGCTGGCCTGGCCGAATCAGTTCTCGTTTGAAAACTTCATCTTTGCGTGGATGGATATTGGCGTCTGGCAGTATCTGCTGAACTCCATTCTGGTGGTGTTCTTTGGCACCGTTCTGCAGGTGTCGGTCAGCGCGCTGGCGGCGTATGCGCTGGCGCGTAAGAAGTTTCGCGGCGTGGCGCTGGTGAGCCTGGTGATTTTGTCCACCATGATGCTGCCGGAAGAGGTCATCGCGATTCCGCTGTACATGATTATTAACTGGCGGCTGCCGTTTATCGATGCCTCGCTCTACAACAGCTACCTCGGGATGATTTTGCCGGTCGTCGGCTGGGCGTTCTCCATCTTTGTCCTGACCGAATTTATGTCGGCGATACCGAAAGAGCTGGAGGAGGCGGCGCGTATTGATGGCGCTAACGAGTGGCAGATTTTCTTCCACGTCATTCTGCCGCTGGTGAAACCGGCGCTCGGCACGGTGGTGACCTTCGGCTTTATTATGATTTGGGACCAGTACCTGCTGCCGCTGATTGTGGTCAACCAGGACAGCCTGAATACCATTCCGGTGATCCTCGGCACGCTGCGTACCGATGAGAGCATCACGCCGAACATTTTTATCGCCATAACGCTGCTGGCGATGCTGCCCAGCATCATCGTCTACCTGGGTCTGCAAAAACATTTCAATCGCGGGATTATGTCCGGCGCGGTCAAAGGATAAGGAGTTACCGATGGGATCTGTTGTACTGAATAGCGTACGTAAATCGTATGGTGATGCGCAGGTGATTAAAGACGTGTCGTTGACTATCCCGGACGGCGAGTTCTGCGTCCTTGTGGGGCCCAGCGGCTGCGGCAAGTCTACGCTATTGCGCATGATCGCAGGCCTGGAGGAGATCTCCGGCGGGGAAGTGCACATCAACGAGCGTAACGTCACGGAAGTGGAGCCGAAGCTGCGCGACATTGCAATGGTGTTTCAGAGCTATGCGCTCTACCCGCAGATGACGGTGCGTGAAAATATGGGCTTTGCCCTGAAGATGGCTAAACTGCCGAAAGCGGATATCCAACAGAAGGTCAATGAAGCGGCGGCGCTATTGGGGCTGGAGCCGTTGCTGGAGCGCCTGCCAAAAGATCTCTCCGGCGGCCAGCGCCAGCGCGTGGCGATGGGGCGGGCGATCGTACGTAAGCCGCAGGTCTTCTTATTCGATGAACCGCTATCCAACCTGGACGCCAAGCTGCGTACCCAAGTGCGCGGCGAGATCCGCGAATTGCATCGTCGACTGAAAACGACCTCGGTATACGTCACCCACGATCAGATTGAAGCCATGACCATGGGACAGATGATAGTCGTCCTGCGCGATGGGCGAATTGAACAGGCGGGTACCCCGCTGGAGCTGTACGACCAGCCGGCGAATCTGTTCGTTGCCGGATTTATCGGTTCGCCGGAGATTAACCAGCTTCCCGGCGAGGTCGTGCTGAACGGCAACGCGACCAGCCTGCGTCTTAAAGATGCCTCACTGCTGGCTTTGCCCGCGGGGTTACGAGTGACCGACGGTCAGCAGGTGGTGTATGCCATTCGCCCTGAGCAGGTCAACGTGGTCCATGAAGCGCGCGACGATGCGCTGGCGGCGAAGGTCACGGCGGTGGAGAACACCGGTTCGGATATGCAGCTTTTCTGCGATACCGGAGGCGGGGCGTTTACATCGGTGTTCAAACAGCGTCTGGCGGTAAAAGAGGGGGATAAGATCTGGCTACAGCCGAAGCTCTCGGGCGTGCACCTGTTCGATGCGCAAAGCGGTCAACGCATCGCGTGCCGGGAGGGCGTTTAAGGTGGCGATGAAGCTGTACACCCTTGATGAAACCTGCCTGGAAAACGCCCGTGCTGGCTTAAAACAGCCGTTCTCGCCATTGCAGCTGGCGCTGAGCAAGCTGGTGTCGGAGGCCGATATCCTGCGCCGCGAAGCGCCGGAAAGCGTGGTACACAAAAAACTGCGGCCGGCGAGCGGTGACGCGCACGATTACTACAGTCTGGGTACCTACTGGTGGCCAAACCCACGGCGTCCCAACGGGCTACCCTACATTCGTCGCGACGGGCATATCAACCCGCAGTGTGAAAATAACGATACCGATACTTCGCGCATTATCCGTATGTGCGAACGGTGTCTGACCCTGGGGCTGGCGTGGTACTTCACCGGCCAGCGCCAGTACGCACAGGCGGCGGCCGCGCAGATCCGCTGCTGGTTCCTCGATGCTGACACGCGAATGAATCCGCATCTCAACTATGGCCAAGCGATCCCGGGGATTGTTTCCGGCCGCGGTACCGGGTTGATTGACACCCGCTTAATGTGGATGGTGGTTGATACCATCGGCTTGATGAGTTCGGCGAACGTGCTGGATACCGACGATATTATCGGCCTGCACCAGTGGTTCCGCGATTTTAACCACTGGATGTACTACAGCGAAATTGGCCACTCAGAGTACGTCTGGCACAACAACCACGGTACCTGGTACGACGCCCAGCGGACGGTGAACGCGCTTTTCTATGGCGATAAAGGGCTGGCGGCGCGGATCATCGAGCAGGGGATCACCCAGCGGATGGCGGCGCAGATTGACCAGGATGGCAAACAGACCATGGAGCTCGAACGTACCATCCCTTTCCACTACTCGCTGTTTAACCTGGAGGCGCATCTGCTGCTCAACCGCTACGCCGAGCACGTCGAGTTTGACCGCTGGAACGCCATCCGCGATGGGCGAGGAGTGAAGCAGGGGATTGATTACCTGGTGCCGTTTATCCGGGAACCGGATCTGTGGCCATACAGCGACCTGCAGGGGATTGTGTGGGATAGCGCGCTGCGGGTGCTGCTGCAGTCTGTGCGAGGGTATGCAAAACAAGCTGCCAGCTATCGTGAAGCGCTGAAATGCGTGCCGCAGGAGACGCTGCAGCTGAAGGAACAGCTAATGTGGTGCGCGGGTTGAGAGAAACGAACCGGCAGGCCGGAAGGCGGGTGGCTATCCGGCTTGCTGAGTTGCCGCTTACACCGCGGCGATAATTTTAATTTCGACTTTGTATTCAGGCTTCATTAACGCGGCCTGAACGGTGCAGCGTACCGGGGCGTGACCGGCAACTACCCAGGCGTCCCAGGCTTTATTCATGGCGGCAAAATCGCTTTTGTCCGCCAGGAAAATGGTGGCATCAAGAATACGCGACTTGTTGCTGCCCTGTTTTTCCAGCACGGCGTCAATCTGTGCCAGGGTGTTCGCGGTTTGCTCAAACGCATCCGCTTCGAGGTTTGCCGGCACGCCGGTGTAGTAAATGGTCTGGTTGTGAATTACTACATCAGACCAGCGGGCTTCAGCATCGATACGCGTAATTGTCATTATCATTTCCTTGGTTTCATTCCATCAGACAGCGGCAAGACTGCCATAATGTTCTGCTCACGTCACTACCCGGGCTGGTGAAACGACGCCCTCCCTGACATAATCACTGTCCAAATAACCAGGGGGCAATGTGATCGACGATTTTGCAGCAGACGGCCAGCTGGCCAGCGCCATTCCCGGATTCAAACCACGCGAGCCGCAGCGCCAGATGGCGATCGCGGTGGCTGAGGCCATCCAGCAGGCGCAGCCGCTGGTGGTGGAAGCGGGGACCGGTACCGGTAAGACGTACGCCTATCTGGCGCCTGCGCTGCGGGCCAATAAGAAGGTGATTATCTCCACCGGTTCGAAAGCGCTGCAGGATCAACTGTACAGTCGCGACCTGCCGACGGTGGCAAAAGCGTTAAAATTCACCGGTAAGCTGGCGCTGCTCAAAGGGCGCTCGAACTACCTGTGTCTTGAACGCCTGGAGCAGCAGACCCTGGCCGGCGGCGATCTGCCGGTGCAAACCCTGAGTGATGTTATTCTGCTCCGTTCGTGGTCAAATCAGACCCTTGATGGCGATATCAGCACCTGCGTCAGCGTTGCCGAAGATTCTCAGGCCTGGCCGCTGGTCACCAGCACCAACGATAACTGTCTCGGCAGCGACTGCCCGGTGTATCAGGACTGCTTTGTCGTCAAAGCGCGTAAAAAAGCGATGGATGCCGACGTGGTGGTGGTGAACCATCACCTGTTCCTCGCCGATATGGTGGTGAAAGAGAGCGGCTTCGCCGAGCTTATCCCCGAGGCTGAGGTGATGATCTTCGATGAAGCCCATCAGCTTCCCGACATCGCCAGCCAGTATTTTGGTCAGTCGCTCTCCAGCCGTCAGCTGTTAGATCTGGCGAAAGACATCACTATTGCCTACCGCACCGAACTTAAAGATACCCAGCAGTTGCAAAAATGCGCCGACCGTCTGGCCCAGAGCGCGCAGGATTTTCACCTGCAGCTGGGGGATCCCGGCTACCGGGGCAACCTGCGCGATCTGCTGGCGGACAGTCATATTCAACGTGCGCTGTTGCTGCTCGATGATGCGCTTGAACTCTGTTACGACGTGGCAAAGCTGTCGCTTGGCCGCTCGGCGCTGCTGGATGCGGCTTTCGAGCGCGCCACGGTTTACCGTGCGCGGTTGAAGCGCCTGAAAGAGATTAACCAGCCGGGCTTTAGCTACTGGTACGAATGCACTTCCCGTCATTTTACCCTGGCGCTCACCCCGCTGACCGTGGCGGAAAAATTCAAAGAGGTCATGGCGCAAAAATCAGGCAGCTGGATTTTTACCTCGGCCACGCTGTCGGTGAATGACGATCTACACCACTTTACCGCCCGCCTCGGCATTGAAGAGGCGCAATCGCTGCTGTTGCCAAGCCCGTTTGACTATGCCCACCAGACGTTGCTCTGTGTACCGCGTAATCTGCCGCTGCCTAATCAACCTGGGGCAGCGCGTCATCTGGCGGCGATGCTCAAACCGTTGATTGAGGCGAACGACGGGCGCTGCTTTATGCTGTGCACCTCGCACGCGATGATGCGTGACCTGGCCGAACAGTTCCGCGCCACCATGACGTTGCCGGTGCTGCTGCAGGGCGAAACCAGCAAAGGCCAGCTGTTGCAGCAGTTTGTCAGTGCCGGTAACGCGCTGCTGGTGGCGACCAGCAGCTTCTGGGAAGGGGTGGACGTGCGCGGCGATGCGCTGTCGCTGGTGATCATCGATAAACTGCCTTTTACCTCGCCGGACGATCCGTTGCTGAAAGCGCGGATGGAAGATTGCCGTCTGCGCGGCGGCGATCCCTTCGACGAAGTACAACTGCCGGATGCGGTCATTACCCTTAAGCAGGGGGTCGGGCGTTTGATCCGTGATATCGACGACCGCGGCGTGCTGGTGATTTGCGATAACCGTCTGGTGATGCGTCCCTATGGTGCAGTGTTCCTGGCCAGCCTGCCGCCGGCGCCGCGAACCCGCGATATCCGCCGGGCCGTGCGTTTTCTCGCCGTGCCGCCAGCAAGGTAATCTGTCGCAAAATGTGGTAAGCTGCGCGCCATTTTGTCAATCTGCTATAGCGAGAGCGCGACAACCCATGCGAATTTTGGCTATCGATACCGCCACGGAGGCCTGCTCCGCGGCGCTGTGGAATGATGGCACTCTTTGTGCTCATTTCGAAATTTGTCCCCGTGAACACACCCAACGTATTCTGCCACTGGTGCAGGATGTCCTGACGGAAAGCAAACTGTCGTTGACTGACCTCGACGCGCTGGCCTTTGGTCGCGGTCCCGGCAGTTTTACCGGGGTGCGTATTGGGATCGGTATCGCACAAGGACTGGCGCTGGGGGCCGAACTGCCGATGATTGGCGTGTCGACGCTGGCAACCATGGCGCAAGGCGCATGGCGTAAAACCGGGGCTACCCGTGTACTGGCGGCTATTGATGCGCGAATGGGCGAGGTCTACTGGGCCGAATACCAGCGTGATGAGCAGGGCGTCTGGCATGGTGAAGAAACTGAAGCCGTGCTGAAACCCGAAGCCGTCAGCGAGCGCCTGCAACAGCTCGAAGGCGACTGGGCGACCGTCGGGACCGGCTGGCAAGCCTGGCCCGATCTGGCTAAGGACTCAGCGCTGACATTAACCGATGGTGACATTACGCTGCCGACAGCAGAAGACATGCTGCCGCTGGCCTGCGTGCTGCTTGCCAGTGGCAAAACCGTTGCCGTAGAGAAAGCCGAACCGGTTTATTTGCGTAACGAAGTGGCGTGGAAGAAACTTCCTGGCCGAGGATGAATCTCAGTAATCATAAGACTGAGAGAAGGAGTCGCATCATGGCGGGTCAAAGCAAAGCAGTACGTTGGTTTTTAGCGGGCGCCGTTGTCGCTGCGTTAAGTGGGTGCGTTTCCGTGCCGGATGCCATTAAAGGCACCAGCCCGACGCCACAGCAAGATTTAGTCCGGGTGATGGCCGCACCACAGCTGTATGTAGGCCAGGAAGCCCGTTTTGGCGGCAAAGTCGTCAACATTCAGAACCAGCAGGGCAAAACCCGGCTGGAAATTGCGACGGTTCCGCTGGACAGCGGCGCCCGGCCTGAGCTGAATGAGCCTTCGCGCGGGCGTATTTACGCCGATGTGAACGGCTTCCTCGACCCGGTCGATTTCCGCGGTCAACTGGTCACCGTCGTCGGCCCGATTACCGGGACGGTGGACGGCAAAGTCGGCAGCACGCCGTATAAGTTTATGCTGATGAATGCGACCGGCTACAAGCGCTGGAACGTGGTGCAGCAGGTGGTAATGCCACCGCAGCCGATTGACCCGTGGATGATCGGTCCGCGCCCCTGGGCTTACGGCTATGGCGGCTGGGGCTGGTACAATCCAGGCCCTGCAGAAGTCAGAAATGTCGTAACTGAATGATTTTGCAGTTTTTGTAAGCCAGACGAAACAGCGGCTTGTCCGCTGTTTCGCTATTTCTGGCCTGATAAGAAAAATAAATAGTGACGCGCTTCGCAACCTGTAAAACGCCTAATTAATAAACTGGTACGCTGAGTTAATATAATGTTAACAGAATGTTTGTTGATCAGGGGCTGTGATGACGACGAATAACTATTTCAGAGGTGATGCAGTGAAAAAGGTTTGGCTAAACCGTTATCCCGCCGATGTTCCGGCGGAGATAAATCCTGACCGCTACCAATCCCTGGTTGAATTGTTTGAACACGGCACCGCGCGCTACGCCGACCAACCGGCGTTTATCAATATGGGCGAGGTGATGACCTACCGTAAGCTGGAAGAGCGCAGTCGGGCCTTCGCCGCTTACCTTCAGCAGGGGCTGGGGCTGCAAAAGGGCGACCGCGTCGCGCTGATGATGCCAAACCTGCTGCAATACCCGATTGCGCTGTTCGGTATCCTGCGTGCCGGGATGATCGTAGTGAACGTTAACCCGCTGTATACCCCGCGCGAGCTAGAGCATCAGCTGAATGACAGCGGCGCAGCGGCGATTGTGATCGTCTCCAACTTTGCGCATACCCTGGAAAAAGTGGTTGATAAAACCCAGGTGAAGCATGTGATCCTGACCCGCATGGGCGATCAGCTCTCGACGGCGAAAGGCACGCTGGTCAATTTCGTGGTCAAGTACATCAAACGGCTGGTGCCGAAGTATCACCTGCCAGATGCTATCTCGTTCCGCAGTGCCTTGCATAACGGCTACCGGATGCAATACATCAAGCCGGAAATTGTCTCTGAGGATCTGGCGTTCCTGCAGTACACCGGCGGCACCACCGGGGTGGCCAAAGGGGCGATGCTGACCCACCGCAACATGCTGGCCAACCTTGAACAGGTCAATGCGACCTACGGCCCGCTGCTGCACCGGGGCAAAGAGTTTGTCGTCACCGCGCTGCCGCTGTACCACATCTTTGCGCTGACCATGAACTGCCTGCTGTTCATTGAGCTTGGCGGGCAGAACCTGCTGATTACCAACCCACGTGATATTCCGGGGCTGGTGAAGGAGCTGGCGAAGTATCCGTTCACCGCGATGACCGGGGTAAATACGCTGTTCAACGCCTTGCTGAATAACAAAGAGTTTCAGCAGCTTGATTTCTCCTCGCTGCACCTGTCTGCCGGCGGCGGAATGCCGGTACAGCAGGTAGTTGCCGAACGCTGGGTTAAACTCACCGGGCAGTATCTGCTGGAGGGCTACGGCCTGACCGAGTGCGCGCCGCTGGTCAGCGTGAACCCGCATGATATTGACTATCACAGCGGGAGCATCGGCTTGCCGGTACCGTCGACCGAAGCCAAACTGGTGGACGATGACGACAACGAAGTGCCGCTGGGTATGCCTGGCGAACTGTGCGTGAAGGGGCCGCAGGTGATGCTGGGCTACTGGCAGCGTCCGGACGCCACCGACGAGATTATCAAAGACGGCTGGCTGCACACCGGCGACATTGCGGTAATGGATGATGAAGGCTTTATGCGCATTGTCGACCGTAAAAAAGACATGATTCTGGTCTCCGGCTTCAACGTTTACCCGAACGAAATTGAAGAGGTGGTGATGCAGCACTCCGGGGTTCAGGAAGTGGCTGCCGTCGGCGTACCGTCAGGAAGCAGCGGCGAAGCGGTGAAGATTTTCGTAGTCAAAAAAGACGCGACGCTGACCGAAGAGGCGCTGGTGACGTTCTGTCGCCGCCATCTGACAGGCTATAAAGTCCCGAAACTGGTTGAATTTCGTGATGAGCTGCCAAAATCCAATGTTGGAAAAATTTTACGGCGAGAACTGCGTGACGAAGCGCGCGCTAAAGTAGACAATAAAGCCTAAGGTATACACGAGTCGCCAGACGCCGGCCAAGCCGGCGTTTTTTATGGGCGCAAGTTAAGAGAGCATGATGTGAACTATCAGATGATCACCACCGACGATGAGCTGCGCGCCATCTGTGAAGCGGCTAGCGCGGCCCCGGCGATTGCGCTGGATACCGAATTTGTCCGTACCCGCACCTACTACCCGCAACTGGGCCTGCTCCAGCTGTTCGACGGCGAACAGGTTTCCCTGATCGACCCGTTGACCATCACCGACTGGGCGCCGATGCGCGAGCTATTGCTGAATCAGCAGGTCAGCAAATTCCTGCACGCGGGTAGTGAAGATCTGGAAGTGTTCCTTAACACCTTTAATCTGATGCCGCAGCCGTTGATTGATACCCAGATTCTGGCAGCCTTTTGCGGTCGTCCGATGTCCTGGGGATTTGCCTCGATGGTTGAGGAGTACTCGGGCGTGGCGCTGGATAAGAGCGAATCACGGACCGACTGGCTGGCGCGCCCGCTGACTTCACGTCAGTGCGACTATGCCGCCGCGGATGTCTGGTACCTGCTGCCTATCGCCAGCAAACTGATGGCGGAAACCGAAGCCGCAGGCTGGCTGGACGCCGCGCTGGACGAATGCCGTCTGATGCAGCAGCGCCGCCAGGAAGTGCAGGACCCGGCGCAGGCGTGGCGCGATATCGGCAACGCCTGGCAGTTACGCACCCGTCAGCTTGGCTGTCTGCAGCTGCTGGCAGAGTGGCGTTTACGCAAGGCGCGCGATCGCGATATGGCGGTGAATTTTGTCGTTCGCGAAGAGCATCTGTGGAACGTTGCCCGCTACATGCCGGGGAGCCTCGGCGAGCTGGACAGCCTTGGGCTTTCCGGCAGCGAAATTCGCTTCCATGGTAAAACGCTGATTAGCCTGGTAGAGAAAGCGCAGCAGCTACCGGAATCGGCGCTGCCGGAGCCGCTGCAAAACCTGATTGATATGCCGGGCTACCGCAAAGTCTTTAAAGAGATTAAAGCGCTGGTGCAGGAAGTGAGCACTGAGACGGGGCTGAGTGCGGAGCTGCTGGCCTCCAGACGGCAGATTAACCAGTTGCTGAACTGGCACTGGCAGCTGAAGAGTGGGGCGACCTTGCCTGAACTGATTTCCGGCTGGCGTAGCGATCTGATGGCCGATCGTCTGAAAGCGCTGCTGAGCGAATACCCGCGCTAAACGCTATCTAAGCCACAGCAAATAGCCCGGATGCGTTATCCGGGCTATTTTCAAACTGGCCCGATAGCGCAAGGCTACCGGGTGGATCCAGCGTCAGGGTTTCGACTCTTCCGGTTCTGGTAAAGTCACGTTCAGCTCCAGAATCGAAATATCACCATCCCGTTGTTCCAGCTGGACGCTAACCATTTCCGGGTCAATCTGCACATACTTACAGATCACTTCCAGAATATCTTTGCGTAACTGCGGCAGATAGTGTGGTTCAGCATCGCCGCGACGACGCTCGGCGACGATGATTTGCAGGCGCTCTTTCGCAATATTGGCCGTGTTCTTTTTCCGCGAGAGAAAAAAGTCGAGTAATGCCATAATTTATCCTCCGAACAGGCGTTTGAGGAAACCTTTCTTCTCTTCTTCAATGAAGCGGAAAGGACGTTCTTCTCCGAGCAGACGTTCAACCGTATCGGCATAGGCCTTACCTGCGTCTGACGTATCATCCAGAATCACCGGCTCACCCTGGTTTGAGGCGCGCAGCACGGACTGATCTTCCGGAATCACGCCTACCAGATTGATGCGCAGAATTTCCAGAACGTCTTCCATGCTCAGCATGTCGCCTTTATTGACGCGACCTGGGTTATAGCGAGTCAGCAGCAGGTGTTCTTTGATCGGCTCTTCGCCATTTTCCGCACGACGGGATTTTGACGCGAGAATGCCGAGAATACGGTCGGAGTCACGAACGGAGGAGACTTCCGGGTTAGTGGTGATGATGGCTTCATCGGCAAAGTAGAGCGCCATCAGGGCACCGGTTTCGATGCCTGCTGGTGAATCGCAGACCACGAAATCAAAATTCATTTTTTTCAGTTCTTCGAGAACCTTATCTACGCCTTCGCGGGTCAACGCATCTTTATCACGCGTCTGGGAAGCAGGGAGGATGTAGAGATTCTCGGTGCGTTTATCTTTGATTAACGCCTGGTTCAGGGTCGCATCGCCCTGAATTACGTTGACGAAGTCATACACCACACGACGCTCGCAGCCCATAATCAGGTCGAGATTACGCAGGCCGATATCGAAGTCGATAACGACGGTCTTCTTTCCCTTCTGAGCCAAACCAGTAGCGATGGCCGCGCTGGAGGTGGTCTTGCCAACGCCCCCTTTACCCGAAGTCACAACAATAATGCGTGCCATAGAAATTCCTTGTTAAAAAGGGACTAACTCAATGGTTGAATAGTCAAAGCGCTGTCGCCTAAACGCAGGCGCGCCGCTTTGCCATAAAATTCGGCCGGGATGTTATCGCTCAGCCAGTATTCCCCCGCGATGGACACCAGCTCCGCCGTGAGGTTTGAACAAAATATTTGTGCTTCTCTATCGCCACTCGCGCCCGCAAGCGCACGTCCTCGCATCATGCCATATACATGGATATTACCGTCGGCAATAAGTTCCGCACCGGCACTCACATGGTTTGTAACAATCAGATCACAGTTTGGTGCATAAATGCGCTGACCGGAACGTACCGGCAGGTCAATTAAACGCGTTTTTGTGATCGGAGTAACAACTGGCGCTGGCGCAACCGGCTCAGGCGGCGCCTGACGGGGCATTTTCTCTTTCCCTTCCGTTAGTAAGGGAATGCCGGTGCGGTCGATTTCCGTTTTCAGCCGAGGGATTTTGCATCCACTCACGCCCATAATCCGTAAACCGGTGCTCGCGATAGCTTCATGCATGACACGCCAGTCAATGTCGCTTTCGACATTGCTGATGTTCACCACCACGGGGGCATGACGTAAAAAAGCGGGAGCCTGGGCGATTTTGTCTTCTAACGCCTGACGAATAATCTCGGGATTTGCATCGTGCAAATGAACGACAGATAAGGTGAAGCTACTGCCCTTAAGTTCGATTGGCGTATTTGACATCCTGGCCTTACTCAATTTGCTGTTTATCACTCGCCGAAGTGCGGTGATATTCCGAAGACTAAAAGGCATGTTATAGTCACTGTTATATTGAGGCAAGTGACCACGGGTCTAATTCCGAGTAAAACTATGTTTTGTGTGATCTATCGAAGTGCCAAACGCGATCAAACCTATTTATATGTCGAAAAAAAGGACGATTTCTCTCGCGTTCCTGCTGAACTGCTTTCGAGCTTCGGTACGCCGCAACTGACCATGCTGTTACCGCTTGACGGGCGTAAGCAGCTCGTCGGCGCTGACCTGGAAAAAGTCAAACAGGCGCTAACCGATCAGGGCTATTATCTGCAACTTCCTCCTCCGACTGAAAATCTACTGAAGAAACACCTGGCGGAACAGGGGAATAAATCTGATTAACCCACTGAGGGGAAATAATGTACCAACATCATAACTGGCAGGGAGCATTACTGGATTATCCGGTAAGCAAAGTGGTTTGTGTGGGCAGTAACTATGCCAACCACATCAAGGAAATGGGCAGTGTCATGCCGGAAGAACCGGTGCTGTTTATTAAACCTGAGACGGCGCTATGCGATATCCGTCAGCCGCTGGTGCTCCCTGAAGGTTTGGGTTCGGTGCACCATGAAGTGGAACTGGCGGTGCTGATTGGCGGTACGCTTCGCCAGGCAACGGACGATCACGTGCTGAAGGCGATCGCCGGCTACGGCGTCGCGCTGGATCTGACGCTGCGCGACCTGCAGGGCAAAATGAAAAAAGCGGGTCAGCCGTGGGAAAAGGCCAAGGGCTTTGATAACTCTTGTCCGGTTTCTGGTTTTATCCCCGCGGCGGAGTTTCACGCCGACCCGCAAAATACGGCATTGAGTCTGAAAGTGAACGGCGAGATTCGCCAGCAGGGGACCACGGCGGATATGATTCATAAAATCGTGCCGCTGATCGCCTACATGTCGCGTTTCTTTACCCTGAAGGCCGGAGACATCATCCTGACCGGGACGCCAGAAGGCGTTGGCCCGCTCAGCAACGGTGATGAACTGGAAGTGGGTTTCAACGGGCTTACGCTCTCTACCCGCGTGCTGTAACGTCCTCTTGCCGCCTTCACGGGCGGCAAAACTTGCATCAGTGTGCCAGACTGGTTATAAGGTGCACCCTGAATTGCAATGACGGACATCCCCCTATGAGCGAACAACCTTTCTGGCAGCACAAGACACTTGATGAAATGACCGACGCGGAGTGGGAATCTCTGTGTGACGGCTGCGGACAGTGCTGCCTGCATAAGCTGATGGATGAGGATACCGATGAAATATATTTCACCAACGTTGCCTGCCGTCAGTTAAATATCAAAACCTGCCAGTGTCGCAACTATGAGCGACGCTTCGAGTATGAACCCGACTGCATCAAGCTGACACGCGATAACCTGCCGACGTTCGAATGGCTGCCGCCGACCTGCGCCTACCGCCTGCTGGCTGAAGGGAAACCGCTGCCGCACTGGCACCCGCTGCTAAGCGGCTCCAAAGCAGCGATGCATGGCGAGCGGATCTCGGTGCGGCACATTGCGGTGAAAGAAGAGACCGTGCGCGACTGGCAGGACCATATCCTGAATAAGCCAGACTGGGCGCAGTGATATCCCCCCAGTTTTCATGACATAACCCCGCTAACATGCGGGGTTTTTGTTTTGTCATACATATCCGGATGGTAAACTGCTGCCAGATATAATCACTGGAAATGTAAAATGAAGAAAATCCTTCTCCTGGCTTTGGGTGGGCTGCTGCTCAGCGGGTGTTCGGCAAAATATCAATCGGCAGAAGTGACCAAAAGTACGGAGCTGCTGATGAAAAATAAACCCGTCGTTATTGCACAACCTGAAAACGGTGTTTATCAGACCACGGTCTATAACGGCTCCGGGGCGACATCAGCGCAGGCCGTCCTCGCCGCGTTTTCACACTACACCGATAATGCGTCCGTGGTGCCGGTGTGCTCAACCCTGAGCTGCCTGAAAGAAAAACACACGCTCACCGAAGGTTATTACGTGGTCCCGCAGATCCTTCATTGGGAGGATCGGGCCACCGAATGGTCGGGTATTCCGGACCGCATGGAATTAAAAATCACGGTCTATAATTCCGCAACAGACCACGTGGTTGCCTCGTCGATTTTAAGCGGCAAAAGTAAATGGGCGACCTTCGGCGGCGATCATCCTCAGGATCTGCTGCCTCAGCCGGTGAATAACTACATCGCAAGTTTGTATTAACAGACAAAATGGTCGTTCTGGCGTGTTCAATAACACCGCCAGAACGACGGCAACCGGCAGGCAAAAAACGCCCCATCAGGAGTCAGCTGTTCCCTCATTAATTAAAGCCCACAAACCCTGGCCATATGATGAAAGAAAACGGGTCTACATACCGGATTCCTTCGTTGTATGTGTTTTTATTAACTATTATATATATAAATGATTAAGTGATGGATATTACCCTAAATTATAGGATGGCTAATTTCATCAATTATTGAATGGAATCCATATTCGCTTTTGCCTTTGCCTCTTCAGCTTTCATCGCTGCGGCTTCTTTAATCACTTCATCCGCGGTTTTTCCATGGATTAATTTGCGAAAGCGATCTTCAAGTTCAAGATTGGACGGCCGGTTGCTGCCCATCACAAATGCAGCACTTATTTGTTGTTCAACAATAGTGCTCATTGCACTGGTAAACTCAGTGCGCTTTGCATCAGGGAGTGACTGCTGAATTTTTGCCATTGAGGTTTGCAGTGTTTCTTGTGTCGAGGCATCCAGCGTGAGATCGCCACAGCCAGTTAAAAACAGGGCTAATATACCCACGGCTAATAATTTTTTCATATTTAACCTTCCTTGGTTATTAATAATCATCCTAAATATAAAACAATACCCATCACTTAATTATTTATATAAATAAAAGTAATAAAAGCGCGTAGAAGGATAACAAAAAAATCAGGTGTGTAGATCTTTTTCTTTTATTGCGAGGCCCACGGTTGCGGGCCTCGATTTATTAAGTGAACAGCCTGACTCCTGATGGAGTATTTTATTTCACCGGCTTAGCGGCCGAAGAGATCGCGTTTTTTCGGTTTAAAAGGCTGAGCAATCAGGACCAGTACGCCTACGATCAGGTAGGCGGCGAAGATCCCCACCAGCCACTGCGGCATCTCGAGGGTCAGAAACTCCCACTGACGAACGGAGCAGTCACCGCTGGCGACGAACATCTGCGGTATCCACTTATCCAGCGGCAGCCACGTCGGGAAGCGGGCGGCGAAATCACAGGTCTGGAACGGGGAAGGGTGCAACTGGATCATAGTGTGCTCCCATGCCAGTTGCAGGCCCCGCAGCGCGCTGTACAGCCAGATAACCAACGCCACATAACGCAGCGGCGTTTTCGGTGCGATAGCACCGACAATCCCGGCGCCCATAATGCCCAACAGCGCGCAGCGTTCATAAATACACATTACGCAAGGTTGCAGCAACATCACGTGCTGGAACCACAACGCGACTAGCTCAAGAACGAACGCGGTTAACGCCATCAGGAGCCAGGCTCCGCGTCCTCTTGAGCACTGGTTTAAATATCGCAACATATGTCATTTCCCTGGAACATGCTAAATCATGGCAGTGTAAACGAAAACCGAACCGACGCCAGCAGCTAGCCCGAAATTAATACGAAAAGAATCGTAGCCATTTGTCTCAATGCGGCAAATGGCCTGTCGGGTCTTAAGGAAGTACCGGCGTGACGATCCACTGGTGATCGAGCATCCACTGGGTCACCGGCATCAGGGTGAATTCAACACACAGCAGCCCCACCAGCGTCATCACAACGGTGTAAGGCAGCGCCATCCACACCATCCGGCCATAGGAGAGGCGAATCAGCGGCGCCAGGGCGGAGGTCAGCAGGAACAGAAATGCTGCCTGACCATTCGGCGTCGCCACCGAAGGCAGGTTGGTGCCGGTATTAATCGCCACCGCCAGCAGTTCAAACTGCGGCAGGCTGATCACGCCGTGCTGCAGCGCGGTTTTGGCTTCGTTGATGTACACCGTCCCGACGAAGACGTTATCGGAAATGGACGACAGCAGGCCGTTGAACAGGTAGAACAGCGACAGCTGGGCGTGAGGCGACGCCTGAAGGACAAACTGAATCACCGGCGTAAAGAGATGCTGGTCGATAATCACCGCCACCACCGCGAAAAATACGGTCAGCAGGGCGGTGAACGGCAGCGCCTCGGTAAAGGCTTTGCCAATGGCGTGCTCATCGGTGACGCCGGTCAGGCTGGTTGCCAGAATGATCACCGACAGCCCTACCAGGCCCACTTCCGCCAGGTGCATCGCCAGAGCAAACACCAGCCAGATACCGATAATCCCTTGGGCAATCAGGCGCAGGCGGTCCTGGCGAGTGCGTTGCTGGGTGCTGCGATCGTCAAAATCTTGCAGCACCTTACGCACCGCCGGCGGCAGCGGCTCGCCGTAGCCGAACAGCTTCCATTTTTCCAGCAGCAGACAGGTCAGCAGGCCGCAGATCATCACCGGCAGCGTCACCGGGGACATGCGTAAAAAGAACTCGCCGAAGTGCCAGCCTGCCGCTTTGGCAATAATCAGGTTTTGCGGCTCGCCGACCATGGTCATCACGCCGCCCAGGGCGGTACCGACGCCGGCATGCATCATCAGGCTGCGCAGAAAACCTCGGAACTGCTCCAGCACGTCGCGATAGTGCTGGTCGATATGGCTGTCGTCCAGCATATCGTTATCATCCGGACGCGCGGAGGCCACGCGATGGTAGATGCCATAGAAGCCGACCGCGACGCTTATCACCACCGCCACGACGGTTAACGCATCAAGGAAAGCGGAGAGGAAAGCCGCCGCCAGACAAAACGCCAGCGACAGCAGCATCTTGCTCCGAATGCCTAGCAGCAAACGGGTAAAGATAAACAGCAGCAGCTGCTTCATGAAGTAGATACCCGCCACCATAAACATCAGCAGCAGCAGCACCTCAAGGTTACTGGCGATCTCGTCCCGGATATGTTCGGGGCTGGTCATGCCGATAAACACGGCTTCAATCGCCAGCAGGCCGCCCGGCAGCAGCGGGTAGCACTTCAGCGCCATCGCGAGGGTGAAGATAAACTCAACCACCAGCATCCACCCGGCAATGAAAGGGTCGAAATAAAAGGCCAGCGGGTTGATGAGTAAAACGATCAGTAACGTTAGTTTATACCAGTCCGGTGACTGGCCAAGAAAATTGCGCCATAGTGCGCGGCCGTACGATATTTCCACGACAGATATCCTTCCCGTCAATTTAATGACATGATTTTGCACGTAACTATGTGCAAGATTACCAGTTGAGCAAAATGAGAAGCAACTTTCTTCGCCTCGCGTTGTGGGAATGCATTCTGTGACGGAAAGCGGAAAATGAAACAGCGAACCCTTTTTAATTACCTCGCGGCGCTATCTGCTCTATAACGGCTCTGGTATGATGAGTAGAATTTGCAACGCTGTGTAATGGAAATCTAACTATGGTCATTAAGGCGCAAAGCCCTGCGGGTTTCGCGGAAGAGTACATTATTGAGAGTATCTGGAATAATCGTTTCCCCCCAGGCACCATCCTCCCTGCTGAACGTGAACTTTCTGAACTGATCGGTGTAACCCGCACGACCTTACGCGAAGTGTTGCAGCGTCTGGCCCGTGACGGCTGGTTAACCATCCAGCACGGTAAGCCGACGAAGGTGAACAATTTCTGGGAAACGTCCGGGCTGAATATCCTCGAAACTCTGGCGCGTCTTGATCATGACAGCGTTCCGCAGCTGATTGATAATCTGCTGTCGGTGCGAACCAACATCTCCACCATTTTCATCCGTACCGCCTTCCGCCAGCATCCTGAAGATGCGCTGAAAGTGCTCGCCAGCGCGCGTGAGGTCGAAGACCACGCTGACGCGTTTGCAGACCTGGACTACAACATTTTCCGCGGCCTGGCGTTTGCCTCTGGCAACCCGATCTACGGCCTGATCATCAACGGGATGAAAGGCCTGTATACCCGCATCGGCCGCCACTATTTTGCCAACCCGGAAGCCCGCAGCCTGGCGCTCGGTTTCTACCACCAGTTGACAAAAGTGTGTGAAGAAGGACAGCACGAGCAGGTTTACGAAATCGTCCGTCGCTACGGGCATGACAGCGGCGAAATCTGGCATCGGATGCAGAAAACCATGCCGGGCGATCTCGTGATCGGCATGCGCTAACTGTCGCAGATTCCAGAATGATAACGCCCGGCGATGAACCGGGCGTTTTTGTTTGTTGCGTTAGCGCCTGTTACAGCGAATTCGGGCGCGGCGGGCTACGTTCCAGCAGTTCGATGCTGCCATCGGCATTTTGTTGCTCCAGCAGGATATCGAACCCCCACAGGCGATGAACGTGCTTGAGCACTTCCCGACGCCCCTTATCCAGCGGCGCGCGGTTATGCGGCACGTAGCGCAGCGTCAGGGAACGATCGCCACGCAGATCGACGCTCCAGACCTGAATATTTGGCTCCAGGTTACTGAGGTTGTACTGGGCGGACAGCTTCGACCGAATCTCCCGATATCCCTCCTCGTTGTGGATCGCGGAAATCTCCAGATAGTTGTTATGATCGTCATCCAGCACCGTAAAGAAGCGGAAATCACGCATAATTTTCGGTGACAGGAACTGACTGATAAAACTCTCATCTTTAAAATCGCGCATCGCAAAATGCAGCGTTTCCAGCCAGTCGGAACCGGCAATGTCCGGGAACCAGTAGCGGTCCTCTTCGGTCGGAGACTGGCAGATGCGTTTAATATCCTGGAACATGGCGAAGCCAAGCGCATACGGGTTAATCCCGTTATACCACTGGCTGTTATAGGGCGGCTGGAACACCACGTTGGTGTGGCTGTGTAGGAACTCCAGCATAAAGCGCTCGGTCACTTTCCCCTCATCATACAGATGGTTGAGGATGGTGTAGTGCCAGAAGGTCGCCCAGCCTTCGTTCATCACCTGGGTCTGCTTCTGCGGATAAAAATACTGGCTGACCTTACGCACAATACGCAGGATTTCACGCTGCCACGGCTCCAGCAACGGCGCGTTCTTCTCCATAAAGTACAGCAGGTTTTCCTGCGGCTCTGACGGGTAGCGACGGGCGGATTCGATGGTCTTCTCTTCTTCGCGCTTCGGCAGGGTTCGCCACAGCATATTCACCTGACTCTGCAGATACTCTTCCCGGCTTTTCTGCCGCGCTTTCTCCTCCTGCAACGAGATTTTCTGCGGACGTTTGTAGCGATCGACGCCGTAGTTCATCAGGGCATGGCAGGAGTCGAGCAGCTTCTCGACCTCATCGACGCCATAGCGCTCTTCGCAGTCGGTAATGTATTTGCGGGCAAAAATCAGGTAGTCAATGATGGAGCTGGCGTCGGTCCAGCTGCGGAACAGATAGTTATTTTTGAAGAAGGAGTTATGCCCGTAGCAGGCATGGGCCATCACCAGCGCCTGCATGGTAATGGTGTTCTCCTCCATCAGATAGGCGATGCAGGGGTTTGAGTTGATGACAATCTCATAGGCCAGGCCCTGCTGACCGTGCTTATAGGCCTGTTCGGTTTCGATAAATTTCTTGCCGAACGACCAGTGCGGGTAGTTGATGGGCATGCCGACGCTGGAGTAGGCGTCCATCATCTGCTCGGAGGTAATGACTTCGATTTGGTGTGGATAGGTGTCGAGACGATACAGCTTCGCTACCCGGTCAACCTCGGCAAGGTAGGTTTCCAGCAGTTCAAAAGTCCAGTCGGGTCCATCGCTTAAACGAGTGGTGTCCCTGTTCATGGAATCAATCGTAGCCATTAGCGCGCCCTCGTTGTAGGTGGCCCTCTCTGTACGGAGAGCCTCCCAATAAGCATAGAACACGGCATGACAAACTGCGCCTGCGGACAATTTCTTTTCTTCGCGATTTAGCAATCTTAAAGGCCTGATTGCGGCTTATTTGCAGAATATTATTCTGAGTAAAAATGAAGTGCAGCAGGAGATAGTAAATCCATAGTGGCAGGGCTGGTGCGGTGTGCTGTGAGATAAGTCACCATAAATAAAGCGTATGTTGAATAATATTTTCAACTGAGTTATCAATTTGTAATCAGATGATTGTTCTTTAACTATTACGGAGTCGCTATGCGAGTCGTCATACTGGGAAGTGGGGTCGTTGGAGTAGCGAGTGCCTGGTATTTAAGCCAGGCGGGACACGAGGTGACGGTCATTGAACGCCAGCCAGGTGCGGCGGAAGAGACCAGCGCCGCCAATGCCGGGCAAATTTCTCCAGGCTATGCGGCACCGTGGGCAGCACCTGGCGTGCCGCTGAAGGCCATCAAATGGATGTTCCAGCGCCACGCGCCGCTGGCGATTGGCCTCGACGGTACGCAGTTCCAGCTGAAATGGATGTGGCAGATGCTGCGCAACTGCGATACCCGCCATTATATGGAGAACAAAGGGCGAATGGTGCGTCTGGCAGAGTACAGCCGTGACTGCCTGAAAGCGCTGCGCGAAACGACCGGTATCCAGTATGAAGGTCGTCAGGGCGGCACCCTGCAGCTGTTCCGTACCGAAAAACAGTATGAAAACGCCACCCGCGATATCGCGGTGCTGGAAGAGGCCGGGGTGCCGTATCAGCTGCTGGAGGCGAAACGCCTGCTGGAAGTCGAACCGGCGCTGGCGGAAGTGAGCCACAAGCTTACCGGCGGCCTGCGTCTGCCGAATGATGAAACCGGCGACTGTCAGCTGTTTACCACCCGGCTGGCAGCCATGGCGGAGCAGGCGGGCGTTACGTTCCGCTTTAATACTTCGGTTGATGCGCTGCTGTACGAAGGCGAGCAGATCGCCGGGGTAAAATGCGGCGATGAAATTATCAAAGGCGACGCCTACGTGATGGCCTTTGGCTCTTACTCCACCGCGATGCTGAAGGGGCTGGTGGATATTCCGGTCTATCCGCTGAAGGGGTATTCCCTGACGATTCCGATCGCCGAGGAAGACGGGGCGCCAGTTTCGACTATCCTCGATGAGACATACAAAATCGCGATTACCCGCTTTGACCAACGCATCCGCGTCGGGGGCATGGCGGAAATCGTCGGTTTTAATAAAGAGCTGCTGAAACCGCGGCGTGAAACGCTGGAGATGGTCGTGCGCGACCTGTTCCCGCGCGGCGGTCACGTCGAGCAGGCGACCTTCTGGACCGGGCTGCGCCCAATGACCCCAGACGGTACACCGGTCGTCGGGCGCACGCCGTATAAGAATTTATGGCTGAATACCGGGCATGGCACCCTGGGCTGGACCATGGCCTGCGGTTCCGGGCAGCTGCTCAGTGATTTGATTTCCGGCCGCACGCCGGCCATTCCGTATGATGACCTTGCCGTTGCGCGTTACAGCCCTGGTTTCGTCCCGGCACGCGCGCAGCACCTGCACGGTGTGCATAACTAAGGAGTCTTCATGTCCCGTCCCGTACTGGCCAGCATTGATGTGTCGGCCTTGCGACAGAATTTGCAGATTGTCCGGCGAGCGGCTCCTACCTCGCGCCTGTGGGCGGTGGTGAAAGCCAACGCCTATGGTCACGGGCTGTCGCGCGTGTGGAGCGCGCTCAGCGGTGCCGATGGTTTTGCGATGCTCAACCTCGAAGAGGCGATCCTGCTGCGTGAGCATGGCTGGAAAGGGCCGATTCTGATGCTGGAAGGGTTCTTCCACGCCGATGAACTGGCGCTGTTTGATAAGTACCGTCTGACCACCAGCGTTCACAGCAACTGGCAAATCAAGGCGCTTCAGCAGGCGAAGCTGCACGCGCCGCTGGATATCTACGTCAAGGTGAACAGCGGCATGAATCGCCTCGGCTTTATGCCGGACCGCATCCATATCGTCTGGCAGCAGCTGCGGGCGCTGGGTAACGTCAGCGAAATGACGCTGATGTCGCATTTTGCCGATGCGGAAAATCCGCAGGGGATTGTTGAGCCGATGCGGCGCATCGAACAGGCAGCGGAGGGGCTGGACTGCCCGCGTTCGCTGTCCAACTCCGCGGCGACCTTGTGGCATCCGGAAGCTCATTTCGACTGGGTCAGACCGGGGATTGTGCTGTATGGCGCGTCTCCGTCCGGGCAGTGGCAGGACGTAGCCAACAGCGGCCTCAAGCCGGTGATGACCCTCAGCAGCGAAATCATTGCCGTGCAGAACCTGAAGGCGGGCGACGCGGTGGGTTACGGCGGTATCTACCGGGCCTCCGGCGAGCAGCGCATCGGGATTGTGGCCTGCGGTTATGCCGACGGCTATCCGCGCCTGGCGCCGGACAACACGCCGGTGCTGGTGGACGGCGTGCGCACCACCACGGTGGGGCGGATTTCGATGGATATGCTGGCGGTGGATCTTACGCCCTGCCCGCAGGCCGGTATCGGCGCGCCGGTGGAGTTGTGGGGCAAAGAGATTAAAATTGACGATGTCGCCAGCGCCTGCGGCACCGTCGGCTACGAGTTAATGTGCGCGCTGGCCCCTCGCGTGCCGGTAGTGACAGGGTAACTTCCCCTAAGACGGCGCCTCCGTCGAACGTATATACCCAAGCAACTTGAAGGATGAAGGGTATAAGCCAGAATTTCAACCGGTTGCTGACATTCTGGCTTTTCCATTACTCCAGCCAAAAAAACAACTCATCAGGCCCGCCAACTGGCAAGAATGCCCATGACATGACTACAATGCACGTGCAAACAGCGTCGATTATGGGATAGCAATAATGAGTTTTGCCCGATATCTCAATAAAGCGGGTCTGACAGTGGCCTCGCTAATCAAAAAGATGGCGATTGGCCTGCTTATCATGGTGATCGTTTTTTTTGCCGGGCGAATTTACGAGACGCAGCGGGGGCCGGCACTGCATCCGTGGCATACCTGGTCCGCTGATGAAATGTCCGCCGCTGAGATTGATCGCACCACCTTCGCGGGGTATCAGGCGCGAGAAGCGGCGATTTTTCGCGATATGAAGACCGAGCTGATGGACAGGCTTGATGATGATGATAAAACGCCGCTTAACCGCTTTTACGCCCACAGTCAGGTCTACCCGCAACAGTTTCAGCCTGACTGGAATCGCTCCTTTGTGCTGCTGCCCGAGGGGACCCCGCGCGGTGCTGCAGTGCTGCTGCATGGGCTGACGGACTCGCCCTACAGCGTGCGCTATCTGGCCGTCGCCTACCAGCAACAGGGGTTTGTTGCCGTGGTGCCGAGGCTGCCGGGGCACGGTACTGCACCAGGATCGCTGACCGCCGTAGACTGGCAGCAGTGGCTGGCGACAACCCGACTGGCGGTGCGCGAAGCTACCCGGCTGGCCGGAGGAAAAGCACCGCTGCATGTGATCGGCTATTCCAACGGCGGTGCGCTGGCGCTGAAATATGCGCTCGACGCGCTGGATGATAAAACCTTGCCTGAGCCGCAGCAGATAGTCCTGCTGTCGCCGATGATCGGGGTGACCGCCTTTGCCCGCTTTGCCGGGCTGACGGGGTTACCGGCGGTGTTTCCGGCTTTTGCGCGGGCGGCATGGCTTAACGTGGTGCCCGAGTTTAACCCTTATAAATACAACTCCTTCCCGGTGAAGGCGGCCCGGCAGTCGTGGCTATTAACCCAGGCGCTGCAGGAGCAAATCGTGCAGGACTCCCGCACGCAGCGTCTGGCGGCGCTGGCGCCGGTGCTGACGTTTCAGTCGGTGATGGACTCTACGGTCAGCACCCGGGCGGTGGTGGAGTCGCTGTATCGCTATTTGCCGGATAACGGCAGCGAGCTGGTGGTATTTGATATCAACCAGGCCGCGAATTTACGCGCGCTGTTTCGACCCGCGGTCTATACCGCGCTCAGCACCCTCCTGCCGCCGGTGCCGCGGCGATACAGCACCACGGTGATCACCAATGCCTCGCCCACGACCTACGAAGCCGTCGCCCGTACTACGCCGGCAGGCGAGAACACGGAACAGGTGGTGCCGTTGAACCTGGCGTGGCCGCAGGATATGTATTCCCTTTCGCACGTGGCGGTGCCGTTCCCGATGAGCGATTCGCTGTATGGCCGCGAGCCGACGCAAAAGAATCGTTATGGCATCAGCATCGGTACTATTTCGCTGCGTGGCGAAACCACCACCCTGAGCGTCGGGCTGGATACGCTGATGCGCGTCACCTCCAACCCGTTCTTCCCATATATGATGGCGCGTATTCAGCAACATAATGCCCAGCCGTCAGCAAAATAGATCTTAGCGAACGGCCATAAGCACGGCGTATTACCAGTAATTGGGATCGGCGAAATTTGCAAAGCGTGGTTATTATTTCCAGAATAAATAACTTACCGCTGATTTTTTTCTTTAAGGAAAAACCTATGCAACAGTGTCGGCCGATCGTGTGGGGAACCCTGATGCTTTTCGCTTCTGCGGTGCAGGCTGAGGAGCCGGTTTACGGTGAAAAGCGTATCAGCGGCTGGTGGAACTGGCTGAAAAATGACGTTTCGCAAACCTGGAATCAGCCGCAAAACTATGACCTGTATCTGCCGTTTCTGAGCTGGCACAACCGCTTAACCTACGATAAAGAGAAAACGGATAACTACAATGAGATGCCCTGGGGCGGCGGCTTCGGCTTCTCTCGTTATCATGATGACGGCGACTGGAGTTCGCTGTATGCCATGATGTTTAAGGATTCGCATAACAAGTGGCAGCCGATCGTCGGCTACGGCTGGGAGAAGGGCTGGTATCTGGATAGCCAGAAGGATTTCCGCCTTGGACTCGGGGTGACCGCCGGGATCACCGCCCGTGATGATTTCGCGAATTACGTCCCTTTGCCGATTATTCTGCCGCTATTCTCCGCCAGCTACCGGCGGCTGAGCGTACAGTTCACCTATATTCCTGGTACCTACAACAACGGTAACGTCCTGGATGCTGTTCGGGACCACCGCGCTGCCGTTCCGCTACTGGGTGATCACCTTTATCATCGGATTTGTGATGTTCCTGATTGTGGAAGTGGAAAAGCCGTTAACCCGCAAATGGCGTACCGCCTGAAGCAAGGGGCCGCCGAGTCGCGTATTACCCAGCCCGCTTATGTTCAGACTGAGCGGGCTTTTTCATGATGACGCGGGGTATTGCAAAAGAGAAAAAAGGCTCCGGAGCGTATAATACTGGCAGGGCGCACGGGTTACTTGCTATGGACTTTTGTCACTGGCTATTTAATGCGCTACCATGAGACCTCATTTACCAGGTTTTAAATATGAAAAAAATGAAAAAGAGCAGAGCAGCATCTATGGCAGCGTTAATGGCGCTGTCGATGGGGCCGATCCCTGCTAATGCTGTGGGTTATCGGGATATCACGCCGCACAGCACTGAAGCGAATACCACACTGCAGTCGCTGCATGAAGAAGTGGTATATATCTCAATCAGCGAGGCAACCAGACTACTGGCTGAAATTGCGGAGCGTCAGCGTTTCCACCTGATAAACTTGCGTGCTGAATGGGAAGTAAAACAAACGCCCATTGATATGAAAAAGCAGTCCCCTCTTGTTCAGAAACATCTGGTAAAAGAGTATAAACAACGGATTACCATTGCTGCGGGTTATATCGAAGCGGTAAAAATGGCTCTTCAGGAAACCCTGGATGAAGCGCTACGAGAAGAGATAACCACGTTCGGGCGTGCAGCTGCAAAATTACGTAATACGGCAGAAGATACACTGGCGTTCATTGAACAGACTAACCCGCCCAAAAAAACGTCATCAACGCCGATTAGCGCTAGTGGGGATGATGTCAGAGCGTTAATTCATGCTGAGCATAAAGCGCTGGGACTAAATCCACCGGGCTTTGATCGGGTTTCATAATGGTGAGAGTTTCTGTTCACAAGGATGTTGAACTGCCTGAGATCGCTGCGCAATATGCGCAGGTGCTGGAGATCTGGAAGAAACACCACACACTCCCTGATTTTTTCGGCAATGAGGGGTAGTGGGAAGAGAATCGCAGGTTGTGCGATTCTTACGTTTACAAAATCCATATTCAGCTTCCCGATCAACCGGCCTGGAAGCCGCACACTCCTCAGGCAGCCAGAAAATCAAATCATTATCTCGTCTACTCGCGGCACTGGCTGGATGACGATCGCTATCAGGTTATCAGTATCATGAGTCCCGACGCCCATGAAAAAGCCAAAACCTCATTTATGACTGAGCTTGAGCGCCGGGCAGAAGAATTTCAGAACAGTTAAACAAAAGCCTCGCATCTGCGAGGCTTTTGTTTTTTCGAGGTCTTTATGTGGACCGTTGATTGATAAAATATAAATATCAAGTGATTCGGTGTTGATATGAGGCGGGTTACTCCGCCTCATCTTCTGCGACGCGGACCCCGACCTTCAGAACGTGGTCATCCTCTTTTTCCGCGACCGTCCACAGCATGCCGGCGAATTCTACCTGGTCACCGACAACCGGAGCGGCGCCGAGCAGATGCTGAACCACATCGCCCAGCGACTGCTGGCTATCGTTAAAATCATCCACGTCATCGAGACCGTAAATTTGCGCCACATCGACAAATTTGGCACTGGCATCGAGAATAAAGTCCCCGAAGAAACGCTGATCGAGCGCCACCGGCGGCGACTGGCTGAACATTTTACCCAGCGCCGGCAGGTCACGCTCGCGGCCAATCACGCACAGAATATCCCCTTCCAGCAGGCGGGTGCTGCCGGTCGGGTGCAGCAGGACATTGTCGCGGAACAGGGCGGCAATACGGGTTTCCGGCGGCATATGTAAGTCACGCAGCGCCGCGCCAACGCACCATTTGTCTGCGCTGAGCTGGTAGACGAACTGCTCCCAGGGGTTCTCCGGGTGAATATCCAACCCGACGCGGGAAATGGGCCAGCCGACCGGCGGTACCACCACTTTGGCTTTTTTGGCCGCCCAGGAGAGGGACGTCCCCTGTAACAGCAGCGACACCAGCACCACGAAGAAGGCGACATTGAAGAACAAGCGCGCGTTTTCAAGGCCGGCCATCATCGGGAAGACGGCGAGAATGATCGGCACCGCGCCGCGCAGCCCCACCCAGCTGATAAACACCCGCTCGCGCAGGTTAAACCCGCGAAACGGCAGCAGACCGGCAAACACCGACAGCGGACGGGCCACAAAAATCATCCACATGGAGAGCAGCAGCGCCGGGATGGCGATAGGCCACAGATCCGACGGGGTGAGCAGCAGCCCGAGCACCAGGAACATGGCAATCTGCGCCAGCCACGCCAGTCCGTCGAAGTTTTGCAGGATCCCATGACGGTTACGAATCGGTCGGTTCCCCAGCAGGAAGCCGCACAGATATACCGCCAGAATGCCGCTGCCGTCGAGGGTGGTGGTTACCGCAAAAATCATAATCCCGCCGCTGAGCGCCAGCAGCGGATAGAGCCCGGTCGGCAGCACGATGCGGTTTATCATCTGCAACAGCAGATAACCGCCGCCGAGGCCAATCGCAATCCCGAGGCCGAACTGCTGCACGATATGGACGGCGAACATCCAGCTCAGGCCGCTTTCATGCTGCTGAATCATCTCGATAAGCGTAATGGTCAGGAACACCGCCATCGGGTCGTTGCTGCCGGATTCGATCTCCAGGGTGGAGCCGACACGTTCGTTCAGGCCTTTGCCGCCGAGCAGCGAGAAGACCGCCGCCGCATCGGTGGAGCCGACAATCGCGCCGATCAGCAAGCCTTCGATAAGATCGAGATGGAACAGCCAGGCGGCCATCAGCCCGGTCAGGCAGGAGGTGATCAGGACGCCGACGGTCGCCAGCGAGAGCGCGGGCCAGAGGGCAACGCGAAAGGAGCTGGCCTGGGTGCGCATACCGCCGTCAAGCAGGATCACCGCCAGCGCCAGGTTACTCACCATGTACGCGAAAGGGTAATTGTCAAAAGGGATGCCGCCGATACCGTCAACCCCGGCCAGCATACCAATGGCAAGGAAGATAACCAGAATCGGGATGCCCAGGCGCGAAGAAAAGGAACTCAATAAAATGCTACAGGTTACTAATACAGAACCCAGAATAAACAGGCTAATGACCGCACCGGCGTCCAATGTTGACGTACTCCTTACTGCGTGAATTTTTTAGACAATGAGGCTCAGTTTACCAACCCTCGGAGTATCCTGAAATGTGTAACAGAAGATTTTATTCTGTTAGCACCGGATGCCCGCTGAGCGTTAAGGTCGTGGTGATGTCGCGATGCACCAGCCGCGCGTTTGCGCCAAGCGGCAGGGTGACGGTTCGCTGTTCGTGGCCGAAATCCAGCCCGCTAATCACCGGGATATCCAGCTGGGTGCGCAGATAGTCGTAGACTGCCGGCAGGTCATAACCGGCGTCGTAATCGTTCGGGTTCGCGCCGCTGAAGCTGCCGAGGATCAGCGCCTGCTGGCGGGCGAGAACGCCGCTGTGCAGCAGCTGCAGCAGCATGCGCTCGACGCGGAATGGATGCTCGTTAATATCTTCCAGCACCAGAATGCCGTCGCTAATCTGCGGCATCCACGGGGTGCCCATCAGCGATGTGAGCATCGCCAGGTTGCCGCCCCACAGGGTGCCTTCGACATCACAGGGCTGGCCATCGCCCGGCCATTCAAGGGTAAATTCCGGGCTGCGCAGCGCCTGCCAGAAGTGGTGCCATGTAAACGCGTTCATCGTTTCCGCACCAAAGTTACCTGCCAGCATCGGACCGCTGAAGGTGATTATGCTACCCTTTGCCAGCAGGCCCATTTGAATCGCTGTGAAATCACTGTGGCCGCAGATTAAAAGCGGATTTTCCCGCTGGCGTGCGGCCAGGGCCTGCCAGTCGATATCCGGCAGCAGGCGGCTGGCGCCGTAACCGCCGCGCACCGGCATCACGATGCGGTTAGGGCCTTCGAGGGTAGCCAGCTGGTTAATATCGTTCAGGCGCTCATGTTCAGTTCCGGCAAAGCGCTGTTGCCGACGGGGGATGACCTCCTGGTGCATCACCTGATGTCCGGCCTCCTGCAGACGTTCAACGCCGCGGAGCGCCGCCTCCTGGTTAATGCAGTAGCCTGAAGGGGCAACCAGATAAAACTGAGACATGACAATTCCTTGCTAAGAATGAAAGGGTTATCATGCCGCCTGGAGGGATTATTGTCATCTCCAGACGGCAAACTTCAGCCAATAAGGATAGATGTGTGAAATTGAGATGGTGTGTTTTTTTGATGGTATTGTTGGCCGGTTGTAGCTCGAAAAAGGATTATCGTAACCCGCCGTGGAACGCTGAAGTTCCGGTCAAGCGGGCGATGCAGTGGATGCCGATCAGTGAAAAAGCCGGTGCGGCGTGGGGCGTTGACCCGCAGCTGGTGACGGCGATTATCGCCATTGAATCTGGCGGTAACCCAACGGTGGTCAGTAAATCCGGCGCGGTAGGCCTGATGCAGCTGAAGCCTTCAACATCGGGTCGCGACGTTTACCAACGCATGGGCTGGCGGGGTGAGCCGTCGGTGAGCGAGCTGAAAAATCCCGAACGCAATATCTCAATGGGGACCGCTTACCTGAGCATCCTCGAAAACGGCCCGCTTGCCGGGATTAAAGACCCGCAGGTGATGCGCTATGCGGTGGTGGTTTCCTACGCCAACGGCGCCGGGGCGCTGCTGCGCACGTTCTCTTCGAATCGCCAGGATGCGATTGATGAGATCAATGATATGGATGCCGATGAGTTCTTTGAACACGTGGCGAAGAAGCATCCGGCACCGCAGGCCCCCCGCTATATCTGGAAGCTGCAGCAGGCGCTGGACGCCATGTAGCCATCTGGAGCAGGCCCCCGGCCGGTACCTGACCACCGGGGGCGTTTATCAGAAGTCGTAGCCGACGGTGGCGGTGATGCTACGCTCGGCGCCCCAGTAGCAGTTGCCGGTGCCGTAGCAGCCGGAGACATACTCCCGGTCGCTGAGGTTGTTGGCATTGACCTGAACAAAAGCCCCTTTCAACGACGGCGACCAGACGCCGAGATCGGCGCGAACCATCGCATCCAGCAGCGTTACCGACGGCAGACGCTCGGTGTTGGCATCATCAGCCCACTGTTTACCAATATAGCGCACGCCAGCTCCCGCGCTGATCCCGGCCGGGAACTGATAACGCGCCCAGAATGAAGCCATCTGATCCGGCGTGAGCTGCGGGGTATTGTCGTTGGTGCCATCTTTGGTGTCCTGGAAGCGCAGGCGGTTCCAGGTGTAGGAGGCCAGGGTGCTCAGCTCAGGCGTAATCTGGTTATGCATCTCCAGCTCGACCCCTTGCGAGTGAACTTTGCCGGCCGGAATAAAGGTGGCGGTGGCGATATTCGGATCGCGGGTGGCCACGTCTTTCTGGGTTAAATCATAGATGGCGATACTGTACATATCGCGGGTCCCCGGAGGCTGGAATTTCAGCCCCGCTTCCAGCTGTTCGGCGGTGGTCGGTTTCAGCAGCGTTCCGTCGGCGCCCGGCAGCATCGCCGGTGTAATGGCCTGGCTGTAGCTCAGGTACGGCGAGAGGCCGTTTTCCAGGGCATACAGCAACGACGCGCGACCGCTGATATGGTCATCGGAACGGCGGCTGGAGGTGCCGAAGGTATCGCTGACCTGCTGCGAGACGATGCGATCGTAACGGCCGGAAACATCAAGATGCCAGCGATCCCACACCATTTCATCCTGCAGATAAATCCCGGTCTGATAGTAGCGACGATTATTGTTATCGCTGTAGGTCACGGTGTGTCCGGTTTGCGCGGTATAGCCGCTAAACGGATCGAGCGGCGAGGCGCTGCCGGCACCGGTCCACAGATCGTTGCGGAAGCGGTGATATTCCGCCCCGAGGATCAGCGTATGGGCCAGTTCACCGGTGGTGAAGTCGGCGCGCAGGCGGTTGTCGGTGGACCACGCATCCAGCGATCCACGAGAGCCGCTGTAGCCGCGGGCCAGCATATCGCTGTCGCCAACCCAGCCGACCTGGTAGACCTGATCGAGGGAGACGTTGGTATGGGTGTAGCTCCCGGCGGAGTAAGCCGACCAGGTATCGTCGAACTGATGGCTAAACTCGTAGCTGTAGATCTGCTCGCGACGCTGATAGCCGTCGGACGGATCGCCTTCATTGGTGCTGGTGGAGAGCTTGCGCCCGTTGTGCGCGTAGCGGGTGCCGTCCAGCGGCAGCGAGCCGTGGTAGCCGCCCGACGGATCTTTTTGCAGGTAAGCGCGCAGTAACAACGAGGTGTCGGCGTCCGGCTGCCAGAGCAGGGACGGGGAGATGGCATAACGCTCTTCACGGGTATTGTCGTACTGGGTGTCGCTGTTACGCGTCATCCCGATGATCCGGTACGCCCACTGGTCGTTAATGGCATCGGTATAATCGAAGGCGGCCCCTTTGGTGTTTTGCGTCCCGCCGCTCAGGCGGAAATGGCCTTCGGAAGTAAACTGCGGGCGTTTCGAGGTCAGGTTAACCACGCCGCCGGGCACGCTCTGGCCATACAGCGCCGAAGAGGGGCCGCGGATCACATCAACCCGCTCGATAAACCACGGGTCAATCTGCAGGACGTTGTGGCTCCCGCCATCGCTCATCAGACGCATGCCGTCGAGGAACAGGTTATCCACGTCGCCGCCGTGATAGCCGCGCAATGACACCGTATCAAAACGGGTCGCGCCGCCGCCAAAGCTGGAGTACACGCCTGGGGTATATTCCAGCGCCTGGCTGATGGTGTTGGCCCCCTGGTCATCCATTTGCTGTCGGGTGATCACCGAGACCGACTGCGCGGTGGTGATTAACGGCTGGTCGGTTTTGGTGGCCCCGGCGGAGGTTTTCGCGCTATAGCCCTCGGTGGGGGCGGTGGCGGAGTCAACGGGTTGCGCGGTGACGACCACGGTCTCTTCCGCCACGCTGGCGAGAGGGAAGGCGGCGGCCAGGGCGCACAGGAGCGCGGAGCGTTTAAAGGTGGTGCGGGCGATCATGGCATAATCCTGAGTAACCGCAGCCTGGTACTCCTGTACGCCGCTACGGAAAAGGCGAAAGTGTCTTCTTTCGTAAAAAAGTAATGCGAATTATTATTGTTACTCTTTGCGTTATCAAGTGATGATTGCGTAGCGTGACAATCAAAACCCATGAAAAGGTTACTGTTTACTGAGTACATCTGGGACAGCGCGGGGCGTGCGGGACAGTCGACGGGATGACTGGCTACCAGATCTGGTAGCCAGGGTGAACGAAAACCAGGGGAGTTACGGACGACTGTCTAAGCGTAGTAACGCAATCGCCCGCCAGGGCGCGGCAAGGTAGGGCATTGCCGATAGCGCCAGCAGCTCTTCCCTGGTGCCGCCGTCACCGAAGATAATCGATTGAACCCGGCTGAGCGGCCACTCTGTGGCGGAGCGGTCGATCAGCCGGAATGTATCACCGCAACGTGTTTCTCCGGGCCTGACAACCCGATAAAACCAGCCGTTGCGCGACAGGTTGTGCATCAGCATCGGCGCATCAGGATCCTGTAAGCGCGTTGCCATCGTCTGACAGGCAACGCGTCCCCAGCTGATTTGCACTTCAGCATCGCCAAGGCGAAACACATCGCCGGGACAGACGTCGTGTTCCGTCATCCCGTAAGTGGAAAAGTTTTCGCCAAACAGACCGGTATACAGATGCTGCCCGGAGAGTGCCGGGTATCGTTCACGCCAGAATTCATAATGTTCGCGCGCATAGTGCATCAATGCACAGTCCGGATCCTCAAAATGTTCCTGAACGCCGTTGTCTGCCTCCAGACCATGGGCACTGAGGTACACGCTGCCGCTTAATGCGACTTTGCGTAGTGAACCATCCGCCTGGCGTTGATTGCCGAGTATCGAACGTAGCACCACGTTAACATCTGTCATTATAGGGTTCTCCATATAGCTCCGCAGGGCGGAGAATGAATCAGAAGGTGTATTCCACGCCGGCCCAGAAGTTTCGGCCCTCTTCGATAAACCCCTCGCTATAGTAGTAGCGGGTATCAAAGAGATTATTGATTGAGGCGTTGAGGCTAAAGCCGTGACCAATGGCATAGTCAGCACGCAGGTGAGAGATAGCGAACCCTGCCGCTGTTTGCGAACCGTCGCTGTTGCTGTAGCTGGAAGAACGCGCCTCTTCAGAGAGCGTAACCTTGAGTGACGCCGTCGGTTTAAACGTCAGCCAGGCGTTGAGCGTTTGGTCCGGCAGGCCGGTAATTTTGCCCACGTCTTGTTGCTTAGGATTGCTGTGGACCCAGCCATAGCTTAGCCCGACGTCCAGCCACGCCAACGGCGATCCCTTAATGCCCAGATCAAGACCGGTATAGTCGACCTGGCCGCTGTTCTGATTCTGAACCGTATCGGCATCAATATTAATCGACAAAATTGCGTCCGCTGACCTGTTGTACCAGGCGCTGATTTCATAGGCCCAGCTATCGCTAAGATGACCGTTCCAGGTCAGGTCAAGGCTGCGGGCTCGCTCGGGTTTCAGCTGCGGGTTGACCAACGAAATCTGATCTTTGGCCGGTTTAGTCGTGGTGTAGCGCTCTTTTAGCGTCGGAAAGCGGGTGCGATCGGACCAGGAAAACGCGAGGGTATCCTGATTAGCAAAATGATAGCGGGCCAGCGTTTCCCAGTTGAACGCATTCTGCCTGTTGCCGTCATAGCGGGTCAGGCTGCCGTTTTTTTCATGTTTTATGCCCTCAATACTGTTGCGCCAGTCGTAGCTCAACCCGACGACGATATCGAGATTGTCCATCGCCTCCCATTGATATTCGCTGGCGAATGACCAGGTACGATCCTGGTAACGATCGTAGGGCCCGTCACTGGTACTTTTTTCTCGGTGGACATCATCTTTCCAGTTGACGGCAAAGGCGAGCTGATCGTTATGACGAACGTCGGCGGAGAGCTGTAGACCCGCGCCGGTGCTGTAATCGTTATAGCGGCTGTAGATGCCATTTTTGCTACGCAGATCGTCCAGCGAGTTATACATCATCAGGGTATTTTTGAAGGTGTCGTGATACAGGCGGCTTTTTAGCGTGAAACGCTCGCCGAGGTGCGTTGTGCCTTGATAGTAGTAGCTCTCTTTATCGTACTCCGGCCACTGCCAGTATCGGGCTTTCTGCGAACTGCTCCCGGCATAGGGTGGGTTCTGTTTCTCGCCATCCTGCTTAATCCAGGTCAAGGCGTACTCATCATTGCCTCGTGGGGTGAAGCCGAGCTTCACGATGCCGCGTTTATCATCGCTCGCCGAATTTGTCATTTTGCCGTCTTCACCGGCGACCGGGTTGGTTGTTCCATGCGGCAACCCCAGGACGTCGCGCTTCAGGCGGCTGCCGCTGAGCTGGAAATAGCCCAAATCATTGCTTGCGCCAAATGAGGCATGCGTGTCATAGGCATTGTCTTCACTGCGGCTCCAGCCTTGGCGGTAGCCGATGTTGGCTTCCAGGGGCTTGGTCGGGCGAGGTGTCGTAATATTGATAGTACCCCCCATCTGGTTGGGGCCTTGAAGCAAGGAAGAGTAGCCTTTCGATACTTCAACTGAGGCCACGTCCGAGGTGAGAAAGCGCCCGAGATCGAGATTGCCATCGTAGGGAACATAAACCGGTACACCGTCGAAAAATACGGGTACCTGGCGGCTGTCAAAGCCGCGCACTTTTACCTGCAGTTCATTGCGGTTACCTGATTTTTGCAACACCACGCCAGGTACAACCGAAAGGGCGTGTGCAACATCCTGTTTATCCAGACTCTGGATAGTCTCCTGCCCGAGAATGCTGATCGTTGTTGCGGGAATGGCGCTGGACCATACGGTCATTGCCTCTTCCGGGCGTTCCGCCCACGCGAGCTGACTGACCAGCAGACCGATCGAGATACAAAGGTACTGTTTCCTGACTCTCATTTTTATTATTCCTTTATCAGTTTTTTTATTTTGATGCCTTCGGCTGCAGTCGAACCTGAATATCAGCCGGCGGCGCGTACCACGGCGCCGAAGTTATAAACAACTCAATTCCACAATCGAGGTATTGCCCCAGGCTGCCCAGGGTGATCCCGCCGGTCAGCGCCAGCGTGCAAGCAGGGGCAATATCGCGAGCGTGACCGGCGACCTGACGGGCCTGTTCGGGGGTAAATTTATCCAGTTGCAATATGTCGGGCTGCGCCTGCAGCGCGGCCAGTGCTTCGGGGAGGGTGTCGGATTCGACCGCCACTTTCTTTTCAGGTGAGCGCTGGCGCAGCAGGCTAATCATCTGTGCCCAGTCGCCGTTATCCGCGAAAAAATGCCGGTGGTTGGCAAATAACAGCAGGGTTTCGGCACAGCCGGCGCGGTGGATCAAGCCACCTGCTGCAACGATGGCCTGCGTACCGAGCAGGCGGGTGCCGGGAATCGCCTTACGAGTACAGGCGATGTGCGCATCGGGAAGACGGGCATGCAGCAGGTCCAGCATCTGCGACACATAGTTTGATACGCCGCAGCTCCATTCGAGCACGTTCTGCGCTGCTTTCCAGCCCTGATGCAGCGCGCTGGCGCTGCCGCTCGCCCGTAGCAACAGCCCGCAAGGTGCGGCCTGTTCGCCATCTGCAAGGGAGGTCGTGACCGTCAGGCCAAGGCTACGCAGCATCTGGGACGCAGGAGAAATGCCGCTGACGCAACCCCCCTGGCGATGACGAAATTCCATGATTCCGGGCTGGCTACCGATCCCCAGCGCCCGGGTTGTCAGGTCGCCACCCTGAATATCCTCCATCAGCCATGCATCGGTGAGCGCCTGGGGGAAGTAGATCATGCCGTCACTCCGCAATCCCAGGAGATGAGCGCCCAGTCCCGGGTGGCGGGCGCGATGGTTTGTGGGTCTTGTTGCTGATACCAGTGCTGAAGCCGCGCGCGGTCTTCATCGTTCAGCGCGCCAAGCGTCCAGCTGACGTTCTCCTCAAAACGCGCAAAAGTGGTGTTATCCCCCTGGCAGTTACCGCCGCGGATAAAATCGACCCGCGCCTGAATTCCCATCTGATACAGCACGTTCAGCGCGTAGATGTAGTTAGGCAGCTCGATGACTTCGCGTCCTAATGCCCGTTGGATGGCCGGTGACATAAACGTCGGGCTGACAAGGTGGGTGGTATAGACGCGCAGTCGCGCCTGGCGATTGAGCTTCGTCATTGCTTCGCGCATATCGCTCACCAGCGTTGAGCGCGAGGCGACCGCGATATCGCAGCGGGGAATGTCATCCCATGTGGCCTCCCAGGAACGACAGTGCCAGTGCGCATGAGTGACGTTCATCTGCGCAGCGCGCGCTCTGGCGACATCCAACATCTTCGGGCTGTAATCAACGCCGTGGACCGCGCGGAGTTTGTCAGCCAGTGCCAGGGCGACAGTACCCGGCCCGCAGCCCATATCGAACAGGGTCTGGGCGCCGGTTAAGTCGATTTTTTCCAGTAATTGTACGAGATAACCGTCTGCTGGCCGCGCGCAGTTGACGGCCATTTTTTGCGCCCTGGCGTCCCAGTGGGCGGGGGTCTTTTCCGTGCGTCCGGCAATCTTGAGCTGTTGTCGGTACAGGTGGGCAAAATCAATATCATCAATAAGCATCATCATTCCTCAAAGTGAACGTTGCCGAGATGGCGGTGGATTTGGGCGGGGGTCACGCCGTAGAGTCTGGCGAGGTTATTCGGTTGCAGCTGCGTGCGCGGTTCACCCAGGTCTGTCGTCCCGTCTGGCTCCACGCTGAGGACCGTGTCGGCGATGGCGAGGGCGTGCAGCGGATGATGCGTTGCCATCAGCAGCGTGATACCGCGCCGGCGAAGCTGTTGTAGGGTATCGAGCAGGCGAATTTGATGACCAAAGTCGAGGCTTGAGGCCGGCTCATCGAGCAGCAACAGCCGTGACCGTTGTGCCAGCGCCCGGGCAATAAGCGTCAGCTGACGTTCACCGCCGCTCAACGTCGCGTAACTTCTGCTGGCGAGGTGGGCGATGCCGAGGGCATCCAGTTGTGCAAGGGCAATATCCCGTTCGCGGCTGGAGGGTTGGGAAAAGGTGCTGATATGCGGGCTAAGTCCCATGAGTACCATATCAAGGACATGAAAGGTGAACACGGCGTCATGCGCTTGCGGTACCCAGGCAATGGCGCGTGCGCGTTCGCGGGCGCACATCTGACTGATATCCACATTATCGATCAGCACCTGACCTGCACGCAGGGGAAGAAGGCCGAGGATCGATCGCATCAGGGTGGTTTTACCGCTGCCGTTGGCCCCCAGCAGGCAGCAAATCGAACCAGGCGATAGCGAAAATGACACCTCGCGAAGCACCACCCGACCCGGATAACCCACGTCAGCGTGCTGTACCCTGAGCATCGTCATGGGCGGCTCCCACGAATCAGTAGTACCAGGAAAAACGGCGCGCCAACAAACGAGGTCAGGATCCCAAGCGGGATCTCGGTCGCGCTCAGGCCACGCGCCAGGGTGTCAGTGAAGAGCAGCAGAATTGCGCCGAGCCCCATTGATACCGGCAGTAGACGCTGGTGATTACTGCCAATGAGCAGGCGCCCCGCGTGCGGGATGATGAGCCCGATCCAACCAATAATCCCGGCCACGGCCACGGCGCTGGCGGTAGTCAGGGTGGCACAAACCACCACTATCAGCCGCAAACGTGTGACATCAATACCCAATGAACGGGCTTCATCATCAGACAGCGTCAACAGGTTAAGGCGCCAGCGCAGCAGCCATAGCGGCAGACACCCGACGATCATCAGCGGGGCGGCAAAGGTCAGATCGCGTGGGGTAATGTCCGCTAACCCTCCCAGCAACCAGAAGGTGATAGAAGGGAGCTGTGTATAGGGATCGGCAAGGGTTTTGATTAATGAAATGCCAGCGCCGCATAAGGTTCCCAATGCAATGCCCACCAGTACCAGGGTGAGCGCCGGATCGCGCCGCGTGATGACGCGGGACAAGGCCCCGACTCCCGCCACCACCAGCAGACCGCCGCAAAAGGCAAATAACTGGATAAAGAATGTCGATAAGCCACACCAGATAGCAAGGCAGGCACCCAGACCCGCACCGGCGGCAACTCCAAGGATATCCGGCGAGACCAGCGGGTTACGGAACATCCCCTGGTAGGCCGTCCCCGCCGCACAGAGGGCCGCGCCGATGGCCAGTGCGGCCCCAATACGCGGCAGGCGTATCTGCCAGAAAACGACACCGGCCTGCGGTGGAAGCGAGGCGCTGTCAGGCACAAACAGGAGATCGAACAGACCTCCGACGGTGAGATCCCATGGCCCGGTGAGTAAGGCGCCCATAATGGTCAGGAGCGCGGCAAGCAGCAAGATCGTGCTAAGCGTGGATATTTTCATACGCTATGCATCAGCGTGGCGTAGCGGGCAGGGGTCAGCGTGCTGTGCCAGAAGATTTCGCTATAGCGGGTCAAATCTTCCTGAAGCGAACGCTGTATCCGCGGGTCAAGCCAGGCGTGCAGCCGACGCATTCCTGCAAGACGATTAATGCCCGGCGGGGCATCCAGCCAGCCGAACGGCAGACCGTCCAGCAGCATAACCTGGCGTTTTGCCACGGCGGTGACGCTCTGCCACGCCGGATCCTGCAGGATGTAATCGCGGGTGGCGGCATTTTGGGTCAGGATCAAGTCCGGCTGCCACGTCAGCAGATTCTCCAGTGAGACCTGGGTCAGCCCACTGCGCCCGGCAACCCGAGCGACGTTTTCCAGCCCCAGCAGTTCCGCCGCTTCGGTATGCAGCGAGCCGGCCAGTCCGGTCTCCAGCCCTTTAGCCCCGCGTGCCGCATAAAAGCGTGTTCGAGCCCCGGCTCCGGTTGAAAAAGCCTGGGCATCGGCGATAAATCTCTGCGCCAGCGCCGCCTGTTGCCGCGTACGGTCTTCGGTGCCGACGATTTCGCCAATCGCTAGAAACTGTTCGGCAGATGACGCCAGCGTTCCGCCGATCAATACCCACGGAATGTGACTGCGTTCGCTGATCCGCTGGGCCTGGGAGAGCCAGCTACCGTCGGTATCGCCGCAGTCCACCACCAGATCTGCCTCAAGCGCGAGCAGCGTTTCCAGCGACAGCGTACTGGCGTGTCCGGCCAGTCGGCCCAGTTTGGGAAGCCGGGCGATTTCCCCCGGGAAAGGTACATCCGGGAAGCGAGAAAAGTCGAAAGAGGAGAACCCCAACAGTTTTTCC
This sequence comes from Klebsiella sp. BIGb0399, assembly GCF_003752615.1. Classification (NCBI taxonomy): domain Bacteria; kingdom Pseudomonadati; phylum Pseudomonadota; class Gammaproteobacteria; order Enterobacterales; family Enterobacteriaceae; genus Klebsiella; species Klebsiella sp. BIGb0399. Next base: position 1,405,032 of record NZ_RKHT01000005.1, on the reverse strand, counting down.
GGCGCGGCGGCTAGCAGCAGCATGTCAGCCGGTGAGCCTGCGCTGATTATCCGCCGGATACCGGTGGGAGAGGGGCGATTACCGATGCTGAAAACCACAGGTGAGGCTGCCGTAGCCTTCAGGCTGGGGAAGCAGAGCAGGAAGCTGAGTGACTGGAGGAACGTCCGTCGCGAAAGAGGCATATGTTTCCATCCTGAAACAAATTGATTAAATTATCGCTGTATATTTACATATATAGCGATGGGTGGATTGCTTGAGATCAAGACATCTTGAATTAGATCGTTGCCGATCGACTCAGGAGGAAATGCAGTAAAGGCTGGTCTGGAAGAACAAGACGCGGCGGCGATCCCGCCGCGCCAGAGGGTTACGGCGCCGCTTTTGCTGCCGGAGCCGCGACTGCATCGTTGGCGGCAGGTGCGGTGGTGGGGGGCGTGCTGGTGGCGGTCGCCGGTTGGGCTGTACTGTCGACCGGGCGCGTGGCCGGCAGCGAGTCGCAGGGTTTGTCCTGCGGGCAGACCAGATCCAACATTTTCAGCGTCACACCGTTGGTCCAGCCGAAGCCGTCCTGCAGTGGATATTCACCGCCGCCTCCGCCGGTGCCCGTCGAGCTGACGTCATACTTTTCAACCAGTTTTTGCTGGCTGTTATAAGTGTGCTGGACGTTGCTGAGGAAGCGCCAGCTGACCTCGAGGGCGACCTTTTTCTGACCGTAGTTCTGCAACCCTTCCGCGGCCACCCACTGCAGCGGCGCCCAGCCGTTGGGCGCATCCCATTGCTGGCCGCTGTTGACGGTGGTGGTGGTTAAACCGCCGGGTTTCAGCAGTTGCGATTCGGCGGCAGCGGCCACCTTCGCGGCCCGCTCGCTGGAGGCGGCATTGACGTACAGCGGGAACAGGGCGGCGGCGGTCAGCTGGTTTCTGACCTTATGGGTCTTGAGGTCGTAATCGGCGTACCAACCTGCTTTATCGTTCCACAGATATTTCTCCAGCGCCTTCTGACGGGCATTGGCCTGGGCGTCATACTGCGTCGCCTTGCCGTTATCCCCGGCCGCTTTGCTGGCCCGGGAGAGCACCTTCTCCATGTGGAACATCAGGGCGTTCAGGTCCACCGGCACGATGCTGGTAGTGCGAATGGTGCCCAGCTGCTGCGGGTTATCCATCCAGCGCGAGCTAAAATCCCAGCCCGAGGCGGCGGCGGAACGCAGGTCACGATAGATCTCGGTGGCCGGGCGATTAGGGTTGTTCTTCGCGGTGGTCACATCATCAAGCCAGGATTCCGGGCGCGGGGTGTCATTATCATCCCAGTAGCGGTTCAGCAACGCGCCATCTTCCATGCGCACTACCCGCTGGTTGGCTTTCCCTGGCTCCAGCGTATCGGCGCCTTTCATCCAGTACTGGTACTCTTTTTCCATCTGCGGCAGGAAGGTTTTTAGCGCCTGATCGCCCTCGTGGCTGGCGAGCAGCTCCACCATAAACGGGAAGAACGGCGGCTGCGAGCGGCTCAGATAGTAGCTGCGGTTGCCGTTGGGGATATGCCCCCAGGTGTCAATTTCAGAGGCGAAGTTCGCCACCATATCGGCAACTTTATCCCAGTGGCCGCTCTCCGCCAGGCCCAGCATGGTGAAGTAGCTATCCCAGTAATAAACCTCGCGGAAACGCCCGCCGGGAACCACGTACGGTTTGGGCAGCGGCAGCAAAGAATCCCACTTCTCGACCTCAACGGTACTGCGGGTCAGCACCGGCCACAGGCCGTTAATATGCTGACGCAGCGTCTGGCCTTTCGGCGGCACATACTGGTCATTCTCTCGCGGCAGGGTGAAATTGAGCTCGACGAAATGGCGCAAGTCGAAGCTGGTCTGGTTTTTTTGCATCCGATAATCGGCGAGGATCATCAGCGGGTCGCTATTGGGAATGGCGTCGGCAAAGGTTTTTTGATCGGCGAAGAGCCGGGCGCTTTGCACATCGTTGAACAACGGTCCGAGCAGAATATCCGGGGATTGCGGCGTGGGGTGATTTTCCAGGGCCTGGGCGCTCAGCGTCGATAGCGCAAACAGCGCGCCTCCCAGCGCTATAGCGTAGGGCAGCGTAGGGGGGCGACGTGAAACCTGACTCGTCATGGGGCGTTCTCCTTATTATTTCAGACGGTCTTACCACTGCGTTTGACCATCAGAAAACCTTAGACGAAGATCCGCCGTCCGGGGTGTTGCAGATAACATTTTGCGTGAAAACAGATAATTTACCTGCCATTCCCCGCAGGCTGGCGACACGGCAAAACAAAAAACCTATGCTGATCGGCAGCTAATGCTGGCCGCAATTTGCCGGGTGAGGAGGGTGCAGGTGGATCGACGTCATTTTCTGCTGCTGGGGGCCGCGTCGCTGCTGGCAGGCCGCGCTGCTCAGGCCCTTGACGCTCCGCAGCAGCGATTAAATCTCTGGCCGGGAGAACCGCCGGGCGGCGGTGGCCCTTCCGGCGGGCCAGTGCTATCGGCAAGCGGCGCCCTCAGCCAGGTTGCCGTGCCGCAGCTGTCGGTCTGGCAACCGGCGACAGCCCGTGGGCACGGCGTGCTGATTGCCGCCGGAGGCGGGTATCGCCATATCGAACTGGCGAAGGAGGCCTGGCCTGCCGCACGCTGGCTGACGGCGCGCGGCTATACCGCCTATGTACTGAGCTACCGGCTGCCCACGGAAGGCTGGCGGGCCGGGGCGCTGGCGCCGTTACAGGACGCCCAGCGGGCGCTGCGCCTGATCCGTCAGCGCGAGCAACGAGTCAGCCTGCTGGGGTTTTCCGCTGGCGGACATCTGCTGGGCATGGCCGCCTGCCGCGCCGCTTTTGCGGCGTACCCGGCGATAGATGCCCTCGATACGCAGCCCGCCCGCGCCGACGGGGCGGCGCTGATTTACCCGATTATTTCCCTGCTGCCGCCCTACAGCCATACCGCGACGCACCGGATCCTCGCCGGGCCGCATGCCAGTGAGTCGGTTGACCGCGCCTGGTCGGTACAGAGCTATGTGAATGCGCAAACCCCGCCCTGCTTTCTGGTTCAGGCCGAAGACGATCCGGTGTCCGATCCGCATAACACGCTGATCATGGCCGACGCCTGTCGCCAGCATCAGGTTCCGGTCAGCCTCTATCGGTATGCTCACGGCGGGCACGGTTTTGCCATGGGGCGTGCCGGTACTCAGACCGTCGAGTGGCCGGAGCACTATGCACAATGGCTGAAGGGGCGATAACCGTCATGGCGCAAACGGCCGGTTTTTTGCCTCATGGTGGTGCAAAACGGGCCTGGAACCAGCCAGCGCGCTGGTGATTTTTTGCACAATCGCGCGGCACCTTCAGGAGGCATTGCACGCCGATCTCGCGACCCGCTACCTGGCATAATAAATGCTTATCTCTTACCGGGGTTACCCCAAAGTGAGTACAACCGGAGGAGACGGCCATGATAAAAATAACGCTTCCTGACGGGCATTATTATGATGAGATGCTTACCGCGCAGGGACAGCAGCGTCAGCACTATAACGCCTGGTGGCAATGGTTTCACAGCACCGATCAATTCTCTATCCGGCAAAAGAAACAGCAGGCGGAACTGCTTTTTCACCGTATCGGCATCACCTTTAACGTCTACGGGGAAGATGAGGGGACCGAGCGCTTAATTCCGTTCGATAGCGTACCGCGCATTATTCCCGCCGCAGAGTGGAAGAGGATCGATCGCGGGATCCGCCAGCGGGTCAAAGCGCTCAATGCCTTTTTATACGATATCTATCATGATCAGAATATCCTGCGTGCCGGGCTGATCCCGGCGGAGCAGGTGCTGGCCAATGAGCAATATCAGCCCTGTATGCAGGGCATCGACCTGCCCAATAATACCTATGCGCACATCACCGGCGTCGATATGGTGCGCAACAGCGACGGCCAGTATTACGTGCTGGAGGATAACCTGCGGACCCCGTCAGGGGTGTCGTATATGCTGGAAAACCGCAAGATGATGATGCGTCTCTACCCGGAGATGTTCGAAAATCACCATATTGCGCCGGTGGAACGCTATCCGGGCTATCTGCTGCAGACATTGCGTGAAAGCTCGCCGGTCGACGACCCCTGCGTGGTGGTGATGACGCCGGGGCGTTTTAACAGCGCCTATTTCGAACACAGCTTCCTGGCTCAGCAGATGGGGGTTGAGCTGGTGGAGAGCGCCGATCTGTTTATCAAATCGGGCGCCGTCTACATGCGGACCACCGAAGGGCCGCGTCGGGTGGATGTGATCTACCGGCGTATCGACGATGCCTATCTCGACCCGCTGGCCTTCCGTGCCGATTCGATGCTCGGGGTGCCGGGGCTGCTGTCGGTGTACCGCGCAGGCGGAGTGGTGCTGGCCAATGCCATCGGCACCGGGGTGGCGGACGACAAGTCTATCTATCCTTTTGTGCCGGAGATGATCCGCTTTTATCTCGGCGAACAGCCGATCCTCAACAATATTCCAACCTGGCAGTGCCGCAAGCCGGAGGATCTCCAGTACGTGCTCGGTAATCTGGAGACCATGGTGGTCAAGGAAGTGCATGGCGCCGGGGGCTACGGCATGCTGGTGGGGCCGCGCTCAACCAAAGAGGAGCGCGAGGCGTTTCGCCAGCGTCTGCTCGCCAACCCGGCCAACTATATCGGACAGGACACCCTCGCGTTATCGACCTGCCCGACGTTCGTGGAAGACGGCCTGGCACCGCGACACATTGATTTACGTCCCTATGTGCTCTCCGGTCATGAGATCCGCCTGGTGCCCGGCGGCCTGACGCGGGTGGCGCTCACGGAAGGCTCGCTGGTGGTGAACTCATCGCAGGGCGGCGGCACCAAAGATACCTGGGTAATGGAGGATGACGAATCATGCTGAGCCGGACTGCGAGTGAACTTTTCTGGATGGCGCGCTATCTGGAACGCGCGGAAAGCTATGCCCGGGTGCTGGACGTGACCTGGAAGTTATCGATGATCCCGCGCCACAGCCAGCAGTCCAGGGACCTGGCGTTGCCGCTGAATTTATCCTCAACCCATGAGCTGTTTCAGGCGCGGCATGCGCGTTTTACCATGAGCAATCTGCTCAATTTCTTCGCCCTCGATGGCAACAACCCGTGCAGCATTTACAGCTGCGTGGAGATGGCCTGGAACAATGCTCACGCGGTGCGCGGCAGCCTGTCAGCGGAGGTGTGGGAGTGCATCAACGCCACCCGCATTGAACTGCGTAAGCTGCGCCAGCAGGGGATTAGCGAGCTGGGCCCTGACGGCTTTTTCGAATGGGTCAAAGAGCGGGTGCACCTGTTTCGCGGGGCGGTTATCGGCACGCTGCTGCGCAACGATGCGCTGAGCTTTATCGGCATCGGCACGTTAATCGAACGGGCCTATTCCACGACGCAGCTGCTGTTGATTAAGGACCAGCAGCTGAACAGCGACCCGGATTCGGTGCGCGAATACTATCGTCTGGACACGCTGCTGAGCGCGGTCAGCGCCCGGGAAGCCTACAACAGCATATATCGCCAGCCGGTGAGCCGGGAAACGGTGATGGAGCTGCTGATCCTGCGCAATGACGTGCCGCGATCGCTTCGGGCCTGTATCTCTGACCTGATTGGTCAACTGGAGCATATTGCCAACGATCGCTCCCATCTGCCGCTGCGCCTGGCGCATCAGCTAAACGTCGATCTGCGTTTCAGCACCCGCGACGATCTGGCGAGCGCGGATATCCAAAGTTACCTCAACGGGCTGCTGGCGCGCATTAACGCCCTGTCCGACAGCATCAGACAAACGTATCTGGAGGCGCTATGAAACTGGTCATCGATCACCTGACCCGCTATGGCTATGACGAAGAAGTGAAGTTTTCGACCCAGTATCTGCGCCTGACGCCGCGCAGCACCGGGCGGCAAACCGTGAGCTCATGGACGCTGACGCTCCCGGATGGCTCGGCGATAACTACCACCGACGCCTGGGGCAACGTTCTGCATGTGTTAACCCTCGACAACCCGCATAAGGAGATTGCGATCCGCGCCAGCGGCGTGGTGGATATCGCTGAGGACGAGGAGGAGAACGAAATCCTTGAGGCGGAGTTGCTCTCGCCGCTGGTCTTTTTGCGCAGCACGCCGCTGACGCGCGCCGACGAGCAGATCCGTGAATTTGCCCAGCGCCTGTATCGCGGCGACGACCCGGAGGAGAGCCTGAATCAGCTGATGGCCGAGTTGCAGCTGAGAATGCCTTACACCCCAGGCTCCACTCAGGTGCAGGACAGCGCCGCCGATGCCTTTGCGCGTGCCAAAGGGGTCTGCCAGGATCATACCCATGTGTTCCTCGCCTGCTGCCGGGCGCTGGAGATCCCGGCGCGCTACGTCAGCGGCTACGTCTACAGCGATAATGCCCAGCACGTCGCGATGCACGCGTGGGCGGAAGTGTGGCTGAACGGGCGCTGGAAATCCTTTGATATCACCAACAACACCCGCCATCTGAACCAGCATCTGCGTCTGGCGACCGGGCTGGACTATCTCGATGCCTGCCCGGTACGCGGTACCCGGCTGGGCGGCGGCGGGGAAATTATGTTAACCAATGCTGAAGTGCGCGAATATTCGCAACAGGCGCAGCAGCAATAAGGGCAGGAACAAACGACGATGACCTACTGTGTGGCCATGTGTTTAGAAGACGGGCTGGTTTTTGCCTCCGACTCCCGCACCAACGCGGGGGTGGACCATATCGCGACCTTTAAAAAGCTCCATGTTTTTGCCAAAGACGGTGAACGGGTGATGGTGCTGCAATCCGCCGGCAATCTGGCCACGACCCAGAGCGTGATAAGCCTGCTGACGACGCGAATGGCGACGCAGCAGGAACCGCATCTGATGCAGGTCAGTTCGCTGTATGACGCGGCGATGCTGATTGGCAAAACGCTGCAGGAGGTGATTCAGCGAGACAGCAGCAACCAGCAGAACTGCGGCAACACCAACTTCAACTGCAATCTGCTGCTGGGCGGGCAGATTGCCGGTGAAACCCATCGTCTGTTCCATATTTACCCGGAAGGCAACTTTATCGAAGCGTCGAGCGATACGCCTTATTTCCAGATTGGCGAAAGCAAGTACGGCAAGCCGATCATCGACCGGGTATTAAGCCGCGAGACATCGCTGGAGCAGGCGATGTGCTGCGCCCTGATCTCGATTGACTCTACGCTGCGCAGTAATCTCTCCGTCGGCCTGCCGCTGGACACGCTGCTGTACCGCAGCGACAGCCTCAGCAGCGGCGAGCAGCACCGCATCACCGACAACGATCCCTACTTCAATACCATCCGCAAAGCGTGGTCCGAAGGGCTGCAACACACCTTCCTGACGCTGCCGCCGTTTGGGGCCGGCAATCAGCAGTAGGGCGGCCGGCGGCTGATACCGCGGTGGCCGATGCCACCGGGGTATCGCTCGCGGCGCGGGCGTTATCTGCCGGTGACATATTTTGCCTGACAAACGGTGTGCTCAGCGTCTGATATTCCGTTTCTGCAAAAGCTAAGTGATTTAAATACTTTGTTTTTTTCTTTCATTTCTCACATCGTCGGGAGGTCAACGTCACGCACAAAGAGTCCCGGTAGTCATGACAAAAAAAACGTCGATGTATCTGCATCCACAGCAACGTGCGCTTCTCCGTCAGCTGTCCCGTCGCTGGCTATGGCGCAGTGAATTACCCACCTGGTTATTAATTATTGTGGTCTATGGCGGCTGGTTTATGACGCTGACGTACTGGCAGACGCTGGGGATTTTCCCGGCGACGGTGCTGCTGATCTGGTTTACTGCCTGGTATATGTCGTTGCAGCATGAGCTGATTCACGGCCACCCCACTAACCGGGCGTGGTGTAACCAACTGCTGGGCACGCTGCCGCTGGCGGTGTGGTATCCCTACGGCCTTTACCGGGACTCCCATCTGGCGCACCACCATAACGAGCGTCTGACGTTGCCGGTGGATGACCCCGAATCCTACTATTTTACCGACGAGAGCTGGCGGCGTTTCTCGCCCTGGCAGCGTCAGGTGATTCATCTGCGCAATACCTTTATCGGCCGGCTGCTGCTGGCCCCGCTGCTGGATATCGGGCAGACGCTCGCCAGCGCGGTGAAGGCGTTTCGCTATCGGCAGGGCAAAGCGATGGCGATGTGGCTGATTCACCTCGGCTTGCTGGCCGGGCTGCTGGCGTGGATCGCGCACTGTGATTTTTCACCGCTCTATTATGTGGTTGCGGTCAGTTATCCGGCGCTGGCACTGACCAAAATTCGTTCCTTCCTTGAGCACCGGGCCGCAGACGATCCGTTGGCCCGGTCGGTCATCAATGAGGCCGGACTGGTGTGGCGGGTGCTGTTTCTTAATCTGAACTACCACGCTGTACATCATGATCTGCCCGGCGTTCCGTGGTACGGCCTGCGAAAAATCTACCTGCTTGAACGCGAGCGCTATCAGCAGCGTAATCACGGATTTTTGGTGCGAGGCTACGGGGAATGGTTACGCGCTTTTCTCTTCAAGGCAGTGGAGGTCAACGCCCATCCCGGCATCAAAAGCGTTAAGCCGGACGGAGAACATGATGCGCCATAATGTCGATTTACCGATGTACGCCATTCACCCTCAGGAGAATCAGGCTTTAGAGGCTGCGGTACGAGAACTTTTGCAGGCCCGGGGAATTGCCGCGAGTCTGCCGTCAACCGCCACGGATTTACTCTCCCACTGGCGTCAACCGGATCTGTTGCTGAGCCAGACCTGCGGCTACCCGCTCGTGACTTTGCTGCCCGACGTTCAGACGGTAGGGTGCTTTCACTATGGGGCCCCCGGCTGCGAAGGGATCGAATACCGCAGCCTGCTGGTGACGCGTGCGGCAAATAGCCCACGGCAACTGGCCGATTTTCACGGACTGCGGGCCGTCTGTAATTCGCCCGATTCGCAGTCAGGCTACAATGTGCTGCGAAAGATGATCGCGCCGCTTGCCCGCAACGGACATTTTTTTGGCGACGTCATTTTCAGCGGCAGTCACCGACAGTCACTTATCGATTTACAGCAAGGCGCGGGGGATATTGCCGCCATTGATTGCATCAGTTGGGCGCTGCTGGCCCGCCATGAACCTGCGGTGCTGGAGGGGTTGTGCGTTATTGAGCGAAGCCCACTGGCGCCAGGGCTACCGCTTATCACCGGGCCGCAAACGTCAGCGGAGACTCTGGCGGGCTTGAGAGCGGCGTTGCAACAGCTGGTCAGCGACCTACAGTATCGTGAGCGCTGCGACGCGCAGTTTATCTGTGGGTTTAGCCCGCTGACCCGGGCACCCTATAACCGGCTGCTGGCATGGCGGGAAGAGGCGCGACTGCAAGGGGTAAGCCAATTGTAAGTGACCGGAGAAGCGGGCTTCTCCGGGGCGGGGATTAGCGTGGATCTGCCGGTGGTGGGTGATGGATAAAGCGGTTTTCCGCTGGCGGTAAGCCCAGCTTTTCCCGCAGCGTACCCGGCGGATAGCTCGTTCTCATGACGCCGTTGCGTTGGAGAATCGGCACGACCAGCTCGACAAAACGGTCAAAATCACCCGGTAGTAACGGGAACATCAGATTAAACCCATCGGCAGCACCGGCGCGCCAGGTCTCGGTCAGCGCGCTGGCGACCTCTTCCGCACTGCCAATCAACAGCCAGCTATCGGAACTTTGCAGCAGTAAACGACCCAGTTGCAGGATAGTCAGCGACGGATCGTAATGGCGGATCAGCCGCAGCGCGGTACGGATCCCGTCGAAGGTCTCTTCGTCCGGCAGCGGCGGCAGCGGTTGGTCGACCGCATAGTCTGAGAGATCCATTCGCAGGTATGAAGAGAGCAGATCGATAGCCATCCGATCGCTCATCAGACGGTTATTAAGCTGCTGCCGCTGCGTTTTTTCCGCCTCAGAATTCACCACTACCGGCAGCACGCCAGCGATGATCTTAAAATGCGCCGGGTCACGTCCCTTGGCCCGCAGCCGTTGATTCATCTGCTCGCGATAGCTCAGCCCCTCCTCAATGGACTGAATAAACACGAAGTGCATATCTGACCACGTTGCCGCCAGATCTTTCCCTGCTTCTGAGGAGCCTGCCTGCACCAACACCGGATGGCCCTGCGGCGGACGCGGCAGGTTCAGCGGCCCGCGAACGGTAAAATGCTCACCGCGATGATCGAGGTGATGCACTTTCTGTTTATCGGCAAACAGGCCGCTTGCTTTGTCGTACAGCACCGCATCCTGTTCCCATGAGTCCCAAAGCCGGGTGACGACATCAATAAATTCACCGGCTCGGCGATAGCGGTTGCCGTGCTGTGGCAGCTGGTCGAGGCCGAAGTTGGCGGCTTCTTCCTCCAGCCACGAGGTCACGACGTTCCAGCTCGCCCGGCCATTGCTCAGAAAATCGAGTGACGCAAAATAACGAGCAAGGTTATAGGGTTCGTTATAGGAGGTGGACGCCGTGCCCATCAGGCCAATGTGTTCGGTGACGGCCGCCAGCGCACTGAGCAAGGTGATGGGCTCCAGGCGCGCGTTAGCGTAGTGGGTCAGGCCGCTGGGCACCTTGTCCCAGATAGCAATATGGTCTGCAACAAAAATGGCATCTAAAGTGGCCGCTTCGGCTTTTTTAGCCAGCCCGACATAGTAGTCCAGGCTGAAAATCTCGGTTGTCGGAGCCTGCGGGTGGCGCCAGGAGAAGCGGTAATCGCCCTGGGGATTAAAGAAGAACAGGTTTAAAATCATATGTTCTGTAGACATCGTCATGCTCTTTTGCTGATAGCCACTCCCTGGCCGTGATGATTAGTGGCCTGGCAGATTGGCATTAACCCACTGTTCGGCAACGGTTGCCGGGTCTTTATGCTGCAGATCAACCTGTTGGTTCAGCGCGATCAGCGCCGCATTATCAAGCCGGGAGGAGACCTGATTAAGGACGCTACTGACGTTGGCGGAAAGGCTGGCTTTGCGCACCAGCGGCACGACGTTCTGGCTGGGTTGCTCATGCTTATCGTCGGCTAACACCACCCAATCTTCTTTCGCCAGGTTACCCTGGGTAGAGATCACCGTGGCCACGTCGATCTTGCCGGAGTTCAGCGCCAGACGGGTTAATGGTCCCCCCATATCAAGTGACTTCACCGCTTTAAACTCAAGGCCGTAGACGCGTTTGAGGCCCGGAAGCCCGAGGGCGCGCACCGCCAGCTCTGGCGGTCCTCCGATAGTCAACTGATGGGCAATCGGCTGCAGATCGGACAAGGTCGTCAGGTTGTATTTCTTCGCCGTTTCAGCGCGCACCGCCCAGGCGGTAATCGATGTGGCCGGAGAGGGGGTGAGCAGCGTGAATTCGCCAGGCAGTACCTTCGCCAGTTCGGCGCTGACATCGCTCTGGCTGGTGGCCAGGGTTTTCCCGTCATAATAGTTGAGCAGCGCGCCCAGATATTCCGGCACGATATCGATCTCGCCGCTCTTTAATGCCGGCAGGATGATTTCGCGGTTGCCGAGATTCAGTCGCGTTTTTACCTCAATATTATTTTTCCTCAGCGCACTGGCATAAATATTCGCGAGGATAGAACTCTCGGTAAAATTAGCGCCGCCGATCGTTACGCTTTCTGCCAGCGTACTGAAACTAAGACTGAGTAATCCCGCGGTAAGAATCGATAAGCGCCACCGACGGGTATTAACAGGAAACCCTAATATATGCTTCATAATGCCTCTTTATATGCAGATGATTGGTGAAGTCAGGGCCTATTCTATTAGGCTCTTAATGCTCGGCTACGAGCGTGGTACGGCGATATTTTCGGTTGAAACAGGAAAAACATAATTCACTGCCGATAGCCAGCAGCGAGACCACCAGCGACCCGGCAATAACCTGCGGGAAATCGCGTTGCCCAAGGCCGTCGATCAGGAAACGCCCCAGGCCGCCAAGGCCGGCGTAGGCGGCGACCACGGCGGTAGCGATAAGCTGGACCAGCGCGGTACGTATCCCGGCGATAATCAGCGGGGCAGCCAGCGGGATGCGCAGCTGCCACAGGCTTTGCCATGGCGTCATTCCCAACGCGGTGGCGGCATCGCAGAGCGGGCGGTCGGCATGATAAATACCGACCCAGGCATTGGTCAGGATCGGCGGGATCGACATCGCCACCAGCGCCGCAAAAACCGGAATGTCGTTAAAGCCAAAGACAATAATGCATAATAAAATGAGTCCTAATGACGGAATGGCGCGGCCAATATTAAACAGATTAATAATAATAAACGCACCTTTGCGCCAATAACCCAGCGCAATACCCAGCGGCAGGGCAATTACCGATGACAACACGATGCTAATGAGGACATAATAAATATGTTCGCGCAGTCGCATTAATATTCCCGTATCGCCAAGCCAGTGCTCAGGTTGTAAAAGCCAGCGAACCGTCGCAAGTAATATATCCATTAGCGTGTCCAGGGCGTGAGCCAATAGCCGACATGGGCTATCAGGGAGTCCAGTAAAAATGACAGCATGAGGCTTAATACCACGCTGGCAATAATGGGCGTAAGAAAATCCTGATTAAATCCAGCCAGCAGCAGTTGCCCCAGCCCGCCCTGGCCAATCAGGGCGGTCACGGTCACCAGCCCGACCAGCGTCACGGAGGCAATCCGCAACCCGGCAAACAGCGAGGGCACCAGCAGGTGCAGCTCAATATCAATAAACCGATATCCGCGGGTGTACCCAAGCGCGCGCGCCGACTCCAGCACGGCGACGGGCAGCTTTTCTATGCCGGCGATGACGTTACGTAACAGGATCAACAGCGAGTAAACCGTTAAACCAATGACCGACGTCGTGAGCGACAGGCCGGTAAAAGGTAATAAGAGAATAAATAACGCCAGCGACGGGATGGTAAAGATAACCCCGCAAAGATAAATCAACGGTTGAGTGGTCACCGGCCAGCGTAGCGTGAGCACGATGAACGCGCCCGTCAACACGGTGCCAAAAAACAGCGAGATGGTGACCAACTGCGTATGCTGCCATAGCAGCTCGCCAATCAGGATTTTGTTGGCATAAATCCACGACCAGTCAATCATAGCGGCGAATTTCCACGTCGCCGTCCAGCACATTGCGCAGCAGGATATGAGAGACGCTGCCCTGGTACTGCCCGTTGCTATCGACATGGACCAGCACGCCGCCGGGCGCATCCAGCAGGGCGCTATAGGCAAAGCGCAAAGAGTTCAGGGCCGAAAGCGGCTGGGCTATCGGCAACGTAATACGCTTTTCTGGATCAAACCAGTGCAGGGGGCGCTGCTGTTGATCCAGCACCAGCCGCAGCGGGCTGGCGACCGTTGGATGTGCGCTGGCGATCGGTGATAAACCTTCATCCAGCAGCGGGACATCGTGTCGCGGCAACTGACCGACCTGGAGCATCCCAAGGCGCTTAAGATTCGGTTCGGGACCAATAAAACGCTGCACAAACTCGCTGGCCGGGTGCGCCAGAATCTGCTCTGGCGTATCGCACTGCGCCAGCACGCCTCCTTCCTGGAAAATAGCGATTTTATCGCCTAGCCGGATGGCTTCATTAATGTCATGCGTTACCAGCACAATGGTCTTATGCAGGCGCTGCTGTAGCAGTAACAGTTCATCCTGCAAGCGTTCGCGTACCACCGGGTCAATGGCGGCAAAGGGTTCGTCCATCAACAGAATCGACGGGTCGGCGGCGAGCGCCCGCGCGATGGCCACGCGTCCTTGTTGCCCGCCAGAGAGTTGGTGCGGATAGCGGGTTAACAGATGACGGTCCAGCGACATTAAGTCCACCAGTTCATCGATGCGTGCGCGAATGCGTGATTTGTGCCAGCCAAGTAAGCGCGGCACCGTGGCGATATTTTGTGCCGCCGTCCGGTGGGGAAACAGTGCGGCGCTTTGCATCACAAAGCCAATGTTGCGGCGGACCTGAATAATATCAGCCAGCGCGATGTTCACCCCCTGCACATAAACGTTGCCGGCATCCGGTTTATCGAGCTGATTGATCATGCGCAATATGGTCGTTTTGCCACAGCCGCTGGGGCCGACGAAAGTACAGAGTTCACCGCTGTTAATGACCAGGTTAAGGCCGCGTATTGCCGCATGCGCGCTGCCGGGGTAGGTCTTTTGAATGTTTTCTAATCTGATCATCTGGTGTTGTAACACTCTGAATTTATAGAGAAGTAATGGCTTTCATCGCGGAGTTGACACCTTACAAACTACCGACAGGTTTCAGGGAGGGCAAATACGTTATTCGCATTTGCATAGTTGGAATCTGGACAATTCCTGAACCGAAGGAATGCGGTTTGATCTGGCATAAAGCAATGGTGATATTTGCATCGGCCGCCATAGGTGAATGGCCGTACGGCGGCCATTTTTCTGTCCGTCAGCGAGGTTGGCCGAATATCGATTTTCTAATTTGTGATAAGCAGCACAAATGGCTGTCAGTGGTTTATTTGATCGTATGAAAAATTGCATTTGATTTTAATCAAAAAATAACATGCTGCATTATGGCCATAATGCAGCGATAAACGTGTTAAATAAATGCTGGTTTATTGTGTCTTATATATTGCGTGATAATGAATGAAATAGTTTTTTAGCCACAACATGGGGCGAAAAGTGTGACCTCTTACGGTTTTTAAACCCTGTTTGCTGTTATTTGTCATAATATTTTATTAATTACATTAACAGTTTAATGACGATGCCGGCGAATAATTATACGGCTAATGGTTAAATATCAGTCTTAATACCCACAAAAATAGATCAAAAATTAACCTTTGTTATCCCCATAAAATATTTTTATCCCCGCATATATTCTTGATAAAAGTCATGTCTGAAGCGGCTTTTTAATATCTAATTATTTGATTTGAATGGTTTTATTTTTACTCGCGGTGGGCTGCTAAATACACGAGGGGGGTGTTTGTGAGTGGTCTCACATAACCACCTGATCGCCATTTGGTACACTTCACCCCGTCGAGAAAATAATGGAAGCAGGTTGCTATGAATACGATTACTCTGCCAAAAACACAGCATCTGGTGGTATTCCAGGAAGTCATCAGAAGTGGCTCCATCGGCTCAGCAGCAAAAGAATTAGGCTTAACGCAACCTGCCGTCAGTAAGATAATTAATGATATCGAAGCCTATTTCGGAACCGAATTAGTGGTGCGTAAAAATACCGGCGTCACCTTGACCAATACCGGACAAGTGCTGCTGTCGTGGTCCGAATCGATCACCCGTGAAATGAAAAATATGGTCAATGAGATGCACAGCATGACCTGCAACACGGTAGTTGATGTCTCTTTCGGTTTTCCGTCGCTGATTGGCTTCACCTTTATGTCTGACATGATCCACAAATTCAAAAAGGTGTTCCCTAAAGCTCAGGTCTCGATGTACGAAGCGCAGCTCTCCTCGTTTCTCCCGGCGATCCGCGACGGCCGTCTCGACTTCGCCATCGGCACGCTGAGCGACGAGATGAAACTTCACGATCTTCACGTGGAACCACTGTTTGAATCCGAGTTTGTGCTGGTGGCCAACAAGTCCCGAACATGCAGCGGCACCACCACGCTGGCATCGTTGCAGAACGAACAGTGGGTGTTGCCGCAAACCAATATGGGTTACTACAGTGAACTCCTTACCACCCTCCAGCGCAGCGGCATCAACAGTGAAAACATCGTTAAAACCGACTCGGTCGTCACCATTTATAATCTTGTTCTCAATGCTGATTTCCTGACGGTCATTCCCTGCGATATGACCACACCGTTTGGCTCCAGTCAGTTTATTACCATCCCGATTAGCGAAGCCTTACCGGTTGCCCGTTACGCGGCAATCTGGTCGAAGAATTATCGTATTAAAAATGCCGCCTCGGTGCTGGTGGAATTAGCGAAAGAGTATTCGGCATTTAATGGCTGTAGGAAGAGACAATTAATAACTGTTGATTAAATAAATTTTCTTTTCTGATTATTAATATTCAGATCATCGACTGATATTCAGTCGGTGGTTACGGCGAACTTTACGGTTAAATATTCGATCCTTAATGGCGGAGGGGCTTTCTACGCCGCAAATACGGATTGAACGTCATCTTTATTATTTTATACCAAGGTTAAGAGGCTCTAATGCACATTACATACGATCTCCCGGTTGCCATTGAAGATATCCTCGAAGCGAAAAAAAGACTGGCGGGTAAAATTTATAAAACAGGCATGCCGCGCTCTAATTATTTTAGCGAACGTTGCAAAGGTGAAATATTCCTCAAATTTGAAAATATGCAGCGTACCGGCTCGTTTAAGATCCGCGGTGCATTTAACAAACTGAGTTCGCTCAGCGAAGCGGAAAAACGTAAGGGCGTCGTGGCTTGCTCTGCCGGCAACCATGCGCAGGGCGTCTCGCTCTCCTGCGCCATGCTGGGCATTGATGGCAAAGTGGTGATGCCAAAAGGGGCGCCGAAATCAAAGGTTGCCGCCACCTGTGATTACTCGGCAGAAGTGATTCTCCACGGCGACAACTTCAATGACACCATCGCCAAAGTGAGTGAAATTGTCGAAATGGAAGGGCGCATTTTTATTCCGCCTTATGACGACCCGAAAGTGATTGCCGGGCAGGGCACTATCGGTCTGGAAATAATGGAAGACCTGTATGACGTCGATAACGTCATTGTGCCCATCGGCGGCGGTGGTTTGATTGCCGGCATTGCGGTGGCGATTAAATCCATTAACCCGACCATTCGTATTATTGGCGTGCAGTCTGAAAACGTCCACGGGATGGCCGCCTCTTATTATGCTGGCGCAATTACGTCGCATCGAAATACCGGCACATTAGCCGATGGCTGCGATGTTTCTCGCCCCGGCAACCTGACCTACGAAATCGTCCGCGAGCTGGTCGACGATATTGTGCTGGTCAGTGAAGATGAAATTCGCAACAGCATGATTGCCTTAATTCAGCGCAATAAAGTGATTACTGAAGGCGCCGGCGCCCTGGCCTGCGCAGCATTATTGAGCGGGAAGTTAGATAGCTATATCCAGAACCGTAAAACGGTCAGCATTATTTCTGGTGGCAATATCGACCTTTCACGTGTTTCGCAAATTACTGGTTTATACCCTAAATAATTCGAGTTGCTTGTAGGCGGCAAGGCCGTAAATCCCCAGGAGCTTACTCAGGTAAGTGACTGGGGTGAACGGGTGCAGCCAACACCCAAGCAACTTGAAGGATAACGGGTTTAGTTGACGCTTAATCTTATGTGAGGACAGGATATGAGTACTACAGATAGCATTATATCCAGCGAGACAAGAGAATCATCGTGGCGTAAATCGGACACCACGTGGACCCTGGGCCTGTTCGGGACCGCCATCGGCGCCGGGGTGCTCTTCTTCCCCATCCGCGCCGGCTTTGGCGGCCTGATCCCCATCTTACTGATGCTGGTCTTAGCCTACCCGATTGCCTTCTATTGCCACCGGGCGCTGGCTCGCCTGTGTCTGTCCGGTTCGAACCCGTCCGGTAACATCACCGAGACGGTAGAAGAGCATTTTGGTAAGACCGGTGGGGTGGTGATCACGCTGCTGTACTTCTTTGCAATCTGCCCGTTGTTATGGATTTATGGCGTCACCATTACCAACACCTTTATGACCTTCTGGGAAAACCAGCTGCAGATGCCGGCGCTTAATCGTGGCCTTGTGGCGTTGTTCCTGCTGCTGCTGATGGCCTTTGTCATCTGGTTCGGCAAGGACCTGATGGTCAAAGTGATGAGCTTCCTGGTGTTCCCGTTTATCGCCAGCCTGGTGCTGATTTCGCTGTCGCTGATCCCTTACTGGAACTCTGCGGTTATCGATCAGGTCAATCTCAGCGATATCGCCCTGACTGGTCACGATGGCATCCTGGTGACCGTATGGCTGGGGATTTCCATTATGGTCTTCTCCTTTAACTTCTCGCCGATTGTCTCCTCGTTCGTGGTCTCCAAACGCGAAGAGTATGAAAAGGAGTTTGGCCGCGACTACACCGAGCGTAAGTGTTCAAAAATCATCTCTCGCGCCAGTATGCTGATGGTTGCCGTGGTGATGTTCTTTGCCTTCAGCTGCCTGTTTACGTTGTCGCCGGAAAACATGGCGGACGCGAAAGCGCAGAACATCCCGGTGCTCTCTTACCTGGCAAACCACTTTGCCTCCATGACCGGTAGTAAATCGTCATTTGCCACGGTACTCGAGTACGGGGCGTCGATTATCGCGCTGGTGGCCATTTTCAAATCCTTCTTCGGCCACTATCTCGGCACCCTGGAAGGGCTGAACGGCCTGGTACTGAAGTTCGGTTATAAGGGCGACAAAACCAAGGTCTCCACAAGCAAACTGAATACCATCAGCATGGTCTTCATTATGGGCTCCACCTGGGTGGTGGCTTATGCGAACCCCAATATCCTCGACCTGATTGAAGCGATGGGCGCGCCGATTATTGCCTCGCTGCTGTGCCTGTTACCGATGTATGCCATCCGTAAAGCACCATCACTGGCGAAATACCGTGGCCGCCTCGATAACGTCTTCGTCACCGTCGTGGGTCTGCTGACCATTCTGAATATCGTCTACAAACTGTTTTAATTAAGCTCAGGATGAGCGGAGTCAATACATGAATGAATTCCCGGTAGTACTGGTCATTAACTGCGGATCGTCTTCAATTAAATTTTCAGTCCTTGATGCAATGAGCTGTGATGTTTTAATGGCCGGTATTGCCGATGGGATTAATTCTGAGAATGCATTTTTAGCCATTAATGACGGCGCGCCAGTTAAACTGGCGCAGCATAGCTACGAAGGCGCATTAAAGGCCATCGCCTTTGAACTGGAAAAACGTGAATTAATCGACAGCGTGGCGTTAATTGGTCACCGTATTGCGCACGGCGGAAATATCTTTACGGAATCCGTTATTATTACCGATGAGGTTATCGATAATATCCGCCGGGTATCGCCATTAGCCCCGCTGCATAATTACGCCAATCTCAGCGGTATTACGTCGGCCCGGCACCTGTTCCCCGGCGTCAGACAGGTGGCCGTGTTTGATACCAGCTTCCACCAGACCCTGGCGCCGGAAGCTTATCTGTACGGGCTGCCGTGGAAATATTACGAGGAACTCGGCGTGCGCCGCTATGGGTTCCACGGGACCTCCCATCGCTATGTTGCCCAGCGGGCGCACGACCTGCTGGCACTGGATGAAGACGATTCCGGGCTGGTAATCGCCCATCTGGGTAACGGCGCCTCGGTTTGCGCGGTGCGCAACGGGCAAAGTGTCGATACTTCCATGGGGATGACGCCGCTGGAAGGGCTGATGATGGGCACCCGCAGCGGAGATGTCGACTTCGGCGCGCTGGCGTGGATCGCCAGCGAAACCCAGCAGACCCTGAGCGACCTTGAGCGGGTGGTCAATAAAGAGTCCGGACTGTTAGGGATCTCCGGTCTCTCATCAGACCTGCGGGTACTGGAGAAAGCCTGGCACGCGGGGCATGAACGCGCCCGACTGGCGATCAAAACCTTTGTCCATCGCATCGCCCGCCATATTGCCGGACATGCGGCTTCGCTCCAGCGCCTGGACGCGATTATTTTCACCGGCGGTATCGGTGAAAACTCATTATTAATTCGCCGGCTGGTGATCGACCATTTAGCCGTACTGGGGGTGACCCTGGATGTGGAAATGAATAATTTACCGAATTCCCATGGTGAAAGAATTATTTCCACGCCGAATACCAGAGTCAGCTGCGCCGTTATTCCCACCAATGAAGAGAAAATGATTGCCCTCGATGCCATTCATTTAGGGGCAATGCACGCGCAAGTGGAATTTGCTTAATTAATTTTTGTTCTGTAGAGAGATGATTTTTCATGAAGGTAAATATCGATACCAGCGACAGGCTGTATGCCGACGCGTGGCAAGGTTTTCACGGTACGGACTGGAAAGAAGAAATTAATGTCCGCGATTTTATTCAGCACAACTATACGCCATATGAAGGAGATGAATCTTTTCTGAGCGAAGCCACGCCGGCGACCACCGCGCTGTGGGGCAAAGTGATGACGGGGATTCATATTGAAAACGCGACCCATGCGCCAGTCGATTTCGATAGCAATATCGCGACCTCGATTACCGCACATGATGCCGGCTACATTGACCCGGCGCTGGAAAAAATTGTCGGGCTACAGACCGATAAACCGCTTAAACGCGCGCTGCACCCGTTCGGCGGCATCAACATGATCAAAAGCTCGTTTGAGGCTTATGGTCGTGAAATGGATCCGCACTTTGAGTACCTGTTTACCGACCTGCGTAAAACGCACAATCAGGGGGTATTTGATGCTTACTCGCCGGATATGCTGCGCTGCCGTAAATCCGGGGTGCTGACCGGTCTGCCGGACGGCTATGGCCGCGGGCGGATTATTGGCGACTACCGCCGTGTGGCGCTGTACGGTATTCGTTACCTGGTGCGCGAACGTGAACTGCAGTTTGCCGACCTGCAATCCAACCTGGAGTACGGACAGAATCTGGAAGCGACGATTCGCCTGCGCGAAGAGCTGGCGGAACACCGCCGCGCGCTGTTGCAGATGCAGGAGATGGCGGCGAAATATGGCTGCGATATCTCCCGCCCGGCGTCCACGGCCCAGGAAGCGGTGCAGTGGGTCTATTTTGCCTACCTGGCGGCGGTGAAATCACAAAATGGCGGCGCCATGTCGCTGGGGCGTACCGCCACCTTCCTCGATATCTATATTGAACGCGACCTTAACCGCGGCCACCTGACCGAGCAGCAGGCCCAGGAGCTGATCGACCACTTCATTATGAAGATCCGCATGGTGCGCTTCTTGCGCACGCCGGAGTTCGACACCCTGTTTTCCGGCGACCCGATCTGGGCCACCGAAGTCATCGGCGGCATGGGGCTTGACGGGCGGACTCTGGTCACCAAAAACGCCTATCGCTACCTGCATACCCTGCACACCATGGGGCCGGCGCCGGAGCCAAACCTCACGGTGCTGTGGTCCGAAGCGTTGCCGATTGCCTTCAAAAAGTATGCGGCTCAGGTCTCGATCGTCACCTCATCCCTGCAGTATGAGAACGACGATTTGATGCGCGCCGATTTTAACAGCGACGATTACGCCATTGCCTGCTGCGTCAGCCCGATGATTATCGGCAAACAGATGCAGTTCTTCGGCGCCCGCGCCAACCTGGCCAAAACGCTGCTGTACGCAATCAATGGCGGCGTGGATGAGAAACTCAAGATTCAGGTGGGGCCTAAAACCGCGCCGCTGCTGGATGAGGTGCTCGATTACGACACGGTGATGGAGAGCCTCGACCACTTTATGGACTGGCTGGCGGTGCAGTACATCAGCGCGCTGAACATCATCCACTACATGCATGACAAGTACAGCTATGAAGCCTCGTTGATGGCGCTGCACGACCGCGACGTCTACCGCACCATGGCCTGTGGCATGGCCGGTCTGTCGGTGGCGGCGGATTCGCTGTCGGCCATTAAGTACGCGAAGGTGAAACCGGTCCGCGACCATAACGGCCTGGCGGTCGATTTTGTCATCGAAGGCGACTACCCGCAGTATGGCAATAATGACCAGCGGGTCGACAGCATCGCCTGCGATCTGGTCGAGCGCTTTATGAAGAAAATCAAAGTGCTGCCAACCTATCGCAATGCCGTGCCGACCCAGTCGATCCTGACCATCACCTCCAACGTGGTGTACGGCCAGAAGACCGGTAATACCCCGGATGGTCGACGCGGCGGAACGCCGTTTGCTCCAGGGGCGAACCCGATGCACGGGCGCGACCGCAAAGGCGCGGTGGCGTCATTAACCTCGGTGGCTAAGCTGCCGTTCACCTACGCCAAAGACGGCATCTCCTACACCTTCTCCATCGTGCCGGCGGCGTTGGGCAAAGAGGAGACGGTGCGTAAAACCAACCTCGTGGGGCTGCTGGACGGCTACTTCCACCATGAGGCTCACGTCGAAGGCGGGCAGCATCTCAACGTCAACGTGATGAACCGGGAGATGCTGCTGGATGCCATCGAACATCCGGAAAACTACCCGAACCTGACCATTCGCGTTTCTGGTTACGCGGTGCGTTTCAACGCGCTGACCCGTGAACAGCAGCAGGATGTCATCTCCCGTACCTTTACCCAGGCGCTATAACGCCGGAGGAATCATGAGAAAGATAATCGCAACCCAGGATGCGCCGGGGGCCATCGGGCCGTATGTTCAGGGCGTTGATCTCGGCACGCAGGTGCTGACATCGGGGCAGATCCCGGTCTGCCCGCAGACCGGCGCCATTGCCGACAACGTGGCCGATCAGGCGCGTCAGAGCCTGGAGAACGTGAAAGCCATAGTTACGGCGGCAGGGTTAACGGTCGGCAGTATCGTCAAGACCACGGTTTTTATTACCGACCTTAACGATTTCGCCACCATCAACCAGGTCTATCAGCAGTTCTTTGACGAGCATCAGGCGATCTATCCGGCGCGCAGCTGCGTTCAGGTGGCTCGCCTGCCGAAGGACGTGAAGCTGGAAATCGAAGCTATCGCGATCCGCGACCTCTGAGGCAACGGCGGCGGGGCGGGAACTTCCCGTGCCGCCGCACCGGAGCGCGACCCGCGCTCTTCTCTGAACGGCAATCCGAGGCGGTAAATATGATTAGCGCATTCGATATTTTCAAACCGGGAATCGGTCCTTCCAGCTCGCATACCGTGGGGCCGATGAATGCCGGGAAACGTTTTATCGACCAGCTGGTTACCCAGGGCGAACTGGTGCACATCACCCGTATTGTGGTCGATCTGTATGGCTCGTTGTCGTCGACCGGCAAGGGCCATGCGACCGACGTCGCTATTCTTCTGGGACTGGCGGGCAACAGCCCGCAACATGTCGACATCGACGCGATTCCGGCATTTATTCAACAGGTCACGCAGCACGGGCGTCTGCCGCTCGCCATGGGCGCGCAGACCGTTGATTTTCAGATGGCCGACGATATGGTGTTCCACTCCCACACCCTGGCGTATCACGAAAATGGCATGCGCATTACCGCGTGGAGTCACTCCGGCCCGTGGGCCAGCCAGACCTATTACTCGGTCGGGGGCGGGTTTATCGTTGCCGAAGGGGAGACCGGGGAGAGCCGCGATGACGTCATCCAGGTGCCGTTTGAGTTCCGCTCTGCCAGTGAACTGCTGCATCTGTGCCAGCACAACGGGCTGTCGGTCTCCGGACTGATGATGCAAAACGAGCTGGCCTTACGCAGCAAGGCGGAGATCGATGCCGGATTGCAGCACATCCACGCGGTGATGTGGGACGGTATTGAACGCGGCATGAATACCGAAGGCGTGCTGCCCGGACCATTGAATGTCCCGCGTCGTGCCGCGGCGTTGCGGCGGCGGCTGGTCTCCAGCGACAGCCTCTCCAGCGATCCGATGAACGTCATCGACTGGATCAACATGTTCGCCCTGGCGGTTAGCGAAGAGAACGCCGCCGGTGGCCGGGTGGTCACCGCGCCGACCAACGGTGCCTGCGGGATTATTCCGGCGGTGCTGGCTTACTACGATAAATTCCGCCGTCCGGTCAACGCCAGCTCGCTGGCGCGCTATCTGCTGGCGGCGGGGGCCATTGGCGCGCTGTATAAAATGAATGCCTCGATTTCCGGGGCCGAAGTGGGGTGTCAGGGGGAAATTGGCGTGGCCTGTTCGATGGCGGCCGCTGGCCTGACCGAGCTGCTGGGCGGCAGTCCGGCGCAGGTCTGCAATGCCGCGGAAATTGCCATGGAGCATAACCTCGGCCTGACCTGCGACCCGGTTGCCGGGCAGGTGCAGATCCCCTGTATTGAGCGTAATGCTATCAATGCGGTAAAAGCCGTCAATGCCGCGCGGATGGCGCTGCGCCGCACCTCCGAGCCGCATGTCTCGTTAGATAAGGTGATCGAAACCATGTACGAGACCGGCAAGGATATGAATGATAAGTACCGGGAGACATCCCGCGGCGGGCTGGCGATAAAAGTGCTCTGCGTTTAAGCGTCTTTGATGGGGGCGGTTCCCACAGAAACCGCCCCCTTAAGGGCGATGCCGACAGGCTCAGGCCTGGCGGCTTATGTCGATGATGCAAGGCGGCTCTGCTGCACCGCCGCTTTCATCGGGATCAGGGCGATGACCAGCGCGCCGAGCACGAGGAACCCGGCGACCATAAAGATCCCGGCGTTGAAGTTCCCGGTGACGTCTTTCAGCCAGCCCATTAACAGCGGCCCCAGCGCCGCGCCGGTCATCCCGGTGGCGTTGATCACCGCAATCCCCAGCGCCCGCGCGCGCAACGAAATCGCCTGGTCAGGAGTGGTCCAGAAAATCACCATGGCGGCAAAGGCGCCGCTGGAGGCCATCACAATCCCGGTGAATTGCAACAGCGGGTTGCTGCTG
Source organism: Klebsiella sp. BIGb0399 (assembly GCF_003752615.1). Taxonomy (NCBI): domain Bacteria; kingdom Pseudomonadati; phylum Pseudomonadota; class Gammaproteobacteria; order Enterobacterales; family Enterobacteriaceae; genus Klebsiella; species Klebsiella sp. BIGb0399. The sequence continues at coordinate 1,380,670 of NZ_RKHT01000005.1, read as the reverse complement.
GAGGCGGTTAACATCCAGCCGGCCGCCGCGAACAGATAGGGCAGCAGGGTGTGCAGTTTTCGCTCCTTCAGGCGGTCAGATCGTTTACTCCACCAGATCATCCCGACGATGGTACAAACCTGCGGGATCGCGCTCAGAAGACCGATGGTGACGTTGCTGCTCTGCTCGTTGAAGCTGCGCAGGATCAGCGGCGTCCAGACGCTAAGGGCGCTTAAGGTGTTAGTCAGACAGAAATAGGCCAGCGTATAGAGCAGGATGATTGGCGTAAACAGCTCCCGCAGCATGCTGCGCTGGGACAGCGGCGGGCTGGCTTCGCTGAGCCGCGACGCCTGCAGCGCTGCACGATCCGCTTCCAGCATCTCATTGAGACAGGCCTTATCATCGGCGGTCAGCCATTTGGCTTTATCCGGACTGTCGTCCAGCCAGAACCAGACCACCAGCCCCAGCAGCACCGACGGGAAGCCTTCCAGCAGGAAGAGCCACTGCCAGCCTTTCAGGTTCAGCACGCCATCCAGATTGAGGATATACCCCGAAGCCAGTGAGCCAAGCGCCATGGTGACGGGCATGGCGATCATAAACAGCGCGTTGGCGCGGGCGCGATATTGCGCCGGGAACCAGAAGGTTAAATAGAGCAGCAGGCCGGGTAAAAAGCCGGCTTCGGCGATACCCACCAGCATTCTCAGCACATACAGACTGTTCGGGCCGGTGGCAAACATGGTGGCGGTGGAGGCAATCCCCCAGATAACCATCAGGATGGCAATCCAGCGGCGCGCGCCGACGATGCTGAGCATGATGTTGCTGGGAATACCGCAAATCACGTACATCACGTAAAACAGGGTGGTCGCCAGGCCAAACATGGTGCTGGTGAGGCCGAGGTCTTTGCCCATGGTCAGGCCGGCAAAGCCGATGTTGATACGGTCGAGGTAGGAGAAAACGAACAGAATAAAGAGAAACACGATTAAGCGACGAAAGAGTTTATTGATCACCGATTGCTGACGGGCATCCAGTGGTCGATCCGCAGGGGCAGGTGGGACCAGACTCTCGGAGCGAGTCTGTTCCATTGACGGGCTATTGTTCATCAAAAGCTCCACATTATGATTATTTATATTGGCCAACAGGTCGGCTAAACGTATAGGAAACAGAGCGGGTAAACGTCAATTTAATGTTCAATAAATGATACGAAAATGTTATTTACTCGACATTTAAGAATCACAATGAGATCCCGATCGCGTGTCCAGCGATCGATAGTTTGCCGGAGGGAATGCCACAAAATGTCGACGTTATCGTCCGAGTGGAACCAGAGTCAGGCAGATGTTCTCAGGAGGGTAGCGTCATGCGGAAATTACGCTTTATGCTGCGGGTGGACAGCAGGTGCAGGAGGCAGAAAGTGATGCACTTCAATGTGGTTAAATAAAGCCCGATTTTTACTTGAATATTCACGTAAATGTTCCATCATTTAACGTCGTCGTCCTGCTGTTGGTCGTCGCGACCGATCGCCGATTTTAATATGATTCACTTTTACTGCTAATTAATAATATCGCGAAGCTTATTTGCACGGCTTGCTGCTGCGTCAGGCCAGAGACAGGTCAGAACGGGCTGTCGTGGGTGGCGTGAAACGGTTCGCCGCTGACCGGGTGAACGAAGTGCAGCGCGCTGGCATGGAGCATCAGGCGCGACGCCTGCTGGCTGCCGGGCCAGCTCAATCCCCCGTACAGATCGCAGCCTAAGATCGGATGCCCCAGTTGCTGGCAGTGGATCCGCAGCTGGTGGGTGCGGCCGGTTTCCGGGAACAGTTGGACCCGGGTCAGCGGCAGCAAGGTGCCGTCGGTATTCGTGTGGTGCAGGCGTTCCACCACCTGATAGCGGGAACGCGCGGGCTTGCCGTTGATGGCGCAGATTGTCATGCGCGGGAACAGCGCCGGGTCTTTGGCGATGGGGGCATCAATCACCCCTTCGTCGTCGGCAAGATGGCCGCACAGCAAGGCGCTGTAAACCTTCTGCACCGTGCGCTGGCTGAACTGCTGGCACAGTGCGGCATTGATGGCCTTATTCTTCGCTACCACCAGCAATCCGGAAGTACCAAAATCAAGACGATGCACCAGCGTGCAGCCGGGAAATTCCTGCGCCAGACGATAGTGTACGGAATCGAGATTCTGCGGGTTTTTGCCTGACAGACTGAGCAGGCCGCTGGGCTTGTCGATCAGCAGCAGATGGTGGTCCTGATAGAGGATGGCAATCTGCTCGTGGCAGGGTGGCGCAATAAAGTTATCGACGATGGCGGACATGAGCGGGCGCTTAAAAAGGGTGGGGGCGGATAATAGCGAATTTTCCGCCCGCTGGCGACTGTGCCGGTCGTTGTGTCGGCGGCGGGCCCCGTCCGCGGCCGCCGCCGGTATCGGCTACTGTTCGCGCTGGGCGATATACTGCGCCAGCTCAACGAGGCGGTTAGAGAAGCCCCATTCGTTGTCATACCACGCGAGGATTTTCACCATATTGCCGCCAATCACCAGGGTCGACAGGCCATCGATAATCGACGAGCGCGGGTCGCCCTGATAATCGCTGGAGACCAGCGGTTCATCGCTGTAGCCGAGGATCCCCTGTAGCGGGCCAGATGCTGCCGCCTGACGGAAGGCGTTATTGACCTCTTCCGCGGTGACGTTGCGCTCAAGCGTGACGGTCAGGTCGACGATCGAGACCACCGGCACCGGCACGCGCAGTGAATAGCCGGTCAGGCGTCCGTCGAGTTCCGGGATAACTTTGCCCAGCGCTTTCGCCGCGCCGCTGGAGTAGGGCACGATGGAGAGCGCCGCCGCCCGCGCACCGCGCAGATCTTTTTCCGGCTGATCGTGCAGCGCCTGGCTGTTGGTGTAGGCATGAGTGGTATTCATCAGCCCGTGTTGAATACCAAACTGCTGATGCAGCACCTGGGCGGCCGGGGCCAGACCGTTGGTGGTGCAGCTACCGTTGCTCACGACCGCGTGCTGCTGCGGATCGTACAGCTGATGGTTAACGCCCATCACGATGGTTAAATCATCATTCTTGCCGGGGGCGGAAATGATCACCCGTTTGGCGCCGCCGCTGTGAATGTGGACGGCGGCCTGTTCGCGTTCGGTGAAGAAACCGGTGGCCTCGATGACAATCTCTACCCCGGCGTCACGCCACGGGATCCGCGCCGGGTCGCGCTCGCTATAGACGATGACCGGTTGACCATCGACCTGCAGCTGACCGTCAGCCGCCTCTACGCTGACCGGCAGGGTGCCCAGCAGCGAGTCATATTTCAGCAGATGGGCCAGGGTTTTGCTGTCCGTCAGATCGTTGATCGCCACAATCTGAATCTCTGGATGACGTAATGCTGCACGCAGGACGTTGCGTCCGATTCTGCCGAAACCGTTGATGCCGACCTTAACCATAATTCGCTCCTGTGCGCCTACCTGGTAGGCTGTCTTAATTGCTGTCTCTGGCGTTACTGTAGGCGGCGATGGTTTTGGCGTAAATGACAAATAAGGATCACTTTACGCCATTTTGCGGCAGTGGAAGCGCTGGCGGTATTCACCCGGCGTCAGGTGGAGCTGTTTTTCGAACAGGCGGCGCAGATTAATGGTGCTGCCAAACCCGGTGTCTTCGGCAATATTATCCAGGGTGTCGTTGGTCTGCTCCAGCCGCTGCCGGGCGGCGGCAAGGCGCGCCTCGGCCACGTAGCGCGCCGGCGAAGCCCCGGTTTCCCGGGTAAACACACGGGTGAAATTGCGCGGACTCATGGCGACTTTTTCTGCCAGGTTTTCGACGCACAGGTCGGCGGTGAGGTTGGCGAGGATCCACGTCAGCAGGTCGCCGATGGGGCCAGGGGTGTTGATTCTGGCGAGGTTATAGCGACTAAACTGCAGCTGACCTCCGGGACGACGCAGGTACATCACCATATCCTGGGCGACATCGCGGGCGAGGCTAAAACCATAATCCTCTTCCACCAGCGCCAGCGTCAGGTCAAAGCCGGAACTGACGCCGCCGGAGGTCCAGATGGGCCCGTCCTGGACATACAGCGGCCCGCCTTCGACGCGGATCTCAGGATAGGCGGCCTGCATCGATTCCAGCAATTTCCAGTGGGTGGTGGCGCGCCTGCCGTTCAGCAGCCCGCTCTGCGCCAGCAGTAGTGCGCCGCCGCAGATGGAGGCGATGCGGCGAGCGTGAGGGGCGGCCAGACGCAGCCAGTCGACGACCGCAATCCCTTCCTGTTCGCTCTGTCCTTTCCCGGTAATGATGATGGTATCGAGCGGCTGCCGTGGATCGAGCTCGTGCAGGCGATGGTCGGCCAGCAGGTTGAGGCCGGACTGGCCGTGAATCACCTGATGCGGTTGGGTGGTGGCGACGGCGATGCGATAGCACGGCGACTCGACGCCGTCCGGGTGCAGCCGGTTAGCCTGCATCAAAATGTCGGCAATGCCGGCGGACTCAAACAGCATGCCGCCATCGGGGACGATTATCAGTATGTTTTTCATGTCCTGAAAAGTAACGCTTTGGCAAAATAAGTCAACAGGCGGGACGCATTGAGCGTGGTGGCGCGCTTTAGTCCGCACGACATCCCGAAGCAGCGACAGGTTGAACATCCCCGTCGCAATATTGCACCCGCGGGCCAAGGATAACGTCCCCGTATTTATTTTAATATTCATATGAAATGGGGACTGTTTTTATATTTATGTAAAGGCCTCGGATAAATGTTAATTAATGCGAGAAAATAGAACATCAGGTTAACATATTAATTATTATTCATTTTTTGTTTGTGAGCGATTTCATTATTTTAAAAGCGTAAATAAGGTATGGTCTGGCTGCATTTGACCTGACCTGGCGGATATCATGAATAATAAATACAAACTACACGAATTTCTTGATGTTGACCGGTTGCAAACGCTGCAGGACAATTTTAGTCAATCCATGATGATTGCCCTTGTGGTGGTCGATCAGGACGGTATTCCGGTCACTCGCGCGAGCGGTTTCTCTGATTTTTGCGCCCGATCAAGAATGAATACCAGCCTGGCCCGCCACTGCTACGATAGCGATAGCGCCGGTGGGCAGGCGGCGATGCTGGCCGGGGAGCCGGTGGTTTACCGTTGCTACTGCGGTTTCGTCGAGTTTGCCGTGCCCATCATGATTAATAACCATTATCTTGGCGCGTTTATCTCCGGGCAGGTGAAGGTCGAGGCGGAGAAAGAGCAAACCATTCCCTACATCCTCAACAATAACCACCTGTGGCAGGAAAACCCGTGGCTTTTGGATCTGCATGAAAATACGCCGCGTATGCCTTACGAGCGTTTTGAATCAACGGCCTATACGCTGCTGCATGTTGCTTCGTATCTGGTTGAGCAGGCGCACGCCAACAATATCCAGCGTGAATTACGCCAAAAAGATCAGGAACTCACCAGCGAGTTACGCAAGCGCGTGGAGATCGAACGCTCGCTGCATGAAGCCGAGTTTAAGGCGCTTTCCTACCAGATTAACCCCCATTTTTTGTTTAACGTGCTGAATACCATCGGCCGGCTGGCGTTTCTTGAAGATGCCAGCCGTACCGAAACCATGGTGCACGACTTTTCTGACATGATGCGCTATTTGCTGCGTAAGAATCACAACGGCCTGATTACGCTTGGTCGGGAAATGAATTATGTCAGTTGCTACATGTCAATTCAGAAAGTCAGAATGAATGAGCGCTTTGACTATGTTTGCGATATCCCGGAAAAATATAATGAGACGGTGTGTCCATTTTTAATTCTGCAACCGCTGGTCGAAAACTTTTTTAATTATGTTGTCGAACCGCGTGAAACCACCAGCCACATTATTTTGCGCGCCACCGACGATGGTCACGATGTGATTATTGACGTCACCGACAACGGTGACGGTATTTCACCAGAGGACATTGCGCATATCCTCTCTGGCAATCAGAACCGACAGAAAGGCGGCATCGGCATTAATAATATCAACAACCGCCTGCAACTGTTATTCGGTGAAAACTATGGTTTACAAATCACCAGCCCCCATAAGCCGATGCTCGGTACCACGGTGAGACTGCGGTTCCCGATGGCGCCGACCGAGCCTGGAGTGTGAGTATGTATAATATTGTTATTGTTGAAGATGAGCGCATTGAGTCAGAGTCGCTCAAGCGAATCGTCTCTCGCTGTGTGGAAAATTCGGTCATTCATGAAGCATCGACCGGTAATAAAGCCATTAAACTGATCGATGAGCTCAATCAGATCGATATGATGCTGGTGGATATCAATATCCCGTTACCCAACGGCAACCAGGTGATTGAGTACCTCAAGCAGAAAAATAGCCAGACCAAAGTGATTGTGACGACGGCAAACGATGACTTCGACATTGTGCGTCATATGCTGAGCCTGAAGGTGGACGATTATCTGTTAAAGCCGGTCAAGCAGAGCATTCTCAGCGATACGATTCGCAAAACCTTGCTGGTGGATGAGCAGGGGGCAGTGGCGACGCGGGAGCAGCGGCAGACGATAAGCGATCTGATAAGCGGCTGCGATTATCCCGGCTGGCACTGCTTTTTATTCGCGGCGCTGGATACGGCCTGTAGCGAATCCCCGACGGATAACGAGGGGGCCAACGCGCTGATTGACGTGCTGGTATTGCTCCAGCAACACCTTGCCGGTCTGGGCGACAAATATACCCCGTGCCGGCAAAAAATCAGCGTGCTGATGCAGGGCATTCACCAGCACGGGCTGTCCGCCTGCCGCTACTGGCAGACCATGGGGGGACTGTTAAGCCTCAGCCACGACCTGTTCGAACTGTTGTTTAAAAGCGCCAGCGGCAGCATGGACTTTGTCGCCAGAGCGCGCTTTCATATCGAGAAAAACCTGCTGAATAACATGACCCTGGATGATATCGCCGCAGAGTCCTTCGTCAGCCCGTGTTACCTGAGTCGGGCATTTAAGAAGAGCACCGGTAGCGGGTTCTCAAGCTATATCACCAGCCGCAAAATCAATCTCGCCAAATCCCTGCTGCAGTTCAGTGATTTAAAAGTCAACACTATTGCGCTGGAACTCTCCTGGCAGGATGCGAACTATTTTTGCCGGATCTTCAAAAAAGAGACCGGCATCGCGCCATCAGATTATCGTCGCAACGCCGCGCCCGAAGCGTGCTGATACGCACCCGGCCTTTCTTGCGCTGACCGTGGCGTAAGCGCAAGAAAGTCCGCCATTCCGGCAAGATTGTTTACTCGTTGGCGCCCCCCGCGCCGCTAAGATGGGACACGATTCTTTTTACAGTGGCCCTGCCGTGGACGACTACCTTTTTACCTCTGAATCGGTTGCCGAAGGGCACCCGGATAAGATGGCGGACCAGATCTCTGACGCCATTCTTGATGCCTGCTTACTCAACGATCCCTGGGCCAAAGTGGCCTGTGAATGCCTGGTGAAAACCGGGGCGGTGATTGTGGCCGGGGAAATATCGTCCCAGGCGAGGATCGACATCGAACAGATTGTCCGGGCAACTGTGAAATCAGTCGGCTACGACCACTCGCTGAAAGGCTTTGATGCCGCAACTTGTGCGGTTATCAGCATGCTTGGTCGGCAATCTGACGATATCGCCAGCGGCATTCGTGCCAGCGATCCGGCCTCGCTGGGGGCCGGCGATCAGGGCATGACCTTCGGCTATGCCTGCGATGAAACGCCGCAGCTGATGCCCGCGCCGATCGTGTACGCGCACCGGCTGATGGCCCGGCAGGCTCAGCGACGTAAAACGGGCCAACTGGATGGCCTGCTCCCGGACGCCAAAAGTCAGGTGACGCTGCAATACGGCGACGGGCGGATACACCATGCGGACACCATCGTGGTCTCCACGCAGCATCGCGCCGATTTTCCGCTGGCTATGCTGCGCGAAGCGGTGATGGAAGAGATCGTCAAACCGGTGATCCCGGCGCGCTGGCTGACGCCCGCCACCCGGATACTGATTAATCCCGCCGGGCCGTTTGTTCACGGCGGTCCTGCCGCGGACTGCGGCCTGACCGGGCGCAAAATCATTGTGGATACCTACGGCGGCGCAGCGCACCACGGCGGCGGCGCGTTTTCCGGTAAAGATCCATCGAAAGTCGACCGTTCGGCGGCCTATGCGGCGCGCTATGTGGCGAAAAATATCGTTGCCGCCGGGCTGGCGACGCGCTGTGAAGTCCAGCTGGCCTGGGCCATCGGCCTTTCCCGCCCCGTGTCGGTGGCGATCAATACTTTTGGGACTTCCCGGCTATCGGCGAACCGGCTGACGCAGCTGGTCAGCCAGCATTTTGACCTTAGCGTTTACGGCATTATCCGCGAGCTGGATTTGTTGGCGCCACGCTATCGCCAGACGGCCTGCTACGGCCATTTCGGTCGGGAAGTCTTCCCCTGGGAACGTACGGACCGCGCGCAGCTGCTGCGTGATGATGCCGCCGGTCAACGGTGCACCCCCGTCAGTTCCCCATTGAATGAAAAATAACAGGAGAGAGTTATGTCCGGGCAGAGCTTAGGCTTAATAGAAACCGTTGGCTTAACGGTGGCGGTAGAGGCCGCCGATGCCGCAATAAAATCGGCGAATGTCGAACTGGTCGGATACGAACTGACTAAGGGCGGCGGGCTGGTGACCGTCAAACTCACGGGGGAGGTCGGGGCGATGAATGCTGCCGTTTCAGCCGGGGTTGCCGCCGCCGGTCGGGTAGGCCAGGTCTACGCCTGGAAAGTGATTGCCCGTACCGCCAGCGGCATTGATCGCCTGATTGCCTCCGCACAGACCTGCGGTACGGCAGACGACCCCGCAGAACCCGCCACGTCCCCAGAGCCTCCCGTAGAGGCCATTCCTGCTGCGGCGATCCCGGTGGTGAATCTTGAGCCGGTCACCGAGAGTGTCTCCTGCCTTGATCTTGAGGAGAGCCTGAGCGACGTTTCGGCGCCAGCGCCGGAGGAGCCAGCGTTGACAGAGGAGAAAAAAACGGCGCGGCCGCGTGGGAAAAACACCCGTCGCTAGCCGTCATACTTTGCGTGAGGCCACCTGCGGATGCCATAACCAAAATTGTTAGTGGTCGCTCTCAACTGCGTTATACAGTGCTGCGTATACACAACTCTGACACGGTAACTCTCGACGGATAGGAGAACAGCGATTATCTGATCAAGGCGGTAGATCCGTGCAAGGTATTGCCAGCCAGTTACACTGCGAAGTATATGTTAGTAAAAATATCGATGTATGCTTGCTTGGGCGATACGATGGGTAAGGAAATAGGTAAATCACTTGGTGGGTATCGCTGCATCTCGTTCACCCGCTTCGGAGTTCAAGACATCAGGCTTACCGCGAGCTGAGACTGCTCGACTCTCAGGCATCTCGTGCAATGAAAACCAGAAGCCGGTTGCTTATTCATGGGGAAATACCCTACATCTGTCTCTATTTGTTTCCATCTATCCAGCAGAGGAAGAGGGGGGAATGTATTTTGTTAGTGACTTGTTGGTTTTTATTGTGATGTGTGTGATTTCTGTTATGAGTTAATTGTATTTTATGAAATGCTCTTCTGGCATGCAGTTCAATATATTGTTATGGAGTGGGTTTATATTTATTGTTTTTATAAAAAGGGGCTGACGCCCCTTTTTGTTAACCAAAAATAGTGTCAAAACCACCATTGTCAACTATGGCCTCGACAGATTTTTGGAAGCTCTTGATGTTGTAGACGATGGCTTTTGCAGAAGTGTCTCCTTTTAAATCAATGTCATAATCAAATCTAACACAACCATCATCCTCATCAATCATCGCTTTTGCAAAATAGAATGATGCGTTAATTTTATTAACTAATTTATATTTTTCAAGCTCATCGGTTTCAGTGTTTCCGGTGAATAACGTGTATACCATTAGCCTGTCTTTTGTTTCAGACAGGCGTAATGTTGTTCGAAATCTTTCATGTAATACAACACTAACATCTTCATTTAACGTTGGATTCATGAATGCGTTATCAAAAATTTGGAATAATACGTTTAATGATATGTTATCTTTTGTGAAAAATTGCTGAGACATGTGTTTATCCTGAGTGTTAGTGCTAAGTCATTTATATGATATATTGTTAATTTATCACTATCTATACTTATTATATTTGGTTTTAGCGTGTGTGTTGATGTTTTTTGCCACTTATCTAGTGTTGACAGCATATTTATAGGCGTTAACCATAGCGCAAAAAACATCCCAGAGACATCTATCTGTCCCAGTCTCAACCACACTCAGTGATCAGGTTTTTCCATTCTATACCTTCTATCATAAGCAATGTCATCGTCGTACGTGCTGATGACCGCGCAGACTCTTGTGTCGCTTCTCGCTGTGAGTTCAAGTGATGGATACCGCACACGGGTTAAACTGCTCTACGGATTATTCATCGTGTAGTGTTTTTCTCGACCCTCGTTTCGTTGTCGCGCGACACTTATGCGCCTTTGTTGTCTGTAAACTGATAGATCTGTTCTTTTTTGCGAGAGAGGGATACGAAGGCAGTCAGAAAAACATCGGTGGGGAACACTCCGCCATGCGCTGCAGCCGCTGGCGGAGTGGGAGGCGTCAGGTCAATTAAGGCGTTGGTTGATTTACTGTCGTATCGACGGCTTTTGCGGCAGGCAGATTGCGCACGATACCGTAGCGGTAAATCATTGCGCCGAGGATCCCACCAATGACCGGCGCGATTAACGGCACGAGGAAGTAGGGGATCTCCCTGCCGCCGGTCATCGCCATCGAGCCCCAGCCATTAAGCCAGGTAAACAGTTTGGGGCCGAAATCACGGGCCGGGTTCATGGCGAATCCGGTGAGCGGCGCGGTTGCCGCACCGATAACCGCCACCAGCAGGCCGATCAGCAGCGGCGCCAGCGGCCCTTTCGGCACGCCGTTACCGTCATCGGTCAGGGCCATAATCAAGCCAATCAGCATCGAGGTAATGACGATCTCCACCAGCCCCGCGAGCCACACGCTGATGCTTGCTGCCGGGTAGGTCGAAAAGATGCTGGCCAGATACAGACTCTCCTGGCTGCCGCGCACCATGTGATGCGCTTGCTCGTAATCGGCGAACAAATTGTGGTACAGCACGTAGGTCAGCGCGGCGCCGCAGAACGCCCCGGCCATCTGCGCCAGAATATAGGGCAGCACTTTTTTGGCGTCAAAGCGGGCAAACATCCATAACGCAATGGTCACCGCCGGGTTAAGGTGCGCGCCGGAAGTGCCGGCGGTCAGGTAGACCGCCAGCGCAATGCCCAGCCCCCACACCACGCAAATTTCCCAAAGACCAAAGCTGGCGCCGGCAAGCTTTGCCGCAGACAGCACGCTGGTGCCGAAAAATATAAACAGCCCGGTACCAAGAAATTCGGCAATGCACGGCCCGGTGACGGATTCTCGAGAGTGGCTCATCGTTTTTTTTCCTGTATTAAGCGAGGCGTTCTGCCCCCGCTTAACGATTGGGGGACAAGGGATAAGAGGTTAAAATCATTATTGTTGAGTCAGGTCTAACCGCCGATATGGCAATGAAATCCCAGCGATTCCACGACTTTTTTCAGCTCTGCCATTTTGTCTTCTGAGTGCGAGCCCGCCTCGCCCATCGGATAAATGCGGCCCAGCAGGCTGTATTTATTTTCCCCAAAGGTGTGATAAGGCAGCAGGTGAATGGTATCCACACCAGACATCAGGCGGGCAAATTCAGCGATGTTGCGAATCTCCTCCGGGGTGTCGTTAACGCCGGGGATCACCGGGATACGCACAATGACGTGAGTGATAAAAGAGATGCGAATCAGGTTTTCGAGGATGATGCGGTTATCGACACCCGTGTTGTGTTGATGAATGGCGGGGTTGACGGCTTTAATATCCGTCAGCGCCAGGTCGACCCACGGGAAAACATCCTCGATCACCGCTTTGGTGGTCATGCCGGTGGTCTCCATCGCCGTGTGCCAGCCTTTGGCTTTACAGGCTTTTAAGAGTTCACGGGCAAACACCGGCTGCGCCAGCGGCTCGCCGCCTGACAGCGTGATGCCGCCACCGGAGCGGCGAAATAAGTTCTCTTCTTTCTGCAATTCGCGGACCACCTCACTGACGGTCATGCGTTTGCCTTTCATCTCCAGCGCCTGGGTCGGGCAGACGGCAGTGCATTCGCCGCACTGGATACAGCGCTCGCGGTCGATAAAAAATGGATTCTCCGGGGAAAGCGCGCGCTGCTTGCAGGCATCCACGCATTTTCCACAGCGGATACAATCGCTTTTTTTATAGATAAGCTCCGGCTGCGGGCGCTGCGATTCCGGGTTGCTGCACCACTTGCAGGCCAGCGGACAGCCTTTGAAAAAGGGGATCGTGCGGATGCCGGGGCCATCATGCAGGGAGTAGCGTTGAATGTTGAATAACACGCCTTCGGTATCGTATTCGACTCTGTTCATAACATCACTCGTCAAAAAAGCGACCTCCAGGCAACAGCAAGTCAGCCGCTAAAATCGGGTCTGATACAGGGCCACACGTCGCCGTATGGCCCTGGCAGGTCAGGCAAAATCAGAATTGCTGCTCGGTACGGCTGATGATGTCATCCTGGACTTCTTTTGCCAGTACCACGAACTGCGCGCTATAGCCCGCGACGCGCACCACCAGATCCTGGTGCTGTTGCGGATTTTTCTGCGCTTCCAGCAAGGTGTTGCGGTCGATAACGTTAAACTGGACGTGCATCCCTTTCTTATCGAAGTAGTTACGCACCAGCCCGCCGAAGTTGCGCAGACCTTTTTCTCCCGCCAGCGAAGAAGGCAGGAATTTCTGGTTGTAGAGCGTGCCGTTCGAAGCGATAAAGTGATCCAGTTTGGCTACCGAGTTGGCGGCAGCGGTTGGGCCGAGGGTGTCTTTCCCCTGGCGCGGCGATACGCCATCGGCCAGCGGCTCTTTCGCCAGACGGCCGTCCGGCAGGGCGCTGACGTCCTTACCAAACAGCACGTTCGCCGACACCGGATAGATACCGGCCTGGAAACGCCCGCCGCGTGGGTTGGTGTATTTCTCCACTTCCTGGCAGTAGATCAGCGCGCAGTTGCGGGCGACCAGATCCACCTCGTCGATGTCGTTACCAAAGCACGGCGTATTTTCCAGAATGTGGCGAATCTCTTCGTAACGCGGATTCCCTGCGGATGGCGCAGGGCTGGCGCTGGCGAGCTGGCGATAGACCTCGTTTTTAATCGCCGCCGGATCCAGCGAACCATGCTGGTCGATAATGCGTTTCACCACCTCGTAAACATCCTGCTCGCCCAACGACGATTTCGCCGCTGCGGAATGCGGGGTGCCGCCGACCGGGTAGCCAAAGTTGGCATCCAGCGCCCCCTTCAGTTCCTGAAGCGTCAGGCGACGATCTTCGAAGACCTGTTTCTGGATGGCGTAGACCGAGTCGCCGGTATCGGCGATGCCGAAGGCCTGCGGGCCGGTAAAGTTGTAGATCGCGCCGCCTTCCTGCAGGGATTTTCCGCGCCCGATACAGTCATCCACCAGCGCCGATAAGAACGGCAGCGGGCAACGTTCGCCGTGGGCGATGTCGACGCTGTTGCACGCTTCAACCAGCTGGTGGACAAAGTGCGCCATCTGCTGTTTGAAGGCGGCGTAGAAGTCGTTCATGCCGCTGTACTGGGTCATTTCGCCGGTCATTGGACCGAGCTGCTTGCTGCCGGAACGCCCGTTGTTGAGCGTGATTTCCAGCACCTTCGCCACGTTGAAGAAGGCGGCGTCGTGCCAGCCTTCGGTGCGGTGCGGCGCCTGCGGCTCTACGCACCCGATAATGCAGTAGTCGCGCGCATCGTGCAGGGAGACGCCCCGGTTTTGCAGCGCCGGAATTATCACTTCGTCGTTGTACATGGCCGGGACGCCCAGCCCCAGACGCACCAGTTCGCAGGCGCGGTAGAGGAACTCGTCCGGCGTACCCTGCCAGACGCGAATGGAGAAAGAGGGTTGCGGCAGGCGGACGTGGGCCGTGGCTTCCATACACATGTAGGTTAACGGGTTAGTGGCATCGCGACCGTCTTCCGTCTGACCGCCGACGCACAGGTTCTGGAACACCGCGTAGCCGGCGAAGGCCTGGGCGGAAATTTCGTCGCGTGTTTTGTTGATATCGTTCAGCTTGATCCAGCAGCAGTCCACCAGCTCCTGGGCAAATTCGCTGCTGAGGGCGGTATCCGCCGCCAGGTAGGGATACATGTACTGGTCGAAACGGCCGGGAGAGATCGAGTGACCGCTGGACTCAATCTGCAGCATGCTCTGAATAAACCAGAACGTCTGGCAGGCTTCCCAGAAGGTGGTCGCGCCGTATTCCGGCACGCGAGTACAGTTATTGGCAATCTGTTCCAGCTCGCGCTGACGGGTCGGATCGCGTTCTTCGCGGGCCAGACGGGTAGCTTCCTGAGCGTAGCGGTGCGCGAAGTTGATCGCTGCCTGATAGCTCACAATAACGGCGTGGTAGAACTGCTCTTTCTTGATGTAATCCGGGCTGCTGCGGTCGAGGCGCTCCAGCGCGCGATTGACCTCATCAATGATCCCGCGGAAGCCGATTTTTAGCACCTTGCCATAGTCGACGCTGACGTGTCCGACGCCGCCAAAGAAGTAGTTGCCCACCGTGAAAACGCCGTTGCCCATGCTCTCTTTGGTCCCTTCGGACATATAAGACGCGGCGAGCGAACTGGTGGTTTTACCCGGCCAGTATTTAAACGCCTGGTGCAGTTCATCGGCGGTTTTTTTCTCAATAATAAACGGGTCGGCAACCCGCTTCTCCATGGTGTCGAATTCTTTTTCAACCCAGTCATAAGAGAATTCAGGACATATTTCCGTCGAGCGTGGATTAATTGTGACAGCGCCGACAATTAATTCATCAGGACGAATAGTGACCGGCAGCTCATTAAATATTTTCTCAACCACTTTGGCCCGGCGCATAATAGCTGGCAGCTGTTCGTTTTCTTTATAAGCTTCGGTTGCCAGCACCGCACGTTCAGATTCGACATAAGGTTTAGCATGCAGAATCATATTTTTGAGTCTGACGACACGGTCGGTCGGATGAGTAAAACCTTTTTCTAACATACAGTAACTCCCTAAATGATATATACCTGTTGTCTTTCAACGAGCAGGGGTGTTGGCTGCATCTTGAAAGCCATGTGGTATACGCGTGGTTAATAACCACATCTGAATTTTGTTTACCTGACGGTAGTGCCGGGTACGTGAGTTAATCGATAATCTTGTTGCCGGTTAAATAAACGCTCAGAAAGGACTGTCGTCATCCTCAATAATACGCATGGCTTCATTTACCGCGGCGATTTCGCCAAATAGCGCCAGCGTCGTAATATGTTGCGGACAGCTGCCAAAGATCTCCGATACCGCCACATGTGCACTTTTACTTGCCAGGTCGGCGTAAAAATAGAGGTCCGGTACTGGCAACATCATCAACCCGATGGCGTCAATGCGCAGGCCTTCCAGCCGGTTGCGCGCTTCCGAAGGCATACGCCTTTTGAGCATGGCGAGCGTTTCCGGCGTGGGCGCGTTGATAATGCGTTTTTTCATGATCGAGTCAGCCATCCTGCGTCCGTCAACGAATATTGAGCGCTTCAACCATCACACAGCGGCGGTGCCTGGCGTATGAGCGGGCCGAAGTCAGACCTTCACCGGTGGGGCCGGCGATGGTAAAGGTCGCGTGACCTTCACCGCCGACGCCTAACCCGGCGTAGGACGGGCCGTTTTTGACAAAAATAGTGGTCTGGATCAGTCGCGCCATTTTGGTCAGTTTTTCGACGTTGGTGGAGTGCATCATGGCCGTGTGGCGATGACCATGTTCAACTTTTACCGCCAGGTCGATGGCTTCATCGACGTTTTCAACCCGCACCACCGGCAACACCGGCATCATTAATTCATGCACGACGAAGGGGTGATCGCGCTCGGTTTCCATCAGGATAACTTTGATCTCTTCCGGTACGCTGATGCCGATTTGCTGCAGAATGTAGCGCGCATCTTTCCCGACAAATGCGGTGCTCGGGCCATTGCCTTTTTCATTCAGCACCAGCGTCTGCAGTTGCTGAATATGCTGCTTGTCGCACAGCAGCCAGGCGCCGCTTTTTTTCATGCAGTGAATGAGATAGTCCGCCACCTCATTGACGACAATGACCTCTTTTTCCGCCACGCAGGGTAGGTTGTTGTCGAAGCTGCAGCCGTTGATGATGTCCCGGGCGGCTTTTTCGATATTGGCGGTTTCATCCACCACGACAGGGGGATTGCCTGCACCAGCGCCAATCGCTTTCTTGCCGGATGACATCACGGTTTTCACGATTCCCGGCCCGCCGGTGGCGACCAGCATGTTGATACGCGGATCGCCGATTAAGGCATTGGTGTTGTCAATCGACGGGTTGGCGACCGTTACCACCAGATTGGCGGGCGCGCCGAGGCGAGCCAGTTGCTGATTAATTAACGTGACGCAGTGCAGCGACACCTGACGTGAACGCGGGTGTGGGCTAAATACCACGGCGTTGCCTGCCGCCAGCATCCCGATGGTGTTGTTGATGATGGTTTCGGTCGGATTGGTGGTCGGGGTGATCGAGCCAATCACGCCATAGGCGGAATATTCGGTTAATGTCAGACCGCCGTCGCCGCTGATCGCCGCGGTGGTGAGGTCTTCAATCCCCGGGGTTTTTTGCGCGGCCACGCGGTTTTTCACCAGCTTGTCGGCATAATTTCCCATTCCGGTTTCTGCTACCGCCATGGTAGAGAGAGTATGCAGGATCTCTTCCTGCAGGAAAAACTGGCGAATACCATTAACAAAGCCGGCGCGATCCTGCATTGAGCAGTGGCGATACTGAATGTACGCCTGCTGCGCTGCGGCAATTGCGGCATCCATGGTGGCAAAAACACCGTCTCCTGAGGCACTGTCGACAACGTTGGCAGTTTCGCTACGGCTGGCGAGCACGCTGGCGACAATCGCATCGATGTTGCTGCTTTCGAGCGTCGATGCGGCTGTCGTGGCGCGTGGCTCAGGGTCCGGCGCGGTCGTTTTGGTGTATTTACTCAGCACGCGGGAGACGGCCTGAGTAATATCAAGATCGTTCATGCTGTATCTTCCTTACTTCGCTTCGCTCGTGACTGCCACCGTCAAATGTACGGCGTGGTGGTTGATGTGATGGGGGCCGGGTCGAGCGTGGCCAGCAGTTGTTTTCCGACGTCCCGGGCGGCAATCACCGCCTGGCGTACCGCGCCGGAATCACCGGCAAAGGTGAAGATCACTTCGTTACTGAAGCTGGTGCCGTGCGCCGGACTGGCGTAGCCCACCGGCTCGATAACCGCCGCTTTTGCCGCCGCATCGGCCACCACGATGCCAATCGCCGCCGGTGACGCGCAGGTCATCCCGAAGGATTTGCCTATCGGGGCACCGAAAGCTTTGTTCAGGGCGTTGCTGGCGCGGGCGGTGTACTGGAACTCCAGATGACCGGCCGGGGAGCCATAAACGTCGCCCATGGTGCGCTGAATTTCGCCCAGGGCGACTTCCACCGCGCGGCGTACATCGGAGACATCGGAGGCGCCGAAAACGATCAGGCAGCCATGTCCACCGCCACCCTCGGTATCGCGAGCCAGCTCAATCGACAGAATTTCGCTGTTGGTGGCTTTAATGGCTTCATCCGCCGCAAAGATATGCGGGCCGGCCCCGGTACGGGCGCCAAGAATACCGATTGAGCGATATTTCTTGTCGATGTTCATAACTTCATGTAATTGATGATCGACATTGGCAATAACTAATCCAATGGTATGCCCGAGGGCGGTCCCGACAAATTCGGTTAAACCGCAGCCAATAAAGCTGGCCGCCGTTTTGTTATTTGCGCGATCATCAGTCTGCTGGTGCATTACTTCAGATATAATCTGCTCAACAAGATTATCTCTCATAGTCGGTATCCTCTGGCTTTATTAACTGATCGCTTTCGGCAGGATTTTTTCCACTTCGATATGCGGGCGTGGAATAACGTGTACGGAGACCAGTTCACCCACTTTAGTGGCTGCCGCTGAGCCTGCATCCGTGGCCGCTTTTACTGCTCCGACGTCGCCGCGAACCATTACGGTCACCAGGCCAGAACCAATTTTTTCATAACCAACCAGGGTCACGTTGGCGGATTTCACCATGGTATCTGCGGCTTCAATTGCGGATACCAGACCTTTTGTTTCAACCATACCTAATGCTTCTTGTTGCATAACGACCTCAATATTTCCAGGTGAGAGTAAAAGTAAGTCATGAAATAACCGCAGCGGTTGAGTTCATCGACTTAATAAATTCATGCACTACGATGTTATTGCGCGATGGACAAAATGTTTTGCCCGTCAGAGAGACTTTCTTGTTTTCCGCTTTTCGGCTGGACAATAAAATCCTCCCCGAATGACAAGGACGGAAAACGCTCAGGCGGCGCCTTCCAGCTGCGGGGCGAGCGCCGCCGCATCTTGCGCAATCATCTGCTCTTCATTGGTGGGGATCACCGCGACAACCGGCGACTCCGGGCGCGAAATGATCCCCTGCCGGCCGCCGAACATTTGCACATTGCTGTCCGGGTCGAGCTGCACCCCAAAGATCGCCAGCCGCTTGGCGGTCAGCTCGCGCACCAGCGCTGAGTTTTCCCCGATACCGCCGGTAAAGATCAGGGCGTCGAAGCGATGCAGGGAGGCAAGATGGGCGCCAAGATGGCGGGCAAGACGGTGAACCATGACATCAATCGCCAGGGTTGCCCGGGGATCGCCGTGGCTGCGGGCCTCCTGTAACGTGCGGCAATCGCTGGAAAGACCCGAGAGGCCAAACAGTCCGGCTTCGTTATTGACCATGTTGTACAGCGATTCGATTGTCTGTCCGGTGCAGCGGGCGATATAGGCCGCGGCGCCTAAATCCAGGTCGCCGCAGCGGGTTCCCATCACCAGGCCCTCGAGCGGCGTCATGCCCATCGAGGTATCCACGCTGTGGCCGTTTTTGACCGCGCAGACCGACGAGCCATTGCCGAGATGGGCGATCAGAATGCCGTGGTCAGTGGGATCCAGTCCCAGGCGCTCGACGGCTTCGGCGGCGATAAAGCGGTGAGACGTGCCATGAAAGCCGTAGCGCCTGACCTGCAGCTGCTGTAAATAGGTCAACGGAATGGCGTAGGTGTAGGCTTCCGGCGGCAGCGTCTGATGAAAGGCGGTATCAAATACCGCAACCTGCGGCAGTTCGGGGAGCAGCGCCATCGCCGCCTCAATCCCTATCAGGTTGGCTGGATTGTGCAGCGGTGCCAGCGCCGATAGTTCGCGGATCCGCTCGATGACCGTCGGCGTCAGGCGCACCGAGTGCTTGAAATCACTCCCGCCGTGTGCCACCCGATGGCCGATGGCGCCCACATCCGGCAGCAGCGCCAGCGCGTCGAGCCGGACGAACAGCGCTTGCAGCGCGCAGTTATGGCTGGCGCCCTGAAGCGCCTCGCTGGTTTTATTTCCCGCCGCATCTTTAAAGGTGATGCTGGCGTCCTGTAGACCGAGCTTCTCCGCGATCCCGGAGAGCACCGGGGTGTGCTGGTTGCGCGGAATAACGGAAAACTTAAGGGACGATGACCCACAGTTGATAACCAGAACCAGTGACGCTGACGACATAAAGACCCCTGCTGTAGCTGTGTTGTTTAGAAAGATTCATTGAATGGTGTGAGTGAAAACCGCTCGCGGCTAAAACGCGCCAGGGTCTGGGTGGCAATTGTCATGTCTTCCTCGACGCTCCCACCGCTGATCCCGATAGCGCCGAGCAAGACGCCACCCGACCAGCAGGGCAGCCCACCGCCAACGCAGCAGAGACCTTGCGCGTGCTGCAGACCATACAGGCTGGCACCGGGCTGTACGTCGCCCGCGAGCTGCTGGGTCGGCATTCTGAGAGCGACCGCGCTCCACGCCTTTTGCGTCGCCAGGGTATGGCTGATCAGCAGAGCGTTATCCTGACTAAAGAAGTAACGCTGCAGGCCGTGGGCATCCACCAGGCTGAAAACGATGGGCACGTGCAGCTCGTTCGCGGCGGCTTCGGCATAGCGGGCCAGAGAGGCCGCATCCGTCAGGCTCAGCGAGGCCGGAGGCGAGGTTAACTGACGGGTAATCGCCTCATTGATACAGCGATCGAGATCGGCATCCGGGGTGGGGCGCATGGTGTCTCCTCCGTGGCGCTTACAGGGCGTTCAGATCGAGCGAGTCGACGATACCGACCACGGCGGCATCAATGACGGAATGCTCTTTGCTGGTGGTCATCCGCGCGGAGCTGCCGGTGGTGACGATCACCGTTTCGCCATTTCCCGCGCCGACAAAGTCGACGGCGACCTGTGCCGTGCCGGTGGGCTGATAGTGTTCATCCAGGCGGGCGACAATCAGTAATTTCGCGCCGTTGAGCGAGGCATGTTTGGTGGTTGAAACCAGCGCCCCGGTTACTTTTGCCAGATACATATTTCCTCCTGCGGTTCCTGCGCAATGACAATGCCCCGGTCGCGAATAGCATCGCGCGCGGCGGGAGTGATAAGCGTCCGCGGTCCGATGGACAGCACCGCGCCGGTGGGATGCTGGCGCACATCGCTGAGCGTGAGCAGCGCTTTACCGGCCGGCATTGCAGGGCCGGGCTCGCGCTTCGCCATGGGGCGGCCAATCACCGTGATGCCGTACTCCCCGAGCGTGGCGACGTAACTGGCCAGCCGTGCCCGTAAGGCCGGCGGGAGCAGGCTGGTGCCGTCGTCCCGGCACTCGGCATTGAGCGTGACGATGGTCGGGGTATTCCGGCTCAGGGCGTGAAACGCCCAGCGGCACACCCGGTTATCACGAATACCTAACGCGATTTTGCTCAGACTGTTGCTGGACAACGAAGGCAGATACAGGCCGGAGAACGCGGCTTCCGTTTGCCCGGGGTCCCGGTTGTCGCACAGCGCGTCGACGCCACGACGCGCCAGCGCCGCCAGACAGGATGAGGGCAGCGACGCCTGCATGGCGCTATGGGAAAAGGTCATGACCAGCAGATAGCCGCTGCGGTCCAGCGCCGTCAGGCAATCCAGCGTCGTTGGGAGCGCGGTGAGATCCTCCCCGCTGACGACCACCCGCATGACCTTATCGTGGGTCTGTAGCCGCCGCCGGCGTTGAGCCAGCATGTCGGCAATCAGGCTGTCGAGGTGCTGCGAGAGTTGCTGTGCATCCATGGTGATCCTCCTCAGCAACCGGGCATGGCGCGGTCAGTCATGATGGCGTTCCATGACGGCGCGTGTGACGCAATCGCCGTTGCGTAAGCCAAAGCCGTTGGCCTCTTCAACATCAACATGCATTTCCAGTACCGCATCGGCGCTTACCCGGACCACCACGTGGCTGAGAATCCCGCCGCGATAGCCGTCGATACGCACGTCAATTTCCATGCCGTCGCGCAGGGCGTGCTGTTCGGCCTCGGCAGGTGAAATATGAATGTGTCGCCAGGCGACAATGGCGCCGTCGGTTTTGCTGACCCGTCCACGCGGGCCGATAATCTCGATCCCCGGCGAGTCCTGCAGATCGCCAGACATTCTGACCGGCGCCTTGACGCCGAGGGTGAAGCTGTCGGAGACGGAGATTTCAATCTGGGTGGCGCTGCGCAATGGGCCAAGGACCCGCACCTTCGTGAGCTCTCCTTTAGGCCCGCGCAGCGTCACCGTCTCTTCGGCGGCATACTGGCCCGGCTGTTTGACCGCTTTCATGCGGGTGAGGGTGGAACCATAGCCAAACAGGACGTCCATATCTTCCCGGCTCAGGTGAACGTGGCGGTTCGAGATGCCAACGGGGATGCTCAACGTCGGGGCGGTGCGGTATTCACCGCGTATTGCGCCCGGGCCACGGGTCTTAAGTTCCTGAAGGATTTCACGGGCGATCCATTCGGCTTGCTGCTGGGTGTCATTCATAGCGTCAACAACCTGAAAGTGATGAAAAGAGCGGTACCAGCATATTCAGTCCCGCGCTGGCCTTTTTGCGGTTACGCAGGACTTTTTTGACGGTCCGTCGCAGGCAGGACAATCTTGTCCAGATTTAGCTGGCGATGGCGCTCAGCAGACGGTCGACATCCGCGGCACTGGGGCGACAGGGATTAGTGAGCGTGCACCCGTCCGCCAGGGTGGCGGCGATCAGCGCCTGACGCAGAGATTCAACCTCCGCTGGTGCGTTGCCCAGCGCCTGCAGCGTGGAGGGAATACCAAACCGCTGATTCATCTCGCGGATGCTGGCTGTCAGCGCCCACAGGGTGTGGTCTGGCGTTTCGCCGTGGATACCCATGATGGCGGCGCATTTCAGGTATCTCATCCGCGCACGCGGGGCGTGTCGGGTGTTGTGTTCAATAATGAGGGGCAGCAGCATGGCGTTAATTTTGCCGTGCGCAATATGCAACATCCCGCCGATGGCGTGCGCCATGCCGTGCACTAAGCCCAGTCCTGCCGAGTTAAACGCCATGCCGGCCATGCAGGAGGCGTTGTGCATATGGCCCCGCGCCGCAATATTGTGCTCATCGTCAAACACCTCGGGCAGGTGTTGCCAGACCAGCGCAATGGCTTTTTCGGCGAGCGCGTCGCTAAAGTCATTTGCCCCGGTGGATACCAGCGCCTCGATGGCGTGGGTCAGTACGTCCATGCCGGTATCTACGGCAACCTGACGGGGAACGGACAGCACCAGATTCGGGTCGAGAATGGCGCAGTCCGGGACCAGAGCTTCGGCGAACAGAGGATATTTACGGCCGTTTTGCGGGTCGGAGATAATGGCATAGGCGGTCACTTCAGAACCGGAACCGCTGGTGGTCGGAATGGCGATAAGCTCGATGGCGTGGCCGGGCAGGTACTCTTCCAGCGTCACCTTAATGCCTTTGGCGGCATCCAGAGAAGAGCCGCCGCCCAGGGCGATGATGACGTCGGGCTTAAAGCTTTTAAACTGGGTGGCGCCAGCCTGCAGGATCTCCACGCTGGGATCGGGTTTGACGTCGCTGAAAATCGAGACGCTGGCCTGCGGCATTTCATTAATCAGGTAGCGTGTTTTACCGGATGTCACCATAAAACTGTCGGTCACAATGGCCACATTTTTATGGTTCAGGCGCTGCAATGTGTGGATCGCGTCGTCACCAAAATAGATGTCAGGAAGAGAAAAGAAGTAGCTCGCCATCTTTCGATTACCTTATCCCTTATGTGGATTTCGGGGTTAAAGAGAGAGCATGATTGTGTCATGGCGGGTAGGCGACGACGCTGGCTATGCTTGTGCACCGGCAGGATTAAGTTGCGGTGGTGAAGGGCGATGGACAAAATAATGCAGTGGGGTGCGAGGGAAACACGCCGGATAACTCATCTTTGATAGTGCAGAAATATTGCCAAAGTCGTCAGCAAAGAGAACGGTATTGTATTTGATCTCGTTAAATAATTTATCATTTCCGGTCTTTTTCTAGACCTGATAAATGAATCATCCGCTATCACTCCGTCATTAAATCAATATGGAAAAATATCACGTCACCTGTTTCGGTATTCTGTGGTATTTTGGCAATCCGTTCCATAAAACTAGCTTAATAGTACAAGCATTAAAGTAGAACCTTTTGCTGTAGTGCAACCCCCCTCTTTGGGACAAGGAGTCCATATGATAAACACACTGATTTTCTACGCTGTTTCCTCTCTGGCCGTCACCATTATTCCGGGGCCTACCATGCTGCTGGCGCTTTCAAACGGGACAACCAGGAGGGTAAAAGTGATTAGCATGGGAATACTGGGGGCTGCATGTTCAGATATCATACTGATCGGCGCTGCCGCGCTTGGCCTCGGAGCCGTCATGGTGGCATCGGAAACACTTTTCAGCGTGGTCAAATGGGTGGGGGTGATTTATCTCCTGTGGTTGGCCGTATCTCTTTTCCGGGCAAAGGTTTCATCTCGACTTTCTACGGAAGTAAACGCTGCTCATCCTCATATCACGTGCGGAAACTCAGCATTTATCCGGAGCCTGTTTGCCGCGCTGTCTAACCCCAAGGGACTGTTATTTTTTGGCGCATTTCTGCCGCAATTTCTGGACATGACACAACCTGCTATACCCCAGTATGTCTCTTTTGCATTGCTGACCGTTATGATTGATGTCGTTATTATGGCGTGCTACGCCATGGCTGGCTATTACGCCGCACGTTACCTGTCAGTCCGCTATCTGACATGGATGAATCGTATCAGTGCGGCAACGCTGGCCTGCATGGCTACCGGGCTTGCACTGTACCGGCGGCAGGCCTGAAAACCGTCGGCGCTTAAAGCCTCCCGGAAAGGGGCTTAGGTTTGCATCCACTTTTTTGTTGTTGGCTTTTACTTTGAGAGACTGGCTATGCAAGTCATTCTGCGTCTGTCGCTTCTGCCGTTATTGAACTCACTGGAGTACTCAACTTTAGCTGCGCTTTAACGATGTCATCTGAGATGCGATGCAACATAAAATCCACGCCATGGCGTGGATTTTATGTTTCAGGCGTGATTAACAGAACACCCGGAGATGTCCCGTTGCCGGAAGGGAAATCAGACGTTGAACCGTTATTTAAATCATAATGTATTGATTATAATGATTTAATTAATATGATTCTTTATTGGTACTCATTTTGAAGTTGGCTCACATTGCGTAATGCAAAGGCCGTAGATTCGCCGCGCTAAGTCTTAAACGAAAGGTGATCCTACCCACGTAATGGGGACACCGCCCTAAGTGAGGTTTTCGTGTTCAAATTGTTCCGGCCGGAGGCCGCCAAAGGCACTGTGACGGCTGCCAGGCCGAAAACGGATGAGAAACGGTGCGCCGGGCTTTCATGGCAACGGCTGGTGCTCCTTGTTTAGCCGTATCCTGAAATCTCTTAAGAATGTGGTGCGGGGCGATCTCTCTGACCGATTGCGGGGAAAACCATTAGGCTCAGATATATCCCACCCCAGTTTCAGCCCCGCAACCAGTGCATCCAAGTCAATAATTTCATTGTTGCCCTGGAAGGTGTAATGCCCGTTCAGCAAAATGTGCTAGCCGGGGGCAGGGATCACTTCTCATTCAAGAGTTTTACCAACTGGTTAATGCCGTCCAGCGATTTTTGCCAGTCAGGCATCCCATCCCAGCATGCCGGAGCGGGAGTGGTTTTGACATACAGGGTCGGAACATCATTAATCAAAAAACCGCCGCTGCGCAGGTAAAAGCCCTGCAGATCGCAAATGCGGCTGTATTTATCCGCCCCTGGCGTCATGAAACTGGCAATTTTTTTCAGGTCCGAGCGGGTGGCTGCCAGCCCTTTTGCTGAGGTATTACTTTTTATCTCATCAGCTACCTGCGCAATGGTGCCTGCCTCGATAGCGTCATCCAGGTTGACGAATTTACCCTGGCTTACCCAGCTGGCCAGGTAACCTGTACAGGTTTTGGCCTTTTCAGTGGCACAGTTGAGCGGTGTCAGCAGGCTGGGGCGAAAATCGACCGTCGCCAGCCCGGATTGTTTCACCTTTGTCAGGTTGCTGACTTCCTCATTAATCAACGTGTTGCAACTCTTGCCGTCATAGTCGGTATTCTGGCAAACCAGCAGGGCAATCGTAGGGATACTGGCTATCTGACAGGCCATTTTATCCTCACCTTTGGGCGTGGCGGAGCAAAAGGTGGAGTAAGGAATATTGGGTTTAATTTTGTCTATTTTGGCGGCTGCCTGAGAGAAATCATCGGCATAGCTGTTACTGACAGAGGCAAACAGCAGTGCGGCGATGCTGGCAGGCAAAAGGTACCGGGTATTCATCGTGTTGCTCCTGTGACTGAGGTTTCGGGGAAAGTGCCAGTCGTAGGGCTGGCGGCACGTTGTGCATGATGAGTGCAAATGGCTTTGATCACCTGCTTAACGAGAATATCGGGTGCAGTATCTGGGGAGGATAAAGCAGGGCTAATCGCCAGTTGCTCCGGCTGTGTCACCACGCGCAGCGCTTCGCCATACATTGCATGAAGCTGCTGCGCGAGCACGGAGTGCTCTACCGGACAAACCATCGTCACGCTACCGTCCCAGGGGGCCGAGTATTTTGCGGGTGGCGGGAAGTGTTGACTAAAAGCTGTGCCATGGTGAACCGTACGGAGTTGTTGCAACCGCTGGACGTTCTGCGCGTAGTGTGGGTTGGCGGCAATATGTTCTTGCTGGCGACAGTAACCGGCACTCAGGGGATGATAAAGATGCCAGAGTGGGCGCCCTGTGTCGCGGGTGAAGGCCGCCGTGCCCAGCACGCTGGCCTTGTGGAACCAGGCATTATCCTCTCCCCCCCAACCCACAAACGTTTCATCCATACCGCCGTGGCGGAGGACAAAATCGGTCCGTGCCAGCACGGCTCCTCCCTGTGCGCCACTGCGTTGCTGGAACACCGGCGAACAGGTTTCTGGTCGACGTTGTTCAGCCTGCACCTGCAGGCTCTCTTCTTCGCCGAGGAAATTGATCGTACTCCAGGGGATCAGGCAGTCGAGTTGCCGCGCCTCGCACTCCTGCCAGGCCAGGCGGATAAAATCTTGCGGCAGCAGTAAATCCGCATCCAGCCACAATAGGTAGCGGGTATGCACAAAAGGTAAGGCGATATTCAGAGCCCGCGCTTTGCTAAATGGCGATGATGTACAGGCGAACAGGTAGTCGTCGGCAAGCTTCGTCGCAACGGCCTGCGCATGAGGCTGGTTATCCAATTCGACAACCAGCACGCGGCGCACGTCAGGCTGCTGTTTAAGCCCAGCCAGCATACATTGCAATGCCGCTATCCGGGGTTTTCCGGCGAACGGCACTATAATGCTCACACCATCATCGAGCTCTGCGGGCGTCGCCAGATGTGGCACGGTGGACGTGTTACGAAGTAGCGGCGCCCGTGGATGCAGAGAAGGTGGTGTGTTACCCAACAGCGCCTGTATCGCCGGTAACCAGAATTGCGGCCATTGCTCGGCAAAATCCCAGTGTTGTTGTAGCCAGGCCCGGTTTTGCAAGCCGCGCTCGCGCAGGAGCTGGGGGCCAAGTGTTATCAGCTCGCTGAGGATATTTTCCAGCGTATCCAGGCTGGCGCAAACAAAAGGGGAGCTGGCGTCAGGGGCACACTGCTGTAAAACGGCGGCAATATCGGGTTTCAGCCCTAAACCATTGACCACCACAGCACCTGCCGCCAGGCCTTCCAGGCTGTTGCGATGGTAGCTGCCGGTGACACACTCATCGATAACGATATGCGCGCGCCGTTTCATCTCCATCGATTGTGTAAAATCGACCTGCCCGGCTTCCAGCGTCAGTAGGCGAAGTGGATAGCGCTGTGCCAGTCGCGTCAGGATAGCCATTGTTCGTTGGTAACCTTTGCCGTGCCAGTACAAACGATGATTGGCCGGGTACTCGTCATGTTTCACACTCGGCGTGTAAGCAATGGTCACCGTGGCCTCTTTCTCGGCATCGTCAAAGAGCGGATTGCACAGTGGCATCGGGTTCGGTACCGCCCGCCACTGTGCGAACTCTTCCAGCGAGGCCTGATATTGCGCTACCACCAGCCCGGGCATGCCGCGCGCGACAAATTGTCGATCGACATTGCTGATGTAATTATGGGCGAGGGTGATCACCGGTTTATTCGCCAGCAATGCCTTGTGCTGCGGCGCGGTAAAACCGTTATGCACGATCAGCAGATCGGCTGCCTCCAGCAGGGCGCAGGCAATATCCGGCTGTTTTTCCCACTCCACTTCACGCTCAAACCGCACGCCATTCCCATAGTGGTTTGTCGCCCATACGGTGCGGCACCGATGCGGGGTGTAATGTTCGATGCATTCGCTCAACAGTTTTGGCACTCCGACAACTGGCGTGGTGGCATAAGAGACGATATTCAGGGATTTAGTGCTTTTCGCCTGGCGGCCGAAAGCGGAAAGCGACTGGTACGGCAAGGTTTCGACAGCGCTGTGCTGGCTGAGGTTAACCACCTCCACACCATGGCGTGCGGCGGCATCAACCAGCCGGGCGTATTCCTGGCGGATTCTCGGCAGTTCATGGCTGAGCGAGTGACGCCCCGTTTGTGCGAAGAAGTGGTGGTCGGTGAAATCCATGCCGATAAAACCGATGCGTTTAGCGCCCATGAACATTGCCAGGCACGCCGCAACGTAGGTGGAGTTACGGGTGTAAGGCAACGAATGACGGTCGTTGATCTCCACGCCGCCGTATTGCCCCAGCATGAAACGCACCATCACCGGATGCGCAATATCCAGTGCAAGATGGCTGAATATCACTTTCGCCTGCGATTGCTCGATATGCGCAAAGCGCTCGGGGGTGAACTGATGGCGTGAGTTGAGCACGACCAGGTAATCCGGATGAAATTTACGGCTAATGTCGTTTACGCCAATGGTCAGGTAGTGCTCCGCGTCGTGCAACTGGTTGAGTGAGTTACCGCAGCCGCACACCAATATAGTTTCGCCGGCGTGGCGCTGATAATAGTCCGCGAAATTTGCCGGCAAGGTGGGCGGTTGAACTAGCGACTGGGCACTTTCCATCGGCTTTCCTTGTTTCTCAGTCAAAAATCACGGGGATATTGTTGATTTGCACCAGCGGTAATTGCTGGTCGCCGACGGAGCCAAACAGGGTCAGGGAGAAGGACATCCTGGCCGCCGTTGAGGCCTGCAGCGCGGCATGCTGATACCATTGCCAGACTTCCGCTGCTATCTGGTCGGCAAGAGGCTGCGGTGACGTATTATTTATCTCCAGAGCGTTGATCATCAGGACCGGGGACTCCACCAGAAGGTCCGAGCCGGGACGCAATGGCCAGGCATAGTTCACCTGCAAATTAATCACCGGATCGATGCCCAGATTACCCACTTTGGTTAGCGGCGTGATGAGCTGCTGAATCATCTGTTGCAGTACGCCGAGGCTAATTGCCCCGGCGTGAACCGCTGGCAGGCTATCCCGTTCAATCAGGGGAATCATCACGTCGGGAAAACGCAGCGTATCGGTTTGATAGATAAATAAAGTGTTTGTTTTTTCGTCACTCAACAATTCGTCGTTGCGAACGCTCCAGGCGGAGAACTGGATGCTCTGGCAGGTGAGAATAGCCAGAGGTTCCCAGCGCAGCACCGTAGTGGTGAAGTCCGGTCGCTGTTTTAACGTGCAGTTGATTTGCCACCACTCACCCTGTTTTGTGGCTTTGCTACGGTCTGGTGCCCACTGGACATTCCCCGCCAGTTGCAGCGTGGGCCAGATAGCCGGATTTTGCCCGCCGTCATCAGTGCGGCCACGGAGCTGCAGCGTTTTATCGCTGAAACTGAGGCAAAAGTGATCGATTTCACGCACATTTGCCATCAGTGACATAGGCTGATACCAGTTCGTTGGCCAGTTGGTGGCAATGCCGCTGGTCAACTTGCAGAACTCCTGCAGAATCGCGTCGGCATCCGGGGCGGGAGAGCCAGAGCTACTGGACAACTGCAACAGGCTATCCAGCTTTGGTGCCAGGGCAGGCCAGGCCTCGGTAAAATGTGCCAGAGCGGCGAAAAGGCCATCCAGGATCGGGCCGGTTTGCTGATGGCTGTTAAGCTTCAGCGGCTGCCGGGCCAGTACGTTACGTTCGACGTCAAAATAGAAATCATCCTGATCCTGCAGATCCAGCGAAAGCTGAGTCTGGTAACACCACTGCAACGCCTGGGCGATTTCATCAGCCAGTGAACCAGGGCTACCGGCGGGGGAATGCATCGCGACGCCCAGACCCTGCTGTGAAGCTAATACCGGCAAGGGAGGCTCAAACGGCAGCGGAATGGGGATATCAACCCTGCCTGGAGGCGAGGTGAGATCGGTGATCGGCATCGTGAGCTGTGTGGTTTCCGGGAGTACGAATTTTAGCCAGGTACTGGGGATGTAACCTTGCTGCTCCTCACTCACGGCAAAATCGTGCTGCAGATAGCTGACCTGGTATTCCAGTGGGAGCGAAATAAAGGATTGATCGCCCGGTTTCGCAACTGTCAGCAGGCTGGTGGCCCATTGCGTGCCGGAAGTCAGATCCAGCGTCACTGGCGTAAACTGATACAGATTGTTGCTATCGCCCGCCTGAAGCGGTGAACCTGCCGCAGGCTGTTGCAGAATGCCATACAGCTGCGGGGCTTTCTGGGGACTGGTGTCATCGGCGCTCCCATTAACCTCAACCTCGGCTGGGAACTGGACAACCGTCGACACCATGTAAGCACTCGACAGGTTTTCCAGCAGCGCCTGCTCCAGCCTTTTCTGCGCGACACTAACATCGCCACCGTTGTCGATATCTTTTTGCAGCACCGACACCAGCCCGGAAGGAATAGATTTTGCCAGCAGCTGCTTTGCATGCATCAGCTGGTTGTAACTGGCTGCATCAAGCCTGGCAATCGCCACGCCCATCTGTGGAGACATCACGGTATCAAAGGCGTTGAAGAAGCTTTTTGCCCAGGCATCCATATCGACGTTGTTGTACTGAACGCCGTCAACGAGGCTGTTACGTGGGCTGGTATTAAGGGGACGCAGCGCAAAATAGCGTGGATCGTTGGCGAATTGCACAGTGAATCCGAGGCTGCTGGCGAAGCGGACCGACCACAGCTCCTGGGAGGCATCGCCGCTACTTCCGACCTGGACCCCGGCGCGCTGCGCCAGTTTGAGCTGGCCTCCCTTACCGTCAATGTTGCAGAAAGCCTGTTCGAAACTGCGGGCAAAGGGCGTGATATTTCCGCCATCATGTTGTGGACTGGCCTCGGGTGAGAGCTGTGCCAGTAGTGGGTAGGTAACCTCTATGATCTGCGGCAGCTTTTGCGAAACATTGCTGTCAACGCGAGCGGGATCGCGCCAGGCGCGGGCGCTGACGCCAATCGCCACGATGTCGTGTTCCTGCTGGGCCAGCAGGGTAAACGGAATCGTGAAATCCAGCGACCACTGCATTTCGCCGTCGGGTGAGTAATGCGCCGGGCTGCCTGTAGCCTGGGCATTTATATAGTCAAGAATCTGTTGTGCTGCCGTCAGTAACGGACTTTGCAAATCACCCGGTACTCCCCCCTGAAGCAGGCTACAGGTCAGGGCATATTGGGTTCCACTGTCCGTCAGCTGCTGGCAAATGCGGCGGTATTTATCCCCCATTCGGCGCCACTGTTCACGTGGGTCGCTGCCTGGAGATGCCACGCTGTCAACGATATCCGGGTTAAAGGCCAGCCGGATTTGCAGACAGGCGCTTTGTGTGGTGTCCGGCACAAAGAAGAAAGTGCTCTGCAACCCAGGCCATTCTCCCAGCGCGATCAGTGGGTCACTGTAGAGCGGCGTAAAGCTGTCATTGTGCCCTTCGGTCAGCGGGTTGCCATACATATCACACAGACGAAATGCCAGATTCACCGTCTGGCCGATAAGCGCATAAGGATTTGTGCCAGGAAGCGCGCTGAACGGCAGAAGTGGCACCTGCTGTTGAAGCTGCCATGTGGCCGCCGGCGAAGTGGTTTCGCCGTTTTCCGTCGGGCCAACCGGCAGGCTCCACACCGAACCACGCCACTGCGGGCTGGCTTCAGTAATACGGTACTGCAGCAAATGGTAAAGATGATGCACCGGGATTGTTGCCGTCGGAGAGGTATCGCCAGCCGGGGTCCAGCTGGCGGTAAAGCCAATATTTCCTGGTGCAAGCGTGGATTGCCAGACATACAGCGGCGTTCCGGCACTGTCATACGCCCGGCAGTTCAGGGCAGCGAGATCGTGCTGTGCCGTTATCCAGAGGCTGTTGTGGTATGACGCTAGCACCAGCGCATTGGCAGGCTGGGTGTCAAAATCGACGACTATCATAAAATCGGCAGTGCCGGAGGAAGTGCCGTCCACGGCCTGCTGGTTTGGATCATTGGGTGAACGGTTTGACGCCGCGGTATCCGCGAACAGCGAATCCGGTAATCCCTGTCCATCGGCAGTCTGGTAATAAAGGTAATAACCTGGCGCCCGCACGACGCTTAGTTCCCAGACGAGCTGCAGGAAATTCTCTACGTTACTCAGGCGTGCGGTATCGCTATCGGAGGTAAACGTGGCCCGCATCATCGTATGCATCAGGCTAACCTGCGCGACCTGATTCAGGGTCGACAGGTTCATTTTCGCCAGCAGCACATCCGGCGAAAGCGTGTCTGATACCCATTCAGATTTACCCGGTGGCAGGTAGAGCAGTCGCAGTGATGCGTGGGAAAGATCGGCGTTTTGTAGTGCCTGATAAATAAGCTCGCGGGTTGTTTCATCGGTGCCGTTCAATTGATAGATCGGCGCGGTCTTAGCATGGTCTGGTGAAGAGGGCGAGCCTGGCGTTTTGCCCTGGGGCGTGGCCACCTGCGTCAGCGACAGGCGGATTTGCAGCGAGCCAAATGCATTGACTGGCGCATCGTCCGTATCATCATCGTAACTGCTGGCTTCAGGTACCAGGCGTAAGGTGCCACCCGCCAGCGACTGAAGGCGGTTAAGCAGAGGCTGGGGGAAAATAAACAGCGTGCGCAGGGCGTCCGGGCTCTGCCAGGCCAGGCTGTTTTTCAGTTGATACCCGAGCGGGGCCGCGATAGCGCCGGGCAAGGGTTGAATCAGCAATGTACCGGGGGCGACCGGCGCGGGTGACGCAGGTGCGGCGTCAAAAATCCAGTGAGGGTCGGGGTTATCCGGTAACGCGGCAGGCACCGTAAACTGAGCTGTGGCGTTCTGTGGGCTTCCATTCCCAAAACGTAACCAGTCGACCTCCAGGCCGGGAGTGAAGCTGAGCGTGGCCTGCGCATCTTGCGGGCTGCCGCTGACGGCAAACTGTTGCCCGGAAAGAACATACAGCGAAGAGGTTGGCAGACTGGTTATGTTGTCTGGCGTTACTATGGGCGGAATGTGAGACGGATCGGGAAGTTGCAGGCCGGACATCAAATAGCGTGAACCAAACCCGGCGATGCTCCAGTACGCCAGTTTGTCGAGCAGTTCGCTAAGTTCTTTTGTGGGATTATCTGTGAGCCAGGCGAGATCCTGCGCATCCTGAGTGATTAGCGGATTTTGCGCATCCATCCCGGCCAATGTCGCACGTTTGGCCCAGCGGCGGAGTGCGGTATCCTGCTGCTTTTCGTACTGCTTTGCATCTTCAATCAGGGTCGAGAGGGTGTAGCGCGCAATCATCAGGAAATAATCGCCGAACAAATAGCTGGCCATACTTGGGCCGTCGGGCGGGGTATCTGATGCCCGCAGGCTGGCCTTCTGCTTGCCATCCGGGACGGATGGTCCTACCAGACCGACATTATCAAAATAGATTTTTACCGCTTCCGTGTAGTTATTCGGGGTCAGATTGAAGCGGGAGAAATCAATGTCTATGCCGCTGGCCTGCAGATGCAATGCGTCAAACATTGGCAGCATAGCCGCCGTATCAAAGGGCGCTTCTCCGGAACCCAGCCCGCGGAGGACAAAGCGCAGGCTAGAGGCAAAAAAGGCGTTCAGTTTGTCAAGGAACCCATTCCTGCCGCCAAACTCCGGGCCAGGCTGCGCACTGCCGTTACCGAGCATATCGGCCACCTGTTGCAGCGTGACTGACAGCGGCCGATCTCCGCCGTTATCCGGCGCGAAAGTCAGCAGCCACTTCACCAGGCGAATGATCATCTCTTCGTAACCGCTGGCGATCGCGGGAGAAGCCAGCGGTGGCTGGTCTGGCGAAGGGCAATCCATCACCAGCGTGGCAATCAGATTGACGACGGGCGGGTGTTGCGCCTGCCACACAACAGTAGGCTGTAAAACAAAAATTACCTCAAGCTCAACCTGCGTTATGTCATCGGCCTGCCAGCGCATCCACGGCGCCGGTGTGGCACGAAAGCGCGGAGGTTCCCGGACGTCGTGCAGCGGGCGAAGCGTATCGATCAGTTGGGAACGTTGCAGCGCGGCCAGAGATTTAGCACGTGAGAACAACGCCTGCCATTCCTGCGAGTTGTTTGATAATGGACTTAGTCCTGGCGCAAGAGGACCGTTGAGCGAGGCAGGAGAGCCTTTGCCGATATGAAACGTGTGATGGACAGTTGTGTGGAAAGAAAGATGGATAGTAAAGAACACTACTTTCAGCGATACGCTGACTTTTACCGAAGCGGCAATCGGGATTATCGTTTGATAACCGCATTCAAAGGCAACGCCAGCGCTGACGCTGAAACTGACCAGCACAGAGGCTTTGATGATAGCCAAATCGACACAGCCCTGCAGCACGACGGAAATCGATGCGCTGCCGGCGAACCAGTAGTGATCCGGCTTATTGGCTATCGAGCTACCGCTGGCTTTCCATGCCAGCAGACCCTGGAAACTGGCTGAGAGATTGACTTCCAGGCTGGCGCTGAGAGGCCCGGCATTGATACTGATCCCGGCCGTGACCGCGACGCCGATACCAAATTCAAGGATAGGGTTGTAGTTGACGCTTGGCAGCGCGCCGGGGTTATCGCCACTGCGTAATTTGGCAAAATAGAACCCGGCCCAGCCGGTAAGAATATCGAAGGAAACGCCTATCGCGTTATTCGGCGTGACCGGCCAGCCGACGTTAATGCGAAAGTCGCCATTGGTATAAATCCAGGCGGAAAAACCGGGCAGGATGAGAATAAATCCCTCCAGCGGAATCCGTCTCATACCATAAGGCAGGCTCAGCGCACCGTAGTAGACCCCCAGATTAGGCCCCAGTTTTTGGTAGAGGATTTCAAACAGCAGGCCGCTGAAAAACGACGGCGGGCTGGTCATCGGAATGCTAATTTCGAGGCCGTACATCGCGGGATCGTTAAACAGCATCCGCAGGCGCAGTTCGCGCAAACGCATATCCGCTGCGATAAACCAATCGCGATCCGGTTGGTAAAATGTTTTTGCCAGCTCGGTAATAATGGTTTCAGGATCGCTACCCACCAGTTGGGTTTCCAACTGATTAAAAATGATCTCCATCGGGTTGCCGCTGGCAGGAAGCTTCACCGTAGGACCAACTCGCTGGCCAATCCCAAGATAGTTCAACTCGAACGAGGAGATAGAGTTCTGGGCGGGCAACGGGAAGGGGAAATTCACCAGTTGCTCTTTGCTTTTTTCTGGTGTCGGGCTGCCCGTTGCGAGCAGTGTATTACCGCTGCTGACCGTGGTTTTGATGCGTGCTTTTACCGTCAGGCCGTCGCCTGCGCCGTCATAGCCGATCATCAGGCCGAGAATCGTTATATCCGGTTCAATCGTGATGTCAAAAGGTCCTGCGTTGTAGTGAGTGCCGAGGTGCAGTTCTTCTGCAAGCGTGAGCTGTAAAAACGAGCTTGTATTGCCAGTGTTGCGATCTGGTGTGACCCACAGCGAGGGAATAATCCCCACGCGCATTATCTGCTGCCATGGTCCTGGGGGGATCTCTGGCAAGCCCGTTCCAATCACTGTTTTCAACTGACTACTGAACAGATCCCAAATATCATTCAGGCAGATAGGCTCGACGGTACTAAGCGAAAACGAGACCGGCCCGCCAGCCACCCGCAGTGCGACGTCCATAGGCACCTTAAAGGCGCTCCCTGTAATTTTTAGAATGATATCAGTCATGATCGGCCCATCAGTGAGTGGATGTGGGGATTAGATTCTCTGCAAGTCAGAACGACCAAACCTCGGCTTACGGGCTAGTCGGCACAGTTTCTACTGAACCGATTTCCACGCCGATGGTCTCCAGGCTCAACACATTGAGGATGTTGATGGGAGTCTGGGGCGTCATGGTGACGCCAAAGCGGTACTCGCCGCTGGCAGTATTGACCGACAGCACGGTTATCGTGATGGCGGCAGCCAGAATGCCGTTTAGCGCATCTTTGATGTTTTTGATGACCAGCGGCGAGTCCGGGAGCTTGTTGATCATATCCCCCAGATCCTTCGAGGTCAGCGGCACGCCAAAGGTGTCTTTTAGCCAGTCGAGAAAGTTATTGATACTGCCCAGCGTCACCGGCTGCGCGAGCTGGAAGTTAATCCCTTTCTTGACGTTATCGATATCCTGGCTGCTGATCGCCACCGACTGCCCGTTGATAAGAAAGGAGCTGCTGATCGCTACCGTAATAGGATTTGTGGGAGGAGAACCCACCACCGCCAATCTAGTCATCTTGCGTTCCTCTTGTGGTTGAAGGGGTACTGCCGGTTGTATCGGACTGGCGAATGACAATCCGAATCTGAGTCACGGTAAAACGGCTGCCTGAAAGCGGCTGCCAGTCGCCCTCGACGTCAATGCTTTGCGGTAGCGGCGTGTCATCGGGCAATTTATTGACTGCTTTTTGCCATAGGGCGACCACCGAACGGCTCCAGCCAGCCAGCGGCAACAGCGGTAAAGCGAGGCCGTATTTCTGGTTTAACCAACTCATCACGTCGTTGACGACGTGGGATGTTAACTTCATCGCTGCCTCCTTCTTTCCACTCATGGGCTTTTTTTCTGCGGCTGCGCACTGAGAAACCAGGCCAGATTATTGGTATTGGTTGCGACTTTTTGTCCCGGCGTTACGGCCCCAGCGAACACCAGAAAATCAATCAGTACGCCAGGTGGGAAGCGATAGCCGAAGACGCTGAGCTGAATGTTATTGAACAGAAAGGCGTACACCGTCTGCTGTTTATCTTTGAGATCCACTTTCAACAGATTTGCTGCACCGAACGTGGTCTTCAGGATCCCTTCGAGTTCGAAACCGCCTGCACCTGCCGAGAGCTGTGGGAGTTGAACAAACAACGCAGCCGCGTCGTTATCCGGCACCGTCGCTGAAGGCCCCCAGCCAAGGATGACCTTGGCGTTAAGACGGGCGTTGGCCCCTAGCGCGCCCAATGAGCCGAGCTGCATGTCATATTCCAGGCCATATCGAGCGGAGCTGGTGGCGTAGGAGACCGGCAGGGTGGCGGCGGGTCGCGGTGGCTCGGGTGAAGCGGGAGGTGGCAATGCGCCAGCAGTGGGCAGATGGCCTTCCAGTTGCAGAATATTGACGGTTGTCGCCCCCAGCGCGCTGGCGTTGAGCGGCTTGCCGTCGGTTGCGCTCAGGAAACGCGAAAACTTTAGCGGGATGCTGTAAAGCAGGCTGTCGGGGCGGATAGCCTCATTTTTTGGCTGCACGTTCAGCGTGCTCATATCCAGGGTGACTTTTTTACTGTCAGAAATACAGTTGCCGGCAGCATCTAGCGTGAACTCAATGTGGGTTGTCAGTCCCGAAATAGGCAGGCCGGTGTTCTCCTGCCCGTAGGAAAAAAGATCCAGTTCACCGCTGATGGGGAAGGGGGTGGCGTTGAACCACAATTGCCCGCCAAGCGCAAACTGAGCTTTGACGCATGTCCCCATGGTCGGACTGCCGCTCGGCGTGCTGCTCACCGGTACCATCGAGGCATTGTCAAACCGGATAGTTTTCACCACGTAGGTGGCGTCATTACTGGCTGGAACGATGTCGTAGATAAAGCCATTATCACTGGTAAACACCACCCTGCCGACGCCGTCACTGGTGGTCTGGTATTTCCCTTTAATGCTCAGTGTATTAGGGTTGCTCGCCGTCGCAGGCGAGGGGTGAGAGCGCAAGGCAACATTGCGGCTGAACAGTTGGTTCAGCGTCAAACCTACGGTGGTATTGAATTGTGCTACAGCCGAGTGGCTGAACACGACAATTAACGTTTCCACTTCATAGTCAACCACCTCCTGTTGCACCGCAGGGCTGGGTGGCGAGCTGTTTTCGTCATAAAAAATCACGCCAAAAAGCGATGACTTTTTGATATCCAGCTGGGCAGGAGATGCGCGGTGATCAAACATATTGCCCTGGATACCAACATGGTGGGCTCTCAGACCCCCGTTGATACCGCCGAGCAGCATTTGCAGGTCTGGCGGCATTCCGTTGCCATTGATGGCCGCGTTGAAAAACAGCACGCCGGTCCAGGCACAGTCATTCACTATGCGGTTGAAGTTTTCAAACGGGTTGTCTGGCGCATGAGCCTGGCTGCGGGCGAAGTCGATGGCCTCTATTAACGAGCCTGACACTTTGGCGGGGTCAGTGTTGTAACGTTGCGCGCCGGTCCACAGCGTGTGTTGTTGACACAGCTCTGCCAGCGTGGCGGTGGTGTTGAATTTAAACACCATAATCGTTTGATGCTCAGAGGTGCTGGGATCCTGTTCGCCAAAGCCCATATTGAACTGGAAGCCGCCGAGCCATGTCGTGCTGTCAAAAGCCCAGTCATCTCCCGGCACGGTGACGACATAAAAGAGCTGATTTTGCGTCAGGGTCAATGCCAGGTCGGTTGGCACGCGTGACGGTGAACCTTTCGATGAAAAACGCAGGAAGCTCTGTGGCTCAGGCGGGCTGGCGGCAGAGTGAGCCTCTTCCATTGACAGCGTCAGGCTGCGCAAGCTGCCCTGTTCATCGATATTAAATAATAAGCTTTGTGGCGTGGTGGCGCTGCGTAATCCTGGGTCGGCTTCGGTTGTGTTTTGCGGCATGAAAATCGGCCCGCCAGACTGTTCAGTTAGCATTCCGTGGCGCACGGCGCCGATGACCGTCGCCTCAAAACGCATAAGATCGGTTCCGCTCCCGGCCAGGCTTTCATCAAGTCCGCCATAGGGAACCCAGGGGAATAGCACGCTGGTGGTGAATGTTTCCAGCAGGACATCAATAGCTATTGGAAATGCGGCCCCGGCAATATCACCG
Organism: Klebsiella sp. BIGb0399; assembly: GCF_003752615.1. Lineage (NCBI taxonomy): Bacteria > Pseudomonadati > Pseudomonadota > Gammaproteobacteria > Enterobacterales > Enterobacteriaceae > Klebsiella > Klebsiella sp. BIGb0399. The sequence continues at coordinate 1,342,084 of NZ_RKHT01000005.1, read as the reverse complement.
AAAAAAGGGGCGGAAGCTGGCTGGCCGTAATATCGCGCCTCGGCGGGCAGGGAATACCACTGCGCCCACGAGGTTGTATAGGTCGCGTCGAGAATAGCCCTGGCATCATGGGCGAGAGCATCCGGCGTGAGCTGGAGCGAAAAGGCCCCCGCTCGTGCAGGTTGATCGGCCACAAATCGAAGGATGTCGTCGCTGTTAATGCGAAAATATTCGCGGGTAAACAGCCCAGGCATGACCTGTAACGTGATGGTGGTTGACGGGGACTGGACTCGTGTCACCCGGTAATCACCGATCGGAGAGAGATAGAGTTCTCCGGGGGAAGGGGGGGATGAGACGACAGGGCGCCATGAGAATGCAAATCCTGCCCCGACGGTATCGGGGGCGGGTGTCTCCGAGGCCCACGGATCGACAGGCTGAAACCGCAGCGTTGCCCCGTCGTTGGCGTAGAAATAATCAGATTTCAGCAGAGAGGCCTGGTTTTGCCAGCTGATTTTTCCGATCCTCCCCGTCGTGTCGAGTTGAAAGCGTGTGGCGCTGGTCTGGCGTGGCAGCAGCGGATTAAGCCAGATCTCAAACGCGCAGTAACTTCCGGGCTGGAACGGCGTGGGGTCGTAGAGTGGATAAGCAAGCGTCTTATTCAGTTGCGTACCGGGTACGTAATGAAAATCCCCGCCAAAGTTGCTCAGCAATTGTGGGATGTTTAAGCCCACGGAGAAATTAAAGCTGCCGGCCGCGGGGCCATCCAGCCAGATATTGACCAACCAGCCTTCGCTACGGTAGCCCAGTGTCTGGGGGACCTGATAATACTGCAGGCCAATCAGATCGGCATCGCCGGGGTTACTGGTGCTCAACTGCAGCGACGGATAGCCGTTCTCGACGATCAACGCCAGCGGTAATCCGCTCTGCATGGTCAGGGATAAGCCTGACCAATTAAACTGAGATTCGTTAGTGACGACATCGAGTTGCCCCACTTTTTGTGAGTAAATGCAGGGGAGAGCGGCCGTGATGGCGTCCTGTTGGGTCAACCATAGGATATTGTGCGCCACGACAGATGAACCTGACAGCGGAGGAAACCCTTTTCGTGCGGCACGAATAAAGGCTGGGGCCTGCTGCGGGTTAATGGTCTGCGGAGTGAAAAAATACCAGCCTGAAATTGAGTCCCAACTGCTTTGTAAGGTCACCTCCGGGGCGCTTGCCGCTGCCGTTTTCTTTTTTCGTGTTTTTGCAAGCGAACTGCCGCTAGTGGCCGTCAAAAAATAAACCCACAGCGGGCTGCCGTTGGCTTCTGACGATCCCGGCGCAGCAATCAAATAAAGCCCAGGATATATCTCAGGTAAGGGGCTGGTGACGCTCGACATAAATGGCAAGCTCCTCAAGTGTTGCTATGTGTAGGGAAAAAATTACGGTAAGCTAATAGCTTTAATATATTTCCCGGCATTACATACTACTGCGCCGAGATGACTCGCGTCTTTCCAGTAAAGATATATTTGTATTGAGATGGCACTAACGTCTTCTGGAATGTCAATATTCACAGTTCCTGCATATTGCGAGCCGCTGCTTGCAGGATACATTGTCAATATATTATTGCCCAATCCTAATCCGCCTTTGGGTGGGTTAAGTTGATTGTAAAAAGCAGGGTAATTAGCAGGGGGCAACGGTATCCATTGAAAACTACCGCTGGTGTTGGGCAGTTTTATAAAATCGCCATTATTAATGCTGAACATTAACGACACGCCGCTGGTGTTGAATGTATAAACATTTGCCATGCCCCCCCCCCTTTTACTGCATTCAGTTACTGAGGTGTTTACGCCTGAATGAATATTATTCAGGCGTGGTGTTTTCGGCGTAAATGATTAATCTAGGGCTGTGCTTTCAGGTGGTTAATTTGTTAAAAATAATATTAATTTAATGAATGCACTGAGTTTATGCGAGGTTAGCTGGAGATACCTGGATAAACTGGCCGCCATTCAGTGCTGCGAAAGCGACATTTTCGGCGTCTTTCCAGAACAGATACAGCTGCAGTGAACTGACCGTAACTTCGGTCGGAATATTGAGGGTGAAGTTGGCGCTATGGCTCGGCCCGGAGGTCGATGGGTAGAGGGTAATCGTGTTCGGGCCAAGGCCTAGCTGGCCGTTGCCAGGGTTGATATTATTGACAAACGGAGGCTGAGTCGAGGGAACACTTGGCACCCAGGTGGTACTGTCTGCCGGGTTTACGGACAGGAAATTGCCATTGTTTACGCTTACTGAAATGGCGACACCTGATGCATTGAAAATATATGCGTTTGACATGAGATAATTACCTTGCTATCAGCGGTTGAGTGTTGATCCGGGCGCGCCTTTCTGCGCCGTAGTTTATATTTACTACAACATGAGAAAATATATTTAATCAGGCTTAAACTTCACACTGAACAGGCCGTTGACTAACTAGGATTAATCCCAATTAGTCAACATAAGTAAAAACTATAGGAGTAAAAATTATTTTTGCAAAATAAATTACAAATTAATTTTTATCTGACTGCCTGCTGGATGAGAGGGGGATGTCATCTTGTTGTTTTCTAATGGATACTGAATGGCAGAGACGGCAGTTAATAATGTGCTTGTGATTGCCCTGGTGATGATTACCGCCTGGAAAGGTTGTCCATCCTGCAGAACAATAGCCGCAACACTGGTAGCATCTTTCCAGAAAAGATAGAGTTGTATTGAGTTTATAGGAATATTTTCGGGGATAGTTATTGTGCAGATTCCTGCCGTGGCTGGACCGGAAGTTGATGAATAAGCTGTTATTATATTGTCACCCAGCTTCAATTGCCCGGTGGTGGCCGTGGTATTGTTAACAAAAGTGGGCGGGGTAGCGGCTTGACCCGCCTGCCATGAAACTTGAGTAGCAGCATTTACTGTAAAAAAACTGCCATTATTAAGGCTGACATAAATATCTGATTTACTTGCATTAAAAACCTCCACCTGCCCCATAATGCTGTCTCCTGAATGAGTTAATGGAAATTAGCGGTTTAATAAGATGCTTTCTGCTACGTAAAATAATTCCAACAGGTTACTTATTTTATCATATGAGTGGTTTGGTGCTTTTCATGACTGAATCAGTAATATTTTACCATAAATCCTGAATTTCGAAAAAAAAGGTGGTGTCCATGATTATTCCGCGTATTTTTCTGATGATAAGTATGTCTCTCAATGACCTTAAGAAGATACTTTTGAATCATTTATCGTAACAGGGGGCGACCTACCTCAGACTCCTAATGATTTCATACAGATTAATCATGTTCCATTAAAAATGAAAATCTATTCTGGTGATCAGAATTTACTGTTTGTATAGGAATAAAAAGAAATAAAGTTCATGCTGAAGTGGCTACTGATACCAGCTTTAATTTCGCTGGCATCAGGGGCTTATGTTCAACAAAGCACTGGGAGTGTCCTAATTGAACAACGACCCCGAACCTATCATATTGATATACCATCCGGAGCAGTTCCCGGGGATGGGTATCTGATCCGACCCATCATAGTAGACACGCGACTAAGTGAGTAAATTCTCAACCAGCGGTGATTACTCATGACAAAACCAGCATCAACCAGCAAAACGGCCCGTAAACTGTACACACCCGAATATTCGCGATGAAGCCCTGAAACTCGCTGAACGGGATGAAGAACTGGCCATGCAACAAAAGGCCGCGACATATTTCGCAAAGCGCCTGAAATGAAAAATCCACGCAATTGCGTGGATTTTAGAGGATTTTGTGAGTTTCATGAGATGTTCTGACACCGCATGAGACAACAAATTTTATTTAGACGTTGAACAGGAAGTTCATCACATCGCCATCTTTAACGATGTAGTCTTTGCCTTCGGCGCGCATCTTGCCGGCTTCTTTCGCCCCTTGCTCACCTTTGTAGGTGATAAAGTCTTCATAGGCGATGGTCTGCGCACGGATAAAGCCTTTTTCGAAATCGGTGTGGATTTTGCCTGCCGCCTGCGGGGCGGTTGCGCCGACAGGGATGGTCCACGCGCGAACTTCTTTGACGCCTGCGGTGAAGTAAGTCTGCAGGTTCAGCAGCTCGTAGCCTGCGCGGATCACTCGGTTCAGGCCCGGCTCTTCCAGACCCAGTTCGGCCATGAATTCATCACGGTCGGCGTCGTCCAGCTCAGCGATATCAGATTCAACTGCGGCGCAGACGGCAACCACGACAGAACCTTCGCCCGCAGCGATTTCACGCACTTTATCCAGGTACGGGTTGTTCTCGAAACCGTCTTCGTTGACGTTGGCGATGTACATGGTTGGCTTCAGGGTCAGGAAGCTCAGGTATTTGATGGCGGCCTTGTCTTCTTCGGTCAGGTTTTTCAACGCGCGCAGCATACCGGCGTTTTCCAGCTGCGGCAGGCATTTTTCCAGCGCGGCCTGTTCGGCTTTCGCGTCTTTGTCGCCGCCTTTGGCTTTCTTCTGTACGCGGTGCAGAGCACGTTCGCAGGTGTCGAGATCGGACAGCGCCAGCTCGGTGTTAATAACGTCGATGTCGTCAGCCGGATCGACTTTATTGTTCACGTGGATGATGTTGTCGTTCTCAAAGCAGCGAACCACGTGGCCGATAGCTTCGGTTTCACGGATGTTGGTCAGGAACTGGTTACCCAGGCCTTCACCTTTGGACGCGCCTTTCACCAGACCGGCGATGTCGACGAATTCCATGGTAGTCGGCAGAATACGCTGCGGTTTGACGATTTCAGCCAGTTTGTCCAGACGCGGATCGGGCATCGGCACGACACCGGTGTTCGGCTCAATGGTACAGAAGGGGAAGTTGGCCGCTTCAATACCCGCTTTGGTGAGCGCATTGAACAGGGTGGATTTGCCGACGTTGGGCAAACCGACGATACCGCATTTGAATCCCATGATTTAAATCACCTTAATCTTTGGATAATCAACCTGTTACAGGGAACAGATTGCAGAAAAGTAAATAGCTTTGCCTATTATACACGGTGCGCGGCAAAAATTCCGCACGGCAACCGGTTATTGCGCTTTAAAAGCGTGTAAACGGTTGGTCGCTTTGGTGAGGCCCTCTTTCAGCCAGACCTCGGTACAACGTGCCGCTTCGTCTACGGCCTCATCAATCAGTTTCTGTTCGCTTGACGGTGGTTTACCCAGAACAAAGCCAACAACTTTATTTTTATCGCCTGGATGGCCGATTCCGACGCGTAAGCGATGAAAGTTGGGGTTATTGCCCAGCTTGCTGATGATATCTTTCAGACCATTGTGGCCGCCGTGACCGCCGCCGAGCTTAAATTTCGCCACGCCGGGTGGCAGATCCAGCTCATCGTGCGCCACCAGGATTTCATCCGGGTTAATGCGGTAGAAGGTCGCCATCGCCGCCACGGCTTTGCCGCTGAGGTTCATAAAGGTGGTCGGGACCAACAGACGGACATCTTCACCGGCGAAGTTAATCCGCGAGGTGTAGCCGAAGAATTTGCTCTCTTCGCGCAGCGGGGCACGATGGCGGTCAGCCAGTAAATCTACGTACCAGGCACCGGCGTTATGGCGGGTTGCCGCATATTCTGCGCCGGGGTTTGCCAGGCCGACAATCAGTTTTATCGTCACTTTTCTATCCTGCTTGGGTCGTTCTCTGGCGCGTAGTGTACTGGTTGCCGGGGCGCTTGACAAAATTCTGCCCGTATTGCGACGAGGAAAACGATAATTTACCTAATGAACCATTAGAATTTGATGTTGTTCAGAGGGTTATTTGTAAATATTTGTTGATCAGATATTGACTAATGTGATCGCTAACGCAATCAGCTTTAAGCCCATTGTCTATACTAGACCTATAAGTTTTAGGGATATTCCCTATGGCCCAAGGTTCCGGAGGTGACATATGAAACGCAGAAACGCTTCGTTACTCGGTAATACTCTGATGGGTTTAGGACTCGTTGTCATGGTGGTTGGCGTCGGTTATTCCATTTTAAACCAGCTTCCGCAAGTTGACCTGCCGCAGTTCTTTGCGCATGGCGCAGTGTTAAGCATCTTCGTCGGTGCGGTACTGTGGCTTGCCGGGGCACGCGTGGGCGGCCACGAACAGGTCTGCGACAAGTACTGGTGGGTTCGTCACTACGATAAACGCTGCCGCCGTGACCAGCACCGGCACAGTTAACTAGCGCACCTGTCACTCGCGACAGGGCATGAATGTAACGGTTTTCTTATGCAGCCAGCGTCTCTCGGGTCGCTGGCTGTTTTGTTTGGTGCTTACCCCGATTCCCTGCGAATAGATTCTCCTGCTGCCAGGGGGATACCTTCACGATAAAATGCCATCACTTTTCCCCTTGACCCTGACGTAACGTCAGGCGGCAAGGTAGCGTCACTGGTCAACGACGGGAGCAGGTATGTTAATTCAGGTAGGTGAACTGGCAAGGCGTGCCGGTATGACCGTACGCACGCTCCATCACTATGAACAAACGGGGCTGCTGATGCCGTCGGCCAGAAGCGCGGCGGGCTATCGACTTTATAACCTGGCGGCGGTTCAGCGCCTGCATATGATCAAGGCGCTGGCTCAAGCCGGGCTGGAGCTCGCCACTATTAAGGACCATCTGGATCGGGATTCTCTATCGCTGTCGGACCTGCTGGTGCAGCAGATCGCGACGCTGGATACGCAGCTGCGCACCATCAGTACGCTGCGTGAGCGGCTGGTGACCCTGCGCGATGCGCTGGGGGGCGGTAACGAGCCCGATCTTGAGTCCTGGCTACAGACGCTGGAGTTAATGAAAATGTACGATCGTTGGTTTAGTCCGCAGGAGTTGCAGGGGTTGCCGTTTGCCGAGCAAGACGAGCAACGGAATCAGGTCTGGCTGGCGCTGGTCGCAGAGGTACGGGAGCTGATTGGGGAAGGGTGTCCGGAGGATGACCCGCGCGCGATGGCGCTGGCTACCCGCTGGATGGAACGTCTGGAACAGGATACCGCCGGGCGGCCGGAGTTTCTGACCCGCCTGAACGAGATGCATGCGGCGGAGCCGCAAATGCGCGCGCAAACCGGCATCACCGCCGATGTTATCGACTACATCACCCGCGCTTTTGCTCAGAGCAAGCTGGTTATCTGGGCGCGCTACCTCGACGCCGATGAACTGGCCTTCACCCGCGAGCACTACTTCGATCGCCTGATGGAGTGGCCGGTGCTGGTAACGCAGCTGCATCAGGCCTGCCGCGATCGTCTCGATCCGGCATCGGACGCCGGTCAGGTGCTGGCCCGGCAATGGCTGGCGCTCTTTCAGTCGTACGCCGGGACCAGCCCCGCGACCCAGCAAAAATTTCGCGTGGCGATGGAGCGGGAACCGCACCTGATGAAGGGGACGTGGATGACGCCGGAGGTGCTGAGCTGGTTACAGCAGGCGATTGGGGTGATGATGACGCAGGCGCGAGCGCCCGCGTCACGGTAGTCAGATATCGGCCAGCGCGGCGGCGCGGTCGGGATAGAAACTCAGGCGTCCGGGGATCGGCTGGACGCCTGCCCGGGCCAGAGTGCGTAATGGCTGAAACTCGAGGTTAGAGACGCGCAGTTCACAACCTTCCGGCAGCTTGCTAACAAAGCGCTGGAAGGCATCCAGTCCACCGGCATCCAGCACCGGAACCGCATCCCATTTCAACACCACGATACGTTTGCCGGCGATCCGGGTTTCCAGGTCGGCAAACAGCCCTTCGGCAGCGGCGAAGAACAGCGGTCCGATGACCCGCAGGACCAGTACATCCTCAGGCGTTTCCACGTTAACCGGCGCCAGGCGGGTCATGCGCGCGATACGGCGCATAAACAGCAGCGAGGCCAGCACAATACCGACGCTGATGGCGATGACCATATCAAACAGCACGGTCAGCGACATGCACATCAGCATCACCACGATGTCGTCTTTTGGCGCGTGGCGCAGCAGATTAACCACTTTATGCGCTTCGCTCATGTTCCACGCCACCATCAACAGCAGAGCCGCCATCGCCGACAGCGGCAGCCAGGAGAGCAGCGGCGCCAGCACCAGCAGGGCCATAATCACCAGCAGCGCGTGGATCACCGCCGAGATCGGGGAGGTGGCGCCAGCGCGGACGTTAGCCGCGGAGCGGGCAATCGCCGCCGTTGCGGTGATCCCGCCAAAGAAAGGGGCCACAATATTGCCCAGCCCCTGGCCGATCAGCTCGCTGTTGGCTTTATGTTTGGTGCCGGTCATGCCATCGAGCACCACCGCGCACAGCAGGGACTCGATCGCCCCGAGCATCGCCATCGAGAACGCCGCCGGCAGCAGCGCCTGCAATGACGCCCAGCTAAGGGTAAAGTCGGAGCCCGGCATATCCCACGGCAGCACCAGCTGCGGCAGCAATTGCGGGATCCCGTTGCCCTGGCTGCCGTCAGCCAGCACATAATGGAACTGAGAGCCGATAGTGGCGACGTGACCGCCGAACAGATTCACCAGACCCATCACTGCACAGCCCGCCAACAGGGCCGGCAGATGGCCAGGCAGACGAATCCCGAGGCGTGGCCACAGGATCAGGGTGCCGAGGGTGACGACGCCGATCGCGGCGTCTCCGGGGTTGGTGGTCGGCAGCGCCATTACCAGCGCCGAGACTTTCTGCAGATAGTGTTCCGGGACGTGCGCCATCTGCAGACCGAGGAAGTCTTTAATCTGCATGGTACCGATAGTAATACCGATACCGGAGGTAAACCCTAAGGTGACCGAGAGCGGAATATATTCAATGAGTCGGCCAAAGCGGGCGAGGCCGAAAAGAATTAAAAAGATCCCCGACATCAAGGTCGCCACCAGCAACCCTGCGAGGCCAAACTGCTGTGATACCGGATAGAGGATCACCACAAAGGCCGCCGTCGGCCCTGAGACGCTGAAGCGCGATCCCCCGGTGAGGGCGATAATAATCCCGGCTACCGCCGCGGTATACAGCCCGTACTGCGGCGCAACGCCGCTGCCAATGGCCAGCGCCATCGCTAACGGAATGGCAATAATCCCGACCGTTATTCCGGCAATCAGATCGCGGGTAAACCGCGCGAGGGTGTACTTTTCTTTCCAGCAGGCATCGATGAGGGCGCGGAAAGGCATCACATGTGAGGTAAATAATCGGTTCACAATAATGTTTCATCCATGAGCGCATCATCTGTCAACGAATGGCAGGTGAAGGAGGCATTAATCATACAAATTGGGTTCGGAGACAAAAAAACCCGCCGCAGCGGGTTTTTTGGCCGGGCTCGATTAGTGTTCGAACATAGCAGAGATGGATTCTTCGTTGCTGATACGACGAATCGCTTCTGCCAGCATGCCGGACAAGGTCAGCGTACGAACTTTTTCCAGTGCTTTGATTTCCGGCGCCAGCGGGATGGTATCGCAGACGACGAATTCATCAATCACAGAGTTTTTAATGTTCTGGATTGCGTTGCCGGAGAAGATCGGGTGAGTAGCGTAAGCGAATACGCGTTTCGCACCACGTTCTTTCAGCGCTTCTGCTGCTTTACACAGCGTGCCGCCGGTATCGATCATATCGTCAACCATCACGCAGTCGCGGCCGGCAACGTCACCGATGATGTGCATCACCTGAGAAACGTTAGCGCGCGGACGACGTTTGTCGATGATCGCCATGTCGGTATCGTTCAGCAGCTTAGCAATGGCACGAGCACGTACCACGCCGCCGATGTCCGGAGAAACCACAATCGGGTTATCCAGATTCAGCTGCAGCATATCTTCGAGCAGGATTGGGCTGCCGAATACGTTATCAACCGGAACGTCAAAGAAGCCCTGGATCTGTTCTGCATGCAGGTCAACGGTCAGTACGCGGTCAACGCCGACGCTGGACAGGAAGTCAGCGACCACTTTAGCGGTGATTGGCACACGAGCGGAACGCACACGGCGGTCCTGACGAGCATAGCCGAAATAAGGGATAACAGCGGTGATACGACCCGCCGAAGCGCGACGCAGAGCATCAACCATAACAACCAATTCCATCAGGTTGTCGTTGGTGGGAGCACAAGTGGACTGGATGATGAAAATATCACCACCGCGTACGTTTTCATTGATTTGTACGCTGACTTCGCCGTCGCTAAAACGACCTACAGCGGCGTCGCCAAGAGAAGTGTACAGGCGGTTGGCAATACGTTGTGCTAGTTCCGGGGTGGCGTTACCAGCAAAAAGCTTCATATCAGGCACGAGAAGAACCTCAGGCATGCGTCCAGTGGTGGATGAAAAGCGCCAAAACTGTGCGGGCGGCACTAATCTATCCAGGCGGTGTATTTAATAGAGAACGATGCAACGTCTGGAACAGGGTGACGTTGTCACCGTTACTCAATTTGCCCGGCGTACGTGCAGTAATGGCGGCGAAAAGCCGACTACTTTAGTAGGGCTAGCTTGAGCGGTGAGACGTTAACGCCTCGTGCAACAAAGCTTTGTAGCCATTCCGGGGCTTGCTCTTGCACCTGACGAGCGGCAGATTCGGTGTCAAATTCAGCAAAGACACACGCTCCTGTGCCGGTCAGGCGCGACGGCGCATATTCTAACAGCCAGGAAAGCGCCGCATCAACCTCGCGAAAACGTTTTCTTGCGATAACCTCGCAATCATTGCGAAATTCACATTTTAGCAACGTACTTATTGACCTGACCGGGGTCGATCGTGGTAGCTCGGGGTCACGGAAAATCACCGGCGTCGGAATACTGACCCCCGGATGGGCAACCAGGTACCACTTTTCCTCCGGCTCGACCGGGGTCAGCACTTCACCAATCCCTTCGGCAAAGGCGGCATGCCCGCGCACGAACACCGGCACATCGGCTCCTAACTGCAGGCCCAGCGTCGCCAGCTCATCATCAGAGAAGCCGCAGCCCCAGAGATGGTTGAGCGCCACCAGAACGGTGGCCGCATTGGAGGAACCGCCGCCCAGCCCGCCGCCCATTGGCAGACGTTTGTCGATGCTGATGTCGGCGCCGCTGCCTGGCGCAAGCTGCCCACGATCCGCCGCGGCCTGCATCAGCAGACGTGCGGCCCGCACGATCAGGTTTTCCTCGTCCGGCACGCCGGCAACCGGCGTCAGCAGACGAAGTTCGCCGTCCTGACGGGGTTCGATGGTTAACGTATCGCCATAATCGAGAAACTGAAACAGCGTCTGCAGCAGGTGATAACCATCGGCGCGTTGACCGGTGATGTACAAAAACAGGTTCAGCTTTGCAGGAGCAGGCCAGCGGGTCATCATTTCACAATCCAGTTATCCATTTTCAGCTTGATGCGCTGACTGCCGTTGCTCAACTCCATATTGGCCGGCAGTGCTGGCTGGGTATCGCTGGTATAGCCGCCGTAGGTCACGTGCCAGGTTTTGCCGTTTTGCGTGTAGTTCAGTTCGCTCAGACGGTATTTGTCGTCCAGCTTGTAATCTGTGGCGTCGCCCGGCAGGCCAACGATCCACTGGCGCAGGCTGTTCAGCGGAATCGGCATGCCGGTCAGGCGACCAATCATCTCTTCGGCATCGGTCGCGGTATAGGTCTGGCCCTTGTTATCAATCAGGGTCACGCTGCCCGGCTGCGCCACCAGGGAGAGCTCGGTGCTGCCCAGCGGGTTGGTCAGCAGCAGGCGATAGCGATCCTGGCCGGTTTGCTGCCAGAAAAAGCGGGCATACACTTTTTGCTCGTCGGACAGCCAGGCGAAAGCGCCGCGGGTCTGGAACTGATTCAGTTGACGGACATCTTGCTGATGCTGACGCCATTGCGGAGAATCCGGGCTGGTAGCGGGGCCTTTCGGGGCGTTGATTGCACAGGCCGTGAGGACCAGGCTTGCCAGCGGTAACAGGCGGAGCAGTCGATTCATAATGTTGACAAATCCTTGATGTCTACAGTGAAATCCGGCGACGGAAGGGCGCCCACGATTTGTGTAGCAGGTTACAATTCTAACCCATAATGCTAGCGTTGCCCGGCGATAGCGTCTACGTTCAAATGGTCTGAAATCAAAAAATTACCGTTAATGGCTTTTACTCCCGTACCTATTACTCCAAAAGGGGAGCCTCTCTTTTATTGATTCCGCGCATCCTGTATGATGCGCTCAGACTAACCTTAGCAACGCTGGTACTACTCCCTCACAATGACCCTTTTAGCTCTTGGCATTAATCACAAAACAGCCCCGGTCGCGCTGCGAGAACGTGTAACGTTTTCGCCGGATACGCTCGATAAGGCGCTGGAGAGCCTGCTGGCTCAGCCAATGGTGCAGGGGGGCGTGGTGCTGTCGACCTGTAACCGCACGGAGCTCTATCTCAGCGTCGAGGAGCAGGATAATCTGCAGGAAGTGCTTATCCGCTGGCTGTGTGATTACCACCATCTGAATGAAGAAGACCTGCGCAAGAGCCTTTACTGGCACCAGGATAACGATGCCGTCAGCCATCTGATGCGCGTTGCCAGCGGGCTGGACTCGCTGGTTCTCGGCGAGCCGCAGATTCTCGGGCAGGTCAAAAAAGCCTTTGCCGACTCCAGCCGGGGCCACCTCAACGTCAGCGAACTGGAGCGTATGTTCCAGAAGTCGTTCTCCGTTGCCAAACGCGTGCGCACCGAAACCGATATCGGCGCCAGCGCGGTTTCCGTGGCTTTCGCCGCCTGTACCCTGGCGCGACAAATCTTCGAATCCCTTTCCAGCGTGACGGTATTACTGGTCGGCGCCGGGGAGACCATCGAACTGGTGGCGCGGCATCTGCGCGAACACCACGTGCGTAAAATGGTGATTGCCAACCGAACCCGCGAGCGGGCTCAGGCACTGGCCGAAGAAGTCGGCGCGGAAGTGATCGCGCTCAGCGACATCGGCGAGCGGCTGCAAGAGGCCGATATCATTATTAGTTCCACTGCCAGCCCGCTGCCGATTATTGGCAAAGGGATGGTCGAGCGCGCGCTGAAAGCGCGTCGCAACCAGCCGATGCTGCTGGTGGATATCGCGGTACCTCGCGATGTCGAACCGGAAGTAGGTAAGCTGGCGAATGCCTATTTATATAGCGTGGACGATCTACAGAACATTATTCAGCACAACCTGGCGCAGCGTAAAGCCGCGGCGGTTGAGGCTGAGTCGATCGTCGAGCAGGAAACCAGCGAATTTATGGCCTGGCTGCGCGCCCAGAGCGCCAGCGAGACTATCCGTGAATATCGTTCCCAGTCAGAGCAGGTCCGCGAGGAACTGACCGCGAAGGCGCTTGCGGCGCTGGAGCAGGGGGGCAATGCGCAGGAAATCATGCAGGATCTGGCACGCAAGCTGACCAATCGCCTGATCCACGCACCAACCAAATCTCTTCAGCAGGCCGCCCGTGACGGGGATGATGAACGCCTGCATATTCTGCGCAACAGCCTCGGGCTGGAATAGCGCACATTTCTCTCTTTTTTTAGGACAGGGTGAATTCACGCCTATGAAGCCTTCTATTGTTGCCAAACTGGAAGCTCTGTACGAACGCCATGAGGAAGTTCAGGCGCTGCTGGGTGATGCTGCGACCATCGCCGATCAGGATCGATTCCGCGCGCTGTCGCGGGAATACGCGCAGCTGAGCGACGTTGCCCGCTGCTATACCGAATGGCGTCAGGTGCAGGACGATATTGAAACCGCCCAGATGATGCTCGACGATCCGGAAATGCGCGAAATGGCGCAGGAAGAACTGCGCGACGCCAAAGCCAAAAGCGAAGAAATGGAACAACAGCTGCAGGTTCTGCTGCTGCCGAAAGATCCGGATGACGAGCGTAACGCCTTTGTTGAAGTCCGCGCCGGTACCGGCGGGGATGAAGCGGCGCTGTTTGCCGGGGATCTGTTCCGGATGTACAGCCGTTATGCCGAAGCGCGCCGCTGGCGCGTCGAGATCATGAGCGCCAACGAAGGCGAACATGGTGGCTTTAAAGAAGTGATTGCCAAGATCAGCGGCGACGGCGTATATGGCCGTCTGAAGTTTGAGTCTGGCGGTCATCGCGTCCAGCGCGTCCCGGCGACCGAGTCCCAGGGGCGTATTCACACCTCCGCCTGTACCGTGGCGGTGATGCCGGAGCTGCCGGAAGCCGAAATGCCGGATATCAACCCGGGCGACCTGCGCATTGACACCTTCCGTTCCTCCGGGGCAGGCGGTCAGCACGTTAACACCACCGACTCGGCGATCCGTATTACTCACTTACCGACCGGTATCGTGGTGGAGTGCCAGGACGAACGTTCTCAGCACAAAAACAAAGCCAAAGCGTTGTCGGTGCTGGGGGCGCGTATTCGTGCGGCCGAAGTGGCCAAACGCCAACAGGCCGAAGCCTCCGAGCGCCGTAACCTGCTGGGTAGCGGCGATCGCAGCGATCGTAACCGCACCTATAACTATCCGCAGGGCCGCGTCACCGATCACCGTATCAACCTGACGCTGTATCGTCTGGATGAAGCGATGGAAGGCAAGCTGGATATGTTGATTGAGCCGATCGTTCAGGAATACCAGGCCGATCAGCTGGCGGCGCTTTCCGAGCAGGAATGATGATATTTCAACAGTGGCTGGCCCAGGCGATAAGCCGCCTGAGTGAGAGTGACAGTCCGCGACGCGACGCCGAGATCCTGCTGGGGCACGTCACCGGCAAGGCACGAACCTATATTCTTGCCTTCGGTGAAACGGCGTTGACGCCGCCACAGCTGGCGGAGCTGGAGACGCTGCTGGACCGCCGTCAGCGCGGCGAACCGGTGGCTCACCTGATCGGTGAACGCGAGTTCTGGTCACTGCCGCTGCTGGTTTCTCCCGCCACCTTAATTCCCCGCCCGGATACCGAGTGCCTGGTCGAGCAGGCGCTGGCGCGCTTGCCGGCCACCGCCTGCCGGATCCTGGATTTAGGCACCGGCACCGGGGCGATTGCCCTGGCCCTGGCCAGTGAACGCCCGGATTGCCAGGTGACGGCGGTAGATTTTATGCCGGACGCCGCGGCATTAGCCGCGCGCAATGCCGAACGTCTCGCCATCACCAACGTGACCGTGCTGCAAAGCCACTGGTTTGCGGCGCTGACGGGGCAATCATTCACGATGATTGTCAGCAACCCGCCCTATATCGACGAAACCGACCCGCATCTGGATCAGGGCGACGTGCGCTTTGAGCCGAAGACGGCGCTGGTGGCGGCCGATCACGGGCTGGCCGATCTCGCGCATATTATTGACCACGGGCGTCATTTCCTGACCCCCGATGGCATGATGTTGCTGGAACATGGCTGGACGCAGGGCGAGGCGGTTCGGGCGCTGTTCCAGCAGGCTGGCTACCTTGATGTCGTGACCTGCCGTGACTACGGTGATAACGAGCGTCTGACGATCGGGCGATTTCCCGGTATGGAGAAGACCGCGTCATGAATTTGTTTAGTACGGTGCTGTATGTGCATATTGCGTGTGTGGTGGTGTCGGTCAGTTTGTTTGCCCTGCGCTACTGGTGGACCTACAACGGCAGCGCCCGGCTGAATCAACGCTGGGTGCGGATTGCACCGCACTGTAGCGATACGCTGTTATTCCTCAGCGGCGCCGGATTAATGGCCTTGACCCACTATCTGCCATTTACGCAAGACGGCTCATGGCTGACTGAAAAGCTGTTTGGCGTTATTATTTACATCGCATTGGGTTTTATCGCGCTGGGCCGTCGTCGTCCGCGCAGCCAGCAGAGCCGGTTTATTGCCTTTCTGTTGGCTTTGGTGGTGTTGTTCATCATCATACAACTCGCCATTACAAGAATACCGTTACTGGGGTAAGTCATGAGGTCATTAGCTGATTTCGAATTTAATAAAGCACCATTGTGCGATGGCATGGTCCTCATTTCGGAATTAATCCGCGACGATTTTCCGACGCACTATGTGCAGGATGAACTGGAGCGGCTGCTGGCTCTGGCGCAGGAGGAGATTGCGTCTTCGTGGGATCAGGAGCGTCAGCTGGAACGGCTGCTGGAGCTGTTCTACAAAGAGTGGGGCTTCCGCGACTCTCACGGCGTCTATAAGTTGTCCGATGCGCTGTGGATCGACAAAGTGCTGATCAACCGCCAGGGCAGCGCGGCATCGCTCGGCGCCATCGTGCTGTGGATTGCCCAGCGCCTGTCGCTGCCGCTGGTCCCGGTTATCTTCCCGACCCAGCTGCTGATGCGTGCCGACCCGGAAACCAGCGAAGAGATGTGGTTGATCAACCCGTTCAACGGTGAAACCCTCAACGAACACACGCTGGAAGTCTGGCTGAAGGGCAATATCAGCCCGGTAGCCGAGTTGTTTAACGAAGATCTCGAAGAGGCGGATAACGCGGAAGTTATCCATAAACTGCTCGACACTTTAAAATCCGCGTTGATGGAAGAGGGGCAAATGGAGCTGGCGCTGAGAACCAGTGAAGCGCTGCTGCAGTTTAACCCGGAAGATCCCTATGAAATTCGCGATCGCGGGCTGATCTACGCCCAGCTTGAGTGCGACCATGTGGCGTTGCTGGATCTGAACTATTTTGTTGAGCAGTGCCCTGAGGACCCGATCAGCGAAATGATCCGCGCGCAAATCAACACGATTTCGCATAAACAAATTACTCTTCACTAATCTGGAATGAATCCGGTTACACCCTGATAAGGCGATCTTATGAAACAAAAAGTGGTTAGCATTGGTGATATCAACGTAGCAAACGACCTGCCTTTCGTCCTGTTTGGTGGGATGAACGTGCTGGAATCCCGCGATCTCGCGATGCGCATCTGCGAACACTACGTGACGGTTACGCAGAAGCTGGGCATTCCTTACGTGTTCAAAGCCTCTTTTGATAAAGCCAACCGTTCTTCCATCCACTCCTATCGTGGTCCGGGTCTGGAAGAAGGGATGAAAATCTTCCAGGAGCTGAAGCAGACCTTCGGCGTGAAAATCATTACTGACGTTCACGAAGCCAGCCAGGCGCAGCCGGTTGCCGACGTGGTGGACGTGATTCAGCTGCCGGCGTTCCTCGCTCGTCAGACCGATCTGGTAGAAGCGATGGCGAAAACTGGCGCGGTCATCAACGTCAAGAAGCCGCAGTTTGTCAGCCCGGGCCAGATGGGCAACATCGTCGACAAGTTTATTGAAGGCGGTAACGACAAAGTTATCCTGTGTGACCGTGGCGCGAACTTCGGTTACGACAACCTGGTTGTCGATATGCTGGGCTTTGGCGTGATGAAAAAAGCGTCCAACAACTCCCCGGTTATCTTCGACGTGACCCACGCGCTGCAGTGCCGCGACCCGTTTGGCGCTGCTTCCGGCGGTCGTCGTGCGCAGGTTGCCGAACTGGCTCGTGCCGGTATGGCTGTCGGTATTGCGGGTCTGTTTATCGAAGCACACCCGGACCCGGAACATGCGAAATGCGACGGCCCGTCCGCGCTGCCGCTGGCGAAGCTGGAGCCGTTCCTCAAGCAAATGAAAGCCATCGACGACCTGGTGAAAGGTTTTGATGAGCTGGATACCAGCAACTAAGACCGCGTTGTAAAATGCGAAAAGCCTGCCCGTTGCAAAACCGGCAGGCTTTTTTATATCTCTTTTTCAGGTGATGCGTGGCTAACCCCGGTCGGCAGCGTGCCGCCGGGGGAGGAGCATCAGGCGAAAATCGTCATCAGATAGGCGGCAAACAGCGCCAGATGCGCGGCACCGTTCAGCACGTTGGTGCGCCCGGTAGAGAACGAGATATGGCACAGCACCAGCGAGGCGACCATCACAATCATTTCCGGGGCGCCAAGACCAAAGTGCAGCTCATTCCCGGTTAAGAAAGCGATTAAGGTCACCACCGGCACGGTCAACGATATGGTGGCCAGCACCGAGCCGAAGAACAGGTTCATGGCGCGCTGGACCTGATTGTTCAGCACCGCTTTCAGCGCTCCCAGCCCTTCCGGCGAGAGGATTAACAGGGCCACCAGGAAACCGGTAAAGGCCACCGGCGCATTCATGCTGGTCAGCAGCGTCTCAAGCGGGTTGGCGTTCATTTTGGTTACGGCGATAACCGCCACCAGGTGAACCAGCAGCCAGGCGGTGTGCCAGGCGCTGCTGTGCGCGGATGGCTTGCCGTGATGCGGGTCATCGTCGTCGCTGTCATCTTCATGCTCATAGATAAACAGGCTCTGGTGCGTTTTGGTCTGTATCAGCAGGAATACGCCGTACATGGCGGCGGAAATCAACGCCACCAGCAGTGCCTGACCGGTGCTGAAATTGGCCCCTGGCAGCGCCATCGGGAACACCAGCACGATGATCGCCAGCGGGAACAGGGCGATGAGGTACTGCTTAATACCGAATAAATTCATGTACTGGGTGGCGAATTTGCGCCCGCCCAGCAGCAGAGAAAAGCCAACCAGGCCGCCGGTGACGATCATGATGATCGAATAGAGCGTATCGCGCATCAGCGTCGGGGCCGCGTCGCCGGTCGCCATTAAGGCGGAAATCAGGCTGACTTCAAGAATAACCACGGAAAGGCTTAAAATTAACGAACCGTACGGCTCTCCCAGGCGGTGTGCCAGCACGTCGGCATGGCGGACTACGCTAAAGGCGCTACATAAAATCCCCACCAGGGCCAGAATATTAATGCCGATAACCGCTGGCAGCGACTGACTACTTCCGAAGAAGATCAGCACCGCCAGCGCCAGAATCGGGAAAATAAGCGATGTCTCCTTGTGGCGGGTTTTCACCGCCTCATGTGCATTCGTCATGAACCATCTCCATTTTTGCAGGTGTTTTACCCGTCATACTTCAAGCTGCATCGGTGTTGGCTGCGCCCGCGCGCTCCTGTCACCTACCGGTGTAAGCTCCCTGGGAGCACCTTGAATTACTTAGGGGTTATAATTATAGATAACGTAATTCGATAAAATAACAGAGATTACGTAATAAGATGCATTTTTTTACTTTTATTTACGGCTATTTCATGAAAGTTTGTCGGGGTTGCTGAAAGTTGCTGTTAATTATGTTTTGTTCTTATTATTCATGTTGTTGATTAAATATATTCACATCTAACTCATCCAATAATCGCCGCTATACGCCATTCAGATGTCAGTTTTCAGCGTAATCGCATGGTAAGTCTTCCTTATGGCAGTAAATCAGCACGTGCTGTGAAATTCATCCCGATGCGCTGATTATCGCCGCCCGCTCAGACGGTGATGTGACGCCACATCGGCAGGCCCGGGCAAGCGCCGCAGCAAGGGCAAACGGCAGGTATAAGAAAAAACAATCTGTTGTTGTGCCTCATCTGCTGGTACTTGCCTTGCCAACATGTCGTTCATTGCTTATTGTCGATTAAAGCTGGATAATAATTCGGCAATATTACAAGGATGCCATCAGATAATCGCCGGGAAGCGGGCAGTGGCGGAGGTAGTAGAAAGTGTTAACACGTGATTTCTTAATCAATGCAGATTGTAAGACGGCGTTTGGTGCTATTGAGGAATCGCTACTCTGGTCGGCAGAGCAACGGGCAGCCTCGCTGGCTGCGACTCTGGCCTGTCGTCCGGATGCCGGCTCAGTTTGGATTTTTGGCTACGGTTCACTGATGTGGAACCCGGCACTGGATTACCGCGAGTCTTGTACCGGTACGCTGCCGGGCTGGCATCGTGCCTTTTGCCTGCGGCTGACCGCCGGGCGAGGCAGCGCCTGTCAACCCGGGCGGATGCTGGCGCTGAAAGAGGGCGGACGTACCACCGGGGTGGCCTATCGGCTGCCCGATGAGACGCTGGACGAGGAGCTGACCCTGCTGTGGAAGCGGGAGATGATCACCGGATGCTATCTGCCGACCTGGTGCAAGCTGGAGCTTGACGACGGGCGGACGGTCAACGCGCTGGTGTTCATTATGGATCCGCGTCATCCGCTGTTTGAGCCGGACACCAGCGCCCAGGTCATTGCGCCGCTGATCGCCAAAGCCAGCGGGCCGCTCGGTACCAACGCGCAGTATCTTTTCTCGCTCGAACAGGAGCTGTGTAAGCTCGGGATGCACGACGATTGCCTTGACGATCTCGTCGCCAAAGTGCGGAACCTGATTGGGGAAAGCAGCCAGCCAGGGCTGGCGTGACGTGAAGAGTGCCCGGGAACGCCCCGGGCAAGACTTATCAGGCGGGAACGTAGCTGATGGAGTGCTCCAGCGACTGACTGTGGCTGTCAATCAGGACGTTCCAGGTGCCGTTGTAAGGCACGGTTAAATACGCGCTGTCACGATCCTGGACGCTCAGAATGTCCGCGTGGCTGTCGCCGGCGGCTTTCGCGCTCATCATATGAATATGGCAGCGTTCAGAGCACCGAACCACCAGCGTATCGCCACCAAATAACATCAAACTTGTTTTCACCATTGCCATTTACCCACCCCGTTGTTGTCTGTCTACAGCATCCTGCCAGCTCAATCCCGCGCGTGATATTGTTCACACTTTACTCAGTGAATAACACCAAATGGGACGCAGACGAATGCTGATTTTGATCAAAAAAAGGGATAAAGATTAAACAAAAATGATGTTCTGCCTGAAAGCATTCAGCTGGCATATGTTTTCGGTTAACAATTGATGCCAGCATGATATTTAATCCCGCCAGAGGCGGCTTTTTCAGAAGGTGAGGACCTTATCCGCTTCCAGGGTCCACTGCGCCAGTTCAACCAGCGTGCCGATAGCGACACCGTCAATCAGCGGCAGGGTGCTGATCCCCCGACCATCGGTGCAGGTCTTGCACAATTTTACCGGCACATTCTGCGCGGTGAGGATCTCCAGCATCTGCTGGATGTTATAGCCCTCTGCTGGCTTCTGCCCACGCAGACCGGCGGTGACCGCATCAGACATCAAAAAAAGCTTCAGGTCGAGTTCGGACTGCTGCTCGCGCAGGGCAATCGCCAGACGCAGGCTGTTAAACAACGATTCGCTACCGTAGGCTGCGCCGTTGGCGACAATCACAATGCGTTGCATAAAGACTCCTTGGTATAAGGCACGGTTATTGCTAGTAATTGATAGATAAAGCGCAAAGCAAAGTATAAAGAATTAACTCGGGAGGGGATATGAATAACACCGCCGGCACCACCTCTGACGCCAATCGCTGGTTTCACCGCGCGCGGCAGCTGCAAAACGAGCAGCTACGCCAGCTTGCGCAGCTTGGCGCCCTGGCGAATCAGATCAGCGCCCTGGTGCATATGCTGCAGTGTGAACGCGGGGCCTCCAATATCTGGTTATGCACAGAGGGACGGCTGTATGCCGCCGAGTGCCGGGCAAGCTGCGCGCTGGTTGACGAACAGCTGATGGTGTTTCGCACCGCGCTGGAACCCACCCAGGGATGCGCCAGCAGCGCGCTCTGCTGGCGGATTGCCAGCGCGGTCTGGTATCTCGAGCAGCTCCCGCACCTGCGTGATGCCGTTGGCCGCCGCACGATTGTCGCCGAAGAGGCTACAAGCCAGTTTAGCCGCATCATCCGCCACCTGCTGAATATCGTTCCACAGCTCAATGACAGCATCGACGACCCGCAAATCGCCGGCAGCATGGTGGCGCTGTATAGCTTTATGCAGGGCAAAGAGCTGGTAGGACAGGAGCGCGCCCTCGGGGCCTCAGGGTTTGCCCGCGGCCATTTCAGCGACGAATTACGCCAGCGGCTGGTGGATCGGATTGACGGCCAGCAGCCCTGTTTTGACAGCTTTATCGCACTGGCTACTGAGGCGCAGCGGGCGCTGTTTCTGGAGCAGTGCCAGGCGAGCCTGGAGATCGAACAGCTACGGCGGATCGCCTGTACCCGCCAGCCGGCAGCAGATCGGGGAGAGACGGCGCTGCGCTGGTTTTGCGCCCAGACCCAACGGCTGGAGCAGATGCGCGGTCTGGAGGAGCACCTGATTGATGGCCTGCTCAACGCCGCCGACCGGTTGCTCAGCGGCGAAGAACCGCCGATGCCGCCTGCCGGCTGGTCGGAAGAGGACGAAGGCGACGGCGTCGCGCGGCGGCTGGACAAACAGCTGCTGCCGCTGGTTCGCCAGCAGGCCTTCGAGCTGCAGCAGCTCTCCGGGCAGCTGGCCTCGTTAAAGGATGCCCTGGAAGAGCGCAAGCTGATCGAAAAGGCCAAAAGCGTGCTGATGGCGCACCAGGGAATGCCGGAAGAACAGGCCTGGCAGACGCTGCGGAAAATGGCGATGGATAAGAATCAGCGGATGGTGGAGATCGCCCGGGCGCTGCTGACGGTGAAGGCGTTATGGCAGGTAACCCCAAAGGAGTAGATGCACAATCAGTGGGCATTTACTGCCAGTCGACGGTGCAAATCGGGCAACGATCCGCACAAAATTAGCGGCAAAAGCGGGTAAAACGACCCGTGACAAACCTGGCATCCGCGTTGCATTAGATAATCCGAGTGAATAAAAGTTTTGGGCAACGGGCCAACGACGGTCAGTGTGTCCATGGATAAAGGCGTCCTGCAGTGCGTAAGCACTGCCGGGCGCTTTTTTTTTGCGCGTTCTGGAGCGGGTATGGGCGATAAATTTTCGATTTCACGGCGGCGTTTTATACAGGCGGGTGCCGCGCTGGGCGGCGCCATGTTGCTGCCTGGCATGATGCACGGCGCGTGGGCAGCGGGCTCCGATAAACCGGAGCAAACCACCGTCCGGGTGGGATTTATTCCGCTTACGGACTGCGCGCCGATAGCCATCGCGTCATTGAAAGGATTCGACAAGAAATATGGCATTACCCTGGTGCCGACCAAAGAGGCCAGCTGGGCGGCGGTGCGGGACAAGCTGATCGCCGGTGAGCTGGATGCGGCGCACATTCTTTACGGTCTGCTGTATGGCCTGGAGCTGGGGATCGCCAGCAAGCCGCAGTCGATGGCCAACCTGATGACCCTCAACCGCAACGGGCAGGCCATCACGCTTTCCAGCGATCTGCAGCAGAAAGGGGTGACCGACCTCGGCGGGCTGAAACGGCTGATTGGTCAAAGCGCGCCGGGTAGCTACACCTTCGCCCACACCTTTCCCACCGGCACTCACGCCATGTGGCTCTATTACTGGCTGGCCAGCGGCGGCATTAACCCGTTTGACGATGTGCGCACCGTGGTGGTGCCACCACCGCAAATGGTGATGAACATGCGCATTGGCAACATGGTCGGCTTCTGCGTCGGCGAACCGTGGAACGCAAGGGCGATCAACGATCGCATCGGCTTTACCGCCGCGACTTCCCAGGACGTCTGGCCCGAACACCCGGAAAAAATTCTCGGCACCCGTAGCGAATGGGTGGAACGCAACCCCAACACCGCACGAGCGCTGGTGGCGGCGGTGCTGGAGGCCTCGCGCTGGATCGAAGCCTCTGAAGAGAACAAACGCGAGACGGCGCGTATCCTGGCGAAACGCGCATGGCTGAATACCAAAGAGCAGTACCTCGTCGGGCGCATGCTCGGTGAATACGACAACGGGCTGGGGCGTCGCTGGCAGGATGCCCACCCGATTCGCTTCTACGACCAGGGGGAAGTGAGCTTCCCGTGGCTCTCGGACGGCATGTGGTTTTTAACCCAGTTCCGCCGCTGGGGATTGCTGAAAACGGATCCGGATTATCAGGCGGTGGCACAACGCATTAACCGCATTGACGTATGGAAAGAGGCGGCGCAGGCGGTGGGCGGTATCACGCCGCCGTCGACGCTGATGCGCAGCAGCACATTGATGGACGGCACGGTCTGGACGGGGGCCGATCCGCAAGGTTACGCCCGTAGTTTCGCGATTCAACGTAAGGGGGCATGAAATGAAACACGCACACAAAACGCAACCGCCGGTCAGCGCTGAGCACGCGCCGGGCGAAGTCATTATTCTGCCGCCGGTACAGGTCCGGCGGACCACGCCGCCGCTCAGACGCTGGCTGCGCGAAACCGTTCAGCGACTCCTGCCGCCGTTGCTGGGGCTGGGACTGCTGCTGCTGTGCTGGCAGCTCGCGGCGATCAACGGCAAAGGCTTTCCGACGCCGCTCAGTACTCTGGACTCCGCCCTGACGCTGTTTGCCGACCCGTTCTATCAGGACGGGCCGAATGATATGGGGATCGGCTGGAACGTGCTGGCGTCGCTGCAACGCGTGGCGGTGGGGTTTGGCCTCGCAGCGCTGGTGGGCATCCCGCTGGGCTTTTTGATCGGCCGCTCGCTGTTCTTTGCCCGCATGTTTAATCCGCTGATTGCGCTGCTGCGTCCGGTCAGCCCGCTGGCGTGGCTGCCTATCGGCCTGCTGCTGTTCCAGAAGGCCGAACCGGCCTCCAGTTGGACCATCTTTATCTGCTCGATCTGGCCGATGGTGATCAACACCGCCGAAGGGGTGCGCCGCATTCCGCAGGACTATCTCAACGTGGCCCGGGTTTTACAGCTTTCGGAGTGGACGGTGATGCGCCGCATTCTGTTCCCGGCGGTACTGCCCGCGGTGCTGACCGGCGTGCGTCTGTCCATCGGCATTGCCTGGCTGGTGATCGTCGCCGCCGAAATGCTGACCGGCGGCCTCGGGATCGGTTTCTGGATCTGGAACGAATGGAACAACCTCAACGTGGAAAACATCATCATCGCCATCGTCATTATTGGTGTCGTCGGCCTGCTGCTTGAGCAGGGGCTGATGCTGATCGCTCGCCGCTTCAGCTGGCAGGATAAATAGGAGAGTCGCTATGAAACCATTAATTCAGGTACAGGCCGTGAGCCAGCGTTTCAACACCGCCAGCGGCGAGTTTCTGGCACTGCAAAACGTCTCTTTCGACATCCACGAAGGGGAAACCGTCAGCCTGATTGGCCACTCAGGCTGCGGGAAATCGACGCTGTTAAACCTCATCGCCGGCATTACCTCCCCCACGGAAGGCGGGCTGCTGTGTGATAACCGGGAAATTGCCGGGCCGGGGCCGGAGCGCGCGGTGGTGTTCCAGAACCACTCCCTGCTGCCGTGGCTGACCTGTTTTGACAACGTGGCGCTGGCGGTCGATCAGGTCTTCCGCCGCACCATGAGCAAAGCCGAACGTAAAGCGTGGATCGAACACAACCTGGAGCGGGTACAGATGGGCCACGCCATGTACAAGCGGCCGGGGGAGATCTCCGGCGGTATGAAGCAGCGGGTTGGCATTGCCAGAGCGCTGGCGATGAAGCCGAAGGTGCTGCTGCTGGACGAGCCGTTCGGGGCGCTTGATGCCTTGACCCGCGCCCATCTGCAGGATGCGGTGATGCAGATCCAGCAGGCGCTGAATACCACCATCGTGATGATTACCCACGACGTTGATGAAGCGGTTCTGCTCTCCGATCGCGTGATGATGATGACCAACGGCCCGGCGGCGACGGTGGGGGAAATCCTCAATGTCGATCTGCCGCGCCCGCGGAACCGGGTCCAGCTCGCCGACGACAGTCGCTACCACCATCTGCGTCAGCAGATCCTGCATTTCCTCTACGAAAAGCAGCCGAAAGCGGCGTAAGGGGCGGCTATGAAGCGGCAACTGGTGATTATTGGCAACGGCATGGCGGCCACCCGACTGGCGCAAACGCTGGTGGCGCGGGGGGGCGGCAGATTTCAGATAACGATCATCGGCGACGAACCCTATCAGGCCTACAACCGTATCCAGCTGTCACCGGTCCTCGGCGGGGAAAAAACGCTAGAGCAAACGCAACTGCTGCCCGCGGAGTGGTATTCGCAGCACGGGGTGACGGTGTTGACCGGCGCATCGGCGCTGGCGGTGGATACCGAGGCGCGCACGCTGCGTACCACCCTGGGGGAATATGGCTGGGATGAACTGATTTTTGCCACCGGTTCGCAGGCCATGATTCCGCCGCTGCCCGGAGTCGAGATGCCGCATGTCTACCCGTTCCGGACGTTTGCCGACGTCAGCCGCATTCTGGCGAGCGGTGGTCCGGCAGTGGTGATCGGCGGCGGGGTGCTGGGCGTCGAGGCCGCAGCGGCGTTACGGCGTCATGGTGACAACGTCACTTTACTGCATCGCGGGCCGTGGCTGATGGAGCAGCAGACCGATGCCTTCGCCGGCCAGCAGCTCCAGCAGCAGCTGACGGAACGGGGGATCGCCTGCGTCACCGGCTGCGCTATTGCCGCGATAAGCGAGCATGAGGTGGTGCTGGAGGATGGCCGGGCGTTTGCGGCCAGCCGGGTGGTGCTGGCGACCGGGGTACGCCCGAATATTGCGCTGGCGCAGCGCAGCGGGATTACGTGTCATCGCGGCATCGTCGTCGATCGCCAACTGGCCACCGCGCTGCCGGGGATTAGCGCGCTAGGTGAATGCTGCGAAATTGACGGCGAAACCTGGGGGCTGGTGGCCCCCTGTCTGCGCCAGGCCGAAGTGCTGGCCGAGCGGCTCTGCGGCACACCGGGAGAGGACTTTACCTGGCAGGAGAGCGGTACTCGCCTGAAGGTCACCGGCATCGAACTGTTCAGCGCCGGCGACTTGCGGGCCGCGGAACAGGATCAACAGTGGACCAGCTGGGACCCGCTGGCCCGTCACTACCGGCGTCTGCTGGTGCGCGACGGCATCCTGCGCGGCGTTTTACTGTTTGGCGACTGCCAGCACGCGGCCCCGCTGACCGCGCAGCTCGGCGCCAGCGCGCCAACCGACTGGCTTTTCGACCCTTCTTCAACGCAGCCGCGTGCTGCAGGACATATCACCATGACAAAACCTGTTTTAGTTCTGATCGGCCACGGTATGGTCGGCCACCATTTTCTTGAGCAGTGCGTCAGCCGCAACCTGCATCAACAGTTTCGGATCGTGGTGTTTGGCGAAGAACGCTACGCCGCGTATGACCGGGTGCATCTCTCGGAGTATTTTGCCGGACGCAGCGCGCAGTCACTGTCGCTGGTGGAGGGGGATTTCTTCAATCAGCACGGCATTGAGCTGCGGCTGTCTGCGCCGGTGGCGAGTATCGACCGCGAAGCACGGCTGGTGCGCGATGCCAGCGGGCATGAAACCCATTGGGACAAACTGGTGCTGGCCACCGGCTCATATCCCTTCGTCCCGCCGGTGCCGGGCCACGACAGTGACGGCTGCTTTGTCTACCGTACGCTGGACGACCTTGACCGTATCGCCGCCTGTGCCAGTACCGCCAGACGCGGGGTGGTGATTGGCGGTGGCCTGCTGGGGCTGGAAGCCGCCAACGCTCTGAAGCAACTGGGGCTGGAAACCCACGTCGTCGAGTTTGCCCCCAACCTGATGGCGGTGCAGCTGGATAGTGCTGGCGCGGCGATGCTGCGTGAGAAAATCACCGCCATTGGCGTCGGCGTACACACCAGTAAGGCAACCCAGGCGATTGTGCCGCACGACGACGGTCTGGTGCTGAATTTTGCCGATGGCGGGTCGCTGTCCACCGACATGGTGGTGTTCTCGGCCGGGATTCGCCCGCAGGACTCGCTGGCGCGCAGCGGCGGCCTGACGGTGGGCGAGCGCGGCGGGATCTGCATCGATGACCAGTGCCGCACCTCCGACCCCGACGTACTGGCGATTGGCGAGTGCGCGCTGTGGGACAACAAAATCTATGGCCTGGTGGCGCCGGGCTATCAGATGGCGCGAACCGCGGCGGCGCAGCTGGCCGGAGAAGATGCTGGGTTCAGCGGCGCCGATATGAGCACCAAACTGAAACTGTTAGGCATCGACGTGGCCTCTTTCGGCGATGCGCAGGGGCGTACCCCGGGCAGTCAAAGCTATCAGTGGACCCATGGGCCGGAGCAAATCTACAAGAAAATCGTGGTGAGCGAGGACGGGAAAACCCTGCTCGGGGGCGTGCTGGTGGGCGATGCCAGCGATTATGCCACCCTGCTGCAAATGATGTTGAACGCAATGGCGCTGCCCGCGCGTCCGGAAAGCCTGATTCTGCCGGCGCTGGAGGGGAGTGCCCCGAAAGCGCTGGGGGTGGCGGCGCTGCCGGACAGCGCGCAGATTTGCTCCTGCCACAACGTCAGCAAAGGAGATATCTGCCAGGCGGTGAACGATGGCGCGGGCGATATGGCGGCGCTGAAAAGCTGCACCAAAGCCGCTACCGGCTGCGGCGGCTGCAGTGCGCTGGTCAAACAGGTGATGGAGTATCAGCTTGCGGCCCAGGGCGTCGAGGTCAAAAAAGATATCTGCGAGCACTTCCCGTGGTCGCGCCAGGAGATCTATCACCTTGTGCGGGTCAACCATATCCGTACCTTTGACCAGCTGATTAGCCGCTACGGGCAGGGGCACGGCTGCGAAATTTGCAAACCGCTGGTGGCGTCGGTTCTCGCTTCCTGCTGGAACGAGTATCTACTGAAACCGGCGCATTTGCCGCTGCAGGACACCAACGACCGCTACTTTGCCAATATCCAGAAAGACGGCACCTATTCGGTGGTGCCGCGGATGGCGGCGGGGGAAGTGACGCCGGACGGGCTGATTGCCATCGGCCAGATTGCCAAACGCTATCAGCTGTACAGCAAAATTACCGGCGGCCAGCGTATTGACCTGTTTGGCGCCCGGCTGGAGTCGCTGCCGGATATCTGGCGCGAGCTGGCGAATGCCGGGTTTGAAACCGGGCACGCCTACGGCAAATCGCTGCGCACGGTGAAATCCTGCGTCGGCTCGACCTGGTGCCGCTATGGCGTGCAGGATTCAACGGGGCTGGCGGTGACCCTCGAACATCGCTACAAAGGGCTGCGCGCGCCGCACAAAATCAAAATGGCGGTCTCCGGCTGTACCCGGGAATGCGCCGAGGCGCAGGGGAAAGATATTGGGGTGATTGCCACGGAAAAGGGCTGGAATCTCTACGTCTGCGGCAACGGCGGCATGAAGCCGCGTCACGCCGATCTGTTTGTCAGCGATATCGACGACGCGACGCTGATCCGCACGGTGGATCGCCTGCTGATGTTCTATATCCGGACCGCCGACCGGCTGCAGCGCACCAGCACCTGGATGGACAACCTCGAAGGCGGCGTCGACTACCTGCGGGAGGTGATCCTCAACGACAGCCTCGGCATTGGCGAAGAGCTGGAGCAGGAGATGGCGCGGGTGGTGGAGAGCTATCAGTGCGAGTGGCAGACCACCCTGAACGATCCGCAGCGGCTGGCGCTGTTCCGCTCTTACGTTAACAGCGAGCAGCCGGATGAAGCGGTGCAGCGGCACAGCCTGCGCGGCCAGCCGCAGCCGGTCGCTACGCCGATACACCGTGAGGGCGCGGCCTCGTCCCGCCCATGGCAGGCCATTTGCGCGCTGGACGCCATCCCCGCCGAGGCCGGGATCGGCGCGCGGCTCGGGGAGCGGCAGATTGCGCTGTTCCGCTTCGGCGAGCAGGTTTACGCCCTCGACAATCTGGAGCCCGGCAGCGATGCCAACGTCTTGTCGCGCGGCATCCTGGGCGATGCCGGGGGCGAGCCGATAGTCATTTCGCCGCTGTATAAACAGCGCATTCGTCTGCGCGATGGCCGCCCGTGCGAAGGCGGCGAGCCGGCGGTTCGCGCCTGGCCGGTGAAGGTGGAAAACGGCACGGTATGGGTCGGAAACCAGGTGCTGCTGGCCCGGGCGGAGGCGTCTTAATGAAGGAAACCCGAACCACGTGCCCCTATTGCGGGGTCGGCTGCGGCGTGCTGGTCCAGGTGGCGGAAAACGGCCAGGTCAACGTGCGCGGCGATGAGCAGCATCCGGCTAACCTGGGGCGCCTGTGCGTTAAAGGGGCGGCGCTTGGGGAGACCACTGGTCTGGCAGGGCGACTGCTGACGCCGGAGCTCGATGGCGAACCCGTCAGCTGGTCGCAGGCGCTGGAGGCGGCAGGAAGCCGCCTGCGGGAGATCATTGCGCAGCATGGCCCGCAGGCGGTGGCCTTTTACGCCTCGGGGCAGCTGCTTACCGAAGACTATTACGCGGCGAATAAACTGATGAAGGGATTTATCGGCGCCGCCAATATCGATACCAACTCGCGGCTGTGCATGTCCTCCGCGGTGACCGGCTATAAGCGCGCGTTTGGCGCCGATGTGGTTCCGTGCAGTTATGAGGATGTGGAATGCAGCGATCTGGTGGTGCTGGTCGGCTCGAATGCCGCCTGGGCGCATCCGGTCCTGTATCAGCGGCTGGTGCAGGCGAAGCGCGACAATCCACAGATGAAAGTGGTGGTGATTGATCCGCGGCGCACCGCTACCTGCGATATCGCCGACAGCCACCTGGCGCTGGCACCCGGCAGCGATGGCGGGCTGTTTGTCGGCCTGCTGAACGCCATTGCCGGGACCGGCGAGCTGACGGGCGACTTTCGCGACCAGCCGCAGGCGCTGGCGGCAGCAGAAGCGTGGACGACGGCGAAAGTGGCCGATTTTTGCGGGCTGGATGAACCGCAGGTGGCGGCGTTCTATCGTGATTTTATTGCCGCGCCGCGGGCGATAACCCTCTACACCATGGGAATCAACCAGTCTGCCAGCGGTAGCGATAAGTGTAATGCCATTATTAACGCCCACCTGGCCTGCGGCAAATATGGCCGTGCGGGCTGCGGGCCATTTTCGCTGACCGGACAGCCAAACGCCATGGGCGGGCGCGAAGTGGGCGGGCTGGCGACTATGCTGGCGGCGCATATGAATTTTGAGCTTGAGGATCTGCAGCGGCTGTCGCGCTTCTGGGGCAGTGAGCGGCTGGCGCAAACTCCGGGTCTGACGGCGGTGGAGCTGTTTGCGGCGATCGGCCGCGGCGAGGTGAAAGCGGTGTGGATTATGGGCACCAACCCGGTGGTGTCGCTGCCGGACAGCCATGCCGTCAGCCAGGCGCTGGCGGCTTGCCCGCTGGTGATGGTTTCCGATGTCACCGCCGGCACCGACACCGCCGCCTTCGCCCATATCCGCTTTCCGGCGCTGGCGTGGGGCGAAAAAAATGGCACCGTCACCAATTCGGAACGGCGCATTTCCCGGCAGCGTAGTTTTTTGCCGCCGCCGGGAGAGGCGAAAGCCGACTGGTGGATCATTGCCCGGGTCGCCGAACAGTTGGGGTATGGCGAGGCGTTTGCCTGGCGCCATCCGCATGAGGTGTTCAGCGAGCATGCGGCGCTTTCGGGGTTTGAAAATAATGGCCAGCGGGCGTTTGATATTGGCGGGCTGGCGCAGCTGAGCCGTGAGGCGTGGGATGATCTGGCCCCGGTTCGCTGGCCGGTCAGCCAACGCGGTAGCGATCTCAATATTCAGCAGGGCTGGCATCGCGATGGCCGCTTGCGGATGGTGCCGGTGACGCCGCAGGGCACCCGGGCGGTCACCGACGCTTTTTATCCGCTGATCCTCAATAGCGGCCGCATCCGCGATCAGTGGCACACCATGACCCGCACCGGAAGCGTGCCGCGTCTGATGCAGCATATCGCCGAACCGCTGGTGGAAGTTGCCGCGACGGATGCCGTGCGCCTGCAGCTGTACGACGGCGCACTGGCGCGGATCCGCTCGCCTCATGGCGTTATGGTGGCGAAAGTGAGCGTCAGCCACGGGCAGCGGCCTGGTTCACTGTTCGTCCCGATGCACTGGAATAACCAGTTTGCGCGCCATGGGCGGGTGAATAATCTGCTGGCGGCGGTGACCGACCGGTGGTCCGGTCAGCCGGAGAGCAAGCAGGTGGCGGTGGCGATTGCCCCGTGGCAACCGGCCTGGCAGGGCGAACTGTTTTGTCGCCAGCCGGTGTCGCTCCCGGCTTCAGCGCACTGGCGGCGTCGCGCCGCGTCGGGCGTCAGCCATTTCTCGTTAGCCGGGGAAGAGAGCCCGCGTCGGTGGTTAACCGACTGGTGCCACCAGCAGGGGTGGCAGATGCAGGTAGCCGATGCCGGTACGGTCTGGAACCTGCTGGCCTGGCATGACGGGCAGTTGATGCTCGGCTGGTGGAGTGACGCCGCTGAGCCGACAATCGATGCCGGGTGGATTGCCGATGCCTTTAACGTAACGTCGCCCGAACCGGCGTTGCGCCACGCGCTGCTCGGCGGCAAAAAAGGCGGGGATGTGCTGCCGCCGGGGCGTATCGTTTGCAGCTGTTTTAGCGTGGGTGAGCGGGCCATCAGCGAGGCGATTGCCAGTGGCTGTCGTACGGCCGGTGAGCTGGGTAAGGCATTGAAATGCGGGACCAACTGCGGCTCCTGCATTCCGGAACTTAAAGCGCTGCTGGCGGAGGTGAAAACACCGGCATGAGATTCAGTATATTCCTGAAATTTTCCCTGAGGCTGCGAGGGGCGGCAAAAAACGGTAAACTGACCCGTAGATGTGTTTATTAATGAGTTAACCTAATCCGTTCAATGTTGTTGTCGTACCGCGTGGCCCCACTCCTTGCGATACCCTTGCTGCTGGCAGGGGGTCCTGCCTGTGCCCTGCAAGACAGCCAGCCGTTCAGTGAAAAACAGGCGGCGCTCCCGGACCTGGGGATTGCTCCGCATGTCGATGATGATGCCCGCCACTTTGCCGAAATGGCCAAAAAATTTGGCGAGGCCAGCATGAGCGATAATGGCCTGACCACGGGCGAGCAGGCGCGCATGATGGCGATCGGTAAGCTGGGTAATGAGGTCAGCCATCAACTGGAAAACTGGCTTTCGCCCTGGGGCAATGCCAATGTCGATCTGCTGGTGGATAAAGAAGGTCACTTTACCGGCAGTAAAGGCAGCTGGTTTATTCCGCTGCAGGATAACGGCGACTATCTGACCTGGAACCAGTATTCCGTGACCCAACGGGATAACGATCTGGTGGGCAACATCGGCCTGGGGCAGCGCTGGCGAAAAGGCGACTGGCTGCTGGGCTACAACTCTTTCTACGATAAAGTGTTGGGTGAAAGCATGGCGCGGGGCAGCGTCGGGGCCGAGGCGTGGGGGGAATATCTGCGCCTGTCGGCCAACTATTACCATCCTGTCGGTAGCTGGCAACGCAACGAAAGCCTGACTCAGGAGCAGCGCATGGCCAGCGGTTACGATGTAACCGCCCAGGCGCGCCTGCCGTTTTATCAACACATTAATACCAGCGTCAGCGTCGAGCAGTATTTTGGCGATAGCGTCGACCTGTTCCATTCTGGTACCGGCTACCATAACCCGGTGGCGGTCTCGGTGGGGCTTAACTATACGCCGGTGCCGCTGGTGACCATGACGGCAAAACATAAGCAGGGCGAGAACGGCATCAGCCAGAATAACGTGGGGCTGAATCTGAATTACCGCTTCGGCGTACCGCTCAAGCAGCAGCTGGCGGCCGATGAAGTAGCGGCCAGCCGGTCGTTACGCGGCAGCCGTTACGACAGCCCGGAGCGCGATAATCTGCCGGTGGTGGAGTACCGACAGCGTAAATCGCTGTCAGTCTATCTGGCGACGCCGCCGTGGGACCTGCATTCGGGAGAAACGGTGCAGCTGAAGCTACAAATTCGCAGCCTGCATGGCGTTAAATCACTGAAATGGCAGGGCGATACCCAGCAGCTGAGCCTCACCGCGCCAGCGAACGCCAGCAGCACGGACGGCTGGAGCGTGATCCTGCCGGTATGGGACACTACGCCGGGAGCGGCAAACGTCTGGCATCTGTCGGTGGTGGTGGAAGATGATGCGGGTCAGCGCGTCTCCTCCAATGAGATAGCGCTGGCGCTGACCGAGCCGCTGGTTAAGTTCTCGGCCGAGGGCATCTCCTGGCAGGAAACGCCTTAGAAAATCCGCTCCTGATGCACCCAGACCGCGGCTTCCACGCGGGATTTCAGCTTCATTTTCTTCAGCATATGTTTCACATGCACCTTCACGGTACTTTCGGTGATCTCCAGACGACGGGCGATCATTTTGTTCGGCAGTCCCTGGGCGATCAGCTTGAGAATATCGCGCTCGCGCGGCGTCAGCTGGTTGATATCGCGGTCTGAGGTAGCACGGTTAGCGCGCAGGCTGGCCGCCAGCACCGGGGTTAAGGCTTCGCTGAGCACCATTTCGCCGGCCGCGGCCTGCTGCAAGGCTTTGAGCAGATCTTCCGGCTCCATATCTTTCAGCAGATAGCCGTCGGCGCCGCGTTTTAACGCGGTGACCACGTCTTCTTCATGGTTGGAGACGCTGAAGACCACAATCCGCCCGGAAAGCGACTTTTCGCGCAGCTTATCAAGGGTCTCCAGGCCGTTCATGCCTGGCATGTTGAGATCCAGCAGGATCAGATCGGGATCGAGAGTTTCTGCAAGAGCGATACCCTGTTCGCCGTTGCTGGCCTCGCCAATAACCTGAATATCGCTTGCCATGCTAACGAGTTGCTTCACGCCGGTGCGCAGCATCGGGTGATCATCAATGAGCAGGATGGTGGCCCGTTCCTGTTGAGTCATAGGGTTCTCCTTATTGGATTGAAATCGATTTTTCCGGGATAAAGGTGACGACCACTTCGCTGCCGCCGTTTTCCCGGCGACGCACCTGACAGTCTCCGCGCAAACTCTGGGCGCGATCCCGCATAATAATTAAGCCGTAATGGTTGCTCCGCTCCGCATGGTCAGGCACGCCGCAGCCATTGTCGGCAACCACCAGCCGCACCTGATTATCGTTGAGCGATACGCTGACGGTAACTTCGGTCGCCTGGGCGTGTTTCAACGCATTGCTAAGCGCTTCACGGGCAATTTGCAGCAGGTGAATCGCCTGATGCGAGGGGACAAACCGCGGCGGAAGCTGGTAGTCCAGCTGCACCGTGAAGCCGAAATGGGCGCTGTATTCCTGACAGCTTGACTCCAGCGCCGGGCGAAGCCCCGGCTCCGTTAATTGTAGCCGGAAGGTGGTCAACAGCTCGCGCAGCTGCGCCCAGGAGGTATTCAGCTCGTTGCGGATCTGGCCCAGCAGCTGGCGGCTCTCTTCCGGCAGGTTGTCGCCCTGCATCTGCAGACAGCTGACCTGCATCTTCATACAGGAAAGCGACTGGGCGATAGAGTCATGCAGTTCGCGGGCGATAGTGGCGCGCTCTTCCATCACGATAAGCTGCTGCTGGTGCTCCTGGTGGCGGTCCAGCGCGAGGGTGGCGGTGAGCTGCTCGACCAGGGTATCGACCAGCTGCTGCTGATCGTGGCTCAGGTGACGGCCCGCCGGCAGCGTGGCCAGCAGGATCCCGTACTGGTTATGGGCGTCCGACAGCCGCCATTTCAGCGTGGCGCCGGAATCCGGCAGCGGTGGCAGGTCGCGCGGGCATAAATAGCAGCCTTTATCATCACACTGCAGATCGGAATGGCAGGCAAACTCCTGATGGTTGTCTTCATCTTCGAAATCATAGACCCGCACTTCGATATCGCGCAGCAGCGTCAGCCCCTGAAGACCATTGAGCACCGGTGAAATACGTTCGCAGAGCGGGGCGCTGGAGTGCAGGCGGCGGTTTGCCTGCCACAAAAAGGCGAGAATTTGGTTTTTCTGCTCCAGTCCGGCGGTTTTTTCCTGCACCCGTCGTTCGAGGACGGAGTAGCTTTCCGCCAGCTCCTCCGACATATTGTTGAGGGCCGTGCCGAGGGTCGCCATCTCATCGCGGCCGCTGATATTCACGCGCTGGGTAAAATCGCGATGGCTGACCGCCCGGGCCATCTCCAGCAGCTGTTTCCACGGGCGCAGCAGCCGGGCACGTAGCCAGACGATGGTAAACAGAAACAGCAGCGCCATGCCGAAGGCCATCACCCGCTGCAGCCAGACCACATAACGGATGCGCTGTTCGGTGGTGTGGTCAAAGGATGTCACCAGGTGGTCGATGCGATCGACAAAGCTGGCAACGTCGGTGGCGACGGTCGCCTGGTTTTTCGCGTGCTTCATGCCCGGCGCCAGTTCCATCTGCCAGTATTGCTGCAAGGCTTTAAGCTGGCGATCCTGGCCGTCCCTGAGCGCGGCATTTTGCAGCTCTTCGCTGAAGACGGTGGCGTTCATATCTTCCAGCAGCTTCTGGTCGCTGTCGGTAAGAGGGACCGCCGCCAGCAGGCGATAGCTTTGCATCCTCAGCGATCCGGCTTTATTGATGGCGTGGGCGCTACCCTGTACGCCGTGCACCAGCCGGGCCGAGATCCCGATGCCAGCGACACCGATCGCCGTCGATAGCAGCACGATTAACGCCAGTTGATTCACTAACGTAAGCGGGGTAAAAAGACGTTTTAACATAGAATGCGTGGCTCCTGACCGGCAAACCATCCGGGAGTGGCGACTATTCTCGGACATCCCATGGAGTATACCCATACCCCTAAGGTATTACCCCTTAATTGTCGGTGGTGGGTAGGTTTACGGTGGCGCAGGGTATAAACCCGGCAGCCATGTGAAAAACCACACTTTTTTTGGCAGGAAAGACTACTCACTTCGGATAATGATTTATTTTTAAGCAAAATGATGACCACTTTTCCTTTGATTTATATCAACTTACCGCCCTTCGTAACCCCTAATGTAGCGGCAGAAAATCTAGATAATCAGAGGTATTTATGAGTCAATCTTCCCTCCCGGAGAAGGCCAGTACTTCAGTCATCACCGACTGGCGTCCTGAAGATCCCGAGTTTTGGCAACAGCGCGGCCACCGTGTTGCGAGCCGAAATTTATGGATCTCCGTTCCCTGTCTGCTGCTGGCGTTTTGCGTATGGATGTTGTTTAGTGCGGTGGCGGTGAATCTGAATAAAGTCGGCTTCCAGTTTACCACTGACCAGCTGTTTATGTTGACCGCGCTGCCGGCGCTGTCGGGGGCGTTATTGCGCGTTCCTTACGCTTTCATGGTGCCGCTGTTTGGTGGTCGTCGCTGGACCGCATTCAGCACCGGGATCATGATTGTCCCTTGCGTCTGGCTGGGCTTCGCGGTGCAGGATACCTCTACGCCGTTCAGTATCTTTGTGATCATCTCTCTGCTGTGCGGTTTCGCCGGGGCAAACTTTGCCTCCAGCATGGCGAACATCAGCTTCTTCTTCCCGAAACAGAAGCAGGGCGGCGCCCTTGGCCTGAATGGTGGCCTGGGTAATATGGGCGTCAGCGTGATGCAGCTGGTTGCTCCGCTGGTGATTTCGCTGTCTATTTTCGCCGTGTTCGGCGGAACCGGCGCCCAGCAGCCAGATGGCTCCGTTATGTACCTGGAAAATGCCGCCTGGATTTGGGTGCCGTTTCTGGTCGTACTGACGCTGGCGGCATGGTTCTTTATGAACGATCTGTCCGCGTCCAAAGCTTCTCTTAGTGAACAGTTACCGGTACTTAAGCGTGGCCATCTGTGGATCATGGCGCTGCTGTATCTGGCAACCTTCGGTTCGTTTATCGGTTTCTCCGCCGGCTTCGCCATGCTGTCGAAAACCCAGTTCCCGGACGTGCAGATTTTGCATTTTGCCTTCTTCGGGCCGTTTATCGGTGCGCTGGCACGTTCAATGGGCGGGGCGATCTCCGACCGTCTGGGCGGGACTCGCGTGACGCTGGTGAACTTCGTGGTGATGGCTATCTTCAGCGGCCTGCTGTTCCTGACGCTGCCGACTCATGGGGAAGGCGGTAACTTTATTGCCTTCTTCGGCGTGTTTATGGTGCTGTTCCTGACCGCCGGTCTGGGGAGTGCATCCACCTTCCAGATGATTTCGTTAATCTTCCGTAAGATGACGATGACCCGCGTAAAAGCGCAGGGCGGGAGCGAAGAGCAGGCCATGCGTGAGGCGGCAACCGATACCGCAGCGGCGCTGGGCTTTATCTCGGCGATTGGCGCCATCGGCGGCTTCTTTATCCCGAAAGCATTTGGGATTTCGCTGGAGCTGACCGGTTCGCCGGCTGGCGCGATGAAGATCTTCTTCGTCTTCTACGTGGCCTGCGTGATCATCACCTGGGCAGTTTACGGACGTAAGCAAAAGTCTTAAGCCGCACCGAAATCGAACTCAGGGCGCAATGCAAATTGCGCCCTTTTTTTGTGCCATCGTCTGACGGCATATCTGCGCTGCAACTGGCCGGCTTACTCCGCTCTACCCCTTAATACCCAGCGTCATAGCGGAATGGTGCGGCTGGCGGTGATTTTGCAATAAAACCCTTTTAAAACAAACGGATGAAAAATAGAAAAAGCTACCACTTCCGGAGTATTTGCCGGGTTGTGGCCGATTTTTAAGCCATTTGGTCTTGATCGTTATCAATTCTCTCCCGCTTTCAGAGCGTTACCTTCGCTGGCATTCCAGCAATGTCGATTTATCAGAGAGCCGCCAGGCTCCATACAGGAGAAACCCGATGAGTAAGTTCCTGGACCGGTTTCGCTACTTCAAACAGAAGGGTGAAACCTTTGCCGATGGCCACGGCCAGCTTCTACACACTAACCGGGACTGGGAGGAGGGATACCGCCAGCGCTGGCAGCATGACAAAGTTGTGCGCTCCACTCACGGGGTTAACTGCACCGGCTCTTGTAGCTGGAAGATTTATGTCAAAAATGGTCTGGTGACCTGGGAAACCCAGCAAACCGACTATCCGCGTACCCGCCCGGATATGCCAAACCATGAGCCACGCGGCTGCCCACGCGGCGCCAGCTACTCCTGGTATCTCTACAGCGCCAACCGTCTTAAGTATCCGCTGATGCGTAAACGCCTGATGAAAATGTGGCGTGAAGCGAAGGTTCAGCATCGCGATCCGGTGGATGCCTGGGCATCGATTATTGAAGATGCCGATAAAGCCAAAAGTTTCAAACAGGCGCGTGGTCGCGGTGGCTTCGTGCGCTCCTCATGGCAGGAAGTGAACGAGCTGATTGCCGCTTCCAATGTCTATACCGTGAAAACCTATGGTCCTGACCGCGTGGCGGGATTCTCGCCGATCCCGGCGATGTCGATGGTGTCGTATGCTTCCGGCGCGCGCTATCTGTCACTGATTGGCGGGACCTGCCTGAGCTTCTACGACTGGTACTGCGATCTGCCGCCGGCTTCCCCGCAGACCTGGGGCGAGCAGACCGACGTCCCGGAATCGGCCGACTGGTATAACTCCAGCTATATCATCGCCTGGGGCTCCAACGTGCCGCAGACCCGTACCCCGGATGCTCACTTCTTTACGGAAGTGCGCTACAAAGGGACCAAAACCGTCGCCATCACTCCGGATTACGCCGAAATCGCCAAGCTGTGCGATCTGTGGCTGGCGCCGAAGCAGGGCACCGATGCGGCAATGGCGCTGGCGATGGGCCACGTTATGCTGCGCGAATTCCATCTCGATCAGCCGAGCCAGTACTTCACCGATTATGTCCGTCGTTACACCGATATGCCGATGCTGGTGATGCTCGAAGAGCGTGACGGTTACTACGCGGCGGGCCGTATGCTGCGCGCGGCGGATCTGGTCGATGCGTTGGGCCAGCAGCAGAACCCGGAGTGGAAGACCGTTGCCTTTGATGAAAAGGGCGAAATGACCGTGCCGAACGGTTCAATCGGCTTCCGCTGGGGTGATAAAGGTAAGTGGAACCTTGAGCAGCGTGATGGCGGCACTGGCGAAGAGGTCGCGCTGCGTCTGAGCCTGCTGGGCGGCCATGACGATATTGCGAATGTGGGCTTCCCGTATTTTGGCGGCGACGGCACCGAGCATTTCAATAAAGTAGAACTGGAAAACGTGCTGCTGCACAAGCTGCCGGTGAAACGCCTGCAGATGGCCGATGGTACCAGCGCGCTGGTCACCACCGTGTATGACCTGACCCTGGCGAACTATGGCCTGGATCGCGGTCTCGGCGATGAAAACTGCGCCAGCAGCTACGATGACGTCAAGGCCTACACCCCGGCCTGGGCTGAGAAAATCACCGGTGTTTCCCGGACGCAGATTATCCGTACCGCTCGCGAATTTGCCGATAATGCCGATAAGACCCACGGGCGTTCCATGATTATCGTCGGTGCCGGTCTGAACCACTGGTATCACCTCGATATGAACTATCGCGGCCTGATCAACATGCTGATTTTCTGCGGCTGCGTGGGTCAGAGTGGCGGCGGCTGGGCGCACTATGTCGGCCAGGAAAAACTGCGTCCGCAGACCGGCTGGCAGCCGCTGGCGTTTGCTCTCGACTGGCAGCGTCCGGCGCGTCATATGAACAGTACGTCGTACTTCTATAATCACTCCAGCCAGTGGCGCTACGAGTCGGTAACCGCTCAGGAGCTGCTGTCGCCGCTGGCGGATAAATCGCGCTATAGCGGCCATCTGC
Source organism: Klebsiella sp. BIGb0399 (assembly GCF_003752615.1). Taxonomy (NCBI): domain Bacteria; kingdom Pseudomonadati; phylum Pseudomonadota; class Gammaproteobacteria; order Enterobacterales; family Enterobacteriaceae; genus Klebsiella; species Klebsiella sp. BIGb0399. The sequence goes on along the minus strand of NZ_RKHT01000005.1, from coordinate 1,302,175 downwards.
TGGACTTTAACGTCCGTGCAGAACGTATGGGCTGGCTGCCATCAGCGCCGCAGCTGGGCACCAACCCGCTGCGCATTGCTGACGCCGCGAAACAGGCCGGGATGACGCCTGTCGATTACACCGTTAAGGCACTGAAAGACGGCACGATTCGTTTTGCCGCCGAACAACCTGAAAACGGCAAGAACCACCCGCGTAACCTGTTTATCTGGCGCTCTAACCTGCTGGGCTCTTCCGGTAAAGGCCACGAATACATGCTGAAGTATCTGCTGGGTACCGAGCACGGTATTCAGGGACTGGATCTCGGCAAGCAGGGCGGCGTGAAGCCAGAAGAGGTGGAGTGGCACGATAACGGTCTCGACGGCAAGCTGGATCTGGTGGTGACGCTGGACTTCCGTCTGTCGAGCACCTGCCTGTATTCCGACATCGTGCTGCCGACGGCGACCTGGTACGAAAAAGACGACATGAATACTTCGGATATGCATCCCTTTATTCATCCGCTGTCTGCCGCCGTCGACCCGGCGTGGGAATCAAAAAGCGACTGGGAAATCTACAAAGGCATCGCGAAGAAATTCTCCGAAGTCTGCGTGGGCCATCTTGGCAAAGAGACCGATGTGGTCACGCTGCCGATTCAGCATGACTCCGCCGCTGAAATGGCGCAGCCGCTCGACGTCAAGGACTGGAAAAAAGGCGAGTGCGACCTGATCCCAGGCAAAACCGCGCCGCACATTATTCCGGTAGAACGTGACTACCCGGCGACCTATGAGCGCTTTACCTCTATCGGCCCGCTGATGGAGAAGATCGGTAACGGCGGTAAGGGCATCGCCTGGAATACCCAGAGCGAGATGGACCTGCTGCGTAAGCTGAATTACACCAAGGCCGACGGTCCGGCTAAAGGTCAGCCGATGCTGAATACGGCGATTGATGCCGCCGAGATGATCCTGACGCTGGCCCCAGAAACCAACGGTCAGGTCGCGGTGAAAGCCTGGGCTGCGCTCAGTGAGTTTACCGGTCGCGACCATACCCATCTGGCACTGAATAAAGAAGACGAGAAAATTCGTTTCCGCGATATTCAGGCCCAGCCGCGCAAAATCATCTCCAGCCCGACCTGGTCTGGCCTTGAAGATGAACATGTTTCCTATAACGCCGGCTATACCAACGTGCACGAGCTGATTCCGTGGCGGACCCTGTCCGGTCGCCAGTCCTTGTATCAGGACCATCAGTGGATGCGTGATTTCGGTGAGAGCCTGCTGGTGTACCGTCCGCCGATCGATACCCGTTCGGTGAAAGCGGTGATGGGCGAGAAGTCTAACGGCAACCCGGAGAAGGCGCTGAACTTCCTGACGCCGCACCAGAAATGGGGTATCCACTCGACCTACAGCGACAACCTGCTGATGCTGACCCTGTCACGCGGCGGCCCGATCGTCTGGATGAGCGAAGCCGATGCCAAAGAGCTGGGCATTGAGGATAACGACTGGATTGAAGTCTTCAACAGCAACGGGGCGCTGACCGCACGTGCGGTCGTCAGCCAGCGTGTACCGGCGGGGATGACCATGATGTACCACGCCCAGGAACGTATTGTGAATCTGCCAGGCTCGGAAATTACCGGCCAACGCGGCGGGATCCATAACTCGGTGACGCGCATTACGCCGAAGCCGACCCATATGATCGGCGGCTACGCGCAGCTGGCTTACGGCTTTAACTATTACGGCACCGTGGGCTCTAACCGCGATGAGTTCGTGGTGGTACGCAAGATGAAGAATATTAACTGGCTGGATGGTGAAGGTAATGACCAGGTACAGGAGAGCGTAAAATGAAAATTCGTTCACAAGTCGGCATGGTGCTGAATCTCGATAAATGCATCGGCTGTCATACCTGCTCAGTCACCTGTAAAAACGTCTGGACCAGTCGCGAAGGGACGGAGTACGCCTGGTTCAATAACGTCGAAACCAAGCCTGGCGTTGGTTTCCCGAACGACTGGGAAAACCAGGAGAAATGGAAAGGCGGCTGGATCCGTAAAATCAACGGCAAACTGCAGCCGCGCATGGGCAACCGTGCAATGCTGCTGGGTAAAATCTTCGCCAACCCGCATCTGCCGGGCATCGATGATTACTACGAGCCTTTTGATTTCGACTACCAGAACCTGCATGCCGCACCGGAGAGCAAACATCAGCCGATCGCCCGCCCGCGTTCGCTGATCACCGGGCAACGGATGGACAAGATCACCAGCGGTCCGAACTGGGAAGATGACCTTGGCGGTGAGTTTGAAAAGCTGTCCAGGGACCGCAATTTCGACAACATGCAGAAGGCGATGTACGGCCAGTTCGAAAACACCTTCATGATGTATTTGCCGCGCCTGTGCGAACACTGCCTGAACCCGGCCTGTGTAGCGACCTGCCCGAGCGGCGCCATCTATAAGCGTGAAGAAGATGGCATCGTGCTGATCGATCAGGATAAGTGCCGCGGCTGGCGGATGTGTATTACCGGCTGCCCGTACAAAAAGATCTACTTCAACTGGAAGAGCGGTAAGTCCGAGAAGTGCATCTTCTGTTATCCGCGTATCGAATCCGGGATGCCGACCGTCTGTTCTGAAACCTGCGTCGGACGTATTCGCTACCTCGGCGTGCTGCTGTATGACGCTGATGCGATTGAAAATGCCGCCAGCACCGAGAACGAGCAGGATCTGTATCAGCGTCAGCTGGACGTGTTCCTCAACCCGAACGACCCGAAAGTCATCGAGCAGGCGCTGAAAGATGGCGTTCCGCAGGGCGTAATTGAAGCTGCGCAGCAGTCGCCGGTGTACAAAATGGCGATGGACTGGAAGCTGGCGCTGCCGCTGCACCCGGAATATCGCACGCTGCCGATGGTCTGGTACGTGCCGCCGCTGTCACCGATTCAGTCTGCGGCCGATGCCGGCGAGCTGGGCAGTAACGGGATCCTGCCGGATGTTGAAAGTCTGCGTATTCCGGTCCAGTACCTGGCTAACCTGCTGACCGCCGGGGATACCCAGCCGGTACTGCTGGCGCTGAAACGCATGCTGGCCATGCGTCACTTTAAACGTGCAGAAAGCGTGGATGGCGTGGTTGATACTCGTGCGCTGGAAGAGGTCGGTCTGACCGAAGCGCAGGCGCAGGAGATGTACCGCTACCTGGCGATTGCAAACTACGAAGATCGCTTCGTGGTCCCGAGCAGCCATCGTGAGCAGGCTCGCGATGCTTTCCCGGAACAGCGTGGCTGCGGCTTTACCTTTGGTGATGGCTGCCATGGTTCAGACAGCAAGTTCAATCTGTTCAACAGCCGTCGCATCGATGCCATCAATGTCACCAGCAAAACGGAGCCGCACTCATGATTGAACTCGTCATTGTGTCGCGCCTGCTGGAGTACCCGGATGCTGCCCTGTGGCAACATCAGCAGGAGCTGTTCGAGGCGCTGGCGTCCTCGGAAACGCTGAGCAAAGAGGATGCCCAGCAACTGGGCGTTTTCCTGCGTGATTTGACCGCCCAGGATCCGCTGGACGCGCAGGCGTATTACAGCGAACTGTTCGATCGCGGCCGGGCAACGTCTCTGCTGTTGTTTGAACATGTTCACGGTGAATCCCGCGATCGTGGTCAGGCGATGGTGGACCTGATGGCGCAGTATGAGCGCCACGGCCTGGCCCTCGACAGCCGCGAGCTGCCGGACCATCTCCCGCTGTATCTGGAGTATCTTGCACAGCTGCCTGCGGACGAAGCCATTGCCGGGCTGCAGGATGTGGCGCCGATCCTCGGTCTGCTCAGCGCCCGTCTGCGGCAGCGTGAAAGCCATTATGCGGTGCTGTTTGAACTGCTGCTGACGCTGGCCAACACCCAGGTAGACAGTCAGCAGGTGGCGGAGAAAATTGCCGATGAGGCCCGCGATGATACGCCGCAGGCGCTGGATGCGGTGTGGGAAGAAGAACAGGTGAAATTCTTTGCCGATCAGGGCTGCGCTGAATCAGATATCGCCGCTCACCAGCGTCGTTTTGCCGGAGCCGTTGCCCCGCAATATTTGAATATCTCTAACGGAGGACAGCAATAATGCACTTCCTGAATATGTTCTTCTTTGACATCTATCCGTATATTGCCGGGGCCGTATTCCTTGTGGGGAGCTGGCTGCGTTACGACTACGGGCAATATACCTGGCGTGCCGCCTCCAGCCAGATGCTGGATAGAAAAGGGATGAACCTGGCGTCGAACCTGTTCCATATTGGGATCCTCGGCGTAATTGCGGGTCATGCTTTTGGGATGCTGACTCCGCACTGGATGTATGAAGCCTGGCTGCCGCTTGAAGTGAAGCAGAAGATGGCGATGTTTGGCGGCGGTGCGGCGGGGCTGATGTGTCTGGTCGGCGGTATTTTGCTGCTCAAACGCCGCCTGTTCAATCCGCGCATTCGTGCCACCACGACCGGGGCAGACATTCTGGTGATGTCGGTGCTGGTTATCCAGTGTACGCTGGGTCTGCTGACGATTCCGTTCTCGGCTCAGCATATGGACGGCAGTGAAATGATGAAGCTGGTCGGCTGGGCGCAGTCGGTGGTGACCTTCCACGGTGGTGCGTCGGCACACCTCGACGGCGTGGCGTTTATCTTCCGCATGCACCTGGTGCTCGGTATGACGCTGTTTGTGCTGTTCCCGTTCTCGCGTCTGGTGCATATCTGGAGCGTGCCGGTGGAGTACCTGACCCGCAAATACCAGATTGTTCGCGCTCGTCGCTGATACTATTTTGTATGATGCTAAACCCTACTTCGGTGGGGTTTTTTTATACCTGAATACCGGTGCTTTCCCGGCGGCGGGGGGCGCGCGGCCGGGGGCGCGGAGCATGGTTTGTTTTTCGGGGCCGCGCCGCCCCCCGCGGGGGCTAAGTGGGGGAGGAAAAAAAAAAAGGGGGGGGCGGGGCCTTCGCGCCTTCCTTCTTTCTCTTTTTTTTTCCCCCCCCCCCCCCCCCCCCCCCGCCGGGATACCTATGGCAGAAATACAAAACAGAGCTGGGGAAATGAGGGAGGATGACTTAGCGCTACACGCTTCGGGTCGTTGCCTACGGCAACGCTTTCTCGCTGGCGCTCGAATCGAACCTTAGTCGAAGCTTCTCATCCTTCCCTGTACGGAATAATAAGTGATTCGGAGGATTGATTTGGTTTAAGTTATTTATAAATAGATGGTGGCGGGGGAAGGATGACTCGGCTGCGCCTCGCCCTTCGGGTCGTTGCCTGCGGCAACGCTTTCTCGCTGGCGCTCGAATCGAACCTTAGTCGAAGCTTCTCATCCTTCCCTGCATGGGCAGAATATAAAGCTTTAGTGTTTGGTTTAGCTGGGGTAGTGCAAGGAAGTGATGGTGGCGGGGGAAGGATGACTCGGCTGCGCCTCGCCCTTCGGGTCGTTGCCTGCGGCAACGCTTTCTCGCTGGCGCTCGAATCGAACCTTAGTCGAAGCTTCTCATCCTTCCCTGCATGGGCAGAATATAAAGCTTTAGTGTTTGGTTTAGCTGGGGTAGTGCAAGGAAGTGATGGTGGCGGGGGAAGGATGACTCGGCTGCGCCTCGCCATTCGGGTCGTTGCCTGCGGCAACGCTTTCTCGCTGGCGCTCGAATCGAACCTTAGTCGAAGCTTCTCATCCTTCCCTGCATGGGCAGAATATAAAGCTTTAGTGTTTGGTTTAGCTGGGGGAGTGCAAGGAAGTGATGGTGGCGGGGGAAGGATTCGAACCTTCGAAGTCGATGACGGCAGATTTACAGTCTGCTCCCTTTGGCCGCTCGGGAACCCCGCCAGGGGTAATTCATATTGTAGAGGTAATGCTTTGAGATGGTGGTGGGGGAAGGATTCGAACCTTCGAAGTCGATGACGGCAGATTTACAGTCTGCTCCCTTTGGCCGCTCGGGAACCCCACCACGGGGTAATGCTTATTACTGGCCTGCTTCCTTCTGGGGAAGCGGGGCGCATCATATCAAATGACGCGCCCCTGTAAAGCTTTCCGTTGAGAAAAATAAACTGGTTGCCTGAAATTTATGCGCAAAGGCGTAAAGCTAACCAGTTCATTTTACTATTGATTAAAGAATAATCGTTCGGTTGCCGTAGACGAACACGCGCTGGGCCAGAACCTTATAGAGCGCGCGGCTCAACACATTCTTTTCAACATCGCGCCCTGCGCGCATCATATCTTCAGCGGTATAGGTGTGATCGACGTGAATCACGTCCTGCATAATGATCGGGCCTTCGTCCAGGTTGTCGTTGACGTAGTGGGCGGTCGCACCGATGATTTTTACACCACGCTCATAAGCCTGATGATAAGGACGGGCGCCGATAAAGGCCGGCAGGAAGGAGTGGTGGATATTGATAATCTGGTTCGGGAAGCGGGAAACAAATTCCGGCGTCAGCACCCGCATATATTTCGCCAGCACCACGTAGTCCGGAGCATAAGACTCAATGGCGTCGCCCATCTGCTTGTCGTGCTCTTCGCGGGTCAGGCCTTCGTGGCTTACCAGCTGGAACGGAATGTCAAAACGCTCAACCAGCGTACGCAGCGTTTCATGGTTGCCGATGACGGCGGCGATTTCGACATCCAGGCCGCCATAGTTGGCCTTCATCAACAGATCGCCCAGGCAATGTGCCTCTTTGGTCACCAGAATGACGACCCGGCGGCGGCCGGCTGGGGTCAGCTCGCGAATGGAACCTTCCGGCAGCGCGCTGTCGAGATCTGCCAGTAAAATGGCATCATTAAAAATCCCTTCCAGCTCGGTACGCATAAAGAAGCGGCCGGTGCGGTGATCGACGAACTCGTTATTCTGAACAATGTTCAGTTCGTGCTTGTAGCAAATGTTCGTGATACGCGCGATGAGTCCTTTCTGATCAGGGCAAATGGTGCGTAGTACTTTACGTTGTAATGAATGCATCGCGAGGAAAATCCTGTAGTGTTTGCTATTGCCGGTGCCGTATTACTGGCCACAGCATTTTTTAAATTTTTTACCTGAACCACAAGGGCAGGGGTCGTTACGACCAAACAGTGGTCGTGTACCGTCGATATAGTACCACTGTCCCTTTTCTTTTAAGAATCTGGAACGTTCAATTATGGCGCCGGGGCGGTTATCTTCATCAAACCGAGCGACGAAACTGACAAAGCCCTCGTCGGGATGGCTGCCTTCATCGGCAGCGAATACCGTTAAGCCTTGCCAGTGTGTTTTGCCGAAGCCCTTTTCCAGATCGGCACGGAACAGCTGCGGCTGGCAGGACGGGTGCCAGGTTTTGATCAGGTAATCGGCATCCTTCATGACAAACGCACTGTATCGGGAGCGCATCAAGTGTGATGGCTCTGGCGCAAGCAGTGAGCCGGTCAGATATCGCTGACAACATGAGCTATACTCCTGAGCGCTGCCACAAGGGCATAATGGCGACAAATCGGCCTCCATGGAAAAAATTCACGGCGCAGTGGCGCCAACCTGTTTTATGTTAACTGAGCTGTAGCAATGATGCTATGTTCGCAGCGGAAGGAAGTATATCGGGAATAATGAGAAAGCTTAAGATTGGTCTGGCGTTAGGCGCAGGAGCGGCCCGTGGATGGTCGCATATTGGTGTCATTAAGGCACTGCAGCGCGCGGGTATTGAAGTCGATATCGTCGCAGGATGCTCCATTGGTGCGCTGGTGGGCGCCGCGTATGCCTGCAACCGTCTTCCGGCGCTGGAGAAATGGGTCTGTTCCTTTAATAACTGGGATGTACTGCGGCTGATGGATCTGTCCTGGCGTCGCGGTGGCCTGCTGCGCGGTGAACGCGTATTCAATCAGTTCCGACGTGTCATGCCTGTTTCCGAGATCGAGCTCTGCGACCGTCGCTTTGCTGCGGTGGCGACCAACTTAAGCACCGGCCGTGAGCTGTGGTTCACCGAGGGCGATTTGCACCAGGCGGTGCGCGCCTCCTGCAGTATGCCGGGCCTGATGTCTCCGGTGATGCATAATGGCTACTGGCTGGTGGACGGCGCGGTGGTCAATCCCGTACCGGTCTCCCTGGCCCGGGCGCTGGGCGCTGATATCGTGATTGCCGTCGACCTACAGCACGACGCGCATCTGATGCAGCAAGATATGTGGTCACTCGAAAAGCCGCAGCTGGAAGACGACAAGGATTTCTCCTGGCATGCGCGCATTCGTGCACGCCTTAGCGGAATGACCTCCCGTCGCGCCGCGACCCCGACCGCCATGGAAATCATGTCCACCTCTATTCAGGTGCTGGAAAATCGCCTGAAACGCAATCGTATGGCGGGCGATCCACCCGACATTCTGCTGCAACCATTCTGTCCGCAAATCTCCACGCTTGATTTTCATCGCGCCGGTGAAGCGATTGCTGCCGGATATTTGTCTGTTGAAAAGAAAATGGATGAATTATTACCCCTGGTTCCCACTGCGGTGTGACACCATTTGACTTAGACTTAAGTAAATTCTGACAGGCGATAGTGTGAATTGCATGCCACTATTTAGTCATCGTCAGTCAGAGGAGAGATCATGACGCAGCCATTGGCGGGAAAACTGATTCTGATAGTTGAAGACGAAGCCGTTTTCCGCTCACTCTTGCACTCCTGGCTAACCTCACTGGGCGCCGCAACGGTGCAGGCGGAGGATGGCGTTGATGCGCTCCAGAAAATGGCCGAGTCAAAGCCCGACCTGATGATTTGTGACATCTCCATGCCGCGCATGAACGGTCTTGAACTGGTTGAGCATCTGCGTAACCGGGGCGAGCAATTACCGATTCTGATGATATCGGCAACGGAAAACATGGCTGATATCGCCAAAGCGCTGCGGCTGGGTGTTCAGGATGTGCTGTTAAAGCCGGTGAAAGATTTCAATCGCCTGCGGGAAACGGTGTATGCCTGCCTGTACCCCAATATGTTCAGCTCGCGGGTTGAAGAAGAAGAGCGTTTGTTTGAAGACTGGGATGCGCTGGTGAGCGATCCGACCGCAGCATCACGGTTATTGCAGGAGCTCCAGCCGCCGGTTCAACAGGAGATATCGAAGTGTCGTATTCACTATCGCCAGCTGGTATCGGCAGACCGACCCGGTCTGGTGCTGGATATTGCCCCATTATCTGAAAACGATCTGGCTTTCTACTGTCTGGATGTCACACGAGCAGGTGATAATGGTGTCCTCGCGGCGTTGCTGCTGCGGGCGCTGTTTAATGGCTTACTGCAGGAGCAACTTGCTCATCAGGGACAACGTTTGCCGGAAATGGGCAGCCTGTTAAAACAGGTCAACCAATTACTGCGTCAGGCGAACCTGCCCGGACAATTTCCATTGCTGGTGGGGTATTACCACAGTGGTTTGAAAAATTTGATTCTGGTGTCTGCGGGGCTGAATGGCACACTGAATACCGGGGAACATCAAATTCAGATCAGTAACGGTGTCCCGTTGGGGACGCTGGGCAATGCTTATCTCAACCAAATTAGCCAACGCTGCATATCGTGGCAGTGCCAAATTTGGGGGGCAGGGGGGCGTTTACGCCTGATGTTGTCTGCGGAATGAACAATTGTGTATTTTTTTAATCTGATGGGATTACCGGCCAATCTTTTGCGGTGGTACTATCATTGAAGTTTATAAGTAATAGTCCTAATTCGAGGGAATCCAAACCTTTCTGACCAGGTTTGCCTGAGCGGACTGATATACTCATACCGTTATTATTAACGAAAAGTTTAAAAAACGAACAGTCCAGGAGATTTCAATGGCTGCCATTAATTCTAAAGTAAGAAAAGCTGTTATCCCGGTTGCGGGATTAGGCACCAGGATGCTACCCGCTACTAAAGCTATTCCGAAAGAAATGCTGCCACTGGTAGATAAGCCTTTAATTCAATATGTTGTAAATGAGTGTATTGCGGCTGGGATTACTGAAATTGTTCTGGTCACTCACTCTTCGAAAAACTCTATTGAAAACCATTTCGATACCAGTTTTGAACTGGAAGCGATGCTGGAAAAACGTGTAAAACGCCAGCTGCTGGAAGAGGTTCAATCTATTTGTCCGCCGCACGTGACCATTATGCAGGTTCGCCAGGGTCTGGCGAAAGGGCTGGGTCATGCGGTGCTGTGCGCACATCCGGTCGTCGGTGATGAGCCGGTTGCGGTTATTCTGCCTGACGTTATTCTGGATGAATTTGAATCCGATCTTTCCCGTGATAACCTGGCTGAAATGATCTCCCGTTTCGATGAAACCGGATCCAGCCAGATTATGGTTGAGCCAGTTGCTGATGTCACGGCATACGGCGTTGTTGACTGCAAAGGCGAATCTCTGCAACCGGGTGAAAGCGTGCCGATGGTTGGCGTGGTTGAAAAACCAAAAGCCGATGTGGCGCCGTCTAACCTTGCAGTGGTAGGCCGTTATGTACTGAGCGCGGATATTTGGCCGCTGCTGGCTAAAACCCCTCCGGGAGCCGGGGATGAAATTCAGCTGACCGATGCGATCGATATGCTGATCGCCAAAGAAACCGTTGAAGCCTATCACATGAAAGGCAAGAGCCACGACTGCGGTAATAAACTGGGTTATATGCAGGCGTTTGTGGAATATGGCATTCGTCATAAAACCCTGGGCGAGGATTTTAAAGCCTGGCTGGAAAACGCTGTAGCTAAGTAATCGTTTTCTACTGAGCAGATAACCGGGAGGCGAGTTCGCTTTCCGGTTTTTTTATACCCTGAGATTACCGGTGGCATCCGCGAGACAAAAAAAATCCCGCCGAAGCGGGATTCTTCAAATACGATCTTCAATTACAGCAGGAAGTCGTCCAGGGTTTTACCCTGCTCGTCCATTGCTTTTTTGATCACTGCCGGGGTACGGCCCTGGCCGGTCCAGGTTTTGGTTTCGCCGTTCTCATCAACGTAGCTGTATTTAGCCGGGCGTGCAGCACGCTTAGCTTTAGTACCCGCTTTAACCGCTGCCATGGTGCTCAGCAGTTCATTCGGGTCAATACCATCAGCAATCAGCATTTCACGGTATTGTTGAAGTTTACGAGTACGCTCTTCAATTTCTGCAGCTGCAGCGCTTTCTTCTTCGCGGCGTTCGTTAACAACAACTTCTAATTTTTCCAGCATTTCTTCTAGCGTTTCAAGGGTGCATTCTCTCGCCTGCGCACGAAGAGTACGGATGTTGTTCAAAATTTTAAGTGCTTCGCTCATTGTAGTAATCTCAAACTTATATTGTGGGGTGGTTTGTTGAAGTAATAATAGAGCGATATAATCAGATGTGCAATAGGGTAGAATGTAAGTAATTCAAAATTACTTGTTATTTGTCTCGATAATTAATTAATTTAAGTTAAATTTCTCGTGCGAGTTCACATCTTTTTCGCTTATAGCTCAGGGTAAAACCTTAGCTAAAACCCTGAGATAGTATGCTTTTCTCGATGGTCCGGGAGTAAAATTATACTTTGCAGGGATAAATATCCCTCTTGAGTAATAGCGTATTAGTTGGGGTAATCGTTAATATAATGCGTGAGGAAATCGCGTTATCGCTACCTGCGAAATCGGATGATTCGCACGAAAGGACAATCATTAGCGGCGATGGCGTCCGGGTTGAGCAAATGATCGCCGGCAATATTCATTAAAAATCCTTAATCTATCAGGATGCCGGCAGGCTCACATTCAGCGCAACGGTGATGCTGAAAAGACCGATAACAGTAGAAAATATGCTACAATCCCGCCGCGATAAAACATACTGATTGGGGTTAGGCAGCCAATGGCTCAACTTTATTTTTACTATTCTGCAATGAATGCAGGTAAGTCGACGGCCTTGTTGCAGTCGTCATACAATTACCAGGAACGTGGCATGCGCGCCCTGGTTTATACCGCCGAAATTGATAACCGTTTTGGTTCTGGAAAAGTCAGCTCACGAATCGGTCTCTCGTCGCCAGCCCGGCTGTTTAACCCTCAGACATCGCTCTTCACCGATATTGCCAGCGAACACGCGAAGCAGCCTGTTCACTGCGTTCTGGTGGATGAAAGCCAGTTCCTTACCCGTGAGCAGGTACATGAATTATCTGAAGTTGTCGATCAACTGGATATTCCGGTGTTGTGCTACGGATTGCGGACTGATTTTCGCGGCGAACTGTTTATCGGCAGCCAGTATTTATTAGCCTGGTCCGATAAGCTGGTTGAATTAAAAACGATCTGTTTCTGCGGCCGTAAGGCCAGTATGGTGCTGCGTCTCGATCAAGAAGGACGGCCTTACAATGAAGGTGAACAGGTGGTGATTGGCGGGAATGAACGTTATGTTTCCGTTTGCCGTAAGCATTATAAAGAAGCGTTGAGCGAGGGTTCCCTCACGCTGGTACAGAGTAAATCTCGCGGCGGCTAAGGCTGCTGCGATAATAACCGCACAGGCGCGCAGCGACGGCGCCTGTGTTCCGTTCCTGCCTGCCATCGTCGATTATCTCTCCGTCTCATAGACGCACTTCTTATTGTACAGAGCACCCATGATAATGGCTTCACCCGAGCCTGTCCCGGCGAGGGAGTCGATCCTGTTGCAGAACATCACTCAGGAAAGTGAGTCTGTGTTATTCAGCGTCGAGGCGGGGCATATTCGGCAAGGCGAAGCATAAAAAAAGCCCCATCCGAAGATGAGGCTTGTAGCGGTGTTAACCGGGTCGATTAAGCGGATTTTTTCGCTTTTTTATCGGCTTTCGGCGCTGCTGCGGTTTCTTTCTTCGCAGCCGCTTCACCTTCGCTGAACTCGTTACCGTAGTAGGTATCCAGCAGAATCTGTTTCAGCTCGGAGATCAGTGGGTAACGCGGGTTAGCGCCGGTGCACTGGTCATCGAAGGCATCTTCAGACAGCTTGTCAACGTGGGCCAGGAAGTCAGCTTCCTGCACGCCAGCTTCACGGATAGATTTAGGAATACCCAGTTCAGCTTTAATGCTTTCCAGCCATGCCAGCAGTTTTTCAATTTTCGCTGCGGTACGGTCGCCAGGTGCGCTCAGGCCCAGGTGGTCAGCAATTTCAGCGTAACGACGACGTGCCTGCGGACGGTCGTACTGGCTGAATGCAGTCTGCTTGGTCGGGTTATCGTTCGCGTTGTAACGGATAACGTTGCTGATCAGCAGGGCGTTAGCCAGACCGTGCGGAATGTGGAACTGAGAACCCAGTTTGTGTGCCATGGAGTGACATACACCCAGGAAGGCGTTAGCAAACGCGATACCGGCGATAGTCGCTGCACTGTGTACTTTCTCACGTGCTACCGGGTTCTTAGAACCTTCGTGGTAAGACGCTGGCAGGTACTCTTTCAGCAGTTTCAGAGCCTGCAGAGCCTGACCGTCGGAGAACTCAGAAGCCAGTACGGAAACGTAAGCTTCCAGGGCGTGAGTCACCGCATCGAGACCACCGAATGCACACAGTGATTTCGGCATATCCATGACGAGGTTAGCATCAACAATCGCCACATCCGGAGTCAGCGCGTAGTCTGCCAGCGGATATTTCTGACCGGTTGCATCGTCGGTAACGACCGCAAACGGAGTGACTTCAGAACCGGTACCGGAAGTGGTGGTGACCGCGATCATTTTTGCTTTAACGCCCATTTTCGGGAACTTGTAGATACGTTTACGGATGTCCATAAAGCGCAGCGCCAGGTCTTCGAAGTGGGTTTCCGGGTGCTCGTACATCACCCACATAATTTTGGCCGCATCCATCGGGGAACCACCGCCCAGGGCGATGATAACGTCAGGTTTGAAGGAGTTCGCCAGGTCGGCACCTTTACGGACAACGGTCAGTGTCGGGTCAGCTTCAACTTCAAAGAAGACTTCGGTTTCAACGCCAGATGCTTTCAGCACAGAGGTGATCTGGTCAGCATAGCCGTTGTTGAACAGGAAGCGGTCAGTCACGATCAGCGCGCGTTTGTGACCATCAGTAATCACTTCATCCAGTGCGATTGGCAGTGAGCCACGACGGAAGTAGATAGATTTCGGAAGTTTGTGCCACAACATGTTTTCAGCTCGCTTAGCAACGGTTTTCTTGTTGATCAGGTGTTTCGGACCAACGTTTTCAGAGATGGAGTTACCACCCCAGGAACCACAACCCAGAGTCAGGGAAGGTGCAAGCTTGAAGTTATACAGGTCACCGATACCACCCTGAGATGCCGGGGTGTTAATCAGGATACGTGCGGTTTTCATCATCTGACCGAAGTAGGTCACGCGAGCCGGCTGGTTATCCTGGTCGGTGTACAGGCAAGAGGTATGACCGATACCGCCCATCGCAACCAGTTTTTCAGCTTTATCAACAGCGTCTTCGAAGTTCTTCGCGCGGTACATTGCCAGCGTCGGAGACAGTTTTTCGTGAGCAAACGGTTCGCTTTCATCAACGTCGGTTACTTCACCAATCAGGATCTTGGTGGTAGCCGGAACGGTGAAGCCTGCCAGTTCAGCAATTTTGGCTGCCGGCTGACCAACGATAGCGGCGTTCAGTGCGCCATTTTTCAGGATGATGTCCTGAACTGCTTTCAGCTCTTTGCCCTGCAGCATGTAGCCGCCATGGCTGGCGAAACGCTCGCGAACGGCGTCATATACGGAGTCAACGACTACAACGGACTGTTCAGAAGCACAGATAACGCCGTTATCGAAGGTTTTAGACATCAGTACAGAAGCTACGGCACGTTTGATATCAGCGGTTTCGTCGATAACAACCGGCGTGTTACCTGCACCAACACCGATAGCAGGTTTACCGGAGCTGTATGCTGCTTTAACCATGCCTGGACCACCGGTCGCGAGGATCAGGTTAATGTCCGGGTGATGCATCAGCGCGTTAGACAGTTCAACGGAAGGCTGGTCGATCCAACCGATCAGATCTTTCGGTGCGCCAGCGGCGATAGCAGCCTGCAGCACGATATCAGCGGCTTTGTTGGTTGCATCTTTAGCACGCGGATGTGGGGAGAAGATGATCGCGTTACGCGTCTTCAGGCTAATCAGTGATTTAAAGATTGCTGTGGAAGTCGGGTTAGTCGTCGGAACGATACCGCAGATAATACCGATTGGTTCGGCGATGGTGATAGTACCGAAAGTGTCGTCTTCAGAGAGAACACCGCAGGTCTTTTCATCTTTATATGCGTTATAGATGTATTCGGAAGCGAAGTGGTTTTTGATGACCTTGTCTTCGATAATGCCCATGCCGGATTCGGCAACGGCCATTTTAGCGAGAGGGATTCGAGCATCTGCGGCAGCCAAAGCGGCAGCACGGAAGATCTTATCAACTTGTTCTTGAGTGAAACTGGCATATTCACGCTGGGCTTTTTTTACGCGCTCTACGAGTGCGTTAAGTTCAGCGACATTAGTAACAGCCATAATGCTCTCCTGATAATGTTAAACTTTTTTAGTAAATCAGTAGCTCGATTCGACAGTATAGTCAGCCTGTTAACAGCTTGCATCTAAATGTTAAGGGGGCGATTTAGACGCTGCTGGCTTCATTGATTTACTAAATAAGCTTGTCGGTGTTGCCTCTCAGGTACCGCTGTTTTGCACTCTTTGGTGTGAACAAGGTTACTCACTTCTGAGTACGATTTACGTGATTTAGATCAAGTTTACGTGAAGCTGACACCTTTCAGCTGGCTGTTTATTGACCGGTCAAATCAAGTGTAATAATAATTATGCAAAATAAGTGAGTAAGTAGCATGGCGGAAACAAATATATAACATCCGGTTTTGTCACAGTTATACGCACATTTGAGATGAATTATGCTGCCAAAAAGCGTATCTTCTGCGCGAATATTTTATGTGACTAACTGTCAACAGCCATTATTAATGATGCTGCGGAGCGCACTGTGATCCAACCGTTGTTTGATTTTTCAGCTTACTTCAAGTTTTTCATCGGGTTATTTGCGCTGGTAAACCCGGTCGGCATCATTCCCGTCTTCATTAGTATGACCAGCTACCAGACGGCGGCGATCCGCAATAAAACCAACCTGACGGCAAACCTTTCCGTCGCCATCATTTTGTGGACTTCACTGTTCCTCGGCGACGCCATATTGCAGGTCTTCGGCATTTCTATTGATTCATTCCGTATTGCCGGCGGGATCCTGGTGGTGACCATCGCGATGTCGATGATCAGCGGCAAACTGGGCGAGGATAAACAAAACAAGCAGGAAAAATCAGAAACCGCGATTCGTGAAAGCATTGGCGTTGTGCCGCTGGCATTGCCGTTAATGGCCGGGCCAGGGGCGATCAGTTCGACCATCGTCTGGGGGACTCGCTATCACACCGTGGCGCACCTGTTTGGTTTCTCGGTCGCGATTGCGCTGTTTGCGCTGTGCTGTTGGGGTATTTTCCGCATGGCGCCATGGCTGGTTCGCCTGCTCGGGCAGACGGGAATCAACGTCATCACCCGTATTATGGGTCTGTTGCTGATGGCGCTGGGTATTGAGTTTATCGTCACCGGTATTAAAGCCCTGTTTCCGGGTCTGGTGGGGTAAGCCGACTGACATCCGGCGGAGCCCAGCGCTCCGCCTTTTTTAATTATTAGCAAAACATATCAATATAGCTGATATGGGCGCGTAAAATACTTTTCCGCAATATTTGTTTTTATCTTTTATTATCATGTGGTTATCGAATTTATTCTCTGTTTTCCTCGCTTTATCCTCTTCGTAACAACTGTTATTTTCTTCACATCATTCTCTGGTGCTTGCCGTTGGATAATTGAAATGATATTAGTAATTTCACTATCAGAGCAGATGAATGTGCTAAAAAATAATCGATTGTTAAATTTTCGTACAAAAAAGCATCATCGCCACGTTGCCGGGGCTCTGAGCGAAGGCTGAAAATTTATCTGTATGAAATATAAGTGCTTTACTCTGCCAGGGTTTTGAAAGCAGGACAGGGCGGCAGGGTAAGAAAAAAGATAAAAGAGAATTCGGTAACATATTTGCAAATTGCATTGGCGGTGGTGATGGCCTTTTGATATTTTCCGGCCTGATCCTTCGCTCAAAAATATACGTAAATGAGAATCATTATTAATTAACTCATTGCGGCCACCCTGAATAAGCGGGTGAAAGAATCGACGCTAAGGCTGCCGTTTGAGCGGCCGTAATAAATAAGTCGGTGATAGCAAGCAGTAAAGTCTGACAGCAGCAAAAACTCCTGCACTGTACAGAATCCCGCAAGGGGAAAAAAACAGGCTGGTTAAATAGCCAGTAATTATAATGAATGGAGTAACAACACAATGACCATCATCACCAAAAAAAGTCTGGTAGCTGCAGGGGTTCTCTCTGCGCTAATTACCGCCAATGTTGCCATGGCGGCAGATGTACCTGCTGGAGTGCAGCTGGCGGACAAGCAAACGCTGGTTCGTAATAACGGCGCAGAAGTGCAATCGCTGGATCCGCATAAAATTGAAGGCGTGCCGGAATCCAACATTAACCGCGATTTGTTTGAAGGATTAGTGATCGGCGATGTAGAAGGCCATCCAATTCCTGGCGTGGCGGAGTCCTGGGATAATAAAGATTTTAAAGTCTGGACGTTCCATATTCGCAAAGATGCAAAATGGTCCGACGGTTCGCCGGTCACCGCACAAGATTTCGTTTACAGCTGGCAGCGCCTGGCTGATCCAAAAACCGCTTCCCCTTACGCCAGCTACCTGCAATATGGCCACGTGCTGAATGTCGATGAGATTATCGCCGGCAAAAAACCGACCAGCGACCTGGGCGTGAAAGCCATCGATGATAAAACCTTCGAAGTCACGCTGAGCGAACCGGTTCCTTATTTCTATAAACTGCTGGTTCACCCATCAGTTTCTCCGGTCCCTAAAGCCGCTATTGAAAAATACGGTGAGAAGTGGACCCAGCCTGCCAATATCGTCACCAACGGCGCTTATAAACTGAAAGACTGGGTGGTGAACGAGCGTATTGTGCTTGAGCGTAATACCAACTACTGGGATAACGCAAAAACGGTCGTTAATCAGGTTACCTACCTGCCGATTTCTTCGGAAGTGACTGACGTTAACCGTTATCGCAGCGGCGAAATCGACATGACCTATAACAACATGCCGATTGAACTGTTCCAGAAACTGAAGAAAGAGATCCCGAAAGAAGTTCACGTCGATCCGTATCTGTGCACCTATTACTACGAAATTAATAACCAGAAAGCACCGTTTACCGACGTGCGTGTTCGTACCGCCCTTAAAATGGCGCTGGATCGCGACATCATTGTCAATAAAGTGAAAAACCAGGGCGACCTGCCGGCTTATAGCTATACGCCGCCATATACCGATGGAATGAAAGTTGTTAAACCAGAGTGGTTCAACTGGACTCAGGACAAGCGTAACGAAGAAGCGAAAAAACTGCTGGCTGAAGCGGGATATACCGCTGATAAACCGCTGACCTTTAATCTGCTGTATAACACCTCTGATTTGCATAAAAAACTGGCGATTGCCGTTGCCTCCATCTGGAAGAAAAATCTGGGTGCCAACGTGAAGCTGGAAAATCAGGAATGGAAAACCTTCCTCGATAATCGTCATCAGGGGACCTTCGATGTGGCGCGTGCCGGCTGGTGTGCAGATTACAACGAACCGACTTCCTTCCTTAATACCATGTTGAGCGACAGCTCAAACAACACCTCTCATTATAAGAGCCCGGCCTTCGATAAGATCATCGCTGCAACCCTGCAGACCACTGATGATGCGAAACGTGCAGACCTGTACGCGCAATCGGAACAACAGCTGGATAAAGACTCTGTGATCGTACCGGTGTTCTATTATGTCAACGCCCGTCTGGTTAAACCGTGGGTTGGTGGCTACACCGGTAAAGACCCGTTAGATAATATCTACGTTAAAAATCTGTATATTATCAAACATTAATGGCAATACGTGGGGCAGGCTCAGCTTGCCCCACCGTGTCTGAATTCATCGCACTCGATAGGCACAGGCCAGAAGGTACGGGCAATGTTAAAATTTATATTTCGTCGCTGTCTGGAAGCGATTCCGACGCTATTCATTCTAATTACTATTTCTTTCTTCATGATGCGTCTTGCACCGGGGAGTCCATTCACTGGTGAACGCACGCTGCCGCCGGAAGTCATGGCGAATATCGAAGCCAAATACCATTTAAATGACCCCATCATGACCCAGTATTTTCATTATCTGAAACAACTGGCGCACGGTGATTTCGGTCCTTCTTTTAAATACAAAGACTATTCGGTAAACGATCTGGTGGCCTCGAGCTTCCCGGTCTCTGCCAAATTAGGTCTTGCCGCCTTTTTGTTAGCGGTCATTCTCGGCGTGACGGCGGGGGTGATTGCGGCACTGAAACAAAACACCAAGTGGGATTATGCGGTGATGGGGGTGGCCATGACCGGGGTTGTGATACCCAGTTTCGTGGTCGCGCCGCTGCTGGTGATGATATTCGCCATCACCTTGCACTGGCTGCCCGGCGGAGGCTGGAACGGTGGGGCGTTGAAATTTATGATCCTGCCGATGGTGGCCCTGTCGTTAGCCTATATCGCCAGTATCGCGCGTATTACCCGTGGCTCAATGATTGAAGTTCTGCACTCTAACTTCATCCGTACCGCCAGGGCGAAAGGGCTGCCGATGCGCCGGATTATCTTCCGCCATGCGCTGAAGCCTGCACTGTTGCCGGTCCTTTCTTATATGGGGCCCGCGTTTGTTGGGATCATCACCGGCTCAATGGTCATCGAAACGATCTACGGTCTTCCGGGAATTGGTCAGCTGTTCGTGAATGGCGCGTTGAACCGCGACTATTCGCTGGTGTTGAGTCTGACCATTCTGGTCGGCGCGCTGACTATTCTGTTTAACGCGATTGTTGACGTGCTGTATGCCGTCATCGATCCGAAGATTCGCTACTGAAGCCGGGGTTCGCCATGATGTTAAGTAAGAAAAATAGCGAAGCGCTGGAAAACTTCAGTGAAAAGCTCGAAGTTGAGGGGCGTAGCCTGTGGCAGGACGCCCGCCGCCGCTTTATGCATAACCGCGCCGCGGTTGCCAGCCTGATTGTGCTGGTGATTATCGCGCTGTTCGTGACCATTGCGCCGATGGTATCCCAGTTCTCCTACTTTGATACCGACTGGGGCATGATGTCCAGCGCACCGGAGATGGAGTCCGGCCACTACTTTGGCACCGACTCCTCCGGCCGTGACCTGCTGGTTCGCGTGGCGATCGGTGGGCGTATCTCGCTGATGGTTGGTGTGGCTGCCGCGCTGGTGGCGGTGGTGCTGGGGACGCTCTACGGTTCGCTCTCCGGCTACCTGGGCGGCAAAGTGGATTCGGTGATGATGCGTCTGCTGGAGATCCTCAACTCCTTCCCGTTCATGTTCTTCGTTATCCTGCTGGTCACCTTCTTTGGTCAGAACATCCTGCTGATTTTCGTGGCTATTGGGATGGTCTCCTGGCTGGATATGGCGCGTATCGTGCGCGGCCAGACGCTGAGCCTGAAGCGTAAAGAGTTTATCGAAGCAGCGCAGGTTGGCGGGGTATCCACCTTTAATATTGTGGTTCGCCATATCGTGCCGAACGTGCTGGGGGTGGTGGTGGTGTACGCCTCGCTGCTGGTGCCGAGCATGATCCTGTTTGAATCCTTCTTAAGCTTCCTTGGTCTGGGAACCCAGGAGCCGCTGAGCAGTTGGGGCGCATTACTCAGTGATGGTGCTAACTCCATGGAAGTGTCGCCATGGCTGCTGCTGTTCCCTGCCGGTTTCCTGGTGGTAACGCTGTTCTGTTTCAACTTTATCGGCGATGGCCTGCGTGATGCCCTCGACCCGAAAGACCGTTAAGGAGCGCCGTCATGAGCATAATTGAAACGGCAAAAGCGCCGCAGGCGCAGCAACAATCTGGCCTGCTGCTGGATGTAAAAGACCTCCGGGTGACGTTTAAGACACCGGATGGTGATGTTACGGCGGTCAATGACCTTAATTTTAACCTGCGTGCCGGGGAAACTCTGGGCATTGTCGGTGAATCGGGCTCCGGTAAATCGCAGACCGCATTTGCCTTGATGGGCCTGCTGGCCTCTAACGGTAATATCGGCGGCTCGGCGTTATTTAACGGCCGCCAGATCCTTAATTTGCCGGAACACGAGCTGAATAAGCTGCGTGCCGAACAAATTTCAATGATCTTCCAGGACCCGATGACCTCCCTGAACCCTTACATGCGGGTGGGGGAGCAGCTGATGGAAGTGTTGATGCTGCATAAAGGTATGGGCAAAGCCGAAGCGTTTGAAGAGTCGGTGAAGATGCTCGATGCGGTCAAAATGCCGGAAGCGCGCAAGCGCATGAAAATGTACCCGCACGAGTTTTCCGGCGGGATGCGTCAACGCGTGATGATTGCCATGGCGTTGCTGTGTCGGCCAAAACTGCTGATTGCCGATGAACCGACTACCGCGCTGGATGTGACGGTTCAGGCGCAGATCATGACCCTGCTGAATGAGCTCAAGCGCGAGTTCAATACCGCGATCATCATGATTACTCACGATCTCGGTGTGGTTGCTGGGATCTGTGACAAAGTGCTGGTGATGTACGCCGGACGCACCATGGAATATGGGATGGCGCGCGATGTGTTTTATCATCCTTCGCATCCGTACTCGATTGGCCTGCTGAACGCGGTGCCGCGCCTGGATGCCGAAGGCGAGTCGCTGCTGACCATACCGGGTAACCCGCCCAACCTGCTGCGTCTGCCAAAAGGCTGTCCGTTCCAGCCGCGCTGCCCGCATGCGATGGAAATTTGCCATAGCGCTCCACCGCTGGAGGAGTTTGCACCGGGCCGCCTGCGCGCCTGCTTTCAACCAGTAGGGGATCTGCTATGAATGCCATTACCGAACAAAGAAAAGTCCTGCTCGAAATCGCCGACCTGAAAGTCCATTTCGATATCAAGGACGGGAAACAGTGGTTCTGGCAGCCGGCCAAAACGTTGAAAGCGGTCGATGGCGTCACGTTGCGTCTGTACGAAGGTGAAACCCTGGGCGTCGTTGGCGAGTCCGGCTGCGGTAAATCGACTTTTGCGCGGGCGATTATTGGCCTGGTGAAAGCGACCGATGGCAAAGTGGCCTGGCTTGGCAAAGATTTGCTCGGTATGAAACAGGAAGAGTGGCGTGCGGTGCGCAGCGATATCCAGATGATTTTCCAGGATCCACTGGCCTCGCTGAACCCGCGTATGACGATCGGTGAGATTATTGCTGAGCCGCTGCGTACCTATCATCCGAAAATGACGCGTCAGGAAGTGCGCGACAAGGTTAAGGCGATGATGATGAAGGTGGGGCTGTTACCCAACCTGATCAACCGCTATCCGCACGAGTTCTCCGGCGGCCAGTGCCAGCGTATTGGTATTGCCCGCGCGCTGATCCTGGAACCGAAGCTGATTATCTGTGATGAGCCGGTATCGGCGCTGGACGTGTCGATTCAGGCGCAGGTAGTCAACCTGCTGCAGCAGCTACAACGGGAAATGGGCCTGTCGCTGATCTTTATCGCCCATGACCTGGCGGTGGTGAAGCACATTTCCGATCGCGTCCTGGTGATGTATCTCGGGCACGCGGTGGAGCTGGGCACCTATGATGAGGTGTACCATAATCCGCTGCACCCTTATACCAAGGCTCTGATGTCCGCGGTGCCGGTTCCGGACCCGGATCTGGAAAAGAATAAAACCATCCAGCTGCTGGAGGGCGAGCTACCCTCGCCGATTAACCCGCCATCGGGATGCGTGTTCCGTACCCGCTGTCCTATTGCCGGGCCGGAGTGTGCGAAAACGCGACCGGTGCTGGAGGGAAGCTTCCGTCATGCGGTTTCCTGTCTGAAGGTAGACCCGTTATAATCTCAGGGGCTGACGTAGGTCAGCCCCTTATTTTTTGAGAGGTTAACGTGGCCGTCCATGCTTATTCCGCCCGCCAGCGGCTGTATCATTTACTCTTCGATCAATCCCGACGCTCCGGGCGCCGCTTTGAAGCCCTGTGCGGCATGTTTGCGCTGCTCAGCGTGCTGGTGATATTTATCGAGTCTGGTCTTGGCACGCAATATCATCTGACCTTTGATGAATGGCATATTTTTGTCTGGCTCGAGATTTTTGTTACCGTCGTTTTTACCCTGGAATATATCCTGCGTATTGCCACCTGGCCGAAACCGCTGAGCTATATCTTTAGCTTTTGGGGCGTCATCGATCTCGCCACGATCCTGCCGCTCTATGTTATGTGGATGTGGCCGGAAATGAGCCTTAATTATGTTTTTGCCTGGCGAGCGATGCGGGCGATCCGCTGTTTGCGTATTCTCAAACTGCTGCGGTTTATGCCGTCACTGAATATTTTCTGGGTGGCCGTTGTCAGCGCCCGCCATCAGTTAATCCTGTTCTATTCATTTATTGCGATCGTGATGGTGATTTTCGGATCGCTGATGTACCTGATTGAAGGCCCGGAATATGGTTTCACCACCTTAAATGCGTCGGTGTACTGGGCAATCGTCACCATCACAACGGTCGGCTATGGGGATATTACCCCGCATACCCCAATGGGAAGGGTGCTGGCGTCGATCCTAATCTTAATCGGCTACTCGATTATTGCGATCCCGACAGGGCTGATTACCACCCATATGACCAGCTCGTTGCAGGAGCGTCGCGCTCGTCGGACGTGCCCCAGCTGTCAGCACACGGCGCATGATAAAAATGCACGTTATTGCAATGCCTGCGGGAGTGAACTGCCGGAGTGACGGGAGAGTGAAAATAAAATGGCAGCCGGTCTGATGAGCGGCTGCCATTTTTTTAGCTGGTGCGGCGAGCGGGGCGCTTATTCACGCCACAGGATATGGCACAGCTTATGATCTTTTTCACGGCACAGCAGAATGCGCGCGAAGATATCATTAATTTCGCCACCATCGGTATCGGCAAGGCCAATCACCACTTCGGCGAAGAAGTCCGGGTTCAGGTCGTAATCGACATGCTCTTCCCAGTCCGCCGCAGGGTCAAACAGCTCGGCGCCGCCGCGCTCTTCAAACTGCAGGTTGAACAGAATGACATCCGCCGGATCGAGGTTGTCGACAGCCAGCTCCAGGAAGATGTCATACGCTTGTTCAAGCGTTTCGTCTTCGGTCAGGCGATTGTTTAAATCCATATCCATGATTGCTACCCGTTAAACATCTGATTGGCACGTTTTACAGCAACGGACTGAAGAAGTAAAACAGTCGCTCAGCGATCCGTTGCCACAGCGGACGTTTTAACCACAGCTTCGCATCCAGCAGGCGCGAGCGGGAAATATAATCATCCTGAACGGCCGCCAGATCGCCGCCGAATCCGACGTCATCAATCACCAGGGTGATTTCGAAATTAAGCCACAGGCTACGCATATCGAGGTTCACCGTGCCGACCAGGCTAAGCTCGCCGTCAACCAGGACACTCTTAGTATGCAGCAGGCCACCTTCGAACTGATAAATTTTTACCCCGGCGGCCAGCAGCTCGGTAAAGAAGGCCCGGCTGGCCCAGCCGACCAGCAGCGAATCATTCTTCCGCGGCAGGATAATGCTGACGTCGACCCCGCGCTGCGCTGCCGTACAGATCGCATGCAGCAGATCGTCGCTGGGCACGAAGTACGGCGTGGTCATGATCAGGTGTTCTTTGGCGGAATAGGCGGCGGTCAGCAATGCCTGATGAATCAGGTCTTCCGGGAAGCCCGGGCCCGAGGCGATAGTGTGGATGGTATGGCCGCTGGCCTCTTCAAAAGGCATGATGTTGAGGTCCGGCGGCGGCGGAAGAATGCGCTTACCGGTCTCAATTTCCCAGTCGCAGGAGTAGACGATGCCCATTGAGGTGGCGACCGGGCCTTCCATACGTGCCATCAAATCAATCCACTGGCCTACACCGGAATCCTGTTTAAAGAAACGCGGATCGACCATGTTCATACTGCCGGTATAGGCAATATAGTTATCAATCATGACCATTTTGCGGTGCTGGCGCAGGTCCATGCGGCGCAGAAACACACGCATCAGATTGACCTTCAGCGCTTCGACAACTTCAATCCCGGCGTTGCGCATCATCGCCGCCCACGGGCTGCGGAAGAAGGCGACGCTCCCGGCCGAATCCAGCATCAGGCGGCAATGAACGCCGCGTCGTGCCGCGGCCATCAGCGATTCGGCAACGTTATCGGCCATGCCACCAGGCTGCCAGATGTAAAACACCATCTCAATGTTGTGCCGGGCCAGCTGAATATCGCGCATCAGCGCCTGCATGACATCATCCGACTCCGTCAGCAGCTGGAGCTGGTTACCTTTAACACCGGCAATCCCTTGACGGCGCTCGCAGAGCTGGAACAAGGATTCCGCAACCGGGCTGTTATCATCGGCAAAGATATGTTTGCAGGCTTTAAGGTCGTTAAGCCATTTGGCGGTAGAGGGCCACATTGCCCGGGCTCGCTCTGCCCGACGTTTGCCCAGATGCAGTTCGCCGAAGGAGAGATAGGCGATAATCCCGACCAGCGGCAGAATATAGATAATGAGTAACCACGCCATTGCGGAGGGAACGGCGCGCCGTTTCATCAATATGCGTAACGTTACACCGGCGATGAGTAGCCAGTAACCAAGAATGACCAGCCAGTTCACTACCGTGTAAAAGGTTGTCATAGATGAAAAATCCTTTTGAATTACTCTATGTCATGAGTTTACGCATCAACATGCATCTGGCAAATAAAAACACAGCGAAAGCGTTGGTCTGCCAGATTCATAGGTTTATAATGTGGACTGTTTTTCACTTGTAGAGTAGTAGCAATGAAGCGTAGTAGAACGGAAGTAGGGCGCTGGCGTATGCTAAGACAGGTGAGTCGCCGTAAGTCCCGCTGGCTGGAGGCCCAATCGCGCCGCAACATGCGCATCCTTTCTATCAGAAAGGAGTTGGTGAAACGACAACGTGGCTCCCTGCTGTTTGTCTTCACTGATTACTGATAGCTGAATACCGATAAGAAAGGCACCGTTTACGGTGCCTCTGTTCTTTAAGCGCCCAACCGGTCTCAGAAAACCTGCTTATAAGGTTTTACTGACACGTTCTGATATACCCCAGCGGCGTTATAAGGGTCATCATTTGCCCATGCTTTTGCCACTTCCAGCGATTCAAACTCTGCAATGACCGTTGAACCGGTAAAGCCAGCCGCGCCAGGTTCATTACTGTCAACTGCCGGCATTGGCCCGGCGGTCAGCAGACGACCTTCATCACGTAATAATTGTAAACGTGCCAGATGGGCAGGGCGAACCGACATGCGTTTTTCCAGAGAATCGGCGATGTCTTCAGCGTAGATAACGTAAAGCACGGCAAGGCTCCTTATCAATAAATTGGCGAATCACGTTAAGTGAATCCACCGTTGACTGCAATGCAAAGATGCGAGTCAGCACGAAAATGTCTGGCCTCAAGGTTTTTTTTCCACAAAATGAGGCAAATATTGATGCCAGATAACACGGCTTATTGAATATGATTGCTATTTGCATTTAAAATCAGACCATCATTTTTCAACAGAAACGACTATGAGCGCAATGACCCTTGATTTACCTCGCCGCTTCCCGTGGCCGACGCTGCTGTCCGTGGTTATCCACGGTGCCGTTGTAGCCGGGCTGCTTTACACCTCGGTACATCAGGTTATTGAAAGGCCATCGCCCTCTCAGCCCATCGAGATAACCATGGTCGCGCCAGCGGATCTCGAACCGCCTCAGGCAGTGCAGCCGGTGGCTGAACCTGTCGTTGAGCCAGAGCCTGAACCGGAAGTGGTGCCGGAGCCGGAGCCGCCGAAAGAAGCGCCGGTGGTTATCCATAAGCCCGAGCCGAAGCCAAAACCAAAGCCGAAGCCGAAGCCAAAACCAGAGAAAAAAGTTGAGCAGCCGAAGCGCGAAGTGAAGCCGGCGGAACCGAAAGCGGTCTCACCGTTTGAATCGACGAATACCGCACCGGCGCGTACCCAGCCGAGCACCGCCACGGCGAACGCGAAGCCAACGCTGACGACGCCGAGTGGTCCGAGAGCATTGAGCCGCAACCAACCCGCATACCCGGCACGTGCCCAGGCGTTGCGTATTGAAGGTTCAGTTCGCGTTAAATTCGATGTGACGCCAGACGGGCGGATTGATAACGTGGTCATTCTCTCCGCACAGCCGGCGAATATGTTTGAACGTGAAGTCAAAAACGCGTTGCGTAAATGGCGCTACGAGGCGGGCAAACCGGGCTCCGGCGTGACGATGACCATCAAATTCCGCCTGAAAGGTGTGGAAATCAGCTAACCGCGCAGTCATCAGTAACCGTAATAAGGCCCCTATGGGGCCTTTTCCAGTAGCACGTCATCCAGCGCTTTTTGCACCACCACCAGGTGCTGACCGCCGAACAAAATCGCCCGGTTCAACAGCGTGTAAAGCTGATACACCGGCTGGCGGTCGAGGAACCCGGAAGGTAGCGGCGAAACCGACTGATAGCCGTCGTAGATTTGCGGCGGCTGTTCCGGGTGCAGCGGCAGCATGGCAAGGTCGCACTCTCTGTCACCCCAGTAACAGGCGGGGTCGAAGATGTAGGGGCCGTTTGGCCCAAGCGCGCAGTTACCGGACCACAGATCGCCGTGCAGCAGCGACGGCTGAGGCTGGTGATTGCTGAGGCGCTGTTGCACATGATCGACAATCGTATCGATGTCGCCGAAGTTGAGCCCTTTTTCGGCAGCCAGCTCCAGTTGCCAGCCGATGCGCTGTTCGGCAAAAAACGTCGACCAGCGGCGTTGCCAGGCGTTGGGCTGCGGCGTGGTGGAAAGGTCGTTATCAAAATCCAGCCCGAACTGCGGCTGATCGCTCCATTGATGCAGGTGCGCAATTTGCTGCCCGAGTAAAAAGGCGTTGTGCGCATCCAGCGGGCGAGGGGGCAGATACTCCATCACCACAAAGCTGTAATCGCGATCGCTGCCGACGGCATAAACCTGCGGGACGCTAACGGTGTGACTGCGCGACAACAGCTCCAGCTGGTCGGCTTCAGCGGTAAAGATAGGCAGCAACTCACGTTCATCACATTTGACAAAGTAATCTCGCCCACCGAAACGCAGGTGCCAGGCTGCATGAATCTCACCACCGGGTAGTTCATTGCGCAGTTCGATTTCAGCTGCTTCAGTGTGCCAGTCGCTTAACAAATTACTGATAGCTTGCCACATGCTGTCTCTCCCCTTGTTTTCCACCATTTCATAAGGTTAGCTCATAACCCCGGTGTAAAATTCGAACTGACGCACAACTGGTGCTTTCCGCTGCGCTAATCGCACTTATTGAGCTTTCAACCACGCATCAAATGTGGTGACCGTGACGTCAACGGGACGACCGAGGGCGGTTTCCGCCAGCCCGGCACACAACGCTTTGACTTCATCCGCCGTCTGCGCTGAGATCATGCCGAAGGTGTTGGTACCCAGCTCATGAACCTTGCCGTTCTCATCATTGAGCACGAGTGTGAATCCTGCACGGGTGAGGTGATTACTGAGTTCGTTAATTTCGGTTAGCGTCTCTTCCTGAAAGTTAACCGTTGCGACGTGAGTAACAATTTCTGTGCTCATTTTTCACCCTGTTGTAATCCATGAAATTTTTAGCATAGACCAAGATGATGATTTGGCGACTCCCTCTGCGTGAGCAGAGGGAAGGGGAATTAGCGACCGCAGAGGTAGCGGTAGATTTTTTGCGTGTTTTCCAGCGAGCACAACCGGGTGCCCTGATTGATGGTGGCGGCGCTACCGGCGGAGACGCCGAAGCGGACCATGTCTTCCAGACTGGCATTTTCAGCCAGGCGCAGGGTCATGGCGCCGACCATGCTGTCACCGGCGCCGACGGTGCTTTGACTTTTCATCGGCGGTGGAACGACATGAACACTACCGCTGGCATCAACGCCCAGCGCCCCCTGGGGACCGAGAGAAACCACCACCCGGCGTGCTTTACCCGAATGGATTAACTCTTCCGCCGCCTGGCGCACATCATCCGGCTGGCTGAGATCGCGTTGGACCAGAGCACTGAGCTCTTTTTGGTTGGGTTTGACCAGCTCGATATTGCCGACGGTCAATGCCGCCGCCAGCGCGTCGCCGGAGCTGTCAATAATGCAGCGTAGTCCGTGCTGCTGCGCGTTTTTGACCAGTTGGGTCAGGTCATCCACGCTAATGCCCGGCGGAAGGCTGCCGCTGACGACCAGCAACGAACCCGGTTCGATAGCCAGCACTTTTTCTTCCAGCCGCTGGAATTCCTCTGCCGTTAAGGCGGCACCTGGCATGACAAAACGGTACTGTTCGCCGCTGGTGCTGACGTGCACATGCAGGTTTTGCCGTGTCCAGTCCTGAGCGTCGATGGTGTCCACCGGGACATGTTCGCTTTCCAGCAGGGCGGTGAGGTGCTCCCCGGTGGCGCCGCCGGCCGGATAAATCGCCGTCGCCGTACCGCCAAGGAAGGTGATGGCGCGCGCGACATTAATACCGCCGCCGCCGGGTTCGAAAACCGGCGCGCTGCAACGAAGTTTACCTTCAGGATAGATTTGCGGGGTCAGCGTGGCGCTGTCGAGCGAAGGGGCCAGCGTAAGCGTATAGATTTTGGTCATCCAGATTCCTCCATGATACGAATTTAGCTGCTGTGCTTTTAAGCATGGCACTTCTTGTCTGGAAGGGGAAGCGGTGGCAGGTGGTGTTTTGTAAAGCGCTATTTATTTTTATCATTATGAAATAAAGATTGTTCTGAGAGCCCTCTTATTCAAAAAATGAAATAGTAATTGATTGCTATGTTAATCGTGCTTTTTTATAATTCTTTGCCTTTCATTGGACCTGCAAGATACAAAAAATCATTCAAGATGCGTCGAGGCGGCAAGGAAAGATTTACCTCCGGGAGCACAGCACATGCTGTGATAGAGGAAGTCTTAGCGGCGCCAGCAAAGAAGTAGCCTGAAGGATGACGCGTATAGCGATCCTTGCGAAAGTTTCCGGGACCCGACGGGTCTCTCTTTTTGTTGTACGGACTCTAAATTAAATGAAGCTTTTGATGACAGTACCCGCAGCGGCATTGCTGGCGGGGGGGCTCTTTGCGTCTATGCACGCACTGGCCGATGATTCCGTTTTTACTGTTATGGATGACCCTTCCACTGCCAAAAAACCTTTCGAAGGTGCTGTTAACGCCGGTTATCTGGCGCAGTCCGGAAATACGAAAAGTTCTTCAATGACTGCGGATTCAACACTCACCTGGTACGGCAGCACCACGGCATGGTCGCTGTGGGGTAATGCCAGCAACACCTCGTCGAACGACCAGCGCTCTTCCGAGAAATATGCGGTGGGTGGCCGTAGCCGTTACAACCTGACCGACAGCAACTATGTCTTTGGCCAGGCCAGCTGGTTGACCGACCGCTATAACGGTTATCAGCAGCGCGATGTATTAACCGCCGGTTACGGTCGCCAGATCCTCAACGGCCCGGTCCACAGTCTGCGTTTTGAATTCGGTCCTGGCGTACGCTATGACGAGTATACCGACGGCGATAACGACACCCAACCGCTGGGCTATGCGTCCGGTACCTGGGCCTGGCAGATGACGGATAACACCAAGTTCACTCAGGGTGTATCGGTCTTTGGCGCGCAGGACACGACGCTGAACTCGGAAAGTGCATTAAACGTCGCAATCAATGCGCATTTCGCACTGCGGGTTGCCTACAATCTGACCTGGAACTCCGAGCCGCCGGCATCGGCGCCAGAGCATACCGATCGTCGCACCACGCTGTCGCTAGGTTATAAAATGTAATATATTTCAGGCCGGTAAATCCGGCCTGATTGTTTTGAAATTAGCAATAAGTGACATTATTATTTTTGGTCTTCAGTTTTGTTTTTTATAAAAAGAAAATAGCCTCCATATTTCCTTCACAATTGCTTAATTCGACACGCCTTCTGACATGTTTTACGTTAATTTGACACAAATAGCTAAATATTGGCTCGGACAAAGTTGTGATCTGGATCTATACTGTGGTTTATCGACAGAGACGAGCGCTTTGCCGAAAAACCTTAAGTAAATAAGAGAACCACCATCATGAAAAATAGCAAAATCGCAATGGCGGCTGCCGTGCTGTGCACCCTGTCGTTTGGCGCATTCGCCGCCGATCAGGTCCCACCGTCAGGCGCTACCGAACATACACAAATTGGCATTGCCAAAGCGACGGATGTCGAAGCGGGTTCTAATATTGCTCCCGGTTCACAATCAACCGGTCACACTATGGATGATGCTTTTAATGTGCATACTCTTGTTGCCGGTGAGTGGTCCTGATATTTCGCCTGTACATCGCGTATATTAAATTCAGGAAATATAAAGCCGGGTAAAGATGTACCGGTTTATTTCCCGAGTTTTACTTCAAAGTTATTTATGTTTTCTCCTGAATTCCACGCCTGATTATTTTAATGACGGCAGCGTGGTTTCATGGTTTATCCCCTGACGAATTACCCCATAACTTTTTATCCACCCCCCTTGTTTTATCAATCATTGCAACCATTTATCCTGTTCAGACTTTTAACCCGCAGAAATGATGTGTAGACTAAAGGTCGGTGTTATCAGCAGGCGGCTACAGGTGGGAACGGTTCGGTAAACGGGCGTCCTCATATTTCGCAGAGTGAAGCGGGAGCTGTGCTACAACTTGTTGATAATTATGATTATATTGTTTTGTATGTGCTCTTTCGTGCGGGGCACCACTGCAAATAAGGACATGAAATGCCTGTAATTACGCTTCCTGATGGCAGCCAACGCCATTTTGACCACGCAGTCAGCCCGCTGGATGTTGCTCTGGATATCGGTCCAGGCCTCGCGAAAGCGACTATCGCCGGACGTGTTAATGGTGAGCTGGTTGATGCCTGCGACCCTATCGAAAACGATGCAACCCTCTCTATCATCACCGCTAAAGATGAAGATGGTCTGGAGATCATTCGTCACTCCTGCGCGCATCTGTTAGGTCACGCCATTAAGCAACTGTGGCCCAATACCAAAATGGCCATCGGCCCGGTTATCGACAACGGCTTCTATTATGATGTCGACCTCGACCATACGCTGACCCAGGAAGATATCGACGCGCTCGAAAAACGTATGCACGAGCTCGCCGAAAAGAACTACGACGTCATCAAGAAGAAAGTCAGCTGGCACGAAGCGCGTGAAACCTTCGTCAAGCGTGGCGAAACCTATAAGGTTTCAATTCTTGATGAAAACATCGCCCATGATGACAAGCCTGGCTTGTACCATCACGAAGAATATGTCGATATGTGCCGTGGACCGCACGTACCGAACATGCGTTTCTGCCATCACTTCAAACTGATGAAAACCGCAGGCGCGTACTGGCGTGGCGATAGCAACAACAAGATGCTGCAGCGTATTTACGGCACCGCATGGGCCGATAAAAAAGCGCTTAACGCGCATCTGCTGCGTCTGGAAGAAGCATCTAAGCGTGACCACCGCAAGATCGGTAAGCAGCTCGACCTGTATCATATGCAGGAAGAAGCTCCGGGAATGGTGTTCTGGCATAATGACGGCTGGACTATCTTCCGCGAACTGGAAACTTTCGTTCGTTCTAAACTGAAAGAGTACCAGTATCAGGAAGTGAAAGGCCCGTTCATGATGGACCGCGTGCTGTGGGAAAAAACCGGGCACTGGGACAACTACAAAGATGCGATGTTCACTACCTCTTCCGAGAACCGTGAATACTGCATCAAGCCGATGAACTGCCCGGGTCACGTCCAGATCTTTAACCAGGGTCTGAAATCGTACCGCGATCTGCCGTTGCGTATGGCAGAGTTCGGTAGCTGCCATCGAAACGAGCCGTCGGGTGCACTGCATGGCCTGATGCGCGTACGTGGCTTCACACAGGATGATGCACACATCTTCTGTACTGAAGATCAGGTACGTGATGAAGTAAACGCTTGTATTCGTATGGTCTACGATATGTACAGCACTTTTGGCTTCGAGAAAATCGTCGTCAAACTCTCAACTCGTCCGGAAAAACGTATCGGTAGTGACGAGACCTGGGATCGTGCTGAGGCGGATCTGGCAGTCGCGCTGGAAGAAAACAATATCCCGTTTGAATATCAACTGGGTGAAGGCGCGTTCTACGGTCCGAAAATTGAATTTACATTGTATGACTGCCTCGATCGTGCATGGCAGTGCGGTACTGTACAGCTGGACTTCTCCCTGCCGCAGCGTTTAAGCGCCTCTTATGTTGGCGAAAGCAACGAGCGTCAGGTCCCGGTAATGATTCACCGTGCCATTCTTGGTTCACTGGAGCGCTTCATCGGCATCCTGACCGAAGAGTTCGCCGGCTTCTTCCCAACCTGGCTTGCGCCGGTGCAGGTTGTAGTGATGAATATTACTGATTCTCAGTCTGAATACGTTAACGAATTGACCCGTAAACTACAAAATGCGGGTATTCGGGTAAAAGCGGACTTGAGAAATGAGAAGATTGGCTTTAAAATCCGCGAGCACACTTTACGTCGTGTCCCGTATATGCTGGTCTGTGGCGACAAAGAAGTCGAAGCCGGCAAAGTTGCGGTGCGTACCCGTCGTGGTAAAGACCTCGGCAGCATGGACGTAAACGAAGTGATCGAAAAGCTGCAACAAGAGATTCGCAGCCGCAGTCTTCAACAACTGGAGGAATAAGGTATTAAAGGCGGAAAACGAGTTCAAACGGCACGTCCGAATCGTATCAATGGCGAGATTCGCGCCCTGGAAGTTCGCTTAACAGGTCTGGAAGGTGAGCAGCTGGGTATTGTGAGTCTGAGAGAAGCTATCGAAAAGGCTGAAGAGGCCGGAGTAGATTTAGTTGAAATCAGCCCTAACGCCGAACCGCCAGTTTGTCGTATTATGGACTACGGCAAGTTCCTTTATGAAAAGAGTAAGTCTTCTAAGGAACAGAAGAAGAAGCAAAAAGTTATCCAGGTTAAGGAAATCAAATTCCGACCTGGTACCGATGATGGCGACTATCAGGTAAAACTCCGCAGCCTGATTCGCTTTCTGGAAGATGGCGATAAGGCCAAGATCACGCTGCGTTTCCGCGGTCGTGAGATGGCCCACCAACAGATCGGTATGGAAGTGCTTACGCGCGTCCGTGACGATCTGAGTGAACTGGCAGTAGTCGAATCCTTCCCAACGAAGATCGAAGGCCGCCAGATGATCATGGTGCTCGCTCCTAAGAAGAAACAGTAAGGCCTTCAAGTAGCAATGTCTGTGGAGCCTTTTAGGTTCCGCAGTTGTTGCTCGCCTACGTTTCGTTTATTAACAATGCGAAGTGGAAGTTATTAAAATGCCAAAAATTAAGACCGTACGCGGTGCTGCTAAGCGCTTCAAAAAAACCGGTAAAGGTGGTTTTAAGCACAAGCACGCTAACCTGCGTCACATTCTGACCAAAAAAGCTACCAAGCGTAAACGTCACCTGCGTCCGAAAGCCATGGTTTCCAAAGGCGATCTGGGCCTGGTAATCGCGTGCCTGCCGTACGCATAAGTCGTTAACCCTTTTAACTTTTTAATTAGAATAGATACAGGAGAGCACATATGGCTCGCGTAAAACGTGGTGTAGTTGCCCGTGCACGTCACAAGAAAATTTTGAAACAAGCTAAAGGCTACTACGGTGCGCGTTCTCGCGTATACCGCGTTGCCTTCCAGGCTGTTATCAAAGCTGGTCAGTACGCTTATCGTGACCGTCGTCAGAAAAAGCGTCAGTTCCGTCAACTGTGGATTGCGCGTATCAACGCAGCAGCACGTCAGAACGGTATTTCTTACAGCAAATTCATCAACGGCCTGAAAAAAGCCTCTGTTGAAATCGACCGTAAGATCCTGGCTGACATCGCCGTATTCGACAAATTAGCGTTCACCGCGCTGGTCGAAAAAGCGAAAGCAGCTCTGGCATAAGCCAGTTGAAAGAGGGAGCTTGTCTCCCTCTTTTTGTTTATGCCCGTCTTAGAATTATTTCGGGCATAACCCTATCAGAAGATTGACTTTTATTGCTGTAAGCTTTTCAATACAGCTCTTACGTTTAGTTCCTGACAAGGTAATGCAAGCATGAATGCTGCTATTTTCCGCTTCTTTTTTTACTTTAGCACCTGAATCCAGGAGGCTAGCGCGTGAAAGATGAAACGGAAAACAGCGCCAGAAAGCCTCCCACTGTGGAGGCTTTTTTCGTATATGAACCCGTTCATGCTATTTCAAGCTGCAGGGGCGTTAGTCAGTTTGCGCCCGCGACGACAGAGACCTTTTTGCCATGTGATGCGCGGCGCTGCCTGTAACTCGAAATAGTCAGAACAACATAATGACCATAACCGGTGTCTGCACCGACATAATGAGGAAAACCATGTCACATCTCGCAGAGCTGGTTGCCAGTGCGAAGGCAGCCATTAATGAGGCATCAGATGTTGCCGCGCTGGACAACGTCCGCGTGGAATACCTGGGTAAGAAAGGGCATCTGACCCTTCAGATGACCACCCTGCGTGAGCTGCCGCCAGAAGAGCGTCCGGCTGCTGGCGCGGTCATCAACGAAGCGAAAGAGCAGGTTCAGCAGGCGCTTAACGCGCGTAAAGCTGACCTGGAAGGCGCCGCGTTGAACGCCCGCCTCGCCGCTGAGACCATCGACGTCTCTTTACCGGGGCGCCGTATTGAAAACGGTGGCCTGCATCCGGTAACCCGCACCATCGACCGTATCGAGAACTTCTTCGGTGAGCTGGGCTTTACCGTGGCGACCGGTCCGGAAATCGAAGATGATTACCACAACTTTGATGCGCTGAATATTCCGGGTCACCACCCGGCTCGTGCCGATCACGACACCTTCTGGTTTGATGCCACGCGTCTGCTGCGTACCCAGACCTCTGGCGTGCAGATCCGCACCATGGAAAACCAGCAGCCGCCGATCCGTATCATTGCCCCGGGCCGCGTCTATCGTAACGACTACGACCAGACCCACACCCCAATGTTCCACCAGATGGAAGGCCTGATTGTTGACACCAACATCAACTTCACCAACCTGAAAGGGACGCTGCACGACTTCCTGAATAACTTCTTTGAAGAAGATCTGCAGATTCGTTTCCGTCCGTCCTACTTCCCGTTCACCGAACCGTCCGCGGAAGTTGACGTGATGGGTAAAAACGGTAAGTGGCTGGAAGTGCTTGGCTGCGGCATGGTGCACCCGAACGTCCTGCGTAATGTCGGCATTGACCCGGAAGTCTATTCCGGCTTCGCCTTCGGGATGGGGATGGAGCGTCTGACGATGCTGCGCTACGGCGTGACCGATTTACGTGCGTTCTTCGAAAACGATTTGCGTTTCCTCAAACAGTTTAAATAAGGGCAGGACAGAATAATGAAATTCAGTGAACTGTGGTTACGCGAGTGGGTGAACCCGGCGATCGACAGCGAAGCGCTGGCGAACCAGATCACCATGGCTGGCCTGGAAGTTGACGGTGTTGAGCCGGTGGCGGGTGCGTTTAATGGCGTCGTGGTTGGCGAAGTGGTTGAGTGCGGCCAGCACCCGAACGCTGACAAACTGCGGGTGACCAAAGTCAACGTCGGTGGCGAACGTCTGCTGGACATCGTCTGCGGCGCGCCAAACTGCCGTCAGGGTCTGAAAGTTGCGGTCGCGACGATCGGTGCCGTACTGCCGGGCGACTTCAAAATTAAAGCGGCTAAACTGCGTGGCGAGCCGTCTGAAGGGATGCTGTGCTCGTTCTCCGAACTCGGAGTTTCCGACGATCATAGCGGTATTATCGAACTGCCGGCGGATGCGCCGATTGGCACCGATATCCGTGAATACCTGAAGCTGGACGATAACACCATCGAAATCAGCGTCACCCCGAACCGCGCTGACTGCTTAGGTATCATCGGCGTGGCCCGTGATGTGGCGGTGCTGAACAAATCTCCGCTGAATGCGCCGGAGATCGCACCGGTCGCGGCGACCATTGCCGATACGCTGCCTATCAGCGTTGAAGCGCCGGACGCCTGTCCGCGCTATCTGGGCCGAGTGGTCAAAGGCATCAACGTCAAAGCGCCGACGCCGCTGTGGATGAAAGAGAAGCTGCGTCGCTGCGGCATTCGTTCGATCGATGCGGTCGTTGACGTGACCAACTATGTGCTGCTTGAGCTGGGTCAGCCGATGCACGCGTTCGACTGCGACCGTATTGACGGCGGCATCGTCGTGCGTATGGCGAAAGAGGGCGAGAAGCTGGTTCTGCTGGATGGCAGTGAAGCCAAACTCGATACCGACACCCTGGTGATTGCCGACCATCACAAAGCGCTGGCAATGGGCGGCATCTTTGGCGGCGAACACTCTGGCGTCAATGATGAAACCCAGAACGTGCTGCTGGAATGTGCTTTCTTCAGCCCGCTGTCAATCACTGGTCGCGCACGTCGTCACGGCCTGCACACCGATGCCTCTCATCGCTATGAGCGTGGCGTTGATTCCGCGCTGCAATACAAAGCGATGGAACGTGCAACCCGTCTGCTGATCGATATCTGCGGCGGCGAAGCCGGCCCGGTCATCGACGTGAGCAACGAAGCGACCTTGCCGAAAGCTGCAACCATCACGTTGCGCCGTAGCAAGCTCGATCGTCTGATTGGCCATCATATTGATGATGCGCAGGTCAGCGACATCCTTACCCGTCTGGGCTGCGAAGTGACGGTAGGTAATGGCGAATGGCAGGCGGTGGCACCGAGCTGGCGTTTCGATATGGAAATCGAAGAAGATCTGGTGGAAGAAGTCGCCCGCGTTTACGGCTATAACAATATTCCCGATCGGCCGGTGCAGGCGGGGCTGATTATGGGCACCCACCGTGAAGCCAATCTGTCGCTGAAACGTGTAAAAACGATGCTCAACGACAAAGGCTATCAGGAAGTGATCACCTACAGCTTCGTTGATCCGAAAATACAGCAACTGGTTCACGCGGGTGAAGAAGCGCTGATTCTGCCGAGCCCGATCTCCAGCGAAATGTCGGCCATGCGCCTGTCGCTGCTGACCGGCTTGCTGGGTACGGTTGTGTATAACCAGAACCGTCAGCAAAGCCGTGTGCGTATCTTTGAGAGCGGTTTACGCTTCGTACCTGATACTCAGGCGCCGCTGGGGATTCGCCAGGACGTGATGCTGGGCGGTGTTATCTGCGGTAACCGCAATGATGAGCACTGGAATCTGGCAAAAGAGACCGTCGATTTCTATGATTTAAAAGGCGATCTGGAATCCGTTCTGGACCTGACCGGTAAATTAGCCGACATCGAGTTCCGTGCAGAAACGCACAGCGCCCTGCATCCGGGCCAGTCAGCAGCGATTTATCTGAAAGGTGAACGTATTGGTTTCATTGGGGTTGTTCACCCTGAGCTGGAACGTAAACTGGATTTGAACGGCCGCACTTTAGCCTTCGAACTGGAGTGGAACAAGCTCGCAGACCGCGTGGTGCCTCAGGCGCGCGAGGTTTCACGTTTCCCGGCGAACCGCCGTGATATCGCTGTTGTAGTCGCTGAAAACGTACCTGCAGCTGATGTTTTGACCGAGTGTAAGAAAGTTGGCGTAAATCAGGTAGTTGGCGTAAACTTATTTGACGTGTACCGCGGTAAAGGTGTGGCGGAAGGCAGTAAAAGCCTTGCGATTAGCCTAATCCTTCAGGATACCAGCCGTACACTCGAAGAAGAGGAGATTGCCGCTACCGTCGCCAAATGTGTAGAGGCATTAAAAGAGCGATTCCAGGCATCATTGAGGGATTGAACCTATGGCGCTTACAAAAGCTGAAATGTCAGAATATCTGTTTGATAAGCTTGGGCTTAGCAAGCGGGATGCCAAAGAACTGGTAGAGTTGTTTTTCGAAGAGGTTCGTCGTGCTTTGGAAAACGGAGAACAGGTTAAACTCTCCGGGTTCGGCAACTTCGATTTGCGGGATAAAAACCAACGCCCGGGTCGTAACCCGAAAACGGGGGAAGATATTCCCATTACAGCCCGGCGTGTGGTGACCTTCAGACCCGGTCAGAAACTGAAAAGCCGTGTCGAAAACGCTTCGCCCAGAGAAAAATAATCTGAACTAACTAAAAAGGCCGCTTCTGCGGCCTTTTTCTTTGGCATTTTTTGTATTGAACGTTAAGACTTTACGGCCGTTATCATCACTTCGACCAGAATGTCCGGGCGCGCCATCTCGGCCTGCACCGCCGCTCGTGCCGGGCTGTGACCTTCCGGCAACCACGCAACCCACTCCTCATTAAATCCGGCAAAATCTTGCGCCATATTCTTTAGCCACACCTGCGCGGAAAGCAGGTGGCGATTATCGCTCCCGGCCTCTGCCAGCAATGCATCAACTTTCGCTAACACCTCCCGGGTCTGCAGCCGGATATCCTGGTCGCTGCTAATCGGGGTTTGCCCGGATAAAAAAATCAGATCGCCATACCCGACGCTGGCGGAAAGACGGGGTTGCGGGTGGTTACGTTGGATGGTCATACGGCGTGTTCCCATGTCAGGCCTGCTAAAGAAATTGCAGGGTTATCATCATTGAGCAGGGCGGCAAGGACTACCGCGCTGCCGGCAGCCAGGGTGAAGCCAAGGCTCCCCTGACCGAGGTTCATCCACAGATTCTGATAGCCGGCACGGCCAAGCAGCGGCGGCCCGGCCGGTGTTGAAGGGCGCATGCCGCACCAGGCTTCAGCATCCTCAATACCCTGTAACTCCGGAAAACTACGGGCGACGATCTTTTTGAGCGCCTGGATCCGCTCCGGGCGCAGTTCATCGCCGTCGTAGCCGATGTCGACCATCGCCGCAATGCGCAGGCGGTCGCCCAGGCGAGCGTAGACCACCTTATGGCCGTAGTCGGTGACGCTGAGGTCCGGGGCGATACCGGGCGCTGTCGGGAAGGGCAGGGTCAGACTGTAGCCTTTTAGCGCACACAGCGGCACGCGCACCCCGGTCGTTGCCAGTAAGGGCGCGCTGCCGTTACCCGCCGCCACGATGTACTCATCGCCGACGATGATTCCCTGGCTGGTGTCGACGGAGTGAATGCGGCCGGCTTGTTTATTCAACTGCTGCACTTCGCAATGGCTGGTCAGCGTAAAGCTGGGGCTGGCGTTCAGCTTGCGAAGCAGCGCCTGACAGAATTTTTGGCAGTCGGCGGTTTCATCGCCAGGGGAATAAATACCGCCTTGCAGCGCGGAGTGAATGTATTTCAATGCCGGCTCAAGCTGAATACACTCATCGGCATTCAGCGCCTGCTGATATTGCGGGTTGATACCTTTTGCGGCTTTATTGAAATCATATGCCCGGCGATGAACAATTAATTTCCCGGAACGTCGCCAGTGAAAGTCGCTCAGATTATCCTCATTCAGCCATTCCTGCATCACCTGACGGCTCAATAATGACAGACGCAGAATATGGTCGCCGTTGACCTTATTGGTCTGGCTGTTACAGGCGAGGAGAAACTGCAGCAGCCAGCGCCATTGATCCGGCGCCATTTTCAAACGCATATTCAGCGGAGAGTCGCTTTTCCCCATCCACTTTATTCCCTGCAGGGGAACGCCGCGGTCGGCCAGCGGTGCCACATAACGGTAGCTAAGCTGTCCGCCATTGGCGAAACTGGTCGCCATACCGGGTTGTGCCTGACGCTCCAGCAATTGAACCTGGTGGCCGCCTTTAATTAACTCATAGGCCGTTGCCAGCCCAATCACTCCGCCGCCGATAATGACAATGCGCTTTTTCATATCCTGATATATCCGCCACTGATAAATACCTGCGCTTTATGTCAAAGCATTTACCGGTGTGGCGCAATTGACTTTTTATTTTCAGGGTATAACTCCAGGTTAATCTCCTGCAGCTGGTGGCGAAGTTGCTTGCAGAGAAAATCGACCAGTTTCTGGCTAATGGGACTGAGCGAAACATCCGCCCGTCGCAGCAGGCACAGGGGGAGCAGCATCGGCGGCTCGATAGGGTGAATCAGCGCCGGGTCGAGGTTATGCCGGGCGGAAAAAATATCGGTAATGCTGCATCCCATTCCGCGTTTCACGAACTCGGTGGCCATGTAATAGGTTTGCACGTTCAGGCGGGTGGTTAAAAAATCACGGCGGGTGGCGATGGCGGCGGAGAGCGAATGAGGGCCGGGCGAGATCCAGCGCTGCTGGTCAATCTCATCAATCGCCACCGCACCCTGACGGAAATCCCGGTCGATATAGACCAGCGGAACCTCGGCAATCACGGTGGATGTGATCTCCCCTTGCTGAACAGGCTGTAACGTCAGGGCCAGATCGATCTCGCGCAGGTCCAGTTTTTTGACCAGGGTCTCAGTATGTTCGGTACTGAGGGTCATCACCAGATTGCTGTTTTGCTGATAGAAATCGGTAACCAGTTCCGGAACCAGACTCAGGCCGAGACTCGGCAGGCAGCCAAGGCTGATTTTCGCTCTCGGGTCGCGGGCAAGGTTATCGGCCAGCAGCCGCAGGTTATCCAGATCCTGGTAGATATTCTGGGCTTTTTCGAACAGCGTCAGCGCTTCGCTGCTCGGCAGCAGCTTACCGCGAACTCGCTGGAAGAGTTGAAAACCGAGCTTCTGCTCGGCGTTTTTCAGCGCTTTGCTGGCGGCAGGTTGAGAGATATTCAGCGATTCCGCCGCGCGAGAAAGTGTGCCGCAGGTCATCACGGCGTGGAAGATTTCCAGGTGACGCAGTTTCATGACGAGTTAACTCAGGGTTATAGAGATCAGATAAAAAGTCATTTTCTAATAACAGTAAGTTAACATAAATTTAATCCGCGTTCAGCGCACCGTTCACATATTGCGCTGGCTGCGCCGCCGTCAGGCGGATAATCCGATTCTCAGAACATGATCTGTAAACCCTACACACCCCTCAGGCGACAGAGCCAACAATGATAACGAGGGGGGATATTTTCTGAGCAGGTCCGAAAACGCCGCCCTGAAATAACGGCCGGTTTGATTGGCAATAAGGAGTTATATGAGTGACTCAACGCTCTCTGGCAACCCGATATCCAGACAAAATATCACCAGAAAAAATATTTTTATTGGCCTGCTGTTAGGGGTGTTTTTATTGACCGCGCTCTGGTGTCACAACCAGCCCGTCGCGGAATTAGGCTTGCTGAGTTTTACGCCGCTGGTTGCATTAGCGGTGCTGTCGATTGTCGGCGTGGATATTGTGCTGGCGGTGATCTCTTCCATTATTATCGCGATGATCATGACCTCTACCGGCCTGCCTGAAATGGGCACGATGCTGGCGAAGTCCACCGGTTCTTTTATCGCCACCGTTGGTCTGATTATCATGCTCGGCGCCGGGGTCGGCGAAGTGGCCACCCGCACCGGTGCGGCAGTGGAACTGGTGAAATTTGTGGTGCATCGCATCGGCCTGTCCAGCCAGACCCGGGTTAAATTTGGCATCGTCATCTCGTCGATCCTGATCTGCGGGGCGCTGGGCACGATGGCCGGCG
Organism: Klebsiella sp. BIGb0399; assembly: GCF_003752615.1. Taxonomy (NCBI): domain Bacteria; kingdom Pseudomonadati; phylum Pseudomonadota; class Gammaproteobacteria; order Enterobacterales; family Enterobacteriaceae; genus Klebsiella; species Klebsiella sp. BIGb0399. The sequence goes on along the minus strand of NZ_RKHT01000005.1, from coordinate 1,259,849 downwards.
GAAACGCGATCATTGTGGCGGTTATTATTCCCGTTGCTGCTGCGGTCAGGCTGACGCCGCCGACGGTCGCCGCGCTGATGATGACCGCCGGTTCGATCGGTCTTTTTACCGGGCCGTTTACTCCCAGCACCGTGACCATCCTTAAACTCGGGGGGCTGAGCTACCCGGATTACCTGCTGTATGTCGGGCTGCCAATGAGCGCCGTCACCCTGCTGGCCGGTTGGGTGATGGCGGGGCGGATTCAGAAAATGACCGAAGGTAAACTGTGTTATGAGGTTGACCTGTCGGAAAAGGTTCAGCAGGAAGAGAGCCCTGCGGTGTCTCGCCGCAAGAAGCTGAGCGCCCTGGCCTTTGCGGCAACCATTATCGTGATGGCGGTGATTGGGGTGGTGATTAAAGCCGGCTTTAGCTTCGCGATTATTGTGATGCTGCTGGTGGCGCTGATCACCGGGCTGGTCGGGGGACTGCGGCCCACGCAGATTTTGCAGGCGCTGTATCATGGCTGCGGTCGTCTGGTGTGGATGTTTATCCTCTACTGGCTGTATAACCCGATTCTTGAGCTGATGGACGGGCTCCATGCCTATCAGGGCCTGCTGGATTATACCCAGCCGCTGCTGGAGGGGATCTCGCCGGCCTGGCTGTGCTTCTGTATCTTTGCGTTCAATATTATCGGCCACGTGCCTGGCGCAGCGGTGGCGCAGATGACCTTCACCCACAAAATTTTTGGCCCGATGCTGATGGCCGCCGGGGTGCCGCCGCAGGGAACCACCGCGGTGCTGCTGGCCTCATCGCAGGTAGACTGGTTTGGCCCGTTCCCGTCCTCGGATATGTTTGGTCAGATGGGGCTGGCGCAGTCGACGCATCTCAAATATATGCTTTATAACGGCTGGGCTATCGTCATCGCCAACATTATTCTCTTTGCGCTATTGTTCCAGGTGCTGGTGTAAGCGCTCTTCAGCCGTCGCGCGGTGCCCGGAATCTCTGGCGCCGCGCTTCCTGAACCCTCCGCGATAAATGCTGTCGACGGAGGTTTTGCTTTTCTCCCCCGGATCCCCACCGTAAAATCAACGGCATCTCTTTCTTGCGTCACGGAAATTATGCTGACCTTTGCTCAGATTCAACAGCGCCGCAGCCGGCGCTGGCTTATCGCTTTACTGCTGTTGCTCCTCGCCATGGTCGTGGTCAGCCTCTGCGCCGGAGAACAATGGATCGGCCCGCAAGAGTGGTTCAGCGCCAAAGGGCAGCTGTTTATCTGGCAGATTCGCCTGCCGCGCACCGTCGCGGTGCTGTTGGTGGGCGGCGCGCTGGCGCTCTCCGGGGCCATTATGCAGGCGCTTTTCGACAATCCGCTGGCGGAGCCGGGGCTGCTCGGGGTCTCTAACGGCGCCGGAGTCGGGCTGATTGCCGCGGTATTGCTGGGGAAAGGCTATCTGCCGGGTTGGGCGCTGGGGCTATGCGCCATTGCCGGCGCGCTGCTGATCACCTTTATTCTGCTGCGTTTTGCCCGCCGCCATCTCTCAACCAGCCGTCTGCTGCTGGCGGGCGTGGCGCTGGGGATCATCTGTAGCGCGCTGATGACCTGGGCGGTCTACTTTTCAACCTCCTTCGACCTGCGTCAGCTGATGTACTGGATGATGGGCGGGTTTGGCGGCGTGGACTGGCAGCAGCTCTGGCTGATGCTGGCGCTGCTGCCTGTGCTGGTCTGGGGATGCCTGCAGTCGCAAGCGCTGAATCTTCTGGCGCTGGGTGAAGTCTCGGCCCGTCAGCTGGGTCTGCCGCTGTGGTTATGGCGGCGGCTGCTGGTGGTCGCGACCGGCTGGCTGGTGGGGGTGAGCGTGGCGCTGGCGGGGGCCATTGGCTTCATTGGCCTGGTTATCCCTCATATTCTGCGGCTCTGTGGATTAAGCGATCACCGCGTCCTGCTGCCTGCCTGCGTGCTCGGCGGCGCCAGCGCGCTGTTGGGGGCGGATATTATTGCCCGCCTGGCGCTGTCGGCGGCGGAACTGCCGATCGGGGTGGTCACCGCGACGCTGGGGGCGCCGGTGTTTATCTGGCTGTTACTGAAATCTGTCCATTCGCACTAAGCGACAACGCTTGAGTAATAAGCTGGCGCAGCGTAGGCCGCCGCGCCAGCACAGGGATTACCAACCTTTGATGGCATCGCCTTTATAGACTTCCATCGCTTTATCCGCGACTTCTTTGGTCTGGAAGGCTGCGGTCAGTTCCTGAATCTTCTTGCTGTCTTTGTTGTCATCGCGAGCGACGATAGCATTGACATACGGCGAGTCCGGTCCTTCCATAAACAGGCCGTCACGGGCGGCCGAAAGCCCCGCCTGCGCCGAGAAGTTGGTGTTGATAATCGACAGCGCGACGTTCGGGTCGTCCAGCGTGCGGGTCAGCTGCGGGGTGTCCACTTCAACAATTTTTAAATGTTTCGGGTTGTCGATGATATCCAGCGAGGTTGGCAGATAGCCGACGCCGTCTTTGAGCTTAATTAAGCCCTGCGCCTGTAACAGCAGCAGGCTGCGGCCCAGCGTAGTGGTTTCGTTGGAGATGGACACCGTCGCGCCATCCGGGAGCTCGTTGAGGTTTTTAATTTTGCGCGAGTAGGCGGCGATCGGGAAGACAAAGGTCTTGCCGACGACAGCAAACTTGTAGCCACGCTCTTTTGACTGTGCTTCAAGGTAGGGCAGCGTCTGGAAGGCGTTAGCATCCACGTCTTTATTATTTAACGCTTCGTTAGGCAGCACGTAATCATTGAAGGAGATCACCTCGACATCGAGGTTATATTTTTCCTTTGCAACCTGCTCAACCACCTTCCAGATAGCTTCATCCGGGCCGGTGTTGATCGCAACTTTCACCTTGTTGTTATCGTCAGGAGAGCAGGCCGATAACAACACCACCGATGTGGCGATTAACACCGAACTTAACAACTTTTTCATCTCAAAAACTCTCTCAAATTAGTCCATAAGAAAATGCTATTACATCCATTTAACACTCTACACTGAATTGCCCTTCGACCATATTGAGAGGAATTCATGTTGCCAGAGGGCCGGTGCGGTGTAACCGATAGCGGATTCAAAGTACAATAGCGCGCTGTGAATCCGCTACAGTAGATAGGGATCACCTTAAACAACAACCGGTTTTATCGACTGAGGGAAGGCTATGCAACACGATATTCTGAATACGGAAGTCACCACTATCGATGGCGAAAAAACGACATTGGCGGGCTACGCGGGTCAGGTACTGCTGATCGTGAACGTAGCATCAAAATGTGGTCTGACGCCGCAGTATGAGCAGCTGGAAACCTTGCAAAAGGATCTCGAAAACGACGGGTTTACCGTGCTTGGTTTCCCGTGCAACCAGTTCCTGGGCCAGGAGCCGGGGAGCGAAGACGAGATTAAAACCTTCTGCAGCACTACCTACGGCGTGACTTTCCCGCTGTTCAGCAAAATTGATGTCAACGGCGAACATCGTCACCCGCTGTATCAGAAACTGGTCGATGCGGCGCCGCAGGCCGTGGCGCCGGAAGGCAGCGGTTTCTACGAGCGAATGGCCAGCAAAGGCCGCGCGCCGGTCAACAGCAACGACATTTTGTGGAATTTCGAAAAATTCCTGATCGGCAAAGATGGCCAGGTTATCCAGCGCTTCTCGCCGGATATGACCCCGGACGATCCGCAGCTGGTTGCCGCCATTAAAGGGGCGCTCGCGAAATAATGCCGTTTTTGATGCAGCTTGCAGATGTCGAAGAGGCCGGGCGGCTGGCGCCGTTTAGCGCGCAGGTCCGCCCGGGCGAAATGGTGCATCTGGTGGGGCCAAACGGCGCTGGCAAAAGCACCTTACTGATGCGCATGGCGGGGCTGAGCAGCGGCCCCGGACAGGTTCTCTTCAATGAACGCCCGCTGACGCAGTGGCCGGCGCAGGAACTCTCCCGGCACCGGGCCTATCTGAGTCAGCATCAGGCGCCGCCTTTCGCCATGCCGGTCTGGCATTATCTGTCGCTGCATCTGCAAAACGGTGTGCAAAACGAACTGCTCGGCACGGTGGCCGCGCAGCTGGGCCTGAGCGACAAGCTCGGGCGTCAGGTCGGCCAGCTGTCGGGCGGGGAGTGGCAACGCGTGCGCCTGGCCGCGGTGATCCTGCAGGTTCATCCGCGAGCCAATCCGGCGGGGCAGTTGCTGCTGCTGGATGAACCGATGAACAGCCTTGACGTCGCGCAACAGGCGGCTCTCGATCGCGTCCTGGCCGGGCTGTGCGAGGCGGGCGTAGCGGTGGTGATGAGCAGTCACGATCTAAACCATACCCTGCGGCACGCGCAGCGGGCGTGGCTGATCTGTCGCGGGCAGGCGATCGCCTGTGGCGATACATGCGCGGTATTAACCGAAGAGAATTTAATCGCCGCTTACGACATTCCCTTTGAGCGTATTGCGGTTGCTGGTCATTTTATGCTCGTTGCATCACAGTAGCACGATGCTACCTTGCCAGTGCATTGATAAACCAGCTAAATTATCCTGACGAAATCATAGGGAACAGAGGAATCGTCTGAGATGCGTTTGTGGTTCATTTTATTGACGGCGCTATTTCTGGCTGGCTGTAGCCACCACCGGGCGCCGCCGCCGAATCCGCGGCTGGCAGATTCCATCACCGTTATCGCCAACCTCAACGAGCAGCTGCGCAACTGGCGTGGCGCACCGTACCGCTACGGCGGCATGTCGCCGCGCGGCGTGGACTGTTCCGGCTTCGTGGTGATGACCTTCCGCGACAAGTTCTCGATGCAGCTGCCGCGCGAAACGCGCGAACAGGCGGAAGTCGGCACCAAAATTGATAAAAGCGACCTGCTGCCGGGGGATCTGGTGTTCTTCAAAACCGGGTCCGGTGAGAGCGGGTTGCACGTAGGGATCTACGATACCGATAATCAGTTTATCCACGCCTCAACCAGCCAGGGCGTGACACGCTCTTCGCTGGATAACGTCTACTGGAATAAGAAATTCTGGCAGGCGCGCAGAATATAGCATCGGGTAGGTACTGTAGATGCAATGAAAGGGGAAGCGCGGGCTTCCCTTTTTTTATGTTGATAACCCTGCGGTTCACCCGTGTTAATACCTTGTTGAAGGCACTACACTGGAGACAGGAGGAACCATGACCCTGTCTTTTACTACCCACTGGCGTGATGAACTGCCGGATTTCTATACTGCGCTCGCGCCCACACCGCTGCACAATGCCCGGCTTATCTGGCATAACCCGGCGCTGGCGCAAACCCTGGGCGTCCCTGACACACTGTTCCACCCGGCGCAGGGCGCTGGCGTGTGGGGCGGCGAAACGTTACTGCCCGGCATGTCGCCGCTGGCGCAGGTCTACAGCGGCCACCAGTTTGGCAGCTGGGCCGGGCAACTGGGCGATGGCCGGGGGATCCTGCTCGGCGAGCAGCAATTGCCCGATGGTCGTCGCGTAGACTGGCATCTGAAAGGCGCCGGGCTGACACCTTATTCACGAATGGGAGACGGGCGGGCCGTACTGCGTTCAACGATTCGTGAAAGTCTGGCATCGGAAGCGATGCATGCGTTAGGGATCCCGACCACCCGCGCCTTAGCCATGGTCACCAGCGACACCCCGGTACAACGTGAAACCCTCGAGAGCGGGGCGATGCTGATGCGTATTGCCGAGAGCCACGTGCGTTTCGGCCATTTTGAGCACTTCTACTACCGCCGCGAGCCGGAGAAGGTCCAGCAGCTGGCGGATTATGTGATCCGCCACCACTGGCCAGAACTGAACGATGAAGCGGATAAGTACGTGCTGTGGTTCCGTGACGTTGTCACGCGGACGGCGACGATGATCGCCAGCTGGCAGACGGTGGGCTTTGCCCATGGGGTGATGAATACCGATAACATGTCGATTCTTGGCCTGACCATGGACTACGGTCCTTATGGCTTCCTCGATGACTTCAAACCTGACTTTATCTGCAACCACTCCGATTATCAGGGGCGCTACAGCTTCGAAAATCAACCGGCTGTTGGCCTGTGGAACCTCCAGCGCCTGGCGCAGTCGCTGTCACCGTTTATTCCGGTTGAGGCGCTGAATGCGGCATTAGATGGCTATCAGCATGCTTTGCTGACGGTATATGGCCGCCGTATGCGCGACAAACTGGGCCTGTTTAGCCAACAGAAAGGCGATAACGACCTGCTGGATGGCCTGTTTGCCCTGATGATCCACGAAGGCAGCGACTATACCCGCACCTTCCGGATGCTCAGCGTCAGCGAGCAGCACAGTGCCGCATCGCCGCTGCGCGACGAGTTTATCGACCGGGCAGCCTTTGATAGCTGGTTCGACCGCTATCGTGCGCGTTTGCGTGACGAGCAGATTGATGATGCTCAGCGTCAGCAGCAGATGCAGAGCGTCAACCCGGCGCTGGTGTTGCGAAACTGGCTGGCGCAGCGCGCCATTGAGCAAGCAGAGCAGGGCGATATGGCTGAACTGGCGCGTCTGCATCAGGTATTAACCCAGCCGTTTAGCGACCGCCAGGACGATTATGTTAATCGTCCTCCCGACTGGGGAAGGCATCTGGAGGTCAGCTGCTCGAGCTGATGCCACGCTAAGTGCCTTCTCCGCCCGGTGGCTGGAGAGGGCTTATTTGGTGAGGATCAGTTTGCCCGCATGGGTCTGGCGCAGCAGATAGTGCTGGCCGCCGTGTTCAATCACCACCCGGCCTTCCGGCCCGAGCAGGGTGCGGCTGTTTATCTTACGATCCGTCGGCACGGGGTAAGGGGCATTGTCTTTTGTTTTTTCTGCTGTGGCAGTGTTATCCATTCGCGTCATAGCACCAAAATAAAAATAAAAGCAACAATGATAATCATTATCAGTAATGTTAATTTTTACGGCAAGCGTTATTTGTGAAAACCCTGGATTTTGGGGGTGTTAGCGGGGGAATAGCGTACAACGAAGGGATGAAACAGCCCTGCCACAGAGTGGCAGAGACAGGGCAATACACTAACTACAGGCGGGTAGCGGTAGCGGCGGCCAGTTCGGCCAGCAGTCGCTCGCTGTCTTCCCAGCTCAGGCAAGGGTCGGTAATCGACTGCCCACGCGTCAGCGGCTGACCGGCAACCACCTTCTGGGTCCCTTCCAGCAGGAAGCTTTCCGCCATGATGCCGGCAATGGCGGTGGAGCCTGCACGGATCTGCTGGCAGATATCGGCACACACCTCCAGCTGACGACGGTGCTGCTTCTGGCAGTTGCCGTGGCTGAAATCCACCACTAGCTGTTCCGGAAGCGCAAACTCGCGCAGCGCCTCGCAGGCCGCGGCAAGATCTTCCGCGTGATAATTCGGCCGTTTCCCGCCGCGCATGATGATATGGCCATACGGGTTGCCGCTGGTCTGATAGATCGTCATCTGTCCCTGTTTATCCGGCGACAGGAACATATGGCTGGCGCGGGAGGCGCGAATGGCGTCAACAGCGATGCGGGTGTTGCCATCGGTACCGTTTTTGAAGCCTACCGGGCAGGAGAGCGCCGAGGCCATTTCACGGTGGATCTGGCTTTCGGTAGTACGCGCGCCGATGGCGCCCCAGCTAATCAGGTCGGCAATAAACTGTCCGGTCACCATATCGAGAAACTCGGTTGCGGTGGGGACGCCCAGCTCGTTCACCTGCAGCAGCAGCTGGCGTGCCAGTTCGATACCATGGTTTACCCGGTAGCTGCCATTGAGGTCAGGATCGGAAATTAACCCTTTCCAGCCCACCACGGTACGCGGTTTTTCAAAGTAGGTGCGCATCACGATTTCCAGCTGCGGCTGGTAACGCTCACGCATCTCCTGCAGGCGGCGGGCATAGTCCATCGCCGCGTCGGTATCGTGAATGGAGCACGGGCCGATAATCACCAGCAGGCGGCGATCTTCACCATTAAGGATCTTTTCTATCCGACGGCGGGAGGCGGCGACGTGCGCCGCAACATCGGCAGACACCGGGTGGCGCTGCGCCAGTTCCGCGGGCGTCACCAGGCTTTCAATGCGCGCGGTACGCAATTCGTCTGTTTTATTCATTGGAGTCTCAAAAATCTGTTTCTTCCGCGGCGAAAATGCCGGGAAGTGATGCGCATCACGATAAACCAATCTCTGCTTATTGCAAGAGCAGGTCATGATCCTGTATAGGCCACGGGTGATAGCATAAACATATTTTATCCAATGCACTAGCTCATTAGTACATTCTTCGATTCAGCCCCATGATGTCCATGATTTTAGTGGCAATTTCTTCAACCGAATAATTGGTACTATTCAGGCAGGGAATTTTATTCTTGCGGTACAGCGCTTCCACCTCGGTGACTTCCATCCGGCACTGGCGCATCGAAGCATAGCGGCTGTTTTCGCGACGTTCCTCGCGGATAGCGGCGAGGCGCTCCGGGTTAATGGTCAGTCCGAACAGCTTATGCTGCAACGGCTTAAGGGAGGCCGGCAGGATTAAATTATCCATATCGTCGGCGATAAACGGATAGTTCGCCGCGCGGATGCCGTACTGCATGGCCAGGTAGAGGCTGGTAGGGGTTTTACCGCAACGGGACACCCCGAGCAGAATCACCTGTGCCTGATCGAGGTTACGCAACGAAATACCGTCATCGTGGGCGAGGGTGTAGTCGATGGCCGCAATACGGGCATCGTATTTATTGAGGTTACCCGGCGTCAGGCCGTGGGTCCGATGGGCGATGGGCGTCGGGTCGAGACGCAACTCTTGCTGTAGCGGGGCCACCAGCGCCTGCACGATATCCTGACAAAATCCCTCACTTTGCACGATGATATCGCGGATTTCCGGGATCACGATGGAGTAGAACACCAGCGGACGGATGCCGGTCTGCTGGTAGATGGTGTCAATCTGCTCCTTGACGGCCCGCGCGCGACTGACATTTTCGACAAACGGCAGGGTAAAGCTGCTGATGGCAACAGGAAATTGCGACATCACCGCATGCCCCAGCACTTCTGCCGTAATGGCAGTACCGTCAGAAATATAAAATACGTGGCGATCTACAGCACTTTCCATTTTTGACCATCCGGTATAATGAGTTTAATTACCTGAAAGCAGATATTAAATTTAAGCATATCCCCCCTCGGCTTGTCTCATTTTAAAAATGAAACGGTATTTTTATTTTTAATGAAAAGGATGGTTCAGTTTTCTGTTCTTTCTGGATTCTGTATCAAATTGCAGCAGATTTCAGCAGAATCATTGGCTTAGGTATATTGCTGGAACTGTCCTAAAACAGGAAAAATAATTTGCTTGAACGATTCACCGTTTTTTTAAGCCGCATAAATATGTCAGGATAAATCCCGTAGTTGATCGTGAGTTTTTTATCACTGGTATTAAATCACAAAAGGATTGTCTCGATGTCCAACAATGGCTCGTCACCGCTGGTGCTTTGGTATAACCAACTCGGCATGAATGATGTAGACAGAGTTGGGGGCAAAAATGCCTCCCTTGGTGAAATGATTACGAATCTGTCCGGTATGGGTGTTTCCGTACCGAACGGCTTTGCCACCACCGCTGATGCTTTTAATCAGTTCCTGGACCAAAGCGGTGTTAACCAGCGCATCTATGAGCTGCTGGATGAAACCGACATTGACGACGTTTCCGCATTAGCGAAAGCGGGCGCCCAGATCCGTCAGTGGATCATTGACACGCCGTTCCAGAGCGAACTGGAAGACGCCATTCGTGATGCTTATCGACAGCTGTCCGCTGACAATGCCGAGGCCTCCTTTGCCGTGCGCTCCTCCGCCACCGCGGAAGATATGCCGGACGCCTCCTTCGCCGGGCAGCAAGAGACATTCCTCAACGTGCAGGGCTTTGATGCCGTGCTCGTCGCCGTGAAGCACGTGTTTGCTTCGCTGTTTAACGATCGCGCGATCTCCTATCGCGTGCATCAGGGTTATGACCATCGCGGCGTGGCGTTATCCGCCGGGGTTCAACGGATGGTGCGCTCCGACCTCGCCTCATCCGGCGTCATGTTCTCCATCGATACCGAGTCCGGTTTTGACCAGGTGGTGTTTATTACCTCCGCCTGGGGCCTCGGCGAAATGGTGGTGCAGGGGGCGGTGAACCCGGATGAGTTCTATGTCCACAAACCGACGCTGGCCGCTGGCCGCCCGGCGATCGTGCGCCGCACCATGGGGTCGAAAAAGATCCGCATGATCTATGCGCCGACCCAGGAGCATGGCAAGCAGGTACGTATCGAAGACGTGCCGCAGGAACAGCGCGACATTTTCTCGTTAACCGATGACGAAGTGCAGGCGCTGGCCGTCCAGGCGGTACAGATCGAGAAGCACTACGGCCGTCCGATGGATATCGAATGGGCGAAAGACGGCCACACCGGTGAGCTGTTTATCGTGCAGGCGCGTCCGGAAACCGTCCGTTCCCGCGGTCAGGTGATGGAACGCTATACCCTGCATGCGCAAGGTCAGGTAGTGGCTGAAGGCCGCGCCATCGGCCATCGCATCGGGGCGGGTCCGGTTAAGGTGATTCACGATATCAGTGAAATGAACCGTATCGAGCCGGGCGACGTGCTGGTGACCGACATGACCGACCCGGACTGGGAACCGATCATGAAGAAAGCTGCGGCGATCGTCACCAACCGTGGCGGGCGTACCTGTCACGCGGCGATTATTGCCCGTGAGCTGGGGATCCCGGCGGTGGTTGGTTGCGGCGACGCGACGGATCGCATTCAGGAAAACCAGAACGTGACCGTCTCCTGCGCCGAAGGTGATACCGGCTACGTGTACGCCGAGCTGCTCGATTTCAGCATCAAGAGCTCCAGCGTCGGTGAAATGCCGGATCTGCCGCTGAAAATCATGATGAACGTCGGTAACCCGGACCGTGCATTCGATTTCGCCTGTCTGCCGAACGAAGGCGTGGGTCTGGCGCGTCTGGAATTTATCATCAATCGGATGATTGGCGTACACCCGCGCGCGCTGCTGGAGTTTGATGACCAGGAGCCTGCGCTGCAGAACGAAATCCGCGAGCTGATGAAAGGCTACGACTCACCGAGAGAGTTCTACGTCGGTCGCCTGACCGAAGGGATCGCTACCCTCGGCGCGGCGTTCTATCCGAAGCGCGTAATTGTTCGTCTCTCTGACTTTAAATCTAACGAATACGCCAACCTGGTCGGCGGCGAGCGTTATGAGCCGGAAGAAGAGAACCCGATGCTTGGCTTCCGCGGCGCCGGTCGTTACGTCTCCGACAGCTTCCGCGATTGCTTCGCCCTGGAGTGTGATGCGGTTAAGCGCGTGCGTAACGATATGGGGCTGAGCAACGTCGAGATCATGGTGCCGTTCGTACGTACCGTTGCTCAGGCGAAAGCGGTGGTTGAAGAGCTGGAGCGTCAGGGACTTAAGCGCGGTGAAAATGGCCTGAAAATCATTATGATGTGCGAAATCCCATCGAATGCGTTACTGGCCGATCAGTTCCTTGAGTATTTTGACGGCTTCTCTATCGGTTCGAACGACATGACGCAGCTGGCGTTGGGTCTCGACCGCGATTCCGGCGTGGTTTCTGAGCTGTTTGATGAGCGCAACGAGGCGGTGAAAGCGCTGCTGTCGATGGCGATTCGCGCAGCGAAGAAACAGGGTAAATATGTCGGTATTTGCGGGCAGGGCCCGTCAGACCATGAAGATTTTGCCGCGTGGCTGATGGATGAGGGGATCGACAGTCTGTCCCTCAACCCGGACACCGTCGTGCAAACCTGGCTTGGCCTGGCTGAACTGAATAAATAAGCCCGGCGTTAAAACCACAAAATCCCCGTCAGTAATGACGGGGATTTTTTTTATTTTCTTTTCCTGATGCTCAACCGCATATTTGCAGTCAGTCACATAAACAGAAAAAAACAAAATATCGTAATCACGCAGTGAATTTCGACAATTGTTGCCTCGCCGGACATTCTCAATACTGATACCGCGTCATCGGATTCTGATACTAACGACTTAGTGATAAACGCTATCTTGCGTGTAAGGATAATAATGACTATCTCCTCTGTATTGACGATAAAAAATAAAATTGGTTACGGCCTTGGCGATATGGCCAGCGCGCTGGTGTGGCAAACTGCCACGCTGTTTCTGGCCTATTTTTATACCGACGTATTTGGTCTGCCTGCCGCGATTATGGGCACGATGTTTTTAGTCGTGCGGGTGGTGGATGCCGTGGTCGATCCCTGCATCGGTGCGCTGGTGGACCGTACCCAGACTCGTCACGGACGCTTTCGTCCCTGGCTGCTGTGGTTTGCGATCCCTTTTGGGGTCAGCTGCATCATCACCTTCTACGTGCCGGACGTCGGCGAAACCGGAAAAATCATTTACGCCTGCCTGACCTACACCATTCTGAGCTTTATCTATTCGGCGATTAACGTTCCGTACTGCGCGATGCCTGGCTCCCTGACCATGGACCCGCACGAACGGCATTCGCTGCAATCGTGGCGCTTTGCGTTATCGTTTATCGGCGGTCTGATTGTCACCGTGATTGCGCTGCCGCTGGTGGCTCATCTGGGGGGCGGGAATGCGCAGAAAGGCTATTTTTATGCCATGAGCCTGATGGGGCTACTTGGCATCGTGCTTTTCTTTAGCTGCTTTTTCCTCACTCGCGAACGCTTCACCCCGCCGCACGATACCTCCGGCTCATTAGTAAAAGACCTCAAACTGCTGGCCGGCAATAGCCAGTGGCGAATCATCTTCGTGTTTAACATTTTATTATTAACGGCTGTCGTTACACGCGGGTCGGCGACCATGTATTACGTCAAGTACGTGATGCAGCGACCGGATATGGTGTTTACGTTTATTGTCTCCGGAATGATTGCGGCTCTGCTCGGGGCATTATTATCCGAACGCTTATTGGGTAAATTCGACCGGGTCCGCGCCTATCAGTGGACGATTATTACTTTTGTCTGTTTTGCCACGGCTATTTTCTTTATTCCGGCGAATCAGGTGTGGCTGATATTTGGCGTTAACGTGGTCTTTAGCTTTATTCAGAACCTGACCACGCCGCTGCAGTGGACCATGTTCTCGGACGTCGTGGATTACGAAGAGCATCGCAGCGGTCGCCGCCTCGACGGGCTGGTCTTCTCCACGGCATTGTTCGCCATTAAGTTCGGCCTTGCGCTGGGCGGCGCGGTGGTGGGGTGGGTTCTCGGCATTGTCGACTATATCCCTAACGCCACAACCCAGTCGGCGACGGTGCTGAGCACCATTAATACTCTGTTCACCTTGATCCCAGCGGTTCTGTTTATCGCGATGGCGCTGCTGCTGGTGTTCTACAAGCTCAATAGCGCCACGGCGGACAGCATTGCCCGCGATCTTATCCGTCGCCGCGAAACCACCCTCACGGACACTGCGCAACCGGCGCTGAATACCGCCTTACAGGAGTAATTGTATGACCGAAATTTATCAGGATGCCCGTCGCCCGATTCAGGAACGCGTCGCGGATTTGCTGGCGCGCATGACGCTGGACGAGAAAATTGCCCAGATGCACGCCTACTGGCTGGTGCTCGCGGAAGAGGGTGAACACCGGGAGCGCAGCGACATGAGCGACGAGTTTGCCGGCGTCAGCGCCCAGGCGTCTCTGGCCGAACGTTTAATGCTTGGGGTCGGGCAGATAACCCGTCCGCTAGGCACCCACATTGTGTCGGCGCAAAGCGGCGTACGCGCGGCCAACCGCCTGCAAAAAATGCTGGTCGAGGAGACCCGGCTCGGGATCCCGGCGCTGTTCCATGAAGAGTGCCTGGTGGGGCTGCTGTGTAAAGAGGCGACGTTGTTCCCCTCGTCGCTCAACTACGGTTCGACCTGGGACCCGGCGCTGGTGGCACGGGCGGCGCGGGAAATCGGCGCTGAAGCGCGCTCGACAGGTTGTAAGCAGGGGCTGGCGCCGGTGCTGGATGTGTCACGCGACGTGCGCTGGGGGCGCACCGAGGAGACCTTCGGTGAAGACCCGTGGCTGGTCGGAGTCATGGCCTGCGCTTATGTGGAAGGATTACAGGGGGAGAAGCGCGACCTGCTGGCAACCCTGAAGCACTACGTCGGCCACTCGTTTAGCGAAGGGGCCCGCAACCATGCGCCGGTGCATCTGGGATTTTGCGAACTCAACGATACCTTCCTGCTGCCGTTTGAGATGGCGGTCAAGCTGGCAAACGCCGGGTCAGTGATGCCGGCCTATCATGATATCGACAACCAGCCCGGTCACAGCGACCACTTCCTGCTGACCACCCTCCTGCGCGAGCAGTGGGGCTTCGACGGCATTATCGTGGCCGACTATGGCGGCGTCAGTCTGCTGCATCAGCACCACGGCATTGCCCATGATGCCGCGGAATCCGCTGCGCTGGCCTTCAACGCCGGGCTTGACGTGGAGCTGCCGAAAGATGACTGCGCGCGCCATCTACAGCAGGCGCTGGCGCGGGGGCTGATCACCCTCGAGAAAATCGATGAAATTGTCGGGCGTACCCTGACGGAGAAGTTCCGGCTTGGCCTGTTTGAACAGCCCTACACCGATGTAGCCGGCATTACCTTGCAATCACCTGCGGCCCGTCAGGCGGCGCGTGACGTGGCTACCCGTTCGCTGACGCTGCTGGAAAACCGCGGCATCCTCCCGCTGAAAGGACAGCCGAGGGTTGCGGTGGTGGGACCCACTGCCGACGATCCGCTGGCGCTGCTCAGCGGCTACAGTTTCCCGGTGCATCTGATCATCAGCGATATGGTCGATGAGGTGTCTCAGGTGACCACGCCGCTGGCGGCTCTGCGCCACACGCTGGGTGAGGCGCGGGTCAAGTACGCCAAAGGCTGCCATATCATCGAGCAGCGCATGGCGGGGGCGCCGGTGTTCCCCGGCGACAGCGGCGGCAAACCGATGCAGACTTCGCCGGTGTCGTTCGATACCAGCCTGATCCCCGACGCGGTCAGCGTGGCCCAGCAGAGCGATGTTATCGTCGCCTGCGTGGGCGATCTGGCCGGGCTGTTCCAGAGCGGAACCGTCGGTGAAGGGTCCGATACCGATAGCCTGAATCTGCCGGGCGTACAGCAGCAGCTGCTGGAGGCGCTGGTCGCCACCGGTAAACCGGTAATTGTGGTGATGACCGGCGGGCGGCCTTATCACCTGCAGGGGCTTGAGGACCACGTGGCGGCATTGCTGATGGCCTGGGCGCCAGGACAAGAGGGTGGATGGGCCATCGCCGACGTACTTACCGGGCGTGAGGAGCCGCAAGGACGGTTGGTGGTCAGCGTGCCGAAAAGCGCCGGTGCGATGCCTTATTACTACAACCACAAGCTCAAAAGCGGCGGAACACCGTTTGCTTTCCACTTTGGCTCACGGTATCCGTTTGGCTACGGGCAAAGCTGGACCACCTTTGAGTACGGCCAGCCCGAGCTGCTGGCGTCCCAGGTGGCGTCGGACGGGGAAATCGCCCTTCAGGTGACGGTACGCAACAGCGGCGATCGTCGCGGGAGTGAAGTCGTCCAGCTATACGTTCGCGATAAAGTGGCGTCGATGGTGCGTCCGCTGCAGGAGCTCAAAGCCTTCCAGCGGGTGACGATTGACGCCGGTGCCAGCGCCACGCTGACCTTCTCCGTGCCGGTCGATATGCTGAATTTCACCCGCCGTGACGGCAAACGTATTGTCGAGCCGGGCGAGTTTGAACTGCAGATCGGCGCATCTTCGGCGGATATCCGTGGCACGGCCACCGTGACCGTACGCGGCCAGGTCCGTGAACTGCCGCAACACTGGCAGATGATGAGCCGCTGTGAGGTGAGCTAAACGTTCAGGTATTTATTCGACAAAGGCGGCCTGTGACTCTGGAAACAGGTCCGCATCAGAATCATCTGAGGCAGCAGGATAAAAAAAAGCCCATCGTGGGAGATGGGCAAAGACTACACACAGCAATTCGTTGTTTCACTCAGGGGATTTCCATGCTTATAAATCAACGTATTGATTCATAACCGTGCCCTAATAGTAGATATCGCTGATTAATGCGTCGATCGGATTCATCTCAATAGTTAAATTGGTGTGAAGTATGATTGTGAGAATGGCGGGAAATACGGCGAAGAAGGTGAAGGTTAAGGGTGTTTTTATTAGGTTTTCTTATATTTAAGGCGGGTTTCCCCGCCTCATTTTTTACTTCTCGCAGCTGTTATTCACCGCATTGAGCTCTTCCAGTTCGGCGAGCACCTGATCCGGATCTTTTGGCGGCGGCGGAACCTCATGCAGCCAGGCGTCGAACAGGCGCCAGGAGACGGCGAGCAGCACTGGGCCGATAAACAAACCAATCATCCCGAAGGCGATCAGGCCCCCGATAACGCCGGAAAGAATCAGGATCATCGGCAGGTCGGCGCCCATTCGAATCAGCATCGGGCGGATAACGTTATCCATAGTGCCGACGACGCAGCTCCACACCAGCAGCACCGTGCCCCAGGTGGTATCCCCGGTCCAGTAGAGCCAGATAATCGACGGGATCAGCACAATCAATGGCCCCAGCTGCACCAGACAGGTGAAGATCATCACCACGGTCAGCAACGCGGCGTAAGGTACGCCGCTGATGGCCAGACCAATCCCGCCCAGCACCGCCTGGACCAGCGCGGTGACCACGACGCCCAGCGCCACGGCGCGAACCGCCTGACCGGCCAGCAGCACGGCCGCATCGCCGCGTTTAGCCGCCAGACGGGTGGCAAAATAGCGCAAACCGTAGGCGACCTTTTCACCCTGCCAGTACAGCAGGGCGCTGAACAGCAGCATCAGACCGCAGTACACCAGCAGCTTGCCAATATGCGCCGCTTGGCCGACAAACCAGGTGGTGGTGGTGCCGATATAGGGGCGAATCTTAGCCATAATGGCCGCGCCGCCCATATCCAGCAGGCCATGCCAGGCCGCGTAAAGTTTATTACCAATCAATGGAATACTGTTGAGCCAGGCCAGATCTGGCAGGCTGACGTTGCCGCTGGAGATGATTTTGATCAACGGCGCGCTGTTATCCACCAGGCTGTTGACCAGCAGCGCAATGGGGATCACGAACAGTAAAAACAGCAATATGGTCATCACCAGCACGGCGAGGGCACGTTTACCAAACAGCACACGCTGCAGGCGTAACAGCACCGGCCAGGTGGCAATGACGACGGTGCCTGCCCAGGCGAAAGACAGAATAAAGGGTTGTACCACCCATAAGCAGGAGATAATTATCAGGGACAAGAACAGTACCGACAGCAGAACTTGCGGTATATCCCGGGGCTGGCGATCGTTAATCATAGAGAAATTTTACCTTTCCAGTGGCGTCAAAATGCTGACGCTGCGTAAATCCATGTACTGATAATAATATCAATAATTTCACGGGCCTGATTTTGCACATAAATCTGGTGGGCGCATATGAAAAAAATGTGATAAAAAGTTGAGTGCACTACGCAATCGTTTAGTTACCCATACACAAAATCATCCAGCATGCATTAAGGCGGCGAATGGGTCCCTCGGTTTTACGTCAGTAAACCCCCGGCACACCGATGCGCCAACGAGAGGCAGTCTGAAGGATGAAGTTTATACAACACAACATAGTCAGGCAGGGTCAAGCGTTATGATCCCACAAATTTCTCAAGCACCAGGTGTCGTTCAACTGGTATTGAATTTTTTGCAGGTACTGGAGCAACAAGGATTTACCGGCGATACCGCCACAAGTTACGCCGACAGGCTAACCATGGCGACAGATAACAGCGTTTATCAGCTGCTGCCGGATGCAATATTATTTCCCCGCTCAACGGCAGATGTGGTTTTGCTGGCAAGGATCGCGGCGGAAGAACGTTTTAAATCACTGGTCTTTACCCCACGCGGCGGCGGCACGGGAACCAATGGTCAGGCGCTGAACGCCGGGATCATTGTCGATATGTCCCGCTATATGAACCGCATCCTCGAAATTAACCCTGAAGAAGGGTGGGTGCGGGTTGAAGCGGGGGTGATTAAAGATCAGCTCAACCAATATCTGAAACCCTACGGCTACTTTTTTGCCCCGGAACTGTCGACCAGCAACCGTGCGACGCTGGGCGGGATGATCAACACCGACGCCTCCGGCCAGGGATCGCTGGTATATGGCAAAACCTCAGACCATGTGCTGGGCGTTCGCTCGGTGCTGATGGGCGGCGACATTCTTGATACCCAGGCGGTCCCCGTAGCGCTGGCTGAAACGCTAAGCCAGGAGCAGTCGGCGATAGGGCGCATTTACCGGACGGTATACCAGCGCTGTAAAGCGCAGCGTCAGCTGATCATCGATAAATTCCCCAAACTGAACCGCTTCCTGACCGGCTACGACCTGCGCCACGTCTTTAATGACGATATGAGCGAGTTCGACCTGACGCGGATTCTCACCGGTTCGGAAGGGACGCTGGCCTTTATCACCGAAGCGCGCCTGGACATTACCCGCCTGCCGAAAGTGCGCCGTCTGGTAAATATCAAATATGACTCCTTTGACTCGGCGTTACGCAACGCGCCGTTTATGGTCGAGGCAAAAGCGCTGTCGGTGGAAACCGTCGACTCGAAAGTGCTTAACCTGGCGCGGGAAGATATCGTCTGGCACTCGGTCAGCGAGCTGATCACCGATGTCCCGGATAAAGAGATGCTGGGGCTGAATATTGTCGAATTTGCCGGCGATGAAGCACCGCTTATCGACGACCAGGTGACCACGCTGTGCCAGCGCCTGGATGAACTGATCGCCGCCAGCGAGGCCGGCGTCATCGGCTGGCAAGTGTGTAACGAGCTGGACGGCGTGGAGCGAATCTACGCGATGCGTAAAAAAGCGGTCGGCCTGCTGGGGAACGCCAAAGGCGCCGCCAAGCCGATTCCGTTCGCCGAAGATACCTGCGTCCCGCCGGAACATCTTGCCGACTATATCGTTGAGTTTCGTGCTCTGCTGGACGGGCACGGCCTGAGCTACGGCATGTTCGGCCACGTGGATGCCGGCGTGCTGCACGTCCGCCCGGCGCTGGATATGTGCGATCCGCAGCAAGAAGTGCTGATGAAGCAGATCTCCGACGAGGTCGTGGCCCTGACGGCAAAATACGGCGGCCTGCTGTGGGGTGAACACGGCAAAGGGTTCCGGGCGGAATACAGCCCGGCCTTCTTTGGCGAGGCCCTGTACAGCGAGCTGCGCAAAATTAAAGCGGCGTTCGATCCGCATAACCGCCTCAATCCGGGCAAAATCTGTCCGCCGGAAGGCGTGGACGCGCCGATGATGAAGGTGGACGCGGTGAAGCGCGGCACCTGGGATCGCCAGATCCCTATCGCGGTGCGCACCTCCTGGCGTGGGGCGATGGAGTGTAACGGTAACGGGTTGTGCTTTAACTTTGACGTGAAAAGCCCGATGTGTCCGTCAATGAAGGTCAGCAATCACCGTATCCATTCGCCGAAAGGGCGGGCAACGCTGGTGCGCGAATGGCTGCGCCTGCTGGCCGACCGCGGCGTTGACCCGAATCAGTTGGAGAAGGGGCTGCCGGAAAAACGCGCCAGCCTGCGTACCCTGGTGGAGCGTACCCGCAATAGCTGGCATGCGCGCAAGGGCGAGTATGATTTCTCTCACGAAGTGAAAGAGGCGATGTCCGGCTGTCTGGCCTGTAAAGCCTGTTCAACCCAGTGCCCGATTAAAATTGACGTGCCGGAGTTCCGCTCGCGTTTCCTGCAGCTCTATCACAGCCGCTATCTGCGGCCGGTGCGCGACCACCTGGTGGCGACGGTCGAGTCCTACGCGCCGCTGATGGCTCATGCGCCGAAGACCTTCAACTTCTTTATTAATCAGCCGTGGGTGCGCAAGCTTTCCGAGAAGCATATCGGCATGGTCGATCTGCCGTTACTCTCGACGCCGTCGCTGAAGCAACAAATGGTCGGGCATCGTTCGGCGAACATGACTCTGGAGCTGCTGGAAACCCTCAGCGCGGAGCAAAAAGCCAGGATGGTGCTGGTGGTGCAGGATCCGTTCACCAGCTACTACGACGCGCAGGTGGTGGCGGATTTCGTCCGTCTGGTTGAAAAGGTTGGCTACCAGCCGGTGCTGCTGCCGTTTTCACCGAACGGCAAGGCCCAGCACATCAAAGGCTTCCTGTCGCGCTTTGCCCGCACGGCGCAAAAGACTGCAGATTTCCTCAACCGCGTGGCGCAGCTGGGCATGCCGATGGTTGGCGTCGACCCGGCGCTGGTGCTGTGTTATCGCGATGAGTACAACCAGGTGCTGGGCGACAAGCGCGGCGATTTCCACGTGATGCTGGTCCACGAGTGGCTGCCCAAAGCGCTGCCGGAGACCCGCGAGCAGGATTGCAGCGGGGAAGCGTGGTATCTGTTTGGTCACTGCACCGAAGTGACGGCGCTACCCGCCGCGCCGAAGCAGTGGGCTGAGATTTTTGCGCGCTTTGGCGCGAAGCTGGAAAACGTCAGCGTTGGCTGCTGTGGTATGGCCGGGACCTATGGCCATGAGGTGAAAAACCATGCCAACTCGCTGGATATCTACGCGCTTTCCTGGCAACAGGCGATTCAGCGTTTACCGCGCAATCGTTGCCTGGTGACCGGATACTCCTGTCGTAGTCAGGTGAAGCGTATTGAAGGCAGCGGGGTTCGTCATCCGCTGCAGGCGCTGCTGGAGATTATTGGATGATTTGGAAACGTCAGACAACGCTGGAACAGCTCAACGGTATGGGCGAAGGCAACATGGTCGGGCTGCTGGATATTCATTTTGATGTCTTTACCGATGAGACTATCGAAGCCACCATGCCGGTGGATCAGCGCACGCATCAGCCGTTTGGTCTGCTGCACGGCGGGGCCTCTGTGGTCCTGGCGGAAACGCTCGGCTCGGTTGCCGGCTATTTGTGCAGTGAGGGTGAGCAAAAAGTGGTGGGGCTGGAGGTCAATGCCAACCACATTCGTTCGGTGCGCGGCGGCCGGGTGCGCGGCGTATGCCGGGCGCTCCATGTCGGCTCTCGTCATCAGGTGTGGCAGATTGATATCTCTGATGAACAGGGGCGTTTGTGCTGTTCTTCGCGGCTCACCACCGCGGTTGTCTGAGGTCATCGGCGAAGAGAGCATCTCTCTTCGCCCCACGGCGTTTAGCGCCGTTCGTTAGCCAATAAGGGGGCGTAGTTTCCCCCTTATCTTCTCGCTTCAGTTACGCGTCAGGATGCGGTCTCATCCTTGATAGTATCGCTCGGCCCATTCTTCTGCACCGAGGCAATCCCCTTTTTCGCTGCATCCTTCGAGGAATACATTTCACTGGTAGCAATGGTTTCGTGGTTATCGGCTTTGAGCAGGAAATACCACGGCTGGGACACGCTTTTCTCAGACTTTTTAATAACGTAATAACCCATCTTTAACTCCTTTGCGGATTAACAATGACCCCTTGATATGTAGACTATGATTGCTTATGCAGCAAGTCATCACTATTAAAAATATAATTCATGAATCATTCACGTTATTTATGCTACTATTTAAGAACGATATACTTGTGAGTAACATAGAGGACGGAGTTAACTATGGG
Organism: Klebsiella sp. BIGb0399; assembly: GCF_003752615.1. NCBI lineage: Bacteria > Pseudomonadati > Pseudomonadota > Gammaproteobacteria > Enterobacterales > Enterobacteriaceae > Klebsiella > Klebsiella sp. BIGb0399. The sequence goes on along the minus strand of NZ_RKHT01000005.1, from coordinate 1,238,357 downwards.
TATCATTTCCTGGATCATTTTTGGTCTTATTGCCGGTATTTTGGCTAAGTGGATTATGCCAGGCAAAGACGGCGGCGGCTTTATCGTCACTATCGTTCTGGGGGTTATCGGTGCAGTTGTAGGTGGTTGGATTAGCACATTTTTTGGCTTCGGCAAGGTCGATGGATTTAATTTCGGCAGCTTTGCAGTCGCGGTCATTGGTGCATTAGTTGTACTGTTTATCTACAGAAAGATTAAAAGTTAATATCCCGTCGTCATTCATGCGTCCTCGGCGCAGGTTGCCACGAGGATAAAGATTTGTAGCACGAAGTTAGACGTAAAATAAAAAGCTGCCCTCAACACCGGCAGCTTTTTTTGTCTTCAAAGATTAGGTCAGTGAATGAATTCAGCCGCGTTCCGGCATATCAGGGACGGGAACCACTTCCACACGCACTTCATAATGTTTGGCTTTATCCGTCGGGATCAGCGGAGTCAGTTTGCTAATGGTCTCAGCCGGGTTGTCGGTGGCAACGGTGGCGGAGAATATCACCGGCTTTCTCGGCGGGAATGGTGGTAAAGGCATGGGCATCGCGCCGCGGCCCTGGGGCATATCCATCATCGGCTGACCGGCATAATGGTCGGCAGGGGCTGGACTCTCGGTTTTATCTGCCGCAAATGCGCTGGCGGCGACAACAGATACGGTGGCTAACAGAGCAATAATCGTTCTTTTCATCTTAGTTACCTCTTTAGAGTGTGCCTGGAAGCTTAGAGATAACCTGGTTGGCGAACAATCCCACGGGGGGCGAATCCTCCAAAACTCCTCATTTCATCACGAATGTGAAGTCCTGGCGGCGTACAGCGGAAAGGGGGCTAATTTAGTTCAGCAGTACGCTCATCACCAGCAGTACTACCATGCACATCGACATAATACTGATATCTATCATTCTGTACTGCGTAGCTCCGGGTGAGCAGTGACTCCGACGACATTGGGCCGAAAACTGTAGGAAATTTAAGCGGGAATTGTACATCAAGTTACCAGTAGACTAATACGCTTTAATCCAGGGTTTTGTCCGAATTTATCTGAATCGCCGCTTCATTTTTCCGGATAACTAACAATCTTCCCGACCGATGTTTATAGATTGTTCTGGTTGGTAATGGATGAAATAACCACTGAAAAACGTTATTCACAATTAATTCATTGATTTTGTTATGCCTGTTGTTCACAGAAGGTGCCATTTTCTATTTCAAAAATAGGCATTTCCGATGCATCTTTTATCTTGCGCCCGAACACCCGCTTATATCCTCATTAACTATCTATTTATCAATGCATTACGTTTGTAAATAGTCCGCTGTTAACCTGCGAGGCAGGGTCTATGCTTATAAAAAGCGCTAAAAAAGCATCAGAGCAGGGAATATCCCTTCTCCAGCTGGGTTGAAGTGATAATCGTTATCATTAACATAGCTGCATGCCCTGATGGCGCCAACCAATGAGGTAGAGCGATGGAATTAGATACTGGAACCTTCAATCCCGATGAGTTTAGCTGGCGTGGTCTGATGATGACCCCGACCGCCGCTGCCCATATTCGCGATTTGGTGACGAAGCAGCCCGACAAGCAAGGCCTGCGTCTGGGGATTAAAACCAGCGGCTGTGCCGGATTTGCCTACGTACTCGAACTGATTGCCGAACCGGCGAAAGACGATCTGCTGTTTGAACGTGACGGCGCGAAGCTGTGGGCGCCGCTGCAGGCCATGCCGTTTATCGATGGCACGGAGCTGGATTACGTCCGGGAAGGATTAAATGAAATCTTTAAGTTTCATAACCCAAAAGCGCAGCACGAATGTGGTTGCGGTGAAAGCTTTGGGGTTCAGGCGGAGTAATTATGTCTCGTAATACTGAAGCAACTGACGATGTCAAAACCTGGTCCGACGGCTCTCTGAATTATAAAGAAGGTTTTTTTACCCAACTAAAAACCGATGAGCTGGCGAAAGGCATTAATGAAGAGGTGGTGCGCGCCATCTCCGCCCGTCGTAATGAGCCCGAGTGGATGCTCGAGTTCCGCCTGCGCGCGTTTAACGCCTGGCTGGAGATGGAAGAGCCGCACTGGCTGAAAGCGCATTATGAGCAACTGAATTACCAGGATTACAGCTATTACTCCGCACCGTCCTGCGGTAACTGCGATGACACCTGCGCATCCGAGCCCGGTGCGGTACAGCAAACCGGCCCGGCGGCCTACCTGACGCAGGAGGTCGAAGAGGCCTTTAATCTGCTGGGCGTCCCGGTCCGTGAAGGGCGAGAAGTGGCGGTCGACGCGATTTTTGACTCGGTGTCGGTGGCGACCACCTATCGCGAAAAACTGGCGGAGCAGGGGATTATCTTCTGCTCGTTCGGGGAGGCTATTCACGACCACCCGGAGCTGGTGAAAAAATATCTCGGGACCGTGGTACCGAGCAACGACAACTTCTTTGCCGCGCTGAATGCGGCGGTGGCCTCTGACGGCACCTTTATCTACGTGCCAAAAGGCGTTCGTTGCCCGATGGAGCTGTCCACCTACTTCCGCATCAACGCCGAAAAAACCGGCCAGTTCGAACGAACCATCCTGGTGGCCGATGAGGGGAGCTACGTCAGCTATATCGAAGGCTGCTCGGCGCCGGTGCGCGACAGCTATCAGCTGCACGCGGCGGTGGTCGAAGTGATTATTCACAAAGACGCCGAAGTGAAATATTCCACGGTGCAGAACTGGTTCCCCGGGGATAACAACACCGGCGGGATCCTCAACTTCGTCACCAAGCGTGCGCTGTGCGAAGGCGAGAACAGCAAAATGTCGTGGACACAGTCCGAGACCGGTTCCGCCATCACCTGGAAGTACCCGAGCTGCATTCTGCGCGGTGATAACTCGATCGGCGAGTTCTTCTCCGTCGCCCTGACCAGCGGTCACCAGCAGGCAGACACCGGCACCAAAATGATTCATATCGGCAAAAACACCCGCTCGACGATCATCTCGAAAGGGATCTCCGCCGGGAAAAGCCAGAACAGCTACCGGGGGCTGGTGAAAATCATGCCCACCGCCACCAATGCGCGCAACTTCACCCAGTGTGACTCGATGCTGATTGGGCCGGACTGCGGGGCGCATACCTTCCCGTACGTTGAATGCCGCAACAACAGCGCGCAGCTTGAGCACGAAGCGACCACCTCGCGGATCGGCGAAGACCAGTTGTTCTACTGCCTGCAGCGCGGGATCAGCGAAGACGATGCTATCTCGATGATCGTCAACGGCTTCTGTAAAGACGTCTTCTCAGAACTGCCGCTGGAATTTGCCGTCGAGGCGCAAAAACTGCTGGCTATCAGTCTGGAACACAGCGTCGGCTAAGCGCCAGGCGACACGAATTAAGGGAAACAAGATGTTAAGTATTAAAAACTTGCAGGTTGCCGTTGAAGACAAATCGATCCTGCGTGGCCTGGATCTGGAAATCCGTCCTGGCGAAGTGCATGCCATTATGGGGCCGAACGGCTCCGGGAAAAGTACGCTCTCCGCGACCCTTGCCGGACGGGAAGACTATGAAGTCACCGGCGGCAGCGTGGAGTTTAAAGGCAAAGATCTGCTGAGCCTCGCGCCGGAAGATCGCGCGGGCGAAGGGATCTTCATGGCCTTCCAGTACCCGGTCGAAATCCCCGGCGTCAGCAACCAGTTCTTTCTGCAAACCGCGCTCAACGCGGTACGCGAATATCGTGGTCAGGAGGCGCTGGACCGTTTCGACTTCCAGGACCTGATGGAAGAGAAAATTCAGTTGCTGAAGATGCCGGAAGATTTACTGACCCGTTCGGTCAACGTCGGTTTCTCCGGCGGCGAGAAAAAGCGTAATGACATCCTGCAAATGGCGGTGCTGGAGCCGGAGCTGTGCATCCTTGATGAGTCCGATTCCGGGCTGGACATCGATGCCCTGAAAATCGTCTCTGAAGGCGTCAACGCGCTTCGCGACGGCAAGCGCGCGTTTATTATTGTGACGCACTACCAGCGTATTCTCGACTACATCAAGCCGGACTTTGTGCACGTGCTCTATCAAGGGCGGATCGTCAAATCCGGTGATTTTACGCTGGTCAAACAGCTGGAGGAGCAGGGCTATGGCTGGCTTACCGAACAGCAGTAACACATTGCAGCAATGGCACCATCTGTTTGAGGCGCAGGGCGCGCAGCGCACCCCAGAGGCCCGCCAGCATCTCCAGCAGGTGCTGCGTCTTGGCCTGCCGACGCGCAAACATGAAGAGTGGAAATATACGCCGCTGGAGGCGCTGTGCAACGAGACCTTCGTGGCCCTGCAGCCCGGCGACTTCAGCGCGGCGCAGCGGGACGAACGCGCGCTGGGGCTGGATGCCTGGCGTCTGGTGTTTATCGACGGACAGTTTAGCCCAGCGCTGAGCGACGATCTGGCCGGCAGTGGTTATGAGGTCAGCGTCGACAACCAGCGCCAGGGGCTCCCCGAGGCGCTACAGCCGGAAGTCTTCCTGCACCTTACCGAAAGCCTGGCGCAGACGGTGACCCGCATCCGCGTTAAACGCCATCAGCGCCCGGAAAAGCCGCTGCTGCTGATGCATGTGACGCGTGGTCTGGCGGGTGGCGAGATGAACAGCGCCCATTACCGCCACCATCTTGAGCTGGAGAGCGGTGCCGAAGCGACCATCGTCGAACACTATCTGAGCCTCGATGAACAGCGCCACTTTACCGGTGCGCGCCTGACCATGACGGTGGCGGATAACGCCCACCTGCAGCATCTCAAGCTGGCGTTTGAAAATGCCCGGAGCTATCACTTCTCCCACAATGACCTTACGCTTGGCCGTGATGCCTCGGCCTTTAGCAGCAGTTTCCTGCTCGGCGGCGCGGTGTTGCGTCACCACACCAGCACCCGACTGCAGGGCGAGAACAGCGACCTGCGGATCAACTCGCTGGCGATGCCGGTGAACAATGAAGTGTGCGACAGCCGCACCTGGCTGGACCATCAGGTGGGCTACTGCAATAGCCGCCAGCTGCACAAGACCATCGTCAACGATAAAGGGCGGGCGGTCTTTAACGGCCTGATCAATGTCGCGAAACACGCGATTAAAACCGATGGTCAGATGACCAACAACAATTTGCTGCTGGGGCGCCTGTCTGAAGTGGATACCAAGCCGCAGCTGGAAATCTATGCCGATGACGTCAAGTGCAGCCACGGTGCCACCATCGGGCGGATCGACGACGAACAGCTGTTCTATCTGCGTTCGCGCGGTATCTCCGGGCAGGCGGCGCAGCACATGATCCTCTACGCTTTCGCCGCCGAACTGACGGAAGCGGTCGCCGATGACACGCTCAGGGCTGCCATTCTGGCGCGCATTGGCCAACGTTTACCGGAGGAATCAGCATGACATTTTCTGCCGAACGGATACGCGCGGATTTTCCGGTGCTCAGCCGGGAGGTTAACGGTCAGCCGCTGGCCTATCTCGACAGCGCCGCCAGCGCGCAAAAACCAGAGGCGGTGATTCGCGCCGAGGCGGAGTTTTATCGCCATGGCTACGCCGCCGTTCACCGTGGTATCCACACCCTCAGCGCGGAAGCCACGGCGCGGATGGAGCAGGTGCGCCAGCAGGCGGCCAACTTCCTGAATGCCCGCTCTGCAGAAGAGCTGGTGTTCGTGCGCGGGACCACCGAAGGGATCAATCTGGTGGCCAACAGCTGGGGGAATGCCAACGTTGGTGCCGGAGATAACATTATCATCAGCGCCATGGAGCACCACGCCAATATCGTGCCGTGGCAGATGCTGTGCGCCCGGGTTGGGGCAGAGCTGCGGGTCATTCCGCTCAATCCAGACGGCACCTTGCAGCTGGACGCGATCCCTGGCCTGTTCGATGATCGTACCCGGCTGCTGGCGATTACTCAGGTTTCCAACGTGCTGGGCACGGAAAACCCGCTGGCGGCCCTGATCCCGCTGGCCCATCAGCATGGGGCTAAAGTCCTGGTCGATGGCGCACAGGCGGTGATGCACCATGCGGTCGACGTTCAGGCGCTGGACTGCGATTTTTATGTCTTTTCCGGACACAAGCTGTATGGCCCCACCGGGATTGGCGTCCTGTATGTCAAAGAGGCGCTGCTGCAGGCGATGCCGCCGTGGGAAGGCGGCGGGGCGATGATTGCCACCGTCAGTCTGACCGAAGGAACCACCTGGGCGAAAGCGCCGTGGCGCTTTGAGGCGGGAACGCCCAATACCGGCGGCATTATCGGCCTCGGGGCGGCCTTCGAGTATATTAACGCGCTGGGCCTGACCCAGATTGCCGAGTATGAGCAGACACTGATGCACTATGCGCTACAGGCGCTGAAGAACGTGCCCGATCTGACCATTTATGGGCCTGACCATCGCCTGGGCGTGATTGCCTTTAATCTTGGCAAACATCACGCCTACGACGTGGGCAGCTTCCTCGATAACTACGGCATTGCGATACGCACCGGTCACCACTGCGCGATGCCGCTGATGGCGTTCTATCAGGTGCCGGCAATGTGTCGGGCATCGCTGGCGATGTACAATACGACGGAAGAGGTGGATCGGCTGGTCGCAGGACTACAGCGTATCCACACGCTATTAGGCTAAAGGAAGCAATCATGGCGGCGTTACCGGATAAAGACAAACTGCTGCGCAACTTTAGTCGTTGCGCCAACTGGGAAGAGAAGTACCTCTATATTATCGAGCTCGGCCAGCGCCTGGCACCGCTGCCGGCTGAAGAACATACCGCGCAACACATCATTCAGGGCTGCCAGAGCCAGGTGTGGATTGTGGTGGAGCAGCGCGACGGCGGCGTGCTTTCGCTGCGCGGGGATAGCGACGCCGCGATTGTCAAAGGGTTGATCGCCGTGGTGTTCATTCTGTATGACCAGATGACCGCCAAAGACATCACTGATTTCGACGTGCGCCCGTGGTTTGAAAAAATGGCGCTCACGCAACACCTCACGCCCTCGCGCTCGCAGGGGCTGGAAGCAATGATCCGCGCAATTCGCGCGCAGGCTCTCACTTTTAGCTAAACTATTGTTGAAGCTTTCATTCTGTTAAGCGAGACGGGGTATCCGTCTCGCGGGTGGTTCAACTTTCTGACGGCCTGTCAGTGACTAAGAGGGAAATTCAGTATGAAACGCGCGTCTCTACTCACTCTTATGCTTTTAGGTGCTCTCGGCGCGTCTCAGGCCGCCAGAGCGGTTGAATACACATTACCGGCCAACGGTAGCCGTCTGGTGGGACAGAATCAGACCTACACGGTGCAGGAGGGCGATAACAGCCTGCAAACCATTGCCCGGCGCTTTGACACCGCGGCGATGATCCTGCTGGAAGCCAACAACACCGTTGCACCCGTCCCACAGCCTGGGACGCAGATGCTTATTCCACTACAGCTGCTACTGCCCGATGTGCCGCGTGAAGGGATTGTGGTGAACCTGGCAGAGCTGCGGCTCTATTATTTCCCGCCGGACGGCAACACGGTGCAGGTCTATCCGTTAGGGATTGGGCAACTCGGGCTTGAAACGCCGGAGATGACCACCCGCGTCGGGCAAAAAATTCCTAATCCGACCTGGACCCCGACCGCCGGTATTCGCCAGCGCTCGCTGGAAAAAGGCATCACCTTACCGGCGGTGGTGCCGGCCGGGCCGAACAACCCATTAGGCCGCTTTGCCCTGCGCCTGGCGTACGGTAACGGCGAATACCTGATTCACGGTACCAATGCGCAGAACAGCGTCGGGCTGCGCGTCAGCTCCGGCTGCATGCGGATGTTTACCGACGATATTAAAGCGCTGTTTGCCCAGGTTCGCGTGGGCACGCCGGTGCGGGTGATCAACCAGCCGGTGAAGTTCTCCATCGAATCGAACGGCACGCGCTATCTGGAAGTGCATCGCCCGATGACCCAGAGCGAAACGCAGAACCCGCAGACCATTGCCTACGTGCTGCCGGAAGGCTACGCGCAGTTCGCCAACGACAAGGGAACGGATAAAGCGATGGCGGATAAAGCGATGCATCGTCGCATGGGGGTTCCGGTGGTGGTTTCAACCGGGGCGACGCCTGATGCGAGTGGGGCCAGTTCGGTGCAGTCAGTCCTGAACGGTACGCCGGCGACGGCGTCAGAAACGCGGGTCACGCAATAACGGATGGATAAACAGGGAAGGGAACGGCAAACGGCAGACAAAAAAAATGGCGCACAATGTGCGCCATTTTTATAACACAGCTACAAATACTATTACTTACGGTATTTGGTAGCAGCGTTGTCCAGGCGCTGGTTAGCGCGTGCTGCGTCGTCTTTAGCAGCCTGAACGTCGGAACGCATTGCGTTCACGTCGTTGCTCAGCTGGTCAACTTTAGCGTTCAGAGTCTGAACGTCAGAAGACAGCTGATCGATTTTAGCATTGCTGGAGCAACCAGCCAGCAGAGTAGAACCCAGGATTACCGCGCCCAGTACCAGTTTAGTACGATTCATTATTAATACCCTCTAGATTGAGTTAATCTCCATGTAGCGTTACAAGTATTACACAAACTTTTTTGGGATGAGAATATTTTTTTACGGTAATACGCTTATTTTTGATCGTTCGCTCAAAGAAGCATCGAATTTGACAGGCGAGTTAAAAATTCTTTGTGAAAACAGCACGCTTCCATCGGATTCATCTTAGATAATCTCTTATTAAATAGTAAATTCCGATTTGCATTTTTATTAAGAGGAGCTAAGGATTGAATAAAAAAAACGCCTCCGAAGAGGCGTTTTATAAAAATAATTAACTTGTAAAAGATTACAGCACGTGTACGGAAGCGGTATTGGTCGTTCCGCTCGGTACCAGCGCACCAGATACCATCACAACCACGTCGCCTTTACGCGCCAGGCCGCTCTGTACCGCCAGCTCTTTGCCGAGACGGTAGAAGTCATCGGTGGAGTCCAGCTGTGCAACCAGCTGCGGCACAACGCCTTTGGTCAGCACCAGCTGACGGGCGGTGGTTTCGTTGGTGGTCAGCGCCAGGATGGTCGCATCCGGGAAGTATTTACGTACGGCACGTGCAGATTTACCGCCTTTGGTTGCGACCACAATCAGCGGTGCTTCCAGTTTTTCAGCCGTTTCTACAGCGCCACGGCATACTGCTTCAGTGATACGCAGTTTACGGTTGTCGTTGTTGAACTCCAGACGGCTGGTCATCACGCGGTCGGTACGTTCGCAGATGGTCGCCATGATGGTGACCGCTTCCAGCGGGTATTTACCCTTAGCGGATTCGCCAGACAGCATTACCGCATCGGTACCGTCGAGGATGGCGTTAGCGACGTCGCCGGCTTCTGCGCGGGTCGGACGCGGGTTTTTGATCATGGAATCCAGCATCTGAGTCGCGGTGATAACCACTTTACGTGCGCGGATACATTTTTCGATGATCATTTTCTGGGCGAAGATAACTTCTTCAACCGGGATCTCAACGCCCATGTCGCCACGAGCAACCATGATGCCGTCAGACGCTTCGAGGATTTCGTCGAAGTTGTTCAGGCCTTCCTGGTTTTCAATCTTGGAGATGATCTGAATGTTCTCACCGCCGTGGGCTTTCAGGTGCTCACGAATTTCCACCACGTCAGAACGCTTACGAATAAAGGAAGCGGCAACGAAATCGACGCCTTGCTCGCAACCGAAGATTAGGTCCTGTTTGTCTTTTTCTGCCAGTGCCGGCAGGGCAATGGAAACGCCCGGCAGGTTAACGCCTTTGTTTTCGCCCAGGTCGCCGTTGTTCAGCACTTTACAGATAACGTTTTTACCTTCGATGGCGGTGACTTCCATACCGATCAGACCATCGTCTACCAGTACGGTGTTACCGACGGACAGGTCAGTGGTGAAACCTTCATAGGTAACTGCCACGATGTCGCTGTTGCCGACTACGGATTTGTCGGTGGTGAAGGTGAAGGTCTGGCCCGCTTTCAGGGAGACGTCATTGCCGCCTTCCAGCTTGATGGTACGAATTTCCGGACCTTTGGTGTCCAGCAGGATAGCGGCTGTCTTACCGGTTTTGCTCACCACGTTACGCAGGTTCTGGATGCGTTGACCGTGTTCAGCATAGTCACCGTGAGAGAAGTTCAGACGCATGACGTTCATGCCCGCGTCCAGCATTTTGGACAGCATCTCTTCGGATTCGGTTTTCGGACCGATGGTGCAAACAATTTTGGTCTTTTTCATGAAAGTTTTAGTCTTTAAGTTGTGAAGGATATGGAAAACTCGCTCCGTTGGCATGCCGCCGTGGAGTCAAACCTGTATTGCGAAAGTTGCTATGCCAAGCTCTAAGAATAGATGACAACAAAAGAGCGTGCAGAAGAAAGTGTGCTGGCGGTTCAGCCCATAAAAAGGAGCAGTATTTTATGCGTTTAGTTGTGCAGTCCAATGCGCTGAAACCATTCAAGAAAGAATCGGTGGGCATTATACGACGCTGAAACAAAAAAAGAAAATGAAAACAGCGTTTCATTATATGCCATAAAAATGTAACAAAACTCACACTAATAGCAATCGTATTCGCAACACAAATTTCCACCAGTCGCACAGTTAACTGATGGCTATCAGGGGTTGCCTGTCACGGTTCAGCAATAAAAATAGTCCGTTGGCGGGAAAAAAGGAGGGGAGTTTGATTTATCCCAAAATCCTATCAATAATGATTTGATTGATAATGATAATTTATGAGCAAAAAAGAATGGGAAATAAAGCCAAAGACGACGAGTTGTATCAGGAAATGTGCCGGGTTGTCGGGAAAGTGGTGCTGGAAATGCGCGATTTGGGCCAGGAGCCGAAACACATTGTCATTGCCGGGGTGGTTCGCACCGCGCTGGCCAACCCGAAAATTGCGCGCAGCGAACTGACCAGAGCCGCCATGGAGAAAGTGGTTCATGCGTTGTCCGGCCATGAGTAGTCAGCCGGCATCACGCTAAAAGGCACTCAGGAAATCACAAAGCGAACCACCGCTTTCACCGCGATATCGCAGTGGTGCGCCACCATCGCTTCATCGTCGATGGCCGGCAGCGGATCGTCGAGATACAGGCTATTGAAGGTGTAAAAGTTCGAGACCTGATAAAAACTAAAGCTGCTGATAAGCCGGTGGACATCCCGTGCCTGCAGCCCCTCCTGAAAAACACCCTGCTGCTGTCCGCGCTGGAGAATATCCTCCAGAATCGACAGGGCGGTACGGTTCAGCGGCTTTAACTGCCCTGACGACTTCAGCCACTTCCCGCGCTGCATATTCTCCATACAGATAACCCGCATATAGTCCGCATGGGTGGCGTGATAGCGCACGCTCCAGCGTACCAGCTGCACCAGCGCCTCTACCGGCGGCAGGTGCTCCAGCCCGAGCTGCTGCTCGGTTTCGCGAATGCGCGCATAGACGTGTTGCAGCACCGCCTGGTACAGCTGTTCCTTGGTTTTGAAGTAGTACACCACCATCCGCTTGGTTGTCTGCGCTTCGGTTGCAATTTGCTCCATTCGCGCCCCGGACAAGCCATGTTCGGCAAAGACGACGATGGCGGCGGCAAAAATCCGCTCCTTTAGCGGTTGCGCTTCATCTTGATCCACGTGATCCACGACAGACATAACGACTCCTTTTTCCAATGGAAAAAAATACACATAACGATCACAATTTTGCAACCTTATGTGGCGTGAGTGAACCAAATGATACATATTCAGTGCTCACGTCGACTGATGACACGAGGACTTATGCTGCGATCCATTGCCACCGTCTCGATTTCTGGCACCTTGCCCGAAAAGCTCCATGCTATTGCGGCTGCGGGTTATCAGGGCGTCGAAATCTTCGAAAACGACCTGCTCTATTATACCGGTACGCCGACGGATATTCGTAATCTGGCAGCGGATTTAGGGCTAAAAATCACGCTTTTTCAACCCTTTCGCGATTTCGAAGGGGCAAGCCGCAGCCAGTTCGCCGCCAACATGGAGCGGGCGAAGCGCAAATTTGAGCTGATGCATGAACTGGGCTGTGACACCTTACTACTGTGCAGCAACGTCCAGCCAGACTGCTCCGCGGACGTCTCGCTGCAGATAGCGGACTTAACGGCGCTGGCGCAGCTGGCCGAGCAGGAAAAGATTGTCATCGGCTATGAAGCGCTGGCCTGGGGCACTCACGTAAACCGCTGGCATCAGGCGTGGGAGCGGGTGAAAAGCGTCGACAGCCCGGCGCTGGGGATCGTGCTGGATAGCTTCCATATTCTGGCCCGCGGCGACACGCTGCAGGGTCTGTCAGATGTCCCGGTCGACAAGATCACCTTCCTGCAGCTGGCCGATGCGCCGCTGATGAAGATGGACGTGCTCGAATGGAGCCGCCATTTCCGCTGCTTCCCTGGACAGGGGCAGCTGCCGCTGGTGGAGTTTGCCTGCGAGTTAACCCGCTGCGGCTATCGCGGGCCGTGGTCGCTGGAGATCTTCAATGACAGCTTCCGCGCCTCGCCAAACGGCGCCACCGCCAAAGATGGCTACCGTTCGCTGCAGTGGCTGGAAGAGCAGACCCGCCTGCTGCTGGGGCACAGCGACGCACAGCTGTTTGCACCGGCAGCGCTGCCGCAGTACCTCGGACTGGAGTTTATCGAATTTGCCGCCAGCCCGTCGGAAGCGAAAGCGCTTGGCGAGCGCCTGACGCAGCTCGGCTTTTGCCAGCAGGGGCGCCATCGCTCGAAGCAGGTAGCGCTGTGGCGCAACGGCGGAGCGCGGGCGATCGTTAACTATCAGCCCCACAGCTGGGCCGACCATTTTCACCAGCGTCACGGCGCCTCATTGTGCGCCATGGCCCTGCGCGTGAGCCACAGCGCCGCGATTGTTGAACGGGCCCGTGCCTACGGCTACGCCACCTGGCAGGGCGATGCCGGACCCAATGAAAGCCCGATACCCGCGATTTGCGCCCCCGACGGTAGCCTGATCTACCTCATCGAAGCCGGGGACGATATCTACGCCCGCGATTTCCATCTGTCCGATAGCCCGACGCTGCGCCATGACTACAGCGGTATCGACCACCTGGCGCTGGGCATGGAAGCCGATCAACGCGACAACTGGGTGATGTTTTTCCGCAGCGTTTTCGGCTTCACGCTGGAGCATGAGCAGACGTTGCCGGACCCTTACGGCCTGGTACGCAGCCTGGCGGTGCACAGCCCGCAGGGCAATATTCGCCTGGCGCTGAATATCTCGCAGAGCCGCGCGACCCAGATTGCCCGCTCCGTCGCCTGTTACCAGGGTGCGGGCCTGCAGCATGCGGCGTTCGCCTGCCACGACCTGCCGGCTACCCTTGACGACCTGCCGCAGGTGTCGCTGAACGCGCTGCCGATCCCGGCAAACTACTACGACGATTTGCTGGCGCGCTTTGGCGACGCGGCCAACGTGGAGACCCTGAAACGCCTGCAGATCCTCTATGACCGGGGGCCGCACGACGGCGAATTCCTGCATCTGTACACCCGGCCCTTCTCGGCGGGGCGCTTTTTCTTCGAATTGACCGAAAGGCGGGGCGGCTACGCGCTGTATGGCGCGGCGAACGCGGCCGTGCGTCTTTCGGCGATGCAGTACAGCTAGTTTTGTATCAAATGGTTCATTAAAAATAACAACCCAAACATAACAACAACATTCATCTGCACCCTACGACAGGAAACGACTATGAACTCGTACAGCCATAACCCGACGGCGGCGGCGGACGCCGCGGCTACCGTTCCGCGTTCCCGGCGGCGCATTGGGATCCTCGCGCTGCTGGCCGTCGGCACAATGATTAACTATCTCGACCGCACGATACTCGGGATTGCCGCCCCCGGCTTAACCTCTGAACTGGGTATCGACGCGGCGGTCATGGGGATCGTCTTTTCGGCCTTTGCCTGGACCTACGCCCTGGCGCAAATTCCCGGCGGCCTGTTCCTTGACCGCTTCGGCAACAAGATCACCTACTTTCTGTCGTTAACCCTGTGGTCGCTGTTTACCCTGTTTCACGGCATGGCCATCGGCCTGAAAACGCTGCTGCTGTGCCGCTTTGGCTTAGGGGTCAGCGAAGCGCCGTGCTTCCCGGTCAACAGCCGGGTGGTCAGCGTATGGTTCCCCCAGCAGGAGAGGGCCAAGGCCACGGCGGTGTATACCGTCGGCGAATATCTTGGGCTGGCCTGCTTCTCGCCGCTGCTGTTCTGGATCATGGGCAGCTTCGGCTGGCGCGCGCTGTTTATCAGCGTCGGCGTGGCGGGCGTGTTGTTTGCGCTGGTGTGGTGGCGCTGCTATCGCGAGCCTCATGAAGACAAACGCCTCAGCCAGCAGGAGCGCGATCATATCGTCAACGGCGGCGGCCTGGCGACGGTCAGCGACCAGCAGGTGGCGTTCAGCTGGTCGGTTGTGGGTCAGCTGTTGGCGAAACGGCAGATTCTCGGCGCCAGCATTGGCCAGTTCGCCGGCAATTCGGTGCTGGTGTTCTTCCTGACCTGGTTCCCGACCTATCTGGCGACCGAACGTCATATGCCGTGGCTGAAGGTCGGGTTCTTCGCCATTCTGCCGTTTCTTGCCGCCGCCGGCGGGGTCATGTTCGGCGGATGGGTCTCCGATAAACTGCTGAAAGCCACCGGCTCGGCCAACCTGGCGCGTAAATTACCGATCGTCGCCGGCCTGCTGATGGCCAGCAGCATTATCTCCGCCAACTGGCTGACCAGCGATCTGGCCGTCATTCTGGTGATGTCGTTCGCCTTCTTTGGCCAGGGGATGGTCGGCTTAGGCTGGACGCTGATCTCTGACATTGCGCCGAAGGGGTTTGGCGGCCTGACCGGCGGGTTGTTTAACTTCTGCGCCAACCTTGCCGGGATCCTCACTCCGCTGGTGATCGGTTTTATCGTGGCGGCCTTCGGCAGCTTCTTCTATGCACTGGTCTATATCGGCTGCGCGGCGCTGCTCGGCGTGGTGGCGTATCTGTTTATTCTGGGCGATGTCAAACGTATTGAGTTATCGCAGTAAAGGAGCAGGGGATGATAATTAGTGGTAATACGCGCCTGATCGCCCATCTGGGCTATCCGACCGCCAGCTTTAAAGCGCCGATGATTTACAACCCGTGGTTTGACCATCAGCAGGTGGATGTCAAAGTGGTGCCCACGGGGGTGAAGCCGGAGGCGTACGCGACCCTGGTGCCGGCGCTGTTTACGATGACCAACATCATCGGCGCGCTGGTCACCATGCCGCACAAGATTGCCACCTGCGCGCTGGTCGATCACCTCAGCCCGGCGGCGATGATTGCCGGGGCCTGCAACGCCATTCGCCGCGAAGCGGATGGCAGCCTGAGCGGCGATATGTTTGACGGCGACGGCTTTGTCCTCGGCATCCGCCGGAAAGGCTTTCAGCCGGCGGGTACCCGGGCGCTGGTGATTGGCTGCGGCGGCGTCGGCTCGGCCATTGCCGCGTCGCTGGCGGCGGCGGGAGTGCGCGCCCTGACGCTGTTCGATA
Organism: Klebsiella sp. BIGb0399; assembly: GCF_003752615.1. NCBI lineage: Bacteria > Pseudomonadati > Pseudomonadota > Gammaproteobacteria > Enterobacterales > Enterobacteriaceae > Klebsiella > Klebsiella sp. BIGb0399. The sequence goes on along the minus strand of NZ_RKHT01000005.1, from coordinate 1,222,923 downwards.
GCCGCCAGGAGGCCGCCAAAGCGCTGGCGGACCGGCTATGGCAACACTATCCGACGCTGGATATCAGCCTGATGCAGTGCGATCCGCAAGGCCATGACCTGGTGGTCAACGCCACGCCGTTGGGCATGAAGGCCAGCGATCCGCTGCCCGTGGATCCGCAGCGGCTGACCCCCGGCACCTGGGTGGGCGAAGTGGTGATGACCCAGGAGTACACGCCGCTGCTGCAGGCCGCCCAGGCCCGAGGCTGCCCGATCCAGCGCGGTACCGATATGCTGTTCGAAATGATCCCTGCCTACCTGCGTTTCTTCCATCTGCCGGTGGCGACGCCGGAACAGTTGCGCGAACTGGCGCAAATTGACTACTGAATCGCATAGCGCCCGGGTAACATAGCGTTTTGTTTCCGGGTATTCAGCGAGCGTCTTATGACATCTTCCGTCGTGTTGCTGGCTGCGGGGAGCCTGAAAGGGGCATTTATCCCGCTGCTGGCACGTTTCCATCAGCAAACCGGTATTCAGGTCGAGGCCCGTTTTGGTCCTGCAGGCCTGCTCCGCGAGCGCATTGAATCCGGCGAACGCTGTTCGGTGTTTGCCTCCGCCAACAGCCAACACCCTCTGGCGCTGCAGCAGGCCGGGCTGGCGGGGGAGTGTCATCCCTTTGCCCGCAATCAGTTGATGCTGACCGCCCGACGCCAGGCATCGACTGACGAGGCCGACTGGCTGGCGCTGCTCAGCAACCCGCAGCTGAGGCTGGCAACCTCGACGCCAGGCTGCGACCCTTCCGGCGACTATACCTGGCAACTGTTTACCCGCATTGAGGCCGACTTCCCCGGCGTCGGGCGCGCGCTGATGGCCCGCGCTCAGCAGCTGGTAGGGGGCAGAACCTCGCTCAGCGTGCCGCCGGGGGAGACCGCCGGTGGCTGGCTGATCGGTGAAGATTTAGCCGACCTGTTTATCGGCTATGCCCATTACGCCCGCCAGATGACGGCCAGAGACGACCTGCGCACGGTGGCGATCCCCGCCCCCTGGAATGTACAGGCGGAATACCTGCTGACGATGACCCAGCCGAGCGCCGGGGCGCAGCAGTTATGCCGCTTTATCCTCGGCGCCGACGGCCAGCAGTTCCTGCGCAGCGCCGGCTTTTTACCCGCTAACGGCGAATCGTAAACTGCGGCGCCAGCAGCGGGCCCCCGGAATCAGGGCGCTCGATTTTATGCACCGGTAACCCGTAGGCGCGCTGCAGGTGGCGCTCGCTGAGCACCGCCTCAGAGCGCCCGGCCAGCCACTCGCCGTCCGGCAACAGCAGCAAAGTATGGCTGGCGACCTGCAGGGCATGGGTTGGATCGTGGGTGGTGAACAGCACCGTGCGCGACTGGCGATAGGCCAGGTCGCTGATCAGCTGCAGCACCACCTGTTGATTGGAGAGGTCCAGCGCCGAGCAGGGCTCATCCAGCAGGATATTCTGGCTGTCGCCCACCAGCGCCCGGGCAATGAGCGCCATCTGCTGCTGGCCGCCGGAGAGCGAACGAAAGGCGCTGGTTGCCAGAGAGGCGATCCCCAACTGGTTCAGCGCCTCGTGGACTCGCCTACGATCGTCGTCGCCGGGCTGGGCGAACAGATTGACCTGACGGGCGCGACCCATCAGCACCACATCGGCGACCTGCCAGCTAAAGGCCGGACGGAACGACTGCGGGACGATCGCCACGCCGCCCTGTTGCTGGAAGCTGCCCGCCAGCGGCGGCAGTACCCCGGTCAGGGTGTCGAGCAGCGTGCTTTTGCCGCGTCCATTGGCGCCGAGTATCGCCCAGATATCGCCATGCTGGCACTGCAGGCTGAGCGGGGTAAACAATGGCTGACGATGACCAAACTGCAGGGCCGACAGGCTAAGAGAGGGCGTCATCAGGCGGCACTCCGGCGGCGGGACTGCACCAGCAGCCAGGTAAACAGCGGGGCGCCGAGCAGGGCGGTAATGATGCCCACCGGGACCTCCGCCTGGGTCAGCGAGCGCGCCAGGTCATCCACCACGATCATAAAGCCGCCCCCGAGACAGAAAGCGGTCGGCAGCAGCCGACGGTGGTCGGCACCCACCAGCAGTCGTGCCAGATGGGGGATCACCAGCCCGACCCACGCAATACTGCCGCTCACCGCCACCTGCGCGGCAACCAGCACGGCGCAGCACACCAACACGCCACGGCGCAGCGCGGTCACCGGCACGCCGAGACCGCGGGCGTCTTTCTCATCCAGCGCCAGCAGATTAATCCGCCAGCGCAGCGCCAGCAGGATCGCCGCGGTAATCAGGATCGGCGGCGCCATCATCGCCACTTTGTGCCAGTTGGCGGTGGCGAAGCTGCCCAGCAGCCAGAAGACGATATTGGGCAGCGTCTCTTCGCTGTCGGCCAGATACTGCATCAGGCTGACGAGGGCGGCGAAAAAGCCGCTGAGGACGATCCCGGAGAGGATCAACACCAGCGTATTTTCCCGTCCTTGTAGCGCGGCAATCAGATACACCAGCATCAGCGCCAGCAGGCCAAAACCAAAGGTGGAGGCCATCATCAGCAGAGTGTCCAGCCCCAGCAGAATCGCCAGGGTGCCGCCAAACGCCGAGCCGGAGGTGACGCCGATAATATGCGGGTCGACCAGCGGGTTCTGGAACACGCCCTGCAGCGTCGCCCCGCACAGCCCCAATGCGCCACCGGCCAGCAGCGCCATCACCACCCGGGGCAGGCGTACCGACCAGACGATCTGCCCGGCAATTCCGTCCCCGGGCGGCGCCTGCGTCAGCTGGGTTATCACCGCGGCGGGGCTCAGGTGATACTGGCCGACGCAGAGCGAAGCGAGGGCAATCACCAGGGTCGCCAGCGCCAGCCCGCTCTGTAGCAGGGCCGAATGACGATTACTGCGCATCCGGCGTCCATTTCACGCGATAAAACCGCTGGTAGTAATCTGCGGCGCGGGCGTCAACATCGACCCCCTGATAGCGGGAAGGATAGAGCTTTTTCGCCATCCACAGTTCACCGATCGCCAGCGCTTCCGGCATCGGATAGCCCCAGGCTTTGGCATACTCCGGCATCAGCCACACGCGGTGGTTTTTCACCGCATCAATGCCTTGCCACTGCGGATCGTTGACGATCTGCGTCACCACCTGCGGGTAACGGTCCTGCACAAAGATCACCTGCGGATTCCACTGCAACACCTGTTCCAGTGAGACCTGACGCGCCCCTTTGACCGTTGCCGCCGCGACGTTTAAGGCGCCGGCGTGTTTCATCATCAGCCCGGTATACTTGCCCGAACCATAGGTATTGAGGTCCGGGTTGGCCATATACACGCGGACCCGCTGGTCGTCAGGAATATCGGCCACCGGAGCGTTGGCCGCTTTGCGGGCCGCGAAGGTGTAGTCAATCAGCGCCTGCGCCTGGTTCTGGCGCTCGACCACCTCGCCAATCAGGCGGATGCCCTGCGTCAGCCCTTGGTTATAGGCCTGCTCTTCATCGGCCATCGACGGGTTCATCTTGTTTTTTTCGCCCGCGGCATCCTGGCGCAATGACACCGCCACCACCGGGATCCCGGCGTTCTGAATCTGCTGAATCATCGCCGGCGGGGCATAGTTGGCGACAAACACCACCTGCGGGTGCAGCGCCATCAGGCTTTCGATATTGACCTGGGTTAAGTCCCCGGGCATCGGCAGCTGTTCGATACCCGGCATAAAGCGGGCGAATGCCGGGCCGAGCTGTTTTTTCCAGCTGTTCATCACCCCGACGATATCGTCGGCGGCGTTGAGCTGCACCAGCAGGTTCAGGGTCTGGTGCTGGAGCACCACCACGCGGGTCACATGGTCCGGAATGGTCACTTCACGGCCGAGTTGGTCGGTGACGGTACGTTCAGCAAAGGCATGGCTGGCAAACAGGCAGGCGCCGATCAGCGTCAGCCCTGGTAACAGACGGGAGAGAGTTGGCATGAGAAGGCTCGGTTGCGTAAGAAGAATCGCTGTGTATTAGAATATATAGCGATGCAGGAAGCAATTTTTTAGCGACCGATATAGCCGTTCAGAACAACTTTACTCGTAAAAAACTTCTTCTTCGGCCATCCGCGCCTCAATCTGGTTGGCGACGTTTTGCAGCGGGGCGAGATATTTCTGCGCGGCCTGCTCGATGGTCATCGCTTTGGCCATATACACCAGGTTCAGGCAACCAATCACCCGTTGCTGGAGGCGGATCGGCACGGCGATGGAGGCGATTTTCTCCTCCTGTTGCCAGCCGCGGAAGTTCTCGCCGTAACCGTTGAGGCGCGTTCGTTCGAGGATCGCGGCTAGCCTGGCTGGCTCCCGCGCCAGCTGGTATTCCACTTCCGGGCGGGCCGCGAGCAGCTCGATCATCGCCTGACGTTCGTGCTCCGGCGCGAAGGCCAGCCAGGTTAATCCCGAGGCGGTCAGCAGCAACGGCAGGCGGCGCCCGACCATCGCCCGGTGAAAGGAGAGGCGGCTAAAACGGTGGGTGGTTTCGCGCACCACCATCGCATCGACGTCCAGCGTGGTGATGTCCGTTGGCCACAATACTTCCCGCAGTAGCTCGCCCAGCAGGGGCGTCGCGAGGGCAGAAATCCAATGCTCGTCACGAAATCCCTCACTCAACTGACGGATTTTGATGGTTAAACGGAAGCTGTCATCCGAGCGGCTGCGGCGGACATAACCCTCCTCCTGCAGCGTCTCCAGCAATCGTCTGACGGTGGTGCGATGCAGGCCGCTAAACTCCGCCAGGGTGCCGACCGTGGCCCCTCCGTCGAATTTATTTAACAAATTTAATAACAATAACCCGCGGGTTAAACCGCGCACCGTTTTGTAATCTGCTGCGCTATTTTCTCGCATATTCCCTCGATAAATATCCAGATAAACAACGTTGTGCACCTGGTGCACATCAGGCGATGTTTTGATTGTAGCGCAAAACCCCCTGCCTATACTGGCCTCACTATAAAAATACATTCACATCTGATTAACAAATTGTGCGACGCCCGGTTTCCGACGCGACGGCACTTTGTCTGAGTCGTGAGGTTCTGAAATGACAACATCAAATCCGGATATTCAACCTGCTGTACAGCACACCGCCCAGGTGGTCATCGCCGGCGCGGGTCCGGTCGGCCTGATGATGGCCAACTACCTTGGCCAGATGGGGGTCAGCGTGTTGGTAGTCGAAAAGCTCGATAAGCTGATTGATTACCCACGCGCCATCGGTATTGATGACGAATCGCTGCGGGCGATGCAGGGCATCGGGCTGGTGGAGAACGTGCTGCCGCATACTACCCCGTGGCACGCGATGCGTTTTCTGACGCCGAAAGGCCGCTGCTTCGCCGATATCCAGCCGATGACCGACGAGTTTGGCTGGCCACGACGTAACGCCTTTATTCAGCCGCAGGTCGATGCGGTGATGTACGAAGGGCTGCAACGCTTTCCCCACGTGCGCTGCCTGTTTTCCCGCGAAGTCGAAGCCTTCAGCCAGTCGGCGCAGGCGGTGACCCTAAATCTGAAAGGGCCGGAAGGCGAGCGCGAAACGGTTCAGGCCGACTGGCTGGTGGCCTGCGACGGCGGCGGAAGCCTGATTCGCCGCAGCTTAAATATCCCCTTTGAAGGCAAAACCGCTCCCAACCAGTGGATCGTCATTGATATTGCCAACGATCCGCTGGCGACGCCGCACGTCTATCTGTGCTGCGACCCGGTACGCCCGTATGTTTCGGCGGCGTTGCCGCACGGCGTGCGCCGCTTCGAATTTATGGTGATGCCGGGCGAAACCGAAGCACAGTTGAGCGAACCGCAGAATATGCGCAACTTGCTGAGCAAAGTGCTGCCGGACCCGGACAACGTCGAACTGATCCGCCAGCGCGTCTACACCCATAACGCCCGTATCGCCGAACGCTTCCGGGTGGACCGTATCCTGCTGGCGGGCGATGCCGCGCACATCATGCCGGTGTGGCAGGGGCAGGGCTACAACAGCGGGATGCGCGATGCCTTTAACCTCGCCTGGAAACTGGCGCTGGTGGTCAACGGCAAGGCGGGGAGCGGCTTACTCGACAGCTATCAGCAGGAGCGACGCGACCATGCCAAAGCGATGATTGACCTCTCGGTCACCGCCGGCAACGTGCTGGCGCCGCCAAAACGCTGGCACGGCACCCTGCGCGATGGGATCACCTGGCTGCTGAATTACGTTCCGCCGGTGAAGCGTTACTTCCTTGAAATGCGCTTTAAGCCGATGCCGCAGTACCGCGACGGGGCGCTGCTGACGGAAGGCGCAAGCCAGACCTCGCCGGTGGGGAAAATGTTCATCCAGCCAAAAGTGACGCTGGAAGACGGCACGGTCACCTTGCTGGATGAGGTCCTCGGCGCCCGTTTCGCGATTATCGCCTGGGGCTGTAACCCGCAATGGGGGCTGAATCGCGAGCAGATCGCCCAGTGGAATGCGGTCGGGGTGCGCTTTATCCAGGTGGTGCCGGAGGTCCAGATTCACCGCCAGCAGGATAATTTCGCCGGAGTGCTGCGCGTCGGCGACACGCAAAACCGCCTGAAAAGCTGGTTTGCTGAATACGACACCGCCATCGCGGTGGTGCGGCCTGACCGTTTCGTGGCGACGGTGGCTATCCCGCAAACCCTCGGCGGAAAGCTGGACCGTCTGGCAAGCAAAATGAGTCTGGCGCCGGTCGGTGACGCCGCTGCTATCAACAAGGTGGCCTGATATGAATGCCTATTTGCACTGTCTCTCTCACACCCCGCTGGTGGGCTATGTTGACCCGGAACCGGCGGTACTCGACGAAGTGAACGGCGTGATCGCCGCGGCCCGGGCGCGGATCGCCGCGTTCAACCCTGAACTGGTGGTGCTGTTTGCCCCCGACCACTACAACGGTTTTTTCTACGATGTGATGCCGCCGTTTTGCTTAGGGGTTGGTGCAACATCGATTGGCGATTTCTCCAGCGCCAGCGGGACCTTACCGGTGCCGGCGGCGCTGGCGGAAGCCTGCGCGCATTCAGTGATGAAAAGCGGCATCGACCTCGCAGTCTCCTACTGCATGCAGGTGGATCACGGCTTCGCACAGCCGCTGGAGTTCCTGCTCGGCGGACTCGATAACGTGCCGGTGCTACCGGTGTTTATTAACGGCGTTGCCACGCCGCTGCCGGGATTCCAGCGCACCCGCATGATGGGCGAGGCGATGGGGCAGTTCCTCACCACCCTCAACAAACGGGTGCTGATTCTGGGATCCGGCGGTCTGTCGCACCAGCCGCCGGTGCCGGAGCTGGCGAAGGCCGATGCCCATATGCGCGATCGCCTGCTCGGCAGCGGCAGGCAGCTGCCGCCGGAAGAGCGTGAACGGCGCCAGCATCGGGTGATCAGCGCCGCGAAGCAGTTCGTTGACGATCAGAACTCGCTCTATCCGCTGAACCCGATCTGGGACAACCGCTTTATGAGCCTGCTGGAGCAGGGACGGCTGACGGAGCTGGACGCCGTCAGCAATGACGAACTGTCGGCGATGGCCGGCAAATCAACCCACGAAATTAAAACCTGGGTGGCGGCCTTTGCGGCGCTGTCCGCGTTTGGCGACTGGCGCTGCGAAGGGCGCTACTACCGGCCGATACCGGAATGGATTGCCGGATTTGGCTCACTGAGCGCCACCCCCCGGAACTGAATCATCAGGAGAGAAATATGACTTATCAACCGCAGACCGAAGCCGCAACCAGCCGTTTTCTGACCGTCGAAGAAGGCGGAAGTACGCTGCGCGTTCACCTTAACGACTGTGGCCACGGCGCTGAAACCGTCGTGCTGCTGCACGGTTCAGGACCGGGCGCCACCGGCTGGGCTAACTTTAGCCGCAATATCGACCCGCTGGTGGCCGCAGGCTACCGCGTGCTGCTGCTGGACTGCCCCGGCTGGGGGAAAAGCGACACTATCGTCAACACCGGTTCCCGCTCTGACCTCAACGCGCGGATCCTCAAGCAGGTTGTCGATCAGTTAGGGATCGACAAGGTCCATCTGCTGGGGAACTCGATGGGCGGGCACAGCGCGGTGGCCTTCACCCTGAGCTGGCCGGAGCGCGTCGGCAAACTGGTGCTGATGGGCGGCGGAACCGGCGGCATGAGCCTGTTCACGCCGATGCCGACCGAAGGGATCAAGCTCCTGAATGCGCTGTATCGTGAACCGACCATCGAAAACCTGAAGCGCATGATGAACATCTTCGTCTTCGACACCCGCGATCTGACCGAAGCGCTGTTTGAAGCGCGGCTGAACAACATGCTGTCGCGCCGGGATCACCTCGAAAGCTTTGTGAAAAGCCTTGAGGCTAACCCGAAGCAGTTCCCGGACTTTGGCCCACGGCTGGGCGAGATCGCCGCTCAGACCCTGATCGTCTGGGGGCGCAACGATCGCTTCGTCCCGATGGATGCCGCCCTGCGTCTGCTCTCCGGGATCAACGGTGCCGAACTGCATATCTATCGCGACTGCGGCCACTGGGCGCAGTGGGAACACGCCGACAGTTTCAACCAGCTGGTGCTGGATTTCCTGGCGCGCCAATAAGGAGCCGCAATGAGCACATTTTCTCTCGAACAACTGGCGCAACGACTGCGCGATGCCGAGACTCACGGCCAGGCCATTGAGCCGCTGCGCGAGCTGATTGGCGTGGATAACGCCGACGCTGCCTACGCTATCCAGCGCCTCAACGTCGAGCACCACGTCGCCCACGGGCGGCGGATCGTCGGGCGCAAAGTGGGCCTGACCCACCCGAAAGTGCAGCAGCAGCTGGGGGTCGATCAGCCCGACTTCGGCACGCTGTTTGCCGATATGTGTTATGGCGATAACGCCCTGGTGCCGTTTTCCCGGGTGCTCCAGCCGAAGGTGGAAGCGGAAATTGCGCTGGTGCTGAAACAGGATTTGCCCCACGTCGATACCACCTTCGATGAGCTGTATGCCGCCATTGAGTGGGTGCTTCCGGCGCTGGAAGTGGTCGGCAGCCGGATCCGCGACTGGTCGATAGGCTTTGTCGATACCGTGGCGGATAACGCCTCCTGCGGCGTGTATGTCCTCGGCGGTCCGGCCCGGCATCCGGCGGGGCTGGATCTGAAAAACTGCACCATGAGCCTGACCCGTAATCAGGAAGAGGTCTCGCGCGGACTCGGCAGTGAATGCCTCGGCCATCCGCTGAATGCCGCGGTGTGGCTGGCACGCAAAATGGCCACTCTTGGGGAGCCGCTGCGCGCCGGCGATATCGTGCTGACCGGGGCGCTGGGGCCGATGGTGGCGATTAACGAAGGCGATCGCTTCGAGGCGCACATTGCAGGTATTGGTTCGGTTGCCGCCACTTTTGTGGCGACCGACGCGGTAGATAAAGGAGAGGTGGCATGAGTAAACGTAAAGTGGCGGTCGTCGGCTCCGGCAATATCGGTACCGACCTGATGATTAAGATCCTGCGTCACGGGCAGCACCTCGAGATGGCGGTGATGGTCGGTATCGACCCGCAATCTGATGGCCTGGCGCGGGCCCGCCGGATGGGCGTCGCGACGACCCACGAAGGCGTGGGCGGGTTAATGCAGATGGCGGAATTCGCCGATATCGATTTTGTCTTTGATGCCACCAGCGCCGGCGCGCACATCAAAAACGACGCCGCGCTGCGCGAGGCGAAACCAGGGATCCGCTGCATCGACCTGACTCCGGCGGCAATCGGCCCGTACTGCGTGCCGGTGGTTAACCTGGCGGATAACCTCGACCAGCACAACGTCAATATGGTGACCTGCGGCGGGCAGGCCACTATCCCGATGGTGGCGGCTGTCTCACGGGTGGCGAAGGTTCACTACGCGGAAATTATCGCCTCCATCGCCAGTAAATCGGCGGGGCCGGGCACCCGCGCCAACATCGACGAATTTACCGAAACCACCTCCCAGGCGATTGAACAAGTCGGCGGGGCGGCGAAGGGCAAGGCGATTATCGTCCTCAACCCGGCAGAGCCGCCGCTGATGATGCGCGACACGGTGTATGTCCTTAGCGAGGCGGCATCGCAGGACGCGATCGAAGCGTCGATCAACGACATGGCGGCAGCGGTACAGGCCTACGTGCCGGGCTACCGCCTGAAGCAACGGGTGCAGTTTGAGGTGATTGCGCAAGATAACCCGGTCAACCTGCCGGGCATCGGCCGCTTCTCGGGCTTGAAAACCTCGGTCTATCTGGAGGTCGAAGGGGCCGCCCACTACCTGCCATCCTACGCCGGTAACCTCGATATTATGACCTCGGCGGCGCTGGCAACGGCGGAGAAAATGGCCCAGTCAATGAACGACGCGGCGGGAGACAACGCATGAACGGTAAGAAACTTTATATCTCGGACGTGACCTTACGCGACGGGATGCACGCCATCCGTCATCAGTATTCGCTGGATAACGTACGCCAGATCGCTCGTGCGCTGGATCAGGCCGGCGTCGATTCTATCGAAGTGGCCCACGGCGATGGCCTGCAAGGGTCGAGCTTTAACTACGGCTTCGGCGCCCACAGCGATATCGAATGGATTGAGGCGGCGGCGGAATCGGTGTCGCAGGCCAAAATCGCCACGCTGCTGCTGCCGGGGATCGGCACCCTGCACGACCTGAAACAGGCCTATCAGGCGGGGGCGCGGGTGGTACGCGTCGCGACCCACTGTACGGAAGCCGATGTTTCCGCGCAGCACATCGCCTTTGCCCGCGAGCTGGGCATGGATACCGTCGGCTTTTTGATGATGAGCCACATGACCAGCGCGGAACAGCTGGCGCAGCAGGCGAAAAAGATGGAGTCCTACGGCGCCACCTGCATCTACGTCGTTGATTCCGGCGGGGCGATGAACATGAACGACATTCGCGATCGCTTCCGCGCCCTGAAGGCGGAGCTGAAGCCGGAAACCCTGACCGGGATCCACGCGCACCATAACCTGAGCCTCGGGGTGGCGAACTCGCTGGCCGCCGTGGAAGAGGGCTGCGACCGTATCGACGCCAGCCTCGCCGGGATGGGGGCCGGTGCCGGGAACGCGCCGCTGGAGGTCTTTATCGCCGCAGCGGATAAGCTCGGCTGGGATCACGGCACCGATCTGTACGCCCTGATGAACGCCGCCGATGAGCTGGTGCGCCCGCTGCAGGATCGCCCGGTGCGGGTCGATCGCGAAACCCTGGCACTGGGTTATGCCGGCGTCTACTCCAGTTTCCTGCGCCATAGCGAAGTGGCCGCGGCGCGTTACGGCCTCAGCGCGGTAGATATCCTCGTTGAACTGGGCAAGCGCCGGATGGTGGGCGGTCAGGAGGATATGATCGTCGATGTGGCGTTGGATCTGCTGAACCGCGCGAAATAAAACAACAGGCGGCTGGCAACGTATCAGCCGCCATTCACCTGCTCTGTTACTCCTATCGCACAGGTACTCTTATGACCACAACGACCTCTGGATCGGCTTCACGCCTGGTGTTAACCATCGGGCTTTGTTTTATGGTTGCTCTGATGGAGGGGCTAGATTTGCAGGCCGCCGGGATTGCCGCCGTCGGCATGGCCCAGGCGTTCTCGCTGGATAAAATGCAGATGGGCTGGATTTTCAGCGCCGGGATCCTCGGCCTGCTGCCCGGCGCGCTGGTGGGCGGGATGCTCGCCGACCGCCATGGCCGTAAGCGGGTGCTGATTGTCTCGGTGATGCTGTTTGGCCTGTTTTCAATCGCCACCGCGCTGGCGTGGAGCTTCCCGACGCTGTTGCTGGCCCGCCTGATGACCGGCGTAGGGCTGGGGGCGGCGCTGCCGAACCTCATCGCCTTAACCTCTGAAGCCGCCGGGCCGCGTTTTCGCGGTACCGCCGTGAGCCTGATGTACTGCGGCGTACCGATTGGCGCCGCGCTGGCGGCGGCGCTGGGCTTTTCGGGGCTGGCGTCGGCCTGGCAGACGGTATTTTGGGTCGGCGGCGTGGTGCCGCTGCTGCTGGTGCCGATGCTGGTGCGCTGGCTGCCGGAATCCGCCGTTTTTCACACCGGCGCGCAACCGGCACCGCTGCGCACGCTGCTGGCACCCGGCAACGCTTCCGCGACCTTGCTGCTGTGGCTGTGCTATTTCTTCACCTTGCTGGTGGTCTACATGCTGATCAACTGGCTGCCGATGTTGCTGGTTGAGCAGGGGTTCAGCGGCAGCCAGGCGGCTGGCGTGATGTTTGTGCTGCAGCTGGGGGCGGCCTTCGGCACCTTGCTGCTGGGGGCGTTGATGGACAAGCTCAGCCCGCTACTGATGTCGTTGCTTATCTACAGCGGCATGCTGTCGTCGTTGCTGGCGCTCGGCAGCGCATCCACCCTGACCGCGATGTTGATCTCCGGTTTTGTTGCCGGGCTGTTTGCCACCGGGGGACAAAGCGTGCTGTATGCCCTGGCGCCGCTGTTCTATCGCACTGAAATTCGCGCCACCGGCGTCGGCACCGCGTTGGCGGTCGGGCGGCTTGGGGCGATGAGCGGCCCGCTGCTGGCCGGCAAAATGCTGGCCCTGGGGACCGGCACCGTGGGGGTGATGGCCGCCTCCGCGCCGGGGATCCTGCTGGCTGGTGTGGCGGTATTCTGGCTGATGAACCGCCAACGGCGTCAGTCGCTCGCCTGAACCATCTACCCGGCCCGGCACCTGCTGGCGGGCCGGCATTACCCGGTTTGCATCTTGCGTTGCGGCAGACTTTGACCTAGGGTAAATCATCCTCCATCGATACTCTCTGCCGCCATGTCCTTTCACTCCCGTTTACTGAGCGATATTCCCGGCATTCGCTATGCCTTCCTCGACGTCCATGAAACCGCCGTCTTTCCCTATCACGAGATGGCGCCGGTGAAGCTGGTGCATGGCAATGTGGTGCATCACTACCAGGCGCCGCAGGCGGAACGTCCGCACGCCGATGCGGTTTTCACCGAATGCAGCGGGCAAAAGGTCGGGGTGGTGACGGCGGACTGCCTGCCGATGCTGATGGCCTCCCGCGACGGGCGCTTCGTCTGTAGCGTCCACGCCGGCTGGCGCGGTGCGGCAAACGGCATTATCGCCAATAGCCTTGCCTGCTTTGCGCAACAGGGCGTGGCGCCGGAAGAGGTGGTGGTAGCGATCGGGCCGCATATTCAGGCCTGCTGCTATGAAGTGACTCCGGATTTTTATCCGCAGCTTCTGGCAACGCCGGCTGGCGAACTGGCCAGCCGGCACCGGGAGCGGCTGTTTGCGCCGCGGGATGAGCACGCCATTGGCGCTGCGCAAGCCCGCGGCACGGGGCCGGATAATCAGTGGTTCGATCTGCGGGCGTTCGGCCAGCTACTGCTCGACCACGCCGGCGTGCCCGAGCGCAACGTCGAATGGCTGGGGAGCTGCACCTACTGCACGCCGCAATCCCTGGGATCGTTCCGGCGTCGCACCCACTTCCCGGCCCAGAAAACCTTCCAGTACTCGTGGATTATGCGCGACGCCTGATGCCCCGGATGCTGGCTTAGATCACCGTAAACCCGTGGGTGCCATCGCGTGCCAGCTGGTCGACGAGGCCATACTCCCACTCCAGATAGGCCACCATCGCTTCGCGGGGGTTATCCGTGCCTTCATAGGGCCGACGATAGCGGTCGCGACGCGGGGTGGCGAGGCCGCTTTCACCCTGTTCCAGCGGGCGTCCGGCGGCAATCCACGCGCTGGTTCCGCCGCGCAGCACCTGCACCGGTTTGCCGGTCAACGCCGCTACCTCGGTGACAGCGTAACGTGCCAGCAGGCTGCTGCCGCAGGTCAGCACGTAGCGACTGGCGGGCGGGATGGTCTCCAGCGCCTGTTTCAGCTGCGACCGTACCAGCCAGTAAGCCCCCGGGATATGCCGCGCCACGTAGTTGGCGCTGGTGGTGAAGTCGAGCACCACCGTGCCCGGCGTCAGCAGCTGCGCCGCCAGCTGCTCGTCGTCGATCTCATCCGCCTGCGGCGCCGGCGGCACGCTGGCGGCCGGCACGCCGCGTTCGCTAAAGTGGGCGGCGGTCAGGCCATGCAGAACCGCGGTTTCCCAACCCATCTGCGCCAGCCACGAGGCGCTCATCGCGGCGCGCACGCCGTCATCATCCAGTAGCACAATCCGCGCCCCGCGAACGCTGGCGTGGTGATCGGTCTCCTGTACCAGCTGGCCGCCAGGGGCGCTGAGGCTGCCCGGCAGATGACCATCGGCATACTCCTGGGGGCTGCGAACGTCGAACAGGTAGGTGGTGCGATCCGGCTGCTGCTGCCAGCGCTGGAGCGTCGGGAGATCGATGAAGGTCACACCGGCGCGTTGCGCCAGCTGGTTAGCCTGCTGCAGGCGGGCGCTTGAGGCCAGCGTTTCGTTGGCATAGCGGCGCTGCTGGTCGTGTTCGAGGGGCAGCCCGGCCAGGGTCCAGCCGATGGTGCCGTTACGCAGGGCGTAGACCGGGTTGCGCAGGCCGGCGTTGATTAACGACTGGGCGCCGATAATGCTGCGGGTCCGGCCCGCGCAGTTGACCACGATCGGCGTCTGGGCTGAGTTCACCAGACCCTCAATGCGCAGCGCCAGCTCGCCCCCCGGAACGCTGATGCTGCCGGGAATGCTCATGGTGTGATACTCATCGAAGCGCCGGGCATCAACGATTAACAGCGGCTCCCGGGCATCGATCAACGCGTTCAGCGCCTCGGCGGTGAGCGAAGGGGTATGGCGCCTGCTCTCTACCAGTTCGCCGAAGGCTTTACTGGCGGAGTTCACATCCTGGAACAGCTCGCCGCCGCTGCGCTGCCAGCCGCTCAGGCCGCCCTCCAGTAACGCCACGTCCTGATACCCCCACTCACGCAGGCGTTGGTACGCCGTTGCAGCAAGACCTTCGCCGTTATCGTAAACGGTGATCGGGGTAGTCAGGCGCGGCACCCGACGGTGGATCTCCAGTTCCAGCTTGCTCAGCGGCAGGTTGGCGGCGAACAGCGGGTGCGCGTCGGCGAAATCGGCCTCTTCACGCACATCAATCAACGCCACTTCACGGTGGTCGAGCAGGGCCTGGCGCACTTCCGCGGCCTGGCGATACAGATAAACGGGCATATTAATTATCCTTCGAAAAATCCCAAAGATTGGGAAGGTGGCGATTGGAGTAACCAGAGATAAACGGTTTGACGAGGCCTTCCGGGGTGTACACGGCCCGTTTCACGGCGCCGATATTGCCGCCGTAGACATGGATGCTGATGGACACCCCGTCGGCAAGGGCATTGCTGACCCGGTGAATATCCCCGTCCTCGGCAGAGACTTTTTCGACTTCGCCGGGGGAGAGGCGCGCGGCAATCCCGTCCACCACCGGCAGCCCCGCGTCATCCAGGCGATAGCGTTGGTTTTCCTCGGCGCCGCGCAGCATGCCGATGGCGCCCCACACCCGGTGATCGTGAATCGGCGTTGACTGCCCCGGTCCCCAGACAAAACTGACGATCGAAAAGCGTTGCCCGGCATCGGCGTACAGCAGGTATTGTTGATAGTGATGAGGATGCGGCAGGCTGTACTCTTCCGGTAGCCAGTCGTCGTGTTTTACCAGCAGAGCCAGACGCTGCGCTACCGCGTCGAGCAGCGGCGAGGGGAGGCTGAACTCGCGATGCAGAGCATCAACCTCTTGAATAAAATGACGTAATTTTTCCAGTCGTGGTGCGGTCATGAGCGGTTCCTGTCAGAGGGACTGGTCATTACGCTAACAAAGGCGTTAATATTATTTAAATGCAATTTACGCATATATTAATATGCAAAAATCACATTAAGGATTCTATGCGCATCGACGACATTGACGCACTGCTGGCAACGGTCCAGTTTTCCTCCCTCAATCAGGCGGCGGACTATCTGGGGATCACCCAGTCGGCCATCACCCGTCGGCTGCAGCGTCTGGAGCAGACGCTGGATGTCACCTTGCTGGAGCGCCAGACCCGGCCGCTGACGCTGACCGCCACCGGCCATCGGGTCTACGAGCAGTGCCTGAGCATCAAGCGAGAGACCAAAAAACTGTACGGATTGCTCGACCCGGAGGCGGAGCCGCACGGTATCTTGCGCCTTGGGGTGCCGCAGAGCGTGGCGGAGATCGCGCTCCAGCCGGCGCTGCTGGCGCTACGTCAGCAGTTTCCACAGCTGCAACCCCAGGTCACCTGCGGCTGGAGCGGGCTGCTGCAAAAGCGGCTGGAGAGCGTCGAGCTCGACGGTATGCTGGCGATGGGCCCGGCGCAGCAGACGTTTGCCGACGGCTACAGCGGGCGACTGCTGTGCCCGCTGGATATCGTGGTGATTGCCGCGAAAAGCCTGCGCCTGCGGGCGACGGAGCTGCGGGATTGTGCGGCTCAGGGGTGGGTGCTCAACCCCGATGGCTGCGGGCTGCGGGCGGGGCTGATCCGCGAACTGCAGGCTCAGGGGCTGCGGCTGCAGCTGAATGTCGAAACCGCGGGCGCCCGGCTGCAAATTGGCCTGGTTGCCCAGGGGCAGGGACTCGGTCTGGTGCCGCGGGCGGCGCTGGCAGCCAGCCCGTGGCGCGAGGAGGTGGTGGTGTTGACGCTGGAAGATTTTCAGCCGGCGGTGTCGCTGTGGCAGGTCAACGCGCACAACCTGGTCAATCTGCAGCAGCCCTTCACTTTTTTTGCCGGAAAAGTGGCGCAGCAGCTACAGCTATCTGACTGAAAATATGCAGGAAAGTAGTTAAATGCCTGTTTTGCATATTAAGATATGATAAAAATGCATTTTGCTCATTGAATGCCGGTGTATAGGGTAACGACAGGTGCCGCCGCTGCGGCCAACCGTTATCCCGACACCAGGAGTTCAGTTATGAGCATTCAGTTTCTCGGCATGATTGGTCATCGCCTCTCATCCGAAACCATCGCCCCGGTCGGCCCCATCTTTGACCGCGATTATATCGTGCGCTTTGCGCAAACTCACGAAGCCGCCGGGTTCGATCGTCTGCTGGTCGGCCATTGGTCCGATCAACCTGACGGCTTCCTGGTGACCGCGCTGGCGGGCCTGTCGACGCAGAAGATTGGCTACCTGCTGGCCCACCGTCCGGGGTTTGTCTCGCCGACGGTGGCCGCCCGTAAATTTGCCACCCTCGAACACCTGCTTGGCGGGCGCCTGGCGGTGCATATCATCAGCGGCGGCAACGATGCCGAACAGCGCCGGGACGGCGACTATCTCGATCATGACCAGCGCTACGCCCGGACGGATGCCTTCCTCGAGACGGTGCGTCAAATCTGGACCGCCGAGCAGCCCGTGGATATCGCCAACGACTATTATCAGGCGCAGCAGGCGTGGTCGGCGATCCGCCCGCTGCAAAAACCGCATATTCCCATCTATTTTGGCGGTTCCTCTGAAGCCGCGCTGCGGGTCGCCGGTAAGCACGCCAACGTCTTTGCCCTGTGGGGCGAGTCGTTAGCGCAAACGGAAGAGACAATCCGTCGGGTGCGGGCCGAAGCGGCCAGCCACCAGCGCGAGATTGATTTCAGCGTCTCTTTCCGGCCGATCGTCGCCGATACCGAAGCCGAGGCCTGGGAGAAGGCCGAACACATTTTGCACGTCGCCACCCAGCAGGCGGCGCAGGCGGGCAACGGCTTTAAAGCCAAACCTGACAGCGTGGGGGCGCAACGTCTGCGGGCCACCGCAGCCCAGGGCAATGTCGTGGATACGCGGCTGTGGACCGGGATCGCGAAACTGGTCGGCGGCGGGCATAACTCGACGGCGCTGGTCGGCACCCCGGAGCAGGTCGCCGATGCGCTGCTGGAGTACTACGACCTCGGGGTCCGCAACTTCCTGATCCGCGGTTTCGACCCTCTCAATGATGCCCAGCAATATGGCAAAGCGTTACTGCCGATTACCCGGGAGAAAGCTGCGCAGCGTGCCCTGCAGGAGCGCGCATCGTGACCCTTGCAGGCCTATCGTCAGCCCAGCCGACGGGCGACTGGGCGCAGCAGCTGACCACCATTCGCCAGCAGATAGCGGAGCAGGCGGCGGCCCTTGATCACAGCGGCGACTTTCCCGCGGGGCCGCTTGCACAGCTACAGCAGGCCGGTTTTCTGAGCCTCGCGACGCCGGTGCAGTATGGCGGGGCGGGCGCTGATTTACCGCGTCTGCAGCAGGCGATCGCCGCCATCGCGTGGGGCGAACCGGCGACCGCGTTGATTGTCTGCATGCAGTATATCCACCATCTGCGGCTGGCGGAAAACGACGGCTGGGCGGAACCGCTGCGCCGGCAGGTCTATCGCGATGCGGTGGAACAGGGAGGGCTTATCAACAGCCTGCGGGTGGAGCCGGAACTGGGCTCGCCGGCACGCGGCGGACTGCCGCAGACCGTTGCCGAACGCACCGCCGACGGCTGGCGGCTGAACGGACACAAACTGTATACCACCGGCATCGAAGGGCTGAGCTGGCTGGCTATCTGGGCGCGCAGCGACGATGCCGAGCCGCTGGTGGGCACCTGGCTGGTACCGAAAAATAGTGACGGTGTCACTATTATCAAAAGCTGGGACCACGCCGGCATGCGCGCCACCGGCAGCCATGAAGTGGTGCTCAACGATGTGGTGATCCCCCGGGACCATGCGGTGGATATCTGGCCGCTAAGCGCCCCCCCCGCCACGGATGCCGAAAGCGTCCGGCGGTTTGCCAATCGCCAGACCGCCTTACTGGCGGCCATCTATGACAGCGTGGCCCACGCGGCGCGCGACTGGCTGCTGGGCTGGCTGCGTTCGCGCACGCCGGCCAATCTCGGTAAACCGCTCGCCACGCTGCCGAGAGTGCAGGAAAAAGTCGGCCAGATTGAGAGCGGGCTGCTGACCAACCGCTGCCTGCTTCAGCAAGCGGCCGGGCTGGCATTCACCACCAGCGAGGCCGGTCTGGCGAAGGTCACCATCACTGAAAACGCCATTCAGGCGGTCGCGCTGGCGCTGGAACTGACCGGCAATCATGGCCTGAGTCGGCAACACCCTCTGGAACGTCACTATCGCAACGTGCTGTGCGCACGGGTGCATACGCCGCAGAACGACAGCGCATGGCTGGCGGCAGGTCAACACGCTTTTCACTTATAAGGATAATGTCTATGGCCACACCCACTCTCACCCGCATCGCCGGGGCGTTGATGCTGCTGGCGCTCAGCGGCTACGCGGCGGCGCAGGAACGCGTCACCTTGCGCATCGCCGACCAGAAAGGCGGCATGCGCTCGCAGCTTGAAGCAGCCAATGCGCTGCAAAACCTTAACTATGACATCAAATGGGCCGAGTTCCCGGCCGCCGCGCCGCTGGCGGAAGCCCTCAATGCTGGCGCGGTGGATGCCGGGATTATTGGCGATGCGCCGCTGCTGTTCGCCCTCGCCAACGGGGCGCCGGTAAAAGCCATTGCCGTAGATAAAAGCAACCCGGCGGGCACCGCCGTGCTGGTATCTCCCGGCAGCCCGCTGAAGGACGCCGCGGCGTTAAAAGGCAAGCGCATCGCCACCGGCAAAGGGTCGATTGGCCACTTTGTGGCGTTGAAAGCGCTGCAGCAGGCCGGGATTTCGCCGAAGGACGTGCAGTGGGTCTTCCTCGGTCCGGTGGATGCCAAGGTGGCGCTCCTTAACGGGTCGGTGGACGCCTGGGCGACCTGGGAGCCCTATACCACCCAACTGGTGAAAACCGGCGAGGGGCAGATCCTGGTCAGCGGCAAAGGGCTGCTGCCGGGCAATACCTTCCTGGCGGCCACCGACGAGAGCCTAAAGGACCCGGCGAAGCGGGCGGCGCTGCAGGATTATCTGACCCGTCTGGCCGGGGCGGAACGCTGGGCTTACGCCAACCTCGACAGCTATGGCAAAACGCTCGGGGAGATCATTCGTTTCCCGCCGGAAATTGCCCGGGCGCAGTTTGCCAACCGTCAGTCGCAGTGGCAGCGTCTGGACTCCCGCACCGTGGAACAGCAGCAGGCGACCGCCGATTTTTACCAGGCCAACGGCCTGATCCGCACGACGCTCGACGTCACCCCGACCTTTGACCTGACGTTTACGCTGCCGGACGATCCCGCCGCCCAGGAGGCCACACCATGAGCCAGCATCTTCTTTCCCGCCGTCGTTTTTTACAACTGACCGGCGGCACCGCGCTGGCCGCGGCAGCGTTGCCGCTGTGGGCGCATGATATGGCGGCGATGGCCGACAGCGGTGAAAATCTCGCGTTGCGCCTGGCCCAGCCCTACAAGCTGAAGCTGGCGATCAACAAGAGTGCGGTGTGCCTTGCCCCGGTGGCGGTTGCCGAACAGCAGAAGTTCTTCAGCAAATACAATCTGGACGTGGAATTCGTCAACTTTGGCAACTCGACCGACGTGCTGTTGGAGGCGATTGCCACCGGTAAAGCCGATGCCGGGGTCGGGATGGCGCTGCGCTGGCTGAAGGCGCTGGAGCAAGGGTTTGACGTCAAGCTGACCGCCGGCACCCACGGCGGCTGCCTGAATCTGCTGACCGCCAAAAACTCGCCGTTCGGCGGCCTCGCGAGCCTGAAGGGTCAGACCATTGGCGTCACCGATATGGCCGGGCCGGACAAAAACTTTTTCGCCATTTTGCTTAAGCGCCACGGCATAGACCCGATTAGCGACGTGCAGTGGAAAGTCTATCCGGCGGACCTGCTCAGCATTGCGCTGGATAAACAGGAGATCGCCGCCATCAGCGGTAGCGAACCGTTCAGCTACCGCCTGCTGCAAAGCGGCAAATATCAGCTGATCGCCAGCAACATGAACGGCGATTACGCCAATCTCAGCTGCTGTGTGCTGGGGGTGAGCGGGGCGCTGGCCCGCGACCACCGGCCGGTGGCTGCGGCGCTGACCCAGGCGATCCTCGAAGCGCACAGCTACGCGGCGGCCCATCCGGAAAGCGTAGCCCAGTCGTTTATGGCCCATGCCTTAAATACCGATGAAGCCGAAGTCTCGGGCATTATTCACGGCCAGGGCCATGGACATCACGCGGTCGGGGAGGCCTTTGTCAACGAGTTGACCCAGTACGTCACCGACCTGCAACGGGTGCAGGTGATCAAACCGGGGACCGATCCTCATCAGTTTGCGGAGAGTATCTATGCCAACGTATTCGCCTGAACGGCGGCTGCCGCTGGCCGGGGCGCGTTATCCTCAGTGGGCTGAAGGGTGGTTAGCCGCCGCACTGTGGTTGGCGGCAGGCGGCTTTACCCTCGCCTGGCCGGATGCCGGGCGGCGCTGGCCCTACAGCGAGACCTGGGCGCTGATGCAGTTCAGCCTCGCCGGCGGGTTGCTGGTGCTGGCGCTAAGCTACCGCTACTGGCGCCAGCGGGGCGCTCGTCTGCTGCATGCCGGTAAATGGCTGGCGCTGCTGCCGCTGCTGTTTGTCCTGTGGGAGTGGCTGACCGCCAAAACGACGATTCTGCCGGTGCCGTTTTTTGCCCCGCCGCAGGCGCTGATTGGCGTGCTGGTGGATGACTGGCCGCGTCTGCTGGAGAGCCTGCTGCACTCGCTGGGACTGCTGAGCCTTGGGGTGCTGCTCGGCACCACCTGCGGTTTTATCAGCGGGCTGGCGATCGGCTGGTCCCAGCGGATTGGCTACTGGCTGCATCCGGTGCTGCGCCTGTTGGGGCCGGTTCCCTCCACCGCGCTGCTGCCGCTGTGCCTGTTTATCTTCCCCTCAAGCTTTGGCGCCAGCGTGTTTCTGATTGCCCTCAGCACCTGGTTTCCGGTCACCGTACTGACCTGGTCCGGAGTGGTGAGCATCGATAAAGCCTGGTATGACGTGGCGCGGACGCTGGGGGCCAGCCAGCGCTTTCTGATCCTGCGGGTGGCGATCCCCGCGGCGTTGCCGAACGTCTTCGTTGGACTGTTTATGGGGCTGGGGGCATCGTTTTCGGTGCTGATCGTCGCCGAAATGGTGGGGGTGAAAGCGGGGATCGGCTTCTATCTGCAGTGGGCCCAGGGCTGGGCCGCCTATCCCAATATGTACGCCGCGCTGCTGGTGATGGCCTTGCTATGTTCTGGCCTGATTAGCGGCCTCTTTCTGGTGCGCGACCGACTGCTGAAATGGCAGCGAGGAGGAATGAAATGGTAGCGCTGGCACAGACCCGGACCGCGGCAGCATCAGGGGCGGCGGTTGAGATCCATCATCTGCAGCATGCTTTTACGCTCGGCAAAGAGCCGGTACCGGTGCTGCAAAATATCAGCCTGCAGCTGCGTGCCGGGGAGAGCGTGGCGCTGCTCGGGCCTTCGGGCTGCGGGAAATCCACGCTGCTGCGGCTGCTGGCGGGGCTGGAGCCGTTGCAGGAGGGGCAGATCCGCATCGATAACGCCCCAATGCCGGGACCGGGGCCGGAGCGGATTCTGGTGTTTCAGGACCCGACGCTCTACCCGTGGCTGACGGTGCGGCAAAACGTGCTGCTCGGGCCACAGGCCCAGGGCAAAAAGGGCTGGGAAGCCCAGGCCGATGCGCTGATTGCCCGTATCGGCTTGCAGAGCTTCAGCGAGGCGTGGCCGCGACAGCTCTCCGGCGGCATGGCCCAGCGCGCCGCGCTGGCACGGGCGCTGCTCAATGAGCCTCGTCTGCTGCTGCTGGATGAGCCACTCGGCAAGCTGGATTCGCTGACCCGCATCAGCATGCAGCGCGAGCTGATTGGCCTGTGGCAGCAGCAGGGATACACCAGCCTGCTGGTGACCCACGACATCGAAGAGGCGCTGCTGCTGTGCGAACGGGTGCTGGTGATGTCGCCGCGACCGGGGCGAATCATTGCGGAATTCACGTTGCCGCTGGCGTTTCCACGCCATCGCGATAACCCGCAGCTGCTGGAATACCGGCAGAATATTTTGCGTATTCTTGGGCAGGAAGAGGACTGGTAGCGTCAGGCGGGCGGGGAAAAACGGCCCGGACAGGCCGCCGTTTATTATCCACAGCGGCGCTGTCCGGGACAGGGTGACGGACTCAGAAGTCCATTTTCACCGTGAACTGCACTTCGCGCGGATCGCCGATCTGGTTGCCCAGGTTGTTGGTGGCGATGGAGGAGGTGTAGTAGGTCTTATCAAACAGGTTCTTCACGTTCACCTGCAGGGTGACCGGGTACTGTAGCTTCATCTTATAGGCGGCAAAGACATCGGCCACCGCGTAGCCCTGCAGATAATAATCCGCGCCGTTGGTGCCCGAGCGCTTGCTCACCGCGCGACCGCCGCCGCCGACGGTCAGGGTGTTGCTGTCGTAGACGTTATGGATGTCGTAGCTCAGGAACAGCGAACCGGTGTGTTTTGGCACATTAGGCAGCGGTTTGCCGGCGTAGTCCGGATCGTCAAGCACCTTGGCGTCGGTGTAGCCGTAGCTGGCGATAACGTTCAGGTTGTCGGTGATCGCGCCGGCCAGATCCACCTCCACCCCACGGGAACGCACTTTGCCTGCGGTCTTGGCAACGGTCTCATCGCCGACGCTTTCGGTGTACATCACGTTGCGTTTATGGATATCAAACAGCGCGATATTGGCGGTAATGCCGTCTAACAGATCAAACTTCGCGCCGACTTCATAGGATGTGGACTCTTCCGGCGGCAGGTTGCCGATGTAGCTGGCGATCGACGACTGCGGCATAAACGACTGGGCGACGTTGCCGAACAGCGACACGTTTGGCGTCAGCTTATAGACCAGGCCAAACTTCGGCGTCCATTTCTGATCGCGGCTGTCGGTGTTGACGTTAAACGGCCGACCTTTACCCGCATACTGGGTGTAATACTGATAGCGAACCCCGGCGACGGCAATCCAGTTATCGGTCAGATACAGCGCGTCCTGAACGTAGGCGGCGTAGCTCTCCTGCTGGATGGTCTGATCGCTATCGGACGCCGACACGGTGTTGCAGGTGCCGACCGTACCGTACACCGGGTTGTAGATATTGAACCCTTTAACGTTTTTGCAGCGAATCATGTCGGTACGCAGCAGATCGTAATACTCATAGGCGACGCCGGTGAGCACTTCGTTATAAAAGCCGCCAACCACCACGTTGCCCTGCAGATCGGCCCGGGTCGAGTGCATTTTCTGCGTCGAACCGTGGGTCGCATCGACGCGGCGGGTCAGATCGCCGGTCGCTGAATCGTAGGCCGTGACCCGGGCCTGGTTATCGTTGTAGTGATCCTGGCTGTAGCTGTAGTCAAAGCGGGCGGTCCAGGCGTCGTTCAGACGGTATTCGGCATTCAGCTGCGCCAGGTCGGAATAGCCATCGGTGATGTTAAACGGTTCGTCAAAACGGGTTTTGCGATCGACGTTCACCGCATGGCCGGTATTGAGATCGAAGATGGTCCCGCGATCGAACGGCGTATTGTAATCGCGGTGCGAGTAAGAGACGTTCACCGTCGCGTTGTCGCCAAACCAGGTCAGAGAAGGGGCGATAAAACTGCTTTTCTCTTTGCCGAAGTTGCGCCAGTAATCTTCATGTTGATATTCGCCGATGATGCGATAGGCCAGCCGGGTCCCTTCGATAGGGCCGGTGACGTCAAACTGGCCGGTTCCGCCGCCGAAGCTAGTGGAGGTCGCGGAGATAGAGCCGCCGAAGGTGCGCTCCGGGCGTTTCGTCACCACGTTAATTAATCCGCCGGGATCGAGAATACCGTACAGCGTCGACGCCGGGCCTTTCAGCACTTCGACGCGCTCGGTGGCGGCGGTAAAGCTGCGCGGCAGGACGGTACGCAGGCCGTTGGTCATGATCGAACCGTCGCGGTTGGCGCCAAAACCACGGCGGGTAAAGGCATCCTGGGTGCCGCCCAGCGTGTTGGTCTGAACGACGTTGGCGACGTTATACAACGCCTCGTCGAGGGTGGTCGCGTGCTGGTCTTCCAGCACTTTGTCGCTAACGGTATTCACGACCTGCGGAATATCCATTAGCGGCATCGACGTCAGCGTCGCCGTTGAACTGGTCACCGGCTGATAGCCGTTGGTCGCCGGCTGCTGCGACTTGTCGGCCACCACGGTGATGGTTTCATCGGCGGTGGTTTTATCGCTGGTGCTGCTGTTTTCTGCTGCAACTAATCCCGGTGAGGCAAAGGAACCTAAAAATATCAGTGAAAAAAGCGCGCGCCCTTTCAGCGTAGTGAAAGGGATCGTTGATTGAGTCATTATCTGTTTCTCGCGAACGCATCTGTCCTTTGCGGACAGAAAAGCCAATTAAATCATTGCCCTTAACAATATTATCTGCCCGTTATTCGCGGTAATTTGCGCTCAGGCATGTAATTGAGAATCATTCAACCATGCGGGAATGTAGTAGTAAATGTTATATAAGATAAAAAATCATCAGCCCGCCACCGCGGCCGTTTTGCCCGTTAACGGCGTCATGTAATTCGATTAATATATTGTTTATAAACGAATAAATAGATTGTTGTTGTTGAGGTGTATTCCGTAGTGATGACGGGCGCTGCCTGAAGCGTTGGGGTATTGACTACTACATTCATCCGCCGCATGATCAAAAGAGAATGAGATTTATTTTTGTTTGAGTGCGAACGTGCGGGCGCGATGCCACGCCGTTGCGGCGCAGGAGTGAGTTATGCCACAGCGGGTGATGCCTGCAGAGCAGGGGATCGTACTGGATGCCCTGTCGGCCGGATATGGCCAGACCCTGATTGTCGACGATATTCATCTGACGATCCCTCACGGTAAAATGACGGTGCTGGCCGGGGCCAACGGCTCGGGTAAATCCACGCTGCTGTCGACCATCGCCCGTATGCTGAAGCCGCTTGGCGGCAGCGTTCGTCTGGACGGGCAGTCCATTCACGAGATGCCGACCCGGGCGGTTTCACGCCAGTTAGGCATTCTGCCGCAGTCGCCGCTGACCCCGGAAGGGCTGACGGTGTTTGAACTGGTTTCGCGCGGGCGCTATCCTTGGCAGGGGTTTATGCGCCAGTGGTCGGATGCCGACCAACAGGCGGTGGAAGAGGCGATGGCGCTCACCGGCACCACGGAATTTGCCCGTCTGCCGGTAGACAGCCTCTCCGGCGGCCAGCGACAGCGCTGCTGGATAGCCATGGCGCTGGCCCAGCAAACGGCGACCATTCTGCTCGACGAACCCACCACCTGGCTCGATCTGCGCTACCAGGTCGATATCCTCGAACTGCTGCAAACTCTGACCCGTGAGCACGGGCGTACGGTGGTCACGGTGCTGCACGACCTGAACTTCGCGGTCAACTACGCCGACCTGCTGGTGTTCCTCAAGCAGGGGCGGATCGCCGGCGTAGTGGGGGAAGATGAACGCTGTACCCCGGCGCTGATCAAAACCGTGTTTGACGTTGAGGTCCAGATGTCCCTGAACCCGCAAACCGGTAAACCTTTCTTTATGCCTTTTCGCTCGCCGCAGGGGGCGGGGCAATGAGTGCCGCCGCGCTGGCGCTGCCGCGCCGTCGTCAGTCGCGCCCGCTGCTGGCGTTGGTCCTGCTGATGCTGTTGCTGGCCGGGGCGTCGGTGATCCATCTGGGGCTTGGGGCGCGCTGGATTGCGCCGCAGACGATCCTGCAGGCGCTGACCCATTACGATCCGCGCAATTTTGACCACCGGATCATCGTCGATCTGCGGCTGGTCCGCCTGCTGGCGGCGCTGCTCACCGGGGCGGTGCTCGGCGTGGCCGGGCTGTTGCTGCAGACGGTGATTCGTAACCCGCTGGGAGAACCGCATATTCTCGGGCTGAACGCCGGCGCGTCGTTGGCGGTGGTGGGCACCTCGGCGTTGGGGCTGGGCGGGCTGGCGTGGGAGCGTCCGCTGATTGCCGCCTGCGGTGGGGCGTTGCTGTTCGGCGGGGTGATGCTGCTGGCGACTTCCGGGCGCGGCGGGGCGACGCCGCTGCGCATCACCCTGTGCGGGGTGGCGCTCTCGGCCTTTGCTTCTGCGGTGACCGCGGCCATCCTGATCCTCGATGAGCAGACGCTGCTGGCAATGCGCACGTGGCTGGCGGGCGATCTGGCCGGGCTGAACGGCGCCATCCTGCGTTCGGCGGCGGTGCCAGCGCTGGCGGGGGCGCTGCTGGCGCTGTTTATCGCGCCGCGGCTGAATATCCTGGCGCTGGGCGATAATGTGGCGCTGGGGCTGGGGGTCAAGATCGCCCAGACCCGGCTGCTTGGCCTGGCGGCGATTGCTCTGCTGTGCGGCTCGGCGGTGGCGGTAGCCGGGCCGATCGGCTTTGTCGGCCTCGTGGTCCCGCATATTGTTCGCCGGCTGATCAGCGAGGATCTGCGTCTGGCGTTGCCGCTGGCGGCCCCCGTCGGGGCGCTGGTGCTGGTAGTGGCCGACATTGCCGCGCGCACCCTCGTCGCACCGCAGGAGCTGGCCACCGGGGCGATGACCGCGCTGGTGGGCGCTCCGGTATTTATCTTTATTGCCGCGAGATTTTTTAAATGAAAAACGTAGCCGCTCACGCCGGTTTTCGCCCGCTGCGGGTCGGGTCCTGCCAGCTGCTCATCCGCCCGGCGGCGCTGAAAATCGCCGGCGTGTTGATTGTCGCGATCCTGCTTCTGGCGTGCTTTGGCCTGGCGCGCGGCAGCTTCCCGCTGCCGACGGGCACGCTGGCCCGCGCGTTGTTTGCCCCGCAGGATCTGGCGGAGCAGCCACGCTTTATCCTGTTTGATATCCGCCTGCCCCGGCTGCTGATGGCGCTGCTCTGTGGGGCGATGCTCGGCCTGGCGGGCGCGGCGATGCAGAGTATTACCCGCAACGGCCTGGCCGACCCGGGGCTGATTGGCGTCAAAGAGGGGGCCAGCGTGGTGGTGCTGGCGCTGATTCTGTTTTTCCCGGCGCTGGGGCTGGTCTGGCGACCGCTGGCGGGGATCCTTGGCGGGCTGCTGGTGGCGCTGCTGGTGCTGGCGCTGGCCCGCGACTGCGCCCGTCCGCGCTTTATTTTGATCGGTATCGGCGTCTCCTGGACGCTGGCGTCGGCGGTGGGCATCTTCATGACGACCGCCGATGTCCGCGATGTGCAGACCGCCATGATCTGGCTGGCCGGAAGCCTGCATGCCGCAACCTGGCCGCTGCTGGCGGTGGCCCTCATCTGGGCGCTTCCGGGCGCGCTGATTTTGCTACTCACCGCCAGGGCGGCAGACGTGGCGCTGCTTGGGGATCGCACCGCCGTCGGGCTGGGAGTGCGGCTGCAGAGCCTGACCCTGCTGCGCTTTTTCGCGCCGGTGCTGCTGACCTCCGCCAGCGTCTCCTGCGTCGGCAGTCTGGGGTTTGTCGGCCTGATGGCGCCGCATATGGCGCGCTTTGTGCTGCGCGGTGGCCAGGTGGCGCTGCTGTGCGGCAGCGCGTTGATCGGTGCGCTGCTGGTGCTGCTGACCGACACCATCGGCCGTCTGGCCTTTGCGCCATTGCAAATTCCGGCCGGGATCGTTATCGCCCTGGTCGGGTGTCCATTTTTTATCTTGCTGCTGTGGCGTCGTCGTGACGCCCTGTAACGTTGAAGGGTTGCTATGCGTTGGTTGATCTCTTTGCTGTTGGTGGTGGGCGCTGCTGCTGGTGCCGCCGAAGGTCAGACTCAAATCTTTACCGACGATCTCGGTCGGGCGGTGACGGTACCGCTGCATCCGCAGCGCATTGTCTCAATGCACGACCTCGATATCACAATCCCGCTGATTGAGCTTGGGGTGCCGCCGGTGGCCAGCCACGGACGAACGCGCCCGGACGGCAGCCATTTTCTGCGCTCCAGCGCCCAACTGACCGGCATCGATTTCGATAACAGCGCGATTCAGTTTATCGGCACGGCGGATATCGACCTTGAAGCGGTGGCGGCGGCAAAGCCGGATCTGATCATCACCGAACCGAGTCGTCACGTCTCCGTCGAGCAGCTGCAGAAGATTGCCCCGACGGTCAGCATCGACCACCTGCAGGGCAGCGCGCCGCGGATTTACAGCAAGCTGGCGCAGCTCACCGGCAGCGAAGCGCGGCTGGCGATCCTCGAACGGCGCTACCAGGCGCAGATCGCCCAGCTTAAAGCGATGGTCGACACCCAACATATCAGCGTGTCGGTAATTCAGGCCAACAACGGCAAAGTGACCGTGCACCACTCATATCATGCCCTGGGACGGGTGCTGCGCGATGCCGGCTTCCGTTTCCCGCCGCTGATCGACAAGATCCCCGACGGCCAGCGCATTGACGTCAGCGCCGAACAGCTGCCGGAACTGGATGCGGACTTTGTTTTTGCCACCTGGCGCTCGGACACCGGCGGAAAACCGCAGGACGAGCTACAGGCGATGGAGGCGGTGATGCCCGGCTGGTGCGACTTTATGCGCGCCTGTCGTACCGGGCGCTATATCCTGCTGCCGCGCGAAGAGGTGATCTCTAACTCCTTTGCCGCCCTGAGCCTGATGGTGGCGCAGGTGCAATCGCATATTGCCGGGCGGCCTTTGCCGGCGGGGCTGAAATGAAAACCGCGGTGAAGAAAGAGAAAGGGCGGGTCGACCTGTTTGGCGACCGTTTCCGCGCCCGGGCGCATCAGCTGTCGCCGCGTCTGCTGGCGGTGGTCAGCTATATCAACGAAAACCGCGAAGTGGTGCTGGAGCGCACGGCGATGGAGATTGCCGCCGCGACCCACACCTCGGACGCCACGGTGGTGCGGGCGATTCAGGCGCTGGGGTTTGCCGGTCTGCGCGAACTGAAGCAGACCATGGAGCGCTGGTTTGGCCCCTCGGTCACCTCGTCGGAGAAAATGCTCTCTACGGTCAACGCTCTCTCAAGCGACGTCAATTCGAGCATCGATTTTGTGCTTGAGGGGCATCAGCGCGCCTGCGAAGTGCTGTCCCGTCCCGCCAACCGGGCCGCCGTCGCCCAGGCGGTGGCGCTGCTCAGCGAGGCGCGGCAGGTGGCGATTTTCGGCATCGGGGCCTCGGGGATTCTGGCGGAGTATACCGGCCGACTGTTCAGCCGCATCGGTTTACCCTCCTACGTGATGAACCGGACCGGATTCAGCCTGGCCGAGCAGCTGATCAATCTGCAACGCGGGGACGTGATGATTATGATGGGGCAAAAATCGCCGCATCGTGAAGGGATGACCGCGCTGCGGGAGGCCCGACGGCTGGGGATCCCGACGATTCTGCTGACTCAGGCGGTGGACTCGCGCTTTAGCCAGGAGGCGCAGGTGGTGATTGACGTCCCGCGCGGCGGCGATAATGGCCGGGTGCCGCTGCACGGTACGGTGCTGGTGTGTCTTGAGATGCTGGTGCTGTCGGTTGCGACCACCTCGCCGCAGCGAACCATCAAGTCGATGAAGCGCATTAACGAATTGCACAAGGCGATCGGCAAGTCCGGCGGCAAGCGCGGCTAAGCGGAGAACCCACCTGGCCGCCGGTGATTACGCGGTAGCCGGCTGCGCATCATCATCGTCATCGCTATCCTCATCGGCCGCCGCCAGCAGGGTCTGCTCCGTTTTCCCCAGACACTGAATCAGCAGGAACAACCCGCCGCTGGCCAGCAGGGTGATCAGTAACCCGTCATAGCCCGATACGCTGATCACCAGACTGCTGATGACCGGCCCGGCCACGCTGCCCGCCGACCAGAAGAATCCCAGCAGCGCATTTATCATGATCAGCTTTTGCCCGTTGAAGGTTTTCCCGGCCCGCACCAGCGAGAGGGTATACAGCGCCCCCGCCGCGGCGCCGAGCACCAGGCAGCCGACAATCAGCTGAACGGGCGATACCAGCAGGAACGGCAGCGCCAGCAGGGAGAGGCAGAACACCGCGGCGCAGCTGAGGTGCACCCGACGGATGCCGAAGCGGTCGGCCACCCAGCCAAGCGGTGCCTGGAACAGCGCATCGCCGGTTAAGACGATGGTCACCAGCAGCACCGCCATCGCTTCGTTCAGCCCTTTATCCATGCCGTACAGCGGCAGCAGCGCCAGGATGCTGGCGTCAAAGAAGGCAAAGCAGAATACCCCGGAGGCCAGCACCGGTAAGAAGGCGCCGAGGCTCCGCCAGCTGGCGCGCTCTGACAGGGTTTCGCGGCTGCCGGTTGGCAGATGGCGCAGCATCAGCAGGCAGGCGGCGGTGAGGACGACGACCGCCACCAGCACCCAGATTTGATATTCGCTACCGGCGGAGATCAGCAGCGGCCCCGCCAGCTGGCAGCCGGTGAAGGCTGAGGCATAAATGCCGGTCAGCGTCGCGCGGTTTTTGCCCGCCGCGCCGCCGGTGATCCAGCTTTCGCCGAGGACGATAATCACCCCGGACGCAATACCGGTCAGGAAACGCGGCAGCAGCAGCGGCATCAGATCCACCGTCAGGCAGGAGGCTATCGTCGCCAGCGCCAACAGGAGCAGGCTGGCGCTCAGCAGGTGGCCCATCTCAAAACGACGGCACAACGCAGGGGAGAGGAACGACGAGAGCATCATGCCCGCAGGCGGCAGCGCGGCCAGCAGGCCGACGTAGACGGTGTCTGTCTGTTGCTGGGCCAGCTCGAGGCTGATTAACGGCACCGTATAACCGGTGATAAATCCCACTAATGACGCGGCCATGATCATCGCCAGCGTGGGGGCAAGGCGATTCTGGTCTTGGTTAAACATTTTATTCCCGATAACGGAAGTCAACAGGTGGATAATCCGGCGAATTGCCGACAGCTCTGCATATTAATTAATCGTATGGCGGATGTCACCGTTGAAATGACTACTATTATTGATACGCCAGCGCCAGCCGCCGGTAAAACAGCGGGGCTGTCCCTGCAGGGAGTGTTGTCAGCGCGCTGGCGAAAGGATATAACCAATAGGGCACTCCGCGGGGGCGGAGGCGTGCTGGCGGGCATAACAATCGAGGCCCGCAGTATTTTTCGATCGGCTATTCGTTCAGCTATGCGTTCAGCGTTGAAGCTGTGCAGGAAAGGAGCAAGACATGGCAGTATCGCCATCATCGATCGCTGAGGCCATTCGCTGGCGACGTGAATTTCATGCCTGCCCGGAGCTTGGCTATCAGGAACAGAACACCGCGCGCCGTGTCGCTGAATTACTGACCTCTTTTGGCCTGCAGGTGCATACCGGGCTGGCGGGGACCGGCGTGGTCGCCACCCTGGAGAACGGTCCGGGGCCGGTTATCGGACTACGGGCCGATATGGACGCGTTACCGATTACCGAATCCGGCGATCTCAGCTATAAATCGCGCAATCCTGGCGTGATGCATGCCTGCGGGCATGACGGCCATACCGCCATGCTGCTGGCGACGGCGTCGCATCTGGCGCAGACCCGCCGTTTTCGCGGCACGGTGCATTTTGTCTTCCAGCCGGCGGAGGAGAATCTCGGCGGCGCGCGCAAAATGGTCGAAGAGGGGCTGTTTGAACGCTTCCCGATGGACGCTATCTACGCGCTGCACAACTGGCCGGGTCTGCCGTTAGGCCACGTGGCGGTCAACGAAGGGGCGATGATGGCCTCGCTGGACGCCTTTGAAATCACCCTCACCGGCAAAAGCTGTCACGCGGCGATGCCGGAAAGCGGTGCCGACCCGATCGTCGCCGCGGCGCAGCTGATTATGGCGCTGCAGACCATCCCGTCACGCCGCCTGTCGCCGCAGGAGTCGGCGGTGGTCAGCATTACCCAAATTAACGGCGGCGAAGCGATTAACGTGCTGCCGGATAAGGTCGTGCTGCGCGGGACGTTCCGCTGCCTGAGCAACCAGGTTCGCGCCCGGGTGAAAGGGCTGATCGCGCACTACGTCGCGACCCAACCGCAGGTTTCTGACGTGCAGGGAGAAATTGCCTGGTATCCTGGCTATCCGGTGACCAGGAACCATCCGGCCGAGGCGCAGAAAGTGCGTGAGGTGGCGATAGCCGCGCTGGGTGAAGCGGCGGTAAACGGGCAGATTAACCCGTCGATGGCGTCAGAAGATTTTGCCTGCATGCTGGAAGCCTGTCCGGGCGCTTATTTCTGGATTGGTACCGATGGCGACATACCGTCAAAGCCGCTGCACAATGCCGGCTACGATTTTAACGACGATCTGATAGCCCCTGGCGTGGCGATGTGGACGACCCTGGTGGAGTCGCTGCTGCCGGCTGGCTGAAACGTGCGGCGGCAGAGTGAACAGGGAGAGGCGAGGCCTCTCCCTTTTTTACGTCAGCCGTACCGTCAGGCGCTGACCGCCGCCTTCAGACGGGCCTTCATGTCGCTGTAGGCGCGCCAGGCGTACTGCTCGGCCCACTGCTGGTCCTCGATGGCGTCGATTTTCACCGCGCAATACTTGGTTTCCGGCGTTTTCGAGATCGGGTCCAGGTTGTCCTGGGTCAGTTCATTACAGGCGCCGACCCACCATTGATAGGTCATATAGACGGCGCCGCGATTGATGCGGTCGCTGATGTCGGCGCGGGTGATCACTTTCCCGCGTCGCGAGCTGACCCACACCAGCTGGCGGTCGGCGATCCCCAGCTGTTCGGCGTCGGCGCGGCTGATCTGCACCCGACCGGGTTCATCGGCAAGGGATTGCAACGCCGCGCAGTTGCCGGTCATGGAACGGCAGGAGTAATGGCCCACTTCGCGCACGGTGCAGAGCACCAGCGGATAGCCGGCATCCGGCGTCTCTGCCGGCGCCCGCCACGGGGCGGCAAACAGCTGGCCTTTGCCGGTCGGAGTATCGAAACGGTTCTCTTTATACAGCCACGGCGTGCCGGGGTGGTCGAGCGTCGGACACGGCCACTGAACGTGGTTCATATCGCCCATTTTCTCGTAGGTGACGCCGTAGAACAGCGGGCAGAGTTCGCGCATTTCGTCCCAGATTTGCTGGTTGTTATCGTAATGCATCGGATAGCCCATCTCGGTGGCCAGCAGGCTGATGATCTCCCAGTCGCGTTTGACGTTGGCCGGTGCCGGGATCGCTTTCTCGAAACGCTGAAAACCGCGGTCGGCACAGGTGAAGACGCCGCCGTGTTCGCCCCACGAGGTCGCCGGCAGCAGGACGTCGGCGATCTCTGCGGTTTTGGTCATGAAGATATCCTGCACCACCACAAAATCCAGCGCCTCGATACCTTTACGCACCAGCCCCAGATCGGCCTCGGTCTGCAGCGGATCTTCGCCCATGATGTAGTAGGCTTTGATCTCTCCCGCCATGGCTTTATGAGGCACTTCGGTGATGCGGGTGCCCGCCTGGTCATCCATGAGAGCCGGGTCTATGCCCCAGGCGCTGGCGAATTTCGCCCGCACGGCGGGGTCGGTGACCTCCTGATAGCCTGGGAACAGGTTCGGCAGCACCCCCATATCGCAGGCGCCCTGAACGTTGTTTTGCCCACGCACCGGCCCGACGCCAACGTGTTCGCGCCCGAGGTTGCCGGTCAGCAGCGCCAGGCTGGCCAGCCCTTTGACCACGTCCACCGCCTGGCCGAACTGGGTGACGCCCATGCCCCACATAATGGTGGCTGACGGCGCGGCGGCAAACATTCTCACCGCCTGCCGCACCTCCTGCGCCGGTACGCCGGTGACCGCTTCGACCGCTTCAGGCGAGTAGGCTTGTACCGCGTCGCGGTAAGCTTCCAGCCCTTCGGTAAAGCGGTCAACGTAGTCATGGTTGTAGAGATCTTCTTCCAGCAGGACGTGGCCGAAGGCATTCACCAGCGCCATATTGCTGCCGTTGTTGAGCTGCAGGTGGCGGTCGGCGATGCGGGCGGTTTCGATGCGCCGCGGGTCGCAGACGATGATCTTCGCGCCGTTTTCACGGGCTTTAATCACCCGGCGGGCGACGATAGGGTGGGAGTCTGCGCAGTTATAGCCAAAGACCAGCAGACATTTGGAGTGTTCGATATCGCTGATGGAGTTACTCATCGCCCCGTTGCCGAGAGCTACCTGCAAGCCCGCCACCGAAGGGCCGTGACAGACGCGGGCGCAGCAGTCGACGTTATTGGTGTTCAACACCGCCCGGGCGAATTTTTGCATCACATAGTTGGTTTCATTGCCGGTACCACGGGACGATCCGGTGGTCATAATGGCGCGCGGGCCGTGCTGCGCTTTGATCTCCCGCAGCTTGTTGGCGGTGTAGCGAATGGCCTCTTCCCAGCTGACGGGGGTTAATTTGCCGCCTTTTTGGTAGCGAATCATCGGCTGCTTGAGGCGTGGCGTCAGGAGCTGGGTATCGTTGAGAAAATCCCAGCCGTAGTATCCCTTGAGGCACAGCTGATTCTGGTTGGTGACCCCATCGGCCGCTTCCGCGCGGATAATTTTATTGTTATCGACAACCAGCTTGAGTTTGCAACCCGCCCCGCAATAAGGGCAAACGCTTGTGACTTTTTTCATCAGTAACAGACCTGTTAACAGTGAATGAAGATCAATGGTCAGGCCGGGCCCGGCCCGCCATCGTCATGGAATCCTTGCGCCGCGATGCTGGCAGAAGGCCGAAGCATTATGCAGAAGTTATGCCAATATTTAATATATTGATATATATGATTATTTTAATGAAGGGGGCGACAGGCGTCATGATGTCGTCACTAATGACGATGACGTCGCAGAACGCCCGGGAAGGGCGCTCTGCGGTGGGATCAGACCATTTTCTGCTGGAACTGCGCCAGGGTCTCGGGGGCCATACCGGCTTCGCGGGCCGCTTCGCAGATGGCCTGCCAGCTCCCAGCATCCAGCGGGATCCCCTGCGCCAGGCGGGACTGACGATTGGCTTCTTCCCACTCTCCCGGCACCAGAATCGGGGTCTGCTGGTCGTGAGGTGACTGCTTACACCAGTCGATAAAGGCCTCGGTTTCGTCCTGCATATCCGGTGCGTCGAAGGTTTCCGGATTGAGAATAATGGTGGTCATGCAGTTGAAAATGGCGTCGACGCAGGTCTGCAGGCTCGACTGATGGGTCGTTTTGCCACCGGAAACGGCGCCGCCGAGGATCTCGCACAGCGTCGCCAGGGCGTAGCCTTTATGCTGGGCGAAGGTGAGCAGGGCGCCTAACGGCGAGGTCTGCATTACCGCCGGGTCGGTGGTCGGCTCTCCGTGGGCGTCAATCAGTGAACCCGGCGCCACGGCTTCGCCTTTGTGCCAGGCGACGCGGGTTTTGCCGAAGGCAATGGCGCTGGTGGCGTAGTCGAGCAGCAGCGGAGGCTGGCCTTTGCGCGGGAACACGACGCACAGCGGGTTGGTGCCAAAGCGGCTGTCTTTGCCACGAAACGGCGCGACCATCGGGTCACCCACGACGCTGACAAAGTGGATGGAGATAAACCCTGCCGCCGCGCACTGTTCGGCCCAGTAGCCGATGCGCCCGATATGGTGCGCATTGCGCAGGGCGATCGCCGCCATGCCGTGCTGCCGGGCCTTTTCAATCCCCGTCTGCATCGCCTCGTGGGCGACCACCTGACCAAAGCCGGCGTTGCCGTCGAGGGTCACCACCGCACCGGCGTCCTTCATGACGCTGGCGTGCTGGTTAAGCTGCAGGTGGCCCTCGGCGTGGGAACGCACGTAGCTCGGGATCATCCCGACGCCGTGTGAATCATGCCCGGCAAGATTGGCCGCCACCAGATGGTCGGCGACGAGAGCGGCCTCGTCAGAGGTACTGCCCAGTTGAGTGAAAAGCGTGGTAACGAACTGATGCAGATCGGTAGCCTGAATACGATATCCGGTTGGCACTGATACGCTCCTGTAGTTAGCTGATGGTGTTGTTTTTTTTGTTAAAAGCCTGACTCAGTAGGCTCTGTGTTTGCTCAGCCATGCTGCTACAGCACAGGGAGAAGATCAACGTTTGCGCGCGTATGCGCGATGAGGGGCAAACAACAGGATTGAGGCCCGGGGTGCTGTTCGCGGAGGGCAGAATCATTATGATAAAAATGTAAGAATAATTGATAAAGAGAATATCAAAATGAATATCAGCACCCTGCTGTTAATTATCGTTGCCATCGCGCTGCTGGGGATCTCGGTCTATTGCTTACTGAGCTATATCAAAGAACGCAAAGCCACGCAGTTTAAATCGTTTCGCCATCGCTAAAATAGTAATCTGCGGCTCACTCTCCCGCTTATTGGTAATGGTTGTCGCGCCAGGCTTTTGGCGACGCATGATATTTTTCGCGAAAGCTTTTGCTGAATAACGGGTGACTGGTGAAGCCGCAGCGCCAGGAGACTTGTTCAACCGCCAGCTGACGATCCTTTTCCAGCAGCTGGCGGGCCGCTTCCAGCCGAATCTCTTTGATTGCCACCATCACCGACGTACCTTGTTCGTGGAACGCCCGGTCGAGGCTGGCCCTGGAGCAGCGCAGCGCCTGGCAAATCAGGTCAGGTGACAGCTGGTGCTGGTGGTAGTTAAGGGCGATAAACGCGCGCGCGCTGTCGACGAGGTGGCTTAATTTCCCGGTTGAACGCAGCCCGCTTTCTTCGGCGACATCGGCCAAAACCCGCAGCGCAATATGGTGCAGACCGTCGACAATCACCGCCGTTTCTGGCTGAGATAAACGATCCGATTGCGCATCCAGCAATAACATATGTGATTTTAAAAACTGGGCTAAAGGGTGGTTTTCCAGTGAAACTATCGGGCTGGACAGTTTACCGCTGAATAATGTTTTGATTTTATCGCTGTGCGGAATGATATATAGCTGTTTAACATCGTCACACTGATAATGGTAATAATCGCTGCGCTGGTGAACAACCAGCATCCCGGCATCCACCTGGCCGCGGGTGGCGGGGGTTCTGCCGCTGATCACCTGTTTGCCCTGGAGCAATAACGAAATATAAATCGACGATGAATCTACCTGATGCGGATCGAAGATCGTCTCGTTTTTAGAGCCCATCGCACTACAAAAATCGCCAGAAACCCCGGAGATAGTTTTATGGTTGGCAATTATCGCTTCCGGCCGGCGGTTATTCACCACCTTAATACCGTAGCAGTTAAGATTTTGCGATATCCGTTGATAGCGCTCTTCCGGTGCAATATCGGCCGCGCTTAACACATGTGGAACGTACAGCGTCGAAGGTCTGGACATGTTTGTCTCTTATCCCGGGGTGACGGTAGCAGGTGGCTCGCTAGCGTGCTGACATTATAAGATTAATCCTATCACAAGCCAGCGTCCGGGCGATTTTTTACAATTCGCCAGCGCGAGCAGAATCATGGCTGCAAAAAGTTGATGGTGATTAACAATAATAATGGCACGGTCGTTTATATATTAATTTGGCCGTTAGCGGTGCATCGGATTAAATAAAAATATGCCGCAGGCAGGGCAGGGAAATATATTATCAGCGGAGGTGAGCGAAAAAACAGGCTGGACAAAGAGACAAAAACCATCGCAAGCTAAGCGCCTGACCCATTAGACAATGATGCTTATCTACCGACGGGATTCATCAGCGCATGCGTAAAAGTAAAATTATTGTTTTATCCTTGATGATTATTTGTGTTTTATGTTTCGCCATCGTTGCTGTTTATTTTTTGCTATTGAAAGACAATGACGCCAGCCCGGTCAACCAGCAGACCGAAACCGCGGTGCTGAACGTCGCCGGGCTGCTGGGCAGCGGACAGCAGGATGCGCAAACGCAGCGCGCGTTGTACCAGGCGCACATTGTCAGCCGCCAGCTGGATCTGGATAGCGGCGAACTGCTTCCCGTCGGCCAGCAGAGCGGGGCGTCACGCTGTATCGACCTGCCGCCAGCGCGCGATCCAGCACAAATCCGCCAGCGTTGCGCGCAGGTCGGGATCTATCTGGTGCGCGACAATAACCAGCATATTCAACAGATTATCTTGCCGGTTCATGGTAAGGGCGCCAAATCGATGATGTATGCGCTGGTGGCCCTTGATACCGATGGCCGCACGGTCAACGACCTGATCTATTACCAGCAAAATGAGACGCCGCTGTTGGGGGCGAGGGTGGAAGACCCGCAATGGCGCCGGCAGTGGGTGGGGAAAAAACTCCGTGATGAACAGGGAAAACCGGCGTTGCAGGTGGTGCAGAACCAGCCCGGCGAACATGATGCCTACACTGTGGATGGCATCAGCGGCGCGACCTTAACCTCCACCGGGGTCGAGAAGAGTATTAATTTCTGGATGAGCAGCCAGGGCTACGGTAATTTCCTGCGTCATCTCCAGCACGACCCGACGCTATTAGCGCGCTGAGCGCCAGCGGATTCATTCACCGCTGCAGCGGTGGCTCTTTGCATTATTTGACACAAATTGTCACTGATTGACATTTTTATGATCTGGGTCATGTGTGTCCTGGTAAAAATAACAATGATAACGATTATCATTATTTTTATCGGGATGCACCATGGCCGCCCCTCGCGCTTTTCTGCTGTTCACGCTGTTTAGTCTCCTGCTTATCAGTGCGCAGGCGATGGCGCAGACCCGCTATGCCCCCCTCATCGACGATATCGAACAGCGGCTTGATAGCACCGTCGAACTCTACCAGCAGCAAAAAACCAACGAGGCGCGTCGGGAAGTGCAGGCGGCCTATTTCGAGGTGTTTGAAAATCTCGAAGGCCCTATTCGCATCAATTTTTCAGCACGCAAAAGCTACGAGATGGAGAGCAGCTTCGGCGAGATTCGGTGGATGATCGCCGATGGCAAACCGCTGGCGGCGGTTCAGGCGCGGGTTGACGAGCTGAAACGGGCGCTGCGTGAAGTGGAGCCGGTGCTGGACGGCGGCCATCGGCTGGTGGCGGAAGAACAGCATACTGCGTTGTCGCGCGATGATATCGCGCTGCACTGGCAGAACAGTTTCCGGGTGATTGACGATTTGCTGGCGCAGGCGATGAGCGCCTATCAGGCGGGCAACGTCAGCCTCGCCAGCCAGCAGGTGCAGCAGGCGCACTATCAGGGCTTTAAAAATTCCGAGATGGAAATGTCGGTGCGGCAAAACCGTTCGGCAAAAGCGGCGGCGGCCATTAATCAGCAGTTTACCGCCCTGATTGCGCTGACGTCACAAGCGGATCACCTCAACGATGTGGCCTACCAGGTCACCACGCTGCTGCAAGATCTGGAAGACCTCCTGCCGGGCCTGCCAACGACCCGCGACGACCAGCCGGTGAACGCTCCGACGGCAGATAACGGCGCCGCGCCGGAGGCCGACAGCACCGCGGGGACCAACTGGGCCACGGTGGCGGCGGAGATCCACCGCAGCGTCGAAGCGGCGCTGGCGCGCTATCAGCGCGGAGAGGCCCAGCAGGCGATTCTGGATATTCAGGATACCTATTTCGACCGCTTCGAAGCCTCCGGGATGGAGAACAAAATCGGCTCCCGCGATGCGACGTTTAAAACTGCCCTCGAAGCCCATTTCACCCGCATGGTGAGCCTGATGAAGGCCGGCCAGCCGCAGGAAAAACTGGCGGCGGAAGCCGCGGCGCTGGACGCCGACCTGCAACAGGCGGTGACCATGTTGGGTGAGGGCGAGGCAACCCAGTGGAGCCTGCTGCTCTACAGCCTGATGATTATTGTCCGCGAAGGGCTGGAAGCGCTGTTGATTGTGGCGGCCATCGTCGCCTGGCTGGTGAAAAACGATCATCACGACAAGCTGCCGTTAATTCGCCAGTCGGTGGTGGTGGCGCTGATCGCCAGCGTAGCGACGGCGGTGCTGTTCCAGCTGCTGTTTACCAACTCTGGCGCCAGTCGCGAGCTGCTGGAAGGGTTCACCATGCTGATCGCGGTGGTGATGCTGTTCTCCATGAGCTACTGGCTGCTGTCGAAAGTCGAAGCCCGCCACTGGAAAGCCTGGCTGGAGGGCAAACTGAGCCACTCGCTTTCCCGTGGCTCGCTGGTCGGGCTGTGGCTGACCAGCTTCCTGGCGGTCTACCGCGAAGGGGCGGAGACCGTGCTGTTTTACTTTGCCCTGCTTGGCGATGCCCAGGGCGTCTCCGGCCATCTGGCTATCGGCGGCGGGTTCGTCATTGGCTGCGTGGTGCTGCTGGTGGCGTGGATCGTGATGCGTTACTCGGTGGTCCGTCTGCCGCTGAAACCCTTCTTCATCTTTACCGGCGGCCTGATGTACCTGATGGCGTTTGTCTTCGCCGGTAAAGGCGTCCTCGAACTGGTGGAGGGCAAACTGTTCCAGCCGACCTTAATCAGCGGAGTGCCGGAAATCAGCTGGCTCGGCATCTATCCCTATCTGGAAACCTTGTTACCACAACTTATTTTGCTGGTTGCTGCCGCGGCGGCACTGGTCATTATGCGCCGCCGCAACGAGGCGCCGACAGTGAGTATAAAAAAATCATAATTGCCCTTTAACGACGAGAGGATGTGTCAGATGACTTTTAAGAACACCTTGATTATCAGCGCCACCATGGCTGCCGTATTTACCGCCCCGGCGGCACTGGCCTTTAAAGAGTATCCCGCCGGTGAACCGGTCACCATGAATGAGATGGAGATCGCCGCCGTCTACCTGCAGCCAATTGATATGGAGCCGCGCGGCATGGGGCTGCCGGCCGCCAAATCGGATATCCATCTGGAGGCCGATATTCATGCGGTTGAAGGGGGCAAAAATGGTTTTGGCGCCGGCGAATGGATCCCCTATCTGACCATCGCCTATACCCTGGTCAATAGTGACACCGGTGAAAAACAGGAAGGGACCTTTATGCCGATGGTGGCCAGCGACGGCCCGCACTATGGCGCGAATATCAAAATGATGGGCGTCGGCAACTATAAAGTGACCTACCACATTGAACCGCCGTCAAAAGCCGGGATGCATCGTCATACCGACAGCGAGACCGGGGTCGGTCGCTGGTGGAAACCGTTTGATGTCAGCTATGAGTTCAAATACGTCGGCCTGAACTAAGAGCCTGGCCCGTTAGGCTATTTTATTTGCCATTTTGGCCCTGGACCGTGCTCACCATCCTCACGTACTGCGTGTACGCTCCGGTGGTTCCGCGCTGTCCGTGGCCAAACTGGCTGCATCAATCTACGCCTACTGGAACAGGCTCTACGCCTTCGTCGCGCAGGATGGCCTTCGGGTCGTCCTGCGGAGTGTTGCTTGATGCGGACTAAAGCATTCCGCCGTACCGGGTCGAAGTCATGAGTTACTTTTTCGTCACCACGCTCCAGCTCTTTTTCTGTATCGCGTTGCTCTCCTCGCTGCTGTGGGGACGGGGCGATGCGCCATCACTGCGTCCCCTCGTCTGGATCCTGCTGAGCGCGCTGGCCGCAGGCCTGCTGGCCGGGCAGTTTATTCGCGGCAGCCAGACGCTACAGCTGATGCTGGTGGCGGGGGAGATCCTGCTGTCGCTGCTGTTTTTACTCAGCTTCTGGTGGGCCACGCCGCGTCTGCGCTACCTGTGGCAGTGGCTCCTCGTCTTTGGCGCCGCGCGTCACTGGGCGCAGGATCCTAACCTTGGCGGGTTAACCTCCACCCACGTGCTGAATACCGATCTGTTGTTGAACCTGAGCGCGCTGGTGCTGGCGTTTGCGCTGCTGTGTCTGGCGGCGGCCCTGTGCGCCATGCTGCTGCGGCGGATGCGCTGGGCCTACTGGCCGCTGGCAATCGTACTGATGGTGCTGCTGTGGCTGCCGTTGTCCGGCAACCTGCTGCTGCTGTTGATGAAGCTGCAGATAGTCCCGCTGCTCAAACCGCTGCTCAGTTTTGTCGCCAAAGTCACCAACAACGCTGCCGGCTATAACTGGGCGGCTGCTGCCATCCTCGCGCTGCTGTGCCTGTGCTGGCTCCCGGCGCTCAGGCGTTTTTCCCGCGCGGTAAAGGCGGCGGATGCGCCGGTTGCTCGTCGGCTGGCGCAGGCGGATCGGCGCGGCGCCATGCGGCTGTGGCTGACCACCCTCTGCTGCGTTGTGCTGATTAGCGGCGGCCAGCTGTGGTGGGATCTGGTGGCCTCGCAGCCGCCGAGACTGTCGGAAGCCCAGCCGGTGACCGTTGCCGCCGATGGTCTGGTGCATATTCCGCTGGCGCAGGTTCGCGACGGCAAGCTGCACCGTTTTGTCTGGGTCGCCGACGATGGCAAGGCGGTCCGTTTCTTTATCATTAACCGCTATCCCGACAAGCTGCGCTTCGGCGTGGTGTTTGACGCCTGCCTGCTGTGCGGCGATCAGGGGTACGTCATGGAGGGCAATCAGGTGATCTGCGTCGCCTGCGGGGTGCATATCTTTATTCCGTCGATCGGCAAACCCGGCGGCTGCAACCCGGTGCCGATTGACGACTGGCGCAACGATGAGCGGGAGCTGACGATCCCCGGCAAGGCGCTGGCCGTCGGGGCTAACTACTTCTCGACCGTGCTGACCATCAAGGTGACCGACCCGGTGGACGGGAGCTCCCTGACCAATACCGCGGCGGAGTATAAATACAGCTACGCGGGCCGAACCTGGTTCTTCGCCTCGCAGGCCAACTATGACCGTTTCCGCAACGCGCCGGAAACCTTTGCTGGCGATGCGGCGCAGGAGGAATAGCGATGCTGGGACGAATGATCTACCAGTCATGGGGGAGAAATCTGCGGCGCAAAGGGCTGGCGGTGTTAACCGTGTTTCTGGCCGCCAGCCTGATCTCGGCGCTGCTGGCGGTCTCTATTGATATCGGCGACAAAATGTCGCGCGAGCTGAAATCCTACGGCGCCAATATCCTGATTGAACCGGCGGGGCAGGCGGCGCTTCCGGCGTTGTTCAGCGAGCAAAGTAACCCGCTGGCCAGCGACGATTTTCTCGAGCAGTCGGAGCTGCCGAACATCAAAGATATCTTCTGGCGCAACAATATTGTCGGCTTCGCGCCGATGCTCAGCGGCGAGGTGCGCGTCGACGGCAATGATATCCGCGTGCTCGGGACCTTCTTCAGCCAACCGGTAGCGATACCCGATGAAGAGGGGTATCAGACCGGGCAGCGTACGGTCAGCCCGTTCTGGCAGGTGACCGGCGAGTGGCCGCAGGAGCCGGTCGGTCAGCAGCCGCAGACCTTAGTCGGCCAGGCGCTGGCGCGCCATTACGGCTGGCAACCCGGCAAGCGGCTGCGGCTCCAGGTGGCGGACAGCAGCGTGGAGGTGGTGGTCAGCGGCGTGCTCTCCAGCGGCGGCGACGAAGATAATCAACTGGTCATGCCGCTGAGCGTGGTCCAGCAGCTGCTGGGCCTGCCGGGAAAAGTGCAGGCGATTCGCGTCTCGGCGCTGACGGTGCCGGAGAACGAACTGTCGCGCCGGGCGCGGGAAAACCTCGAAGCGCTGAATGCCGAAGAGTATGACCTGTGGTACTGCACGGCCTACGTCTCGTCGATTGCCCATCAGCTGGAGGAAGCCATTTCCGGCGCGGAAGTGCGCCCGGTGTGGCAGGTGGCTGCTTCAGAAGGAGTGGTGATCGACAAGATTCAGTTACTGATGGCGGTGGTGACCCTGGCGGCGCTGGCCGCCGCGGCAATGGGCATCGCCTCGCTGATGACCAGTACCATGATGGAGCGTGGCAAAGAGATTGGCCTGATGAAGGCCCTTGGCGCCCGGCAGTGGCAAATTCTGCTGCTGTTTTACCTTGAGGCGGCGCTGAGCGGCCTGCTGGGCGGCGCTCTGGGCTGTGTGGCGGGCTGGGGGCTGGCGAAGATGATTGGGCTGATGCTCTTTGCGACCCCGCTGAATTTTGCCTGGGTGGTGGTGCCGTGCGTGCTGGTGATCGCGGTGC
Source organism: Klebsiella sp. BIGb0399 (assembly GCF_003752615.1). Lineage (NCBI taxonomy): Bacteria > Pseudomonadati > Pseudomonadota > Gammaproteobacteria > Enterobacterales > Enterobacteriaceae > Klebsiella > Klebsiella sp. BIGb0399. Next base: position 1,178,510 of record NZ_RKHT01000005.1, on the reverse strand, counting down.
TGATTGCGCTTATCGGCACCTGGTTCCCGGCGCGCCGCATTGCGCGGCTTTATCCTGTGGAGGTGCTGTATGGCCGCTAAGCGCGACATGCTGTGGTTACTGGTATGGCGAGCGTTGCGTCTGCGTTTGCAGCGCGTTGCCGTGGTGTTCACCGCTCTGGCGGTTGGCGCCACTATCGTCACTGCGCTCTCTGCGGTGTGGTTCGATATCAACAGCAAAATGAGTGAAGAGCTGCGGACCTTCGGCGCGAACTTTTATATCGGGCCGGGACACGGGTCGCGGATGCCGCAGCCGGCGCTGCAGGCGATTCTCGACGACGCGCCAACAGGGTTGATTCACGGCGCCAGTCCCTGGCTGTACGGCACCGCGCGCACCGAGCTGGAAAAGGTGGTGATGGTAGGGGTCTGGTTTGAATCTTTGCAACGGCTGGTGCCTTACTGGCAGGTCAGCGGCAACTGGATTGGCGTCAGCTTTGACGATCGCCATGCGATGGTCGGCGTCAAGCTGGCCCAGCGGCTGGCGCTCAAGGTGGGCGATAGCGTGACGCTGGTGGATCACCAACGGCGCAAAACGCTGCTGGTCAAAGGGATCGTCGAAGCCGGTGACGCCACCGATAATATGCTGATTGTCAGCCTCGACGTGGCCCAGGCGTGGCTGAACAAGCCTGGGATCATCAGCCAGGGGCTGCTGAGCGTCAGTAACGACCTGGGCCAGGTTGAAGACTATGCCCGCCAGCTACAGCAGCGTTATCCCGACCTTGAGATCCGCCCGGTGCGCAAGGTTTCGGCCTCCGAAGGGCAGGTGCTGGATAAAATCAAAGGGCTGATGGGGCTGGTTTCGCTGGTGATCCTTGCCCTGTCGTCGTTGTGCGTCAATACCACTCTGATGGCCATTGTCGGCGAGCGCGCCCGCGAGTTTGCGCTGCAAAAAGCGCTGGGAGCCAGCAACGGCGACATTGTGCGCCAGATGCTGCTGGAAACCAGCATCATCACCCTCGCGGCGGTGGTGTGCGGCTGGGTGCTGGGCTATCTGCTGGCCCAGTTGCTGGGGCTGACGGTCTTTAACGCCACCATTTCGCTGCGCCTGCCGGTGCTGCCGATAACCCTGGTGCTGTCTTTGCTGGTTGCCCTGCTGGCGGCCATTGTTCCGGTGCGCCGCGCGGTGAGCGTTGAACCGGCGAAAGTATTGAAAGGAGAGTAACGCCATGACCGTCACGCCTTTATGCCAGATGGCGATTGAAACCCGTCATCTGTTTAAGCGATTCGGCGATGTCACCGCCCTGGATGACATCAATTTGCGCATCGCGCGCGGCGAATTTGTCGCGATTATGGGAGCCTCCGGCTCCGGAAAAACCACCCTAATGAACATCCTGACCTGCCTGGATACCGCCAGTGAAGGCCAGGTGATCCTCGACGGCACCGACGCCGCGGCACTGGACGAAGAGGGGAGACGGCGCTTTCGGGCGCAGAAGATTGGCCTGGTGTTTCAGCAGTTCCACCTGATCCCGTTTCTGACGGCGCTGGAAAACATCATGCTGGCACAGCACTACCACAGCGTCGTCGACGAAGCGGCGGCCCGGGCGGTGCTGGCGCAGGTGGGCCTTGAACATCGCATGACCCATTTACCCAGCCAGCTCTCCGGCGGCGAGCAGCAGCGCGTCTGCATTGCCCGGGCGTTGGTAAATGAGCCGCCGGTGATTTTTGCCGATGAACCTACCGGCAACCTTGATGAAGAAAACGAGCAGCGGGTGCTGGACCTGCTCACCGACCTGCATCGCCAGGGGCGTACCATCGTGATGGTGACCCATAACCCGGCGCTGGGGAAATTCGCCGACCGCATCGTGCGTCTGCAACACGGCAAATATCTTGGCGAGGAGGTCAATACCCATGCGTCTGCCTAAAAGTATTGTGCTGTTGCTGCTGATACTGCTGCTGCCCGCCGGTTGCAAAGAGGAGAAGCTGGCGCGCGGCGAGCCGGCCCCGGCACTGGCGGCCTTTGATCTACAGGGGAACCCCGCCACGCTTCAACGCTGGCAGGGTAAAGCGGTGTATCTCAATTTCTGGTCCGCCAGCTGCGGCGGCTGCCTGGCGGAAATGGACACGCTGCAGGCGCTCAGCCAGCGTTGGCCTGATAAAGTGGTGGTGGTGGGGATCAATACCGACCCGGAACAGGTGGATATCGCGCCGCTGCTGGCAAAACATGGCATCAGCTTTCCGGTCCTGCGTGACCAGCTCAGGATGACCCAGGAGCGCTATCAGGTGATCGGCACGCCGACCTCTGTTGTTATTGACGGCGACGGGCAGGTACGGGATCTGCACCAGGGATGGCGCAAGCCCGATGAACTACAGGAGGTGTTCGCCCGCCTGGCGCAGCCGTAACGCGGGTGTCCCGGGCGGCAGCCCGGGAGGTTCCGTTGCGCTCGTCAGTCCAGCACGGAGGGATCGGCATCGATCATCATCTGCTTCATTTCGGCAAAGTGCTGACGGGAAAAATCGGCGATTTTCTCCCAGTCCTGGGCGGTTTTCTCCGCCACTTCATCAGACAATATCTTCAACGGCTGGCCGGTTGACCACGCGGTCACCAGAATCTGACAGGCCCGCTCCAGGGTCCAGATGTCGTCAAACGCCTCCCCGATATCGCTGCCGGTGACCAGCACGCCGTGGTTGCCCATCAGCAGGCGGCGCTTATCCGCCAGCAGTCCCGCCAGCCGCGCCCCCTCGGCGACGGTATCCGCCATCCCGCCGTACAGCGTATCCACCGCCACGCGATTGAAATAGCGCGCGCTGTTCTGTTCGACCGGCAGGATCTGCGGGTTTGCCAGACAGGCGACGCTGGTGGTGTAGACCGGGTGCAGGTGCAGCACCACGCGGACCTCCGGCAGCCGCTGATGAATCTGGCCGTGGATTGCCCACGCGGTGGCGTCGACGTCCGGGCGGCGGGCGGTCGCTTCATCATCGGCATCCAGCAGCAGCAGGTCGCTGGCGCGGATCCGCGAGAAGTGTTTCCACTTCGGATTCAGCAGGAACTTCTTGCCGTCCGGCGAGAGGGCGGCGCTAAAGTGGTTAGCCACCGCCTCATGCATGCCGAGATGGGCGATAATGCGAAACGTCGCCGCCAGGTCAATGCGCGTCTGTTCTTCGTAAGAGTAGGTCATCGGGTTACTCCGCTTTCGGCATCAGGGTTTTCAGGTCTTCTTCGGTTGGCGGCTGGAAGTTATATTTTTTCAACAGCGCCGCGTACTCCGGCGTGGCGCTGAATTTTTTCAGCCCTTCCTCAAGCGCGGTTTTGACCTCGCTGTTGCCTTTTTTGACGCCAAAGCCGTTGAGCACCGGGTAAATTAAGGTGTCGGATGAGATAACAATCCGGTCCCCCAGTTTTTCGACAACCCCGCGGGCAACCGCCGCATCGGTGATCTGCGCCTCCACCGCCCGCGACAGCAGCGCCTGGGTGGTTTGCGGGTCGGTGCTGTACTCACTTAAGACGATCGGCTTGAGGCCTTTCTTCACGCAGTAGTCCGCCGACAGCTTTTGCAGCTGCGCCAGCCAGGAGGTAGCGCCCATTGAGCCGATTTTATGGCCGCAGAACTCTTCCGGGGTTTTCGGCTGATAGCTGGCCCCTTTGAGCGCCAGAATCGACTCGCCGCTTTTCAGGTACGGCACCATGTCGATGACCTTCAGGCGTTCGGCGGTGATGTACATCGACGAGTTGGTGATATCAAAGCGCCCGCCCTGCAGACCGGGGATCAGGTTCGGAAAACGGGTATCGGTATTGACCGCCTCGCGGCCGATGGTTTTGGCGAGGCCGGCGAGGAACTCAATATCAAACCCGGCTGGCTTGTTGTTTTCCATATATTCATACGGATAAAAGGTCATATCCGAACCGGCGGTAATCTTCCCCGGCTGCTGAAAGGCGAAGGTGCTGAACGAGGTCAGGGCGCCAGCGGTACACAGGAGCAGAGCATTCAATTTTTTCATAAAAACCTCCAGGGATGACATTACATGCTGGCAAGATCGTGGCCGGCCTGCTGCACAAAGAATGAGGCGCCGCGCGGTTTCTGCGGCAGACGAAGCTGGTTAGCGGCGCTGCGCACCATGCCGCTTTCCTCACCGGCGACCAGCTGCCCGGCGTGGGTGCTTGGCAGCGGGTTTTCACCGAACGGCAGAGCGTCTTCGGCGGCATACACGCTGATAAACAGAGTGCGCGGCAGGTCGGTTTCATTGGGGCTTGAAGCGTGAAGCAGGCGGGTATGCATAAAGCAGACTGAGCCTGACGGGCCAAAGCAGGCCTGCGGTTGCTGGCAGTGTTCGGCCACCACGTCATCGTCCACCGAACCGGTGAAACGTCCCGCCTGCCAGTGGGACCACAGCGGCCCTTTATGACTGCCCGGCACCACGTTGAGCGGGCCGTTTTCTGGCGTGACCTCGCTGACCATCAGCAGGGCGGTGATGATGTCGTCGTTGCTGTGCGGCGTGAACAGAAAATCCTGGTGCCATTTCACCTGGGTGGCGGTAAACGGCAGCTTCGAGTTGATTTTACTGTGATGAAACCGGGTGCCGCTGCCGCCGATCAGCTGGGCGGCAATCGTCGCCATTCGCGACTGTAGCGCCGCATGTTCAAAGGCGGCAGAAATCTCGGTCGGCGAACTCACCCGCCGCAGCGACGGGTGGTCGGCGCGATGATCCCCTTCGAGGTCAAAGCGCGGGCGGCCATCCAGAGTCGCGCCCCAGACCTCGGTGTGCTGGCGGCTTTCTGCGACCCAGCCGTCAAAATCCTGCTGTAATGCGCTGACTTCGTCGGGGGAGAGCACTCCCTCGACGACCAGAAAACCTTGCTGATGAAACTGTTCGATTTGCCACTGCGCGATCATAATTTTTCCTTCACAAACGGAGAGTTAAGCCAGGGAGACATCTTTGAGGAACGCATCCACGCGCGGGTGGTTGCCGTCGCGCATCGCCTGCGGCGTGTCATCGCAAACCACGCGTCCTTTTTCCATAAACACAATCCGGTCAGAGACTTTGAAGGCGAAGTTCATCTCATGGGTCACGATCACCATGGTGATGCCTTCATGGGCCAGCGATTCGATGACCTGGAGCACCTCATTGACCTTTTCCGGGTCCAGCGCCGAGGTAGGCTCATCGAACAGCATGATTTGCGGGCGCATCATCAGGGCGCGGGCAATGGCCACGCGCTGCTGCTGGCCGCCGGAGAGCTGGTGCGGATACTTCCACGCGTGCTCCAGCATGCCGACCTTATGCAGCAACTCGCAGGCGTACTGCTTGAGCTCGGCCTCGGATGCCAGCCGGTGATAGCGCGGCGCCAGCAGCAGGTTGCCGAGCACCGTCAGGTGCGGGAACAGATTAAAACTCTGGAACACCATGCCGATGTTGAGACGATACTGGGCATTTTCCATAAAGCGCGGCTTCTGCACCCCCTGACGTTCGAGGTGAATAAACGGCTGGCCGTTAATCTGAATCTCGCCGTTGTCGATCTGCTCGAGGCCGTTGAGCAGGCGGATCAGGGTGGTTTTCCCGGATCCGGAAGGACCGATCACCGAGACCACTTCGCCAGGCTGGACCTGCAGGCTGACGGCGCCGAGGACTTCGACATTGTTATAGGCTTTGTGCAGTTTTGAAGCCTGCAGCGCCGGATGGGCGTTATCGACGGTGCTGCGGGTCATCACCGGCCGGGCCTGGGTGGCCAGCTGTTGCATTTCGCTGTCGACCGGGCGCGTGACCTTGCGGCGGGTGACGTCGAGGTAGCTTTCCAGGCGTTTGAGTAAGAAGTCAAAGACGGTGACAATCAGCACGTAGTAGAACGCCACGGCCGCCATGGTTTCCATGACCAGGAAGTTCTGCGAATAAAGTCGCTGACCGACCATCAAAATCTCGGTCAGGGAGATAACCGAAACCAGCGAGCTGAGCTTGACGACGGCAATGTATTCGTTTGCCAGCGCCGGCAGGGCGACGCGCAGCGCCTGGGGAATAATCACCCGCCACTGGGTGCCGGCATAGCGTAACCCCAGCGCCCTGGCGGCTTCGCCCTGACCTTTGGGAATCGACAGCAGCCCGCCGCGATGGATCTCGGCGACGTAGGCGGCTTCACTCAGCACCATCGCCAGCAGGCCGGCCCAGAACGGGTCGTTGAGCACTATCGCCGTTGACGGCGCCGCCTGGGGCAGGTTGTAGACGAAGATCAGCAGGACCAGCAGCGGCAGGCTGCGAAACAGCCAGATGTACAGCCGGGCGGGGACATTAAACAGTTTGCGCGGCGACTGCTTGGCCAGGGCGAGTACAAAGCCCAGCACAATACTGCAACCCCAGGTCAGCAGACTTAATTTAATGACGGTCCAGGTGGCCTGCCAAAAATCTGCATCATTAAGCAGACTGAACATGTAGTTCCAGTTAAACGTCATGGGCTATTTCACTCGCCATAATTAACGGAGATAAATGGGATACCGCTGATCAAAAATGGGGCATCGCCAGGTGTTATCGTGCAATAACACTATGCTGGCACTCTTCGCTGCGAGGCAATTAGTAAATTTTTGGTCTTTAAGTTTAAAAAAACTATATAGGCAAATTAATATCAATAAATTTAAAGTAATGACTATGAAACAAGAACTAAACATTAAAAAAACAATTACAAATAGTCGTCAACGTAACTGGCCTTAACAGCGTTATTTGCGCAATTTCAGGGCGCAATAATGATTATTTTGGTGCAGGGTGATTCATGTTGGTGCAATAGAATATATTTTTCAATAACGGGCGAAGTTTCTGTCAGCCCTGGATGAAAATAGCTGGCCGTACAGGCGGGGAAATAAGCGCAAAGCCGTGAAGTGGCATGATGCTTGCTACTTGCTTATTAAGAAACTATGCCATTCCCGTGCGGGACAATATTTCATAAAGGGTGAGGCTATGACGCGATTCACGCTCAAACAACTTAAATACTTTGTTACTGTTGTAGAGACCGAAAGCATCGCGGAAGCGTCACGGCAGCTGCATATTGCCCAGCCGTCGATCTCCATTGCGATTAAAAACCTTGAAAGCACCTTCGAGCAGCAGCTGTTTATTCGCCACCATGCGCAAGGGGTTTCCTTAACCTCTTGCGGACGGCGCTTTTATGAGAAGGCGAAAGAGCTGCTGCGGCTTTCGTACGAGTTCGAGCAAAATTCCCGCGCCGATAAGGAACTGGTTTCCGGGACCATTTCCGTGGGCTGTTTTGAATCCGTCGCGCCGCTGTATATGCCGAAACTGGTGGCCGGGTTTAAAAAAATGTATCCCGATATCACTCTACAGCTGTATGACGGCGAGCAGCATGAGTTAATGCATGGCCTGCATCGCGGACGTTTCGACCTGGCGCTGGTGTACGATCTGGAGCTGGGGCATTCGGTTAATAAGGAGATGCTCAACGCGCCGCATAAACCGTATGCGCTGCTGCCTGCCAGCCATCCGCTGGCGCAGAAAAGTCGCGTCACCCTGCAAGAGCTCAGCCATGAGCCGATGATTCTGCTGGATGCGGTGCCGAGCAAAAACTATTTCATCACCATCTTTAAAGAGAAGGGCTATCACCCGGAAGTGGCATACAGTTCGCCGTCAATAGAAATGGTGCGCTGCATGGTGGGCCAGGGATTAGGATTTTCGGTATTAGTGACCCGGCCGTTGTGCGATATGACCTACGACGGAGAACGGCTGGTGCAGCTGGATATTGAAGATGAAATGCCGGCGTCGACCTTAATTATGGCGCACCTCGCGAATAATGAACCGACCCGACCCACACAGCTATTTATGGATTATTGCCGCAGCATCGAATTAACGCCGGCTTACCAGTAAATAAAGCACCTGCGGACACGACCGGGCGGTCGCTAATAGTCGCGTCACTCAGGCTCACAAATTTCTATTTAGCGACTCGTTTTATAATAATTTACCCGCGGCTGTTGATTAAATAACCTGAAAACGAACCCTGGCGGCGGAATACCCGGCGCGCCAGGCCTGTTTGCATTCACATCATTTATCAACAGAGGGTGGTTAGTTATGCAAAATCAGCGTGCTCCGCACATCAGTCCGCAGACCGTCGACAGCTATCAGCGCGACGGGGTGGTGTTGCTGAAAGGCGTATTTACGCCGTGGATTGAGAGCCTGGCCAATGGCGTGGCGGAACTGATGGCCAATCCCAGCGAATATGGCCATGCGCGAACGGTGGTGCCGAAAGATGGCTCGGCACCGTTTTTCCAGGATTATTGTAACTGGTCGCGGATCCCCGACTTTGAAGATTTTGTCCGCCAGTCGCCGGCGGCCGAAATTGCCGCCGCGCTGATGCAGTCGAAAACCGCTAAATTCTTCCATGAGCACACCCTGGTGAAGCAGCCCGGCGGCAGCACCGTCACGCCGTGGCATCACGATCAGCCTTATTACTGCGTGGAAGGGCAGCAGAACGTCAGTTTCTGGATCCCGCTGGACCCGGTGGCAGAGGCGATTTCGCTGCGCTGCATTCGCGGCTCCCACCTCTGGGGAGATGAGTTTAGCCCGACGCGTTTTAACGGCTCTAAGCTGTATAGCCATGGCCGGTTCAAAGAGCTGCCGGATATCGATGGGCATCAGGATGACTACGATATTGTCAGCTGGGCGCTGGAACCGGGAGATGCGGTGGCCTTCCATTACCGCACGGTGCACGGTGCCAGCGGCAATCATACCCAGCGCGCGCGGCGGGTGTTCTCCGCCCGTTGGGTCGGCGATGACGCTACTTTTGTCGATCGCGGCGGGGTGACTTCACCGCCGTTCCCGGAACTGACCCTGCAAGATGGCGAGGCGCTGGTCTCACCGCTGTTTCCGCAGGTCTGGCCGCGCGCTGTCGCGTAACCTGTGCGATGGGTTCGACACACCGTCGAACCCTGTTTTACAGCGATAATGCCATTTAAGTTGCACAATAGATTTTTTCTCAACCGTATTTATGGTGCTTAACCTATTACGCAGTTAATAATGTTCATTGATTAGCGTTATTTGATTTCCATTTATTTTATGAGATAGCGCGTTTGCCTGCTTAATGTTGTCTTAATATTTGTCCCCTTCCTGCAGTGCCGCGAACGTCTGCCAATGCGGCTGTCTGATATTTAATTCCGCCAGCGTCACAAAAGCCGGAAAAAAACAAACCCTGCCATTGCAACCCTCAGCATGAGCGCTATAAGTTAATTTTACGTTAATTAAATGATAATAAAGGGTTGGATCTATGCATAGGAAAATGAGCGGCTTAGTGGTTTCACTGACAGCAGTCTTCTCCTGTTCTGTTCTGGCAGCATTACCTCAGGGTTACCCGGCAGATTATCAAAAAGTGATTAATGCCGCGCTGGAAGAGGGCAAAGTGGTTATCTATTCCACGACGGATATTAAAGCCTCGGGGCCGTTAATAAACGGGTTTGAGACCCAGTACCCCGGGGTAAGAGTGGAATATAACGATATGAACAGCACCGAGCTTTATAACCGCTTTATCAGCGAACTGGCCGCCGGTGGCGGCAGCGGTGATGTGGTCTGGAGCTCCTCGATGGACACGGCGCTGAAGCTGGCGACCGAGTATGCCGTGCCTTACGCCTCGCAGGAGCTGGACAAGCTGCCGAAGTGGGCGGTGTGGCAACAAAAAGCCTACGGAACCACCTACGAGCCGGTGGTCTTTATCTATAACAAGCGCCTGATCCCGCAAAATGAGGTCCCGGATTCACATACCGCGCTGGCGAAGCTGGTCGCCGCTCAGGCCGATAAGTTCAAAGGCAAAGTCACCACTTACGATATCGAAAAGTCCGGGCTGGGCTTCATGCTGGCGGTGCAGGACAGCAAAGCGGACGCTAATTATTTCGGCGATCTGGCCGGGATGGCGAAAGGTGGCCTGACCGTGCAATCTTCCACCGGCACGATGATGGAAAGAGTCTCCTCGGGGGAAAACCTGCTGGGCTATAACATTCTCGGCTCCTATGCCGAAGCGCGGGCCAAAACGGACCCGTCATTAGGTATTTCGTATCCGAAAGATTATGTGCTGGTGTTATCGCGGGTCTCTTTTATTTCTCAGGAGGCCAAACATCCTAATGCCGCCAAATTGTGGTTCGATTATGTGCTGTCGAAACAAGGGCAAAGCATTCTGGCTAATCAGGCCGATATTCCTTCGATTCGCAACGATATTGACGGGGAAAATGATATCGACGGGATGACCAAAATGCTGGGTAATGCGCTGAAACCGATTCCGGTCGATGAATCATTGCTGGAATATCTGGAACCGAAAAGCCGTCTGGAATTTATCAAACAATGGCGTAGCGCCGCCGCAAAATAATGTCCTGGCAGGCTGTGTGATTTGCCATGCAGCCTTTTTCGTGCCTGCGCTTTGCCCGTCTGGTTATGCAGTGCACCGGCTTAAAGGGATGGTATATGAATGTATCAGGCAGAAAGTTGCAGGGACTGCCGCGCGGCATCGTCGTCCTCATTACCGCATTAGTGATTTATGTCCCGCTGTTATTTATCGTGGTGCAAAGTTTTCTGTCGGCACCTTTTTTTGCCCGCTCGAAAGAAATCAGTCTGGAAGCCTTCGCGTTTATTTTTAGCGATCCCGATTTTTATCTCGCGCTGAAGTCTGGTTTTATTCTGGCGTTTGGCCTGGTGGCGATTGCTATCCCGCTCGGAGGGATCCTCGCATTTTTGATGGTGCGAACCGACTTACCCGGTCGGCGGTTTATTGAGCCGCTGATCCTGGTCCCGGTGTTTGTCTCGCCGATGGTGCTGGCCTTTGGCTATGTGGTGGCGGTGGGGCCGGTGGGCTTTCTCTCGCAATGGACCGGGCAGCTACTGGGATTTGTGCCGTGGAACATCTACTCGATGTTCAGCATCGTGGTGATTGCCGGGCTGACTCACGTTCCACATGCCTATCTGTATATCTCTTCGGCATTGCGTAGCGTCGGCTCGGACGTCGAGGAAGCGGCGCGCACCGTCGGGGCATCGCCGCTGCAGATTATGACGTCGGTGAGCCTGCCCATGGTGCGCCCGTCAATTCTGTACGCCTGCGTGCTGTTGTTTTTCCTCGGTCTCGAAGTGTTCGGCCTGATGCTGGTGTTAGGTGACCCGGAAGGCAATATGGTACTGGCTACCTACCTCTATAAGCTGACCAATAAACTCGGCACGCCGTCCTATCACTTGATGGCGGCGGTGGCGGTGGTACTTATCTGCATCACCATTCCGCTGGTGATGCTGCAGCGCCGCCTGATGCGCACCGCCAATCGCTTCGTCACCATGAAAGGCAAAGCCTCGCAGGCGCGGGCGCTGCCGCTGGGGAAATGGCGCTGGGTTGCCGGTGCGGTGGTGGTCTTGTGGCTGACGGTGACGATTGGCGTGCCGCTGCTGGGGGTGGCGCTGCGGGCGTTTATCTCCAACTGGGGCATCGGGGTGTCGATTTGGGACCAGCTCTCGCTGACCACCTTCCACAATATCTGGCAACAGCCGAATCTGCTGCGGGCCATTGTCAACTCGATGGCGATCGGGGTGTTTGGCGGGGCGCTGGCGGTGGTGTGCTACCTGTTTGTCGGTATTGCAATGCACCGCAAAGCAGATAATGTCACACGTTTTCTCGACTACAGCGTGCTGGTTCCACGGGCGGTGCCGGGCCTGCTGGCGGGGCTGGCGTTTTTGTGGGTGTTCTTGTTCCTGCCGATGTGGCTGGATCAGTCGCTTAAGAATGGCTGGCTGTCGGCGCTGCCGGTGGCCGACTGGTTGCGCGAGCACCTGATTGTCCAGCTCCGGGCGCTGCGCAATACCATCTTCAGCGTCTGGCTGGCCTACACCGTGGTGTGGATGGCCTACGGCCTGCGTCTGATCTCTTCCACCCTGCTACAGGTCGCGCCGGAGCTTGAAGAGGCCGCCCGCAGCACCGGCGCGTCGCGTGGCCAGGTTACCCGCCACGTCACGGTGCCGCTGTCGCGCTATGGCTTGATTGGCTCCTGGCTGCTGATGTTCCTGATTTTTGAGCGCGAGTATTCCACCGGCGTCTATCTGCTATCGCCGGGCACGGAGACCATCGGTTCGATGCTGGTGTCGCTCTGGGCGGCCGGGGCTATCGATATTGTCGCCGCGCTCTCGTTTATCAATATTCTGCTGGTGGTGGTTGGACTGGGGATCGCCCTGCGGTTTGGAGTGAAATTACATGATTGAATTATCGGTAGAAAACCTGCATCTGACCTATGGCGACAACCCGGTGTTGAAAGGGGTGTCGATGGATCTGAAACGCGGAGAAGTGGTGTCGTTGCTGGGGCCATCCGGCAGCGGGAAAACCACTTTGCTGCGCGCCGTTGCCGGGCTGGAGAAACCCTCCGGCGGGCGCATTACCATCGGCAAACATCAGGTTTATGACGGCAATCCGCGCAGCGAGATCCCGGCGGAGGAGCGCAACCTTGGGCTGGTGTTTCAGTCCTACGCCTTGTGGCCACACAAAACGGTGTTTGAAAATGTCGCTTACCCGTTGCGGCTGCGTAAGGTGGCTGCTGGTGAAATTAAGCAACGGGTGCAGGCGGTGCTCGATCAATTAGGACTGGGGCACCTTGGCGCCCGACACCCGCATCAACTGTCGGGCGGGCAGCAGCAGCGCGTCGCTATTGGCCGGGCGCTGGTCTACAACCCGCCGGTCATCTTGCTTGATGAACCGCTGTCAAACCTTGATGCCAAACTGCGCGAAGAGGCCAGGGTGTTTTTGCGCGAGCTGATTATCACGCTGGGGCTATCGGCGCTGATGGTCACCCACGATCAGAACGAAGCGATGGCGATTTCTGACCGCATCCTGCTGCTGAATAATGGCGTGATTGAGCAACAGGGAACGCCGCAGGAGATGTACAGCACGCCGGCCACGCTGTTCGCCGCCGAATTTATGGGTAGCAACAACCGCCTGCACGGGAAGATAACCGCGCTGGTTGACGGGCGGGCGCGGATCGAGGGGGCGAGCTGGGCGCTGTGGGGGATGGCGGGCGACCGGGTCAGCGTCGGGCAGGAAGCGACGGCGGTGATCCGCGTCGAGCGTCTGCAACTGGGCTCCACGCCGCAGGACAATATGCTGGAGCTACCGCTATTAACCAGCATGTACCTGGGGGACCGCTGGGAATATCTGTTCCGCACTCAAGGGGACGATTTTGCGATTCGCGCCTACGGCAACGCGCTTCGCGATGCGCAACATTGCCACCTGTCTTTCCCGGCCCATGACCTGTGGATTTTCCCCAAATCATAGCGCCGGTGCGGTTTCCCGGGCGGCGGCAATCGTTGATGCCGTCACCCGCGCGCGATGTCAAGGCAGGGAGCAGATTATGAAAGATAGACGTTGGCTGCCGTAGGGCCGCGCAAGCCGTTCACTCGACGAAATTCAACGCGAATACCTGGAGTAATTATTTCTGATTCGCCTGGGGATAATGCTGAAATATGGACCTGAACGTCTTTACGACCATCGGAGGGAATTATAAGGCCTTTGCCGGTTTTATTATCAAACGCTTTGACAATGCCTGTCATTTTTTGGAACAAATAAAATCCTTGTGAAAATAAATACCGGCATATTATACATTAAATAAACGATAAAGCCATCTGTTTTATTTTTCACCGACGCAGGTTTCTATTTGTCCACAAAAGTAACAACCGATTGCACCAGGCATTCAAGGTGATCAGATAACTCTAATCAAAATTGGATTTCGTGGAACAATCAGCGTCTGGTATCTGACAATTAAGCAGCGGTTTTCGCTGTGTTCTGGAAGAGTTTGTGGCAGTAAGGGCAGATGAGCTGGGAGCCTTTTTGTACTCGGCTGAAGCTGTGTTCGGAATCTTTTGAGCAATGTGGGCAGGTGCATTTTACAAGGTAATTACGGCGGGTTTTGTTATCTTTTCGATCTGACATATGATTTCCTTCCTGATTTAATGGCCTGAAACCATACATCATTATCGAATGAATAGCTCGGAATGATTGTGTATCGGCAAAAATAAGCCATGGCCGGGTCTGCAAGGGTAGCCGCAGTTTATCGCTCAGAAGGCGCCAGACGCCCCCTCCTGAGCGACCACGATGGTTTATTGCGCGACCCAACCGCCGTCCATGTTCCACGCCGCGCCGCGTACCTGTGCGGCACCGTCGCTGCAGAGAAACAGCGCCAGCTCCCCTAACTGTTCCGGGGTGACAAACTCACCGGACGGCTGTTTTTCCGCCAGCAGCTGTTCACGGGCCTGCTCGGGTTCCGCGCCTTCGCTGATGCGCTTGTCTATCTGCTGCTGCACCAGCGGCGTTAATACCCAGCCGGGGCAAATTGCGTTACAGGTCACGCCGGTTCTGGCGGTTTCCAGCGCCAGGGTTTTGGTCAGTCCTACGACGCCGTGCTTGGCGGCGACGTAGGCCGACTTATCCTTCGAGGCCACCAGCCCGTGCACCGAAGCAATATTGATAATGCGCCCCCAGTTACGCGCCCGCATGCCGGGCAGGGCCAGGCGGCTGGTGTGGAAGACGCTGGAGAGATTGATCGCAATAATATCGTTCCATTTCTCGACGGCGAAACTCTCCACCGGCGAGACATGTTGGATCCCGGCGTTATTGACCACGATATCGACGCCGCCGAATTCGGCGTTAGCGTAGGCCATCATGGCTTCAATCTGCTGCACATCGCGCAAGTCGGCATCGTGGTAGCCCGGCGTTTTGCCCATCTGAGCCACCGCCGCCCGCGCGGCGGCGCTGTCGCCAAAGCCGTTAAGGACCAGCTGCGCGCCGGCTTTGGCCAGCACGGTGGCGATCCCTAAACCGATGCCGCTCGTTGAGCCGGTGACCAGCGCCACTTTTCCGTTCAGATTCATCATATTTTCCTTAGTGATTCGGTTAAACCGTGCCCGTCAGACAATACCGGTTAAATAGAAGACGGCGATAACGAACAGCACCGCCAGACTTTTAATCAGGGTGATGGCAAAAATACCGCCGTAGGCCTGACGATGGCTGAGGCCGGTGATCGCCAGCAGCGTGATCACCGCGCCGTTATGCGGCAGCGTGTCCATTCCGCCGCTGGCCATCGACGCCACGCGGTGCAGCACCTCCAGCGGAATATCGGCGGCGTGGGCTGCGGCGATAAAGGTCTCCGACATCGCCGCCAGCGCGATGCTCATCCCGCCGGAGGCGGAACCGGTGATCCCCGCCAGCACCGTTACGCTAATCGCTTCATTGAGCAGCGGGTTGGGAATGGCGGTGAGCGCTTTGGACAACACCAGAAACCCCGGCAAGGCGGCGATTACCGCACCAAAACCATACTCCGATGCAGTGTTCATCGCCGCGAGGATCGCCCCGCTGACGGCGGTCCGGCTGCCTTCCGCCAGACGGCCGCGAATGTTGCGAAAACCGAACACCAGCACCATCAGGATGCCAGAAATCAGCGCCGCTTCCACGGCCCAGATCGCCGTGATTTTGCCCACTTCCGTCACGATGGGTTTCGCCAGCCCCGGCAGAACCAGCTCGTGGCTGGTGCCGTACCACCGCGGGATCCAGCGGGTAAACAGCAGGTTCAGCACCCCAACCAGCAGCAGAGGGGCAATGGCAATCAGCGGATGGGGCAGGTTGATGTTATCCGGCGTATCCGGCTCATTTTGCAGATCCGTGCCGTAACCTTCGCCTTTAGCCTGCGCTTTGCGACGCTGACGCTCCAGCCACAACAGGCCAAAGGTGATGATAAACAGCGAACCGATAAGCCCGAGCCAGGGGGCGGCCCAGGCGTTGGTGCCGAAGAAGCTGGTGGGGATAATGTTCTGGATCTGCGGGGTACCCGGCAGGGCATCCATGGTGAAGGAGAAGGCCCCCAGCGCCACGGTGGCCGGGATCAGCCGTTTGGGAATGCCGCTCTGGCGGAACAGCTCGGCGGCAAACGGGTACACCGCAAAGGCCACCACAAACAGCGAGACGCCGCCGTAGGTCAGCAGGGCGCAGACCAGTACGATCACCGGAATGGCGTGGCGGCGGCCGAGAATGCGAATCGCCGCGGCGACGATGGAGCGCGAGAAACCCGACAGCTCAATCAGCTTGCCGAACACCGCCCCCAGCAGGAACACCGGGAAGTACAGTTTGACGAAGCCGACCATCTTTTCCATAAACAGGCCGGTAAAGGTCGGGCCAACCGCGCCGGGGTCGGTGAGCAGCACCGCGCCGAGGGCGGCGATAGGGGCAAACAGGATAACGCTGTATCCGCGATAGGCTGCCAGCATCAGTAATGCCAGCGCGGCCAGGGCAATCAAAACACTCATCACGACACCTCACTCTCATTGTTATTGTTGGGTACAGTTCGCGAAGTTACGGTTTCAGGGCATAGCGCAGCAGGTGTTCCCGGCGCGACTGGATGCGGGCCGTCCGGGCGTTATCCCAGCGGTAAAAGCCTTGCCCGCTGCGGGCGCCGGTATCGCCCCGGGCGACCTTCTCCGCCACCAGATCCATCATTTGTGTCCCGCTCGCCAGCTCCGGCAGCAGGTGTTGACAGATATCCTGGACCGTCGCCAGCCCGGTCATATCTGCCGCTTCCAGCGGGCCGACCATTGCGTAACGGCGGCCGAGAGAGGCCCGCATAACCCGGTCAACCACCTCCGGCGAGGCGATGCCGCTGTGGACGATATGCAGCGCCTCACGCAGCAGGGCAAACTGCAGGCGGTTGCCGACAAAGCCCGGCGCCGCGCGGTTGAGCACCACGGCTTCGAGAGCGGTGGTGGTGAAAAAGTCGCTGACCAGCGTCGGCAGTTCCGCCCGGGTGGCGCTCCCGGGCACCACTTCCACGAGCGGAATAAAGTGCGGCGGATGCCAGAAGTGGGCGATCAGCAGGCGATCCGGATGAGTCATGCCTTCGGCGAGACGGTCCGGCGGCAGGCCGCTGGTGTTGCTGGCGATGATGGCGTCAGCGGCGATCAACGTTTCCAGCTGTGCGTACAAGGCATGCTTCAGCGGCAGCCGTTCGGGGATCGCCTCGATCAACAGCGTGCACTCCGCCAGCTCGCCGAGATGGCGGGTGCCGATCAGCCGCGCCAGCACCGCGGGTTGCGCGGCGATGTCGAACTGTCCGCTGTCATGCAGTTCATGCAGAATGGCCGCGGCCACGGCGGGGACTTCGGCAAGGCGTGCCGGGTCGGTGTCGTAAAGTCGTACCCGATGGCCGTGGCGTGCAAAGTGGCAGGCGATGCCGATCCCCATGAGACCGGCACCCAGTACCGCCAGCGTTGGTTTATACATAATGACTCCTGTTAACGTGCAATCGTCATGGCGATACCCTGACCGCCGCCGACGCACAGTGTGGCAAGCCCTTTACTGGCGCGGCGACGCTGCATTTCATGCAGCAGGGTGACGAGGATCCGGCAGCCGGAGGCGCCGATAGGATGGCCCAGGGCAATAGCGCCGCCGTTGACGTTGACCTTGCTGCTCTCCCAGCCGAGGGACTGGCCCACCGCCAGCGCCTGAACGGCAAAGGCTTCATTGGCCTCAATCAGCTCCACCTCATCCAGTTGCCAGCCGGCCCGTGCCAGCGCCATCTCGCAGGCGCTGACCGGCCCAATGCCCATCACCGCCGGATCGACCCCCGCCACGGCGGCGCTGACGATGCGGCCCAGCACCGGTAGCCCGAGCTCACGGGCCTTATCGGCGCTCATCAGGAGCACCGCCGCCGCGCCATCGTTTAATGACGAGGCGTTGCCGGCGGTGACGGAACCGGTGTGCTGGCGAAATGCCGGGCGGAGCTGCGCCAGCTGCGCCGGAGTGGTGTCCGGGCGCGGCTGCTCATCGCGGCTAATGGTCTGCGGCGGCTGTTTACCCTGTTTGACGGTGACCGGAACGATCTCGTCGTCAAAGCGGCCCGCTTCGGTTGCCGCCGCCGCTTTCTGCTGGGAATGGGCGGCAAAGGCATCCTGCTGCTGGCGGTCGATGGAATAGCGGTCGGCCAGATTCTCCGCCGTCATCCCCATGTGGTAGTCATTGAAGGCATCCCACAGTCCGTCCTGAATCATGCTGTCCTGCATGCTGCTATGGCCTACCCGCAGCCCCGCCCGGGCGCCGTCAATCAGATAGGGTGCATTGCTCATGCTCTCCTGGCCGCCGGCGATCACCACCTGCGCGTCGCCGCTGCGGATCGCCTGCACCGCCTGCTGTACCGCCTTCAGACCGGAACCGCACACCAGATTGACCGTGACCGCCGGACAGCTGACCGGCAGACCGGCGCGTAATGCCGTCTGACGCGCCGGGTTTTGCCCGCAGCCGGCGGTCAGGACCTGGCCGAAAATCAGTTCATCGACTTCCTCGGCCGGCAACGCGCAGCGGGCCAGCAGGCTACGGACCACCTCGGCGCCCAGATCAACGGCGGAAAGGGTTGAGAAGACACCGCGAAAACTGCCTATGGGCGTGCGGACGGCGCCGACTATCACGACTTCGTTCATTAGGTTTCCTCAGTTAAAACGCATTTCGCAGACGTCGTCCGGCACGATCAGCCGGCCGGCCGTTTTGCTGGCAATCTCGTCGGGAGAGACGCCGGGGGCGTATTCGCGCAGCACGAAAGCGCCGTCGCGTATCTCCAGCAGGGCGAGGTCGGTCAGCACCCGGCGGATGCAGCCGACGCCGGTGAGCGGCAGGGTGCATTGCGCCAGCAGTTTCGATTCGCCGCTTTTCGAGGCGTGGGTCATCACCACGATGATGTTCTGCGCGCCGGCCACCAGATCCATCGCGCCGCCCATGCCTTTCACCATTTTTCCGGGGATCATCCACGAGGCGATATTGCCCGCCACGTCGACTTCGAAGGCCCCGAGGACGGTCAGGTCAACATGGCCGCCACGGATCATGGCGAAGGAGTGCGCGGAGTCGAAAATCGCCGCGCCGGTGCGGGCGGTCACCGTCTGTTTCCCGGCGTTGATCATGTCCGCGTCGAGTTGCGCTTCATCGGGAAAGCCGCCCATGCCGAGCAGACCATTTTCGGACTGCAGCATCACGTCTATGCCCGCCGGAATATAGTTGGCTACCAGCGTCGGGATCCCGATGCCGAGGTTGACGTAGTCGCCATCGCGCAGCTCTCTGGCGACGCGCATGGCCATTTGTTCGCGAGTCAGCATGATTAGCGGCTCCCTGTGCGCAGCGTGCGCTGCTCAATACGCTTTTCGAACTGACCGACAATCAGCCGGTCGACATAGATGCCGGGGGTGTGTATCGCGGAAGGGGTGAGTTCACCGGGAGGCACGATCTCTTCAACCTCGACCACCGTAATCCGACCGGCGGTGGCCATCAGCGGGTTAAAGTTTTGTGCCGTATGGCGATAGATAACGTTGCCGTACCAGTCGGCTTTCCAGCCTTTGACCAGCGCGAAATCACCGGTAATCGCCTCTTCAAGGATGTAGTGTTTGCCGGCAAACTCGCGGACTTCTTTGCCCTCAGCCACCGGCGTGCCGTAGCCGGTGGCGGTATAAAAACCGGGGATCCCCGCGCCGCCGGCGCGGATTTTCTCCGCCAGCGTACCTTGCGGCGTAAGCTCGACCTGCAGTTCGCCGCTGAGCGCCTGCTGTTCAAACAGGGCGTTTTCGCCAACGTAGGAGGCGACAACCTTGCGTACCTGGCGGCTCTCCAGCAGGATGCCGAGGCCAAAACCGTCGACGCCGCAGTTGTTGGAGACCACCGTCAGCCCCTGCACGTTCCGGCGCTGTACTTCGGCAATCAAATTTTCCGGGATACCGCACAGGCCAAAACCGCCGGCCAGCACCGTCATTCCATCCGTTAACCCTTCCAGCGCCGCTGCGTAGCTGGCGACGCGCTTATCCAGTCCTGCCATGATTCACCTCTGCTGGCTTGCGATGGGGCTATCATTGGGGGCGCGGACTGATTTGATAATTTTGAATTTGTGACCCACTCATTTGGTTTTCTTATTAATTTATTGTTAACTAAATTTTTTCAATCAGTTAACAGGATGAAAAATGAGAATGAGTGTCAAACAGTTACGCGCGTTTTTAGCGGTAGCTCACACTCTGAATTTTGCCCATGCCAGCGAGCGACTGAATCTTTCGCAGCCGGCGCTGAGTTTGACCATCAAGGGGCTGGAGGAGGTACTCGGCGGGGCTTTACTGCAGCGCAGCACCCGCAAAGTGACCTTGACCCAGGAGGGGGAGATCTTCTTACCGATGGCCCGCCAGCTGCTGGCAGACTGGGACAATGCCGAGGAGGCGATGCGCCAGAGCTTTACGTTGCAGCGTGGCAAAATCTCGGTGGCGGCGATGCCCTCCTTTGCGGCCAACGTGCTGCCTGAGGTGTTGAAAACCTTCCGCGACCGCTATGCCGGTATCAACGTGACGGTGCATGATGTGATTAACGAACAGGTGATTGAGATGGTCCGCGAGGGGCGGGTGGAGATGGGGATCGCCTTCGAACCGGCGCCGACCAATAATTTACTGTTTACCCCGCTCGGGGTTGACCGGTTTATCGCCATCGTGCCGAAAACCTCGCCGCTCGCCAGCAAGCATCGTCTCTGCTGGCGCGAGCTGCTGAGCCTCGATTTTATTACCCTGCAGCGGCCTTCTGCGGTTCGCCTGATGCTGGAAGAGGAGCTGGCGCGCAGCGGGCGTAAGCTGGATGTGGCGCTGGAAAGTCACCAACTGGTAACGGTGGGCAGAATGGTGGCCAGCGGCCTCGGTGGCAGTGCCGTTCCGGCATTATGTCAGTCACAGATGCAGGCGCTGGGAGCGGTGTGTCTGCCGCTCGACAATCCGCAGATCGAGAAGTGCGTTGGGGTGATTCACGCCGGGCATATGCAGCTGTCAAAAGCGGCGCAGGCGCTGCTGGAGACGCTGAAAGGGGCGTTTTCGCCGGGCTGAGTCGGCTGAGGTCAAAAAAAACCGGCGCAGCGCGCCGGTTCAGAAATCAGATTTTGCAGGCGTCGCCGCAATCATCATCGGCAACAATCGCCTGGGCTTTTTTGTCGGCGTCTTCGAGGCGTTCGGCATTACGCTCTTGCGCTTCTTCCAGACCGCTGAATACCAGGTTGTCGAGATCAATTTCCATGAGTTACCTACTTTGCTTCTGTTTTGACTGTCGACAGATTATAGAGCAAAACCCGGAAGGGATGAACCCTGCGCCAGCGCCTACCGCACATAGCGATAATGCGCGGCCCCGATTGTCCGGTCACTCGCGCGCTGAGATCCTCACTAATAAGTATTGACGAGGGACTGGGTTTAATTATACAGCGCAGAAAAGATTGCTTCGCTACATATTAAATGAAACGACAACGAGTTGGTGATTCACCGTTGACTTGAGCTGGTTATGATATTATGCCCGAGATTATGGTTGATTCTATGGTTCTTCAATAATGACTCAAACAACAATAGTTGCCATCAAAGAATGGCGAAAAAATAATAAGTTAATCTGTCACATTAAACTCGAATATAAAAAGGTCTTACGTAAATGCAGAGAAATATCGCTGCCAGGAGGGAAATATAAAGAATACCAGGCGTTGTGTGAACAATATGCCTGCGCCCGTTTAACCGCTGCCACCGAAGGACTGGTGAGTTTTCAGGATAAGCCGTTCAAAGCCTATCTCAATAAAACCCTGTCCAAAAGAAGTAAGCTGGAGATTGCCCACGGTTCTTTGATTTTTATGGAGAAAACCTTCAGCAAGGCGGCGCTGGCGAAGCTGTATAACGTCCGCGAATTTGGCCTGACGCTGGCGGAGATCCCGCTAAAAGACGGCGCGCAGATCACGGTAAATCTTCTGGCATCGCCTTTTCAGGAAGAGGGCGAGCTGATGCTGTTAATGCTGCAGGGCGAACAACGTCTCTACAGTATCTGTTTTTCCTGTACGGCAGATGGTCGGGCTTATATTGGCGGTATTCAGGGCGGGAAGGATATTTCCTCTGAAGAGATCAAGCTATTGACCAAAGCATTGCATGGTACCCGGCCGAAAAATTTAATTATCTCTTTGCTGTATGGTTTTTTACAGCATAGCGATATTAATGCGCTGTATGCGGTCGATTCCGATTTCCACGTGAAAAGCGAGCAGGTAAAAACCAGCTATGCGGCACTGTGGCTGGAAGTCGGCGGGGAAAAACATCGTCGCGGTTGGTATAAATTACCGGCGCAGGAGGTCAGGAAAAATATCGCCGAGGTGAAAAGTAAGCACCGCAGCCAGTTTATCAAACGCGAGGGTTTGAAAGAGCTGGCGCAGCTGGAGATGCTGACCACCCTGCGGCAGATCGGCGGGTATCAGCCCACCAGTTAACCTGCCGTTAACAGATTACCGGGCCAGCAGGGGGCTGTCGGCCCGGTATCTTCCACTAAATCACGCCACAATTTCAATCAGGTTTCCATCCGGGTCTTTGATGACCGCTTCGTAATAGCCATCTCCGGTAGTGCGTGGAGGGGAGACCAGAATGCCCTCGGCCTGCGCCTGTGCCGCCAGCGCATCAACCTGCTGCGCGCCGCCGACCGAAATGGCCAGATGTACCCAGCCGGTGTGGTTATTATCCGTCGCGCCCGGCTGTAATCCTGGTTTACTCATCAGTTCAATGGCGATGTCGTCGCCGATCTTCACAAAGTAAGACTCAAAGCCGGGGTTGGTCTGGCTGCAATATTTCTCGTTAATCTGGCCGTTAAAGAACCCGGTCCAGAAACGGGCCTGTTGCTCAAGCTGGTGGGTCCATAAGGCGATGTGGGCGACTTTCATGGTAGCTCTCCTGAGAAGACGGGTTGACAGAGCAAGGGCCAATGCATGATCATGCTCTTTATTGCTCGATTAAGGTTAATAAAGGAGTTTGTGTGCTCGATTATGCAGCTTTCCCTCAGCAGCGACAAGCGCTTATTTGTCAGATCCTTCAGGAGAACGGGCGGGTGGTATGTGCGGAGCTGGCGACCCGCTTAAACGTCTCAGAGCACACTATTCGCCGGGATCTGCATGAACTGAGCAAAGATGGCTTTTGCAAAAAGGTCTACGGCGGTGCGGTTATGAACCTGCCGGAAGCCGGCGACTACAGCGATCGCAAAGACAAAAATACGGCAACAAAACTCAGGATCGCGCAGAAATGCGCAAGACTGGTGAAATCCGGCGGCTGTATTTTTATCGATACCGGCACCACCAACCTGGCGATGGCCGAAGCGTTGCCGGCAGAGCTGGCGCTGACGGTGGTAACTAACTCCCCGGAAATCGCCGCGGTGCTGCTGAAAAAGCCGCGCTATGACGTGGTGATGCTTGGCGGGCAGGTGCAGCGGGCCTCGGGCGGTTGCGTCGGCGCCTCGGCGGTGGCCCAGCTGCAGGGCGTGCTGTTTGACCAGGGGTTTATAGGCGGCTGTGCGATGGCGCCGGAGTCGGGCCTGACCGGGTTTGACTACGCCGATTGTGAGTTCAAAAAAGCGGTGATTAAACAGTGCAGTGAGATAATCGTCGGCCTGACCTCCGATAAAATCCCGGCGGTGGCCCGGTTTGTGGTGACCGAAAGCAGCGGGATCGATGTGCTGGTGGTGGAGGAGAACGTCAGCCGGCAGTACCGCGATGCCTTCCGTGAGCACGATATCCGCATCTATACCGTCTGACTCCCCGGTCTTAGGTCGCCGACAGTCGCGCAGGCGACCTTTATTAAATTGAGAAATTCCCCTTTATCACTTTGATAATTTCGCCGCTTGCCCGCCGTCTTCCGGCCCGGCGACGCGCCAATCCTCACGATTTTTCCCTGCTGCCGCTGCTTTTTGCGTTTGCAGTCACAAAAAGCAGCGCTAACTTCCTGCCCGCATAACTCTGGCACAGATATTGGATTTAGTAGTCCCCGATGAGGCTTTACCCGTGGTGAATCAGGCCAGCGCCGGGTTTGCCAACAACGGTCAATAATAAGGGGAATGCTATGTGTGCTTTACGTTCGGCGTCGCCAGGGCGTGTGGATGGTCAGGCGAAAGTCAAAGGAACGGCCATTTATGGCGATGATATCACCCTGCCGGGCATGCTCTTTGGGGTTTGCCGCTACGCGGATATCCCGGCGGGCAAAATTGAACAGCTCGATTTAGACGAGGCGCTGGCGGTTGACGGCGTCGTGAAGATCGCCACCTGGCAGGATATTCCCGGGGAGTCGGTGGTGGGCGTAATTGTGAAAGACTACCTGCCGATCATCAAAGATGAGGTGGTCTTTCATGGTGACGTCATCGCCGTTGTGGCCGCAACGACCTATGAAGCCGCCTGTGAAGCCGCCGACAAAATTCGCGTCCGCTATACGCCCTATACGCCGCTCACCGATATCGAACAGGCGCTGGCGCCGGACGCCCGTCGGATACACCCCGAACGCAGCGACAACATCGCCGCGCATCATCACACCCTCAAAGGGGATATCGACAAGGGGTTTGCCGAAGCCCGCCACGTGCTGGAACGCGAGTATGAAGTCGGTTTTCAGGAGCACGCCTACATCGAACCGGAAGTGGTTCTCAGCTGGTTAGACCCGACCGACGGCAGCCTGATTATCTCGGGCTCGATTCAAAACCCGCATCGGGTACGCGGTTTCGTCGCGAAATTTATGGGCTGCCCGCAAAGCATGATTAACATTAAGCGTGCGGTGATGGGCGGCTCTTTTGGCGGTAAAGACGATGTGATTGACCATCTGGCCTGTCGCTCGGCGTTGCTTACCCGCTTAACCGGGAGACCGGTGAAATTTACCTACACCCGCGAGCAGTCAATCATCGAAAGCTGTAAGCGTCACCCTTACAAAATGAAGTACAAGGTGGGCCTCAACGAGGCGGGACATATTGTGGCGATGAAAGTCACCATTCTGGCGGACAGCGGTGGCTATGCCGCCTCTTCGCCATTTGTCACCTGGCGCTCTTCAGTGCAGGCCGCGGGGCCGTATCGTATCCCCAATGTTCACATCGATGTGAAAGCGGTCTACACCAATAACAGCTACACCTCGGCGATGCGCGGCTTTGGCTCACCGCAGGTGGTGTATGCCCATGAATCGCTGATGGATGAGATTGCGGATTACCTCAACATGTCGCCGGTGACGCTACGGGAAATCAACGCGCTGCGCCAGGGCGACACTTCAATCACCGGGCAGGTTTTTGATAAACACACCGTGTCGGCGATCGAGGTGCTGAAAAAAGCCAGCAGCTCGGCGGAGTTTATGGCCAAACGCCAGCGCTATCATCTGCTGAACCAGCAGGGCGGCGTCTGGCGCTACGGTATTGGTCTGGCGCTCAGCTATCGCGGCTGCTCCATCGGGGCGGAAGGGGTCGATACCTCAACGGCGTTGATTCAGGTTAACGAAGACGGCAGCGTCAATATCGCGACCTCGGTGTCGGAAAACGGCCAGGGGCTGCAGACCACTATGTCGCTGATTGCCGCGCAAGCCTTTGGTATTGACCTTGCGGAGATCCACTTCAGCGAGCCGCCAACCTCGGTGATTGGCGACGGTGGTTCAACGGCGGCTACGCGAGGAACCATGGTCGGCGGCGGGGCGATTCTTGATGCTGCAGAGAAGATCAAGCAGCGTATTCTCAGCGTGGTGGGCGACACCATCGGTACCGAGAAGCTTGCCGACACCCTGTGGCAGGACGGCCTGATTATCAACAAACATGATCCTCGCCAGCAGATGGATTTCAAAACTGCGGTGAACAAAACCAAGTGGGCCAGCGTCAGCCTGACCGAATACGGCTGGTTTGTGCCGCCGCCGATCCACTGGGACGAAGAAAAAGGCTGCGGCAGCCCTTATTTCACCTGGGTTTATGGGTGCCAGGTGGCGGAAGTTCGGGTGAACACCAGCACCGGGAAAACCGACCTGCTACACGTAACCGCCGCGCATGACGTCGGGCGGATCCTCAACCCGGTAGGTTTCGAAGGGCAGGTGTGCGGCGGTATCGCTCAGGGGTTTGGCTATGCGCTGCTGGAAGATTTCAATATCGAGCACGGCCAGGTGAAGTCAGAAAACTTCGACAGCTACCTGTTGCCCACCATCAAAGATATTCCGCGCATGACGGTGATTGGCGTTGAGAACCCGGATATTGCCGGGCCAATGGGGGCGAAGGGGATCGGCGAGCCGGCCACCGAACTGGCCGCTGCGGCGATCAACAACGCGGTCAGTTTTGCCCTGGGGACGCGGTTCAATAAGCTGCCGTTGACGCTGGAGCAGGTGATCCTCGGCTATAACCTGAAGAAACCGGCGCGCCAGAGTGAACTGATGATCGAGGCAGATAATAAAAAACAGGTGCTGCGCTTGACCGACGTAGAGGTGGTTCGTCCGCAAAGTCTGGAACAGGCGCTTACGCTGCTGGCCCAGGAAGGGGTGACGGCGATTGCGGGGGGGACGGATGTCATTGTGCAGGGACGGTTGCAAACCCGGCCGATGAAGCTGGTGGATATTTCCCGCCTGCCGGAACTGATCGGGATAACGGAAGATCCACACACCCATGAGGTGATGATTGGCGCCGCGATGGCATTCAATCGTATTACCGAGCATCCGCTGCTGCGTGAACGCTATCCGCTGCTGGTGCAGGCCTGTCATACGGTGGGTTCGCACCAGATCCGCAACCGTGCCACTATCGGCGGCAATATCGTCAACGCCGCGCCCTGCGGTGATTCGCTCCCGCCGGCCATTCTCTACGATGCCAGTATCGAACTGCGTTCGCTGCACGGCGTGCGGCGGATGGCGCTGAGTGAGTTTGTGCTCTCCGGCTACAAAACCCAGCGTCAGGCGGATGAACTGCTGACCAAGGTGATCCTGCCGCCGCCGGCCAGGCCGCACGCCGCCGGTTTTTATCATCAGCTGGGGCGCCGCAACGCGCTGAATATCACCCGCCAGAGCCTGAGCGCGCTGATGGAGTTCGATAGCGACGGGACCGTCAGCTACTGCCGGCTGGTGGATGGCGCATTGTTTAGCAAGCCGCAGCGGTTGCTGGATGTTGAACGCTGTCTGACGGGCCATGTGCTGAATAGTGACACCGTGGAGAGCGCCTGCGAGGTGCTGGATAAGCTGATCTATGCCGCTATCGGCAAGCGCTGGTCTGCCGCCTACAAACAGCCGGTCTTTATCAGCATGTTCCGCGACATGATGGCACAGGCGCAACTGGCCCATGGGAAATAATTATTACAACCGGGGCGCGGCGTCGCCCTGTACAGGACTGAGCAATGAGCACAATTAACGTAAAGGTGAATGGCAAGCTGGTGAAGGCAAAGGTTGAGGGCCGCATGCGGCTGCTGGATTTGGTGCGGGATACCCTGCATTTGACCGCCACCAAAGAGGGTTGCTCCATCGGGGAGTGCGGGGCCTGTACGGTATTGATGGATGGCAATGCCGTCTGTTCCTGTATGGTTCTGGCGGGGCAGTGTGACGGGGCGGAGATAACGACCCTCGAAGGGCTGAACGATAACCCGCTGACGCAAAAGCTTCAGCAGGCGTTTGTCGAAAAAGGGGGCGTGCAGTGCGGTTTTTGTACGCCAGGCGTGCTGGTGAGCACCACCGCGCTGTTGACCGCCGAGCCCAACCCGACGGATGAGCAGCTCAAGGATGTGCTGGAAGGCAATATCTGCCGCTGCACCGGCTATCAACCGATCCTGGATTCAATCCACCATGCCTTAAAGTCGTAGCCGTACAACCCCGGGGGCGGCGCAGATGCGCCTTGCCCGGGCTACGGGTCGTGCAGTCTGGTAGCCCAGACAGGTGCGCAGCACCGCCTCCGGGGAGGCGGCGTGGTTAACCCATCGCGCTTTCATGCTGGCGGGCTTCCGGCTTGCCGTACTCGTCAGTCACCGACAGCCCGGCGATGTTCCCGGGGGCGGCGCAGATGCGCCTTGCCCGGGCTACCGGCTGTGCGTTTGGTAGCCCGGACAGGTGCGTAGCACCGCCTCCGGGGAAGCGACGTGATTAATCCTGCGCTTTCGCGCAGGCGGGCTTTCAGCTTGTCGTGCTCGTCAGTCACCGACAGCCCGGCGATGTTCCCGGGGGCGGCGCAGATGCGCCTTGCCCGGGCTACGGGTCGTGCAGTCTGGTAGCCCGGACAGGTGCGCAGCACCGCCTCCGGGGAGGCAGCCTGGTTAACCCATGGCGCTTTCGAGCAGGCGGGCTTCCAGCTTGTTGTGCTCGTCAGTCACGGACAGTTCGGCGATGTTCCCGGGGGCGGCGCAGATGCGCCTTGCCCGGGCTACGGGTGTGCAGTCTGGTAGCCCGGACAGGTGCGCAGCACCGCCTCCGGGGAGGCGACGTGATTAATCCATTGCGCTTTCGCGCAGGCGGGCTTTCAGCTTGTCGTGCTCGTCAGTCACCGACAGCCCGGCGATGTTCCCGGGGGCGGCGCAGATGCGCCTTGCCCGGGCTACGGGTCGTGCAGTCTGGTAGCCCGGACAGGTGCGCAGCACCGCCTCCGGGGAGGCAGCCTGGTTAACCCATTGCGCTTTCGCTCAGGCGGGCTTCCGGCTTGTCGTGCTCGTCAGTCACGGACAGTTCGGCGATGTTCCCGGGGGCGGCGCAGATGCGCCTTGCCCGGGCTACGGGTGTGCAGTCTGGTAGCCCGGACAGGTGCGCAGCACCGCCTCCGGGGAGGCGGCGTTATTAACCCATCGCGCTTTCGTGCAGGCGGGCTTTCAGCTTGCTGTACTCGTCAATCACATACTGCTCGGCGGCGCGTTGATCGGCGATGCGCTCAACGTTCACGGCGCAGTACTTGTACTCCGGCGTCTTGGTTATCGGGCTCAGGTTCTCGGTCACCAGCTCGTTACAGGCGCCAATCCACCACTGGTAGGTCATATAGACCGCCCCTTTATTCGGCCGGTCGCTGACCTGGGCACGGGTGATGATCCGCCCTTTGCGCGAATTGACCCACACCAGCGCTTCATCTTCAATCCCCAGACGCGCGGCGTCGGCGGTGTTGATTTGCGCATAGCCCGGTTCATCCGCCAGCGCGGCCAGCGCCGCACAGTTGCCGGTCATCGAACGACACGAATAGTGGCCCACTTCACGCACCGTGGAGAGCACCATCGGGTACTCGTCGGTCAGCTTGTCAATCGGCGCAACCCAGTCGCAGGTATAGAACTGCGCCAGGCCGTTCGGCGTGGAGAAGGTCTCTTTAAACAGATAAGAGGTCCCCTGATCGGCATCGGACTCGTCGCGACACGGCCACATGATGTAGCCCAGCTCGCCCATTTTCTCGTAGGTGGCACCGTAAAAGTTCGGGCACAGATGCCGCAACTCGTCCCAGATCTCCTGGGTATTGTTGTAGTGCATCGGGTAGCCCATCCGGGTGGCGATTTCACTGATGATCTGCCAGTCGGTTTTCAGGTCCCACTTCGGCTCTACCGCTTTAAAGAAGCGCTGGAAGCCACGGTCGGCGGCGGTATAGACGCCTTCATGCTCGCCCCACGACGTTGACGGTAAAATCACATCCGCCGCCGACGCGGTTTTGGTCATAAAGATGTCCTGGACGATAACCAGCTCCAGCTCTTCAAAGGCTTTACGCACGGCGGACAGCTCGGCGTCGGTCTGGAGCGGATCTTCCCCCATGATGTACGCCGCCCGCACTTCGCCATGTGCCGCACGGTGCGGCAGCTCGCTGATGCGGTAGCCGGTATGTTCCGGCAGGCTGTCGACGCCCCAGGCTCTGGCGAACTTCTCGCGGTTTTCCGGGAACTTCACATACTGGTAGCCTGGATAGGTATCCGGCAGCGCGCCCATATCGCAGGCACCCTGGACGTTGTTCTGCCCGCGCACCGGGTTGACGCCGACGCTCGGTTTACCGAGGTTGCCGGTCATGATCGCCAGGCTGGTCAGCGAGCGGACGGTTTCCACCCCCTGGTAGAACTGGGTGACGCCCATGCCCCACAGGATCGCGGCGGATTTGGCGCTGGCGTACATCCGGGCGCATTCGCGGATTTGCTGCGCGCTGACGCCGGTGATCGCTTCAACCGACTCCGGCGTGTAGCCTTCGACGATTTTGCGATACTCCTCAAAGCCCTCGGAACGGCTGGCCACGAAGGATTTATCGTAGAGATCTTCCTCGATGATGACATGCCCGATGGCGTTGAGCAGCGCGATGTTCGAGCCGTTTTTCAACGCGATGTGCATATCGGCAATGCGCGCGGTTTCAATTTTGCGCGGATCGCAGACGATAATTTTCGCCCCATTGCGTTTGGCGTTAATCACGTGATTCGCCACGATGGGGTGTGAATCTGCCGGGTTGTACCCGAAGATAAACACGAGATCGGTGTTATCAATCTCTGTGATGGCATTACTCATGGCGCCATTACCGACCGACTGGTGCAGACCTGCAACCGAAGGGCCGTGTCAGACGCGCGCGCAACAGTCGACGTTATTGGTACCAATAACGGCGCGTGCGAATTTTTGCATCACATAGTTGGTTTCATTGCCGGTCCCGCGGGATGAGCCGGTGGTCTGGATAGCATCCGGGCCGTACTTGGCTTTAATCTCGCTGAGGCGGGTGGCGACGTAGTCGAGTGCCTCGTCCCAGGAGACGGATTCCAGTTTGCCGCCACGCTGACGGCGGATCATCGGGGTTTTCAGACGCGGGGTGAGGATCTGGGTATCGTTAATAAAGTCCCAGCCATAGTAGCCTTTCAGGCATAGGGTTCCCTGGTTATTTTTCCCCATGGCGGCTTCAGCACGGAGAATGTTCCCCGCTTCGGTCACCAGCCTGATCTTACAGCCGGCGGCGCAGTAGGGGCATACGGTCATCACGTTTTTCATTATGATAATTATCCTCGTCAGAGCGAAACGCAGGCTCAGTGGTTGAAAAAAAGCCAAAAATTAAAGCGGCTATCGAGGCAAAGATAAATGGCGTGCTGGACCACAGGCAGACTCAGCAGGGCAATAACGCTGGCAGCACAAGCAACGCGTAATAGCATGGCAATGGCTCCTGAAGTGGCGCAGAACCTGCGCGGAAAAAGGGAGTGGCGCCAGAACCTGCTCCGGCGCCACGGCAGCGAGGGTTACTCTTCGTTCTGGTGTTCTTTAACTTTGCGCATCAGTAGCCACATGCGCATGGTGCGTGGCTGACGTTTCGCGGCCTGGCTGTCGGGGATCAGGCCGGTATGTTTGTTGTAACCGTTGAAGAACAGGTTGAGCGTCACCGCGCTGAATGTGGCCAGCATGATGCCGCTGTGCAGCAACGGCTGCAGCACTTCCGGGAATTTTGAGAAAAAATCGTGCGACAGGGTTGGCGTCAGCCCCACGCCAAGGCTGATGGCAACGATATACAGGTTGTAGCGGTTGGTTGAATAGTTGATGCGCGCCAGGATACGGATGCCGGTTGCCAGCACCATGCCGAACATTACCAGCCCCGCGCCGCCCAGCACAAACTGCGGGATAGAGGCTACCAGTACCGCCATTTTTGGCACCATCCCGAACATGATCAGAATGGCTCCCGATGCGACGCAAACCCAGCGGCTGTGGACGCGAGTCACGCTGACCAGACCGACGTTCTGGGAAAATGAAGTATGCGGGAAGCTATTGAACAGTCCACCAAACAGCGTGCCGATACCATCAACACGCAGCCCACGCACGATATCCTGCGGCGTGAGTTTGCGACCGACAATTTCCCCGAGCGCCAGAAACATCCCCATCGACTCGATAAACACGATGATCACCACCGCGGTCATGGTGATAATTGAGATCGGGTCGAAGACCGGCGTCCCCAGCGCCATCGGCGTGACTATCGCAAACCAACTGGCATCATTCAGGCCGGTCAGGTTCACTTCATTCATCATCATCGACAGAAAAAAGCCGAACACGATCCCCAGCAGCACGGCGACGTTCGACATAAACCCTTTAGCAAAGCGGGTGACCAGCAGGATAAACAGCAGCACGGCGAAGGAGATGCACAGATAGACCGGATTACCGTAATCGGGGTTGCCTTTACCGCCGGCGGCCCAGTCGATCCCGACCTGCATTATGCTCAGGCCGATAGAGGTGATAACGACCCCGGTAACCAGCGGGGGAAACAGCGGCATCAGCCGCCCGATAAGCGGTGCCAGCAGGGTGGTAATGATCCCGGCGCCGATTGTCGCCCCGAAAATCCCCAACAGGCCAATATCGGGATGCATACCGATCGCCAGCATCGGCGTCACGGCGGCAAAGGTCACCGACATAATGACCGGCAGACGAATCCCCATAAAGCGGCCGATACCGATACATTGCAGCAGCGTGACCACGCCGCAGCAGAACAGGTCGGAGCTAATCAGGAGCGCGACCGTCTCCTTACTTAACCCCAGCCTGTCCCCGATCATCAAAGGCACGGCGACGGCGCCGGCATACATAACCAGAACGTGCTGCAAACCCAAAACAACCAGCTTCCCCGGAGACAAGACACGATCCACCTCATCTGTTGTGTGGGGGCTGCCAGAGACCGATGGTGGCTGAGAATCAATGGCGCTCATACTGTTTTACTCCTTATTATCCGACGAGCCTCTCTAAGAGGCGGGGTCGGGAAGAGGGATAAATAACAATGACAAAGACCTGCTGTGAATATGCTTAGGGAGTGCCAGTTTTTGGCAAGTGCGCTAGAACGTTGCTGAAATGCGTCGATGGTCACAGAACGTAGCGTTTGTGTGATGGTCGTGCGGGGTCTTGCGGCGGGCGAGACGCTGAGACGTCTCATTATGATAGGAATCAAATCATTCTGAATCGCAAGATGATTCAGCGTGCCGTGGGCGGGTGTCGGTCCGGCCGGAGAGCGGGGGCTTGTTTCTTTGAGGCGGTTCGCAAAAATCAATCTGTCAGTCAGCGGGGCGTAAAAAGCGCCTGATTATTGCATCGTGACCCTTGTACTTATTCAGAATAATAAAAGGGACGCACATGAATCGATTTATTGTCGCCGATGCCGCCCGCTGCATTGGTTGCCATGTTTGTGAGATAGCTTGTGTGACGGGGCATCACCAGGATGCCTGGCCGACACAGCGTCGTGACTTTCTTCCGCGTATCCACGTTGTCTTCCACCATAAGCAGAGCAGCGCCACCACCTGTCACCACTGTAACGACGCCCCCTGCGTCACCTCGTGTCCGACGCAGGCACTGTATCGGGCGAATAACAGCATTCAGCTTAAGCAGGCGGATTGTATTGGCTGTAAAAACTGCGTGATTGCCTGTCCTTTTGGCGCCATCGAGATGGCCGCCGCCGGGGATGAGCAGCCGCTGCTGGCGCAGAAGTGCGATCTCTGTAGTGAACATCCCTCTGGTCAGCCGTCCTGTGTCGCTGCTTGCCCGACGCAGGCGCTGACGCTGATGGATGATGCCGCTATCGAGCGGCTGCGCCGTGAACGGCAAATTCGTGCGGCTCAGGGGCAGGCGCCTGCGCCTCGGCAACAGGAACGACGTGAAGCCTTGCTGAATAAGGTGCCGCGCGTCGGCGCGAAAAAAGTCGACGCCGAGACGCGTAAGGCCCACTTCGCCGAGATTTACCACGGGCTGGACGCCGACAAGGCGCAATATGAGAGCGAGCGCTGCCTCTACTGCGCACAGAAAGCCTGGTGCAACTGGACCTGTCCGCTGCATAACCACATCCCGGACTTTATTCGTCTGGTTCAGGAGGGCGATGTGGTGGCGGCAGCGGAGCTGTGTCATCAAAGCAGTTCCCTGCCGGAAATTTGCGGTCGGGTGTGCCCGCAGGATCGCCTGTGTGAGGGGGCCTGCACCCTGAAAAAGGGCAGCGGGGCGGTTGCTATCGGTAATCTTGAGCGCTATATCACCGATAGCGCGCTGGCGATGGGCTGGCGGCCCGGCGTCGGTAATATCACTGCGCGAAAAGAGCGGGTGGCGGTGGTCGGTGCTGGCCCGGCTGGCCTGGGGTGCGCGGATATCCTCGCCCGCGCGGGCGTACAGGTGGAGGTTTTCGACAAGCATCCGGAAATCGGCGGCCTGCTGACCTTCGGTATCCCGCCCTTCAAGCTGGACAAAAGCGTGCTGCAGGCCCGAAGGACGATCTTCAGCGAGATGGGGATTACCTTCCATCTCAATCACGAAGTGGGGCGCGATGTCGCCTTTAGCGACCTGGTGGCGGGATATGACGCGGTGTTTCTGGGCGTCGGGACCTACGGCCTGATGGCGGCTGGTCTGGAAGGTGAAGACGCGCCGGGGGTGATTCAGGCGCTGCCGTTTTTGATTGCCAGCACCCGTGAGGTGATGGGGATTGAAGAGAGCCCGGAGTACCCGTTAACCGAGATTAAAGGTAAACGGGTGGTGGTGCTGGGGGGCGGCGACACGGCAATGGACTGCCTGCGTACTGCGATCCGCCGTGGGGCGACCAGCGTAACCTGCGCCTATCGCCGCGACGAGCTCAGCATGCCGGGGTCGAAAAAAGAGGTGGTGAACGCCCGCGAAGAAGGGGTCGAGTTCCAGTTTAACGTTCAGCCGCAGTACATCCTGCGTAACCGCAAAGGTCAGGTCAGCGCGGTCGGGATGATCCGTACCGCAATGGGCGAGGCGGGAGCCGATGGACGCCGTCGACCGCAGCCGGTGCCGGGATCCGAATTTGAACTGCCGGCGGATGTGCTGGTGATGGCGTTTGGTTTCCAGGCGCACGAGATGCCGTGGCTGCGCGGGCAGGGCGTTCAGCTCGACCGCTGGGGGCAGATCTGCACCGGCGGCAAAGGGCGCGGCGTTACGCAGACCGCTAATGACAAGATTTTTGCCGGTGGGGATGCGGTGCACGGCGCTGACCTGGTGGTGACGGCGATGGTGGCCGGGCGTCAGGCGGCCAACGACATGCTGGCGCTGTTCAGGCACAAGGAGGAGGTATGACGCATTTTATCGTTGCCAGTCCGCAGTCGTGCATTGGCTGTCGCACCTGTGAGGTCGCCTGCGCGTTGGCGCATATGGCCGAAGGCGCGGCGTTTCATCCGCGTCTGAAGGTGATGCGTCTCGATACCCTCAGCGTGCCGGTGATGTGCCATCAGTGTGAAAACGCCCCTTGCGTGACCGCCTGTCCAGTCGGGGCGCTTACGATGGGGAACTTGCGGGTAGAGGCGGATGCCGGGCGCTGTATCGGGTGTCAGGGCTGCGTGGTGGCCTGCCCCTTTGGCGCTATCACCGTTGTGACCGCCGCCGAACATCCACCGGCGATCGTCAAATGCGATTTGTGCGAGGGGCGCGAGCGCGGGCCAGCCTGTATGGATGTTTGCCCGACCGCGGCGCTTAGCGTGATGACCGAAGAGACGCTGGCGGCGTTACAAAAGCAGCGTAACGTTGCCACCGCCAGCCTGTTAACGCTGTAAAAAAACATGCTGGCCACCTCGGGTGACCAGCATGATATTCACTACGGTTGTTGGAAAACCGGAGCCGCCTCAGGCCAGGGCGTCCATCCGCTGCCACATTTTCGCCGCCGCTTTGCGGGCTTCGGCAAAAATCGGCTCACAGTAAAAGGTAAACTGCCGGTCTTCGTACACCATCACCCCGTTGACCATCACGCTATGCACGTGGCTGCTTCCCATCCCGAAGGCGAGGTGGCCGGCAATATTCTCCGCCACAAACGGCGTCGGGGAGAGGTAATCGTAGAAGGTTAAATCGGCTTTGTACCCCGCGGCAATCCGGCCAAACCGGGCGTTAAAGTTGCGGCTGAGCAGTTCATTGCCGTTACTCAACGCGCGGGCAAAGCTGTCCGGCCACAGCGGTCCGCCGGCGTCGCGGTGTTTGAAGAAGGCAAACTTGAGCTCCTCGAACATATCCGAGCCGATGCCGTCGGTGCCGAGCGCCAGGTTACGGAACGCCGCCAGCCGTTGGTTATAGCCGACGTGATTGTTCATGTTGGAGCGGGCGTTATGCACCAGAAAACCGTCCCGGGCATTCAGCAATTCAATGTCGCGATCGGATAAATAGAGCCCATGGGCAACCAGGGTTTTGTGGTCGAGCAGGTCGAACTCAGCCAGCCGCACCAGCAGGTCTTTGGCGTAATGATGGTGACTATGGGAGACATCATAGCGATCTTCCGCCGCGTGAATATGAAGCCCGCGCCCGGTGGCTTTCAGGGCTTCGGCCAGCATTACCAGGCCCTCATCCGGCACCGTGAACGGCGCGTGAGCGCCGATATGCGCTTCGACCAGATAGGGCGTGCTGCCCTGTTCCCGTGCGCTGTCGATTTCCCGCGCAAAGCGGATATTTTCCTCTACGCCGGCCTGCAGCTCTTTGGCGCCGCCGTTACGATCGGTGGTCTCAAAGCAGGTCATCCCCCGCAGCCCCACCTGCAAAAAAGCGCGCCGCAGCTGGCTTAGCGACCCGGCAATATAGCCAGGCGAAGCATGATGGTCGATAACCGCGGTGCAGCCGCTGCGGATCGCCTCCAGCGCGCAGATGACGCCGCTGTAGTACAGCGACTCTTCATCCAGCGTGCGGTCCAGTCGCCACCACAGGTTTTTGAGCGTTGAGATAAAATCCGGGCACGGTGGGATAGTGGCCTGAATACCGCGCGATAACCCGGAATAAAAATGGTTGTGTGAGCAGACGTTGCCCGGCATCACCAGCCGACCCTGCATCGCTTTGACGGTGGCCTGCGGATAGCGCTGGCTCAGGTCAGGGCCTACCTCGAGGATGGTATCGTTGTCGATAACAATATCGACATTGTCTTGTACGCTCGCCGGGTGCAGTTGCGCGACGGTGGCGTTTTTCAGTATCAGAATGTTCATACTTCGACGGCTCCTAGCAGGTAACGGTGGTGGCGATGAACATGGCTGATGATGCGGCACATGTCGGACAGCGGTGAGGGAACCTCATCAAACTGGCTGCTGTCATCGATAGTCAGCAGCCAGGTTTGCTGGTTCTGGCGGATGTGCACCTGGCGTGCATCAATCAGAAAACCGGGGTTGCTGCTGTGAGTGAAATCCTCGGCGAGGCTAAAGACGGTGATTTTGTCTTTATAGGGTTTACCCTGCCACGGACAGAACTGCGCGCAGTTGCCGCATTCATTGCAGAAAGCGTCAAGGTGCAGGGTCTGATAACGGTTCTTAAAGCCCGGTACCGCGATGGAGACGTTGGCGCGGTTAGGACAGACATCCACGCATTTACTGCAGACGTAGTTACACTCCAGGCAGCGGGCCGCTTCTTGCGTAACGAACGCCTCGCGGTCGTCCGGGCTGACCTCGGCAACCGCAATGGCGCCCTTGCGGCGATAGATCTCCGCCGGGTCGACGTTATTCCAGTGCTTATTAGCATGGTGACTGAGGATATTTTCGCGCGCCAGAATGGTGTCCGTGGCCCGCCGGGCATTGCCGATGGCCGAGACGATGGACGAGGGGCCGCGCTGCACGTCGCCGATCAGGAAGACGTTGGGCTGGCGGGTTTCGCCGTCGGCGGCCACTTCCGGCCAGCCGTGCTCATCGAGCGGAATGCCCATCGCCGCCAGCGCGTCGCTGTCCTGCTGCTCGCCGATGGCGGTGATCAGCGTGTCCACCTGCAACGTGCAGGTTTCAGGGGTATCTACGGGGCGGCGACGTCCTTTTTCGTCCGGCTCGCCAAGGGTCATCACGCGCAGCGTCAGCGTCCCGTCGGCGTCGTATCGCTCCGGGTTGTTGAGGAAACGGAACGCCACGCCATCGTGCTGGGCTTCTTCAAACTCTTCGCGCCAGGCCGGCATCTCCTGTTGTGAACGGCGGTAGACGATCG
Organism: Klebsiella sp. BIGb0399; assembly: GCF_003752615.1. NCBI lineage: Bacteria > Pseudomonadati > Pseudomonadota > Gammaproteobacteria > Enterobacterales > Enterobacteriaceae > Klebsiella > Klebsiella sp. BIGb0399. Next base: position 1,140,939 of record NZ_RKHT01000005.1, on the reverse strand, counting down.
TCGCCTGCTCGACGCCAGGCACGCGCAGGGCCGCGCGGGCGCAATCCATCGCCGTATTCCCCGCGCCAATAATGGCGACATGTTTCCCCAGCTTCAGGTTATCGCCGCGGTTATATTCCCGTAGAAACTGCAGCGATTTGCGTACGTTGGGGTTATCGCCGCGCAGCGTCACGCCGCTGTTTTTATCGGTCCCGGTGGCGACCAGCACGTACTGGAACCCTTTTTGCTGCAGCTGTTCAACGCTCAGATGCGGGTCGCAGCCGTAGACAATATCGACGCCGTGACGGACGACAAAATCGATGTCCTGCTCAATGAGTTCGGCTGGTATACGAAACTGCGGGATGATATTGCGCACCACGCCGCCGGCGTTGGCCTCACGCTCAAACAGCGTAACCGGATGGCCGGCACGGGCGAGGAAATAGCCAGCAGCCAGCCCCGCCGGTCCGGCACCAATGACGGCCACCGGATGGCGGCTGCCGGAACCCGCCGGTTTATGCCAGCGGCGTTGGTAGTCGTCCCAACCTTTTTCCAGGGCAACTTTTTTCAGCTCGCGAATGTTAAGCGCGCTGTCGTAATCCAGGCGGGTGCAATTGTTCTGGCACTGGTGGTCGCAGATATGGCCGGTAATCGCCGGCAGCGCGTTACGCTGATAAATCAGATCCAGCGCCTCGGCATAGCGACGTTCCCCCATCAGGCGGATATATTCCGGGATATCCTGTTTGATGGCGCAGGCGGTCACGCAGGGGGCAACGTAACAGTCAGTCAGCGGCAGCGCTTCCCCGACATCAATGCGCTCATCGGGTTTCCACTGTTTCTGGGTGTAGTCCATGGTGACGGCTTTTTCCGCCAGGGCGTTCAGCCGTTGCACATCGACCTGTTTCATGTGCCAGCCGTCGGACTGCTCCAGTTCGCGCATGCATTCGCTAAGCCGCAAATAGCCGCCGGGTTTGAGCAGATCCGTCGCCATGGTAATCGGGTGGATCCCGGTTTCGAAGATCTCGCGAATGTTCAGCTGGCTGGCACCACCGGAGTAGGAGATGGGCAGTTTGCCGTCGAACGCCCGGGAGAGCAGGGCGGCGACGTTAATGGAGAGCGGGAACAGCGCTCGTCCGGACATGTACATTTCGTCTCCGGGCAGCGCGCCTTTGTTGTTGACGGTCCCGAGGGTATTGGTCAGTTTTACGCCGAAGCCGAGGTCGCGCGCTTTTGCCAGCTGCATCAGGCGCGCCAGCATCTCCAGCGCCCGGTCGATTTTCAGATCGTGCTCGAACGACGCTTCGTTGAGGCCAATATAGCCAAAGCCGCAGGTATCGAGTATTTCACGCACCCGCGAATAGCCCAGCAGCGTCGGGTTGAGCTTGACGAAGGTGTTGAGGTTTTTCTCTTCCAGCATATAGCGGCAGATGGCTTCAATCTCGTCGGGCGGGCAGCCGTGCATGGTCGAGAGCGTGACGCCCTGCACCAGGGTGGCGGGGATGCGCTGCGCCAGCGTCGCCAGTCGTGGGCGGATATCGTCGAGCCGGTGGCGAACCAGGAACGCGTCGTCATGCAGCCAGCGGTCGAGGATTTCGCGATAGCGGGCAAACTCCGGCTGGCTGGTGGCGTTGAGCATGGTGTGGATAAACTGCTGCATCGGCGGCTGCTTGATGCCGTCGAGGTTGTAGCCGACGCTCATATTGAAAATAAACGATTTCCCTGCCTCCATCGGCGTCAGGGGCAGGATCTCTTCCAGCAGATGCAGGATAAACCAGGCTTTCAGATACTCGTCGCTGGCCTTCTGCAGGGTAAATTCGGTCGACCATTCGGTGTTGAAACATTCATCTTCGGCGTCGATACAGGGCTTTTCCAGCTCCAGCCGGTCAAGGATCTGCACGGTTTTCAGTTCGATAAACCGCCCGCCGGTGAGCCAGGAGGTAATAATATTTTGCGCCAGTTGGGTATGCGGCCCGGCGGCAGGCCCGACCGGAGTCGCGCACGGTTCGCCGAACACGGTGATCCGCTGCTGGCGGGCCGGTGAGTAAAACTGCTGTTCGGGAATACCAAATATGGAACGATGCTGGTGGTATTCATCAAAGATGCGCGTCAATAATTCCTCAAATGGAACCGGACGCATAATATCTCCCATAACCCTCTCCTTAGATGAATCGGTGAATGCGCATGGCCCGCAGGGCAAACGCGCTGATGAATTAAGAGAGCAGGAGCAACAATCACACCAGTTATTAAATAATGAACAGGGCATGGTATGAAATTGTGAGAGGGATCGGATATTAATCGTGGTTTATGAAATGCATCACATGACGGAAATGCGAATTAAAATCACTCGCCGAGCGGGGTTTTATTTATTTCTCAAAATTATCGTGAGGCTATCACAATGATAATTTTACCGCAGTGAACATGGGCGACTGTGGGTCATTGCGACGTCGCGGTATATTGATGCAGGCGAGTAAAGTCGGCAGGGGTATCAACATCAAAGATAATCTCGGGATAATCGAGGGCCAGCTGGCGATGCGGGCCGCCCAGTAACGCCTGGCGAACGGAAGTCCCGGTGGCGCAGGCCAGGCGCTGTAGCAATATCTCTCGTGCAATAAGAATTGGATGGCCCGGCGTACCCTGATAAACCGGCAGGATTGCGCCCTGATAGCGTAAAGGCCAGAGGGTGCGAAATACCCGCGGGGTGAGACAAGGCAGATCGCCATGGGTGATAAAACAGTATTCGCTGTTCACGGCAAGGGCTCCGCAGCGCACCGATGAGAACAATCCCTGCGCATAATCGGCATTATACACCAGCGTTATTCGCGGGTCGTCGGCGTAGCGTGCCGCGAGCTGTTCGGCCTGAAAACCGGAGACCAGAATAATACGCGAACAGAACTGCAGGGCGTTTTTAATACTTGCATCAAGAATCGTTCCATTCTGCCAGGGTAACATCAATTTCCATTGCCCCATCCGGGTGGATAATCCTGCGGCAGTAATAATACAGTCGATGTGCTTCATAGGCCTCTTTATATAATGGAGTTGCAGCTGAAGAATGGAAAATATACCGCACGTTGCCGATCTGTTTTGTGATTCAGATGCGTTTGCCCGTCCGTTGCTTATTGCTGCGGTGGGCGCCGGAGGTAAAACCAGCACGTTATTGTGGCTGGCTGAACTGTTTTGTCGGGCCGGACGGCGGGTGCTGCTAACCACCACCACCCAGATGTATCTGCCGCAGCGGATGCCGGTGATGTTCTGTCGCGATCCGGGAAAGCTGCCGGATGCGGTGTGGCAACGTCCGCTGCAGGCCTGTTTCTCCCGCTGGCTGCCGCAGGCGGGAAAAGTGAAAGGCTTTACCCCAGCACAACTGGATGCGCTGTTGGCCCAGGCAAAGGTCGACGTGGTGCTGGTCGAAGCTGACGGCGCTCACGGTTTTGCACTCAAAGCGCCAGATCAGCACGAACCTTGCATCCCGTTATCCTGTCGCTGCGTCATTGCCGTGACGGGCGCCGGGTTGCTCGGGCAGTGCATCGGGCCAGACAGCGTTCATCGCTGGCCTCTTTTTTCCCGTATCACCGGGGCTGAAGCAGGCGCGAGGCTGGACTGGCCGATGTTGCATCGTCTGATTCAACATCCCCAGGGGGCTTTTAAAGGCGCGCCGCGACAGGCTCGCCGGATCTGGCTGCTGAATCAGCTTTCTCAAAATGAGAATTTGCCCGTCGACGACCTGCTTCAGCAGGGCGATGTGGATGCCATCTGGGCCGGCGCCGTACAGGAGCGACCGGCAATCAGGCGCAGACGAGTGAGACCCGTGCCGGGATGAAAGGGATAGCCATTGAGGTCGTTATGAATATTTTCTCTGAAGCTGCAAAATTCGAAGCACAAAACCGGCCGTTCGCCCTGGCCCAGATCGTCGACAGCCGGGGCTCGACGCCACGGCACTCGGCCCAGATGCTGGTCTGCGAGGACGGTACTATCGTGGGGACGATCGGCGGCGGCATGGTCGAGCGAAAGGTGATCGATGAGGCGCTGGCGGCGCTGCGGGAAAAAGCCTCGCGCATGTTTCATGGCCGGATGACGCGCAGCGGTAACGATGCCGTCGGCTCTGACTGCGGGGGCGCTATGTCGGTCTATATTAGCGTCCACGGTCTGCGCCCGCGGCTGGTGCTGATCGGCGCCGGACACGTCAACCGCGCCGTGGCGCAGAGCGCCGCGCTGTTGGGGTTTGATATCGTCGTCACAGATATCTACCGGGAGAGCCTTAACCCGGAATACTTCCCTCCTGCCACACAACTGATACATGCCGAATCGTTCAGCGCCGCCGTCGAGAAACTGGCGATCCGCCCGGACAATTTCGTGCTTATTGCCACCAACAATAAAGACCGTGAAGCGCTGGACCGCCTGATTACGCAGCCGCTGGCCTGGCTTGGTCTGCTGGCCAGCCGCCGCAAGGTGCAGGTTTTCTTACGCCAGCTGCGGGAAAACGGCGTGGCGGAATCACAGATCGCGCGCCTGCATGCGCCGGTGGGCTATAACATTGGCGCCGAGACGCCCAATGAGATTGCTATCAGCGTCCTGGCCGAGATCCTGCAGGTCAAAAATCATGCCCCGGGAGGGCTGATGATGGCGGCTGCGCATCCTTCACGACATTCGCTGGTGGTGATCCGCGGCGCTGGCGATATCGCCACCGGCGTCGCGCTGCGCCTGTGGCATGCCGGGTTTAAGGTGGTGATGCTGGAGGTGGAAAAACCGACGGTGATCCGCCGCAGCGTGGCCTTTGCCCAGGCGATATTTGAGGGCGAGATGACCGTTGAAGGGGTGATGGCGCGGCGCGTCTCATCGGTATCAGAGGCGCTGAGCATCGTTGAAAGTGGCGCGATCCCGCTGCTGGTTGACCCTCTCTGTGATTCACTGGCCGAGCTCAAACCCGCCAGCGTGGTCGATGCGATTCTGGCAAAAGAGAACACCGGCACCCACAGCGGGATGGCTCCGGTGGTCATTGCCCTTGGCCCCGGATTTTGCGTCGGCAAAGCCTGTCACGCGGTGGTAGAAACCAACCGTGGGCACTGGCTGGGGCAGGTGATTTATCAGGGCTGCGCCCAGGAAAATACCGGGATCCCGGGCAATATCCAGGGCCACACCTCCCGGCGGGTGATCCGCGCCCCGGCGGCGGGGGTTATGAATGGCAGAGTACAGTTGGGGGATATCGTCAAAGAGGGCGAGATCATCGCGACCGTTGGTAATCACGATATTCCGGCACCGCTGGGCGGTATGGTGCGCGGGCTACTGAACGACGGGCTGGTGGTCAACAGCGGTTTTAAAATCGGCGATATCGACCCGCGCGGCGCCGAAGCTGACTATACCAGCGTATCGGACAAAGCCAGGGCAATCGGCGGCGGGGTGCTGGAAGCGCTGATGACGCTGATGCACCGGGGAGTGAAAGCAAAAGAGGTGGTACTGACGGTAGCCTGATACCTGTGAGTACGTGGCATAGCAACAGGCCCGGCGATGTGCCGGGTCTGTTGCTATCAGGCGGACAGCGTTAACTCATGATCACCGTGCCGGTTTTCCCTTCGATGCCCTCCTGGGCTTTGCTCAGCACCGTAATTAAGGCTTTGCGCCCCGGGCGGGAGCGGGCAAAGGACACGGCGGCCTCCACCTTCGGCAGCATCGAGCCTTTAGCGAACTGGCCCTCCTGAATAAAGCGTTCGGCATCGCTGAGCGAGAGGGTATCCAGCCACTGTTGCTCCGGTTTGCCAAAATTGATCGCCACTTTCTCCACTGCGGTAAGGATAATCAGCATGTCGGCGTCAATCATCGCCGCCAGCCGGGCGCTGGCCCAGTCTTTATCAATGACCGCGCTGGCACCACGCAGATGCTGGCCTTCGCGAATCACCGGGATGCCGCCGCCGCCGACGGTAATCACCACGTGGCCGGCCTCCATCAGCGTTTTCACCGTCTCCTTCTCGACGATATCCACCGGCTGGGGCGATGCCACAACCCGCCGGTAGCCGCGTCCGGCATCCTCTTTCAGGGTATACCCCTGTTCACTCAGGCGGTCTGCTTCCTCTTTGCTGAAGAAGGAGCCGATGGGTTTGGTCGGATGCTGAAAAGCAGGATCGTCAGCGCTGACTTCGACCTGGGTAATCAGGGTGGCGACCGGTACCGACAGGCCGCGGCAGAGCAGCGCTTCGCGCAGGGCATTTTGTAAATCGTAACCAATGTACCCCTGGCTCAGGGCAACGCAGACCGACATCGGCAGCATCGGGGTGTGGGCTTCGGTTTTCGCCGCGGCTTCGAAGGCGAGATTGATCATCCCGACCTGGGGGCCGTTGCCGTGGGTGACAACCACCTGATGCCCCTGGGCAATCAGGTCAACGATGGCCTGTGCGGTTTGCCTGACGGCCTGCATTTGCCCGGCCAGATCGTCGCCTAAGGCATTGCCGCCGAGGGCGAGAACAATTTTCTTACTCATGGATTCCTCACTTTACGATGCGTGCCCGTTGACGGGGGCCTGAGCGGTGGAGAAGGGACTGCGACGCAAAAAACGGCCCTGGCCTGCGGTGCCGGTAAAATGGCCGTTATCAAAGATCACTCTGCCGCGAGACAGGGTCTGGCGGATCGCGCCCTGGCAGATAAACCCCTCCCAGGGCGAGTAGTCGGCGTTGTCGTGGAGCATCTCGTGGTGAATGGTGGTGGTCCGCCGTGGGTCGATGATCACCACATCGCCATCGGCGCCGGGCGCAAGCTGGCCTTTTTGCGGCCACAGGCCAAACAGCCTGGCGGGGGTCGCGCTGGTCAGCGCCACGAAGCGCTCCGGCGTGATACGCCCGGTCATCACCCCGTGTGAGAACAGCAGCAGCAGGCGGTTTTCCACTCCCGGCAGGCCGTTCGGACAGCGGCTGAAATCGCCGCCGGAAAGCTGCTGGCGCTGGGCCATCGAGAAGGCGCAGTGGTCGGTGGCGACCACGTCAATGGCGCCATCGCTGATGCCGCACCACAGGGCATCATTGTGGCTGGCGTTGCGCAGCGGCGGGCTCAGAAGATACTGCAGGGCGTCTTCCCGCTCGTAGCAACGGTCGTCGAGCAGCAGGTATTGCGGGCAGGTTTCGACCCAAACCGGCTGGCGGCGGGCCTGGGCCAGGCGTAAATAATCCAGCCCCAGGCCATTGGAGAGATGGACGATGTACAGCGGCGCATCACCCGCCAGCTGCGCCAGATTGATCATCCGGGCAATGGCTTCGGCTTCGCACTCCAGCGGTCGACTTAACGCGTGATAGCGCGGCGCGGTTTTCCCGGCGGCGAGAAACTCGGCGCGTTTTTGGGCGATGGCGGCATCATTTTCCGGGTGCACGGTCGTTAAGGCACCGGCGCGATGCAGATGGCGCAGCGCCTGCAGGACTTCATCATCATTGAGTTTGTACTGGTAGGTCAGGTAGATCTTAAAGCTGCTGATCCCCGCCTCGACCATCATCGGAATTTCATCGAGGATGGCGTGGTTAATATGCTGGATAACGCCATGAAAGCTGTAGTCGATCACCGCTTTGTAGGCGGCGTAACCGTGATAGGCCTCCAACTGGTGATGTAGCCGACAACCGGCCGGGCCGAAGCCCATATGGTCGATGATGGTTGTTGTACCGCCACACGCGGCGGCGCGGGTGCCGGTAAAAAAATCATCACAGCTGCGGGCGAGTCCGGTATCAATATTAAAGTGAGTGTGAACGTCGATGCCGCCGGGCATCACGTAGCACCCTTCGGCATCGATGGTATCGCAGGGCTGGTCAGGGGTTATCTGGTGGGCGATGCGGCTGACCCGACCGTTTTCGATAAGCAAATCCTGCTGTGTCTGACCGTCGGCGTTAACGATGGTGCCGTTTTTAATCAGTACGCGCATAAAGCCTCCAGACCCCCGTCGCCAGGCGACGGGAGGAGATGCAGACAAGATTATTCAGTTGCCAGCCAGCTCAGCGGGATGGCGGCATACATTGCAGCGCAGGTCACGAGGTGCGATTTCCAGGTTTTTTCATTCGGCGCGTGGGCTTCCGGCTCTTTACCCGGCCCGAAACCGATCACCGGAATGCCGTGGCGGCCCATGATTGAGACGCCGTTGGTGGAGAAGGTCCATTTGTCGACCACCGGTGCTTTGCCAAACAGCCCCTCGTAGGCGTTGCTCAGGGCGCGGACGGTGAAGTGGTTCTCTTCCACTTTCCAGGTCGGGAAGTAGCATTCGGTCGGGTAGACCAGACCGGTCCATGACGGGCGCTCGTAGTGGTACATCGACACCTCCGCTCCGGCCTGTTGCACCGCAGGCAGGGCGCGAATCTCATCCAGCGCCCCTTCCCAGGTTTCACCCCAGGTGAGGCGGCGGTCAATGGAGACCGCGCAGCTGTCGGCGACGGCGCAGCGGCTGGGGGAGGTGAAGAAGATTTCAGACACCGTCAGGGTGCCTTTGCCGAGAAACTCATCATCACCGAGACGCTGAGACAACTCCTGCAGTTCGTTGAGAATCGGCCCCATTTTGAAAATGGCGTTATCGCCGCGCTCCGGCGCGGAACCATGGCAGCTGATGCCCTGGACATCGACGCGAATCTCCATGCGCCCGCGCTGGCCGCGATAGATTTGGCAGTCCGTCGGTTCGGTGCTGACGACAAACTCCGGGCGAATACCGCTCTGCTCGATGATGTACTGCCAGCACAGACCGTCGCAGTCCTCTTCCTGAACGGTGCCGGTAACCAGCAGGGTATAGTCGTCTTCCAGACCAAGGTCTTTGATGATTTTGCCGGCATAGACCATCGAGGCCATTCCGCCTTCCTGGTCAGAGGTCCCGCGACCGCCGATCAGCTCATCGGTTTCCATGCCCTCATAGGGATCGAAGTTCCAGTTGTTGATGTTGCCGATGCCGACGGTATCGATGTGCGCATCCATCGCCACCAGTCGCGGGCCGTGGCCGATGTAGCCGAGCACGTTGCCCATCGGGTCGATGGTGACTTTGTCGAAGCCGACCTTCTCCATCTCTTCTTTAATGCGGTGGACAACGCGCTTCTCGTCGCAGCTTTCGCTGGGGATCGCCACCATATCGCGCAGAAAACGCGTCATGTCCTGCTGGTAGTGGTTCGCTTTTTCAACAATCAGTTTAAAGGGAATTTGCTTAGCCATGAATCAGGTCTCCAGTTCGTGTTTCCCGCATCGCGGGATGAAGTCATAGGGTTCAGAGAGGGGCGGGCGCCGCCGGATATTTACCTTCCCAGACGATCTCGCGGTAGTGCGTCACGTCGGTGTCGCCTTCGGTGCTGATGGTTAACACCACCGAGTCGCGGTCGAGGCCCAGTTTGTTCATCAGCGCATCGCGCTGCGGATGGAAATGAATGGCGGAGAGAATGCCCAGACCGACGGCGCCGGACTCGCCAGAAATTACCCGTGGGTCATCGCCGGTGGGGTTGCCGAGGACGCGCATCCCAAGGGCGGCGACCGCGTCCTGACAGGAGATAAACTGGGTGGCGCAGTTTCGTAGCACCTCCCAGCCCAGCGGGTTGGGCTCACCGCAGGCGAGGCCGGCCATAATCGTCGCCATGCTGCCGCCAACGTTAACGATGTGGCCTTTGACCCCAGAGCGATACAGGCAGTCCGCCCGTTCTGGCTCGACGATCACCGAATGAAGCTGGCGGGCGCCAAAAGTATCCACCAGATATCCCAGTACCCCGCCGGCCATCGCGCCGACCCCGGCCTGCAGGAATACGTGAGTCGGGCGGGCTATTCCCATCGCCGACATTTGCTCGACTGCTTCATCGGCGAGGGTGGCGTAACCCTGCATAATCCAGGTCGGGATTTTGCTGTAGCCTTCCCAGGCAGTGTCCTGCACCACTTCCCAGCCGTTTTTCTGCGCGGTCTGCATAGTGAAGCGGACGGTATCGTCATAGTTCATTTCGGTAACGATGCACTCGGCGCCAAGGCGCAGGATGGCGTCAACCCGCTCCTGAGCAGACCCTTTCGGCATATAAATCACCGCATTCTGCCCCAGTTGCTGCGCCGCCCACGCGACCCCGCGACCGTGGTTACCGTCGGTGGTGGTGGCGAAGGTCATCTTGTCTTTCATGCCGGAGCGGAAGGTTTCAAAAGAGAAATCGGCAATATCGAGATGGTATTTTTCACAGAGCAGCTGCGCGATGGCGTAGGCGCCGCCCAGCATTTTGAAGGCGTTAAGACCAAAGCGCTGTGATTCATCTTTGACCAGAATCGTTTTTACGCCGAACAGGGTCGCCAGCGATTTCAGCGAATACAGCGGCGTCGGTTGGTAACCGGCGATTTTTTGATGAAAATGACGTGCCTGTTGCGCCTGCTGGCGCGAAAACAACGGCGATGTTTCGCCGGTGAAAAAGCGGTTATCGGCAATATCCATTTTCAGAGAGAAAGCAGACATACACTGTCCTTATCCTGCATTGCGGAGGCGGTTATGCTGGCCCGCGGGCCAGCCTGGTCGGTTACTTGACGCGTTTTTGTGCTTCGGTGAGCAGTTGCTGGAGCAGCTGGCCGGGTCTGGCGTATTTGCGGCACAGAATCATGGCGGCGATGATGTAAGGCTTCCAGCTGGCTTCTTTGTAGGTGGCGATACGGTATTTTTCGAAAACGGCCTCGGTCACTTCCCCTTCTTCACAGGAGACGCCGGTGATATCGGCAGGCAGGCAGTGCATATACAATGCGTCGCCACCGCGGGTGAGCGTCATCATCTCTTCGGTACAGTGCCAGTCTTTGTGGTTGGCGTTCTGTGCCAGACAGGCTTGTTCCAGGGCTTTCAGCCCTTCATGGTCGCTGGCGCGCAGCAGTTCGGTGCGTTTCTCCATGACCTTGTAAGGAGCCCAGGATTTGGGATAGACGATGTCGGCGTCACGGAACGCTTCCGCCATATCGGTGACCTGACGGAAGCTGCCGCCGGAGGCTTCGGCATTGTTTCTGGCGACTTCGATAACATCGGGGATCAGGTCATATCCTTCAGGATGCGCCAGGGTGACGTCCATCCCAAAGCGGGTCATCAGGCCGATAATCCCCTGCGGGACTGAAAGCGGTTTGCCGTAGCTGGGGGAGTAGGCCCAGGTCATGGCGATTTTCTTGCCCTTCAGGTTTTCCAGCGAGCCAAAATGCTCGCGCAGCCAGGCAAGGTCAGCCATCGCCTGGGTCGGGTGGTCGATATCACACTGCAGGTTGATCAGCGCCGGGCGCTGCGGCAGCACACCTTGCTGGAAGCCGTCATCCAGCGCATCGCCGACCTCACGCATATAGGCGTTGCCGGCGCCGAGATACATGTCGTCGCGGATGCCGATGACATCGGCACAGAAGGAGATCATGTTGGCGGTTTCGCGCACGGTTTCACCGTGGGCAATCTGCGATTTACCTTCGTCGAGGTCCTGCTGCGCCAGGCCTAGCAGGTTGAGCGCCGAGGCATAAGAAAAGCGCGTGCGGGTCGAATTATCGCGAAACACGGAAATACCCAGACCGCTGGTAAAGGCCTGAGTGGCAATATTTTCGGCCCTTAGGGTTTTTAATGCATCGGCGACATCCAGTACCTGTCGCAGTTCGTCCGGAGACTGTTCCCACGTCAGCAGGAAGTCTTTGTCATGAAGGTTAGAGTTGAGCTTATTGATATCCTTAATCAGTTCGTTAACAGTTTTCATTTTGCGATCCTGGTAGTGAATGACGAGCGTAATGATTGCTGAGCGGTCGACGGCCAGCGCTGTATATTCACTAACAATAACTGTGCCAGTTCCTGCTAAAGAAAGCGCAGGGTCATGCGGGTGGGCGTATATATGCGATTAGGATCACGAAAACAGGTCATATACTAGGTCAGAGTCAAATAAGATTCATTTTCATTTTGCCTGCTGGCCGGGGTTTGTATTTGGTGCAGATGATTTACGGTGGGCGAAATGGCGACGACTCACGTCAAATTGATAAAAAATAGCTGCGGATTCTCATATTGATATAAAAGTGTGATATCAATTCCATATTTTCAGTCAAAAATGGAAAAGGGTGATTTATCTGCATCAAATAGTTTCAACCCAGGAGTAGTATCGGTAGAGAAAGAATAAAATAAATTAATCGGTTAGTGAGCGTAAGGGTTTATTATGATTTCCTCTAACACCTTATCCGTTTTGATGAACATTCAGCCTGTTATTCAACGGTTTGCCCGTATGCTCTCCAGCGTTCTCCAGCTTGAAGTGGAGATTGTGGACAATGTCTTGTGCCGCGTTGCCGGGACAGGTGCTTACGGAAAATCTCTTGGGCGCATCCTCAACGAAGATTCGCGACTATTACGTTACATTATTGAAACAAAAAAAGAGAAGGTAGTCACCCATTCGCGTTTTGACCCGCTGTGTAAAGACTGTAAGAATAAAGAGCAGTGTAAAGAAAAGGCCTTTCTGGGAACGCCGGTGATTTATCAGGGGCAGTGCGTCGGTGTTATTAGCCTGATTGCCCTCACTCGGGAGCAGCAGGAGCGTATAAAAGATAACATCCACGAGTTCTCTGATTATGTTCGCCATGTCTCATCTATATTTGTCTCACGACTGCTGGAAGATCAGGGCAACAGCGATAATATTCAAAAAATATTTCTGACAATGATCGATAATATGGATCAGGGCGTGCTGGTGGTGAGTCTTGACCAGCGGATTAAATTCGCCAATCAGGCGGCATTAAAGATCCTTGGCGTCACGCAGGGCAATATGATTGGCAAAGCCATTCATTTCCGGCCATTAACCTTTGAACATAATTTTGTGCGTGGCCATATGCAGCACGTCATCTCTTTCGATGATAAAAAAGAAATTATTATCGGCCAGCTGCATGCTATTCAGGACCAATGGCTGTTCTTAATGGCCTTCCATCAATCTCACGCCACGGCCGATTTTAGTGTGGCGCCGGATGAGCCGCAGATCGAGCAACTGATCGGTGAATGCCGCCCGATGCGGCAGTTGAAAAAGCTGATTAGCCGCGTTGCCCGCGGCCCCTCCAGCGTGATGATTGCCGGCGAAAGCGGGACGGGCAAAGAGGTGGTAGCCCGCGCTATTCATCAACTGAGCGACCGGCAGGCAAAACCGTTTATCGCGATTAACTGTGCCGCTATTCCCGAGCAGCTGCTGGAAAGCGAGCTGTTTGGCTACGTTAAAGGTGCCTTTACCGGGGCCTCCGCCAACGGTAAAACCGGGCTGATTCAGGCCGCGAATCACGGCACGCTATTTCTGGATGAGATTGGCGATATGCCGCTGACGCTGCAGGCCAAGCTGCTGCGAGCCATCGAATCGCGCGAGATCCAGCCGGTTGGCGCCAGCCATCCGGTGCCGGTCGATATCCGCATTATTTCCGCGACCAACCAGAACCTCGAGCAGTTTATCGGCGAAGGGAAATTCCGGGAGGATCTCTACTATCGGCTCAATGTTATTCCCCTGCGGCTGCCGCCACTGCGCGAGCGTCAGGAGGATATCGAACTGTTGGTGCACCATTTCCTGCAGCTGCACACCCGGCGCCTGGAGTTAGTCTACCCCGGTATTTCGCCGGAGGTGACCGCCTTGTTTAAAAGCTACCGCTGGCCGGGAAACATCCGCGAGCTGAGCAACCTGATGGAGTACCTGGTGAACGTGGTGCCGTCCGGAGAGGTCATCGACACGTCGCTGCTTCCGCCGAATGTGAGTAACAGCGCGAAAGTCGCAGGAAGGGCTGCCAGCCCGGTTGAGGCGCTGGCCGAGAGCAAAGAAGAGGAGGGCGTGACGGCGCTGGAGGCGATGGAAAAGCAGATGATTCGTGACGCCCTGACGCGCTACAGCAATAAGAAGCAGGCGGCGGATGAGCTGGGGATTGGTGTGGCGACGCTGTATCGCAAAATTAAAAAGTATGAGTTGCTGGGCGTATGACTTTGGCTGATGGCGGGTTCGGGGGAGTGATGCCCCGGACGCCAGTGTGTATTATCCAGAGATCGGCATTGTTACAAAAAGATTCCATTTGAATAACGATTCCTATTCTCCCCGTCGGTGATACACTGAAGAACTGTGATCTTTGTCATACCATAATTCATACCGAGAAAAGAGACACTGCTATGCAACATATCATTGAGGGCTTCCTCAACTTCCAGAAAGAGATCTTTCCGCAACGTAAAGAGCTCTTCCGTAGCCTGGCCTCCAGCCAGAATCCCAAAGCGCTGTTCATCTCCTGTTCCGACAGCCGCCTTGTCCCGGAACTGGTTACTCAGCAGGAGCCAGGACAGCTCTTTGTTATTCGCAACGCAGGTAACATCGTTCCCTCTTTCGGGCCGGAGCCGGGTGGCGTGTCAGCCACTATTGAGTATGCGGTTGTTGCGCTGGGCGTGACCGATATCGTGATTTGTGGCCACTCTAACTGTGGTGCGATGACCGCGGTCGCGACCTGTCAGTGCCTTGAGCCGATGCCGGCGGTGTCCCACTGGTTGCGCTACGCCGATGCCGCGAAAGCGGTGGTGGAAAAGGGCACCTGGAACAGCGAAATCGATAAAGTGAATGCGATGGTGCGGGAAAACGTGATCGCCCAGCTGAACAATATCAAAACTCACCCGTCTGTTGCGGTTGGGCTGCGTGATAAAGGGCTGCGTCTGCACGGATGGGTCTACGATATCGAAAGCGGCGATATTAGCGCGCTGGATAAGAACACCAAAAACTTCGTGTCGTTGTCAGAGAATCCAGAAGTCTACTTCGAATAACGCGTCTTCTCAGGGCAGGGAAGCCCTGTAAGTGTATCAGCTCCCTTCAGCCAGACCTCTCTTAGTACTTCACACCATACCAACCTGACGATTGCCGGACATGGCAATACAAAGCAGGCCGACCGTAGGCGGGCGGCCCGGGAATATTGCTGGATTCGTGCCGCGCTTAGCGCTGCAGTACTTCGGCAAATTTTGCCAGCCATTGCGGATGCGCGGGCCAGGCGGGAGCGGTAACCAGATTGTCGTCAACGTAGGCCTGGTCTATGCCGATATCGGCATAATGCCCACCGCTGAGGCGGACTTCCGGCGCACAGGCCGGGTAGGCGCTACAGGTGCGATCTTTCAGGATGCCGGCGGCAGCCAGCAGCTGTGGACCATGACAAACGGCGGCGATCGGTTTGCGCGCCCGGTCAAAGGCCTGCACCAGCTTGATGACCTCGTCATTGAGGCGCAGATATTCCGGCGCTCTGCCGCCTGGGATCAGCAGGGCATCATAATCCTGCTCGTTGACGGCGCTGAAATCGGCATTGAGGGTAAAACGGTGGCCCGGTTTTTCGCTGTAGGTCTGGGCGCCGTCGAAGTCATGAATGGCGGTGATGATGTAATCGCCTTTGGCTTTGTCTGGGCAAACCGCATCGACCTGGTGACCAATCATCTGTAATGCCTGAAACGGCACCATGGTTTCGTAATCTTCGGCATAATCGCCAACCAGCATCAGAATCTTTTTGCTCATTATTATCGCTCCTGTAGGGATCAAGATGCCTAAGGTATAGCCCAGCGATGGGGGGAATGCGAACTGCTAAACGGGAAGAAATTATCAGGGAGAGAAAAGAGGAGAATGCGAAAACACACGATTCACTTGCGGACAAACGAAAGTCTGGGCAAGAAAGAATGGTGCGTCCGAGTGGACTCGAACCACCGACCCCCACCATGTCAAGGTGGTGCTCTAACCAACTGAGCTACGGACGCATTATGGTGCGTTTAATTGGACTCGAACCAACGACCCCCACCATGTCAAGGTGGTGCTCTAACCAACTGAGCTATAAACGCATTATGGTGCGTTCAATTGGACTCGAACCAACGACCCCCACCATGTCAAGGTGGTGCTCTAACCAACTGAGCTATGAACGCAATGTTGTGGTGACAACGGGGACGCATATTAGCGATCGGGAGGGGTTGTGGCAAGAGGCAAACGTCACTTTTCTTTCAGATCGCACGCGATTGCGGAAGTTTTACCCATATTGCTTATATTTTACTGATGATAAAGGAGAATACGTTGCCTGTTGGCTGTTTTTTGCTTACATCGTCAGGGCGACAGGGCACCGCCGGTAGCGGCAGAGCAGGAGAAAAAAGAGGGTAGCTATTTGAACATTAAGCGAAGGGCGAAAAGTGCGCACAGAATTAGCAGGATCAGAATGAGCTCAAAACGATAGCGCCGCAGCATAGTGACCTCCTGAAATAAAACCGGCGCTGAAATAGCGCCGGTTTAGCATGAAACAGACTGACCGGAAGAATTATGCAGCAGGCTGTGCAGCGGGTTTAGCGGCCTGATGCTTGGTGGTTTTGTGGTGCTTTTTAGCCGCCTGCGCTTTCTGGGCTACCGCAGGTTTGGTCGCCGCTTTGTGGTGTTTCTTAGCGGCCTGGGCTTTCTGCGCTACTGCAGGTTTGGCTTCGGCTTTTTTGTGTTTCTTGGCAGCCTGAGCTTTCTGCTCGGTAGCCGGTTTAGCCGCCGCTTTGTGGTGTTTTTTGTGATGGGTAGTTTTGGCAGTGGTGCTGTGAGCAGCAGCCGGAGCCTGAGTGGTGCTTACTGCGTCAGCAGCGAAAGCAGCAGAAGACAGACCCATAGCAGCGGCAACGACCAGAGCTAATACTTTTTTCATTCTGATATCCTCGAATTTGTTTCTTCAGTGAACCCCACTGCGGGGCTGTTGAAAGCACTATAGGCTTCTGGTCCGGTGGCTTCAGTGAGTGTTTGGTATCGGCACGTAACCGAATGTACAACGGGGATATCGGTGGGAGCTGTCCGCGTCGCGGAGAACAAAAAAGGCACCCCGGAACGAGGTGCCTTAAGCCGTTAGCGCGCCGCGCGCTGCAATATGATGTTTGCCGGCTGGCGCTGCAGGAAGCGCATACGCAGCATCATCAGAATTGCCGCGGAGGTTAATCCGATGATAAATCCGCACCAGAAACCCGCCGGTCCCATCCGCGGAACAACGATATCGGTTAAGGCCAGCAGATAGCCGCTTGGCAAGCCGAGTACCCAGTAGGCGGTGAAGGTAATAAAGAAGATCGACCGCGTGTCTTTGTAGCCACGCAGGATCCCGCTGCCGATAACCTGCACGGAGTCCGAGAGCTGATAGATAGCCGCCAGCAGCATCAGATGAGACGCCAGGGTAACAACCTCCGGATTGTCGTTATACAGCAGGGCAATCTGCTCGCGCATGACGACGGTGAAAATCGCGGTGATTACGGCCATGCAAACCCCCACGCCGACCCCGGTTCTGGCAGAGACCTGAGCGTCCGGCGTTGAGCCTTGCCCAAGGCGGAAACCAACCCTGATAGTGACCGCCGCCGACAGCGACAACGGCAGTACGAACATCAGCGAGCTAAAGTTGAGGGCAATCTGGTGGCCGGCAACATCGACAATACCCAGCGGAGAGACCAGCAATGCGACTACCGCAAACAGCGTCACCTCGAAGAACAGCGCCAGTGCGATAGGCAGACCTAATTGCACCAGGCGCGTCAGGACGCTGAAGTCCGGTTTACTGAACCCGGTTTGATTGCGAATGTCACGCATTGAACGGGCGCGGCGCACCCAGGTAATCATGCAAATGAACATCACCCAGTACACGGCAGCCGTCGCCACGCCGCAGCCAACGCCGCCGAGCTCCGGCATGCCAAAATGACCGTAGATAAAAATATAGTTAACGGGAATATTGACCAGCAGGCCGATAAATCCCATGACCATCCCCGGTTTGGTTTTCGCGAGGCCTTCGCACTGGTTACGCGCAACCTGGAAAAAGAGGTAGCCGGGAGCGCCCCACAGCAGAGCGCGCAGGTAGCCAACGGCTTTGTCGGCGAGGGCCGGGTCGATATTGTGCATCGAGCTAATAATGTACCCGGCGTTCCACAGCACCACCATGACCAGCAGCGAGACGAACCCCGCCAGCCAGAACCCTTGACGCACCTGGTGTGCAATTCGGTCGCGACGCCCGGAGCCATTCATCTGCGCGACCACCGGCGTCAGCGCCAGCAGCAGCCCGTGGCCGAAAAGAATAGCGGGAAGCCAGATGGATGTCCCGATGGCTACCGCCGCCATATCGGTGGCGCTATAGCCACCCGCCATCACGGTATCGACAAAGCCCATTGCTGTCTGAGCGACCTGCGCAATGATCACAGGAATAGCCAGTGCTAATAACTGACGCGCTTCAATAAAATACTTCTGCACGTGAACACCTTTATATTGTTGTTATTTTGAAACTGAAAAGCGGCCTTAAATGGCAGCAAGAAGAAAGAGCAGAGGGGTTTTCCAGTCTATTGTAGCGAGGATACGCTATTAAGCCAGTGAAAAAATGGTAGGGCACGAAGGGCGCTGGCAACCTGTTTTAGCACCTGTTATTGTTCCAGGCAGATATAACGGTAATGATACCGTCACCAAAGTCTACAGGAGCAAAGCATGTTTACTGGCATTGTGCAGGGGACCGCAAAAGTGGTGTCCATCGATGAAAAACCTAATTTTCGCACTCATGTCGTGGAATTACCTGAGCATATGCTCGAAGGCCTCGAGACCGGCGCATCAGTGGCGCACAACGGTTGCTGCCTGACGGTGACCGAAATCGACGGTCCGCGTGTCAGTTTTGATCTGATGAAAGAGACGCTGCGCATTACCAACCTCGGGGCGGTAAAAGAGGGTGATAATGTCAACGTTGAGCGCGCCGCGCGTTTTAGTGATGAGATTGGCGGCCATCTGATGTCGGGGCATATTATGACGACCGCCGACATCGTTAAGATTTTAACCTCCGAGAATAACCGTCAGATCTGGTTTAAGGTTCAGGACCCGGCGCTGATGAAATATATTCTCTATAAAGGTTATGTCGGGGTAGACGGTATTAGCCTGACGGTGGGAGAGGTCACGCCGACCCGTTTTTGCGTGCATCTGATTCCGGAAACGCTCACGCGTACTACCCTTGGGGTAAAAAAACTGGGTGACCGGGTGAATATCGAAATCGACCCGCAAACGCAGGCGGTGGTGGATACCGTAGAACGCGTACTGGCGGCGAAAGATGCGGCGCAGAACGCCGCTGAAGAGTAATACCCCCATAATCCTTCAAGTTGCTTTGCCGGCTACAAGCAACTCGAATTATTTTGGGTATCAGAGCATACGTAGTAAAAGCATATCCCCCGTCGTAACGGGGGATGATTTAACGAGCCACCCGCAGGCCGTTTTCGACCCCGCGTGAAAAGACCACCTGCCATAGCTGAATATCGCGCGCACGAAAAGCCCCGGCGCAAGCGTTCAGATAATAACTGAACATACGTTTAAATCGTTCTGAGTAGTTATCTGCAATATCCGGCCAGGTCGCCAGGAAACGCTCACACCACGCCATCAGCGTCGTATCGTAGTCGGCCCCCATATTATGCCAGTCTTCCATCACGAAGTGCGATTCGCTGGCCTGGGCAATCTGCCGAACCGACGGCAGACAGCCGTTCGGGAAGATATATTTATTGATCCATGGGTCAACGCTGTGGTCGGTTTTTTTCGAACCGATAGTGTGTAATAAGAAGCGACCATCGGCATTCAGATTACGGTCAACCACATTAAAATAGGTGGCGTAATTTTTCGGGCCGACGTGTTCAAACATACCGACGGAGACAATCCGGTCAAAGCTGTCCTCCAGGTCGCGATAATCCTGGAGCAAAATGGTGACGTCCAGTCCCTCGCAACGCTGCTGGGCCATTTTTTGTTGTTCGGCCGAAATAGTCACGCCAACTACGCTGACCTGATAATGCTTCGCCATGTAATAGGCCAGCCCACCCCAGCCGCAACCGATGTCCAGCACCCGCATTCCCGGCTCCAGCTGCAGCTTGCGGCAGATAAGATCGAGTTTTGCCTGCTGGGCTTCTTCCAGCGATTGGGCGTCTTTCCAGTAGGCGCAGGAATATTGCATGAACGGATCGAGCATCCGGCTGAAAAGGTCATTACCAAGATCGTAATGCTCTTTCCCGACAATCCAGGAGCGCTTTTTACTTTGCAGATTAAACAGGCGAGCGCCGGCAATACGTAGCGTATCTTTAAGATGGTGCGGGAGCTGATTTTCCAGCCCGGCGCGCAGCACACGGTGGAAGAATATATCCAGCCGCTCGCAATCCCACCAGCCGTCCATATAACTCTCACCGAGTCCGAGTGAACCTTCTTGCAAAACGCGTTTAAAGAAAAGCGGGTTTTTAATCTGCAAATCGGAGGGAGCGGAGCCATTAATCTCAATGCCCGCGCGGCCGAGTAACTCGGCTACAATTCGGTACCAGTCGTCGTTTGGTACGCTTACTTCTTCTATACACGATGAACTCATAGCTTCTCCATCACGCCCAAGTGATCAGAACCTTAAAACAGCGTAGACGCTTTTTTGGCTTTGTGAGAAATCTCACGGAATATCCGTGAAGCTGCTATCCGACGTAGAACAGAGGAAGGGCGATAACCCTTGCCGAAAGGCCATCCATGGTGAAACGGGACGCATCCTGCCCCCGTTAAATACAATAAAAGGTCTATTTATGTGATGCCGGATCCAGTATAGGCTGCTGAAATCCGGCTTTCAATAAAAACCTCTTAGCATGCTAATTACTGGGCCTTAGCATGCTTATAACCGATCAGGCGTGCGATGAGCCGACCGTCAGGCAGGCGTTCTGGCGCTGCATAACGTAGCCAATCCCGGCCAGCACAATAGAAACCAGCATCACGCTGGTGGTGGTCAGCAGCGGCGTGGCGATCAGCGCGGAGACCAACAGACTGGTCAGGAAGCACAGCCCGAGCTGCAGAGTGTTCTGCAACGCCGCGGCGCGCCCGGTAGCCTGCGGGAATGGCTTCAGCGCCTGGGCAACAACGATCGGGTAAATCCCGCCGTTCACAATCGCCATCACGCAGAACGGAATCATCACGCCGACGATTGAGGCATTTTCAAGACGCCCGACCATCCAGGTGGCGGCGACGCTGACGGCGAACACCACCAGCAGCCACGGCAGCAGCTGTTGACCCTGCCATTTTTGCAGCGCCGCACGGCAGCCATAACCGCCAATCAGGAAGGCGATGGTTTGCGGCACGTAGCTCAGCCCGATAGCCGTCGGACCATAACCCATATCATGCAGAATAAACGGCGAGCCGGTCAGCCAGGCGAAGAAGCTGGCAGAGCAGGCGGCGTAGATCAGCACGTTACCGCTGTATTCACGAGAACGCAGCAGCGTCAGGAAGGTCAGTTTCTTCTGCGCATCGCCGGCCGGTTTGTGCACCGGCTTCAGGCGCAGGGCCGGGACCATCAGCAGCAGGGCGATGACGAAAAGGGTGGCAAAAATCGCCTGCCATTCCAGATGGTTGAGCAGCCAGCTGCCGAGCAGCGGCGCCAGCGCCGGGGATAAACCGACCAGCGGCATGATGGTGGCAAAAATGCGGTTTGTTTTCTGCGCCGGATAATAGTCCGTCACCATCGCCTGCCAGGTGACCGCAGCCGCACAGACGCCGATGGCCTGAATAAAGCGCAGGACCAGCATCAGCGTCGCGTCGCGGACCCACAGCATTCCCAGACAGCTGATGGCGAAGATCGCCAGGCCGCTCAGCAGAATCGGTTTACGCCCGTAACGGTCAGAGAGCGGGCCCCAGAACAGCTGTCCGATGGCGAAACCGGCGAGGAACAGGCTCAGGCTGGCGCTGACCGAGGCCGCGGAGGTGTTGAGGTCGTGTTGAATCGCCGCGAAGGCCGGTAGGTACATGTCGGTGGCCAGGAAACCCAGCACGCTGAGTCCCGCCAGCCAAACTAAAAATCCTTTCCCAGGTTGTTGCATAACATTCTCTTCTGCTGATGCCGGTATAATGCCGCAGAGTGTAGGGAGTGCATTCTGGCTTGTGAAACGCTAATATTTGCTACATGCATTCAAAATTTTTGTAGGCAGAATATGTGGTCTGAATACTCACTGGAAGTTGTTGATGCTGTCGCCCGCAACGGCAGCTTTAGCGCGGCAGCGCAGGAGCTCCATCGCGTCCCTTCCGCCATCAGCTACACCGTTCGTCAGCTGGAAGAGTGGCTGGCAGTTCCGCTGTTTGAACGTCGCCATCGGGATGTCGAATTAACCCCGGCCGGGGTCTGGTTTTTACAGGAGGGGCGCTCTGTTATCAAAAAAATGCAGATCACCCGCCAGCAGTGCCAGCAGATAGCCAATGGCTGGCGCGGCCAGTTGTCGATTGCTGTCGATGACATCGTCAAACCGGCGCGGATGCGCCAGATGATTGTCGATTTTTATCGTCACTTTTCGGACGTTGAGCTGATTGTCTTTCAGGAAGTGTTCAACGGCGTCTGGGATGCGCTGGCGGATGGCCGCGTGGAGCTGGCGATTGGGGCGACGCGTTCGATTCCGGTCGGGGGGCGCTACGCCTTTCGCGATATGGGTATGCTGAACTGGCACTGCGTGGTGGCCAGCCATCATCCGCTGGCGCAGATGACCAGTCCGCTAAGCGATGACGAGTTGCGCAACTGGCCCTCATTGGTCAGAGAGGATACTTCCCGGTCTTTACCAAAACGCACGACCTGGCTGCTGGATAACCAAAAGCGCGTGGTGGTGCCCGACTGGGAATCCTCTGCCACCTGCCTGTCTGCCGGGCTTTGCGTGGGGATGGTACCGACGCACTTTGCCCGTCCGTGGATCGACCGGGGAGAATGGGTTGCCCTTGAACTAGAAAACCCGTTTCCGGATGCGGCGTGCTGCCTGACCTGGCAACAGAGCGATGCATCGCCCGCGCTGCTGTGGATGCTGGATTATCTTGGTGATAGTGAAACGTTAAACCGGGAATGGTTGCGGGCGCCGGACTAACCGGCGCCGGGCAGGGGACTAGCGGCGGTAATCGACAAACGGACCGTCAACGACGGAACGACGTTCGACCAGGCGCGGGTGAACCTCGATAGACTGGGACTCCTCACGCTTGTTGACGATACGGTCCATCAGCATATTAAACGCGGCTTCGCCGAGAGAGTCTTTCGGCTGATGAATCGTGGTCAGCGCCGGACTGAAATAGCGAGCGTTGCGCACATTGTCATAGCCGATCAGCGAAATGTCCTGCGGCACGCGCAGCCCCATTTCATCCGCTGCGCAAATAGCGCCCATCGCCATAATGTCGCCGCCGCAGAAGACTGCCGTCGGGCGGTGGTGCTGGTTCAGGATATGCTGCATCGCGCGATAACCGGACTCCGGTTCGAAGTCACCCTGTTCAATCCAGTTGTCCGGTACGGAAATCTGCGCTTCTTCCATGGCTTTCATAAAGCCTGCCAGACGTCCGGCACCGGTGTTACGTTCCAGCGGGCCGGGGATCACGCCAATTTCGCGATGGCCGCGTTCCACCAGATAACGACCGGCCATATAGCCGCCTTCAAAGGCGTTATCGATGACTGAATCGGTAAAGTCGGCCTTGGCCTCGCCCCAGTCCATCACCACCATTGGAATATGGCGGTACTCTTCCAGCATGCTCAGCACCGATTCCGGATATTCGGAGCACATGACCAGCAGGCCGTCGACGCGCTTTTGCGCCATCATTGACAGGTAGGCCTGCTGCTTTTCGAGATCGTTCCACGCATTACCCAGAATCAGGGTATAGCCTTTCTGGAAGCAGCTTTTTTCAACGGCTTCGATAATTTCAGCAAAATAGGCCGCTTCGCTGCTGGTCGCCAGCAGACCAATAGATTTGGTGTGATTAACCTTCAGGCTGCGCGCGACGGCACTCGGTGAGTAGTGCAGTTCTTTAATGGCGGCCCAGACCGCATTGCGCGTCTCTTCCGCAACGAAACGGGTTTTGTTAATAACATGTGATACTGTTGTAGTGGAAACGTTTGCGCGCTTCGCTACATCTTTAATAGTTGCCATTACTTCTCACTCCAGACCTTGACCTGAACGTCTGATAATCGGTACGTAAACGTTTGCCTAAACACACCCTGAATACAATGTTCAACATTGCATCACGTCGGGAAAACGACACAGAACGACAGGAAGGGGTCAATGGCCGATACGCTTTCAAATTAGCGTGGGATTTTGTCCGATCTTGCGGCAAAGGGGAAGAGCAAAAATGTGTATCACCCTAAATCCTGGAAGATTTTTATGCGATATTGTGCAAAAATGAGCAAGCTCACTTTTCGTGTGGGAAAAACAGGGGGAAAAATTGATGGATACAGATTTAAAATTTTCGCTGACAACAACGATTATTGTTCTAGGTCTAATCGTTGCCGCCGGGCTGACCGCAGTTCTGCACTAATTTTCCCGGGGGAGAGGTCACTTTCCCCCCGTTCCCGCCATTATTATCATTTTCGCAAAAATCTTTTGCCATTTCGTTTACTTTTGTTTTTCTGTGATTGATGTCATGCTTTTGACTTCTGATGAGATACCGTCGCCGATGACGGTCTGCTGGAGTCATGTAATGAAAATCAACTTTCCCCTGCTCGCGCTGGCGATAGGCGCATTTGGTATTGGTACGACGGAGTTTTCCCCGATGGGATTACTGCCGGTCATTGCCAAAGGCGTAGACGTGTCTATTCCGGCTGCGGGAATGCTGATCAGCGCCTATGCGATCGGTGTGATGGTTGGTGCGCCGCTGATGACGCTGCTGCTTTCTCATCGCGCGCGAAGAAACGCGCTGATTTTCCTGATGGCGATCTTCACCCTCGGCAACGTTCTCTCTTCCATGGCACCGGATTACACCACGCTGCTGATTTCACGCATTATCACCAGCCTTAACCATGGCGCTTTCTTTGGTCTCGGTTCGGTAGTGGCCGCCAGCGTCGTCCCGAAAGACAAACAGGCCAGCGCGGTTGCCACCATGTTTATGGGGCTGACGATCGCCAATATCGGCGGCGTGCCGGCGGCGACCTGGCTTGGCGAGACTATCGGCTGGCGGATGTCGTTCCTCGCTACCGCAGGGCTGGGCGTGGTGGCGATGGTCAGCCTGTGGTTCTCTCTGCCTAAAGGCAGTGCCGGCGAGCGTCCGAATGTTAAACAGGAGCTGTCGGTGCTGGTGCGCCCGCAGGTGCTTTCCGCCCTGTTGACCACGGTGCTTGGGGCGGGAGCCATGTTCACCCTCTATACCTACATTTCTCCTGTGCTTCATACCATCACCCATGCTTCGCCGCTGTTTGTCACCGCGATGCTGGTGTTGATTGGCGTGGGCTTCTCGCTGGGCAACTACCTGGGCGGTAAATTCGCCGACCGCTCCGTCTCCGGGACGCTGAAGGGCTTTCTGCTGCTGTTGATGGTGATTATGCTGGCGATTCCGTTACTGGCGCAGACGCAGCTGGGGGCCGCTGTCAGTATGGTGGTCTGGGGTGCCGCGACCTTTGCGGTGGTGCCGCCGTTGCAGATGCGGGTGATGCGCGTTGCGCATGAAGCGCCGGGTCTCTCTTCGTCGGTCAACATCGGGGCGTTTAATCTGGGGAATGCGCTGGGGGCTGCTGCCGGTGGGGCGGTGATCTCGGGTGGTCTGGGTTACGCGTTTGTTCCGGTGATGGGGGCGATCATCGCCGGCCTGGCTCTGCTACTGGTGGTGGTGGGTAGCCGTTCGCAGCCGGAAGAGGCGCTTGTCGGACAGTGATGCTATTTGCAGAAGGGTTACCCCTTCTGCAATATCTTTTATGCCGCCAGTCTTTCAGCAACAAACTTCCAGTTTACCAGCGCCCAGAAGTGCGCCAGATACTCAGGGCGGGCGTTACGGTAGTCGATGTAATAGGCATGTTCCCAGACATCCACCGTCAGCAGCGGGGTGGCGTCGCCAGTCAGCGGCGTGCCAGCGTTGCTGGTGGAGACAATGCTCAGGCTGCCATCGGCATTCTTGACCAGCCAGGTCCAACCGGCACCAAAGTTTTTCGCTGCAGCATCGGTAAACTTAGCTTTAAAATCAGCAAAGCTGCCGAAAGCGCTGTTGATGGCTGCCGCCAGAGCGCCTTCCGGTTCACCGCCAGCATTCGGTGCAAGGCAGTTCCAGTAGAAGGTGTGGTTCCAGACCTGAGCGGCGTTGTTGAAGATGCCACCTTCGGAAGTGCGGACGATCTCTTCTAACGATTTACCCTCAAACCCGGTGCCTTTGATCAGATTATTAAGGTTAGTGACATAGGCCTGGTGATGTTTGCCGTAGTGGTATTCCAGGGTTTCTGCGGAAATGTGCGGCGCCAGGGCGTCTTTTGCATACGGTAATGCAGGTAATTCAAACGACATTGTTACTCTCCTTATAACTTCTTGATTTCTTCTCACATTTAAAGGATGTATGACCATCCGGATACAGCATGTACTGTGGATTGCCGTAGCGAATACCACAGGTTTTTATTGTGATCAGGATGCTAACACTTGCCGGAGAGAGTTAAAAGCCTTGCATTAATAAAGGGTATATTTAACAAACGCTATAGAAGAAAGCGTGACACGTCACGAGGGAAAAGAGAGCAGATAAACGCGGCTGGAGAGGGGAAAATGCGCTGCACATTGCGCGTAACCGGCAGCCTGCCGCTGATGCGGCAGGCGGTTAGCGAATGGTTTTCGGGGTCATGACCCGACGCGCGCCCACGTAGTGACGGATCCAGTAATCCTCGCTTAATGAGGTTATCTGAATATCGCGACCGGTACGCGGTGACTGGATAAATTTGCCGTTGCCGACATAAACGCCAACGTGGTCGGCGGTGCCACGCCCACGGGTACGGAAGAAGACCAGATCGCCGCTTTGCAGCTCGCCGCGGTCAACCGGACGGGCGTCGCGCAGGTGGTACATCTCATTGGCGGTACGTGGAATGCGAATTTTCACCAGATCTTTATAGGCATAGTAGACCAGGCCGCTGCAATCGAAACCAGTGCGCGGTGAGGTGCCACCCCAGCGATACGGTTTGCCAATCTGGTCCATCAGCTTCGACATGGCGGTACTTTGCGCTTTCTGGACCCGTGCCTTGTGGGCGTCCGCCAGCGTCAGCGGCTGCGCTTCAGTCGCCGGTTTACAGCGTTTTTTGTAGCCTTTACGCACCACACATTTAGTCTGCAGGCTGGCCATGACCGGTGCCGGCTCTGCGCTCGACGTCAGCGATTTAGCACACTGCTTTTTATACCCTTTACGCAGGACGCATTTTTTGCTGCTACCGGCGGCCTGGCCGGTTAATGCCGTTTGGCTGGCGCTGGTGGTACGGGTAGGATGTCTGCTGCGGGACGTGGTGGCGGTTTGCTTGCTGGTGGTTTTGGTAGTGGACCTGGATTTTTGACTGCTGGCTTTTTTCTTACGTTCGGTAGTGCCTTTGGCCGGGTGCGCTTTTGGCGTAGCAGAGCTGTGCGTATGCCCTGAAGCATGCGCCAGTGGTGTAAATGAGATCGATGTAAACAGTAATGCACAGAGCGAAATCGCGATTTTGTTTAGCCGCGCCACTGAGCAATCCCCTGATTAATGACAGATATATACATACCTGACAGTGAATGACAAAACTCAACGATTCTAAAGCATAAAAACCGGGATAGTTAATACTCTTTTGTATCTAAAGTGTCGTTTGATTAACAATTGCAAAAAATTATCTCAGACATTAACCACATTGTACGGAAAATGTACAGTGGTGCAGCATTTGCGGTGCCAAAGTGATATTTCTAAAGCAACTTCTGGGCACAGAAGATAAACTGTCGGGAGTGAAAAAAATGTTATTATCCGTCCTGCGTCCAGGACGCTACAATGAAAATTACTGCCGTATAGAAGTTAAGGAAGCATGACAATGACCACGACTGTAGAAAAAATCCAACGTCAAATCGCTGAAAACCCGATCCTGCTGTACATGAAAGGGTCCCCGAAACTGCCAAGCTGCGGTTTTTCCGCCCAGGCAGTGCAGGCACTCTCTGCATGTGGCGAACGTTTTGCTTACGTTGATATCCTGCAGAACCCGGATATTCGCGCGGAAATGCCGAAATACGCGAACTGGCCGACCTTCCCGCAGCTGTGGGTGGATGGCGAGCTGGTTGGTGGTTGCGACATCGTGATTGAAATGTATCAGCGCGGCGAACTGCAGCAGCTGATCAAAGAAACGGCGGCTAAGTACAACAGCGAAGCGCCGAAAGCAGAATAAACCTGCGAAAAGTAAAAAGCGACTTCCGTGGAAGTCGCTTTTTTTTGTCTTTTATTGTTGTTCGGCGAGTGGCAACGGCCAGCCGCCAAGGCGTTTCCAGCGATTGACGATTTCGCAAAACAGCTGGGCGGTCTGATCGGTATCGTACAGCGCCGAGTGCGCCTTGCTACCATCAAACGCCATTCCGGCGGCCAGACACGCTTTGGACAACACCGTCTGACCCAGAGCCAGCCCGCTCAGCGCGGCGGTATCAAAGGTCACAAAAGGGTGAAACGGATTACGTTTAAGCCCGGCGCGTTCGGCGGCAGCCATCGTAAAGGTGAGATCGAAGGTGGCGTTGTGCGCCACCATGATGGCACGATTACAATCGTTATCCTTAATCCCTTTACGCACCATTTTGAAAATGGCGTGCAGGGCGTCGTACTCGCTCACTGCTCCGCGCTCGGGGTCGTTCGGATTGATGCCGTTAAAGGCCAGCGCTTCAGGCTGAAGATTGGCGCCTTCGAAAGGTTCAACATGAAAATGCAACGTTTCGTCCGGCATCAACCAGCCTTGCTCATCCATTTTTAAGGTAATGGCGGCGATCTCAAGCAGGGCATCGGTTTTCGCATTAAATCCGGCGGTTTCTACATCAATAACCACGGGGTAGAAACCACGAAAACGGTCGCACAGACCATTAAGTTGAACGTTCTCGGACATCAGATTCTCTTCACTGGAAAAAAGTAGCGCGCATTATGGCAAATTTTGCCGTGCCTTGCAGCAGGAAGGGGGAGAAAACAGCGGGCGCCGGTGCGCCCGAAGCCGGTTAGTGACCGAGACCTTTGCCAGCGTCTTTCTCTTCAATCAGTTCGATTTTGTAACCATCAGGATCTTCAACGAAAGCGATAACCGTCGTGCCGCCTTTGACCGGGCCGGCTTCGCGAGTGACGTTGCCGCCGTTCTGGCGAATCAGCTCACAGGCCTCGGCTGCGTTCTCTACGCTCAGCGCGATATGGCCGTAGGCGTTACCGAGGTCATACTTGTCGACGCCCCAGTTGTAGGTCAGCTCGATGACGGCGGTATCGGTTTCTTCACCGTAACCGACGAAGGCCAGCGAGTATTTATACTCGGTGTTTTCGCTGGTGCGCAGCAGCTTCATGCCCAGCACGTTGGTGTAAAACTCGATAGAACGCTGCAGATCGCCAACGCGCAGCATGGTGTGAAGTAAGCGCATGATTTTATACTCCTTTATTACAGCCTCCAGACAGAAGCCGTATATACGATGGTCAGAATAGTGTCAGAAAACGGCCAGGACGTTTCTAACACAGAGGCACTATAACGCAAAAAAGCCGCCATTTCAGGCGGCCCTGACAATCTCATCCCGATTAGCGCCCCGATGCGCACGCTGAGCGGGCAAAGGGGAACATGGTGGCGGGATACCGCCGCGCTAATCCGGGAAATTACAGCGTCGGATAATCGGTATAACCTTCTGCGCCACCGCCGTAGAAGCTTTCCGGGCGCTGCGGGTTCAGCGGTGCTTTATGCTGCAAACGAGCCACCAGATCCGGGTTGGCGATATAGTCGCGACCAAAGGCCACCGCGTCGATTAACCCTTTGCCGATCAGATCGTTGGCTTTTTCCACGGTGTAGGCACCGGCACCGATAATCGCCCCTGGGAAACGGGCGCGAACTTTCTGACGGAACGCGTCGCTATACGGCTGACCACCGGCCCAGTCCGGCTCGGACATGTGCAGGTAGGCGATCCCGCGTTTGGCCAGCTCTTCAATCAGATACAGCGCATCTTCTTCTTCATTCGGACCGTTATCGACATTCTGGAAACTGCCAATCGGCGAGACGCGGATGCCGATACGATCGGCGCTCCACTCTTTGCTGACCGCATCAACCACTTCCAGCACCAGGCGCGCGCGGTTTTCGACGCTGCCGCCATACTGGTCAGTACGGTGGTTGGAGGACGGGGAGAGGAACTGGTGCAGCAGGTAGCCGTGGGCCGAGTGCAGTTCAACAAGATCAAAGCCGGCGTCGCGGGCGTTACCTACCGCCTGGCGGAATTCGTCAACGATACCCGGGATTTCAGCGGTTTCCAGCGCGCGCGGCATTGAGGTATCGACGCGGATCGCATGGCCGTTTTCATCGCGCAGGGAAGTTCGGGTGCCTGCGCTGAGAGCGGAAGGCGCTACCGGCGCTTCGCCGCCAGGCTGCAGGGAGTTGTGGGAGATACGGCCGGTGTGCCACAGCTGAACGGCGATATGCCCCTCTTCAGCGTGAACGCCAGCGGTAATTTTCTGCCATGCGGCAATTTGTTCCGGGCTGTGCAGACCCGGTGCACCGGCGTAGCCTTTCGCCTGGGCCGAAATCTGCGTGGCTTCGGTGATAATCAGACCGGAGCTGGCGCGTTGACGATAGTACTCTGCCATCAGCGGGGTCGGGATATCGCCCGGCTCGATGCTTCGCAGACGCGTCAATGGAGCCATAAATACGCGGTTAGGTACGGTTACCGCACCGACTTTCAAGGGTGAAAACAGTTTTGATTCGGACATGATGACTCCTGAGTAGACCGGTCGTCTAGAAATTCGGTAAATAAAAACGCCTGTTAAACGTCAGGCGCAGCAATAATGTGTTTCGCATGGGCGAGGGCACTTTCCAGAGGCATCGCACTATGGGTAATCTTGGCCTGCAAATTGGCACCCAGCCACAGGGAGTACAGCACCTGGGAGAGGGTGAATGCATCGCCACTAAACTGCAGGCTGCCTTCCTGGCGTCCGTGCTCCAGCGCGTCACCCAGCAGATGAATAATCTGGCTGGCGCCTTTGTTCATTTCTTCACGCATCGATTCAGACAGGTCGCACACTTCTGCGGAAAGTTTCACCGTCAGACAGCCGCTGATAATGCCCTGCTGGCAAAACTGCGTCAGGGTGTGCTGGTAGTACGCCAGCAGACGATCGCGATAGTTGCCTTCGCCGTGGGAAAAGTGCTCCACCAGTCGCTGAAGATAGCCGGCGTAGTGATATTCCAGCAGCGCAACGCCGTAAGCTTCCTTTGAGCGAAAATAGTGGTAGAAAGAGCCTTTCGGCACTTCTGCTATTTTTAACAGTTCGCTCAGTCCCATGCCGGTAAAACCGCGGTGCATGCACAGCTGTTCACCGGTGGCAAGGATGTGTTCGCGGGTATCGCATTCGCTATGTTTGTTCATGGGGCTCACTGTAATAGACCGATTGGTCTAATGCAAGAAAAAAAGTAAAGTGCCGCCTGGCGCAGAGCCTGAAGAACAAAAGTTGCGTAGTCCGGTTGAAACGTCTTCAATAAACGATACAGATCAGCGACGGGGGCAGTGTGGTGGCAGAGCAGCTGGAGTTTTTCCCGGTACAAAGTCCGTGCCGGGGAATTTGTCAGTCAGATGAGCGCGGCTTTTGCCGGGGCTGCTTTCGCAGTCGCGAGGAGCGTTTTCAATGGCAAACCATGAGTGATGTGCAAAAACAGGATGTCCTGCGCCTGTGCCGCCAGCGATTGCTGCGCAAATTACGCGCGAATAAACCCCAGGCCGCGGAAGAACCGCAGCAACCCTCACTGTTTTAATGACAAAATTGCGTATACTCAACCCACTTATTTGTTGAGGATGTCGTTATGGTTCAGCGTATTGCTATGGCTCCACAGGGGCCGGAATTCTCGCGTTTTGTTATGGGCTACTGGCGGTTGATGGACTGGAACATGTCCCCCAGCGCGCTGGTGAGTTTTATCGAGCAGCACCTGGATCTGGGCATTACGACCATCGACCATGCGGATATTTACGGTGATTATCAGTGTGAAGCGGCGTTTGGTGAAGCCCTCAAGCTGGCACCGCACCTGCGTAGCCGGATGGAGATTGTCAGCAAGTGCGGGATTGCCACCAAAGCCCGCGCCGAAAACACCATCGGCCACTATATTACCGACCGTGACCACATCGTTTTAAGCGCGGAACAGTCCCTGCGTAATCTGGCGACCGATCATCTGGATCTGCTGCTGATTCACCGCCCGGACCCGTTGATGAACGCGGACGAGGTGGCGGAAGCCTTCCTCGCGCTGCATCACAGCGGTAAAGTCCGTCACTTCGGCGTATCCAACTTTACGCCGGCGCAGTTTACCCTGCTGCAATCGCGCCTGCCGTTTACCCTGGCCACTAACCAGGTGGAAATCTCTCCGGTGCATCAGCCGCTGTTGCTGGATGGCACCCTGGACCAGCTCCAGCAGCTGCGCATCCGGCCGATGGCCTGGTCGTGCCTTGGCGGTGGCAGCCTGTTCAATGACGAGCGCTTCCAGCCGCTGCGCGATGAACTGGCGCAGGTCGCTCATGAGCTGAACGCCGAGAGCATTGAACAGGTGGTGTATGCGTGGATCCTGCGCCTGCCGTCCCAGCCGCTGCCGATTATCGGCTCCGGAAAAATAGAGCGCGTGCGCTCGGCGGTGGTGGCAGAGAAACTGAACATGTCTCGCCAGCAGTGGTTCCGCATCCGTAAAGCGGCGTTAGGTTACGACGTCCCGTAAGCGTTATCCCGCCTCCGCGACGGCGGAGGCGTTCACTGCGTTTTGTTCTCCACCATCGCGCTTTCCGTTATCGTCCCGATAGCGGGCGCCTGCTCAAGCTGAGACAGGGCGCAATACAGCCGCCAGATCACCGCTGCCAGCTCTTTCGCCGCCGGTTGATGGTGATGGCTCAGGGTGTCGCAAATATGCTGCAGCTCACGCAGCGTAGAGGCCAGCGGGCGTTGCTGAACGCCACGTTCGCTCATCACATCGCGCAGCAGACTAATACACAAATCACGAACCTGCGACAGCGGATCCGAACGGGTTTCCCATTCTCGCAGCTGCCAGACCACATGCGAACAGTTGAGCAGCACCACTCCCCAGCGCAGCAGCCAGCGGCGGGCCAGGGCATCCTGGCTGTGGCTTAACTGGCTGATATGGTGATACACCAGCGATTCAAACTCATGCTCGCTGTGCTGCGGGTGACGACTTAGCTGATCGACAAAGTGACGGCGTAACGTTTTGATATGACGCCGGCTCTTGCGCGCATCGGAACCCGGGCTAATCACCGCAAACGCCAGCCAGGCAAAGCCGACGCCGATGATTTTGCCGAGATTGTCGTTGAGGAAAGCGGCGAAGTCATACACCGGCGGGTTGGTCACCGAAATAAACGAGCCCATAAAAACAATCAGCTGTCCCCACAGACCGGCCAGCCTGGGCATCTGCAGCTTGAGCAATTGCATGGTGGTTAGCAGCGGGAACAGGAATAACAAAAACTGCCACAGATCGGTTATCTGTACCATCAGGCCGAACTTCACTGCAAAGCTGAACACCGACAGCAAAACCAGCGTACGCATCAGTAACGTTAATGATTTGAACGGCGATGGCGAGACGGAGTAAAGCACGCAGCAGATAGCCGCCAGGGTCAGCGCAGCGGCGCTGGCCTGCCACTGGGTGCTGATGCCCCAGGCGCCCACCGCCACCAGGGCACAAAAGGTCCTGATACCGTTCCACAGCGCTTCAGCCTGATCGGTATGGCGCGCTAACGCCGGGGCGGACGGGACGTTAAATTCGGCGATCGCCGAGGCATTTTCCACCCGGCGGATCCAGCGGCTGCTGTCGAGATACAAACGACAAAAGTAGCGCAGGCGCTTCCACACGGCGAGGTGGCGGTAGTCGGCCCCGGCGGGAGGCGCCAGCGGGGCGATAATCCGCGCGACGCTGTAAAAATCGGCCTGCGGACTGGCGAGAGCGACGAGCAGCGTCTCCAGCACCTGGCGGGTCTCTGCCGGGGCTGCCGGCCAGTTGATCAACATCCGGCGCAGGCTGGAGATGACGCTGGTGAGGCGCAGCTGCTGGTGGAGTAAATAATTGAGCAGCGGATTCTGCCGACGAAAACGGTAGTGGCTCCAGAAGGCCTGAATACGCAGCAGGTTCATGGTCAGAATTTGCCCGATCACGCTTTCGTGGGCGCTACGAATCGCATCGGTGGTTTCCGGCACCCACAGCAGACTGGCGTGTTCAAGCAGGCGCGCGTGCATGTTTTTCAACGCCGTCAGCAGCGTGGTGCCGTCGGAGGTGCTGGGCATGATCATCATCATCAGCCCGCCGCAGAGGATCCCGACGATAACCTCGCACACTCGCGACTGCGCGATGGTCCACAGCTCATTGGCATCGGTAATGTTAATCACCGGGAAGGCGATTATCGCGCAGGTATAGCCGGCGAGCTGGAAGGCATAGGCCACGTTGTTGGTATACATCGCGCAGGCCCAGGTACAGAAGGCGATCCACGCCGAGATGCTGAGCAGGAACAGCCACGGGTCGTTGAGGGTATGCCCGGCGAGCAACAGCGCGGCGCAGGCCCCGAGCAGGCTGCCGGCGATGCGGCCAAAGCTTTTGCTGATCACCCCGCCGACGGTCGGGAAGCTGACGACGGCGGCGGAGGTCATCGCCCAGTAGGGCTCATCGAGGTTCAGCCAGTAGGCGATGCTCAGCGCCAGGCACATGGCGATGCCGTTGCGCAGCGCGTATCGCCACTGCGGCCGGCTGGCCTTAACCCACGGCAGCGCACGCCACAACAGGGCCTGCAGTTTCATCATGGCGCGCCAATCGAGACGGTGCAGGTGGTACCGGAAACCAAGGTGGTCTCTGGCGGCAGGGCATCAAACTCGATGCGCACCGGCACGCGTTGGGCCAGACGCACCCACGGGATATTGGGCTTGATGTTTGCCACCAGGCTGTTTCCCCCCTCGACGCTTTGGTCGACGATGGCACGGCCGATACTGCCTACGTGACCCTGTAACGTCTGTTTGCTGCTGTAGAGGACGATCTGCGCGCTATCGCCGGCGC
Organism: Klebsiella sp. BIGb0399; assembly: GCF_003752615.1. Classification (NCBI taxonomy): domain Bacteria; kingdom Pseudomonadati; phylum Pseudomonadota; class Gammaproteobacteria; order Enterobacterales; family Enterobacteriaceae; genus Klebsiella; species Klebsiella sp. BIGb0399. The sequence goes on along the minus strand of NZ_RKHT01000005.1, from coordinate 1,106,097 downwards.
GGATATGGCGCAGCTTGGTCTCTTCAAAGTAACCGATGACATAGAACGAATGGCTGTCGACCAGGGCAAAGACCGGATGACCGACGGCGGCATAGTCCCCGACCCGGGTGCTCAGATTAGTGACCCAGCCGTCGACCGGGGATTTCACCTCGGTCTGACCGAGCTGCCAGCGGGCGTGTTCCAGGCTGGCCTGCGCCACGCCAACGACCGCTTTGGCCGCCTCAAGGCCAGTATTGGCGGTATTCAGTGCGGTATTGACGTTCTCCAGATCTTCGGCGGAAATCGCATCTTTCGTCAGGTGACGGCGGCGCTGGGCATCGTTCGCCGCTTTGCTCTGTTCTGCTTTGGCTTTTGCCATCTCCGCCTGAGCCTTCGCGAGCTGCGCCTGGGCGTTCAGGAGGGCGATGCGGTAAGGGGTATCATCGATGCGAAACAGCACGTCGCCGGCTTTCACGAGCTGATTATCGCGAACGTTAAGCTGAAGGATGCTGCCGGAAACCTGGGGCGTAATACTGACCTGCTCTGCGCGCACTTTGCCATCCCGGGTCCAGGGGGACTGGGTGTAGTAGTTCCACACCAGCCAGGCGGCAATGAGGGCGAGGGCGGCAACAAACAGGGTCGAGAGATATTTTAGTTTTTTCATGTCGTGAACATTACCAGGCAGTCAGTAAAACCAGAGCCAGACAAACGGAAAGCGCGAATAAGGACAGGTCCATTAGCAGGGGATGCCAGATATCACCGGCATACATCCAGTCGCGCAGCTGACGATGGATCACCAGCCAGACAAAAAATCCCAGCAGAACGGCTTTAAACAGGGGAGGAAAGTAGATGGACGCGCCAAAAATCAGGTCCTGGAGCGACAATCCTGACGTGTTAAGACTCAGTTTCACAAGCAAAAATCCTTTGCTATTGCAGGGAGTAAGTTCAGGGCATGCTACTATTACACAGTGTAAATCATTGTTTTGATGTTGGTGAATCAGGTAATTCATTTGTTTTGCTAATTTAAATACTGCAAACTATTCTAAAATCAGTATAATAACTTAGCAAGCTAATTATAAGGAGATGAAATTGGAATCGCCACTAGGTTCTGATCTGGCACGTTTAGTCCGCGTCTGGCGCGCGCTGATCGACCATCGCCTGAAACCTCTGGAGTTAACGCAGACGCACTGGGTTACGCTGCACAATATTCATCAGCTGCCGCCTGAGCAGTCGCAAATTCAACTGGCGAAAGCGATTGGTATTGAGCAACCTTCTTTGGTGCGCACCCTGGATCAGCTGGAGGAGAAAGGCCTTATTTCTCGCCAGACCTGTGCCAACGACAGGCGTGCGAAACGCATCAGGTTGACGGAAAAAGCGGAACCACTGATCAACGAAATGGAAGAGGTGATCGGTAAGACACGCGATGAAATTCTGTCCGGCATTTCACCAGAAGAGGTGGAAACGCTGCTCCATTTGGTGCGTAAACTGGAACACAATATCCTCGATTTGCAGGCAAAAGACTAATCTATTCAGGGCATTGATTTCTCAAGGCCCTTTTTTGCTTATTCCTCCCACACCACCACGCGATTTCTGCCGCTATTTTTGGCCTGATACATGGCCGCATCGGCTCGCTTCACGCACTCTTCCGGACTCAGGGCGCTATCATAAACGGTGAAAATGCCGGCGCTGATGGTCATTTGCTCCGGCAGGTCCTCTTGTTTCTCGTTGACGGCCAGACGAATGCGTTCCGCCACCGCCAGAGCATCTTGCGGTCCGGTGCCGACCAGCAGCAGGGCAAATTCTTCCCCGCCGATACGGGCGGCGGCGTCCTGGGTGCGGACATTCTTCTGCAGGACGCTGGCGGCGTACTGGATGACTTTGTCTCCCTGCACGTGGCCATAGTTATCGTTAATGCGTTTGAAGAAGTCGAGGTCGCAGACGATCACCGACAACGGCTGACAGGTGGACACCGTCGATAACTGCCTGGTCAGGGTGTCGTAAAAATGGCTACGGTTGTACAGTCGGGTCAACGAGTCGCGAATCGAGTTTTGATATGAGGTCATATATTTCTGCTCGGATTTTCGGTACAGGCTGAATACATCGCATAACAGGATAAAAAACATAAATAAGGTACTGATAACTTCAAATATTCTGGCGTAATACCAGGCGTATTCGGTGTTGCCGCTGGTCAATAAAAGAAAAGCCAGTGTAAATATATAGGCGCTGCAGAAAAAAGCACCGCTGTACCAAAATACATTGCGAAGCTGGGTAATAGAAACCAGAAATAACAGAGTGATAAACCACCCGATCGCCATCAAACAACCCAGAATATTATGCCACAGCGCTGAGTGCGTTAAGGTGATATTGTCAATTAGTGTGATATAAAGTAATGAATTGTGGCTTGAATACATCCACGATAACACACAGATGAACCCCGTAAATAAGAGGCAAAACATTAATATGAAGGTGTGCGCTTTGCGCGTGAGTTTCTCGCTATGACGGAAGTGGAATAAGGAGATGCTGAGAATGAACAACACCATCATCATCATATTGCGGAAGCTGTAAAAAATCAGCGCATCATTAGCGTTGGTCAGCAGCCCCGAGTCACACAGGAACCACGCCGGATAGCTGCTTAGCGTACCGAACATCAGCAGTGACGAGCCCGCAAAGGCGCAGGCAATCGCGATCAGGTACAGACGTTTGCGGTTACACCAGTACTTCATGACCATAAAACAGGAAATGGTCACATGAAGTATTAATAAAAAAACCGTCAGTACGGGAAAGAGCAGTGGATTAAATGTCGGCATACGACTAATTAATGACTCGGAGAACAAATGTATCAGACCAATGGCAATAATGCCGATAGCCAGAAAGATTAATGTTCTTTTTACTAAGTGATGACGCTCAATAAACATTAGTTACATCCATGTGATAGGTTGGGTTGCTGGCTCAGATTTATTATGTTTGGAATGCGAATTTTCTTAATAATATACAGAGCTGTGACAGCGGAATATTGAGCAAACGCAAATGTTGGATGAGAAAGTGAAGGGCGGCGAGGGAAGGTCGTGCCTGAATAGTAAGAGACCGTGCGGAGATTAACCTGGTGTATGAAAAAGTAATGCGACCCGAACAGGCCGCATTATTGAAAAGATTAACGTGGGGACACCGTAACCTGGCTGCCGCTGCCAGCAATGGCAACACGCTGACCGACGGAGAACGGGGTTGTGCCCTGTTTCTGAACCACCAGAATGGTGTTACCGTCATCTTTACGGATTTCCAGCTCAACACCCTGGGTTTTGTTCATCGCGCCTTGCACGCCCTGGCCTGCTACGCCACCTGCGACGGCACCCGCGGCAGTTGCCAGTGAACGACCGGTACCACCACCGATGGTGTTACCCAGAAAACCACCAAGAACCGCACCACCGATAGCACCGATCGCATTGCTGTCGTCACCGCTCTGAATCTGTACGGCGCGAGTATGAACGATGGTCCCGTAGGTGACGCTCTGCACTTGTTTGGCTTCTGATGCGGAGTAAACGTCTCCGGAGAGGCCACTGCTGCTGACGCAGCCGGCAAGTGATAAACCAATCATCGAGACAGCCAAAACACGTAAAATCATTGATGAATCTCCTTCACTAAATAGTGTTCTGTTGAACGTCCATGCGCTCAATTATATGGTATTTCATCGACGACGGGCATACCTGCAGCATGGAGTATGCAAAAATAATAATCAGACGCTTCTCAACCTAACATAAACACAGGTGCTTTACGCTATGCGCAACCTTGTCGTTTTAGTGTTAATAAACATTATTACGCCATAGCAATGCCCCGCGCTTTATGATTGAGTGTGGCGTAAACGAATCATGGAATGAGGAAGGTGTATGAAATCAGGTCACTTTATTGGCGTCATGTCCGGTACCAGCCTTGATGGTATCGATGTTGTTCTGGCGGCAATCAATGAAAACGTGGTGGCACAGCAGGCGAGCCTGTCATACCCCATTCCCATTGCCTTAAAAGAAGAGATCCTCGCCATCTGCCAGGGACAGCAGCTGACGCTGTCGCAGTTTGGCCGTCTGGATACGCGTCTGGGACGGCTGTTTGCCGATGCGGTGCTGGCGCTGATGCGCCAGGAGAAACTGCAGGCGGCGGATATCGTTGCCATCGGCTGCCATGGGCAAACGGTGTGGCATGAGCCTACCGGCGAGGCGCCGCACACTCTGCAAATCGGCGATAACAATCAGATTGTGGCAAAGACCGGCGTGACCGTCGTCGGCGATTTTCGTCGCCGCGATATTGCCCTCGGCGGGCAGGGCGCGCCGCTGGTACCGGCTTTCCACCACGCGCTGCTGGCGCATCCGGTCGAGCGGCGGATCGTGCTCAATATCGGGGGGATTGCCAATCTGTCACTGTTAGCGCCGGGTGTGCCGGTGCGCGGGTATGATACGGGGCCGGGCAATATGCTGATGGATGCCTGGATCTGGCGTCAATGTGGGAAACCGTACGATAAAGATGCGCAATGGGCCAGCGAAGGCAAAGTCCTGCTGCCGCTGCTGCAGAATATGCTCAGCGACCCGTGGTTTGCGCTGCCGGCGCCGAAAAGCACCGGACGCGAATATTTTAACTATGGCTGGCTGGAACAGCATCTGGCGCGTTTCTCCGGGCTGCGTGCCCAGGATGTCCAGGCGACCCTGGTTGAGTTAACGGCGGTGACCATCGCCGAGCAGGTCATGCTGAGCGGCGGCTGTGAACGCCTGCTGGTATGCGGCGGCGGCGCGCGTAACCCGCTGTTGATGGCTCGGCTGGCGGCGCTGCTGCCGGGAACCGAGGTCTCGACTACCGACGCGGCGGGCATCAGCGGCGATGATATGGAAGCGCTGGCGTTTGCCTGGCTGGCATGGCGTACCATGTCCGGGCTGCCGGGCAATTTACCGTCGGTCACCGGTGCCTCCGAGGCGTCGATACTCGGGGCCATTTTCCCTGCCGGCCCGCGGCAAAATCAGAGTTAACTGAAATCCCTCTTATGGATTAACCGGTAAACTGGCTGAATTAACGGGGGGCGACAGGCCCCTCTGGACCGGGAAAGTCGAAGGCAAACGAATGAAAAAAATCCTTATTGTTGTTCTCCCTTTTATGCTTGCAGGCTGTAGCTACTACAACCAGTTTGTGGACCGGATGCAGACTAATACGCTGGAATACCAGTGCGATCAGAAACCGCTGACGGTGCATATCAACAACACGCGTCAGGTTGCCAGCTTCATTTATGACAATCAGCAACTGAACCTGCAGCAGGGTATTTCAGCCTCCGGCGCGCGTTATACCGATGGTGTTTATGTGTTCTGGTCGAAAGGCGACAGCGCCACCATCTACAAACGCGATCATGTCGTGCTGGACAACTGCCAGCTGCAGACGGCCAAACGTTGAGATTTCTGTCCCGGGGGCGCACAATGACGCCACCCGATGACAACTTTCTTCAGTGCCATGTCTGATAACGATGATCTGCAGCAAATCGCGCATCTGCGCCGAGAGTACACCCGTGGTGGCCTGCGTCGCCACGATCTTCCCGCTGAACCGCTAGCATTGTTTGAGCGTTGGCTTCGCCAGGCCTGTGACGCCCGACTGGCGGATCCAACGGCAATGGTTGTCGCCACCGTTGATGAAAACGGCCAACCCTGGCAGCGAATCGTGCTGCTTAAGCACTATGACGAAAAAGGGTTGGTGTTCTACACCAACCTCGGCAGCCGCAAAGCGCACCAGATTGAAAAAAATCCGCATGTCAGCCTGCTGTTCCCGTGGCATATGCTGGAGCGTCAGGTGATGGTGGTCGGCAAAGCCGAACGCCTGTCGACCCTCGAAGTGGTGAAATATTTCCACAGTCGCCCGCGCGACAGCCAGATCGGCGCCTGGGTTTCCCAGCAATCAAGCCGCATTTCGGCCCGCGGTATTCTTGAAAGCAAATTCCTCGAACTGAAGCAGAAATTCCAGCAGGGCGAAGTGCCGTTGCCGAGCTTCTGGGGGGGATTCCGCATCTCTATCGATCAGATGGAGTTCTGGCAGGGCGGTGAACACCGTCTGCACGATCGTTTTTTATACCAGCGCGACCATGACGCGTGGAAAATCGACCGCCTGGCTCCGTAATCCCGGAAATTTGTTGTGTTAAGCGCTGGTGCTCGATGGGCAGGCGCTTTATTCTATAGCCTTCATTTTTCATGCTGCGTCGTGGTGGGCCGCACCCGCTAATCCGGTGATTTTCTGGCCTGCGCTGCTTGTCGCCCTGGCGTATCGTGAATGATTTTGCAGAAGAGATGTCTTTTTTCGCGTCTGGCGAAAAGTCGTGTACCGGCAAAGGTGCAGTCGTTTTATACATGGAGAATTTGATGGCAAGCAGTAACTTGATTAAACAATTGCAAGAGCGGGGGCTGGTAGCCCAGGTGACGGACGAGGAAGCGTTAGCAGAGCGACTGGCGCAAGGCCCGATCGCGCTCTATTGCGGCTTCGATCCTACCGCTGACAGCTTGCATTTGGGGCATCTTGTTCCATTGTTATGCCTGAAACGCTTCCAGCAGGCAGGCCATAAACCCGTGGCATTGGTGGGAGGCGCAACCGGTCTGATCGGTGACCCGAGCTTCAAAGCCGCCGAGCGTAAACTCAACACCGAAGATACCGTGCAGGAGTGGGTAGATAAAATCCGTAAGCAGGTCGCACCGTTCCTCGACTTTGATTGCGGTGATAACGCCGCGATTGCCGCGAATAACTACGACTGGTTTGGCGGCATGAACGTGCTGACCTTCCTGCGTGATATCGGCAAACACTTCTCCGTCAACCAGATGATCAACAAAGAAGCGGTTAAGCAGCGTCTGAACCGTGACGATCAGGGCATCTCGTTTACCGAATTCTCCTATAACCTGTTGCAGGGTTATGACTTCGCGTGCCTGAACAAACTGCACGGCGTGGCGCTGCAGATTGGCGGTTCCGACCAGTGGGGCAACATCACTTCGGGTATCGATTTGACCCGTCGTCTGCACCAGAACCAGGTCTTTGGTCTGACCGTGCCGCTGATCACCAAAGCAGATGGTACCAAGTTCGGTAAAACGGAAGGTGGCGCAGTCTGGCTGGATCCGAAGAAAACCAGCCCGTACAAATTCTACCAGTTCTGGATTAACACCGCGGATGCCGATGTTTATCGCTTTCTCAAGTTCTTCACCTTTATGGACATGGCTGAGATCAATGCCCTGGAAGAAGAAGACAAGAACAGCGGTAAGGCGCCACGTGCCCAGTACGTGCTGGCCGAGCTGGTGACCCGCCTGGTGCATGGCGAAGAAGGCCTGATCGCCGCCAAACGCATTACTGAAAGCCTGTTCAACGGCAACCTGAGCGACCTGAGCGAAGCTGACTTCGAACAGCTGGCGCAGGATGGCGTACCGATGATTGAAATGGACAGCGGTGCCGATCTCATGCAGGCGCTGGTGGATTCCGAGCTGCAGCCATCTCGTGGCCAGGCGCGTAAAACCATCGCCTCCAATGCGGTCACCATCAACGGTGAAAAACAGTCCGACCCGGAATATGTCTTCACCGATAGCGACCGCCTGTTTGGCCGCTATACCTTACTGCGTCGCGGTAAGAAAAATTACTGTCTGGTCTGCTGGAAGTAATTGCGTAAAGGCAGGGGCGTGGGAAACCACGCCCCTTATTTTTTGCTGTCAGGTACCCAAGATGAAGAACATCCTCGCCATCCAGTCCCACGTTGTGTTTGGCCACGCCGGCAATAGTGCCGCAGAATTTCCGATGCGCCGCCTGGGCGCGAACGTCTGGCCCCTTAATACCGTACAATTTTCCAATCATACCCAGTACGGGAAATGGACCGGGTGTGTGATGCCGCCTGCGCATCTCACCGAGATAGTCCAGGGGATTGCGGATATTGATCAGCTGCAGCGTTGTGATGCGGTCCTCAGCGGCTATCTGGGCTCTGCCGAACAGGGCGAGCATATTCTCGGGATTGTGCGTCAGGTGAAGGCGGCCAATCCGGCGGCGAAATACTTCTGCGATCCGGTGATGGGTCATCCGGAGAAAGGCTGTATCGTGGCGCCTGGCGTGGCGGAGTTTCATGTCCGTCATGCGCTGCCGGCAAGTGATATCATTGCGCCAAACCTGATTGAGCTGGAGATCCTGTGCGGTCATCCGGTAGCGAACGTTGCGCAAGCCGTGGCCGCCGCACGCGAACTGATCGCCCAGGGGCCGCAGGTGGTGTTAGTGAAACATCTCGCTCGCGCGGGTCGCAGCATGGATCGTTTTGAAATGCTGCTGGTGACGCACGACGAAGCATGGCATATCAGCCGCCCGCTGGTGGATTTTGGCCTGCGTCAGCCGGTAGGCGTGGGGGATGTGACCAGCGGACTGCTGCTGGTTAAGCTGCTGCAGGGGGTAACGCTGCGTGAAGCGCTGGAACATGTGACCGCCGCGGTCTATGAAATCATGCTGACGACCAAAAATATGCAGGAGTATGAACTGCAGGTCGTTGCCGCACAGGATCGTATTGCGCTGCCGGAGCAGCACTTCAGCGCGACACCGCTGTAAACCTCGTTAACTGCCCGGTATTGCGCCGGGCAGTTCTTCTCGCCTTACTGAAGCCCTTCTGCCGCCAGTGCCGCGGCAACCGATGGACGCGCCGCCATGTGCTGCATCCAGACCGCAATATGCGGATAGCCTGTCATATCTAACTTCAGCGCATACGCCCAGCGCAGCACCGTAAACAGATAGCCGTCGGCGATGGTGAAACGGTGACCGTTCAGCCACTGCTTATCGGCAAGCGAGCCATCAATATACTGCAGCTTCTTCTCCAGCTGAGCACGTGCTGTCGATTTGTAGTCTTCTGGGGTGTCCGGGCGAAACAGCGGCGTGAAGCCTTTGTGCAGCTCGGTTGCGACGTAGTTGAGCCACTCCAGCGTCTGGTAACGGGCAACGGAGCCAACCGGTGCCAGCAGCTGGCGGTCCGGGACCTGGTCTGCAATGTACTGCATGATGGCAACGCCTTCGGTGAGCAGGATATCGTCGTCAAGCAGTAGCGCCGGTACCTGGCCTTTGGGGTTGATCTGCAGATAATCATCACCGTTTTCCAGGCGTTTATGCATCAGATCAACGCCTTGCAAAGTGAAATCCAGTCCACTTTCGCGCAGGGCGATATGTGAGGCAAGGGAACACGCACCGGGTTTGTAGAACAGTTTCATCAGTAACTCCTCGTGGCTGCAGTTTTCTGTATGTTAGCCCAGGGGTAAAAAAAAAGCCGCTAACAAAACGTTAGCGGCCTAAATTTATTGGTTTTCCCGAAGCGCTTAGACGGTAGCCGTATCGCGAGCTTTAGCGACGGTGTCGTCATCCTGAGTCATGCGGTTCAGCTTCGGTGCGAAGGCAAACATCAGCACAGAGATAACGGCGGTCGTGATACCGATCTGCAGGAACACGTGACCATAGACCGCCAGGGACTGCAGCGGGTCGGTTACGTTTTCCGGTACCGCCATCAGGTTTGCTACTTTACCGGCGATGATTGCCGCGCCAGCGGTGGTCAGGAACCAGCTACCCATGATGAAGCCCATCAGACGCTGAGGAACCAGCTGAGCCACCATGGCCAGGCCGAGACCAGAGATCATCAGCTCACCGATACTCTGCAGCGCGTAGCTCAGAATCAGCCAGTTAACGGAGACGATACCGGCGTCGGTCGCGAATTTCGCGCCCAGCGGCAGCACGAGGAACGCCAGCGAGCACAGCACCATACCGATAGCAAATTTGTGCGGCATCGGCAGACGGTCGCCCATCTTGTTATAGATAGCGGCCAGAATCGGGCTGCCGATCATAATCCAGAACGGGTTCAGCGCCTGGAACTGCTCCGGCTGGAAGCTGATACCCAGAATTGCGTGCTCAACGTTACGGATTGCGAAGAAGTTCAGGGAGGTCGGCATCTGGCTGTACAGCACGAAGAAGACGATCGCCTGGAGCATCAGAATAAAGGCCACAATCATTTTACGTCGTGCGGCGCCTTGCATGCCCATGGCTTCTTTAGCAAAGATAATCACGATACCCAGCGCAACCACGCCCAGCACCATACGGGCAATACCCTGGTTGTGCAGCAGCCAGGTAGCAATCACCACAAGGATGACTACACCGACGATGGTTGCCAGCAGTTTGCCGTAGTGAACCGGTGCAAAGTCAGGTTTAGAACCGTAGTTTTTCACCCATTTTTTGCAGAACATAAAGTTCACGAGGGTGATCAGCATCCCGACGAAGCTCAGAGAGAAGGCGATGCTCCAGCCAAACTTCGCCGCCAGCCACGGAGTAGCCAGCATCGAGAAGAACGAACCGATGTTGATGGACATATAGTACATCGTAAATGCGCCATCGAGACGCGGGTCGTCTTTCTCATAACAGGTCGAAAGCAGGGAGGACGGGTTAGCCTTAAACAGGCCGTTACCGACGGCGATAGTCGCCATACCCATATACACGATTGCAGCATCATGACCGGAGTACGCGACCAGCGCGTAACCAATTGCCAGCACGATGGTGCCGAGCATGATGACACGTTTGGTGCCGAGGACTTTGTCACCCAGCCAGCCGCCGATAGCGACAAGGCCATAAACCAGTGCACTGAAGGAGGAGAAGAGTGTAATAGAATCCGCTTCTGACATACCCAGCTGTTTTACCAGGTAAACGGCCATGATCCCTTGCAGGCCGTAATAACCAAAACGCTCCCATAATTCGATCGAGAAGATCAGATAGAACGATTTCGGTTGTTTGAAAGCGTTCAAACTCACGCTTTCTGCTGGTTTATTGTTTGCAGTTGACACATATACCTCTTTTTTTACATCCCATATTAACGGGGGGTGTTCGGGGCGCAATCTGAGAAGACCGCCGCCTTTATAGTTATTCTGGAGGGAAAACGGGAAGTAATGTTCACTATCCTGACCATTCAGGCAAGGGGTTTGTAATACTCTGTTACATATATCTCAGGCGTTATAATACGCCAGTCATTTAAATGTTATGCAGAGTTAAATTTCATCTTTTAGGTATTGGTGACATTTTTATCTGTCGTCTTACGAAAAACATTGGATAACGGCGATATGTTCTGCTGATAAGCCTTGAACCTAGTGATATAGCCCATAATCCTAAAAATAGATGGGGTATTGTCCTGACGACTGCGGCTCTGGTATTGCAAATGCTGGATTTCATTATCATCAAAGAAACAAAAATTTAACATCAGGTTGCTAAGGTGATCTGGATCACAAATGTATAGAAATTTTTGCTACATAAAAAATGATTAACCTGGCTGTGCGTTATATAGCCGGTTAATTCTTCTGCAAAGTAGATAATTATTGGTGTTAAAGGCAGGGCGGAGGCGTTAAGCGCAGAACCACTATTATTTCATGGTCATGATTCTGCACTGGCGCTCAGGAATAGACTTTCTCTTTAAACTCGCATAAATCTTCGATCAGGCAGGAGCCACAGCGCGGTTTGCGGGCAATGCAGGTATAGCGGCCGTGCAGAATCAGCCAGTGATGGCAGTCGACTTTAAACTCGGCAGGAACCACCTTTAGCAGTTTTTCCTCAACCTGTTCAACGTTCTTGCCGGGGGCAAATTGTGTCCGATTGCAAACGCGGAAGATATGCGTGTCGACCGCAATCGTCGGCCAGCCAAACGCGGTGTTCAGCACCACGTTGGCGGTTTTCCTGCCCACGCCGGGAAGGGCTTCCAGCGCCGCTCTGTCTTCAGGAACCTCGCCATGATGCTGTTCGAGCAGGATCCGGCAGGTCTTAATGACATTTTCCGCTTTGCTGTTAAACAGGCCGATGGTCTTGATATACGATTTGACGCCATCGACGCCCAGCTCCAGCATCGCCGCCGGAGTGTTCGCCACCGGGTAGAGCTTTGCCGTGGCCTTGTTCACGCTGACGTCGGTGGCCTGGGCGGACAGCAGCACCGCAATCAGGAGCTCAAACGGGCTGGTGAAATTGAGTTCTGTGGTCGGGTGCGGGTCGTTATCCCGCAGCCGGGTGAGGATTTCCAGACGCTTGCTCTTGTTCATCCCAGACTTTCCGTGTGTGCATCCGCAGGCGCGGCAGGTGTTGCCGCAACCGCTTTGGCTTTACGCTGCTTAGTGCGCTCATCAATAAGGTATTTTACCGCCAGCATCATTCCCAGACCAATAAACGCCCCCGGTGGCAGCATCGCCAGCAGGAACGGCGTATCGGTGTGGAACACCTCAATGCGCAGCACTTTAGCCCAGCTGCCCAGCAGGCTGTCTGCCCCGTCGAACAGGGTACCGTTGCCGATAATCTCGCGCAGCGACCCCAGCACAAACATCGTGCAGGTGGCCCCCATTCCAATGGAGAAACCATCCAGCGCCGACAGGGCTGGCCCTTTTTTGGCGGCAAAGGCTTCCGCCCGGCCGACCACGATACAGTTGGTGACGATCAGCGGGATAAAAATCCCCAGAGACTGATACAGGCCAAAGGCGTAGGCGTTAATCAGCATCTGCACCACGCTCACCACCGAGGCAATGATCATCACGTAAATGGGGATACGGATCTCGGCCGGTGTCCAGCGGCGCAGGCTGGAGATAGCCAGGTTGGTCAGCGTCAATACCAGCGTCGTCGCCAGACCCAGCCCGAGCGCATTGGTGGCGGTTGACGTCACCGCGAGCAGGGGGCACATGCCGAGCAGCTGCACCAGGGCGGAGTTGTTTTTCCACAACCCCTGAACAATGACCTCTTTGACTTCGCTCATGGTCTACTCTCCGCAGGGGGTAAGTTCGGGAATCTGTGCCGGCAGCGTCTGGGCGTACAAACCGGCGCGCTTCACGGCGTTGACCACCGCACGTGGGGTGATGGTGGCACCGGTGAACTGATCAAAATCGCCGCCGTCTTTTTTGACCGCAAAATGGCTGTCGCTCGCGCCGTGGATCACTTTACCAGCAAAGTGGGTGATCCAGTCCGACAGGCGTAACTCAATTTTATCCCCCAGGCCTGGGGTCTCATGATGCTCGGTCACGCGGGTGCCGAGGATAGTACCTTTAAAATCGGCCGCGACCAGCAGCTGAATGGCGCCGGAGTAACCATCCGGCGCGGTGGCTTCCATGACGACCCCGACCGGAGCATCCTGGTTTTTGGCAATCCAGATCTTATGCTGGCCTTTGCCGAGCGACGGCTCCGCCACCAGAAAACAGCTTTGCAGCAGATCGTTAGTGTAGCGCTCGGCAGGCAGAACCTGATTGAATAACGCTTTTTGTTGCGTGGCCGCCTGCTCATCAATGGTCGATTTCGTCAGCGCATTGATGGCTGCGGTCAACCCGGTGGTACCGGCGGCAAACAGCGCCAGCGTGATCCCGTGTTTGCGCATGCTATTTAACATCATCAATCCTCAGCGGTGGCCATAAACGCGCGGGCGCGTGTAGTAATCAATCAACGGAACGGTGATGTTTGCCAGCAGTACGGCGAATGCCACGCCGTCCGGATACCCACCAAAACTGCGGATCAGCCACACCAGCAGGCCGGCGAGGGCGCCGAAAATCAGGCGACCACGGTTGGTCGTGGAGGCGGTGACCGGATCCGTCAGAATAAAGAATGCCCCCAGCATGGTGGCGCCAGACAGCAGGTGAATCTGCGGCGCGGCGAGGCTTTGCGGGGAAAACAGCCAGCCGAGAGTGGCGCACAGGGTCAAACTGAGCAGGAAGCTGAGCGGAATATGCCAGCGGATGGTTTTCTGCCACAGCAGGAACAGGCCGCCGGCCAGATAGGCGAGATTGACCCACTGCCAGCCCGGCCCCACCAGTACGCCGCCGAAAATAGGGTACTGCATGATCTCTTTGACTTCATGCCCGGCACGCAGCGAGGTTTTAAAGGTGTCGAGCGGCGTGGCCTGGCTTATCCCGTCAATGCCCATTCGCAGGGTATTGATGTCGCCACCGCTGGCGGTATGGCCGGTAAAGATCACATGCAGGACGTCGGTGAAGCCCGGAATGGTGGCGGCAATATCATGGGGCGGGAGCCACGAGGTCATCTGCACCGGGAATGAAATCAGCAGGACCACGTAACCAATCATCGCCGGGTTAAACGGGTTGTGGCCCAGCCCGCCGTACAACTGCTTGGCGATGATAATGGCAAAGGCGGTGCCTAATACCACCATCCACCAGGGGGCCAGCGGCGGAATACTGATGGCTAACAGCAAGCCGGTCAGCAGCGCGGAGTTATCGGCGAGGGTGGTGGCAATATTCTGTTTGCGCAATTTGAGGATCGCGGCTTCCGTCCCCCAGGCCGTCAGGGCTGCCAGAATAAGCTGTATAGCGGTACCCCAACCAAAGAACCAGGTCTGGACCACCAGACCGGGAACGGTCGCGAGCAACACCAGCAGCATTATCCGTGAGGTCTGACGCTGGTTATGGGTATAAGGGGAGCTTGCGATTCTGAAAACCATTTATTCCTCGTTAACTGCCTGCCGGGATGTTTTCCTGGCCTGAACACGGGCGATTGCTTCGGCGACCGCAGCTTTGCGCGGATCGTCGTTGGCGGCTGGCGGATGTTGCTCTTGCTGCTGTTCGGCCTTGCGGGCTTTAGCGCGGGCGATAGCGGCTTCGACGGCGGCTTTGCGCGGGTCAACGGCGATTTCAGCCACCGGCTGAGCTTCAGCCTGCGGTGCGCTCTGCTGTTCGGCCTTGCGGGCTTTAGCGCGGGCAATTGCTGCTTCGACGGCGGCTTTGCGCGGGTCAACGGCGGTTTCAGCCACCGGCTGAGCCTCAGCCTGCGGCGCGTTTTGCTGCTCGGCCTTGCGGGCTTTAGCGCGGGCAATTGCCGCTTCGACCGCGGCTTTGCGCGGGTCAACGGCGGCTTCGGTCACCGGTTGAGCCTCAGCCTGCGGCGCGTTCTGCTGTTCGGCCTTGCGGGCTTTAGCGCGGGCAATTGCCGCTTCGACGGCGGATTTACGCGGGTCAACGGCGGTTTCAGCCACCGGTTGAGCGTCAGCCTGCGGCGCGTTTTGCTGCTCGGCCTTGCGGGCTTTAGCGCGGGCAATTGCCGCTTCGACGGCGGATTTACGCGGGTCAACGGCGGCTTCGGTCACCGGTTGAGCGTCAGCCTGCGGTGCGTTCTGCTGCTCGGCCTTGCGAGCGCGGGCCTCGGCTTTCCGTGCCTCGCGTGCAGCGATGGCGTCACTGTTGTCTGGTTTTGTGCCGGCCTGGATGATAATCGGTTGCGCGGCATCGCGCTGTTTGTCGCGTACCCGGGCCAGCGCGGCGTTAATGGCATCCTGATCTTTGGCTGCCGGCTGTACCGCGGACTGCTTGTGTCGTTCCTGGCGTGCGGCTTTATCACGCTCCAGTCGTGCCTGGCGTGCTTCAAATCGGGCTTTGGCTTCCGCCGCGCGTTTCTCTTCCTGACGGATGGCGGTAATCTCCGCTTTTTCCTGGCGGAAGTATTGCACCAGCGGAATATTACTCGGACAGACCCAGGCGCAGGCGCCGCACTCAATACAGTCGGCCAGGTTATGGCTCGTTGCCTTGTCGTGCTGTTGTCCTTTGCTGAACCAGTAAAGCTGCTGAGGCAGTAGGTCAGCGGGGCAGGCGTCGGCGCAGGCGCTACAGCGAATGCAGCCTTTCTCTTCTTCGGCCTGGCCCATTTCATCGACGGAGGGCGCCAGCAGACAGTTGGTGATTTTCACTACCGGAACGTCCAGCCACGGCAGGGTGAACCCCATCAACGGGCCGCCCATGATTACCATCTGCTCTGCGCTCGGGCAAAAACCGGCATTTTCCAGCAGGTGGCGCACCGGCGTACCCAGTCGCGCCCAGACGTTGCCAGGACGGGTAACTGATTCGCCGGTCAGGGTGACAACACGTTCGGTGAGCGGCTCGCCGTCGATCACCGCGCGTTTCACCGCGTAGGCTGTTCCGACGTTTTGCATCAAAATGCCGATGTCGGAGGAGCGCCCGCCGTGGGGAACCTGTTTGCCGGTGAGGATCTGCGTCAGCTGCTTGGCACCGCCTGACGGATATTTGGTCGGAATGACCCGCAGCTCAATGCCGTGGGCGTCGCATAACACGGCCCGCAGCATCGAAATGGCTTGCGGTTTATTATCTTCAATGCCGATCAGGACCTGGCGGGGCTGTAATATGTGGGCCAGGATGCGGATGCCGTCAATAATTTGTGCCGCGCAGTCCTGCATCAGGCGATCGTCGGCGGTAATGTACGGCTCGCATTCGGCAGCGTTAATAATCAAGGTTTCAATATTGTCGCCGCCGCCGCGTAATTTGATACCCGTCGGGAAGCCTGCACCGCCAAGACCGGCAACGCCGAACTGATGGATGCGCTCAATCAGCGCTTCACGGCTCTTATTCTGATAATCACTCCAGCCGTCGCGCTCGATCCAGCGGTCTTCGCCATCGGCATCGATAATCACGCTCATTTCAGCCAGCGCGGAGGGGTGGGCAGTTGAGTGCGGGGCAATGGCGCTCACCACGCCGGAGGTCGGCGCATGCACCGGCAGCATTCGACCCCAGCCGCGGGTCAGCGGCTGGCCACGCAATACCCGATCGCCCGGTTTTACGCACAGCTCACCCTCGGCACCAATGTGCTGCTTAAGCGGGATGACAAATTGCTGTGGCAGGGGAACCTGGCGCAGTGGCGTCGCGTTAGACTGGCTTTTCATTTCAGGCGGATGAATGCCGCCATTGAAATCCCAGATTTTGTCTTTTCTGAATGCGGAGAATAACTTAAACATGTTGTTCCACAGGAATATTGCGTACCGGAATAGTGTGAAGATCCCATTTCCAGGTTTCAGTGGTCGTCGCGACCGGCACCATTTCTATACATTGCGTCGGACACGGCGCGACGCAGAGGTTACAGCCAGTACACAGATCGCTCATCACGGTATGCATGGCGCGGGTGGCGCCAAGGATCGCATCGACAGGGCAGGCCTGGATGCATTTGGTACAGCCGATACAGTTGTTCTCGTCGATAATCGCCAGCATACGCACCGGTTCCTGCGCCTGCTCATCGCCATCAATGGGTTGCGGATCGACGTTTAACAAGGCCGCGATTTTCAGCATCACCGCTTCGCCGCCAGGGGCGCAACGGTTAATTTTCTCGCCCTGGGTACCGACGGCTTCGGCATAGGGGCGGCAGCCCGGGTAGCCGCACTGACCGCACTGACTTTGCGGGAGCAGTTCATCGACTTTTTCAACCACCGGGTCATCTTCTACTTTGAAGCGGCGGGAGGCGTATCCCAGAATCAAGCCGAAAATCAGCCCCAGCAGGCTGATGGCGATCACCGCTATCCAGACAGCACTCATATTACAACTTCACCAAACCACTAAAGCCCATAAATGCCAGCGACATCAGGCCCGCTGTCACCAGGGCAATCGCATTACCACGAAACGGTGCGGGGACATCCGCCACCACCAGTCGCTCGCGGATTGCCGCAAACAACACCATGACCAATGAGAAGCCGACCGCGGCGGCAAAGCCGTACAGTGCGGACTGCAGGAAGTTATGGCCGAGGTTTATGTTCAACAGCGCCACGCCGAGCACCGCACAGTTGGTGGTAATCAGCGGCAGGAAAATGCCTAACAGGCGATACAGCGCCGGGCTGGTTTTGCGAACCACCATTTCGGTAAATTGCACGACCACGGCGATGACCAGAATAAAGGCCAGCGTGCGCAGGTAAATCAGATTGAGCGGGATCAGGATCCAGGTATCAATCAACCAGGCACTGATGGAGGCCAGGGTCATCACAAACGTGGTGGCCAGCCCCATCCCCATCGCGGTTTCCAGTTTTTTGGAGACCCCCATAAAGGGGCATAATCCAAGAAACTTCACCAGAACGAAGTTGTTAACGAGGACAGTACCAATAAAGAGCAGTAAATAATCAGCCATCAACTCGACCTGAAAACAGAAAAAGCCGCCTATTATCGAATAAATCGATACCGGCGACAACAGGTTAACTGTGTGGGTATTACGAATTCACGAAAGTTCGCTTAACCCGTTTGGAACGTTTGAAGTAAGGCACCAACAGCGCCGCGGCAAGCAGCGGGAACACCAGCTGGCGCAGGGCCATCGCATCGGTGATCGGTGAAAAGGCAAACGCTTTTATTGCCAGCAGCAAAGAAACCAGCAGCCAGATAATGTAATGCTTCGGCACCAGCGCCCGTCGTTTGAAAAAGGCAAAGGTTAGCCACAGGGTGTAGTACCACATGCCGATGGCAAACAGCAGCGAGCCGACCCACAGCAGGAGGTGGCCGGTGCTCATTTCCGACAACAGGGCAAAGGTCCGGGAGGACATCAGCGCGTTAGCAAATATCAGCAGCGACAACGACGTGCTCAGCAATGCCACCAGTAGCCATGCCAGTGGGGCCAGCAGCCACCCGCCGATACGTTCAGCAGATTGAGAAGACATTATTTCTCCCGGTTTCGATGAAATGAAGGGCGGGAGTATAAGCAACTGGCATGGTTGAGAACAGGATTTATTGCACGTAACGCCAAACGGATTTCGGCACCTGGCCGATGTCGAACAATTTCCCACCAGAAACCAGCTCCGCCCGGCGATGATCGGCGGCGCGATACATATTGACGATCTCCACGGTGTCGGTCAGGGAATAGTTAAGGTGGTCAAAAAGTTTTTCAAGGCTTTCAAGCGAACTGATTTTTCGAAATTTTAATAAGTAATCCTGAACGGTCATTTGCGTTTCCATTTTATAATCGGAATATACCTTTCATCTTTCAAGTTGCCTGGGTGCTGGCTGCATCCGTGCACTCCAGTCACTTACCTGAGTGAGCTTCTGGGGATTTACAGCTTTGCCACCGACAAGCAATTCGAATTATTTTGGGTATAAATAAGACGAATAATTTCTGCGCTTAATAAATCAGCGTCCAACCACCGAGCCTTCTTGATGGGGCTGCGCCGAATTATTTCGGTTGCCATGACGAAAAACAAGAACTGATTTCGTTCCGGAGGTAGCAAAAAGATAATTAAGAGTTTTCCAGAGACGGAACAGGCGCCGGACGGCGCCTGGTGGGGAAGATTAACGCTGTTCGCCTCGGGTGGCAATCAGGTTTTGGTACCAAAAGAAGCTCTTCTTACGTTTGCGGGCAAGGTTCTGTTGATGGTCAACGTACACAAAGCCATATTGTTTTTGATAACCGTTAAGCCAGCTCAGCAGATCAATAAAGGACCACGGATAATAACCGCGGACGTCGGCACCGGCCTCGATGGCTTTTTCCAGCGCAGTAATGTGGCTGCTCAGATAGTCAATGCGCGGATCATCGACAATCTCGCCATCAATAATCGGGTCTTTGGCCCCTAAACCATTTTCGGTGATATAAATCGGAATATCGCCGTAGCGTTCCTTAATCATCATAATCCCGTCAGTTAACCCCTGCGGCCAGATCTCCCAGCCCCATTCGGTATAGGTGCTCTGCGGGTTACGCACGAAATGAAACAGCCCGTCCACCCCTGGTTCACCGCCGCCCAGGCCTTCCTGCGGCTCGGCCGAGACGGTTTCACGGCGATAGTAATTCAGCCCGATAAAGTCGCAGCGACTTTCACGCAGCAGGGCGTCATCCTCCGGCGCGAAGCGCGGCACGCCCCACAGCGCCTGGGTCTGTTGCAGCAGCTCCTCGGGATAGTGGCCTTTTAATACCGGGTCATATAACCAGTGGGTATGCACGGCGTCGGCCATGGCGGTAGCCTGGCGATCGGCTTCGCTATCGGTGAGCGGAGTGTGCGGCTGGAGCACGTTAACGAAACCAATCTCGCCGTTAATACCGGATTCACGGAATGATTTTACCGCCAGGGCGTGGGCGATGAACACGTGATGGCACGCCTGAATGGCGCGGGCCGGGTCGCGAACGGCCGGCGGATGGCAGCCATTAATATAACCATGCCCAATAAAGACAATGGTCTCGTTAAAGGTTGCCCACAGTTTTACCCGGGAGCCGTAGCGGGCGTAACACAGGCGGGCATACTCAGCGAATGCTTCGGCGGTACTGCGTGCTTCCCAGCCCCCTTCATCCTGCAGCGCCTGCGGGAGATCCCAGTGATAGAGGGTGATCATGGGTTCGATATTGTGGGCCAGCAGCTCATCGATCAGATCGCTATAAAACTGAACCCCCGCTTCATTGATTTCGCCACGTCCCTGAGGGAGCAAGCGCGGCCAGGAGATAGAGAAGCGGTAGCTTTGCAGGCCCATCTCCGCCATCAGCGCAACGTCTTCGCGAAAGCGGTGGTAGTGATCCACGGCGACGTCACCGTTGGTGTTCTCAAACGTCGCTCCCGGCTGATGGGCGTAAATATCCCAGATTGACGGGCCTTTGCCGTCAGCGTCGTGACCGCCTTCAACCTGATAGGCTGCGGTGGCAGCGCCCCAAAGGAACTGTTGTGGAAATGCGGACATGATAAAACTCCTTATCAAATGATAAAGAGAGTGTATGAATGTGTTCGCAGTTGTGCAACCGGTTTCAGAAACCGGTTGCACAACTGCGAAGTGGGTCACTGTTTCCCGTCAGCAGGGATGACGCACTAGTGAGGCTGAACGTTGGTGGTCACAACATTAGCCGGAGGCGGTGACTGGTAGTTATCAATGTGGTGCGCGATAACCAGAAGCAGGGCGGAAACCCCGAAAACAACCCATCCGATAAGTTCTACAATTCTGTTTAAAACGTTCGACATAATTCTAAAATTAAAAGTTAAAGCAGAGCTAAATGTTACTAAACGACGACAGCAACGCAAGAACTACCTGGAAGAATTGTCACGATTGTCGTAAAGATGAACAGCGATAATACATTAGGAAAGCTAATAAATAAAATGCGTCTTATAGTTAACAGGCAGGGCGAAATCTACCGCTGAACGGGGGTGAGACGATGAGTGACAATATTCAGGTCGGTATCATAGGGTACGGGTATGCCAGTAAAACCTTTCATGCGCCATTAATCAGCGGCACGCCGGGAATGACCCTGGCCGCGGTCTCCAGCAGTGATGCAACGAAAGTGCATGCCGACTGGCCCGCGCTGCGCGTCGTCGCCGATGCCGCCAGTTTACTGAGCGACCCTCATCTTGATCTGATCGTGATCCCAACCCCCAACGATAGCCATTTCCCGCTGGCTCAGGCCGCGCTGGCGGCGGGTAAGCATGTTGTCGTCGATAAACCGTTTACGGTGACACTGTCACAAGCTCGGGCATTAGAGGCGATGGCTAAAAGCGACGGCAGACTGCTGTCGGTATTTCATAACCGCCGCTGGGACAGCGACTTTTTGACGGTGAAGTCGCTGATTAATGAAGGACAGCTGGGCGAGGTGTGCTATTTCGAATCGCATTTTGACCGCTACCGCCCGCAGGTTCGCCAGCGCTGGCGTGAACAGGGTGGCCCCGGCAGCGGGATCTGGTACGATCTTGGGCCGCATCTTCTCGATCAGGTAGTCAATCTGTTTGGTCTGCCGGTCAGCATCCACGTTGATTTAGCACAGCTGCGCCCTGGCGCGCAGGCGACCGACTATTTTCATGCGACGCTGGTCTATCCCCAGCGCCGCGTGGTATTGCACGGTACGCTGCTGGCGGCAGCAGAAACTGCACGCTATATCGTCCACGGTTCCCGGGCGAGCTATGTGAAATACGGCCTGGATCCGCAGGAAGCGCGGTTGAAAAACGGCGAACGTCTACCCCAGGAGGATTGGGGCTACGATATGCGTGACGGCATTTTGACCCGCGCGGAGGGGGAAGAACGCCATGAAGAGAGCTGGCTGACTGTACCGGGCAACTATCCGGCCTATTATGCGGCGATTCGTGATGCGCTGAACGGCAATGGTGAGAATCCGGTTCCCGCCAGTCAGGCGATTCAGATAATGGAATTAATTGAGCTGGGGCTGGAATCGGCAAAACACCGCGCCACATTGTCGCTGATTTAGCCCGGCAGATGGTCTGCCGGGCAATCGGTCAAGCCACTTTAACACGCTCAATCAGCGCGATTTTTTCCTGAGGGCTCAGAAACGCCTGTTCCAGACCATTGATCTGCGCCTGGCGAATCTGCTCACGGCTCAGGCCCGCAGCCGGCGCCGCGACGGTATATTCGTGAATAATATCGATGCCCTGAACCGCAGGATCGTCGGTATTGATCGACGCCAAAACGTCGTGCTCGAGGAAGGTTTTCAGCGGATGCTGCGCCAGGGACGCCACGGTGCTGGTCTGAATGTTGGAGGTCAGGCAGGACTCGATGCCAATGCGTTTCTCGGCGAGGTAGTCCATCAGCGCCGGATCCTGAACGGCTTTCACACCATGACCGATACGTTCCGCGCCCAGCTCACGAATGGCCTGCCAGATGCTCTCGGGACCCGCAGCTTCACCCGCGTGGACCGTAATGCGCCAGCCGGCGTCGCGTGCGAGGGTGAAGTGATCGGTGAAACGCTCGCCGGGAAAACCGAGTTCATCCCCGGCCAGGTCGAGTGCGGTAATGCCATCGCGATGGGCCAGCAGGGCGTCCAGCTCTTGCTGGCAGGCCGCTTCGCCGAAGGTGCGGCTCAGAATACCGATCAGACGGGCATCGACGTTAAAGTCGCGGCAGCCTTCGCGGACGCCGGCAATCACCGCCTCGACCACGCCGTCGACCGGCAGCTGGTGGGTCATCGCCATGTAGCGCGGGGAAAAACGCAATTCAACGTAGTGCAGGCCGTTGCGCGCCGCATCTTCGACGTTTTCATAGGCCACACGGCGGCAGGCTTCCAGCGAGGCGAGGACTTTTACGCCCCAGTCCAGTTTAGCGAGGAAACTCACGAGGTCAGGTTCATTGCTGGTGACCTGGACGTGGGGGATCAGGGTATCAAGTGAGGTTGCCGGAAGCGCGATATTGAACTGGCGGCCAAGATCGAGAATAGTTTGGGCACGGATATTGCCGTCAAGGTGGCGATGAATGTCGGTTAATGGCAAAGTCGAATCAATCATGGTCGCACTCATTTTTAGGTAAAGTGCACATCATTATACAACATCTGTTTAATCATTTAAAAGTATCAAAGAATCGGCAGCGACTATTCGTTTGATGCTCACAGCGGCGCGCAAATGGGGATTAGCGGCGATAATGATATATATCATCATCGCCTGTGCCGTCCTGCTAATTCTTGCTGGCGAATCTTAGCGGTACTTGTCTCTTTTTTGTACATACAGCAGCTTGTCGGATTTTTTTATCGCCGTTTCCAGTGAATCGTCGGGATCCATCTGATGATTGCCGTGTGAAAACGCCACCAGTTTGTCTGTATCGGTATGCTCTAAATGCGCCTTAATTCTGGCGATGATTTCCAGACTTTTAAGGTACGGCGTATCGATAAGGATCAGGATAAACTCATCGCCACCGAGGCGGATGCCGTAATCACTTTTACGAATAGATTGTTCGATGGCCTGGCCTAATAGCTGAATGACCTTGTCACCCACATCATGCCCGCGGGTGTCATTGATTTTTTTCAGACCGTCGCTGTCAATGGATACCACGGTTACCGGGATGTTTTTACCGAGTGCGGTCCCTATCTTGCGGTCCAGCGCATCGTTGAGCACTTTTCTGTTGTACAGGCCGGTCAGGGTGTCGGTGACGTTATCTTTTGACAGCATGGCGTGGCGGGCCATTTGTGTTTTGGTGTAGCGGCACAGCAGCCAGGTACTGAGGATGTAAAGGACCGCCAGCCACAGGTTATTGAGGGCAAAATACAGCAAATCCATTTTAATATTTAAAACATAGAACGGAGTCAGGTTCTCTTTATGTTTTATAATATTGAAGGTTTTTATTGTCGAGTGATGGAAGTAAATGTCGTCGCCGGTGGAACGGTCGGTGACGTACAGTGATAAAAAACGCCAGAGCACCGGTCGGTCAGCGGTATAAAACGAAGTGGCAAGATCGTCAATATTAACATCGGTCACGATAACCCCTTTGATCATGCCATTCTGAAACACCGGGGTTAACATGCTGATAATATTTTTCTTAGTATAACCATCGCGATAAATATGTGAGGTGATATTTTCGCCGTGCAGTAAATCATTGAGCGCGCTGGGGTCGATATTAATAATATGGGCGCTGCGGGTGATATCGATCAGGTTATCATCGCGAACTAACCAGTTATCAAAGCGATACTGGTTGGCATCAATGATTTTGTTAATGTAAATATAGTTATTGGCCAGATCGATATAATATTTGGTGTTATGAAAAACATACCCCCGGTAATTAGAAAAAGCATATTTTGACGCCGACTGATTATAGTCGCTCTGGATGATGGAGAGGGCGGAAACGTCGCGCCCCCAGATATGACAATCGGGATTGCGGGTTTGTAAGGTACCGCTTAACCCCTTGAAGGTCTGGTGGGTCAGATTGAGGCCGGAAACCCCGTTTACCGATTCGAGATCCTCGCAAACCGCACGGGTTTTGTCATTTTGCCCGTCGGACATTAACGGGGCGGTAGAAAAGGCCCTCGAGAGCTGCAGCGCCATATGCTGGTTGATGTATTCGGCATGGGAAAGCGCGGACTCGCCGCTTTCCGCCACATAGCCCATGTATCTTTGCAGATCGCGATATTCACGCATGATGAATCCAATGAATATCGCCGTCGTCAGAATGATGGTGAGCATATTGATATAGCGAGAGCGCAGGGAAACCGTGGTGTGGTCCATATTAGATGACCTGTCCGCTAAAGTGGCTCAGCAGGCGCCGGAAGGCAGATAATGCGACATTTCCCTGCATGACTTCCCCCATCAACAGGTTAATAACGGAGCGAAAAGTATACGGCATGGTGGCTTCTGTTCCTCATCCTTAAGGCGTATCGGGCGGTTGTCAATATCAGTATAGAAGTATTACTCCTAATGATAATGCCTGTGTATTATCCCGAGAGTGAAATTTTAGGCTTCCATGATGTATATTTCCAGTTAATTAAACCAGTATTTTACTTTTATTGCAGAATATCATGATTGTGAGGCGGAGAGGGGCAGGCCGGTTGCGGACAGCGCCCGGCCCGGCCTGAGTCAGGGCTTATTTTTGGATCAAATAACGGATAGTTGGCCCGTCCTGCTGGATATCCAGAACCGTATAGCCGTAGTTCCGGGCATCCTGGGGAATGTTGTTGATCGACTGCGGGCAGTCGCTGACCACTTCCAGTATCTCTCCCTTTTTGAGCGAAGGCATCGCCTCAAGGGTTGCCACGGCCGGATAGGGGCAGGGTTCACCCACCATGTCGAGGCGGTAATCGGGCACGATATTTTTCATGCGGCATCCTTAGCGTTAACGGTAGCAAGCGACTTCTGGCGGAAAAAGTGTTTCTCCCAGGCGATGACCAGCATCAGGGCGATAAACAGCAGCAGGTAGGTGACCAGCAGGCCGCCGAACGGACCAAAGGTGGTCAGCAGGTTGACCTTATCCCAGTTTGTCGCCAGCGCAGGCGACAGGTCATCCCAGAAATAGGCCAGAATCGTTGAGCCAATCACGTTGCCCAGCCCCACCCACCAGTAGTGGACCTGGCCTTCAACGGCGCGATACATCCAGCCGGTTTCGCAACCGCCGGCCAACACGATGCCGAACCCAAACAGCAGGCCGCCGATAACCGCATTAGGGCCAGCCCACATGATTTTAGGCTCCATGCCCAACTGGACGTAGCTGAAAATCCCAATCGCACTGGCGGCCATTCCGAAGATGATCGCTTTCGCCATATAGGTGCGCCCGGTGATCCACATATCGCGGAACGCCGAGGTAAAGCAGATCTGCGCGCGCTCAATCAGCAAACCGAACCCGACGCCAAACAGCATCGCGAGGCCCAGCTTTGGCCGGTCGATGGCGGTCAGCAGGCCCCAGGCGATCATCGCGAAGAACACCAGCATTCCGGCGCGGAAACGGCGTCGCGCCTGGGCGGGTTTTTGCGTTAACGGTGACGCCGCGCTGACTTTCTGCATCCTGACCGGAATGCGGAAAATGGGCAGCAGGGTAAAGCGGGCGCCAAACCAGGTACCGATCGCCGTGGCGATGGCAAAAAACCAGGCGTGCAGGGAAAACTGAGGGATACCGGTAAAAAAGGCCGCGAGATTACAGCCCATCGCCAGGCGCGCGCCAAACCCGGCGATGATCCCGCCGGCCACCGCCTGAAAAATGCGGATGCGGCTGCGCGGCAGGCGCAGTTTGACGTTATTGGCCCATAGCGCGGCGGCAAAACAGCCGCCGAACATGCCGAGGATCATCATGCCGTCGATGCGGGTCAGCGGCGTGCCTTCAAGGTGGATCAGCTGGTAATAGCCCCACTGTTCGGTATGGACGCCGACAAGCTGCAGTAATTGCCCGCCCCAACGGGTAAATTCACCGGTAACGGCCCAGAACGTGCCGGTAATGCCGAAATAGTAGGTGGAGAGAATACCGGCGGCGATCACCGCGGGCGCTGGCGCCCAGAACTTCACCAGGTAGGCTTGTTTGAATTGTTGCCATGTCATAAAAGATGCCTCTGAACTCAGAAGGTAAATCACCCCGGACGGGGTTGAAGAACGGCGATCATACGCCGCTCAGGACGTTAAAACGCTCGACGGGATCAAGAGGAACGGTATCGGTGACGACGTCAGGTGGGCTAATGTGCCATCCGGTGCCTCTGAGATGTCAGTCAGGTGTCCGTTTTGTGAACAAATTATTACCCTTGCCTGGCTCTGAAAAATGGCGAAATATACCCGTCATCCTTCAAGCTGCCTCTGTGTTGGCTGCACTTAGCAACCCCAGTCACATCGCTATCTATGCTGCTGGGGATTTGTTCCTCTGCTGCCTGACGCATCTTGGATGATGGTGTGTACATGCTTTTATTCGCTCTGACAGTGCCAGATGAAATCCTGAGGGATATATGAGTCAAGATGTCGCCGGAAAGATGTTAAAACCCGATTTTGATCTGGAAGTCTCCGGACTGGTGCATGGGTTCCTGTTTCGTGAAGGCCAGGTTCCACAGCAAATCAACTCCCATGAGGTCTGCGCCCGATATCAGCAACTGGACGGCGAGAATGACTTTGTCTGGCTCCACCTGAACCTCAATCACGCCACCGCTGAGAAATGGCTGACCAGTCATTTTCCCGTTGACGACTTTTTCTTTGAAGAGATCCGCGACGGTTCCCATACCACGCGGATTGAACGTCAGGATGAGATCCTGTTTGCCGTGCTCAACGATGTCATTTTCCACCCCAAAGAGGCGACGGCGGAAACCTCAACCCTGTGGCTTTACTGCAGCCAGACGCTGGTGGTGACGGCCCGCTATAAACCGCTGCGTTTTATTGAATGGATGCTGCCGCGCCTGGCGACCTTAAAGGTGAACGCGTCAACCGGGCTGCTGGCGTTCTTGCTGGAAGAGCAGGAAGAGGTGCTGGAGCAGGTGGTCAGGCAGGCCAGTCGCCGCGTCGATGCTATTGAAGAGCGCCTGCTCAGCAACCATGTGCAGCGCAACCGGGCCGACCTCGCGCGCCTGCGGCGTATGCTGCTGCGCTTTCAGCGCCTGCTGGCACCTGAACCGGCGGCGATGTTCCGTCTGCTCAACCGCCCGCCGGCGTGGATCGATCGCGCCGTTGTGCAGGAGTTCCGCCAGTTCACCGAGGAGTTTACCGTGGTGCTGAACGATCTCTCCGGGCTGACCGAGCGGATCAGCCTGCTGCAGGAGGAGATCAGCGCCCGGCAGATGGAGCAAAGCAACCGCACGCTGTATACCCTGACGGTGATCACCGTGCTGGCGTTACCCATCAATATCGTGGCCGG
This sequence comes from Klebsiella sp. BIGb0399, assembly GCF_003752615.1. NCBI lineage: Bacteria > Pseudomonadati > Pseudomonadota > Gammaproteobacteria > Enterobacterales > Enterobacteriaceae > Klebsiella > Klebsiella sp. BIGb0399. Next base: position 1,078,363 of record NZ_RKHT01000005.1, on the reverse strand, counting down.
TTTTTTTGGCATGAACGTCGGCGGAATACCGCTTTCGAGCAACCATCACGGCTTTATTCTGCTGGTGGTGATTGTCGGGGTGTTTACCCTCGGGGCCGGGTATCTGGCTTTCCGGCGGCGGGATGATTTATAGGGGACGGCAGGGAAAACAGCAGTCGCGCAGCCGAAACTGCGCGACAGGGCGACTACGATAACGCGCGCAGGGCGGCAATCAGCCCGTTAACGCCTTTCTCCAGCTTTTCGCGAGGGCAACCGGCGTTGAGACGGAGGAACCCGACACCCTCTTCGCCATAGGTATAGCCCGGCATAATGGCCACCTTTTGTTCCTCGATCAGCACTTTCTGCAGGGCGCGATCGTCGATACCCAGCGGGCGCAGATCGATCCACGCAAGATAGGTCGCCTGCGGCGGCTGCCAGTTTAGCTGCGGGAACGCCTGATTGAGCGCCCCGGCGATGTAGCGCATATTGTCCTGCAGGTAGGCCCGCAGCGCATCCAGCCACGGGGCTCCTTCCCGGTAGGCGGCAACATGGGCAACCAGCGCCGGCACCGACGGCGAGGATAATCCGTCGCGACTCTTCAGGGCGGTGAGATACTGCTCGCGGGCGCGGGGATCGTCGATCAGGCCGTAAGCGCCGGTTAAGGCCGGAATATTGAAGCTTTTGGAACCGGAGGTGAACAGCGCCCACGGGCCACGAGCTACGTCGCACCACGGCGTATGCCGGTGTTCGCCCCAGACCATATCCATATGGATCTCATCGCTGATCACCTTCACCCCGTGTTTTTCGCACAACTGCGACATCGTCTCAAGCTCTTCGCGCTGCCAGACTTTACCGGTGGGGTTATGCGGGCTGCATAGCAGCAGCACGGTGTTGCGCGGTTGCGCCAGCGTCTGTTCGAGCAGGGCCATATCGCACTGCCACTGATTATCCTGCAGCGTCAGCGGGACCGGCGCGACCTGACGCTGATTGCCCTCAATGGTTTTATAGAAGGCATCATAGGCGGGCGTGTGCACCACCACGCCATCGCCTGGGCTGGACCACTGGCGAATCATCTCCGCCACCATATAGATAACCGACGGGCCATATACGATGGCGTCGCGATCTATCGGGGAGTGAAAGCGGCTGGCGTACCAGTGGGTCACCGCGCCGAGAAACTCATCGTTTTTCCAGCGGCTATAGCCGAAGACGCCGTGAGCAAGGCGTTTGCTGACGGCGTCAAGAATGCAGGGAGCGGTGGCGAAATCCATATCGGAGATCGTAAAGGGGAGCAGGTCGGCTGCGCCGAAGCGGTCGGCAACGTAATCCCATTGCGTACACCAGGTACCGTGGCGGTCGACAGGCGTGGCAAAATCAAACATCTGAACTTCCTTAATCAACGCCCCCTCCAGACTCAGAGGGGGCTGGCATTTATGCCTGGACGGTATTCATCAGTACGGCCATTTCATCTTTCACCGACTGAACCTGCGGGCCAATGACGACCTGCAAATTATGCTGGTTTAGCTGCACAACGCCGATGGCGCGGTTGGCTTTCAGCGCTGCACTGTCCACTTTACTCATATCATGCACCGACAGGCGCAGACGGGTAATGCAGTTATCGAGAGAGACGATGTTATCTGCTCCGCCGAGGGCGGCCAGAATCGCCGGGACGTTGTAACCTGACTTGCCGGTCACGCCGGAGACGGCTTTCTCAAAGGCGGCATTGGTTTCGATATCGCGACCCGGCGTTTTGAGGTTAAAGCGGGTGATGGCGAAACGGAAGATGCCGTAATAGACCGCGAACCAGATGGCAGCCACTACCGGCACCAGATACCACTTGGTCGACAGGCCGTGCAGAATACCGAACACCACGAAGTCGATCACGTTACCGTCGGTATTGCCGATGGTGACGCCGAGCACCGCCATGATGGTGAAGCCGAGGCCGGTCAGCAGCGCGTGAATAACGTACAGCACCGGGGCCACGAACAGGAACAGGAACTCCAGCGGCTCGGTGGTTCCGCCGACCACGCAGGCAATGACCCCGGAAATCAGCAGACCTTTGATCTTATGACGATTCTCCGGACGGGCGCAGTGGTACATCGCCAGTGCCGCACCCGGCAGGCCGCCGAGGAAGGCCGGCATTTTACCTTGCGACAAGAAACGAGTCGCGCTTTCAGAGAAACCGTGGGTTTCCGGGCAGCTCAGCTGCGCCTGGAAGATAGTCAATGCGCCGCTGACGCTATGACCGCAGACGTCCATGGTGCCGCCCGCCTCGGTAAAGCGGATCAGCGCAACCAGAATATGGTGCAGGCCGAACGGCAGCAGCAAGCGTTCACCGGTACCGAAGATCATTGGGCCGAAGTCACCGGCGCTGTTAATCATATGGCCCAGGGCGTTGATCCCCATGGCAAACACCGGCCACACCAGCGGGATCGCCAGGCCAACCAGCCCCAGCACCACGGTGGTGATAATCGGCACAAAACGGGTGCCGCCAAAGAAGGCCAGCGCATCCGGCAGGCGGATATTATGAAAACGCTCGTGCAGCATCCAGACGACGATCCCGGCGATCACGGCGCCGAGGATCCCGGTGTCGATGGACTGAATACCGATAATATTCTGGATATTGTTGGCTTTCAGCACGGCGGCATCGGTGGTCGGCAGAATGCCTTTGGCGGTGAGCCAGAAGTTAACCGCCAGATTCATCACCGCGTAGCCGACAAAGCCGGCGAAGGCGGCGACGCCTTTATTTTCGCGTGCCAGGCCCAGCGGGATGGCGATACAGAACATCACCGGCAGGAAGCTAAAGGCGAAAGAGCCGACTTTGCTCATCCAGATAAACACCGCCTGCAGCAGGGGAATATCGAGCCACGGCAGCAGGGTGAGCACATCATGGCTGCTTAAGGAGCTGCCGATCCCCAGCATGATCCCGCAGAATGAAAGCAAGGCCACGGGCAACATAAACGTTTTTCCCAGCTGCTGGAAAAACTCCCACAAAGTAATTTTTGGTGTCGTTTTTGCCGTCATTAACACGAATCCTGTTTATTTTAAGTTATGGGTAAGGTGTAACGTGACGGAAAGATAAAACGTTTTATCATTTTTTAGTGCGATAAAAATCACATAATCAAGCGATGATAACGTTTATAAAGATAACCCATTGATAAAACGTTTTATCGACCGCCGAAGGGAGACGGTTGCAGAATATGGCTATCGCAAAAAAGATCACCATCAATGACGTCGCACTAGCCGCCGGGGTGTCGGTCAGCACGGTGTCGCTGGTTTTGACCGGCAAAGGCCGAATTTCATCGGCCACCGGCGAGCGCGTCAATCAGGCGATTGAACAACTCGGCTTCGTGCGTAACCGCCAGGCGTCCTCGCTGCGCGGCGGACAGAGTGGGGTGATTGGGTTGATCGTCAGCGACCTGTCAAAACCCTTCTACGCCGAACTGACCGCCGGGCTGACGGACGCCCTCGAGTCCGACGGGAAAATGGTGTTTCTGACCCAGGGCGGCCACCGTGGCGAGAAAATGCTGCAGCGCTTTGAAACTCTGATTTCGCAGGGGGTCGATGGGGTCATTATTGCCGGAGCGATCGATAAAGGCGGCGAACTACGCGATCGTGCGGCGCAGGTCGGGATGCCGCTGGTGTTCGCTTCTCGCGCCAGCTATCTCGATGATATCGACCTTATCCGCCCGGATAATATGCAGGCGGCGCAACTGGTGACCGAGCATCTGATTCGCCGCGGTCATCAGCGTATCGCCTGGCTAGGGGGGCAAAGCGCCTCACTGACCCGCGCGGAGCGGGTGGGCGGCTACTGCGCGACCCTGCTGAAGTACGGCCTGCCGTTTCATAGCGAATGGGTGGTGGAGTGCGACTCCAGCCAGAAACTGGCGGCGGAAGCCATGATTACCCTGCTGCGCCAGAATCCGACCCTGACCGCCGTCCTGTGTTACAACAGCGTGATTGCCACCGGAGCGTGGTTTGGTCTGATGCGTGCCGGACGGCAGAGCGGCGAGGACAGCGTCGAAAGCTATTTTGAACAGCGGGTGGCGCTGGCCGCCTTTGCTGAGGTGCCCGAAAGCGCGCTGGATGATGTGCCGTTAACCTGGGTGACAACCCCGGCAAGAGAGATGGGGCAAAGCCTGGCGGAGAGCATTCTTCGGCGGATTGATAACGGGCAACTCGGTACGCGAAATCAGATTATGCCCCCGCGACTGGTCACCCGAAAATAGCCCCTGAGCAGGGGCTATCCGGAGGATTACTGCTGCGGGACTGCCGGCGTCACCGGCGGCACAAGCTCTTGTGGCTGAGCGTCCTGCGGCGCGCCGCCAGGTGCTGTCGGCAGCGCATAGCCAAACATGCTGGCAAACTCATCCAGCGGCATCTTCTGGCCGTTCAGGGTAACCTGTCCGTCAGCGTACTGCAGGCTGGAGGTAATCGCGTTGTCTTCCATGGCGGTGATGCGGAACATCTGGCCCATTGCCGCCATCCCTTTCACCTGCTGGTCAGCCAGCTTCGCGGCGTCTGCCGGCTGATAGCCTTCAAGACCGGCAATCTGGGTCATAAAGGCGGTTGCCATATCGACCGGGATCACCAGTTTGCTATCGAGCGATTTCACGCTGCGGTCCACTTCATCCGCCAGGGTTTGCGGCTCGGTGGTGGTTTGCGCAGGATCTTTCAGCAGGATTGACATGTTAAAGGTGCTTTCGCCCTTGGCATTGCGCCAGCTCAGCGGGGCGATCGTCACGGAAGGGTTGCCTTTCAGCAGGATCGGCAGCGCCTTAAAGAAGGTCTCGGTCAGCGCCTGCTGGTACAGCTCCGGGTTCTGCGTCAGCTCAGGATTGGCCATCAGCGCCTGGGCTTCGGTGTTGTACTGCTGGCTGAACTGATGCCAGGCCTGGCCATCAAGGTTTGCCAGCTTCACGGTCAGTTTACCGCTGCCGATATCCTGGTTTTGCAGTTTCAGGCTGTTGAGGGTGTAATCCAGCTGGCTGTTGATCCCTTTGCCATCGTCGGTCAGTGAAGACTGGCCGTCAATGTTCATGCCTTCCAGCAGGGCCAGCTCTTTCCCTTCAACGCCGATCGACAGCTTTTCCAGCGCGATTTTTTGCTTACCGATGCGCTCGTTGAAGCTGGTCATTTCGGTTGCACCGTCGGCCTTCAGGTTGCTGAAGCTCAGCTGCACCTTCTGATTGTACTCATTCAGCGCGTTGATCTGGCCGCCGCTCGCGTCGCCGGTGAGGCTGACGGTTTTGCCTTCTGCATCGGCATTCAGCTGGAACTGACCGCCGCTGAAGGTGACTTTTTCATCGCCTTTGGCATAGTCCAGTGGTTTCAGCGTAATAGCCGAGCGGCTATCGCCGCTGTAGGCGATGCGGGTATCGATAATGAACGGGGTTTCGCCTTTGGCAATCTCAAACAACGCTTTGCTGGTGTCGTTATTCACCAGAGTGGTGTTAGCGGAGGCCATCGCGGGCGCCAGCTGACCGGATTTCAGCGCGGCCAGCGGGAAGGGACCGTGATCGACCACTTCATCAAAGACCAGGCTCTGCCCGGCGGCGAGCCAGCTGTGTTCTTTACCGGCAATCGGTTTCACCACCAGCTGCAGGCGGCTGCTGAACAGGCCGCGCTGATAGTTCTGCGAGGCGAGTTCAACGCCGGCTTCCGGGGCGCTGTTCTGAAGCTGTGCATTCGCCTGTTTCACGACTTCGGCGAGATGATTTTCCAGCTGTTTCCCTGTGTACCAGGCGCCACCTGTCCAGATAACACCCAGAGCCACGATAATTCCTGCTGCGACCAGCGTTTTCTTCATAGCATTTGTCCATAAATAAAACCAGGCGGGTCGGGCCGCCTGGTCATGTTGTCATGATGTGGGAAAGTCTAGCAAGCGCGGCTAAAAAGTTCAGTAACTTACTTGAGCTTATTGAAGACGCGCGCCACGCGGCCGCTGCCGCTGACCTCTACCGGCGACTCGTTGCAGGCAATAAATGCCGACTCGCCAGGTTTCAGGGTCAGGCGCTGGTCGCCTTTGCTCAACACCGCTTCGCCTTCCACACAGAAGACGATCGCCGCGCTCTCCTGCGCAAGAGGGGCCGCCTGCGCTGACAGGTCATGCAGGGAGAAGGCGAAATCATCAACCGGAATCGGGAAGTCCAGCTCTGTCGCCTGTTTGACCGGCTGAGTCAGTAGTTCACCCGCCGGCTTCGCCACGAATTGCACGTTGGCGACCAGTTCCGGAATATCGATATATTTCGGCGTCAGGCCTGCGCGCAGCACGTTATCGGAGTTAGCCATGACCTCCAGCGCCACCCCTTGCAGATACGCATGCGGGGTTTCGGCGAACAGGAACATTGCGTCACCGGGGTTCAGCTTGACAACATTGAGCAGTAAAGGAGAGAACAGGCCGCTGTCGTCCGGATAGAACTCGGCGATAAGCTTGATGGTCTGCCACGGTTCACCTTGCTGGCTGTCCAGCGCCGTTTGCAGGATACGCAGGGCCTGGGCTTTCTCTTCGCCCTGCATATTCAGCAGGCCGGCGAACAGCTGGCTTAAATGTTGCGCATCCGGATGGCTCAGGAACTCGCCAATGGCCGGGTGGGCGTTGGCTACCGGCTGGAGCAGGGCGGCAATCTCGGCAAACTCACGGAAGGCGTTCATCGCCAGGAACGGCGTCAGCGCAAAGACCAGCTCTGGCTTGTGGTTCGGATCTTTATAGTTACGTTCTGCGGCATCAAGTGGAATACCGGCGGCATTCTCTTTAGCAAAGCCAATCTCGGAGGCCTGCTTGTTCGGGTGGACCTGAATAGACAGCGGCTGGGCGGCGCACAGCACTTTAAACAGGAACGGCAGCTCGCCGAAACGCTGTGCGACCTTGTCACCGAGCAGCGCCGACTTGTCGCCGTCAATGACCTCACGCAGCGAGCGCGTGGTGCCGTTAGCATCGACAATTTTTGAGCTGCTCTTCGGATGCGCGCCCATCCACAGCTCCGCCATCGGCAGGTTGTCCGGATTCGCGATGCTGTACAGTTCGGTTAAGGCGGTATGACTTCCCCAGGCATAGTTCTGCACTGAGTTAATGAGCTTTTGCATTCTCAATCCCTGTTTCCACTTGATGATAATCGTTCTATTAAACCAGTAAACTGCTGATAAGCAACTGCTGAAAGAAAAAGTCGTCCTTGTCTCAGTTTTTGTTAAAAATTTGTGTAAAATTGATCGACTCGCTTTTCTACAGGCAAATGGAGTGTCTGCCTGAAATATAATCAGCCAAGCAGTAAGTGAGAGCACAATGTCGAATAAACCGTTTGTTTATCAGGATCCTTTTCCCCTCAAAAAGGATGACACCGAGTATTATCTCCTCAGTCGTGATTACGTCTCTGTCGCCGAGTTCGCCGGCCAGGAAATCCTCAAGGTAGAACCCCAGGCACTGACCCTTCTGGCACAACACGCCTTCCACGACGCCTCCTTTATGTTACGCCCGGCGCATCAGCAGCAGGTTGCTGATATCCTTAGCGACCCGGAAGCCAGCGAAAACGACAAATACGTCGCCCTGCAGTTCCTGCGCAACTCCGATATCGCGGCTAAAGGTATTTTACCGACCTGCCAGGATACCGGGACGGCGATCATCACCGGCAAAAAAGGTCAGCGCGTGTGGACCGGCGGCAGTGACGAAGCGGCGCTGGCGCAGGGGGTCTATAACACCTATATCCAGGATAACCTGCGCTATTCGCAGAATGCCCCGCTGGATATGTATAACGAGGTCAATACCGGCACCAACCTGCCGGCGCAGATCGACCTCTACGCCACCGATGGCGACGAGTACAAATTCCTGTGCATCGCCAAAGGCGGCGGCTCTGCCAACAAGACCTATCTGTACCAGGAAACCAAAGCGCTGATCACCCCGGCGAAGCTGAAAAACTACCTGGTTGAGAAGATGCGCACCCTCGGTACTGCGGCCTGCCCGCCGTACCATATCGCCTTCGTGATTGGCGGGACCTCGGCGGAATCGACTCTGAAAACCGTCAAGCTGGCCTCGACCCACTATTACGACGGCCTGCCGACCGAAGGGAATGAGCACGGTCAGGCCTTCCGCGACGTGCAGCTGGAGCAGGAGCTGCTGCTGGAAGCGCAGAACCTCGGCCTCGGCGCGCAGTTTGGTGGCAAATACTTTGCTCACGATATCCGCGTGGTGCGTCTGCCGCGCCACGGCGCCTCCTGCCCGGTGGGGATGGGGGTATCGTGCTCTGCGGACCGCAATATCAAAGGCAAGATCAACCGCGATGGTATCTGGCTGGAAAAACTGGAAAGCAATCCTGGGAAGTATATCCCGGAAGCGCTGCGCCAGGCCGGTGAAGGCGAAGCGGTGAAGGTCAACCTCAACCAGCCGATGAGCGAAATCCTGGCGCTGCTGTCGCAGTACCCGGTCTCGACGCGACTCTCCCTGAGCGGCACCATCATCGTGGCGCGCGATATTGCCCACGCCAAGCTGAAAGAGCTGCTGGATAACGGCGAAACGCTGCCGCAGTACGTGAAAGACCACCCGATCTACTACGCCGGTCCGGCTAAAACACCGGACGGGTATGCTTCCGGGTCGCTCGGTCCGACCACGGCAGGGCGAATGGACTCCTACGTCGACCTGCTGCAGTCTCACGGCGCCAGTAAAATCATGCTGGCGAAAGGCAACCGCAGCAAGCAGGTGACCGATGCCTGCCATCAGCATGGCGGTTTCTACCTCGGCAGTATCGGTGGCCCGGCGGCGGTGCTGGCGCAGCAGAGCATTCGCAGCCTGGAGTGCGTGGCTTATCCGGAGCTGGGAATGGAAGCTATCTGGAAAATCGAAGTGGAAGACTTCCCGGCGTTCATCCTGGTGGATGACAAAGGTAACGACTTCTTCCAGCAGATTCAGACCTCGCAATGCACACGCTGTGTGAAATAATCCTGGCCGCCCTTCGGGGCGGTTTTTTTATGTCGCTTAGCGGCACGAACCACCAATCCATAATTAAAAATCTGACCAATACTGTAGGTTTTAAAGCAGGTGAGCCTTGTCACAATGACTGACTTTGTATTCAAGGAGAAAGTAATGACAACGCATCGCAGTGAAAAAGACTCTATGGGCGCGATTGACGTGCCTGACGACAAACTCTGGGGCGCGCAGACCCAACGTTCGCTGGAACATTTCCGCATCTCGACGGAAAAAATGCCGGGCGAACTGATCTTTGCGCTGGCGCTGACCAAACGGGCGGCGGCGCGGGTTAACCAGGATCTGGGCCTGCTGGGGGCGGAAAAGGCGGAAGCTATCATGAGCGCCGCCGATGAAGTGCTGGCGGGGCGCCATCCGGATGAATTTCCGTTGGCTATCTGGCAGACCGGCTCCGGTACCCAGAGCAACATGAACATGAATGAGGTGCTGGCAAACCGCGCCAGCGAACTGCTGGGCGGCGTGCGGGGGATGGAGCGTAAAGTGCATCCAAACGATGACGTGAATAAGAGCCAAAGCTCCAACGACGTTTTCCCGACCGCGATGCACGTAGCGGCAATTATCGCTCTGCGTGAAAAGCTTATTCCTCAGCTACGGACGCTGACCCAGACCCTCAACGATAAATCCACCGCGTTCAACGACATCGTCAAAATCGGCCGCACCCATCTGCAGGACGCCACGCCGCTGACGCTCGGACAGGAGTTCTCCGGCTGGGTGGCGATGCTGGAACATAATCTCCGTCATCTGGAGCTGAGCCTGCCGCACCTCAGCGAGCTGGCGCTGGGAGGCACGGCGGTGGGGACCGGGCTGAACACTCATCCGGAATATGCCGTTCGCGTTGCCGCAGAACTGGCGGCCCTCAGCGGCCAGCCGTTTGTGACCGCGCCGAACAAGTTTGAAGCCCTCGCCACCTGCGATGCGCTGGTGCACGCCCACGGCGCGTTGAAAGGGCTGGCGGCCTCGTTGATGAAAATCGCCAACGATGTGCGCTGGCTGGCCTCCGGCCCGCGCTGCGGCATCGGTGAGATTGCGATTCCGGAAAATGAGCCCGGCTCGTCGATTATGCCCGGCAAGGTCAACCCGACGCAGTGTGAAGCGCTGACGATGCTCTGCTGTCAGGTGCTGGGGAACGATGTGGCGGTGAATATTGGCGGGGCTTCCGGTAACTTCGAGCTGAACGTCTATCGCCCGATGGTTATCCATAATTTCCTGCAGTCGGTCAGGCTGCTGGCTGACGGCATGGAGAGCTTCAACGAACACTGTGCCGTCGGGATTGAACCCAACCGGGAGCGCATCAACCAGCTGCTCAACGAGTCCCTGATGCTGGTGACCGCGCTGAATACCCATATCGGCTACGACAAAGCGGCTGAAATCGCGAAAAAGGCCCATAAAGAGGGGCTCACGCTGAAGGCCGCCGCGCTGGCGCTGGGCTACCTGACGGAAGCTGAATTCGACAGCTGGGTGCGCCCGCAGGATATGGTCGGCAGCATGGCTACTCGTTAGCCAACCACAGGTGCAGTCGTGGGATCAGTAATTTCAGCGACTGTGCCTGGGGTTTATAACGGTATTGCACATTGTCACTGTCATAATTCAGCAGTTCTCCGAGATCCGGGACGCTCACCCCGCGCGTGCCGGATATCAACGCAATCAGCGGGCCAGGGCAGGCGTGCTGCACCTGTTTTTGCGCATCCGCGTACCACACCCGGGCAATGGGCTGCACTTTCACCGGCCGTTTAATCTTGAGTTTCGCCCGCAGCGGCAGGGCGGCGATATCCTGATACTCCCGCTCCAGCTTGCTTTGCCACTGCTCGCGCGTCCATGGCGGAACCGCCCGCGGTGATTGCAGGCTTTTTTCCAGCTGCATCAGTACGTCGTCGCGGGTGAGATTTTTAATCACGTGTTTATTGGCCCAACCAAATCGAATGGTGCTGGGATCGTTTAAAACCGTCAGGGTGCGGTAGGCGCTGAGGGTGATGAGCCCCGGCAGATGGCGGTGAACCCACTCAAAGCGGGCGGTGGCCGGCAGGCCGGATTCAACGGTGACGATCTTTTCGAACGTTGCTTTCAGGGCGTTGATACGGACGATACTTTGTTGCAGCACCGTCTGTTGCTCACCATCAACCTGCAGGCAGATTGCGCCGGGCAGGCGCACCGCGGCCTTGCTGCTCCGACGTTCCGATTGCTGCTGAATAAACAGATGGCTGTAATGGCGCAGGCTCATCTCGAGGGCGGTTTGGCCGAGGTGCTGAACCACCTGGATCGTCTCCAGCGGCAGGTGTTCCGTCTCTTTGCTGACGGCGGGTAGCTCAAAGACCCGGGCGGCCAGAAGACGGCAGTCGCGCAGGCGCTGCTGGAGCTGTTGTAGTTCGCGTTCCAGTTGGCGAAAGGTGTCACTCAGACGTTCAACGAGGTCATAGTCAGCCATTACATTCACCTTAGTTACAACATACTATTTGATTTATAACTATAGCAGGCCGCGGCTTCGGTGCAAGAACCGTCAGGCAGCGCTTAAATCGGGCAACTGGTGGTAGATGGGCCAGCTAAAACTAAAACGGGCGCCGCCGAGCGAACTGGCGTCGCAGCTGACGTCGCCGGACATCGCCTGGGCGATACTGTGCACGATCGCCAGTCCCAGCCCGCAGCCGCCGGTGGCGCGATCGCGGCTTGGGTCGAGACGTACAAACGGCTCAAACACCCGCTCACGCTCTTCGGGCGCGATACCCGGCCCGTCATCTTCCACCTGCAGCGTCGCCCGGGAGCCCTGCAGCGTCAGGCTTACCTGAATACGCTGACTGCTGTAGCGCAGGGCGTTGTTCACCAGGTTATCCAGCACGCGCGCCATCAGGCGCATATCCAGCGCGCCGTAGCTGCCGGCGACGATATTATGCAGCGTCACGTCGCGCTGCGGGTTGACCAACTGGATCTCATCGATGTGGGTTTCGATCCACTCCGGGAAATCAGGCGTAGTCAGGTTCAGCTCATTTTGCGGTCGGTCCAGCCGGGCGTAGGTCAGCAGCTCTTCAATTAACGCTTCCAGCTGACCGATATCACGGTTCAGCGCCTGCGATTCCGCCTCGGTCAGGTTTTCACTCATCTCCAGGCGATAGCGCAGGCGTACCAGCGGGGTGCGTAACTCATGCGCAATCCCGTCAATCAGCTGTTTCTTACTGGCGATCAGCGCATTGATGTTGTCAGCCATCTGATTAAAGGCCACCCCCAGCCGCTCGAAGCTGGACATGCTGTCGAAATGAATGCGTTCGGTAAAATGCCCTTCACCGAAACGCTGGGCGGCGGTCTCGAGGCGCAACATATCCTGCCAGTGGGGGCGCATCCAGATAAACACCGGAAAGGCCAGGGAGATAGCGATGAAAGCCATCAACGCCACATCCAGCAGGCGCATTTCATGCAGAAAATAGAGATAAGGCACCGGGCCCACCGATAAAACATAGTGGCTGCGTGGGATCCGCTGGATAAAGGTGTATTCGTCATCAAGGGCGACAATATCGCCGGCGCGCAGGTGTTGCATCGAGTTTTCTGAGAGCTTAAATTTGCTCAGCGGTTCGATATGCAGGTCAAATGACAGATTAAGGTCCAGCTCTTTCAGCGTTTTGCTCCAGTCCCGCGGCGGGATCTCCCGCAGTTCGCTACGCATTAAATACAGCGAACTTTTCATCAGGTCATCCAGCGACTGTCGGCCAGCGCGTTCGGCGGTGAATTTATACACCAGCCCCACGAGCATCGTCATCACCAGGAAGCAGACGAACAGCAGAAGGTAGAACTGCACAAACAGCTTTTTCATAAAATCTCACCGCAATAGTCACGCTGAACGCTACTGTGTTGATGTTAGTGGCTGAGCCGTCAGTTATCCCAGGCGTGCGGGGCGAACAGATAGCCTTTATTGCGCACCGTCTTGATGCGATAGGGTTCCGTTGCGCTATCGAGCAGTTTCTTACGCAGGCGAGAAATCGCCACATCGACGCTGCGGTCCATTCCGTCGTAGCTCACGCCGCGCAGGTTTTTCAGCAGGGCATCGCGATCCATAATCTGCCCGGCGTGGGTTGCCAGCTCCCACAGCAGCTCAAAATCGGCGGTGGACAGGGCGACGCTCTCGCCGCCGAGGAGCACCTGGCGATTGACCGGGTCGATCAGCAGCGAGCCGAAGGTGATGGTTTTATGTTGGGTGAGCGCCGTCGGGGTAGCGTTCACCGCCACGCTGACGTGCTGGCGCAAATGCAGGCGCAGACGGGCCAGCAGCACGGCAGGCGGCGTGGTTTTCAGAATATAATCACTGGCGCCCATTTCCAGGGACAAGATATGGTTCATATCGCTGTCGAGCGAGGTGAGCAGCACAATTGGCCCCTGCCACTGACCGCGGAGATCGCGGCACAGCGTCATGCCATCTTTGCCGGGCAGCATGATGTCCAGCAACACCAGGTCGGGTTTTTCCGCGGCGATGACCGCTTCCGCCCGGTCGCCGCGTGGTTCCACAACCACGTCCATATCGTGCTTTCCGAGATAGGCCGCAATCAGCGCGCCCACTTCCGGATCATCCTCAACAAAAACGATCTTATTCATATAATTGGTATTCAAGAAAAAGAATTAACATACACCGGCACTACAGTACCCGCCATTACTCTTTTATAAAAATGGATGTCACCCTGCAGGCCTATTGTCGCGAAGGATATTGTGTATCTGTCTACTTCCGCTATGCTGCTTCATCTTGTTGTTAAAAGGTTAAGGTTTTGGGTATGGCGTTGTTGATAAAAGCGTTGCTAGGGGCGCTGGTGGTGGTTTTGATTGGGGTGCTGTCTAAAACCAAAAACTATTATATTGCCGGGTTAATTCCGCTGTTTCCGACCTTTGCTCTGATCGCGCATTATATTGTGGCCAGCGAGCGCGGTATTGAAGCACTGCGCACGACCATTGTTTTTGGCATGTGGTCGATTATTCCCTATTTCATTTATTTGCTGTCGCTGTGGTACTTCACCGCAATGATGCGCCTGCCTTACGCGCTGGCGGGCGCTGTGGGATGCTGGAGCCTGTGCGCCTGGCTCCTGATTCTCGGCTGGAGCCGGTTCCACTAACGCAGGTGTCTGCCGCCATCCACGGCGAAAGAACGCCCGGTCACGAAATGACTGGCAAACAGGTATTCGAGCAGGTCGATAATTTCCTGCTCGCCCGCCACGCTTTTCATCAGTGATTTATCCAGCGCCTGCCGACGATATTCGGCATCATCGCCTTCATTAAACATGATCAGCGACGGGGCGACCGCATTGACTTTGATTTCCGGCGCCAGCTTGCGGGCAAAGGAGCGGGTCATGTTATCCAGCGCGGCCTTGCTGGCGGCATAGGCGATATGTTTATCGCTGCCGCGTTCCACTACATAGTCCGTGATATGAATAATATCGCTGGCGGCATGGCCGTGACCGCGGAGCAGGCCTTCCAGCGCATGGTTCAGGAGATAGGGGACATGGACGTGGATCTGCATCATGCTGGACAGTACGGTGCTCAACGGGACGCCCGGCTTTTCCGCCATCCAGTCGCTGGCATTATGGACAATGGCGCGCAGGCCGTTGCCGGCATGCTGCTTCACCGCTTCGGCGAAGGTCATAATCGCGTCGTCGCTGTTGAAATCGGCGGCGAGGCAAATGGCCCCGGCATCGCGCAGCGCGTCAATGGCTGGATAGTGGGTGCGATAACTGATGATAACCGGCTGCTGTTGACTCAGAAAATGGTGCGCCAGTGCGAGGCCAATACGGCGGCCCCCTCCGGTAATTAATATCGGGCGAGGCTGTCGGGTATCCATGGGTATCTCCATTGAGTTAAGCGGCAGGGCAACCGCTTACCCCACCAGCATCCACGTTGCCGGTACGGCGGCAACCAGTAAAAAAGCAATTAAGGCTAATTCACGGCGTTTAAGCATGCGATCGTGCTGGTGCGTACGGCGCGCGTACAGGAAAACCAGAAGACCCGGAGCGTAAAGTATCACTGACAATAATAAATGCACAGGGCCGGATGCATATAATAACCATAAGCCATAAATGCAGGCGCCGACACCCACCACCTTATGTACCGGGCGTACGGCAATCTTCAGCAGGAAGGCGCCAACCAGGAAATAGGGGACCAGAATCATCTCGGAGGCGATGGTCAGCAGCGTATTGTAATCTGACTTAGTCAGCCAGATCAGCACCAGCGACAACTGGACGCTGATATTGGTCAGCCACAGGGATGACGACGGGGCATTATTTTTGTTCTGCCGGGCAAACATCCGCGGAAACGCTTTATGCGTGGCGGCCAGCCACGGGACTTCTGCGGCCATAATGGTCCAGCTCAGGTAGGCGCCGCAGACGGAAACAATCAGCCCGGCAGCAATCACCACTTCGCCCCAGGAGCCCATCATTTTCACCATCAGTCCGGCCATCGACGGGTTGCGCATTTCGGCCAGTTCAGGTCGGGCGACCACGCCCAGCGACAGCAGCGTGACCAACAGGTATACCGCCAGCGCGGAGAGCACCGCCAGCAGCGTAGCCCGGCCGACATCCTGCTTGTTGCGGGCTCGGGCGGAAACCACCACCGCGCCCTCGACGCCGATAAACACCCACAGGGTGATGAGCATGGTGTTTTTGACCTGCTCCCAGACCGGTACGCCAAGCGCCACGCCGCTGAAATCAAGCTTAAAGGTCTCGAGGCGAAAAGCCATGATAGCCAGAACGACAAAAGCACCGAGCGGGATCAGTTTGGCAAGCGTGGCAATCAGGTTAATTCCCGCCGCGGTTTGTACGCCGCGCAGCACCAGGAAGTGCACCACCCACAGCAGCAGCGAAGCGCCGACGATCGCCTGCCAGGTATTGCCGTTACCAAAAATGATGTGGTCAGGGGTATCGGTGAAGAAGCTGAGCGCGGCAAAGACAATCACCAGATAAGAGACGTTGGCGATCACCGCACACAGCCAGTATCCCCACGCGGAACAGAAACCGATCAGTTCACCAAAACCTTCGCGGGCATAGGTGAAAATACCGCCGTCCAGCTCGGGGCGAATGCGGGTCAGCAGCAGCATCGCGAAGGCGAGGAATAAAATGCCCACGCCGGTAATCGCCCAGCCGATGAGCAGGGCCGAGGGGCTGGCGACGGCCGCCATATTTTGCGGCAGGCTGAACACGCCAGCGCCCAGCATGGAGCTCAGTACCAGGGCAGTCAAGGCGCTGAGGCCCAGTTTCTTTTCCATTGTATTCCCGAGGTGACAGCAGTGAATCAAGAATATTTATTTGGCGAAATCGCATAAAAATGGAGGATTGCGCTAAGGCGCGGGATTTTACGGAGTGTCTTGTGCGCATGCAATGGTGACGGGTGAAAAAAAACAAAAAGGCGGCAGGATGCCGCCTTTTTAGCCAGAACAGATGCGATTACTTATACAGATCTGCGCTGATGGTGATGTTGCCACCACGTTCCTGCCACTGGCGGGTGATGTGGTAGTACTTAGCACCTTTCTTCGCGGCACGTTTCGCGGTCTGGTAGGAAATTTCGGTCATGTTGCCGTAGTTCCCGGTGAACTTAATGCTGTCGAATGGCGCCATCTGCGCCGCGGTGATCTTGTTCACTTCCTCGACTTTAGTACCGTCCGGCAGGGTGACAGTGTAACGTCCGCCTTTTGACGACTGGGTTTCGAAGAAGCGACCGACACCGGTACCCGCACCGACCGCTGCGGTGGTAGCAACGCCCGGGATCTCAACGTTTTTCGCAGCGCTACCGCCTTCAGCCAGCGCTGCACGCCCGGCTTCAGAATCTGCCGGAATAGCATCCGGGCTCTGCAGCACGCGTTTTTTGGCGTCGGCTTTATAGATATAGGCGGTGATACGCTGGTTGCCGCCCTGGTTGGCATCAACCTGACGGACGATAAAGAAGGATGCTGCACCCTTGGCTTTTGCCGCTTTGGTGATCGCATCATTCACTTCTGGCTGGCTGCGATAGAAGCCCTGCACGGTGACGGTATCGAAAGGTTCCAGCTCAACCGCCTGGTCTTTCGGCAGCTCCATCACGCCGTTGATAACGCGGTTTTTAGGCGCATCGGCCTGCGGGGCGTTGTCTTTGTAGAAATCGGCCGTGACGCGCCAGTTACCGCTGTTGCCATAATCAGAAGTGTCGACAACATAAAACGAGGCCGCGCCTTCTTTGTCCGCTTTGCGGGACATTGCTTTCACTGCATCGCCAATCGCCGTAAAACGACCTGTGATCACCACCCGATCGTAGGGTTTTAACGCCGCTGCCTGCTCCGGAGTCAGCTCGGTCGCTGCATGGGCTGACAATGCCGTCGTAGCCAGAAGAGCAGACGCCAGGAGTGAGTTCTTAAGCTTCATAAAAATAATCCTTTGCCTTGCGCAAACCATGTATTGGTATTGTTGTTGACTGATAACGCTCGATTATTGCATTTAAAAGGAGCGACTGTCTGCGTCATTTTTTGTTGACCGCCCGAAAGGTGCGTCACAGAAACATAACAAATTGTGATATGTTGAAAAAACAGCCGCTTGACCAGCAAAATTGATAATCGATACCACTTTTATAAGTTAATGTAATGTTAATTCCTTGTTTGGGTCGGCGGTTAATGGTGTGTAAACGCTCCAGTTAAGCGAATTATCAGGCCTGGCTATAAAATTAAGGTAAATATTGCTGCCTGACACGGTTCACGGTGAGTTTTACCAATAAAATCAAAATTTCTGTTTTATCGCTGTAGATCACAATCGGTATTTTCAGTAGGTTATAAAAAGTTTGTTACTGTTTCATTTTCTATCGATGAGGTCGCCATGGCGTTGTTGTCATGACCCCTTATCGGTGAGAAGAAGAAAACCATCATCAAAAACCGATGGAAGGGAAAACTATGCGTATCGGGGTACCAAAAGAACGGTTTGCCAATGAAACCCGCGTAGCCGCCACGCCGAAAACGGTGGAGCAGCTACTGAAACTCGGGTTTACCGTCGCTGTTGAAAGCGGCGCGGGCCAGCTGGCAAGTTTCGATGACGACGCCTTTATTCAGGCGGGGGCTGAAGTGGTGGCGGGTGCCGAGGTCTGGCAGTCGCCCATTATTCTTAAGGTGAATGCACCTGAAGAACATGAAATTGCGTTGCTGAATCCAGGCACGACGCTGGTGAGCTTTATCTGGCCAGCACAAAACCCTGAATTAATGGCGAAGCTGGCAGAGCGCAATATTAACGTCATGGCGATGGATTCGGTGCCGCGTATTTCGCGCGCCCAGTCGCTGGATGCGTTAAGTTCAATGGCTAACATCGCCGGCTACCGTGCGATTGTGGAAGCGGCCCATGAATTTGGTCGTTTCTTTACCGGTCAGATCACCGCCGCGGGCAAAGTGCCGCCGGCCAAAGTGATGGTGATCGGCGCCGGCGTGGCCGGACTGGCAGCTATCGGTGCGGCGAATAGCCTCGGGGCGATCGTCCGTGCCTTCGATACCCGTCCGGAAGTGAAAGAACAGGTGCAGAGTATGGGCGCCGAGTTCCTCGAGCTGGACTTTAAGGAAGAGGCCGGCAGTGGCGATGGCTATGCCAAAGTCATGTCTGAAGCCTTTATCAAAGCGGAAATGGCGCTGTTTGCCGCCCAGGCAAAAGAAGTCGACATTATTGTCACCACCGCGTTAATCCCAGGCAAACCGGCGCCGAAGCTGATTACCCGCGAAATGGTCGACTCCATGACCGCCGGTAGCGTCGTGGTCGACCTGGCCTCGCAGAATGGCGGTAACTGTGAATACACCGTCCCTGGCGAAGTGGTCACTACCGCCAACGGCGTGAAGATCATCGGTTACACCGACCTGCCGGGCCGTCTGCCGACGCAGTCCTCCCAGCTGTACGGCACCAACCTGGTCAACCTGCTGAAACTGCTCTGCAAAGAGAAAGACGGCAACATCACCATCGACTTTGACGACGTCGTCGTCCGTGGCGTGACCGTTGTGCGTGAAGGCGAAGTGACCTGGCCGGCACCGCCGATTCAGGTTTCCGCTCAGCCGCAGGCAGCCGCGAAGACCGTCGAGGCGCCGAAAGAGCCAGAAAAGCCGGCTTCACCGTGGCGCAAATACGCGCTGATGGCGCTGGCGATTATTCTGTTCGGCTGGCTGGCTAACGTCGCCCCGAAAGAGTTCCTCGGACACTTCACCGTGTTTGCGCTCTCCTGCGTGGTTGGCTATTACGTGGTGTGGAACGTTTCTCATGCGCTGCATACGCCGCTGATGTCGGTTACGAACGCCATTTCAGGGATTATTGTTGTCGGGGCATTGTTGCAGATCGGCCACGGTGGCTGGGTCAGCTTCCTGAGTTTTATCGCGGTGCTGATCGCCAGCATTAATATTTTTGGTGGTTTCACCGTTACTCAGCGCATGCTGAAAATGTTCCGCAAAGGATAAGGGGTAACACATGTCTGGTGGATTAGTTACAGCTGCATACATTGTTGCCGCGATCCTCTTTATTTTTAGCCTGGCAGGGCTGTCCAAACACGAGTCATCTCAGCAGGGTAACTACTTCGGTGTTGCCGGGATGGCCATTGCGCTGATCGCCACTATTTTTGGGCCGGACAGCAGCAACGTCGGGTGGATCCTGCTGGCGATGGTTATCGGTGGCGCGATCGGTATCCGTCTGGCGAAGAAAGTCGAAATGACCGAGATGCCGGAGCTGGTAGCGGTTCTCCACAGCTTCGTTGGTCTGGCGGCGGTGCTGGTGGGCTTTAACAGCTACCTGCAGCATGAAACCGGCATGGAACAGATTCTGGTCAATATTCATCTGACCGAAGTGTTCCTCGGTATCTTCATCGGTGCGGTGACCTTCACCGGTTCGATTGTGGCGTTTGGCAAGCTGTGCGGCAAGATGTCTTCTAAACCGCTGATGTTGCCGAATCGCCATAAGCTGAACCTGGCGGCACTGGTGGTTTCCTTCCTGCTGCTGGTGGCCTTTGTTCGCACCGACAGCACCGCGACTCAGGTGCTGGCGCTGCTGGTGATGACCGTTATCGCTCTGGCCTTTGGCTGGCACCTGGTGGCTTCCATCGGTGGCGCAGATATGCCGGTGGTAGTGTCGATGCTGAACTCCTACTCTGGCTGGGCGGCGGCGGCGGCGGGCTTTATGCTGAGCAACGACCTGCTGATCGTCACCGGTGCGCTGGTGGGGTCGTCAGGGGCGATTCTCTCCTACATCATGTGTAAGGCGATGAACCGTTCGTTCTTCAGCGTTATTGCCGGTGGTTTTGGTACCGATGGTTCCTCAACCGGTAGCGATGAGGAAGTGGGTGAACACCGCGAAATCAGCGCTGAAGACACCGCTGAAATGCTGAAAAACTCGCACTCGGTGATCATCACCCCAGGCTACGGCATGGCGGTAGCGCAGGCGCAGTATCCGGTGGCTGAGATCACCGAACGACTGCGCGCTCGTGGCATTAAAGTTCGTTTTGGTATTCACCCGGTTGCCGGTCGTTTACCTGGACATATGAACGTGCTGCTGGCGGAAGCGAAAGTGCCGTACGACGTGGTGCTGGAGATGGATGAGATCAACGATGATTTCACCGACACTGACACCGTACTGGTTATCGGCGCGAACGACACCGTTAACCCGGCGGCGCAGGACGATCCGAAGAGCCCGATTGCCGGTATGCCGGTACTGGAAGTGTGGAAAGCGCAGAATGTGGTGGTCTTTAAGCGTTCAATGAATACCGGCTATGCTGGTGTACAGAACCCGCTGTTCTTCAAAGACAATACCCATATGCTGTTCGGTGATGCGAAAGCCAGCGTGGACGCTATCCTCAAAGCGCTGTAATCCATCATCGTCCTAAATACTCTTTAATTATGAAGCCGTCTCTGCTGAGACGGCTTTTTTATATATACAGCAAGGCCATTAATTGCTCATAAAACCATCACCCCGGAGTGCTATACTAAGCCTGTTTTTTCATCATACTGAGGATATTATGGATACCGAATTAACCCCCGCACAAATGGCCATCGAGTTCCTGCGTCGTGACCCAACGGCTTTAACCCCCGCGCAGTACCTGAAAAAATTCAAACTACTCGAGCTGGAATTTGCCGATCTGATGTCTCTCTCCGCACTTGAACTGAAAGAAGAGATCGATCACGCGTGGCGTTTAGGTATTCATTAACAGCAGCGTGGCTGTCGTATCGCGATGAACGGGGCCGGAAGGCCCTTTTTTTATGCCTGCAGGGTGAGATGTCGGAAAAAAATATCCCCCGCCGGAGCAGGGGATACAGTGACGTACGCCGGTAATTCAGCGGCGATATTAATCGTCGTCTTCGTCGTCCATTTCAACCGGGGTTTTGTATTGTTCCGGCTTGAGTACCAGCAGATCGCAGCGTAGATGGTCGATTACCTGCTCGGCGGTATTGCCGAGAAACGCCGCCGATATCCCGGTACGCCCGACGGTACCCAGCACCACAATCCCCGCCTGCAGATGCTCAGAGAGGTCAGGGATCACCTCTTCAGGTAGCCCTTTCTCTACGTGGGTGCGGTTTTCGTCAATGCCAAATTTTTGTCGCAGCGCTTTCATCGCCAGCAGATGCTGGCCGCGAATCGCGTCGTTGTAGATACTCGGGTCAAAATCGGGAAGCTCAATAGCGATGTTGATCGGAGTGACCGGATAGGCACCGACCAGATGGACTTCGGTATGGTTGACCTGGTCCGCCAGCTCCAGCGTTTCTTTGACTAACTTCTCGTTTAACGCGTCGTGATAGTTCTCTTCACTGGCAAGGTTCACCGCCACCAGCGCTTTGCCGCCTTCCGGCCACGGCTGGTCTTTGACCATCCACACCGGGCAGGGACATTTGCGCAGCAGATGCCAGTCGGTAGGGGTGAAAATCACCGCCTCCAGCTTGTCATGCTGGTGCGCCATCTTCAGCAGTAAATCGTGTTTGTCGGTGAGGATCTCCTGGATAATGGCTTCGAAGGGTCGGTTGTGCCACACCACTTTAATGTCGATCGGAATACCGGACTCGATATAAAACCGCGCCTGCTCTTTGATCCAGGCACTACGTTGACTGATGACACCCTGACGCATCGCCGTACGCTCATCGGGCGATAGCAGCGTGGTCATCTCATAGGAAAAATCATAGATCGGCAAAAAGGCTTTGATGCGTCCACCAATCCGTTGGTGTAGATACACCGCACGCCGCAATGCAGGCTGGTCGTCCTGATTGGGGTCGATTACTACCAGCATGTTCTGATACTTCGCCATACAGGGTCTCCTTACAACTGTAACCACAGTCTGTAATTAAAAAGATAACCTATATGGATGAAATGAAACAGGGGATGACCCTGGCCAGATCAACAAATCAGGAAAAAATTAGCGATCTGGCAAGGGAAAAGCGAAGGGTCAGGCGACGTTGCGGGCCTGGCCGGCGAGTTGCGCAAGCAGGTCGCTGTTCTCGATGGTGATGTATTTGCCTTTTACTGCCAGCATACCGCTTTTCTGGAAACGGCCCAGCAGGCGGCTGATGGTCTCTACCGTCAGACCCAGGTAGTTACCGATATCGCCGCGGGTCATCGTCAGACGGAACTCACGAGGTGAGAAGCCGCGCTGCGCGAAACGACGGGACAGATTGTAGATAAAGGCCGCCAGGCGCTCTTCCGCATTCTTTTTGGAAAGCAGCAGAATCATATCCTGATCGCCCTTAATCTCGCCGCTCATCAGACGCATCATCTGCTGACGCAGGTTCGGCATTTTTCCGGAAAGATCGTCCAGCGTTTCGAAAGGAATTTCGCAGACCATTGAGGTTTCCAGCGCCTGCGCAAAGCTCGGGTGCAGCGCGGTGCCGATAGCATCAAAACCGACTAAATCGCCCGCCAGATGGAAACCGGTAATCTGTTCGTCACCTTGTTCGGTGATCGTGTAGCTCTTGATGGTACCAGAACGGATCGCATACAGAGATTTCAGCTCATCACCAGCTTTGAACAGGGTCTGTCCTTTCTGGATAGGCTTTTTACGCTCGATGATATTATCCAGCTGATCAAGCTCGTGCTCGTTCAGAGTAAAAGGGATGCAAAGCTGGCTAATGCTGCAATCCTGACAATGGATTGCGCAACCGCCAGACTGAATGCGTCGAATAATTCTCTTTTCTGGGATCATAAGTCTGCTCAAGCCTTAATTGATATTGGTCAATTTTAACATCTTTTTGGTGAGCAGGTAAGCCTCGAACCGGTGAAACACGTAATATTAAAAGGGTAAATGCAATATTACTTTTATCTTATTGATAATAGGCAATATGTTTACCCGAAATTGATTGTAAAGTTGCCTGATGATTCCGATAAAAGGCACAGAGCGCTAAAGCAGCAAATACCCTTCATGGCGCAATAACCACTCTTTACGCTGCACGCCACCGGCATAACCGGTCATGGTGCCGTTACGGCCAATCACCCGATGACAGGGCACGACGATACTGATCGGATTGGAGCCATTGGCGGCACCCACCGCGCGGGCAGCACCAGGGCGGCCTAATGTTTCAGCCAGCTGACCATAATGCATGACGTGTCCGCAGGGGATGGTGCGCAGGGTTTGCCAGACTTCACGCTGAAACGGTGTGCCCGCCGTGGCCGTGGGTAAGGTGGCAATGACATCGAGGTCGCCGGCAAAGTAGGCGTCGAGCTTACGGCTTAAGCCACCAGGGTCACGGGTTGAAACACGTTGGTAGCCTTCGCCGCGATAGTGCAGATCCAGCAGCTGCTCCATACGCTCACTATGCTCTTCCCATTCAACGGCGCGCAGGCGGAACTGCTCGTCACAGATAATCCATAATGGCCCCAGCGGGGTATCAATTTTGTCCTGAAGCAGTACCAGCATCGTTTCTCCCTATCGTCTGTGCCGCAAAATAATCGCGGTAGTATCACAACAAGATATCACGTCGTCTTTACCGGCAACTATACTCCTGAAAGAGAATCACCAGCACGGTGATGAAGGGCGGTACCTGGGGGAGAAAATGGCGCTATTTTTCAATCTTGAGTCGTCTTCGAAAACCGATTACTGGCACCATATATTCACGCCAGTGATGTTTATTTTTGTATTAATTACGCCGCGCGTAGGCAAAGGGTTTTTGTTACTTTTGCTTCGCGGCGAATTCCCCTGTGCGGAGGAGCGTCCTGTTCATTTTTCTCTGCAGTTTGTCATACGCACGCGAATTAGTGAGAACGGGCTAATTCACCGGGAGGCACCCGGCGCCGCCAATAAATATACAGGCATTCCTTGAGTCAATTATTTTGCCAACACCCCGGTGTTGGCATTTTTTTGCCAACCTAAAAGGTAACGATATGCAATACATTCTGACTGGGATTGTAATCTTAATTATCAGTGCGTTGTTGATTAACGCTGCCTCTATGATGGTCGAGTCTGTTTATAAGACGCTGAAAGGGATGCAGTTTAAGAAGAAGCATTTTTGATACTGATGGTGGCCAGACGCTGGCCACCTCGTTCTTTCCGTTAGTGCAGACGCGGGTAAATGCCCGGACCAATCGGTAAACCCAGCCAGTACCACGCCACCAGCATCAGCAGCCAGACCACGAGGAATATCAGCGGGTAGGGCAGCACCAGCGAATAGTAGGTCCCGAGTTTTGCATCCGCGCGATAGCGTTGCAGGAAGCCGAGAAACAGCGGAACAAACGGCGATACCGGCGCCAGCGGCAGCACCGAGGAATCGGCGATACGAAACAGGATCTGCGCAAAGGCCGGGTGAAAACCAAGCAGCATAAACATCGGCACGAAGATCGGCGCCAGAATGGACCAAATTGCCGAACCGCTGGCAATAAACATGCACAAAAACGCCGACAGCAGCGCCAGGCCCACAAAAGCCGGAATGCCGTTTAATCCGGCGTGCTCCAGCAGGTCAGTCAGCCCCACCGCCATAAATTTCCCCATATTGCTCCAGTTGAAAATGGCAACAAACTGGGCCAGCGGGAACACCATCACGATAAACCCGGCCATCTCTTTCATCGGCTCGATCATTAACGGCGGTAAATCGGCCTGACGACGAATTTTCCCGGTGGCGATACCGTACGCCAGGGAGACGAAAAAGAAGAAAAAGATGATCAGCGGCACAATGCCTTTAATAAACGGTGAGGGCATGACCGTGTGGGCGACGGGATCGCGCAAAATGCCGTTCTCCGGCACCACCATAATGGCAATCAGGGCGATAAACACCAGCGCCGCAATCCCGGCGACCCGTAGCCCAAACCGTTGCTCCGGCGTCAGCGCCTGCAGGGCGTCCTCGCTACGGCCTTCCCATTTCCCCAACCGCGGCTCAATAAGCTTATCGGTGATCAGGCCACCCACCAGGGTCAGCACGATCACCGAACTGGCCATAAAGTACCAGTTATCGATTACGCTGACGTGCAGCGAGCCATCGAGGGTTTTTGCCGCCTCGGTGCTAATTCCGGACAGCAGCACGTCGGTGGTGACGATCAGCAAATTTGCAGTAAACCCGCAGCCGACGCCGGCAATCGCCGCCAGCAGCCCGGCGACCGGATGCCGGCCAACGGCCAGGAACATCAATGCCCCCAACGGCGGCATAATCACCAGGGCGGCGTCAGACGAAATATGGCTGAAAAAGGCGATAAACAGCACCATATAGCTGGCGTAACGCGCGCTGACGTGGGAGGCCATTTTGACCATCAACGCCGGCAGCAGGCCCACCCGTTCGGCAAGCCCGGCGCCGAGCACCAGCGCGAGAATCGCTCCCAGCGGCGCAAACCCGCTGAAGTTCTTGATGACGTTAGGCAAAAACCAGTGCAGCCCGTCAATGCTCAGCAGGTTCTTCACCGCGACGGTGGACCCGTCCGTCGGGTTAATCACGCTGACATCAAAGGCCGAAAGTGCGGCGGTAGCCAGCGCCAACGCCACGATCAAATAGATAAACAGCAAAAAAGGGTGCGGGACCTTATTCCCTACCTTCTCAACCCAGCCATAGAGCTTCCCGGTGGGGGAAGGCGACGGTATGGATGACATACTCATGGGCATTCCTCAGTCGTCGTTGTGTTGGTTGTTATGTTGTTATGTTGTTGTGTTGGTTATGGTTTTATTATTTTAAAGGTGACGGTGTCACGTCTTGCGGGATCGGACAGTGATAGGGCCGCTCCGCCAGCTGCTGCGCCAGTTCTTGTTGACTGGCTTGTCGCAGCGCCGGGTCGCCGAGCAGGCGAATGGCCGTCGCCCCCAGCACTTTTCCCGCCAGCAGCATGCCCTTATGGGCAATGGCGGTTCGTCCCTGGCTCACCAGCTGCCAGCTGTGCAGCGGTGTCCCGATAGCAAAACAGGGGCTGAAGCACTGGGCAACCGGGGCTTTCCAGCTGACATCGCCCACGTCGGTTGACCCTGCCAGGATGTTGTCGGTCGCGCTCCAGGGGGCAACGTCGTCTGCCAGCAGGGCATCGCGATGGCGGCGGGCAAAGGTTTTTCCCGCTTCACCGCCGGTCATCGCGATATTGTTCAGGCTGTTGGTGCGGTCGTTTTCGCTAAGGGTCGCGCGGATCTCGCTGGCGAAGGCGCGATCCTCCTCGCTCCACGACGGGGTGCCAAAGTGGCAGAGTGCCTCATACATTGCCGCTTCCAGCGTGCGATTCGGCAGATAGCCGGAGCAGGCTTTTTCGAAGCGGCAGCTGACGGTGGTCTCGGTCATCAGCGCGGCGCCCTGAGCGATTTTTTCGATACGGGCGTAGATCTGCTGCACGTCCGCCATCTCCGGCGCACGAATCAAATAGAGCACTTCCGCCTGCGCCTGTACCACGTTTGGCGAAATACCGCCGCTGTCGGTGATGGCGTAGTGGACGCGCGCTTTCTCAATGATGTGCTCGTTGAGGAAGTTAGTGCCGGTGGTCATCAGGGTGACGGCATCGAGGGCGCTGCGGCCAAGATGCGGCGAATTAGCGGCATGAGCAGCGGTACCGCTGAAGCGCCAGGCCGCCTGAATATTGGCCAGCGTACTGGTGCTGAACATGCCGGCCCAGGCTTCCGGGTGCCACGTCAGGGCGGCATCGACATCGTCAAACAGCCCCTCGCGAACCATAAAGGTTTTGCCGGAACCACCTTCTTCGCCAGGGCAGCCGTAGAAACGCAGGGTGCCGCTGCCGCCATGCTGTTGTAGCCAGTTTTTGCCGGCCACCGCGGCAGCAAAGGCGGCGGTGCCCAGCAGGTTATGCCCACAGCCGTGGCCATTTTCACCCGGCGTGTCGCTGGTCTGATGCGCGCAGTGCGCCTGCTGGCTCAGTCCCGCCAGCGCATCATATTCCCCCAGCAGGGCGATAACCGGTTTGCCGTGACCGACGCTGGCAATAAAGGCGTTGGGGATCCCGCCGGCGTCAAGGGTAAGCTGAAAACCTTCGGCTTCGAGCGCCGCCGCCAGCCGTCCGGCGGACCAGAACTCTTCAAAGCGCGTTTCCGGGTGATCCCAGATCTCATCGGCGATGGCGCTAAACTCAGCCGCGCGTGCATCGATGGTCTCATCGACAAAGCGATAGATATTCTCCATTACACACCTCGCTGCCAGGGAAAATTAAGGGAGGTGAGCGCTAAGGTTTCAACGGCCATGGCCATAACGCTCTCATCGAAATCGAACCGCTCGTTGTGGTGCCCGGCGCTGAGCTCGGTGCCAAAAATCATGTACGAGGCCAGGCCGTTCTGCTCCTGCACCCGGGCCATCATCAGGGTGGCATCTTCCGAACCAGCCGGGGCGGCGATACGGTCGATGGCCTGTTCAACCCCCGGGACCTGGGCGGCCTGTTCGCGCAGATAGTTGACCCATGCCGGTGAAGGCGCGCTGGAGGTCGCGGCTCCCATCAACCGGACGTTGACGCTGGCACCGTACATCGCCGCGGCACCGTCGATCACCGCCTGTGCCCGATCAAAGACATACTGGTTGATAGCTTCGGTTTCACCGCGGGTTTCGACCTTGAGCAGGGCGCCGGAAGGGACCACATTGCGGCCGGTACCCGCCTGCATCACCCCGACGTTGACCCTTGAGGCCCCCGCGCTGTGTGGGGCGATAGCGTGCAGACCAAGTGCCGCCTGGGCGGCGGCAAGCAGGGCGTTACGACCGTCTTCCGGTTTGCCGCCCGCGTGCGCGGCGACGCCGGTGAACTCAACGTCGAATTTGGTGGTCGCCATGAAATTATCCCCACCGCACACCACCGTACCGACCGGCACGCCGGTGCCGATATGAATCGCGGTGAAGTAATCGACGTTGTCGAGCACCCCTGCCGCGACCATCGCCCGCGCCCCGCGGGTACCTTCTTCGGCAGGCTGGAAGATCAGTTTAATCACCCCGTTTAGCCGGTCGGCATAGTGCTTCAGCACGTGGGCCAGACCGAGGCCAATTGCGGTGTGGCCATCATGGCCGCAGGCGTGCATCATCCCCTGGTTGCAGGAGGCAAAGTGCTCGCGGTACGGGCGGTGATGGTCATCGGTCTGTTCGTTCAGGTCGAGGGCGTCCATATCGACCCTAAAGGCCAGCGTCGGCCCGGGACGCCCGGTATCCAGGGTCGCGACCACTCCGGTGAAGCCGCCTTCAAAGGCGCTCAGCCACGGCTCCGGCGCACCCTGTTCACGGGCGCGTAAAAAGGCGCTGGCGAGGGTCGCCTCATCCGGCAATCCCATGCGGCTCCCGGCATCGATGACATCGCGGCCCAGCGCCAGGTCATAGCCCAGCCGATGTAAGATCTCAGCGACCTTGCTGGCGGTACGAAACTCGAGCCAGCCGGACTCGGCATAGTGGTGTAAATCGCGACGCCATTGCGTCATTTCCGGCACCAACTGGCGGATGTATTCATTGAGTAGCGGCATAACCAGGTCCTGTCATATTTAAAAATGTGATGTTGTTCACGGTGTGATAGCTTTTACTTATCACTGGCGGGTTTTTCGTCAGCACATTCTTACGTTGCCACAACAGTTTGCATTACAGTAGATGCCATTTTCTTCTGTTTGATAAACAACGGTTATCACCACGACGATGTCTTTTCAGATTAAATTTCATCAAATTCGCGCCTTCGTTGAGGTCGCGCGCCAGGGCAGCATTCGCGGCGCCAGCCGCGCCCTGGCGCTGTCGCAACCGGCGTTGACCAAGGCGATCAAAGAGCTGGAAGAGGGGCTGTCGGCTCAGCTGTTCGTGCGCCGCAGCCAGGGGGTATCGCTGACGGAGAATGGCGAAAGCTTCTATCAGCATGCCAGCCTGATTATCGAGGAGCTACGGGCAGCGCAGGAGGATCTGCTGCAACGCCAGGGGGCGCTGACCGGGCAGATTAATATTGGCCTGGGCGCCAGCGTCGCACGTTCGCTGATGCCCTCGGTGATTTGCCGTTTCCATCAGCAGCATCCGCTAGTGAAGGTGCGGATCATGGAAGGCCAGTTGCTGTCGATGATCAACGAACTGCGTCAGGGCGAACTCGACTTCACCATCAATACCTACTATCCCGGCCCCTACGACCACGAATTTAGCTTTGAAAAGCTTTTTGAAAAGCCGTTTGCGGTTTTCGCCCGCACCGGGCATCCCGCGGCGCAGGCCACCTCCATCGATGCGCTGCTGGACTACAGCTGGACCATGCCGACGCCGCGCGGCAGCTACTTTAAACAGCTTCAGGATCTGTTCAGCCACCGGGCGCAGATCCCCCACGTCGGCATCGTGTGCGAAACCTTCTCCTCCTGCATCAGCCTGGTGGTGCAGAGCGATTTTCTCAGCATTTTGCCGGTGGAGCTGGGAAGCGACCCGATGATTGCCGACAAGCTGGTGATGATTAACGTGCGCGAAACGTTGCCCAAAGCGACCTATTACCTGATCCAGCGGCGGGATATGCGCCAGACGCCGTTGACCGCATCGCTGATCACCCAGTTTCGTCGCCAGAGTCGTCACCAGTTTCCTGACTGAAGCGCCACGGTTCACTTTGCCAGCGGTTGTCGACAAACGCATTGAGCCGCCAGGGCGCGGCGGCTATAGTAGCCCTCGGTAGTAGCCGGAGGAGTGCTCATGAATCTTGACGACAAATCGCTATTTCTTGGCGCCATGGAAGATGTCCAGCCGCTGAAGCGCGGGAATGACGTGCACTGGCATCCCGAGCGCAATAGCCGCCCGGCGCAGCGTCTGGATATCCTGCAGTTGGATAACATGCTCACCACCGGTTATCTCGATATTGTGCCGCTGGCGACGCCGCTGGAATTTAAACGTGAAGGGCTGCAAAACGGCGTGCTGGACAAGCTGCGGCTGGGGAAATATAGCCAGCAGGCCAGCCTGAACCTGCTGCGTCAGCCGGTTGAGCAGTGCCGGCAGATGCTGTTTGCTTTTATCGTGCAGGCGCAAAAAGAAGCGTTGCGCAACGTGCTGATCGTCCACGGCAAAGGGCGGGAGGATAACGCCCACGCCAATATCATTCGCAGCTATCTGGCGCGCTGGCTGGTCGAACTGCCCGAAGTCCAGGCGTTCTGCGTGGCCTCAGCGCACCATGGCGGCAGCGGGGCGTGCTACGTGGCGTTGCGCAAATCCGCCGAGGCGAAGCAGGAAACCTGGGAACGTCACGCCAAACGCAGCCGCTAGCGCAGCAACAGCGTCAGCTCGCGGGCCGCTTTTTGCAGCTCGGGCAGCACCCGCTCCACCATTTCCCGGGTAGACACCTGCCCGGCATGTACCCCGACGTTGAGCGCCGCCTGAACCTGACCCTGCGGGTTGAACAGCGGCACCGCCAGCGACCGTAGCCCCATCTCCAGCTCCTGATCGTTGAGCGCATAACCCTGCTGGTGCACGCGCTTGAGCTCGGCACGCAGCTTATTCACCGAATCCACCGTCTGCGGGGTATAGCGAATCATCGTTACCCGCGCCAGCATATCGTTCAGCTTCTCTTCCGGCTGGTGGCTTAACAGCACCCGGCCCATCGAGGTGGCCCAGGCCGGCAGGCGGCTGCCGATGTCGAGGTCGATGGTCATGATCCGCGAGCTGGAGGCGCGGGCAATGTACAGAATATCGTCGCCGTCGAGGGTGGCGATAGAGCAGGACTCGTTGAGCATCTCGCTCAGGTGCTTGAGCACCGGCTGCGCCGAGCGCGCCAGCGGCGTAGAGGCCAGCCACGCGTGACCGAGCGCCAGAATGCGCGGGCGCAGCTGGAAATTCTTACCATCTTCCGCGTAGACAAAACCCAGCTTACCCAGGGTGTACAGGCAGCGACGCACCGCCGCACGCGGGATCCCGGTCTTCTGACTGATTTGCGAGATCGACAACACCGGGCGCTGCGGGGTAAAGGCCTGAATCACTTCCAGCCCGCGAGCCAGTGAGGCCATAAAGTTCGGATCGCCCTTAAACGGATCGCTATCGCCCGTCAGAACATCGTCTGGATGCTTCTCCATTTTCTTCTCCATATTTGCCATCGATCACATTCTTTCGCTAAAGATATACGATGTTCGATTATCGCACCATATTTCGATTATCGCCCTTGACCAACATCGTTAAGCGGGTCACATTTTGTGCGAACAACGCATATAAGTGCGATTACCGCACATAAAGGAGCGACCTGATGATTGATAAAAGCGTGTCGACGCTAAGCGATGCCATCGCCGGGATTCACGACGGCGCGACCATCATGATCGGCGGCTTTGGCCCCGCCGGTCAGCCAACGTATCTGATTGATGCCCTGATTGAACAGGGCGCCCGTGACCTCACCATTATTAACAACAACGCGGGCAACGGGGAAGTTGGCCTCGCGGCGCTGCTGAAGGCCGGACGGGTGAGAAAGATGGTGTGCTCTTTCCCGCGTCAGGTGGACTCACAGATTTTTGACGACCTGTACCGCCGCGGCAAAGTCGAGCTGGAGCTGGTCCCGCAGGGCAATCTGGCCGCACGGATTCAGGCCGCTGGCGCCGGGCTGGGGGCGATTTTCACCCCGACCGGTTACGGCACGCCGCTGGCGGAAGGCAAAGAGACCCGCGAAATCGACGGCCGCCACTACGTGCTGGAGTATCCGATTAAGGCCGATTTTGCTCTGATCAAAGCCCATCAGGCGGACCGCTGGGGCAACCTGGTGTATCGCAAAGCGGCGCGTAACTTCGGGCCGATTATGGCCACCGCCGCCAAAACCACCATTGTGGAAGTCTCCGCGCTGGTGGGGCTTGGCGACCTTGACCCGGAAAACGTTATCACCCCGGGGATTTTTGTTCAGCGCGTGTTCTCGCTGGAAAACCTGAACGTTGCACTACGCCTGAGGAGCCAGACATGCAAAAACTAACCCGCGATGAAATGGCCCAGCGAGTTGCTCGCGATATCCCGGAAGGGGCCTATGTCAACCTCGGCATCGGTTTACCCACCCGCATCGCCAACTACCTGCCGAGCGATAAAGAAGTGTTCCTGCACAGCGAAAATGGCCTGCTGGGGATGGGCGCTCGTCCCGAACCTGGCGAAGAAGATCCTGAGCTGATTAACGCCGGCAAAGAGTACGTGACGCTGCTCAAAGGCGGCTGCTTCTTCCACCACGGCGACTCCTTCGCCATGATGCGCGGCGGCCATCTCGATATCTGCGTCCTCGGCGCATATCAGGTCTCTGCCACTGGCGATCTCGCCAACTGGAGCACCGGCGCCCCGGACTCGATTCCGGCGGTGGGCGGGGCGATGGATCTGGCTATCGGCGCGCGTCAGGTCTTTGTGATGATGGACCACCTGACCCGCGACGGCGAATGCAAACTGGTTGAACACTGCAGCTATCCGCTCACCGGCGTAGCCTGCGTCAGCCGGATTTACACCGACCTGGCGGTCATTGACATCACCCCAAACGGACCGGTCGTCCGGGAAATTTTTAACGGTCTCTCGTTTGAGGAACTGCAGCGCATCACGCCGGTGACGCTGACGTTCGAACTTCTGGCAGAAAGCGCGTAAGGAACCTATGATGAATCAGGCATTTATCTGTGATGCGGTGCGTACACCGTTCGGTCGTTTTGGTGGTACCCTGGCGCCGGTGCGCGCGGATGATTTAGGCGCCTTACCGCTGAAAGCGCTGCTGGAACGCCACCCGGGGCTCGATCCTGCCCGCATTGACGATGTGATCTACGGCTGTGCAAACCAGGCCGGGGAAGATAACCGCAACGTCGCGCGCATGGCGCTGCTGCTGGCCGGTTTTCCGCAAACGGTGCCAGGCAGCACCATCAACCGTCTGTGCGGCTCCAGCCTTGATGCGATCGGCGTCGCAGCGCGCGCCATTAAAAGCGGCGAAACTCAGTTGATGATTGCCGGCGGCGTAGAGAGCATGTCGCGGGCGCCTTTTGTGATGGGTAAGGCCGAGAACGCCTACAGCCGGAACATGCAGATTGAAGACACCACCATCGGCTGGCGTTTTATCAACGCCCGGATGAAAGCGCTGTACGGCGTGGATTCGATGCCGGAGACCGCCGAAAACGTGGCGACAGATTTTGGCATCTCGCGTGCCGATCAGGATGCTTTTGCGCTGCGCAGCCAGATGCGTACCGCTCAGGCGCAGGAAGCCGGGCGTTTCGACGACGAGCTGATTGCCGTCTCCATCCCCCAGCGGAAAGGCGAACCGCTGCTGTTTACCCGGGATGAGCATCCGCGCAGCACCTCCGCTGAGGCGCTGGCGAAACTTAAAGGCGTGGTGCGGCCGGACGGTTCGGTGACCGCCGGGAATGCCTCCGGCGTCAATGATGGCGCCTGTGCCTTGCTGCTGGCCAGCGAGCAGGCGCTCGCGGTCAACGACCTGCAACCGCTGGCGCGGGTCGTGGGTATTGCAACCGCAGGCGTGGCGCCGCGGATTATGGGATTTGGCCCGGCTCCGGCTGTGCGTAAGGTACTGGCGCAGACCGGGCTGACGCTGGGGCAGATGGACGTGATTGAACTGAACGAAGCGTTCGCCGCTCAGGCACTGGCCGTGACCCGCGATTTGGGGCTGCCGGATGATGCGGCGCACGTCAATCCCAACGGCGGCGCGATTGCCCTCGGCCATCCTTTAGGGGCATCTGGCGGGCGTCTGGCCATGACCGCGGCCTACCAGCTGCGTCGCACCGGTGGCCGCTATGCGCTGTGCACCATGTGCATCGGCGTCGGCCAGGGGATTGCGCTGATTATTGAACGAGTGTAAGGAGCGCGAATGAGCTTGTTGACCCCAATGTTGCGCGGCAGTCCGCTGACCGACTGGTTTAGCGACGCGCAGCGGGTGCAGGGGATGCTGGATTTTGAAGCGGCGCTGGTCCGCGCGCAGGCCGCCTGCGGCATCGTGCCGGCGGCGGCGGTTGCCCCGATCGTCAACGCCTGCCAGCAGGCGCAGATCGATTTTCCCGCTATCGGGCTGGCGGCGGCCAACGCCGGCAATCTGGCGATCCCGCTGGTAAAACAGCTGACGGCCAGGGTCAAAGCGCACGACGCCGAGGCCGCACGCTATGTTCACTGGGGAGCCACCAGTCAGGATGCTATCGACAGCGGTCTGGTGCTACAGCTGCGCGGCGCGCTCGACGACACCGACCAACTGCTTCAGCGGCTGATCGACGCTTTCGCTCAGCAGGCAGAGCGCTATCAACACACCGTGATGCCGGGCCGGACCTGGATGCAGCACGCGCTGCCGGTGACCTTCGGCCTGAAGCTGGCGGGCACCCTGGATGCATTACTGCGCTGGCATCAGCGGCTGCGGGAGATGCGCCCGCGGGTGCTGGTGCTGCAGTTTGGCGGCGCGGCGGGCACGCTGGATTCGCTAAAAGCGGACGGTCCGCCGGTGGCGGAACAGCTGGCAACCCTGCTCCAGCTGGCGCTCCCGGACACGCCGTGGCACAGCCAGCGTGACCGGCTGCTGGAAGTCGGCGCCTGGTTCGCCGGCCTGTGCGGCACTCTCGGCAAATTTGCCAACGATTTCTCGTTACTGATGCAGACTGAAGTGGCGGAAGTGGGCGAGCCGGTAGCAGAAGGGCGCGGCGGTTCCTCCACCATGCCGCATAAGCGCAACCCGATCGCCTGCAGCGCCATTTTAACGGCCGCCCAGCGCACGCCCGGTCTGGTGGCGACGCTGTACGCCAGCCAGATCCAGCAGCATGAACGCGCGCTCGGCGGCTGGCAAGCCGAATGGGAGACTCTGCCGGAGCTGCTGATGCTGGTCGGCGGCGCGCTGGCGCAGAGTGAGATCCTGGTACGCGACATGCAGGTCTTCCCGCAGAAAATGCGGGAAGACCTCGATATCACTCACGGGTTGATTATGGCGGAAGCGGTGACCCTGGCGCTGGCGGCGTTTATCGGCAAAGCCGATGCCCATCACTGCATTGAGGCGCTGTGTCGGCGGGCAATCGACGAGTCCCGCCCGTTGCTGACGCTGCTGGAGAACGACCCGCAGGTCAGCCAGCATCTCCCGACTTCCCGTTTAACGCAGCTGCTGGATCCGGCCACGGCCACCGGCAGCGCCGACTATTTTGTGCGCCAGGTGCTGGCGCGTTACAAGGAGCAACGGCATGAACCTTGATTATCAGCTGGACGGGCCGGAAGGCGCGCCGGTGATTGTGCTTTCGAACTCGCTGGGCACGACCCGTGAGATGTGGCAGCCGCAGCTCGCGGCCTTAACTCGCCAGTTCCGCGTGCTGCGTTATGATACCCACGGCCATGGTAAAACCAGCAAATCCGGCAAGGTGACGCTGGCGCAGCTCGGCGAAGATGTCATCGCGCTGCTCGACCACCTTAATATCGCCAAAGCCTGGTTCTGCGGTATCTCCATGGGCGGCCTGACCGGACTGTGGCTGGGCCGTTTTGCGCCTGAACGTTTTTACGGTATCGCGGTGGCCAACACCGCGGCGCGCATTGGCGATCAGGCCGGCTGGCTTTCCCGCGCCCGGGCCGTGCGTCAGGAAGGAATGGACGTGGTGGCGGCGGGGGCGGCGGACCGTTGGTTCACCGATCGCTTCCGGCAGCGCGCGCCGGAAGTGGTGGAGGCACTGTGCCATCAACTGACCCACAGCAACGCCGAAGGCTACGCCGAGTGTTGTGAAGCCCTGGCGGGCGCTGACCTGCGGGCAGAAGTCGGGCAAATCAGCGTGCCGACGCTGATTATCGCCGGGGAAAGTGACCCTGTCACTACTGTGGCGGATGCCAACTTCCTGCATCAACAGATCCCGGCATCGCAGGTGGTAGCGATCGCGGCATCGCACCTCTCCAGTATCGAATCACCGGCCGAATTTAGCGCCGCGCTGCTGGGCTTCTTCCAGGGGGAACAGCATGGATGATAAGGCGCGTTATGAGCAGGGTATGAAGGTGCGTCGCAAAGTGCTGGGCGATGCCCACGTTGACCGCACGCTGCACAATCTGACCCCGCTCAATGAAGAGTTTCAGGATTTTATTACCCGCTACGCGTGGGGCGAAACCTGGACCCGGCCCGGTCTGGACCATCACACCCGCAGCATGATCACCATCGCGATGCTGATTGCTCTCAACCGCGAGGCGGAGCTGAAAATGCATCTGCGGGCGGCGTTTAATAACGGCGTCACCCGCGATGAGCTGAAAGAGCTGATCATGCACTCGGCGCTCTACTGCGGCCTGCCGGCGGCCAATGCCACCTTGCATCTGGCGCAGCAGGTGTTCGATGAGCTGGACGGTAAAACGGCTTAATCCTGACGGTGCTGGCCGGTCGCAATGCGCGAGCCGGCCAGCAATGACGTTACACTGATTTCACATCATCTTGCTGCGGCGCCAGCGCCGGTTCGGCATACCAGTCCTCTTTCGCCACCACCACCGATCCCTTCGGCTGCATCACAAAGTTCGGCGACATGATCTGGACGCCAAATTCATTGAAAACATCCTGAATATTGCTGTGCAGCGCGGTACGGGCGTCGGACAGCGAGGTTTCCGCCAGCAGCCTGACCTGCAGCTCGTAGGAGACATACCAGTCCATCAGGCCCAACTGGCGAACCAGCGGCGGCTGGCGATGGTCGATGCCCGGCGCACGGTGTGCCGCCAGCTCGAGCATGGCCTGCACCTGACGCCACGGGGTGTCATAGCCGATGGTCACGCCGGTGGTGAGGTTGATCCCGTTGCCGCCGGTGTCGTTGTTTGGCACGCTGAGATTGGTGATTTTACCGCTGACGACCACCGCATTTGGCACCGTCACCACGTAGTTTTCCCGGGTGATGATTTTGGTGGCCAGCATGCCGATTTCGCTGACTTTACCCTCGTTATCGGCAATGCGGATGACATCTCCTTTGTGCAACGCGCGGGAGTAAATCAGCACCAGCCCGCTCATGGCGTGGTTCATGACGCCGGCGGAACCGAGGGTTAACATCAGGCCGAAGAAGACGCTGATCCCTTTAAACGCCAGCGAGTTGGCGCCGGGAAGGAACGGATAGGCCGCCGACAGGGCGAAGAGCCATATCATCACCGAGATCAGCTTGCGGGTGGCGCCGACGGTTTCCGGATGCAGGCCGGGAATGTGCAGGCGTCCGGCCTCCACCTGGCTCAGCAGCAGTTTGACCAGGCGGATAAAGAACCAGGTGATCAACAGGATAATCAGCACGATCATCAGGCCTGGCAGGGCGGAGGCGATGGACAGCGCGATCTCCTGCAGGACGCCCACCGACCAGTCACCGAGCGATTCACTCCACACCCGGGTCCACGGAAACAGGCCAAACGCCCAGCTCAGCCAGGCGTACAGCGCCAGGATGCCCAGCAGAATCATCAGCAGGGCATACAGTTTGGTTTCGATATTGCCAAGGAAACGTCGCCAGCTTTGCGGGATCCAGCTGCGCTTTTCAAGGATCCGCAGATGAAAGAAGCGGCGCACCCGGCGCCAGGAACGCCAGGCCGCGTAGTAGATCGCGGCCAGCACCAGGGTGCCAACAAGAACCTTCACGACAGCCAGTGCCAGATAGGTTTTGTTGTACTGTTCACGCAGCGAGCTGCGCTGTGCCTCCATTCTGGCCAGTACGCGCTGCGCCGCCTGGTCAAGGGTCAGGTCATCACCTTCATCAAGATCCGCCTGGCTCAGCATCATAATCGGCTTGCCGTTCATCAGAAACAAACGGCCCGGCTGGTTATAACGCGTGACCGGAACCATCTGTAACGGCTGGTTAATATCGGCTTCGGTGAAGGCCCGCAGCATATTGCGGATCCGCAGCACGCGCTCTTCGGGGGTAGTCTGCCCGAAAGTGGCCTGCAGCATCACAATCGGCTGGTGGAAGATTTTGACCGTACGGGCATCTTCGCGCGGAGTGGGCTGTTGGCGGGGTTCTGCCGCCGACAGCGGGAAGGCCAGGCACAGCGAAAGCCATGCCAACAATAATACCGATATCCTGTTCATATGCTGCACCCAAAAATAAGAAATTATTGTTATTTTTCAGTCGCTCAACGCGACACGCTGAGCAGACTCTGATTTGAGCATAGACCAGCGATAAGCGAATACAAGCGCCGACAGAAAAGGGAGCTCAGGGGGCGGTTATTGCGCCTGGTGACGCGATCCGTGCAGGGGCGGGCTGACAAAATGTGCGATCTTCTTGACGTTACGTTGACAAATGATTGCCTGGTCAGTAGTTTCATTTGTAATTACTGACCAGGCAAATATCATGAGTAATCATCCGGGTATTATTAACAATAAATTTCACTTAGGTTTGCTCATTCATCTGGCAAACCAGTTCAAAGACCAGCTGATAAATCAGCACTTCTCCGGCATGGATATTACCGCCGCGCAGTTCAAGGTCCTGATCAGTATCTACAAAGGCTTCAACAGCCCGGTTGAGATCAGCAAAAACCTGGTGATGGACGCCGGCGCCATGAGCCGGATGGTCGATCGCATGGTCAAGCGCGATCTCATCAGCCGGAGCGTAAACCTGCAGGATAAACGCCAGGTCATTCTGGCCTTGACCGACAAAGGGCTGCTCATCTGCGAGCGCTTTGTCAATGAAGCGCTGGTGTCGATCATCAGCGACCTCACCGCCCGACTGACTCCCGATGAATCCCGCCAGCTGGTCGCGCTAATGACAAAAATGCTGCCGGACGAGATCGTCGCCCCTCATCGCTAATGAATTAAAAAGGTCCAGACAGATGGAAACCACCCCTGCACAACAGGCCGAGCGCGGCAGTAAGCGCAAACGCAACTTTATTATTTTACTCATTATTCTGCTGCTGGCGGCAGGAGGAAGCCTGGCGTGGTATCTGCTGTATGCCCGTTACTATGAGTCCACCGATGATGCCTATGTTAATGGCAACCAGGTGACGCTGACGCCGCAGATTGGCGGGACCGTCACCCAGGTAACGGTAGACGAAGGCGACTTCGTGGAAAAAGGCCAGCCGCTGGTGCTGCTCGACCCGAGTGATACCGCCATTGCGCTGCAGCAGGCCGAGGCCAATCTGGCCAATACGGTACGCCAGGTGCGCGGGCTGTACAGCACCGCCGATAACTACCGGGCGCAGGTGGCGGCGAAAAAAGTGGCTCTGCAGACGGCGCAAAACGACTACGCGCGTCGGCAGAAAATCTTCAAGAGCGGGGCGATTGCCGCCGAGGACCTGTCGCACTACCGCGATGCGGTCACCAGCGCGCAGAGCGATCTGTTGGCTGCGCAGGAGGCCTTGCGTACCAATATCGCGATGGTCGATGACACCGTTATCGACAGCCATCCGGAAATTAAAAGCGCGGTGGCTACGCTGCGTCAGCGCTATCTGGAGAATTCGCGCAGCACCATTGTTGCTCCCGTCAGCGGCTATGTGGCGAAGCGGGCGGTGCAGCTCGGGATGCGCGTCGATTCGGGCACCACGCTGATGGCTATCGTGCCGCTGAATGAAGTCTGGGTCGATGCCAACTTCAAAGAGAGCCAGATGAACGCGATGCGTCTGGGGCAGAAGGTGACCCTCAGCGCCGATCTGTACGGCGATGACGTGACCTATCACGGCACCATTGAAAGCCTGGGGATTGGTACCGGTAGCGCCTTCTCGCTGCTGCCGGCGCAGAACGCCAGCGGGAACTGGATCAAAATCGTCCAGCGTCTGCCGGTGCGCATCACCCTCGATCCTCATGATATGCAGAAACACCCGCTGCGGGTGGGCTTGTCGATGAACGTCAGCGTTGATATTCGCGATGACGCAGGGCATCTGCTGCCGCAACAAACCGTTAGCACCCCGCGTTTCACCACGGATGTGTATCAAAACCCGCTGGAAGAAGCGGACCAACTGGTGGCTAAGATCCTTCATGACAACAGCAAAACGGTAGCCGCAGGCACCCGTTAAGAGAGACGTTATGCAAGATAAGGCCGCCTTTACACCGCCCAATATGTGGCTGGCGGTGCTCGCGCTGTCGCTGGCCACCTTTATGCAGGTGCTGGATTCCACCATCGCCAACGTGGCGTTGCCGACCATTGCCGGTAACCTTGGCGTCAGCGCCGATCAGGGCACCTGGGTCATCACCTCGTTTGCGGTGTGCAACGCCATTGCGCTGCCGCTGACCGGTTGGTTTACGCGCCGTTTCGGCCAGCTAAAGCTGTTTCTCGGCTCGGTGATGATGTTCACTCTGACCTCGTTTCTGTGCGGCTTCGCCCACAGCATGACCGAGCTGATTATTTTCCGGGCGCTGCAGGGCTTCTTTGCCGGGCCGATGTTCCCGATGTGCCAGACGTTGCTGCTGGTGATTTTTCCGCCGAGCAAACGCAGTATGGCGCTGGCGCTGCTGTCGATGGTCACGGTGGTGGCGCCGATTGTCGGGCCGATCACCGGCGGCTGGATCACCGATAACTACTCCTGGCCGTGGATCTTCTATATCAACGTGCCCATCGGTATCTTCGCCACCATTGTGGTCTGGACCCAGCTGCGGGCACGCGAAGAGACCACCAGCCATGCCCCAATCGATTACATCGGTATCGGGCTGCTGGTGCTGGGGGTTGGTCTGCTGCAGGTGGTGCTGGATAAGGGCAACGATCTCGACTGGTTCGCGTCTTCGCACATCATTGTCATGTCGACGATTTCGGCTATCTCGCTGGTCTCCTTCGTGATTTGGGAGCTGGGGGAGCGCCACCCGATCGTGAACCTGCGCCTGTTTAAAGACCGCAACTTCGCCGTCGGGACTCTGGCGCTGACTCTCGGGTACGCCGCTTTCTTTGCGATCAACATTATTCTGCCGCAGTGGCTGCAAACGCAGATGGGCTACACGGCGATTTGGGCCGGTCTGGCGGCGGCGCCGATGGGGATTCTGCCGCTGATGATGACCCCGATTATTGGCCGCTACGCCAACAAGTTCGATCTGCGGATTCTGGCTTCGCTGTCATTTTTGACCATGGGAGCATCCTGTCTGATCCGCGCGCAGTTCAATACCGATGTTGATTTCCGCACCATTGCCGAAGTGCAGCTGTTTATGGGGATCGGCGTGGCGTTTTTCTTTATGCCGATTACCACTATCGTGCTGTCGAACCTCAACGGCGCACAAGTGGCGGAAGGGTCCGGTCTGGCGACGTTTTTCCGCGTGCTGGGCGGCTCTTTTGCCTCGTCACTGACCACCTGGATCTGGTCGCGGCGCGAGGTGTTTCACCATGCCAACCTGACCGAGAGCGTGTCGATCTATAATCCGGGAGCGGTGGAGTATGTTGAAAAAATGGGCGGGGCGACGCAGCAGCATATGGCGCTGATTGATAAAACTATTGAGCAGCAGGCCTACATGATGTCGACCATCGACTATTTCTGGGTGTTGGGCTGGGGCTTTATGGCGTTGATTGCGGTGATCTGGTTCGCGCGTCCGCCGTTTAGCCGTGCCGGAGCGCCTGGGGCACCGTCTGCCGGTCATTAACCGCGAAGTCACCAGGTTAAGGGGAAGATGACCATCTTCCCCTTAATTCCCGCATTAAGACGAATTAACGCCGTTAGCGCTGTGCGCAACCCGCGCACTGTTTGTTCTGAATCTGCTGGAAGAAGTCGTTACCTTTGTCATCCACCAGGATGAACGCCGGGAAGTTTTCTACTTCAATTTTCCAGATAGCTTCCATGCCCAGTTCCGGGTAGGCCACGCACTCGAGGCTCTTAATACTCTGCTGCGCCAGTACGGCCGCCGGGCCGCCGATGCTGCCGAGGTAGAAACCGCCGTGCTGGTGGCAGGCATCGGTCACCTGCTGGCTGCGGTTGCCTTTCGCCAGCATTACCATGCTGGCGCCGTGAGACTGCAGCAGGTCGACGTAGGAATCCATCCGTCCTGCGGTGGTCGGGCCGAGAGAACCGGAAGCATATCCTTCCGGGGTTTTGGCCGGGCCAGCGTAGTAGATCGGGTGGTCTTTAACGTACTGCGGCAGCGCTTCGCCGTTATCCAGCAGCTCTTTCAACCTGGCATGCGCCATATCGCGCGCCACGATAATCGTCCCGTTGAGGGTCAGACGGGTGGAGACCGGATGGGCAGAAAGCTGAGCCAGAATGTCGCTCATCGGCTGATTGAGATTAATACTGACGACCTTGCCTTCACCTTGCTCGCGCAATGCTTCCGGAATGTACTGGCCCGGATTGCTCTCCAGTTTTTCAATCCAGATGCCGTCGCGGTTGATTTTCGCTTTGATATTACGGTCTGCGGAGCAGGAGACGCCCATGCCGACCGGGCAGGAGGCGCCGTGACGCGGCAGGCGGATCACCCGGATATCGTGGGCGAAGTATTTGCCGCCGAACTGCGCACCGAGGCCAAGATTCTGCGCTTCCAGCAACAGCTCTTGCTCCAGCTTAACGTCGCGGAACGCCTGACCGTGTTCGTTCCCTTCGGTCGGCAGGCCGTCGTAGTAGCGGGTCGAGGCCAGCTTGACGGTTTTCAGGGTCGATTCCGCTGAGGTTCCGC
Organism: Klebsiella sp. BIGb0399; assembly: GCF_003752615.1. Classification (NCBI taxonomy): domain Bacteria; kingdom Pseudomonadati; phylum Pseudomonadota; class Gammaproteobacteria; order Enterobacterales; family Enterobacteriaceae; genus Klebsiella; species Klebsiella sp. BIGb0399. The sequence continues at coordinate 1,035,658 of NZ_RKHT01000005.1, read as the reverse complement.
CAATCACGAAGGCGATATGGTACGGCGGGCAGGCGGCGGTACCCAGGGTGCGCATCTTCTCAACCAGGTAGTTTTTCAGCTTCGCCGGGGTGATCAGCGCTTTGGTTTCCTGATACAGATAGGTTTTATTGGCAGAGCCGCCGCCTTTCGCCATGCACAGGAACTTATACTCATCGCCGTCAACGCTGTAGAGGTCGATCTGCGCCGGCAGGTTGGTGCCGGTATTAACCTCTTTGTACATATCCAGTGCGGCATTCTGCGAGTAGCGCAGGTTATCTTCGGTATAGGTGTTGTACACGCCGCGGGCCAGCGCCGCTTCGTCACCGCCGCCGGTCCATACGCGCTGACCTTTTTTACCCATGATGATCGCGGTACCGGTATCCTGGCAGGTTGGCAGCACGCCTTTAGCGGCGATTTCCGAGTTGCGCAGGAACTGCAGGGCGACGTATTTATCGTTTTCGCTGGCCTGCGGGTCGAGCAGGATCGCCGCGACCTGGCGCTGGTGGGAAACGCGCAGCATAAAGGCCGCGTCATGGAACGCCTGCTGGGCCAGCAGGGTTAAGGCTTCAGGTTCAACCTTGAGGATCTGTTGGCCTTCAAATTCGGCCAGTGAAACATGCTCTTTGCTCAGCAGATAATAGTCAGTGTCATCTTTCGCCAGCGGAAAGGCTTCCTGATAACCAAACGGTTTAGTCGACATTGCGTAGCTCCCTAAGAGTAAAACCGCCGGAGGTGAGCCCCCGGCGGTTATGAATCAGAACATCATGGACATCCACGGATAGCCAATCAGCAGCAGGGCGGCCAGGAAGATGGCGCCGAAGATGGTGCCGAGGCGCCAGTAATCTTTGGTCGGCAGATAGCCGCTGCCGTAGTAAATCGGGCTTGGGCCAGTACCGTACGGGGTGATGATACCCATCACACCCAACGAGGTGACCATCAGCAGGACAAACACCTGCATGTTCATGCCCGGAATAGTGGAGGCGATAGTCAGCATCGCCGGCAGCAGTGCCGTGGTGTGGGCAGTGGTACTGGCAAACAGGTAGTGCAGCAGGTAGAACGCCAGCAGCAGTACAATCGTTGCCACCCCCGGCGAGATGCCGCTCATCAGCGCGCCGCCTTCTTTACCCAGCCAGGCGATAAACCCGGTAGAGGAGAGGCCGTCCGCCAGCGCCACCAGGGTGGCGAACCATACGAAGGTGTTCCACGCGGCTTTGTTATTGGTGATATCGCTCCAGGCCAGCACCCCGGTCCACAGCATCAGTACAATCACCAGCAGGGCGGCCAGCGCCGGTTCAATCCACTCGGCGGCGAAGATCCACATCGCCAGCGCGAAGCAGACGAACACCAGCAGCAGGATCTCATTGCGCGACAGTTTGCCCAGTTTTTCCAGTTCACGAGCGGCCCACAGCGGGACTTCGTTGTTGATTTTGACTTCTGGTGGGTAGAACCAGTAGGCCAGCAGCGGCATGGTCAGAATCAGCAGGATCCCCAGCGGCAGGAAGGCGATAAACCAGGTGCCCCAGGAGATATTGATGCCGACGATGCTTTTGACCAACGCCAGAGCCAGCAGGTTTGGTGCCAGCGCGGACAGGAACATCGAGCTGGTGATACAGGCGGCGGTGATCGCCACCCACATCAGATAGGAGCCGATGCGGCGGGCGCTGGGGTCATTCGGTTTTGAACCATACAGCGGCGGCAGGTTCGCGATGATCGGGTAGATAGTCCCGCCGCTACGCGCGGTGTTGGACGGAGTAAACGGTGCCAGCAGCAGGTCTGCGAAGGTAATGGCATAACCCAGCGTCAGGCTGCGACGGCCGAGATATTTCACCAGGATCAGCGCCAGACGGCGGCCAAACTGGGTTTTATCGTAGCCCGCAGCGAACATAAAGGCGCCGAAAATCAGCCATACCGTCGAGTTACCAAAGCCGCTCACTGCCCATTTAAACGAGGCGCCGGCGAGTTTGAATTTCGGGTCGGCCAGCTGCTCCGGGGCGAACAGCAACCACTGGCTGCACAGGGCGATAACCACCACCCCGGTAATCCCAATCACTGCCCCTGGCAGCGGTTCAAAGATCAGGCCGACGATAACGCCGACGAAGATAGCAAAGTAATGCCAGGCATACGGGGGTAACCCCTCAGGCACGGGAACGAACAGCAGAAGGACTGCAACAATAATGGGCAGGGCCATCATCAGCAGACGGTTTTTATTTGCCGCTTTCGGACTGGCGGCACCGGCAGGCGGTATAGTTGTCTGTTTCTCTTTCATAATGAGTATCTGCGAGTAGTTGAAAATACGGTTTAGTCACGCCATAACCATTGCTTTCTTTAATTTCAAAAGTTTCTTTAGTTATTAATTGTTGATTCTGGTTTGGCTGCTGACGGTTATTTAACGCGTTTTGTTGGGCGTTAAATTTAATTTGTTGGTTATTTATATATTGCGCTTTGGCGTGGCGTTGCAATTGATCGAGATCAATAAATGCTGTCTGATGAGCTGTTTTTTTATTTTCATAATAACCCTTATGGGTGAGGTGTTTATTTGTTTAAAATAACGCTTAATGTTAATTTTTTGCAGATGGCAAAAACGAGCGACACCGATTACCTGTTTATAATTATATGATTTTATTGTAATTTAAATTGTTTGTGATGTGTTCTTATTTTTAACAAACGTGTCCATTGTGTTATAGGTTTTCTGTTTTTTGTGAATGTAATATTTGCAATTAATAATACAATGGAGGTAGTGATGTTATTCGGGGTATTAAATAGTTTTTTAACTAACGTAATTAGTTTGGTAACTAAAAATAGCGTTATATTATTAGCATGACAACAGGAATTAAAAAAACAGAACCAAAAACAATTCCGTCACCCAATTCTGAATTATCAATATTTAAGATCTGGAGTATTAATATGACCAGTAACTCACGTATATTGCGTCCTTTTACCTTACCGAACGGCACTGAACTGAAAAACCGTTTGCTAATGGCACCGATGACAACCTGTACCGGCTATTTTGACGGCAGCGTCACCAGCGAACTGGTGGAGTACTATCGTGCGCGTGCCGGCAGCATCGGGACCATTATCGTTGAGTGCTGCTTTATCGATAACTACGGCCTGGCTTTCCCGGGCGCGATTGGTATCGACAGCGATGAGAAAATCGCCGGCCTGGCTAAAATTGCGCAGGCCATCCAGGCTGAAGGGTCAAAAGCGATTCTGCAGATCTATCACGGCGGGCGCATGGTCGACCCGCAGCTGATTGGCGGTCGTCAGCCGGTGGCGCCAAGCGCGCTGGCCGCACCACGTGAAGGCGCCGCAATGCCGCGTGCGCTGAGCGCAGACGAAGTCACCGGCATGATCGGCAAGTTTGGTGACGGCGTGCGTCGGGCAATTCTGGCCGGTTTTGATGGTGTGGAAATCCACGGCGCCAACACCTACCTGATTCAGCAATTCTATTCCCCGAACTCCAACCAGCGCGATGACGAGTGGGGCGGCAGCCGCGACAATCGCGCCCGTTTCCCGCTGGCGGTGCTCGATATCACCCGCAAAATGGCCAGCCAGTACGCCGACGACTCCTTTATTATTGGCTATCGCTTCTCGCCGGAAGAGCTTGAAGAGCCGGGCATCCGTTTTGACGACACCATGTATCTGCTGGAGAAGCTGGCGGCACGCGGTCTCGACTATCTGCACTTCTCGGTAGGGGCGTCGCTGCGTCCGTCTATCGTCGACACCAGCGACCCAACGCCGCTGATTGAAAAATACTGCGCGCTGCGCTCTGCAACCCTGGCGCAGATCCCGGTGATGGGCGTGGGCGGCGTGGTCAACGCGGCTGACGCCGAGCAGGGGCTGGATCACGGCTACGATCTGATCGCCGTGGGCCGCGCCTGCATCGCCTATCCGGACTGGGCGGCGCGGATTGCCGCCGACGAAAACCTCGAACTGTTTATCGACAGCACCCAGCGTGAAGCCCTCCATATTCCGGAACCGCTGTGGCGTTTCTCGCTGGTGGAAGCGATGATCCGCGATATGAGCATGGGAGACGCGAAATTTAAACCGGGCCTGTTCGTTGAAACCGTTCAGGACGATGCGAACGAGCTGGTGATCAACGTCAGCCTCGAAAACGACCGCATTGCCGATATTGCCCTGGCCGCCGGTCCGACGCAGACCGTTGAGTTCACCACCAGTTTCGAAGAGATCCGTGAACGCATTCTGACCGCCAATACCCCGCACGTAGACGCCATTTCCGGCGCCACCAGCCAGAGCGAAGCGGTGAAAAAAGCGGTATCGAAAGCGATGCTGAAATCCAGCAAAGCGCTGGCGCTGGAAGAAGGCGGTGAGGATCTGACCCCGAAAAGCTACGACGTGCTGGTCGTGGGCAGCGGCGGCGCCGGTCTGGCCGCGGCGATTCAGGCGCACGATGAAGGCGCCAGCGTGCTGATCGTCGAAAAAATGCCGACCATCGGCGGGAATACCATCAAGGCTTCTGCCGGGATGAACGCTGCCGAGACCCGTTTCCAGCGGGTGAAAGGGATTGAAGACAGCAAAGAGCTGTTCTACCAGGAAACCTTAAAAGGCGGTCAGAACAAAAATAACCCGCAGCTGCTGCGTCGCTTTGTTGAAAACGCCCCGGAAGCCATCGAATGGCTGGCCCGTCGCGGGATTATGCTCAACGATATCACCACCACCGGCGGCATGAGCATCGACCGTACCCACCGTCCGCGTGACGGATCGGCGGTCGGCGGCTATCTGATCAGCGGCCTGGTGCGCAACATCAATAAACGCGGCATCGACGTGATGCTCGACACCGCGGTGGAAGAGATTCTGATGGATGGCCAGCAGGTCAGCGGCGTACGTCTGCTCAATGATGAGCAGGAGAACATCGTGGTGCAGACCCGCAGCATCGTGGTCGCCACCGGCGGCTTCAGTGCCAACAGCGCGATGGTGGTGAAATACCGCCCGGATCTCGCCGGCTTTGTCACCACCAACCACAAAGGGGCGACCGGCGGCGGTATCGCGCTGCTGGAGCGTATCGGTGCCGGTACCGTGGATATGGGCGAAATTCAGATTCACCCGACCGTTGAGCAGAACACCTCGTACCTGATTTCCGAATCCATTCGCGGCGGCGGGGCGATTCTGGTCAATCAGCAGGGCAACCGCTTCTTCAACGAAATGTCGACCCGCGATAAAGTCTCCGCCGCGATCATAGCGCTGCCGGAACACTACGCCTACATTGTCTTCGACGAACATGTCCGGGCCAAAAACAAAGCGGCCGACGAATATATCGCCAAAGGGCTGGTGACCAGCGCCAGCTCGCCGCGTGAACTGGCGGAGAAACTGGGGATGGATTACCATGCCTTCCTCGCCACCCTTGAGCGCTACAATGGTTATGTTGAACAGCAGCATGATCAGGAGTTTGGCCGGACCACCGCCCTGCGTGCGCCGGTTAACGAAGGGCCGTTCCACGCGATCCGTATCGCACCAGGGGTCCACCACACCATGGGCGGCGTGACCATTAACACCGACACCGCGGTACTGGACAGCGCGCATCAGCCGATTGCCGGCGCCTATGCGGCCGGTGAAGTGGTTGGCGGCATTCACGGTGGCAACCGCATCGGCGGCAACGCCGTGGCTGATATCATTATCTTTGGCACCCTGGCGGGCCACCAGGCGGCAAAACGCGCCAGAGGCTAACGCTCAGTGATGACAGGCCGGGTTCGCCCGGCATTTTCCCCCGGCGGCGCGCTGCCTGCCGGGTGACACAGAGGAGCTGCAACCATGTCAGGTGACCCGCGTATCTATAGCTACTCCGCCGTGCTGATGGGCTCTCCCATCCTGCTGAAACTCTTTTCCCACGATGAAGCCCTGGCCTCCCGCACTTTCCAGCTGATTAAACACTACGAAGATCTGTTCACCGTTAACCGCGCGTCGTCGCAGGTGATGGCGATTAACCATGCCGCCGGTCGTCAGCCGGTCAGCGTCAGCCGCCCGGTTTACCAGCTGATTAAATGCGCCAAAGCCGCCAGCATGGTGCAGGAGAGTGCGTTTAATCTGGCGATCGGTCCGCTGGTGAAGCTATGGCGGATTGGCTTTCAGGGCGATCGCGTGCCGGCGGCGGACGATATCGCAGCCCGGCTGCCGCTGACCCGCCCGCAGGATGTGATCCTTGATGATGCGGCAGGTAGCGTGTTTCTCGCCCGGCACGGCATGGAGATTGACCTTGGCGCGATTGCCAAGGGCTATATCGCCGACCGCGTTCGCGACGATCTGCAGCGACAGGGCGTGCGCGCGGCGCTGATTAATCTCGGCGGCAATGTGCACACCCTCGGCGAATGGTCGATTGGCCTGAAAAAGCCGTTTGCCCCGGCCGATACGCTGGTCGGCAGCCTCGACGTCAACGGTCAATCGGTGGTGACTTCCGGGACCTATGAGCGCTACTTCGAGCAGGACGGGCGCCGCTGGCACCATATTCTTGACCCGCGCAGCGGCTACCCGCTGGATAACGAACTGGAGAGCGTGACGATCATTTCGGACGACTCGCTCGACGGCGATATCTGGACCACCTTGATCTACGGCCTCGGGGTCGAGAAAGGCTGCGCGGCGCTGCGTCACCGTGACGATATCGAGGCGATTTTCGTCACCAAAAATCGCGAGGTGATCCTCTCATCGCAGCGCCGTTTTCGTTTCCACCTGCTGGACGATGGCTACCGGCTTATTGACTGTACTGCTTGAGCAGACTGTACTGCTCGGCCACCAACCGATAACGGTAGACCGGACGCCCGGTGGCGCCGTAGTGAATGCTGGTAAACAGAATATTTATCTGCGCCAGCCAGATCAGGTACTTCCGGCAGGAGACGCGGGAAATATTGACCGCCACCGCCAGCTCATCGGTTGAAAACTCGGTGCCCGGATGGGCGTTAATCCACTGACACAGCGTGCGCAGCGTCTGGGCGGTCAGGCCCTTCGGCAGTTTCCGCGCATCGCTGGCTTCCGGCGCGCTGCCGTGCAGCAGGCGGTCCACATCGGCCTGTTCATAATAGGGCTGTCCGGTCATCAGTTTGCGTTTTTCACGCCATGCGGTGAGGGCCTCTTCAAAACGCGGGAACTGGAACGGTTTGATCAGATAATCGACCACTCCGTAATGCATCGAGGTCTGCACGGTGGCGGCATCGGCGGCGGAGGTAATCATGATCACGTCGATAGGGCGGCCGGAAGCCCGAATGGTCGGCAGCAGATCCAGCCCGCTGTCGTGCTGCATGTAGACGTCCAGCAGCACCAGATCGATCTCCAGTTCGCTATCGTTAACCATCTCCTGGGCTTTACTCAGCGTAGACGCCGTGCCACAGCAACGGAAGCCGGAAATTCTCGCCACATACAGGCGGTTCAGTTCGGCGACCATGGCATCATCGTCAACAATTAATACATTTATCACGTACGTTTCCTTTTACTATCCCAGGGAAGATGAACAAAAAATTGGGTAAACACGCCAGGTTCTGACTCGACGGCAAGCGTACCGCCCAGCTCACGTAACTGCTGGCTGGCGAGAAACAGGCCGACGCCGCGGTTCTCACCCTTGGTAGAAAATCCTTTGTTAAAGATGGCGTCAATATTCGCGGCCGGGATCCCCGGACCGTCGTCGCTCACTTCGCCACTTAACCAGCCGTTCTGATAGTGCAGCAACAGGCCCACTTCGCCCTCGCTCTGGCCGCTCATGGCGTCCAGCGCATTCTCAATGAGATTCCCCAGCACCGTGACCAGGACGGTGACCTGTTTTTCATTGGGGCAATCGGGCACCAGGCTCTCTTCCGCCAGATGCAGGCTGAAGCCGCGCTCTTTCGCGCGCTGAATTTTACCAATCAAAAAGCCTGCCACCACCGGTGATTTGATGCGGTGCTGAATTTCACCGATGTCCGCCTGAAAAGTATGGGCGGTTTGCAGCACATATTCCTCCAGTTTGCCGTAGCTCTTCATATTGAGCAGGCCGAGGATCACATGCAGCTTATTCATAAATTCGTGGGACGTGGTGCGCAGCGCATCGACATAGTTCACCATCCCGTCGAGACGCTGCACCAGCTGGCTCATCTCGGTTTTATCGCGGAAGGTGCTGATGGCGCCGACGATGGCATTCTGACTGCGTACCGGCACGGTGTTGCTGATCAACAGCAGGCCGTTGCAACCCAGCTCGCGGTCATAAATCGGCTCGCCGGTTTTCAGCACCGCCTGCAGATCGGCCAGCAGCGGGGTATGATCGATCGCCTGGTCCGGGCCACTCAACAGGATCTTGCTGGCGGCGGGGTTGATCAGGTTGACCTGTCCTTCCGCATCGACCGCCACCACACCTTCTTTGAGCGAATGGAGCATCGCCTGGCGTTGCTGGAACTGGGTGGAGATCTCATGCGGTTCGAGCCCCAGCAGCACCCGCTTAAGACCGCGCACCAGGCTCCAGGTGCCAATTCCGCACACCAGGGCGCTGAACAGTACGGTCAGCAGGACGTCCCAGCGGCCGCGGGCAATCTGCTCATCCACTTTGCTAAGCGAAATGCCGACCACCACCACGCCGATTTGCTGCCGTTGGTCGTTGAATACCGGCGTAAACACACGTAGCGCCTGCGCCAGCACGCCATGGTTGATGGCGACGTTCTCTTTGCCGGCAAAGGCGGGCTGAATATCCTCGCCGATAAAACGTTTGCCGATAAGCTGCGGGTTAGGGTGCGAATAGCGCACGCCGTGCATATCGGTCACCACGGCATACAGCAGGTCATTACGCTGGGTGATCGCCAGCGCCAGGGGCTGGATCAGCGCGCGCTCCGGCGACTGGCTCAGGGCCTGCTTCACTTCCGGCATGTCGGAGAAGGTCCGCGCGACCGCCAGCGCCGTGTCTTTAACTCCGTCGCGGGTGGTGTCGCTGATCTGGATAAACCACAGAGCGTAAACCAGCAGCAGTACCGAACCGATGACGCTGCTGACCATCAGCGATACGGCGGTACTTAGTTTCATTCTCATCAGGCGTTTACGCACGGGTGGTATCTGGGCCGCTGAATCCTTCATGACATCCCCTGAAATAATCGGCAAGCACCTATTATCGCTGAAGGTAATCATTTCTTAAAGCAATGTAAAAAAGCCAAAAGCGGGGCGAAAGAACCGTGAAGCGTGACCCCACTCGCAGGACATTGTGGTAAATATCCTTATAGTGAATGTGGAGTTTTTTAAAAGGAGGTTTTTATGAGCAGTAAGCCAACCGCTTCAATGATGGAACGATGCCATCCCGAAACCCACCAGATAGACCGTCTCGCCACCCTGGATATGCTGACGATGTTGCATAAGGACGATCGGCAGATTGCCGACGCCATCGGGGCCTGTTTGCCGGAGATTGCCCGTCTGGTCGATAATGCCGCAGCCGCATTGAGCCGCGGAGGCCGGCTGGTGGTGGTGGGCGCCGGGTCATCCGGGCGCGCGGCATTGCAGATGGTCAGCGAGTTTGCCCCGGACGAGAAACATGCGCTGGTGGGGCTTATCGCCGGGGGGCCGGTGGCCGCGCTGCAGGAGATGGAAACCGCCGCGAACGATTATAATCTCGGTGCGCTGGAGTTACAGGCTATCGAGTTCAGCAGCAACGACATGCTGCTGGCATTGACGGTCAGCGGGCAAACCCCGTGGGTGTGGGGGGCGATGCGTCATGCCTGGTCCCTTGGCGCGCCTATCGCCGTGCTGACCCAACAGCAGAATAGTGAAGCCGCCCAGCTGGCGGATATCATTATTGCCCCGCAAACCGGGCCGGAAGCGGTGGCGGGGTATGGCAACCCGAAAGCGCAACTGGCGCAACGGCAGATCCTCGCGATGTTAGCCACCGGGCTGGCGATCCGTTCTGGCCGGGTCTACGGCAACCTGCGGGTAGACCTGCAGGCCTCCAGTCCACGCTGGGCCGAGCGGCAGATTGCCATCGTGATGACCGCGACTGGCTGTTCGCGTAGCGAGGCCAAAGCCGCGCTGGCAAGCTGTAACCAGCACTGCCGGACGGCCATCCTGATGGTGATGACCGGGCTTGACGCCTGGCAGGCGCGGGACCTGCTGGCGGAAAATAACGACCGTCTGCGCCTCGCGCTCCAGCAAAGCCAGGCCGCGACGCTGAGCCCTGCCAGTTAATCGACGCTGGCCCACCTGAACCACGTCAATCGATCCCGGCGCGCTGAAGATAGCGCGCCGTTATTATTTGTAGGGATATTCGATATTAGTAATTAAAGAAAGTGCTGGCGCTGGCTTATTTTCTTTGTTTATCCGCCGGTTTTATTTTTCTGCATCGGTTGTCAGGCGATATTTACTTTTTTAAGTTAAAAAAGTATTTATTGTAAATTGATTAACTGTGCGGAAAATGTAAATGATATTTTAAAATATAATAGAAATGCGTTAACATGTTTGCACTTATTTCATTATGCTATGCGATAATTCTATTATGCCTGCAATTAAAAAAACGATTTTAACGATGACCGCTCTGGCGATGTTCGTCAGTTCCGCCTCTCACGCCAATACCGAATCCGCGCAAAAAACTGATTTCCTGCTGATTGGCGGCGGTATTATGAGCGCCTCTCTGGGAACCTGGCTGCAGGAATTACAGCCGGACTGGAAACAGGTGATGGTAGAGAAGCTGGACGGCGTCGCATTAGAATCGTCGAACGGCTGGAACAACGCCGGTACCGGCCACTCGGCGAATATGGAGCTGAACTACACTCCGGAGCGCCCGGACGGTTCGATTGATGTCAGCAAAGCGCTGGATATCAACGAGCAGTTTATGATCTCCCGCCAGTTCTGGACCGCCCAGGTCAAACGCGGCATTATGCACGACCCGCATACCTTTATTAATTCAACCCCGCATATGAGTTTCGTCTGGGGCGATAATGTGGACTACCTGCAAAAACGTTATAACGCATTGCAGCAAACCACGTTATTCCAGGGAATGAAATTCTCCACCGATCACGCGCAAATTAAACAATGGGCGCCGCTGGTAATGGAAGGGCGTGACCCGCAGCAAAAAGTGGCGGCTACCTGGACGCCGGTCGGTACCGATGTGAACTACGGCGAAATTACCCGCCAGCTGATCGGTAGCCTGAAGAAAAATAGTAATTTCACGCTGCAGACCTCTGCTGAAGTCACCGAATTTAAACGTAATGCCGATAATTCCTGGCATGTGACCATTAAAAACGTCAATAGCGGCGAAGAGCAGGCGATTGATGCGAAATATGTGTTTATCGGTGCCGGCGGCGGCGCGCTGAAATTACTGCAAAAAACCGGTATTGCGGAAGCGGATAACTACGCAGGCTTCCCGGTGGGCGGCTCATTCCTGATGACCGAAAACCCGGCGGTCACCAGGCAGCACCTCGAGAAAGTGTACGGTCAGGCTTCCGTTGGCGCACCGCCGATGTCGGTTCCGCACCTGGACGCCCGTTACATTGATGGTAAGCGCGTCGTACTGTTTGGGCCATTTGCCACCTTCTCGACCAAGTTCCTCAAAAACGGTTCGTTTATGGACCTGCTGAGCACCACCACCACCGAGAACGTGCTGCCGATGACCCACGTGGGCCTCGACAACTTCGACCTGGTGAAATACCTGGTTAGCCAGGTGATGCTCAACGACGACGATCGTTTCGCCGCGCTGAAAGAGTACTACCCGGATGCCCGCAAAGAAGACTGGAAACTGATCCAGGCCGGTCAACGTGTGCAGATCATCAAGAAAGACGCCGATAAGGGCGGGGTGCTGAAGCTGGGTACCGAAGTGGTGGTCGATCAGCAGAAAACCATCTCCGCGCTGCTGGGCGCATCGCCGGGTGCTTCTACCGCAGCACCGATCACCCTCAACGTGATTAAGCAGATGTTCCCGGAGCAGTTTGCCTCCCCGCAGTGGCAGAGCCGTATTCATGCCATCGTGCCGAGCTACGGTCAGAAGCTGAATGACAATGCCGCGCTGACCCAGCAGGTGTGGGATGACACCGCCGCGACGCTGCAACTGGAGAAACCGCCGGTTATCGATATGAGCAAGCACGCTCCGGCCGCAACCAGCGCCCAGCCTGCTGAACCGGCCCGCGCCGAGTCTGCTCAGCACGATATGGCGCTGTAATCTGACAGCAGATTATCGTTAATACCCTCAGGCCAGCCGGTTAACCCCGACTGGCCTTTTTTTATATCTTGTGGGCACCGCGCGATTCATGAATGGTGTTCATAAGCTTGATACGCCAGCGGGGGATTATCGGTCGGCACTTTACCGATAACATAGCAGTTACTTGATCGCACGCTCCCCTCGACGGATATCACTCATGACTTTGCCGCACAAACAGGCCGCCAGCGGGCCGCTGTTTATTTTGATTTTAAGCGGGCTGATGGCGTTTACCTCCCTGTCCACCGACATCTATCTGCCGGCCATGCCGCTGATGGCGGCGGAACTGCAGGGCGATGCCGAACTGACCATCACCGGTTTTCTGATAGGTTTTGCCCTTGCCCAGCTCGTGTGGGGGCCGATCAGCGATCGCCTTGGCCGCCGTACGCCGCTGCTGATTGGCATGGTGCTGTTTATTATTGGTTCCGCCGGCTGCGCGCTTTCGACCTGCATCGATCAGATCATCTTCTGGCGGGTATTTCAGGCCCTCGGCGCCTGCACCGGGCCGATGCTGGCGCGGGCGATGGTGCGCGATCTGTTTGCTCGTACCCGCGCCGCGCAGATGCTCTCAACTCTGACCATCGTGATGGCGATTGCGCCGATTATCGGGCCGCTGATGGGCGGGCAGATGATTAAAGTCACCAGCTGGCATGCCATCTTCTGGCTGCTGGTGGTGATTGGCCTGCTGATGTTACTGGCATTGCGCTGGTTGCCGGAAACGCTGCCGCCGGAGCGTCGTCAGCAGGGATCGCCGTTGAAAGCCTTCCATCACTACGGGCTGCTGCTGAAAAACCGTATTTTTATGCGCTATACCCTCAGCCTGACCAGCTATTACGTCGCCGCTTACGCTTTTATTACCGGTTCGCCCGATGTCTATATCCGCTATTTCGGCGTGGCGCCTCAGCACTATGGCTGGCTGTTCGCGGTGAATATTCTCGGCGTGATGGCGCTGAGCATGGTGAACCGCCGACTGGTCCAGCGTCATCCGCTGGGTCATCTGCTCAAAGCGGCGCTGATCGTTGCCACCCTGGCGACGGTTGTGCTGGCGCTGAGCGTCAGAATGGATCTGACGGGAATTGCCGGGATAGTGGCCTGCGTGTTCGTCTTTTTCTCAATGAACGGGGTGATCGCCGCGACCTCCACCGCCGCGGCGCTGGACGAAGCCGGGGCGTTCGCCGGTTCCGCATCGGCCTTTATCGGCTCGTTGCAGTACGGCAGCGGGATAATCTCATCGCTGCTGCTGGCGTGGCTGAACGACGGCACGCCGTGGACCATGGCGTGGATCATGGCGGCGTTCACGCTGCTCAGCCTGCTGCTGGCCTGGACGCGCGCCGCGCCGCGGGTTGAGGAGGCCTGAGGATCGAACAGGGTCACGCGCGACGTGTTTTTGGCAAAACAGGGCCGGATCCGCAAACCGTCGTCTCCCTCGCCGCCGTTTGCGCTTATACTGGCTTGAATTTATAAGAGAAAGCGAAGCCAACGGCGAAGAAGCGGGGCGCCAGCAATGAAAGACGATATCAACCAGGAGATTACCTTCCGCAAGCTGGCGGTATTTATGATGTTTATGGCGAAGGGAAATATCGCCAGAACCGCCGAAGCCATGCAGCTGAGCGGGGTGAGCGTCCACCGGGCGCTGCATACCCTCGAAGAGGGCGTGGGCTGCCCGCTGTTCGTGCATAAAGGGCGCAATTTACTGCCGCTACCGGCGGCCTGGACGCTGCTGGAATACTGTCAGGATGTGACAACGCTGATGACCCGCGGTCTGGAAGCGACGCGCAAAGTCGCCGGCGTGGGCCAGGGGCGGTTGCGGATCGGCACGCTCTATTCGCTGACGCTGGAAACCGTGCCGCGCATCATCATGGGGATGAAGCTCCGCCGCCCGGAGCTGGAGCTGGATCTGACCATGGGCTCCAATCAGATGCTGCTGGATATGCTGGAAGACGATGCCCTTGACGCTATTCTGATTGCTACCAATGAAGGCGAGTTCAGCCAGTCCTCCTTCGATGTAGTACCGCTGTTTGAGGATGATATTTTCCTCGCGGCGCCGGCCACGGAACGCCTCGACACCTCAACGCCCGCCGACCTGCGCGATTATGCCGACCGCAAATTTGTCTCGCTGGCGGAAGGGTTCGCCACCTACGCCGGTTTTCAGGAGGCCTTCCAGGTGGCGGCCTTTGAGCCCGACATTGTCACCCGGGTCAACGATATCTTCTCGATGATTAGTCTGGTACAGGCCGGGGTGGGGTTTGCGCTACTGCCGGGGCGAATGAAGAAAGTCTATGAAAATGATGTGCAGCTGTTAAAGCTGGCGGAACCGTACCAGATGCGCCAGCTGATCTCGATTGTCTATTCGCACCATCGGGAACGTGACCCGGACCTGCTGGCGCTGGCGGCAGAAGGGCGCATGTACGCCCGCAGCCTTACCCGTTAAGCCGATGCGCGAGGTGCTGGGCCACTGCAACGCTGTTGCGTTCCATGCAGATGGCCTCGCCCTGCCAGCCCGCGAGGTGCGTCAGCCCGGTCAACACGCTGCCGGGCGGCATCTCAAGCGCCAGCCGGGCATCGCGCTGATTGGCGGAAACCATGGCGTCCTGCCACTGCACAGTGCGCGCCATATTAAAGGCTAAGTCGTCGGCGATTTTCTGCGGCTCCCACAGTACCCGACCCGTCGTCCCGCTCAGATAAGCACGCAGAGGGCGTGACAACGTCACTGATTCAAACGCCTTCGCCAGTTTAGCGGCGGGCTTATCCAGCAGCGCGCAGTGCGACGGCACGCTCACCGCCAGGCGGGTGGCTTTGCTGGCTCCGGCCTCCAGCGCTTTACGCGCGACCTCCGCCATATCCTCATCCCGTCCGGCAATTACAATCTGCGTTTCGGCATTAAGGTTGGCGATATAGGTGCCACTGTCTGCCATCAGTTTTTCAACCTGATTAAGTTGCAGGCCGACAATGGCCGTCAGGCCGTAGCCGTGAGGATAGGCCTGCTCCATTAAATCGCCGCGCAGC
Source organism: Klebsiella sp. BIGb0399 (assembly GCF_003752615.1). NCBI lineage: Bacteria > Pseudomonadati > Pseudomonadota > Gammaproteobacteria > Enterobacterales > Enterobacteriaceae > Klebsiella > Klebsiella sp. BIGb0399. The sequence goes on along the minus strand of NZ_RKHT01000005.1, from coordinate 1,020,519 downwards.
GCCACCAGTCGCAGGGCATCGCGGAAATCGAGCGCCCCGGCAATCACCGCCGCCGGGTAGGCGCCAATCGACAGGCCGCTGACCATATCGGGGGTCACACCGTGACGCATCAGCTCCCGCGCCCAGGCTACGCCGGCGATCAGCAGACACAGCTGCACCGCCCGGGTGTGTTTTAACGCCTCTGGGGTGTCGAGCTTATCGGTTTCCGCGCCGAGCACGGCGCGGACGTCGGCGAGAAGCGCCTCGCCGTCGGGCAGGTTGTCCAGCATCCCCGGGCGTTGTGTGCCCTGACCGGGAAAGGTAAAGAGGATTTTCATAATGGCTCCCTGTGCCACGGCGTTGCGGTGAGCGCAGGGCCGGTGGCGGTTTTCAGCAGAACGCGTCCTTCGCGCAGCCATTCGTTCAATGCAAACGCGCCGAAGGGCGTTTCAATCTGGGTGTCGGCGCGGCACGGCAGCGTGTCGACCTGCGCCTGCCACTGGCGTAACTCATCGTTGGTCAGCGGCTCAGGTGCGCGAATCACTAAATCGAGGTCGCTGTCGGCGTGCAGAACCGGAATTTCGGTGGCGAGCGCATAGCCGGTGCTGCCGGTGATGCCCCACAGCCACGGCCACGCAAAGGTGGTCAGCAAAATAGCCGCCTGAACCGGCGGCTGGGAAACAAACGGCGAATGCAGCAGGCGCTGGCGTTCGGCCAGATCTTCCGGCGTCACCACGCGGGAAACCGCCGCTGCCTTCACCCATCCGGCGGCGCGCTGTTCGCGCTTCATGCCGCGCACGCCTACCGGAATCTCATCGCTGTCATTCGCATCGCGCCGCACCACTACCGGTAAACCGGGGTGCCACTGGCTGGTGACCCACGCCTCCTGGATATCCAGTAAAGCGTCGGCGTTGTTCAGCCACAGTAAGTCGTGCGGGCGCGGGGCGAATGTCATATCAAATACCTGAAGTCAGCGTAATAAACAGCGGTAACGACAGGATACACAGAACCGAGCTCAACAGCAGCACCGCTTCTGCGTCCGGCGACTGCACGCCAAAACGGTTGCCGAACACTACGCCGAAGAAGCCAGCGGACAGGGCAATCATCAGGATCGCGGTAATTGCCACCGAGCCGTGCAGACCGAAGGCCAGTACGATAGCCCAGGCGATAAACGGTTGGATCAGCAGTTTGGCGATAGTGGCAATGCCGACCATCGCGTTCAGTTTCAGCTTACGAGCAGAGAGGATCACCCCGGTCAGGAACAGGGCGGCAGCGGTGGCAGACAGACCCAGTGGTTTGATCGCAGCCAGAACCAGGTCCGGCATTTTGATGCCAATCGCCGACAGGATCACCCCAAGCAGCGGGCCCATGACGATAGGTTTTTTCAGCGAGCGCCACATCAGCACCGGCAGCATTGCCAGGGTAGAACCGCTGTTTTCGCCGGCGGCGCGGGCTTTTTCACGCTCCAGGATCAGCAGGCAGAACGGCGTCATCAGTACGGAACCGCAGGCAATGGAGACGGCTACGGAGAGCGAGGTCGCAGAACCTTCGCCCAGCACGCTGCCGAGAATCGGCAGGCCCAGCGCGGCATAATTCGGCAGCGCGACGGTAAGGGTCAGCACCGCGGCATCCTGCGGGGATTTTTTAAACACGCCGGTGGCGAGGAAGTAGATTGCCGCGTAGGTAATCCACATCGCACCCGTCAGCACCACGATCAGCGGAGACTGGGCAACGATACCCGCCCACGGCGTCTGCACGGTGGCGCTGAACAGCGCGGCGGGCAGGGCAAAGTCCATTACGAAGATATTGAGCAGCGAGACGTTTTTATTGTCGACCATTCCGGCTTTGCCGGCCCAGAAGCCCAGCAGCATGATAATAAAAATCGGAGCAAGGGCATGAACAATTACGTAAGTCATAGATCACCTGTAGAAGATAATAAAATTAGCACTGACGCGATGGTTATAGTTTTCTAAAAGCGGCGTACCGTGGACGCTATGCTGCGCCCGACGGTGGCCGCTTTCGGCAGGTCTTTTTTTACGTACTTCTGATGTTGCTCGTTACCAGCTGGCGCGCATCCGTTCGCGCACCAGGGCAGAGCTACGGCGATTTTCCGCGCCGAGACGGTTTTGCAGTGTTGGATCCTGGCGTGCATCCGCAATCGCCTTCTGCACGGTGATTTCCACCAGCGCGAGGTCCGAATCGGACGGCGCATCCGGGTTGCTGAGATTCAGCAGATCCGAGAGCAGGCCGAGGGTGGCGTAGTTGCTGACGTCATAGGCCATTGGCGGAATGGTGGCCGCCAGTTTTTCCAGCGCCTCAACGGTACGCAGGGTGATACGCGCGGCGGACGCTTTGCCCATCGCATGCACCAGCACGCCTTTATCGTTGATGGCAATCAGGCGGTTGGCCTGGTAGCCGTGCGCCAGGAACGCCCCGGACATCGCTTTGCCGACAATCAGGCCGATCACCGGATGGCCTGCCAGGCGGGCTTTGGCGTAAGCCCCTGCGGCACCGGCCAGCGCCTGGTGAATACCGAACGCTTCTTCGCGGCGGCCGTAGGCCTGACTCGGGACGTCGATCACCGCCACAATCGGGCGTTTCACGTTGCTATTTGCATCGACGTCGATGGTTTCATTGACCACTTTCGCCAGCGTCCAGCCTTCCAGCAGGCCCACTTCGCCTTTGGCGGCCCGCGGATAGTGGTTATGGGCATCCGGTACCACGGCGATAAAGCGCACGGGCTCATTGTTCAGTTCACCGTCAGCAACCTGAACAGAAGGGCACAGGCCGCTCAGGCGCGGCGCATTCGGCGCCAGTTTTTCCAGCCATACGGCCCCACGGCTATTGGACTGAGTCATCATTTCACCTCCCGGGCAAAAAGCTGTTTGATCTGCGCGGTATCCGCCTGCAGGCGGGTATCGAAGTTGGTCAGACGGGTCAGGTAATCGGCATATTTATCGCTGCGGTGCTGTGCCGGAACGCCTTTGGCAATGGCGTCGTTCATGGCGGTTTTCACCGCGTTGATGCCGTCACCAACCAGCGCATCGACCAGCCCGCTGTCGTAGCGGATTTCGCCGCCGGTCATGCTCCAGATAAACGCGCGATCGCGGGAGTCGTACTCTTCGATCCCGGCTTCCTGCTCGATAACCTGCGGGCCGTTGAGGCCCAGACGCGCTTCGCGGGTGACAATCAGATAGCTGCACAGGGCGGCGGCGATGGACATCCCGCCGAAGCAGCCGACGGTACCGGCGATAATGCCGACCACCGGGGTATAGCGACGCAGGTCAACGATCGCCGCATGGATGTCAGCGATGGCCGCGAGGCCGAGGTTGGCTTCCTGTAACCGCACGCCGCCGGTTTCGAGGCACAGCACCGCCTGGGTCGGGATACCGTTGCGGTTGTCTTCTGCCGCCAGTTCGAGCGCCGCCGCCATTTTGGCGCCGGACACTTCGCCCATGCTGCCGCCCTGGAAGGTGCCTTCGATGGCGATAACCACCGCCGACTGGCCGTTAATGGTGCCGCGAGCGACCACCATGCCGTCATCAGACTGCGGCACCACGCCCTGTTGCGCGAGCCACGGCGACATAATGCCTTCGAACGGGTCGAGTAGTTCGCGGTAGCTGCCATCGTCCAGCAGCGCGTGGGCGCGTTCACGGGCCCGTAATTCAATAAAGCTGCGGTCGTTACGCATGGGCAACCTCCTCAAAAACCTGTTCGATACGAATGCGCGCTACGCCGGGCGTCGCGCCGAAATCGTGAATAATCAGCGTGCCGGCGGGCAGGCCGTTGATCAGGTTCAGGCGGTCAAATAAGGCGTTCCAGCGACCGGCGCTGTTGTCCACCGAGGTGGTGATATCAATGCTGAGCGTGTCCCCGGCTGCTGCGGTGAACAGCACTTCCATATCACCGGAGCCGACGACGCCTGCCAGGGCTTTACCGTTGAAGGTATGGCTGGCAGGGAATGACAATGTAATGTGTTCCATAACATCCTCTTTAAATTGAGCAAGACGCGGGCGGGCATACCCTGTCGAGAAACAGCGTGGCGGCGAGCAGATCGGCAGCACCGCCGGGCGATGCGTTGAGTGCCAGCATCTGGGTGTCGAGTCTGGCGAGCGCTTTGCGCCCCTGAACTGTGGCGCTGCCGCCGACGTTCAGTACCGCACGGGCACCGTTCTGCATCGCATGCAGGCCGGGCATCCCGGCGCGGGAAAGCACGCAGGTATCGCTGAGCGAGGTCATGATCGCCATCAGCGCGTCAATGCGGGCTTCGCTTTCGCCGGCACCGCTGGCGCGGCTGTGCCGCAGCTGTGGCAGAGCCAGATTCATCACATGGGGAAACGCCTGTTGCGCCTCTTCACGCGCCCCCGGCACCCGATACTGATGGGTCGCTTTCAGCCCTTTGCTGAATACCTTCGGCGCGGTGTTGTCCGGCAGGCGGGCAAGCAGGGCGGCGGTATCCGCTATCTGTTGCGCGCTGGCCTCAAGGCTGACCATCGCGCTGGCGCTGACTAGTAATCCCAACGCCCAAATTGCCCCGCGATGGGTGTTCACGCCGTTGGTCGCCGCCATCATCTGCTGTTCGCCTTCGCGCCCTAAACGGCCGACGGTTTCGCGCAGGGCGATATCGGCCGGGCGTTGCCAGCTGTGCTGAGCCAGTTGCAGAAACGTCGGGGTCAGGCTGTGCGCCGAGCGCTCCATCAGGGCCAGTGAGAGGTCGTGATGGGCACCGTTTCCCCGGCTGTCCACCAGACCCGGCTTCGGGCTTAATCGCGCTTCGTCGATCAGGCAGTCGCGGGCGATAAACGCCAGCTTTTCGGCCTGTACCTCGGCATGAGTCTGTGACAGAAGTTTCATTACCAGCTCCGGAATTTCGCAGGTGGGTTGTACAGACCGTCGGACCATTCGACCAGGTCCGCCACGCTGCCTGCGGCAAGCAGGGAACGGGTGGCGTCGCTGCGGCGAATACCGATATCTTCCGGATAGACCACTTTGCCGCTCTTACGCAGGTCGGCAACGCGCTTAGCATCCACGCCAAGTCCGATATCGGTGATCCCGGCAACCGCAGCCACCATTGCGCGACGCTCTTCGAGGCTTTCTGCCCGGTAGAGGTAGGCAATGCCTTCTTCGGTCAATACGTGGGTCACGTCGTCGCCATAGATCATCACCGGCGCCAGCGGCATTCCGGAGGCTTTGGCGACGTCAACCGCATCGAGTGTTTCCACGAAGGTCGGTTTCGCGCCGGCCTGGAAGGTTTCCACCATCTGCACCACCAGCTTTTTGCCGCGCTGCATCGGGTCCGGTTCGGTGATCATGTTCAGCCAGGCCGGAGTGGCGTGACGGCGACCGTGCGGGTCGTGGCCCATGTTCGGCGCACCGCCGAAGCCGGACAGCCGCCCACGCGTGACGGTGGAGGAGTTAGCGAGGCCATCCACCTGCAGGGTCGAGCCGATAAACATATCCACCGCGTACTGACCTGCCAGCTGGCAGAAGGCGCGGTTGGAGCGCATCGAGCCGTCGGCGCCGGTAAAGAACACATCGGGACGGGCGCGGATATACTCTTCCATCCCCAGTTCGCCGCCGAAGCAGTGCACACTTTCGACCCAGCCGCTCTCAATCGCCGGGATCAGCGTCGGGTGCGGGTTGAGGGTCCAGTGCTTACAGATTTTGCCCTTCAGGCCGAGTTGTTCGCCGTAGGTCGGCAGCAGCAGTTCGATGGCGGCGGTGTTAAAGCCGATGCCGTGGTTCAGGGACTGCACCTGGTGCTCGGCGTAGATGCCTTTAATCGCCATCATCGCCATCAGGATATGTTCCTGCTTGATGAGGCGCGGGTCGCGGGTAAACAGCGGTTCAATAAAGAATGGTTTATCGGCGACGACCACATAATCAATCCACGAGCCCGGAATATCGACGCGCGGCAGGTCGCACTCGTCGTCCACCAGTTCATTGACCTGAGCAATCACGATGCCGTCGTGGAAGGCGGCAGCTTCAACCAGCGCCGGGGTATCTTCAGTGCTTGGCCCGGTATAGAGGTTGCCTTTGCGGTCTGCTTTATAGCCGGCGATCAGCGCCACGTTTGGTGACAGATCGACGTACAGGCGGGAATAGAGCTCGATATAGGTATGAATTGCCCCGATCTCCAGCAGACCATCTTCCAGCAGCTGCGAAATGCGCAGGCTCTGGGTACCGGAGAACGAGAAATCAAGTTTGCGGGCGATGCCTTTTTCAAACAAATCCAGGTGCTCGCTGCGCCCGACGCTGGGCATGATCATGTGCAGGTCGCGGATCTTTTGCGGGTTCACTTCCGCCAGCATACGGGAGAGGAAATCGGCCTGTTTCTGGTTGTTGCCCTCCAGCACCACGCGGTCGCCGGGGGCCAGCAGATGCTCTAGCGCATCGACCAGTTGGTCGGTGGGGATAACCTTACCGGAGACATTCGCGGCGGCCAGTCGGCGCTGCTTTTCCGTCCGGCGACGGTTCCAGACCCGTCCCGTCGTTTGTTCGCCATTCATTATTAACCTCCTGATTCGACAAATCGTTTTGATTGTCATGGTGTGGAAGTTAGTGTGCGACGAGCGGGGCAGTGCATCAATTAAGCCCGGGAACAGATTGTTAGCCTGAGAGTAATAATTTCCTGGGTAATTATGTGACGGCGATCGAAGCAGGAAGGCTGGGGGTGGACTACGGGGAGATGATGTTGGTCAGCAGATGGTGTTGCTACGAACAGTGGGTATCCAGCGAATGATCCGTGTAATGCGAAGGATGAACGACATGAGATGGCTGCCGTTCATTGATTCTAAGAGGGGAAGTAAACCAAAATAGCCTGATACAGGCCTGGAGAGACTGCGTTAAATATCTTGCAGTTCACGCATCAGGCGCCCGCGCAATTTTTTGCGTAATAGGGTGGCAGAAGAGTGTTTTTTGCCGCGAGCAAGGCTGTCTTTGATTTCAACCAGGGTGGCCTGCGTATTGATAGCGCAGGATGCCGCTAATGCCTGGAACACCTTTTTCCCACCGGTATCAGCGGTGCACAGCGTGCTGCGTTGCTGCTTAGTGTAATACGACATAGTTTGCTCTCCCCTGCGTAACGGTTTTGTAAGCCTTTAAATCCCCAGGAATCAGTGGGCGCGGGATCTTTTTGGGCAACCCAGTGCGTTGATTATAGCGTGGCTCACTTTTTAACCCAAGCATATAGTCATAGGTCTCTTCGAGAGGGGACTGGAATTAAATGTAAAGCCGCTGGCGGCATTGCACCGCCAGCGTGAGCTCCTGTACCCTGAATCATTCAGGCTGTATAACCGGTATACCTACTTACTTAAATCACTCAGCAGTACCGCGATGCTTTGTCCGCTGGCGCTCTGCTCAAGCGCAATTTTCACAATGATGGTCAGCGGCACGGAGAGCAGCATGCCGACCGGCCCCAGCAGCCAGCCCCAGAAAATCAACGACAGAAACACCACCAGCGTTGAAAGCCCCAGACCACGGCCCATGATCCGCGGTTCGAGGATGTTGCCGAAGACAATGTTGATCACCAGGTATCCGGTGAGCACCACCAGCGCGTCATACAGACCGCCAAACACCATCACCTGCAAAATGGGCGGGATCGCCGCCAGAATCGAACCAATATTCGGAATGTAGTTCAGCGCAAACGCCAGCAGGCCCCACATAAAGGCGAACCGCACATCCAGCAGCGCCAGCATAGCCCAGACCACCAGCCCGGTGACCAGGCTGATGGCGGTTTTTAATACCAGATAGCGCGAGACGCTGTCGAGGGCGCGCTGAATGGCCCCCATACCTTCCACCGGTCTCGACATCAGCTGCTGCAGCTTGGCGGGAAGCTGCGGGACTTCCAGCAGCATAAACACCACCGTCAACAGCAGCAGGAAGATCGACGACATGGCGTTGGATAGCTGAGTCAGCAGGCTGGTCACCATCGTCATGACCGCATTGGGATCGATATATTTATTCAGCTCCACCACCGACACGCTAAAACCAAAGCGCTGCAGCCAGGGGGTAACGGTATGCACCGGCTCGGAAAGCGAGCTGCGGTATTGCGGCAGGGTACGCGCCAGTTCATTGAGCGACGTTGCGAGTGAAGCCAGCAGAACAACCGCCAGCATCACAATGGTGCCGATCAGCAGCACGATGGCCAGCACTCGCGGCACCCGACAGCGCATCATCAGGTGCACCAGCGGGTTGATCACCACCGCCAGAAACAGCGCCAGCACGAAGGGAACGATGATATCGGCCGCGAAGCGGATACCGGTAAGAATGATGACCAGCATGCCCAGCATGATGACAATCTTTAATCCATTAAGGGTGATGATGGGTTTGGCCATAGGTGTCCCTGAGAAGAAAACCGGTTTTTCTCACAGTGTAGCGTCGGATGCCGGACAAAAGGCAGTAAAAAGTCGCTAGCAGTAAAAGTCTTATCGTGAAGAAAACAATCCGGTCATTAAAATAAAAATGAGCACACGCCATCATAATGGCGATTGACATCAGAAAAAGCTAATCTAAATCAAATGCCAGACGTAAAGAAATGCAAAGGCTTTGAGAGTAAAAGGGCGTTATGGTACAAATTCAGGGTGTTTAACTCTCGAGGACAATATTCATCCGCAATGATGGGAAGCAATACCGCGGATAATTGTAATTTTATGGACAATCAGTTCACCCTGTTTATTTCAGTTTCTGTTTGCGAAACCCTTCCTGACAGCCGCTTCTACGGCGAGCAACACTGGCGCTCCGCGCTTTAGTCCTTCTCCTCTGCCTGAGCTGGCGCACTGCGCACGGCTAAATCTACGCCAGAATTTTTCGGTCTGCCCCGGTGGCAAGCCGTCATGGATTATATTCTCATGCAGGAGAACGGATGATGTTTTATTGGATTTTATTAGCTCTCGCTATTGTTGCTGAAATTATCGGCACACTTTCTATGAAATGGGCCAGCGTTAGCGGTGGTCACCTTGGTTTTATTTTGATGTTGGTGATGATCGCCGTTTCCTATATTTTCCTGGCCTTTGCGGTTAAAAAAATCGCCCTCGGGGTGGCCTATGCGTTATGGGAAGGTATCGGCATTTTGTTGATTACCTTATTCAGCGTGATGCTGTTTGATGAGTCCCTGTCGCTGGTCAAAATTGCCGGTCTGACGACGCTGGTCGCCGGGATTGTGCTGATTAAATCCGGCACCCAAAAAGTCGAGAAGCAGCCAGAGGAGTTAACGCATGCAACAGTTTGAATGGGTGCATGGCGCCTGGCTGGCGCTGGCTATCGTGCTGGAAATTGTCGCTAACGTCTTTTTGAAGTTTTCCGACGGCTTTCGCCACAAAGTGTACGGTGTTCTCTCGCTGCTGGCGGTGCTTGGCGCCTTCAGTGCGCTCTCCCAGGCGGTGAAGGGGATTGACCTGTCGGTGGCTTATGCCCTGTGGGGCGGGTTCGGCATTGCCGCCACCCTCGCCGCGGGCTGGATCCTGTTTGGTCAGCGCCTGAATTATAAAGGCTGGCTCGGCGTGATCCTGCTGGTGAGCGGGATGGTATTAATTAAACTGGCGTAATGTGATGCCGCCTGCATATGCGGGCGGCAAAATTTGTTCTCTGTAGTATTCTTTAAAAAAAAGCGTGCTGGCGGCGGATTTACCTTTAGCCGTAAGAGAGGACTGATAATGGTAAATTTGCCTGGCTGGCGCAATCTCCCCTCTGCTAAAACCCTGTCGGTAATGATCTTCCTTGCCGGGATCGGCCTGATTGTCTCGATTATTTCACTGCTCTATTTTTCCCAACATCTGATCGGCATTAAAACCAACGAAATTGACAGGCATCGCTCGATCCTCTCTGTGGATGGCGCGGTGCAAACCTCGGTGACCCGCGTGCTGTCGTTGGTCCAGGATAATTCAATCTGGGATGACGCCGTGAGACAAACCTACGCCCCGGTGCTGGATACCACCTGGCTGTATGACTCCTGGGGTTCCGGATTCAAAATTGACGATCTCTACGACGGGATGTTCGTCCTCGACCAGCATTATCAGGTGCTGTGGGGCTCGTTTCGCAGCAAGACGCTCAATGAAACCGATATTCGCTTCTTTGGCAGCGGCCTGCGGGCATTAATGACCAAACATGGCGAAGACTTGCGCAGCGGCAAGAGCGCCTATGCCGGTATTACCCGTACCCAGGCGGGGATCGCCTTTATCGGCATCGGGCTGATACGCCCGTCGATGGGACGTTTACAGGTGCACGATGATACCCGCCGTTATCTGGTGGTCACCCGACATATCAATGCAGATATCCTCGAAAAACTCGGGAATACCTTTCAGATCCGCGGGTTGCATGCCACCGATCGCGGAGGGGAATATAGCGTCCCGTTACGCACCAGCGCCGGCGAGACGGTCGGTTATCTTAGCTGGCAGCCGCGATTGCCAGGCGCGGAGGCGGCGCATGCGGCGTCGACCGGTATTCGGCTTATCGCCTTACTGGCCGCCAGCCTGATCCTGTTGTTTATTCTGTTGAGCTGCCTCGGGCTGTATAAGCTGGCGTGCGGTGAGAAACTGGCGCGGCAGATAGCGATGACCGACTGGCTCAGTAAGTTACCCAACCGCCGGGCGCTGTTCGGGCGTCTCAATCAGATCTGCGAAAAGACGCAGCACGAAGTGCAGTGCGTGGTATTTATCGACCTTGATGGTTTTAAAGATGTCAATGACAACTACGGCCATGAGGTGGGGGATGCGCTGATTGCGCATATTGCCCGGGAGCTTCAGGAGCGTGTCCCCTCCGACGGCCTGCTGGCGCGGATGGGTGGAGATGAGTTCGCCATGTCCGTCGGCGGAGAGCAGTCGATAGCGCAGGCGTCGGCCTTTGCATGGGCGGTGCTGGAGATGCTGAAGTCGCCGGTGGCGATTGGCGAGCGCAAAATTTACATCAGCGCCAGTATCGGCATTGCCAGCGGCACGCCGGCGACCTGTTCCAGCACCGAGCTGTTTCGTCGCGCCGATATTGCCATGTATCACTCGAAAAAATCGGGTAAAGGGCGCACCACCTGGTACGACGAGAGCCTCAACGATACCCGGCAGTACCAGCTCAATATTGAAAACGGTATCCGCCAGGGGCTGGAGAACGAGGAGTTTGATGTCTGGTATCAGCCGATCGTCAACGCCGATACGCTGGTGGTGGTTGGCGTAGAGGCGCTGCTCCGCTGGCCCCGTCGACCGGAAGGTCCGCTGCCGCCGGACGCCTTTATCGGCATCGCGGAAAGCAGCGGGCTGATTTATGCCCTCGGCCAGTTTGCCTTGTATCGCGCCTGCAGCGATCTGCGTGCGCTGGATGATTTAATGCTGTCGGTGAATATCTCCCCGGCGCAGTTTCGCGACCCGGAGTTTGAGTCACGGGTGGTTCAGGTGCTGGCCCGCTGCCACTTCCCGGCCCGTCGGTTGCAAATTGAAGTGACCGAAAGCTATGTGATGGAGAATCCGGCCCGTGCGCTGGCGGCGATAGAGAATCTCAAGGCGCTGGGGACCTCGGTGGCGCTGGATGATTTTGGCATCGGTTACTCCAGCATTGGCTATCTGCGGAGCTTTCATTTCGATACCCTCAAAATTGATAAATCATTGGCCGGCGTGGTTGATGTCGATGCGCAGGCCGCGGAGCTGGTGCGCGGAACCGTGCGGATCGCCGGGGCGCTCGGGATGACGGTGGTTGCCGAAGGGGTTGAGAATCAGCAGCAGCTGGCGCTGCTGCGTCGGGCCGGATGCGACCGTTTACAGGGATTTTATTTTAGCGAACCGATGCCCATTGCCGCATTACGACAGCTGCGCCAGCAGCAGGGCTAGCGGTTATTCACCGGCCAGCGTTTCCAGTTTGTCACGAAAACCGGTCACCGAGATGGCGCGGTTATCCGCCCGCCAGCGATCTTTCGGCCCCGGCGCCGAGCTCTGTACGGCAATCACCTGCCAGCCGCTATCGGTTTTCAGCAGCAGCGGCGAACCGCTGTCGCCAGGCAGCGTATCGCACTGGTGCGACAGGACCGTGGTCTGCGCCCAGCCGGTGACGATGCAATCCTGGTGGGTATAGAGATTGTCGAGATGGTCTTCCGGGTAGCCCGACTGGGTGACTTTACGCTCCGCGACTTTCAGCGCGGCGGTCAGATCGGCCTTATCGCCGCTAAATAACGGGATCGGGGTGATGCCGGAAGGCGCATAGCGCAGGACAATCAGGCCAAAATCCCACGGGGCAGCAGCCGAGGGGACAATCCAGCCGTCGCCATCCGCTTTCAGCCGTTTGCCCAGCGACGGGTCAACGCGCCCCTCAATACCGTGAATTTCATAGACCCAGCCGCCTTTGCGCGAGATAAAGCGCAGGGCGACTGCCTTATCCGGTTTGCCTTTTGGCGGCGTCAGCAGGCAGTGGCCCGCCGTCAGCGCCAGATGCGGCGAAATCAGGGTGGCGGTACACAGATTACCGCTGGCCGTTTCTAACTGCCCGATGGCATCCCAGGGTTCTTCAGCAGGATTGTTGACCGGTTTGCGATCGTCATGACCGAAAAAAAGCGTCTTGATATCTTTTGCGCTCATGCTGTCATCATCAGCGTGAGCAAACGGGGACAACAAACAAAAAGAACACAATAACAACAGTACGTCTTTGCGCATATGACTCTCTAAGGAGAAATTCTCTCTATACATCTCATCCTTCATCCCTCAGGAACTGGGCAGGATGAATTTGTGTATATTGACAGTAGCAGGAGATTTAAGTTTATGAAAGTTAACAGTAATTTTAATTAAGCGAAACGCGACTAAAATCCCGCCAGAATGCCGCATTTCCGTGCAATTATGGCGATAACTCAAATGGTTAGCGCTTTTTTCTCACGTGGCTATTTCCGCAGAAACCGTGGCGGGAAGCAACATAAATCAGGTTACGGTACGTACCAAATGCGCAGGGTATGCTTCAGATACGTTTTGTAAAGTTGTTGGGCGGGGGATGACGATAAATCGACATAAATATGAATGCATTCATCGGATAACGCACATTTTTACAACTTCAGCAGTTACTTTCAAAGCGAAACATTTTCTCACGGCAATTATTGCTATTCCTGTTTTCCGTTGAACAAACAGAGACGTTGTCCCGGTGATGATAGCCCTGTTTCTTATCTCCGGTTTCGGGAGGATCTATGTCGAAAAAAGGTATTCGTGCGTTAGTGTATGTTTCTCTCGCCTCGATCTTTATCTGGGGTGCAGCAGGCTATCTGGTAGTGCAGGCGGTGCAGGTGATGTAAAGCGCCGGTCCTGATGTTATTTCGCCTCCTTTCCCCGGCGCTCGATGCCGGCGGGAAAGGGGGCGGGGAGATGCTCACACAAAAACTGGTACAGTTGCTCTACCGCTTGCCCGTTGCGCGACTCTTTCGGCCAGACCAGATAATAACCGTCGCCGGTGGCGACCGCCTGAGTGAACGGCGCGACCAGCAGACCGCTGTCGATAGCCTCGAGGCTCAGCAAAAGATCCCCCACCGATACTCCATGCCCGCTCATCGCCGCCATATTTCCCTGATCCAGACTGTCAAAGACGATACCCCGGCTGATGTCTGTCGGCGCCCGCGGCGCTATCTCCTGCAACCAGCGTCGCCAGTCACGGCGATCGGGGGTGGGATGGATCAGCGGACAGGTGGTTAAATCCGCGCGTGCGGCCTCCGCCATGGCCGGGGCGCATAGCGGAATAAGCCATTCGCTGAACAGCAGCGCGTGTCGGGTTTCGTCGCCAAAGTGGCCGTCGCCGAGCAGGATCGCGCAATCATAAGGCTCACGGGTAAAATCAACGTTGTCCCGGTCCATCCACACGCTACTCATCTCAATAACCGGTTTTTGATGCTGCTGGCGAAACTGTTGCAGCACCTTCAGCAGCCAGCGCATCGTTAAGGTGGACGGTGACTTCAGGCGGAGCTTTCCTGCCTGCTGGCGCAAGGCCTGGCAGGCCCGATCGATGGCGGTGAAGTTTTCCTCCAGCGCGTGTGCCAGCTGGCGGCCGGCCTCGCTGAGCGTCACCTTCGGTCCCTGACGAATAAACAGCTGACAATCGAACCAGGCTTCGAGGGTGCTGATATGGCGGCTGACGGCGCCGGGAGTGACATGCAGCGTCGCGGCGGCCTGGCTGAAGGAGCCTAACCGGGCGGCGGTAGCAAAAGCGCGCAGCGCATACAGCGGCGGCATCGACATCGCGATTCATCCTCAATGATGAGTAAAACTCACATTCAAGCTCAGTACGGGTCGTTTTTCAACTCTCAAATCAAGGGAGAGAATAGGAAGATCTGAAATGAAGAGTGAGTTTATATCATGAATTATGCCTTACTGATGGGGTACAGCCTGACGGTGCTGGCCCTGATTGCCACGCCGGGGCCGGTCGTGGTGCTGGTGACCGGCGCGGCGACTCATCACGGTTATCGATGCGCGTTACGTACCATGGCCGGGAGCAATATCGCCTCGCTGCTGCTGATTGCCGCCGCCGCCGCGATGTTGCGCGGGGTGGTGGCTATCCATGCGGATATGCTGACGCTGCTGGCGGCGGCCGGGTCCTGCTATATTGCGTGGCTGGCGGTCGGTATGCTGCGGGGAGCCCACTCGGCATCTGCGGCTTCGGCGCAGCGCGGTGGGTGGCTGATGGGGTTTGTGACCGGGGTGAGTAATCCCAAGGACATTCTGTTTTTTGTCGCGTTTTTCCGCTGTTTATTCCTGTCACCCCTACGCCGGGACTGAGCCTTATTGTATTGACCGTGATCTGGCTGATTATCGATCTCAGCGTACTGTCGTTCTATATTTTCGCGATTCGCCGCTGGTTGAGCGCAGCGCATAGCGCACGGGTCACCAGCGTATCCGCCTGCTGTTTGCTGCTGTTTGCATTGTATGGTCTGGGCTATAACGGCTGGGTATGGCTAAGCCGATAGTCGCGGCCCGGTCATGGAGCAAAATGAGGAAAAGCGCGAGGGGATGTCGAAAGTGACGGGTTAAGCGGTCGCCGGATCAGTACAGGAAAAAGCGGGTGGCAATCACTGCGCAGAGGATCAATAAGACCAGGATGAGCTCAAAACGATAGCGCCGCAGCATAGTGCCCTCCAGAAAAAAACGGCGCTGAAGCAGCGCCGATTTATGATTCACCCGACGGAGCGGAAGAATTATGCAGCTGGCTGTGCAGCAGGTTTAGCAGCCTGGTGTTTGGTGGTTTTGTGGTGCTTTTTAGCCGCCTGCGCTTTCTGGGCTACCGCAGGTTTGGTCGCCGCTTTGTGGTGTTTCTTAGCGGCCTGGGCTTTCTGCGCTGCTGCAGGTTTAGCTGCTGCTTTTTTGTGTTTTTTAGCAGCCTGGGCTTTCTGCGCTACCGCCGGTTTAGCTTCGGCTTTTTTGTGTTTCTTGGCAGCCTGAGCTTTCTGCTCGGTAGCCGGTTTAGCCGCCGCTTTGTGGTGTTTTTTGTGATGGGTAGTTTTGGCAGTGGTGCTGTGAGCGGCAGCCGGAGCCTGAGTGGTGCTTACTGCGTCAGCAGCGAAAGCAGCAGAAGACAGACCCATAGCAGCGGCAACGACCAGAGCTAATACTTTTTTCATTCTGATATCCTCGAATTGGTTTCTTCAGTGAACCCCACTGCGGGGCCGTTGAAAGCACTATAGGCTTCTGGTCTGGAGGCTTCAGTGAGTGTTTGGTATCGGCGTGTAACCATATGTACAACGTGGTACCGCCGGAACGGCAACGAGGATAACGTCGGAATGATGGCGCCGGGGAACCCCGGCGCCACAGGCTTACAGGTAACGCGAGGTCAGGTGCTGGCGGAAATAATCGCTGTTCAGATCCTCGCCGGTGGCGTTGGTAATCAGCTGCGAGGTGGTAAACCGGCTGCCGTGCTGCCAGATATTCTGTTGCAGCCAGGCAAACAGCGTAGAGAAATCACCGTTGGCAATGCTGGTTTCCAGCTGCGGTAGCGCGCGTTTCGCCGCCGCCATCAGCTGCGCGGCATACATCGCGCCGAGCGTGTATGAAGGGAAATAACCGAAACCGCCATCGGTCCAGTGGATATCCTGCATGCAGCCATTGCGGTAGTTGCCGGTAGTGGAAAGGCCGAGCCAGCTTTGCATTTTTTCATCCCACAAGGCCGGGATATCGTCCACTTCAATATCGCCATCGATCAGCGCGCGTTCAATTTCATAGCGCAGAATGACGTGCGCCGGATAGCTGACTTCATCGGCATCCACGCGGATAAATCCAGGTTTGACGCGCTGGTTCCAGGCAATGAAATTGTCACTGCTGAAGGCCGGTTGATCGCCGAAACGCTGGCGCACAGCGGGCAACAGACGTTTCAGGAAGGCATCGCTGCGCCCGAGCTGCATTTCGAAAAACAGGCTCTGCGATTCGTGAATCGCCGTTGAACGGGCAAGGGCGACCGGCTGGTCGAGCCATTTGCGCGGCAGGTTCTGTTCGTAGCGCGCATGGCCGGTTTCATGAATTACCCCGAACAAGGCGCTGAGCAGATCGTCTTCGTTATAGCGGGTGGTAATTCGCACATCCTGCGGGACGCCGCCGCAGAACGGGTGGGCGCTGATATCAAGGCGTCCACTATCAAAATCGAAGCCGAGGATGCGCATCGCTTCGAGACCCAGTTCACGCTGTTCGGCCACCGGGAACGGCCCCTGCGGCGCGACGGGCGGTTGCTGCGCCTGCTTTTCGACGACGTCAGTCAGCAGGGCGGGTAGCCAGGATTTGAGGTCGGCAAACAGCACATCCAGACGCGCGCTGGTCATGTCCGGTTCGAAAATATCCAGCAGGGCATCGTAGCGCGAACCCCCTTTGGCCGCCGCGCGGATGCTGGCCTCTTCCCGGCTCAGTTTCACCACGTCACGCAGGTTCTCGGAGAAACCCTCCCAGTCGTTGGCCGGGCGCTGGCTGCGCCAGGCGTGCTCGCAGCGGCTGCCGGCAAGGGATTTGGCTTCCACCAGGATTTCCGGCAGCAGCGCCGCCTGTTCATACTGGCGGGTCATTTCACGCAGGTTGGCCTGTTCAACGTCATTCAGATCTTCCTGCAGCGCGTTACGCAACGCCAGGGCCACGCTGCTGTCCGTCAGGATCTGATGCTGCAACACCCCCAGTTCTGCCAGCGCGGCGCCTCGTGCGGCGCTGCCGCCCGGCGGCATCATCGCGAACATATCCCAGCCGGCGATGGCGCCGAGATGCGAGAAGCGGGAAAGACGCTGGAAAGTGCGGGTAAGCTGCTGATAATTTTTGTTTTCAGTCATGTGTATTCTGGCCTGTTGCGAATGAACGAAAGGCGTAGCCCGTATCGCTCTACACTATCCTGATCTGCGGCAATCTGCCAGACGGAGGGCGCAGGTTGACGCAGCACTATTTATTGTCAGGCGCCGGCAGGATCGAAATATTGTCACAATTTACCCTTCATACTTCAAGTTGCCTGGGTGTTGGCTGCACCCGTGCACCCCAGTCACTTACCTGAGTAAGCTCCTGGGGATTTACGGCTTTGCCGCCTACAAGCAACTCGAATTATTTTGGGTATAGTATGGTCAAGATGGCGGATTAATTTTTAACCGGCGGCTACACTCAATGATGCGCAGGCCGCTGATGTGGGGGGTACTATGAATCCGTTCACCATGCTGTTTATTGCACTGCTCTCAATTGATGCCGTCAGAGAACTGATGGGGGCGTCGTCGGTATTGGGCATGTGGTGACAGACGTGGCCGATGAAGGCCACGTACAGAGCCGTTAACTCAGACGTTTGTGCAGACAAACGCCGGTAAGAAGTGCTGCTGTTAGCATTAGCGCGATAAAACCACCCACGCCATTCCAGCCATAGTTATGCCAGAAAACGCCGCCTAATGTCCCCGCGATGCTCGACCCCAGGTAGTAGCTGAACAGATACAACGATGAAGCCTGACCACGAGCGCGACGCGCACGCGGACCAATCCAGCTGCTGGCGACCGAGTGGGCGGCGAAGAAGCCCGCCGAGAACAGCAGCATGCCGGCGAAAATCAGCCACAGGGAGGAGAACAGGGTTAACATCAGCCCGGCCAGCATTACCCCGACAAACCCCAGCATCACCGGCCCGCGGCCAAAGCGCGCGGTCATGGCGCCGGCTTTCGGCGAGCTCCAGGTCCCGGTTAGATAGGCCACGGAGAGCAGGCCAACCACCGCCTGGTTCAGCGACCATGGCGACATCATCAGGCGATAACCGATGTAGTTAAACAGGGTCACGAAGGCGCCCATCAGCAGGAACCCTTCGAGGAACAGCAGCGGCAGGCCGCGATCGCGCCAGTGCAGGCGGAAGTTAATCAGCAGCGACTTTGGTCGCAGTGAGGTCGGGCGAAAGTGGCGTGATTCCGGGAGAATGCGCCAGAACATGATTGCCGCCGCCAGGGCAAAGCAACTGATCACCGCCAGCGCCACGCGCCAGCCAAAGAAGTCGGTGAATACCCCTGTCAGCAGACGGCCGCTCATCCCGCCGATGGAGTTACCGCTGATGTACAGCCCCATGGAAAAGGCCACTACGCTGGGGTGAATCTCTTCACTCAGATAGGTCATCCCGACCGCCGCCACGCCGCTCAGCGACAGGCCAATCAGCGCCCGCATAATCAAGATCCCGTGCCAGCTGGACATCATGGTCGACAGCAGCGAACAGCAGGATGCCAGCACCAGCGCGGTGACCATCACCTGTTTACGGCCGATCGCATCGGACAGCGGGCCGGTAAACAGCAGGCCGATGGCCAGCATGGCGGTAGAGATCGACAACGATATGCTGCTGCTGGCCGGCGTGACGCCAAACTCTGTCGACAGCACCGGCAGAATCGGCTGCACACAGTAGAGCAAGGCGAAGGTGGCCAGACCGGCGGAGAACAGCGCCAGAGTGACGCGAATAAACTGGGGGGTGCCGCGTTTAATAAACTGATTTGGCTGGGGAATAACATTGTCGATGACTTCGCTTGCCGGCACGTTGTCAACGGTAGTTGTACGACTCACGGAAAAATCCTTGCTGAGAACACAGAGTTATGTGATGTCACAGATCACACTTCTAAGGGTATGAAAAGGCGAATATTCTGTCTAATATATTAATAATCTCAAATAAGACGTTTAAGATATGAATATCGAACTGCGCCATCTCCGCTACTTTATTGCCGTCGCTGAAGAGCTGCATTTTGGCCGGGCGGCGGCGCGGCTGAATATTTCACAACCACCGTTAAGCCAGCAAATTCAGATACTTGAGCAGCAGATTGGCGCGCGCCTGTTTGCCCGCACCAACCGCAGCGTCAGCCTGACGGCGGCGGGGCGGCAGTTTCTGGTCGACAGCCGCTACATTCTCACTCAGGTGGATGATGCCGCCGCGCGGGCGGGACGGCTGCATCACGGCGAAACCGGCGAGCTGCACATCGGTTTTACCTCTTCCGCACCATTTATCAAGCCGGTCTCCGACACGCTGTCGACCTTTCGGCGCCGCTATCCGGACGTGCATATCCAGACCCGGGAAACCAACACCCGGGAGCAGATCGTACCGCTGAATGAAGGGGCGCTGGATCTGGGGTTGATGCGCAACACCCAACTTCCGGAAACGCTGGTGTGGGAAAGGGTGCTGCGCGAGCCGTTGCTGGCGATGGTGCCGAGCGATCATCCGCTGGCGCGTCAGGAGGCGGTGAGCCTCGTGGAGCTGGCGCGTGAACCGTTCGTCTTTTTTGATCCGCACGTTGGCACCGGGCTGTATGACGACATTCTGGGGCTGATGCGGCGCTACGGATTAACGCCGACGATTGCCCAGGAAGTCGGGGAAGCGATGACGATTATCGGGCTGGTGGCGTCCGGGCTGGGCGTCTCTATTTTACCGGCGTCGTTTAAGCGGGTGCAGATTAATGAAATGCGCTGGCTGCCCATTAAAGAACAGGACGCGGTATCGGAAATGTGGCTGGTGTGGTCGAAGCACCATGAACAGAGTCAGGCGGCGCAACGCTTCCGGGAATACCTGCTTGCCGCCTCTGCGGTCATAAATTCAGACTAAATATTGTCAAAAATGTGCAGTAAATCACAAGGCTAAGTAAAAATTTGACGAGTGCCCTCGAAGTGCTTCACCATAGCAAAAAGTTTATTTCGAAGCGCGAAAATAAAGGGAGTCAACGGTGGTAGCGGACAGTCAGCCAGGCCATATCGATCAAATAAAGCAGACCAATGCCGGCGCCGTTTATCGCCTGATTGATCAGCTTGGCCCGGTGTCGCGTATCGATCTGTCGCGCTTTGCGCAACTGGCCCCCGCCAGCATTACTAAAATTGTGCGTGAAATGCTGGAAGCGCACCTGGTGCAGGAGACGGAAATTCAGGATCCGGGCAGCCGTGGGCGTCCGGCGGTTGGGCTGATGGTGGAAACCGAAGCCTGGCACTATCTCTCGGTACGCATCAGCCGCGGTGAAATTCATCTGGCGCTGCGGGATCTGAGCAGCAAGCTGGTGGTGGAAGAGCAGCTCGAACTGGCACTCGAACATCCGCAGCCTTTCCTGACGCGCGTCGTCGAGCACATCGACAAATTTTTTATTCGTCATCAAAAGAAGCTGGAGCGCCTGACAGCCATTGCCGTCACTATGCCGGGGATTATTGATACCGAAAATGGCGTTATCCACCGCATGCCGTTTTATGATGATGTCCGGGATCTGCCGCTGGGCGAGGTTCTGGCCAGCCGCACCGGGGTTTCCGTTTATATTCAGCACGATATTAGCGCCTGGACCATGGCGGAATCGCTGTTTGGCGCGTCCCGTGGAGCGCGTGATGTGATTCAGGTAGTGATCGATCATAACGTTGGCGCCGGGGTGATCACCGACGGTCGCCTGCTGCATGCCGGCAGCAGCAGCCTGGTGGAGATTGGCCATACCCAGGTCGACCCATACGGTAAGCTGTGTTACTGCGGCAACCACGGCTGCCTTGAGACCATCGCCAGCGTCGAGAGCGTGCTGGAGCTGGCGCAGGTGCGGATGGCTAAATCCATGAGCTCAATGCTGCATCAGCAGCCGCTGAGCGTGGAGTGGCTCTGCGAGGCGGCCCTGCAGGGCGATCTGCTGGCGCGGGATATTATCAGCGGCGTCGGCCAGCACGTTGGGCGCATTCTGGCGATCATGGTGAATCTGTTCAACCCGCAAAAAATTCTGATTGGCTCGCCGTTTAGCCAGGCGGCGGATATCCTGTTTCCGGCAATATCTGACTGCATTCGGCAACAATCTCTCCCGGCCTACAGCCGTCACATTGCCGTCGAAAGTACCCAGTTCGCCAACCGGGGGACGATGGCCGGCGCAGCCCTGGTCAAAGATGCGCTCTATAACGGATCTCTGTTGATTCGACTGTTACAGGGTTAACATTTTCCCGTCGTCGCACCAAAAATTGCGCTATCTCAAGCTGATATTCCCCGGCTTCGCGTAGACTTTTCCCCACACTTTATTATTTTGTCTTTATATACCCAAAATAATTCGAGTTGCTTGTAGGCAGCAAGGCCGTAAATCCCCAGGAGCATACTCAGGTAAGTGACTGGGGTGAACGGGTGCAGCCAACACCCAAGCAACTTGAAGTATGACGGGGATAACCAACATAACCGTGGGGTTAATGATGTTTAAGCGTTTCTTTATAACAGGGACTGACACCGCTGTCGGCAAGACGGTGGTTTCCCGTGCGCTGTTGCAGGCACTTGCTGCCAGCGGCAAAAGCGTCGCGGGATACAAACCTGTGGCGAAGGGCAGCAAAGAGACGCCGGACGGATTGCGTAACAAAGATGCGCTGATTTTACAAAGCGTGTCGACGCTGGCGTTACCGTACGATGCTGTCAATCCCATCGCGTTAAGCGAAGATGAAAGCAGCGTGGCCCACAGCAGCCCGATCAACTACGGCCTGCTGACCAATGGCCTGCAGCGCCTGAGCGGGCAGGTGGATCACGTGGTGGTCGAAGGCACCGGCGGCTGGCGCAGCTTAATGAACGATCTGCGTCCTCTCTCCGAATGGGTGGTGCAGGAGCAACTGCCGGTACTGATGGTGGTCGGGATTCAGGAAGGCTGCATCAACCACGCGCTGCTGACCGCCCAGGCCATTGCTAACGACGGCCTGCCGCTGATTGGCTGGGTGGCCAACCGTATCAACCCGGGGCTGGCGCACTATGCCGAAATCATCGATGTGCTGAGCAAAAAACTGCCGGGGCCGCTGATCGGCGAACTTCCGTATCTGCCGCGCGCCGAACAGCGCGAGCTAAGTCAGTATATTGATTTACCCATGCTCGGCAGCGTGATGACGGTAGATCGAATCCTCGCGTAGGGTTCTTGAGAGCACCGACGCCAGCACGCTGGCAATCAGTAAACCGGGCAGTAACGCATACTGTCCGGTCATTTCACAAATCATCAAGGTTGACATGATCGGCGCGTGCGTCGTGGCCGCCAGAAAGGCCGCCATTCCGGTCAAACCCATCAGAATTGCCATCCCCTGATCGTGATGCAGCCACAGCCCGCTGAGGTTGGCGAACAGCATCCCCATCGCCAGGCCGATGAACAGAGTTGGTGTGAAGACTCCGCCCGGCGCACCAGAGCCGCTGCTGGCAAATACCGCAATGAGTTTACACACAAAGACCAGCGCGATAGCGCTGAACAGCGGCGGCGACTGGAGATAATGTTGCACCGTGCTGTAACCATTGCCCCAGACCGCCGGTGTTACCAGCGACAGCAGCCCGACGATAAGCCCCCCCAGCGCCAGCTGGAAGGGCGGCGAGAGACCCGCGCGCAAAAAGCCCCGGTGACTGGCGCTCATCATGGCGATAAACAGCGGTCCGCACACCCCGGCCAGCAACCCGGTTGCCAGCATCAGCGCGTAGTGCATGGCGGTCAGCGGTTCATTGAACACCACCTGATACAGCGGCGACGGGCCGCCGTTCAGCAACTGGGTGACCAGCAGCGCGATCACCGCAGAAATCACTACCGGGCCGAGCGACGCCAGCATCAGGGTTCCGAACAAAATTTCGGCGATAAACAGGCTTCCGGCTAGCGGGGCGTGATAGGCGCTGGCCATCCCGGCGGCAGCGCCGCAGGCTACCCAGAGTTTCCATTCCGCTTTCGGTGTAAAGCGCCGGGCAAACAGCGATGCGGCCAGCGCCGCCAGCAGAATCATCGCCCCTTCACGGCCAATGGCGCTGCCGGTGGTGACCACCAGTAGTGACGCCAGGGATTTGATCAGACTGGCGGGCGTATCGAACTGACCATCGCCGGTCTCCAGCGCTTCCATGTAGTCGGTGGGGGCGTGAGGACGCTGGCGGGTCTGGCGTTGCCAGAGCCACAGCAGGGTGCCCGCAGCCAGACCGCCTACCGCAGGGGTTAGCAGCCGACGCCACCATGGCAGCGCCTCGGCGGCATTGACCAGGCTACCGCTATGATCGTTGAGGAAGACGCCTTCCAGCACGCCCATCGCCAGATGAAACAGGGCGACGGCGAACGCTGCCAGAATGCCCACCAGGGTGGCAATCAGCAGACGACGGAACATGACCGGGACATCGGGGTAATGATGAAGACGATGCATCAGCGGGTACGGGTAGCAATAATCATGCGCTTATTGTGATAGGAAATAAGCTTAGACGCAAAAGCGATAAATGCGCCTGGCGAGGTACAAGCGAACCCGGCATATAACAGAATTTATCAGGGCACTGAAAAAAACGGCCACGCCGGAGTTATCCGCATGGCCGAGCGGTTAACGCTAGATTAGCGATACAGCGGTTTTGCGGCGACGGCCACCGGCAACCGAGTCTGCCATTCGGCCAGCGTCGCCTGGGCCAGCTGGCCGAGGGTCTGGTAAAAAGGATGTTCCGCTCCGGCGACAAACTGCGCCAGAAAGCGCCCGGACCAGGGAAGCAGATGCCAGGCAAGCAGTTGATGAAACGCCTCGTCCTGCCCGGACTCGCACAGCCATGCCGCCAGCAACAGCAGGGTGCCAAAGTTATCTTCCGGCTCCTGACTTTGCGCCGCGTGAGCGATGCCATGAGCGCGCATCCACTCGCGCAATGCCAGCGTCGAATCGCCGAACAGCACATTCTCTTTATCCAGCCACACGGATCCCCACGGCGGTGCCGGCAGCGCCCACGGCCCGATAAACAACCGCTGCCAGGCTTCGGCGAGAGGTTCATCGCTCTCACGGGCAAACCCGGCGACCGGTACCGCTGTCAACGGGAAGGGCCACTGCGACTGCCAGCTGCCGTCGCGCAGGGCGTTCACCAGCGCGGCGGCCTGCTCGCTATCCGGCGGGAATGAAAAGAGCGCACCCAGCGTGCGGGCGCTTAAGGCGACGGCGTCGCGGTATTGCGGTTGCATCATGTTTCAGGTTCCTTTCTGCGGCGCGGGCCTGTGACCCATGGCTTATCGCGCCGAACGGTGTTTCCGACCATCCGGGGGAGCCATCATACGCAAGGCGGGGAAGCAGGATATTATCCCGCATCAACTCCGGGAGAATATCCTTCACCTGAAATGGTCAGGGTATTACTGGGCGTCGCTCTCGGCACCAGACGAACGGGTATAGGTAATTTTGAAGGTGTCGTTGGCGCAGTGACCGACCACCTGGGTACCGGGCTGGTCAGGCTGGTCATTCGGCACGATCGCTAAGCTAAAGCCAGACGCCGGCACGCCGTTGTTGACGATTTTTTGCTGGATATCATTTTTCACGCGCTCGCAGGAATCGGGGGCAGCCAGCACGGAGGTTGAACCCAGCAGCAGAACCATACATAGCCAGGGTGAACGTTTCATCATAGACTCCTTATATTCAATCCATCTGGTTTTAAGCATAGCAGAACTGGTGTAAACAATTGTATTTGCTACTATGATTGTAATCTCCACAAAAGGAATCTGGCGTGAACAAACGGTTTTTGCTGATATCGGCGGTAATGGTCCTGAGCGCCTGTGATAAGCCGGCGTCACCGCAAGCATTTACGCCGGAAATGGCGAGTTTTTCCAATGAGTTTGAGTTCGATCCCTTGCGGGGGCCGGTGAAGGATTTCAGCCAGACCCTCTTCGACGAACACAACGAGGTGGTGAAGCGGGTGAGCGCCCATATGTCCAGCGAAGGCTGTTTTGACCTGTTGGATTTTGAAGACCGGGAGAATAAAACCGGCGCGACGCTGCTGCTGGACGCCAATTTTTATCTCGATGCCAGAACCCGCGAGAAGCGCCTGCGTTTGCAGGGGAAATGCCAGCTTGCTGAGTTACCCTCTGCGGGCATCGTCTGGGACACGGACGATAACGGATTTGTGATCGCCGCGCGGGGCAAAGAGACCACCGCCACCTACCACTATGACAGCGAAGGCTATCCGACCGGGAAAACCACGGTGGCGAAAGATGAGCGTTTTACGGTGCGCTCTACGCCGGTGTCTGACCCGCGTAAAAAACTGGATTACACGGCGACCAGCACCTTCAATGACCGTCAGTTGGGGAGCGTGCAGCAAACCTGCGATTACGATCGCCACGATAACCCGGTGGAGTGTGAACTTCAGGTGATCGACGATAGCGTGCAGCCGCCATTAACCCGTCGATACACCATTAAAAACAACATCGAATATTACTGAGCCGTCGGCTTCAGCAGCGTCTGACCCTGATTACGGTGTTCGCTGATGTACTGATGCTGGAACAGGCACATGCGGATGGTGTTGCGGTACTCGCCGTTGATGAAAAACTCATGAATCAGCTCGCCCTCGACCATAAACCCGAGTTTACGGTAGATGTGGATCGCCTTTTCATTTTCGCTGTCGACAATCAGATACAGTTTGTACAGATTGAGGACCGTAAAGCCGTAATCCATCGCCAGTTTCGCAGCCCGCGTCGCCAGCCCTTTGCCCTGATAATCGGGGGAAATGATTATCTGAAACTCGGCGCGGCGGTGGACGTGGTTAATTTCGACCAGCTCGACCAGCCCGGCTTTTTCGCCATCGCATTCAATCACAAAGCGGCGTTCGCTCTGATCGTGAATGTGTTTATCGTACAGATCGG
Organism: Klebsiella sp. BIGb0399; assembly: GCF_003752615.1. Taxonomy (NCBI): domain Bacteria; kingdom Pseudomonadati; phylum Pseudomonadota; class Gammaproteobacteria; order Enterobacterales; family Enterobacteriaceae; genus Klebsiella; species Klebsiella sp. BIGb0399. The sequence goes on along the minus strand of NZ_RKHT01000005.1, from coordinate 994,562 downwards.
ACAGCTCCACGAAGGCTTCGTAAGGTTCTTCAAACCAGTAGCGCATCACGCTGGCGTTGTTATCAAGCTGATGGACAAAGCGTAGGTCTTCGCGCTCCAGCGGCCGCAGTTTAATGGTATGAGCGTCAGGCATGATGATTCCTGTAGATAAAAGCGAACAGGGCGCCCGCAGGCGCCGGACATGAAGGAAGGATTAAGGTGCGATAGTACGGCCGGTGCGGCGATCTAGGCAGCGCAGGGTGTTCGGTTCCCAGTACGCATTCACGTTCGCGCTTTTCTGGCAGTTATCCTGAGCATCGAAAGCGACGTCGGCCTTATCCCACTCCTTCTCGGTGCGCGTATTGACCTTCTGGCGCAGTGAACGGGTGTCGTTCCACTGCTCTTTTTCCATGGTAGCCTGCTGACGGCTTTGCGCGCTATCGCCGGACTCAATCACCAGCTTGTTGGTTTGCGCAAAAGACGACGCGGTAAACACCACGGCGCTGACGGCCAGCATCGCCGTCAGGCACCAGCGTTTTTTTTGTGTCATTTTCATCACGATTTCCTTTGAGTGATAGCCCTGCGGCCATCTTCAAGTTTACTACATCTCCTGTCGACGGCATACCCGACAAATGAGTGCGGACAGCGGGGATTATCGTGTAACATGGGCTGACCACCCAATCTCTTTACCTGTCTTTATGTTCAAAACAACACTGCTTTTCTTCGCGACGGCGATCTGTGAAATCCTCGGGTGTTATTTACCCTGGCTGTGGCTAAAGCGTGGCGCGACACCGCTGCTGTTGATCCCCGCCGGCGTGGCGCTGGTGATGTTTGTCTGGCTGCTGACCCTTCATCCGGCCGCCAGCGGGCGAGTATACGCCGCCTATGGCGGGGTTTATGTCTGCACCGCGCTGCTGTGGCTGCGTTTTGTCGATGGCGTCAAGCTCAGCCATTATGACTGGGCCGGGGCGCTGGTGGCCCTGTGCGGCATGCTGATCATCGTCGCCGGCTGGGGACGCGCCTGACCGTCCGGCATCATCTCAACGGGCCGCTATCGCCTCGATCGGCGGCCTGTCTCTCACGCACTGCGTAGCCCACCTGTTAACCCCGTATTCCCGTTAGAAAATGACGGATCCGCTGTCGCGCGATCCCGGCTGGATAATGTGATCGGACACCACCTTTTTAAACATCATACTTGTATGGTAGTAGGTCTGATGCTTTAATTTTAAGCGGATGTTCGTAGGGATATCAGGAAAACAGGGGTAACTCAGCCTGAATCGTCAGCGTAAGACGCATTTGGCTGTTGTGGGTGATGCCCTGAGCGGCATCAGGATTGGCTGACAAACAGACAACAAAAAAACCGCCTGACCGTTGCTGAGGGTGACGCGGCGGCGACTGGACGTTGGCACGTTGTGAAACTGGTGAAGGAGAAAAAATGAAGAGTATTGTCATTCGTCAACCCAATGAGCTGGTTATCGAAGAGAGGGCGCGACCGGAACCTGCGACAGGTGAAGTGCGGGTAAAAGTGAAGCTGGCAGGCATCTGCGGATCCGATAGCCACATCTATCGCGGGCATAATCCTTTCGCAAAATACCCGCGGGTCATCGGGCACGAATTCTTCGGCGTTATCGATGCCGTGGGTGAGGGCGTGAAGGACCGTTCGGTCGGCCAGCGCGTCTGCGTCGACCCGGTTATCAGCTGCGGGCATTGTTACCCGTGTTCGGTGGGGAAGCCGAACGTCTGTACGTCACTGGTGGTGCTTGGCGTGCACCAGGATGGCGGGTTTAGCGAGTATGCCGTCGTCCCGGCCAAAAATGCCTGGCAGGTGCCGGACAGCGTGCCGGACCGTCACGGTGTGATGGTTGAGCCTTTCACCATTGCCGCCAACGTCACCGGACAGGTGTCGCCGACCTCAAAGGATACGGTGTTGATTTACGGCGCGGGGCCGATGGGGTTAACCACAATCCAGGTGCTGAAAAATGTGTATAACGTTCAGCAGGTGATTGTCGTGGACCAGATCGCTGAGCGTTTACAAATGGCAAAACGCAACGGCGCGGATCGGGTGATTAATAATGGTGAGCAGTCACTAACTGACTGTCTGCAGGCGGACGGGATCAAGCCGACGCTGATTATTGATGCCGCCTGCCATCCCTCTATATTGTCAGAAGCCGTAATGCTGGCCTCACCGGCGGCGAGAATCGTTCTGATGGGCTTCTCCACCGAGCCTTCGCTGGTTGCCCAGCAAGGGATTACCGGTAAAGAGCTTTCTATATTCTCTTCGCGACTGAATGCCAATAAATTCCCTATCGTATTATCGTGGTTAGCCCAGGGGTTAATTAATCCGGAAACGCTAATTACCCACACCTTTGAGTATCAGCACATTGTTGATGCTATCGAACTCTTTGAAAACGACAGGAAAAACTGCTGTAAGGTCTTATTAACTTTTTGATGTTAATAATTAATACAAACTCTATATATTTCAATTAGAGAACATAATGATGACTACAGTGAAGAATGAGAGAACGACATCCGACCTCATCCGGGCTGCGGTGTCCGGATGGTTAGGGACTGCTCTGGAGTTCATGGACTTCCAACTTTATTCTCTGGGGGCGGCACTCGTCTTCCATGAGATATTTTTCCCTGAACAATCGGCAGCGATGGCACTGATTTTAGCCATGGGAACCTACGGCGCGGGATATATTGCCCGCATCGTTGGGGCGTTTATTTTCGGGCGGATGGGCGATAAAATCGGGCGAAAAAAAGTGCTGTTTATCACCATTACCATGATGGGGATCTGTACCACCCTGATTGGTATTCTGCCAACCTACGCGCAGGTGGGGATTCTCGCGCCGGTGCTGCTGGTAACGCTGCGTATTATTCAGGGGCTGGGCGCCGGGGCGGAAATTTCCGGGGCCGGCACCATGTTGGCAGAATATGCGCCGAAGGGTAAGCGCGGCATTATCTCCTCGCTGGTGGCAATGGGGACCAACTGTGGAACCCTGAGCGCAACCGCCATCTGGGCGGTGATGTTCTTCTTCCTCGACCGTGAAGAGCTGGTGGCATGGGGCTGGCGTATTCCGTTCCTCGCAAGCGTAGTGGTGATGGTCTTCGCCATCTGGTTGCGTTTGAATCTCAAAGAGAGCCCGGTATTTGAGCAGGTCAGCGAAGAGGGAAGCCTGCAAAATAGCGCGGCTGAGGAAGAGAATACCTTTGGCGCGATGTTAAAAAGCAAATCCTTCTGGCTGGCCACCGGGCTGCGTTTTGGTCAGGCCGGCAACTCCGGACTTTTACAGACATTCCTTGCCGGTTACCTGGTGCAAAGCCTGCTGTTTGATAAAGCGATTCCCACCGACGCCTTAATGATCAGTTCCGGCATCGGGTTTATTACCATCCCACTGCTGGGATGGCTGTCCGATAAAGTCGGCCGCCGCCTGCCTTATATTATCGTCAATATATCGGCCATTCTTTTAGCCTACCCGATGATCTCAATTATTGTTGATAAGAGCTACAGCGTCGGCGCGATTATGGCCTCATTAATTGTTATTCATAATTTCGCAGTACTTGGCCTGTTTGCGCTCGAGAATATCACCATGGCGGAAATATTCGGCTCGCGTAACCGCTTTACCCGAATGGCTATTTCCAAAGAGACCGGTGGTCTGGTGGCCGTCGGCTTTGGCCCGGTGCTTGCCGGTATTTTCTGTAATATCACAGGCGCGTGGTGGCCAATTGTCGCGATGCTGATTTGCTACTCGATTATCGGCTTAATTTCCGCACTGCTGATGCCGGAAGTGCGCGACCGTGACCTGAGCCTGCTGCACGATGCCGCAGACGAAGCCCCGCAGCATAAAGAAGTAAGAGCCGGTCAGTTAACCTGATACCGCACCTGACCGACGTTGATGTGGCCGGGTGAAACCACCCGGCTTTTTCATGGCGTCAGTCGCATGATCACCGAGAGTAAGCGCGATAAATCTTCTTGTATGGTAGTTGATGGAAATCAAAGATGTCATACCAATTGCATGAGATGGTTTACCTCACAGAGGCATTCTCCTCGAGAATGGTTGATTAGTAATCATAAAAATGAGAGTCACCATGGAAAACACGCTTTTAACAGCCAAGGCAACGCTTCCTTCTTACGACCGCAGCAAACTGGTGTCGCGCATCGTCCATCTGGGATTTGGCGCATTTCACCGCGCCCACCAGGCGGTTTACGCCGATATCCTGGCCGCGGAACATGGCAGCGATTGGGGCTACACCGAAGTGAACCTGATCGGCGGCGAGCAGCAGATTGCCGATCTGCAACATCAGGATCTGATGTACACCGTCGCCGAAATGTCCGCCGATGCCTGGACCGCGCGGGTGGTTGGCGTGGTGAAACAGGCGATGCACGCCGAGGTCGACGGTCTCGAAAGCGTGCTGGCGAAGCTGTGTGAACCTCAGGTGGCGATCGTCTCGCTCACCATTACTGAAAAAGGCTACTGCCACTCACCGGCCACCGGCGAACTGCAGTTGGATCATCCGCTGATTGCCGCCGATATTCGCAACCCGCATCAGCCAAAATCGGCACCGGGCGTGGTGGTTGAAGCGCTGGCGCGGCGTAAAGCGGCAGGCTTGCCGGCCTTTAGCGTGATGTCCTGCGACAACATGCCGGAAAACGGCCACGTGATGCGCAATGTGGTCTGTGCGCTGGCGGGGGCTATTGACGGTGAACTGGCGGCGTGGATTGCAGAACATGTGACTTTCCCGTCCACCATGGTTGACCGCATCGTACCGGCCGTCACCGCCGATACCCTGGATAAGATTGAACAGCTGACCGGCGTGCGCGATCCTGCCGGCGTGGCGTGCGAGCCGTTCCGTCAGTGGGTCATTGAGGACAATTTCGTCGCTGGCCGTCCGCAATGGGAAAAGGCGGGGGCTGAGCTGGTCGCCGACGTGGTGCCTTTCGAAGAGATGAAGCTGCGCATGCTCAACGGCAGCCACTCCTTCCTGGCGTATCTCGGCTACCTGGCTGGATATCAGCACATCAATGACTGCATGCAGGATGAGCATTATCGTCGTGCGGCCCGGGCTTTAATGCTCAATGAACAGGCGCCGACATTAAAAGTGCAGGGCGTTGACCAGCAGCGCTACGCCGGGCTGCTGATCGACCGCTACAGTAACCCGGCACTGAAGCACCGTACCTGGCAGATCGCCATGGACGGCAGCCAGAAACTGCCGCAGCGTATGCTGGATTCGGTTCGCTGGCATCTGGCGCAAGGCAGCGACTTTACCCTGCTGGCGATGGGCGTGGCGGGTTGGATGCGCTACGTCGGTGGTGTTGATGAGCAGGGGCAGGCGATTGAAATTTGCGATCCGCTGCTGCCGGTGATTCAGCAGGTTGTGCAGAACAGCGTTGAGGGGCCGGAGCGTGTGAAAGCCCTGCTGGGAATTGACGCCATCTTTGGCCGCGATTTACCGCAGGAAGGCCGTTTCGTCGATGCGGTGACCGATGCCTGGCTGTCGCTGCAAGCGCATGGCGCGAAAGCGACCGTCGCTGCCTGGGCTAAAGCACAGGCATAATCTCGTCTACATGCCGCCAGCCCTGGCGGCATGTTTATATGGTACGGCTGCTCTGACGCGCAATAATGCTGACCATCATCTTATTGTCTTAGCCCTGATAGTTTCCGACAAACAGCTTCACACCTTTCGGTAAATAATATTTTACTGCGCCATCCGCTAAAATAATGATCGGGCGCATAGACTATACATATCTTTAACTATGCCGAACTAACTATAAATAATTGATGTTTATTTTAACGATTCTGCCGGTCGTCGAGTGGCTTATTTGTGCTGCGTTTAAAATAAATATGGCATGATGGCTGCAGTAAAAAATAAATATCCTCGGGATAAGGAGTGCCGACTATGTATAAAAGAATTTTATTACCTGTCGATGTGTTCGAAATGGATTTGAGTGATAAAGCGGTACGTCATGCAGAGTTTTTAGCGCAGAGCGAAGGTGAAATTACCCTACTGAACGTGCTACCCAACAGCAGTCGTTCCATTCTGCGCGGTTTTTCCGCCGATATTAAAAAGTTCGAAACCTTTATGGAGGAAGAGTCGCAGAAGAAAATGAAGGCTCTGTCTCGTCTGTTCTCCATCCCCGCCTCGCGGATCCACTCCCGGGTGGTGTTTGGCAACGTGCGCGATGAAATCGTGGCGATCGGCAATACCGATGAGTTCGATGTAATTGTGGTGGGCTCACGCACGCCGGGGCTGTCTACCCATCTGCTTGGCTCGAACGCCGAGTCCATTTTGCGCTATGCCAGAATTCCGGTGCTGGTAGTACGTTAGGGATTGCCATTCAGAAACCGCGGCAGCGGTGATATTTTCTGCTGCCGCCAGATTCGATTATTCTTCGCTAAACCAGTCGCTATTTTCCTGACGAATTAACAGCACTGATTCACTAATTTCGTGCAGGTGAACGTTCATTGCCTTGCCCACCGCTTCAACATCACGCTTTTCCAGCGCCTGGAATATTTCATGGTGCTGGCGCAGGAGCATATCCGGAGGGGTGACGTGATCGAGGCTCATATAACGCACACGGTCAATCGTCGCCTTAATATTCTCTACCGTATCCCAGGCGAGTTGACAGTCGGCAATCGTCGACAGCTTCTGATGAAATTCATCATCCAGCTGGAAGAAATCATTTAATTGCTGACGTTCAACGGCGATACGCTGCTGGGTAAGATTTTGCTCAAGCTGGTAGATTTGCTCGGCAGTGATCATCCCGGCGGCGCGGCGGACTACCGCACATTCGATAGCCTGGCGGACGAAGCAGCCGTTGCGAACCTGCGACAGCGAGATTTTATTGACGTAGCTACCGCGCTGCGGGCGGATCTGAATCAGGCCGTTTTCGGCCAGTTTGATAAACGCCTCGCGCACCGGCTGGCGTGAAACATTAAAGCGCACAGACACTTCTTTCTCAGACAGCGGGGTACCCGGAGGGATCAAACAGTGGACGATATCACTGCGAAGGATGCGGTAAATTTGCTGATTGACAGGTTGTGTCGGATTGAGTTGCGATTCTGCGGCCATTGATGGTTACTTTTAGTGGATTATAAGCGTTATTTTACGCGTATTTTATCGGTTAGCCCATACCCGGCCGTCAAGCGGCCGGGTGGCGAGATTTAACCAGCGCGATGAACGCTCAGACCGGCAAAGCTCTGGCTTACCGGCATCATTTCCAGGGTGTTGATGTTGACATGCGCCGGCAGGTTCGCGACCCACCATACCGCTTCGGTAACATCTTCCGGCGTCAGCGCCTGGGTGTTCTCATAAGTTTTACCGGCTTTGCTGTCATCACCTTTAAAGCGCACGTTAGAAAACTCGGTGCCGCCAACCAGGCCTGGTTCAACATCGGTCACGCGGATCGCTGTGCCGTGCAGGTCGGTACGCAGGTTGAGGCTGAACTGGCGGACGAAGGCTTTGGTCGCCCCGTAGACGTTCCCGCCGGCATAAGGCCAGCTACCGGCAGTGGAACCGATGTTGATGATGTGACCGCGGTTACGCTCGACCATACCCGGTAAAACCGCACGGGTCATGTAGACCAGCCCTTTGTTGTTGGTATCAATCATATCTTCCCAGTCTTCGACGCTGGCTTTGTGCGCCGGCTCGAGACCAAGCGCCAGACCGGCGTTATTGACCAGTACATCGATGGCCTGCCACTCTGCCGGCAGTCCGGCAATCATCTCTTCGATGGCGGCGCGGTTGCGGACGTCCAGCTGCACCGGATAAAGGTTGTCGCCGAGCTCATCTTTTAATGTTTTCAGTCGCTCTTCACGACGTCCGGTGGCGATCACTTTGTGGCCGTTGGCGATAAAACGGCGAGTCATACTTTCACCAAAACCTGCGGTTGCACCAGTAACCAGAATAATCATCATCGCTCCTGTCAATTTTCTCATTAAGCCCCGAACCACGCGCACAACTGTAGAGGGCTGGCAATATCATCAGCACTGTAGCGACAAAAGAAAACGGCGTCTACCTTCAGCGCGTGAGCAATACGTTTCCAAAACAGGGTATTGCGATGACGGGAAAAGGTTGATAACGCCGACGGCAGAGGGCCATTTTCGGGCGATTTTGTCGAAAAATAAATTGCGCGGCATTCATGGCATCAATTGATCATCGCGGCATTTTGCCGATTGTTATTCTGCGCGCCGCGCCCGTTGGGCTGCCATTTTTGGTGGGGATTCCCTATTGTACCTGCCCGCTGTGGCGGGGCTTTTGATGACAGGAGATTGAACAGATGAATGAATGGGACGAAGAAGAGAGCATTGCGACTCACGCGACCATAACCCGTACCGGACTCGATATTCTTGGCGTCACCGGCGCGGTGATGATCGCATTTGTGCTCTATTTTGTGCTTTGAAGCTGCGCTGACCGCCTGAACATCGCGACCACAGGCGGAAATCATTGCGGTTAATCAACACGTTGCCTAATCTAACTGGATAACCGAGTCCAGGAGATGATGATGGCCGAAAACAACCCTTTCTTAAGCATGAGCCTGCTGCCTTATCAGGCACCGCGTTTTGATCTGATTGACGATACGCATTACCGTCCGGCCTTTGATGAAGGGGTACGGCGCCAGCGCGACGAGATCGCCGCCATTGTGAATAATCCCGCGCCGGCAGATTTCGCCAATACGCTGGTGGCGCTTGAACAAAGCGGGCAGTTGCTGACGCGCGTCACCCGGGTCTTTTTTGCCATGGCCGGGGCGCATACTAACCCGACGCTGCAGGCGCTTGATGAGCAGTTTTCCGCCGAACTGGCCGGGCTGGGCAACGATATTTGGCTCAACGATGCGCTGTTCCAGCGTGTAAAGCAGGTATGGCAGCAACGCGATACCCTGACCCTCGACGACGAATCCCGGCGGCTGCTGGAGGTGACGTGGCAACGTTTCACCCTGGCGGGCGCGACGCTGGCACCCGAGCAAAAAACCGCGCTGCGGGCCCTGAACACCCAGGCCGCGGCGCTGCAAAGCCAGTTCCAGCAGCGGCTGCTGGCGGCGGTGAAATCCGGCGGCCTGGTGCTGGATGACCGCGATCGGTTGGCGGGACTCAGCGACGATGAGATCGCCGAAGCCGCCGACGCCGCGCGCGATAAAGGACTGAACGACCGCTGGCTGCTGCCGTTGGTGAATACCACCCAGCAACCGGCCCTGCTGGCGTTACGCGAGCGCCAGACCCGTGAAAAGCTGTTCGCCGCCGGCTGGCAGCGCAACCAGAAGGGCGATGCCAACGATACCCGCGAACTGGTGCTGCGTCTGGCGGAGATCCGCGCCCGCAAAGCTGAACTGCTGGGCGTCGCGGATTATGCCAGCTGGTCGATGGCCGATCAGATGGCGGGAACGCCGGAGGCCGCATTGGCCTTTATGCGCCGGATTGCCCCGGCCGCGCGGGCGAGAGCGGAGCAGGAACTGGCGGATATCCAGCAGCTCATTGACCATCAAGAGGGCGGTTTTACCGCCGAGGCATGGGACTGGCATTACTACGCCGAGCAGGTGCGCCGCACCCGCTTTGCCATCGATGAGTCACAGCTAAAACCCTATTTTGCGCTCGACCGCATTCTACAGGATGGCGTGTTCTGGACCGCCTCGCAGCTCTTTGGCCTGCGCTTCGTCGAACGTTTTGATATCCCGGTTTATCACCCGGATGTGCGGGTCTGGGAAATCTTTGATGCCAACGGCGAAGGGATTGCGCTGTTCTACGGCGACTATTTTTCGCGGGATTCGAAAAGCGGCGGGGCGTGGATGGACGTTTTCGTCGAACAATCGACGCTGCTGGCCCAGCACCCGGTGATCTACAACGTCTGCAACTATCAGAAGCCCAAAGCCGGCCACAGTGCGCTGCTGTCATGGGATGATGTCATCACCTTGTTCCATGAGTTCGGTCACGCCCTGCACGGGCTGTTTGCCAGCCAGCGCTACGCCAGCCTGTCGGGCACCAACACGCCGCGCGATTTTGTCGAGTTTCCGTCGCAGATCTTTGAGCACTGGGCCAGCGAACCGCAGGTGTTCGCCCGCTATGCCCGGCATTACCAGACCGGCGAGGCGATGCCGGATGCGCTGCGGGAAAGCATGTTACGGGCCGCGAAGTTTAACAAAGGCTATGACATGAGCGAACTGCTGGCGGCAGCGCTGCTGGATATGCACTGGCATCGCCTCGCGTCGACGGATGTGCCGCAGGATGTCGATGCTTTCGAAACACAGGCTTTAGGCGAGGAACATATGGATCTTGCCGCGGTGCCACCGCGCTATCGCAGCAGCTATTTCTCGCATATCTTCGGCGGCGGCTACGCGGCAGGCTATTACGCCTATCTGTGGACCCAGATGCTGGCCGACGACGGCTATCAGTGGTTCGTGGAGCACGGCGGTTTAACCCGCGAAAACGGTCAGCGCTTCCGCGAGGCGATTTTGTCCCGCGGCAACAGCACTGATTTAGCTGAACTGTATCGCCAGTGGCGCGGGCATGACCCTAAGATTGAACCGATGCTGGAGAACCGTGGGTTGAACGCGTAAATCGCCATCTGAACAGGTCGCCGGCGAGAAAAGGGCGGTGGCCTGGGCTGTTTTGCGGGTAATGAAAAGTTAACTCTTTGTAATTAATCTTTTTTAGCTGTTTATTTTCGCCCGTTTAGACCAGAATATGGCCTTCGACAATGAAATGGCTGAGAAGGAACCGATATGTTAGATAAATACTTTCAGTTAGATGGTGATAGCGGCGATACGGCTATCGAAAAGCATAAGCGTCTGCTTGCTGTTCAGGCCGCATTGGAGATTTCGAAAGCAGCGGTCTCTTCATCCACCGCCAATTCCGGTATTCGTAGCCAGATGGATTTGCGCAACGTGGCGCAGGAAGTCGCTTCGCTGGCGGACGCCATCCAGGATGCCCTCGAAGGTTACGAGGAAGACTAACCTCGCCGCAGCTGCCCGGACTGGCCTCGCATCGCGAGGCTTTTTTATGCCCGGAACACCTACAGTCTGGCTGGCCGCTACGGCGTTGCGGACCAGTTCTCGACCAGCGTGGCGCCGATCTCTGCAATCTGCTGATTGCGCACCGCCATGGTGGCGTCGGTATCGGTGAGGTAAATCACCACGATGCGTGACGGTTTTCCGTCCGGGCCGAGGGCGGCGATGATACCGCGTGAGCCGCGCTGTCCGGCCCCGGTTTTATCGGCGATAAACCAGCCGGACGGCAGCGACGCGCGCAGCAGCGGACCCGCGACCTGATCATCGATCATCCAGCGCTGTAACTGCTGTTGCGATGATGCGGAAAGCACGCCGCCGGTTAACAGACGGCGCAGGGTGGTGGCCATCGCCTGCGGGGTGGTGGTATCGCGCACGTCGCCCGGCACGGCGGCGTTAAGCTCCGGCTCCCGGCGGTCGAGTCGTGAGGTGCGATCGCCGCTGCGGCGCAAAAACGCGGTTAACCCCTGTGGGCCGCCGATGGCGGTCAGCAGCAGGTTTGCTGCGGTATTGTCGCTCAGCGTAATGGTGGCGGCGCAGAGCTCACCAACGGTGAGTCCGTCGTCGAGGTGCTTTTCGGTTTGCGGAGAATATTCCACCAGATCCTGCTGACGGTAGTGGATCCGGCGATCGAGTTTTTCCTCGCCGCTGTCGACCCGGGCCAGCACCGCCCCGCAGAGCAACACCTTAAAGGTACTCATCATTGGAAAGCGTTGGTCCGCACGATAGCCCGCCAGTAAACGGCCGGTGGTTAAATCCAGCTCAGCATAGCCAACCCGGCCCTGAAGCTGGCTTTCGGCGGTTTTAACGCGACTGATGGTGGCCTCATGGGCCCAGGCTGGCAGGGCCAGCGCGGCGAGTAACGGGAGCAGGGCAAAGCGACTATGGCGCATCTCGGGGGATTTCCTTGGGTCTTATTGTGAGTGTTCGCTAAGGCTGAAGTGGCTGCGGCAGGGCAACGGAAATCATGATAAATAAGACTTATGAAGATTCACAATTTCTCTTTTTTCCTTCATCATTCGCCAGCTTTTACCAGCAATAATTAATGCTTAGCGCAGTATCACTTACCGGAGTAAGCGCCAGGGGTTTACGGCCTTACCGCCTGGAAGCACTCGAATTATTTAGGCTATAAAAAGCAATTTTTTATTTCAGGCTGGTATGAACTATAAGAATATACTGAAGGTAGCGTAAATGCTCTACGATGTCGGCAATCACACATTACTTATTGACCCATCCAGGAGGAACATGGTGGACCCGTTAATTAAGGTCATGCTGGTGGGGGGAAGGGCTGATGGCCTGCTGGTCAGCGTCGCCGATAATGCGACGGAGCTGTCCGTTACTGCTGCACAGTATGGTGCAAAATCCGGCCAGCCGCTGAGCTATCGGATCGTCTCGCAGACGATTGATGACGAACGCTACTTTTTTGGTGTGTTCAGTGAGTCTCACGATGACGCTGACAAGCTCAAACGAGTGGCGCTGAGCAGAGGCATGAAAAAGTCGCTTTGCTGAGCCCGGCAGGCCAATCGGTCGGCCCGTTAATCGCAACGGGCCGCCGGTCTGCGACCTACGTCGCGTTGTTATAGCCGGTAGCCGGCAGCAAGGTTTTACTGCCTTTCAGGGTGAACAGCGAGAGCACCGTGAACCCTAACGTAATCGACCCCAGAATCAGGTATGCCTGATGGAATCCGACGGTATCGTACATCCGGCCCACCCACGCAGACAGCACCACGCCAGAGAGCTGCTTCGATAAGTTAAAGCCAATCAGGAACAGGGTGGCGGACAGTTTCGGGTTAAATGCAGACGAAATATATTTAAAGGTCCCGACCAGCAGGAACGGTACTTCAAACATATGCAGCATTTTTAATATCACCACTTCCACCGCCGAGGTGGCAAACGACGATCCGAGAATACGCACCGACATAATAATCCCGGCGGTCAGCAGCGCGTTTTTGGCCCCGATGCGGTTTACGATGGCGGGAGCGCAGAACATAATCAGTGCATTGAGCAACTCCCCGCCGGTGGTGACAAAACCAAATACTTCGGTACCGCGCTGCGGGTCGGCGAAGAAGCCTTTAAAGAAGTTGGCAAACTGCTGGTCGAAGACGTCATAGACGCTGGCAACCCCGACCACATAGATAATAAATCCCCAGAAGCGCGGCATCCGCAGCAGCTCTGCCGCTACGCGCAGGGAAAAGGCCTGACGGTTGGCGCCTAAGGCATCCATTACCTGAGCGCTGTTGCTGCTTTCCGGACGGGAAAACCACAGCAGTACCCCCAGCACCAGCGCAAACCCGGAGGCAATCCAGAAGGTGATATTGGGGTCAATACCGAACAGGATACCGGTGATGGAAGCGCAAAGCGCCCAGCCGACGCAGCCGGCGACCCGCACTTTGCCGTATTCAAAACGGTTGGCGCGACTGACGCGCTCAATGTAGGCCTCTACCGCACCGGAGCCGCTGGAGAAGACGATCCCCAGATACAGCCCGCCCACCAGCGACCCGGCGATAATATTCATCTGCAGCAGCGGCGAGAACACAAAGATAAAGAACGGCGCGAACAGAATTAATAACACCGTGATGGTCCACAGCAGGTGTTTGCGCAGGCCGAGCTTGTCCGAAATCAGGCCAAATATCGGTTGGCAGATAATGGCGAACAGCGAAATAGAGGAGAAGACAATCCCGGTCTCGGTCTTGGTTAAATGGTTAACGTCCGCCAGCCATACCGGGAAAAAGGGAAAGTAGGCCGACATAATGAAGTAGTAAAAGAAAAAGAACAGCAGGAAGTAGATATAATTATGCCGTTCTCGTGGCGCCAGTTCAGAGAATTTCATAGAGATGTTCCGTTGTTATTATACTCGTCATCATCATTCCAGCTACTGCGCCGTTGGCGGCGACAGTAACCCATCCGTCCCTGCGCTTCATCCCATAAGGGAGTCCACTGATTTCCGCCAAAAACAATCCTGAATGATGCCGGTATATACCCTAAATAATTCGAGTTGCTTGTAGGCGGCAAGGCCGTAAATCCCCAGGAGCTTATTCAGGTAAGTGACTGGGGTGAACGGGTGCAGCCAACACCCAGGCAACTTGAAGTATGACGGGTATGACTGTTTTTATTATGGGAGGCCGTAGCCCCCCGTTGTTGTTTTACTGGAAATGAATCACTAACTGATACTGCCATTGTGTCTCGAGCAGCAGCCACTGCTGCAGCACGCTCGGTGTCCAGGAATCATCCCCGCCGACGCCCATATGCTGGCCGTCGAGGGTGATCCAGACGCCGCTTTCTGGCGTCATCCGGTGCCAGTGGTCGGTCTCCATTAACTGGGTGGTGCTGTAAGGCTGAACCGAGAAGTGGAAGCGCTTGCCCGCAACGTGCCAGCGTCCCCAGTCCAGCGCTTTATTGTCACAACGCAGGCCGTTCTCCGTCGGGAAGATATACGGCGTGGTCATCTCCTCCAGCGGAAGCTGCCAGCGGGCGAAACAGGCGCTGCTTTTGCGGTCCGGGTAGTTTTCATGCGGCCCGTAGCCAAGCCACGAAACCGGCGTCTGTTGGTCGGCGACCTGGAAATGAAGGCCGACGCGCGGCAGCGGTGGCAGGGTACCTGCACGCTCGCCGCTCACCGAAAGCTGCAGCTGGCCGGTGCTGTCGAAGGTCATACGCCACTGGCTGACGATGACCACTTCATCGCCGCGCAGATAGTGCCAGCGGCTGTCGACGATCACCTCATGATCCAGGCGGTGTGCCTCGCAGTGCACGCAGTGTCTTTCCAGCTGATACAGCCCGGCGCTTTTCCAGCGCTCAACCCAGGCGTTGGGATCGATGCGTTCCACTTCGCTGACGCCAATATCGTTGTCCAGCGGGGCGCGGACGAACTGATCGCTCAGCGGCGTCAGCAGCTGCTCTTTGCCCTCGACCTGCCAGTGGCTTAACAGACCGCTCTGGCGATCGATAATCCACTGCTGGGAGCCGTGGCTGACGGTAAAGGTCTGGTTAGCGATCGCCAGCTCAGGCGCCGGGCCGCTGGCGGTTGGCGCGGGTAAGGCCAGCGGAGCGGCGAGGGCGAACTGCCCCCAGGCCACCCGGTGCCCGGCATCAGACCAGGCAGTCGCCTGCGGCTGGCGAACCTCCAGCATCAGCCACACCTCTTTCGCACCAGTCGGTAGCGTCAGCTGCTCACAGAGAGTGAGTTCGCCGTGGCCCTGTGGGGCAAGGTGCAGGGCGAGGCTTCCGCTGGCAACGGTTTCGCCAGCGCATTGCACCTGCCAGTACAGCTGTTCATTGTCCGTCGGGCGGAACAGATATTCGCTCTCCACGCTGACCCGCAGCGGAGATTGCTCCAGCAGAGCGAACTGGAAATATTGCTGGGCATGTTGCGCTTCAATCAGCGAAGGGTGCGGACGGCGATCCGGGAAGACCAGCCCGTTCATGCAGAACTGGCGATCGTTAGGCTTGTCGCCAAAATCGCCGCCGTAGGCCCAGCCGGTGGTGCCGTCATCGAAGGTTTTTTCGATCGCCTGATCGGCCCAGTCCCAGATAAAACCGCCCTGCAGGCGCGGATAGTCGCGGAAGGCCTGCCAGTAATCGGCAAAGTTACCGAGGCTGTTGCCCATCGCGTGAGCATATTCGCAGAGGATCAGCGGGCGCTGTTCGCCGGGCAGGCTGATCCACTTTTTAATGCCCCATTTCGGCACCGCCGGGATCGGCTGGTCATACTCAACGCGGGCGTACATCGGGCAGATGATATCGGTGGTGCTGCTGTCGGCACCGCCGCCTTCGTACTGCACCGGGCGCGTCGGGTCCTGGCGCTTCAGCCAGTGGTACATCGCTTCATGGTTTGACCCGCCGCCGGACTCATTGCCCAGCGACCAGATGATGATCGACGGATGATTGCGGTTACATTGCAGCATCCGGCTGACGCGGGCGCTGAAGGCCGGGAGCCACGCCGGATCGTCGGAGAGGCGGTTCATCGGCACCATGCCGTGGGTTTCGATATTGGCTTCATCGACCACGTACAGGCCGTAGCGGTTGCAAAGCTCGTACCAGCGCGAGGCGTTGGGATAGTGTGAGCAGCGCACGGCGTTAAAGTTATGCTGCTTCATCAGCAGAATGTCCTGCAGCATATCCGCTTCGGTGACTACCTGGCCGCGCTGGTGATGATGCTCATGGCGGTTGACCCCGCGGATCAGCAGCGGTTTGCCGTTAAGCAGCAGCAGGCCGTTGTTAATCTCCACCTTGCGAAAACCGATATCCCAGGCTTCGGCTTCCAGCAGTTCGTCGCCGCGCCACAGCGCCACCACCGCGCGATAGCAGTGCGGCGTTTCAGCGCTCCACAGGGCCGGGCGATCGACCGCCAGGCGCAGCTGGGCACGCTCAGCATAATTGCCACGCTCATCGATCGCCGGTGAACCCGGCTGCTGACGCGCGCTGGCGACCTGCTGCTCGCCGTCCCACAGGCTGACTTCGGCTACCAGCTGGTCCAGAGTGCCGGCAGGGGCGCTGATGGTCAGATTAACCAGCAGTTCCCCCTCGCGGTACAGGGCATCCAGCTGCGGGGTGAGCTGGACGTCGCTCAGATGCTGCTGCGGTTTGTTGAGCAGCCAGACCGAGCGGAAGATCCCGCTCATCCGCCACATATCCTGATCCTCCAGCCAGGTCCCGGCGCTCCAGCGCAGAACCATCACGCACAGACGGTTATTGCCCTCCTTCAGATAGGGGGTCAGGTCGAATGCGGCGGGCAGACGGCTATCCTGGGAGTAGCCCACCCATTCGCCGTTGCACCACAGGTGAAACGCCGAGTTAACGCCGTCGAAAATCACCTGGGTCTGGCCTGCGGCCTGCCACTGCGGGTCGAGGGTAAAATTCAGGGAGTAGCAGCCGGTCGGGTTCTCTTCCGGGACCCGCGGCGGAGTGGTGTCGATAGGGTAGCGAACGTTGGTGTAGATCGGCGCGTCGTAACCTTCCATTTGCCAGTTTGACGGCACCGGCGTGCTGCGGCTATCCGCCAGATCCTGCTCGATCCAGCGAGGATCGACAGCAAACGGGCTGTGGGCGTAGGAGAACTGCCACTGACCATCGAGCAGACGACGGCGCCCGGAAGCCCGGTTATCCCGCGCGTCGGCAACCGTACGCCAGCTGGCAAAGGTCGGGTGGGCCGTTAAGCGATTCAGGTGGGTAATGGTCTGGTTTTGCCAGTCTTCGCGGGCCAGAACGTCGTGAAACGTCAATGAGCGAACCGCGCTTGAGTCATGTTGTTGCATACGCATACCTGACGGATAAGTGAGAGAAATGTCATTCGCTAGACAAGAATGATGTCGTTATCAGATATTTTTTCTGGTGCCGCAATATTGGCGAAAACGAAACCGACCTTCGATCACGAAACACCCAAAAAAGCGCAGATTTTTGTCGTCAATAAGACATAAAATGTTAGCGGACGACATTGATAGTAAAAACCCCTCAGTCTGACCCGAAAGGAGAGCACCATGCAGCGGCGTACGGCAACGTTAGAGGATGTGGCGAGTGAAGCCGGGGTGTCCCAGCAGACCGTCTCCCGGGTGCTGAATAATCCGCAGATCGTCTCCGAGCGGACCCGGGAAAAGGTAGTCCGCGCGATGCAGGCGCTGCACTATGTCCCCAACCGTTCCGCGCAGCTGCTGGCGGGGAAGGCGGCACCTTCCATCGGGCTGATTACCGCCTCATTGACGCTGCATGCGCCGTCGCAAATTGCGGCGGCGGTAAAAAACCACGCGGGCATTCATCAGCTTGAAGTCTCGATTGCCATGCCGGAGCGTAGCGATTACGCCGCTTTGCAGGCGCGACTGGATGAGTTTCGTGCGCAACATATTCGCGGGGCAATCGTTAGCCTGCCGCTGGAGAGCAGTACGGCGGAGCGGCTGGTGAAGGAAAATCCCGATATTGCCTGCCTGTTTCTCGATGTCTCGCCGGAAACGGAGGTCTCCTGCGTGCGCTTTGATCATCGCGACGGCTGCGGCGCCTGCGTGCGGCTTCTTTGGGAATTAGGCCATCGGGAGTTTGGCCTGCTGGCCGGCCCGGAAAGCTCGATCTCTGCGCGTATGCGCCTTGGTAGCTGGCGCGAGGCGTTGCATCGCCAGGGCGTCAGCCATGCCCAGACCGTGTTCGGCGACTGGAGCGCCGCCAGCGGCTGGCACAAAACCTTTGAACTGCTCCATCTCCAGCCGCGTATCAGCGCGATTGTGGTGGCCAACGACCAGATGGCCTTAGGGGTGCTGAGCGCCCTGGCACAGCTCAACCGCAGCGGCAGCCGTGCGGTATCGGTCACCGGTTATGACGACACTGCCGATAGCCTCTATTTCCAGCCGCCGCTGACCACCGTCGCCCAGGATTTCGATCTGCTGGGCAAAAGGGCGGTGGAACAGCTGGTTCAGCTGATGGTGACGCCCCAGATGCGGATCCGTGAACTGCTGCCCACCCGCCTGATTGTCCGCCAGTCCACCTGGCCGTTTAACAGCGAACAGCAACAGGAGCAGTGGGTCGCCCAGCTGAAAGCGCTGGTTGAGAAGCTGTAAGCAGCGTTGGTTTACCCTTCATTGAAGATGAATGTGCTAGCGTAGCCGCAGTCATAAAGGGAGATGGACATCGCCTTTATGTAAAATGTAAAACACAATCTATCCATGCAAGCATTGATTCACCGCCAGACCGCTGGCGGTTTTTTTTTGCCTGTCCGCAGGCAAAATCCCGCCCGCCATTTTATTTAACTCTGCAATACGGTGATAATTCACGCGCTTACCAGCATAAACACGCTGTTTTTCCGGTTACTGGTGTCAAAACCTTCACGGGCGAGAGTTTTTGACCCAGCATAAAATGCTGATGGCAGAAGGGCGATGTCGCCGCCGATGAGGCAGGCGACGGTCGCCACGGCAAATTGTCCAAATTTAAATTTAACCCTTTGTTACAGATGGGATTTATTTGGAGATCAATACTTAAGGCTCTGATTATGGATATTAAGGATAATTGATTGTGAATAAACTCTTCCGTAACACCCTGATTGCTGTCGCCCTGAGCGCAGGTTTCTCCGTTGCTGCACAAGCGGCCAGCACCACTGATGTTCCGCCGGTATCTCAGGATCCCGTGGTACAACATCTGAAGCTGAGCAACGATCAGGTGAGCAAAATTCAGACCCTGCGTACAGAATTTGAGACCAACGTTAACAATATCAAAATCGACGGTTTCAAAGACGGCGCGCTGGTGGATGTTATCCACTCCGGCAAATGGGATGATGCGAAAGTGAAGCAGCAGCTGGCGGCCTTTGGGCAGTTAGATCAGCAAGTGCGTTACTACCGCGTGAAATACTATTTTGGCGTGAACCAGGTGCTGACGCCTGAACAGCGCACCCAGGTGAAAAACGATCTCGTTGACGCCCTGAACTGATTTCCGACCCCGCCAGCAATGGCGGGGTTATCCTGCCGCAGGCGCTCATCGCCCGCGCGAAAACCTAAAAATGAGACATTATGAAGAGACTTGCATTCATCGCTCTCAGCTTCCTCGCATTGACCAGCCTGTCTGCTGTTGCCGGTACCAAAACCGTGGTGGACTATGGTGTGGTACAGCAAAGCCAGATCATCAGTAATCAGACCCACTCACGGCCGCTGCGCACCCTTGCCGCCGGTGCTGTCGGTGGCGTAGTCGGGCACCAGTTTGGTAATGGTAAAGGGCAGACCGCCATGACCGTTGCCGGTGCTGCCGCCGGGGCCAGTGCTTCTCACTACCGCCAGTCACAGCGCCAGGCCATGCAGGAAGTCCAGTTGACCATCAAGACCCAGTCTGGTCAGATAATCCAGGTGCTCCAGCAGTACGATGGTCGGATGAGCTTTAATCAGGGCGACAAGGTGCGTATCCTGACCTCCGGCTCGAACACCAGCGTGGATAAAGCCGTCTGATGCTGACCTGACCGCCTGCGAATAACGCAAGCGGTCTTCCGTTGCGCCATCTCCCTCCGTGTTACCTCTCCCCGAAGCGGGAAAAACCCATCATCAAGCACAATTCCGTGATACTATTGATAATTATTATCAATAAGGATGTGATGATGAAACGCAAATGCGCGCTGTTTTTAGCCGTCGGTTTCTTGCTGTCGGCCTGCAGTAGCCCGGTCAGGCAAGACGAGCCGAAGCTGCTTCACCTTGTCCAGCCAGTTTATCCCTACTATGCAGCGGCCAATAATATTCGCGGTGAAGTGAAGATTCGCTTTGATGTGGGCGCCGACGGGAAAGTCGAAAAGTTATGGATCCTGTCATCTGAACCGCAGCACCTGTTTGATGATGCGGTGATCAGCGCGGTGGCAAAATGGCGTTTCGAACCCAACAAACCCTTTAAAAACATGACCAAAACCATTCGCTTTAAGCTGCAGCCCACGCTGTAGTGGCGCTGTGACGTCTTCTCTGTGCATGTCTGCCGGTGTGGCGTAAGTCCCATTTCTTGATCTAACTCGCAACTTTAAATCTATACTCTCTCAGCGATCGGATGGCGATCGCTGGCGGCTCGGTGCGTGGCTCTATGGTTCCCGTCACGGCATGGCAACAGGCCACCTCAGCGCCATACGCAAGACCTGCTTCAACCTTCGACAGCTAACGGTATTCAGGAGAAGAGACATGGGTTACGTAACGACGAGCGATGGTGTTGAGATTTTTTATAAAGACTGGGGACCAAAAGAGGGCAAGGTGATTTTCTTCCACCACGGCTGGCCGCTCTCCAGCGATGACTGGGATGCGCAGATGCTGTTCTTCGTGAATAAGGGCTTCCGGGTGGTGGCGCACGACAGACGGGGGCATGGCCGTTCCAGTCAGGTGTGCAGCGGTCACGATATGGATCACTACGCGGATGATGTCGCTGCGGTGGTTCAGCATCTGGGGGTGCAGGGGGCGATGCATGTCGGCCACTCGACCGGCGGCGGCGAGGTGGTGCGCTATGTGGTACGTCACGCGGAGGATAAGGTCTCAAAAGCGGTGTTGATCAGCGCCGTTCCGCCGTTGATGGTAAAAACCGACAGCAACCCGCAGGGCACGCCGCTTGAGGTGTTTGAGTCCTTCCAGGCGCAGCTCGCGGCCAACCGGCAGCAGTTCTATTATGACGTGCCGGCCGGGCCGTTCTATGGCTACAATCGTCCCGGTGCGACACCGCTACCAGGCGTTATCTGGAACTGGTGGCGACAGGGGATGATGGGCGGAGCGAAGGCGCATTATGACGGGATCGTAGCCTTCTCGCAGACGGATTTCACTGAGGATCTCAAGCAAATCGCCATCCCGGTACTGGTGATCCATGGTGATGATGACCAGGTTGTGCCTTATCATGATTCCGCGGTGCTTTCGGTCGACCTGGTGCAGAACGGTACCCTGAATACCTATAAAGGGGCGCCGCACGGGATCCCCACCACCCACGCGGATCAGATCAACGCCGACCTGCTGGCGTTTGTGAACAGCTGACGATGCACCCGTTGCGACTCGCTGGCTGCGGCTTTCGCTAATACCCGCTCCACCAGGCAGTCCGTTCGTGTGCGTTTGCGCGCCAGAGACGGGCTGCCTGTTTTTGTTTTACCCGGTCATTATTTTGCAACTTTTATTGTCCTGGTAAGAATTATCTCGTCTCGGTTCTTCTCCTTCTGAAAAAATAACCTCATGCTTGTCGTTATGATAATGGCTGTATTATCCTGCCAGCACAATATAGTAACGGATTATTAAGGATGCCATTGTGAGTAGCATCGTCTACATTATTGTCGCTGCGATACTATTGTTCATTTCTGTCTGGAGTTTAATTTCCTATATTAATGACTGGAAGAAAAGAAGGCTGCCATTCAAAAAAAATGGTATTGGAAGGAATGAACGCTATTTTCGCAAGCGCGGGATTTGACCGTCATTGCGCATGATTACGCTAATAAAACGGTTAAGCTCCTGTTTATTAGCGATCTCAAAGGATTTCATAATATTACTTTTATGACTGAAAATGGTTTTATAATGCACCTGCAGATGATCGGCGATGGTCAGGCTATTCATACCGATGCCGAGCGCCTGTGCCACCTTTAACTGCGTCGGGGTTAACGATTTTCGCGGGCATTTGATACATTTAAATCGTGGGTTATCCGGGCGCGAAACAGAGCGGCGGAAACCAGCCATAGCGCTGAGTTTGCGGCGCAGTATCGCTGAAAATTCCGTAACCGATACCTGACGATGAATGAACGTCGCATCATGAATGCAGGTAGGTAGCTGGTGGCCGGGCGTGGTCGCGGTTCTCGGCTGGATAATGAAAACCGCTGACGCCGCCTTACGGTTTTCCAGCGCTTTTTGACATAACAGATGTTCGCCCATCGTCATTTCGGTAATGATCACCTCGGCATCCGCAATATTGCTCATGTCAGTCATGACCAACGGATTATCCCGGCCCTTGTCAGCGATAATGTCAGTGACAAGATGCGTGATTGCCTGGCGCAGGAAAATATCTGAAGTATTAATTAATATCGTCGTCATGGTCGGATTTCCGCACCTTATGGCTGATGAGTTAATAAAGTGTTCGGCATTTTTATAATTTATTACTTTTCTGGTTGCAAGCACGATTATTTTACTTGCACGAAAAGCTTAGTTTTGCGCAGAGTTATTTGCTAGAATAAATGCATTGGACAGGGCGTCTGGTTAAGGTGTAATGGATGAGGAATATCGTTTTTGAAGCAACGCTTCACTGGGTTGAAGATAATATATATCGAAACCCTTCCGTCGAAGAGTTGGTCAGCCACGTTGGCTACTCCCGGCGCTTTATTTATAGCGTGTTTCAGGAATTTACCGGGCAGCCCATTGGTTACTATATTCGCATGCGTCGAATGACGCTGGCGGCGGGGAAATTAAAAGTGACCCGGCAGTCTATCGCCGCCATTGCCCATCGGTTTCATTATGACTCCCATCAAACCTTTTCCCGCGAGTTCAAGAAAACCTTTGGCGTCTCGCCGCGGGCCTACAGGAACAACCCGCTGTGGGATACGACCTTGCTACATCACAAAATCACCACCGCGTTTCAGTCACTGGCGCCGCCGGTGCTGGTGACCCTTGCGGAGCAAGGCTTCGCAGGGCACAGGTTTAATTATGAGGTGCTGCCGCAGGATAACCGCCGCCCTGAAAAAATAGCCAGTAAGCAACAACTCGACCGCTATCGCCTGGCAACCGATGACGATATCTACATCCTCTCTCGTTTTCATTCCGGGGCCGATAATCAGCAGATTATTGCCGTGGAGGCGTTTATCGGGGTGAAAAGTCCGCACATGGCTTGTGCAGTCACGCATACCGTGGCCGCCGCCGGGCGCTATTTGAGGTTCTTGTTTACCGGCAGCTGGCAGGAGTATGCCTGCCTGTCTAATTATATCTATATCAATGTGTTGCCACGTTATGGCCTGTGTCGTCGGCAGGGGGATGACATCGAGTGTTTTAGCAAAGAGAGCCGCCAGTGCGCGCAGACGGGGCAGGATCTTTATACGCTGACTTACTATGTCCCGGTCATGAACCTGTAGCCCACGCCATCATTATCTGGTGCACTTTTTTGCGGGCATAAAAAAGCCCCATGATGCATGGGGCTGAGCAGGGCGCTGGTGCGGTTATTTGACCTGTTCGATTTTAGGCGGCTGCCAGGAACCATCAAGAATCGCTTGTTCGCCCCAGTAGGCGCGAATGTACAGCGACAACGTCCCCTGTGGTGCCGGGAGCCAGTTGTT
Organism: Klebsiella sp. BIGb0399; assembly: GCF_003752615.1. Classification (NCBI taxonomy): domain Bacteria; kingdom Pseudomonadati; phylum Pseudomonadota; class Gammaproteobacteria; order Enterobacterales; family Enterobacteriaceae; genus Klebsiella; species Klebsiella sp. BIGb0399. Next base: position 970,869 of record NZ_RKHT01000005.1, on the reverse strand, counting down.
GGTTTTATCGCCACCCGGATCCTTCTGGCTGATGTACAGCGTAAGAGAACCATCATCGTTATATTTCAAATCCTTATTTTTGGTACCCAGCGAATAACGATTGAGCTCGTTCGGGCTGAACAGATGCTTGCTGTTATAAAGGGTCAACGACCAGAAGCCTTTCACCGGCGGGAGACCGCCTTTCGGGAAGGTGACGGTATAATCATGATCCCCGGAGAGCTGAGCCCCTGTCGCATCATTGTCGGTATAGAAATACTGGGTTTCATCCGGCTTGTTATCGAACATGTTCGCTTTGGCCGTACCGGTGCGGTTGTAATAAATTACTGCAACCGAGGCAGGCAAGCAAAACCGCGCTCGCCGCAAAGCGTAACGCCGGGACTTTTATTTTCATCATAACTCCATCAACAGAACAGCGGTTTGTAAAATGTAGCACATAGAATTTCTTTGATATCAAAATAGAAACTCAGGAAACACTCTTTTTTGCAGGCAATTGAATTTACTTCCGTATCAATCGGAAATAACGAGATGAGTGTCGGCTTAACATCGGGATTAGTTAGATTTTAATCCTTGTTGAATTTCAAAAAAGTCCCTGTGGAGACCTTTTGCAAAAAAGTGACGGCTGAAGATTGATACCCAGCGTCCAGGATGCCATAGTTTGCTGCACACAGAGGATGCAAAATGAAACTAGTGTTTGAAAATATTCATGAATTTTACCGGCAGCAGAACTTCAGCCGCCATCGTGACGACGTCATCGCGGTGGCTGAGCGTTTTGCAATGAAAGCCAATGCGCCGCTGCATCTTGATAAAGGCTTTATTTACTATGTCGATACCGGGGTGCTGTCCATCGCCGTGGATAATGACCCCAGAATTATCGGGACTACCATTGAGTATATGCCCATTGGCCTTCTGGAACGGTTTTGTCCGATTGCCGATTTTAAATATTCGGCGCTCACCGCCACAAGCATGCTCAAAATTTCGATGGCGGACTTTGATAATATATTTTTCGGGGAATCTAAAGAATATACGAAAGAGCTGGCGGCAGTGCTTTCGTATATGCTGATCTTTATTTTAGATGTGCATGTTGAGCGCAGAACCGATTCGGGATATCACACCATTAAAGCCATGCTGCATCGTTATCTGTATCGCCGGAGCGTAAATACCGATGAAAAAGAGGGCATTGCTAACTTTATTATCCGCCGGACTAATCTGTCCCGCAGCTACGTTTTTCGGGTGCTGGCCGAGCTAAAGGAAGGGCAATATATTACCGTCAATAAAGGCAAGCTCATCTCGATAGACCGAAAGCTGCCGAGCGACTATTAGCCTGCAGAGTCACGGGACAGCCGCGAGTTTCCTCGCCCGGGCGCTGTGCCGTTTCTCTTTTACGGTCATTCCAGGATATATTGGGCACACTATCGTCATTATCCCTTTGCAACAGGTAACATCGGCCATGGCTCTGATCCCTAAAAACTATGCGCGGCTGGAAAGCGGCTATCGTGAGAAAGCGTTAAAAATCTACCCGTGGGTGTGTGGGCGCTGCGCCCGCGAGTTTGTCTACTCCAACCTCCGCGAATTAACGGTTCACCATATCGACCACGATCACACCAACAACCCGGAAGATGGCAGCAACTGGGAGCTGTTGTGCCTGTATTGCCACGACCACGAGCACTCGAAATACACCGAAGCGGACCAGTACGGTACGACCGTAGTGGCGGGTGAGGACGCGCAAAAAGACGTGGGCGAAGCAACCTACAACCCCTTTGCCGATTTAAAATCGATGCTCAACAAGAAGAAATAATCGTCGCCCTGACGATCGCCTGGTCGGGTAGCAGACGCAGCCCGCCAGGTACCAGCCGCAATATAAGATGGTCGTATTCTTCAGACATTCGGCTCTATTTGTAATACAATTACGCCCGTAATGATTATGAGGTTTTATTGTATGAATATTTATCAAGCCCAGCCCCAGGATATCGATACCGTCCTGCCTTTATATCTTGGCTATCGCCGCTTCTACCAGGTTGAAGAAAACGCCCCGCAGGCCAGGGATTTTATCCTCAAACGTCTACAGCTCAATGAGTCGGTCATTTTCTACGCCGAGATCGACGGCAAAGCGGTGGGCTTTACTCAGCTCTATCCGCTGTTTTGTTCGCTGGAAATGAAACGCATCTGGTTGCTTTACGATCTGTTTGTCGATGAATCCGCCCGCCAGCAGGGCGTCGCGCAACAGCTCATTGCCCGTGCGGAACAGCTCGCGAAAGAGAGCGATTCAGCGTTTATCATGCTGAGTACCGCCACGGATAACACCCAGGCGCAAGCGTTGTACGAGCACAATGGCTTTGTGCGCGATAACGATTTCTACGTTTACAATAAGCTGCTGAAGTAAACGTGTGATGTCGGCTGGTATGCCGATCACTTGATACCCGGCGCTAAAAAAGCCCCAGAAAGTGAAATGGGGCTTTTCGTGTTATCAGCAAGGTTGAAAAAACGCTTACTGAGCCTTCAGCTGGCTCCCTTCAGCAACATACGTTTTCTGATTATCCGGGCCGATAAATTCACTGGCTGGCTGTCCGACCACGAGGTTGGCATACGCTGTCGATTTCACCGCAATATAATTCTCCGCGTTGTCTGGCGATCCTGAACCGCTATATTTGGCAATATACGGATAAGGAAATACCGGGCGGGTCATTTTTAAAGTTGGCATATCGCTAGCCACCGGCGAGCTTGCGCGCTGTACGCCGTGGAAATGAGCTTCTGCATCCTGATCCCTTTCCGGTTTGTTCCCCTGGGCTGGAATAGCCGGTTTTTCCTGCGCATTCGCGGCCGACTTACCTGCAATCAGTGCCTTTGGCGCAGTATGTTGTTCGGTCCATTTCATCAGCGGTGACAGTAGGTCGAGCTGGTCTAAGCCTTCGCCTCCGCCACAATGGCCGACACCGGGCAACAGGAACAAACGAACAAACTGCTCGGTAGATTGCTCACCGAGATATGCCTCAACGCCACGGTAGTAGGCAATGGAGAATGCCGGGCTCACGGAGTCATCAGCCAGGCCATGCCACATAATCAGCTTCCCGTTGCGTTTCATAAAACCGCTGAGATTGGTGTTGGCCGCGTTATAGAGCGGAGCCAGTTGCGCGACAGCAGCAAAGTTCTGCTTATTTAACGGGAAATCGCCCAAGGTGGTGATGTTTTGTTTTCCGCCGGGTAGCAGTAGTGATTGCAGCGCAGGCAGCACCATCATTTCAGACATGGAGTGACCATCGGACGTCGCCGGTACTGGCCAGCGCAGTTCGGAGCCGAGAGGCAAACCTGCAATCACAAACTGATTGCCCGCGCTGTCATTCGCCCCACGATAGAGTTTTTGCGCAACGTTAATTTCTTCCGCTGTCAGACAGTTCGATTTATCGGCCTGATTTGTGGTACAGGTTTGCACCCAATCAGGCGAGAAGGTGCAAGCATACGGATTCGCCAGTAAGCCATCATTAACGCCGGAGAGTGTCGGGCAGTGCTTTAGTACTGCACGATGCAGAATGGGGAGCCGATCCTGCAACAGGATTGCCGAGCCATCGCTGCGTTGGTTAGCAACAACGTTCCAGCCGTGGAAAAATGAGTTCTGGAACTGGAAGAAAGCGGCCGGGGCTCCGGCGCTGATGCCATCGAAATCTTCCGGGAAGCGTTGTGCTTCCATGAGTGCCTCGCGACCACCGTCGGAACATCCCATAAAATAAGCATATTTCTGCGACTGGCCGTAGTAAGACTGAATGGCCGCCTTCGCCAGCAGGGCGGTGAGGTGATTAGCGCGATAAGCAAAATCGATACGTTTTTGGGGATCTTCCGCCCAACTGGCATCCATCATGCCGCCGCTGTGGCCCATATCGGTCGCCGCAACCACAAATTCACCGCGGGTGGCTGGCGCGCAGCCGCTGGCGTTGCTCGGGGTGAGGTTGATTTGTCCACATAATCCGCCACATCCAACTTGCAGGAAGCGCTGCGTCCACTGCTGCTGCGGCAGGGCAATTTCTACGCCAATTGACGCGCCGATGGTTGCTTTAATCTGACAGAACATCCCCTGGTCGGTTTTCAGCGAACTGGCTGAGTTAATAGCCACTTTCTCGCCAATCTTGTCATTAAAATTAATCGAAGCTAATTGGCTGCAATCTATAATGGGTTTTATGGCGGGTAAATTTTCTGCGGCGAAGGTTGGTGACGCTATGAATAAAATACCCGCGGCGATGAGCCACTGAAAGACGCTGGTACAAACCCGTTTCATATTATCGGTCTCTGTTTTAATCAGTGAAGTTTATGCTGTGTTGGGTGGATTATAGTGAATTTTATTAAATGCGTGCCGCTTGTCACTGCCGATAACTTTGCTGATGTCCGGGCCACTATTACAACGCGCTGCGCCTGGATAAGCCACCCAAGGGTGGCTTTTTAATAATCACAGCAGCAACAGGCTTTAACACATTAACGAAGGCCAGGCCCATGAGAGTACCCGCCACCAGGGCCGCCTGGGCCTCCGCCGTGACCTCCCGGGGGGAAAATACACCCGGATAGTGACATCGCTGTGCAGAGCACAAATACTAAACAGATTATTTTTTTCATGATGACTCCTGAACTGGGAGTGTTAATTCAAAAACATAAATGTGAATATTTTATGGAGAGTGCGGTGTGATTCGTGCTATCGCACATTAACCAGGATTAATCCAGAATAAAATCTGAGCTTATCGCCCCAACAGAGGGGTTTAACCATGCATAAAGAACAGGTGCTTAGTGACAAGGACTTATTATAAATAAGCGTTTGGGCGATGGTTTCAGCAAAACGTAAATCCCAAAAATCTTCATAATTGGTTGTCGGTTTAAAAATTGAATACGCCAGGTCATCAGACCGACATTAATTTTTGCGATGATGAGAACATTAGATGAAAAGCCTGAAAGCAGAAAGCCCCCTGGCGCAGATGCAGCAGGGGGCCTTTACGGGTGGGGATTATCGTCGTTCATCAGTCATCCCATTTGTGGCTTAGATACGCAGCAAGAAATCCGAAGAACAGAATGGTTCCCAGTACTGCCATAAATACATGCATATTATCCAGCTTAACCGCATCCCATTGAACTAATTGAAATTAATTTTCTTAATTTTTTCTTTGGGGCACCCATGGGGCAAAGCGGTTGGCAATGTGCTGTTCAGCAGCTCTACCTGGTTGCGATCCATCCCCCCGATCCATTTTGAGTAAATCTCATAAACCATCTTGGCATTTTCGTGCCCGAGCTGGCTGGCAATGAATGACGGGTTCGCTCCGGCTGTTAACAACCAGCAGGCGAATGTATGTCTCGACTGATAAGGCCGGCGAGCTCTTATGCCGGCTTTCTTTAAACCGGCGTCCCAACTGTAGCCCAGGGAGGACTTGCTGAAACTAGTGGCCTTTGTCCGGGAACGAGCGTCTGGGATAAAGACAAACCGTAAATTCTGCTGCTCAGTTAAACCATATTCCCGGTGGTTGAACGTGATTTCTGTTTTGCGGAGCGCCCCCGTTTTCTGAAACTGAAGCCGAAGTGCATCCACTGCAGGCTGTAATAGGGTGACAGTACGATTACCTGCGTCAGTTTTAGGTGGGACGAATAGACCTTCGTTGGTTTTGTTTCTGCAAACGTGGATCTCTCCTCGTTCGAGATCTATATCTTCCCATGCAAGCGCTGACAGTTCGCCGTGACGAAGTCCCGTGTGGATTGCTACTGTCCATAACAAAGCAGCAGGCGGTGGCAGCGCTTTGATGAAGGCGTAGTATTCGTCATGCAATAGCGGATCTGGTTCTTTACGCGACCGCTTCAGCATTTTTAAACCTTCATGTGGTGTGTGGCTGATGAAGTTACTGCGTTGAGCCAGCTTAAGCATCTCCGTTAGCGTGTTCATCAGCCCGTTAACAGTGGATACTGCCCGTCCTGTTTTATTAAGCCAGGGGGAGTGTGGTGATACTGAATCACCGGTCAGTAGCTGATTTCGATAATTCAGAAGGTCACTATGCTGAATGTCTGCAATATGGGTATTGCTTCCGACCACGGTCTTCAGGGTTTCTAATCTGGAGGCTATACCGCGATATGACGCTAAGGATACTTCAAGCTTCTTTGCTTTAAGGTATGTATCGCACAGCTCTCCATACGTGCGGATCATTTGCGTTGTTGTGAATTTCTGTATGGCTTTAGAGTCAGGGAAGTGCTCGGCATAATTAAAATTCCCTGACTGTATTTCACTGACAATTAATGCACGAAGATTACCTGCTTTTCGGATATTGCTATTTGATGGCACCCATCCCCTCAAAATCTCTCTGCAACGCACCCCGCGATACAAAAAGCTAATTCTGATTCCTTTCCCATGAACTTCCACGCCAACAGGCATATCCATCACGCATCTCCAACAAGCCTGTTAATTTTTGTATAGTTGTAGAGAAGTATTGCCCTTCCTTCAGTGGCTTGAGGGTTAGGGGAGTGCTTCTTGTAATGAATGCCTTCTACCCACCTTCCTTCCCGGTAGGATTTAATTTGCCGAGGAGTCATATACATCTTCGCTACAATTCCTTTTTCCATTACCCATTCATCTTCTTGAGCAATATCGGCCATAAATAACCTCATGGCCGGGAAACTATAATCAGTATCCCGGCGTAATGTTGATTATTGGAAATCATTCAATGTGTACGATCGTGCCATGCTAGTTATGCTACAGATCCACTTACGGCCAGAAACGTAGCCATAGCTTTATCGACAAGCTTCGCGTTGTGGTATTTGCTGATTACCCAAGTGATAGCGAATAGAATCCACCGGAAGTGACTGGTATACGTTTTAAAGGTCAGACCTTCGCAGACATCCCAAGCGCTCCAGCCCGCTGGCCAATCGGCATCATAAACAGCTTGGTAGGCTTCCCATTCGTTGTTAAACCCAGCCCGACATAAGTCACGGACGATTTCACGCACCACTGCGTTATCGCTATCCGGTGTATCGTCATCGTCGTCCCAGTCTTCATCCTCTTCTGGAGCAGCGCCTTCATCGTCCTCCAGGTATTCGCTCAGGGACTCTTTCAGACTTTTGCAAAACGCGTCGTGGTCGTATTCTCTTGCTAGTAAATCGCGGGCGGAACAGCCCGCGCCAGCTTCCAACTTTTCTGACCAATAATGGGTATTAATTCCACCTTTCCAGGCACCAAAAAAGTCGAACATGTCCGCGGTGCGACTGAAGGTCCAGGTTCCCATGTCACCGGTTACAGTTAAGTATCCAGGCCAGGTGATCACGTCATAGTAGTAACAGATCGTCCCCGGCTGCTTCATACGCAGGTGGCGATACAGACCATCATCACGGATGATTTCCAGACGATGAAATGCTGTATCAATCAGAAAGCGGGTATCAATTTCGAAGAAACTCATGCCGCACCCCCAAATATCCATTGATTGCCAGCGTGAGCCTGGAACTTGCACGATGTATCCGGCAGTAGAAGTTCCTGAACCACTTCACCGGATTCAACATAGTAATAATGGCTGTCGGTAATATTGTTGATAAAAAGGGCTTCCCGCTCGCGCTCTGACATTCCGCCAATGACTTTCATTACCTTCTTTGTAATGGGGCGGAAATCCGGCTCTACGCCTGCCAGTTTTGCCGCTGCGTAGTTGTGATGCCCGTCCATCAGGATGGTGTACTGAACACCGCGCAGCATTATGGGATAGACGGCCACAACGAACCGCTTAAATCGCAGTGCTCTGTCGGTTACTTTCGCTCTGTCCAGGTATCGCTGGCTGCTGATCAACTGGCCTTTGATAATGCTCATCGTATGGCCTCTCTGATCAGGTGGTTATAGGCTCGAAGAGCGTGTTTTGTTTTCCCGCTCAGGATTGTTCGCATAATGAAGAAACCGCTGCTTCTACTGGCCATCTCTGGAGTAAGGAACAAAGCAATATCAATCACCCGGTTGTGTCGTCTGAACTCAAAAACCGAGCTGGTCACAGTGACTGTTGAAACAGTTCCCTGATCGTTAAATTCGATTTTCATTATTTCTGTTTCCTGTCTTTAAGTTGGTTGTATTTTTCGTGACTCATTACTTTCCAGCATCCGCCATCATCTTGTGACAATAAACGCCACTTCCGTCCAACCTTTAAACTTAAGTTTCCACACTTAATTCGGCATGGGTTTATTTTGCCCCTGGCATACATTATTCAGAATATTCGATGCCTTCTCATTAATGTGCGGAGGTATGCGGTTAGATGTTATTATCATCATTCACCTACCAGCGCTTATGGCTCATGTAGCCAGGTCTGGCTGGTAATGATTTTCGGAATGATGATACTGCCGAGGTCAGAGTGTTTTTCTTTATCTCTTTCTCATTGCATGTCGGGCAGAAGTATTTTTCTTTGCGATATGCACCTCTACCGGAAGGGCGGTATTGTAATTCTTCACGTACAAAGGACCCGCCACAGCCGTAGCAACGAAGTTTTGAATCTTCCATTTTTTATCTCCTGCCTTTTATGTAACAGGCATATTTAGGTTGAGTTTATCCCTGCCAGTTAAGGCATGAATAATATTTGGTGTTAATGATTAATAAAAAATATCAGTATTGATTTTTGACTGAGCCAGAAGTAAATCACCATCAATAATGGTTAAGTCACCATATATTTCGTAGTTACAAATTACATCATCAACTTTGAGGCTTGATAGAAGGTTTATATGACCTGAAATCATTCTATCTTCAGTTTGTTTTACAGAATCATATTCGTGCTTCATTGACGCCATAGCCTGAGCCCACATCACGCTATCGCCTACAGCCTGCGCGATAACCAGCTTATTTTGAGCAGACAGCAAGTTTGCACTAACCATTGAAAACCCCCGCAACATGCAGAATTTTGATAATCGTCGCTGACCAGGCAACAAGGCAGACAGCCAGAACGATAACCAGTGAACGAATACCGTTTCGGCTCATTTGCCACCCCAGCATGCAAAGCTGAGAACGGCGACCGCAGCCAATAAGGCGATGACCTTAACCCAGAACAGGTTCCATGCCGGCTTGTCTTCTTCTCTAATCATCCCATTACCCTCATGTGATATTGAGTACCGAACAGACTTTGCAATGCAGTGCCGGGTGCCTCCCGGTGATACCAGCCAGTTAACAACTGGTATCGGCCTGCTTTTTCCCCACAACATGAATGACCGTTGTTGTACCGCTTTAACTGAACCGCGTGCGCATAGCCGCATTCACCGCATTGCAAAGCCTGTTGGTTCTTAGCCTTATGGCGGCCAACCGAACGTTTAACCTATCGCACCGTTGTGTCGATAAGCAGAGAATACTACACAAAGTAGATTGGTCAACACCTAAAGTAGAAATTAATCTCTACTTTAGGTTGTTTTTAGTGAGCGAAGATACAAAAAAACCCAGCAATGCTGGGCTTCTGGTGGGGGAATTAAATTATTTTTTATCGGGGTCTGCATACTCGCTATAAAACTCAAGGAGTTTCTTATAGCGAACCTCAAACGCCAGTAGCATGTTATTGGCTTCTACATCTGGGAACTTGCGAAAAACTCTAACGAGCCTCTTTTCATCATCACTCAAATTTGAGAACTCGGCTTCGTCTGTATCACTAAGTGGTATGCGTGGAGCGGATTCCGAATCGTCGCCGGTCTCTTCGCTGTTTTCTAAGGCCCCATAGTCTAGCCAGGCCGGTGGAACGTTAAGCCATTCCGCGATTCTTATCAGTTTTTCATCGCGTGGCTTTGCTGTGCCCAGCGTATAACGCCTAGCCATTTCATATGTGACCTGTCCAGCAAGACTTAACTGTTTAACCGACAAGTTCTTTTTACTCATCGCAAGGTTAAGTCGAGCTGCGAAGTCTTGGTGTTTATTTGATTTTTCTACCATGGGTAGAAGATTACGGCAGCTCGTCTTTTTAGTCATTTCTATTTTAAGTAGTTGCATTCTCTACTTTGTGTAGTATTCTCTACTTACCAACTCACAGGAGGTAAGAATGCTTACACAATACAAAAACATCACGGAGAAGGCCGTCAGAGCGATTGGGAATGTTTCCTGCGTCGCTCGGATGTTCAACTTTAAATCTAGCCAATCGGTAGCAAATTGGATTAGCCGCAATAGCGTACCTAGCGACCGTGTGATTCCCCTTTGTCGGATGGGCGGGTGGGTTGTCACTCCCCACGAACTTCGTCCGGATCTTCACCCAACGCCCATCAGCGGGCTTACGGAAGAAATTATCACCAAGCGACAGAAGGAGTCTGATTGATGGAAATCAAACACGAGCACGTAGAAATGGCCTTGCTGGCTTGGGCCGCTGAAGTTGGTCAGGCTTTCGCCGCAAATGCGATCGCCGAAGAGTACGTGCGAATTGGCGGTAATCAGTTGCGCCTGGTACCCGGGAAAACCTGGAGCAATCAGCAGAACATTTTCCACCGCTGGCTTAAGGGGGAGACCGAACTGCAGCGTGAAAAAATCCGGCTCCTTCTCCCGGCAATTTTGCGCGTTCTCCCGCGTGAAATCCGCCACCGACTGAGCATCTACGACACCATTGAGCGTCGTGCGCTGCTTGCTGCTCAGTACGCTATCGGAACGGCTATTGACGCACATGACGATGCAATCGAAGCCGTTTACAGCAAGGCGTATCAACCCGGTGCTGTTGAAGTAACGAAATACCACTGATCCGGAGGTGACTATGTGTAACCCATCTGCTGCTGAGCTTATCGCTCGCCTCAAAAAGGCGTACCCGGCACATGTGCCGGCCGACCGGCCATCAAATAGCATCCTGAAGCCTGGGGCGCGGTTTAAGCACGGACGCAGGGGCTACATGGTGACAGTCATCATCGCGACTGAGAAAGACGTTTCATACCGGAAGGCATGCGGGACTGCTTGCTGGATGGGGTTACGTGAATTTTTACGGTTACACAATGAGGTTTCGGTATGAACAATCAGGTCTTTGACATTGTTCAGGCCATGTCGGGGCAGGGGAACTGCATCACGATCCCCGGACCGTATCTGGATTTCTTTGCTGGGGACAGGCAACAGCATTTGCTGGCGGCGATTTTAAATCAGCTGGTGTTCTGGTCGGGTAAATCAAGCCTGGACGATGGTTGGTTTTACAAAGAGCACGCAGCACTGGCGAAAGAGATTCGCGCCAAAGATGGCGACGTGGTCCGGAAGGCTATGTTCAAGATTACAGAGGGGTACCTGTCGGGGGTAATTGAGGAAGAACTCAGGCAGGTAAACGGCACACCGAAGAAGCATTATCGGGTCGATCAGGATGAGTTAATTGCCAGAATATTCCCGCAAGGGGCTAATTCCAATAAGCCATTGAAAGTATTGGAAACGGCTCAAGAGCCGAATGGATATGGCTTAAGAGCCGAATCGAAGCAAGTAATTGAAACTAATGGAAACGGCTCTCAAGCCGAATGCATTCGTCCCAAGAGCCGAATGGAAACGGCCCAAGAGCCGAATCCTGGAAACGGCTCTCAAGCCGAATCCTATCTCTATACAGATCTTAAAAACAGATCACTACATACAGATCATAAAAACCACGCGGGAGAGATTTCTCCTGTGGATAACTTCCCAGAATCAGGTCGGGAAAATAACCTCCCTGACGCTACTGAAGACAGCATCCTTTCGACCGAAGATGACTTCGATCTGGCGATGTGGTTCTGGTCGACCATCATCGAAATGTACGAACGCGCCGCTGAATTTGACGGCTCTCTGGCAAAACCGAGAGAACCAAACTTTGTCGCCTGGGCGAACGAAATTCGTTTGCTGCGCCAGGAGCACGGCTGCAACCACGACCAAATCCGCACCATGATTGAGCGCATTCAGCGCGATCAGTTCTGGTGCCCGAAAGTTCAGTCCATGAAAACACTACGCAGCAAATGGCAAGAGTTGGCGCTGAAGCTGTGCCCGGTAAATCTGGCAACGGGCGGTGGATCATTTGGCGTGAGCGGGAAACTGGATACCAACATCCCGAAAGGTTTTCGGGGCTGAGGACTCTTCATGAAAACGAAAAAATCACAGAAAACAAAATACCGCAGTGAAATCACAGCGCTCGAATTTCTCAAAACCAACCCGGATTTAACAGCGCGTCAGATCGCCAATGCTCTTGGTCGCGGCATGGCGTCAGTGAACGGTCAACTGCGGCAGTTGCATGGTGGCGCTCAAATCGTCCAGAGCGGGCTACGTGATGGCGTAATCACCTGGCGTTTTAACGACATGCCGTTTGGTTGCGCAAACCGTTTGCGGATGATGTTTGAAAACCTGCTGAGAGAATGTCGCGGGGTGGCTCAGTGAAATTACCTGTATGCCCTGATTGTGGGCTTCCCCCGGAGTTTCACTGGAAGAATTACACGTTCGGTTCTTGCTCTGGATCCCTGAAGTGCCCGAATGAACATTATCGCGTCCAGTACAGCTACTGGGCTGGTGGAAAGAATAAAGCCAAACACATTCTGGAAGATCAATGGGTGGCGGCGGTGAATAACAACGAGGTTAAAAATGGCTAAGAACTCAATCGACGCATACGGCGCCAGCGGCAAAACGAACGTTCTGATGTTCGAACCGAAAAACCTGCACTTGGTTACCGATAAAACCCACCCGCTTTACGACGAGCGTATCCATCTGCCGATTAACGAGGCGATGGTGCTGAACATCATGGATCAGGGTGTTCTTGAACCGATCATCGTCTGGAAAGACCCTGAGACTGGTAAATCCTGCGTCGTCGATGGTCGCCAGCGAGTGCGCCATACACTGGAAGCAAACAAGCTTCTGGCAAAAGAGGGTAAAGCCCCACTACTAGTCCCGGCGGTGACTAAACGCGGTTCAGCTGTTCGCATGGCTCAAGCGATGGTTTCAGCTAACGAAATCCGCCAGGCCGATACGCCGTTGGGCCGAGCTAAGAAGATGGCCGATGCACTGGATCGTGGTCACGATGAAGAGGACCTGGCGCTGATGTTCGGGGTCAGCATCCAAACCGTACGCGCAACACTGTCTTTGCTGGATGCAACCCAGGCTGTTAGAGATGCAGTGGAACAAGGTGCCATAACCGTAACTCAGGCTCGCCAGCTTACATCTCTCACACCAGATGAGCAGAGGGAAAAGGTAGCGGAAATCGAAGCGGCGACGGCTGGCACCACTGGTCACGAAAAATCACGTCGTCAGCGCCAGGTGCTGGGCGAAACAAAACCACGCCTTAGAACCCGCAAAGAAATCATTAAGGCTCTGGATGGTGCCAGTGGCGATTATGCCGAAGCTCTGCGCTGGGTGTTAGGGGAGGATGCTGCATGAATAGCCCGATATCAAATCTTGCCCTTGGAAAAATGACAAAGGACGCTGAACGAATGCTGGCACTGCGTAGTCCAGCTGTCGATGAGGAATGGTGGGAAAGAATGCTCTCCATAGTGATAGAGCTGCAAGAATGCCGAGCTAAGGTAGCTAATCAATGACCAGCACATTAACCATAACAGACGACAAATTGTCCGCACTTCTTTCTGAAATGGAGAAAAGCTTCACTGGATGCCAGGGGCACGGCTATACAGGTGCAGCGGAAGAATATGCAGATATGATTTCAGCGCTGCGTGAGCTACAGGAACGCCGCAAGTCCGCAATGGACAGCGAGCCGGTTGGCTACTTCAGTAGATTTGACCCGGATGACGAGGACATCATCGACCAGTGCAGTAAGAATGTGAAAGGTGCTTTCCCGCTCTATCGCCACGCGCAGCCAGCGCCGGTAGTACCCAATTTCAAAAAACTGGCTAGCGAACTGGTTGAGAACCTTGTCGATTGTGGCGGCTTGGATGCCGGGGTGAAAGGAAAGTATCTGAAGTGGACAGAGAAAACTTGCCGAGCCGCCCTGCAGGAGGTGAAGCCGTAAAACTCAAACTCGCTATTTGTTTTCAACAAATCCAAGGTTTGTATTTATGCGAATGATAACCAGAAAGAAGCCCGCCTTCACTGAGCTGTATCAGACTGGCGTCCTGACTCGCATAGTTGCGGTCAGAAATGCCGATAGCGGTGGTTGGCGATTGTTCGGCCTATGGCGTGATAAAGAAATTGGTGTGTACGTAGAAGCTGCTCGGGGCGGAGTAAGGGAGTGGTCCGGGCTGGACTACCTGGCTAACTTCTGTGGGAGCTGTGGAATCTGCCTGTGGGAGATTCATAGCAAGGTAGTGGCTAAGCCTCCTGAGTGATCCCCTGTGCAACCTGCATATGTGGGTTTTTCTTTTGGAATACAAAAGACCGCAACAAAACATTGTTGGATGATGTTATTTGGTGCAATGCGAGTGGATGTATGATATTACGTCAGCTAAAATAAACACATTGACAAACGGCGTTCGGTCTATTAAGGAATACTATATGAAATTCACAGGGTTACAGTCATCTTCACTGCCCGATACCTCTGATTCCGTCAAAGAGTGTGTGAATCTTGGGCAATGGACGCTCTTTAAATCAAATACTAAGACCTGTGGGGTGATGTTTTTTTTGCGTGCAGGCAAAGAGATTTTCGCTTTGAGTGAAACGGGAAAGGTTATGCCTTCTTCACCGATAAGCGAACCATTAGATATGACTGAAGTATTCTACTTTTCTGATCTTCCGAAACCAGAATCACTCAGCAATACTTCCTACCAATTAGCTCGTTAGATTTACTATTGGTAACTAGGAGAAAAGGGATTTTATGAGCCTCAGAACTGAACGTACTAAATGGGTGCTTTTTTTACCATGCTCACAACCTGTTGCTGACCAGCGTCATGTGATGGATCTGGTATACGGTGTATTTTGTCTCGAAAGAGCTGGGATATCCCCAAATGATATATTTATTTATATTGATAGTCCGAGTCAGAATTATAATGGTTTTTTTGGATTGGCATCCGCTCACCCTTTTATAGCACGCCCTAGTTCTGATTTTTTTTCAGATTTGATGTTTAATGATTACGCCAATTTGGTCATGTTCGTCTCAGGTCATGGTGGTCCAAAAGGTATGGATGGGCCTCAGCCAATTACCCCAAGTCAATTGTTGAATGCATTGAAGAATGCGCCTAACCTGGATAAGGCTATCATTTATTTAGGGCAATGTTACGCAGGAACATTCAACTATGTTAATGCTGGGAAGGGGAGAGGGCAGGGACCAGAAATTATTATTGCTGGTGCGACGAATTTGCATGAGAGTCTAAGTTTAAGTACAACTGAGCAATTTATTGCAATGGAATTCCCGTGGTATGCCAACGTTTTTTTGCTTCACGTCTTTAAGTGGATGTCTTCGCCATTTGATGTCGATGGGGATGGGGCGTATACAATTATGGATTCTTACAAACATGCCGGCATGTATTCTAACTATTATAATAAAGCATATAAGACTAGCGGGTTTATGAAAATTGTTGATGCACATCATGAATATAAAAGGCTAAAGGAGATTGCTGATACTGATACAGGAGATGTGGGTACAAACACTCAGAATGGATTGGATTGCAAGGCTAAATACGAGATCTATACTAATCAGCTTGATTTGCACTATATTCATCAGGAAAGTTGGATATTAAATTCCCGACCTGCTCAGTTGATTGAGTTCTGAGTTATTCTTAAGGGTCCACTTCGGCGAGGTTTTAATTCCACCTCTTATAACCGCCTCCCCCAAAAACACTCACAGCAAGGTCGAACCCAAGTTACTTCAGTGATTATTAGCCCATCACCTTAAGCCCGCTTTTGCGGGTTTTCTTTTTCTTGCCTGGAAAATAGGGGGTTGCACGCTACACAAAATGTGCATTCTTTGCTGCGGTAGTTTTTTCTGCTATCTCATTTGATCTGCAATTAATTAAACTCTGAAATTTGCTTGGCTCTTTTAATTTATTTAAATAGGGGGTTGCGCCAAAGAAAGAATATGAATGACTTTTTTAGAATCTGTGTATTTTTGTAATGCATTGAATTTGTTGTTATTTGTGTTTTCATTGTTATTCTCTTTTGCCCGTGAAAATAGGGTCTTGATGGACGATCTAAATATGTCATTGTATTCCAGGACGTCGCGAGTTCATTTTTATCCATCCCTGTACAGGAAAAGCAAAACCTACGATTTATGGAATACTCATAAGGTGCTGACTAATGAATCAGAAAGAAATGAATGAAGCAATTTGCATCCTGGGCAGCTATGTCGTCGATCACCTTCCTGGTGGCGTTTATGTCGTTACCCCAATTGAAAAGGGTAAAATTGTAACTACTGAGGAATCTCACGAGGAGTGTAAAGTATTCTTCCGGAAGAAGAAAAAGTGATTTATACTAGTCATCTCGGCTGAACACCGAACGAACCTATCGCGCCATCACCGGAGTAAAGTGATGACGCAAAAACGCAGTAACGCCATTCTACGCCGTGCCTTTGTGCGCGGTGTTTCTGTTTGTCTGTCGTGCCCAGGTGGTGCGATATGAGCAAATCAAAAAACAAAGCTGAAAAGCTCCATCTTAGCCGTGTGGCCGCGCTTGGTTGCATAGTTTGCCGAAATCTTGACTACGGTGAATCACCGGCAGAAATCCATCACTGTAGTTCTGGTACGGGCCTTTCTGTCCGCGCTAATAACTTCCATGTAATTCCTCTGTGCCATGCCCATCACCGCACCGGTGGCTACGGCGTTGCCATTCATGCTGGGCGTAAGTCATGGGAAGAAAAATTCGGTACCGAGGCTGAGTTGCTTAACCAGGTTCTCCAAGAGATAGGGGGAACCAGCGCATGACTAACCCTTACTGCGAATCCCTTGCTGCTCAGCGCGTAGCGGCATCTCATAAATTAAAAGAGGTTGGCGACCAATGGCGCACCCCGGATCCGCTGTTTTGGGGCATTAATGCTATGTTCGGTCCGTTGGTTCTGGACCTGTTCGCCGACGACAGCAACGCAAAATGCCCCGCCTGGTATACCGCTGAAGACAATGCGCTGGTGCAAGACTGGTCTGGCCGCCTGGATGAACTTGGCGGTGCGGCCTTCGGAAACCCTCCATATAGCCGCTCTCAATATCACGAAAAGCAAGCCATCACTGGCATGACTCACATCATGAATTACGCGGCTGTGCAACGTGAGAAGGGCGGGCGCTACGTATTCCTGGTTAAATCAGCAACGAGTGAAACATGGTGGCCGGAAGATGCGGATCATGTCTGCTTTATCCGTAGGCGAATTGGTTTCGATCTGCCTGTCTGGTTTAAGCCTGCGGATGAAAAACAAAAGGCGACTAGTGCATTTTTCGCAGGTGCTATTGCCGTATTTGATAAGGCCTGGCGAGGAGAGCGCTTTAGTTACATCAATCGAACAGACATCGAAGCAAAGGGCCGCGCATTTCTGACACTGGCGCAGTTTGCTACTGGCAAAGGAGAAAACGCATGACCCCACAACAGCGTCGTAAACACAATGGTGCCCTGTCAGAGGTGGCGGCGGCCGTCCATAAACGATACCTGGGGCGACCTGAATTGTTGACTGGCATTCAGTCCGCCTGGATTAAATCGCTGCTTACCATTTGGGGAGAAAGTGTCTGCGGTGGGGCAGCCCCCAGGAAGCCAACCAGCCATTCCTGCTGGAGGATGCAGAAGGGAATGCGCTGGTCAGATAAAGCGCTGGAGCGTTTTACTGTCGCCATTGAGCAGGCAAGAGGAGAGGGGTTTAGTGGGCAACAGGCATTAAACAGGGCTCACGCAATTCTATGGCCTAAGGCTACCAGTAGTGTAATAGATACCGCTATCCGTGATGATGATGTCGATTTTGTTGAGCAATGCGTACTCAAGGCATTTGATTTAAGCGATCCTGTCTACGTTGTTGGCGTGAGCTACTACACCACCAGAAAAAAAATATCCGATATCACCAGAGAGCTGCAGCGGTTAGCCCCGTGGCTAACGTCAGAACAGGCAAGGGAGCGTGTTAAATGGTGTCTTCAGATATTCAGGTCAAAGGTCTTTCTGGCTGCAAGAACTATCTAACCGTGATTTTTTTTGGAAAAATAACTTGAATTTCACCCAGAAGTTTAGATAATTTATTCATGCTTGGCAGAGCTGCGCCACTCGGCAGCGTTAAAAAGCGACAATTTGAACATAACGAGAACCCCGCCAGCGCGGGGTTTTTTCTTTCCGGCGATACGACAGGGGTATTCGCGAGATGCATTGCATCAGTGCCCCTGTCACATCGTCGTATAGCAACAATGAAAACCAACAAGACTCAGTAACCGCTGGGGATTTAATTACAAGTCTTACGGCATCATCGCCTACTAAGTAGATGCCCAAGCGGATACCCCCTGCGCCTGATGACGCTTAAAGCAGAAACCTTATGGTCGCGTAGTCCCCCATGTATCGGTTTGGTGGGAGGGGGGTAAGCGGCCTACAAAGAAAACCCTTTCGAGGGATCAATCATTTCAATACTAAGCAGAGAGTCAACCTCTGCTTTTTTCGCTGGGTCGTCTTTAATATCGTCAAGCCAGTTATGCACTGCTTTTATTATGTCCTTCCCGAACTCATCAACCTGAAGTTGCAACGTGTTATAGCTTTTGTTGTTATGGATACATATCCCGTCAGTTAGTGGCTGGATGAACCTAAAATTATCAAGGTGTTGCCTTGCTTTTTGCGTAGTTATGTCGTCACTACCCTCATGCAAATATGCACAACGGAGCGCGTAAAAGTCAGCGCCACCCAAGAGAATACGTTCTTCTCGAGCACTACCACTGTGAACAGTGTATAGCGGGGTTAAATATTTATCACACCATTCTATGGTTCTGGTTTTAGAACTATTACTTGAAGGGGTATCTATTTTTCCGCAAATGTCTGGAAGGGTTAGTGAAATAAATAGTACCGAGTACCAATTTTTACCCTCGATAGATGTTTGAATTGCGTTGATGAAATTTTCCACTGCTTGATCTCCTTGTTGATTGCGTTACTTGAATCTCGACAACTCAAAGTCGCATAAGGCTAGGATTTCGACAAATAGAAAATGTTACTTTTGTGGTGAATGCGCAGGCTGATGCGCGTGCAACAACTACTCATTGAAACGGTAGTTATGTCGGAGCTCAGCACCGGCCGCCACACCCAATCCCGCTACCAGGGACCATTACGGCAATAAAGCCGACATTGTTCGACCCTCATTACATCTTCCCGCCTTGAGCGGGTTTTTTATTTGTGCCGCCAGAACGTCACTCACTCTGTGTGTTGTCGTAAATCCATCTGGCGGCCTTTCCCTCTTCACACAGCTTCCTGATCTTTCATCGGAGGCGGTAACTATGGCTAAACGTATGCAAGACAAAGAGAGCATTGCCGGGATGTCCTGGCTGGTTCTGCTGATCATTGCTTGCTGGGGTGGACTTGTCCGCTACCTGATTGATGTAAAGCAGAGCAAGGCAACATGGAGCTTGATCAATGCTCTTGCCCAAATGGTGGTTTCAGGGTTTACCGGCGTTATCGCTGGCCTGGTGAGCATTGAAAGCGGATTAAGCATCTACATGATACTCGCGACATCGGGGATAAGTGGTGCGATGGGTTCCGTTGCGCTGACGTATTTCTGGGAGCGGCTGACGGGGTTAAAAAATGCTGGAAATTAATAAGCAGCGTAAAGCGTTTCTGGACATGCTCGCCTGGTCTGAAGGTACAGACAAAGCCGGCCAGCCGACAAAGAACCGCGGGTATGACGTAATTGTCGGCGGCTCGTTGTTTAGCAATTACTCCGACCATCCCCGCAAGCTGATCACGTTAAACCCAAAACTTAAATCCACGGCAGCCGGGCGGTATCAGCTGCTGGCCAGATGGTGGGATGCGTACCGTAAACAGCTTAGGCTGAAAGACTTCTCTCCGGCGTCGCAGGACCAGGTTGCTCTTCAGCAGATTAAAGAGCGTGGCGCTATCCCGCTTATCGACAGCGGGAACATCCGGCAGGCTATCGATCGCTGCAGCAATATCTGGGCGTCGCTCCCGGGCGCCGGTTACGGGCAGTTTGAACATAAAGCCGATAACCTCATTGCCAAATTCAAAGCCGCTGGCGGCTACGTGGCGGAAGTTAAATCATGAAACTCGTTGATGACTGGAAAAGCGCCTGGCGCTGGTTCTCCATGCATGCGCTGGTGCTGGCCGGGGTAATCCCTACAGTGTGGGCAGAACTGCCGCCGGACCTTAAAGCCTCAATTCCACCGGGTACGATGGGCGCCATTACAGCGGTGATTGCTGCCTGTGGTGTTGTGGGCCGCCTGGTTAGTCAGAGTAAGCCGCAATGATTGTCGAGGCCATTATGGCGCTGGTGAAAAAATTCTGGCTGCCGGCGCTCGTCGTCCTGCTGATTGCAGCGCTTGCTATCGCTGCCAGCCACTACAAAGGCAAATCCGAGCAGGAAAAACAGCGAGCCGATGGCGCCGAGCAAAAACTAAACCTGGCTAACGACACCATCACCGACATGCAAACCCGCCAGCGTGATGTCGCTGCGCTGGATGCGAAGTACACGAAGGAATTAGCCGATGCGAAATCTCAGCTTGATGATCTGCAGCGTTGCGTTAGCTCTGGCAAGTGTGGGTTGCGCATCAACGCAAAATGTCCCGCGAACGGAGCGACCGCAACCGGCGGCGTGGGCGATGCTTCCGGCCCCCGACTTACAGACTCCGCTGAACGGGATTATTTCACCCTCAGAGAGCGAATCGTCACCATCACAAGACAAGTGAGCTATCTGCAGGACTACATCCGCACGCAGTGCCTGAAGTAGGGCATTACAGAGCCACTTTCCGAGGCGACTAGCTATTCGTCACCGATTCTTACCACTTTTTCTTACTAAAGGCTGAATGTTGCCGACGTCTACCACGCACATAAGTAATAAGAGAGTATGCAGCAAACACCAAAAGCACCACCGAAACTCCCAGCAGGATTGTGTCAGTCATTGGATTACTCCTGTATGGCTTAAGGTAACTCCTACTACTTATTGTATTAATGTGATTTGTGTCAATGTTTATTTGAGATGTTCTGGCGGTTGTCCGTACGCAGTGTCTGAGGTAGCCATGCTCATACTCTTCATTCTCCTGTCGATATGGCTCTGTCGACTACCGGAGAAGCCGGCCTGGCTAGCAGTTAGGTCAAATATCTCAACGCTGGCCCACTCAACTGAGTATCCAGCACGCAGTAAGGGGCTGCGCTGAGATAAGAGCCGCTACAAGAATCGCCTCGCAATAGCGGGGCTTTTTACTAACCGAGGAGTTCCAATGACCGTACGTGCAAAATTTCAATGTAACAGCATCAATAAATCGCCGGATAATTCTACTGCTGTCGTCCACCTTATCGCGGTAACGACTGGCAGCACGGAGAACGAAACCTGGTCGAAGTATACCCCCAGCGGTCAACTTCAAATGGTCATCTCTAACCCTGCAGCAGCAGAACAGTTTGAGCAGGGTAAAGAGTATTTCATCGATATCATCCCGGCTGAGTAGGGCATTACAGAGCCACCTTGCGAGTTGGCTCGATAATGTTCTCCACAACGTATAGAGAGTGCCGGTTTAAATCTTGAAAGTGGACAGTAGTTTCGTTTACCTGAACTTAAGCCTAAGTGCCGATCAAGCTTCAGGAGAACAGTTAATCAGTTACTTAATAGGTTTACTTTCAGAGGGAAGGAAAATGTTTCCGCAGTAGGGACAGATTAACGTTACATCATTTTTTATTCTCGATAGTGTGTATGTTGACTGGCGAGAGCAGTGAGGGCAGGTGCTTTTTAAAGGTCTGAGTGTACGTATCTTGTCTTTGAGCGTCGACATGGAGTTTATCCTTAGTGAGTGATTGCTAACCATACACTATAGGACAGGGGATAGCTCACTTTATAACCTTCCTTGCCCTGTGGTTACTTGCTTTTTGTGCGAGGGATATGGCAACAAATGACTAAAGCTAATTTCGTTAGGAAAAAGCTATTACCGAAACGCTGCACCAGCTAAATTGTAAGTAAACCATCCAACGGATTTTTAACGGTTTTCACTGAGTGACTGTGATAATGTCCAAACAACATCAGGGGCCGTCACATGATCTCATGCGATGAAGTTTAGGACCATGGAAGGTCAAATTTACGGATTTTCGCAAAAAAATGACTATTCACAGTGATATCGAGGCATATTTCTTACTTCTACTCAGCATGTGGCCAGTGTTGATAACTTTGTGTATCGCAATGTCTTTAGCTTTTTACGGTGTGTTAATGCGTAAAACTTCAATTATTTTCATAGTGCTTGCAATGGCTATTGGTGTATTGGGCTGGTTCTATACGTGACTGAGCCAGTAAGGTTTCGAATAAATAAACAAAGACCAAGGTCGCTGATGCGGCTTTTTTATTGGCCATACAGGAGCCATTCCAAAAATAAGAAAACATGAGATTGTTAAGGGTATTGCTTTGTCTTATGTTTAAGGCGTCAAGTTAACCTAAAGGAACAATTATCATGTCTAAACGTCGCACTCTCAAAACTGCACTGGCGGCGGTTATTTCACTTGCTGTGCTTGCTGCTCCTGTTTACGCAAACCCAGGTAATGGTAATGGCGGAGGTGGGCATGGTAACAGCGGCGGCGGTGGCAATCATGGCAATAGTGGCAACCACGGGAATAGCGGAGACCACGGGGACAAAGCTCAGGGGAACGGTAAGTCAGGTGATGAACATGGAAATCGTAAAAATTACGGTAAGCCAGACCATGTAGACTCAGACATCAGCTTCTCTCGAGCACGTTCTTTGGCGGTGAACTACGGGTTGGTTGGTTATCAGGCTTTGCCGCCGGGGATTGCTAAGAACTTAGTGCGTGGCAAGCCGTTACCTCCGGGGATTGCAAAGAAAACGCTTCCAGCATCGATGATCAACGACCTGCCATATTATCCTGGTTATGAATGGCGAGCAGTTGGTGATGATTTGGTATTAGTCGCATTAAGTACGGCTATCGTTACTTCAGTAATCAACGGTGTTTTTGACTAAAATATCTATGGTAAACGCGCCCTGTCGGGCTATTTAATGTCATCACAAAGGCCACCTCCGGGTGGCTTTTTTAATGGCTTAACTAATGGCGGTGATCATGGCAACTCTGAAAGATCTTTCCCGCCAGTTAACTCAGTTACAGAAACAAATCCCCTTTGCCACCGCTCAGGCTATGACAGCTGTCGTACGGGAAATTGCCGCAGCGCAAAAAATCGCACTGGGTCGAAGGCTGGAATCGCCGACGCCGTTCACGGTTAATGCTGTGGGCTCATCGGGGGCCAGAAAGAACAACCTCAGTGCAAAAGTTTATGTGCGTGATATCGCCGCTGAGTATCTGGAGCCATTCGAGTTTGGCGGCGAGCATAAGCTGAACAGTCAGGCGCTGCTCAACCCGAAGAACATCAAGCTGAACAAATACGGCAACATGACACGCAATAAGCTTTCGCAGATGAAAGCGTCGCCGAATGTGTTCGTCGGTGAGGTGAATGGCGTTGATGCTGTCTGGCAACGCCGGAAGCCGAAGAAGGCGAAAAAGAAACGGGCAAAACGCTCTGCGAACGGTACGCGAAGACCGAAGTCGAAACAGCGCTCCCCTAAGCTGCTGGTCAGGTTTGGTGATGCGTTGCCCGTAACGCCAGTACTGGGATACATGGACCGCTCAAAGGCGATGGCGGAAGCGTTGATGCCGGCGGCTCTTAGCAAAGCGGTTGCTGAGGCTATCAGGACAGCTAAGTAAGGGGCAGTGATGCCCCATGCTGATATGTGAGTTACAGAGATATCTCACAGGCTTTTATAAAACTATTTGTCGCAGTGGTAGAACCGGATGCATTGCCCGAGAACGAGGATTGATTACCTCCGTCTTGAGTCTGTATACCAACCAAAATTTTAGACTTGGCGTTTTGTAACTGCTTAAGAACTGCAGTTATTTTTTCTGCGTCATCAGCTCCTACTTCAACGGCTTGGGCATTTCTGCGTGATAGAGAGGCTTCAAGCTTATTGGCTGGGTTGCCATCAATTTTGATGATCAAATCCATTGCGACAGCAGGAACGGAGTCAGTCGATTTGTCTGTCTCTACGTATGCAACTGATAACTTATTTTTGGTGCAGTCAAAAATCAGACCAGAATCTGAGGATGATAAATCACCGATCATCAAAGCTTTTTTCCCACCGGTAAACAGGTCGTCATCTACTTTGGTGAGCCATTGAGCGTGTGCAACAAAAGAAGTAAGTAAAACAGCAGCCAACGCCGCGTTAATCAAACGAGTTTTTTTCATCATTATCCCCTTGCATTAATCGTGACAATGATAGGGGGTGATTCATCGTGATGCCATGTAAAAAAATGTTTTCAAATACCACCCTACAAAAAATGGGTCCTTCCTGAGACTTTTGTAAGGCACGGGCATTGCGCGCCGCGGTGTTTTTGTAGCTACAACTTTTTATTTTGTGTCCCATGTCCCACCTCAAGGGATCGTCATCCACGCCAGAGCCAGCACGGATTATTCCATTTATTCCAGTGGGACATTCGTGTGGGACATTGCAAAAATGTCCCAGGTAAATGTCCCAACTCCAAAATGTCCCAGGTGATGTCCCATGACCATGATGAATCAGAGCCAGTATGCGCAGCACTCAGGCGTCGATCGCAAAACGATTGGGCGCTGGATTAAAGCCGGGCGTTTCATCGTGATGGACGGTGACCTGATTGATGTAGATGCGAGCGATGCCGCACTGAAGAAAAACCGTGACGGAAAGGATCCGCGCGCATCGAACGCGAAGAAAAAGAAAACGCCGACGGTCGTCGATGATGTCGGTGATGAAATTGAAGACACAGCCAGAAAAATTATCCTTACCGAAGGTGCCGATCTTACCCGGGAGGAAGCCGCGCGGGTGCGCGAAAACTATATGGCTCTGCTGGCCAAACTTCAGTATGAAAAAGACAGTGGCCAGACGATTGAACTGGTCGCCGCCGAGGAGATTCTTTTCAACGCCTTTCGCCAACAGCGGGATGCCTGGATGAACTGGCCTTCCCGGGTGGCACCGCTTATAGCCGCTGATCTGGGTGTGCCGGCGGACAGGATGACAGAGGTGCTGATCGAACATGTCCACAAACATATCTCAGTCCTCGGAGAGCCAGAATTTAACTCAGCTGAAGATTGAACGGCTTCAACTGAGTGTCAGAAAAGGATGGACGCCACCGCCGCGTATCAGCGTTCCGCAATGGGCAGATGACTACCGGAAGCTGGCGAAAGAGGCCGGGAGCATGTCAGGGAACTGGGATACCTCGACTGTAGAAATTGCCCGTGGTCCGATGCTGGCGGCGACTGAATCCGGCGTGCATGTCGTCACGGTGATGTGCTGCACGCAGCTGATGAAAACGGCATTGCTTGAAAACCTGTTCGGCTATTTCGCTCACCTCGACCCGTGCCCGATTTTGCTCCTGCAGCCGAAAGAAGAGGCGGCAGAGCAGTTTTCTAAGGAGCGTATCAGCCCGCTGGTGCGGGTGACACCGGTACTACGGAAAATCATCGGTGACTCAAAACAGAAGAGTTCAAAAGAAACCATCCTCTATAAAGCGTTTACGGGCGGATTTCTGGCGCTGGCTGGCGCCGGTAGCCCGGATAACCTGGCACGCCGACCTATCCGCGTTCTGTTGGCGGATGAGGTGGATAAATACCCGATTACCCGAGAGGGGGATCCGATCGCCCTCGCGGAGGAACGCACCGCAACGTATGGCCTGACCTGGCTTTCCGTTCGCGCCTGTTCGCCGACCGTTGAGGACGAAAGCCGAATTGCCGACAGCTATGCCGAATCTGACCAGCGGCGGGCCTCGGTCGTTTGTCCGCACTGCGGGCATCGGCAGTTTCTGGATTTTTTCAAACACGTCCAGTGGCCGAAAGAGGGTGATAAACACCTGACAAAATCAGCAATGATCCACTGTGAGTGTTGCGGTGCCGGCTGGTCTGAAGGTGAGCGCCTGCGCGCATTACAGACTATCCGCTGGCATCAGACCCGGCCGTTTGAGTGTTGTGGAGCACGCCATTCCCCGTTGCTCGAGTACGATCAGGCCTGGCGGGCGAATGACGAAAATAGCGTGGCTGCTGTCTGGAAATGGTCCGAATCACCGCGGCATGCGGTCTACCGGGCGATTTGTCCGGATTGCGGCAAAGAGGCTGTCGATAACCACCACGCCGGTTATCAGGCTTCCAAACTGTTCAGCCCCTGGCAGAAAGATAAACCGTCGGATATCGCGGGAAAATATATCAAGGCGAAGGGGGATCCAGATAAAGAGCAGGCCTGGTGGAATACCCAGATGGGTTTGCCACACAGACCCAACCACGGCAAGCAGCTGCCGGTTGATATTCTGCTGGCGCGTCGTGAAGTCTTCCCGGCCATCGTTCCTGATGGCGTGGCTTTGTTAACTGCAGGCGTAGATACCCAGGATGATCGCTTCGAAATCACGATCACCGGCTGGGGAAGGGATGAAGAATCATGGTCGGTTTCCCACGATGTGATTTATGGCGATCTGGAAACGGATGAGCCGTGGAAACGACTCGATGCGTACCTGAAACAGATCTGGCGCCGGGGTGATGGTCGTGGACTCAACATCATGGCGACATGCATGGACTCCGGCGGACACCACACGCAAAAGGTCTACGAATTTGCTAAGGAGCGTCTGGGGCGTCGTGTGTGGGCGATCAAAGGTGAGTCTGCTCAGAGCGGCAGGCGTAACCCTGTCTGGCCGACAAAGCGCCCGACATCGAAAAGCAAAGCCAGTTTCCGGCCAATTATCATTGGTGTGAACTCTGCCAAGGATGTTGTGCGTGGTCGCCTCCACCTTGACCCTCCCGCACCGGGCGCAGCCGCAGCGGGTTATATGCATTTCCCTGATGATCGGGACCTGGGGTATTTCAACCAGCTGCTGGCCGAACGTCTGGTTTACAAAGTGACTGCGGGCCAGCGCTTCAGTGTCTGGGAGCAGATACCGGGTCGGGCGAACGAAGCGCTCGACTGCCTGGTTTACAGCTATGCCGCATTGTGTGGACTCAAGCATATGGGGTTAAAGCTCAACGTCCGGGCCGCAAACCTTGAAGCCAACCCCGAAAAATTCCTGCCGGCACCTGCCGTACCAGAAGAAAAAATCAGCTACGAGTTACCCGGTGCGGTTATTGAAGAACCCACGCCAGTTAAGCGTAAGCAAATTTCTAAACTCCTGCCGCAATAAGGAAAACCATGTTCAACCGGAATACCAGCCTGCTGGCTGGAATGAGTGATGATCAGGCGCGGGCAGCATTAGCTAAAGCCCAGGCTGCTTACGTTGACTTAGCCGCAGGGAGCCACGGTGTTTCATTTTCCTATACGCAGGGAGACGGAACACGCTCCGTGTCCTACCAGCAAACCACACTGTCCGAACTATTGGGGCTGATTCAGCTTCTACAGGCGTATCTGGGTATTGTCGTGAGGCCACGTAAGCCAGTGAGGTTTCGATTCTGATGAATAAAGTACAAATACTTGGCCCGGATGGTACCCCTTATCGCGCACCGCGGCCTGGCATGCTGACGGGCGGCAGCCGGGTACCTTATGACGCCGCCGATTCGTTTAGTGATCAGCTGGCGAACTGGCAACCAGCGCTATGGTCGCCGGACAACGAAATCAACATTTATCGCGATCGCATTGTTTCGCGTGCCCGTGACCTGGTCCGTAATGACGGGTGGGCGAACGGCGCGGTAACCCGTCTTCTGGATAACGCCGTCGGCGCCAATTTCAGGCCCATCATGAAACCCGATTACCGGGTGCTGCGTATGGTCACCGGTAATAAATCCTTCGATTCAACATGGGCTGAAGAGTACGGCAAAGCGCTGGAGGCGCACTGGCGCACCTGGGCATATGACACCGGGCGGTACTGCGATGTTGAACGCAAGCTGACTGTGCCGCAGATGTTGCGCCTGGCCTTTCGCCACAAGCTGATTGACGGGGATGCGCTGATGGTCCTCCAGTACCGGCCTGACCGGTTGGGGCGGGGCAGGGGACGATATGCCACCACTGTTCAGGTCGTCGATCCTGACAGGCTCAGTAACCCACAGCAGAATTTCGATATGCCGAATATTCGCGGTGGCGTGGAGATTGATGAGGACGGCGCACCGATTGCTTATCACATCCGTGAGGCGCATATCGGCGACTGGTGGAGCGGTGCCAAAACTATGACATGGCGGCGTATACCCCGTGAAACCGCCTGGGGGCGTCCGCATGTCGTCCATGATTTCGACCATGAGCGGGGTGCTCAACACCGCGGCAATGGCATCCTGACGCCGGTCATTCAGCGTCTGAAAATGCTGGTGAAATATGACCAGAGCGAACTGGAGGCCGCCATTCTGAATGCCATTTTCGCAGCATATATAGAGTCACCTTATGATTCTGAAATGGTTCAGGCTGCGATGGGGGAAAGCTTCGATGACACCAGTCTGGGAGCCTATCAGGACGGCCGCGTGGAATTTCACAATGACCGCCGGCTGACCCTGCAAAATGGCGCCCGGATGCCGATTCTTTATCCAGGTGAAAAAATAACAACGGTTAATGCCGCCCGCCCTTACAGCAACTTTGAGGTGTTCGAATCAGCCGTGTTGCGTAACTTCTCGTCCGGTACCGGACTTTCTCCGCAGCAGGTCACTCAGGACTGGTCAGATGTTAACTACAGTTCCGCGCGATCTTCATTGCTGGAAGCATGGAAGACGCTGACCCGACGTCGTGATGATTTCTCTATGGGTACTGCACAGCCCATTCTGACGGCTTTTGTTGAGGAAGTTCACGATAACGAAGATTTGCCCTTGCCAGCAGGTGCGCCTGACTTTGTAGAGGCCCGCGCCGCCTATTCCCGCGCGCGCTGGATGGGGCCGGGCCGCGGCTGGGTGGATCCGGTTGCAGAGAAAAAAGGCGCCATTCTTGGTCTGGATGCGGGGCTTTCCACGCTTGAAATTGAAGTGGGGGAAAACGTCGGTGAGGACTGGGAGGAAGTGCTTGACCAACGGCAGCTCGAAATTGAGTCCTGCCTGAAACGCGGGCTTCCATTACCCAGCTGGGCGCAGGCGGACAAGTTCGCCAGCGAGACAATCAAAGATCCGGAGGAAAAGTGAATCTACCTCATCTGGCGCAACGTCTGTTTAATACGCCGCTGGCCCTTCATCCGAATAAAGCCGAGGTCATCATGGCCGCGGTTATGGACCGGTTTGGCATCAGCAGAATCGAATCCTCTCTGGCGATGGAAGACGATGACTGGTACGGCTACGACGACAAACGTGGTCGGGAGTCAAAACGCGACCCCGGATATGACAACGTGGCCGGGGTCGCCGTGATCCCCATCTGCGGTACGCTGGTTCAAAAACTGGGAAGTCTGCGACCGTATAGCGGCATGACCGGTTATGACGGCATCCGCCAGTCCTTTCTGACCGCGCTGGCGGACCCGGAAGTTAACGGCATCTGCCTTGATATTGATTCGCCCGGTGGTGAAGTGGCCGGTTGTTTTGATCTCGTTGATGAAATCTACAACGCCCGGGGCACGAAACCCATCCATGCCATTCTGACCGAAAATGCGTACTCCGCGGCGTATGCGATTGCCAGCGCTGCTGACCGTATTTCCGTTCCCAGAACCGGCGGCGTGGGTTCAGTCGGCGTCATCACCATGCACCTGGACTGGACGCAGCGAATTAAAGACGACGGTCTGAAAGTGACGATCATTACCTTCGGAAGCCGTAAAGCAGAAGGCTCGCCATTACGTGAACTCTCTGAAGAAGCGTTCAATGCCATCCAGGGGGATATTAACGCGATGGGGGAATTATTTGTGAATACCGTCGCCAGAAATCGCGGGATCAGCCCGAAGGTGATTAAAAGTACGCAGGCCGCCTGTTTTATGGCTGCTGATGGT
The DNA here is from genome assembly GCF_003752615.1 of Klebsiella sp. BIGb0399. Taxonomy (NCBI): domain Bacteria; kingdom Pseudomonadati; phylum Pseudomonadota; class Gammaproteobacteria; order Enterobacterales; family Enterobacteriaceae; genus Klebsiella; species Klebsiella sp. BIGb0399. The sequence continues at coordinate 941,042 of NZ_RKHT01000005.1, read as the reverse complement.
GTGGAGCTTGGACTGGCTGATGAGGTATGCCCTCCGGATGCTGCGTTCAGACATTTACTTGAAAAAACAGGAGCCTGAAATGGCAAAGAAACCGTTTAGTTTTGCCCACCTTATTGGACTTGGCGCGTCGGCTTCCGAAGAGGAAGACGATAAAAAAGCCAAAAAGGCGAAAGCCCGTCGCGCGGAAGAAGACGAGCGCGATGATGATGCGGAAGACGATGAGCGTGACGACGACGCCGAAGAAGACGAACGCGACGACGATGCGGAAGATGATGATGACGATCCGGATGCTTCCGAAGAGGATGATCCCGACGATGACGACGACCGCAAAGAAGGCAAAGCGGCTAAAAGTGCCCGCATTGCTGAGCGTAAACGTTGCGCCCGCATCTTCGGTAGTAAGCATGCCGCTGCGAATCCATCGCTGGCCGCCTCGCTCGCATTCAACACCGGGATGAGCGCTGCGGCTGCTATCGACGTTCTGGCATCTACCGCGCCAGCTACTCAACCCCAGGCGACGCGCAAGCGCTCTCTCGATCAGCGCATGCAGGAAAGCGAGAATGTCCGGCTTGGGCAGGATGGGGAGAAACCATCTGGCGGTAAAGCGACGCTGGTGAACAAAATGACCAGTCTCTACAACTCCACTAAAGGAGAGAAATAATGGATCAGTATGGTCAGAATCAGTTTGCTCCGGGTATGAAAAGTGCCTTGTTTATGCCGGACCAGCTCATCGCCGGTACGCTTCAGGTAGTTACTGATACCGGCATTATCACCGGTGGGACCTATAAGCGTGGAACCGTACTGGGGATGGTGACCGCCAGCGGCAAATACACTGCTTGTGTGAAAACGGCTGAAGATGGCAGTGAAACGCCTGTGGCAATTCTTGTTGATAATGTCGATGCCTCGTCAGCCGATCAGAATGGCGGACTCTATCTGATGGGCGAGTTCAACCAGAACCATATCATTATTGATGCATCATGGACTCTGGCGGCAATGAAAACCGCGCTGCGTCCGCTGGCTATTTTCCTGAAAGACAGCACTCAGGCCCCTGTAGCCACTTCCTGATTTACCCCTCTCACTCCTGATCTAATGCTTTAACCGGCAGGGGCTGACTCATTCCAATTTTTGCCAGCGTGCAGCTGGCATTATCAAGAGACTGAATATGGAAAATATTTTTGATACCAGCGTGCTGGTACAGGTCGTTCCTAACCTGAAAACCAGTCAGAACTGGTTACTGGATCGCTTCTTCCCGAATGTCGTGACCTATGAGACTGAAGAAGTGGCGATTGATGTCGATGTCGGCCTGCGTCGTATGGCGCCGTTTGTCTCTCCGCTGGTGGAGGGCAAGCTGGTCGAGTCCCGTAAATACCAGACCAATACCTTTAAACCTGCGTACATCAAAGACAAGCGCGCCCCTGATCTGCGTAAACCGATTCGTCGTCAGATTGGCGAGCGAATTGGTGGCGAATACACTGCCGCCGAACGTGAAATGTTAAATCTGCAGTTTGAAATGACTGACCAGATCGACATGATCAACCGTCGTCTGGAGTGGATGGCGGCCAGCGCGCTGGTGTCCGGGACCGTCACGGTCACCGGGGAAGGTTACGAAACTAAAGTGGTGGATTTTGGTCGTGCTTCCGACCTGACCATCACCCTGAGCGGTTCGGACAAATGGCCGCTGACCGTTGCCGCCGGCGCGACCAATACCCAACCTTCTGATGATATCGAAGTCTGGCAGACCACTTTCCTGAAAGAATCCGGTTCTGTCGCCACCGACCTGGTCTTCACGAATAAGTCATGGCGTGCATTCCGACTCGATACCACCATCAAGGATAACGCCATCACATTTCCGGCGCTGAGCCCGTTTGGTAACCAGATTAATGCGGGCCCGCAGGTCATGAAGGGAGCTATCTATAAAGGCCGCTGGGGTAACTTTGACCTCTGGTTGTATAACGACTGGTTTATTGACCCGCTTGATAATGTCGAGAAACCAATGATCCCTGATGGCGCTGTCATCATGAGCGGCGCGGACCTGATGGGCACCCGTGCCTTTGGTGTGATTCTGGACCCGGCATTCAACTATGGCCCGCTGGCTTATGCGCCCAAGTCCTGGGTGAAAGAAGATCCAGCGCAACGCCTTATCCTGATGCAATCCTCCCCGCTTGTTATTCCGAGCCGGGTAAACGCATCCCTCTGCGCAACGGTGGTCTGATATGGCTAAAACAATCAAAACCGGGTCGGTGGATGACCTGAATGCGGAAGGCACCGCCGAAGAAGTCCTGAATGTTGACGATCTGAATGCAGGAGGCATCGTTCAGGATAACCAACAGCATGACGAAACAGACGGTGATTCAGCAGAGGAAGCGGATGGCGATGAAGATGAAACCGCTGCCCCTGAATACGTCGTTCTGAAGGGGAACTGCATTCGCCATGACGGCGAGATTTACCGCGAAAATTTGCGTATTCCGGTCTCCGGTAAGGACGCAGAACGTCTGCTGGCTGCAGGTGTGATCGCCGATGTTCAGGTTCTTCGGCAGCGTGCGTTATCTGCTGCGCGTGGCGTGAAAATTACTACGGAGTAAGCGCGATGGGAGTGGACTGGGATTTACACCTGTTGAGTCCGCTACATGGCGTCTTCGGCGATGAACACGAGTACCGCCCTAAAGACGGTACTTCTCCTTTCACGATTAACGGCATTTTTGACCGTGGGTATGCCCAGGCTGCTGAAAACCTCGATGGTGACTCAGTGATTAACACGTCAAGTCCGATGCTCGGCGTACGTGATGCCGAGTTCCGCCAGTTGGGTAAATCTCAGCCGATGGAGTCTGACCGCGTGTTTATTAAAACCGTCGGCGGCCACGTCATTAATCAGTTATTCGTGGTGTCCAATGTCGAGCCTGACAGTCATGGCGGATCCCGCCTTGTTCTCAATGTGGTGAAAGCACGATGAATGCATCAGCTATTCGCAAAATGGTGGTGACGGCGTTGGTCGGGCACACCGATGCCGGAGACCGCGTTTATTCCCCGCGGGACTGGCCAACCTCGGCGGCGCTTTATCCGGCGCTGCTGGTACAAACCCCGTTTGACCATAAAAAGGCGCAGGGGCGGAATACGCCGGCGTTCACCACGGTGACCACCGTTCGCATCACTGGCCGCGTCCAGGAGTATGACGGGGAAACTGATGATGACGGCGCTCTGCGAGCTGAGACCGCGCTGGAAGACCTGCGTGAGCAGGTGGAAAGGGCGGTCATCAACAGCTACGAGCTCACCCGTAAAATCCAGAAGTACGCGGAAATCCGTTCGACGATTAACGTTGACGGTGAGGGGGAAGCCCATCTGGGCCAGCTGCTGTTCGAAATCGATATCGAACATTATCAGGGGCCGGAAGATTTTTATCCCATCGACCCGCCTCCGCTGGAGGGGATCGATATCACCGTCGAAATGCCAGCCGGTACGTTCAAGCCAGGTATAAAAATCAACCTGCAGGAGTGATCCATGTTTGTAAAACCAAAGGACGGGCTTAGCGTTCGCTGCCCCGTCAGGGGTGAACCTTTACCCGCAGATGGCGCAGAGGTGCCTGATAATACGTTCTGGCGCCGTCGGTTGAAGGATGGCGATGTCAGCCTGGTGCTGGAAAAAGGTGTGAAGAACACCGCTAAAAAAGAGGACGCTTAAATGACCGTTCCGTTTTCTCGCGTACCCGGTAACCTCCGGACGCCGTTGTTTTACGTCGAGTTCGACAACTCCATGGCCAATACGGCGACGGCGACGCAACGAACCTTGCTGATTGGCCAGATGCTGGCTGCTGGTTCGACGCAGGCCAATATCCCCGTCAAAGTCTCCTCGCCGAATGGCGTGGGAGAGCTGACCGGTAAGGGGTCACAACTGCATGGCATGATGACCGCCTATCAGAAGAATGATACGGCCGCTGAAATCTGGATCCTGCCGCTGGCGGACGACTCCGGGTCAATGGTAGCTGCGAAGGGGAATATCAAGGTTGCGTCACAGGCGTCTGAGACGGGCGTAATCTCTCTCTACCTCGCCGGGACCCGCGTGCAGCTCACCGTTCTGGCAACCGATACGCCGGCGCAAATCGCTGCGGCACTGGTCGCCGCTATCGCCCGAAAAACTGACCTCCCGGTTACAGCAGCTGTTAAATCGGATGCCACTGACACAGTGGAGTTCACGGCAAAAAACAGGGGGCTCCTGGGTAACGGGATTGATATTCGCCTCAACTATCTGGGGACGCAGGGCGGGGAATCGACGCCTGCAGGTCTCACCCTGACCATTACCTCGATGGCAGGCGGCGCCGGCTCTCCGGATTTTGTGGATGCACTCGGCAATCTGCAGGATAAAACGTTCGATTTCATCATCAACCCTTACGACGATACGGCCTCTCTTGATGCCATGAAGGCGTTTCTGAACGATGCTTCCGGCCGCTGGGCGTGGGATAAACAGTTGTACGGGCATGCTTTCGGCACAACGTCGGGAACCTATGCCGAGCTGGGCACAAAAGGCGAGGCCCGAAATAACCAGCATGAAACGCTGCTGGGCGTCTATTGCTCTCCAACGCCTCGTTATATATGGTCTGCCGCGCTGACCGGTGCCATTGCCCCGAGCCTGCGTAATGATCCGGGCCGCCCGCTGCAGAGCCTGCCGGTTTATGGCGTACTGGCGCCCGATCTGCAGGACCGCTTCGAACTCACTGAGCGTAACAACCTGCTGTACAGCGGCATTTCAACTTATACCGTCGCCGACGACGGAACGGTGAATGTGGAAAACATCATCACCACCTACCAGAAAAACAGTTACGGCGATGAAGACGACAGTTACTTGCAGGTGGAAACGTTGTTCAGCCTGATGTTCGTGACCCGCTATCTGCGCACAGCGGTGACCAGCAAGTTCGGGCGCATGAAGCTGGCTGCTGACGGGACCCGTTTTGCACCAGGGCAGCCCATTGTGACGCCCAACATCATCAAAGCTGACCAGATCGCCGAATACCAGACGCTGGTGTTTAACGGTTACGCCCAGGATGCTGACGCGTTCGCGAAAAACATTATCGTTGAACAAAACGCCTCAAATCCTAACCGGGTGGACGTGCTGTGGCCGGGAACCCTCATCAATCAGCTGCGTATTTTTGCGCTGCTTAACCAGTTCCGCCTGCAGGCTGAATCAACAGGAGCGTAAAAGATGGCCGGAGATACTTCTAACCGCGTTGCGGGTACCGCCTATGTCACTGTAAATGGCGTGAGCGTGATGGTGGAGGGGTCATTCAAATATCAGCCTTCCACGGTAAACCGCACCACGCTTACCGGAATGGACGGTGTGCACGGATATAAAGAAAAGCCGGTTGCCCCGTATATTTCTGCTCGTCTGCGTGACAGTGGCGGTACTAACGTAAAAGGGTTTAACGACCAGACGAACGTCAACGTGATCGCCGAGCTGGCGAATGGTAAGACCATCATCGGTCGTGCACTCTGGACAGTCAACGTTCAGGAAGTGGAAAGCGAAGATGCCGTGTTTGATGTTCGCTGGGAAGGTCGGGACGTGACGGAGAACTAAGATGGCAGAACTCGAACGCACAAAAGTTATTCCTCTTATCAAGCCGCTGGCAGATGAGGCGCAAAAAACGCGTTATGAACAGTTGGAGCTGAAGGCCCCGACACTCAGCCAGGCCGAGCAGTTTTATGAAAAACAGGCCTCGTCCACTTCACTGGCGGCGATGCGTCTGCTGATCGCACTGGTCACGGATACGCGGGAGAGCGTGCTTCAGCCAATGGACTTTATCGACTTCCGCAAGTGCGAGGATTATTTGCTCGGTTTTTTGACCTGGAAGCCCTGACTGCCTGGCAGGAAACGGCCGCTGACGTCACGTTCTTTTTTCGCTGGACAGAGGACAGGGCATGGGGCATGACCTATGCCCGTCTGAAGTGGTGGGTATCGCAGGCCACCCGCATCAATAAACTCAGGAATACCAAACCCGATGAGTAATTCTTTCGACTTTGAGCTGGTGGCTGGCGATCAGGCGACGGAGGCCATTGAGCGTATCAATGAGGCTATCCGCGATCTGGAGCCTAAGCTGGATAAAACAAAAGAGGGGCTGCAGTTAGGAGGACAAGAGACCCTCGATGGCCTGAACGGTTTTATCTCCCGCTTCGAAAATCTGTCCAAAAATGCCCGTGATAACGTGCAATATATCGGGGATATGGTTCCTCCGCTGAAAATGGTGGGGGAACTCGCAGGCAAACTGGGGGCGCTCGGGGTGGTCGGTGCTGCCGGGTATGGTCTGAAACAGGTTGCCTATGGATTCCGGGAGGCATCGCGGGAAGCCTACAACCTTGATACTGCGGCTAAAAATGCCGGTATGCGGGTTGATGATTTTTCCCGCCTTTCCGGGGCTATGCGTATTCTGGGGGCTGACGGGGATAGCGCTAACACCTCAATCGAGGGGATGGCTAAAAGCCTGAAGGAAGCCGCCAGCGGTGCGAATGGCCAGGTACTGGGGGCGCTGGCGCAGATTGGCGTTCAGATCCAGAAAAATAATGATGGGTCTGTCGATACGCTGAGAACGCTGGAATCAATCGCCAGGGTGTTTCCGACGCTACGGCCTGATCAGCAAAAATCAGTTTCGGATGCGCTTGGCCTGACGCCTGAGATGCTGGCGTTGATGCGAGAAGGCGTCCGGATGAAAGCGTTGCTGGCTAAATCGGATGAACTGGGTTTGACGGTTGACCCCGAGCTTAATCAGAAACTTTCCGCCATTAACGGCACGATGAATGAACTCGGCGCTGCATGGGATGGGCTGAAAAATCGCTCTAAAAACTCACTCTTCAAAGGTCTTCTTTCTGATGGTTCGGTAAAAGACGGGCTTGAAGGGGTTACAGACTTATTCTCTCATGGCGACCTGACCGGGCTTTCACATGCATTGGGGTTTGTCAGCAGCAAAGATGCCGATAAATTACGACGCATTCAGAGAGATAAAGCGCTGTATAACACGCTTACCAGGCGTGAGCGTGGGGCGGTTGATGCGGGCATTATGACGGATGCCGTCAGGCAGCGCTACGATGCGCAATACCGTCCTGGTGATCTGGCTGAGCAACTCAGTAATGACTTATCCATTATCTTGCCTCCGGGTTCAGCAACTTCGCGCGGGAATGTGAACTACAACCAGCCGTCAAACCAGGCATTGGGTCTGAGAAATAATAACCCTGGCAACCTGAGGGTGGCGCCTAATGCGACGGGTGTTAATCGTGGCTTTGTCACCTATGACAACAGCAATGATGGACTGGCGGCGATGGCACGGCAACTGATGTTATATGGCGATCGTGGCAATAATACGCTGAACAGCATGCTCCACACTTATGCGCCACGTTCAGAAAATGATACTCAGTCCTACATCAACTCCGTCTCGGCCGCGACGGGATTTCAGCCTCAGCAACGAATGGATCTCCATAATCCTGAAGTGTTGAAGTCTGTCATGGCCGCCATGATTCAACATGAGAATGGTGCGCAGCCATATTCTGAAGATGATATACGGGCTGCAATTCAGACGGCCATCAGTGATCCTCGCTGGTCAGGTCGTCGTGATAGCAGCGCACTCAGCCAACAGAGACAGAACATCCTCGGTCCTCAGCCTGATACGTTTGACAGTTCTTCCATCCTGACAGCCTCAGGCACCGGGAGGGATTCAGCCAGTGATAACCTGACGCGCTCCCTCAAGGAGGCGATGGCGGATCAGAAAATGAAGCTGGAAATCACCCTGGTCAATGATAAGGGAGAGAAGAAAACCTATAACGTTGAGGATAACGGCAGGATAACAACTGCCATGAATTACTAACCCGTTTTAAGCAGCCTATCGACGCTCAATAAACAGGGAGAAGCATTATGACTGATAATTTCGCTGGTGAAAAAACCGATCTCCATCCTATTCCTTGCGCGGATTCGAAATGCGTTCAAGAACATTTGGAGGATACTTTTATTACTTATCCAGTAAATTTAGAAAGATTTGCTCCGTACACCACTCCTGATATTGAAGTTGAAGCTAACCCCTCAAGATGTGGTGATTAAGTTCATTTTATGCCCTAATCTGTTTCAAAAACAGGAGGGGAAATGAACGCCTACGACTATAAGAAAGGAGTGTATCGGATAGCAAGGCATGAAGCTGGTCACTGGCTTGCGGCGTATACGCTTGGGTGGAGGCCCAGAAAAATTGAACTAAGGGTACCTGGCTCAGAGAACAACCATTACGGGTATGCATTATGTAGTTATCAGGTTGATTTAAATTCTATCAAGGACGTAAGAGATTACGCCCGCGGAAGGGTAAAAGTCCTATATTGTGGTGCATATGCTGATGGTTATGATGGCGAACGTTTTGATTACGATCGCATTAATCATGAGATGGGCCGGACCGGGGGCGCTTACTCTGATTTCTGGAAAGCTGAAGAAATATACTTTTTTTATTATAATTGTCTGGAAAATAAAGGTGATTGGGAATCTGAGTTCAAACCAATCGTTAGTGACGTTCAGTTATTAGTTCAGATGCATCATGATTTCCTTGATAAAGTTGGTAAATATGCAGAAAGCAAAGCTGAAAACGTCGGTGATATTATTGAAATACCTCCAGCTATCATTGATTCATTACTCCTCGAAAGCAAAATAAGACTCCCTTCCTATTAGTTTATGTCCAAAGTCAAAATAACCCGCTTAGGCGGGTTTTTTATTCCGGAGGCGTGATGCCAATTATCCAGGATGCAATCACCACCCTGATGGGTGGCAGCGCCAGTGATGACTGGCAAAGCCAGTTAAAGCCCTGTTCTTTCCGCGGTGTGCCTTTTGCGATTCTTAACGAAGAGGGAAGCCATGGGCGCCGGCAGGCGGTCCACGAATACCCGTATCGGGACACTGCCTGGATTGAGGACATGGGGAGGGGAACTCGACGTTTTATTATTCGTGGTTTCCTCGTCCAGAACAGCCTGGTTTACGGTGGTGGAGATGTTATTTCCCAGCGGCTGGCGTTGATTGCGGCGTGCGAGGAAAAAGGGAGCGGGACGCTGATGCATCCGACTCTGGGGGAGATGACGGTATCCATTCCTGAAAATGGGTTGAGGATCTCCGGCTCCGCCGAGTCAGGTCGCTCTTTCGAATTCACCCTGATGGTGATTGAGTCCGGCCTCAAAGTTTTCGCTGTTACTGGCAACACCACGTCGGGTGAGACGGTCAGGACCAACTATCTGAAGCTGGTCAGCACGGCAGTGCTCAGCACTATCGCCCGAGTGAAGAGTGAAATCCGTGGGGTAACGCAGGGGATTAACACGATTAAGGGAACGATCACCTTCTGGACCAGCATGGTGGACAGCACCATCAGTGAGGTGACCAACGTCAGCAACGTGCTGAGCTCAACTTTTGGTAATAATCGTTACGGTCGCTACAGCAAAGGGGCTATTGGCGGGAGTTCATCGGGGTTGAAAGGGGATCGGGATGCTGATGATACCGATGATTATCAGGCGCTTTCCGGTCAGGTCACCGCTCAGGCGGTTATGGACCGTCAGGGCGTGCTGGACAAAACCACTAATTTGAACACCTCAACGACCCCGGATGCATTTGTTCAGGGGGTTGCGGATGTCGTTAACGCTATTCTGGACAGTGCCGGTGGTGTGAACGACAAGATTTCGGCATTTGAGAAGCTGGCGGCCTCGATCAGTACGGAATACCAACGCGCTGAGAGCAGCCAGCAAATTGCGGCGACGATAAACACGCTCATTGTCATTCTATGCAGTGGCGCCATGACCGCTGCCGCCGCAAACGCCAACCCGACCAGTCGTGATGAGGCGGAAGATATTACCCGGCGCGTCGCCACACAGTTGGATACGGCGCTCATTCTGGCCGGGGACCGTGGTGATGACGAACTCTATAACGCACTGATGCAGGTCAGGGCGTCATTCCTCAGTGCAATGGATCTGATTTCTGCAGGGCTTAGCGAGCTCATGCAGATTAATACCGCCAGCCCCTTGCCCGCGCTTGTGCTGGCGAATCGTCTTTACCAGGATGGCTCCCGCGCGAATGAGTTAATTCAGGAAGCCAACGTGCCACATCCGGCATTTATGCCGATAACCATGAGGGTGTTGAGACAATGAGCGATCAGGATGTCGTATCTCTCAACGTTGGCGGAAAAATCATTGAGGGGTGGGATTCGGTACGGGTGACCCGTGGGATAGAGCGCTTTCCCTCCGATTTTGATTTAGGTCTGATGGATTATTTCCCCGGCAGTGGTGAAAAGCAACTGGTGGAAGAAGGGATGCCCTGTACGGTCAAAATCGGTAACGATCTCACTGTCACCGGTTATGTTGATGACTGGGCGCCCGCTATTTCCCGTTCCCGGCACGAAGTCCGGGCGACGGGCAGAAGTAAGTGTGCGGATCTCGTCGACTGTTCAGCTGAATGGCCGAACAACGTTATCAACAGCAGTAACGCGCTGGAAATTGCGAACCGTCTGGCGTCGTATTATGGCATTTCGGTGACAACGAATGTGGATGACCTGGTTAAGGTTCCCCAGTTCACATTGAACTGGGGTGAGTCTCCGCAGGAAATTATAGAGCGTGTCTGCCGCTGGTCAGCGTTGCTTTATTATGACCAACCTGATGGAAACCTTCGTCTTACCCGCGTGAGCGCCCGCCGGGCCGCAAGCGGCGTCGCTGAAGGGGTCAATATTGAGCAGGCGTACTATCGCCGCTCCATGGCTGACCGCTTCTCTGACTATATCGGCGTGTCCATGAGCATCTCCCCGATAGCCGGCTTTTCACCGGACACCGCCTATGACTCCGTGACGCTGGCCACAGCGCGAGATCCGGAAGCTGCCGATATGCGGTACCGCAAACGGATCATTATTGTGGAAAGTACGCTGATGGCGTCACAGCAGGCTCAACGCGCCATTGACTGGGAAATGAACCGGCGTTACGGACGCTCCAGGCAGTTGACCGTCACGATTGATTCCTGGAGGGACAAAGCCGGCGCACTCTGGGAACCAAATACCCTGATCCCGGTACACATTCCAACCCTTCAACTCCCCGACACGGAGATGCTGATTGCGGAGGTGACTTATATCAGGGATGGCGACGGTACCCATGCCCGCCTCTACCTGATGCCGCCGGAGGCATTCGCCATTCAGCCATACGCCTTTTACCAGCAGATCCCAGGATTGAATCAATGAACCAGAACTTAAAAAAAGCCGCAACCCGTATTGCTGGGTTACTGGGGATTGGACGCATCACCAGTCAAAAAGATGGTGGTGTGGTTCAGGAGGTTCAGTATCAGACTCCTCTTGAGGTCGCCAGCGCCCCGCGCTTTGCTGATTTTGGTTTTTCTTCCGGGCTGCCGGCTGGAACGGATGTCGTGCTGGCGTTCCTGGGCGGTGACAGGTCAAGCCCGGTGGTTATCGCCACCAATCACCAAAATTTTCGCCATGCTGATCTCCAGCCGGGGGAATCGGTTGTTTATAACCAGTGGGGGCTGAATATTCACCTGACGGAAAACGGCATTTTCATTGATGTCAAAGGGAAAAATGTTGAGGTCAACAATGTAGCCACTGTCACCATCAATGCCAGTGAAAGCATCATGGCCAACACGCCATTACTAAAATGCACGGGTGATATCGTGGACAACTGCGAATCGAACAGCAAAACGCTGAAACAGCTGCGTGATGCCTATAACGATCATGATCATGACGTGAAAGAAGTTCAGTCCGGCGAAAGCACCATCACCAGTGAAAAAACAGCGGAGCAGGTGATCGAGGCGACCGAGGTAAACGATGAGTGATATTTCATCCTTCTGGAATGTCGATGAGATGCACGCCGACTGGCAGGAAAACTTCGGCGTGCTGACTTCCGGCAATGATATGCAGACCGCTGTTTTGATTAGCCTGTTCACCGATGGACTTGCGCGCGCGGATGACCCGTTTGAAGGCACTGACCGCCGCGGCTGGTGGGGAGATCTGGATAACGAGAAACCTATTGGTTCACGGCTCTGGTTATTGCGTCGCGAGAAATTGACTCGTGACGTTGCCATGCGGGCAGAACAGTACGCTGAAGAAGCGCTGGCGTGGATGAAAAATGACGGCATCGCCCGGGATATTCAGGCCACCTCGGAAATCGTGTTTCCTGCCAGGCTGAATCTGATTATCCGGTATTTGCCTCCAGACGGCGACTGGCAGGAATTCAAATTCTTCTGGTTATGGGAGCAACTGAGTCATGCCATTTAAACGAAAAACACTCAGTGAACTGAGAACGGATAACCGCCAGTTCATGCAGGCGGAACTGGAGAAAGTCGGGGCATTGCTTCGGTATGGAAACCTGAAGGTGCTGGCGGATATGGATGCCGGGATGGCTCATCTTCACTACGCCTACCTGGACTATATTGCCCGGCAAACAAACCCGTTTACGTCCACCGAAGAATGGCTGGCGGGGTGGATGGCGTTAAAACAGATTTATCGCAAAGCAGCCACGCCCGCCCGTTCGACTGCCGCGCGTATCTCTGGTACGCCGGGTGTAACGTTAAAAAAGGGGAGCGTCCTGAACCGCGCTAATGGCTATCAGTACACCACAGACGCGGATGTCCTGATTGATGCAACAAAAAATGCCTCTGTAGCCGTTACGGCTGTTCTGCCTGATATTTCAGATGATGTGACCGGTGGGGGAAATAACGGAAATGCTGACGCGGGGACGCTGCTGACTCTGGACGCCAACGTTCCGGGGATTGACAGTACCGTGACGCTGACAGAACCAGCAACGGGCGGTGCCGACATCGAAAAGGAAGAGGATTTTCGTTTGCGTGGCTTGCTCGCTTATCAGAACCCTCCGCAAGGGGGGAGCGATACCGATTATCGCGGCTGGGCACTGTCAGTTTCCGGCGTCACCCGTGCGTGGATCCGACGCCGTGGAATGGGGCCGGGAACCGTTGTGATATATATCATGTGCGACGGTGGGGATACGACGAATCACGGATTTCCTGTCGGTACTGATGGCGTCTCATCGCTGGATGACTGGGGAGCCACAAAAGCCACCGGCGATCAGGGCAGGGTGGCCGATTACATTTACCCGCGGTCACCCGTGACCTCCCTGAATTACGTATGTTCACCCGTTCCGGGCATTATTGATTTTGAGATCAGTGGCATTTCCAGCGTCGGGAGTGAAACGACAACTGCGATTGCGGATGCCATAGACAGCGTATTTTTTGAAAATGGTGACCCACTTGGCACCGGGAAAATTTATCTTTCCGATATTAACCGGGCTATTGGTGATGTCGCTGGCACTGCAGGTTTTATTCTGGTTTCGCCGTCAGCCAATATTGAGCCAGGAGTGGGGGAGTTACCGGTACGAGGTGAGGTGAATTATACATGAGCCTCTTCACGACGGATGATTACCGCCAGGCGCTGCAGGCGCTTATCCCAACCGGGCGGGCGTGGCCACGTGACCCTGATACGGTCCAGGCTGCCGTTCTCAGGTCTCTGGCCGCCAGCTTTCAGCGTAGCGACAATGATGCTTTGGGGATACTGAGCGGCGCTTTCCCGCAAACGGCAACAATCATGCTGCCAGAATGGGAAAAGGCCCTTGGGTTGCCTGATGACTGCTCGATCGGGGAAGTGGATACGATCGCCAAGCGTCAAAATGCTATCGTCTCAAAATTCATCAGCACTGGTGGCCAGTCGAAAAGTTACTTTATTGGTATCGCCAAAGCGCTGGGTTACAACATCACGATTAAAGAATATCGGCAGGCGCGTTCAGGCCTTTCTGCATGTGGGGATGGGCTAAATGGTGATGACTGGCCTTTTGTCTGGCTGGTGGAGGGGGAAGAAACCAATATTTCTTATGCGCGTGTTGGGTTGAGCTATTGTGGTGATCCGCTGCGTTCCTGGGGAAACCGGCAACTTGAATGCCGTCTGTCTGCGCTTTCTCCTTCCTATACCCTGGTCAAGTTCGGGTATATCTATTTCGGATTTAATGATGAAGGGGTTTATGAAGTTACCCCGGAATTCGCAACGATATTTGATATTGCCTCAGGGTACATTTCTGCAAATTAAAGATATTAAGGTTAATTATGAAAAAAGTAGGAAGTACAACGGACACAGCTGATTCCAATGGCGAATATACTAATGGTAACGTTGCCAATGGAGTATCGCCGACGATTATTAATGCAGAGATGCTTAACACCTTTCAGCGTGAATTAGTTAATGTGGTTGAAGGGGCCGGGATAGCGCTTGATCCTAATGATGATGGTCAGGCTCTTAAATCCATTAATAAATTAATAAAAACCAATAATCCTGCACTTTTGGAAGCCAGAGGGTATCAAAAACTTCCTTCGGGATTGGTTATTCAATGGGGGCGTGAGTATTCAAATAGCATATCTGTCAATATTCAGTACCCAATTCCTTTTTCGTTGTCAGTGTTTTTTGTATCAGCCGTTAAGATTACTTCTGGTGATGGTAGGTTTTCAACTGTTGGTGAGCCAGATGTGAATGGATTTACAGCTTATGGCCGGTTGGCTAATGATCCAGTGGCCATCGATAACTTTTTTTGGTTTTCACTTGGGGTGTAAGGATAGGCCTTTCGGCCAATCCTTATGAGGCTACAAGCTTGTCTCTCAATCGTAAAATGTTTTTTTCAAATACACTATAAATAAGGCAAGAGATTGCCAGTGTTAATGTAATAAATAATATCCATTGCGAAAAGCATTCAGCGTATGTTGCTGGTGGGGAAAGCAAATATTTAATAAGGAATAATACAGGTAGATTTACTAAGTAAGCAGCGTAGGACCATCTTGCGATGTTGGAGAATATAACTGCAATATATTTATTGAAATGAATGCTTAGGCCAGTGCAAATTAAGCAAGCAAAACCTAAATTTGCCATGGGGAATAAAAATATTTTTAAAAAGGTGCTGTCATTTATGTATGAATCATCCTTGGAGGAAATGTATATGCATATTGGGACTAATAACATTCCCACTTTGTTTAAATAGTTGCTGCCATATTTTTTTAAATATAAAATAGCTAAAACCCCACAGGTGATTGAGTCTATTCTAAATAGTGATATTGTTCTTATTTCGTTAAGCGATAATTGTGAATTAAACGCGGCATAAACTCTTAATGCGAGGGGGATTGTTATAAGCACGGTAATTGTTATTTTGAGAGATAGATCTTTGTTGCCAGATAGCCACAGGAAGACTGAGAATATTAAAGGGGTTAACAAGTAAAAAATTTCCTCAACAGCCAGGCTCCATGCTTCACCAAAAAATGTCGGGTGAGGGGCTAATAACCCCTGAGTAAAAGTTAGATATTTAATAATATTTGGGAATAAATCAGGTCTGATGTTGAATAGTAATGTCAAATTCACACATAGGAATAATAAATAGCTTGGGTATGTCCTAAGCCAGCGCCGACACCAAAAACCCATGACCCAGTCAGTCGGGGAAGTAGAGTTCTCTATTTTTTCTAGAAGAATTTTACCTATTAAAAACCCAGACAGGACGAAGAATAATTCTACACCAAGGAATCCACCGAACTTAAAGAAGTTAAGTTGAGGGAATGACGGGAGTAAGAAATACCTACCATGAGAAAGTAGCACCAAAATGATTGCGGAGGCCCTGCAGAAATCAAGCCAGTGATTAAAACTCTTCTTCATTATTATTTATTCCCTTTGAACGGCGTTTTTTGTCTCTCAGGGGTTAGTGTGTATTCAATTATTAAATTCATCACATGCCATACAAAACAATAGTTCAAAATGCTTTAAACCAAAAATATTAGCCTCTTTGACTGATTTTATCAATCTAAACCGAGTGTTTACGGTTTAACGGAACTCACTATGGCCCAAAGATATAACACCGGAAACCCACGCCCTTCAAACAGCATGAAGGACGTAAATGATAACGCCCTTGCTAACGATGATTATCTGAATAGTGAGGCAGACACATTTATTGATCGCCTTGGGAATGAAAGAGATACCTTGCGCGGTGAGATTAAAAAAATGATTGCTGCGGGCGCAGCTGTCGTAGAGGAAACGCGCCAGAACCTGATCCCTCTCGGGAAGCAGTACACGACGCTGTCGGAGGCGCAAAATGATATCGCGAACATTCCTCTCGGTTCTAGTACCTATTACCGCAGCCCGGATAATAAAGCCTTGGCTATTGAAATCATGAATGTAGGCGGGACGCTGGAGCCAACTGGCCACGTTATGGTGTCCAAGGGCTACATCGACGTCAGGTTACCTTCCTCAAGCCGGAGTCGTTTTTATGCTGGGGTTTTTGGTGCTGACGGCACGATTTGCATCGGTGGACGCAAATCCGACGGGAAAACGGAAATTGCCGACGGCACTGTTTTAGAGGATGTTATTGGCACGTTGCGTGTATATACCGATATTAATACTGCAATGGATAAAACGGCACAGGATATGTGTTTCGTCTATGTTGACGCTGATAATAATCCTGTGCTCTACGCCAACGTCAATAATGCACCTGTTCCGGTATTTTCCATCATCACGGAAAATCAGATTACGGATAAATTTCAGCGCTCAGGATATATTGCCGGGGCCGCCGGGAAAAATGATGAGCTGCTGTACGGCAGCCGTAAGTCAGACGGAGCGTTTGTTACCTATCTCAGCGGGAATATTGACGAAAAAATCCAGTGGCTGATTGATAATTCCGGCGGTGTTACGCATGCAGTTATTGCTCACGCGCATGGTAACAGCAAAACGGCCGGAACTGGAGGTACGCCGTATCCCACGCAATTAGCAGAACTCATTGGAAATGGGTTTACTGCTGTGAATTATGGAATCGGTGGACAGAGGTCTGGTCAAATAGCTATGCGGATGGGGGCTATACCGACGTATATCACAGTCGAGGGTAACGCAATCCCGGCGGCAAACAGCGCCGTTACCATCACGCAGTTTAACGGCGCCAGCGCAACGGCTGCGCCGGCATATCCGAGCCAGGACCGCCGCATCCTCAGCACCAATTCGGACAATACAACGCGCACTCTGGACGGGTGGTTATGCGGCGTGAAATGCCGCATCACCCGAACGGCCAGTGGCGCCAACGACAACACCAAAACGGAGGCGTACACGTTGACAGCGCTGGAGGGTACCGGCGTGCGTTGTCTGCCTGGGTCGCTGTTCGTGCCTGATTACGCGCTGCAGGATTATTCAGACGTTGAAGCGTGGATTGATGCCGGTATTAATGATTTTCGCTCCGGAGCGACGACCTCTGCCGATTACGATGATGACGTGGCGAGCATAAAATCTAATGTTGATGCCATGGTGGCGTTTGCGGAGAAATCCGGCCGGAATATCCTTCTGTTTGGTTTAACTGCTGATAATTATTCCGTCGAATATTACGGCGGCATTCGCTATCCGCGCATCCTGGAACTCAATTACTACTGGACTCAGAAATACCCAGACTATTACGTCCGGGGGAACAACGGTCTGGACCTGCGCGAAACATTGGTTGCAGATTACGACCCTGCTATAGCACAGGATGTAACTGATTACGGCAATGATATAACACCCTCGTCGCTGCGCAGCGATAACCGTCATCCCAATACAGCCGGCTACGGAATTTATGCAGCCCTTGGCTATCAATTCAGAACTAAACGAGGCTATTGAGAATGGCGAGATTTCTACAATCAGACGAGTCGCCTCTGGCTGGCGGCGGAAACTATTTTGAAAACGACTCTGCAATCATTCGAGGGCAGACGCTGGGCCTGCTCGACTTCAGCAATGATATTTGTTATTCCGGAGGCACACCAATCCCGGCCTACGCGAACCTGCTGAACCTGGTGTATGGCGGGACCAATGCCACAAACGGTCCGAATGTCCGCGTACTGGAAACCGGTATGCTGAAGTTCGACGGCACCGAACCAAACATCAACGATTATGTGCTTCTGCCAACGGCTGAGTTTTCGTTACCTGCCGGATGCAAACGCGCCCTGGCGAGCGTGGCGGTAAAACTGCCTGCATCTGGATATGGCACGCCAGCTGCTAACCGGTACCCTATGTTTTTTGGCCGCCTTAATAATACCGCTGCTGCCAGTATCAATTTTGGTATCTGGGGGATTGTCAGCACTGCCGGCGTTCTGACATCCGTACAGGGCGCACTGATGGGGTCAGTACCGGTTTCGGCCACGGCCCAGCTTGCAACACTGACCGATGGGAATGTGCATGTGGTGTCCGTATACGCTGACGGGGAAACCACAGCGGGAACACTTGTTACGCGCATTTATGTTGATAACACGCTGGTAGCGACAGCGACCAACAACGCGTGGGATGGAGTGATTCCAGCACCGACTAATCTGCCGCGTATTGGTAGTTACCCTGCCACAATCCACAGCCCGTGGGGTGGGATGAAAATCGGGCGACCGATGCTGGTAAACCTCACCGGGAAAACAACTGTTGCGACTGATTTAATCGCCCAGGAGGTAACGTTAGCTAACGAGTATCTTGTTTAACAAGGGGAATGCACGATGAGTGGAATAACGCGTCTGGAAAATCTGCTGATCGAGAACCAAATCGACGGCTCAGTGACCTATCTTTACGCTGATGAAAGCGGCAGCCTGTATGGTGTTGTTGTCAGTGAGGATCGAAGCCAGGTGGTTGACAGCAATTACCTGCCAACTGAAGTGTACCAATTGACGGATTTCCCTGAAGACCATCGGCCAGTTGATTAAATTCCACAACACATCAAACCGTTATCTTAAATCCTGCCAGTAGCCCTTGATCCTTCCCCGAAAATTAAAATACTGTATATGCATACAGTTTGTTTGGCGGGAGGGCATCATGCCACGTCGATACGAAATCGAAGTTGCCTGCCGGGCGGCGATAGTCATCGAGCCCAACGGCCGGCGCACTATTACTACCGGGCGCTTTCTGCAGGAGCTGGAAAAGGTGAACTGGCACTGGTCGCCACGGCAGGCCAATCAGTGGATAGAGCATTACGTGACGACATTCCGGGATGTCTCAACGCAAGAAGGTGATGACCGCACGTTCCAGTTATTTAACCCGAACGGAGGTCTGTGATGGGATTTGCTTCGCCAGCTACTGACTACGTAGAGAAACGTCTTTCGGCAGACTCATTGTGTGGTACCGGGCCGAATACCAGGATCATCGAAACAGACTCTGGTTATGCGGTGATTGATGTGTCGATGAAACCACAACAACAGAGCACGGTCCTGATTGCTTACGACGGCCTTACCGATTTTGCAAAGGTTATGGGGCGCGCGTTCATCACCAGGGACGGAGAGGCGATCGAGGGAGAGGCTCTGGATGAAGTGCATGTTCTTGGGGTGGTGACATTCACCATCATCGATGTGAGAGAAAATCAGAGTCCCGTGTGACAATTTTTTGGGGCAGATTTTGGGGCAAAATGGCGTTTGGGGCACGATTTGGGGCAATCAAATGTCCGTATTTGTCCGCTATTGTCCAAGATTCAGGTGAGAAGTGCCGTACGTATGGCTATTCAGAAAACTACCATTAGTGGCGTGGCTGCGGACTCGGGAGCACAACAATATTTTTTCGCGATAAAGATAACATCATGATAAAAAACCAAAAACAGAAAGCCCCCTGGCGCGGTTGCAGCAGGGGGCTTTTACGGGTGGGGATTATCGTCGTTCATCAGTCATCCCATTTGTGGCTTAGATACGCAGCAAGAAATCCGAAGAACAGAATGGTTCCCAGTACTGCCATAAATACATGCATATTTCCCAGCATGATTAACCTCCATCAGTGTGTCGTGTGCGCTAAGTTGTCCTTTTTGAACGTGGTGTACGGTTGTTGAATGAATCATAGCCTGGTTAATCTAAACAAATAATTAACCAGGTATACAATTTCGTGATGAAACAAATTAACGTGTCACGATCACAGCGGGCGTTCAAGTACGAACAGATAGGCCTCCCGCGACCAGAACAGTCCGGTTCTGCGGCGCTCTACGGACATGGTTTTGACTTCCCAGCCCTGCATCGTGAACTCATTGAGGAAACGGCTCATCTTCTCCGGGTCGGCTTTGGCTTCACCAAAAAACAGACTCCCGAGAATTCCTTCTTTATAGATAACAACGCGACACTCTTTTTTCATCAGACAGGCTCCTTGCGCAATCTCATCAATGTGAACGCCATTGTGACTGCTTATGCCGATTTTTCCACTGCGGCAGGCGAAAATTTCTGACGATAGCGGGAAGGGCTGATGGCGAACTGCTGGCGAAAATGGTGGCGCAAGGTGCTGGCATCGGCAAAACCGCTGAGCTCGGCGATTTTCTCAATGCTCAGGCGGGTATGGGTAAGATGCTGCTGCGCGCGCTGCAAACGCTCCTCCAGCAGCCAGCGGGCCGGGGTTTTCCCGGTGGCGGCCTGGAAACGGCGCAAAAAGGTGCGCGGGCTCATGCCCGCCTGCTGCGCCAGCGATCCGACGGTGTGGCTGGCGGCAAGATGCTGATGCAGAAAATCGAATACCAGCCCCAGCCGCTGGCTTTCTCGCGCCTGGGCGACCGGGCGCACCACCTGCTGAGCCTGCGCGCCATCGCGATGCGGAGAGACCACCAGTCGTCGCGCCACCGTGTTGGCGGCCTCAACGCCGAAATCTTCACGCACCAGGTGCAGACACAGGTCGATCCCGGCGGCGCTGCCGGCGGAGGTCATCACGCCATCGGCGCCGACATACAGCACATCGGCGACCACCTCAATCAGCGGATAACGTTCGCGCAGGATCTCGGTATAGCGCCAGTGGGTGGTGGCGCGGCGGCCGTCGAGCAGCCCGGCGGCGGCCAGGACAAACACCCCGGAACAGATGGAGATAATCCGGCATCCCCGGGCATGAGCAGCGGTTAAGGCCTCACACAGTGCCGCAGGCACCGGAGCATCAACGCCGCGCCAGCCGGGAACCACGATGGTATCTGCCTCGCTGAGCAACGCCATGCCGCCATCGGTCATCAGCCGGATCCCGCCGGTCGCCCGCAGTTCGCCATCATCTACCGCGGCCACCGCAAAACGGTACCAGCGTTCGCCCATCTCAGGGCGGGGAAGGCCGAACAGTTCGACGGCAATACCAAACTCAAAGGTACATAAGCCATCGTAGGCCAGTGCCACAATCTGATGGCGTGACGGCGTGGCGGGAGAATTTGTCAGGATTTCAGCGTTTTCTGTCATCGTTAGCGGCGGACGGGAAGTGGAGAGGCTCGGTAAAGTAGTGGTACCACAGAGAAGGAGAATAAGCCATGAGTGTTGTTACCGCCTTTACCCCAGCCACTTCCCGCGACGCCGTTGCCTGGTTTCGCCACAAGCTGAGCCTTGAAACCGACTGCGCAGATGTTCATAGCGCCATGCGTGATGGCGAGGGCGACTTTGTCCTGCTGCATGTCGTCGGCAGCGCCGAAGCCTTTGCCCGTCGTCATCTGCCGGGGGCACTGCATTTGCCGCACCGGCAGATCGATGCTGAGCGGATGCAGGCCTGGCCGCCAGAGACGCTGTTCGTAGTCTACTGCGCAGGCCCGCACTGCAACGGCGCCGATATCGCCGCCCTCAAACTGGCGGAGCTGGGGCGACCGGTGAAAATGATGCTGGGAGGGATCACCGGCTGGCAGGATGAAGGTTTCGCGTTCGCGCAATAGTGTCGAGGGCCGGTGGCGTAAGGTCGTCGGCCACAACATGAATTTAATTCATCTCCCATGAAATATTCTCGTTTGCTGCTGACGGCAGTGCATGCCAGTATTTGGACATATAGCCATCCAGAAGTCTATAAATTCAAATAGTGAACTATCACGGCAGGCAACTAACTCTGCTCACCGCTAAGGAGACACCATGCAACGTCAACAGGCCCCGTTCCGCGCTGATATCGTCGGCAGTTTTTTACGTCCGGACGCAATAAAACTCGCCCGTCAGCAGCTCGCCGAAGGCGCCATTGATGCTCAGCATCTGCGCCAGATCGAAAACGAGGCCATCCGTCAGCTGGTACAGCAGCAGTGCGATTGCGGCCTGCACGTGGTGACCGATGGTGAATTCCGCCGTGCCTGGTGGCACTTCGATTTCTTCGACGGCTTACAGGGCGTTGAGCGCTACGATTCCGATAAGGGGATCCAGTTCAACGGCATTCAGACCAAAGCGCACGGGGTACGAGTCACCGGCAAACTGGGGTTTGGCGATCACCCGATGCTGGAGGATTTCCGTTTTCTGAAAAGCATCAGCGGCGATGCCCAGCCGAAAATGACCATTCCGAGCCCGAGCGTGCTGCACTTCCGCGGCGGGCGTAAAGATATCGACGCCACCGTCTACCCGGATCTCGCCGACTACTTCGACGATCTGGCAACCACCTGGCGCGACGCGATCCGCGCGTTTTATGACGCCGGCTGCCGCTATCTTCAGCTCGACGACACCGTCTGGGCCTATTTATGCTCCGATGAGCAGCGTCAACAGGTTCGCGAACGCGGTGATAACCCTGACGAGCTGGCGCAAACCTACGCCCGGGTGCTGAATAAGGCCCTGGAAGGTAAGCCGGAAGATTTAACCATTGGCCTGCACGTCTGCCGCGGTAACTTCCGCTCGACCTGGATCTCCGAAGGCGGCTACGAGCCGGTGGCGGAAGTGCTGTTTGGCGGCGTTAATGTCGATGCCTTCTTCCTCGAGTATGACAATGACCGCTCCGGCGATTTTGCGCCGCTGCGCTTCATCCGCCCGGGCAAGCAGCAGGTGGTGCTGGGGTTAATCACCACCAAGAACGGCGAACTGGAAAATCCGCAAGGGGTGAAAGCCCGCCTTGAAGAAGCTTCGCAGTTCGTGTCGTTACAGCAGATTTGCCTCAGCCCGCAGTGTGGATTCGCCTCGACCGAAGAGGGGAACGCCCTGACCGAGTCCCAGCAGTGGGATAAAGTCCGCCTGGTCACCGGGATCGCCGCGCAGGTCTGGTAAGCGCTCGTCATAGCGCAGCGTTGCACCGTTTTGAAGCAACGCTGCCGCTTTTTTCCCTTCCCCTCGCGCTACATCGCGCTTTCTGATTGCCAGATAACCTGGCACCATTTTTGCCTTATCACTTCCGGTTAGTCGTTAATTCATTTTTTGTCTTTGCGCTATTCAGGAGTGAATCATGCAGCGTCGAACATTATTAAAAGCTTTTGCACTCTCCGCCTCTGTGATCAGCATGGGCTACTCATTCCAGGTTTACGCCGCCGACACCATTAAAGTCGGGATTATGCACTCGCTTTCCGGGACGATGGCGATTTCCGAAACGCCGTTAAAAGATGTGGCGCTGATGGCGATCGACGACATTAACGCCAAAGGCGGGGTGCTGGGAAAAAAACTCGAGCCGGTGGTAGTGGACCCCGCCTCAAACTGGCCGCTGTTCGCTGAAAAGGCCCGCCAGCTGCTGACTCAGGATAAAGTCGCGGCGGTGTTCGGCTGCTGGACATCGGTATCGCGCAAATCGGTGCTGCCGGTGTTTGAAGAGCTGAACGGCCTGCTGTTCTATCCGGTGCAGTATGAAGGCGAAGAGATGTCGCCTAACGTCTTCTACACCGGCGCGGCGCCTAACCAGCAGGCGATCCCGGCGGTGGAATATCTGCTGAGTGAAGATGGCGGCGGGGCGAAACGCTTCTTCCTGCTGGGGACGGACTATGTCTATCCGCGCACCACCAACAAAATCCTGCGCGCCTTCCTGCATGCCAAAGGGATTCAGGATAAAGACATCGAAGAGGTCTACACCCCGTTCGGCTACAGCGATTATCAGACCATCGTGGCCAACATTAAGAAATTCTCCGCCGGTGGCAAAACGGCGGTGGTGTCCACCATCAACGGCGACTCCAACGTGCCGTTCTATAAAGAGCTGGCGAACCAGGGGCTGAAAGCCACCGACGTGCCGGTGGTGGCCTTCTCGGTGGGTGAAGAAGAGCTGCGCGGCATCGATACCAAACCGCTGGTAGGCAACCTGGCGGCCTGGAACTACTTTGAGTCCGTGGATAACCCGACCAACAAACAGTTCGTCGCCGATTATCGCGCCTATGCCAAAGCCCATAAGCTGCCAAACGCCGATACCGTAGTCACCAACGACCCGATGGAAGCCACCTGGGTCGGGATGCACATGTGGGCGCAGGCGGTGGCCAAAGCCGGTACGACGGATGTTGATAAGGTGCGGGCGGCGATGGCCGGACAAACCTTTAAAGCGCCGTCAGGTTTCACGCTGACCATGGATGCCACCAACCATCACCTGCATAAACCAGTGATGATCGGCGAAATCGAAGCCAACGGTCAGTTCAACGTGGTCTGGCAGACCGAGGAGCCGGTTCGCGCCCAGCCGTGGAGCCCATGGATCGCCGGTAACGATAAGAAGCCCGATCACCCGGTAAAAACCGCCGCGAATTAATCCTGTCCACCCGGGCCTGGCCCGGGATATCTCACCGTAGCCCCGGCATGCGTTGTTATGACCGGGGATACCCGTAACGGGTGACAGCACAAGGAGACGATCATGAACGCATGGCGCATCATGAGTTACGGTTTTGCGT
Source organism: Klebsiella sp. BIGb0399 (assembly GCF_003752615.1). Classification (NCBI taxonomy): domain Bacteria; kingdom Pseudomonadati; phylum Pseudomonadota; class Gammaproteobacteria; order Enterobacterales; family Enterobacteriaceae; genus Klebsiella; species Klebsiella sp. BIGb0399. Next base: position 916,530 of record NZ_RKHT01000005.1, on the reverse strand, counting down.
TGCTGATAATGCTGCTGCCGTGGCAGACCCAGGCTGCGGAAGCCGACGATTTTGTCGTGGCAACCCGCAGCCAGCAGGCGCAGCTGCTGGAGCAGTGGGCCGCCGCGCCCCAGGCGCAACGACTGCCGCTGCTGCGGGCGTTGAAGGCGGAAACGCTGACGGTCGATGGCAGCGGTCATGCCTTCAGTCAGCAACAGCCGCTGGGCGCCGCGCAGACGCCGCAAGGGGCGACAAAACCGGTTCGCCTCACCAACCGCCTGCGTAATCTGGTCGCCGGGGCGCTGGCGACGCACCTGCTGGTTAGTGACAACGTCACAGAAAGGCTCTCCGCCGTCAAAACCCTGCAACGGGAGGCGACGCCGGAAATGGCAGGCCTGCTCGAGCAGCGGATGGCGCAGGAGACTAATGACGGTGTGAAAGCCCAGCTGGAGATTGCGCTGGCCCGGCTGCAGCTGGCCAGCCCCGACAGCGCTCGCCGCCTGGCCGCCGTTGAGCGGCTCGGCCACGCCGTTGACCCGGACACCCAGGCGCTGTTAATTCCCTTTACCGATGTCCAGCATGAGCCGGACGCGCAGGTCCGTCAGGCCGCGGCCCACAGTCTCAGTCAGATTAAACAGCGCCTGATGCTGGGCGATGTTCTTGGGCAGGCCTTTATGGGGCTGTCGCTGGGGTCGGTGCTGCTGCTGGCGGCGCTGGGACTGGCGATTACCTACGGTCTGCTGGGCGTTATCAATATGGCCCACGGCGAAATGCTGATGCTCGGCGCCTACAGCTGCTGGCTGGTTCAGCAAGCGCTGGCGCAATTCGCGCCGCAGTGGCTGGCTTTTTATCCGCTGATTGCGCTGCCGGTGGCATTTATGATCACCGGCGGTATCGGGATGGCGCTGGAACGCACCATTATCCGCCATCTGTATGGCCGGCCGCTGGAAACGTTACTGGCGACTTGGGGGATCAGCCTGATGCTGATCCAGTTGGTGCGCATGTTGTTCGGCGCGCAGAACCTCGAAGTGGCAAACCCGGCCTGGCTTTCCGGCGGTTTGCAGGTGTTGCCAAACCTGATCCTGCCGTGGAACCGGCTGGCGGTGCTGGGTTTTGTGCTGCTGGTCCTGTTCTTTACCTGGCTTATCCTCAACAAAACCCGTTTGGGCATGAACGTGCGGGCGGTGACGCAGAACCGGGCGATGGCGGCCTGCTGCGGCGTGCCAACCGGGCGGGTCGATATGCTGGCGTTTGGTCTCGGTTCGGGGATCGCCGGGCTGGGCGGGGTGGCGCTGTCGCAGCTCGGTAACGTCGGTCCGGAACTGGGCCAGGGCTATATCATCGACTCCTTCCTGGTGGTGGTGCTCGGTGGCGTAGGCCAGCTGGCGGGTAGCGTGGTGGCAGCCTTTGGTCTGGGTATCTTCAATAAAATTCTTGAGCCGCAGCTCGGCGCGGTACTGGGCAAGATCCTGATCCTGGTACTGATTATTCTGTTTATCCAGAAACGTCCGCAGGGACTGTTCGCACTGAAAGGCAGGGTGATTGACTGATGAGCCAACCGATAACACTGACGCTGGCGCGTAAGGCGCCGCGACCTTTGCAGTGGCTCGGGCTGCTGCTGATTCTGGGCCTGGTGAGCATGCCGTTTCTGGCGCTGCTGGCCCAGTCGCATCCGCTGGCGGTATCGACCTGGCTGTTGACGTTGACCGGCAAAATCCTGTGCTACGCCATTGTGGCAGTGGCGTTGGATCTGGTGTGGGGCTACGCCGGGATGCTGTCGCTGGGCCACGGCATCTTTTTCGCGCTTGGCGGTTATGCGATGGGGATGTACCTGATGCGTCAGGCGGCAGGTGACGGCCTGCCGGCATTTATGTCGTTTTTGTCGTGGAACGAACTACCGTGGTTCTGGTGGGGAACGCAACATTTTGCCTGGGCGATGCTGCTGGTGGTGCTGGTGCCGGGCGTGCTGGCGCTGGTATTCGGCTGGTTTGCCTTCCGCTCGAAAATCAAAGGCGTCTACTTCTCGATCATGACCCAGGCGCTGACCTATGCCGGGATGCTGCTGTTCTTCCGTAACGAAACCGGCTTTGGTGGAAATAACGGTTTTACCGGGTTCACTACGCTGCTGGGCTTTTCCGTCACCGCGACCAGCACGCGGGCGGCGCTGTTTTTAGCGACGGTTCTGCTGCTGTTATTGACGCTATGGATCGGCTATCTGCTGGCGCAAAGCAAGTTTGGCCGCATCCTGACCGCGGTGCGCGATGCGGAAAACCGCCTGATGTTCTGCGGTTACGATCCGCGCGGATTTAAGCTGCTGGTGTGGACGCTGTCGGCGGTGTTGTGCGGGCTGGCGGGGGCGCTGTACGTCCCGCAGGTCGGGATTATCAACCCCAGCGAAATGTCGCCGACCAACTCCATCGAAGCCGCCATTTGGGTCGCGCTGGGCGGACGCGGCACCTTGATTGGTCCAGTGCTGGGGGCCGGACTGGTGAACGGCGCCAAGAGCCTGTTTACCGTGGCGATGCCGGAGTACTGGCAGCTGTTCCTCGGTCTGATTTTTATTATCGTGACCCTGTTTTTACCGCGCGGGGTCATTGGCCTGCTGCGTAAAGGAGATCGCTGATGCAACCAGATGATGGTTTATTTACCCGTCAGCAGCCGACGGACCGCTTTCGCGAACAGACCGACCCGGTGCTGCAGTTGGAAAAAATCAACGTTAATTTTGATGGTTTCCAGGCGCTGACCGATCTCTCTTTGCAGATTGGCGTCGGGGAATTGCGCTGCGTCATCGGCCCCAACGGCGCCGGGAAAACCACGCTGATGGATGTGATCACCGGCAAAACCCGGCCGCAAAGCGGCAAGGCGCTGTATGACCAGTCGATCGACTTGATGACCCTCGATCCTATCGCGATCGCTCGTCAGGGAATTGGACGCAAATTCCAGAAACCCACGGTGTTTGAAGCGTTAACCGTTGCGGAAAACCTCGAGCTGGCGCTGAAGGGCGATAAGTCTGTGTGGGCCAGCCTGCGGGCGCGGCTCAACGGCGAGCAGGAGGACCGCATCAGCGAAATCCTGCGCCTGCTGCGTCTCGAGGCCGAACGCGGGCGCGCGGCGGGGCTGCTCTCCCACGGGCAAAAACAGTTTCTCGAGATCGGCATGCTGCTGGTGCAGGAGCCGCATCTGTTGCTGCTCGATGAACCCGCCGCCGGGATGACCGATGCCGAAACCGAGTATACCGCCGAGCTGTTTCGTACCCTGGCCGGGCAGCACTCGCTGATGGTGGTGGAACACGACATGGGGTTTGTCGAAACCATCGCCGACCGGGTCACGGTGCTGCATCAGGGGCAGGTGCTGGCGGAAGGGTCGCTGCGCGAAGTGCAGGACAACGAGCAGGTGATTGAAGTCTATCTCGGACGTTAAGGAGCGCGGATGCTACAGGTTAACCAGTTACATCAATACTATGGCGGCAGTCATATTCTGCGCGGCGTAAATTTTGAGGCCCGTCAGGGCGAAATCACCTGCTTGCTGGGGCGCAATGGCGTGGGCAAAACCACCTTGCTGAAGTGCCTGATGGGGCTGATTCCGGCCCGCAGCGGCGACGTTATCTGGCAGGAAAAGCCCATCACCCAGCGTAAGCCGCACCAGCGGGTGCAGGCCGGGATTGCCTATGTGCCGCAGGGGCGCGAAATATTTCCCCGTCTGACGGTGGAAGAGAACCTGCTGATGGGCCTGTCGCGCTTTCCCGCCAGGGAGGCCAGCCAGGTGCCGGAGGAGATTTATCAGCTGTTTCCGGTACTGAAAACCATGAAGCAGCGGCGCGGTGGCGACCTCTCCGGCGGTCAGCAGCAGCAGCTGGCTATCGGGCGTGCGCTGGCCAGCCGCCCGCAGTTGCTGATCCTCGATGAGCCTACGGAGGGCATTCAGCCGTCGGTCATAAAAGAGATAGGAGAGGTGATCCGCCAGTTGGCGAACCGTGGCGACATGGCAATCCTGCTGGTGGAGCAGTTTTATGATTTCGCCGCGGCGCTGGCGGATCGCTATCTGGTGATGTCTCGCGGCACGATTATTCAGCAGGGCAATGGCGCGGATATGGAAGCCGAAGGGGTACGCGGCATGGTGACGATTTAACCCCATCGGCCCGGCGGGGCCGAGGGTTGTCCGCACCGCCGCTATTTACGCAGCAGTCGCTGCAGGCGAGCCTGACGCCAGTTGCGGATGAGCCCGCCGAAGACAAACAGGCGTAATCCGCGCACCAGCAGCAGCGTACCCCAGATCGCGGCCACCCACGCAGACCAGTAATAGTCCGGATGAGTAAAGCGGTTTAGCAGCACCAGCAGTACGCATACCACCAGCGCCGTCGACAGCGATCGCAAAAAGCGGCTCTCCTGATGCAGGCGCGCTTTTGCCTCTTCGATACGTTGGTCCAGCGACGTCTCGTTGCCAGCCGGCGCATCAGCGGTAATGTCGGCGACGTTGACCTCAAACACCGCCGCCAGGGCGCTGAGGGTTTCGAGCGCCGGACGATCGCCATTTTCGATACGCTGGATGGTCCGCACGCTAACGCCGGTGAGTTCGGCTAACTGCTCCTGGGACCAGGCACGTTGCAGACGTAATTGTTTAACCTGATTGCTGCTGTTCATGTTGTCTATCTCCGGGTGAAAACCTGAGATGGAGTGTGCGACAGAGCACCGTCGGGCACCACGATCCGCACCCGACAGTAACCCGACAGCCCCATGACACGTGGCTCAGGCGCTGGTGGTTGCGCAACCGCCGCTATGCCACGGGCGCGCTTTCATGCCGCGTAAAATCATGATCCAGGCGACGATTATCGCCACCATCAACACCACAAACAGCGACCAGTGTGGCATATGGGTCAGGATAGCGCCGGTCATCATCGGGTTAAAGGCCGCACCCAGCCAGCCCAGCGACTGGGCGGAAAAGTAGCTGGCTTTCATCCCCGGCGGGGCAATGTTATCAATCAGCATGTATTCGCCCGGGGCATAGATAATCTCGCCGAGGGTAAACACCGCGGCAGACAGACCCCACATCAGCAAGCTGCTGTCAGAGATCATAAAACCGCCCAGCCCAAGGATGAAACAGACCGTGCCGAAGGTCATCAGCGGGCGGATGTTTCTGGCGCTGAGTCGCCGGCCCACGGCGTACTGCAGGGAGACCACCACCGCGGCGTTCACCGGCAGCACCACCGCCACTACCTTTTCGGCAAAGCTGCTATCGGCAACCACCAGTACATACTGGGAAATACAGGACGCGAAGGAGCCGCCAACAAACGAGGCCAGCAGGCCGGAAAAGGTAAACCACAGCAGGGCCCGGTCGCGTAGCAGCACCGACGGCGACCACTGCACCGCGTTATCCTGGGCGACCGCCGCCGTCGTGCGCTGGACGAAAAGCTGAATAAACACCAGCGGTACCGACGCGCAGGCCGCTGCCAGCCAGAATGGCAGGTTGATGCTGTGCATCACCAACAGCGTGCCGATAGGCGGCCCGACGGTCCAGCCAATATTGAGAATGGTATAGTTGAGGGAAAAAATCCGCGCTTTTTTCTCCGGCGACAGCATATCGGCAAACCAGGCCTTCAGCACGGTGGCGAAGACGGAATAGGCGCAGTTGATCAGGGCGAAGAAGAACACCACCAGCGTCACGCTATTGACCAGCGGAATGGCAATAAAGCCGCCGATAAAGGCCAGTATCGCAATCAGCATATAGCGTTTTTTATCAAACTTATCCGCCAGGATGCCGAACCCCATGCTGAACACCACGCCGATCGTCAGGGCGATGGACAGCGCATAGCCAATGTGATCCACCGCCAGATGGTACTGACGGGTGAGGAAGATGGTCATAAAGGGGAGCGTGGCGCCGCGACCGATAGTCAGCAACAGCGAGGACGCCAGCAACGCAATGGTCGAGCGCCTGATGGTCGGTATCATTTTTTTGCCTGATGAAATGTTATTTTTATGTTGTACCCTTCAGAAATATCATGCTCTTAATAGCTTGTATAGCCTTGCCAGGTGTCCGGAGATGCTTTTCGACCCTGCCAAAAATAATGATCTATCCGCCGGGGCAGTTTTTCGGTACTTTGATTTAGTTCACAAAAATTTACATAACAACAGAGGCAGGGTATGACACGTAAAGACGGGCTGCTGGCGCTGCTGGTGGTCGTGGTATGGGGGCTTAATTTTGTCGTGATTAAGCTCGGTCTTCATAATATGCCGCCACTGATGCTGGCCGGGCTGCGGTTTTTACTGGTGGCCTTTCCGGCGCTGTTGTTTGTCGCCCGGCCGAAGATTCCGCTGCGCTTGCTGCTGGGCTATGGGCTGACCATCAGCTTCGGCCAGTTCGCCTTTTTATTCTGCGCCATCTCTTTAGGCATGCCCGCCGGGCTGGCATCGCTGGTGCTGCAGGCGCAGGCGTTCTTCACTATTATTCTCGGCGTCTTTGCCTTTGGCGAACGGCTACAGGGCAAGCAGATGGCGGGGATTGCACTGGCCATCTTCGGCGTGCTGGTGCTGGTTGAGGCGAGCCTCGGCGGCCAGCATGTGCCGGCGATTGGCTTTATGCTGACCCTGGCCGCCGCGCTGAGCTGGGCCACGGGCAATATCTTTAATAAGAAGATCATGTCCCATGCCGAGAAGCCGCAGATTATGTCGCTGGTGGTGTGGAGCGCCTTGATTCCTGTCCTGCCGTTTATGCTGGCGTCATGGTTTATTGATGGCCCGCAGGTGATGGCCGACAGCCTGCGCCATATCGATATGTTGACGGTGTTCTCGCTGCTGTATCTGGCGTTTGTTGCCACCATCGTCGGTTACGGTATCTGGGGCTCGCTGCTCGGGCGCTATGAAACCTGGCGGGTGGCGCCGCTGTCGCTGCTGGTACCGGTGGTGGGAATGGCCAGCGCCGCGCTGCTGCTCGGCGAAACCCTGAACGGATTGCAGATGCTGGGGGCGGTGTTGATCATGGGCGGCCTGTATATCAACGTGTTCGGTCTGCGGGTGCGTCGGGCTGGCGCGGTGCCGAGATAAGCCCAGGTGCTTGCGCTGATTTCACCGGGCAAGCGCGGATCTTTATAAAGAAAACACGCTAAAAGGAATTTCAATGATTACGCTGCGCCCCATGCGCGAGGATGAATATCCGGGCTATCTGGATTATTTTATTGCCGATTACGCGCGAGAAATTGCGGCAAACTACCGGCTTTCTGCTGAGGCATCACTGGCCAGGGCAAAGCAGGAGATCGAGCGCGACCTTCCTGAGGGCGTTAATACGCCCGGTCAGATCCTGCTGTGTTTAATGACCCGACAAGATAATAACGACAGGCTGGTCGGCTACCTGTGGTACAAACCCGATGCCGACCAGCGTCGGGTCTTCATCTATGATTTTCATATCTTAAACGCTTGTCAGGGAATGGGGCTGGGTAAGCAGGCCATGCAGGTGTTTGAAGATGCAATGCGGGAGCAGGGGTTTGAGCAGATCGGGCTTCGCGTCGCGGGCGACAATGCGCGCGCCCGGCACGTCTATGAGGCTACCGGTTTTCATGTCACCGGTATTAATATGAGCAAACGTCTGCAAGGGTAAACCGCGGCTTTCCGGCAGGCAAAAAAAGCCCCGTAAACGGGGCAAAATGCTCGGGTAGTGCAATTAGTTATAATAGGGTACGCCTAACTCATCCGATTTATCGCTACCGGCGGCCATATGATTGAAATCAAACGGCGAGTCGTTGTGCTCGGATGGCATAATCATGGCGTCGTGCTGATTGTGGCGTACCGGCGTGGTGGTTTGCTCCGCGAAGCTCTGGCTGGAGACCAGCGCGAGCAGGACAAAAGCAGCGGAAGCGAATAGTTTCATGATTTCCTCAATACGTCTTTTTGCAGGCGGTTAACAGCAGTTGTTCAGTGGCATCAGATAGCGGGAATCACCCGGTATATTGGTCATGCGATATTTATGCGGCGGAACGTCGAAATAGTTTTTAAAGGTTCTCGTCAGCGTCTGTTGCGATTCGAAACCGTAGCGCTCTGCCAGGTACAGAATCGGCTCGTTGCTCTGCTTGAGTTTTTGCGCGATTTCCGTCAGCTTGCGGCTGCGGATGTACTGGCCTAAGGAGTGACCGGTCTCTTTCTTAAACATTCTTTGCAGGTGCCATTTGGAGTAACCAGAACGCTCGGACACTTTTTCCAGCGACAGGGGCGATTCCAGGTTATCTTCGATCCACGACAAAATACTATGGATAGTGATGGCGTCATTATTGCGTCTGGACATCATCTTACCTCTTCTTATTACGGCAGGACTTTCTTGAGTAGATGCTCAAGGGTGACGATTTCGTCCGCCGACAGATTTTTTGTTAATTCCTGGTGCAACTTCTGACCCACAACCTGATGACACTGCTCACATAGCGCCGCACCGTCTGATGTCAATTGCACCAGCACACCGCGTTTGTCAGTAGGGTTGGGTAACCGTTCAATCCAGCCTTTGCAGACCAGGCGATCGAGCATGCGCGTCATTGCGCCAGGATCGACCGAAAGCACGGTTTTCAACTCAACGGGGGTAATGCATACCTCGCAACGAATGGAACAGAGCACCCGGAACTGGGTGGAAGTGATATCCATCGGGGAGAGATACTCGTTGAGCAGGCGATCTTTTTTCTGGTTAACCATTTGAATCAAGCGACCAAGAGGGATCATTTCGTTAAACAGATCACTGGTGTTTTTCACAATGGTTGCCCAGGCAATTAGTTAGTTGCTGTGGATATTATTGCCCAGGCAATCATAAGTCAACCTGACCGATTGCTGATGACACGATTTGCTAAAGTGAGCCACGCAGCAAGCAGGTGGTACCAGAGAAGCGGGTGCTGGCGGGATTTCGGCGCTGGTATGATAACGCTGACAAAAGTTATACTGCCCCAGCAAAACGGTGATGAATGAAAAATTAACGGGGCTTTAATTAATATGATTGAACTTTTTAAAGCGATTGGCCTGGGGCTAGTGGTCATTTTACCGCTGGCAAATCCACTGACGACCGTGGCGCTGTTCCTCGGTCTCGCAGGCAACATGAATAATGAAGAACGTAACAAACAGTCGCTGATGGCGTCGGTGTACGTGTTCGTTATTCTGATGGTTGCCTGGTACGCCGGTCAGGTGGTGATGAGCACCTTCGGGATCTCCATTCCCGGCCTGCGTATTGCGGGCGGCCTGATTGTCGCTTTTATCGGTTTCCGCATGCTCTTCCCGCAGCAGAAATCGCATGACTCCATGGAAGCCAAGATGAAGTCGGAAGAGCTGAAGGATGAGCCTACCGCCAATATCGCCTTTGTGCCGCTGGCGATGCCCAGCACCGCCGGACCGGGGACGATCGCGATGCTGATCAGTACCGCCTCAACGGTGAAACACGGCGTCGATTTTCCCGACTGGGTGGTGCTGGTGGCGCCGCCGATCATCTTCGGCCTGGTGGGGATTATTCTGTGGGGTTGTCTGCGCAGCTCCGGGGCGATTATGCGCCTGGTGGGCAAGGGCGGCATCGAAGCGATTTCCCGCCTGATGGGCTTCCTGCTGGTCTGTATGGGCGTGCAGTTTATCATCAACGGCGTGCTGGAGATTATCACCACCTATCACGCCTGATGCAGTCTGTTCGTTAGATCGTAAAAAAGCCCGCGCGGGGAATAAACCGGGCGGGCTTTTGTTTACCTGTACTTGCTGCAATCAGCGATCAGGAGTGATGCGGCCGCTCTTCCAGCGACACCGGCCAGCGGCGGAAGATCATCACCGCCCACACCAGCGCCACCAGCGCCGGAATGGCGCCCACGTAGCCGATAGAGGCCATCGACAGATGGGTACTGACCTGGCTACCTACCAGCGCACCGGCGCCGATACCGATATTAAAGATCCCCGAGAACAGCGACATTGCCACGTCAGTGGCATCGGGCGCCAGCGCCAGCACTTTCACCTGCATCCCGAGGCCGATAATCATAATGGCGATGCCCCAGAAGACGCTCAATACCATCAGGTAGTTCGCATTCTGCGAAGCCGGCAGCAGCAGCAACAGACTGGCCAGCAGCAGTCCAATGGCGATGTTGATCAGGCCAGACGCATGCTGGTTACCCAGTTTGCCAAACAGAATGCTGCCGATGATCCCCGCGCCACCCAGGGTCAGCAGCAGGACGGTGGCAAAATTGCCGCTCAGGCCGGCGACGGTCTGGACAAAGGGTTCGATGTAGCTGTAGGCGGTATAGTGCGCGGTGACCACAATCGCGGTCAGCAGATAGATGCTCAGCAGCGCCGGACGGCGGAACAGCAGCGGCAGACTTTTCAGTGAACCGGAATGCTCGCTCGGCAGTTTTGGCAACAGCTTGAACAGACACACCAGGGTAACCAGCGCCCCCATACCGATGACCAGGAAGGTGGTTCGCCAGCCGAAATACTGCCCAACGATACGGCCAATCGGAATACCAAAGACCATCGCCAGCGCGGTGCCGGTGGCGATCAGGCTCAGAGCCTGCGCGCGTTTGCCCGGCGGGGCCAGGCGAATAGCCAACGCTGAGGTGATCGACCAGAACACCGCATGAGCGAAGGCGATACCGATGCGGCTGATCACCAGCACGTTAAAGTTCCAGGCGAAAAACGACAGCACGTGGCTGGCAATAAACAGAATAAACAGGCCGATCAGCAGGCGACGGCGCTCCATCTGGCTGGTCAGCAACATAAACGGCAGCGACATCAACGCCACCACCCACGCGTAGATGGTCAGCATCATGCCCACCTGCGCGGTCTCCATGTCAAAGCTGTCGGCGATATCGGACAGCAGACCGACCGGCGCGAATTCGGTGGTATTAAAGATGAACGCGGCGATAGCAAGCGTGACGACCCGAAGCCACGCGACCCTGCGTGAAACCGTATTTGTGATCATAGATTCTGAGCTGATAACTGAAGAGAAGAGAGGCGTCGATCTTAAAACGAACGGTGGTGAAAATACAATCACTTTGTGATCTGGATCTCATTATTTCATTGGCAGACATTCCAGCGTTAACGGATTCATTTTTATATAGATAGTGTGCATGATTCGCTTTTATGTCATGTTGATGAGATGTAAAAACAGGAAGGATTGTAGGATGAAGGAAATTGATTTTTACCTCGTGGATGCCTTCAGCGACCGCAATTTTGGCGGCAATGCGGCGGCGGTGTGTCCACTCACCGAATGGTTACCGGATGACGTACTGCTGAAAATGGCGCAGCAGCATAATCAGTCCGAGACGGCGTTTTTCGTGCGCAGCGATGAAGGGTATGAACTGCGCTGGTTCACCACCCAGTATGAGATCAACCTCTGCGGTCACGCGACGCTGGCTTCGGCACATATTATTTTCGAATATCTCGATCATCCTTCCGCCACCATCGTGTTCAGCACCCGCTTTGTCGGAGAGCTGCGGGTGACCCGCAACGGCGACTGGCTGACCCTTGATTTCCCGGCATGGCAGACCACACCGGTGGTGACGCCGCCGCCGGCGCTGTTATCCGGACTGGGGCTGAGTAAGGCGATTGAGGTGCGCGAAGGGCGCGACTATCTGGTGGTTCTCGAAAACCGCCAGCAGGTGGAAGCCGTCAGGCCGGATATGCAGCAGCTCGAGCAGCTTGGCAAAATGGTCTGTATCAGCGCCGCCTCCGATGATGAGTATGACTTTGTCAGCCGCTTCTTCTGCCCGGGCGAATCGGTCGCCGAAGACCCGGTCACCGGCTCTGCGCACAGCATGCTGATCCCGTACTGGGGCGACAAGCTGGCGAAAACGACGATGCTTGCCCGTCAGGTGTCGGCCCGCGGCGGCGATCTGCGCTGCCAATGGCAGGGCGATCGGGTGCTGATCGGCGGCCAGGCAACCACCTACATGACCGGGTCGATCACCCTACGCTAAGGAGAAGCCGTGAAAGCGATTCCGATGTATCTGGTTTCCGCGTTCAGCGATAGCCCGTTTTCCGGCAACCCGGCGGCGGTCTGCCTGCTGGAGGAGTGGCTGGCGGATGACGTACTGCTGAAGATGGCCCAGGAACATAACCAGTCTGAAACCGCCTTCGTGGTACGGGAAGGCGAGACGTTTAGCCTGCGTTGGTTCACCACCCGCAATGAGGTCAATCTTTGCGGTCATGCGACGCTCGCCAGCGCCCACGTCATTTTCCATCATCTTGACTATCCCCAGGCATCGGTGGCGTTCGCAACCGCCTCCGGTCGCCTGACGGTAAGCCGGGAAGGCGACTGGCTGACGCTGGATTTTCCGGCCGGTGCCACCGAAGAGTGCGTGCCGCCTGCGGCATTGCTGGCCGGACTGGGCATCGACCGCTACGTCAGCGCCCGGCGCGGCCGGGCATGGCTTATCGAACTGGCGACTCGCGCAGAGGTTGAGGCGGTCAGACCGGCAATTGCCGCGCTGACGCCCGGTGAACATAAAGTGACGATCACCGCCCCTGGCGACGGTGAATATGACTTTGTCAGCCGCTTTTTCTCTCCGGGAGAAGCGGTCTGGGAGGATCCGGTTACCGGATCGGCCCACACTATGCTGATCCCGTTCTGGAGCGCGAAGCTGGGGAAAAACAGCCTGCTGGCGCGTCAGGTGTCAGCCCGCGGCGGCGATATGCGCTGTGAGCTGAAGGGCGATCGGGTGCTGATGTCCGGGCAGGCGGTGACCTGGCTGCAGGGGAAAATTCTGCTACGCGACGCCTGAGGCATCAGACGAATTGAGATCGTTGACCACGCCCGCATTCTGCGGGCGGGTCATTGCGCACTGTCAGGCGGGAAGGCGGGCGATATTGGCTTTAATCACCGCGACTGATTGGGCGAACTTCTCGCGCTCGTCCGCGGCTAACTGCAGCTCGATAATCTGCTGAACACCGCTCTGCGCCAGCACCGCCGGCACACCAACCGCCACGTTTTTCTCGCCATATTCACCATCAAGAATGCATGAAATCGCCAGTGCGCGATGGCTGCCGGTAAAGATATTGCGGCAGATCTCGGCGATGGTGCCGGCGACGCCGTACTCCGTACATCCTTTCCCGGCGTAAATCTCAAACCCCAGGGTGCGTACCTTCTCGGCAATCTGCTGGCGGTCCAGCTCCTGCCCGGTATGTTTGCGGTACACATCGGCAATCGGCGAGCCATAGACCGACGAGTGCGACCACACCGGAAACTGCGTATCGCCGTGTTCGCCGAGAATAAAGGCGTCAATGCTCTGGGCGCCGATATCAAGAGCCTGGGCGAGCACCCGGCGCAAGCGGGTGGTATCCAGCCAGACGCCGGTACCGATCACCTGGCTGCGCGGCAGTCCGGAGAGTTTCCATACCTGCCAGGTAATAATGTCGCAGGGGTTGGTGGCGACGAGGAAAATACCGTTGAAGCCGTTGGCCATCATCTGCGGCACGATGCTGTTGACGATGCCGGCCGTCGCGGTGAGTTCATCAAGCCGCGTCTGGCCCTGCTTCAGGGCACCGCCGGAGACGGTGATCACCGCAATATCGACGTCGGCGCAGTCGCTGACGTCACGCGCTGAAATGGTCATCATCCCCGGCATATAGGCCGCGGCATCGCTGAGATCCTGAACGTGGGCCTGCGCCCGGGCGGTATTCAAATCCACGAGGATCAATTCCTCACAGATATTTTGATTTAACAAGGCGTAGGCGGCCGACGTGCCGACGTTGCCGGCGCCAATAATCATCACCTTACGTGCTTTGGTATTCATGGTCCTGTCCCGCTATCAGAGGTCATCTTATAAAATTACCGCCGCTCAATGGCTTAGCGCAAGCGCAGGGCGGAGGTATAAGTTAACGCTATGAGGGGCAGGTGTACGCGCTGCGCTACAGTGGTCAAAAAAGGAGCTTACCTATGTATACCATCGCCCCCACTACGCTTGCCCACCCCGACCTGACGGCCCTGATCGCCCAACTGGATGCCTACCAGGAGTCTCTTTATCCAGCTGAAAGCAACCATCTGGTCGATTTGACCCAGCTGGCACCGGAGTCAGTGATCGTGCTGCTAATCCGCGACGCGCAACAGCAGGCGGTCGGCTGCGGGGCGATTGTGCTGGATAAGCAGGGCTTTGGTGAAATGAAGCGGGTCTATATCGACCCGACCCATCGCGGACAGATGCTGGGGGAGAGGCTGCTGGAGGCGCTGGAAAGCGAAGCTCTGCGCCGGGACTGCCATACCGTGCGTCTGGAGACCGGGATCCATCAGCACGCGGCGGTCAAACTGTATACCCGCAGCGGGTATCAAACCCGCTGCGCCTTTGCGCCCTATAAGCCCGACCCGCTGAGCCTGTTTATGGAGAAACTGCTCGTTGCCGATCTTCGTTCAGCAGCGCTATAAACGCCTCCAGCTGGCGGTTTTTGGCGCCGCGGCGCCACACCAGCCAGGTGGTTAACCAGCGCCACTCTTCGGCCAGCGGCCAGGCGGAAACCTGCTGGTGCCCCGGCATGCTTTCGAGCATGCTGCGCGGGATCAGCGCCAGCCCGGCCCCGGCAATCACGCAGGCCAGCATGCCGTGATAGGACTCCATTTCGTGGATCCGTCCCGGCGTGGCGCGGTCGGCATGGAACCAGCTTTCGAAATGGCGGCGGTAGGAGCAGTTGGCGCGAAAGGCGTACACCTCGCTGCCGTTAACTTCGCTGGCCCTTGTGACCGGCGCATGGCCAACCGGCGCGACAATCATCATCTCTTCCGGGAACACCGGTAAGCCCTCAAGACCGGGATGCACCAGCGGCCCGTCAACGAATGCCGCACTTAAGGTGCCCTCCAGCACGCCGTCAATCATGGTACCTGACGGGCCGGTCGAGAGCGCCAGATGGATTTTCGGATAGCGCTGGTTATACAGCGCCAGCGTCGACGGAATGCGCACCGCCGCGGTGCTCTCCAGCGAGCCGAGCGAAAACAGGCCCTGAGGCTCATCTCCGGCGACCACCATCCGCGCTTCATCAACCAGCGCGAGGATCTGCTGGCTATAGCGTAAAAAGCTATGCCCGGCGGGCGACAGGCGCAGGCGCTGGTTCTCACGAATAAACAACTCAACGCCAAGGTCAGCCTCCAGCTGACGAATGCGGGTCGTCAGGTTAGAGGGAACCCGGTGCACCTTCTGCGCGGCCTGGGTAATGCTGCCGGTGCTGGCGACGGCGTTAAACATCTCAAGCTGGGTCAGGTCCATAGTGTTCTTCTTTTGTGAATGGGTTACTTAATATTATTCATTTTCAATGAAAGGAAGGGTACGCCAGAATGAGGTCAATTCGCAATCAACAGAGAGAGCAATACGATGACTTTATCGACAACGCACGCGGTTTCCATCAACCCGACCACGGGAGAAATGGTGTCGTCTCTTCCCTGGGCGACTGAACAACAAGTGGATTCGGCGATTGCGCTGGCTGAGCAGGGCTATCGTCAGTGGCGCACCGTCAGTGTCGCCGAGCGTGCCGATGCACTCCGTCGTGTCGGCAGCGCGCTGCGCGCCCGCGCCGAAGAGATGGCGCAGATGATCAGCCTTGAAATGGGCAAACCGATCGCCCAGGCCCGTGGCGAAGTGACCAAATCCGCCAACCTCTGCGACTGGTACGCAGAGCATGGTCCGGCGATGCTCGCGACCGAAGCCACCGCGGTGGAAAACAACAACGCGGTGATTGAATACCGTCCTCTGGGGGCGATCCTCGCGATTATGCCGTGGAACTTCCCGCTGTGGCAGGTATTGCGCGGGGCGGTACCGATCCTGCTGGCGGGCAACAGCTACCTGCTGAAACACGCGCCGAATGTGATGGGCAGCGCGGCGCTGATTGGCGAGATCTTTGACGCAGCAGGACTGCCGGATGGCGTCTTCGGTTGGGTAAATGCCACCAACGACGGCGTGTCGCAGGCGATTAACGACTCACGTATTGCCGCGGTGACCTTGACCGGGAGCATGCGTGCCGGCAAGGCTATCGGCGCACAGGCCGGTGCTGCTCTGAAGAAATGCGTCCTTGAACTGGGCGGTTCCGATCCGTTTATCGTCCTCAATGATGCTGACCTTGATGAAGCGGTTAAAGCGGCGGTGATTGGTCGCTATCAAAATAGCGGTCAGGTGTGTGCCGCTTCGAAGCGTTTTATCGTTGAAGCCGGCATTGCCGAGGCCTTTACCAGCCGTTTTGTCGCCGCCGTCGACGCCCTGAAGATGGGTGACCCGCGTGATGAAGCCAACTACATCGGGCCAATGGCGCGCTTCGATCTGCGTGATGAACTGCATCAGCAGGTGACCGCGACCCTGGTGGAAGGGGCGACCTTGCTGCTGGGCGCAGAGAAAATGGCCGGGGCGGGCAACTACTATGCGCCAACGGTGCTGGGTAACGTCACACCGGAAATGACCGGATTCCGCCAGGAGCTGTTTGGCCCGGTGGCCACCATCAGCGTGGCGCGCGATGCCGATCACGCGCTGGCCCTGGCCAACGATAGCGACTTTGGCCTGTCGGCCACCGTCTATACCACCAGCGTCGATGAAGCGCAGCGTTTTTCCCGCGAGCTGGAGTGCGGAGGCGTCTTTATTAATGGTTACAGCGCCAGCGATGCCCGCGTCGCGTTTGGCGGCGTGAAAAAGAGTGGCTTTGGTCGCGAACTGTCCCATTTCGGCCTGCATGAGTTCTGTAATGTGCAAACCGTATGGAAAGACCGTCGCTAACCGACGTCACGCCTGACGACCGTCGCCGCACTCTGCTATACTCCCAGCCCGAATTTGACGGCGGGCAAGGAGCCGGGTGTGGCGACGGTCATCAATAATGCAATGCTGGAGACCATTCTGGCAGAAATCAGGCCGCTGATTGGGCGCGGCAAGGTGGCGGATTACATTCCGGCGCTGGCCAGCGTAAGCGGTAATAAACTCGGGGTAGCAATTTGTACGGTAGACGGTCAGCACTATTCTGCCGGCGATGCCCACGAGCGTTTTTCCATTCAATCTATCTCCAAAGTGCTGAGCCTGGTGGTGGCGATGAACCACTATCCGGAAGACGAAATCTGGCAGCGGGTGGGGAAAGATCCATCCGGGCAACCTTTCAACTCGCTGTTACAGCTGGAAATTGAGCAGGGCAAACCGCGCAATCCCTTTATTAATGCCGGGGCGCTGGTGGTCTGCGATATGCTGCAAAGCCGACTGAGCGCGCCGCGCCAGAGAATGCTGGAGATTGTGCGTCGTCTGAGCGGCGTCAGCGATATTGCCTACGATCCGGTGGTCGCACGTTCAGAGTTTGACCATTCTGCGCGCAATGCTGCGATTGCCTGGCTGATGAAATCGTTTGGTAATTTCCATAACGATGTCGCCACGGTGCTGCACAACTATTTTCATTACTGCTCGCTGGAAATGAGCTGCGTCGAGCTGGCGCGAACCTTTCTGTTTCTCGCGGATCGCGGTGTCGCGCCACATCTCGATGCGCCGGTGATCGCCCCGATCCAGTCGCGGCAAGTGAACGCATTGATGATGACCAGCGGCATGTACCAGAACGCCGGTGAGTTTGCCTGGCGCGTCGGCCTGCCGGCAAAATCAGGCGTCGGCGGGGGGATTGTGGCGATCGTGCCGCAGGAGATGGCGATAGCGGTGTGGAGCCCGGAGCTTGATGAGGCCGGTAACTCGTTGGCGGGAACGGCGGTGCTGGAGAAACTCACTCACCAGCTGGGGCGGTCGGTATTCTGATGCGCTCAATCGATATGCTTTTTACTCGTCTGCAGGGCTCCGCTTTTCGCTCGCGCTTTCGGCTGGGCATCAAAGAGCGGCAATATTGCCTGGATAAAGGGGCGGAGGTAATCGATCAGCATGCGGCGGACTTTATCGCTCGCCGCCTGGCCCCGGCTGATATTGCCAATGATGGCAAACAGACCCCGATGCGCGGCCATCCGGTGTTTATTGCTCAGCATGCCACCGCCACCTGCTGTCGCGGCTGTCTGGCAAAATGGCACGCCATTCCTGCCGGGCGCGAGCTCAGCGCCGACGAGCAGCGCTATGTGGTGCAGGTTATCCATCACTGGTTAGTGATACAGATGAATTCCCCGCAACGTTAGTTATGTTCATTTCTCAGGCATGTATATGCCTGAGAAATATTCTCATGCTATGATAATCCGCTAACTAATTATTAACATAATAATTGCCTGAAACAATTAGACGGATAATTACTGAATGTCTTCACTGTCGATTCGGTCATTCACTGCGTTTCGTGAGGAACAGCCCGTGCGTGATGCACTGGTGTTATTCACAATCACTTTATTGCTCCATTTTCTCGGCGCGATGCTGCGTCTGGTACAGGAACTCTCTTTTTTCTGGCCGCTGAATGCCGTGCTGGCAGGGATCTTCGCGCGTTATGTCTGGCTAAATCGTAGCTACTTTTATGCCGTCTGCTTTGGGGCGATGCTGGTTTACGATGGCTTAACCTCGCGTTGGGGAATGGGCTATGCCTCGCTGCTGATTAACTTCTCGAATATTGTCTTTATTGTCACCCTGGCGCAGCTGGTGCTGTGGGATAAACGCCGCACCGACTCGATGCCCGGGCCGATAAATGTCCTCAATCTGTTCTGCTATTGTCTGCTGGCGGCGTTGCTCAGCGCGGCCGTCGGGGCGCTGGGCTCTGTGGATGTGGAACGAGAAACCTTTATTTCACTAC
This sequence comes from Klebsiella sp. BIGb0399, assembly GCF_003752615.1. Taxonomy (NCBI): domain Bacteria; kingdom Pseudomonadati; phylum Pseudomonadota; class Gammaproteobacteria; order Enterobacterales; family Enterobacteriaceae; genus Klebsiella; species Klebsiella sp. BIGb0399. The sequence continues at coordinate 897,916 of NZ_RKHT01000005.1, read as the reverse complement.
TGGTGGACTGGTTTAGCGAACAGTTCTCTACCGCGGTGCTGATCCTGCCGTTTATCCTGACGGTGTCGATCCCCTCCGGACTGAGCGGTTTCCGCTGGAGTCAGCTGTTGCCGGTTATCGTGCTGGTGTTGTCGGTTATTCTGGGCGTCGCCGTGGGGGGCGCCGGTAGCATCACCTTCCCGCTGCCGGCGCTGATCTGGTGTGCTATTCGCTATCCGCTGCCGCTGACCTGCCTGCTGACTTTTCTGACCGGCATCGGGGAGATCCTGCTGGTGGCTAACGCTCTGATTCATCTCTCTCCTGATACCCACCTGCAGCCGTGGCAGCTGTTTTCAACCCGTCTCGGGATTGCGGCGATGTTGATTAGCCCGGTGATTGTGGCGTCCAGCGTGGAGGCGATTAACAACCTGGTCAAACAGCTGGCGCTGCGGGCCGATTTTGATTTCCAGACCCGGGTGTATTCGCGTTCGGGATTAAGCGAGTCGCTGAAGCGTCAGCCGCTGTCCGAAGCGCAGGTATTGACGGTGATGGTGCTCGACATCGATGGCTTCAAGCGGGTCAATGACCAGTGGGGCCATGAGTGCGGCGATTGCGTGCTGGCGCAGCTGGCCCAGCGGGTGCGGGAGCTGGCCGGCGAGCAGGGAATGGTGGCGCGTATCGGCGGGGAAGAGTTTGCAGTGGCCAGCCTGGGCGCGACGGCGCAGGCCGGGCAGCAGCTGGCGGAGAAAATTCGCCAGGGCGTCGAGGCGCAAACCTTTGTCTGGGGGCAACAGCAGATCAAGCTGACCATCAGCATGGGGCTTGAGTGTCGTCCGATTGGTTCCGGGCGGATCACCGAACTCTTTAATCAGCTGCTGATGGTGGCCGACGATTATCTTATTAGCGCCAAAAAAGCAGGGCGCAATCGTATTTTCACGCCGACTCTGGCGGAGAATGGGTAATAAGAAAATACGATGATAAAGCCGCTTGTGTTAAATATTAGTTAAAATCATAGTGATGTGGTTAATTTCAGGGAGCGACCCATGACCACATCCTTTTCTTTCCGTTGCCTTTCGCACGACGATATTCTCGCCAACCTTTCCCGACTTAGCGATATTCTGGCAGACAGCGTCAATGGCGGCGCGTCGGTGAGCTTTATGCTGCCGTTCGACCCGCAGACGGCCGAGGCCTTCTGGCACCGCACTGCACGCAGCGTCGACGCTGGCGAACGGCTGGTGCTGGTGGCTGAACAGGCCGGGCAGATTGTCGGGACGGTACAGCTGATTACCGATCAACCAGAGAACCAACCGCACCGCGCCGACGTAGCCAAACTTTTGGTTCACCAAAATGCCCGACGTCAGGGGGTAGCGAATGCGCTGATGGCATATCTGGAGCAGCAGGCGCGCCAGCAGGGCAAATCGGTGCTGGTACTCGATACCGCCACAGGCAGCGGTGCTGAACGCTTCTACGTCCAGTGTGGCTGGGAAAAAGCCGGGGAAATCCCGCGCTATGCCTTGATGCCGGACGGAAAGATGACCGCCACCTCACTGTTCTATAAGTTCCTGCAATAACAGAGACAGGTTTGATCAAAACACGGTTTTATTCTTAGAAAAGCTGATAAGTTATTACACCAATTACTCAGGTTGTATGACTACTCTAAGAGGGAACCTATTGTGAAAACATTAAATCGTCGTGATTTCCCCGGCGCGCAGTACCCTGAACGTATCATTCAGTTTGGCGAAGGCAACTTCCTTCGCGCCTTTGTCGACTGGCAGCTGGACCTGCTGAATGAGCATACCGACCTGAATGCCGGGGTGGTCATCGTTCGTCCGATCGAGAGTGCGTTCCCGCCTTCGCTCAGCACTCAGGACGGGCTGTACACCACCATCATTCGCGGGCTGAACGAGCAGGGCGAAGCGGTCAGCGACGCGCGCCTGATTCGTTCGGTCAATCGGGAGATCAGCGTCTACGCGGATTACGACGAGTTCCTGCGTCTGGCCCATAATCCGGACATGCGCTTTGTGTTTTCCAATACCACCGAAGCCGGTATCAGCTACCACGCGGGCGATCGTTTCGACGATGCGCCGGCGGTGAGCTACCCGGCGAAGCTGACCCGTCTGCTGTACGAACGCTACAGCCACTTTGCGGGCGCGGCGGATAAAGGCTGGATCATCATTCCTTGCGAGCTGATTGACTACAACGGCGAAGCGCTGCGTGAACTGGTGCTGCGCTATGCTCACGAGTGGGCGCTGCCGTCAGCCTTTATCACCTGGCTGCAAGATGCAAATGCCTTCTGCTCTACGCTGGTGGACCGCATTGTGACCGGCTATCCGCGCGATGAAGCCGAAGCGATTGAAGCCCAGTTGGGCTATAAAGACGGTTTCCTGGCGACCGCCGAACATTTCTACCTGTTCGTTATCCAGGGGCCGAAGTCGCTGGCTGCCGAGCTGCGTCTCGATAAACTCCCGCTTAACGTCCTGATTGTTGACGATATCAAGCCGTACAAAGAGCGCAAAGTGGCGATCCTCAACGGCGCGCACACCGCGCTGGTACCGGTGGCCTTCCAGGCTGGTCTGGATACCGTGGGTGAAGCCATGAATGACCAGGAGATCTGCGCTTTCGTCGAGAAGGCGATTTATGAAGAGATCATTCCGGTGCTGGATCTGCCGCGTGACGAGCTGGAGTCGTTTGCCAGCGCCGTGACCGGGCGTTTCCGCAACCCGTACATTAAGCATCAGCTGCTGTCTATCGCCCTCAACGGCATGACCAAATACCGCACGCGTATTCTGCCGCAGCTGCTGGCAGGGCAGGCAAAATCGGGCAAACTCCCGGCCCGTCTGACGTTCGCGCTGGCGGCACTGATTGCGTTTTATCGGGGAGAGCGCGATGGCGAAAGCTATCCGGTGCAGGATGATGCCGAATGGATGACCCGTTTCCAGACCCTCTGGGCGCAGCATCGTGATGCGCAGCTCTGCACCAGTGAACTGGTTAAAGCCGTGCTGTCGGTAACCTCCCACTGGGAGCAGGACCTGACGCAGATCCCGGGGCTGGTAGAGCAGGTGAGCCTGGACCTGGACGCAATTTTACTGCGTGGCATGCGTGCAGCTGTCAAACCGCTGTGCTGATACGATGATGTCGTGATGTGATGAGAACCCGGCCATACTGCTGCCGGGTTTTTTTATTATCGCTCAGTAGTTACAACATACTTATTTATTTTATGAATACTTAGCCCGAGCAGGTCTGGAACATCGGGAAACGTTCGCTTAGCAGGCCTGCCTGACAATCTCCAGATAAAGCCGAATAGAGGCAAATCGTGCCCTCGGTGCTTGAACTAATTTTCTGACCGGAAAATAATGGCTTATCGTACATTCCGGGTGGGCTTACATCGCACACGTTCGTGCAGACATCGCCTGATGGATGAAACGCCAAAGAGGATAGCCCATGGCCGTAGAGATTCGTGATATTCATCAACATGATAAATCACAGTGGTTGCTGCTGTGGGAAGGTTACACCGGCTTTTACGGCAGTCCGCAACCTGAGGATGTGACCGAATTTACCTGGCAACGTCTGCTCGATGACGCCTCCCCGGTGCTGGGACGTGTCGCGGTAGTGGACGGCCGCGTGGTGGGTTTTGCGATCTGCGTTTTGCACGAGGGCACATGGGTGAAAACCCCCATCTGCTATCTGGAAGATCTGTTTGTTGAACCGCAGATGCGCGGCCGGGGTATCGCCAGGCAACTCCTGCAGACCCTGCACGCCGAGGGCAAAGCTCAGGGCTGGTCGCGCCTGTACTGGCATACTCGCAACGATAATCCTGCCCGCCGGTTGTATGACGAGTTTACTCCCGCCGATGATTACGTACGTTATCGCGTGACGCTGTAACGTTTATAAGCAGTAGGATGTGGTTTCACTCAGCCTGTCTGACCGCTGAAAACGATTCAGGAGAAGGAAAAATGGAAAAACGTATTGAGACCGCCATTAACCTGATTGTGTTTCTGTCACTGCTGGCCACCGCGTGGGATCTCTCACTGGTGCATCATCTTTCCTGGTAAACCTGCCATTCGGCGCCATCCCGGCGCCGTTGTTACGATCTTTTGTCAGACGCTGTGCTTGCGGGCTACGATAAACAGGCGCGGGAATAACAGCAGCACCTTTCCGTTACACTGTAACGGATAGTGCTGTTGCAGCAACGCCAGATAGCGCTGGAGAAAGGCTTCGCGTTGTTCGGCATCCAGCGGTTGTAGATACGGGCGTAACCCGGTCGATTGCAGCCAGTCGATAATCGCCTGGTGAGATGCCAGAGGGTGATAATAGGTGGTGCGCCAGATATCAACCTCGCAGCCGCTGCGGGTCAGAATATCGTAGTAGGCCTGAGCCGACGGCAGCGGATGGCGTCCGCTCTCTGCATACCCCAGCTCCTGTGCCGTCTGACGCATCAGCGTATGGGACGGCTCCTGCCAGTTATCCGGCATCTGCACCGCCAGCAGGCCATGCGGTGCAAGCTGGCTGACCAGCTGCGGGAACAGCGTTTCATGGTCCGTCAACCACTGCAGCGACGCGTTGGCATAGATAAGATCGGCCGGACGTTCAGGTTGATACTCGCGAATATCGGCGGTGACAAAGTGGCAGGACGGCAGGGCCTGCGCCGCTTCTTCCAGCATCGCCGGTGAGTTATCGACCCCGACAATGGTGGCTTCTGGCCAGGCATGATGCAGCAAGGCGGTGCTGTTCCCCGGTCCACAGCCCAAATCAACGGCAAACGTCACCGGCTGGTCTGCAATGCGGGCCACTAATTCTGCCGCAGGGCGAGTACGTTCGGCACCAAACTTCAGATATAACGAGGGATTCCAGTCTGCCATGCATATCTCCGGATACAATTAAGCGCGTTCATCAGCATAGAGGGCAATGCTCGAAGGTAAAACGCATTTAGTGTTGCTGATTGTTGTTACCGATGGTGGGCACTAAAAGTGACAGCGTCACGTGGTTCTCGTCGCTAAAACGCATCATCCCGCTGACCGCGAGAGAAGCCGGAGAGCCAGGCTTTGACGGGGATTATTCGCTGTCTTTGAGGGTTTCAGCCCGTTTCGCCGTGGCGTAGACAAAATCCAGCATCGGCTCCAGGTCAGTGTCATAACCGGCCTGAATGATTTTTCCGCGCAACCACTCAATTTCGCTGGTGATATCCGGGTGGAAAATGTTGTTGTCCTGGGCTTTACGTAACCACTTCAGCAGAAAGTTATTCTTCCCCCTGACGCCACCTGATTTTTTTGATTTTCCATGTATTTTCAGCGCCACCAGAATGCAGTAGTAGAAATGAACACGCTGATTAAAACTTTGATGCATTTGCGTATTTCCCGCCAGACTCAGGGACTCACTGTACAGGCCAGTGATTCGGATTGGGCTACGTAGCGGGCCTGGATCGTTGTCCTGCGATCTCTGTTATTTCACCCGTTACGCCAGTACATCTGTTACCAGATGTGACGGGGATGTTGGCACGGATGCAGAATCCCCGTCAATGAGTGATTATTTTTTTGCCTGTACAGCGCCTCGGTGGTGACCAAAGCACGGACTTTATGCAGGGTCTAAACTGGCACGTTGTTGTCGGTAAACGCGAAAAATCAGAATAAATGCCAGCACCACGACCACGGCGGCCAGAAGATAAATGGTATCCAGCGCGTAATACCCGGCTACCCATCCAGCCACTGGCCCGGTCAGCCCCAGCGCTAAATCGAGAAAGGCCGAATAGGTGCCCAGCGCGGTACCCTGGTTTTGCTCTTCAACCTGGCGTACCGCTTCAACCCCCAGCGCCGGAAATACCAGCGAGAAGCCGGAGCCGGTCAGCAGGGCGCCGAAGCCGGCAATCCATGCGGAAGGCGCCAGCCAGATGATCATCAGCCCAACACACTCCACGGCAAAACAGACCAGCGAGACGCGCACGCCGCCGTAACGGGTGATCATATTGCCGGCGACCAGCCGGATGCAGATAAACCCGACGCTGAACAGCGACAGCGTAAAGGCTGCGCCTTGCCACTGATGGGCAGAAAAGTAGAGCGTAATAAAGGTCGCGATAACCCCGAATCCGACCGTGCCCAGCGCCAGGCCCAGACCGTAGGGCCAGATTTTACGAACCACCACATGGAATGGCGCGCGCACGCCCGCCGTCACGCTGACATCCTGGCGTGTACGGGCAAAGAGCAGGCCAACAAACGCCACCGCCACCACCACCACCGCGAAGCCGCTGATGCCAAAATAGCTGTTCAGCAGTACCCCCAGCGGTGCACCTACCGCCATCGCGACATAGGTCGCCACGCCGTTCCACGAGATAACGCGCGCGGTATGGATCGCCCCGACGGTTTTAATTCCCCACAGCGTTGCTCCGGTGGCGGTAAAGCTTTCGCCGACGCCGAGAAATACGCGGCCAATCAGCAATGCGCCAATCGCCAGCAGTGGCGTCGACTGCAACCCTACGGCAATCAGCGTAAACAGCCCGCTCAGCAGGCAGCAGACGATCCCGAAGCTGACCACTTTTTTGGGGCCCCAGATATCCGTATAGCGCCCGGCGTGCGGACGACTGAACAGGGTTGAAATGTACTGCAGGCTGATGACTACCCCGGCAATAAGCGTGCTGTAGCCCAGTTGATAGTGGATATAGCCGGGCAACACGGCGAGCGGAAGCCCGATCGACAGATAGCAGATGCAGGTGAAGACGACGATCGAAATGATGCGCAGATTAAGCTGAGTATTACTGACTGAAGAGGTCATAACGCCATGGCAGTGAAAACAAACGGGCGATCAGCATAGCGCAGACCCAGCCGTCGGGACGAGTAAAGGATGCGTTTTCAGCCGAACCCACCAAAATTCGCATTGCGACAAGACGAATCTGTGCAAGTCCGGGTTTTCACTGTATATATTTTCTCTCTGCCTCATCGGCTTGCTCATTATCCAGGAGGGAACATGACTGAAGATTTAGCGCATAGTGAAGTGCTGTTTGTGGCGGGATTTGGCCCCATTACGCAGAACACCGCTGACAGCCACTCGTTTTATTGTTCGGCGCTGGGGCTTCCCCTGAAGCCGATGCCCGGTAATCCCGACTACCTGCTGACTGAAAAGGATGCGCTGCCAGGGGTGAAACATTTTGCCCTCTGGCCGCTGGCCCAGGCGGCGACGTCCTGCTTTGGTCAGGAACAATGGCCCGCCGAAGTCACGGTACCTCAGGCGTGGATTGAGTTCGAAGTGCGCGATATTGCGCTCGCCACCGATCAGCTGCTCGCTAAAGGTTATCAACTGCTGATCGCCAATCGGGTAGAGCCATGGGGACAGACGGTCACGCGGCTGCTCAGCCCGGAAGGGCTGCTGACCGGCCTGACCATCACGCCCTGGCTGCGCGAGGCGGTATGATGAAGGCTCTCCGGTTTGCCACCGACAGCTAACGAGTAAAAGACAATGTCAGCAGTTGCCCGTCGTGACCATCGCAACGGGCGGCTGCTGACATTTCTCTCGTTGCTGACGCAGCCCGTTTTCCATAGAATCATCGCTTTCGGAGAAAGAGTAGATGTCCGTCGCCGATGCCCTTCTGGCTTATTCCTTAGCCGCCTTGCTGTTGACCCTTACCCCTGGACTTGATACCGCGTTGATTCTTCGCACCTCCAGCGTTGAAGGCGGTAAGAAAGCGTTTCAGGCCGCACTGGGTATTGATACCGGCTGTTTTATCTGGGGCGCGATTGTCGCGTTTGGACTGGGGGCGCTCCTCGCCGCCTCGGAGATGGCCTATAACCTGCTGAAGTGGTGCGGCGCGGCCTACCTGTGTTGGTTAGGGATCCAGCTTTTACTTCGCCCGCGCCAGAGCTTTGACACTCAGCCCGGCACGTCGGCGACAACCAGCAACTGGTTTGTCAAAGGGATGCTCGGTAATGTGCTGAACCCCAAAATGGGGGTCTTCTACGTCTCCTTTTTGCCGCAGTTTATCCCAAGCGGCCATTCGCCGGTGATCTGGACCTTCCTGCTGGTCGCGATCCATGTGCTGATAGGCACGTTGTGGTCATTAACCCTGATTCTGGCGACGCGCTATGCCTCCGGCGTGTTAAAAAAACCGCCGGTTGTTCGCTGGATGGATCGCGTCACCGGCGGGGTGTTTATGCTCTTTGCCGCCCGTCTGGCGTTAAGCAGCCGCTGATCGGGTTACCTTGCCGCCATATTTCGCCCGGCAACGAAGTGTTTTTGTGGGGCTCCGCTACAGTTGGGTTTTCACATCACAGAGACAGACTATGAATGTGCGTAAACCTCGGGCGAAACCTCAGGCTTTTCTGCTAGCGCTGGCCGCTTCAGCGGTGCTGATTATCGGGATGGGATTCGGGCGTTTTGCCTATACCGGTATTCTTCCGGTCATGCTGAGCGAGCAGATCGTCTCGCTCAGCCAGGGAAACCTGGCGGCATCGGTCAACTACGCGGGCTATCTGCTGGGAGCGCTGCTGCTCTCAAAAGCCCGGCCGGCTGACAGCACGCGGCTGAGCCTGGTCTCGGTCGGGCTCACCCTGGTGTGTCTGGCGCTGCTGGCCTGGGTCACCACGCCGCTGGCAATTATCGTGGTCCGTGGTATCGCCGGGGTACTCAGCGCGGTGACGCTGATTGCCGCCTCGCTGTGGCTGCTCCAGCATATGAAGCAACATAATGGCGCACCGGTGCTCTATTCTGGCGTCGGGATGGGGATTTTCTTATCCGCCGAAATTATCGCCCTTGGCAAAGCGTGGGCGCTCTCCAGCCCGCAGATATGGCTTATTTGCGCGGTCAGCGCAACGATCCTGTTGCTGCTGGCCGTGCGTCTGCTATTAACGCCAGCCTTCGAAACGCCGCACACGTCAGTGCAGGCGGAAAGCGTATTAACAGCAGGGCAAGGGCAAACCGCCGGGGCCTGGACCTTACTGCTGGTGTACGGTCTTGCAGGATTTGGCTACATCATTACCGCGACCTATCTGCCGCTGTTTTTGTCAGGCTCGCTGGGCGGGGTGGATCCGGTGCAGATTTGGGCGCTGTTTGGCCTTGCGGCGGTGCCGTCGTGCTTTATCTGGCACAAACTGGTGGTGAAATTCGGCTATCGTCGGGCATTGACCGGTAATCTGCTGGTTCAGGCAACGGGCGTCATTCTGCCGGCCTGGCAGCCGTCGTTAGGGATGTGCTTGCTGAGCGCGCTGCTGGTTGGCTTTACCTTTATGGGGACGGTGACCATCGCGCTGCCGCTGGCCAGACGTCTGAATCACCTGGTCAGCTTCAATATGATCGCCGCCATGACGGCGCTGTACGGGGTCGGACAAATTGTCGGGCCGCTGGTGGCCGGTACGCTCCATCGGCTAAGTGGTTCCTTTAGCCTGTCGTTGATCGCGGCGGCCGCAGCGCTGTTTCTGGCGGCGGGGCTGGTGGTGTTGCCGCCATCGCCTCGCCGCAGTTAATGTGCATCAACCAGCAGTGGCAGAGGTCATAACGCGGCGTAATTCAGTCAGCGCAGGGGAGCCGTAGCCTCGCCGCCAGATCAGCTGGGTGCGTGCCGGTTGTATGGCTTGCAGCTGGCTGCCCTGCGGCAACGTCATCCGTTCGATAACGCTTTGCGGCAGGATCCCGGCATAGCCGCCGGAGGCCACGCAGGCGATCATCGCCTGATACGAGCCGACATCCTGAATATCGACGTTCCCGTCTGCGGCAAAATGGGCTTCGGCGATCGCCCGGTAGCTGCAGCCGCGCGGGAAGGCCGCCAGCCGGATGTTACCTGGCTTTTCCGCGGTGACCAGCATCAACTGTTCGACATAGAGTTCCGCAAATTCGATCTCCGCCGGACAGGCGGGCTCATCTTCGGCCGTCAGCGGTAAACAGACCAGCGCACAGTCGAGGGTGGCGTTCAGCACCTGCTCGATTAACGGCTGGGTCGGCATTACCTGTAGCGTCAGTTCAACCTCCGGGCAGGCCGCCCGGAAGGCCGGGAGTCGCGGCATCAGCCGACTGATTGCCGCCGCTTCCATCGAGCCCAGCCGCAGGCTTCCCGCCGGTGTCGCCGGGTGCAGCGCCTGTTTCGCCTCGTCCGCCAGGCTCAGGATCCGCCGGGCGTAATCGAGGAAGCAGCTGCCGGCAGCGGAGAGCACCATTTTTTTATTCCCCCGCACGAACAGCTCGACCCCGAGCTCCTCTTCCAGCTGCTGGATCCGGGTGGTGATGTTCGACTGCGCACGGCCTAACTTTTTCGCCGCCAGGGTAATACTGTGCTCCTGGGCCACCATTTTAAATATCTGCAACGTGGTGTGGTTCATAGTTTTTATTCTTAAAATGGAAATGATATTGATCTTAACATCTCAAAAAGAGAAGTTAAGTATCCGTTATCACATCTTCAGACAGGATTCCCGGCATGAATCGCCTCACCCAGCTTATTGATACTGCATACCCCATTATCCAGGCGCCGATGGCCGGTGTCTCAACCCCGGCGCTGGCCGCCGCGGTCAGTAACGCAGGCGGCCTGGGCTCGCTGGGATTAGGCGCTTCGACGGTGGAACAGGCGGAAGCGCTGATCAACGCCACCCGCCAGCAGACCTCGCAACCCTTTAACGTCAATCTGTTTTGTCATGCGCCGGCGCAGCGGGACCCACAACGGGAAGCCCGGTGGATTGCGGCGCTCAGGCCGTATTTTGCCCGTTTTGGCTACGAGCCGCCGGAAACGCTGGCAGAAATCTATGACAGCTTTCTCGGGCATCAGCGGATGGCCGAACTGCTGCTCGATCTCGCACCTGCGGTGGTCAGCTTTCACTTCGGCGTGGCGGACAAGACCCTGGTTCGCCGTCTGCAGGAGAAAGGCGTGGTGACCATGGCCAGCGCCACCAGCGTCGCGGAGGCGCAGCAGATTGCCGCCCAGGGGATTGATATCGTGATTGCTCAGGGCTATGAGGCAGGCGGTCATCGCGGGATCTTCGACCCATTGGGCGACGATCGCCAGCTGTCAACGGATGCGCTGGTTCAGGCCATTAACCGCGCCGTATCGCTGCCGGTGGTGGCCGCCGGCGGAATAATGGATGGCGCCGGTATTCGTCACCTGATGCAGCTAGGTGCGCAAGGCGCCCAGTTGGGCACCGCATTCCTGCTCTGTCCGGAATCCTCGGCGGATGCTGGCTATCGCCAGGCGCTGACTCGCCAGCCTGTGCCGCCAACGGTGCTGACCAGTGCGATCTCCGGTCGTCCCGCCCGTTGCATTGATAACGCATTTTGCCAGCTCGGGCGCCAGCACGCCGCGTCAGACGTCCCCGCGTATCCGGTGGCTTACGATGCGGGTAAAGCGCTGGCCAGCGCGGCAAAAGCGATGGGCGAGCAGGGGTTTGGCGCCCACTGGGCCGGGGAGAACGTCGGGATGATCCGCGCGCTGTCGGCCGCGGAACTGATGCAGACGTTAATGGCGGAGTGCGGTTTTTCGGCAGCGGAAACTCGTCGCGTTACCCGATCTGGCGCATCTGTCCGATAAACTCCGCCATATTTCTGGCCGCCATTTTCTCCATCACTCGGGAGCGATGCACCTCGACCGTGCGCACGGCGATATGCATGTGCGTGGCGATATCTTTGTTCATCAGACCGGCGACCACACAGCGGGCGACCTCTTGCTCTTTGGCGGTCAGCGTGTCGAAGCGTCGCTTCAGCGTCTGCATGGCCGTCAGTTGCGCAGAGTGCTCGTAACCTTTGCTGATGGCCGCCTGCAGCGCAGGCGTCGCCACGGGTTTTTCGAGAAAATCCACCGCCCCGTGCTGGATCTCTTTGACCGCCATCGGCACGTCGCCGTGTCCGGTGAGGAAAATCACCGCCAGCGTGCTGTCGGCCTCGCGCATCGCCTGAAAAAGGCTGTGGCCGTCCATGACCGGCATCCGCATGTCCAGCAGCGCAATACCGGTGGTGGTCAGTGGCGCTTCATGTAAAAACTGCTCGCTGTGATTCCAGCACTGTACGCTGTAGCCCATGCTTTCTAGCAAAAAGCAGCATGAACGGGTGACGGCATCATCGTCATCGACCAAATGGATCATTGTCTGTTCTCGTTATCTGTCCCGGTAGCGAAGGTCAGGGTGACCCGTACCCCACGCCGGCCATCCGGTGCAGGGTGATTATCAACGCGGATCTCGCCGTTGACGCGGCGCAGCAGGCGCTGGCAGATGACCAGCCCAAGCCCCATGCCCGTTTTTTTACTGGAGTGGAAAGGGCGAAACAGGTTGCTCTGCTGCTCCAAAGTGAGGCCGCCGGCGTTGTCCTGAATGACGATCGTGGGCGACGCGCCAGGGGGGCTTGCGCTGACCCAGAGGTCGCTGGCACCCGCCTGAACGGCATTGAGCAGAATATTTGCCAGCACCTGCTCCAGTAAAATCGGCGGCAGCCACAAGCCGGCCGTTGGCGTGGCGTCATGGTGCACGCGGATATTCTCCAGTTGCAAAAGCCGCAGCACATGCCCGATTGTGTGGGCGACATCGCAGCGAACATTCGGCTCTGTCGCGTTGGCAGGTGCGGATTCGGACGCCGCCCAGCTGCGTAGATGTTTGATGATCATCCCGCAGCGCTCGGCCTGAGAGTCAATATGGCTGAGGGCGGTCGTCAGGGCCTGCTGATTATCGGGCCGCGAGAGATGATTTAACCCGCCTTGCGCATACATCCGTATGGCCGACAGCGGCTGATTCAGCTCATGAGCAAAGCCGGAGGCCATTTCCCCCAGCACGCTCATTTGCCTGGCCTGTTCCAGAGTCTGCTGCTGTTCGCGTAAACGCTGGTTGGCCTGCTCCAGCGCTTTACCGCGCCGCTGGACCAGCACCATCACCCAGCCATAGTTGGCGATAAAAAGCACCAGTAATAATAATATCACCCCGATCATCAATTTATGCTGGTCCAGCCAGCCGAGTAGCGTCTGCGCCATGCGCTGCTGTTCGGGATGGCGGTGCAGCTCGCGAAGCAGGGCCTCGGTGTCGCTGGTTGAGGCCGGCGCGCCCCAGCGCCAGCCGTTGCTTTGCGTCGAGTTGAGCAACGATCTGGCGACGGCATCGGCGATCCGATCGCCAACGCCAGGCAGGGCGGCAAAAGACCAGTCGGGATACAGCGCGGTGCTGGTCACGCAGGGAAAATCGCTGGTTTTTTGCAGCAACGGACGAAAAGCGCGCTTGTCGATCAGTCCTTCTTTATCCATGTTCTCCAGCAAGCACACCGGGACAATCGCCGCCTGGATGGCGTTCTCACGCAGCAGGTACAGGAGCGCATCCGCCGGAAAACCCATATAGCGCACCGTCAGCCGGTCGTCCACCTGTAAACCGGCCTTCTGCAATTCGCGATAGCCCAGCAAATAGCCACCAAACGCCTGCGCATCGACCGCGCCCAGGGTTTTCCCCGTCAGGTCCGCCGGCTGTTGGATCGGGCTGTCGCGGCGAACCAGGATGGCGCTACCGGTCGCCATGCTCTCGGCCGTCGCCCCGTCCCCCGAACGCAGCGAGGCCAGCCAGCGCAAATGATAGTGGCTGTTTAACTGGACGAATTGCGCCTGATTGGTCAGCACGAACTGGACGCGGCCGGTGTTCACCGCCTCGCGCATCTCGTTAAGGTCGAGGGGAAGGAGTTGAAAACGGGTATCGGGGACGCTGCGGTTTAACCCATCGATCAGCGGTTGCCAGTGCTGGCGGGTGGCTGCATCGCCGCGCAATGCCAGGATACCGATGGTCCAGTCGGCCGCGAAAACAGGGGAGGTCAGCGCGCTAACGATGAGCACCATAAGGAATGTTGTGATGCGCTCCATGCGACAAATGACCCCTTTCTATTGCGCCAGATCAAGCCCGCCTCGTTTATGTGGTTAACCACAATAGAGCCAGACCCGGCAGGATTTTTAGACTGTAACTAATCACATTTGGTTAGGTAATACCATCCCTAATCCTTTCCCTCGCCGCGCACTGGGTGGAGAACAACATGGACATCAGTAAGCGACATTTTTTGAAGACACTGGGCGTGGTCACCGCCGGCGCCTCTCTGGTGCCGTTGGCGCAAGCGGGCACCACCTTCCAGCCGCAACGCCATGGCGGCTCAGAGGCGCACCGTTACGCGATGCTGATCGACCTGCGTCGCTGCATCGGTTGCCAGTCGTGCACGGTGAGTTGCACCATCGAAAACCAGACCCCGCAGGGGGCGTTTCGCACCACCGTCAATCAGTACCAGGTGATGCTGGAGCATCGCGATGAGGTGACCAACGTCTTGCTGCCCCGGCTGTGTAACCATTGCGATAATCCGCCGTGCGTGCCGGTCTGTCCGGTACAGGCCACCTTTCAACGAAAAGACGGCATCGTGGTGATCGACAACACCCGCTGCGTCGGCTGCGCCTACTGCGTGCAGGCCTGCCCGTACGATGCCCGTTTCATTAACCATGCCACCCAGACGGCGGACAAATGCACGTTCTGCGCCCACCGGCTTGAAGCGGGGCTGCTGCCTGCCTGTGTCGAATCCTGCGTGGGCGGGGCCAGAATCATCGGTGATTTAAAAGATCCCGACAGTACGATCAGCACGCTGCTGGCGGCGCACTGGGATGAGATCAAAGTGCTTAAGCCGGAGAACGGCACCGCGCCTCACGTCTTTTACCTGGGGCTCGACGAGGCGTTTGTCTCACCGCTTCAGGGCCGCGCTCAGCCCGCACTGTGGCAGGAGGTCGAACATGAACATCTCTGAAATTGTCGCGCAGCCGCAGCCGGTCACCTGGCTACCCTGGGCCGTGCAGTACTTCTTTTTTATTGGCGTATCGACCTGCGCGGTACTGGTGGCCTGCGGGGTGCGCTGGGTGCAGCCCGCCTGGCGCGAGCGAATCGAAGGCACCTGCTTATTCCTGGCGTTGACCTGCGGCATCACCGCGCCGCTGGCGCTGACCGCCGACCTGCATCAGGCCGCGCGGTTCTGGCATTTTTATGCCTGGCCAACGCCGTGGTCGTGGATGCCGTGGGGAGCGCTGTTGCTGCCGTTGTTCACCCTGTTGGTCGGGGCGTGGTTTGTTCTTTTTCACCTGCGCAAACTGACCGGGCGCGAGACGCCGTGGCGGCGCTGGATTGCTGTGGCCAGCGCCATCGCCGCCATCGGCTTGCTGCTGTATACCGGGCGGGAAGTCTCGGTGGTGCGCGCCAGACCGCTGTGGTTCAGCTACTGGTTTCCGCTGGTGATGTTTATCAGCGCCATGTGCGCGCTGCTGGCGATGCTGGCGCTGATTTATCGGCGGCACAGCGGCTTGATGCGTCCGCTGGCACAAGGGCAACTGGCGATGCTCGCACTGCTGGGCGGATGCCTGCTGGCGTGGTACCACGGCGAAACGCTATCCGGCGCCGCACTGCGTCAACAGTGGCACCTCGCCAGCACAATTCGCAGCGATCTGATCGCCGGCATCCTGCTATGGGCCGCGGCGATGGCGATCGCGTTGTACAGCTGTTGCCGCGTACCGCCGCGTGTCCTGCTACTGATCAACGTGGTTATCGTGGCCGGGCTGTGCTGGCTCCTGCGCTGGACATGGCTGATCGGCGGGCAGGTGATACCGAAATACAACGCCCTCAGTAATGACTACCAGCTGCCGATGGGGACCGATGGCCTGCTGGCCATTGTCGGGACATTCGGCCTGTGGCTGGCGCTGATGATCGTGATTGGGGAGTGCGTGAATTGGTTTTCAAGGAGAGTCCAGCATGGCTAAGTTAACTCGTCGTCAATGGTTGAAAATAGGTGTCGCCGCCGGTGGCTTTGCGGCGTTTGGCCTGAGCTATCGCGATGTCGCGAAACGGGCGGTCGAGGGTCTGGTTAACGGGACCTCAGGCAAGGTGACGCGCGATCATATTTACGGCAACGCCCTGGTTCCGGAAGGTGCGGCGCAGAATGGCTGGCAGGGTAACTCCGGACAGGCGGTTTCCATGACCCAATGTTTTGGCTGCTGGACGTTGTGCGGGATCCGCGCGCGGGTGGACAAACAGACGAATACGGTATTGCGGATCGCCGGCAATCCCTGGCATCCGCTGTCCCATGAGCAACCGTTCGACAGCATGATGCCTTTCGCCGAGGCGATGAACAAACTGGCCGGTGAAAGCGGGCTGGCGTCGCGATCCACCGCCTGCGCACGGGGCGCCACGTTGCTGGAAAGTCTCACCAGCCCGCTGCGCCTGCTCACGCCGATGAAGCGGGCCGGCAAGCGTGGGGAAGGGAAATGGCAGCACATCAGTTTTGAACAACTGATTGAAGAGGTGGTGGAAGGCGGCAATCTGTTTGGTGAAGGCCATGTTGAGGGGCTGAGGGCCATTCGTGACCTGACCACCCCGGTCGATCCGCGTCACCCGGCCTATGGCCCGAAAGCCAATCAGCTGCTGGCCACCAATACCAGCGATGAAGGTCGGGACGGCTTTTTCCGCCGTTTCGCCCAGCACAGCTTCGGCAGCAAGAATTTTGGCGCCCACGGCGCATACTGCGGGCTGGCGTATCGCGCCGGTTCCGGAGCGCTGCTGGGCGATCTCGATAAGAATCCTCATGTTAAACCGGACTGGGATCAGGTGGAGTTCGCGTTGTTTATGGGAACTTCGCCGGCGCAGTCGGGCAACCCCTTTAAACGCCAGGCCCGCCAGCTGGCCAGCGCCCGCGTGCGTCGCGACTTCAATTATGTGGTGGTGGCCCCGGCATTACCGTTAACCACGGTACTCGCCGACGACCATGGTCACTGGCTACCGGTGCTGCCGGGCACCGATTCGGCCCTCGC
Organism: Klebsiella sp. BIGb0399; assembly: GCF_003752615.1. Taxonomy (NCBI): domain Bacteria; kingdom Pseudomonadati; phylum Pseudomonadota; class Gammaproteobacteria; order Enterobacterales; family Enterobacteriaceae; genus Klebsiella; species Klebsiella sp. BIGb0399. The sequence continues at coordinate 881,193 of NZ_RKHT01000005.1, read as the reverse complement.
GATGGCGATGATCCGCTGGATTATCGATAACCAGCGCTATATGGCTGAGTATCTGGCTCTGACCGGTCGTGATGCGATGCAGCGTGCCGGGGAGAAAAGCTGGACCAATGCCAGCTGGTTGGTGATCGCCGACGCACAGCATCCGCTGGCAGGGCAGCACATGAGCGCATCGGCGCTGAGCGGTGAAACCCGCGAGAACGATGAGCCTGTGGTGGTTAACCCGCAGGGCGAGGTGGTTCCGGTGAGCCAGTGCGATCGCGGTGAACTGCTGGTTGATCGAACCGTGACTTTACACGACGGCTCACAGGTGGCGGTAAAAAGCAGCTTTCAGTGCCTGAAAGCGTCCGCCGATCGCTTCACCCTCGCCGAATACAGTCAGCTGTGCGGGGTGGCGGAAAAACAGATTATCGCGCTGGCGAAGGCCTTTACCCGTCACGGGCGTAAAGCCGCGGTGGTGACGCACGGCGGCATGATGTCCGGCAACGGCTTTTATAACGCCTGGTCGGTGATGATGCTGAACGTGTTGCTGGGCAATATGAGCCTCAGCGGCGGGGTGTTTGTCGGCGGCGGGAAATTTAACGGCGAGGCCAGCGGGCCGCGCTACGACCTTGCGCAGTTCCCCGGTAAAGTGGCGCCAAAAGGCCTCAATATCGCCCGCAGCAAAGCCGACTATGCGCAGTCGGATGAGTATCGCGAGAAGATCGCCGGACAGCATTCACCGTGGCCGGCGAAAGCGCCGTGGTATCCCTTTGCCGCCGGGCAGCTGACCGAGATCTTACCTTCGGCGCTGGCGGGCTATCCGTATCCGCTCAAGGCGTGGATCTCCAATATGGCAAACCCGCTGTACGGCGTACCGGGACTGCGGAGCGTGATCGAGCAACGACTGCGCGATCCGCAGCATCTGCCGCTGTTTATCGCCATCGATGCCTTTATGAACGAGACGACGGCATTTGCCGATTACATCGTTCCGGATACGCATAATTTCGAGAGCTGGGGATTCAGCGCTCCCTGGGGCGGCGTAGCCACTAAAACCTCAACCGCCCGTTGGCCGGTGGTGTCGCCAGCCACGGCGAAAACGGCGCAGGGAGAACCGGTCTCGATGGAAGCCTTCTGCATTGCGGTGGCTAAACGCATGGGGCTCCCCGGCTTCGGCGACCAGGCAATACCCGATGCCCAGGGCGTAATGCAGGGGCTACACCGCGCCGAAGATTACTACCTGCGGGTGGCCGCCAATATCGCCTTTGCCGGGCAAAAACCGCTGCCGCCTGCCGAAGCCCAGGATATCGCGCTGTCGGGGGTTGAACGTATTTATCCGGACATCCGCAGTACCTTAAAACCCGATGAGGCCTTGCCTGTGGCGTTTCTCTACAGCCGGGGTGGCCGCTTTGCGCCGCAGGCCTCGGGTCGTCGCGGCGATACGGTCGGAGTGGAGTGGCAAAAGCCACTGCAAATCTGGAATCCGCAGGTGGCGGGATACCGCCATGCGATGACCGGCGAGCGCTACAGCGGCTGTCCGACCTGGTATCCGGCCCGCCTGGCGGATGGCCAGGCGTTGGAGGCGGTCTACCCGCTATCGCAATGGCCGCTGAAACTGATGTCGTTTAAATCGAATGTCATGAGCAGCTCGTCCACCGTGATTGAACGCCTGCACCACGTGAAACCAAGCGGGCTGGTGGCAATCCATCCTGACGACGGTAAGCGTTATGGTCTGCAGCATGGGGATATCGCGCGTATCAGCACGCCCGGCGGCAGCGTTGAGGTACAGGTCAGCGTGCTCTCCGGGGTAATGCCGGGGGTGATCGCCATGGAGCACGGGTACGGGCATAAGGAGATGGGGGCGCGACAGCACTGGCTGGACGGTGTGCCCATGGCGCAAAAAAACCATATTGCCTCAGGCGTCAATCTCAATGATCTTGGTTTTGCCGACCCCACCCGGAAAGTGCCTGGGCCGTGGCTGGACTGGGTCACGGGCGCTTCCGTGCGCCAGGGACTGCCGGCGAAGATTGCTAAAGTGGAACGCGGGTAGCGGAATGGGTTTAATCGCAGGCAAAAGCGATGCCCTCCCTTGCACCGGGCGGGCGTAGCCAGTATGGTGTGCGGCATTTCCACGGTATCAGGAACACACATCGCAATGCAGCCTTCGAAAGATCCTCTTCACGGCGTCACCCTTGAGGCCCTGCTGAATGCCCTGGTGGCAAAATACGGCTGGGCCGAGCTGGCAAAACGGATCAACATCAACTGTTTTAAGAGCGACCCGAGCATCAAATCGAGCCTGAAGTTTTTGCGCCGTACACCATGGGCGCGCAAAGAGGTTGAGGAACTCTATATTGATTCGCTGGATGAGCCAGCGTCTGAGCCCGCCACGCCGCCGGCCGATAATCCGTGGGCCAACTGGCAGAATAAGAAATAAAAGCGGGGCGCGCTTACTGTGCCGTTTCGCCGCGCAGCGCGCCCGGGGCTTTACCGGTAATGCGCTTAAAGGCGCGGCTGAAGGCCGCCAGCGAGCTGTAACCCAGCCTGAAGGCCACTTTCTCCAGCGCCTGGCCCTCCTGGGAAATATACTGCACCGCCAGCCGCATCCGCAGCTCCGTCAGATAGCGCGCCGGGGTGGTGCCGGTGGCGGCGAGGAAGCGTTCGGCGAAAACGGATCGCGAGGTTCCGGCTTCGCGGGCAAGGGCTTCAACCTTCCAGTTGACGCCGGGCTGCTGATGCATGGCGTAGATTGCCCTGGCCAGGCGGGGATCGCGCAGCACCTGCACCCAGCCGGTGGCGTTGCCGCAGCCGCATTCAACCCAACCGCGGACGATCAGTGCCGCCACCACATCGGCCAGACGCGCCAGAATCCCGGCATAGCCCGCCTGACGGGTGAGTGACTCTCTCTCCATCGCCAGCAGCAGCGGGTGAATTTCAGGCCAGGTTTTCAACAGCCGGCTGACCAGCATCACTTCCGGCATCGCCTTGACCAGCGGCTGCATTCCCCCCAGTTCAAAATCCATACATCCGCTGAAGATAACCGTGTTGTCCGCCGTTTTGCAGGCGCTATCGCCTTTCACGCAGCAGACGGTGTTGCACACCGTCTCGCTGGCGAGCTGCATCACGTCAATCACCGGCGCTTGCGCATCGGACATAAAGGTATGGCTCTCGCCGTTGGGAATAAACAGCGCGTCGCCGCTCTCCAGCGTTAGCTGCTGGCCGCTGGCCATCTGCAGCTGCACCGGGCCACGGCTGACAAAGTGGAACTGGGCTCTGCCGGGGACCGCGTTAAACGCGACGCCGAACGGAGAACCAAGTTCGATGCGGCGGTAATGGACGCCGGAGAGGCGCATGCCGCGCAGGAGTTCACTGGTGAGATCGATAGGCTGGCGTGTCATCAAAACAATCCCGGACGAATTATCAATAATTGCAGAGTATGCATCATAGATCGTCCGAACGGAAACCCCTACGCTTGTCGCAATGTTAATTATTCTGGAGAGATGTATATGAGTTCCTGCATAACTGCCGAAGCGGAGATGGCTACGGCCAAACCCGCGTGGCGCGCCGTCTATGCTCTGGCATTGGGCGTTTTCGGCCTGATCGTTGCAGAGTTTCTTCCCGCCAGTTTGTTAACCCCGATGGCCGCCAGCCTGCGGGTGAGTGAAGGGATGGCGGGGCAGGCGGTTACCGCCACGGCCCTGGTGGCGCTGGTGACCGGGCTGCTGATCACCCCGGCGACTAAAAATATCGACCGCCGCTGGGTGCTGATGTTCTTTTCGCTGTTGCAGATCGTCTCCAGCCTGATGGTGGCTTTCGCCAGCTCGCTGGAGTTTCTGTTGCTGGGACGCCTGCTGCTCGGGGTGGCCATCGGCGGATTCTGGTCAATGTCCACCGCCACGGCGATGCGCCTGGTGCCGGCGGCCTTCGTGCCAAAAGCGCTGGCGGTGATCTTCTCCGCCGTGTCGATTGCGACCGTGGTGGCCGCGCCGCTGGGCAGCTATTTAGGCGGGCTGATTGGCTGGCGCAACGTGTTTATCCTGTGCACGGTGCCGAGCCTGGTGGCGCTGCTGTGGCAGCTGTGGGTTCTGCCATCGATGCGCCCGGAAAGCACCGGTAGCTTTGCCACGCTGCTTAAGGTCCTGCGTCGTCCCGGCATGGTGGGCGGGCTGTTGGCGACCATTTTAATCTTCAGCGGGCACTTTGCCTTTTTCACCTACCTGCGTCCGTTCCTTGAAACCGTGGCTCAGGCCAGCGTGGAAGGGGTGTCGTTGATCCTGCTGGGCTTTGGGGTGGCGAACTTCGTCGGGACCTCTATCGCCGGGCATCTGCTGAGCCGCAGCCTGCGCCTGACGCTGGCGCTGGTGCCGCTCGTGATGGGTCTGCTGGCACTGATGATGGTCACCTTCGGGCATATCGCGATGGTGGACGGACTGCTGGTCGCCCTGTGGGGCTTTGCCTTCGGCCTGGTGCCGGTCGGCTGGTCCACCTGGCTGGCGACCACGGTACCGGACGAGGCGGAAAGCGCGGGGGGCTTACTGGTGGCGTCAATTCAGCTGGCAATCAGCGCCGGTGCGGCCGGTGGCGGGGCGGTGTTCGACCTCACCGGCGCCAGCGGGGTCTTTGCCGGCAGCGGGCTGCTGCTGATCAGCGCCATGGTGATGGTTTTCGCCAGCGTCCGGGTGACCTCGACCATCGCCAGCCGCTAGCGCGACGCCTTCTTCCTTTACTCCTTTACTCATGCGCCTGCGGGCGCATTTTTCGTTGGGCAACCGCCACGGCGCTGCACGTTGCAGGAACAACCGGCCGCACTTCGTCGGTGCAACACCAGCCGTTTTGACCTCCAGCACGCCGAAATTCAATCTAACCCATTGATAAACATCCACTGTTCAACGTGGCACGCTTAATGCTTAGCAGTGTAAGTATTGCTGTGAACCGGGATAGGCCGTGTTTTCGAGGAATTCAAACACTGGATGCAGGAGTGCGCCGCGGCTGGGGTTTTTATACGTTGCTAACGGATTGTTGGAGCTTGCTTATGACCGTTCTTAGAGAATCTTTGGCTGTAGCCAAATTTGGCAAATGGACACAACTCACGCTGGGCCTGATCTGTATGGCATCGATTTCCAGTCCACAATATGTCTGGACATTGCTGACCCGCCCGTTGACCGAGAAACTGGGCGTCGGGCTGGCGGAATTACAGGTCACCTTTTCGCTGCTGATTATCCTGCAGACCTTTTTCTCACCCTTCCAGGGGCGACTGGTTGAGCGATTCGGCCCCCGTCTGCTTATCTCCATCGGCACGGTGATGGCCGGACTGAGCTGGGTACTCTCCGCCCATGTCAGCGGCCTGGCGGCGCTGTACCTGGTCTACGGTTGCATCGGCGGGCTCGGTACCGGGATTGTCTATATTGGCGTGGTCGGTTTAATGGTGCGCTGGTTTCCGCGCAATCGCGGGTTTGCCGCCGGCGCCGTCGCAGCGGGGTATGGCATGGGGGCGATCATGACCACCTTCCCGATCTCCGTCTCGCTGGGCAGCTACGGGCTTGAACAGACCATGACGGTGTTCGGGCTGATTTTCGCCGCGGTGGGTTTGATCGCCAGCCAGGGACTGAAGCTACCGCCCGAGCGCGAAGCGATGCCGGTCAGCCAGACCGTCGCGCAGAATACCCGTCAGTTTACCTCTCGCGAAATGCTGCGCCAGCCGCTGTTCTGGCTGATGTTTGCCATGATGGCGATGATGTCGACCTCGGGGTTAATGGTGACTTCGCAAATGGCGGTCTTCGCGGAAGATTTTGGCATCAGTAAAGCGGTGGTCTTCGGCATGGCGGCACTTCCGCTGGCGCTGACCATCGACCGTTTTACCAATGGTCTGACGCGCCCGCTGTTTGGTTTTATCTCCGATCGCTATGGCCGGGAAAACACGATGTTTATCGCCTTCGCCCTCGAAGGGGTGGCGATGAGCTTGTGGCTGGCGTGCCGGGAAGATCCGCTGCTGTTCGTGCTGCTGTCCGGGGTGGTGTTCTTCGGTTGGGGAGAAATTTTCTCACTCTTCCCCTCGACGCTGACCGATACCTTTGGCAGCGAGTACGCGAGTTCAAACTATGGCTGGCTGTATATCTCGCAGGGTATCGGCTCGATTTTCGGCGGCCCGCTGGCGGCGCTGCTGTATCAGCATACTCACGGCTGGCACGTAGTCTTCAGCTGCGCCATCGGGCTGGATTTCATCACCGCCGCGCTGGCGATTATGGTGCTGAAACCCTGGCGCGCGCGGTTTATCCGCCAGCATAGCGCCACCGCGTCCCGATAGCTCTCGTCTTGTTCAGCGCCGGGCAGATGCGTCCGGCGCTGGATCCCTTACTTACTCCGTCGTCACCGCCGGTTGCGGCAGGCCCGCCAGCGCGTTCTGCCGGTCCTGTTCGCCGATCGGCCGCAGTACCCGGCAGGGCACGCCTGCGGCCACCACGTCAGCCGGGATATCTTTGGTCACCACGCTGCCGGCGCCGATGACGCTGTTGCGACCGATGGTCACCCCGGGATTAATGACCGCGCCGCTGCCGATCCAGACGTTGTCTTCCAGCGTGACGGTCTGCGAAAACTGCTGGCCGGTGATGCGCACGGTCGGATCGACCGGATGGCCGGTGGTTGAGATGGTGACGTTCGGGGCAATCATGACGTTATTGCCGATAACTACTTTACCGTCGTCAACCACGACAAGATTGAAATTGGCATAGAAGTTGTCACCGAGGGTGATCTGACTGCCGTAGGCGACATGCAGCGGAGGTTCAATCCACACGTTTTTACCGACGCTGCCCATTAACTGGCGGATCAGCGCCACGCGTTTTTCCGGTTCCGCCGGCGAGGTGTGGTTAAATTCAAAGGTCAGCGTCTTTCCGCGCAGGCGCTCCTCTGGCATGCCTTCCCCCATATCGGTATATAAATATCCACCAGCGAGCCGTTCCCTTTGTGTCATCATCGTAGCAACCTTATTGTTGTGGGTATTGCCGACGGCGGCTGGCGCGGTTAAGGATGTAGGGCCATGTCCAGCAGGTGAGTCACAAAAATGCCGTCGGTCGCAGAATTAACATGGCGATATATATCATAGGATTATATTTCGAGTCGATGGCCGAACCCGCCACAGCGGTCGCGGAAAAACGCTGCCGCGTCAACGGGCCTGGCAAAGAAATAGCCCTGAAAATGCGACACCCCCAGTGCCGCCAGCGTTGCCATCTGGCTTGCGGTTTCGACCCCTTCGGCGATGGTCATGCACTGCATTTCTCTGGCGATAGCGATGATGTTGCGCACAATCGCAGCTTTTGCCGTATCGTTTTCGATATCGGCGGTAAACAGCTTATCTATCTTGATGTAGCGAGGGCGGAAGCGCATCAGGTGGTGATAATTGGCATTGCCGGTACCTACGTCACCGGCAGCGATCTGCTGATAGACGGTGGCGCCACGGCGGCCTACAAGTACGGCGAATTGCGCCCTCAGTAAGTTTGCAGATCAACCCCATATTAATTCAGCTCTGGCCATGCCCGGAGCTGGGTTATCCACGCATATCAAACCCCGACTTTTGAAAATCGCGATAGACCTCTGGATTGGTGAAGCCCGGGAACGTGGCTTTGCGGGCTGCAGATCTTAGCGCTTCACAATAGGCTTTATTACCCTTGCTGGTTGAGATGTTCAAAACCGTACCATCTTTAGCAAATTCAAGATGCAACCGGCACTTTTTCCCTTCCCAGCGTTGCGGGTCTTCCACCTGAGCATCGATAGCTGCTTTGATGGCTCGCGCCTGGGCTCCCCATTCGTCTTGATCTTCCCAGCGTCCTGAACCGCAACTCCCTGTTGCTGTGGTTTTATGGCACCCGGAAGGCTGCAACGGCGCGCATCCCGTTGCCAGACTGACCAGAATTGCCAGCAGTAAGACTTTGTTCACCATATCACCGCTCCCTGTCCAGGCGTTTCTTCCTGGGTTACATCCGTTTAAGGTCCCGCCAGTTTACGCTTATTCGGGCTGCTTTTACTGCCAATTAATATTCTCCGCAACGGAAAATTCAGGCCATCCGTCAGAACCCACAGCACTGTCTTATTTTGGTGCCCCACTGAAATTTCCCTGCATCATGATGATGCAGTTCGTCCGTGAACAAGACGACAGCGATGTTTTTATGTCATTGATAGTAAACATGATAATCAATGGCATGCTTTATGCTTATCTTTGTAAGCGTAACGATAACGGTATTCACTATTTCGGGTAAATGAAAGGGGGCGGGTTTCGTGTAGGTGAAGTAACTATTGCCACGATCGGCTATTTAACAAGGAACAATGCTGATGCATAAACTCATAAAAAACTACGAAGCCGATGTCTATTTCGACGAGCTGATCGACCATGAGGGGAATCCCCGCCTTTCCGCACAGCGATTGATCCAATGCCTTGATTCACTGCCGCCGGACGAACTGGAAAAGCGTCGTCTGACGGCGGAGGCGACAATTCAGGAAATGGGCATCAGTTTCACGGTGTATACCGATAAAGGCAATATCGACAGGATCTGGCCATTCGATATTATTCCCCGCACCATTGATGCCAAAGACTGGGCGATAGCCGAAACCGGCCTCAAGCAGCGTCTTACCGCCCTGAACCGCTTTATCAATGACCTCTACAACGAACAACTGTGTATCAAAGACGGCATCATTCCCGAATATATCATTAAGGAATCGAAAAATTTCCGTCCCGAGTGTGTCGGCATGTCGCCGCCGTATGGCGTATGGGCGCATATTTGCGGCACCGATTTAGTTCGGGATGAAACCGGGCAGTTCTACGTCCTGGAAGATAACCTGCGGGTTCCCTCCGGCGTCTCCTATATGCTGGAAAACCGCGCCATTACCAAGCGCGTCCTGCCGGAACTGTTTGAAAGTGACGATATCAAACCGATTGACGCCTATCCGGCGCAGCTGCTGGAAACCCTGACGGCCCTGTCGCCGCGGCAGATTGAACGCCCGGAAATCGTGGTGCTGACGCCGGGGATTTATAATTCCGCCTACTTCGAGCATGCCTTCCTGGCCCAGCAAATGGGGGTTGAACTTGTAGAGGGCGCCGATCTGTTTGTCGGCGACGACGACTGCGTCTACACCAAAACGATCTACGGTCCAGAGCGGGTGGACGTTATTTACCGGCGCATTGACGATATGTTCCTCGACCCGGAAGTCTTCTATCCTGAGTCGGTACTGGGCGTGCCTGGCCTGATGCGGGCCTGGAAAGCCGGAAACGTGGCGCTGGCTAACGCGCCTGGCGCCGGGGTGGCGGATGACAAGGTGGTCTATGCGTATGTCCCGGCCCTGATCCGTTACTATCTCGACGAAGAGCCGATTCTCCCGAATGTCGAAACCTTCCTCTGCCAGAATGATGACCACCGCGAGTACGTTCTGCAGAATCTGGATAAGCTGGTGGTCAAACCGGCCAACGAATCCGGCGGTTACGGCATGCTGGTCGGGCCGCACTCGACCAAAAAAGAGCAGCAGATGTTTGCCGAACTGATCCAGCAAAATCCGCGAAATTATATTGCTCAGCCGACGCTGAAGCTCTCCACCGCACCGGCGCTCATTGCCAAAGATTATCTCGAGCCGCGCCACCTTGATTTACGCCCGTTTATTTTGCAAAGCAAAGAGACCTACGTGACGACCGGCGGCCTGACGCGGGTGGCGATGAAAAAAGGCTCGTTGGTGGTGAACTCATCGCAGGGCGGCGGCAGCAAGGATACCTGGATCGTGGAGAGCAAACGCAAATGAACATGCTATCAAGAGTTGCGGCGCGCCTGTACTGGAGCGCGCGTTATCTGGAACGTGTGGAGAATATCGCACGGTTAGTCAGCGTGTATGACGACCTGCTTTACGATCTGCCACGCGATATCGCCGTTTCCTGGTATAACCTGATCGAAATTAACAGCGGCGTCGCCTTGTTCAGCCAGCGCTATAAGATTAAAGACGAGCGCAATGTGCTGAAGTTTCTGCTGGCCGACGAGAGCAACCCCGACTCGCTGCTGTCGTCATTAAAAATGGTGCGTGAAAATATCCGGACCAGCCGCGATGTGGTGCCGGGCGAAATGTGGGAGCTGATTAATGAACTGGATCTCTACGCCAGACAGAATATCCGCCTGGGGATCAACCGCTCTGAACGGCATACCTATCTCAATACCGTAATTGAAGGCTGCCAGAAAATTATCGGTCTGCTGACCGGGTCGATGAGCCGCGATGCCGGCTGGCATTTTCTCAATATGGGGCGCTATCTGGAGCGCGCCGATATGAACACCCGCATTCTGGACGCCGCGAACTCGCTGATGATGCAGGCGCGTGAAGAAGAGAGCATCAAGCTAGGCCAGGTGGTGTGGTCTAAGGTGCTCAAATCGCAAAGCGCCTATCTCAGCTTTCGCCGGGTGATGCGCTGTTCGATTAAAGGCTCGCTGGTGGTGACGCTGCTGCTCACCGATGGGCATTTCCCCCGTTCGCAGCGCTATTGCCTGCAGCAAATCAAGCTGGCCGCCGCTGAACTGCCGCGGGCGTCGGCCGTTTCCGATCACATCGACAGTCTTCTGCTTGCAACCCGGGGCGTCGATAATTCACACGATCTGAACCGCGAATTCAGCCTGTATCTCAATGAGGTTCAGCTTAGCCTGATCGCGCTTCATCACCTGATTACCGATAACTGGTTTCATTTCCTGCAAGGGGATGCCGTATGACCATCCGGGTTGCGATTCAACATACTACGACGTACGAGTTCGATCGTTTGATCAACGTAGCGCCGCATATTTTGCGCCTGCGGCCAGCGCCCCATTCACGTACCCATATTCATGGCTACTCGCTGAAAGTGACGCCCGAAGACCACTTTATTAACTGGCAGCAGGATCCGTTCGGTAACTATCAGGCGCGGCTGGTGTTTCCTGAAAAGATGAAACGGCTGGAGTTTGCGGTGGAGGTGATCGCGGACATGACCGTGATCAACCCGTTCGACTTCTTTATTGAAGAGTATGCCGAGCATTTTCCCTTTGCGTATGATGCCTTGATGCAGGAAGAACTCGCGCCGTATCTGAAGATAACCGAGCAGAGCCCTGAACTGGACGCGTGGCTGGACAGCGTTGATTGCGAGGAAATGGTGCCCATCGTGACCTTCCTGGTACAGCTCAACAGCCGGCTGGCCAACGAAATTGCCTATGGCATTCGCCTGGAGCCGGGGGTGCAAAGCTGTCAGGAAACCCTGATGTTGCAAAAAGGCTCGTGCAGAGATACCTCGTGGCTGCTGGTGCAGATACTGCGTCATCTGGGGCTGGCTGCGCGCTTTGCCTCCGGCTATCTGGTGCAGCTGACCGCCGATGTCAAAGCGCTCGACGGTCCGTCAGGCCCGGAACAGGATTTCACCGATCTGCACGCCTGGTGTGAAGTCTATCTTCCCGGCGCCGGCTGGGTGGGGCTGGATCCGACCAGCGGCCTGTTCGCTGGCGAAGGGCATATTCCTTTAGCCTGTACGGCCGACCCGCAGTCTGCAGCCCCGATTACCGGCGCAACCGACCCGTGCGAATGTGAATTCAGCTATACCAACATTGTCACGCGCATTCATGAAGATCCGCGAGTCACGCGGCCTTACAGCGAAGATGAATGGCAGAACATTAATGCGCTGGGACGCGCCGTTGACGTTGAGCTGCAGGCCAACGATGTGCGCCTGACCATGGGGGGCGAGCCGACATTTATCTCCATCGACGATATGGATTCTGCACAGTGGAATACCGAGGCGCTGGGTAAGGACAAATTACGTCTCGCCAAAGATCTGCTGCTGCGGCTAAAAGCGCAGTTCAGTCATGGGGGGCTGCTGCACTACGGTCAGGGCAAGTGGTATCCGGGAGAGGAAGTCCCGCGCTGGGCGCTGGGATGCTTCTGGCGCACCGACGGCGAGGCGCTGTGGCACGATCCGGAACTGCTGGCCCGCGTCGATCAAGATTACGGTCACGACATTGCTGATGCGCAGCGCTTTGGTCAGGCGCTATGTCGGCAGCTTGGCGTCGATAACGGCTATCTGCAACCCGCGTATGAAGATACGCTCTACTATCTGTGGCTGGAACGCGGGCTGCCGGAAGGGGCCGACCCGAGGAAGGCGAAGCTTGATGATGACCTTGAACGGCGACGGCTCGCCAGTTTACTGAGCCGCGGGATGGAAAGCGCGACGGGCTACATTCTGCCCGTTGAGTTTGTGGGCCAGCAGTGGCGGAGCAGCGCCTGGCCGATGCGCGGCGGGCTGATTACGCTGATCCCCGGAGACAGCGCCATGGGCTACCGTCTGCCGCTTAATTCACTGCCGGCACTCACCGAAGATGAGCGGGTTATCGACCGCGATCCCTTCGAGCCGCGCGAGCCGCTGCCGCTCTTTGCGCTGGGGGACGCGGCGGATACCCCCGTTGCCCGGCAGGCCCTACAGCAACAAAAACCGACGGCTAACGGCAGCCAGAGCGTAGTCCGCACCGCGCTGTGCCTCGAACCGCGCGAGGGCAAGCTCCATCTGTTCCTGCCGCCGGTCACTCATCTGGAAAATTATGTCGCCCTGATCCACGCCGTCGAGGCGACGGCCAGCGCGTTGCAACTCCCGGTGGTGATTGAAGGTTATGAGCCACCGAAAGATCCGCGCTTGCAGAAGCTGCTGTTAACCCCCGATCCCGGGGTTATCGAGGTCAATATTCACCCGGCAAGCCACTGGGATGAGCTGGTTCATCATATCGAAACGCTGTACGAGCAGGCGCACCAGACCCGATTGGGGGCCGAGAAGTTTATGCTGGATGGGCGTCACACCGGTACCGGAGGCGGTAACCACGTGACCCTGGGGGGCGTGACCCCGGCAGACAGCCCGGTGCTGCGGCGTCCCGATCTACTGCGCAGCCTGGTGATCTACTGGCAGCATCATCCCGGCCTGTCGTACTTATTTTCCGGGATGTTTATTGGCCCCACCAGCCAGGCGCCGCGTCCGGACGAAGGGCGCGATGAAGTGCTCTATGAAATGGAGATCGCCTTCCAGAATATGCCGGAAGGGCTGGTTGATACGCCATGGCTGGTGGACCGGCTGATGCGCAACCTGCTGGTGGACGTCACCGGGAACACCCATCGCTCAGAGTTTTGCATCGATAAACTGTACGCCGCGGGCAGCAGTAGCGGCCGTCTGGGGCTGCTGGAGTTCCGCGGCTTCGAAATGCCGCCGCACGCCCGCATGTCGCTGGTGCAATTGCTGCTGCTCCGCTGTCTGGTAGCGCGTTTCTGGAACGAGCCGTATCACAAGCCGCTGGTCCGGTGGGGCACCCAGCTGCACGATAAGTTTATGCTGCCGCATTACGTCTGGCAGGACGTCAAAGAGGTGGTGGATGACCTGCAGCGGCATGGCTATCCGTTCAGGCTGGCGTGGCTGTTGCCGTTTGAAGAGTTCCGTTTCCCGCATTATGGGCGCCAGCAAATTGATGATATCGAGCTGGAGCTTCGCTGGGCCATCGAGCCGTGGCACGTGCTGGGCGAAGAAGTGACGCTGTCCGGAACCTCGCGCTACGTGGATTCCTCCGTCGAACGCATTCAGGTACGCCTGTCGGGGTTGACCGAAGGTCGCTACGTGCTGGCGTGCAACGGCCGCCGCGTGCCGCTGCGGGCGACCGGCAGGCAAGGGGAGATGGTGGGGGCGGTTCGTTATCGCGCCTGGGCGCCGCCGTCGGCGCTGCATCCAACGCTGGGGGTCAATACGCCGCTGGTGTTTGATTTGATCGATACCTGGAACGGGCTTTCCATTGGCGGCTGTAGCTATCGCGTCAGCCATCCTGGCGGGCGTAATTACGACACGCGGCCGGTTAACAGCAATGAAGCCGAGGCCCGGCGGGTCAATCGCTTCTGGGATCATGGCTTCACCCAGGGGGCGTTGATCCCTCCGCCGGCCTTCAGCGCGCTCAGGACATTCTATGAGCACGAACAGGTTCCACGCCCGATGGCTCCGCCTGCGGAAGAGCCTGGCGACGAATACCCGCATACGTTGGACCTTCGCAGGAAGTCTACTAGGATTTAGTTTTGAGCCGGGTAATCAGCATACATGACAGCTTCTTTTTCTGAATCAAGCGCGCCGGCCTGTGAGCCGGCCTCTTTCTCTGTCGGGAATGTGCCGACAGCCATCTATAACGAAGCCTGCGATCTGACGAACACCCTCCGCCCGCACTGGGCGGAAGTGATTAACAGCGTCAGCGAGATGGGCGTGGAGGGGATGGAAAACCGTCTTCGCCAGGCCCAGCGTATTTTGCGCGATGATGGCGCGACCTATAACCTCAATGGCGATCCGCTGTCGCCCAACGTCTGGGCGCTGGATATCATCCCGACGCTGCTGGCGGAAGAGGAGTGGTCCAGCGTGGAACGCGGGCTGGCACAGCGTTCACGGCTGTTCGATCTGATGCTGAAAGATCTCTATGGCGAACAGCGGTTACTGAAAGACGGGATTATCCCGTCGGAAATTATCTTTTCTCACCCTGGCTTTCTGCGCCAGTGCCACGGCATCCGCCTGCCGGGGGCGCACAATTTGATTTTCCACGCGGTCGATGTAGTGCGCGGTGGCGATGGTCAGTTTGTGGCCATTGGCGATCGCACCCAGGCGCCGAGCGGCACCGGCTACGTTCTGGAAAACCGTATCGCCGTTTCCCGCGTGCTGCCCTCGCTGTTTCGCACCAGCCATGTGCGGCGGCTGTCCGGGTTCTTTCATGCGCTACGCCATACCCTGGCGAGCCTCGCCAGCCATAAAACCGATACCCCGCGCATTGTGGTTCTGACGCCCGGCGCCTACAGCAGCACCTATTTTGAACATGCCTATCTGGCGAACTATCTCGGTTTCCAGCTGGTGCAGGGCGGCGACCTGACGGTGCGTAACGGCAGGGTCTGGCTGAAGTCCCTGAATGGCCTGTCGGAAGTCGATGTGATTTTGCGGCGGATGGATGATGCTTACTGCGACCAGACGGAACTGCGCGCCGATTCGCGACTGGGGGTGCCGGGGCTGCTGGAAGTGGTGCGCAACGGTAACGTGGTGCTGGCAAACCCGCTGGGCTCGGGGGTGCTTGAAGCGCCGGCCCTGCTGGCATTCCTCGCGGACATCAGCCAGTATCTGCTTGGTGAACCGCTATCGATCCCCACGGTGCAAACCTGGTGGTGCGGACGGGCGGAAGACCGCGATTTTGTAATTAGCCACCTTGAGCAGCTGATCATCAAACCGGCTTACCGCAGTTTTGACAGCAAAAGTATCTACGGCCATTGCCTAGATGCGGATAGCCGCCAGCAGATTATTCAGCAGATCTCTGCCCGTCCGCACGATTACGTGGCTCAGGCCTATGTTCCGGGATCGCAGGTTCCGGTCTGGGATAATCAGCGCATTGAGTATCGCCCGACGATTTTCCGCGGGTTCACCGTCGCCACCGAGGAAGGGTACTGCGTGATGCCCGGAACCCTGTCGCGAGTCGCCGAGTCAGCTGGGGCGTTTATCGTCAGCGATCTGTCCGGCGCGCGCAGTAAAGATACGTGGATACTCGGGGAAAGCGTGGATACCGTGCAGCCGACGCTGGCGGACTCTCTGCCTCGCGATGAGGGGAATCTGCCGAGCCGGGTGATCGAAAACCTGTTCTGGTTTGGCCGCTATGCGGAGCGCGCGGAGATGAGCCTGCGCCTGATCCGTATTCTGTTCAAGCAGCTCAACGGCGTGGAGTATTTTATGCCTGAAAGCCGCGACATTCTGCTGGCGGCGTTATCTGCGCTGACCGGAACGGTGCCAGAAAGCGACGCCCCCGACGACCTCAATCATGAACTCGCGTCGCTGGTTTGCGATGGTCAACGCACCGGCTCCATCAAGTTTAATATCCTCAATATGCTGGCCTGCGGCGAGCAGGTCAAAGAGATGCTCTCGGCCGATACGCGGATCATTATCAATGAATTACGCGATTATATTCGCACCGTAGAGGTTGCCTATCAGGACGGGCTGCCGGAGCTGCCGGAAGAGTCGCTGGATAATCTGGTGACCTCATTGCTGGCGTTATCCGGGCTGAATCATGAAAGCATGCTGCGCGGGATGGACTGGCGGTTCCAGGAGATTGGCCGGCGTGCCGAGCGGGCGCGCCTGACCGCCATTCTGCTGAAGCACACGCTGACCCCCGCGGTGCCGGGTCTACAGCAACAGCAAATTCTGGAGTCGGTGCTGATGAGCGTTGAGGCGCTGATTTCTTTCCGCCGTCGCTACCGGGGGCAGATGAATATCATTTCTGGTCTGGACTTACTCATGCTGGACGGGACGAACCCGCGTTCGTTGATTTATCAGGTCGATCGTCTGCGCAAATATCTCCTCGATCTGCCGCGCCAGGAGGCCCAGACCTCCAGCCTGACGTCAGATCTGCGGCCGATCATTAAATCCCTGACGGATATTCAGCTGGCTGAAGTGGAAGTGCTGGCACAGGTCGATGAAACCAGCGGTGAGCGTTTGCAGCTGGATGCCCTGATGACCCAGATAATCAGTCAGCTGGAGCAATTCACCACCTTGTTGAGCGACAAGTATTTCGATCACGCCGACGGGCCGCAGCAACTGATTAACGCGCAGTGGAAGACTGATCTATGAAATATCGGGTACGACACCTTACCAGGTACCAGTACAATTCGCCGGTGACGTTATGCTACAACATGACGCACCTGTTGCCGCGCAACACCGCCAGCCAGCGCTGTTTACAGCGTCGGATCACCGTCACGCCGATGCCGGTTTATCAGAACGAGGGGTGTGATTATTTCGGCAACCAGACCTTTTATTTCTCGATTCAGGTGCCGCACGACACGCTGACCATTGAGATGGAAAGTGAGTTTGAGATTGACGAAATCCACCACGCGGATCTGCTGCAGAGCCACGCGCTGACCTGCGGCGAATATCGATACCTGCTGCATGCCTGCCCAACGGCGGACCTGCGCATGGCGAAAGAGTATGTGCTGGATTCCGGGTTAATCCGTCGTTCAGAACGGCTGGCCAGCTATGCGGCGGATCTGTTCCACGACGATGCCCCGGTGCTGCAGGCGGCAATGGCGTTGACTCATCGCATTTTTACCGGGTTTACTTTCGACCCGGTGGCGACCAGCGTTACCACGCCGCCCGAACAGGTCTTAGAGGAGAGGCGCGGCGTCTGCCAGGATTTTGCCCATCTGGCGATCGCCTGCCTGCGTTCCGTCGGCTTACCCGCGCGTTATATCAGCGGCTATATTGAAACCCTGCCGCCAGAGGGGCAGGAAAAACTGGTCGGGACCGATGCGTCACATGCCTGGTTCGCCATTTTTATCCCTGACAGCGGCTGGCTGGAGTTCGATCCGACAAACGATCTCATGCCGCAGGGGCAACATATTGTAACCGCGTGGGGCCGGGATTATGCCGATGTCACGCCGCTCCAGGGGGTGATTTTCGATGGCGGGGCAACGCTGGCGCTGGAAGTGGCGGTAGATGTCCAGCGTCAGGAGTCTGCTGGCTGAATAAAACTGCGCCCCTTAATACAGAGGGGCGAGTTGCAAGCTGGTTTAGTGTATTACCTGCGACAGGAACGCCCGGGTACGTTCTGATTTCGGGTTGGAGAAGAACTCCTGCGGCGGCGCCTGTTCGACAATTTCACCGCGGTCCATAAAGATCACCCGATCCGCCACCGTGCGGGCAAAGCCCATTTCATGAGTGACGCATAGCATGGTCATGCCATCTTCCGCCAGGCCAATCATGGTATCGAGCACCTCTTTGACCATCTCCGGATCCAGCGCGGAGGTTGGCTCATCAAACAACATGATTTTGGGCTTCATGCAGAGAGAGCGGGCAATCGCCACGCGCTGCTGCTGGCCCCCGGAGAGCTGCCCTGGGAACTTATGCGCATGTTCGGCAATACGGACGCGCTGCAGATAGTGCATGGCCAGGGCTTCTGCTTCTTTGGTCGGCATCTTGCGCACCCAGGTCGGCGCCAGGGTGCAGTTCTGCAATACGGTCAGGTGGGGGAAAAGGTTAAAGTGCTGGAATACCATGCCGACTTCGGTACGAACGCGCTCGATGTTGCGGACATCATCGTTGAGATGAATACCATCAACGACGATACGCCCTTGCTGGTGTTCTTCCAGGTGGTTGATGCAGCGGATGGTGGTCGATTTACCCGAGCCTGAAGGCCCGCAAAGTACAATGCGCTCGCGCGGTTTCACCTGCAGGTTGATATCTTTTAATACGTGAAACTGGCCGTACCATTTATTCACATTTTCGAGCGAAATCATCATTGCGTCAGCAGAATTAGTCATTGTGTGTGTCATGTAAAACCTCAGTGCGATTTACGCCCGGTGTGAAAGCGCTTTTCCAGATACTGGCTATAGCGCGACATGCTAAAACAGAAAATCCAGTAGACCATGGCGGCAAAAACATAGCCCTCTGTCGACATCCCCAGCCAGGTGGGGTCAACCGTGGCCTGCTGTACGCTACTGAACAGATCGAACAGGCCGATGATGATCACCAGGCTGGTATCTTTGAACAGCGCAATAATGGTGTTGACCAGCCCGGGGATGGTGAGCTTCAGCGCCTGGGGGAGGATGACCAGCATCTGGTTTTTCCAGTAGCCCAGCGCCAGCGATTCCGCCGCCTCATATTGTCCTTTCGGGAGCGCCTGCAGACCGCCGCGCACCACTTCGGCAACATAGGCCGACTGGAACAGGATCACCCCGACCAGGGCACGCACCAGCTTATCGATGGTGGTTCCTTCGGCCATAAACAGCGGCAGCATCACCGATGACATAAACAGCACGGTGATCAACGGCACGCCTCGCCAGAACTCGATAAAAATCACCGACAGGGTGCGCACCACCGGCATGGTTGAGCGTCGCCCCAGCGCCAGCAAAATCCCCAGCGGCAAGGCCCCGGCAATCCCGACAGAGGCGATAATCAGCGTCAGCGTCAGGCCGCCCCACTGGCGGGTCTCGACGCGCTCGAGGCCGAAGAAACCGCCGTACATCAGGAACCAGACCACCAGCGGATAGGCCACCGCCCAGCAGGCGATATAGCGGCCCCGGCGCGGCATCGATTTGATGAACATCGGAATGATGGACAGCAGACCAATGACCAGCGCGAGGTTGATGCGCCAGCGCAGTTCATGCGGGTACAGGCCATACATAAACTGGCCAAAGCGGGCATGGACAAACACCCAGCAGGCGCCTTCTTTGGTACAGTCGGCGCGGGTGGTTCCCAGCCAGTTGGCCTGGAAGACCAGCCAGTTCAGCGCGGGTGGAATAACGCTCCAGATAATCCACAGGCACAGCAGGGTTAGCAGGGCGTTGGTCCAGCTGGAGAGCAGGTTTTTACGTGCCCAGGCCCAGGCTTTACTTGCCGGGTTGGTCGGCACTGGCGGTGTTTCATGTGTGGTCACAGACATAGTCATTCCGTTCTCTTAACGCTCAACCAGCGCGATTTTGCGGTTGTAGAGGTTCATCAGCAGCGAAATCAGCAGACTGATAATCAGGTACACCGCCATGGTGATGGCAATGGTTTCGATCGCCTGACCGGTCTGATTCAGTACCGTACCGGCAAACAGCGAGACCATATCCGGGTAGCCGATTGCCGCCGCCAGTGAGGAGTTTTTCACAATGTTGAGGTACTGACTGGTCAGCGGCGGAATGATGACCCGCATCGCCTGCGGGATGATCACCTGACGCATGGTCACGGGGTTCGGCAAGCCTAACGAACGGGCCGCTTCACTTTGCCCGTGAGGAACCGACTGAATGCCTGAGCGGATCACTTCGGCAATAAACGACGAGGTGTAGATCGACAGCGCCAGCGTCAGCGACGCCAGCTCCGGGATCATCACGAAGCCGCCGCGGAAGTTGAAGCCGCGTAGCTGCGGAACATCCCAGTGGGTGGCGGCGCCAAACAGCAGATGGGCGACCAGCGGGAAGACGATGATCATCCCGGCGGCCAGCGGCCAGGTCCGGCGCATCTGCCCGGTCTTCAACTGATGTTGACGGTTGTAATGGCGCAGGCCGATGCTACCGGCGATCGCCAGTCCAAGGGCAATCACGAACGGCCAGCTGCCGGGGGCCCAGGTAGGCCAGGGGATGTACAGCCCGCGGTTGCTGACAAAGGCCAGGTCGAAGGCGCTCAGTGCTTCTCGCGGGCCGGGTAAATTACGCAGCACCGCGAAATACCAGAAGAATATTTGCAGCAACGGCGGGATATTACGGAAGGTTTCAATATAGATAGTCGAGAGCTTGCGCAGCAGCCAGTTATCCGACAGGCGCGCCAGGCCGATAAAAAACCCGAGTACCGAGGCGAAAACAATACACATCGCGGAAACCAGCAGGGTGTTGGTTAACCCCACGAGGAACACCCGCGCGTAGGTATCGCCTTCCGAGTAATCAATCAGGTGCTGGACGATGCCGAACCCGGCACTACGATCAAGAAAACCAAAACCGGAGGTAATACCGCGGTTGGCCAGGTTGATCACCGTGTTATGGATCAGATACCCCACGACAACAAAGACGGCCACAATGGCGGCTATCTGGTAAAGCCAGGCGCGAACCGTAGGATTACCGAACGAAAAATCCCTTTTTACGGTTGGGCGTTGAGACATGATGAAACCTCAATCAAAAAAGCGCATTGGGTACCGCAGGGTGCGGTACCCGACTGGAAACAGAATTAACGTACCGGCGGTGCGTACTGGATGCCGCCCTGGTTCCAGAGCGCATTCTGGCCACGTGCGATTTTCAGCGCGCTGTCTTTACCCACGTTGCGGTCAAAGCTTTCCTGGTAGTTACCGACCTGTTTGATAATGTTGAACGCCCATTTGTTGTCGAGCTTGAGGTCTTTGCCGAAGTCACCTTCCGCGCCCAGCAGGTGCGCGATGTCCGGGTTGGACGGTTTCGCCGCCATCTGCTCGACGTTTGCCGAGGTGATCCCCATTTCTTCGGCGTTCAGCATGGCGTACAGCGACCATTTGACGATGGTGAACCAGTCGTCATCACCACGGCGTACCACCGGACCCAGCGGTTCTTTCGAAATCACTTCCGGCAGCACGATAAACTCATCCGGTTTGCCGAGCTTAATACGCAGTGCATACAGCTGAGACTGGTCGGAAGCCAGGGTATCGCAACGGCCGCTGTCGAGGGCTTTCGCGGATTCGTCAGAACGGTCGAAGGTCACCGGGGTGTATTGCATTTTGTTGGCTTTGAAGTAATCCGCCACGTTCAGCTCGGTATCCGTGCCGGCCTGAATACAGACGGTGGCGCCATCCAGCTCTTTCGCGCTTTTGAGGCCGGCTTTTTGGTGGGTCAGGAAGCCGATCCCGTCATAATAGTTGACCCCGGCGAACAAGAATCCCATCCCGCCATCACGTGACGACGTCCAGGTGGTATTGCGGGACAGAATGTCCACTTCGCCGGATTGCAGGGCGGTGAAGCGCTCTTTGGCCGTCAGCGGAGTGTATTTGACCTTGCTGGCGTCGCCAAACACCGCGGCGGCCGTCGCCCGGCACAGATCGACATCAATACCGGTGAATTTGCCGCTCGCATCGGCATAAGAGAAGCCCGGCAAACCATCACTGATACCGCACTGAACAAACCCTTTTTTCTTAATTGCATCCAACGTGGTGCCAGCATGCGCTTGCTGCGCGACAGCGAACAGAGACGCGGCGGCAACCAGAGTGGAGAGCATCATTTTTTTCATAAAGCATCCTGTATGGAGAAATCGTGTTGTTATGTGGTTGTGTGTGCATTTAACCGTACGTTTTTTTTACTGTGTCGGTCTGCCACGTCGATAAAGGCAATTTTGATGCCATCTTTTTATCTTGATGAAACATATGGAAATATTTATTTATCGACTGAAGTACCTAGAAAGTGACGGATATTCCCGAGCACCAAAAAGGAACAATACGAGCCGTTAGCGTCAAAAAAGGTGCAAGAGTTTCACAAAAACAAAGCACGGCGTGCACCCAGGCAGAGCAGCTACCGAAATGTTGTCTTGACGATCGCGACGGCGTTGGAGCCTGCCTGTTGCGGCCTTGAGCGCTTTCGGTTTGCGGGAAGAGGGAAGGGATCGCCCACGGGCGGAAGAGATGCACAGGAAAAGCCGCACACTATGTGATGCAACTATCGCCAGCATATGACGACAACTGTTTCATTTGGGCATCATTCGATTTCTGTATTTTGGTAGAAAAAATAAAACAGGGTAATGTTGATCGGGTTTAAAAAAGCGATTTCGCTGTTTATTTTGCACCGCCGAGGGAGTGAATTTATGGCAGTAAACGTGGGGATATATATTTTCGATAATGTTGAAGTGCTCGATTTTGCCGGGCCTTATGAGGTCTTTACCTGTGCCTCCCGGGTGCATCGGGGAGAGCCGGCACTGTTTAACGTCTTTACGATCGGCGAAACGCAGGACACCATCCATGCACGCGCCGGCCTGAAGCTAACCCCGGAAGTGACAATCGACAACCACCCGCCAATTGACTGCCTGATCATTCCCGGAGGCGTTGTTAATGCAGAGCTGAAAAAGGACGCCGTCATCGCCTGGATCCGCCAGCAGTCCTTAACCACGACGATCACCGCTTCGGTGTGCACGGGCGCGTTTTTACTCGCGAAGGCCGGTATGTTGACGGATAAATCGGCCACCACCCATTGGGAGGATATCGCCGATCTGCGCGCCATGTTCCCGCAGCTAGTCGTAAAAGAGGGCCTGCGTTGGGTTGATGAGGGGAAGATTGTCTCTTCGGCGGGGATCTCGGCGGGGATTGATATGTGCCTGCATTTAGTTGAACGCCTGGCGGACAGAGCACTGGCGGAACGGACCGCGAAACAGCTGGCGTTTGACTGGACCGAGAATACCGCGGGGGAGTGAGGTGTTAAAAAAACCAAAGATGCGCCCGCAGGCGCATTATCGGTCCCCTCGGCTTGCGTGGTTGCCAGAGGCTTAAAAGTCATACTGTAACGCGAGACGGTTTTGCCAGAAATTTTTATCCGAGGTGGAGTTGGTCTGTACGCCGGCAAAGTCCGTCAGACTCAGCCCGTTCAGCAGTCCTGTGAAACGGTAGGTGCCGTAGACCAGATATTCAGACTGGTTGCTGCTGGAAGCGCCTGGCGTGGGGGTTAAATCCATAAACGAGTAGCGGCTGCCGAGGGAAACCTGCTCGGTGGCGGCCCAGTTCAGAGCGGTGGAGTAGGCGTTGCCGCTGCCCAGATCCTGCGTGCTGGTAAAGAAGGGCTGAGCGAAGTAGGGACCGGAAGAGGTATTGTGCGCGTACGGCGTCACCAGGGCGCCGTTGCCATAAGCATTACCGTTGGCGGAAATGTGGTTATAATTCAGCGTCCACGCCAGAGACGGAGCGAGTTTCATACTGAACTGCGCGCCATAGCTGGTGCTGTTTACCTCGCCGGCCAGCGCTTTACCTTCGCTCAGCCCGCGAATGAACTGGAGACCGATTTTTGGCTCAGTGGCATATTCATTCCACGAGAGAAAACTGTCGGCATAGACGATCCGCGTATAGTCGTCATAGTCTTCGTACCACATCTGGGCGTTAACTTTGCGATCGCCAAACGCGATGGACCGCCCGCCACCGATGCCCCACATCCCGTTGGTGCTTTGCTCTATGTCGGTATACGCGGTGGTATCCAGAAACTGGTCGTCGCCCCAGGGTTTATAGCGGGTGATTTTGGTGGCATGCAGGAAATTGTCGCTATCGCCATAGCTGGCATCAATCGCCCGGAAAAGTATTGGCGTAATGCGCCAGTCATAGTCGCCGATAAAAGGAATATTAATCCGCTGGTCGCCGGCGGTGATCCTGAACTGCTCGTCATGCCAGCTGAGCCAGGCTTCGCCGATGCCGGTTTGATTGGGGCCGAGTTCGCTAACCAGATGGTCATCGTTATGGGAAATCCCACGCTGCAGAATGCCGCTGACGCCGAGGCTGACGCCATAATATTCCGCCGTGGCATATTTTACGCTGCCGCCGTAGCTGACCGTGTCCTGCGATAGGCCCGAAACAAAATAGGCGTTATGGGTTGAATAATATAATGTGCGCAGGCTGCCGCTGACGCTACCGCAGGTAAAGAATTCGGTGAGTGAACTGGCGACGCTGGATTTACAGTCCGTGGTTAAGGAAATTGTGGCGTGGCCGTCCTGGATGAATATCCCCTGGGAAATGAGTAACGCAGCCAACGTTAGTCCACGAGTCATGGTTTTGCTTTTCATTGAGATCACCCTGTTAAATATCACTTCAATTTTGGGAAGAAAAATACCTGCCATAAAAATGGCAGGTGATACCTTCGTGTTTTTATTTTGTAGGGCGGCCAGTAAGGCTCGGGCTTTATTTATCGTGTAAGGACAATGGGTTACTTTCTAAGGCTAGCTGGTCGCGCTGGGCCCAGCCTCGTAGCTTGCCTGGATTAAGCAAACCGTCCGGGTCGATATATTTTTTGACGGCGACAACGTCGGGTCGAATAACTCCCTGTTTGCCATCTTCAACCTGATAAACATGTGGGTTATTAATTTTGACGTCATTATCGCGAAATATCTGCATAATTTCATTTAGCCGCTCTTCGGTAGAATAGCGCACCAGTTGCAGGCCGCTGGCGGTAATATTGCCATCATTATCACGCAGGAATTCAATATGCGAGATGACTTCGCCTGAGAATCGCTGCGCCATCTGCAAAATTTGCTGAGGGAAGTTCTGATAATTAAACGCTGTTTGTAAATAGGTCAGCGTATTGTCGATTTTCAGCGCATGCAGTGTGGTGTGGTTCCAGCAGTACTCCATTAATGAGGCATTGCGCTCCCGGGCCTCATCGCCGCTCTGGCGGATGGCATTTTCCCCTTTATGCTTCAGCACCAGCCCGGGGCAGAAGCCTTCACTCTCCTCGGCGATAACGCTGATGGCCGCGTGCTGCCCGGCACGATAATGGTCCTTGAGGTGGCTAAAATAGTCCGGGATCGGTGCGGCAAGCAGCGCCAGCTGGCGCTTGACGAATCCGGGAGAACGGAGGCACTCGTTGGCATAATTCAGGGCGTCGGCGAAGTCGTCAAACACGTCAAGGCGTTCGATCCAGCGGTGCGTGGGGGCCAGCGCCAGTTCGACTTCAAGGATGATGCCGTTACTGCCGTAGGCGTGGTGCAGCAGCAGAGCCTGCGGCGCCGGAATGGTCAGCACTCGGGGAGAAGCCTCCACGGTCATGACTTTGACGCTGAGCACGTTGCCGGGCGCCGCCAGTGGGCCGTAGTTAATGGAGCCGATACCGCCAAAACCGCCGCAGTAGAGGCCGCCTAAGCTGGCCAACCGGAAGGTTGATGGCATGCAGCGCAACTCCCATCCTGTCGGACGGGTTGCGGCCTCAATGTCCGCCAGGCGAATGCCGGCCTGGGCGCTTACCGTACCGTTGTTGAGCTCGCAGATTTGATTCAACGCGGTCATATCGACCAGTATTCCGCCCTCCAGGGGCACCAGTTGGCCATAATTACCGGTGGCGCTGCCGCGCAGGGTAATCGGCAACTGATGCTGTACGCAGGCGGCAACCAGCTGCCGTAGCTCTTCTTCGTTGCGTGGACGGACTACGGCGTCCGCCTGTTTTCCTTCCAGCTGTTGGTTAAGCACCGGACTGAACCAGTGAAAATCGCGGGAAAGACGTTTGATCTTCGCCGGGTGTAAGGTCCACTCCAGCTCCGGCAATGCCTGCTGTATCAGCGCGACCGCATGTTGACGTTGCTCACAAGTCATCATTTTTCTACCTGTTAAATTAGTGAGATTGCACGGCTTCGCTTTCATGCCATGCGCTGAGCGCCAGGCGCGACACCCAGGACATCACCCCAAACAGCACAATACCGGCGAGGGAGATCAACATCAGAGCGGCAAACATCAGCGGAATGTCCAACTGGTAACCCGCCTGCAGGATCTGATAGGCCAGACCGGTATTGGTTCCACCGGTGCCGGCAACAAACTCCGCTACTACCGCGCCGATCAGCGACAGGCCGCTGGAAATACGCAGGGCGCCAAAGAAATAGGGCAGCGCGGAGGGAATGCGCAGTCGTACCAGGATCTGCAAACGGCTGGCGTGATTCAGCCTGAAATAGCTCAGCAGCCCAGGCGATACACTGCGTAACCCCTGGGTGGTATTGGAGATAATCGGGAATACCGCCATCAGGGTTGAGCACACCACCAACGAGAGGGTGGCATCTTTCACCCAAATAATGATCAACGGCGCGATAGCAACAATCGGCGTCACCTGCAAAAAGACGATGTACGGAAACAGCGCGGTTTCGATAAAACGGTTCTGCACCAGGATAAACGCGATAGCGGTGCCGATAACGATCGACAGGAGAAACGATATCAGGGTGATCTTCAGCGTAAACAGTAATGACAGCAGCAGCGGTGTAAGATGCGTCCACAGACTTTCCACCATCACCAGCGGGGAAGGCACCAGAAATTGCGGGATGCGAAAATAGCTGACCGCCCCCTGCCAGAGCAAGATCACCAGCACCGCAACGATGGTCGGGTAGAGAATTTTGAGAAAGTGCGGATGATTAATCCACGGTGTAGCGTTTGCAGATTTCATATTATGGCTCCATACCGGATTGGCTTGCCTGTAAGAGACTGTCCTGCAACTGCCGGGCGTAATGGGAAAATGCCGGGCTGACACGAAAATCCTCATTGCGTGGGAACGGCTCTCTGATGGCGATATCTTCGACGACCCGGCCTGGGCGGGCCGCCATCATAATGACCCGCTGAGAGAGGAACACCGCTTCATGGATCGAATGGGTGACGAACACCACCGTCAGGTTTTGCTCCTGCCAGAGACGCAGGAGATCGGCATCAAGCTTGTTACGCGTGATTTCATCCAGCGCCCCGAAGGGTTCATCCATCAGCAGCAATTTTGGCCGCGTCACCAGGCCACGGGCGATAGAGACGCGCATCTGCATGCCCCCGGAGAGCTCGCGCGGCAGGACGTTGGCAAACTTGCCAAGCCCCACCAACTCGAGGGCTTCGCTCACCCGGGTGTTAGCTTCTGCTCGCGGGACACCAGCAAGATCCAGAGGCAAGCGGACGTTGCTGTGAACGCTGCTCCACGGCATCAAGGTGGCCTCCTGGAAGACAAAAGAGAGCGGGGCCTGGGCTTTTTCCCGGCTGTCACGACGCCATAACATCAGTTTGCCGTCGCTGGGCTCCACCAGCCCGGCCACCATTTTCAGCAGGGTGCTCTTACCGCAACCGGAAGGCCCGAGCAGCGTAACAAACTCCCCCTGGTTGATCGTCAGATTGACGGGCAGCAGCGCCCGGGTCCCGTTGCTGTAAATTTTCTCCGCCGAGAGGACTTCAATGGCCGGCGCCACGGACGCCGGAACAAAGTGGTTGTCGCTCATCACGGTGAGTTTAGGCGCGGTATTCATGGCATGACTCCGGCATCTTTGACCATATCCAGGGTGTAGGTCTGCTCAAATGGCACTTTGCTGGCATCGATCAGTTTGTTTTTCACCAACATATCCCAGGTTTTTTTCAGCCGCGGCTGCGTGATAATACCGATACCACCGGTCATGGCATCGCCGCCGGTGACCAGCTGATATTTCTTCATCTGGGCAATACCAAAAGCAATTTGCTCGGCCCCCATTTGCGGATTCGCTTTGCTAATCAGCGCGTTCCCGGCGCGGGGATCCTGAAGATAGCTTTTCCAGCCCTCCATTGAGGCTTTGACAAACGCCGCCACGGCAGCCGGGCGCTTCTTGATGGTGTCGGTCATACAGATAATCGAGTTGCCGTAGGGAGGGTAGCCCCAGTCGCTGAGCGGATAAACGTAGAACGGTTGCCCCCCTTTGGCGACAGAGAATGGCTCTGAAGTTACGTAGCCCTGCTGTACCAGATTTTTATCCGCGAGGAACGGCTGGACGTTAAAGGTATAGGGGCGCACTTTGGTGTTGCTCAACCCCAGCTCGCTTTTCGCCCATGGCCAGAAGGAGGTATAGGCTTCGGTGGCGAGCAGAAAGGTTTTATCCTTTAATTGCGCAGGGTTTTCGACTTTGTCGTGGGTGATGAATAGTTCACTGCCATCAATCTGAATCAACTCACCGATACAGGTCCGACGCAGGCGTGGCTGATGCACACGAGGCGGCCGTGCTTACGTAGGATCCATAAACCGTCCCGGGTCATGAGCTTACACACAATCTCTTTAGCAAGATTAAGATCATGAATATCAGCAAGCTTCTCGCAGGCTAATGTCGGACCAAAGTCGGCGTAACGTTCGCGGATGATGCGCAGTACAGGCTCTGCAAGGCCTGACATCAACTGCCGATTACCAGGCTGGCCACGTCGAGGGTATCCTGAAGATCCTGAGTCGGTTGAAGTGGTGCATCGCGAAAATGTCAGGACGGTGTTCATCCTGCAGAAAGAATTGAGCATTGAGTGAGAGATTGTAGCGCAACATAGCCATGGTGGATTAGTCCTGTGGAAACCGTGCATTTTGGCTACAGCCCTATTTGTCAAGGCTCGATAGAAATGTCTATTCGCTGGCTCATTAGAAATGTCCAACTGCTGAAGGGAAGTGGATACCACGCCCGCAGACTTATGTTGCACAAGGGCGAGAAGGTCAGCTATTTACTAGGCATCTTCCCGCTGTAGCACATTTAAAGGTTTTAATTTTATTTTCTTTATATACATATTGTTATGTAAAAAATTGACGTTTTTACACGATGTGTTGAAGTGGGAGGTAATTTATTCTGAATGGTTATTACCTAGTAGACAGGTAAATCGTGCAACAATTTTTAAAGGTAAGTAGTTAATCTCTATCCTCATAAAAGGGTGTTCTACTTGCATAACGGCTTCCAATGTGTTTTTGAAAGGGTAGAATGGCGCTCTCGGTATTACCGATGATATGCACCATAGCTTGGGCCGCCACTTTAGTATTGAACTCAGTAACAGTGGCCTCATCAACCTGATTTTTGCCTGGTAAAAATCGTTTGGAATCGCAGATGATATAGGCAATGCGAGGCGAAATTGGGTAATAGAAATCAGCGTGTTCAGGTGCTGAGAATTCTGTCTCTGAGATACACGCATGTACATTGACGATCGGCTGATCGGACGTAATGAAAGGATGCTCTGTGTCATTTACCAGCAATGCATGTCTGGTGTCGTGTCGACTTGAGTAGAGGCTGAATCCGATATTCATTCCAAACATGTAGCTTAGGAACCACCATGCGTGTGTCATCGCATCGGCTACTTCAATTTCAACAATATTGCGGCGAGGCTGAGCCCTGAGCACACCATCTCGAAAAGCTTTCGTCCGGGCGATTTGATGACCCAAAAACATCATGAACTCTATCATCTGCTGCTTATCTTGCAGTATATCAAGCTGGTCATCAGCTCACTCTGATAAAATCGGTAGTACACTTTTTTCGTGGGAGGCATGGAGATTTTCCATTAGGTTACACTTCATTGCATGGAGAAGAGCCTCAGCTTCCGGATCTTGAATATCAGACTCATTATAAATGGCCTCCAAACGCTGCATTTTAAGGAAATCATTAAGATACGACATGTGCTGTTGTTGAAGATGCTCGGGACTTTGCCGGGAAAAGCTTTTTATCACTTCAACATGCTTACTTGTCAGCATTGTAGTTTTGTAGAAATAGTTGTCAGCAGCTATGGCACGCACGCTGTCATAGGCTATCTTGCCAGTCTTCGTAGTGTAGAAAACGTTTTTCGTCCCTTTACCCCAGCGGGTGAGGTACTTCGCCCAGACGTAATGATGTCGCTTCTTGGCTTCGAGATTTTTGTGTGACATATAAATTTGTTCCGTAGATTGCAGTAGTACGCCAAGGGGCTGATTTTTACACATTAAAATTATCAGGTATATTAATTCGTTATTAAAGACAGCCAACTATAACTTAGAGTAAAGCATGAAATTTGTCCTAGTACTTATAGTTATTCAGTTTTGGGTTTGGGTTTGATTCCATACCAAGAACTATTCCAGTCCCCTAACTCTAACGGTATGTCAATTATCTCATAGTCAACCATATTTTTTGGAAGATATTGACGCTCCTCTAGCCATTTAACAGCGGATTTTAAATTTTTCCTCTGTTTGAGTTCATCGGTGAAATGACGAATCTTTATTATCGGAACTATCGGGTTCTGTACATCAAAGTGCCCGATCCAATTTCTTGAACCCACAGCCACCTTAAAGATGTATTCTTGGTCTATTTTCAATAGATTATTGAGCAAATCTTCGTCATTTCTTTCAAATTTTCTCATGAAATTCAATGCCTGCTCGACACCTTTTTGAAGCTCCTTTGATCGCTGAATAACTTCTCGAATCTCCGCAGGTTCGATGAACCATTTCAGTTCGAACGCAATACATAGCTTTTCTTTTCTATCTATAATTGCGAGATCGAGATCGGTATCAACAAGTTTTCCACTGACAACCTCAAAGCCGAGTGGTTCAATTTCACTTTTCAATAAATCACGTAAAATATCTTCTTTCTGTTGGACCAAGTTAGAGTATAGCTTTCGATCATTTTCGACCTGATTCAATAGGACGCTTAAATTTCTCTCTGCATCTGAATTCATAAACACGAATGAGGAAAGTGCAAGATAGCCGTTTTTAAGGTCAACAATCGGCTGGATGGCAATATCTGGATTTCGAACATCAACGCCTCCGAATGTTAAATAATCGAGAATGGATTCTATAGTTTCATTTTTTAAAGATGTATATCTAGACAATCGAGAGGTTAATTCAAAGCAAGAAAGTACCCAAACCGAGTCCGGATAGCCAATTCCTCTCAATCCCTCACTTGCCAGTTTTGTTCTGGCAATAAAACGCCCATAAAGTAAGGACTGAAGCGTTGTAAATATCTTTTTATATTCACCAAGTGTAAATTTATCGAACTGCCAGTCATCAGGAAATCTGTATCGCTCATGCGATACAGAATGATAATTTTCTATTAATATAGAAGCTAATTTAGGGGTTAGATTCAGTTTAAATCTATTACTTGTAGACGATA
The DNA here is from genome assembly GCF_003752615.1 of Klebsiella sp. BIGb0399. Taxonomy (NCBI): domain Bacteria; kingdom Pseudomonadati; phylum Pseudomonadota; class Gammaproteobacteria; order Enterobacterales; family Enterobacteriaceae; genus Klebsiella; species Klebsiella sp. BIGb0399. The sequence goes on along the minus strand of NZ_RKHT01000005.1, from coordinate 850,190 downwards.
CATTGGCCATAATTGCTGAAAGAACATCATTTGGATTAACAGCTTTATCATAGGCTATTCCATCTTTACCATTTAGCCGATTGTATACTTCATATGCAATTTCTTTGCTTTTATAGTCATTTGTATTTAGTACATTACCTTCTATAGTGAGTTTTATTTTTTTATTCCACCAGAGAGGAAATATAGAACAAAAAGAATTATAGGTTATAGATTTCTCAAGCCAATCCACAGCAAAGCCATAGTGTTCATCTATAATCTCATGCTTTATTTTTGTGCTGGGATTATTATTATTTCTAACAATTGATCGCAATGGATGAGTCAGCGCATTTAAATATACATCGGCATGAGCGCGCTTTTGCTCTGACGGTAGCTCATCAATGTAAGTAAACTTCAGAAACTTGTCTTCCATTACTGATAAAATAGTCCAGAGTGCTTGAGAATATGAAATCCCATTCAAAGAATTGCTATCATAAGCCTTATCAATTTCCGCCTCACACTCTTGAACTTTATTTGAACTCATTTGAAACCTCACAGTGCCAACTATGTAAACTTTGTAGTCAAAAATGAGTAACGACACAAAGGCAGGTGCTACTTCTGCTCTTGTTAAATGTCATGATCCCACTCCTTAAAAAAAGAATTTATTCACTAATTAGAAGACGTTGCCAGCATACGCGTTGCTCACTTTATCATGACTCTGACCGCAAGCTCTTAATATAATAAGTGCATATCGCATTAGCTCCTCACTTCGCTGTGGCTCAAACCATCTGCCGTTGAATTTTCCTCCGTGAAAAAGATTGTTTCTTACGCGACATATCAACAGCAAGATAAGTTCAGCTTTGCTGCTGTGAGCCGGTAAGGTTTCATCCCAGGTTAGAACACCATCTCTAACTATCTGCTTTTTAGGCGGATATTCCATAAAGTAGTTTATTGATTCCATAAGTTCTGGGGATTGAGGTAAGTCAATGATTTGCGTGACCTCGGCCGCATACTTGCTCCAGCTTGCCTTTGCAGCACGAGTGCCTTCTAGGAGACCAATTGCTTTGAGGCAGTACTCGTAGCGAGCAAACTCTCGAAAAAACTCATAACCTAAATCGTCAAGCATTATAATTATCCTAATGGGTGATACGTCCACCAATTTACAATAAATTATAAGTACAGATCGGTGTCATGTCTGCGGCAGATGTGAGAAAAATTGTCTAGTGACGCGGATAAATCTTTAGACCATATGATACAGTGAAGCAAATATCTGAAAAGAGGAAGCCGTCCGTCAAATCACGGAATGTGGCTATTTCGTTGCCGCACACAGCTTTTACACGTGGCTACGGACTATTAAACCAGATAACAGCGAGCAGCATACCAGCGATTTACTGGAAGCCAAAAGCGAGGTCCTTCAGCTACGGGCGAAGTTGAAACGCACCGAAGGGTAAAATCATGACACTTAACCCGAGAAGCGACTGTGATTTGCTTTTGCTTCTGGTTCTCGCCTCAAACGACAGGCAGGAAGCATTTATGCAGGGAGGGTATTCCTTTTCCTCAAGTCAGATGATTTTTGGCGGGGTTTGGTCAATACTCGAGGGAGGACTTGACTGAAAAATGTCCGTTTGAGGAGGCTCAGTTAAATGGTTTTGGTGTTGTACGGGAGCACTGGCGAAACACTTGTATGAGGGGAATATGCAGCAATTTTCTAAAACCGAGATTTTGTCTCTGTCCGCCAAAACCTGCGACCGCTGCGGCCGACGTGCTGAAGTAGGCGATTCTGAATTTCAGGAGTTTTTGTCGGTTGACCGTGTTGCGGGTTTTGGCTCTGTATTTGGTGATGGGGAGCTAATCAGACTGGATTTGTGTCAACACTGCGTCAAAATTGTTGTAGGCCAATGGATGCAAAAAGGCAAAACCGCCTGACTGATGGAGGAAAAAAATCCTTGAGACGCAAAATCGTCAGGCGCAATAAATTGAGGTTGACCCTCCGTTTGCGGGCTAATCGGGAGGCTTTTTTTTGTTGTTGAACCGGTCATTGCAGGATGTCAGTGAGGGGTTATTTATTGACTCTGCTGAGCTTCTGGCACAGAGGCGGCGAAACAAAATTTAGATTGGGGGAATGTTGAAGCGTAGAATTGTTAGACGCAATATAAAGAAAATACAGATGGCTGATGCAACCTTATTTCTTCCTAAATATAACGTCAGATTCAGTCTGAAGTTTGGTCAAAGCCTCCAGCATATCGTTTTGGTTAAGTGCCCTCTGTGATTTTTTTCCTTTTCCCCCGAGACGATTGCGAGTAAAGTCAGGGCCGTCAACAGAGGGTACAGATCTTGATCTAGTGTTATCTCTTTTTTTCTGAACCTCCTGTGCCATTTGCAACGTATGCCCGAGGCGCTTATTATTTACAATCTGTCCTTGGTCTACTACTGAAAGTTTATCGTATGTAATATAGGGTAGGGGAGAGCCATTCATCCAAATCTCTTTGTGATCATTCGGGAAGTGGTAAACCTCCACGTATTTACCAATAGCTTTGCGGCTTTGTTCGTTATCCTCAATAAGATATAATACTTTATCGTATTGAATAGTAAGACTTTTTGAGACCCTGCGAAGTTCTCTCCAAGTAAAAATCAAATCGAGATTGTCACTGGGCTCAAGGGGGCGGTTAGCGTTAAAATCGTGGCGAGGCGGCTTAGCAAATCTATAATTATAATCGTCGATGAAATTATCAATATATGAATTCGCATCTTTGATGTTATTAATATTATTGAGCCTAAGCTCCTTAACAAGTCGGTCTTGTAGAGTAAGATGTGCGCGTTCTACTCTTCCTTTTGCCGAGCTGGTTTCTGCGCATATAGTTTGTATATTCAATTCATGCATAGCTCTGCCAAATTGGGTGAATCCGTCTCCGCTTGTTGCATTTTTATTATTAATACGAAATACGCTTGCTTTATCACTGTAAAATGCCATAGGTTTTCCATGCCGTTCGATATAACCTCGGGTTGCTTCAAAGTAAGAGAATGTAGATTCTGACTGAACAAATCGCAGATGCATCAACTGGCTGGTTGCATCATCAACATAGACCAACAATGTACAAGGACGAGCTCGATATTCGAACCAGTAATGATCACATCCGTCAATCTGGATAAGCTCACCGACACATGCACGCCTATAGCGCGGCTGCTGAATTTTTGGCGCACGCATTTTTCTAGGAACCCATAAACCAGCTTTAATCATGAGCCTTCTGAGTGTTTCTTTACCAATAATCAACCCATGAATTTCTTCCAGTTTCTCTCGAGCCAGCGTAGGACCAAAATCCGGGTACTTTTCCTTGATGATATCGAGTGCCTGATCGGTAAAGGCTTTGGGCAGTAAACGATTGCCGGGGTTGCCTCGGCTACGGTTACTGATGCTCAGCGGACCATGTTCACGATAACGGCTGAGTAAACGACTACAATGACGCGGTGTGACGCCAAGTAGTTCAGCAGCTCGGCCAGATGTCGTCCTGCGGTCAATGACATCCTGCAGAATCTTAATGCGGTTTATCTCTTTCAAAGTAAACAGTCCTGAGCTTTCTGCGCTCATGGCCATTTCTACAAGAAGTTTCCTTTTCTTTAACCCCCCGGAAAAAGAAAGATTAAACCCCACAGAGTTAATGTAGCGCAGACATTAGGATTGAGCCAGAAATAGACATTAGCATCTAGCTACCACACTATTGGTGCGCATAATGTATATTATGTTAAATCAAATTCCTCATCTGCAGATAATCATACATTTACCCTGTACCCCATCTTCTTCTCGCAGGACATTATGTTTGTTGGTTACTTTCTTCATACTCATACTGTTTATGAGGACAAATGCCGCATGTTCATACTCACACAACTCAATATCAACCAACGGCAGCGTCTATGGGTCCACACGTGCCAGCCGCTTTTATACCCGTTACAATATCTGCACGGCATGCATACAACTCATGCCGAAGTGATTAATGCCGATATTCTGGCTTTTATCCGCAGTTAATAGCAGATTAAAGGGGCCGGTGGTTGACATCACCGGCCTACCTGCCAGGCGTTTGCAAAATTCGAATCGTCCCTCGTTACCGTTTTGGCACAACGGACTATGGCCTCTGAAATTAACGATATTGTTCATTTTCAACGGCTTCGCGTACTTTCACCAATGCTTTCTGCAAGTTCTCAATCGAGACAGACCCAAGCGCTATCCGAATGGCCTGGGGAATGGTCTGTGAGGTGCAGAAAGGTTCGGCAGTTGAAACCGAAATATGGCTATCCATCAGAACTTTCACGACACGATCGGCCCGTGATTCATCGGAAAGTGGCAGCCAGGCAAAATAGGAACCTGGATGTGTAATACAGGGAATATCGCCCAGGGCATCCCTGAGCACTGCCTGTCTGTGACGAGCATCCTGTCGCTTTAGCTCTTCAAAGCGTTCAACGGTGCCATCCTGTATCCAGTTGCACACCAGCGTGGTCATCACTGACGGGGTATTCCAGGTCGTTGCCCGGACGGCTCTTTCGATGGCGGGACGGTATGCTTCAGGGCACACAACGGCGCCAACCCGAAGACCGGTGGCGACATTCTTCGAATAGCCGGTGACGTAAACCGTGCGCTCGGGTGCGTAAAACGCAATCGGCGGCGGCGGTCTGCGGATCAGGTAGGAATAGGCGGTATCCTCAATAATCAGTAAGTCATGTTCGCGGGCGATCGCCGCCAGATCCTTCCTCTGGCGATGCGTCAGCACCCATCCCAGGGGGTTATGTAAGGTCGGCATGGCATACACTGCCCTGATACGTCTTTTCTGACATAGCTGCCTGAGTACGTTGAAATCCGGGCCATCGGTCAGGGACGGGATGGCGATGAGTTCAAGATGGTACAGTTCGGCCAGGACTTTAAACCCCGGATAGGTAAGTGCATCCACAGCCACGACGTCTCCAGGCCTCAGCAGGCCCATAGCTGTCACCGTTAGCCCATGCTGTGCGCCATTCACAATCACCACACTGTCTGCTGTCGGTTTAAACCCCCTTCCTGACAGATGTTCTGCAATGATCTCGCGCTCAGCCAGCCTGCCCGCATGAGGCTGGTAACGCAGGTGCGATTCGATATCCCCGGCGGTAGCTATCTGCCGGAGTGCATCGCGCAGAAGCTCACCCTGCCCGGGCAGCGCGGGATAGTTGAAATTCAGATCCAGCACGTCCGTTGCCACGGCAAGCTGGTCGATACCATGGCCATAAGGTAACGAAATTTCCCGGACAAACGTCCCCCGGCCGGTCTCGCCGCTGACAAGGCCCATTGCTTCCAGTTCGCTATAGACCCGCGTCGCCGTAGCCAGCGAGATATGTTCCTGAGCTGAAAGATCGCGGTGAGTCGGCAAACGGCTGCCGGCCAGGATTTTCCCGCTGCGAATCATCTCCGCAAATTTATCCACGATGGCTTTATAACGTGCTTTCATCAAATGTATCCATGACAATAATTTGATTGTATTAGATTGATGAGATTACCATCCGCCCAACACATGCTCAAGCCTGCGGGCAAAACATAGATAACGAGGTCAACGTGGTTAATTCAGTGGTACATAAAACCGATCCCAGCGCAGCTTCCGGCTGGATTAACGGTCTGTTGGGCGTCGTGATTTTTAGTGGCTCATTACCTGCTACGCGTGTCGCCGTACTTGATATGGATCCGTTCTTCCTGACATTCCTCCGTGCGTCCATTGCCGGCATCCTGGCTGTCATGTTGATCTTCGGTTTTCGGGAAAAGCGCCCGCACGCATCACAACTCATCCCACTCGTCATTGTGTCACTGGGCGTGGTGATTGGCTTTCCGTTACTGACGGCGATGGCATTGCAACATGCCACCTCTGCCCACTCGATCGTCTTCCTGGGTCTTCTGCCCCTGACAACCGCGATTTTTGGCGTCCTGCGGGGTGGTGAACGACCTAAACTGGCCTTCTGGATCTTCTCCGTCATCGGCAGCCTGCTGGTGATAGGCTTTGCTCTCTCAAAAGGAACCTCCGCTTCACTTACCGGTGATTTACTGATGCTGGCGGCGGTGATTGCCTGCGGCCTGGGCTATGCCGAAGGTGCCAAACTGACCCGCGTCCTGGGCGGATGGCAGGTTATCAGCTGGGCGCTGATTATTTCCCTGCCCTTCATGCTCGTCGCGGCCTTATTCACCATGCCTGCCACCTTTTCTGGCATCGGTTCGCCTGCCTGGGTTTCGCTGGGATACGTGTCGCTTTTCAGCATGCTGATTGGTTTTATCTTCTGGTACAAAGGGCTGGCGATCGGCGGCATTGCTGCGGTCGGCCAGTTGCAACTTCTGCAACCTTTCTTTGGCCTGGGTCTTTCGGCCACGCTCCTGCATGAAACCGTCAGCCCCCTGATGGTGCTCGTCACGCTTGGGGTCATTCTGTGTGTTATCGGCTCCCGTAAGTTCGCCCGATAGCGTTCGTCAGACAGGAAGCGCACCCCGGTGACCATCCTGATCCGGGGAATGATTATTTCTTTTATAAGGACGCCAATATGTTTACTGGTCTGAGTGCATTTCCCCTTACCCCCCTTGTGGATGGTGAAATAGCTGAAGCATCATTTGTCTCGTTGATTGAAAACCTGGCTGACGCAGGGGTGAATTCTATCGGCGCGCTGGGTTCGACGGGCAGTTATGCCTATCTGACCCGCGAACAACGGCTCAGAGCTACAAGGCTGGCGGTAAACGCAGCTGCAGGAATCCCGGTGATGACCAGTATTGGGCATGTCAGTACTGATGAAGTGATGAGGCTCGCGGAAGATGCACAGAACGCCGGTGTCAGCGGTGTGCTTTTGGCCCCTGTATCCTATCAGAGACTGACATCCGATGAAGTGTTTCGGCTGTATGACCGGGTCGCGACTGAGCTGTCTGTCCCGCTTTGCATTTATGATAATGCGGCCACCACAGGATTCGAGTTCACAGATGAACTTTAGCATTATCAGTGAATTTCTCCCTGGCAGATATCATTGGCGTCATTCTCGATACTGAAGGAGGTACGCCTTTTGAGAATGCAGCAAGCAAGGAAGATCACGATGTTCCTGAGAATATTGAGCATTTACTCTCCATTCTCGAGCGGATGTTATCGTTGAGCCGCCATCCATCAAGCGTCGGCTTTATGGGGAAACACCTCAAACGTGAATTGATGTTTGCCATTCTTACTGGTCGTTTTGGTGATGCTTTGCTTAAAGGCGTGATGAATATTCAAAATGCCGGGGATATTTATCAGATTAACCGCTGGATAAAACAGAATTTCAGAGGTGTTTTCAGTGTACAGGAACTCGCAGATAAAACGCGTTTGAGTGTTTCACGCTTTCATCAAAAGTTTAAAACAGCAGTCATGGGGCGAACATCTGTCAACACGCTGAATTTGATGGCGGCTTCCATTTCGTTAATGTCAGTGAATGTCCCTTTTACTGTATTTGGCCCCATCAGGAAATCCATTGCAGACCAGTCTAGTTTTTCATCAGAAACGGCAGCAATAATCAGTTCACCGTCTTTACCCAGACCTCTGATTAAGGGGTTAATGGTACTAGCAACGGGAGCGGTCGCGATAATCACTTTAGCGCCCCCCATTGCCTGCAGCACATCAGCAACATCGGTGGTCTGAGTATCGATATACTCATGAGCACCTAACTCACGGGACAGCGTTTCTTTATCAGTTCCGCGTGACATTGCGACGGTACGGAAGCCCGATTTTTTAGCATACTGAATGGCCAGGTGTCCCAGGCCGCCAACACCGGAAATGGCAACCAGATCGCCGGGACGAGCCTTACTGTTACGAAGCGCGCTGAAAACCGTTTCGCCGGCACAGAGTAACGGCGCAGCTTCAGTGGAGGAGAGATCGTCAGGGATAAAAATAAGGCTATCTTCATAGGCCACCATATATTCTGCATACCCCCCATCGATGGTCAGAGCCGTCGTATGCCCGTGACCGCCATGCCAGCCAGCCCCAACTCGCTGGCCCGTTTTCCATTTTGAAGCGCCCGGGCCTGATTTTTCCACAATACCAACGACTTCATGCCCCGGGATCCGTGGGAAAGAAGAAGACATCCCTTCGCTGACTTTAGCATCTCCGTGGCAGACGCCACATGCTTCAACCCGGATTAGAACTTGTCCTTCCTGTGGCTCCGGGATGTCGATCTCAACGAGTGTCATCGGCTCGCCTTTTGCCAGAACCTGAATCGCTTTCATTTTTGCCATGTCAGAGTATCTCCTGTGTCGCGTGTTTTAAAATCACGGTCAGATGACCGAAGTGACGCTTATTTTAGAAAGGAGTTTTCATCGAGGCTTGCCCGAAACAGTGAGAAAAAGGCACGATCCTGATCGCAGATGGTTATCCACTGACATACAAAGGTAAGCTGGTCGGTACGCCAGCGGGCGGTGGTAACTGGGACCAGGATGTGCAAATGGGACAGGCCGGAAATGTGCTCAGAGAGTATCCCGGCAATATCACGTGAAGAAGTACCCCAGCCTGCACGGCCAGGGTATCAGCGGAGAGTAACTAAATATTCTTATCGAAGAAAACGTCTAACTTTTGCACTGCCTGGTCAACGTATTTAGGCACCCAGTAGGTCTCGATATGGGTGGCGCCATCGATCAGGAACAGCTCTTTGTCCTTCGTTCCGGTCGCTTTCGCGAACGCATCCTCGGTCATATACAGCGTATCCGCCTTTGTGCCGGCAATCATCAGCAGTGGTTTATTGATGAGATTGATATGATCGGTCACATCAAGGTTCATCAAATCCAACAAGCTGCTGGTGGTGTATTTAAACGTTGAATTCGGGTGTGCGTGCGTTTTCCAGTAGTACTCATAGCCCTGCCGATATAAGGCAAAGGGTAATTTGGCGATCTGTTCATCTGTCAGGTTTGCATCGCCTGAATAAAGCACTTCGCCGCCGGCAGCTTCCTGAGCGCGTGCATCAGAAGCCTGCTGAAGCCGCTGCTGGATGGTATCCAGCTGTGAATCCTGCATACCATTGCGGCGTACCAGACCTGAGTTAAACATGCTGATGGTAGCAATCGATTTGAATCGTTTATCCGTCTCGGCGGCCACCAGTGAATACCCACCGCCTCCGCAGATACCCAGCAGACCGAGGCGGGAAGTATCAACGCCCGGATACTGGCTAATGTAATCAGCCATGCCGTGAACATCCTCAATACGGTTAGCCGGTTTATCCACACTGCGAGGTATTCCCCCGCTTGCGCCCTGATAAGCCGCGTCGGCGGTAATTGTGATGTACCCCTGCTCGGCGAGGCGCTGGGCATATAAACCCGCGACCTGCTCTTTTACACCGCCATTAGGATGTGCGACCACCACGGCAGGGTATTTTTTGGCAGGATCGTAATTCGCCGGCGTATAGACATTCGCCGCAATCTGGATGCCGTGCAGATCGTATTTCACCGGGTGGATGTTGACCTTGCCTTTGACGTTCTCAGTGATGGCACCGTCATAGACCAGCGTGAAGGGATTTTTCTTGTAATCAGCCGCATTGACTGACGTCACTCCGGCCATTGCCGTGAGCAGTATTGCACTTAAAAGACTGAACTTCATTGTATCTCCCGTTAATTGTCAGCCTGGCCATGCATGCCAGCAGAATTAAATTTGCCAACTCAGGTTAGGGATATAGCGCTGTCAGCAGCGTGACAGTGAAATAACATTTTTGTCAGAAAACAGACTGGGATGATTAGGTATTCCTGACAACGTTGTCAGGTCAATGTCAGTCTGCCTACGCCAGAATCACTGCTAAGACTAACCACTGCTGATTGAAGGAATTAAACAGTGAAAATAAAAAAGATAGTTACTAAATCAGGACTATCTCGACTATTTGTTGATGAAGGTTGACTTCTCCTTTTTTGACTACGATGAATCCGCCCTTCTTTTTTATTTGCGCTACTCATCCATTGTCGTTTTATTTTCGATAATTACCCGATTCTTGCTTTGGTGTCTTATTTTCAGAAAATACAAAGCCGTCTCACCGCAATAACCGTTAACTGACAGAATTGTCAGGGGGGCGTCAGCCTGACGACATCACACCCTTATTAGAATTATTACAGGTCATCCTCACCATCGTAGATAAGGACGCTTTGTAATGAACAGACATTTACGTTACCTCGGGCTGTTATTGCCTCTTTTTACCGTTTCATCCTGGGCTGCAGAGCAACCCTCCGCGGTCCAGATCGCGCCCGCCGGAAGCCAGAACGCAGTGAATGGGCCAGCGGAGAACTTTACCGGTCGCGTGCGGGTTGATCCCTTGTTCATACCGGATAACGAGATTCAGGTTTCCGGCGCGTATGTCACTTTTGAACCTGGTGCCCGCTCCGCCTGGCATACGCATCCGGCAGGTCAGCGACTGGTTGTGACCTCCGGCATCGGGCTCACCCAGCAGGAAGGCCAACCGGTACAGATCATCCGGGCTGGCGACGTTGTCTCTTGCCCGGCAGGCGTCAAACACTGGCATGGCGCTGCGCCTGGTAGTGCCATGACACACCTGGCGATAACCGGGGTTGTAGAGGGTAAAAGCGTTGACTGGATGGAGAAAGTGACAGATGAACAATACCACGCCCATTAAGACCTTAACGGCAGCAGCACTGCTAACCTTTAGTTTCGCTCTCACGGCAAATGCTGCGCCAGTTAATACAGGAACCGCAGAAATGAACCAGGCACAAACGGTTTCAGATACGCTGACCGCTCGTCAGCAGGCTATCCCTTTGATTGCCGCATCGATGGCCAGCAGTCAGATGGATAAATTAAATGCTGCCCTGAATCAGGGGCTTGATGCCGGTCTCACCATCAACGAAAGCAAAGAAATTCTGGTCCAGCTCTACGCTTATACGGGCTTCCCCCGTAGCCTGAATGCCCTGAGTGAACTGATGAAGGTCGTCGAAGCACGTCAACAACGGGGCATTGAAGACGTCGTGGGTAAAGAACCGGTCGCCCCCGTCCCCGTCGGAGATGAGCTGCGTCGTGTCGGTACCGCGAACCAGACCACCATCTCAGGCGCTCCCGTCCGCGGCCCTCTGTTTGATTTTGCGCCGGTCATTAATCAATTTCTGCAAACGCATCTGTTCGGCGACATTTTTGCCCGCGATAACCTCGACTGGCAAAGCCGCGAACTAGCAACGGTTGGCGCATTAGCGGCCACACCAGGCGTTGAAGCACAGCTGCTATCGCACACGCGAGCAAGTATGCGGGTCGGTCTGACGGCAGCCCAGCTGCGTCAGCTGGCACAGGTGCTGCGTGAACATGGCGAAGAAGATGCGGCAATACGAGCTGAAAAGGCGCTGCAACAAGCGCTCGCGAGCAAATAAAGAGGGTTAATTATGGCGCATGATCCCACCCGTAGAATGCTGATTACCGCACTTGCCGGGCTGACGCTGGCAAACGTCTCCCTGGCATCCGCTGCGACGGGAAACGCAAACGTGCGCGGCACAAGCCGAATTCTGGTGGCGTACTTTTCCCGCAGCGGCAACACACGGGTGATTGCGGGCGTCATTCACCGCAGCCTGAATACCGATCTGTTTGAAATCGAACCGGCCACCGCTTATCCGGAAGACTATTTTCAGACCGTTGAACAGGCGAAAAATGAGCGCCAACGGGGAGTCAAACCACCATTAAAAAATAGTGTTGCCGACATCTCACGCTATGAAACCGTGTATCTGGGCTTCCCCATCTGGGGAACCAGCGTGCCTCCCGTCGTGCAATCGTTTCTTAGCAGCCATAACCTTGCGGGCAAACTGCTGATCCCCTTTATTACCCACGGCGGCTACGGTAAAGGCGACAGCGACAACATCCTTGCCGGTCTGGCCCCCTCTGCCCGCCGGGAAAAACCGCTGGTCATTGAATGCGATCAGGAGCGCCGAACCACAGAAACGGTCACCAGTTGGTTAGAGGCAATACGCGGCTAATTGTACGTATTGATGAGCCAGCCCAATAAGGGCAATCAAGGGTGCTAAATAATTAACCCCGCTAACTCAGATATGATTGAACAGCAAACATAACAGAGGATGTCATTTTGAAGACAATAGTAAAAATGCTGGCCATCGGCGTGATGGCAGGCGGCCTGGTGGCGCAGTCGGTCTATGCCGAGCCGCTGGTCATTCAGGAACAAGGGAGCTTTGCTGCTGGCGGCACTATTATTACAGCACCTGGCACATTTGACGCGAAAAAGCCGCTGGACGCTGCCGGTCAAACTTATCATGGCGATCATGCGTCGGTGTTCTACCAAATCCCGGAAAATCCGCATAAATACCCTATCGTCATGCTGCACGGCGCCGGTCAGTTCTCCCGTACCTGGGAAAGCACCCCGGATGGCCGCGAAGGGTTCCAGAATATATTCCTGCGTCGCGGGTTCTCAACTTATCTTGTCGATCAGCCACGTCGGGGCAGCGCCGGGCGCACAACCGTAGAAGGGACGGTAACGCCAAAACCGGATGAGCAGCTGTGGTTTAATCAGTTCCGTGTTGGCGTGTGGCCAGACTATTTTAAAGGCGTCCAGTTCTCTCACGACAAAGAAGCGTTGAATCAGTATTTCCGGCAGATGACCCCGAATACCGGGCCGTTTGACATCAATGTTATCTCGGATGCGATGTCCGCCGTCGTGGATAAATCCGGCCCGGCGATCCTCTTCACCCACTCGCAAGGCGGCGGACCAGGCTGGTACACGGCGATGAAAAACGACAAGGTTAAAGCCATTGTCGCCTTCGAGCCAGGCAGCAGCTTTGTCTTCCCGGAGAAAGAACTCCCTGCCCCGATGCCCAGCGCGTTCGATACGCTGAAGGGTGAGCCAGTGCCGATGGAACAGTTTATGGCGCTGACTAAAATCCCGATTCTGATTATTTACGGCGATAACATACCGGATAAGCCTGTCGCCATGCCCGCGCAGGACAGCTGGCGCGTACGTCTGGCAATGGCTCGCGAGTGGCGTGACGTGGTGAACAAGCATGGCGGGGATGTGACGGTGACGCATCTACCTGAGATCGGCATCAAAGGGAATACCCACTTCCCGTTCTCTGACCTCAATAATGTGCAGATTGCTGATTTAGTCAGCCAGTTCATTCACGATAAAAAGCTCGATTAACGGCCCATCAGAGGCCTGGTCGTGAAACCAACCAGGCCTCTGATGCACATTACCGGCTAGTCCGGATTTCTGCCTGCGAACACCTCTTTAAATACCGGTAGCGCCGAGAAGATATTTGGCCAACCCGAAACAAAGGCTAACTGAGTCAATATCTCTGAGGACTGAGTTTCGGTCAGGCCATTATCCATTGCCCGGTTCAGATGATAAGGCACCTGGGCCACCTGTCCGGCAGTCACCAGTGCGCTTACGGTTATCAGACTTCTGTCGCGCGGTGCCAGGCCTGGCCGCAACCACAGGTCGAGGAACAGCGCCTGCGTTGTGTACTTCACCACGCCCGGCGAAACCTTACCAAAGTTTGACTCGACCAGGGTGGCACGTTTGTTCTCCGTCTCTTCATCCAGAGGGAGAAAGTCCACTGTCTCACCCGGCAATGACGCCATATCAATATGGCGTTGCACAAAAATGTTATGTGCAACCAGCGCCGCAGCAGTGGCATTTGGCCAGCCGGCGTAAAAGGCTAAGTGGGTGATCGTCTCCGCGATTTCCGCTGGCTTCACGCCACTGTCCAGCGCAACGCTGAGATAATGGGGAAGTTCAGCCGTGTCGTGACGGCTGATAAGCGCCGCAACCGTCACTAAGCTGCGGTCACGACGGGATAATTCCGGACGATTCCAGAGATCCTTTTGAATAAATCGTTCAGCATACGCAGCCATCGCGGGCGCGACTTCAGCAACAACGCTATGCGTATTCTCTTCGGGTTTCATTTTTGAACTCCTGTTTGGCGTGGTCTAATTTAAATCAATCGTGAATTTTTACGCCAAGGCAACCACGAACAAACTCAGGGTTAAAGTGTTTTACCGATTCACCAACATAGCCTAAATCAAGAGCGCTAATTTGTTCCATTTCACCGTCCGTCAATGCGAAATCCCAGATGGCGATATTTTCTTCAATGCGCTGCTGATGAGTGGATTTTGGGATAACAGTAACGCCGCGTTGGATATTCCAGCGCAATATAACCTGAGAAATTGATTTTTGATGAGCGTCAGCAATATGCTGGAGCATTTTATTTTCAAACGGGTTATGTCTTCCGCCGCCTAAAGGTGCCCAGGCCTCAGGCTGAACGCCATAGTATTTCATCGTTTCCAACGCCTCGGGTTGTGCAAAGTAAGGATGCAGTTCAACCTGGTTCACCATCGGTTTGATTCTGACGGTCTCACAAAAGTTTGTTAATACGTGAGCATAAAAATTGGATACGCCAATGGCCTTAAGTTTACCTTCGTCGTAAGCATCTTCTAATGCACGCCACGCGCTAAAATAGTCGCGCATCGCCTGGTGCAATAAGTAAAGGTCAAAGTATTCAAGGCCCGATTTTGCTAACGATGCCGCGATACCTTTTCTGGCTGTATCGTAGTTAGCCATGTCCTGAACCCATAGCTTTGAGGTGATAAATAACTCTTCACGTGTGCACAAGCCTTCAGCGATCGCCTCACGAACTGCGTCACCAACCGCATCTTCATTGCCATACACTGCGGCAGTATCAATGAGGCGATAACCGGCGCGAATGGCAGTTAACACAGACTGTTTGCACTCGTCTTTGTTGGTGACCTGAAAAACACCAAAACCTGCCATCGGCATTTTACTGTTATTGCTTAATACTGAAAATTCCACTGTGAGTACCTCCACCCTGTAAGAGCCTTCATTTTAAGATAAAAATCCGACTACGATTAGTCTGTGAATTGCGAATGCATTAGTGCAAAAAATTCATTAATGAACCGATTCATTCTGGATGTGAACACTTTCATCGCTGAGGTTCTACTGAGCCTGATTACGGGCTTTGTGTTTGAGCAGGCGCATACTCCCGATGTACATCCAGAGCATAACCAGCAGCATGGCTGCCCCGGCGACCACTTTCAAACCCGCGATCAGATCGCCAGTCCCGACGATATTGATCATCAAACCAAACAGTGCCACTCCCGTAACGCCTCCGACCTGCCGGGCGCATGCAAAAAGCGCAGAGGCAGACCCGGCATCAGCATCTCTGGCCTCAGACAAAATTAGCGTTGCCATGACTGGCGTGCCCAGACAGGTGCCCCCACCCAATAACATAGTTGGAATGAAAAGCTGCCACAGAGTCCAGCTGTCATTGAGCAATAATAAGAGGCTGAACCCGACGAAACTCATCGCAGCACCTGTGACAACCAGCGTTCTGATGTTGAAAAAACGCGATAGCCAACCGCAACTGAAGTTGACCAATGCCGTAAACAGCATCATTGGCAGGAAAGCGAAGCCAGTCTGAAAGGCATCCAGTTTCATTTCGCCTTGAAAGAAAATGCTTAAAATAAAAACAGCGCCGTAAAACACTAAATTACAGATAAAACCGATTAATAACGCATTAGTGATGGTGCGGTTTTTAATAACGGCAGGTGCCAGGACCGGTATTGCCGCCCTTCTTTCTGATGCAACGAATAACCAGAGTGCTATCAGACCGGCAGCTAATGGTAAAAGAGTGACGGTACTCATCAACCCGTATCGCCCGGCCTCAGTAAGGGCAAACGTCATTAGGCCAAGCGTCAGCGCCACCAGAAATTGACCGCCAAAATTAAATTTTTGCTTAGCTGGTGTACTTTTTGGGGCAAACCTTAGGGTAATAATTATGCAGATGATCCCTACCGGAACATTGATAAGAAAAATACTTTTCCAACCCATTAATTTTATCAGCGTGCCGCCAAGTATCGGTCCGGCAGCCAGAGAGAAACCACCGGAAGCTGCCCACATACCTACGGCGTAGGTACGAGTGGCGGGATCGGAAAAATAGAGTTTTATTAGCGTCAGAGAACCGGGAACCAGCAGCGCCGCGCCAATGCCTTGTATTCCCCTAAAAATATTGAGCATTAGCAGACTGGGCGCCAGTGCGCAGCCAACAGAGGCGGTAATAAAAATCGCTACCCCCGTTATGAATATTTTTCTGACACCGTAACGTTCTCCCAGTCTACCTGAACTCAATAGAAGCGCGGCAAACAAGAGAGAATAGGTATTAATGACCCACTCGAGATCTGCAATATTGGAATGATAGGCCTGGCGAATGCGTCTGGCCAGCAAAGCGCTCAGATCCTCCCAGACGCCGGTCGGTCAGATTAGTTTTTCGTTGGGTTATGGTTCGGAGAGCGCCTTCAGTACGGCATTCAAACGCGTTTACGGTTGTTCGCCACTGGAACATCGGCGGCAGGCTTAAAATGGGCCATCCCCCGCTGCTGGTCAGCAATCCGCGCAAAAGAGAGGATCGCGTCCGTTTAAAGTTTTTCGGTAAGCTCGTGCTTGTAATCATTTAACACAGACAGTATTTCATGCAAATAAGCGTCTTCATTGCCTTTCTGCCAGGCAATGCTGAGAGGTAAGCCTTTGATTGTTTCTGGAAGTGCTAACGGTATGTATTTAATATTTTCTCTGTTCATCGTGTTATAGGATGAAGGCACCACCGCCAGACCTAAACCTGCCGCAACCAGGCTCAATATAGTCTGTTTTTCTTCAGCAAACTGAGCAATATGCGGTGTCAGGCCCGCATGTTTATACAAACTCATGGTCAGATCATGGCTATGCGGCCGGGTCCGACGATCGGGAATAATGATCGGTTCATGTTTAAAGTCTTCGATTGTCACTGCTGATCTATCGACTAATGAATGATTCAGCGGCACCGCCAGAACACAGCTTTCCTGAGTAATAAACTTGATATCAATCGACGCATCTATAATTTGCGGCGCACGAATTAAAATGATATCCAGCCAGCCTGATTTTAATTTTGGCAACAGGTTGATGGTCTTATCTTCGATGATATGAATGTCGCTGGTTGGGTGTTTTGGCAAAAAACGGTTGAGTAACGCCGGAACTAATCCGTGTGCTGCGCTATCAATCGCACCAATACGAAATGTACGTCGCTCGTCTTTCACTCTTTTTTTAAAACTCATCGCCAGCGCATCAAATTGGTCGATAACTTTACAGGCCTCATCGATAAATAAAGCCCCTTCTGAGGTTAACGAAACGTTACGTGTTGAGCGATTTAACAACCGCACGCCGAGGTCTTCTTCGAGCAGGCGAATGAAGCGAGAAAGTGACGCAGGCATCATTTCCATTCTTTGGGCCGCCCGACCAAAATGGAGTTCTTTACCCACAATCACAAAGCAACGTAGTTGATTTATATCCATTTTTATCTCGAAAAAGCATTATTCATATAGTTTATATAATCTACTTCGGCTGATCTGACAAGCTAAAACTGCATACTGGAGTTGATAACAAAAAACCAACACAACCCTACACAATCTGGAGCAGGTTAATATGAACTCTCAACTCGAAAAAAGGGTAATGCGTAAAATAACGCTGCGCATTATTCCCTTTATCATGCTGCTGTACTTCATCGCCTTTCTCGACAGAGTCAATATTGGTTTTGCCGCACTAACGATGAATCAGGATTTGGGATTCTCGCCAACAATATTTGGTTTTGGGGCAGGTATCTTCTTTCTTGGTTATTTTCTCTTCGAAGTACCATCGAATTTAATACTGCATAAAGTCGGTGCTCGTATCTGGATTGCCCGAGTGATGATCACCTGGGGATTAGTCTCTGGATGTATGGCATTCGTGCAAGGCACAACCAGCTTCTACACGCTGCGTTTCCTGCTCGGCGTGGCTGAAGCTGGTTTCTTCCCTGGCATCATCCTTTATCTCAGCTATTGGTTCCCTGCTGCAAAACGCGCTCAAGTGACCGCGATATTTATGGCCGCCGCGCCACTGTCTACTGCATTAGGGTCCCCTATTTCTGCTGCCTTGCTGGAGATGCATGGTCTGCTCGGTTATGCGGGCTGGCAATGGATGTTTATCCTTGAAGCGATTCCCGCTGTCGTGCTCGGTGTCGTCGTACTTTTCTTCCTGACTGACCGCCCGGCTAAAGCCAAATGGCTGACGGATGAAGAGCGCGAGTGGTTAGAAAACACCATGCAGGCGGAACAGATGGCTACGGCGGCAAAACGAAGCCATACCAGCGCATGGCGTGGCCTGGCCGATATGCGAGTACTGGCGTTGGCGCTGGTCTATTTCGGCACCTCTGCAGGGTTATACACGCTGGGGATCTGGTCACCTCAGATCATTAAAAGCTTCGGTGCTTCGTCATTGGAGATCGGCTTCCTCAACGCTTTCCCGGCAATATTCGGCGTCATTGGCATGATTCTGTGGGCTCGCCACTCAGATCGCACGAAAGAACGCAGTTGGCATGTGATTGGTGCCTGCTTACTGGCGGCAGCAGGACTTATTTACGCTGGCAGCGCGGGCTCCCTGTTCACCGTGATCGTCGCACTGACGCTCGTCACCGTTGGGATTAGTGCATCCAAACCACCGTTATGGAGCATGCCAACGGTATTCCTTAGCGGTCCTGCGGCGGCTGCAGGGATAGCCACCATTAACTCCATCGGTAATCTCGGCGGGTTTGTTGGCCCAATGATGATTGGTGTCATTCGCCAGCAAACCGACAGCTATACCTGGGGACTGTACTTTGTTGCCGGGCTGCTGACGCTCTCAGCCATGATTGTTCTGATTCTTTCTATTAAGGGGAATAAACCGCAAATGGTAGATATTCCCCATCCTCATACCCATAGCCATTGATCGGAGAAATACCTATGCGTAACTACAAAATTGCGGCCATTCCTGCTGACGGTATCGGCCCGGAAGTCATCTCAGCCGGTGTTGAAGTACTGCATGCGCTTACCCGGCACGATCCGCAGCTGAAGTTTGATATCCAGACCTTTGACTGGGGCTCTGACTATTACAAAAAACATGGCGTGATGATGCCGGAAGATGGATTAAGTACGCTGAAAAAATTCGATGCGATTTACTTTGGTGCTGTAGGTGCACCAGATGTGCCTGACCACATCACGCTGTGGGGGCTGCGACTCCCTATTTGTCAGGGCTTCGATCAGTACGCCAACGTGCGCCCGACTAAAATTTTGCCGGGCGTTACTTCGCCCCTGCGCAACCGCGGCCCTGGCGATCTTGATTGGGTTATCGTGCGTGAAAACTCTGAAGGCGAATATTCCGGTAATGGCGGCCGGGCACACCGTGGTTTACCGGAAGAAGTCGGTACCGAGGTGGCGATTTTCACACGTGTCGGCGTCACGCGAATTATGCGCTATGCATTCAAATTGGCGCAGTCTCGTCCACGTAAGCTCCTTACCGTAGTGACGAAATCTAACGCCCAGCGTCACGGTATGGTGATGTGGGATGAGATCGCGGCTGAAGTGGCTCAGGAGTTCCCGGATGTACAGTGGGATAAAATGCTGGTTGATGCCATGACGCACCGCATGACTCTGCATCCCGGCACGCTGGATACCATCGTCGCAACCAACTTACATGCCGATATCCTGTCTGACCTTGCCGGCGCGCTGGCGGGCAGTTTAGGTGTCGCACCGACCGCCAATATCGATCCCGAGCGCCGTTTCCCATCGATGTTCGAACCGATACATGGTTCAGCATTTGATATCACAGGAAAAGGTATTGCGAATCCGATAGCGACGTTCTGGACAGCAGTGCAGATGCTTGAGCACCTGGGCGAACGTGATTCAGCAGCGCTTATCATGGAAGGCATCGAGTACGTATGCGAGAACGGCATTCTGACGCCCGATGTCGGTGGAACTGCCAATACCGCTGATGTTACACACGCTTTGGTGCATTTTATTGAAGCTAAAGTACACCTATCTGAGACCGCGTAATCATGAAAAATGAACAGGCTGCAGAGATCCTGCGGGATATTTTTCAACAGGCCATTGATAGTGCCCGTCCAGGGCCAGTCATTTCGCCCTCTCTGCCAGAAAAACCCAAAGGTCGATGTGTGGTCATCGGTGCAGGTAAAGCATCTGCTGCCATGGCCGCGGCAGTGGATGCAGCCTGGCCGGATGTGGAGGTTAGCGGCGTAGTCGTAACGCGTTACGGCCACACCGTACCCGCCGGTAGGATCCGCATTCTGGAAGCGGCGCACCCGGTATCGGATTCGATGAGCCAAACGGCGGCCATGCTGATAGTTCAGGCTATTTCAGATTTGTCCGCCGACGATCTGGTCATCGCTCTGATTTCAGGGGGCGGCTCAGCGCTGATGGCTTTACCTGTGCCGGGTCTTACCCTTGCTGACAAGCAGGAAATTACCCGTGCTTTGTTGCATAGCGGCGCCAATATCAAAGAGATGAATTTAGTCAGGCGTCATCTTTCGGCAGTCAAAGGCGGTAAGCTCGCATTACTTGCCCAACCTGCACGCCTGGTGTCATTGATCATCAGTGATGTCCCCGGCGATAACCCCACCGATGTGGCTTCCGGGCCGACGATTGCGGATAACAGTACTCCCGCCGATGCTCTCAACGTGCTCGAACGGTATCGTATCTCTGTTAGCGAAGCGGTGCGGAAGGTTCTGTTGCGTTCTTGCGAGCAACCTTCCTTTCCTCGTAGTCAGGTGAAAATGATTGCCACGCCTTCAATGGCGTTGCAGGCTGCGGCGAAATCAGCCCGGCAGCATGGTATTACGCCACTGATATTAGGAGATGCTATTGAAGGTGAAAGCCGTGAGGTCGCTATCGTGATGGCGGGAATTGCACAGTCAGTGAAGGCATATGGTCATCCCGTTAAAAGGCCTGCCATTTTGCTTTCAGGGGGTGAGACGACCGTTACTGTAGGCGCAGGCAAAGGCGGAAAAGGCGGACGCAATACGGAATTTCTGCTTAGCCTCGCCTGTTCCTTACAGGGTGAACCCGACATCTGGGCTGTGGCTGGTGACAGTGACGGTATTGATGGTACGGAAGACGCGGCCGGAGCAATGATTTATCCCGATACGCTGTCACGAGGCAACCATTATGGTCTCAATGCCAGGGAATATCTGGATGCACACGATAGCTATAGCTACTTTCACTCAACGAATGACCTGATTATCACGGGGCCAACGTTAACCAACGTCAATGATATTAGAGGGATATTAATTGCCTGAATGCTCTGCTCTCTCTCTGGGAGAGCAGAGTTGTTAGTTTTTTAGGTGGTTTTTTGTGCAAGCACATTGAGGAACGTTAATAGCTCAATGTCACTATGCAGGTTATATTTATTCATCACCTGGTATTTGTGCCGGAAAACGGTTTTGTAATTTAGCCCCATATCAATCGCAATTTCGTTAACAGATTTGCCTTCATAGTATTGCGTGACAATTTGGAATTGTTTTGTCGACATCTGTCGGCATTTACAGCTCAGACAGTCGGTGAATTGCATAAAATGCGGCGATGCCAGCCAGTCCCGCCACAGCAAAGAAATTGTAGTGTTCATATCCGCTAGCGAAGAGCGTCGCGAGACATAGACGATATCGGCGAAACAAGTAGGTGAACGTTCCGCGGATTCAGCTTCGTTGACGATCCCGATGATCACTCCCCTCCTGCGCAACCGTAGTTCCGGAAAACAGGTGTATCTCTCCCCCGGACGCAACGACAGGATAATAATATCAGCAATCGAGATATTGTCAGGCGTGTATTCATTAATGAAATAGATGTCTTCATTAAAATTCTGAGAGAACAGGCTTTTCAAAAAATATTTCAGGCCGTAGCTAAAAAGGACATCGGTCTCTTTTATTAAAATGTTAACCATTTAACACCGGTGTATAACGTAGTTTTAAACGTTGCTCAGGCCACATAAAACCCTGGAGAAATTGACATCCGGCGCTTTCAGTCAGGGCAAAGTGCTGGTGGTGTTCGATGCCCTCTACCAGCGTGGACTTCACTTTTGTCAGGCAGTCTGCAATTAATTTTTTTTAAATGGCTTGGCTGTACGATGACGTACTGAGTAAACTCTTATCAATTTTTATACCATCAAACAGTACCAGATCGGACATTACGTCAGGTAAGTATTCAGGCAGTAAATCGTCAAACCAAATTTCGGCCCCGGTGGCCCTGATGCACTGCAGACTTCTTTTGAATGATTTTTTGTCTGCTGCCGACAGTGAAATAAAGCCTTGTGGATCCTGTATTTCTATCACCAGGCCGCGGCGTAAAAAGCGGGCAATGTGCCCTACCCATTCTTGTTGACAAAGTATTCTTGCGGGAACATTAAAATAATAACGCTTATGATTATTTATTTTGTTGACTGCCTGCAGTTGCCAGCACAACACATTCAAATAAAAGTCCTCACTTTGATTGGCAAAGAAGTGCTCATGGTTCAATTCTGGATGCAATATGCTGAGAACTTCCCAGGACTGTATTTGTTTTTCACGTAGCGAAAAAATGGGCTGAAAACGTATGCCGCATAAGGCTTGATCTGGGGGTAAAGTAACAAACATAAA
This sequence comes from Klebsiella sp. BIGb0399, assembly GCF_003752615.1. Lineage (NCBI taxonomy): Bacteria > Pseudomonadati > Pseudomonadota > Gammaproteobacteria > Enterobacterales > Enterobacteriaceae > Klebsiella > Klebsiella sp. BIGb0399. Next base: position 827,752 of record NZ_RKHT01000005.1, on the reverse strand, counting down.
GTCACCCTAAGGAGATGTTAAAAATTAACCGGGTCTTATTGCCAGGTAAACTCGATATTCATGACGGCACGGAACGTACCCACTGTCGCGCTACCTTGCGGCGTGAAGATCCTGGCCGACATCGGGAATATGGCCGAGCGACTGCTGGTATTAATATTATTCAGCAATGAAGCGCCTGGAGCATAAACGATCGTATGGTCGCCGTTGGTGATCCGTAGCGCCAGATTTCCGCTTGAACCACTATTTTTCCATGCGGTTGAGTCAGAGGTATCGCCAGTACCGCTGAGCGTCGCCTGGACTGTGGTGGTTCCCGTAGGACAATTGGTTAATACTAAATTGAAATCTTGCCACGCGCCGGCATCACCGGCTGTGCGCAAATCCCGACGCTGCAGCGTACCGAAATCAACCGTCTTGTTGACCGTGTCCGAATCTACCGTGCAGGGACTGGCAACCACGACGCCGGTTATTGACATACTGGCGTCAGCAAATACTAGCCACGGCAGAAATAACAGTATTATTCCATATAGCCATTGACCTTTAATCATTGCTGTTCTCCTGTTTGCCTTAACGTATTGGGCGTAATGACATTACTGATAGACAAAGGTCGCGGTTACAACAGAATTAATGGTGCCTGGCAGGACGCCGCCATTCTGGGTGTATGCCCGAGCACGTAATTTGTAGGTGTAGGCATTACTGGCAATGGTGCCAGACAGTGTTTTGCTATTACCTAACGGATCGCCCGCCTGGCTTTGTAATTGCACGGCGAGACTGGTTGCTGTTCCGGTACTTTGGTACATATCTGCGGGATTATTACTGTCTGCGGTACCGTGCATGGTCATAATAGCGACGGTGGTTCCTGCGGGACAGGCAGTAAGGTTGATATCAAAGTTAACCCATGATGTGGTAGCGCTAGCAGTTTGCAGACTCGCAGATTGAATATTCTGCCCTAAATCAATGGCTTTACTGATGCTGTCGCTACTTACCTGGCACGGAGAGGCTACAACATTCCCTGTTATATTCAGCGTGACCGGATCTGCGGCCTGTACACTGCCATGAGTACAAAGAAAATAGGTTATCGCCAATGAAAAACTATTCCGATCGTTTTGACCCGCGTCAGGGGCTGATGGCCTCCATCAGAAGCGGCGATCGCTTTGGCGGACGCATGGCATCTCGCCGCTGGTAACCCCTTCTCTCTTCCTTCCCTAAAAGCAGCGACCACGGTCGCTGTTTTTTTGTTTCCGTCGCTGAGACCGGCTTACAGAAAGCCGTTTGAAGCACCCCGGTTATTGCTCTATGGTGTAAGTATCTTTTTAAAAACAATGACACCGGCAGCACGTCTACTCGTATGGCCTCTGAATGACAACAACGCCCAAACTCCATTCTGACGATCCCTTCCAGCTGACGCTGGATAAAATCATGGACCTGAAGCCGCTGGACAGTATCGAGCGGCTGATGACGCTCCTGCTGCCGCAGGCCGATGAAATCGTGGCGCGGCGCCCGCGCAGTTTTCACAAAAATGGTCCGGAGATTTACCTGCTAAAGGAAGGGCATTTCTGGCTGCATCGCCGCGTGGACGATTTGCAAATGAGTATGGCGAAGGCCCCGCATATTTTTGGCCTGGCCGAGTTGCTTATTCCGGTGGGCGATACCACCTACGTTAAATTTGCTGCCGACAGCGAGGTCTATGCCCTTTCCGGGGCAAAAGCGCAGGCGTTGCTGAATGAACAACCGGCCCTGTGGCAGGACGTTTCCCGGATACTCGCCTTCCACCTGCATTTCTCCACCTGGCGTGATCTGCACCTGTTGAATGACAATGCCTACGACACCATTCGCGGCAAGCTGCTGGAGCTGGAAAAACACGATGAATCGCTACGCAAATCGACCACGATCCTCAACTACATTCTCGGTACGACCAAGCTGTCGCGCAGCACCATTCTGCGGGTGATGAAAAATCTGACGGATGGTGGGTATCTGGAAGCGCAGCGCGGGAAACTGATTCGTATCGTTCATCTGCCGCTGCGCTATTAGGCCTTATTTCTTGCGCTTAACGCAGCGCATCACCACCACGTAGAATACCGGGACAAAGAAGATGGCGAGCAGCGTGGCGCTGATCATCCCGCCCATCACCCCGGTACCGACGGCGTTTTGCGCCCCGCTGCCGGCACCATCGCTTATCACCAGCGGCAGCACGCCGAGAATGAAGGCCAGCGAGGTCATCAGGATCGGCCGCAGACGCAGGCGCACCGCCTCGAGGGTTGCCGCCATCAGATCCTTGCCTTCTTTCTCCATCAGCTCTTTGGCGAACTCCACGATTAAAATCGCATTCTTCGCCGACAGGCCGATGGTGGTCAGCAGCCCGACCTGGAAATAGACGTCGTTGTTCAGCCCGCGCAACATCGCGCCTGTCAGGGCGCCAGTCACCCCGAGCGGCACCACCAGTATCACCGCCAACGGCACCGACCAGCTCTCATACAGCGCCGCCAGACACAGGAACACCACCACCAGCGAAATGGCGTACAGCGCCGGAGCCTGGTTGCCCGAAAGCTGCTGCTGATATGACATGCCGGTCCACTGATAGCCAAAGCCCTGCGGCAGCTTAGCGGCCAGTTTGGCCATCAGCATCATCGCCTGGCCGGAGCTGCGCCCTGCGGCCGGTTCGCCGAGGATCTCCATCGACGGCTGACCGTTGTAACGCTCCAGGCGCGGCGAGCCGTATTCCCACTTCGCGGTGGCGAACGCCGAGAACGGCACCATCTGGTCGTGTTTACCTTTGACGTACCATCTATTGATATCGTCCGGCAGCATGCGGTATGGCTCATCGGCCTGAACGTAGACTTTTTTAACCCGTCCGCGGTCAAGGAAATCATTAACATAGGTTCCACCCAGCGCGGTGGAGATCGTCTGGTTTATGGCATCGTTGCTGACGCCCAACGCCTCGGCTTTCTCCTGATCGATCTCCAGCTTCATTTGCGGCGCATCTTCCAGACCGTTAGGCCGGATTTTGGTCACCACGTTCGGGTATTTATGCGCCATAAACAGCAGCTGATTACGCGCTTTGGTCAGCGCCGCATGCCCCTGATTGGCTTTATCGATAAGTTCGAAGTCAAAACCTGTCGCGGTGCCCAAATCGGTAATCGCCGGCAGGTTAAAGGCGAACGCCACGCCGTCTTTGATCTGCTGATGAAACGCGATATTGGCGCGATGAATAATCGCCTCCACATGATTTGCCGCACCGCTGCGCTGGCTCCAGTCTTTCAGGCTGACGAACGCCAGGCCGTTATTCTGCCCGTTACCGTTGAAGCCAAAGCCCGCAACGGTAAACACCGAATTAACGTTTTTCGCCTCTTTATGCAGATAATACTGCGTCACTTTATCCAGGTTTGCCTGGGTACGGGCCTGAGTCGCCCCGGACGGCAGCTGCACCATATTCATAAACACGCCCTGGTCTTCGTCCGGCAGGAACGATGTCGGCAGCAGAATAAACATCGCCGCCATACCCAGCACAATCACCAGATACAGAGCCATCATGCGGCCCGTTTTATGAATAATGCGCCCGACGCTGCCCGCGTAGTGATCGGTGCTGCTGGCGAACATCCGGTTGAACCAGGCGAAAAACCCTTTTTGCGGCGTATGATTTCCCGGTTTGAGGATCGTGGCGCACAGGGCGGGCGTAAGGATCATCGCGGTCAGCACCGACAGCACCATGGCCGAGACGATCGTCACCGAGAACTGGCGATAGATGGCCCCGGTGGAGCCCCCGAAGAAGGCCATTGGGATAAACACCGCCGACAGCACCATGGTGATACCCACCAGCGCCCCCTGGATCTGCGACATCGATTTACGCGTCGCCTCTTTCGGCGAGAGTCCCTCCTCCATCATCACCCGCTCGACGTTTTCCACCACCACGATGGCATCATCCACCAGCAGGCCTATCGCCAGCACCATGCCGAACATCGTCAGGGTATTTATCGAAAAGCCAAACAGCGCCAGCACCGCAAAGGTCCCCAGCAGCACCACCGGAACCGCAATGGTGGGGATCAGCGTGGCCCGCAGATTCTGCATGAACAGATACATCACGAGGAATACCAGGACGATTGCTTCCAGCAGTGTGGTCACCACATCGTGAATGGAGATTTTGACAAACGGCGTGGTGTCATACGGATAGACCACCTGCATGCCCTGCGGGAAGAACGGTTTCAGGTTGTCGATGACCTCGTTCACCGCTTTGGCGGTATCCAGGGCGTTCGCCCCGGTGGCAAGCTTGATACCCAGCCCGGCGGCAGGCCGCCCGTTGTATTCGGCGCTGGTGCTGTAGTTCTCACTGCCGAGCTCAATACGCGCCACGTCACGCAGGCGCACCTGGGAGCCGTCTTCGTTCACCCGCAGGATGATGTCACCAAACTGCTGCGGCGTGCTAAGACGCGTCTGGGCGATGATCGACGCATTCATCCGCTGCATCTGCGGTGCCGGCAACGCGCCGAGCTGGCCGCCGGCAATCTGGTTGTTTTGCGACTTGATAGCCCGCACCACGTCTTCGGTCGTGAGCTGATAGTTGTTGAGTTTGTTGGGATCCAACCACACGCGCATCGCATATTGCGCACCGAACAGCTGCACCTGGCCGACCCCCTGGGTCCGGCCAATCGGATCCTGCACCGTCGATGCCACGTAATCGGCCAGATCCGCCTGGGTCAGGGAGCTGCCCTTCGCGCCGGTAAAACCCACCACCATCAGGAAACTGCTGCTGGCCTTCTGCACGTTGATACCCATGCTCTGTACCGTCTGCGGCAGCAGCGGCATCGCCAGCTGCAGCTTGTTCTGCACCTGCACCTGGGCAATATCCGGATCGGTTCCGTTGGCAAAAGTCAGGGTGATGGTGGCATTGCCCATCGCATCGCTGTTGGAAGACATATACATCAGGCCATCAAGGCCATTCATCTTCTGTTCGATAACCTGCGTTACCGTGTCCTGCACGGTTTTGGCATCAGCACCTGGGTAGCTGGCCGTGATCTGCACCGCCGGTGGCGCAATGGTCGGATACTGCGATACCGGCAGCTTGAGGATCGCCAGACCGCCCGCCAGCATCAGCACGATGGCGATGACCCAGGCGAAGATTGGCCGATTAATAAAGAAGCTCGACATCGCTTATTTCCCCGCTCCGTTAGCCCAGGCCGCCATGCTGTCATCTTCGGTCGCTGTTACCGGCATCCCCGGACGCAGCATCAGCTGGCCGGTCACAATCACCCGGTCGCCTGCTTGCAGGCCGGAAGAGACGCGCCACTGGTTGCCCATCGCCTGCGCCGCCACCACCGGACGCAGCTGCGCTTTGTTGTCTTTATCCACTACCAGAGCGGTGGCATCGCCATGAGGCGTGCGGGCGATCGCCTGCTGAGGCACCAGCAGCGCGTTCTCACGAACCCCTTCGGTCAGGAAAGCCCGCACAAACATCCCAGGCAGCAAAACATTCTCAGGGTTAGGACAGACGGCGCGGATCGTAATTGACCCCGTAGTTTGATCCACCGTGACGTCGGAGAATTCAAGCTTGCACTGCTGCGGGTAGAGACGCCCGTTATCCAGCTGCAGCATCACGTCGGCTTTGCCGTTTTGCTGCTGTATTTCGCCGTTATCCAGCTCGCTTTTCAGACGCAGGTAATCATCGCTGGATTGCGTGACATCGACGTACACCGGATCAAGCTGCTGCACGGTGGCCAGCGCCGAGGACTGGGCATTGGTCACCAGCGCCCCTTCGGTCACGCTTGATTTACCAATCACCCCGGAAATCGGCGACGTGACATGGGTGTAATTGAGGTTAATTTGCGCGGTCTGCACTTCTGCCAGCATCGCCACCACCTGGGCATCGGCCTGCTCGGCGCTGGCAATCGCCGCGTCGTAATCCTGCTGACTGACGTAGTGATTTTTGATCAATGCCCGCTCGCGAGCGGCGGTCAGATGCGCCTGCACCGCGGCTGCTTTGGCTTTGGCCAGATCGCCTTTGGCGTTACTCAGCGCCGCCTCGTAAGGTGCCGGGTCGATCTGATACAGCGATTCTCCCGCCTTCACGTGACTGCCTTCAACAAAATTGCGTTTGAGGATAATCCCGTTCACCTGGGGGCGAACGTCGGCCACGCGAAACGCCAGCACGCGGCCCGGCAGCTCTGTTTTTACCGGCAAGGGTTGCGGGCGCAATGTCACGACACCCACCGCGTGGGGTGATGTATTAGCCGCCGGGGTGGCCGGGCGATCGCACGCCGTTAACAGGGTGGCGCATGATATCAGCAAGCCACCAGACAGCATTCTGTGAAGCGTATTCATTATAATTCCGCCTGATAAGTCCGAGAAAAAATATTGTTATTTATATCGAGGGAGGAACTATACAAAATAGCGGCGATGAAAAGAGTTTCATTTGGGACTGCTTATTTATTGCCAGAATGCGGCCGTGCGAATTACCGTATTTACAGCGCCAGAAGACTCAGCTCAGACGACGCTAAACTGCAGGTGCTGTAAACCTTGAAAGTCCGATTCCTCTGCCGTACAGGTCCTTTGCGGCAGAGGCTTTTTCGGGCACGACCAACCATAATATGGAGCACGACATATGAAACTTAATACTATTATTATTGGCCTGAGCGCACTTATTTTCTCTGGTATGACCGTGGCCGCCGAAGCCCCAACAAACCCTGAAGAAATGGGCGGTGCTCTGCATTTAAATAAACAACAGAAAGACCAGCTTATTCAGTTCCACGCCACCGCCGAGCAATGTTTTAATAATATCGATAGCGGAAAGTATCAGCCGCACCTGTTCGTTGAGATGGTGAAAAAAGGCAAAGTGGACGAAGCGACATTCACTCAACAAATGGCCATTCAGAACAAGCTTCACGACCAGGCCGCGCGCTGTAAAATGACCTACTACACCAGCGTCAGCAATATGCTGACCGCGGATCAAAAACAGAAGCTGGTAGAGATGTATCAGAAAGGCATGCAGTAGCGTTTAAAAGGCGCAGCGGCGCCTTTTGTTTTTTGCCGTATTAGCCCAGACGTGATATCCGCACCTGCGCCTCGTCAAGGTGGCCACGTAACGCCGCCAGACATGGGGCGAACTGCGGGGAGAAACGGCGGCACTCAGCGACTAACGTGAAGAAGTCCTCAGCCAGCGCCAGGGCTTCGCGCCAGACTTCCCCGTCGATCGCCTCAAGCAGCGTGGCGGGCCGCAGGGTATTCACCATGGCGCCACCGGATTTAGGGGCAAAACCCATGGGCAGAATGTCGTAGGCTGGCGCAAGGTGGTACGGGCGGCCATGGCTGCTGAGGAACGACAGATTACCGTGGTGCATGTCGGTATTGCCGATCAGCATGCCAAACGCCCAGAGCCGTGCCGTCCCCATGGCGGCATCAGGATGAACCAGCTGCTGCTTCACCAGTTCATTAACCAGAACGGGCCAGCAGTCTCTCGCCCGACCAACAAACTCCGCCTCCAGCGCCCGCAAAGAAAACAGACCAATACGGCCCAGCGGCCCGGTGCGGTCGAACCGCGGGATCTCCAGAAAGCGCTGTCCGCCAAAATCAAACACCTCGGTGTGAACTCCCAGCACTTTCAAGGCCAGATGCTCAGCCTGCAGCAGGTCGCGCCAGCGTTCGCTGACGGGGTTATCGTCCAGCGCGGTGAATTTCACCAGCACGTGGCCGCGGTCGGTATAGGTACAGAATTTCGGCTGCTCGCCGCCAGCAGATGACCCCGGAACCTCCCCGGAACTTACCGCCAGCGCCAGCGTGGGATAGGTCGTGGCGCGATCCACCGCTTCAGGCTCCGCCATTTCCAGGAACTGGGTTCTGGCCTGCTCCCCGATCAGAAGGTTCCCCACCGCATCGTGCCCATGCGTCAGCAGCGCGCTAATCACCTCGGCGTCCGTCCACACTTCCGGATTGGGCGACAACCCCAGCGCGGTTGAATGCGCGGAGGCATATGCCCGGCCAAGGTATCCCTGCGGTCGCATGTCGAACAACCACCACGGCAGCCCGTCGCTATGCAGACAAACGTTATCGGTCTGCTCCATGACATACCCGCCGGGGTGAACCGGAATGAGTTTCCCGAGGGCTTTGATTTGCCCCTCTTCAGTGATGCGGTAAATAGGGACCGAACTGAAGCCGCGAAACGCGTCACGCAAGGCATATTGAATAGATGGTCCGGCACCAATTCGCACGACCTCATCGCCCAGCGCTTTTAACGCACGAGAAACCGTGGGCTGACTTATACCCATAATATCAGTAAGTTGCCTTACAGGTGTTGGCCCCTGGCGTAGCAACTGGCGGATGGTGTCAGAACGGTTTGTCATGGCGATGAATCACTTTATGAATAGCTTTTTGAATAGGTAACTTATCAGATATTTGCTCACCTGTCATCTGCGCCGGAGGCATATTTCTATATAGAGACGGAGGCTTAGCGCATCGTCAGCACCATGCGAAACTTAACGTCCCCTGACATTACTCGCTGATAAGCCTCATACGCTCGCTCGAGGGGCATTGTTTCAATTCGAGCGCGAACATCGGTTAACAAACTGAAATCCAGCGTTTTCTCTACCTCAAACGGCGTTCCGGTAATCGATCCTTCAAGCGATAATTCGTTACCGACCACCTGCCCCGGCGCAATCGTCAACGGATCGTTACCGGCACCAACCACCATTAACCGGCCTCGCGGCGCGAGTGCTTTAACCAGTTCAGAGGCGGCGGTACTATCGGTAATGGTGGTTAAGATCACCTGCGCGCCGCCTATTTTTTTTAACGAGTCGACCGCATCGACCTGACGGACATCCAGATAAATGTGCGCGCCAAGCGCGCTGACATCCTGAGCAATGTCCTCACCGCGGCCGATAGCGACAACCCGCATGCCCATCTTCCTGGCATACTGCAGCGCAAGGTGCCCGAGCCCTCCTATACCCAGGATGGCAACCGTATCGCCAGGACGTGCCCCGGATTTGATCAAGGCATTGAAGGTCGCTATTCCCGCACAGAGCAACGGAGCCGCCTCTTCTGAGACTAACGCATCGGGAATAACAACCAGCCCGGTCGCCCTGGCCAGCATCATCTCGGCATAGCCCCCATCCTGCGAGCTGCCTACCACCGGTTGATGGCTGCACAAATTGAAGTGTCCCCGACGGCATTGTTCACAGTCGTTGCAGTGACCTCCCAGTCGCCCTATGCCGACCCGTTGTCCTACCGCCAGATACGAGGGAACCCCGTCACCCAGCGATACGATGATCCCAACCACTTCATGTCCAGGCACACGGGGATAAACCGTGTTTTTTTCCCGCCCTTCGATCGCGCCGGCATCCGCCCCACAGATGCCGCACGCTTCGATACGCAGCAGCACCTCTCCTTTTCCAGGTTTGGGGATAGCCCGCTCAACGAATTCGAGTTGACCCGGGCGGGTAATTTGCATCGCTTTATAAGTGGTCATATTGCCTCTCATCACGTCAGAATATCGTCATTATTGAGTGACGCTTTACTGCCAGCAAATGAGATTTTCGTAGCGACGAAGAAAGAAAATCTATCTGATAAAAAGTAATCACTGAAACGCAGTAATGCATGACAAATCAATGGACACGCTCCCTGTCTGTGATATTTTTTTACCAGGGCAGTCAACGTCTTTTGCAAATGGAGAGTGCGAATGAGCGTTAAAAAAGTCGTTCTCATTGTTAAACCATCGCCGACGTTAGGTCGTTTAGTTCCGCACGGCACAGGCGGCGGTCTTTTTGGCTGGTATCGGTCCGGTGATTACCTGTTAAGATTAAACAACAGGTTGGCCGCAGAAGGGATCGACTGGCAGGCAGAGCTTGATACTACCGAATCCGATATAGAGAAACTCATCGCGCAGAACGTCACGCTACTGGTTTGTGTGCCGGGATTACGTTTTCAGTTTTACCACGCGGAATTTGATAAAAGTCATATTGTTTATTTAACAACGATGGAATATGCCTACGGTGATGTTATGCCGGTAATAAGAAAAATCAGGGAAATAATAAATAAATTCGAGGCGTAATGGGTGTGAAAATACCAACGGAGCGGTCATAGCATGAAGATATACTGGACGCGGAAAAGCATTCCTGAACTAGCAGGACTGCCACCGGCAGTGCGTAGTAAAAATTTCAGAGATGCCTACAGAGCTATCGCAACACACCGGGAATATTGGGTGGGGCTCATGATTGCCTTTGTGTGGTATCTCTTTTCCGTCATGGCGTTTGACTATTTCGTGCCTGGTGCAAAGACATTCTCAAGGGGCATCCTGAGACTGTTGGTCTCGATGTATCCAGGGCTATTTATCTGGAGCCAGTTTACGATTTATGGGATGCGAAAACACTATCGCCACCTGCTGGTAAGAGGCGCAAATCGCGATAATGAAAGTGAATCCGACCGCATGATACGTGAAGCTGACGCCACAGAATATGCGCAGTGGCGGCCAGTTCGTCGCGGTATTGTTATCATTTTGGTTATTGCCGGGTTGTATATTTTTGGTTCGTTGATCATCACGACAGGATAGCCCGCGAAGGCACTGACTTTTTGAAAAACAAGAAGTTTACATTTAGTAATAAAATAACAAATATTACAATATCTAGCCGGCGAATCCCACTCACTACACTTATTTCTTGTGTGACTGTTTTATCTTCATTTCCATTGTATTTTCGCAATGGGAAAGAACCGACCTGCACCAAATAACGTGAAGTATTAAGAAGATAAATACCCAAGACTGAGGTGGACTATGAGTGTTAACGTAAGTCTCGCACAAGTTTTGAAACTCGCGCCAAACTGCCGATCTTGCCTGACATAAAACAGCAAGGAGAGAGCGGGAAAAATAACGCACCATGAAGAAATTCCCTTTAGTAATAATCGATTCTGAAGCGTATTGCCGAACGGTAATTCCCTACGTGCAACGTTTGCTGATTACCCACAAGGTTCAGGGAATAACGCAGCTGCATCTCTTCAGGGAGGATGAGTCTGGACGGCATGGCGGCCCCTGGTATGGCTCTGACGCCGGTGACATCGTGGATCATCAAGGCCACCCCACGAGCCTCGCCCGTCAGGCCGAAATGACCACGGTCGTTATCGCCGTCAAAAGTCACCATAAAGCGCTGCCAGTTCGGTTGCGTCGGGTCGATACGTGTCAGAACACAATTCACCAGACGGATTGAGAACAGTTTTTTTGGCCCGCGGCCATCCCGAATCAGCTGACTTAGCGGCATCGTGCCCATGGACAGACTCTGATCGCGATCCCCGACGTCAATCGCGCATGGCGTCTCTACGATGGACCCTTCCAGACTGACGCGCCCCTCTCCGGCAAAGTCGGCAGACCATGCACAGGAAGAAAAAATCGCGGCGCAGCAAATGAATAGTGAAGGTGCCGCACGCCTTGCAGCGTCATGAATCCATTTCATTGCCCTACTCCATGGGATAATCAAAGGAACCTGCGGCACGAGCGCCGCAGGTTGACTAGCTCAGGGAACGGACTTAGTTGTAGCTCAGCATGAAGTTGGTCGGGACGTTGAAGTTACCCGGGACGATATCCAATGGGTTACCGCCACCTTTCAGTGCCGCAGTGAAGGCCAGGGTGTTGTTACCATTTTTCAGGGTTTGCGCATTGGTCGGCGTGTTCAGGACAACTTTGTCGCCATCGGCCTGAGACATCAGGATGTATGCACCTTTAGCGGAACCGATCAGTCCCAGGCTGTCCGCATCATAGCTGGATGCAGCACCGGTAAAGGTCACCGTGACTTTGTCACGGGTAGCCGGAGTGGAGAACACACAATCAACCAGCTCAATACTAAAAGGCTGTGCCGCAGAAACACCGGTACCGCCGTTAGCAGCCAGAGCGATGTTAGAAATAGCGCCTAAAGGAATGGTCTGGTCAGCAGAACCTGCAGTAATAGAGCACGGAGCATCAACAATTGAACCCGTGAAAGTAATTTTCCCTTGTCCCTCGTCGGCTGCATTTGCCACAGATGCCATACCCAGTCCCATGGTCATAACGGTAGCCAATACAATTTTATTCAGTTTCATCTTTTTTCCTTAAGTCCTTAAAAACGCTAATTTAAGTGAATATAACGAGTCGCTCTGAATAGTATCCGCTCAGGCCAGTAATCCTCTTTTGCCGTTAAGGTATATAAAGGGCTACTGGAAAAAACAGATGCATTCAGTTTGCATCCTTTCATTTTTATAAAAAGGATCCTGGTAAAACAGGCAGGAGAATGTGTCTGCATCAAATTCAGGCTCGTATTAAACAGGCATCTTATTTGCGCTAAAACATTTGAGCTTATTAAATTTCAGGTCATTTTTATCATGCTTGATGAAGCTAAGGCATTGAATAAAATGATGCTTTAGATTTATTTCCTACCGTGTTTTGGTGTGAATAAATTATCGCTAAAATTATTTTTTTAAAAGATGTTTTTGATCAAAAAATGCATTTCAAAACAAAATCACAACCACTTAATTCGTCGCTAAACCTGGCAATCTTTACGATGGAAACAACTCCCTTTCATGGGTTTAAATCCTGTAAATGTCGGTTTGGCGATCAATTTGCTCAAAAAGACGCTGATTGATAGCATATGAAACCACTACAAAACGTTGCCGTTCGCTATATCTCGGCACATTTAAGCCTGTAATACGCTGCTTTATAAGAATCTTCTTGCAGGTGAATAGCGAAATCTTAAAAGCCACGGAGTGTAAGGACATGCGAATTTTCTTATTAATCGAAGAGAAGTCTTAAAGATACTCGGGAAGGTTAATTGGAATTGACTGTTTTTCGTCAGGTTATAAAAAATACAACCCGCTGCTATCTCGATTAGATGTCTTGATTAGCGATAACTGCAGCTTCTAATTTCAGTAAGAAAAATAATTCAAAGGACGTATCGATTTTGTGCTGCCAGAAAGTGCATATTCAAGGAGATACAATGAAAACATCTATCGCAATTGCTCTGCATGACACTAACATTTTCTTTTTACAAGGCATGCGGCATATTTTAGATGACTACTTTCTTGCAAAGGGAATGAGCGTCAGATTTACACCTGCAAATAGCGGTCACCGGGCGAACCTGATTGTGAATAGTGCTTTTCCGTGGGGGGGCGAGAAAAAGACGATTAAAATCACGGTAATACATGAGCATTTTTGGGGGGATTGTATTTATCTTCAGGGGATGATCAACCGCAATGAGAAACCGGCGGCAATAGTCAGCCTGTTGGATAAATTACTGACGCCTGCCGGGATACATACTAAACGGGGTGAGACCACCCTCATCCGCTTTACATCGCGGGAGCAAGAGGTGCTGTTAAAAATATCGGCGCAGCTGCCGTTGAGCCAAATCGCCCGTAAAATGCAGCTGAGCGTGAAGACCGTCAGCTCGCATAAACACTCGGCGATGCGCAAATTAAAGCTCACCAGCAATCAGGAACTGTACGACTGGATGTTGCAAAGCGGCATGATTATCCAGCAAAAAAATCATGCCTGGTGGTTAGTATCCAGCGAAGAGTCACAGCTGTCATAAGGGTTCAACGTGGGCGACAGGCAGCGTCAGGCGGGAAGCCTGCTACGCTTCCCGCCCTTTGGATCGGTGACCTGTTTACCGGCTACTATTTTTTACCGTTGGGTTTTAACTGCTCCCCGGTTTTCAGGGCGAACAGCTCTTCATCGCGGGTTGAAATGCGCATGCTGCCGTCGGCTAACCGATACGCGCCTTCAGTAAATCCTGAACCGTTGAGAAACTGAGGGACGGCATCCGCTTTATTTTGCAGTGCGGCTTCGAGAGCTAACAGCGCATAGGGATCGATGTTATCGATATTGGCGTACTGGGTATTTTGCTGGCCAACAAAAAAACCGTTCAGGCGGTGCTGCTGCAGGATGTTATCCGCCACCTTCCGGGCCAGCTGCAGATAATTTTGCTGGCTGGTGGCCTGCCACAGATCGATGAGGGCGAAAATAGCGTACGGATCGCTGTTTTTGGTGCCCATATTGAGCTGCGCCTTAATGCCGTCTGGCTCGCCGATATCCCCCAACCCTTCGCTGCTGGCAATCCCGCGGGCCACCTTCCACAGTTCGCTATCTTTGGCCAGGGTATAGGCTCTGGCATAGGACAACAGAAATTCACTGCCGGCCGGATAAGGTTTCAGTACGCTGCCTTTTTTACCGTAGTAACCATCACGCGGTAAGGTGTAATTCGACAGGTCGGTTCCGTTGGCCAGCATCGGGCGGAAGGTATTATTGCTGGGATCATAAGCGTAATGGGCAAAGGCTTTGAGTCCGTCGACCGTCCATTTCTGAATATCGGCGCCGTTGCTGCCCAATGATTTCGCCAGCGCCAGTTGCATCAGCGCATTTTCTGAATACAGCGTACTGGTCCGCCCCTTCAGCAGCATATTGCCTTCCAGCGCCGTCGGGCCAAACTCCGGGCCAAACTGGCGCTGGGCGCGATCGCCATATTTTGAATTGGTGTCACTGTCGTCGCTGGTTTCCGCCCGCTTGAGCGGCTGAGTAAATTGATAGACGCCAAGGCCGGTTTGCTTATCGCGCGGTAAAACGTACTGCTCCGCCAGGCGCTTGGCCCACACCAGCGCCCCCGGCTCGTTATTGTATTTGTACAGCATCGACGCGGAGTAAATCAGGTCATTACCGGCGTTGAGGAAGCTCAGCCCCTTGGTGGCAAAAAATGGCGGCTGTTGGGTAAAGCTACTGTCCCACAGTTTACCCATTTTCTTGTCATACTGGCCGTGACGACTGGTTTCGATCACCTCCCAGTCGTAGACATGCGCGTTCCAGAAACCGCGAATAAACCGCACCGTTGCCGGTTTATCCACGGCAAACATCAGCTCATAATAGGGATAGGCATTTTTTAATTCATGAACCAGCTCTTTCTCGCTGGGGCCTTCGGGTTGCAGGGTTTTCAGATCAATAAAGCGGTGGCCGCCCCAGATCAGTAATCCGCTGTTGTCCTGATAATGTTTGAAATAATAGCGAACGGTCTCTTCGGCGCGTTTTTTATATTTCTCGTCACCGGTGAGATTGCTCAGACCAACCAACACCCGCATCAGATTTTGCTGCGCGGAAAAGTTTGACAGTACCGCAGTGCGGCCATCAGGAAAGACCCACATCATCTGTTCGCCGGTTCGCGGATCGACGCCGCTGGCAAGCAGTGGTGACGGGCTGCTGCCATGGTATTTATCCCCTGCTTTATCCAGCACGGTATCGGCAAAGATTTTCACGGCGTCTAAACGTGAATTATCGGCAAACGCCGTGGAGCAAGACAAAAGCAATAAACTACTGGAGACAGCGATTAAACGGAAATTCATTGAAACCCCTTATTTTAATAATAAGCCTGCTGCCCGGAGAAATCGTGCCGACGCGGCAACACCGACCTCTGAGGCAGTCATCCCCTGGTATTGTGGTAGTCATAGCTGATATTCGCGCCATAGGTATCTTTGCGGCGCTGGAGTGGCCCTAAACTATTCGTCCATATACACCTCCCGATAAGAAAATACGTATTTATCATGCACGCCGCACAGGAACCGCGTAGCACATCACAAAACATCGTTTCATTTAAATTGAAATGAATGATGGTTTAGCAATCGGAGATGTTTATGCCTGCGGAACCTTCCTCTCAGCGGCTATCGCTCATCAGATTCGTCTCAATTTACGGCCTGCTGGATAACAACATGGTGAGGATGGCAATCAGCGCCTTTGTTTATCTACGTCATCTGGAGCCAGCGGCATATTTTTGTGTCGAGGTCGGTGTATAAAACACAAACAACCTCGGTAATTATGTTTAGAAAATGTTATTAGCACAGGCAAAGCCTGATAGTTGATCGGCGGTATTTCCAGGGTTTGATGCGGATGCGCGTTACCATATAACGTCATGTTATATAAGGCCTTTCCAGAAGTTTACAATAAAATATTTTTGTAACCATTTACTTGCTGAATGTAAAATATCGGTTATATTTATGGGCAGATGTGTAATTTGAATATCCGAACACACCTTCCGTTCGGATGTGTAAACCGACGAGGAATTTAATGAAACTGACACCCATAATGAAGGGAATGGTATTAGCCGGTGTGCTATCTACCATTGCGCTTCCTGCTCTGGCGGACGTCACGCCAAAAGAAGCGACGGCGGAAACTAAGAAGACCAACGACGCGCTGTATAACCAACTCCCCTTCTCCGATAACACCGATTTCACCAACGCCCACAAAGGTTTTATTGCCGCACTGCCTACCGAAGTGATCAAAGGTGAGCAAGGCAACGTCATCTGGAACCCTGAGCAGTACTCCTTCATTAAAGAAGGCGAAAAAGCACCAGATACCGTTAACCCAAGCCTGTGGCGCCAGTCCCAGCTGATCAACATCAGCGGCCTGTTTGAAGTTACCGACGGCGTGTATCAGATCCGTAACCTCGACCTTTCCAACATGACCATCATTGAAGGGAAAGAAGGGATTACCGTCGTTGACCCGCTGGTTTCTGCTGAAACGGCGAAAGTCGGGATGGATCTGTACTACAAAAACCGCGGTAAAAAACCGGTAGTTGCCGTGATCTACACCCACAGCCACGTTGACCACTATGGCGGCGTGCGCGGTGTGATTGACGAAGCCGATGTGAAATCCGGCAAGGTCAAAGTCTACGCACCGTCTGGCTTTATGGAAGCGGCCGTAGCGGAAAACATCATGGCCGGTAACGTCATGAGCCGCCGCGCCAGCTACATGTACGGCAACCTGCTGAAGCCTGATACCAAAGGCCAGGTGGGCGCCGGTCTGGGGACCACCACCTCTGCCGGTACGGTGACCCTGATTGCCCCGACCAACATCATCGAAAAAGACGGCCAGAAAGAAGTGATCGATGGCCTGACCTACGACTTTATGCTGGCCCCGGGCTCCGAAGCTCCGTCTGAAATGCTGTGGTTTATCGAAGAGAAGAAACTCATCGAAGCAGCAGAAGATGTGACCCACACCCTGCATAACACCTACTCCCTGCGCGGCGCGAAGATCCGTGAACCGCTGCCATGGTCGAAATATATCAACGAAGCGATTGTTCGCTGGGGTGATAAAGCCGAGATCATCATGGCTCAGCACCACTGGCCGACCTGGGGCAACGAGAACGTCGTTAAGCTGCTGAAAAGCCAGCGTGACCTCTATCGTTACATTAACGACCAGACTCTGCGCATGGCCAACGAAGGCCTGACCCGTGACGAAATCGCCGCCAAATTCAAACTGCCGGACAGCCTCGCTCATACCTGGGCTAACCGCGGTTACTACGGTTCCGTCAGCCATGACGTGAAAGCCACCTACGTGCTGTACCTCGGCTGGTTCGACGGCAACCCGGCAACCCTCGACGAACTGCCGCCGGAAGAAGCGGCGAAGAAATTCGTGGAGTACATGGGCGGCGCCGATGCCATCATGAAGAAAGCGAAAGAAGACTACTCACAGGGTAACTACCGCTGGGTAGCGCAGGTTGTCAGCAAAATTGTCTTCGCTGACCCGAAAAACCAGGACGCGCGTAATCTGGAAGCGGATGCGCTGGAGCAGTTGGGCTATCAGGCTGAATCTGGCCCGTGGCGTAACTTCTACCTGACCGGTGCGCAGGAATTGCGTAACGGCGTGGTGAAAGGACCAACCCCAAATACCGCCAGCCCGGATACCGTTCGTGCGATGACCCCGGAAATGTTCTTCGACTATCTGGCGGTACATATTAACGGTGAAAAAGCCGGTAAGGCCAAAGCGGTGTTTAACATCGACCTTGGCAACGATGGCGGAAAATATAAGCTGGAGCTGGAAAACGGCGTGCTGAACCACACCGCCAATGCCGAAGCGAAAGATGCCGATGCGACCATCGTGCTTGACCGTGCGACGCTCAACAAAATCATCCTGAAAGAAGAAACGCTGAAACAGGCTGAAGATAAGGGCGAAGTCAAAATCACCGGCAACGGTGACAAGCTCAACGAGATGCTGGGCTATATGGACAAGTTCGAGTTCTGGTTCAACATCGTGACGCCGTAAGCCATCGCGACGTCATCACCATCAGGCCCGGGAAATATTCCCGGGCTTTTTTATTTTTAAATAACACTTATGGATGATTATTAGTCCAGTACTGGACGTCATCGCTAACAAATAAAACCGCGTAGTATTAAACTACACGTTATTAAAGTGCAATATGCACGAAGTGTTTTTTAATCATATTTAGTCATGTTATTTGCCTGTGCTCATCCTCTATACTCCCCGTAAGCATCACCGCCACCGAATATAAATCACGCAGATACTGAAGCCTGATTTATGTTAGCGCCCGGCAACCCCGCAAGGACAGGGAGAACGCATCATTATTATTTACCATTCCCCTGTCGGAGATACTTTCCCCTGCCATTAAATAATACCAGCCGGTTTTCTATGTAAGCAGGCCTGTATTTTTAGTGTCTTGTTCTGACTGACAATGGAGTCTCTATGGTGTCTAGCCACCAACATCTACTCAGCGGCACAAATATTCGGTTACGTTCACGTTTATTATGGTGTCGGGCCGTCATTTTCATTCTTCTGCTGTTCGCGGGAGCCAGCTATTATTTTGGCTTTCCGCACGCGCAGCAAAATGTCTGGTATATATTTGCCCGCCCCCTGATTGCCGCACTGTTGCTGACATGCGCGGTGATTGAAAACGCCCTCCGCCACTGCCCGCCGGGGTTAACATCGCAAGCTGGTGAAGAGAACGCCGCCGGCAAACGATTCAGATTCTGGCGTTCGCCGCGGGTCCGGCTCTGGGCGGGTCATGGCTATCAGTTGCTGTTAACCGCCCTTTGCGCCCTGCTGGCTATTTCCATCGTCAGTCACAATGCATTGATTAGCGCGGCACCCCCCCCGCTGAAAAGCGAACTGATCCCGGTAAGCCTGGCGTTGCTGGCAATCTGCTTTGCGCTGTTAGTGGGTGAACGTATGATGAGCCTGCGCCGCATCCGCCACTGGCCCCAGCAAAGCGCCTGCACCGGGTTGTTGCGGGCGTTACTCAGCATTTGTCTGCTGATAACCATCGCCCTCGCGGTGTCGTGTTTCGCCCCGACGCCTGCCGGCTGGATTGTGCAGCTGGCCAGCGCCATCGTCCTGCTGATTGCCGTTGAATTCTTCCTGCGATCGCTGGCCGCCATGCTGGTCATCCCGGCGCAAAATAAAGCCCGCCCCTTCTTAACCCAGAGCCTGCTCGCAGAATACTATCGCTGGCCGCTGAATCCGCTGCTGCTGATCCGTAAAAAAATCATGCAGCACTTCGGCGTGGATATCAGCAAAATCCAGGCCTTCCGCTTGATGGGCAAGATCTTCTTCCCGGTGTTCTGCAGCGCCGCCCTGGTGGGCTGGCTGATGAGCAGCGTCAATGAAGTGTCGCTGCATCAGCGCGGCGTTTACGAGCGCTTCGGTCGCCCGGTCGATGTCTTATTGCCGGGGTTACATGTCGGGCTGCCGTGGCCTTTTGGCCGGGTGATCGCCGTGGACTATGGCGCGATTCACGAATTGCAGCTCAACGAAAAACCTTCCGCCTCCTCGCTCGCGACGCCAGCGGCGGCCACTACCGTGGATGCCATTGAAGGTCCGGCACCGCAGAGCAGCTGGCGTCTGTGGGATAACACCCATGTGACAGACCAGGCGCAGGTCATCGCCAGCGCGCTGGGGAGCAAACAGAGCTTCCAGATTGTGAACATGGATATTCGCTTGATCTGGCGTGTCGGGATGGACAATCGCGATGCGATCAACAGCCTGTACCGTACCGACGATCTGCCGACGACCATCCAGCGCATTGCCAGCCAGGTGCTGACGCAGTATTTCGCCCATCAGCAACTAGATGTTCTGCTCAATGAACAGCGCGCGGCGATGGCGTTAACCCTCAACCAGCAAATCCAACAGCGCCTGAATGAGCTCGACATGGGCGTCGAGTTGCTCTCGACACAGATCGAGTCGATTCATCCGCCGGCCGGGGCAGCCAATGCCTACCACGGCGTGCAGGCGGCGCAGATCACCGCCAACGCGCAGATCGCTCATGAACGCGGTTATGCCGCAGTCCAGGGCAATGACGCCCATCAAAAAGCCAGCAAAGCCATTGATGCGTCACAGGCCACGGCAACGGAAGTCCAGGCGAAGGCCAATAATGCGCTGACCATGTACAGCGCGGAGCATGACGCGTGGGCCATTAACCCCGAGGCGTTCATCAACGAGCGACGTTACCAGACCATGAGCAAAGCGCTTTCCCACGCGCCACTCCTGATTATTGATAGTCAGGTCGCGGGCCAGCATGCGCCGATGCTCGATTTACGTCAGTTTTCACCTTCAGCGCAATAATTCTGATTGATACAACAAGGCCAGTGCAAAAATGAAAATTCATACCATTACCACGCCTGCGACCCCCGGAAAAGTTGGGCTTACTCCCACAGCGTCGCCGTCGGAAATGCCTCGTCGTACCCGGAAATGGCCGCGATATGCTGTCGCCATATTGTTAGTGATCCTCGCCCTGTTAACCGCGTGCCTGGTGCAGGTACATGCCGGGAGCGCGACGATTATTACCCGTTTTGGCAGTCCGGTGCGGGTGCTGTTAAAACCGGGCCTCGGATGGCGTTTGCCGGCGCCTTTCGAAACGCCGCTGGAGGTCGATTTACGCAGCCGTTCAACCTCAAGCGGGCTGCAGGATGTCGGGACGCGCTTTCGGCATTTACCGTACAACAGGTCATTATTTACGTGACACTGTCACTTACCATGTCAGATCAAGTCACCCCAAGATAAGCATTTCTGACCTCAGGGTTGTTTAACAGCTCCCTGCCCGTGCCGCTCAGCTGGATCTGGCCGTTAACCATCACATAGGCGCGATCGGAGAGCTTCAGCGCGTGATGCGCATTTTGCTCCACCAGGAACAGCGTCATGCCCTGCTGCGTCAACTCGCGCAGGATCTGGAAAATCTGCTTCACCACCAGCGGCGCCAGTCCGAGGCTGGGTTCATCCAGCAGCAACAGTTTGGGGCGGCTCATTAACGCGCGGGCAATCGCCAGCATCTGCTGTTCGCCGCCGGAGAGCGTCATGGCACGCTGGGATCGGCGTTCCTCCAGACGGGGAAACAGCTGGTACATCCGCGCCTTATCCTCGTTTTGATAGCGGTTGCCGATGGGGATGGTCCCCATCAACAGATTTTCCTCAACGGTCATGTCGGCAAAGATCCGCCGCCCCTCCGGGGCCTGGGCAATCCCGTTGCTGGCGATAAAGTGGGTAGACTGGCGGCTGATATCTTCCCCGCGATAGCGAATTTGCCCCTCGGCGATGCGCGGTTGGCCGAAAATAGACATCAGCAGCGTCGATTTACCGGCGCCGTTGGCGCCAATCAGCGCCACCGTCTCCCCTTCATTGACCGTTAACGAGACCTGCTTCAGCGCCTGAATCTGGCCGTAAAACACGTCAACCTGACGAAACTCAAGCAACGGCTGGTTCATTCGGCGATCTCCTCTTCATCCGTGCCCAGATAGGCCGCAATCACGCTGGTGTTCGACTGGATTTCCTTCGGCTCGCCGCGGGCGATCACATCGCCATGATCGAGGACGATGACATGATCGGAAATCTCCATCACCATCCCCATGTCATGCTCAATCAGCAGCACCGTGACGCCATGATGCTGGCGCAGGAAGCGGATAATCTTGCTCAGGGTTTGCGTTTCCACCGGGTTAAGACCGGCGGCGGGTTCATCCAGACAGATCATCTCCGGCCCGGTACACATCGCCCGGGCGATCTCCAGCCGCCGCTGTTGACCATAGGAGAGCGTGCCCGCCAGCAGGTTTGCGCAATCCACCATGCCGACCACCTCCAGCCAGTAAAAGGCCCGGTCCAGCGCCTGGTTCTCCGCCTGACGGTAGCCACGGGTATTTAAGATCCCCGCCAGCAAATTACGATTGACCTGCATATGCTGGGCCACCAGCAGGTTTTCAATCACCGACATGTCGCGAAACAGTCGGATGTTCTGGAAGGTCCGCGCCAGCCCCGCCCGGTTCACCAGATGGGTCCCGCCAAACATCTTGTAATAGAGGCGGGTGCCCAACGCCGACGGATGGAGAAAATCGGCCGGGTGGATCTTTTGCCCCAGCACCTGAATCACATCGGTCATTTTGGTCCGGGCATGCAAGCGGATGGCCCCGCCGGTAGCGCGATAAAAGCCGGTCAGGCAGTTAAACACCGTGGTTTTCCCGGCGCCGTTTGGGCCAATCAGCGCGGTAATTGACCCTCTCTTTACCTCAAGGTTGACGTCATTCAGGGCTTTAATTCCGCCAAAATGCATCATCAGATGCTCAACCTGCAAAATGTTGTCACTCATGGCGCCACTCCCTTACGTACCGCCACCCCGGTGCGGCTGGTACGTACCAGCCCCCGAGGCCGCCAGATCATCATCAGCACCATTAATACGCCAAACAGCAGCACCCGATACTCATCAAAACCACGCAGCAGCTCCGGCGCCACCGTCAGCACGAAGGCCGCCAGTACCACCCCAAGGGTCGAGCCCATGCCGCCCAGCACCACGATCGCCAGAATCAGCGCCGACTCGAAGAAGGTAAACGACGTCGGGTTGACGAACCCCTGATAGGTGGCAAAAAAGACCCCGGCAATCCCGGCCGTCGACGCCCCCAGCATAAATGCCGAGAGTTTCACCAGCACATGGTTCAGCCCCATCGCCCGACAGGCGATCTCATCTTCGCGCAGCGCCTCCCAGGCGCGGCCGATGGGCATCCGCGTCAGGCGATGTTTAATGAACAGCACCAGCAGCACCACCAGACAGAGCACGCCGTAGATAAAGATAAACTTGAGGTTAGGGTTATAGCTGATGTGTAAAAACTCGTGGATCGGCACCCCGCCGTCTTTTGCCCGTCGGCCAAATTCGAGGCCAAACAGCGTCGGCGCCGGGACTGACACACCGTTAGGCCCGCCGGTAAAGCTGACCCAGTTGTTGAGCACCAGGCGGATAATCTCGCCAAAGCCGAGGGTGACGATCGCCAGATAGTCGCCATGCATACGCAGTACCGGGAACCCCAGTAACGCCCCCGCCAGCGCGGCCATAATGGCGCCAATCGGCAGCATCGCCCAGAACCCCAGCCCGAGATACTGATAGCCGAGCGCCAGACCATAGGCGCCAATGGCATAGAACGCCACGTAACCCAGATCCAGCAGCCCCGCCAGACCGACCACGATATTCAATCCCAGACCGAGCAGCACGTAAATAAGCCCGAGGATCGCCACCGTCAGCAGGTATTTCGTGGCGATGAACGGAAAGGCCAACGCCACCACCATCAGCAGAGGCAGGATCCAACGCAGGCGTGAACGATAGCCAACCTGACGCACGTAGACACCATCATCCGCCCCTTCAAAGCGGGCGAGAAACTGACGGCCGCGACGGCTTTGCAACAGCAAGCTGAGCGCCAGTCGCCCGACCATCACAATCCCGACCAGCACCGCTACGCGATGCGTCGACATATTGAAACTGTAACCCTTGAGAACAATGCCCACGACCGGGCCAAAGACAACCAGCGCACACAATCCGGCCAGGACGCTATCAATCAGGCTACGCCTGATGTCGAGCCCTGGCTGACGGGATACTTCAGCCATGTTTTACCCCTTAAACCTTGGCAACCATTGGACGACCCAGCAGCCCTTGCGGACGGAAAATCAGGATCGCCACCAGCAGAGCGAAGGAAAACACATCTTTGTAATCAGAGTTCACCAGCCCGGCAAACTGCGCCTCGGCAACGCCCAGGAGCAAACCGCCCAGCATCGCACCCGGTAACGAACCAATTCCCCCCAGCACCGCGGCGGTAAAGGCCTTGATCCCGATAATAAAGCCGATATAAAAATCGAAGGTGCCATAGTTCATGGTGACCAGCACGCCGGCCAGCCCGGCCATCGCCGCGCCAATCACAAAGACCAGCGAGATAACCCGGTCGGTGTTAATCCCGAGGATCGCCGCCATACGCCGGTCCTGCTGTGTCGCCCGGCAGATCCTCCCGAGACGGGTGTACTGAATCACCCAGGTCAGGACGATCATCCCGACCAGCGCCGCCGCGAGGATAAACAGCTTGGTCCAGGTGATTTGCACAATGCCGTCGCCTACGTCAAAACGCAGAACGCCGGTGATAAGGGTCGGGATCCCCTGCTGATTAGGGCCCTGACTGATTTGCACATAGTTTTGCAGAATAAGGGACATGCCGATGGCCGAGATCAGCGGAGCCAGTCGGGTGGAGTTACGCAGCGGCCGGTAGGCAATGCGTTCAATGGTCCAGCCATAAACGCCGGTCACGACAATGGTGAACACCAGGGTGCCGAAGATCAGTAAAGGGAACGAGTGGATGCCAAAATAAGAGAGTAATGCCAGCCCGATAGCGCACAGGTAGGCTGAGACCATATACACCTCGCCGTGGGCGAAGTTAATCATACCGATGATGCCATAAACCATGGTGTAGCCAATCGCTATCAGACCGTATACGGCCCCCAGCGTCAGCCCATTGATCAGTTGTTGCAGAAAAAACGCTTCCATAGACACCATCCTGCCGGTAAACAGGCAGCGACGGCGCATCCCGCCATACGCTGCCTTTTTTACGAGTCACACCCTTTGTTATTCCAGGGCCGGAAAAGTCAGTTAGCCGTTAAAGCTGATGATATTTGCCTTTGTCATCCCACTGATAAACGACGTAATCCGACACTTTCAGGTCGCCTTTACCATCCCAGGCTTTTTTACCCATCACGGTATCGACGCTATTGGTTTTCAGCCATTCGCTGGCTTTGGCGTTATCGGTCCCGACAGCGTTATAGGCGGCGGCAATTGCCTGAATAGAAGCATAGGCATACAGGGTGTAGCCTTCCGGTTCAAAACCGCTGGCGCGGAATTTTTCAATCACCGTTTTCCCTTCAGGGATCGTGCGCGGATCTTTACCGAAGGTCATCAGCACGCCGTTGGTGAACTGCGGACCACCAGCGGCAGTGACCAGCTCTTCCGTAACCACACAGTCGCCGGAGAAGAATTTGGCCTGAACGCCCTGTTCTCTCATCTGGCGAACCAGCGGACCGGCTTCCGGATGGCAACCGCCGAAGAAGACCACGTCAGGCTTGAGCGCACCAATCTTGGTGACCAGCGCGTTGAAATCCTTTTCGCCACGGGATAAGCCCTCGTACAGCACTTCTTTGGTGCCACGCTTCGCCAGCGCGGCACGGGTGGCATCCGCCAGCCCCTGGCCGTAGGTGTCTTTATCATGGATCACGGCGATTTTTTTAGCCTTCAGCACATCCAGCATATAGTTCGCCGCGATGGCCCCCTGCTGATCGTCACGACCGCACATCCGGAACATATCCTTCATGCCGCGCTCGGTGATTAACGGGTTAGTCGAGCCAGGGGTGATGGTCAGAATACCGGCCTCGTCATACACTTCTGATGCTGGCATGGTCGAGGAAGAACAGAAGTGACCCACCACTGCAGAAACCCCGGACTCATCGACCAGACGGTTGGCCACCGCCACCGCCTGTTTCGGTTCGCAGGCATCGTCGCCCTGAACCAGAACAATTTTCTCGCCTTTGATTCCTCCTGCCGCATTAATATCCGCGACCGCCTGCGATGCCCCTTTCCAGTACTGGGCGCCATAGGTGGCGTTGGGGCCGGTGAACGGTCCGGCGACGCCTATTTTCACATCCGCCTGTGCGTAAAATGCCACGCTCATACAACCCGCAATCGCAAAATGAAGCGCTAACTTTTTAAGTTTCAGAGACATTCGATATTCCTCAGCGATCTATAGCCTGGCGCCATTTCATGGCGCGGAAAATATCATTTACTGTTTGGTATGTGCCGTATACACCCTCAATAATTCGCGTTGCCTGTCGGCGGCAAGACCGTATATTCCCAGGCGCTTACTCAGGTAAGTGACTGGGGTGACAAATCTGTCTGGAACAGATTTGAACGCTGCGAGCAGCGGCCCTGATAAGGGTGAGGCTCATGGATGAGCCGAATAGCCGGTGCAGCCAACATCCAGACAACGTGAAGAATGACGGGTATATCCGGGGTGGAAGAAGCAATAATCCCGCCAGAGAGAAATGACAAGCCAGATCGCTTACTGATGGATAGAGGTAACGCGTGGTAGCCACGCGTACCGCCTCCGGCTAACGTGCATTTCAGTACAAGTCAGGAGGTCTGTTGCCATCACGTGGCGAGTCGGGAACTGAGGCGTCCATATTAGCCAGCGAGCTAAACATAGCTGCTCTTTTTCGCCGTTGCGCACTGGCCTGGTGCAAAAGTGCGAAAATGATCATGAGAGTGAATAATTTTGTTGCAGTAGTGTGAACAAACTAACAAGAAGTTAATAGAAATCAAGGCGTGCCTCGCCAGGCGCTGGCGGAAACGGAAATTTCACGCTATGTGCGCCAACGGGATCGCCGGGATACCGTCGCGCTGATTGACTTAGCCGCGCATCATAGGACAATGTCCCTTTTGCAACTCTTTCACGAGCTGGCGTATATGATCCACTGCTCTCGTAGCGCGCGTGTTGTCTCTAAAATTACCCTTGCCGGCCTGGCCGTCGCTGGCGCATTGATGCTGGTCCATTGCTCCAGCAAGCCACCGGTATCTCTGGTGACCCCGCTGCCGTCACCGATTAAACAGCCCGGTCTGCCCCGCAGCAATGAACCGGTGCGCGGCGTCTGGCTGACCACGGTCTCCCGCCTCGACTGGCCGCCGGTAGAATCCGTCACCCTCAGCGATCCGCAGATGCGCATCCGCCAGCAGCAGAACGCCTTGACTGCCAAACTGGATAAGCTGAAAAGCCTCGGGATCAACACCGTGTTTTTCCAGGTTAAACCGGATGGTACCGCCCTGTGGCCGTCAAAGATCCTGCCGTGGTCGGATATGCTGACCGGTAAAATTGGTCAGGACCCGGGCTACGACCCGCTGAAGTTTATGCTGGATGAGGCCCACAAACGCGGGATGCGGGTGCACGCCTGGTTTAATCCCTATCGCGTTTCCGTGAATACCCGGCCTCGTACCGTCAGCGAGCTCAACGCCACGCTGTCGCAGACCCCCGCCAGCGTCTTCGTGCTGCATCGCGACTGGATCCGAACTTCCGGCGACCGCTTTGTCCTCGACCCCGGTATTCCCGAAGTCCGCGACTGGATCACCAGCATCGTTGCCGAAGTGGTGGAGCACTACCCGGTGGACGGCGTCCAGTTTGATGACTACTTCTATACCGAAACGCCGGGCTCTACCCTGAATGACAATCAGACCTACCGCACCTACGGTCAGGGATATGCCTCAAAGGCGGACTGGCGACGGCATAACACCCAACAGCTGATTGCCCAGGTCTCAAAGGCTATCAAGCAGCAGAATCCCACGATCGAATTTGGCGTCAGCCCCGCTGGCGTCTGGCGTAACCGCTCCCACGATCCGGCGGGGTCTGATACCCGCGGCGCGGCGGCCTACGATGAATCTTTTGCCGATACCCGCAGTTGGGTGCAGCAAGGGCTGCTCGACTACATCGCCCCGCAGATTTACTGGCCTTTCGCCCGCGATGCGGCGCGCTATGATGTGCTGGCAAAATGGTGGGCGGACGTGGTGAAACCAACCGGAACCCGACTGTATATTGGTATTGCGCTATATAAGGTCGGCGAACCGTCCAAAAATGAGCCTGACTGGATGGTCAACGGCGGCGTGCCGGAGCTGAAAAAACAGCTGGATTTAAACGAATCGACGCCGCAAATCCAGGGCACCATTCTGTTCCGGGAGAACTACCTCAACCAGCCGCAAACCCAGCAGGCGGTCAACTATCTGAAAAGCCGCTGGGGTGACGGTCAGCAACCGGTGACGCCAGCGCAGTCCGCAAGCGTAAATGGCGTTTTCGCAGGTGAGAAGTAATGGCGTGACAGACCGAGGGTGAGAAATCAGGCGGTAAAGTCCGCGTTACCGCCTCAATCGCCTGGGGAATGTGGTCGGAAAAATAGTGCAAAATCTCCAGCATCTGCTCCTGAGCAAACCCCACCTCTTTGGCGGTGGCTAAAAAATGGCGTGGATAGAGCGTACTAATCTCCGTTTTTCGGCCTTTGGTGGCCTTCATGCTCATCGAGAGTTTGAGATCGCTCAGATGCAGTCCCGTGCCTCCCAGCAGCGGAAACGCCGAAATAATGTCGTAGAACGGCGTCAGCCGGTAGCTGCCTCCGGGTTGAAGGAACACAGAGAAATTCTTTGCATGACCATCGGTGGCGCCAATAAGCCACTGAAAAACAATAAATTTCATGAAGTCATAACGATCTTTCAGCGCATGACTTGATCCCAACAGAAAAGCCATAACCTGACGAATCCCCGGCCCGCCATCTGACTCATACTTCATCGATGAAGGGAGGCCAAACGCCTGGCACAAATCTTCTTGTGGCAGACGCAGTAGCACCGTGTTGTCCTGCGCCCAGCGTCGATCAAATCGCGTGACCGCCAGTGCCCTGGTGTTCCTGGTCTGAATAATACCGGCGTCCGGCACCGTAAAACCCAGCGCCCGGGCCAGCGCTAAACACAAGAATTCATTGTCGACGCTTTCGCTGAGATCGAGCACCGCATCGGGCTGGCGTATTTCACCGATCGGCAACTTAATGATATGGGTGGTGGGCGTGGTTCCGGTAGGAATGCACCACTGGTTGCCGATTTTCAGCAGCGCGGTTTTTTCCTGCGCGCCGGCGACTGAAATACGAAAGTCATCATGCTCATTGACCATACCGAGTGGAATATCGGCCTGATAGGCGGTCAGCAGCGTGTCTAGCGCGTTGTCATCCAGCGTCTTCCAGCGCAATGCCCTCTGTCCGGTGTTTTCACCTGGCGGCAGTAATGTCACAGCCCCGACGCTGTCCCGGCCAATTTCGGCCAGCAGATCGAAGGGCTGTTTTGACCGCGCCTGATAGCGTTTGACGATCCGGTCCCGAATCACAGGGCTGTCTGGCAGCAAATTATCGAAGTAATTGAATACCGCGTCGCTGGTGATGTTACCGTACTGCAACGGCAGCGACAGAGAGAGCGGTCTGGTACGAGGGTTACGCATCCAGGCATCGTCATAGCGGAAAATATGCGCCCCGTTAGCTTGCTTAACTAACTCGCCAACTCGTTCGTTGTTCATCCATGTTTCCAGAGTTGCCATTACCAGTTCAGATCCTCTGTGTTGTCGTCATGCTCAGCGTTGTTGTCGCCGTTTTTCGCCTTTACCACCATCGACATTTCCAGCGACTGGAGAATTTTGAACAACGTGGTTAGCGACGTTTTATCTGGATGGTTTTCAAAGTTAGAAATGGTTGCCTGCTTAATCCCTATCCGCCGGGCCAGATCGTTTTGCGTCCACTGATTTTTCTGGCGCATTAACTTTAGGTAGTTCGCCAACTGGACCGGACTGTATATCATCGGTAAATCACTCACGCCCTCTCCTTATCCTCTTGTGGGGATAATGCATTTTTTATACCCTAGTGGGGATAAAGTCAATCCATGAGCTTTATCCCCTTGTGGGGATAATGGCGATGATATCCCCACAAGGGGATAAACAAGAGAATGCGGTGATCGGTCGCCAGGAACTAAAAACTCATCGCCAGGCCGACGCCATAGCCTCGGGTGTTATCCCCGAACATATAGCGCGCCACCAGACGGGTACGGCTGATGAACACCGGATACTTGCTGCTGTCCAGCTCCAGCCCGACGCCAAGGGACGTGAGTCCGTTAAACCCCAGGGTTCCGCGTTGATCGCCGAGATACTCGGTGTGCGCCCCTTCCAGCACGTAGCGCACCGGGCTTTTCAGCAGCGTCCAGTCAGAGATGGGCGCCCGTCGGCGCAGGTACAATCCAAGATTTTCCGCGCTGGAGCTTCCGCTGACGGCTTCCGGCGTGCTGCCGAACGTCTGCAGGCTCATCCCGGAATAGCGTAACTCGACATCGATATCCTGGGCCTCAGAGAACAGCTCGTAGTCGAGCATCAGCGAACCACCAAGCCCGTAGGCATTCAGCCGGCCACCGTCAAGAAACTTGAAATCCGCATCCCGGCGATGTTCGATCACCCTGCTGCCGATCCGCACATCGCTGGCCATCGTCCCGAGCATAAAATTGAAAATCGGTCGCAGCACCAGCGTGCCGCCCAATTTGTCGGTGTACAGCTTGAAATCCCAGCCAATGCCGCCGGTGCCGGTCAGACTGTTCCATTTGGTCGGCACTTTGCGACTTTGATCGCCATCGCTCACCACAAATTGCGGATCATAGCGGCTGTAACCCAGAGTGCCTTCCAGATAAATGGGAAATTGCTGGCTTAACGTGGCCCCGCCGCCAAACTGGGTAATCGACAGCTGGTTTTTCTCGTTTGTGCCGGAGCCAATATTCAGGTCGCTGGCGGTGACATCCGGTACGACGGTATAGCTCATCAGCATCAGCACGGCATTTGAGCGTTGTTTTAACTGGCTGCCGTCAAGGGCGAAACTGGCCGGACACACCAGCAATAAGACGCTAAACAGCGTGGAAGTACGGCGCAAAGAGCCCCTCATTTCGTCGTTGAAACCTCAGCCATGGTGCAGAAGATGGGATGTTCAACCGCGTCTGATCATGCAGACAAAACAGACAGTTGCCATTATCACTGAGTATAGCGGCAGTTTCACATTCCTCCTCTTGCGGCCTCGCGCGCGCGCGCAAGGCAGACGACCGATCAGGGGCGTTTAACGGCCAGCCAGATCGTCCGCCCGCCGCAGTGCGGGTCTTCCACCACGTGCTGGAGAACCTCAAAGTCGTGGGTGTCCAGCAGCTGGCGATACTCCTGCGGCGCCAGGCTGGCATGATACAGCGCATCCCCTTCAAACTGGCCAATCGCCTCACCGTTACTGGTGCCGCTGGTAAACATCAGCGGCGCATGGGGATTGGCGTGGTCCGCGAACCGCTGAAACAACGCCCGCTGCGCATCCCGGGTTTGGTGAAAAAAGCTGTCCCACGCCAGCAGGCCATCAAAGCGTCTTGCCAACGCCAGGCTCCGCATATCCGCGACCTGCCACTGTTGGCCGGGATAGTCACGACGACAGCGGGCAATCATCGCGGCAGAACTGTCCACCCCGCTGACGGAAAACCCCTGCCGGAGCAGATACCCGGAGATCGGCGTGCCGTTGCCGCAGCCGATATCCAGAATGTCACCGCCGGGTCTGACCTGCGCCAGAAATGCGTCAAGCCAGGATTGTTCAAACAAGCTGGTCGGGCGCAACACGGCCCAACGATCCGCATATCGCTCATACAGACTGATAATATCCCCGGCGCACGGATGGTCTGGAGTGCCGTTCTCATTGGATGACATAGTACGCTTCCCTTCAGGTTCAGTATTTTTCCACCAGGTAGAGCTTCACTTTATTGCGCCCCTCTTTCTTGGCAGCATACAACGCCTTATCAACACGGTTAAACAACTGATCGATCTGCTCGTTCTGTTGATGCTCGGCGACGCCAATACTGACGGTGATACCCGCCCCCTGTTCAGGAATATGGAAATGACTCACTGCCAGACGAATCGCTTCGGCCATCTCCAGCGCCCGGTCGATGGCGGTGGCCGGGAGAAACAACAAAAACTCCTCGCCGCCCCAGCGGTAAATTTTGTCCTGCGGCTTGCCGGCGGCTTCAAGAATGCGCGAAATCGCCAGCAACACCTCATCACCTTTCTGATGACCGTGGTTATCATTAATGGCTTTGAAATTATCGACATCAACCAGCAGCAGGCAAAAACCTTCCATTTTAAATAATGACGAATCCACAATGCGATAAAACTCACGGCGGTTGAGCAGTCCGGTTAACGGGTCGTGGGTCGCCGCAAATTCCAGCTCCTTTTTCAGGTGCACCTCTTCGGTTATGTCATGAATAATGCACAGCATCAGGCGAATGTTGTGCAGCACCACCGGCCCGGCGTAGGTCTGAACGTAGCGCAGCGAACCATCACTGAGCACATGGGTAAAATTGAGCGGCTTATGCCCGCCCGGCAGGTTCGCCACGCTATGCATCACCGGCAGCACATCCCGGCCCATCGAGTTAATCTGCCAGGTATGGCGGGTACGCATCTCCTCGGCGGTGTAATTATAAAAACGCAGGGCGGCAATATTCGCATCAATAATTCGGCCATCTTGTGCCGGATCGATTAACAACATGGGCGCTGAGCTGGTCATAAAAAAGCGAGCAAAAAAGCGATTACTGCGTCGCTTGTAATGTTGAGAGGCCGCAACACTTAGCGATTCATTCTTTTGCAGAATCTTCACGGCTTCAAACAGAATTAAGGTGTCATATTCTTCTGATTTAATTAACGTGGTTTTGCAATAGACCGAAATCAGACCTTCAGTCGTTTTTATTGTCCAGACTTCGAATACTTCAACAATATTTTTGAAATAGTAAAGGTAGCTCTGCAGGCTGAGCTCCGGGCAGCTCGAGACGCTACCTTTGCGCATCTCATCCAGCGACATCTCCCCACTGAGCGTTCTGGAGGCAGGGTTGGCATAGACGATGGTTTCTTTAAAAGGATGAACTACCCATACAGGAGTACTTAATAAATCAAAAATCGTTAGTTCTTTTAATAACATGCAGCCCTCCATCTGACAGGCACCACGCATCAAAATAATAACCTGTCGCCAATACCCCTCCATGGGATAAAGGAAATAAGAGGATTCAGGGAATGTCGATACATGATGAAGACGGGGGAAGTATAGTTCGTTTTTTATGCATTAATACAAGGCGCAACAACAAACTTTGCCATGCAATTACGCAAACCGGGCAACTTACCCGGTTTATCGCATTTTATTACTTCTCTATACGTTCAAGCTGTATTCGTTCAAGCTGGGTTTTATCCGCCTGCTGCGCGCGATCCGCCAGCCCCTGGAACTGCTCCGGGGTATAGAAGCTATCGGGCATCGGCAACGAGCGCATATCATGTCCCGGATGAATTTGCAGTTGCCCAAGCTGAGCAAGCGTAAAGCCATCCACCGACACCGGCAGCGTGAGCTGGTAAGGAATGGCGTTTTCGAACGGCACCGGCGTCGGCAACCGCGTATCGCTCAGCGCATAGTTCCGTTTAAGCACCAGGAATTTATCCGGCACCCGCCGCTTGCTGTTCCACCAGTCGCCATCGAGCTTGCGGAACATCGCTTCGGTTTCGTTGCGTGGCGCCACCGTTAATTTAACCAGCACCTGCTTCAGCGCGCTCTCCATGGCCTGATTATACTCGTCGACGGAGTCAACATGGCCTTGCAGAATGACGTTGATCGCAAGCCTGGCGCCCAGCAGATTCGAATAGAGATCTTCCGGCGAAAATGCCGAGATCTCTTCCGAAAAACCCGGTACCGACTGGAAACCATACCACTGAGCAATCTCATGCCACTGCGCCAGTTCATAGGCCAGATAGCCTGCCAGCCAGGCGGCAATTTCATAGCGCTGGTGCATCGAAGCTGGCGGCGTAAAGGCGTTCAGCTGAATTCGCCGCACCCCCAACTCTTCGCTGTAGAACACCCGCCCGCTTTGCCCCAGATTAGGGAAAATGCGGCTAAACAGATAAAAGGTGTTGTCTGCCGTATCGCGCACGTGGGCAATATCAATAAACCCGCCGCGCCGGGTATAGATCAGGCCATTTTTCTCTTCGCTCAGACCCACCAGATTTTTGACCGCCCCTAACGCGCTGTCGTTGTAATGATGCCGCCCCAGCGTATCGAGGGTTAAGACGTTGCCAATCTGATAAACCGGGATCGGCACCCCGATAGCCCTGACATGCAGGTCATAACCAAAAGCACAGCACGGACGCAGCGATTCCGGCGCCGTCAGATGACTGACCACCGGTGTCACATGGGAAACGGGAACGATCGGCAATACCGGGTCCTGGGCACAGACCGAAAAAGCGGCCGCCAATAATACAAACAAGCCATTGCGCATTAACATTGTCTCCAGGACAGAAAATTATGCATCACAACCAGCGCCTGTGATGTTAAAAACGGTACTCTCCGGCGACAAAGAAACTGTTACGTTCGTTAAAGCCAATCTCGGTTAACACGTTAAAATTCTGCGTAATTTCATATTGCGCCCCGATCAGCATATTCCATGGCGAAGAGAGGCGCTGCTTCACATCGAACTTGCCCTGATCGTCTTTATTGACGGCGGCGATTAACGGCTGAAGCTCCGGCGGCATGTGCAAATCAGAGAGGTTGCCTTTGAACTCCTGCTGCACGTTCTGGTACATGCTACCTACCCAGATGCTTAAGTTCGACGGCCCGGCAATCCCCTGCAGATTAAAGCGGTATCCGACCCGCGGCGACACGGTAGTGGCGGAGATTTTGCCATCGAGGATATCGAAATCGGTACGGGTATAGTTGGTATCCACCAGACCAAACCAGTTGCCATAGCCCCCGGCGAGGGTAAAGCCGGTGCCCCAGGTGGTCCCTTTAAAATCCAGCGCGAAGTCGATATTTTGCAGCTGGCCGCTTTCATACAAACGATGCACCGACCCGGCAATCACCCGGTCCAGACCGCGGTATTTTGACGGGTCGGCGTCAACGGAGACTTTTGACAACGAGGAGCCACGAGTGTGGCCGACGATGCCGTAGACATTAAGAAAAGGAAACACCCACATATCCAGACGCAGGTTTTCGGTTTTGCTTTTCTGCCGCGTATGACCGGCGTCAATGGCGAACATATCGCTGGGTATGGCGTGGTTGCCGAGCGCCAGACCGGAAAAAGAGATGCTGTCGACCAGGATATCCTGGCGGATGTTCATGTAGCTTAAATTGACCCCGAACGGCAGCGGAATGGAATAGCCACGCGCTCTTGCTTCATCACCCCAGATAGGGAAATAGCTGTCGTTACTGCTGCCGGTACTGTCGGCAGTGCTGGCCCCCCAGGCGGTACCCGACGTTAACAACAACGTAATTACGGTTTTAGTCCATCGCATTTTCTTTCATCTGACCTTAAAGTCCGGAACCTACATTAAAATAGACCGCCTGTTCATGCTCGCTGAAGGCGATATCTATCCCCGTATGTAATCCATACTGGCGCGCTATCAGGTAACGAAAACCTGTCCCCCACGCCACTTCTGTCTGGTCCCACAATGCATGCGCCTCATCGGCTGCGCTGCCAACGCCAACAAATCCTTGCAGGATCCAGCGCGGCGTAAACTCCCAGGCAAGCTGGGTTTGTGCGGTCGTCACGTAATCGCCCTGATAGCGGTAACGAGAGATGCCGCGTAATTCGATATAAGGACGCGCCATTGGCGTCAGGCGATTATCGTGGTGGGTTAATGACTGGTAGTTACCGGCGACGGCGAGCGTTAACGTGCGGCTCAGCGGGAAAAAGTATTTCCCGTCTAAAGAGAACTGGTTGTAGTGATAATCGCCGCCTAACAATGAGCGGTAGAACCGGTACTCTCCCTGCACCGATAACCCTTTCTTAGGATAGAAAAAATTATCCGTCGTGTCATATTCAGCCACCACCCCTAAAGCCGACGACGTGCTCTCCTGGCCGAACACCTGCTGCCAGACCCGATTGACCACCGGGTTTTCGGCTGAAATATCGGTTTTCGCGTAAACCTGAGAAGCCCCGACAAACACCGGCGAATCGCCGACGCGGAACAGCAGCTTCTGTAGCCCGCCGTAGCCTTTGGTTTGTGAGTGAATGGCCTTATTTGTATCAAAATGACTTAAGCCGTCGCCGTAGATATCGAGTTTGATATTGGCGTAGCCCATCATCACCAGGTAACGAATGTGGTCGTCATTCCAGGTATGGCGATGGCCGCCGCCGACAAACCAGGTGCCGTTCTGCGTCGCGCCGCCGCCAAAAGCGGTCATCGGTGGGGGAATAAAATTATCCCCTTTGTGGGTGCCTTTACCGTGTAAAAAGAGGCCAAACAAACCGCCGCCGTAGCCCACCGCCGGCTCGGTGATGACCATCGGCACCGGAAGAAATCCGTACTGGTTGTCCTGCAGGTAGTGGCTCATGTCCACCATGCCATCTTCAGGATCAAACAGACTGCTCGCCATAGCAGGAATAGAAAGCGGCCCGATAAGCGCTAGCAGTAAGGTTGAAAGCGGAAACTTCATGCACTCTCCGGGGATAAGATGGATTCTGAACACCCAGGTAACTGAAGAATAATGGGTTTCAGATAGCAAAAATATATCCTATGGCGCCCTGAACTACCAATTTTCGGTTACAGGTTTTCTTTAATTTTGGACAAAATAAGGAGATTTAGCACACAAATTGCTAACAAAAGTTAACGGGAATATGCAACGAGCGAGGCGAATTGTCGTTGCCAGGCTGTGTGACGTTGTCACTTATGTGGCCACTTTTCAGCGATGAACCAGGGGATTGTAATCAAAAAGTGAATGCCGTATAACATGGCGCAACCGAGGGGTGTCCCGTGAGGGCTGAGATGGCGTAAGCCGAACCCTTTGAACCTGATCTGGGTCATGCCAGCGAAGGGACGGGTCGGCAATTTTGCCACGCTACCGCCATTGCCTGTTCATACTTCCGCACGCCCGGATCTCCCCTTACTCAGGAGGTCCTGTGATTCTTCCCCTCTTCACCCAGGGTATTTATGGTCGTCTGCGCCAGCAGGCAGGAGACGACTGGACACACTACGTCGCGCACCCTTTTGTTCGCCAGCTTGCTGACGGCTCCCTGCCCGAACCGGCCTTCCGCCGCTATCTGACCCAGGACTATCTGTTCCTGATCCACTTTGCCCGCAGCTATGCCCTGCTGGTCAGCAAACTGCGCACATTGCCGGAGATGCGCGCCGCGTCCGCCTCACTGAACGCTATTCTCGGCGAACTGCCGCTGCATGTCGGCTATTGCGCCTGCTGGGGACTGGACGAAGCGCTGATGGCCGCCGAGCGCGAAGCCCCTGAAACGGTGAACTACACCCGCTACGTACTGGATATTGGCCATTCCGGCGATGCGCTGGATCTTCTGGTGGCGCTGATGCCCTGCGTCGCCGGCTACGCGGAGATTGGCCTCGGGTTACTGCACGACCCGGAAACCCGCTTTACCGATAACCCTTACGCATCGTGGATCCGCAACTACGGCGACGCTGGCTATCTCGACGGCGTCACTGCCGCCATGGGTCTGCTGGAAACCCTGTGGCAACAGCGCGGCGCCGAATCGCGCTTTGCGGAACTGAGCGAAATCTTCGCCACCGCAACAAGGCTGGAAGCCAACTTCTGGCAAATGGGGCTGAATGCCACCACGGAGGCTACGGCGTGACAGCCCCGACCCTTCATGTCCGGGATCTGAGCCTGCAGTTCGGCACGCGGATGATTTTCGCCGATCTGTCGTTCGATCTTCCTGGCGGGCAGTGGACCTCGCTGCTGGGGGCCAGCGGCGCGGGTAAAACCAGCCTGCTGCGGATTATCGCCGGACTGGCCTCGCCGACTCACGGGCGGGTTTACGCCAGCGACGGCGAACCGCTCGGTCATCGCCTGGCGTGGATGGGGCAAAAAGATCTGCTGTATCCCTGGCTGAGCGTGCGTGAGAACGTCGCGTTAGGGGCCAGGCTACGCGGAGAGCGCACCGACACGCCGCGCGTGAACCGCCTGTTAGAACAGGTTGGGCTCAGCCACTGCGCCGACGATCGCCCCGCTGCGCTCTCCGGCGGCATGCGTCAGCGGGCGGCCCTGGCACGCACCTTATACGAAGACCGCCCGCTGGTGCTGATGGATGAACCCTTTTCCGCGCTGGATACCATTACCCGCACGCGCATTCAGACGCTGGCGGCGGAGCTGCTGGTTGATCGCACCGTGGTGCTGATCACGCACGACCCGATGGAAGCCTGCCGGCTGAGCCATCGGCTGCTGGTGCTCTCTCCCGCGGCGGGCGGCATGGACGATTCACATCATCTGGCGGGAGTCCCGCCCCGCGCGCCGGACGATTCTGTGCTGCTGAGCAGCCAGGCCGAACTGCTGCAACAGCTGATGAGGGCCAACGGATGAGCGGCAAACTGTTTCGCGGCGGCGTGGTGTTCTGTGGCCTGCTGCTGCTGTGGTGGCTGGCAAGCCGCAGCGGTATCCCGGCGTTCCTGCTGCCGTCACCGGCGGCGGTGGCCGAAGCCCTGTGGGTTAATCGCAGCTGGCTGAGCGGGCACACCCTGGTCACCCTCAGCGAGATCCTCAGCGGCCTGGTGCTTGGCGTGCTGCTCGGGGTGGTGCTGGCCCTGTGCATGATCGTCTCGCCACGACTGCAGCGCTGGCTGATGCCGCTGGTGCTGACCAGCCAGGCCATTCCGGTCTTCGCCCTCGCCCCGCTGCTGGTGCTGTGGTTTGGCTTCGGGATGAGCGCCAAAGTCATGATGGCGGTGCTGGTGATCTTCTTCCCGGTGACCTCGGCCTTCTTTGACGGCCTGCGGCGGGTCAATCATGACTATCTCGATCTGGCCCGCACCATGGGCGCCTCTTTCGGCGCGCAGCTGCGTCACGTGCGCCTGATGGCGGCGCTGCCGGCGCTCGGCTCGGGTCTGCGGATGGCCGCCGCCGTCGCGCCAATCGGCGCGATCATCGGTGAATGGGTCGGGTCGGCGGAAGGCCTCGGCTACGTGATGCTCAACGCCAATGCGCGCATGCAGACCGACGTCTGTTTTGCCGCCCTGTTTATTTTAGTGCTGCTGACGGTCCTGCTGTGGCTGGCGGTAGATGCCTTTTTACACCGGCTGATTAACTGGTCGCCGGAATGATGACCGACACGGAAACAAGGAATAGCCATGAATAAATCGATGTTCGCCGGATTGACCTTCAGCGCCCTGCTCAGCGGGCAGGCCGTCGCTAACGAAAAGCTGACGCTGGTGCTGGACTGGTACATCAACCCGGACCACGCCCCGATTATGGTGGCAGAGCAGATTGGCGCGTTCAAAGCCCAGGGGCTGGACGTCAAGATCGTTCCGCCGTCCGATCCGGCGCTGCCGCCGCGTCTGGTGGCAGCAGGCCAGGCGGACCTGGCGATAACCTATCAGCCGCAGGTGCACTTCTTCGCCGATGAAGGGCTGCCGCTGGTTCGGGTCGGCACGCTAATTGACTCGCCGTTAAACACGGTGATCGCCCTTGATAAAAGCATCAAAACCCCGGCCGACCTGAAGGGCAAAAAGGTCGGGTACTCGGTGAGCGGCATCGAGCAGGCGACGCTGGCGACCATGGCGCAGAACGCCCATATCGACCCGAAAAGCATCAGCCTGATCAATGTTAACTTCCAGCTGACCAGCGCCCTGCTGGCGGGCCAGGTTGATGCGGTGATTGGCGGCTACCGTAATATAGAAGCGCTGGAGCTGAAACTGCAGGGCAAAGCGCCGCAGGTGATGAACGTCGAAGATTTCGGCGTCCCGGCCTATGACGAACTGGTGATTGTCGCCAATCGCGACCAGGTGCACGCGGCGAAAATCAAAAAGTTCCTCGTGGCGTTACAACAGGGTGTGAGCTATCTGCGCGCCCATCCGCAGGAGACCTGGCAGACCTTTGCCGCCGCCCACCCGGAGCTCAACACCGAACTGAACAAGCAGGCCTGGATACAAACGGTGCCGCTGTTTGCCGATCATCCGGCGGCGCTGGATAAGTCGCGCTATGAAGCTTACGAACAGTTTTTATATAACAACAAGTTGCTCAAAAAAATCACACCTTTGAGCAATTATGCGGTTGAACTGCAGTGAGTCACCCTACCGCTGACGGAACTTTTTCCGTCAGCAAACCCAACGAAGCGGTAATTACCACCTGCTGATTTGCTTACCAGAAATTACACTTTTATTGCTTTTTTTATAATCAAATTAAACCATATGAATCATATGTTTATAGGTTAAATCAGCAACGTAAAAATAACGTAAAAATAACGCAATCAATAAAACATTGAATGCAAATTTAAAAAGCCATATATTGTGCGCGCTTTATGAATGGCGATTCATTTTCTTAAACCAATTATTCAACCAGAGCTCAACCGTAGCGCTGGTTGTGGGAGTGATATGATGACGGATAAAGTCCGTATTGATACTTTAAGTGCAGATTTATTGGACGCTAACAACGAAACCTTTTTGGCCCGTCAGGCTGAATTCGAATCGAACGTCAGGAGTTACCCACGTAAGCTGCCGCTGGCGATTGCTAAAGCGGAAGGTGTGTGGTTAACCGATGCGGATAACAAACAGTACCTGGATTGTCTTGCCGGTGCTGGGACCCTGGCCCTTGGCCACAACCACCCTGATGTGCTGCAAAGCATCCAAAGTGTCATTACCAGCGGCTTGCCGTTACATACTCTCGATCTGACCACCCCGTTAAAAGATCGCTTCTCCGAATACCTGCTCTCTTTGCTGCCTGGCGAAGGGAAAGAATATTGCCTGCAGTTCACCGGCCCGTCCGGCGCTGACGCCGTGGAAGCGGCCCTGAAGCTGGCGAAAAAATACACCGGTCGTTCTTCCGTTATCAGCTTCTCCGGCGGCTATCACGGGATGACCCACGGTGCGCTGTCGGTGACCGGTAACCTGTCACCGAAAGAAGCCGTTAACGGCATGATGCCGGAAGTGCAGTTTATGCCGTATCCGCACCAGTACCGTTGCCCGCTGGGTATCGGCGGTGAGGCTGGCGTTAAAGCCCTGACCTACTACTTCGAAAACCTGATTAACGACGTGGAAAGCGGCGTGCGTAAACCGGCGGCGGTGATCCTTGAAGCCGTTCAGGGTGAAGGCGGCGTGAACCCGGCTCCGGTCGAGTGGCTGCAGCGCATCCGTAAAGTGACTCAGGAACACGGCATTCTGCTGATCATCGACGAAGTTCAGGCTGGCTTTGCCCGTACCGGTAAACTGTTTGCCTTCGAACACGCCGGCATCGAGCCGGACATCATTGTGATGTCAAAAGCCGTCGGCGGCGGTCTGCCGCTGGCCGTTCTGGGTATCAAGAAACAGTTTGATGCCTGGGAACCTGGTCACCACACCGGCACCTTCCGCGGCAACCAGCTGGCGATGGCAACCGGCCTGACCACCCTGCGTCACCTGAAAGATAACAACATTGCTGGCAAAGTGGCGGCACAGGGCGAGTGGCTGAAAGGCAAACTGGCCGAGATGCAGAAACGCTACCCGGTGATGGGCCACATTCGCGGTCTGGGCCTGATGATCGGTATTGAGATCGTTAACCCGAACGAAGCACAGGATCACATGGGCTGCTACCCGGCTGACGGCGCGCTGTCTGCCCTGCTGCAGAAGAAATGCTTCGAAGCGGGCCTGATCCTTGAGCGCGGCGGTCGCGGTGGCTGCGTACTGCGCCTGCTGCCGTCCCTGCTGATCAGCGACGCTGAGCTCGGGATTTTCCTCGACAAATTTGAACAGGCCATGCTGGCCGCCGGTGTAAAACCGGTCTGAATGGAGCGAATGACCGCAATGTCCAAATTGAATCCGATCCTTGCCGGTTCGCCGCAAAGTATTGAGGCCTACCAGCAGGTTATCAACCAGACCAGCCAGGCCGTCGCGCAGTGGCTACAGCAGCCTGAGATGTACCAAGGGAAAAGCGTCGCCGAACTGCGCGAGCGCATCACCCTTGAGTTCACCGAGCAGGGTCTGGGTAACCAGGCGGCGATTGAACGTGCGATCGAGTACTTCCTGAAAGACAGCCTGTCGGTACACCACCCGCAGTGCGTGGCGCACCTGCATTGCCCAAGCCTGGTGGTAAGCCAGGCGGCGGAAGTGCTGATCAACGCCACCAACCAGAGTATGGACTCCTGGGACCAAAGCCCGTCGGCCACCATGATCGAGATGAAGCTGATCGAATGGCTGCGTGCCCGGGTGGGTTACCAGTCAGGCGACGCCGGCGTCTTCACCAGCGGCGGCACCCAGAGCAACCTGATGGGCCTGATGCTGGCGCGTGATGCGTTCTTTGCACGTCAGGGCCACTCGATCCAGCAGGATGGTCTGCCTGGCGATATTCGTCAGTACAAAGTGCTGTGTTCTGAAAACGCCCACTTCTCGGTGCAGAAGAACATGGCGCTGATGGGCCTCGGCTACCGTTCCGTCACGCTGGTCAAAACTGACCGCTTTGCGCGCATGGACGTCGAAGACCTGAAAGCGAAAATCGCCGAAGCGCAGGCCAACGGTGAGCAGATCATGGCTATCGTCGCAACGGCCGGTACCACCGACGCCGGTGCTATCGACCCGCTGCGCACCATTGCTGGTATTGCGGCAGAGCATCAGATCTGGCTGCACGTCGATGCGGCATGGGGCGGCGCGCTGCTGCTGTCCGAGCAGTATCGCGATTATCTGGACGGCATTGAGTGTGTGGATTCCATTACCCTGGACTTCCACAAGCAGTTCTTCCAGACCATCAGCTGCGGCGCGTTCCTGTTAAAAGATCCGCGTCACTACGAGCTGATGCGCTACCAGGCGGCCTATCTGAACTCCGAGTTCGATGAAGAGCATGGCGTGCCGAATCTGGTCTCCAAATCGCTGCAGACCACCCGCCGCTTCGATGCCCTGAAGCTGTGGATGGGCCTGGAAGCGCTGGGTCAGAAACAGTACGCCGAAATTATCGATCATGGTGTCACCATGGCGAAGCGCGTTGCGGAGTACGTCGCGGCCCAGCCTACGCAGGAGCTGGTGATGGAACCGCAGCTGGCAAGCGTACTGTTCCGTTCACGTCCGCAGCAGATGGCCGGCAGCGATGCCGCCGCCATTGCCCTGCTGAACCAACGTGTCGGCGACGCGCTGCTTGATTCCGGCCGGGCCAACGTCGGCGTGACCGAGCACAACGGCGTGACCTGTCTGAAGCTGACGCTGCTGAACCCGATTGTCACTCTGGATGACGTGAAGGTTCTGCTGGATCTGGTTGAGCGCACCGCGCAGGAGCTGCTGGCGAAATAAGGGGTCACCGAATGCCTGGCATTCGAGCCTGATGTCGCAGCAGCGTACAAAAAGCCGATAACTGTGGTTATCGGCTTTTTTATGTCTGAAATACAACGTGACATCGTCACATATTTTCAGCTTCTGGCCTCCTGCAACAGCTGCTGGATAACCTGCTCCTGCCGGGCGTAATCCCCCTCGCCAAATGCGGTGTAGCGCAGCTGACCATGGGCATCAAACAGATAATGGGCCGGCCAGT
Source organism: Klebsiella sp. BIGb0399 (assembly GCF_003752615.1). NCBI lineage: Bacteria > Pseudomonadati > Pseudomonadota > Gammaproteobacteria > Enterobacterales > Enterobacteriaceae > Klebsiella > Klebsiella sp. BIGb0399. The sequence goes on along the minus strand of NZ_RKHT01000005.1, from coordinate 784,662 downwards.
ACTGATTACCGAAGGCATTCCAGATGGCATAGCCGTTATCCGCCACCACCGGATAGGTAATGTGCCATTGCGCAACCGCCTGACGCAGCGCCGGCAGTGAACGTTCCCACGGGTATTCCGGCGTATGTACCCCAACCACCACCAGGCCCTCGGCGCGATATTTGTTAGCCCACTCGCCCACGTGCGGCAGCGTGTGCTGACAGTTAATACAGTCCCGGGTCCAGAAGTCGATCAGCACCACCTTCCCTTTCAGATCTTCCGGGCGCAGCGGCGGACTGTTGATCCACCCGCTTCCTCCGGCCAGCGACGGTAACGCGCTGGAAGGCGGCGGCGCGACGGGTTGCAGTACCGCCGCCGGCTGGACCGTCGGTAGACCGGCGCTCAGCCGCTGCTCCAGCGCCTGAGTCAGGCCGCTGGCCCCTTGCAGGTAGCGATCTGCCCCGCTGGCAATGAGCGTCACCGACGCGAGGATCGCCACTCCCGCCACCTGCCGCAGCCGCTGGCTGAACGCCAGTCCGTGCTGCAGACGCGCCACCAGTCGCGAACCAAACCACCCCAGGAGCGCCAGCATCAGCGCACAGCCGCAGCCGTAAGCCGCCAGCAGGACCCCGGTGGTGACCGAACTGCCGCTGAGAAAGCCAACGCTGAGGATCGCCCCCAGCACCGGACCGGCGCAGGGCGCCCACAGCAGGCCGATGGCCAGCCCTGCCAGCAGGGCCGAGGCGCCACCCGTCTGGCGATAGCTGCGATCGTTTATTCGATTACCCAACGCCACTAGCGGCGCGCTCAGGCGCTGGGCGAGGCCGGTCGACAGCAGACTCAGGCCGACCAGCGCCAGGAACAGCAACGCCAGCCAGCGCCCCACCACGGTCAGGGTCACCACCCAGCTGCTGGTGACGGTCACCAGCAGCGATACGCCGGTAAACATCAGCACCATACCGCCGAGAGTCAGCAGCAGATACCAGCGTTTCCCGCGCAGGCTGGCAAAAATAAGCGGAATGACCGGTAAGGTACAGGGACTCAGCAGCGTCAGCATGCCGCCGAAAAAAGCGATTAGCACAGACATCATCTTCACCTCATCATCAACGCGTGGCCGGAAGTGGCTACGGGCCCATTACAGCAGGCGGATGTCGTGGCAATGTGTCTGAAATCATGGGGTATTGTCAGCTCAGGTATCGCTTTCCACGGGAGATACAGAAGGATACAAAGCGGCGGCGTCGAGGCGCAGGCTGACCTCAAGCCCGCCCTGCTCACGGTTGCGCAGTGTCAGGGTTCCCTGCATCTGGCTCGCCAGATGCGCGGCAATCGCCAGCCCTAACCCGGTACCGCCGGTATCGCGGTTGCGCGAGTTTTCCAGGCGATAAAACGGCTGCAGCACAGCATCGAGATACGCCTCCGGGATCCCCGGACCGTTATCACAAACCGCAATAATCGCATCGCCGTTGTCGCTATAGTTCAGGGTAATCGCGACTGATTCGCCGAACTTTAAGCCATTATCGATCAGATTAGTCATAATCCGCCGCAGCGCCTGCGGCGCGACCCGCACCGGCGCATCACCCGCGGCAGGCGTAAAAGTTACCGGCCTGCCGACGTCGGAATAGTCCAGCGCAATACTGTCGAGGAACGCATTCAGGCTCAGGTTCTGACGCTTCTCCTCCAGCGGCTGCGCCGAACGGGCAAAGGCGATGCCTTCCCTGACCAGACGGCTCATATTATCGAGATCCTGCAGCAGCTTATCGCGCAGCTCCGGCGCGTCGGCCATTTCTACCCGCAGCTTCATGCGGGTAATCGGGGTCTGGAGATCGTGGGAGATGGCCGCGAGGATCCGCGCCCGCTCCTGAAGATGGTCGTGGATCCGCGTCTGCATCGCATTAAACGCCCGGGCGGCGTGCTGCACTTCCAGCGGCCCCTGCTCCGCCATCATTCCCGGAGTGCTGTCCGCCGGTTCAAGGGCATCAATCGCCCGGGTAAAACGGGTCATCGGGCTGACCACCTGACGCACGGCATACCACGTGCAGGCCAGCAGCAGCACAAACTGAGCGAACAGCACCGCCGGGAGCCAGCGGGCGATGGCCGGTAAGCGCGGCCACAGGTCGATACTCAACGGCGCGCCATCGTGGAGGATGACGTGCGCCTGAATGTGCTCTCGCGGGCCGGGCAGCGCCACAATACTAAGCGGATAGTGCCCGCTGAGCGCCTCCTGTAACGAACGTACCGCATCGCGGGAACGCCAGCTGGTGGGATATTCGCCGCTCGACCCGGCAGAGAGCTGATACCGGTAGTTACCCCGCGCCAGCCGTGCCAGCCAGTGCGGCCGCTCGGCAGCGGGCAGCCGGTCAAGGATCGCCACGCTGGTGGCCACATCGTATTCGAGGTTGCCCAGCATCACGTTGCGGGCGCTGCTCATCCGCTCATACAGCAATAGCGACAGCGTCAGGGCGTTAGTCAGGATCAGGGCGAGGAAAATCATCACCATCAGCCGGGCGCGCAGCGAGGCGGGCCACAGTTTCATTCCCGCGCCTCACGGATGGCCACCGGCACCGACAGTACATAGCCTTCGCTGCGTACGGTTTTGATATAGGCCGGTTCGCGGGCGTCCTCGCGTAGCCGCTGCCGCAAGCGGCTGACCAGCAAATCGATCGAGCGCTCAAACAGTTCTGCATCACGTCCCTGGGTCAGATTCAGCAATTGATCGCGGTTGAGCACCCGCTGCGGATGGTCGAGAAAAACCCGCAGCAGACGATACTCCGCCCCGCTGAGGGCCACAATGATGCCGTCGTGATCCAGCAGGTGACGTGCCGAGGTATCCAGCTGCCAGTCGCCGAAGGCGATCAGCCTGCCCGCTTCGGTAATTTGCAGATTGGGCGGCAGCGCGCGGGTGCGCCGCAGGATGGCTTTAATGCGCGCCAGCAGTTCACGGGCGACAAAGGGTTTAACCAGATAGTCATCGGCGCCCATCTCCAGCCCCAGAATACGATCGCTGTCATCGGCCCGCGCGGTCAGCATCAGCACCGGGATGTTGTGCTGACCGTCGTTGCGCAGTTGGCGGCAGAGGGTCAGGCCGTCGTCGCCGGGCAGCATAATATCCAGCACGATCAAATCTACATGCTGGCTGTGCAATACCGACCACATTGCCTTGCCGCTGGCGGCTCCGGTGGCGCGATAGCCTGACTTTTGCAAATAGTCGCTGAGCAGTTCGCGAATATCGCGGTCGTCATCGACAACTAAAATGTGGTCAATATGTTCCAATGCCGGCTCCATTCAGAATGAGTACAACTCAAAAAGAATATGCGTTGTTGCCGGAAGCGCAACCCTACGCCCCCGGCGCAGGGGCTACAAACGGTCGGCATCAATCACCGCTTGCGCAAAGTGCAGCGGATCTTCCTGAGGCGGGTTATGGCCGATGTTGCCGGTTAAGGTACGGTGCTGATATTTTCCGGTAAATTTCGCCCGATAGCTTTCCGGTTTCGGATGCGGCGCGCCGTTGTTGTCACCTTCAAGGGTGATGGTCGGCACGCTAATCGGCGGCAGCTGCGCCAGTTTTTGCTCATAGGCAGCATAGCGCGGTTCACTTTTATCGATCCCCAGCCGCCAGCGATAGTTACTCACCGTCACCGCGACATGGTCCGGGTTATCCAGCGCTTTGGCGCTGCGGGCGAATTCGGCGTTGCTGAATGTCCAGCCCGGCGAGGCCTGATGCCAGATCAGTTGCGCAAAGTCGTGAGTGTTCTGGCGATAGCCCGCCTCACCGCGCGCGGTGGCGAAATAAAACTGATACCACCATGACAGTTCCGCCTGCGGCGGCAGCGGTTTTTCACCCACCTGCTGGCTGCTAATCAGATACCCGCTCACCGAAACCAGCGATTTCACCCGCTCCGGCCACAGCGCCGCCACGATGTCCGCCGTCCGTGCGCCCCAGTCAAACCCGGCGAAATCGGCCTGTTTAATCTGCAGGGCATCCATCAGGTGAACAATATCTTCCGCCAGGGCCGAAGGCTGGCCGTTACGTGGCGTGCTGGCGGAGAGAAACTGCGTGCTGCCATAGCCGCGCAGGTAAGGCACGATCACCCGAAACCCTTTTTGCGCTAACGCCGGCGCCACCTTCTCGTAGCTATGGATATCATAGGGCCAGCCGTGCAGCAGGAATACCGGCTGACCATCGCGCGGGCCAATATCGACATAACCGACGTTCAGGTCGCCGGCCTTAATGTGTTGAATATGATTGAAGGCCTCGGCATCTTCCGCCGCACACACGCCAGCCGACCACAGCGCCGATAACGCCAGCATCAGCGCGCTACTTTTACGGAACAGAGATAATGTGTTCATCAGCAACCCCACCTGTTAACGGAGAAATAAGAGAGTACGCCAACAGTTAAGCAGGGTTTTGTATATGGCATATGGTGGAACAGGCGGGTTTTTGTATCACTGTGTAGAGCGCGGTACGCCAGATACAATGTGGTACAAAGCAGCGCTGAATCTATACCGAAGAGTGCCCGGCCAGAAGCTGACCGGGCGTTGGCGGGTTATTGCGCGTCGGCGCTGTCCACCTGCGGAACGTTAGGATCGGTCGCTGCATCAACGTTCGGGGCATTAGCCGGATCAAAGATGTGGTCGAGGATAGCGCGTGCCGTCGGTCCGGCTACCACGCCATCGCCGCCGCCGTTCTCCAGAATCAGCGCCATCGCCACCTTCGGATGCTGATACGGCGCAAACAAGGTGTAGAAGATATGGTCGCGCAGGCGCACCGGGATCATTTTGGCGTTGTAGGTCTGATTCTCTTTCAGGCTAAAGACCTGCGAGGTCCCGGATTTCGCCGCAATCTGATAGGGCGCGGTATGGAACAGTTTATAGCCGGTACCGTTCGGCAGGTTCGCCATCCCGTACATTCCGTTGCGCACGATGCCCCAGTACGGCGATTTCGGATCACCGACCTGCGGAGTATTCTCCGGCGGCTGATAGCGCTCGACTTTATTGCCCTGCTTCATCGAATAGAGCAGATGGGGATTTTTCACCTTCCCGTTGTTGATAAGCGTGGTCAGTGCTTTCACCATCTGGATCGGCGTGGCGATCCAGTACCCCTGGCCGATCCCCACCGAAATGGTATCCCCTTGATACCACGGCTTCTTGTGAACCCGCTGCTTCCATTCGCGGCTCGGCAGCACGCCGGCATACTCTTCATTCAAATCGATGCCGGTGGACTGACCGTAACCAAACTTACTTAACCAGCTATGGATCCGGTCGATACCCATTTCAAAGGCCACCTGATAGAAGAAGGTGTCGGCGGACTCTTCAATCGCTTTGGTGACGTTCAGCATCCCGTGGCCGCTTTTCAGCCAGTCACGATAGCGGCGTTGGGTACCGGGCAGCGTCCAGGTTGGCGCGCCAAAGAAGCTGGTGTTGGGGGTAATCACCCCGGCGGAGAGCGCCGAGAGCGCCATATAAGGTTTTACCGTTGACGCCGGGGGATACAGCCCCTGGGTGACGCGGTTGATCAACGGCCGATCCTGGTTATCGAGCAGCGAGCGATAGGCTTTATAACCAATGCCTTTAACAAAAGGATTCGGGTCGTAGCTGGGGCTGGAGACCATCGCCAGAACGCCGCCATCGCGCGGGTCGACGGCAACCACCGCCGCACGCTGGCCTTTCAGCACCCCTTCGATGTACTGCTGCAAATGCAGATCCAGCGTCAGATAGATATTCTTCCCGGCGACCGGCGGCACCTCTTTGAGCAGGCGCACGACGCGACCGTGGTTATCTACCTCCACTTCCTGATAGCCGGTGGTGCCATGCAGCTGCTGCTCGTAATAGCCTTCAATGCCCTGCTTGCCGATGTTATGGTCCGCGGCATAGTTCTCCGACTCGCCGTTTTTCGCCAGCCGCTGCAGGTCGCTGTCGTTGATTTTCGAGACATAGCCCACCACGTGGGCCAGCTGCGCGCCATAGGGATAATCGCGTTGCTGGTAATTCTCTACCGTCACGCCGGGAAAATGAAATTCGTTCACCGCAAAACGGGCCACTTCGACGTCGCTGAGATCCGACTTCAGGGTCACCGGCTTGTAGCGGCTGTTATGGTGCATATCATCGCGGAAGCTGGCGATATCGTCCGGGGTTAAATCGACAATCGGCGTTAAGGCGTTCAGCAGCGCGGTCATATCCGGGATTTTGCTGGGGATCACCTCTAAGCGATACAGGGTGATGTTCTGGACCAACGGGATACCGTTACGGTCGAAAATAAGCCCGCGGCTCGGCGCGATAGGCACCATTTTGATGTCATTCTGGTTCGATCGGGTCTGGTAAAAGTCATGCTGCTCAACCTGCAGGTGGTAGAGGTTAAAAATCAGCACGCCAAAACAGACCACAACCAGTAGAAATGCGACCACGGCTCGACGAATAAACAGCATCTCTTCTGCTGAGTGATCGCGTATTTCATCTCTCAATTGGCTCATTAACGGCAATTCACTTGAGTTTCAATGGAAGGCTAAAAAAAGAAAAAGCGCAGCAGGATAGCCTTATCAAGGCGTTAGCCCTACAGAAAGGTTGCTAATGATTTAGGAGAAATGTTTCAGCATGTTAAGCAGGCAGGAGAATAGCGCGCCGTCAGGTTGACAGTGTCACGTTAAAGCCCCTGCCTGATGAAGGCAGAGGCTTCGGAGATTACTGGCGGTTCAGCCAGGCGCGCCAGCCGCCAAACTCGGTGATATCGATGGCGCCCTGCAGGCCATAAGCCTCACAGATAAACCCGCTCAACCAGCGGCCATCCGCCAGCTCCACCTTCCCCAGCCCCAATGGGGCGGGAATGGCCGCCAGCAGCGAACCCAGCTCCGCAGAGGGCAGATCCCAGACTTCCACGGCAATCGCCGCGCCGCGGTCGTTATCCCGAACCATACCCGGACGTTTGCCGTCAGCCAGAGCGTACAGCCGGTAATGGGCGGCGCTTTGCGTCGCCGTTAGCAGCCGTCCGCCCCGCTCCCGCAGCTGGCCGTTCAGCGCCAGCCCGTCAAGATGAGCGCCGCACACCACCAGCGACAGACGATCGTGGCTGGCCTGGGTGCGCGGCAACGTGTCGGGGATCAGATGACCGCCAACCAGCGGTAGCGGCTGGATCCGCTGAAAGGCATCCGCCAGCCCGAGCAGGTACTGGTCGGTAAAGACCCGGCCAAACAGGGTCACGCCGGAGGGCAAGCCGTTATCCATAAAGCCGACCGGCACGTTGACCGCCGCGTAATCCAGCAGGTTCATAAAGTTGGTGTAGTAACCGAGGTCGGCATTGCGCTTCACCGGTTCGGCCTCCAGCTCCGCCAGGGTGACCGGGCGAGGATAGGTCGGCGTCAGCACGCAGTCCAGTCCCTCCAGCAGCGCATCGCACAGCGCCTTATAGGCCTGCAGCTGGTACATCGCTTCGAAGGTTGCTACCGCGTCGGTCTGCGGCGCTTTCGCCAGCACGTCGTGGATCACCGGCAGCACCGCCTCCGGCTGCTGTTCAATCAACGGCCCCACCACCGCATAGCGTTCCGCTACCCATGGCCCCTCATACAACAGGCGGGCGGCGTCGAGGAACGGCGTCATATCGAGACTGACCGGCACTCCGCCTAACGCCATCAACCGCGCTTTGGCCTGCATAAACAGCGCTTCGCTCTGCGGGCAGTCGAGGAAGTTCAGCGTCTGCGGAACCCCGAAGCGGAAACGGGCCGGCGGTGCGCCAAACGCCTGACGCCCGTTCCACTGCGGGTTACGGCGGCTGTAGGCATCCCGCGGGTCATATTGCGCGGTCAGCGCCAGCAGCTGGCTGGCCTCTTCAGCGGTAGCGGTCAGGAAGGTGGTGCAGTCCAGCGTCCGGCAGGCCGGGACCACCCCGGCGGTGGAGATCAGCCCCTTGCTGGCCTTCAGGCCAACCAGATTGTTCAGCGAAGCCGGTACCCGCCCGCTGCCTGCGGTGTCGGTGCCGAGGGCAAAACTGGCGACGCCCAGCGCCACCGCCAACGCCGACCCGGAGCTTGAACCACCAGACGGATAGTCCGCATGATAGGCATTGCGACAGCGTCCGTACGGCGAGCGGGTGCCGTTCAGGCCGGTAGCAAATTGGTCGAGGTTCGTTTTGCCGACCGGTATCGCGCCGAGGGCAATCAGCTGCGCCACGATGGTGGCATCCTCGGAGGCGGTGCGTGACCACGCCGGACAGGCGGCGGTGGTGGCGATCCCGGCCAGATCGATATTATCTTTGATGGCGAACGGCACGCCGTACAGCGGCAGCGTGTGCGGTTCAACGCCGTCGAGCGCCGCCAGCCACGGCTCCTGCTCCTCGGCCGTCAATATATGGATAAACAGCTGGTATTCCGGGTTCAGCGCTTGCGCCCGCTGGCGCAGGTTGGCCAGCAACTCGCGCGGCGTGAAATCCCCGCGTTGCCAGGCCTGCGCCAGACTGCTCAGGCGTAAATCAAAGGTCGGCTGGCTCATACTTTTTCCTCCAGAATCACCGCCACACGTTGCCCGGCGCGAACCGACGCCCCGGGTTGAACATTCACCTGCTGGATCACGCCATCGCACGGTGCCAGCAGCGGGATCTCCATCTTCATCGATTCCAGCACCAGCAGCACATCACCGGCGCGAACCCGACTGCCCGCCACGGTCTGCACCTGCCAGAGATTACCGGAGATCGGGCTTTCCACCCCCTGCTGTCCGCCCTGCAACGGCGCGTCGTCGCCCTCTTCGCTCAGCACTTCCTGGCTGTCGAAATGTGCCTGCCCGCTGGCGATCCAGCGATCGCGCTCTTCATTAAAGGCGCGCTGCTGATGCTCACGAAACGCCTCAATGCTTGTCGCCTCACGGGCCAGGAACTGCTGGTACTCCGCCAGACGCAGCGTGCTGTGTTCGATGCGCAGCGGATAGCGCCCCAGCGGGAAATCGCGGCGGATCTGCAGCAGTTCGTCGGCGGAGACCGGGTAAAAACGCAGCTGATCGAAGAAGCGCAGCAGCCACGGCTTACCGGCAAAATCGGCCACCTCGTGATAGCGATTCCACATCTGCAGCGTGCGGCCAACAAACTGGTAGCCGCCGGGGCCTTCCATACCGTAGACGCACAGATAAGCCCCGCCGATACCGACCGAGTTTTCCGCCGTCCAGGTGCGCGCCGGGTTGTATTTGGTGGTCACCAGCCGGTGACGCGGGTCGAGCGGCGTCGCCACCGGCGCACCAAGATAGACATCCCCCAGCCCCATCACCAGATAGCTGGCGTCGAATACCGTCTGCCACACCGCCTGCTCATCCGGCAGATCGTTGATCCGGCGGATGAATTCGAGGTTGCTCGGGCACCACGGCGCATCCCGGCGCACGGTGGTCATGTATTTATCGATGGCCTTGCGGCAGGCCGGGTCATCCCATGACAGCGGCAGATGCACTACCCGCGTCGGCACCTGCAGATCGTCGCTGACGCACACCGTGGCCCATTCGCTCGCCACCCACGCCAGCAGCGCGTCGAGAGTCAGGGTTTCCGGCTGGAAGTGGACCTGCAACGAGCGGATGCCCGGCGTCAGGTCGATCACCCCAGGGCGGGACTGGCCTTCCAGGGCCTGCATCAGGGCGTGAATGCGAAAACGTAGCACCAGATCCAGCTCCGGCTCCCCGGCTTCCAAAAGCAGGTGAGTATCGCCGGACAGTCGCGCCACCAGGCGTTTATCCGCCTCGCCGCAGCTCATCACAATCGGCGAACTCAGGGGCGCGGGTTGCCAGGCCACGTCGGCGGTCTCAAGGGTGGCCAGCTCCGCGTGGTAGCCCGCCGCCAGCTGACGGGCGGTAGGCAGATCCACCGCCACAAAGCGGACTTTATCGCCGGCTTTCAGCTGGCCGAGCTGCCACAGGTCGGCCTCAATGACCGTTACCGGGCAGACAAAGCCACCGAGGCTCGGCCCGTCTGGACCGAGGATCACCGGCATATCGCCGGTGAAATCCACCGCGCCGACGGCATAGGGGTTATCGTGAATATTCGACGGATGCAGCCCCGCTTCGCCGCCGCTGTCGCGCGCCCACAGCGGTTTCGGGCCAATCAGCCGCACCCCGGTGCGGCTGGAGTTAAAATGCACTTCCCAGTCGGTGGCGAAAAAGGTGTCGATATAGTCGGCGGCAAAAAACTCCGGCGCGCCGTGGGGGCCGTAGATAACCCGCAGCGTGCGGGTCTCGGCGAGAGGACGCGCCAGCGCGGCAGGCAGCGTGGCGTCCGGCACCGCCGGTGCATCCGCCGCGAGATGCAGCACATCCCCGCTGCGCAGCGCGCGTCCGGCATGACCGCCGAACTGCCCCAGCGTAAAGGTGCTTTTGCTGCCGAGATACTCGGGTACCTGCAGCCCGCCGCGCAGGCAGAGATAGCTGCGCACGCCGGCGTCGGCTACGGCGCCAATTTTCAAGGTCGCCCCGGCGGGAATGGTGAAGACCTGGTGCATCGCCTGGGCGACACCGTCCAACGTCACCACGATCTCTGCCCCGCAGACTACCGCCTGCGTCTGGCAGTTAAATTTCAGCGTCGGCCCGTTAAGGGTGATCTCCAGCGCCGCTTCGCCTTGCGGGTTGCCCAGCAGACGGTTGCCCAGACGCAGAGCCCGGTCGTCCATCGGCCCGGATGGCGGGACGCCAACCGCCCAGTAACCCAGGCGACCGGGATAATCCTGCACGCTGGTCTGCGTTCCGGCGCTGAGCACCTCGACGGTCGTGGCCCGGTAATGCAGCTGATCCAGGCAACGCGTCCAGGGCTCGCCATCGGCAAACGGCGCGAACGCCAGAATGTGTTGCAGGTACAACCGGTTAGTTTCGACGCCGTACAGCCGGGTCGCCGCCAGCGCCTGCGCCAGTTCAGCGATCGCCGTCTCACGGTCATCTGCACAGGCGATCACTTTTGCCAGCATCGGATCAAAGAAGGCCGGGACTTCGCACCCGGCTTCCACCCAGCGGTCGATACGCAGGGTCTTGCCATCCGCCGGTGGAAACACCACTTCGGTCAGCAGCCCCGGCGACGGCTGGAACTGGCGGCCCGGATCTTCGGCGTACACTCGCGCCTGAATCGCGTGGCCGCGTGGTTTCAGCCCGTCCAGCAACGTGGACAGCGGCGGTAAATCTCCGGCGGCGAGGGCAATCATCCAGCCCACCAGATCGACGCCCCAGACCTGTTCGGTGACGCCGTGCTCCACCTGCAGGCGGGTGTTCACTTCGAGAAAATAGAAACGCTGCGCCGCGCTGTCGTAGACAAACTCCACCGTCCCGGCGCTGCGGTAGTTCACTGCTTTACCGAGGGCAACCGCCGCATCACAGAGGGCCTGCGCCATGCCTTCCGGTAAGCCGGGCGCCGGGGTTTCTTCGATCACTTTCTGATTACGCCGTTGGATCGAACAGTCGCGTACCCCAAGGGCAATCACCTCGCCGCGGCCGTCGCCGAAGATCTGCACTTCCAGATGACGGGCGCGTTCAATGTATTTTTCGACGAACACGCCGGCATCGCTAAAGTTGTTCTTGCCGAGGCGCTGGACGGTTTCAAAGGCTTCCGCCAGTTCAGTGGCGTCATAGCACACCCGCATCCCGATCCCGCCGCCGCCGGCGGTGCTTTTCAACATCACCGGATAGCCGATAGTTTGTGCCGCGCGGCAGGCTTCATCGCTGTCGGCCAGCAGGCCGGTCCCTTCCAGCATCGGCACGCCCTGCGCTTTTGCCAGCGCCCGGGCGGTATGTTTCAGGCCAAAGGTTCGCAGCTGCTCCGGGGTCGGGCCGACAAACACCAGTCCGGCGGCTTCGCAGGCTTCGGCAAAGGCGGCGTTTTCCGACAAAAAACCATAACCGGGGTGAATCGCCTCGGCCCCGCTGTCGCGCGCCGCGGCAATGATCTTGTCGGTCACCAGATAGGTTTGCGCCGCCGGGCCGTCGCCAAGGCTAATGGCCCGATCGGCTTCGCGAATGTGCAGACTGCTCAGGTCCGCATCAGAATAGACCGCCACGCCTTTCACCTGCATGGCGCGTAAGGTGCGCAGAATGCGACAGGCAATGGCGCCACGGTTAGCAATTAATAAGGTCTTGAACATACACGGGACTCACATCGTGGCGGGTCGTCCCGCAGCAAAAGAATCAGCCTCCCCAGGGTCGTCCCCGAGGCGCGCAAGGAGTCAGGACTTACGCGTAGGTGTCGTTGTCAGACGTTCGGCGCGGACGGCAAACAGGCGGTAGGCCAGCAGGCGCCAGCGTTGCCAGCGGTTCAGTTCCATACCAGCACCTCCGCCGGCGTAGGGTTCCAGCCGTTGCACGGGTTATTCAGCTGCGGGCAGTTGGAGATCAGCACGATGATGTTGCATTCGGCGCGCAGCTCAACATACTTCCCGGCGCCGGAGTTCCCGTCTTCGAAGGTCAGGCCGCCCGCTTCGGTCACCGGCACGTTCATAAAGAAGTTGATGTTGGCGGCGATGTCGCGCTTATGCAGTCTGCCGTCATGCAGACAGGCGCACAGGAAGTTGTCCCGGCAGCTGTGCATGTAGCGCTTGTCCAGGGCATAGCGCACGGTGTTGCTCTCCTGGGCGCAGGCGCCGCCAAGGGTATCGTGACGCCCGCAGGTATCGGCCACGATGGTCAGCAACGGGTTGCCGAGATTGGAGTACAGCACGCTGCCGGTCGTCAGGTAGACATTGCCCTGACGGCGCAACGTGCGCTGTGCATCGTACCGTTCGCGCGGGTTATCGGCATGGTAAAACAGGGTATCGACCGCCTGATTTCCTTCAAGATCGAGCAGGCGCAGGGTCTGGCCTTGTTTGATTTCGAACATCCACGGTTCGCCCGCCGGGATCTCGTGGCGATAGACGGCATCGGCCGGGTTACGGGTACTGGTGACAAGGTTCATCGCAGACTCCTTATAAGGCAAACAGCTGGGTGTTGGTAAAGGCGCGCTGGTTCTCATCGCGGGTAAACAGCGATTCCACCGTCGCCTGCTCGTCGTCGGCCTGGTACCAGCTCAGCTGAACCGGGCGTGGCGCGTAGTCGGTAGCGGGATCCAGCGGATGCGGCATCGCGGTCATGACCATCAGCACGTCCATCGGGGCGAACAGCTCTACGTAACTTCCCGGCGCGGAGTGCGCGGTGCAAAAGGCGAAACGCCCCGCGCCGTCGACGGTCACTTTGCTAAAGAAGTTAACCACCATCAGCAGGTCTTCGAGGCCGAGATCCCATTTGCCCATTTCAACCAGCAGGTTGTCGGTACCGTTGCGATGAAAGGCGTTGCGCAGCTCCTGGTAGCGCCCGGTGCCATATTTTTCTGCCGTCTCCTGGGCGTTAAGCACGCCGCCAAACGGGTCGTGCCAGCCGCAGCTGTCGGCAACGATCCCGGCTAGCACCCGTCCCATATCGGAGTAGAAACAGTGACCGCGGGTCAGTCGCGCGGTGTGTTGCCCTTTGAGGGTGTCCGGCAGGTTCAGTCGCTCGCTCTTTTCGTGGGGGTTGAGCATCATCATGCTGAGGTTAGCGCCGCCGTCTAGATCGGTGAGACGCAGGATCTGTCCGCGACGCAGAATAAACGAGGTCTGTCCCCCACCCGGCAGACGCTCTTCGCGCAGGCTCGGTGAAGTGTGTAAAGGCGTGGTCATCAGGCTATCTCCTTAAGGTGTAGACGTTGTCATGGGTGCCGGTACCGAGCATGTGCGACATCCGGGTCTCGTTGAGCGGAATATCGTAGGTAATGCGCGCCCCGTAGGCGTTGGGGGCCTGCGGGTCGTGGCGCACTTTGTCGAACACCAGCAGACGGGTGCCGAGGTTGAACCCTTCGGCCAGATCGTGGGTGACCATAAAGACCGTCATTCGCGTCTCGCTCCACAACTGGAGCAGCAGCGCGTGCATATCTTTGCGAATACCGGGGTCGAGCGCGCCGAACGGTTCGTCGAGCAGCAGCACCCGCGGCTGCATCACGAACGCCTGGGCGATCGCCAGCCGCTGTTGCATCCCGCCGGAAAGCTGCGCCGGGTAGCGATCCAGCGCATGGGAAAGGCCGACCTTGTCCAGCATCTGCGCCGCCTGTTCCCGGGCTGCGCGTTTGCGGGCGCCAAAGAGACGACCAAAGCAAGGGGATGACGGCAGCTCCAGACCGACCGCAACGTTATCCAGCACGTTGAGGTGCGGGAAAACGGAATAGCGCTGAAACACCACGCCGCGGCTGCGATCCGGCTCAGGGGCCAGCGGCTGGCCATCAAGGGTGATCTGCCCCCGGGTCGGCGTCTCCTGGCCCAACAGCAGACGTAAGAACGTCGATTTACCGCAGCCGGAGGCCCCGACCATCGAACAAAACTCCCCTTCTTTCACCGTTAAATTGATGCGTTCCAGCACCACGTGGTCGCCGTACTCCTGCCAGATATTCTTGATGGTGATAAAACTCATGCCCGGCCTCCTTCGGCCCACGGAAAGCAGACTTTGTGCAGCTGGCGCAGCGCCAGATCCATCAGCCAGGCCAGCAGGGTTATCCAGATGACGTAGGGAATAATCACGTCCATCGCCATGTAGCGGCGGACGAGGAAAATGCGGTACCCCAGCCCGGCGGTGGCGGAAATAGCCTCCGCCGAAATCAGGAACAGCCAGGCCGAACCGAGCAGCAGGCGCAGCGAGGTAATTAAACGTGAGAGCAGTTGCGGCAGCACCACCCGCAGCACCACCGTCCAGCTGTTGGCGCCGAGGGTCTGCGCCTTGATAAACAGCTCCGCCGGGATTTCTCGCGCCCGTTGTTCAAGGTCGCGGGCCAGCATCGGGGTAATGCCGATCACAATCAGCATCACCTTCGACAGTTCGTCGAGGCCAAAGACAATAAACAGCACCGGCAGGATCGCCAGCGGCGGCACCATCGACACCACGGTCATCAACGGTGACAGCGCGGCGCGGTAGACCGGAAACACCCCGGCGACGATACCGATGCTCAGGCCAATCAGCGCCGACACCGCCAGCCCAATCAGCAGGCGGGTCAGGCTAATCACGGTGTCGGCCCACAGCAGGTATTCTCCGCTGCGCTTGTCCGGCATAAACGCCATCCGTTCGACCGCAGAGGCCATCTGTGACAGCCCCGGCAGCAGCTTGTCCTGGGGGTTTGCCTCAAGACGAATGGCAGAACCAAAACACCAGGCGGCAATCAGTAACACAAAGGGCAACAGCATCAGCATCAGCCGCATGCCCTGCTGTGGATGGCGGTTAATTTGTCGCATGGCGATCACTCCCATGGTCAAGGATCAGAGCTGGCCTGCGGCGGCCATTTTCAGGTAGCTGTCGTCAAAGCGCAGGCGGACGTTGCCGCTGTCGCCGACGGTGACGTTGCCCGGGAAGCCCATGCCGATGAAGTCGGCGCTTTGCGCCCCCTCACCGAGCAGCCCTTTATCAAAGGAGAACTGCGCCACCCGCTGCATGGTTTTTGCCAGCTCCGGGTCGCTGATAAAGGTCAGAGCCTCGGCCGGGGTCCAGAACAGATGGGTCGTTTTCAGCTGTGCCTGGTAACCGGCGAGATCGGTTCCGGAGTCCGCCGCCATTGCGCTCAGCGCGGGTTTATCACCGGCGTGCATTTTGCTCATCATTTCAAACCAGGCGCCGGTCAAGGCTTTACCCAGCGCCGGGTTATCTTTCAGGGTTTGGGTGTTGACCACCATCATATCGATAAGCTCACCAGGCACCTGGGCTGAGCTAAAGACTTCAGTGGTTTGCGGGGTCTTTTTGATGGCCGACAGCTGCGGGTTCCACGCCACGGTGGCACGGACGCTGTTGGTGCCGAAGGCCGAGACAATATCGGCGTCGGAGGTGTTCACCACTTTGACATCTTTTTCCTGCAGGCCCGCCTTCTCAAGGCCGCGAACCAACAGATAATGCGATACCGACAGTTCCGGGAGATACACCTGCATCCCTTTCAGATCGCCGAGCTTTTTATCAACGCCTTTCAGCACGATGCCGTCATTGCCGTCGGAATAGCTGCCGGCGATCAGCGCGGTGGTGTCGACGCCACCTGCCGCAGGAATGGTCAGCGCATCCATGTTGGTCATGGTGCAGCCATCAAACTGGCCGGCGGTGTACTGGTTAATCGACTCGATGTAGTCGTTGAGCTGAACGATATTGATTTTAATGCCGTACTTAGTGGCCCATTTATCAATGATTTTTTCGTTACTGATGGCGCCCCAGGGCATCCAGCCGGCATAGATAGTCCAGCAGACGTTGAACTCTTTTTTGACGGCGGCGAAGGAAGGAGTGCTGGCCAGCAGCGCCAGCGATAACACAAAACTACGGATGACGCGGGATCTCTTCATGATGAACCTCTGGTTGGCACAAAAATAACAGGAGCAGCGCGACACCTGACGGTGCTGCTGTCTCCCGGGCTTTTGTCCCGCCGTGTAACCTCGCAGAGGTCGCCAGCTCTCGGACCAGACGTTCATTTATATGAACCGGAACCCTAGCCAGCTATTGGTCATCTCAATGGTCTGTTGCGCTGCCTTCTGCAAGAGTAAAAGCAAAGTGCATGCCAGAAAATAAAGCGCGTAAATTCAGTCTGATATCTGATTTTTTCGGGGAATGACACCACAATGGGGAGTCGTTTTGGGGCAATGCGTCGAATTGGTGCAGGCCGTCTGCCCGGCAAAATAACCGTCGGGCAATACGGCGGAATAACCGCGAGAAACCAGGCCCACCGGCAGGTTATTTCTCCTTTTCTGCCTCTGTGAGCAGTAACTCACTGGAATTCACATGCTTAGCTTTTATGTAAGTGCTGCTTTTATCGCCAGACGAGTCGCGGCAGTGTCCTATACTGATTAGCTAATGAGAATGTGCATAAGCATAAGCATAAGGGTCCTCTAAGTGACTTTACGTATTTTGCACTTACCCACAACTAATATATGGATTTCTTTATCGCCCATTGTTAAAAGGATATAACTATTAATTCCGTAGATTCATTCGAGTATCAGTTATTGGAAGCAATGTATATCGTAATGGCATTCACAAAAGCAAACGGAGCCTGATATGAGCACGTCGAACGATCCATCGAACAACGCATCCGCCGGGAAGTGCCCTTTTCACACAGGGACGCCCACACAAAGTGCCGGTGGCGGCACCAGCAACCGCGACTGGTGGCCGAATCAACTGCGCGTTGATCTGCTGAGCCAGCATTCCAACCGCTCAAACCCGTTGGGTGAGAATTTTAACTACCGTGAAGAGTTTAAGAAACTCGACTACCCCGCGCTGAAGGCCGACCTGCGCGCGCTGCTGACCGATTCCCAGGAGTGGTGGCCGGCAGACTGGGGTAGCTATATCGGGCTGTTTATTCGTATGGCCTGGCACGGCGCCGGTACCTATCGTACCGTTGACGGACGTGGCGGCGCGGGTCGCGGCCAGCAGCGTTTTGCGCCGCTGAACTCCTGGCCGGACAACGTCAGCCTCGATAAAGCCCGCCGCCTGCTGTGGCCGGTGAAACAAAAATATGGCCAGAAAATTTCCTGGGCCGACCTGTATATGCTGGCCGGTAACGTGGCGCTGGAAAACGCCGGTTTCCGCACCTTTGGTTTCGGCGCCGGTCGTGAAGACGTCTGGGAACCGGATCTCGACGTTGACTGGGGTAATGAGAAAGCCTGGCTCGAACACCGTCACCCGGAAAGCCTGACCCAACAGCCGCTGGGGGCCACTGAGATGGGTCTGATCTACGTCAACCCGGAAGGCCCGAACGCCAGCGGTGACCCGCTCTCCGCCGCCGCCGCTATTCGTGCCACCTTCGGCAACATGGCGATGGATGATGAAGAGATCGTTGCCCTGATTGCCGGCGGTCATACCCTGGGTAAAACCCACGGTGCCGCAGTCACCAGCCACGTGGGCGCGGAACCAGAAGCCGCACCGATCGAGGCTCAAGGGCTCGGCTGGACCAGCAGCTTCGGCAGCGGCGCGGGTGCCGATGCCATCACCTCGGGTCTTGAAGTGGTCTGGACCCAGACCCCGACCCAGTGGAGCAACTACTTCTTCGAGAACCTGTTCAAATATGAGTGGGTCCAGACCCGTAGCCCGGCAGGCGCCATTCAGTTCGAAGCCAAAGACGCACCGGATGTGATCCCCGATCCGTTCGATCCGGAGAAAAAACGTAAGCCGACGATGCTGGTCACCGACCTGACGCTGCGCTTCGACCCGGAATTTGGCAAAATTTCCCGCCGTTTCCTGAACGATCCGCAGGCCTTCAATGAAGCCTTTGCCCGCGCCTGGTTCAAACTGATCCACCGTGATATGGGGCCAAAATCCCGTTACCTCGGCCCGGAAGTCCCGAAAGAAGATCTGATCTGGCAGGACCCGTTACCGGCGGCCAGCCATAACCCAACCCCGGCGGATATTGCGACGCTGAAAACCGCTATCGCTGATGCTGGCCTGCCAGTTAGTGAGCTGATCTCGGTGGCCTGGGCCTCCGCGTCTACCTTCCGTGGCGGTGACAAACGTGGCGGCGCCAACGGCGCGCGTCTGGCGCTGGCTCCGCAAAAAGACTGGCCGGTTAACGCGATTGCGGCGAAGGTTCTGCCAACGCTGCAGGCGATTCAGAAAGCTTCAGGCAAAGCGTCGCTGGCGGATATCATCGTGCTGGCCGGTGTGGTGGGTGTTGAACAAGCCGCGGCAGCCGCCGGGGTGCAGGTCAGCGTACCTTTTGCAGCGGGTCGCGTAGATGCGCGTCAGGATCAGACCGATATCGAAGCGTTCGATCTGCTGGAGCCGCTGGCGGATGGTTTCCGTAACTATCGCCGCATTGAAGGTGGCGTATCGACCGAAACCTTACTGCTGGATAAAGCGCAGCAGTTAACCCTGACCGCGCCGGAAATGACCGTACTGGTCGGCGGCCTGCGGGTGCTGGGCGCCAACTATGACGGCAGTCAGCACGGGGTCTTTACCGACCGCGTCGGCGTTCTGAGCAACGACTACTTCGTCAACTTACTCAGCATGTCCACAGTCTGGAACGCCACCGACGAACAGGGTGAACTGTTTGAAGGTCGCGATCGTAATAGCGGCGAAAGCAAGTACACCGCGACGCGCGCCGATCTGGTCTTCGGCTCGAACTCGGTACTGCGCGCCCTGGCGGAAGTTTACGCCTGCCAGGATGCCCAGCAGAAACTGGTGAAAGACTTTGTTGCCGCCTGGACCAAAGTCATGAACCTCGACCGTTACGATCTGTAATCTCCCTCCCCGGCTGGCGCCTTGCCCGCCGGGGTTTTTCCCTTCAATGTGAACCCCGCAAACGCTGCCGCTTAATCAAACGGCTGGCATAAATCACATATAAACCACCGCTATATATTGACATATACAGCGATATTCTTTATTTTTTTGTCATACAAATAAAAACCGTACCCTTCAGACTGAGACGAGGTTTTCCCCGCCTTACTCCGCTTTCATTCGTCTGAACTTAAAATTAATGCGCTCATATAAACTCGTTTTATTAACCGGGATGATTCCCTGTTCGCCCGTTTTGCTGGCGACCCCGGCATATGCGGCAGAAACCATGATTGTTACCGCAGAACCGCAAACGCAATCCCTTGATGATGTTACGCCTGCCGCTGAACAGCAGGCCACGTTGGGCAACCTCGGTAAGCAGAAACTGATTAACGTTCCGTGGTCCGTGCAGACGCTGTCGGACTCTCTGACTCGTCAGGTGCAGGCCAGCAGCGTCAAAGATATCTATCGTTATCTGCCCTCCGTCCAGGGCGACGGTGTTCGGCCCCAGACTCGCGGCATGCAGGGTAGCGTCGTCCAGAACAACATGATTGATGGTCTGAACGCGGTATCGACCACCGAGTACCCCGCCGAACAGTTTCAGCGTATCGAAGTGCTGAACGGCATGGTCGGCGCGCTATATGGCCCGGCGAACCCGGCCGG
This sequence comes from Klebsiella sp. BIGb0399, assembly GCF_003752615.1. Classification (NCBI taxonomy): domain Bacteria; kingdom Pseudomonadati; phylum Pseudomonadota; class Gammaproteobacteria; order Enterobacterales; family Enterobacteriaceae; genus Klebsiella; species Klebsiella sp. BIGb0399. The sequence continues at coordinate 764,802 of NZ_RKHT01000005.1, read as the reverse complement.
GATGTTTAATCTGGTGTCAAAACGGCCCACCGATGTGCCGCTGCGCAGGGTGACCGTAGGCGGCGGGACTGCTTCCGGTGCGAATGCCGCGCTGGATCTCAGCGGCCCGCTGGATGCGGGAGACAGATTGAAATACCGCCTGAACCTGATGGATCAGGACGGTAGCAGCTATACTCACGGCAGCCGCCAGCGCAACCAGTATGCCGGTCTGGCGCTCGATTACCAGTTGACCGATCAGACGGTGCTGGAGAGCAATTTCAGCTACTACCACTTCTATCAAAAAGGACTTCCCGGCTCCTTTGCCCTGGCAAAAGGCACCCACTTCCCATCGCCGCTTGACCCGACCAAAAGCAAATATGGTCAGTACTATGCCGGTAACGATGACACCACCACCACCGCAAGCCTGCATATTAAGCATGATTTTGACGGTAACTGGTTGCTGGACGTCGGCGTGCTGCGCCAGATTGCTGGCCGTGAATCCACCACCGTGACCAATACGCTCACCGATAATCACGGCCATTACACCACCACAACGGCAAACTCTGCCGCCAGCCGATTTACCATCAACAGCTACCTTGCCAATCTTACCGGCAGCGTGGAGACCGGCTGGCTACAACATGACCTGGCGGTGGGGATACGTGGATTCGTATGGAAAAACTACAATCCGCACGATGGAGGTACCCAAACGTTGGGACACTCATCGCTGGACGAGTCGCCGGATTATGCCCGTCCCGCATACCCTGACTTTACCGACCGCTATCATTCAGCGACCACCACGCAGCACGTTTTTTTACTGAGCGATACTCTGACTTTCAATCCACAGTGGAGCCTGTTGCTCTCGGGTAGCGAAAACCTGTTCACCGTCGACAACTACAATAAAAGCGGCAATCGCAGCAGTAATCATAATGACCGGGGCGCCAGCGGCTCAGCCAGCCTGATGTATAAACCGGTAGAGAATGTGACGCTCTATACGACGTGGGCCAACAGCATGCAACAGGGCGACACGGCCCCGACCGGGGCGAAAAATGCCGGAGATGTCCTCGACCCGTATCGTAGTCATCAGGTGGAGGTCGGCGCGAAATATGCGCCACACCGCGACCTGCTCTTAACCGCCGCGCTTTTCCAGGCCGAACGTCCGTTCGCCTACACCAACGACAGCGGTTATTTTGCTGAAGACGGTACGCAAAAGAACCGTGGTCTGGAATTAATGGCCGATGGCCACGTCACTCGCAACCTGCGGCTACTCGGCGGAGGAACCTGGCTCGACCCACGTCTGCATAACACCGCCAGCGCCGATGCGGATGATAAGCAGGTGGTCGGTCTGCCGCGCTTTACCGCCAACATGCTGGCGATTTACAGCATCGATGCGCTGCCGGGACTCGACGTCAACGGCAATATCCACTACGTCGGACGTCGCGCCACCGATAATGCCAACGACAGCTGGGTCAGCAGCTATACCACCGTTGATATCGGCAGCAATTATCGCACCCGTGTGTTCGGCACCGACACGACCTTCAGGTTAGCAGTCACTAACATCACCAATCGTCACTACTGGACCAATATCGTGCCTGGTGCGCTGACGGGCTATACCGGCGCCGGTTACGCCAGCGCCCAACTCGGTGCACCGCGTGAAGCGACGGCTTCGGTTCAGTTTGATTTCTGAGGAATAGCATGAAAAAAATCGCCGCTGGTCTGTTGATGTTGCTGTTGGCCTTCCCCGCGCTGGCCGAACGCCAGGTAACGGACGACGCCGGTAACCGGGTGATCCTACCGGATCGGGTGACTCAGGTGGCGGAAGGCTGGTATGCGCACCACTCGCTGCTGATGACACTTGGCGTCGGGGACCGCATCGTAGCGACGGTTAATCGTCCGGATAGCCGTCCGTGGATGTTCTATCTCGATCCCCGGCTCACTCAGGCGCTGATAAGCCGTGGCCCGCACTTCACCAGCGAGGCACTGCTGGCGCGGGGTGCTCAGGTGGTGTTTGTCGCGCAGGGCAACGGCGATGCCGACGCTTACCGCCAGGCAGGATTGGCGGTGATGGAAATGCGCTTTACCGACTACCCGTCGCTGGCCCATGCCGTGGCAACAACCGCTGAGGTCTTCGGTACGCCCGAAACGCAGGCCAGAGCACGGGCCTACAACCAGTATCTACAGCAGGTTCTTGCCCATGTCGGGGAGCGGACTCGGGATTTACCCTCTACCGAACGGCCGCGCGTGTTGCATATCCAGTCGCTGAAACCACTCAAGGTTGACGGCAGCAATACGCTGATCGATACCTGGATTCAGCTGGCCGGCGGGCAAAACGCCGCCAGCGGGATTGTCGGCAATATGCAGGAGATCTCCCCGGAGAAAGTCCTCGCCTGGCAGCCAGATGCGATCATCCTCGGCCCCGGATGCGGCGATTTAGCGCACTCGGCTTATGGTCAACTTTTCTCGACGCTGCAGGCGGTGAAAAAGGGCAAGGTCTGGCAGAATCCGGCGGGGGTTTTCCCCTGGGATCGCTACGGCACTGAAAGCGCGTTGCAGATCCAATGGGCGGCAAAGCAGCTGCAACCGCAGCGCTTCGCCGACCTCGACATGACGGCCATCACCCGCGATTTTTATCAGCGTTTCTTTGATTACCCGCTGACTGAGTCACAAGCTAAGCGGATATTGCAGGCGTTGCCACCGGAGGGGAAATAATCGCCGGGTGGCCCCGCTAAAACGGGGCCATTTGGTTTCAGTGCCGTCCCTTCTCATCCTGTCCGATTCCCCCTCTCGCTAAGTCATATCCTTCAAATTCACCGGTTCAAGCTGACGCAAACCAGTTCACTTCTCCACAACCTCTCGATATGACCAGATTTTTCGCTGAAGAATGTTAATGAGAAGAGCAATTAAAAATTTAAAACCATTAACAATCCAATAACATTAGCAGGCAAACATTTTATCTGAGGAAAATAATAATATGTCTACCACCCAGGTTCTGGGGGATGCGCCTTTTGCATCCCCAGGACACTCCCACACCAGCTTAACCCAGCGTATTGATGCCCTGCCGGCCTCATTCGGCCTGTGGTCGTTTATTACGCTCCTGGCGCTGGGCGGCTTCTTTGAACTCTACGATCTTTTCCAGACCGGCTATATCAGTACCGGTCTGCTGGCCGAAAACATCTTCCATACCGGACAACAGGGAATTTTTGGCATCTCGGATCAGGCCGCGTTTGCCTCGGCCACCTTCTTCGGATTGTTTATCGGCGCCAGCCTGCTGGCACCGCTGGCGGACAAGCTGGGCCGCCGCCTGACGTTTATGTTTGCGCTGGCGTGGTACGGCGTGTTTTCGCTGCTGATGGCCTTTCAGAACAGCGCCGAAGGGGTGATCTTCTGCCGCTTCCTGGTGGGTATCGGGCTGGGTATTGAGCTGGTCACTATCGATACCTACCTGAGCGAATGGGTGCCGACGCACCTGCGCAACAAGGCCTTTGCCTTCGCTTTCTTTATTCAGTTTCTGTCGGTGCCCGCCGTGGCGCTGATGTCGTGGATGCTGGTGCCGATCACCCTCTTCGGCCTCACCGGCTGGCGCTGGGTGATTATTTTCGGCGCCCTGTGTTCGCTGATCATCTGGGTGATTCGTAAAAAACTGCCGGAGTCCGCCCGCTGGCTGGAAGTAAAAGGCCGTCATCAGGACGCCCACGCGGTGATGAGCGAGATGGAACAACGCTGCGGTATCGCCCCTTCGGCACCGCATCAGCCCGACACCAGCCAGGCCCAGCGCACAACCGGCTCGTTTAAAACCATCTGGGCGCCGGAGTATCGCCGCCGCACGATCATGCTGATGGTGATGAACTTCTTCCAGGCGATTGGCTTCTTTGGTTTCGGCAACTGGCTGCCGGCGCTGCTGTCCGGCCAGGGCGCCAGCATTACCCACAGCCTGCTGTACGCCTTTTTCATTACCCTCGCCTACCCGATTGGTTGCCTGTTCTGCACCCGTTTTGTTCACCGCTTTGAGAACAAATGGCAAATCGTGCTTTCGGCGCTGATGACGGTGGTGTTCGGTACCCTGTTTGCCCTGCAGAACAACCCGGTGATGCTGGTGTTCTGCGGCTTTATGATCACCTGGTCTAACGCCTGGTTGACCATCAGCTACCACGCCTATCAGGCCGAGGTGTTCCCGACCCATATTCGCGCCCGCGCGGTTGGCTTCTGCTACTCCTTCAGCCGCCTGTCAACGGCGATAACCAGTATTCTGATCGGTATTATTCTGCAATACGCCGGGGCGCCGGGGGTGATTAGCTTTATCGTGGTCAGTATGCTGATGGTGATGCTGTCGGTGGGTATTTTTGGCCCGAAAACCCGCGGTATTCAGCTGGAAGATATCTGATAACCGCGTGCCGCGCCGCCGGGTAATTCCTGGCGGCGCGCTTCCAGAAACCACAGTGGCTTCATTGCGCGCTACCGGTCACCATGTTATTACTCCTGTCAGCCGTTATTATCCCCATGACAAGGAGCGTCATCATGTCTATCAATGGAAAAAGAAAGTCCACCGCACTTCCCAGCCGGCTGGTGCTGGCATTAATCGCCGTTCTGTCAACGTCTGCTCTCGCGGCACAATCAGCACCGCTGCCGGGCGATAAAATCAGTGCCGCTGGTTATTTTTCCCGGGGTGCTAACGGTTTTATGGCGCACAACAACGATGAACAGCAGGCGCTGGCCACCCTCGTTGCGTCGGCTGATGCCGTCAACACACTGGTGATGGTGGCCCGGGCCGCATCCACCACCCCTGCCGGCAAGCTGTATGCCGCCTGCGGGTTGCGCCAGCTCAATTACCCCGATCTCATTGCGCTGTTTTCGCCCTCATTTGACCTTAAAGTCTCGGTGCTGCAAGGCGATATTCTGCACGAAGAATCCTTCGAAACGTTATTTACCCGTCTCAATCAGGATGGCTGCAAATAATAAGTCTTCAGGGTAACGGCTACTCGTTAAATATCCGCTGAGCATCGGCAAAGCATTTTTCCGCCAGCGACGACACCGGCTCTTTATTGCGCATAATCAGCGCCAGCATGGAATCCACTTCGGTTTCGGCGATGGGAATAATATCGAGGTTATCGCTTAGCGCTTCCAGACCATTGTTGAGCGGCATAATCGCGCAGCAGATCCCGGCCTGTACCGCCTGGATTATCTGGAAGGTCGAGTCGCTTTCAAACACCGTTTTCGGCGTCAGCCCTTTACCCTTAAAGCTCATCTCGATAGATTCGCGGTAGTACATGCCTTTGGTGAGAAAACCGAGCGGCAAGGCGGCCAGCGTCTCCCAGTCCGGGGTGCCCTGGGCAAACTGAAAATGGCGTTTATCGTGCAGCAGCCCCATCCGCGTGGTCGGCAGCCACTGCACGTGGAACAGCTGACTGTCGACATGGTGCAGATAACAGATCCCAAGATCGAGCTGGTTGCGGCTCACGCCGTCGATAATCTGCTCAGAAGTCAGCGACAGCAGGCTGAACTGCAGCTCGGGATATTTCTCGCTGAGCGGTTTAATCAACTGCATCGGGTTCAGGCTGGCCAGCGGCACCATTCCGACCCGTAGCTGCCCCACCATCTGACCGCGGCAAATCGCCGCTTCCGCTTCCAGCCCGTCATGGGCCGCCAGCAGCGCCCGCGCCCACGCCAGAATGCGCTCGCCCTCCGCCGTAAAGCCCTCGAAGCGCTGTCCTCGCTGGATCAGCACCAGATTCAGCTCCTCTTCCAGACTGCGGATACGCATGGATAAAGTGGGCTGGGTGATATGGCAAAGCGCCGCGGCCTGACCAAAGTGACGGGTTTGATCGAGGGCGATCAGGTATTTGAGCTGTTTGATATCCATGGTTGACCCGGTGTAGAACCGTCCGCTAATGACGAACCTCGCGACGATGCAGACCTCGTTCGTCGCGGAAAAAAACATGTTAGCTAAATGTTACGTTCCGCATCGGCCAAATACAAGCCGCGCCGGGAATACGCAGGCGATACCGTGCTGTTCAGTACCGGTGATTGGGGGGATGTCAATGGTGACCATCCGACCGCCGGTGGGTACCGGCAGCCGGACGGGAGGGATTAGCGCACGCCTGCGAGCGGCAGGATCTCTTTCGAACGCAGAGTCAGACGAATCGGCACCGATTTATACGACGGCGTGCCGCTCTCTTGATCGATATAGTCCAGCGGAACCAGCACGTTAGCTTCCGGATAGTAGGCGCCGACGGTGCCGGGAGCGATGCTGTAGGCCACCAGGGTAATATCCTCCAGCCGCAGGTCGCTGTCCGGCAAGGCGGTGGTGATATCCACCCGGTCACCATGCTCAAACCCCTGCTTCGCCATATCCTGCTCGTTCATAAACAGCACGTCACGGCGGCCGAAAATGCCGCGGTAGCGGTCATCCATAGCGTAAATGGTGGTGTTGTACTGATCGTGGCTGCGCAAGGTCACCAGGCGCATTACCTCCTCGCCTTCGACCTGCACATTTTCATGAACCCCGTGGAACACCGAGAACATCGCCTTACCGCTCGGGGTCGGCCAGATACGCTCCGTCGGCGGCAGCGGCATCCGGAAACCGCCCGGGTGGCGAATGCGCTGGTTGTAGTTGTCAAAACCGGGGATGGTGCGCTCGATCAGATCGCGGATACGATCGTAGTCCGCCACCAGCGAAAGCCAGTCGATTTTAGTGGCGGGCAACGCCGCCATCGCCATACCGGCCACAATCGCCGGCTCCGAACGCAGCTGCGGCGAAGCCGGTTTCAGCTTGCCCGACGAGGCGTGAACCATCGACATCGAATCTTCCACGGTGATCGACTGGCGCCCGGTCTCCTGTTCATCCAGCTCGGTACGCCCCAGGCACGGCAGAATAAAGGTCTCTTTCGCCACCAGCAGATGCGAGCGGTTCAGTTTGGTGCCAACATGCACGCTGAGATCCAGCCCGCGCATCGCCGGGAAGGCCCGCTCATGATCGGGCATCGCCACCGCAAAGTTACCGCCCAGGCACAACAGCACCTTCGATTTACCCTCGATCATCGCCTGCAGCGCTTTCACCGCATCATGGCCATGTTGCTGCGGCGGCACGAAACCAAACTCCGCCTGCAACTTCGCGAGGAAGCTGGCGCTCGGTTTCTCGGTAATGCCGACGGTGCGGTTTCCCTGAACGTTTGAGTGACCGCGTAACGGGCAGATCCCGGCGCCGGGTTTACCGATATTGCCGCGCATCAGCAGCAGGTCGGCGATCAACCGGACGTTCGAGGTCCCTTTATTGTGCTGGGTGATCCCCATGCCGTAGGTGACGATCGTCGCCTTTGATGCCGCATAGGCCTGCGCCACCCGCTGCAGGTCCGCGCGGGTCAGGCCGGATTCACGCTCGATATCCTGCCACTGGGTGGCGAGTAAATCGTCGGCGAAGGCCTGAAAGTTCTGGGTATGCTCGGCGATAAACTGCCGGTCGAGCACGTTACCCTGCGCTTCTTCCATCTCCAGCAGCGCCCGGGCAATGCCCTTCAGCGCCGCCGCGTCGCCGCCCGCCTTGACCTGGAAATAGGTTGAGGCGATATCCGTGGAGCCATAGGTCGCCATCTCGATAACGTTTTGCGGATCGGCAAAACGCTCCAGCGCGCGTTCTTTCAACGGGTTAAAGACGATAATCGGCACCCCACGGCGCGACAGTTCATGCAACGTGCCCATCATGCGCGGATGGTTGGTGCCGGGGTTATGGCCGATAGAAATCACCAGTTCGGTGGTGTCAAAGTCATCCAGCGAAACCGTGCCTTTGCCAATCCCGATCGACTGCGGCAGCCCGACGCTGGTCGATTCATGGCACATATTGGAGCAATCCGGGAAGTTGTTGGTACCCAGTTCGCGAGCAAACAACTGGAACAGATAAGCCGCTTCGTTGGAGGCACGACCGGAGGTATAGAATTCCACTTCGTCCGGCGCCATGGTGCTGACCACCTCGCCGATACGCGCGAAAGCCTGCTCCCATGAGGTTGGACGCAGCGTGTCGCTGCCCCGGTCGTAGACCAGCGGCGTGGTGATACGCCCGTAGCCTTCCAGTTCAAAATCGCTTTTTGCCAGCAGCGAGCTGACGGTGTTTGCCGCCAGAAATGCCGGGGTCACGCGCTTGCTGGTCGCTTCCCAGGTCACCGCTTTGGCACCGTTTTCACAAAACTGGAAGGTCGACTTGTGCTCTTTGTCCGGCCACGCGCAGCCGGGGCAGTCAAAACCATCCGGTTGGTTGGTGCGAAGCAGCGTTTGCGGCGCAACGAGGGCATCCATTTGGGTACGCACAGCAATGGCGGTCGCTTTCAGCGCGCCCCAGCCGCCGGCCGGACCGTCATAAGGATGCACGCCAGGCACTGCGCGTCTTTTCATGTTCATATCTGCTCCTGAATGCCCGTCGAACGGCGGGTCGACGTAAAAACGATACGTCCGCCGCGATAACCGCAGGCGGACGTTTTGTTAACGAAAGCATAACAATCAGGCGCAGAACTGTATAATCAATGTTATCTATCACGCGTTAGATTTAACTTATTTAACAGTCATGCCCGGCAGTCGATCAGGTCAGGTTGTAGTAGCGGTCGGGACGCAGCGGCTCCGGTAGCGGGTGCTGTCCGGTCATATCCAGCAGGTTGCGCTCAATGGTGTTGCACATGGCGTTGAGGGGTAAATCGTTCGCCGCGGTGCCAAACGGATCTTCCAGCTCTTCCGCCAGCGAATCCCAGGACAAAAAGGTGTACGAGATAAACACCGAGACAAACGGCGTCATGTAGTGCAGATCCCCCACCAGAGCGAACGGCAGCAACGAGCAGAACAGGTAGACGGTGCGCTGCAAAATCAGGGTATAAGCAAACGGCACCGGCGTGCCGGCCAGCCGCTCGCAGCCGCCAAGCACATGAGCCAACTCGTCGAGTTTATTGTCCATCAGGCCGTAGGTGATATCGCTCACCTTGCCGTCGGCCCGCAGCTGTCCTAACTCGTTGCCCACCAGCACCAGGATGCGGTTAGTCGGCATCGCGCTGCCGAGGATCTCCGCCACCGTTTCTGCAGGCAGTAGCCGGTTGAGGTCGGCCTGGGGATCGGTTTTTCGCAGCTGGTGTTTCAGGCTCCAGCCGAAGGCAACCAGATAGCTGGCGATTTTTTGATGGGTGTGATGCTCTGCCGGCAGGATGTTTTTCAGCTGCCGCATCAGGGTGCGCTCGGCAATCAGCACCGTGCCCCACAGATTGCGCGCTTCGACAAAACGGTTGTAGCTGGCGCTGTTACGAAAGCCGAGGAAAATGGCGATGGCAATCCCCAGTAAGCTAAACGGCGCCACGGTCAGGTGGATCCCCAGCTGTTCATACCACTGATAGCTGATGATGGCGGTCACCGACATCAGGACATTCAACAGCAGGCGAAAAACGATTTTTGACAGCACGGAGCCATGCCAGTCAAACAGGCGAAGAAACCAGTGTTGTTCTGGTCGAATGATCATGAGCTAACTTCCTGAATGCCGATTCTGGCAATAGCGTCAGGCTATTAACCGATTGGCTTATTGTATTGAACAAATCCCCGGCATACTGCAAGCGTACGCGCGTTGGTGAATAACCATAAACCAGCGATGGAATAATGGCGGATCAAGTATGGTCCCTTTTTCGCGTTCAGGCAATCCTGCACCTGCGGCGCGTGGAACCAGCTATCATGCGGCATCGGCCGCCGTAGTGGCGATAAACAGCAAATAGCGGCCATTTTCTCGCCAGCGTGGGAAATAACGTCCGCGCACGTTTCGGCACCCGAAATAATACGTTTGCGCGGGCGAAATATATACTAACGAAATAACGTCCGGCACCGGAAAAATAGCATTATCATGGGGCATGTCGCGCCAGGAAATAATGAATACACACTCATTTATATATGTTAATTAATGCTCGCTCATGCGGCGCATTGCACAATGATAAGCCCCATTACGCACCGAAGCCCGCAGCACTCTGGCCACCCCATGCACCGCCAGCCTCGCGGTATGCCGCTGCACAGGATGTTGTCGCAGCGACAGCATCTCCTGCGCCCAGGGCGGTAACAGATCTACCCCGGCACGCATCAGCAACTGCCCCACCGGCTGGCTCAGGCGGCTGGGTAATCGGGTGTTGAGCAACACATCGGCCACCTCCCGCGTGCGTTCATCGCAGCGCAGCGACGGGCGCATATCCTGCAGATACTCCGCCACCTGGCGCGGAGTCAGCGGAATATCCCGCGCCCCCAGACGGCGGGCTATTTCCGCCGCTTCATGAAAATATTGCGTTTGCTGCGCTTCGCTGACTACGGTGCGCTTGTAGCGCAGGTGCGACGCCATAAAGCTGCTGCATTCCGCCACATGCACCCAGGTCAACAGCGCCGGGTCGCTGGCTTCATATGCGGTACCGTCTTTGTCCCAGCCGCTGACCCGCAGGTGAATCCCGCGCACTTTGGCAATCAGGCGCTCGGCGTCATGAGTGGCGCCAAAGGTGGTGGCAGAAATAAACTGGCTGGTGCGCCGCAGGCGGCCAAAGATATCGTCACGAAAGTTGGAGTGATCCCAGACGCCGGCCAGCGCCAGCGGGTGCAGCATCTGCAACAGCAAGGCGCTGATGCCGCCGCACAGCATCGAAGTGAAATCGCCATGTATCTGCCAGATGGCGGAGGACGGACCAAACAGCCCCGGTTCCCCTTTCGGCTGCTCAAAATCAATCTCTTTTAATGCCATACCGGTGAGCCCCAGAACCTGGGCCTCGATCGCTTCTCGTATGCGGGTCATTGCTGTGCCTGATGCTGTCCGTGACGGCAAAAGATACCACTATCTGGCGCGAAACTGGCCCGAAATTTAACCCGGATGATGATATTCCGCGTAACGCGGTGGAGAAAGTGCCCGCAGCAAACGGGCACCGGAGGCTCAAGGATTTAGCTGGTAGTCGAGACTAATTTCGGCGTTGAGCACCTGCGATACCGGGCAGCCGGCTTTTGCTTTCTGAATAATGCCATCAAAGGCCGCCGCATCAATGCCCGGCAGGACTATCTGGCTCTGCAACGCCACCTGAGTAATGGCAAAACCGCCGCCGGATTTATCCAGGGTCACCACGGCGACCGTGTCAATCGACGTGGCCGTGTACCCCTCTTCGCTCAACATCAGCGATAGCGCCATCGAGAAACAGGCGGCATGCGCCGCACCAATCAACTCTTCGGGGTTGGTCCCCTTCACCCCTTCAAAACGGGTATTGAAACCATAGGGCTGCTGGTGCAACGCGCCGCTTTCGGTCGATACCGTCCCCTTCCCGCTTTTCAAATCCCCTTCCCAGTGCGCCTGACCTTTCTTATGGATTGCCATCGATTCGCTCCTGTTGAGATGTCGAATCCTGAGTATAGATGGCGTAGGCGAACTCGGGTCCCGATTCGGACAATTCTATCGAAAACAAAACGTTAACACAGCGCACGCCGCGGGCCAGTTTTTAACAGCTTAATGACAATGATTAACATTCGCGCAACAGATCACATTTTCATCATTGCGAGATAGCGAATTTTTTCGGCTCATCTACTATCAGTTCATTACGCGATATATCGCAATAAAAGATATATCTCAATTGAGCATTGTCTTGATCAGCACAGGCGACCGCAGAGTCGCCACCTATCCGATACCTGAAGTGATGACTGAAAGAGAGAACCCTACAATGCAGCACATAAATGAGATCGTCGGCCAGCCCCCCTTCAACGTGACGCGGGCCAGCCATGTGGTTCTGAACGTACGGGACCTGCAGGCAAGTAAACATTTCTATTGCGAGCTGGTTGGCCTGATCGTCAGCGATGAAGATGCATCCACCGTCTGGTTACGCGGCCTGGAAGAGCGCGGTCACCACAGTCTGGTGTTGCGTAAAAGTACGCAACCGGGCTGTGCGCGTATCGGCATGCGGGTCCACAGCGATGAGGACATTCTGCGGGCGATGGCCTACTTCAACGACCAGGGCATTGATGCCCGACTGGTGGATGTTCCCTGGCAGGGATTAACCCTGCACGTTAATGACAGCATCGGCGTACCGCTGGAATTCTGCGCCAGCATGGAGCCGTGTGAGCGAATGTTTAAGCAGTACGATCGCTATCGCGGCGCCTGCGCCCAGCGGCTTGACCACTACCAGCTGCAGGCCAGCAACGTGCGTACCGCCTTCGACTTCTATCAGCGCCTGGGCTTTCGCACCAGCGAATACACCTGGTCCGAACTGGAAGGCGAAACGCAGCTGTGGGGTGTGTGGATGCAGCGCAAAGGCAACCCGCATGACATCGTCTTTACCAACGGCGTCGGCCCGCGCCTGCACCACTTTGCCTACACCATCCCGGACACCAACGACATGATCCGCGCCTGTGATGTGGCCGGCGCGCTGGGCTATGCCCCGCAGCTGGAGCGCGGCCCAGGACGCCACGGGATCAGCGGCGCGCTGTTCATCTATTTCCGCGACCCCGACGGGCACCGCATCGAGCTGTTCAACACCCATTACCAGCACATCGATCCGGAACCGGCGATCGGCTGGGATCTCGCCGACCCGAAACGGGCCGACCAGTGGGGGCTGCCGGCACAGAACAAGTGGTTTACCGAAGCCACCACCTTCGTCGGGGTCACGCCGCAGCCGCCGCGTCTGCGGGTGGAGCCGCCGGATCTGGAGCGCTTCCTGGCCATGGCCAACGACGCCTGATTTTGCACATCGTCACACGCTGTACCTCATCGCTCCCGGCGTCGCACGCGGCCTGAGAGCAAACTTAACAGCATCCAGGAGTACGATTGTGGCTACATTTTTTCAAAATGCTTACCTCAGAATTCTGGTGACCTACGCCCTCGGCGTGATGGCGGCAATGACCGTCAGCGAGGCGGTGACCGAGCTGGGCGCCATTGCCAGAGAGTTTCAGATTAACGGGCACGGTCAGGTGGGGCTGATCATGTCGCTCCCTTCCCTGATGGTCGCCCTCGGTGCGCTGCTGGCGGGCTACACCGTCGACCGCTTCGGCGACCGGGTGGTGCTGCTGATTGGCGCGCTGGCGATCGTCACCGGCGATCTGCTGGTGATTGCTTCTCCGACCTTCAAGCTGCTGCTTATCTGCCGCGCGATTACCGGCGTCGGCTACGTTCTGACGGCGGTGGCCGCGGTGACGCTGCTGATCCGCATCACCACCGGCAAACAGCGAACGATGGCGATGGCGCTGTGGTCGACCTTTGTCCCCGCCAGCTTTCTGCTGCCGTTCCTGACCGCCGGCCTGGCGGAGCATTTTGCCGACTGGCGGGCGGCGTTCCTGGCCCACTCGATCCTCACGCTACTGCTGGTGGTGCTGGCGCAACTGTGCCTGCCGCGACGCAGTGCGGAAGAAAAGGTCATGTTCTCGCGAACCCGGGGTCTGCGCGATGTCCTGAGAAGCCCGCTGCCGTGGCTGCTGGGGATCTCCTTCGGTGCTGATGCATTTTTGCAGACCGGCGTGATCACCACCCTCGCACCGTGGCTGGCCAAAAGCTATGGCGTGGATGTGCTGGCGGTCTCGCGCTGGAACGTGGTGGCGATGGTCTGTAACGGCATCGGCTGTCTGATGGTCGGCGCCCTGCTCAACCGCGGGGTCCGGGCAACGCTGATTGGGGCGATGGGGATCGTGCTTACGGGTCTTCCGGCACTGATGATCTTCAGCCTGCAGTTGGGGCTGTGGCCTTCGCTGGTGGCGTCGTGGGTCTTTACCTTCGGCAGCGGTCTGCTGGTGGGCATGTGGGCGCTGGCACCGGTGGTGGCGCCTTCGCGGGACAGCATTGGCGCAACCAGCGGGCTTATCACGCAGTTGACGTTGATCGGCGTGTTTCTCGGCCCGCCGCTGTTCTTCAATGCGCTGCACAACCATACCGGCCACTCACTGTCGCTGCTGGTGATGGGAGGACTGGCGGTGTGCCTGGTCGGTATCCCCGTGTGGTTACGCGATCCGAACCATAAACCGACCGTTGAACATCGCGCCACCGAGCGCGCAGGCATTAACAAATCGTCCGTGAACTAACGGTTGCTGAATTAACTGTTTGTGAATTAACGATGGCAGGCCATCAGGCCTGCCGATAAAACACACTGAGGAAGTCATTATGTTGGATATCGTCATTATTGGTGCCGGTCCGGCAGGGCTGGCTGCAGCCCTGCGCTTACACCAGCAGGGATTTACCCCACGTTTATTTGAAGCCGTGCCGGAAATTAAACCGCTGGGCGTCGGCGTGGATATCAAACCTTACGCGGTGAAAGAGTTAACAGAACTGGGGCTTTACGAGGAGTTTTGCGCAATCTCCGTCGAGGCTCAGGAGTCCATCTTCTACACCGGCTATGGCCAGCAGATTTTCGGCGAACAGTGCGGTCGCCATATGGGGTATGAGCATGATCAACGGTTTGTGCACCGCGGTCATCTGCAGATGATGCTCTACCGCGCCGTGCAGGAACGCCTGGGCCCCGACGCCATTACTCTCGGCTGCCGCTGTGTGGATTTCACTCAGGATCAGCACGGCGTGACCGTGACCTTCGACAACAGCCAGAATCCCGCCGCACCGCAGCAGGTACGCGCCGACGTGGTGATTGGCGTCGACGGCATTCGTTCCGTGGTCCGCAGCCAACTGCTGCCAGCGTCTGAGCGCAGCCACTTTTCCGGCCTGACGCTGTATCGCGGCGTCACCGTGATGCCGCCGATCAAAACCGGCGGCTCGATTTTGCACATCGGCGACCCGATTCGTCAGGGCACCCTGATCGTCTACCCCATTCAGGACAACGTCGATGGTCAGGGCAATCAACTGGTTAACTGGGTGATTGAGCAGGCGGAAAAACCGCAAAGCGAAGAGGACTGGAACCAGCAGACCGGCGTGAAAGAGATCGAACATGTGTTCGACGACTGCCAGCTCGGTTTTCTCAACGTCAGCGAGATGATCCGCCAGGCCCGTGAATGCTACCTGTTCCCGCTGATCGATCATGACCCGCTCCCCCAGTGGTCGTTTGGCCGAATCACCCTGCTCGGCGACGCCGCCCATGCCATGTACCCACGCGGCGGCAACAGCGTGTGCCAGGCGTTCGTTGACGCCCGGGTGCTGGCGGAAAAACTGAGCGCCATCAGCGACCCGGTCGCCGCACTGCAGGCCTACGAAGAAGAGCGCCGCGACAAGGTGAACTGGCTGGTGCTGGCGTCCCGTGGCGAAGGCCCGGAGGTGGTGCGCCGGATTGTCGAGGAGCGCAGCGGCGGTAAGCCGTTTGACGATATCGAAACCATTTTCCCTCATGAAGAGGCGCTGGCGATTTTTAGCGAATATCACGCCAAAGCCGGGATGCGGATCCCAGGACAGAAAGAGAACGCGGCGCCCGGAAAATATCAGTCCGTTTTTGCTACAGAACAGAAATAACAACACCCCAACGTCATATCAAAAACAAAAGGAAAGTACAGATGACTAAAATTATCGATGCCAACATGCACTGGCTGCCAGGCGACCTGTTTTCTGACCAGAAACTGCTGAACGCGTTTCTCGACTGCGTGCCGAAACAGTACGGCGTGCACACCCGGGTTGAGCAGATTGAAGGTAAACCGCTGCGTCAGCTGATCATCGAACAGCCTAAAGGCTACGTGAACCTTAACTACGCCGAAGGCCAGTACACCCTTGAAAGCCAGCTGGCGGACATGGAAAAAGCGGGCATTGACCATGCGATCTTCCGTCTGCCGGTGTGGCAGGAGTGGTTGGATCTTGAGACCTGCAAAAAGGTCAACGACCGGATGGCCGAGTATGTGAAACGCAGCGGCGGCAAGATGTCGGCGCTGGCGGTAGTACCGCCGTGGGGTACCGAAGATTGTCTGCGTGAAGTGGATCGTTGCCTGAATGAACTGGGTTTCCGTGGGGCACAGATTGTCGCGCACTACGGGCAAATCTACCTTGACGATCCGGCGTTCCGCCCTTACCTGCGCTACCTGAACTCGCTGGAGGTGCCGGTGGTGGTTCACCATACGCCGCTGCCGGTGGACTACAACTCGGTGCTGCCGTACACCAACCAGCGTCGCCAGTTTGGTCGCTGTATCGACCAGGCCACCGCCGTCGGACGCGAGCTGTTCAGCGGTATGTTTGATGAGCTGCCGAACCTGCGCTTTATCCATTCCATGCTGGGTGGCGCGTTCTACGCCTTCGCCGATATGCTGGTGCCGCCGCAGCATCAGTTCAACGATGCGGTGGATCGTTTCCAGACCGGCACCGGCAATCTGCGCGCGCAGTTAAGCAACAATATCTTCTTTGATACTTCCGGCGCACCGCAATGGGGTAAAGCCCAGCTGGAGGCTGCGGTGAAGGTAATCGGTGGCAAAAATATCATCTACGGTAGCTCCTACCCGATCCGTAAAGACTGGTTCTTCCAGGGGGTAGATACGATCCAGAGCCTGGATATCTCAGCGGAAGATAAAGCCAATATCCTCGGCGGAAATGCGGCGCGGATGTTCCATCTCGACTAATCGTTCACCATAGATCTTCTTCGCTACAGCAGAAGGTTCTGTCGACAACGGGCTGGCAGCAAGGGGGTTAGGCGCATCAAGAAAATTGGCGGGAACGCAGGTGCGCATCCAGGACTGACGGCCACGACGGCCGTCAGAGGGCTGGTCGAGACAGGGATGTCGAGTCCGGCCCGGTCCGCCAGATGAAGCCGGAGTGGAGCACACCGCGAAGCGGCAATTTTCAGCGCAATGCCGGGGGTCCTGGGGGGCGAGCGAAACGCCCCCCAGGCCGTTCACCCACAACGACATTGAGAAATGACGCAGAACTTATCGTGAACGGAATATCCCACAGACAATCCTGAATCCGCCATTTTCAACCAAACCACCAGTCCCTACACCACACCATAAAAAAAGGGTTCATAAACAACATGAACCCTTTTCGTGCGCCACCCTCAGGCTACACCACTAATATCAGCTCCGCTGCCAGCGAATATCTAAGGTCTCGCGCACCGCCGCCTCTGCCAGATGGCGTTCCAGAATGGTTTCCATCTCCGCAAGATCGTCGGTCTCCGACGCGGTCAGCGTAATCTGCAGCGCGTTATCCAGCACATCCAGCCGCACATCGCCGATGCTCAGCCGAAACTGCCCGCTGTTCTCATCGCTGACCACCGGGGTACGATGTTGAAAATGGCTGCACAGCCGGCGCATAAAGCGCGGCGCATTTGGCGTCGTGATATGGGCAATACTCGAATGCAGCCCCTCAGCGGGTACCGGGGTAGTCAGCAGATGCTCAATCCGCTCGGCGGCCAGATGAATCGCCTGCGCCAGGCTATCAATCATCCCGGCGGGCAGCGGCTCATACTTTATCCGCAGGCTCAGCGCCCGCTTCAGATGATCCATCGCCTCGACCATCACCGGCGGTGACACCCGGTTGGCCTGCGGCGCCACCCGCGACTTAAGCATATCCATCACCGACTGATTCGCCGTCAGCCAGGCCTGTCCTTCATCAGTAATGCTGTAGCGTTTGCGACCGCCCTTTTCCAGGTCGATCACCGCATAGTTACGGTCGTACAGCCAGGTCAGGGTCGGATAGATGACTCCGGGACTTGGTTTATACAACCCGCCGAAGCGTTCTTTAATGTCATGAATGAGTTCATACCCATGGCTCGGCTGTTCAGACAGCATCGCCAGGAGCAGCACGCGTAGCTCACCGTAATCGAATACCCGCCCACGACGCCCGGTCTGTCCCGCATTCTGCGGGACAGTCGAGGTTTTGGTGTCGGCGGACTTTTTTCCGGAGCGTTGTGTTTGTTCCATCGTCGACTCCTGTTTTTCGTCCATTGCAACATAACTAGACTTTAAATATATCGTAAAGCGATGATGCCGGTTTGAATTTTATTCGCGTGAGGAATAAGAGTGATTTCTGCGGAGAAAACGTTGGTGAAATGGCGGTTAAAGTACGGCGATAAAATCACACTGCACGCGAATATTGCCGCTGAGTACCGCATCAATGGCGTAGCGGGCCGGGCGCGATGCCGGGTCGGGGAAATAACGCAGCCAATGGGGGTTGACCCGCTCCCGCTCGCTTTTATCCGCCATCCATAGCGTCAACCGGGCGATATTATCCAGCGAGCCTCCGGCATCCTCAATCACGGTTTTGAGATTAGCGAACATTAACGCACACTGGGCATCGATATCATCCGGGACGACCCCGCTTAGCGGATCGCGGCCATATATCACGCCGGAAAACACCATATTGCCAATCCGACAGGCCGCCGGCACGGGGTTACTGTGGACAAAGCCCTGACTATAAATACTGCTTCGGTCACTCATGTTTATGCTCCTTTTAGGATCTGCCGCTACGGCAGATCCTGCTGACAATTAATAATCGTTATCCGGCATCATTGCGCCAAATTTATACACCAGGCGCAGACGTTCGGCATGATAATCACCGGTAACCGGCGACGGTGAGTCAATATAATCAAATTCAAATTCGGCATGTAACCGTGGCGTCAGGTTATAACCTAAGATCATAAACCCGGCATTAATATCTTTGGCGGCAATCGGATAATAAATCCCGCTGGAGTCTTTTAAATCCAGCCGCGTATAGCCGAGAACCGCCAGCGCATTTTGATTATGATAAACATAGCGCACTGCCAGCGCGTCGCCGGGCTGATTACTGGTAATCATCGACGCCAGCGGCTGCCCGGCCTCAATGGGGGTCGTGTCATAAATACCGAAGTTATATGGCGCAAAATAGGCGCCATTTAAAAAGGCGTCATCTTTGCTCGGCACATGGGTGGCAATTACCGAGAAACTGTGTTGCCGCGAACGAATACCGATGCGCGCGGAATAGAGATCGGTATCGATATTTTTATACGGCCAGGATTGATCGGAAGTATCCCATTCATGCAGATATTGCGCGCCAAAAAATGGCGTCCAGTCACCGATGCTTAACCCCCGAACCGGCAGTTCAGTCCCGGCAAACGCCATCTGCGCCCGCTTATCGAAATGGTAATACCAGGCTTCCGCCTGCGCATCGTACAGATGACCATAGCGCAGCCCGAAGGTGGTAAAACCATCGCTGTCCACCGACGGAATAGAGGTATCGTCCACTTCAGGCGCGCCGGTATCGCCTTTGCCAAAGGTATCAGAACTAAAAGGCTTGAAGCGATATATCCGGTAGCCGTACAGCTTCAGCTGCTGCTTATCCAGCAGGCTGTAGTCGCCGCCAAAACCTTCATACAACGCCGGGATCATCGTCCGGCCTTCACCGCCGTTGGCGAAAGGCGTATCCAGCGCGATGCGCCCGCCCTGCAGGTTAAAACCATATCCGCGGTAGCGCAGATAGGCTTTACCCAGCACATTGATATTATCCGCCGGCAGATAGCCTTCGGTTTTTTCACTATTATCGGGGTTCAGCCCCAGGTTCCATGAACCATATTCCGCGACGCCAAAGCTAAAACCATAAAATTCCGGGCTGACATATTGAATATCGCCACCGAAGGCGTGGGTTTGTTTATCGGCGACGGTGCCACTGTACTCCTTAAAAAATTGCATTGTCTTGACTTCGCCATAGATATTACCTTGCGCCAGCCAGTCGTTAAATGAATCAGAATCATTGCCAATGGGGGCTGTATTGGCGTAAGCGCTACTGCATAATAACGCCAACGGGAATAATGCCCGCGCCGGGACTCTGAATGAACCGTTTAATTCCATTGCCAGATAACCTCATTACAGGGGACAGAGATATTTTTTTATTTACCGCTAATTACCGCTTAGTGAGTGGCGCGTCAGTGCGCCCACCCGCGCCGTGAATAATAGTCACGGCGACAGGTGATATTGACAGAAATGAACTGCACAGCTTACGGCTGAATCTGTTTCAATAACGCTTTACCATAATCATTGCCATTGGGAATACGCGTAATCGTATGGATATGAAAACGCGCCGGCTGTTCGTTGGTCAGCCACATCCCGCTATGGTGGTCGAACTCCAGCATCACCACCGGGCTCTGGATACGGTAATAAAAGACGTCGTCATCGCCGCAACCGCCGATCCAGCACCACCAGGTGTCCGCCAGGTGCTGTTCGATTAACGCCAGCCGGTGCTGTCGCGGAGCATCGGGTAGAAAATCCAGGAAACAGGCCACCGTAGCCATTAGTAGCGCCCGCTGTGACGGGGTAAATTCTGCCGCACAAATCCCTTCATAGGGAATAATGCGGTTATCCTGGAATGCGCCGCCGAGATGACGCTGGTCGGCAAAATTAAAGCGTTCCGCCGGCATCGCCGGGTCTTCCATATGCTGGAAAATCGTCGCTCGTGTCTGCTGGTCTGGCGTCAGCGCCTGCATTAATTCCAGGCCGTAGCGCTCCTCTTCGGTAAACAACGCCCCGTCGCTGTCATCGCCGCGGTCGATAACGTTCGGCTCCACGCCCATAAAGGTCGGGGCGATGGCCAGCTGGCGACCGACGATAAAGCAGCAAAAGGCGACGTGGTGACCGTAAATATTCCAGCCCCAGGGCTTGTCGGCGGAAGGCTCGCCAAACAGCATGAAGTGAAAGCTCCAGCGATTCATGATGTTGTTAAGGTCATACAGTTCGCCGAGAAAATGGTTGGCGTCCATCAGCCGGGTGACTTTGTTAAACCCGCTGTCGCTGGTACAGGCCCGCAGCAGACCGAGAAACGCTTCGCGCGTCGCCGGGCCTGTATCTTCAAGGCGCGCGCCATAGTCATTGAACGGAATTTCCGGGTTATACCAGGCCCGCCACTGCGGGGCGTCAATCGGCTGACAGACGCGCTGCCGGGCGCTGGCGTCCAGCGTCTCCAGCAAAACCGTGGCGGCGGCAACCGCCTCTTCAACGGCAAAACCTTCATCCGCTAACGGGAACAGTCCGTGGCGAACTGCCCCGTCAGTGGTGATCCCGCGAAACGTCTCATCCAGTTTCGCCTGCCACTGGGCCTGCAGATCGCGGGCTTTCTCCGTCGCCAGCATCCTCGCGCCGTAGGTGGCGACGTCAACATTGCGGGCCGCCAGAATTCGTGGCGCGTCGGCGGGCAGCAGATAGTCGCGAAACAGGTGTCGGCTCATCTTGCCTCTCCTGTCGCCGCGTCAGCGTCTTCGTCGGCGATAACGCGATGGGTCATCGATCCCAGGCCATCGATAGTCAGCTGCATCACATCTCCCGGCTGCAGGAAGCAGCCGCGCGGCGCACCAATACCCGAAGGCGTTCCGGTGGCGAGCACGTCGCCCGGCTCCAGCGTCATCACCGAGGAAAGATATTCAATTTGTTGATAGATGTCGTAAATCATATCGCCGGTGACTGCCTGCTGGCGGCATTCGCCGTTTACCGTCAGCGTCATATTTAGCGCCATCGGGTCGGTGATTTCATCGGCGGTGGTCAGCCACGGGCCCAGCGGCCCGTGGGTATCGAAGGATTTCCCCAGCGTGAAGGTCGGCGATTTTTTCAGCCAGTCGCGGGCGGAGAGATCGTTGACGATCAGGTAGCCGGCAATCACCCCCGGCGCTTCACTGGCGCGGACGTGGCGACAGCGGCGACCGATAACCACCCCGAGCTCGATTTCATAATCCATCTGCTCGCTCAGACGCGGCTTCACCACCGGGTCGAACGGGCCGTTGATGCAGGACACCTGTTTGTTAAACCACAGCTGCGACGACGGGATCGTAATGCCCGCCAGACGTGCCTCCTCGGCATGCTTGCGGTAGTTCATGCCGATGCCGAGAAATTTTTGCGGATCGATAATCGGCGCCTCAAGGTGGACATCCTCCAGCGCTACCGCCGGGCCGCTCGCCTGTTCGAGCCGTGCACGGAGCGCCGGCAGGTCGTTGAGCAACTGACGCATCGAATGCTCGATGCCGGCAATTTCGGACAGATCGATAACCGTGGAACCGACAACTTTTCCGAGACGCGTTCGTCCCTGGTGGGTATAGCGCACGAGCTTCATATCACTCCTTTTTATGCCGCGAAGGGCGTCATTTGTGACAGCACAATCTGCCAGCCCTGCGGGGTACGACGCAGCACCAGCGTGGAATAACCGTGGCGAACCTGTTCGGTGCCATCGCTCAGCAAACGCACAACATTGCAGGTTTCTCCGCTGATAATGGCAATATTGCCAAGCAGCCTGATCTCCGGCGTTGGCCGCTCAATAGCGACAAAACCACCCATTTTGACCACATGCTCGAGGAAAGCGTCTTTACTGTGCGCCATGCCGGTGCTGTGAATATGCAGCAGATCGTCAGCCAGCAGCGGCGCGAGGCGCCGGCGGTCTCCGGCAACCAACGCCTGCTGGCGTTCGTTCTCCAGCGCCAGCAATGCCTGGATATCGGCGTTCATAGCAGCCCCTCGTAGGACCCGCCGTCGAGCTGCAGGTTTTGTCCGGAAATGTAGGAAGCCTGATGGCTACAGAGAAAAGCGCAGGCGGCGGCAAACTCGTCCGGGCGGCCGAAACGACCAGCGGCGATGGTGGCTTCATTGCGGCGGCGCGCCTCTTCCAGGCTAATGCCCTCTTTGGCCATCAATCGCTCCAGCATAAATGCCTGGCGCGGCGTATCGATGCGCTCCGGCAGCAGGTTATTGATGGTCACGTTATCGGCGACCACCTCGCGGCTAATGGCTTTACAGATAGCCGTCAGCGCGGTGCGGGCCGAGGTGGAAAGCCCCATCATGTAGTGCGGCGCCTTGACCATCGCCGAAGTGATATTGACGATGCGCCCGAAGCGCCGCTGCTGCATGCCCGGCAGCCAGGCCCGAATCAACTGCACCGCCGGAATGAAATTGGCCGCCATCGCCGACAGCAGCGCCTCTTCATGCCAGTCGGCGAGCGCCCCTGGCTGCGGACCGGCGTTGTTGGTGACCAGAATGTCGATCTGCGGATACGCCGCGAGGATCGCCGCCCTGCCTTCCTGCTGCGTCAGATCGGCCGCCATCGTCGCCACCGCAATCTGCGGAAAACGCGCGCTCAGCGCCGCCGCGGCCCGTGCCAGCTTCTCTTCATGACGCCCGTTAAGGACGACGTTGACCCCTTCAGCCGCCAGCGCCGTCGCGCAGGCCAGGCCCAGCCCCTGCGATGATGCACAGACGAACGCCTGCTTGCCGGCAATCCCCAGATCCATTCTCCGCTCCTGAATGTTAATCATTGGTAAAATAATGTATATATATTGATATATCTCAAATTGCGATATGTCTAGATATGCTCAGAGGATTAGAATGAAAGTCGGAGATGGCTCACGAAAGATAACCGTACACAAAATATCCGTGGCGCCAGATTGCAGGCAGGAACAGACCTGCAGACCGCGTGATTCGGGGTCTGCAGGGTATTATCAGGATCGGGCTGCGGGAGACGGTATCGTTAACTGATTTGCGCCAGCTGCTGCTGGATTTCATCGAGGAACAGCGGCAGCGCGCTGGGCTGGTAATCCCGGGAGAGATAAATGCCGTAGACGCTCAGCGCTTTCGGGGTCCAGGCGGGCAGCACCGGCTTGAGCGCCCCACTGTTCAGGGCGCGCTGCGCCTCCAGCACCGGCAGCATCGCAATGCCGCATCCGGCCACCGCCGCGTCGAGCAGCAATGAGGAGATCCCCGCGCTAAGGTTGCCGGAGACCGCCACCGACACCGCTTCCCCTTCGGGATCGGTAAACTGCCACTGCGGGGCGGCAAAATGGCTGTAATGCAGGCAGTTGTGCTGGCTCAGCTCTGCCAGAGTCTGCGGCTGGCCGTGCAGCTGTAGCCAGCGCGGGGAGGCACACAGCACCGAGCGACAAACGCCAAGACGGCGGGCAATGGCGCCAGGCTCCGGGTTGTCGGTAATGCGAATCGCCACGTCGATGCGTTCGCCAATCAGGCTCACCGGGTGGTTATTGATATCCAGCTCAAGGCGAAGCTGTGGGTAACGGGCGAGAAAGTCTGGCAACAGCGGCGAAATCAACTGCATCGCCGTGAAATGGGCGCAGGCAACACGTAGCGTCCCGCTGGGCACCGCCCGTTCGGTTTGACCGGCAATTTCGTCCGAAAGCTGGGTCAGGCTGCGGGTTTTTTGCAGCACTTTCTCACCGGCGGCGGTTAAGGTGAGTTTACGGGGCGAACGGTGGATCAGTCGGGTCCCGGCCCAGTGCTCCATCTGTTCCAGGTAGCGGCTGACCATGGGTCGCGACATGCCCAGCGCGCGGGCGGCGGCGCTCAGGCTTCCCAGTTCGCAGATCCGCATATAGACCTGCGCGGCGATAATTCTGTCCATCTGTCACTTCCATCTGCACGTTTTATGAAACTCAGCATCTCTTTTTTCAGGAATTTTCGCAAATCAGGAAATCCGTAAAATAGCGTCATTCACCTGATACTGAGAAAAACACCATGAAATTATCTGCCCTTGCTATTGCCACCGCCCTGTTCAGCAGCGCCGCGCTTGCCGCACCCTTAACCCTCGAGACCTACAACCCGCAGGATAAAGGGATGTTTGCCGTTAACTCGACGCTGGTCTCCGGCCCCCATGAAGCGGTGCTGTTTGATGCGCAATTTAGCGTGAAAGACGGTGAAAAACTGGTTGAGATGATCCGTAACAACGGCAAACCGTTGACCCGCATCGTGATAACGTCCGGCGACCCGGATTTTTATTTCGGACTGGAGCCGCTGGTGAAGGCCTTCCCGCAGGCAAAAGTGGTCGCCACCGCCGAGGTAGTGAAGCATATTAACGCCACCAAAGCGGCGAAGCTCGCCTGGTGGGGCCCGCAGATGAAAGATGGCGCGCCGAAGCAGCTGTACACCCCGCAGGTGATCGACGCCACCACCTTCACCATCGACGGTGAAAAAGTGGAGATCCGTCAGCCGCAACACTATGCCGCCTTCGTCTGGATCCCGGGCAATAAAACCCTGCTCGGTGGAACCGGCGTTGCCTGGGGGATGCACGTGTGGACCGCCGATACCCAAAGCGCAGAAAGCCGCCAGCAATGGCGTCAGACCCTCAACGACATGGCCGCCCTGCACCCGCAGCGGGTGATCCCCGGTCACTACCTTGGGACGTTACCGGACGGAGACCGTGCGATTACCTTCACCCGCGACTATCTGCAGCAGTTTGAGCAGGCGCTTAAGACGCATCACGATTCCGCTGGCGTGATCGGCGAGATGAAACAGCGCTGGCCAGGGCTGGCGGAAGAAAGCTCGCTGGAGCTGAGCGCGAAGGTGAATACCGGCGAGATGAAGTGGTAGCAGGTGCCAGGCTGACGGAGCCAACTGCGCCGGGATCCCACACCGCCGACGGGCATCATGAAGATGATTCATCAGGCAGTTCAGTATCCTGCCGGGTTGCGGTATGATGCCAGGCTTCGGGTGGCTGTTGAATACAGACGGCCACCGCACATTGCCCGTCGGAGGGAACTTGAGAAGCGACACACGATTATCACGCGTTTTGCACATACTGGTTCATCTGGCCTGCGACTCCGCGAACTATACTTCGCAGCAACTGGCTGACATGCTGGATACCAATGCCGTTCTGGTGCGCCGGACCATGGCCGGGTTGCGCGAGGCCGGCTATGTACGTTCAGAAAAAGGGCATAACGGCGGCTGGTCATTAAGCTGCGATCCTCATCAGGTCACCCTGCTGGATATTTATAAAGCGCTGGGGATTACCCATCTTTATAACCTCGGTATTAACAGGGATAATCCTCACTGCCTGATTGAAAATGCCGTTAACGCGGAGCTGGACGACGCGTTAAACCAGGCGGAATTACTGTTAATGAACCGTCTGAATGAAATAACACTCAGCTACCTTTGCGATAAATTTAAAGAAAACAATCGCTAAGCGCGTTAATCACTAGCATTTCCCCACCCGACATTTATCCCTACGTGCTTTCGGTTTCACGG
Source organism: Klebsiella sp. BIGb0399 (assembly GCF_003752615.1). Taxonomy (NCBI): domain Bacteria; kingdom Pseudomonadati; phylum Pseudomonadota; class Gammaproteobacteria; order Enterobacterales; family Enterobacteriaceae; genus Klebsiella; species Klebsiella sp. BIGb0399. The sequence goes on along the minus strand of NZ_RKHT01000005.1, from coordinate 738,990 downwards.
TGTCCAGGCGCCGTGTTGATTTTGTCTGATTTATATCGTACCTTTTGTTGTTACATGAGTTGTTAAAACTATCAGGAGTCATTGTGCATCAGGTTATTGATCCATCTACTCTTCAGGCGTTGTGGTCCTGCATCGTGCTCAGCGTTGCTGCCGCCAGTATTTCGTTTACTATCACCCAGACCGAACTTTTTGTTCCGCTGCGCAATTTTGCCAATAAAATCGGCCATATGACCGGCTATCTGTTCCACTGTTTTTATTGCATGAGCCACTGGGTGGTCCTCGCCGGGGTCCTCATTTACCGCCCGGTGATTATCAGCAGCGGTAATATTTATATTGACCTTATTATTACGCTGTTTTTCACGATTACCCTCGCCACTTTCGTCAGCGGTTTTATGTTCCGTTCTTTTACTCACGTTATGGATAAAAAGATGAAAGAGAGTGAGCTTAAAGCGATGATGAATAAAAACAGTCAAAAATAAAAAAAAGGCGATCGTGGAGATCGCCTTATTCGGATCGGTTAACCGTGATGGCCAACGTGATGCGGGATTATTTCGCCAACAGTTCTTTGCGGATAATCTCGGCGCCGGCGCTTAATGCCTGCAGCTTGCCTCTGGCAACCTGACGCGATAGCGGTGCCATGCCGCAGTTGGTTGACGGGTAGAGTTTGTCAGTATCAACAAACTGCAGCGCTTTGCGCAGGGTGTTGGCCACTTCATCCGCCGTTTCAATGGCGTTGGTTGCCACGTCGATTGCCCCGACCATCACTTTTTTACCGCGAATCAATTCCAGCAGATCCATCGGCACTCGCGAGTTATGGCACTCCAGCGAGATAATATCGATTTTCGACGTTTGCAGTTTCGGGAATGCTTCTTCATATTGCCGCCACTCGGAACCCAGCGTCTTTTTCCAGTCGGTGTTGGCCTTGATACCGTATCCGTAGCAGATATGTACCGCGGTTTCGCATTTCAGCCCTTCAACCGCTCTTTCCAGCGCGGCGATACCCCAGTCATTAACCTCATCGAAAAACACATTAAATGCTGGCTCATCAAACTGAATAATATCCACTCCGGCCGCTTCTAACTCTTTGGCTTCCTGATTGAGGATCTTCGCAAATTCCCATGCCAGTTTTTCGCGGCTTTTATAGTGGTTATCATACAGCGTATCGATCATCGTCATCGGCCCCGGCAAGGCCCATTTAATCGGCTGGTCGGTGAGCTGACGTAAATATCGCGCATCGTCGACAAAGACCGGCTTCTTACGGGCAACTTCCCCCACCACGCTCGGCACGCTCGCCTCATAGCGGTTACGAATTTTCACCACCTGGCGGTTCTCAAAATCCACGCCGTCGAGATGTTCAATAAAGGTGGTGACAAAATGCTGGCGCGTTTGCTCGCCATCGCTGACGATATCAATCCCCGCCAGCTGTTGTTCCTGAAGAGATAAACGCAGGGCATCCTGTTTGCCTTCAGCTAAGATTTCATCCTGCAATTTCCACGGCGACCACAGCGTCTCCGGCTGCGCAAGCCACGAAGGTTTCGGTAAACTGCCCGCTGTCGACGTCGGTAATAATATTTTCATAATAGAAGACCTTTTAATGTGTTAATTACAGCGCGCAGCTAGCGGACCATTGTTCAAGAATATGTTTATAGGGTTGGATGAAGTTCTGTTCCGTAAATTTGCCCTGCTCAATCGCCAGATGACTCCGCTCTTCGCGGTCGTAAACAATTTTTGTCAACGAGTGATCCTGGTTGCTGAGGTTCGGCTGATAGTATTGCCCGGCGGCGGCGTTGGCATTGTAAATTTCCGGGCGGTAAATTTTCTGGAAAGTCTCCATGGTGCTGATGGTACCGATCAGCTCCAGGCTGGTGTAATCACTCAGCAAATCACCGGCGCAAAAGAATGCCAAAGGCGCGACGCTGTTTTTAGGCATGAAGTAACGCACCTGCAGGCCCATTTTCTTAAAATACTGCTCAGTCAGCGAAGAGTCCTGTTGCTGATACTCATCCCCCAGTACCGGATGCTGATTCCCGGTGCGGTGATAGACATCTTTGCTGGACACGCTCAGGCAGATCACCGGCAATTTGCTAAAGTGCTGGTGGTATTCATTTGAATTGACGAAATGCTTGAAAATATTGCCGTGTAGTTCGCCAAAGTTTTCAGGAATACTGAAGTTAGCCTGATTTTTATTGTGTTCCAGCAGCAACACGCTGAAGTCATAGTCACGGACATAAGACGAGAAGTTATTACCGACGATGCCTTCAATACGCTCGTTGGTTTTTTTATCGATGATATTGGTTTTCAGAATTTCAATGACCGGGAACGCATCGCCCTGCGCTTCGACGTTCATCTCAACAGAAATGATTTCCAGCTCAACGGAATAGCGGTCGCCTTTAAGATTATCCCAGTACGCCAGGGTATTAAAACGATTGTTAATCATCACCAGGGTGTTACGCAGGTTCTCCTGACGATTCTCTCCCCGGGCCAAATTGGCGAAGTTAGTGGTGATACGCGTATTGTCCGAAGGGTTATAATTCTCATCGAAACAACTGCTTTTAATGGTGAAGCTGAAGTCTTTGCTCATGATGTCTTGTACCTGCGTTCTGCGATGAAAGCTGAATATATTGCTTGAACAATGGGAATAACCACTTATTATCTGCAGGCTTTCCCATTTAGGGGCTTTCATTTTGGCTACCGTTGATGAGTTATATTTTATGCCAGAGCCCTTAGAGCAGAGAAAGCGACTTAATTTCATCACAACATGAGCCATTTTCATGGTCGGGGATTAACCCGGAAAGCAGATGGTTGCGCAAACGGAGGGGCTAAGAGAATTAACCTGAAAAGCTAAGGTTATTCTGATGTTGGATGAACCTGAAGCCATAATATTATTGTGGTTAATTAAGGCCGCTTCGGCTCTTTAAATTGATATTAAAAAACGCGGCAATAATTAATGACAATAATTAAATGGGACTATAAAGTAAAATATCACTGAAACTGAAGGAGATAGCGCAGAACGTGTTGCGTACTGTTTTGCTGTACGCCGGGTGCGCTCGCTGCCTGACAGGATATCCCAGATGCAACAGATCGCGTTTTATATTCTTATTGCCAGCCTGACCATTGCCAGCCCCGGACCGGGCGTGTTACTCACCCTGAGCAACACCCTCAATTATAACCTGCGTAATGCCATGGCCGGGATCGTCGGCGTAGCCGCTGGCATGGGCGTGATATCGATTATCGCGGCCAGCAGCGTCGGCGTGCTCATTACGACGTCGCCATTCGCATTGCTGGCCGTGGAGATAGCCGGGGCCGCTTACCTGATTTATCTGGGGATCAAATTATACCGTTCCGCCCCTCGGGTGTTGAACCAGCACACCAATACGCCAGAGGCTGTAACCCCGCCGTCCACCGCTCAGCGCTTTCGTCAGGGACTGCTGGTTTCCTTGCTCAATCCCAAGCCTATCGTCTTCTTTATGGCGCTGTTCCCACCGTTCATTAATCCGCAGCAGCCCTTTGTTCCCCAGTTTTCGCTGCTGTCTGGGATCTTCTGCCTGCTGGTAATGACCATCCATTCTCTTTACGCCCTTTTCGCGCACTCGGTAAAGAAGAAGATGTCTTCCGGTAACCTCTTTCGCAAACTCAATAAAACCGGCGGGATGGTGTTCATGTGTTTTGCAGCAGGTCTCCTCATTTCTGCCCTGCATCCCTATATCTGAGCCTCTGTTTGCCTTTGGGCTGTTGGTGCCCACATTCAGACTGATGAGGTTGCCATTGCCGCCAAAATAGACCACGATAGATAGCACGGTATCCATCGGGTGCCGTTCTTAGGGTTACATTTCGTCCGGCGACGCCGGGCTTGTCCTTGAAACAGAAGTGGATTAAGGAGTAAGAATGAAATCGAACCACCATGCACGTCATCTTCTCGGTCTGAACTATAAACTCTCCCAGCAGAAAAAAGTGGTGCTGGACGGCGAGAGTGAAACCACCATTAACCATGCTCATGCCACCGGCCGCAAACGCCGCGCTGGCTAATTCTTCAGCTGAGTGATGATAAAAACACCGTCCTTTCGTCAGGATGGTGTTTTTTTAACACAATTCCCCCTCTTTGATAGCATCTGCTCTATAATCTGCCCCGCTGCTTTCCCTGCCAGCCCGCACGCTTATCGCCGCGCCCGGTCTGAAGTGAACATCAAGGAGTTAGTGCGATGCAATTCACCCATAAGAAAAACCGTTCTCTGTATATCCCTTACGCTGGCCCCGTTCTGCTCGAATTCCCCCTTCTCAACAAAGGTAGCGCCTTCAGCATGGAAGAGCGCAGCAGCTTTAACCTGCTGGGCCTGCTGCCTGAAGTCGTTGAAACCATCGAAGAGCAAGCTGAACGTGCCTGGATCCAGTACCAGGGATTTAAAACTGAGATCGATAAACACATTTACCTGCGCAACATTCAGGACACCAACGAAACGCTGTTTTACCGCCTGATCGGCAACCATCTCGACGAGATGATGCCGGTTATCTATACCCCGACCGTCGGCGCGGCCTGTGAACGTTTCTCCGAGATCTACCGCCGCTCACGCGGGGTCTTTATCTCCTATCAGAACCGCCACAACCTTGACGACATCCTGCAAAACGTCCCGAACCACAACGTCAAAGTTATCGTCGTCACCGACGGTGAACGTATTCTCGGTCTTGGTGACCAGGGCATCGGCGGGATGGGGATCCCGATCGGCAAACTGTCGCTGTATACCACCTGCGGCGGTATCAGCCCGGCCTATACCCTGCCGATCGTGCTGGATGTCGGCACCAACAACCAGCAGCTGCTCGACGATCCGCTGTATATGGGCTGGCGTCATCCGCGTATTACCGATGACGACTATTACCAGTTTGTCGATGACGTGATCCAGGCGATTAAACACCGCTGGCCGGACGTTCTGCTGCAGTTCGAAGATTTCGCGCAGAAGAACGCCATGCCGCTGCTTAACAGCTATCGTAATGAAATTTGTTCATTCAACGATGATATTCAGGGTACCGCTTCGGTTACCGTCGGCACGCTGATTGCCGCCAGTCGCGGCGCGGGAAGCCAGTTGAGCGAACAGAAAATTGTCTTCCTCGGCGCCGGTTCTGCCGGTTGCGGTATCGCCGAGCAGATCATCGCGCAGATCCAGCGTGAAGGACTGAGTGAAGAAGAAGCACGCCAGCGCGTCTTTATGGTTGACCGTTTCGGCCTGCTGACCGACGCCATGCCTAATCTGCTGCCGTTCCAGAGCAAGCTGGTGCAGAAGCGCGACAACCTGCAGCAGTGGGACACCACCAACGAAGTCCTGTCCCTGCTCGACGTGGTGCGTAACGTCAAACCGAATATTCTGATCGGCGTATCTGGCCAGCCGGGCCTGTTCACCGAAGAGATTATTCGCGAGATGCATAAACACTGCCCGCGTCCGATCGTGATGCCGCTGTCGAACCCGACCTCACGAGTGGAAGCAACGCCGCAGAACATCCTGAGCTGGACCGACGGCGAAGCGCTGGTTGCCACCGGCAGCCCGTTTGCGCCGGTCACCCTCAAAGGCAAGCAGTATGTGATTGCCCAGTGCAACAACTCCTATATCTTTCCGGGTATCGGTCTTGGGGTTATTGCCTCTGGCGCTTCCAGAGTCACGGAAGACATGCTGATGGCCGCCAGCGAAACCCTGGCAAAACACTCGCCGCTGGTCAACAACGGCGAAGGCCCGGTGCTGCCGGAGCTGAAAGACATCCAGACCGTTTCGCGCGCCATCGCCTTTGCGGTCGGGAAAGTCGCCCAGGAGCAAGGTGTCGCGGTCAAGACTTCGGCCGAAGCGCTGCTGCAGTCCATCAGCGATAACTTCTGGCTGCCGGAGTACCGCAACTACCGCCGGACCTCGATCTGATTGTTCGCTGGACGCGTTCGATAAGCTTAACAGGCCTGCTTGCAGGCCCTTTTTTTTGTGCCCGCCCCCACCATCTTTTGTCACTAGCCAAATCCCGGCAAGGGTTCTACACTGCCTCTACCCATCAAACTACTGGATAAAATAAGGAGGACCCCATGCTGTTACGTGAAATATCGACTTTTTCACTGACATTTGGTCATCGTACCCGCTCAAGCGTTATCGATATCGTGCTGCGATAACTTCGGCTTGAGCGAAGACACCAGAGACTAACTCCCTTCCCTCGGGCTTACCGGGTTATCGTCAGCGATGTTTGACGAGGCATTTCTATGCCTGTAACTCTTGAGTAAGTTCACGATGAGTACATTATTTACCGCACAATCCCTGCATGTTGAAACGGCATTCGGGCCGCTTTTCATCGACCTCTCTTTTACGCTGAAAAAAGGCGACCGCATTGGCCTGATAGGCCACAACGGTTGTGGCAAAAGCACCCTGCTACAGGTACTGGACGGCACGTTGACGCCGAATTCCGGCAGCGTGGCGCTGGCGCACCATTGCCTGCTGGCGCGGGTTGAACAACATATCGCCGCTGATCTGCTGCAACATCCTCTGGTTGAAGTGGTGCTGGCACGCCTGCCCGCCGCCGAGCGCGAACGCCAACGCTGGCAGGCTGAACGGCTGCTGGCGGAGATGGGGTTTGTCGCCGCGGAATTCAGCCAGTGCGCCGCGACGCTTAGCGGCGGTCAGCATACCCGACTGCTGCTGGCACGGGCATTGATTCAACAACCGGACCTGTTACTGCTGGACGAGCCGGGCAACCATCTCGATCTCCCGACCTTGCTGTGGCTGGAAAGCTTCTTGCAAACCTGGCAGGGGAGCTTCGTCGTGGTGTCGCACGATAACCTCCTACTGGATGCTGTAACTAATACCAGTTGGATCCTGCGCGACCACACCCTGCACGCCTTCTCTTTGCCCTGCACCGCCGCCCGTTTAGCGCTGGCGGAACGGGATGAAAGTGACGCGCTGCGTCATAAGGCCGAACAGCGAGAAATTGACCGCGTCAGCGCCAGCGCCAAACGGCTGGCGACCTGGGGACAGGTCTATGACAACGAAGATCTCTCGCGCAAAGCCAAGCAGATGGAAAAGCAGGTCACCCGCCTGAAGGAGAGCCAGACCGAACTGACCAACGGCACCCCGTGGCGACTGGCGTTAAACGGCGATGCGCTGCGCGCTGACCGGTTGCTTGAAATCTCGCAGCTCCCGGTCGCTCCGGCCCCAGGCCTGCCTGCCCTGTTCACCGCCGAACACGCGCGCCTGCGCAGCGGCGATCGGGTGGCAATCATGGGGCGTAACGGCGGCGGCAAATCGTCGCTGCTGCGCCTGCTGTGGCGGCAGATGCAGGAGTCGGTTGTGGTTGACGGACTCAGCCTGCATCCCCGGCTGAAGCCTGGCTACTATGACCAGTCGTTGCATCAGTTGCCGGATAACGCCACCTTGCTGGAGGCGCTGGAACCTTTTGAACCCGCTGCGGAATCCCGCAAACGGGCGCTGATCGGCGCCGGTTTTGGCTGGAGTCGTCACGGGCAAAAGGTCAGTACCCTCAGCGGCGGCGAGCGCTCGCGGCTGCTGTTTGTCGGCCTGTCGTTGGCTCGCTACAGTCTGCTGTTGCTGGATGAACCGACCAACCATCTGGATATGGAAGGCAAAGAGGCGCTGGCAGGCTGCCTGCGGGACTATCCCGGCGGCCTGCTGTTGGTCAGTCACGACCGTCAGCTGATCGACCAGAGCTGTAACCGCTTCTGGCTGATTGACGAGAACGGACTGAGCGAGTGGTACAGCGCGGACGAGATTTACGCGCGTCTGCGCGAGACGACGCGCCAGCCCGCCATGCACGTTAATAGCGTGACGGCACCCGCAGCGCCTGCTGAAGATGAGGACGACCTGCTGGAACAGCTGATTGTGCTGGAGCAACGACTGGCGGAAGATCTGTCCCGCAAGCCGAAGCACCAGAAGCCCCAGCTTCAGGCGCAATGGCGAGAGGCTATCGCTGCGCTTCATGCCAGACTGCAATAATCCCGCACGACCGCCGGCTAAGGTCACCCCTTAGCCGGCTTTTCCTCACCAACGGTCGAGGGGATTATTCTGCTGAACTGCTGTTCGGTCATCATCATCCCCCACTGATCGCCCTGCCACTCTTTAGACAGCGTAAATCCGAAGGATTCATACAGCTTGCGCGCGGCGTTCAGACCGCTGAAGGTCCACAGCTGCACCCCCGCAAAGGCGTGGCGATCGCAGAAGGCCATCGCCTGCGCCAACAGGCGTCGTCCGACGCCGCTGCCCCGGCAGCTGTCATCAAGGATAAACCAGCGCAGATGGGCCTGGTTATCACCGAGGTCTTCGCCATCGATGGCCACCGAGCCGACAATCGTGCCGTTGTGTATCGCCAGCCAGATTTGATTGCGTTCGGCGCTAAGCCGTGGGGAAAACTCCGCCACGCCGCTGGCGACTTTACCCTCAAAAAAGTGACCAAAATTATAGTTCCGGGCGTAGTACTCGCCGTGCATCTGCGCGATACGGCCAATCATCCCAGGATGATAGCCGGTGACGATCTCAATACGCTTTCCGCTCTCCGCCAGCGGCCGATCGCGGCATTGTGCCAGCGCCTGCGCGTAGGCGTTGAGCCCCTGCGCCACGCCGATCTGCTGTTCGGCATTGAGATGCGCCAGCGCGTCAACCACCCGCATCGCGCCGTATTCGTTGATCCTGACCACCGTTGCCCGGCCCTTATCCGTCAGCTCAAGCTGCTTAAAGCGGGCGTCGTTCTCGGCGGTTTTCTCCTCAATTTCCCCCGCCGCCAGCAGCCGCGACAGCATGCGGCTGACGCTCGATTTCTCAAGGCCCAGAATCTGTACCAGCTGCGCGGCGGTCATCGCCCCGTGTCCGGCGATCTCCAGCAGCGTATGGACGGCGGAGGGGGAATACTCGGTTGCTGCGAGAGTGGAATTCATAAAGCCGAGTTCGCGAACCATCAGGCGGGAGGCGCGGCGGATATCATTGATCAGCGGTGTATTGGTCATTGGTGTAGTGGCAAGGTGATTTATAGTTGCACAATACAACCATTATTGATATTGCCCTGTCAACCGGCGTGGCTGGCGGCACCCGGCCCGGCACTGGCGGGATATTCTGGCTTATCGCCAACGAGTCAGAAGAAAAAATGGCAGGCGGTAGACTTTGCAGATTGAGTGGTTAACAGGCGCCGTCAGACGCCTGTTTTTATCTTATTGCGGTTTTTTAGCTTTCCAGGCATCCCAGGCCTGTTTAATTTCCTGCTTCGCGGCGTCAGCATCGTTAAAACCGTTCAGCTCCACTTTTTTGCGGCCATCCGGTAACTGCTTATAGACGCGGAAAAAGGCCTGCAGGCGTTCCTGCTCAATTTTCGGCAGGTCGCTGATGTTTTTGATGTCGTCATAGGTCGGGTCGATTTTGCTGGCCGGGACCGCAATGATCTTATCGTCCTTCTCCCCACCATCGATCATTTTCAGCACGCCGATGGCCCGCAGTTTGATCAATGTCCCCGGTGCCATCGGTGCGCGGGTGTAGAACACCACGTCCAGCGGATCGCCATCCCCCGCCAGCGACTGGGTCAGTGAACCATAGTTGGCCGGATAGGCCACCGGCATTGACTGGAAACGGTCGGCAATAATAAAGCCGGTTTTGGCGTCGGTTTCATACTTGATAATCCCACCGGTCGGGATCTCGGTGACCGCGTAGAACTCTTCCGGGTTGTTCTCCGGCTGTGGAAAATCAAGGATGTTGTCAGCCTGAACGGCAGCAGACAGGAAAAGTGCAGCGCTGAAGATGGTTTTTACCAGATGCATTGTTGTATCACTCTGTCGTTATAAGAAATTTGTCGCTGACAGCGTGCCGATAAGCCATGAAAGAATAATGACATTTGTGTTTCATCATTATTAACAGCCATGCGAGCGGAAGATAGCCATCTTTTTCACTATCCGTGCTGACAAATCCCACACATTTGACTACTGCGCTTGCATTCCTTGCCATATGGGTTAATCCTTAATGAGTATTATTCCTAAGTAATACCACTATTTTTTCCTCAAATTTCAAGGAGTAGATATGAAGGCAGCCGTTGTCACCCAGGATCATCAGGTCAATGTAACGGAAAAAACACTGCGCCCTCTGCAACACGGAGAGGCTTTGCTGAAAATGGAGTGCTGTGGCGTGTGCCACACCGACCTGCACGTGAAAAACGGCGATTTTGGCGACACCACCGGGATCATTCTCGGCCATGAAGGTGTCGGTGTGGTTCAGCAGGTCGGCCCAGGCGTCACCTCTCTGAAACCAGGCGATCGTGCCAGCGTGGCATGGTTCTTTGAAGGCTGTGGCCACTGCGATTATTGTAACAGCGGCAACGAAACGCTGTGTCGCTCGGTCAAAAATGCCGGTTACAGCGTCGATGGCGGGATGGCTGAAGAGTGCATCGTCACCGCCAACTACGCGGTAAAAGTCCCGGACGGGCTGGACTCCGCTGCTGCCAGCAGCATCACCTGTGCCGGGGTTACCACCTATAAAGCGGTGAAAGTGTCGCATATCAAACCGGGTCAATGGATTGCAATCTACGGCCTCGGCGGCCTCGGCAACCTGGCGCTGCAGTATGCGAAAAACGTCTTTAATGCCAAAGTCATCGCCATCGACGTCAACGATGCACAGCTGGCGCTGGCAAGCGAAATGGGCGCTGACCTGACCATTAACTCCCGCACCGAAGATGCGGCGAAAGTGATTCAGGAAAAAACCGGTGGCGCACAGGCAGCGGTGGTCACCGCCGTCGCCAAAGCGGCGTTTAACTCTGCCGTTGACGCAGTACGTGCCGGTGGCCGCGTGGTGGCCGTTGGCCTGCCGCCGGAAGCCATGAGCCTGAATATTCCGCGCCTGGTACTGGATGGTATTGAAGTGGTTGGTTCACTGGTCGGCACCCGTCAGGATCTGACCGAAGCCTTCCAGTTCGCCGCCGAAGGCAAAGTAGTACCGAAAGTGACCCTGCGTCCGCTGGGCGATATCAACGCTATCTTTAAAGAGATGGAACAGGGACAGATTCGCGGCCGTATGGTTATCGACTTCCGCCGCTAATCCTCGCGCCTCTCCCGCCCGGGAGAGGCCGTTTTACCCCACTGCGTCGTTCGCTGCCCACAGCAGATATTCCCCCAACGCGGCAAATGCCTTTTCCGCAAATGCTTAGCGCAATTCCTTGGTTCCTTTGTTTTTAGCCGCACCCGATGATGGCAAGACAATAGATAACAAAGGAATTCACCATGCAAAGCCGTGTTCGCCTGCCCGCGTTGGCAGCCCTCATTTTCTCCGCTGCTTTTTCCGCCTGGGGCGCCGCCACGCCGGTCAAAGGGGGAACATTAGTCTATCTGGAGCAACAACCGCACACCAATCTCTATCCGCCAGCCGGAGGCTTCTACCCCAACGGCGGGATCCTTAACCAGATCACCGATAAGCTGACCTGGCAAAACCCGAAGACCCTGGAAGTCGAACCATGGATTGCACAGAGCTGGGTCACCAACGCCGACAAAACCGAATACACCTTTACCCTGCGCCCCGGCGTGACTTTCTCCGACGGCACGCCGCTGGATGCTAACGCGGTCGCCAAAAATTTCGATACCTACGGCCTCGGTAATAAGGCCCAGCGTCTGCCGGTCTCGGAAGTCATCAACAATTACGACCACAGCGAAGTTATCGATCCGCTGACGGTCAGGTTCTACTTCAAAAAACCATCTCCAGGCTTCCTGCAGGGCACCGCCACCATCGGCTCCGGGCTGGTTTCCCTCAGCACCCTGCAGCGTAACTTTGACGAGCTTGGCGATGCGCGCCATATCATCGGTTCCGGGCCCTTCGTGGTCAAAGATGAAAAACCGGGTCGCGAACTGAGCCTGGTTGCCCGCAAGGATTACCAGTGGGGGCCGAAAAACCTGGCGCAACAGGGGCCGGCCAATCTCGACGGGATCACCATTATCGTCACGCCGGAAGACAGCGTCCGTATCGGCGCATTGCTGGCGGGTCAGGCCGGATTTATCCGCCAGGTTCAGGCCTACGATGAGAAACAGACCACCGATCAGGGTCTGCGGGTCTATGCTGCGCCGACCCGTGGGGTCAACGACAGCCTGAGCTTCCGCCCCGATAATCCGCTGGTTGCTGACCTGCGCGTGCGTCAGGCGTTACTGCACGCCACCAACGCCAGACAGGTCGTCGATACCCTGTTCTCCGCCAACTATCCGCAGGCCACGTCGGTGCTCGCCAGCACGGCGGCGGGCTACGTTAATCTTAGCGACAAGCTGACCTTCGATCAGAACAAATCCCGTCAGCTGCTCGATGAGGCCGGCTGGAAACCAGCCGCCGACGGCATCCGGGAGAAAGCCGGCCAGCGCCTGGCGTTGACGGTCTATGAATCTCTGCCGCAGCCGCAAAACAAAGAGGTGCTGCAGCTGATTGCCCAGCAGTGGCGCCAGGTTGGCGTCGCGCTGAGCGTGAAAGCCGGCGACGCCGGCAGTCGGGTTATCGATAATCTTGACCCGCTGAAGACCCCGTTGACCGTGTCGGAAGTCGGCCGCGCGGACCCGGACGTGGTGAAAAGCATGTTCTTCCCGGCCAACCGCGATGCCCTGCTGCAACGGGGCGGCTCCAGCGACAAGGTGCAGCAATTCCGTGACGATAAGCTCAACGATCTGCTGACCGCCATTTCCGCCGAAGTCGATGCGCCAAAACGGCTGCAGCTGACCGGAGATGCCCAGCGCTATCTGCTGGATAACGCCTACGTGATCCCGATCTTTGAAGAGCCGCAGGTCTTTGCCGGCGCGCCCTGGGTGCAAGGCGTCAGTTTCGAAGCCGTAGGTCGCCCGTCGTTCTACGGCGCGTGGCTGGAAAAGCACTAAGGAGCCTCGAATGAGCCACCACCTTCTGCGCCGTCTCGGCTCCGGTTTACTGGTGCTGTGGGCAGCGTTCACCCTCTCCTTCGTGCTGCTGCAGGTGCTGCCGGGGGATGCGGTGTTGATCAAGTTCCAGAATCCGGATCTCGGCCTCAGTCCGGCACAAATCGCCGAAATGCGCCTTGCCTACGGGGCCGACAGTCCGCTCTGGCGCCAGTATTTTCACACCTTAGCGGCAATGTTGCAGGGGGATTTCGGCTATTCATTGCAGGCGGGGATCGCGGTCAGCACCCTGCTTGCCAGCAACCTGCCGGATACGCTGAGCCTGGCGGTCCCGGCGTTTATCCTCGCCATCGCGCTGGCGTTCAGCCTGGCCTTTGCCGCACGCCTGCCGGGCCTGCGCTGGCTGAGCAATGCCCTGCAATCCTTACCGGTGCTGTTTATCTCGCTGCCGACCTTCTGGTTAGGCATCGCGCTGATTCAGCTTTTCTCCTTCCAGCTGCGCTGGATCCCGGTGATCAACCCGGGGCCGTTGCAGGGGTTGATTCTGCCGGTTATTGCCGTCGCGGTGCCCATTTCCGCCCCGCTGGCGCAGATCCTGATGCGCAGTATGGACCATGTAGCCGCCCAGCCGTTTGTCGCCGTCGCCCGCGCCAAAGGGATGAGCGAAACCGCCGTCCTGTGGCGACACGTCACCGGTAACGCCCTGCTGCCGGTGTTAAATATTGCCGGATTGCTGCTGGGGGAACTGATTGCCGGCGCCTTAATCACCGAAACCGTATTTGGCCGCGGCGGCCTGGGCCAGCTGACCCAGCAGGCGGTCAACAATCAGGATATTGCGGTGTTACAGGCGGTGGTGATGATCTCCGCCCTCGCCTTTGTGTTGATTAACCTGTTGGTGGATCTGCTGATGCCGTTGCTCGATCCTCGTCTGAACACCGTCACCGGAGGGGCAGTATGAGCCTTGTTGATTACGCCACTGCCGTCCGTCGACGGGCGCCGCTGCGCCAGCCGCTACGCTGGCGTCGGGGATTATGGCTGGCCTGGAGCGTGATGATCCTCGCGCTGTTGATGGCGCTGGCGCCACAGTGGTTCAGCGCCGGCGATCCGCTGGAGGGCATCGCTGGCGCCCAACGTCTGCCACCGCAGGCCGCGCACTGGCTGGGCACCGACCAGCTCGGGCGCGACCTGTGGACACGGATCGTCTACGGCGCGGTGCACTCTCTTTCCGCGGCGCTGGCGGCGGTCGCCATTGGGCTGCTGGTCGGCACCACCCTCGGCACCCTGGCCGGTGCGGCGGCCGGACGCGTCGAATCGCTGGTGATGCGCCTGGTTGACGTGCTGCTGGCAATCCCGTCGCTGCTGCTGTCATTAACGGTGATCATTCTGCTCGGTTTCGGCACCGTCAACGCGGCGGTGGCCGTCGGGGCCGCCTCGGTGGCCAGTTTTGCCCGTCTGGCGCGAGCGGAAGTGGTCCGCGTGCGCCACAGCGACTACGTCGAGGCGGCCTTCGGCAGCGGCGGCACCTTCTTCGCCGTGTTCTGGCGGCATATTTTGCCCAACTCCCTAACCGCCGTGCTGGCCTTCGCCACCTTACAGTTTGGTCAGGCGATCCTCGCCCTCTCCACCCTGAGCTTTCTCGGCTACGGCACCCCGCCGCCGGTGCCGGAATGGGGGCTGCTGATTGCCGAAGGACGGAACTATCTGTCGACCGCCTGGTGGCTGACCACCTTCCCCGGCGTAGCGGTGATCGCCGTGGTGCTGGCGGCAAACCGCATCAGCCGTCAATTTACCGGAGAGCGCTCATGAACGTATTACGCGTGGAAAATCTGCGCATCAGCTACCGCTCGCATCAACGCTGGCAGGAAGTGGTGCATAACGTTAGCTTCACCCTCAACCCCGGCGAAATGCTGGCCCTGGTCGGCGAATCCGGTTCCGGCAAAACCACAACCGCCCAGGCCATTATCGGCCTGCTGGCAGACAACGCCCGGCGCGACAGCGGGCGCATCGAGATCAACGGCGAGGACATTAGCCGCTGGTCAGGAAAGCGGCTCGATAACCTGCGCGGCGCGCGCATTAGCCTGATCCCGCAGGACCCCGGCAATGCCCTGAACCCGGTGCAAACCATCGGCACTCAGGTCGCAGAAATCCTCAGCCTGCATCAGAAAACCAGCGCCTTCGAACGTAAACAGCAGGTGCTGGCGCTGTTAACCAAAGTCGGCCTCAGCCACCCCGAACAGCGCTTCAATCAGTATCCGCACCAGCTCTCCGGCGGCATGAAACAGCGGGTGTTAATCGCCATCGCCGTGGCTCTTAAACCGGATTTGATTATTGCCGACGAACCGACCAGCGCCCTGGATGTCACCGTGCAAAAGCGCATTCTCGACCTGCTTGATGCCCTACGCCGGGAGTCCGGAACGGCGGTGCTGTTTGTCACCCACGATCTGGCGCTGGCGGCCCAGCGCGCCGACCGGCTGCTGGTTTTTCGCCACGGAGAAATTCAGGAACAGGGCCTGACGGCGGATGTCGTGCGCACCCCGCAACACGCCTATACCCGCCAGCTGCTGAGCGATCTGCAAGGCGAGCGGCTGACCGCTGTCGTGAAGGGCCGCCATACGCTGAGCACCCCGGCGATCCGCGCCGTCGATATCAGTAAACGTTTTGCCCTGGGGAGCGGGCAGCTGCAGGCGCTGGACGCGGTCAGTTTCGAGGTCAGACGCGGCACGACTCACGCCCTGGTGGGCGAATCTGGTTCGGGAAAAACCACGCTGGCGCGGATCCTGTTGGGTTTTGAGCGCGCCGACGGCGGGCACATCGCCATTGACGGGATCGACGCTGGTCATTTAAGCCGCGAGGCACAGCGCCAGCTGCGGCGCAAAATTCAGTTCGTCTATCAGAACCCGTTCGCCTCCCTCGACCCGCGCCAGACGCTGTTTGCGATTATCGAAGAGCCGCTGAAGAATTTTGAGCCGCTGCCCCCGGCGCTTCGCCGCGCCCGGGTTGAGGCGGTTGCCGCCCGGGTCGCGCTGGCTCCAGAACTGCTGACACGCACCGCCCGCGAGCTCTCCGGCGGCCAGCGTCAGCGGGTGGCCATTGCCCGGGCGCTGGTGCTGGAGCCGACGATTCTGGTCCTCGATGAAGCCACCTCGGCGCTGGACGTCACGGTGCAGGCGCAGATCCTCGCCCTGCTTCAGCAGCTGCAACAGCAACTGGGGCTGAGCTACCTGTTTATTACCCACGACCTGGCGACGGTACGCCGCATCGCCCAGAGCGTCACGGTGCTGCGCGCCGGACAGGTGGTGGAGTCCGGCGAGGTCAGCCGCCTGTTCAGCCAGCCCCAGCACGACTACACCCGCGAGCTCATCGCCGCCATTCCTCACGTATCCACCCTCAGCAAGGAGATCGCATGACGCGTAAACGCCTGGGCTTTTTCACCCGCCTGCTGGACCATGCCACCCCGCAAGCGCGCTACCGGCTGGCAACCGAGCAGATTCGTCACGCCGAGCGCCTCGGCTTCGACAGCGCGTGGGTGGCGCAGCACCACTTTCACGAACAAGAAGGCGGCCTGCCTTCACCGCTGGTTTTTCTCGCCCATGTTGCGGCGCAGACCGAGCGGATCCGTCTCGGTACCGCCATTATTACGCTGCCGATGGAAAATGCGCTGCGGGTCGCCGAGGACGCGGCGGTGCTGGATTTATTGGCCGACGGGCGGCTTGAGATTGGATTTGGTTCCGGCGGTACGCCAACCTCATTTCTGCCGTTTGGCTTAACCAGCGAGCAGCGCGGGGCGGCCTTCGCCGACAACCTGCATCTGATCCACAGCGCCTGGCGCGGCGATTCTCTCGCCCATCCTGACAATCATCTCTATCCTCCCGCGCCGCAGCTGGCACAACGGATCTGGATCGCGACCTTTTCCATAGAGGGCGCCGTTCGTGCCGGCCAGGCCGGTCACGGTTTAATGCTCTCCCGGACTCAGCCACGCCCGCCCGGACAGCCGGACTTAACGCTGGATGCGATCCAGAATCCGCTGATCGATGCCTATCTCGCGGCGCTGCCCGCCGGTATCGCCCCGCGCATCCTCGCCTCGCGCACCGCCTTTGTGGCCGACAGCCAGGCCTACGCCCTGCAGGTCGCCGAACCGGGGTTGCGCCAGCAGGCGGCGGCCCATCGCGCCGCCGGCCATCAGGTAATAGGTGACACTGTCACATACCATCTGGCACAGTTCGACGCCCACGTCGGTGATATCGACCATGTCCAGGCATCGCTGGCGCAGGACAGCGTCCTCGCCCGCGTCACCGATATTTCGTTCCAGGTGCACTCCGTTGAACCATCGCACCGCGACACCCTGCGTTCCATTGAGCTGATCGCTCAGCATATCGCCCCGCAACTAAGGTAGGAGTCACCATGACATTGAGTCAGGATATTTTGGCCGAACTGGCAGAGATCGCCCCGCATTCCCCATTGGCCGAGGCGCGTGCCGTGCGCGAGGCAGCAACCCGCCACGCTCAGGGTAGCTATGAAGTGTTGTTCAGCCAGCAGGACGAGGACTTTACGCCGGATGAGCGTTTCGCCATTGCCGCCAAAGTGGCGAAGCTGCATCAGGCCGACGCGCTGGCCGCCCACTATGCCGGATTTGGCCTCGCCGATCCCACCTCGGCGCGGCTGACGCCGGCGCTGGCGTTTGCCCGCCTGTTAACCTTCACGCCGGTGGAAGCCACGCCTGCGGCGATACAGGCGCTAACCCGCGCCGGCTGGACCTCGCGAGGCATCGTCACCCTCGCTCAGCTGATTGCGTTCGTCAGTTTCCAGAGCCGGCTACTTAACGGCCTGCGCTTGCTGAACGGCAAAACCAGCGCCAGCGCCGCGACGCCAGTCGCCGCCGGTTTCTGGCACACCACGCCGCACACGCTGAGCGGCAAGCCGGCCCCGGTACATTTCACCCGCGAGGAGCTGAACTGGGAACCCTGGCTGGACGCCAAACCGCTGGCGGAGTTCAGCGAGGCCGAGCAGCAGACGCTGGCGAAATTTGGCCACTCTGACTCCCCATATTTCCGTCTGCTGGCGCGCAATCAGCCGCTGCTGGAGCAGCGCACCCTGACCGACAAAGGCATCTTCTATACCCCTGGCGGCCTGCCGCGCGCGGAACGAGAGCTGGCCGCCACGGTCGCCAGTAAGGTGAACGGCTGTATTTATTGCGCGTCGGTGCATGCCCGTAAGGCGGCGCAACTGGCAAAAGAGGAGACCGCCGTTGATACCCTGCTGGCGGTGACGCCGGGGGAACGGTTGAGCGATGGTCAGTCGCCGCGCTGGCAGGCGCAAATCGAATTTGCCGCCGCCCTGTCCGTGACGCCGCCGGCCCTGAACGCCGCGCATCTTGCGGGGCTTGAGCAGCAGGGTCTGGATACCCTGGCTCAGCTGGATCTACTGCAATCGGCGGCGTTCTTCGCCTGGGCCAACCGGTTGATGTTGACCCTCGGCGAACCGTGGAAAATTGCTTAACTGACCACGCCCGCCGCGAGGCGTACCCGCTGGTAGCGGGCGTAAATCAGCAACGAGGTCATCGCCAGGAATGAGAGCAAGGCCGCCGGGAGCGTCACCGCGTTCCAGCCGTAGCCGTAGGTGATCATCATTCCGCCGCAGAAGGCGCCGATGGCGCTACCGAGATTAAAGGCGATTTGCCCGCCGGCGGCGCCAAGCATTTCGCCGCCGCGCGCGTTTTGCAGCAGCAAGATTTGCAGCGGCGCGGCCAACGCAAACAGCCCGGCGCAGCACAGAAACGCCAGCAGCAGCGAGGCGCTTTTCACCCCGCCGAACAGGAAGATCAGCAACAGCAGTAACACAATGCCGCCGTCGGTGACGGTGGCAATCTGCAGCGGGCTGAAGCGGCCGGATATTTTACCGCTCAGCAGGTTGCCGATGACCATCCCCAGCCCCACCAGCATCATGATGGCGATCATCGCGTTTTCAGAGAACCCGGAGACGTTGATCATAAACGGCTTGATATAGCTGAACCACGCGAATACCCCGGCGTTGCCAAACATGGTTGCGGCAAAGATCAGCCACGGTGCCGGTGATTTAAGAAAGTGAAATTGTTCCCGCAGACGCGTCGTCGAGCGGTCGAACAGGGTCGGAACCCACCAGAGGATCGACACCAGCACCGCCACGTTAAACAGGGCGATGGCCATAAAGGTATAGCGCCAGCTGAACTGATGCCCGAGCCAGGTCCCGGCGGGCACGCCAATAAGGTTGGCAACCGTCATCCCGGCGATCATCCCGGCGACCGCCGCGGTCACTTTTCCCGGCGGCGCGACCTTCGACAGAATAATCGCCCCGACGCCAAAAAAGGCCCCGTGCGGGAAGCCGGACACCAGACGGCCCAGCGCCAGCATCGGATAGCTGGAGGAGAAGGTAAACAGGGTATTCCCGATAATACAGAGCGCGGCGAGGAACAGCATGACCGACTTTAAGGAGTAACGACTGGAAAACAGCGCCATCACCGGGGCGCCAATAACCACGCCAAACGCATAATACGAAATCATATTCCCGGCGGCGGGAATCGAGATCCCGACATCATGGGCAATTTCCGGCAGCACGCCCATAATGCCAAATTCCGCCATCCCCAGGCCAAAGGTGCCCAGCGCCAGCGAAAAAATCGTCTTTTTCATTCAGGTCATCACATGTTTTTGGATTTGCGACCGGCATTATTGACCATCGCGTAGTGGCAGACCAGACAAAAACACGTGGTGACCCGATTGTCCATCAAATGGCCCAATCCCTGCATGCCCGTAAGGGGCCAGCACGAGGTCGTTCAGTGGGGGAAATAAAACGGGGAAACAGCGCAGGCAGCCGTATCGCCGAAGCCATACGGCTGAACTCAATTAATCGGAGGCTTTGCCGATCATCCCTCCGGCACCGGCGCCCAGCGCCGCGCCTTTCAGCGCACTATTGCCGGTGACCACCGCGGCACCCGCACCAACCGCCGCCCCAATGGCTCCGCCGGTCCGCGCCGCTTTGCCTTTGTCACCGTGCTCGGTCATCGCGCCAACGCCGCCGCCGACCACCGCGCCCTGCAGCGTCGAACGCACGCTTTTACCGGTTAACGCCCCGACGGCGGCACCGGCGGCGGCGCCACCGGCCGTTTTGTCCATAGCGCTGGCGGAAAAAGCCAGTGCACAACCCAGAAGAATTGCCATACCTTGTGCTGATTTCATCAGTCAGTTCCTTGTTAGTGCGCTGCCGTTGACATCCGGCAGCCGGACCACCTGGTCCATTTTCAATACGTCATGCTCACGGTATGCGCCGCCCTGACCAATAAAAAGCGCTAGTTTGTCCAATTCTGGACTTTCACCACCATCACGGCGTGTCCGGCATTCGGGCTAAGCGGCGGAAATCTAATAAAGTCCGCGCAAATCGCCGTTGCTGTTTACACTTTACACAACACCTGTCCCATTCCCTCACCTGATGGAGCGATAACCATGGGAAACAAAAAGAAGACCAAGGGCGTTGCCGGCGCCAGCAACATGAAGCCTCTCGACGACAAAACCTATGAAAAGGCGCTGCGGAAGCTTCACGTTGAACTGGTCAAATTACAGCAGTGGGTGGTCAGCCAGGGCCTCAAGGTCTGCATCGTCTTTGAAGGCCGCGACGGCGCCGGTAAAGGCGGCACCATCAAGGCGATCACCGAGCGGGTCAGCCCGCGAGTGTTTCGGGTGGTGGCGCTCCCGGCGCCAACCGACAAAGAAAAAACCCAGCTCTATTTCCAACGCTATATTCCGCACCTGCCTGCGGCCGGGGAAATCGTGATTTTCGACCGCAGTTGGTATAACCGGGCGGGCGTCGAGCGGGTAATGGGCTTTTGTACCGACGATGAAGTGGAGAAGTTTCTGCAGGGCGCGCCGCTGGTAGAACGCTCGATGGTGGAATCGGGGATTATCCTGCTGAAATACTGGCTGGAAGTGACCCCGGAAGAGCAGGAACGCAGGCTACGGGATCGCATCAATGACGGGCGTAAAATCTGGAAACTGTCGCCGATGGATATCAAGTCGTTTAACCGCTGGGATGAGTACACCCTCGCCCGGGATGCGATGTTTGCCGCCACCGACACCGCCTGGGCGCCGTGGTTTGTCGCCCGCTCGGAAGAGAAAAAACGCGTCCGGCTGAATATCATTACCCATCTGCTGTCGCACATTCCCTACAAGAGCCTGCATCCGGAACCGGTCAAATTGCCGAAACGCAAAATCGGCAAAGTGAAAACCGCCGACTATCCGTTCCGTTTTATTCGCGAGGATTTTTGACGGCGCCCGCGACGACGTCCCGCCTCAAGGTTAACGCCTGAGGCGGGACGCGCGGCGTGAAGGCCAAAAGATAACGAT
Organism: Klebsiella sp. BIGb0399; assembly: GCF_003752615.1. Taxonomy (NCBI): domain Bacteria; kingdom Pseudomonadati; phylum Pseudomonadota; class Gammaproteobacteria; order Enterobacterales; family Enterobacteriaceae; genus Klebsiella; species Klebsiella sp. BIGb0399. The sequence goes on along the minus strand of NZ_RKHT01000005.1, from coordinate 717,780 downwards.
CAGGAACGCCGGGAGGCGATCCCTTCACTGCTCTCTTTTTTCGCTTCCAGACGTTCGACATCACGGTACCAGCGCGGGTGGTGCTTCTGCGCCCAGCGACGGCTCACCTTCCCTTCGACCATCCCCTTAATCGACCCTTTGACCCAGAACGCCATATACATATGGATCAGGATGGCGTGAATCAAAATAATCGCCGAGGTCGCATGGATCAGCAGGCTGTAGCGGACCAGCTGGATCGGGAAGTAGGAGGCAAAGTAAGGCCGCCAGATAATTACCCCGGTCACCAGCAGCACGAAAATCATGCTCATGATGGTCCAGAACATCATCTTCTGCCCGGCGTTATATTTCCCGACGCGGGCTACCTTATGCTCATTGCCCTTCAGCACCTCGACGATGCCTTTAAGCCACGGGATATCCTGCTTGTCCGGGATGTTATGCTTTACAAAGCGCACGAACATCAGCATCAGCGCCAGGAAGATCGCCACCCCGAAGAAGGGGTGCAAAATGCGCCCCATCTGCGGCGTTCCGAAGGTTTCCGTCAGCCATTGTAGCGTCGGGAAGAAGAACGAAATTCCCGACAGCGCCACCAGAAAGAAGCAGATCACCACCGTCCAGTGACAGGCGCGGTCAATAAACCTGGTGCGCACTATCATTTTCGATTTATGCATCATGTTCCTCCTCGTCGTCGTCCACTTCCTTGTTAGGGCCAATGCCGATGTAGTGATAGATAAGCCCGGCGAAGGTAACGATAAAGCCCGCCGCCGACAGCGGTTTCAGCGCCCCTTTCCACAGGTTAATGCTGGTATCAATCTGCGGGTTTTTCGGCAGGTTGTGATACAGCTCCGGCTGGTCGGCGTGGTGCAGCACATACATCACGTGGGTACCGCCCACCCCTGGCGGGTTGTACAGCCCCGCCTGCAGATAGCCGCGTTTTTTTAGCTTGTCGACCCGCGCCTGCGCCACCTCCAGCATCTCTTTCTTGCTGCCGAAATGAATGGCGCCGGTCGGGCAGGTTTTCACGCAGGCTGGCTCCTGGCCGACGCTGACGCGATCCACGCAGAGGGTGCATTTGTAGACCCGGTTATCGGCCTTATTCAGGCGCGGCACGTTGAACGGGCAGCCGGCAATGCAGTAGCCGCAGCCGATACAGTTGTCCTGCTGAAAATCGACAATGCCGTTGGCGTACTGCACGATCGCTCCGGCGGACGGACAGGCTTTCAGGCAGCCCGGATCCTCGCAGTGCATACAGCCGTCTTTGCGGATCAGCCACTCCAGCTTGCCGTTCTGCTCGGTTTCGCTAAAACGCATCACCGTCCAGGATTTGGCGCTCAGATCGGCGGGATTATCGTACACCCCGACGCAGTGCCCCACTTCGTCGCGGATATCGTTCCACTCGGAGCAGGCCACCTGGCAGGCTTTACAGCCCACACAGGAGGTCACATCGATAAGCTTGGCCACTTCCGCTTTATCGTCCCGCGCACGAGGCGCGGGTGTTATCGGGTTGGTGGCGGAGCGTTTGAGAATGTCTTGTGTTTCCATCGCCATAAAGTCGCTCCTTACGCTTTCTCGATGTTGACCAGGAACGCCTTATACTCCGGCGTTTGCGAGTTGGCATCGCCGACGTTTGGCGTCAGGGTATTGGCGATATAGCCTTTTTGCGCCACCCCTTCATAACCCCAGTGCAGCGGGATGCCGACGGTTTCGACCTCCTGACCGTGGACCTGCAGCGTACGCAGACGCCGGGTCACTACCGCCACCGCGCGAATAAAGCCGCGCTGGCTGCTGACCGTCACGCGATCGCCGTTGGCAATTCCTTTCGCTTTCGCCAGGCCTTCGCTGATTTCCACGAACTGCTGTGGCTGAGCAATTGCGTTAAGCCGCGCATGCTTGGTCCAGGTGTGGAAGTGCTCGGTCAGGCGATAGGTGGTCCCGACGTACGGGAAGCGATCCTTCTTGCCTAAACGACGGGCATCTTCCTCGTACAGCCGCACCACCGGACTGGAGACCACCTGCGGATGCAGCGGGTTGGTCCCCAACGGCGTTTCCATCGGCTCGTAGTGTTCCGGGAACGGCCCTTCCGCCAGTTTATCGAGGGCAAACAGACGCCCCAGCCCTTCCGGCTGCATGATAAACGGCCCGGTGTTGCTGCCCGGCGCGGCGTTATTGAAGTCCGGAATGTCGTTGCCGCTCCAGCGGCTGCCGTCCCACTGGATCAGCATCCGTTTGGCGTCCCACGGCTTGCCGTGGATATCCGCCGAGGCGCGGTTGTAGAGCACCCGACGGTTGAGCGGCCAGGCCCAGGCCCAGCCGAGGGTGTTGCCCAGCCCCGACGGGTCGGCGTTATCACGGTTCGCCATCTGGTTGCCCTGCGCCGTCCAGCTGCCGCTGTAAATCCAGCACGATGACGCGGTGGTGCCGTCGTCACGCAGCAGCGCGAAGCTGTTCAGCAGCTGGCCTTTTTTCGCCAGCAGCGTGCCGTTGCTGTCGTAGAGGTCCGCCAGCGCGTAACCGTTGTTCTCTTTCGCCACCTCTTCCGATTGCGGATGATCCGGCTGATGATAGTCCCAGCGCATCTTCAGCAGCGGTTCGGCGCCTTTGCCACCTTCGCGGCGATACATCTCGCGCAGACGGTGATAAATGCCGGCCAGAATCTCGCCGTCGTTGCGTGCTTCCCCCGGCGCATCCTGACCTTTCCAGTGCCACTGCAGCCAGCGCCCGGAGTTGGCAATCGAACCGTCCTCTTCGGCAAAACAGGTGGAAGGCAGACGGAACACTTCGGTCTGAATCGCCGCCGGATCCACATCGTTCATCTCGCCGTGGTTCTGCCAGAAGGTGGAGGTTTCGGTGACCAGCGGGTCGATAACCACCATGTACTTCAGCTTGCTCAGGCTGCGCACGACCTTGTTTTTGTCCGGGAAGGAGGCCACCGGGTTAAAGCCCTGGCAGATATATCCCGAGACCTTGCCGTTATCCATCATGTTGAAATACTTGATAACGTCGTAGGCCTGGTCCCATTTCGGCAACCAGTTAAAGCCCCAGTCGTTGTCTTTCTGCGCCGCGTCGCCGTAGAACGATTTCATCAGGCTGACCGCAAACTTCGGATAGTTGCTCCAGTAGTTGACCTGATCGGGCCGGGTTGCCGTAGGGGTATTGGCCGTCAGCCAGCTGTGCAGATCGGTCTGTTTTTCCGACGGCAGCGTCAGGTAGCCCGGCAGGCTGGTCGACAGCAGGCCGAGGTCGGTTAAGCCCTGGATATTGGAGTGTCCGCGCAGGGCGTTGACGCCGCCCCCCGCCATTCCCATATTGCCGAGCAGCAGCTGGATCATCGCCATGGTGCGGATGTTCTGCGCCCCGACGGTATGCTGGGTCCAGCCAAGGGCATACAGGAAGGTGGTGGTCCGGTCCGCCGCACTGGTGGAGGCCAGCACTTCGCATACTTTAAGGAAGTCGGCTTTCGGCGTGCCGCAGATGTTTTCCACGACCTCCGGCGTATAGCGGGAAACGTGCTGCTTCAGCAGGTTCCACACGCAGCGCGGGTGGTTCAGGGTGTCATCGCGTCTGGCGTAGCCGTTCTCATCGAACTGGTAGTTCCACGAGGATTTATCGTACTGGCGTTTTTCCGCGTCATAACCGCTGAACAGGCCGTCGTCGAAGGTAAAGTCATCGCGCACCAGCAGGCTGGCGTTGGTGTAGTGCCTGACGTACTCGGCATTGATGGCGTTATTTTCAATCAGGTACAGCAGCACCCCCGACAGGAACGTAATGTCGGTGCCGGAGCGAATCGGCGCATAGATATCGGCTACCGATGCGGTACGGGTGAAACGCGGGTCAACGACGATGAGCGTCGCATCGTTATTGTTTTTTGCCTCCATCGCCCAGCGGAATCCCACCGGATGGGCCTCAGCGGCGTTGCCGCCCATCACCATCACGACGTTAGCGTTTTTGATATCAACCCAGTGGTTGGTCATCGCACCGCGACCAAATGTTGGAGCAAGACTTGCTACCGTTGGTCCGTGTCAGACGCGCGCCTGGTTATCCACCGCCAGCATGCCGAGGGAGCGCACAAACTTCTGCGTCAGCATGCCGGTTTCATTGCTGGCCGCCGAGGCGCACAGCATCCCGGTAGACAGCCAGCGGTTGACCGTTACCCCCTGCTCATTGGTTTCGATAAAGTGGGCATCGCGGTCGGCTTTCATTAGTCTGGCGATGCGGCTGAAGGCCTCATCCCAGGAGAGGCGCTGCCATTTATCCGATCCTGGCGCGCGGTATTCCGGGTAACGCAGACGGTTTTCACTGTGCACATAATCGAGCAGCCCCGCGCCTTTCGGACAGAGCGCGCCCCGGCTTACCGGATGATCCGGGTCCCCTTCGATATGGTAAATCGCTTCTTTGGCGTTCTTCGCGCCGTCGCCCAGGCTATACATTAATAGCCCGCAGCCCACGGAGCAGTATGTGCAGGTGTTGCGGATCTCTTTGGCGCGCAATAATTTATAATTTCGCGCCTGAGCCAGTGCCATTTTGGGTGCAAAGCCCAGCGCAGCAGCGGTGGTTCCGGCCATACCGCCTGCGCAGATTTTGAAAAACCTTCTGCGGCTGACGTCCATTGGTTTTCTCCCTTCAGGATGCATGTTTATCGCCAGGGAAATTAACAGCAATGTCGGCGTTTTTTTTGCGTCAAATCAATGTCGAAAAGCGACGCCCCCTTAATAGTCAGGGGCGCCGGCGTTGCTTACTCCCTAGGTATTACGCCGAATGGAAAATAGGGACCACCGGGAATAAAAAAATGTTATAAATCGACTCTTGATAAATATTGCTGTCTGGTTGGACATGGAAAAGAAAAAAGCAACGCTGATCGGCCTGGCCGCCATTGTGCTATGGAGTACGATGGTTGGTTTAATTCGTGGGGTCAGCGAAGGGTTAGGCCCGGTGGGCGGCGCGGCAATGATTTATACACTCAGCGGGTTATTGCTGCTGGTGACCGTCGGTTTTCCCCGCCTGCGGCAGATCCCGCGCCCCTATCTGCTGGCCGGTAGCGTGCTGTTCGTCAGCTATGAGCTGTGTCTGGCGCTGTCGTTAGGCTTTGCCGGTAGCCGCCAGCAGGCCATTGAAGTCGGCATGGTGAATTATCTCTGGCCCAGCCTGACCATTTTATTTGCCATTTTGTTTAATCGCCAAAAAACAAACTGGCTGATTATTCCCGGCTTGCTGCTGGCGCTACTTGGGGTCGTCTGGGTATTAGGCGGTGAGCACGGTCTGAATGTTGATGAAATTTCCCGCAACGTCATTTCCAGCCCCCTGAGCTATATTCTGGCGTTTATTGGCGCCTTTATCTGGGCGACCTATTGCACGGTCACCGCCAAATATGCGAAAGGCCACAACGGCATTACCCTGTTTGTCTTATTAACCGCCCTGACCCTGTGGCTGAAATTCCTGTTCAGCGAGCAACCGCCGATGCTGTTCAGCTGGCCGGTGGTGGTGAAGCTGGTGATGTGTGCAGTGGCGTTAGGTTTCGGCTATGCCGCCTGGAACGTCGGGATCCTCAATGGCAACGTCAGCCTGCTGGCCGCCGCCTCCTACTTCACGCCGGTGCTCTCGTCGGCGCTGGCGGCGGTGCTGCTCAGCGCGGCGTTATCCTGGTCATTCTGGCAAGGGGCCGGCATGGTCTGCGCCGGCTCCCTGCTCTGCTGGTCCGCCACCCGGCGCTAGCCGAGGTCGCCACCGGCCACCGGTAGCGTCACCCCGGTGATATAGCTGGCCTCATCGCTGGCGAGAAACAGGATCGCGTTCGCCTGTTCCGCCAGCGTTCCGTAGCGATGCATCAGGCTGCTGTCGACGGTCTGATCGACCACCTGCTGATACCATGCCTGCTCCTGCGCCGTCGGCGTTTCGCTGTTGCGCGGCGTTACCCGCGCCGGGGCATCGGTGCCGCCCGGCGCCACGGCGTTGATGCGGATCCCGCTGTGGCTGTACTCCATGGCAATGGAACGGGTCAGGGCATTGACCCCGCCTTTCGCCGCAGAGTACGGCACCCGGTTAACCCCCGCCGTGGCGACAGACGAGACGTTCACAATGCTGCCTTTCCCCTGTTTCAGCATCCACGGCAGCGCCGCCCGGCAGCCCCACAGGGTCGGAAACAGCGAGCGACGGATCTCTTTTTCGATCTGGTCCGGCTGATACTCAGCAAACGGTCGCGCCCAAATCGTGCCGCCGATGTTATTGATCACCACATCGAGGCGGCCAAAATGGGCGACGCCGGTGGCAAAGGCCTGCTCGGTGCTCTCCCACTGTTCAAGATCCGCCTCAAGGGCCAGCACTTCGCTGCCCTGCTGCACCAGCGTGGCCGCCAGCTCGTGGACATAGCCCGAGCGGTCAATCAGCAACAGCTTTGCCCCTTCGCGGGCGGCCTGCTCGGCGGTCTGGCGTCCGATGCCCTGCGCGGCGCCGGTGATCGCCACCACTTTATGTTGAAAACGCATACCTACTCCTTATGCCGCCGCACTCTGGCTGGCGTTAAATTTCTCGTACCAGAAACCGGCAGGGTTAATTCCCCGTTCACGCAACGCGGTGGATACCGCGTTCACCATCGGCGGCGGGCCGCACAGGTAAATGTCCACATCGCCGTCGTTGAGGATCGCCTCATCAAGATGTTCGGTAACGAAGCCGCGCTGCGGGCAGGCGCTGTGCTCATCGGCCACCACCGGCAGCCAGCGATAGCCCGGCAGCTGGCCGACAAAGGCCTCCAGCGCCTCGGTTTTCACCAGGTCACAATCCCGGGTCACGCCGTACAGCAGCGTCACCGGGCGGGTATTACCTTGCCGCGCCAGGGTGTGCAGCATCGACAGCAGCGGCGCCAGGCCGGTACCGCCCGCCAGCAACAGCAGCGGACGTTCGCCGTTGCGCAGGTAGAAACTGCCCATCGGGCCGCTCAGGGTCAGGCGATCGCCCGGCTGCGCCTTTTGGGTCAGCCACTGGCTCATCATGCCGCCGGGGACGTTACGGATCAGGAAACGCCCTTCACGCTCGCCGGCCAGCGAACTGAAGGAATAGGCGCGGCTGTGAGGGGTTCCCGGCACCTGAATCGACACGTATTGCCCCGGTAAAAAGGCCAGCACCTCGTCCAGGTTCACCACCAGTTCAATGGCGGTGTCCGACAGCAGCGTGACCTCTACGACCTCTGCGCCGATGCTGGTCAGGGCGGTTTTGCACTGCGCTGCCGCGACCGGGACATCAATGATGCAGTCGCTGGTGGGCACCATCTGGCAGGTCAGCACCTGACGGGCATCGGCCTCATCCTCGCTCAGCGCCTCCTCCAGATAGTCATCTCCCATACCGTACTCGCCGCTGGCGCAGTGGCATTTACAGGTGCCGCAGACCCCGTCCGAGCAGTCCATCGGCAGATTAACCTTCTGGCGATAGGCGGCATCCAGCACCTTTTCCCCGGCATTGCAGTGGATAAAGCGGGTGATGCCATCTTCAAAATTGAGTGCGATAGTAAACATAACCACCTCTTAAATATGGTAAACGTCAATCACCTGGCGGATGTAGTCGTTATTGAGACGCACCGTTTTGCGCAGGATCTGCGGTTTGCCGTCCACTTCCGTCAGGGTGCAGCAGGTCGAGCCAAAATAGGCATCGGTGTGCTGGTAGCGGTGGCTGTAGGTGACCCAGTTGTAGCGCACTTCGATGCCCTGCGGGGTCTCGCCGAGAAGCTCCACATTGCTGATCATATGGGTGGTCCGCGGTTCCGGCGTGCTGGCGCCGGAGCGCTCGGTTTTAATTCGGTATACGCGGTCTTCCAGCCCGTCACGGTTCGGGTAGTAGATCAGCGAGATTTCGCGCTGCGGGTCGCGGGTCAACTTGTCGTCGTCGCCCCAGGCCGGCATCCAGAACACCACTTTCGGGCTGTAGCAGGTCAGCCATTCGTCCCACTGACGGTCGTCCAGCAGGCGGGCTTCGTAATAGAGGAACTGGCGAACGTGTTCGAGGCTCAGCATCACACCACCTCCACACGTTGGGTAATGGATTGCTCGTAGCGCTGCTGTTCTTTATCCAGCGCCGCCAGCATCACGTTTTGCCAGTGGTGGTGATGGGCGATATACAGCGCTTCATCCTCCGACTTGACGCCGCTCAGCAGCGGGGTAAACCCGGCGTGCTGCGCGTGCTCATCCGGGCCATCGACCCAGTGCAACGCCCCGCGGCTGAGGTCGCTCCATGCGAGGTTCTCGCCAAGATAGCCGCGCTGGCAGGCGCTGAACTCTTCGAGGTCGTCCGGCGTCCCCATGCCGCTGACGTTAAAGAAATCTTCGTACTGGCGGATGCGCAGCGCTCGCGCCTGGTCCGACTCCCCTTTGGGGGCGAAACACCAGATGGTGACTTCGGTTTTATCGACGGCAATCGGGCGGATCACGCGGATCTGCGTCGAGAACTGATCCATTAAATAGACGTTGGGATAGAGGCACAGGTTGCGGGTTTCGTTGACCATCTGGTCGGCGCGAAGCTCGCCAAATTCGGCCTGCAGGCGCGCCTGGTGAGCAAACACCGGGCGCACTTCCGGGTTCAGCGCCCGGGTCCACAGCAGCATATGGCCGTTTTCAAAACCGTAACCGCCGCCGAGGCTCTTCGACCAGCCGTTGGCATCGACGGAATGGGTGCCTTCGGCCTCATAGTTGCGGCGCGACATGGTGGAAGCGTAGTTCCAGTGCACCACGCTGACGTGATAGCCGTCGGCGCCGTTTTCCGCTCCCAGCTTCCAGTTACCCTCGTAGACATAGCTTGAGGAGCCTTTCAGGACCTCCAGCCCTTCTGCGGCCTGGTCGACCATCAGGTCGATAATTTTGCAGGTTTCGCCGAGATACTGTTCCAGCGGCTGTACGTCTTCGCTGAGGCTGCCGAATAAGAAACCGCGATACGACTGGAAGCGCGGCAAGGCTTTAAGATCGTGTGATCCTTCATGTTTAAAGCTGTCGGGATAGCCGCCGGTGCTTTCATCTTTGGCTTTCAGCAGTTTGCCGTTATTGCTGAAGGTCCAGCCGTGGAACGGACAGGTAAACGAGTTTTTATTGCCGGTTTTGCGCCGGCATAACATCGCGCCACGGTGGGCGCAGCTGTTAATTAAGGCATGCAGCTGATCTTTTTTATCGCGGGTAATAATCACCGGTTGACGCCCCAGCGTCAGGGTAAAATAATCGCCCGCTTCCGGGATCTGGCTTTCATGGGCGAGAAATACCCAGTTGCCTTCGAATATATGCTTCATTTCAAAATCAAATAACTGCTCGTCGGTGAAGATCGAGCGGTGGCAACGATATACATGATTCTGGCGATCAACAATTAAGGCATTGCTGATTTTATCTTTTAACAGGGTGAATGTTTTTTGCATGAGCTTAGCCCTCCTGCAGAATTCAGGAATCAATGAGTTCAGAAAGAATAATTAATTCGGGAATATCCCCGGCCGCGCAATACGGGCCGGGCGATAACAAGATTCACCAGCCCGGACGCAGCGGTCCGGGGGTGTACCGGCAGTTACTCCTGCGCGCGCAGGCGGCTGATGCGCTGTTCCTGGTCGGCGTTTTGCGCCTTGCACAGCGTAAAGTCGAAGCACACTTCGGTATGCTCGCCGTCAAGTTTGCGCTGGGCAATCAGCTCGCGGTCGGTGATTTTCACCGGGTCGGCAATCAGGCCGTCGCGGGTCGCAAAGGCGAAGTCGTCCCACAGGTACTTATCGCCGCTGAGGTTAATCTGGCTGGTTAAATGCTTGTGGCCCGGCGCGGAGACGAAGAAATGAATGTGTGCCGGACGATTACCGTGGCGACCCAGTTGGTCAAGCAGCTTCTGGGTCGGGCCGTCAGGCGGGCAGCCGTAGCCGGAAGGCATAATGCTGCGCACGCTGTAGCGGCCATCGGCGCCGGTGCGGATCCGCCGGCGCAGGTTATATTCGCCCTGGCTTTGGTCGAAGAACGAGTAGTTGCCGAGGGTGTTGGCGTGCCAGATATCGACGATCGCATTGGCGACCGGGCGGCCCTGGGTATCACGTACCTGACCGTGGAGCCACATCACCTCGCCGGCATCGCTGCCGTCATCCATCCGCGTGTGTCCGTCGGCCAGTGGCGCATTGGCGACGTACAGCGGGCCTTCGATGGTGCGCGGCGTGCCGGTTTCCTGGTGCGCGGCGGCGTCAATGGCATCCTGGCGCAAATCGAGGAAGTGCTCAAGACCGAGACCCGCCGCCAGCAGTGCGGCCTCCTGACGGCCACCCAGTTCATGCAGATAATTCACCGCATGCCAGAACTCTTCCTGGGTCACATTATAATCGTCGATCAGGCTACACATATCTTCCAGCACCCGATGCACAATGGCTTTAAAGCGCTCATTACCACCAGGCACATTTAACCCAGCACTTTCACGTAATAATTTCTGCACGGCGTCTTGTTGTACGAAAGAATTTTTCATTGTGATTCTCACTTATTGCTTGCAGGTTGCTTGTAGGGTGTACGCCGGAATAACCGGCGTGAGGTTTCTTATTATTTATTAGCTATCGTCTTCGCGTACTGAGGAGGGATGGCGACACAATGCCTCGACGCGTATTTCCATAAACGGGTATAACGGCAAACCCATTAAAATTTGATGTAATTCTTCGGCGTCACGCACATCGAATATACTGACGTTGGCGTACAGCCCTGCCACCCGCCAGATATGGCGCCATTTGCCTTCACGCTGTAATTGCTGCGAATAGGCTTTTTCACGTTGCTTAATGTCGTCAATTTCGTCGGCCGGATAGCCCAGCGGAATATTGACGGTCATATCCACTTTAAACAGCATCGGTTTTCTCCTGTGATGCGCTACGCTTTGCGCGCGTAGAACTGCAATTTATCTTCATCCAACGTGACGCCCAGACCCGGGGTCTGCGGCAGCGCGACCTGCCCGTCCACGAAGGAGAGCGGCACGCTGACGATGTCGTCTTTCAGCAGTAGCGGGCCAAACATTTCGGTGCCCCACTGCAGCGGCAGCGTCGACCAGGCGTGAAGCGAGGCCACCGTACCGACGGTCCCTTCCAGCATGGTGCCGCCGTACAGGCCGATACCCGCCGCTTGCGCCACGCGTGCCAGCGCTAATACGCTGGCCGGGCCGCCCGCTTTGGCGATTTTCAACGCATAGGCACCGCTAAAGCCCTGCTGCGCCAGCTGATAACCATCGTAATGGGTCGCCACCGCTTCATCCGCGAGGATCGCTGTCTCAATGTTGTGGCTGAGGCGCACCAGCGCCGCGTTGTCCTGGGCGCTGACCGGTTGCTCAATTAAATCGATACCCATGGCCGCCAGCTCACGACAGCCTTTCGCCGCCGCGGTGGCGTCCCAGGCCTGATTGACATCAACGCGGATGCTGGCGCGGTCGCCCAGCGCTTCGACGATCGCCCGGGTATGACGCAGGTCGGTGGCTAACTCGCGGGCGCCAATCTTTAACTTAAACGCCTGATGGCGGCGTTCGGCCAGCAGCCTTTCGCCTTCGGCGATATCGTTATCGGTATTGCCGCTCGCCAGGGTCCACAGCACCGGCAGCGAGGTCTGCAGCGCACCGCCCAACAGCGCCGACACCGGCAGCCCCAGCGCCTTACCCTGAGCATCCAGCAGCGCGGTCTCAATGGCTGATTTAGCGAAGGTGTTGCCTTTGATGGCGGCGTTCATGCGCTGGGTCAGGGCGTTGAGGTTATCTGCCGGTTGGCCCTTGAGCAGCGGCGTCAGGTAATGGGTGATGGCCGAAGCGATACCATCCGGGCTTTCCACGCCGTAGCTCAGACCGCCGATGGTGGTCGCTTCGCCAATCCCGCAAATGCCGTCCGAGCGCGTAATGCGGACAATCACCAGCGTCTGGCAGCCCATGGTGGTCATGGAGAGTTTGTGCGGGCGAATAGTCGGCAGGTCAACCAGCCAGCTTTCAATGCGTTCTACGGTCGCGGTCATGTTCTGTTCCTGAAGGTTAAATACATAACTTTTTGTACCCTCATTCATAACGAGGGGTGACGATGCCTTTGACAATAGGGGCGAGCCGGGGAAATGGTCAACGGCGATAATCGAAATGTTGTGCGATTATCGACGCGCTTGTTAAATTGAGGTTAATAATGTGATCCGAGTGGGAAAACAGGCACATTCCATCACCGCCATTTTTACGCGCGGTATAGTGGTGCCCCGTGAGCTTTTGGCTTCGAATGGAGAGGAATTCAATGAGCGCAACACCGCCAACCACCCTCAGCGCCAGGCAGGCCGAGCATGACCCCAACTTTATGCTGTCCCTGGCGCGCGGGCTGGAAGTTCTCAATGCCTTTACTCCCCAGCGTCAGCGGCTGACCATCTCGCAGCTCAGCCAGAAAACGCAAATTTCCCGTGCCGCCGTTCGCCGCTGCCTGTACACCCTGGCCGCGCTGGGAATGGTGCACAGCCCGGACGGGCGCAGCTATGAACTGCTGCCGCGTGTGCTGGCGGTGGGTCACGCCTATCTGGCCGGTACGCCGCTGGCAAAGGTGGCGCAAACCGCGCTGGATAATCTCGGCAAGTCGCTGGGAGAATCCTGCTCTGCGGCGACCCTCGACGGGGATAACGTGCTGTATATCGCCCGAGCGGCGGTCAACAATCTGCTTAGCGTCGACATCGGGCGCGGCAGTCGTCTTCCTGCATGGGCCACCTCGATGGGGCGCGTGCTGCTCAGCGCCCTGCCGGAAGACCAGCTAGAAGTGACATTGTCACGTGCGAATTTAATACGCTACACCCCGCATACCGTCTGCGATCTACCGGGATTGCGCGAGGAGATAGCCAGGGTCAGGATGCAGGGCTATGCCCTCGCCGACCGGCAAATTGAAGTCGGGCTGTGTTCGCTGGCGGTCCCGCTGCTGTCGCGCAGCGGTCAGGTGGTGGCGGCGCTGAACGTTGGCGCCCCCGCCCCCGCCATGAGCGCCGCCGCGCTGCGGGAAAAAGCGCTGGCCCCGCTGCGGCGGGCGGCAATGGAGTTGTCACTCCAGCTGTAGACTTATTGCATCTCCGGCGCTTTTGCCAGGCTGCGCCAGATACCGGTCGCCAGCAGAAGCAGCAGCACCCCGGCGGTCAGCAGCACCACGCTGTGGGCGCTGATAAACGCGGTTTTGGCGGCGTCGATCAGCGAATGGGCCGGAATGGCCGGCAGCGATTGAGCCAGCGCAATGGCCTCGCTGATGGACGACGCGGCCTGAGTTGCCGCCTGGCCTTCCACACCAGCGGGCAGCACAATCGACGAGCTGTAGCTGCGGGTCAGGATCAGGCCGAACAACGCGATCCCCAGACCGGCCCCCAGTTCATAGGCCATGGTTTCAATGGCCCCCGCCGCCGCCGCTTTCTCTTTCGGCGCTGCCGCCATAATCGCCGCCCCGGACGCCAGCAGCGCGCTGGCAACGCTAAAGCCCAGCAGGATCATCAGCCCCCACGCCTGCCACAGTTGGGTACTGAAATCGGTCACCGACAGCCCCAGGAAACTGAAGGCGCTTAACAGCATGCCGCCGGTCGCCACCTGGCGCAGGCCGAGGCGCGACACCATCACCCCGGCAATTGGCCCGCTAAATCCGCTCGCCAGCATCAGCGGCAACATAAACAGCCCGGCTTCAAACGGCGTTTTACCGTGGACAAACTGCAGCTCCTGGGCCATCAACAGTTCAAAGCCCACCAGGGTGATCAGCGCGGTCATCGCCATCATGACGCCGCTTAAGATAATGCGGTGGGTAAACAGCCGCATATCGACCATCGGGTTGCTGCTGGAGAGCTGCTGGCGCACGAACCAGGTCAGCAGCGCCGCACCCGCCAGCGCCACCAGCCCGGTCATCCACAGCGCCATCTGGCCTTTCAGCGCCGATTTAGCGCTGAAGATCAGCATCAGGATCGCCGCAATCAGCATTAACGCCTGGGTAATTTTGAGCTTCTGTTCGCGCCGCGCGGGCTGCGATGGCACCATCCGGGCGCAGAAGGCGATCACCGCCAGCACGATAGGCACATTGATCAGGAACACCGACCCCCAGTAAAATTGCTCCAGCAGGATCCCCCCCACCAGCGGGCCAAAGGCGGCGCCGCCGGAACCGATAGCCGCCCACAGGCCGAGGGCCATATTACGATGACGCGCCTCAGAAAAGGTGTTGCGGATACCGGCCAGGGTCGCCGGCACGATCATCGCCGCGCCGATCGCCAGCAGCGCCCTGGCGGCAATCAGCGCCGGGGCGTTGGGCGCAAACGCCGCCGCCAGCGATGAGACGCCAAAAATAGCGCTGCCGAGCAGCAACAGGCGTTTAAAGCCGATTTTGTCGCCAAGCGCCCCCATCGGCAGCACCATGCCGGCCATCACCAGCGAGTAAATATCAATGATCCACAGCAGCTCATTGCTGCTGGTGCCCAGCGACATGCTGAGCGTAGGCGCAGCGACATGCAGCACGGTGGCATCGATCGCCACCGGCAGATAAACCAACAGAATCGCCACGAGCGTTAACCATTGCCGGGACATCTCTTTATTCCTCACATTTATAAATTGAACAGATGTTCAGGAATGCGATCCTGCCGGATTGTTGAACGACTGTCCAACTTTTTGTTACTATCCATCGACACCACGTTTCAGCGGGGAAATATGCATTATTTAAATCGGGAAGCACGCCGCGAAGTGATCATGCTGGCGGCCATGCGCGTGGCGCTGCAGGGCGGCCTGGCGGCGATGACTGTGCGACAGATCGCCGCAGAGGCGCAGGTCTCCACCGGGCAACTGCACCACCATTTCAGCTCCACCGGCGAACTGAAAGCCCAGGTATTTGTCCGGCTGATCCGCGAAATGATGGATATTCAGCTGGTATCCCCGCAGAGCAGCTGCCAGGAGCGGTTGTTCGCGGTGCTCGGGAGCGAAGATCGCCGGCTGGAACCCTATATTCGCCTGTGGCGCGAGGGCCAGCTGCTCGCCAGCAGCGATAGCGATATCAAAGCGGCCTACCTGCTGACCATGTCGATGTGGCACACGGAAACCGTGAATATTATTCGCGACGGCGTCGACAGCGGTGAATTTCACCCCACCGATAGCCCTGAAGATATTGCCTGGCGCTTAATTTCGCTGGTCTGCGGTCTGGACGGGATCTATGTATTGGGGATGGACGTTATTGACGATAGCACCTTCACTCGTTATATAAATAATAATATAGCGATGGAACTGTTACGCTCCTGACCAGGCCAGTGCTCCCACGCGGCAGATCCCTGCTCAGGCCCCGTCTGTCGGGCCCTGAGCTGACATAGACCGCAGCGCATTGCTGGTGGTTTATCCTGCTAAAATTTACATTTAGTAACAAATAATAAAACCCTATTCGCAGCGGGCATTCTGCCACGGCTATTTTTTTATCTATTCTTCAATCACGACAATAATAAGATCTGCCATCCTGAATCACCTCTTCTGATTAATTTGCTGTTTTCTCAAATTTAATTTTCCTTTGGTTACTGGGTATTCGAGGGCAATATGTCGAGAGAAAATGAGAAAGATAATCATTACCTTTTAAAAGACTGGCGACCAGAAAATCCGGCATTCTGGGAAAATAAAGGAAAGGCAATTGCACGGAGGAATCTTTGTATTTCAGTCAGTTGCCTGCTACTGGCCTTCTGCGTCTGGATGTTATTCAGCGCCGTTGCGGTCAATCTGAATAAAGTCGGTTTTAATTTCACTACCGACCAGCTGTTTTTATTAACCGCGCTCCCTTCGCTGTCGGGCGCAATATTGCGGGTGCCCTATTCGTTTATGGTGCCGATATTTGGCGGGCGCTACTGGACGGTAATCAGCACGGTGATATTAGTGGTCCCGTGCCTGTGGCTGGGGATCGCGGTACAGAATCCGGCAACGCCGTTCTGGATGTTTATCATCATCGCCCTGCTCTGCGGTTTTGCCGGGGCTAACTTCGCCTCCAGCATGGGCAACATCAGCTTTTTCTACCCCAAAGCGAAGCAAGGCAGCGCCCTGGGCGTCAACGGCGGCCTGGGTAACCTCGGCGTCAGCGTGATGCAGCTGCTGTCGCCGGTGGTGATCTTTTTACCGATCTTCACCTTCCTCGGCGTGCGCGGCGTTGACCAAGGGGATGGTTCGACCCTGTGGTTGGGTAACTCGCCGCTGATCTGGGTGCCGCTGCTGCTGGCGGCCACCGTCGCCGCGTGGTTCGGCATGAACGATATTGCCGGCTCCAAAACGGCGATCCGCGATCAGCTGCCGGTCTTAAAACGCCCGCATATGTGGCTGCTGAGCCTGCTCTATCTTGCCACCTTCGGCTCTTTTATCGGCTTCTCCGCCGGCTTCGCAATGCTGGCGAAGACCCAGTTTCCCGACGTTAACATCCTCAAGCTAGCTTTCTTCGGGCCGTTTATCGGCGCCCTGGCGCGCTCATTCGGCGGCATCATTTCCGACCGGCTGGGCGGCGTGAAGGTAACCCTGGTGAACTTTATCCTGATGGCGCTGTTTACCGGCCTGCTGTTTCTGACCCTGCCGGGCTCCGGTTCCGGCAGCTTTCTTGCTTTCTACATCGTGTTTATGGGGCTGTTCCTCACCGCCGGTCTCGGCAGCGGCTCCACCTTCCAGATGATTGCCGTCATCTTCCGTCAGATAACCATCGACAGCGTCAAGAAACGCGGCGGTAGCGATGAGCAGGCCCAGCATGAAGCGGTCACCGACACCGCCGCGGCGCTGGGGTTTATCTCCGCCATCGGCGCGGTCGGCGGCTTTTTCATCCCCAAAGCCTTCGGCACGTCGCTCGCCATGACCGGCTCGCCGGTCGGCGCCATGAAGGT
Source organism: Klebsiella sp. BIGb0399 (assembly GCF_003752615.1). Lineage (NCBI taxonomy): Bacteria > Pseudomonadati > Pseudomonadota > Gammaproteobacteria > Enterobacterales > Enterobacteriaceae > Klebsiella > Klebsiella sp. BIGb0399. The sequence continues at coordinate 700,975 of NZ_RKHT01000005.1, read as the reverse complement.
GTTCTTCGTCTTTTATGTCGTCTGCGTACTGGTGACCTGGCTGGTCTACGGCCGTCGCAAGCCCGCCACAAAATAATCACAACCCTGCTGAGCACGGTAACCACGGAGGCGCCTGCCTCCGTCAGGAGATAATGTCATGAGCAAACTACTGGATCGCTTTCGCTACTTTAAGCAGAAACGCGAGACCTTTGCCAACGGCCACGGCCAGCTACTGGATACCAACCGTGACTGGGAGGATAGCTACCGGCAGCGCTGGCAGTTTGACAAGATCGTCCGCTCCACCCATGGGGTCAACTGCACCGGATCCTGCAGCTGGAAAATTTACGTTAAAAACGGCCTGGTCACCTGGGAAACCCAGCAGACGGACTACCCGCGCACCCGCCCGGATCTGCCCAACCACGAACCGCGAGGCTGCCCGCGCGGCGCCAGCTACTCGTGGTATCTCTACAGCGCCAACCGCCTGAAATACCCGCTGGCGCGCAAGCGCTTGATTGAGCTGTGGCGCGAAGCGCTGGCGCTGAATCCGGACCCGGTCGATGCCTGGGACAGCATCATGCAGGACCGCCAGAAGTGCCTCAGCTACAAACAGATGCGCGGCAAAGGCGGCTTTATTCGCTCGACCTGGAAAGAGCTGAACCAGCTGATTGCCGCCGCCAACGTCTGGACCATCAAACAGTATGGCCCGGACCGCATTGTGGGCTTCTCGCCGATCCCGGCGATGTCGATGGTCTCCTATGCCGCCGGCACCCGCTATCTGTCGCTGATTGGCGGCACCTGCCTGAGCTTCTACGACTGGTACTGCGACCTGCCGCCGGCCTCGCCGATGACCTGGGGTGAGCAGACCGATGTCCCGGAATCCGCCGACTGGTATAACTCAAGCTACATCATCGCCTGGGGGTCGAACGTGCCGCAGACCCGCACCCCGGACGCCCACTTTTTTACCGAGGTCCGTTACAAAGGCACCAAAACCATCGCCATCACGCCGGATTATTCGGAAGTGGCAAAACTGTGCGACCAGTGGCTGGCGCCGAAACAGGGCACCGACAGCGCGCTGGCTATGGCCATGGGCCACGTGATTTTAAAGTGTTTCCATCTCGACAACCCGAGCGACTACTTCCTCAACTACTGCCGCCACTATACCGACATGCCGATGCTGGTGATGCTCGAGGAGCGCGCTGACGGCAGCCTGGTGCCGGGCCGCATGGTCCGCGCCTCCGACCTGCTGGACGGGCTGGGGGAAAGTAACAACCCGGAGTGGAAAACCGTGGCGTTCAGCAGCGCCGGTGAACTGGTGGCTCCCAACGGCTCCATTGGCTTTCGCTGGGGTGAAAAAGGCAAATGGAACCTCGAACCGCTGGCCGCCGGAAAAGAGACCGAACTGGCGCTCTCCCTGCTGCCCTTTAACGACGCCGTGGTCCCCGTGGGTTTCCCCTACTTTGGCGGCAATGAGAACCCTCACTTTCGCAGCGTGGCCCAGCAGCCGGTGATCATTCACCCGCTACCGGCAAAACGCCTGACGCTGGCTAACGGCGACAGCGCCCTGGTGGTCAGCGTCTATGACCTGGTGCTGGCCAACTACGGCCTCGATCGCGGGCTTGATGACAGCAATGCGGCCAGCGATTTTAGCGAAATCAAAGCCTATACCCCGGCCTGGGCCGAGCAGATCACCGGCGTCCCGCGCCAGCACATTGAGCAAATTGCCTGGGAGTTTGCCGACACCGCGCATAAGACCCATGGCCGGTCGATGATCATCCTCGGCGCCGGGGTGAACCACTGGTATCACATGGACATGAACTACCGTGGGATGATCAATATGCTGGTCTTCTGCGGCTGTGTCGGCCAGAGCGGCGGCGGCTGGTCGCATTATGTCGGCCAGGAGAAGCTGCGCCCGCAGACCGGCTGGCTACCGCTGGCCTTTGCCACCGACTGGAACCGCCCGCCGCGGCAGATGAACAGCACCTCCTATTTTTATAACCACTCCAGCCAGTGGCGTTACGAGAAGCTCACCGCCCAGGAACTGCTCTCCCCGCTGGCGGATGCCAGCCGCTATACCGGCCACCTGATTGATTTTAACGTTCGGGCGGAACGGATGGGCTGGCTGCCTTCCGCGCCGCAGCTGAACCTCAACCCGCTGACCATCAAACAGCAGGCCGATGTCGCCGGACTGTCGCCGGCGGACTACACCGTCCAGGCGTTGAAATCCGGCGCGATCCGCTTTGCCTGCGAGCAGCCGGACAGCGGCGCAAACCACCCGCGCAATATGTTTATCTGGCGTTCTAATCTGCTGGGTTCTTCCGGCAAAGGCCACGAGTACATGCTCAAATATCTGCTGGGTACCGACAGCGGCATTCAGGGCGATGAACTAGGGGCCACGGACGAGGTGAAACCCGAAGAGGTGGAGTGGCAGACCGCCGCCATCGAAGGCAAACTCGACCTGCTGGTGACGCTCGATTTCCGGATGTCGAGCACCTGTCTGTTCTCCGATATCGTCCTGCCGACCGCCACCTGGTATGAAAAAGACGATATGAATACCTCGGATATGCACCCGTTTATCCACCCGCTCTCCGCCGCGGTCGACCCGGCCTGGGAAGCCAAAAGCGACTGGGAAATCTATAAAGAGATTGCCCGGGTCTTTTCGACGGTCTGCGTGGGGCATCTCGATACTGAAACGGATGTGGTGCTTCTGCCGCTGCAGCACGATTCGGCGGGCGAGCTATCCCAGCCGTTTGAGGTGCAGGACTGGCATAAAGGCGAATGCGATCTGATCCCCGGAAAAACCGCGCCAACCATCGCGGTGGTGGAGCGTGATTATCCGGCGACCTACGAGCGCTTTACCTCGCTGGGGCCGCTGCTGGATAAGCTCGGCAACGGCAGCAAGGGCATTAACTGGAAAACCGAGGATGAGGTCGAATTCCTTGGCAAACTCAATTACGTCAAGCTCGACGGCCCGGCCAAAGGCCGACCGCGCATCGACAGCGCCATCGATGCCTCGGAGGTGATCCTCAGCCTGGCGCCGGAGACCAACGGTCAGGTCGCGGTTAAAGCCTGGCAAGCGCTCGGCGAGTTTACCGGGCGCGATCACACCCATCTGGCAATCAACAAAGAAGACGAGAAGATTCGTTTTCGCGATATCCAGGCGCAGCCGCGCAAAATCATCTCCAGCCCGACGTGGTCCGGCCTCGAAAGCGAACATGTTTCTTACAACGCCGGCTACACCAACGTCCACGAGCTGATCCCGTGGCGCACCCTCTCCGGCCGCCAGCAGCTGTATCAGGACCATCCGTGGATGCGCGACTTCGGCGAAAGCCTGGTGGTCTACCGTCCGCCGATTGATACCCGCAGCGTCAGCCACATGCGCGAGATCCCGCCCAACGGCTTCCCGGAAAAGGCGCTCAACTTCCTCACGCCGCACCAGAAATGGGGGATTCACTCCACCTACAGTGAAAACCTGCTGATGCTGACCCTGTCGCGCGGCGGGCCGATCGTCTGGCTTAGCGAAACCGACGCCAAAGAGTTAGGCATTGAAGATAACGACTGGATCGAAGCCTTCAACGCCAACGGCGCCCTTACCGCCCGCGCGGTGGTGAGCCAGCGTATCCCACCGGGGATGACCATGATGTACCACGCGCAGGAACGCATCATGAATATTCCCGGCTCCGAAGTAACCGGTCGTCGCGGCGGGATCCATAACTCCGTGACCCGTATTTGCCCCAAACCAACCCATATGATTGGCGGCTATGCGCAGCTGGCCTACGGCTTTAACTATTACGGTACCGTCGGCTCCAACCGCGATGAATTCATCATGATTCGTAAAATGAAAAACATCAGCTGGCTGGATAACGAAGGTCGCGATCAGGTACAGGAGGCGAAAAAATGAAAATACGCTCACAGGTCGGGATGGTGCTGAATCTCGACAAATGCATTGGCTGCCACACCTGTTCGGTCACCTGTAAAAACGTCTGGACCGGGCGCGAAGGGATGGAATACGCCTGGTTTAATAACGTCGAAACTAAACCCGGCATCGGCTATCCGAAAAACTGGGAAGACCAGGAAGAGTGGCAAGGCGGCTGGATCCGGGGGATCACCGGCAAGCTGACCCCGCGCCTAGGCAACCGGGTGGGCGTGCTATCAAAAATCTTCGCCAACCCGCAACTACCGGGCATCGATGACTATTACGAACCCTTCACCTTCGATTACCAGCATCTGCACACCGCGCCGGAAAGTGAGCATCTGCCGACCGCCCGCCCGCGCTCGCTGATCAGCGGTAAACGAATGGACAAAATCAGCTGGGGGCCAAACTGGGAGGAGCTGCTGGGCGGCGAATTTGAAAAACGCGCCCACGACCGCAACTTCGAGGCGATGCAGAAAGAGATGTACGGCCAGTTTGAAAACACCTTCATGATGTATCTGCCGCGCCTGTGCGAACACTGCCTCAACCCGAGCTGCGTCGCCACCTGTCCGAGCGGCGCCATCTATAAGCGTGAAGAAGATGGCATTGTGCTGATCGATCAGGATAAATGCCGCGGCTGGCGCATGTGCATCAGCGGTTGTCCGTACAAGAAAATCTACTTTAACTGGAAAAGCGGCAAATCCGAGAAGTGCATCTTCTGCTATCCGCGCATCGAGTCCGGCCAGCCGACGGTCTGCTCAGAAACCTGCGTCGGGCGCATTCGCTACCTCGGCGTCCTGCTGTATGACGCCGACCGGATTGAGGAAGCGGCCAGCACCGAGCATGAAACCGATCTCTATGAACGTCAGTGCGATGTGTTCCTCGATCCGCACGATCCGGCGGTGATTGAAGAAGCGCTGAAACAGGGCATTGCGCACAACGTGATCGAAGCGGCGCAGAAGTCTCCGGTGTATAAACTGGCGATGGACTGGAAGCTGGCGCTGCCGCTGCACCCGGAATACCGCACCCTGCCGATGGTCTGGTACGTGCCGCCGCTGTCGCCGATCCAGTCGGTCGCCGATGCCGGCGGTCTGCCGAATAAAGGCACAATTCTGCCGGCGGTGGAGAGCCTGCGTATTCCGGTGCAGTACCTGGCGAACCTGCTGAGCGCCGGCGATACCGGCCCGGTGCTGCGCGCCCTGAAACGCATGATGGCGATGCGCCACTATAAACGCTCCCAGACCGTCGAAGGGGTCACCGATACCCGGGCGATCGAAGAAGTGGGGTTAAGCGTCGAGCAGGTTGAAGAGATGTACCGCTATCTGGCTATCGCCAACTATGAAGACCGGTTTGTGATCCCCACCAGCCACCGTGAAATGGCGGAAGATGCCTTCCCGGAACGTAACGGCTGCGGTTTTACTTTCGGTGACGGTTGCCACGGCTCGGATACCAAATTCAACCTGTTCAACAGCCAGCGTATCGATGCGATCAACATTGGGGAGAAAGACTAATGCGGATCCTTAATGTCATCGGGCTGCTGCTGGAGTACCCGGACGCCCTGCTGTGGGACAACCGCGAGGAGGCGCTGGCGTTGGTCGGCGCCGATGCGCCGGCGCTGCTGCCGTTTGCCGCCCCGCTGCTGGCCGCGCCGCTGCTCGACCGCCAGGCCGAATGGTGCGAGGTGTTCGAGCGCGGGCGCGCCACCTCACTGCTGCTGTTCGAACATGTGCATGCGGAATCCCGCGACCGCGGCCAGGCGATGGTCAATCTGATGAACCAGTACGAGCAGGCCGGTCTGCAGCTCGACTGCCGGGAGCTGCCGGACCATCTGCCGCTCTATCTCGAGTACCTCAGCACGCTCGAGACGGACGCGGCCAGGGAGGGATTGCAAAACGTCTCGCCGATCCTTGCCCTGCTGGGCGGCCGTCTGAAACAACGACAATGCGATTACTATCAACTGTTTGACACGCTGCTGGCGCTGGCCGGCAGCCCCCTCAATAGTGACAGTGTCACGAAACAGGTGGCAGGCGAGCAACGCGATGACACCCGCCAGGCGCTGGATGCCGTGTGGGAAGAGGAGCAGGTGAAGTTTATCGAAGATAACGCCACCGCCTGCGACAGCTCGCCGATGCAACATTATCAACGACGCTTTAGCCAGGACGTCGCGCCGCAGTACGTTGACGTCCGTGCCGGAGGCCCGAAATGATACAGTACCTGAACCTCTTCTTTTACGACATCTACCCCTACGTGTGCGGGACGGTGTTTCTCATCGGCAGCTGGCTGCGCTATGACTACGGGCAGTACAGCTGGCGCGCCTCCTCCAGCCAGATGCTCGACAAACGCGGGATGGTGCTGTGGTCGAATCTGTTCCACATCGGCATTCTGGGGATATTCTTCGGTCACCTCTTCGGCATGCTGACCCCGCACTGGGTCTACTCGTGGTTCCTGCCGATGTCGCAGAAACAGCTGATGGCGATGATCCTCGGCGGCATCTGCGGCGTGCTGACGCTGGTGGGCGGCGCGGGGCTGTTGATTCGTCGGCTGACCAACCCGCGCATTCGCGCCACTTCATCGACGGCGGACATTGTGATCCTCAGCATTTTGCTGATTCAGTGCATTCTGGGGTTAACCACCATTCCCTTCTCGGCCCAGCACCCTGACGGCAGCGAGATGTTAAAGCTGGTGGACTGGGCCCAGGCGGTGGTGACCTTCCACGGCGGCGCCTCGGCGCATCTTGATGGCGTGGCGTTTATCTACCGCGTCCACCTGGTGCTCGGGATGACCATTTTCCTAATCTTCCCCTTCACCCGCCTGGTGCACGTCTGGAGCGCACCGATCGAATATTTAACCCGCCGCTATCAGCTGGTGCGATCCCGGCGCTGAGGGGCTAACCCTATAGCTGGTACTCCTTGTTAAAAGCAAACGCCCGGCTTCCGGTTCAGGAGTCGGGCGTTTTTATTGCACCGGCGGTATCTGTCGCCAATCCTCGCCATGTTTTATACTCGCCTCTCATGATTGTCATATTTGCCTTAACACCATGACGCCAACGGAAGAGACGTTTCCAGTGAGGGAACCATGAATAAATATGTCATTTTTATCAGCACCAGCGGTGGCAAAGCGTTTCCAAAAGAACAAGTGACCCGTGCATTTATTAAAGAGATGAAGCAAAAAGGGTTTAGAAAACATCATATTGAAGTGGATGCAGAGAACGAAGTCCAGGCCGTTAAGGCGTTAAATCAATTTAATGATGAGTATATGCAGGAAGTAAAAGACTATACCGACAACATTATATTTGTCGGCATCATCGCCATGTTCGGCTTTATTGTTTGGTTTTTTACATAAATATAGTGAATGAAATAGCCGGGTTAATAACAATGTGAGTAACAGCCCGGCTTATTAGCGTTTTGGCTGCCACGGCGCAGCGTCCGTCGGCGGCAGATGCAGCGCAAAGCAGTCAATAATGGTATCAAGCAGCAGCTTTGCCGGTGCAGTAAGGCGACGTTCATCGCCATATAGCCCGACGCCAATATCTCCCGCGTCGGGCAGCGTTGTGGCCTTAATGACCTGCAGCGTCGCCGGCATGCCGATGGTGGTACGTAGCGCGACCCCTAACCCGGCAGAGGCGGCGGCCCAGATACCGTTCAGGCTGCGGCTGGTAAACGCAATACGCCAGGGAATACCGGCGTTATCTAATGCCGTTGTGGCGGCGGTACGCATCACACAGGGCGCTTCAAACGCCAGCAGCGGCAACGGCTGGTTTTTGGCGAGATACGTGGCGATGTCGAACTCTGGCGCCGCGATCCAGCGCAGCGGCGCCCTTCCCAGCGCCCGGTCAAAAGCCGGTTGCTCGCGCCCTTCCCAGCTCAGCGCCAGGTCAAGCTCCTGGTGCAGCATCGCCTCTCGCAGCGGCGCGTTGCGGGTCACGGTCACGGCAATTTCAACCTCCGGACAGGACCGGGCAAACTGCCCGAGGATCGCCGGCAGGAGCACCTCGCCAAAATCCTCCTGCAACCCGAGACGCACCTCGCCGCTCACCCCTCTGGCCTGCAACGCGGCACAGGCTTCATCATTGAGACTAAGCATGCGTCGCGCGTAACCCAGCATGATTTCGCCTTCAGGCGTCAATGCCAGATGACGGCCCGCCTTCTGCACCAGCGCCATGCCGGTCTGCTGCTCCAGTTTTTTCAGCTGCGCGCTGACTGCCGAGGTTGAACGCCCGAGGCGTTCCGCTGCCAGGGCAAAACTCCCCAACTCCATCCCGGTGACAAAAGCACGCAGCGCATCGGCATCCAGGGTCAGTGGTCTTCTGGCCATTATCAATCATCCCGTTTTTCAGGACTATTTGTCATGAATTATATGATTATCAAAACAATCATAACCGGATATCGTCTCTGTGACACCCCACTAATTTCACAATAAGGGCAAAAACATGAGTAACGGTCATCTGACACGGGAAAACCTCGCACAACTGGCGCCAAAACTGGCCTCGCTGAGCGAAGAGGTGCTGTTTAACGATATCTGGCAGCGTCCGGAACTCTCTGCGCGCGACAGAAGTTTGATCACCCTTAGCGCGCTGGTTGCCCTGTATCGCCCGGAACAGCTCGGCTGGCACCTGCAGTTCGCTGAAAAAAACGGCGTCACCCAAAGCGAAATCACCGAGCTAATGACCCACCTGGCGTTTTATGCCGGCTGGCCTGCTGCGGTGTCGGCATTAAACGTATTGCACCAGCTCAACGCGGAATAAGGAGACGACGATGCCCGTAACCCGCATTGCGATTTCAGAGCAACGTTTCGCCCCCTGGCACGCCGCGATTAGCACCGCGTTACAGCAGGCGCTGGAAGACCATTTTTCGGTCCCGGCCGGTGACTGCTTTCAGCTGTTCGATTGCTACCGTTCAGGGCAGCGGATAGTTAACCCGCACTATCTCTGCACGGCTGAAGCCGGGCGCAGCGATGATTTCCTGCTGTTTCAGATAACCGCCGGTAAGCCGCGCAGCCCTCTGCAAAAGCAGCGTTTTTATCAGGATTTAGTGACGCGACTTGAACAGTCGCTGGGCATCAGTCCGCACGAGGTGATGGTGGTGATCGGCTTTACCGAGCCGGAAGACTGGTCGTTCAGCGGCGGCAAGATGTTCTGTTTAACGGATGTCCCGGTTACGCGGTGACGACGGATGCGGGCCGGAGAACGTCGTTTCCGGCCCTTGAGCGCCCTACTTACCGGCTTCCGGATGGGTATCAAACGCCGCCATCACCGCTGCCAGTTCCGCTTCGCTGAAACCATATTTGGCATCATCGACGCCGAGGCCGAAACGGGACTGCAGCGCGGCATACAGCGCCGGAACGTCCGGGAAGTCAATCTTCTCAACCACATGGTGCTTATCCCAGTGGGTGAAGTGGAAGTTAGTTAAAGTCATTTTGCCGCCGTCCGGCAGATGGCGGCACATCAGCAGATGGTGGCGGAAATGCGACTGCGGCCAGTGGGCCGACCAGAAATTGCCCATCACATAGTCGGAGGCGTACTGGTGACCGAGGTCAAAGTGGTACATCGACTGCCAGTGGCCGTGGTGGCTGAACTGCAGCGTCCAGGCCTCTCCCTCACACAGCAGGCGATACTCACCGTGCGGGGTGGCTTGCTCGACATCCGCCAGCAGGCGAATCGGTGCGGTCAGCGTCTGCCCGCCGAAACCGACATCGGCGATCCAGCGTTCGCCCTCCACTTCTACCAGCAGCAAACGATGGGTACGCGGCGGCATCTGCGGCGGATTCGCCAGCACCACTCTTCCCAACAGGCTGCGGACTTTAAAGCCCAGCTCGCGCAGCGCTCTTTCCAGCAGACCGTTTTGCTCGAAGCAGTAGCCGCCACGCTGACCGTTCACCAGCTTCTCTTCCAGCGTGCGATCGTCAAGGTGGATCTCCCGGGGCAACAGCACATCCAGATTTTCAAACGGGATGGCGCTGTTGTGGTGAATATGCAGGTCGCGCAAGGTGTCGATAGAAACATCAGGGGTTCCCGTCCAGCCCAGACGGGAAAAATAGGCGCTTAAAAATGGACTCATCAATGCCTCCAGCAATCGGTGTCCGACATTTATAGCCTATTTTTGCCGTTTGACCGTCTATTTTGTGCGGTCGTATTTATTCGCGTGTGCTCCGCTGCATTAACGCCAACGCGCTGAGCATCAATACCAGCCCGGTCAACAGCGTCAGCGAGGCCATCGCCATTCCCTGCCCGACCGAGCCCTGCTCAAACTGGCGCCAGATAAACACCGCTACGGTCTGGGTACCGGCCGGTGCCAGCAGCAGCGAGGTCACCAGCTCGCGCGAGGCCACCGCAAACACCATCAGCATGGCGGCCAGCAGCGCCGGAAACACCAGCGGCAGGACGATTAAACGCAGCGCCTGCAGAGGCGTGGCGCCGTGTACCCGCGCTGCCGGTTCGAGGTTGGTGCCGAGCTGGCGCAGTGCGCTGCCGACATAGCGCACCGGCCACGGCAACAGCAGGCAGCAATAGGAGAGCAGCAGCATAAACCAGCTGTTATAGGGCGAAACCGGCCAGAACGGCTGGTTCCACAGCAGAATCAACCCCACGCCCACCACCACCCCCGGGAGCGCCGCCGGCATCAACGATAAGGCATCGACCAGGGCGCTGCCCTTGATTTTCTGCACCAGCACCAGCCAGGCCGCCAGCAGTCCGATCAGCCCGACAATCAATGCCGACGCCAGCGCCAGCGACAGGCTGGTCCCCAACGCCGACAGCGCATCGCCCTGCTGGGCAAACAGCGCGGTAAAATGACGCAAGGTAAAATTATCGCTGTGAATACCGCCGGATAATGTGCCCATCAGGCTGGTCAGCACCATCGAGGCCCCCGGCAGCACCACCGCCAGCCCGCCAACTCCGGCCGTCAGCAGTACCGCCGGCGTCGCCAGCCAGCCGAGGCTGGCACCGCTGTTCTCTCCCGGCTTGCCGGTCACGCTGGTGACCTCTGTATCGCCCGTAAGCCGCTTTTGCAGCCACCAGGCCAGCAGCGCCACCGCGATCAGCAACAGCGACAGCAGCGAGGCGCCGGGTAAATCAATCGGCCAGTCGGCGAGTTTTTTCTCGATGCCGACGGTGAGCATCGTCAGCCCGGCCCGCGAGCCCAGCGCCGCCGGAACGCCGTACTCTTCAATTGCCAGAGTAAACGCCAGCAGCATCCCCGCCGCCAGCGCCGGCGAGAGCATCGGCAGCGTGATATGCCAGAAGGCCCGCCAGGCGCTGGCGCCGTGCACACGGGCCACCATCGCCAGCCGTTGACCGCTCGCCAGCAGGCTGCGGGAAACGGCGAAATAGACCACCGGGAAGATGTTAAAGGTCATCACCAGCACGATCCCGCTGCGGCTGAACAGCAGGTCGTTAAGATCCCAGCCCGTGAGCTGTTGCAGATAGCCGTTGCTTTGCAGCACCAGCATCCACGACAGGGCCGAAATATAGGGCGGCGTCAGAAACGGGATCAGGAACAGCAGATCCCACAGGCGCGGCATCGGCAGCGTAAACAGACCGCGCAATACCCCCAGCGGCAGGCCAATCAGCACGCTCATCAGCGCCACGCCAGCGGCGACCCACAGGGTGCCGCCGAGCATCGACAGCAGCTGTGGTTCTTTGACCAGCGTCGAAACGCCGCTCATTGCCCCGTCCAGCGAACCGGCGCTGAAGTGCGGAAATATCGCCTGCAGGACGATAAATAACAACGGTAACGCCACCAGCACCAGCAGCGCGGTCAGCGTAAACCCGGATATCAATGTTTGTTTCACGGCATGTTCCTGGAAAATAATCGCCCGCAACCTATCGGCAGTTCTGTCGCCCGATCCCCGGAGGCGCTGCGCTGACCAGGCTACGTCACTGATGGTCCGGTAGCCCGGACAGCCGCGCCAGCGCCGCCTCCGGGAAATGTGCCGGCCCCGGTGGCGCTGCGCTGACCGGGCTACGTCGCTGATGATCCAGTAGCCCGGACAGGCGCATCAGCGCCGCCTCCGGGAAATGTGCCGGCCCCGGTGGCGCTGCGCTGACCGGGCTACGTCGCTGATAGTCCGGTAGCCCGGACAGGCGCGCCAGCGCCGCCTCCGGGAAATGTGCCAGACCGGATCCCCCGGATACGTTGGGGACACATCGGTTTACTGTGCGAACAGCGTATTGAATCGGGACAGCACCGCGCTACGTTCACTGCTGCCATCGCTGGTGGTCGGTAGGATCTTCAGCTCATTAAGCAGCGGGCGCCTGGCCTGGACATCGCTGCGCGCCGGCATCAGCCAGGCATCGGCAACCAGCGCCTGGCCTTCCGGCGACAGGACATAATCAACGAAGGCTTTGGCATCATCAGCATGCTGGCTGGTCTTGAGGATCATCATCGGACGCGGCGCAATCACCGTGCCGCTGGCGGGGAAAATCACCTTCAGGGATTCGCCCTGATGGATGTTGCCATAGGAGACATAATCCACCGCGCCGAATACCGCCGCTTTCGCCCCCTGCATCACCGGGGTAACCGCCTGAGCGTTCGGCCCGCTGACCACCATGCCGTTGCGCTTCAGATCGTCAAACAGCGCCCAGGCTTTATCGCCCATGCCATTTTGTAACCCGATCAGCAAATCCAGCGATGCGCCGGAGAGCGCCGGGTCCGGCGTGGTCACTTTGTCCTTGAACGCCGCTTCGGTCAGGTCGCGCCACTCTTTCGGCTCCGGGGTCCCGCTTTTGGTATTCCAGACGATACCCAGCGCCGAGATCCCCTGCGCGACATAATCCGCCGTTTTCAGGTTCGCCGGCACCTTATCGGCATTGGCGCTCTGGTACGGCAGCAGCCAGCCGCGGTGATGTAAATCCTCGGCGGTATCCCAGGAGGCAGAGATCAGCACATCCGCCTGCGGGTTGGCCTGCTCGGCTTCCAGACGGGCCATCACCTTGCCGGTGGTGGCCTGGAAAATATTGACCTTCACTCCGGTTTTCTTCTCATAGCCGCTGGCAAGGTTCTTCGCCAGCGAGCCGGGACCGGCGGTGTATACGGTCAGCGCATGGGCGCTGGACATCATGGTGGCGGACAACAGCATCGCGAGCGCAGCTCCTTTCTTAATGGTCATAACAGTTTTCATGCAAGTTCCCCTGAGGATGAAGTAACGGTGCGCACGGCGGCGATGGCGCCCGCCGAGAGATGAACAATTCTGTCGGCCAGCAGCTCGGCTTCGCGGCGATCGTGAGTGACGTATACGGCGGTGATCCCCAACTGTCGCAAGAGACGGCTCATCTCCACGCACAGTGACTCCCGCAGTTCGCTATCGAGATTGGAGAGCGGCTCATCAAACAGCAGGACCCGGGGTTCAGCGACGATGGCGCGAGCCAGGGCCACGCGCTGTTGCTGCCCGCCGGACAATCCGGAAGGCTTACGCTCGGCGAAACCGCTGAGGCCCACCAGCGCCAGCGCTTCAGCGACTCGCTTTTGTCGGTCATGCCGCGATACGCCGCGCATCCGTAGCGGAAAGGCGACGTTCTGCGCCGCCGTCATGTGCGGCCACAGGGCGTAATCCTGAAACACCATGCCGATGTCGCGCTGCTCCGGCGGCATTGCCCAACCGCGTTTTGCCACCAGCCGGTCGCCGAAACGAATTTCGCCGCTGGCGGGCACGGTGAGTCCCGCAAGCAGACGCAGCAAGGTGCTTTTGCCGCAGCCCGACGGCCCTAAAAGCGCCACGATGCTGCCCGCGTCGATCTGCAGGTCGATTTGATGAAGAACGGTCTGGGGACCGAAGGCGAATGAGACGCCATCGAGTGTGATGCTGGTCAGCGCGCGCATTCTCGCCCTCCCCGTTGGGAAAGCGATGCTCTGCCCGCGGTTAACACCTGACGGGCCGCGCTCACCTGTGATAAAGACAGGAGAGCTTCCATGTTGTGATCCTCTTTGGGATTTAGTGGTGCCGACTATAGGGAGCCTGTATGACGTATTGATTACGTTTTCATTGCGGATTAACGTGTTGTCTGGCATCAGACCCATTTACCAAGGAACGCTTATGAGCCGTTTTCGCCACGTGGAACTCCAGTACGCCAGTCGCCTGCTCAATCATGGCCCGACCATTCTGATCACCAGTTATGACGCCCAGACGCAACGCCGCAATGTGATGGCCGCCGCATGGTCTATGCCCGTCGAATTCGCGCCGCCCCGGCTGGCGATCGTGGTGGATAAAAGCGCCTGGACGCGGGAAATTATCGAGCGCAACGGCACCTTCGGCATCGTGGTTCCCGGGGTGGCTGCGGCCAGCTGGACCTATGCCGTGGGCAGCATCAGCGGGCGGGACGAGGATAAATTCAACGCCTACGGTATTCCGGTGGTCAACGGCCCGGTTCTGGGACTGCCGTTAATCGAAGAGAAGTGTCTGGCGTGGATGGAGTGCCGCCTGCTCCCGTCAGGCTCAGCCCAGGAGCAGTACGATACCCTGTTTGGCGAGGTAGTTTCCGCTGCCGCCGATGAGCGCGCATTTGCTACCGGTCGCTGGCAGTTCGACGACGATAAGCTCAATACGCTGCATCATCTCGGCACCGGAAATTTTGTCGCCAGCGGCCGCCACGTGCAGGCCAATATGCCGGAAGAGTAACCTTTCTTTACCGAGGCAGGTGGTTAAGAGCCTATCCCAGTAGGCGTAGATTGATGCAGCCAGTTTGGCCACGGACAGCGCAGAACCACCGGAGCGAACACGCAGTACGTGAGGATGGTGAGCACTGCCCAGGGCCAAAATGGCAAATAAAATAGCCTAATGGGCCAGGCTCTGAGCCTGCCTTCTCCCCGCGACACTCTCTTTTTTAGCAGGTTGATCGTTCATTGCTTCAGGCATATAGTTAGGCACCATACTATCTGACGGAGGCCACTATGGAGCTCGAACAAAAATACCTATCGCTACTGCAGGAAGCCGAACGTCATCAGCTTGCCGATGTGGACAATATCCGCCTCTGTTTTCAGACCCTGTCGTTAGCTGCCGCCATCGACCGCGATTGCGCGACGCTGCTGGCACCCTGGGGGCTATCCGAGGGGCGCTTCGTGCTGCTGTTTTTGCTTGATGCCGTGCCTGAGGGCCTCGCCCCCAACGTGCTGGCAGAAAGAGCCGGCGTCACCCGGGCGACAATCACCGGTCTGCTGAACGGTCTTGAGCGCGACCAGTTGATTGAACGTCATGCCGACCCTCTTGATGGCCGGGCGATGCGTATTGCATTAACCCCCGAAGGCAAGCAGCTGATCGGCAAGGTTTTTGCCCAACACAGCCGCTGGATTGCCGGTTTGTTCAGCCATCTCTCGGCGCCGGAGCGCAGCCAACTGGCTGGCCTGCTGGCGAAAGTCGCCGCCGGAACGCTGGCGGGAAAAGCCGCATCTGATTCGTGTTAAAACACAACGTAAAGGAGCAGCAAACATGTCTCATTATTTGGTTGAACTCTACACTCCCAACGCCGCCTGGCACGCGCTGTCAGAGGCGCAACGTAGCGCGTTTATTCAGGGCATTCAGTCCGGGATGAGCGGTCTTGCACAATGGGTGGTTGAACTGCTGACGCTGGCGGAAACCGATACGGCCATCGACAACGCGGCTCCGCACCGCTTTTTGGGGATCTGGCGTTTTCCTGACGCCCAGGCCCGCGATGCCCTGCTGGCCGGTATCGCTGCCAGCGGCTGGTATGGCTATTTTGATCACATCAATGCCGCCGCGGTAACCGGTAATATGCAGCAGCACCTGCAGGCGCTGGCGGGATAATATCCTGCGGCCAACTCCCCGGTGGCGCTGCGCTGACCGGGCTACACACCGCACAATACTGTAGCCCGGATTAGGCGCATCGCGCCGCCATCCGGGAATCATCCATATCATCTCAGAAAGGAACTCACGATGAGCATACCGCAAACCCAGATTCAGCTTCTGCAAGCTATTGACAAAAACTTCACCACATTAGCAAATTACCTTGCGCATATCCCCAAGGAAAAAGCAGCTGAAAAAAACTTACCTGGTCATGCGCAAGGCACAGTCATGAGCGTACGCGATCTGGTCTGTTATTTGTTGGGATGGAACGAACTGGTGCTTAAATGGATTACTCTCGACAAAGCACAAACGCCTGTAGACCTTCCTGAAACCGGTTTTAAATGGAATCAGCTTGGGCAGTTGGCACAGAAGTTTTATGGCGATTATCCTTCGCGGGACTTCACTTCTTTACTGGCTGACCTACATGAGGTTAAGCAGAAGATAATGGTCCAAATCGCGACCAGTGACAACGAGGCACTGTACGGTCGCCCGTGGTACGGCAAATGGACGCTTGGGCGGATGATTTCACTAAACACCTCGTCACCCTACGCCAACGCTTGTGTCCGATTGCGTAGATGGGCAAAAGAGCAGAATATTCCCTTGAAATAATCTCCCCAGCGACGCGGCAACTTTTGCGAGGGATATATTGGGGTATTTCCCGGTGGCGCTGCGCTGACCGGGCTACACACCGCACAATACTGTAGCCCGGATAAGGCGCCCTGCGCCGCCATCCGGGGTATCTTAACGCTGCACCCGGCGTCGGTCTTCGCTGGGCTTAAGACAGGACGACTGGCTATCCAGTGGAATAATAATGAAGACAGATAGCAGTTATAAATGCAGGTTTTTAACTATCCTTTTTATCTCAATTTTTGTAAAAACAGCCAAAATAAAACAATCCTGCCTTTGAGCATCTTATTTTAAATGCTTTTTAATTTATCAATAATAACTGGATTGCCTTGAAGCAGTAAAAGCAACTTCCTTGAGGGGCCGGTTGGCTGACGTCGTTTGGTTTCCCAGCTTTTTACCAGCTCATAGCTGACGCCAACGGCAACCGCGAAATCCTGCTGTTTCAAACCAGTTGCTTCCCGTATCGCTCTCACGTCAATCTCGCTAAAGGTATGAATATGCTCTACCTTTGGCGTTTGCTCGCCTTTTTCAATCCTGACCATCTCTTCTGCACTGGCCAGCAGATCGGCAAACAATTCATCTTTCATAAACACCTCAGTTGGCTCTCTGTCGCTACAAATGTTTGCTCAGCCTGACTTACTGTTTATATATTAGTTTAATAAACCAGCAACCTGTCTTAACATCCTTTTTTGTTCCTGGCTTAATTCATCCCTTTCGTTTTTCGAATAGATCAATGCCAGATAAATGCGCCCTTTTGTCGTTACATTGTAGTAAATCACCCTTACGCCGCCACGCTTTCCTGTTCCCGGTCGACCCCAGCGGATTTTACGAAATCCTCCGGTACCTGAAATAGTGTCACCGACTTCAGCATCGTTAATCAGCATCTCCTGAAAGGCACGAAACTCATCATCCGGTAACAGCTCCTGACGTCGCTTACTGAAACCTTGCAGCTCAATAAAAGTAAACATCTTATTCCCTGATGTCATCACGACTTGCTGGTTAACATACATGTACCCGGTACATTAATCAACCATTTTCATGTACCTGGTACATGTGTCATTGGCCGGACTTCCCCGGTGGCGCTGCGCTGACCGGGCTACAAACAGCACCATTCCGTAGCCCGGATTAGGCGCATCGCGCCGCCATCCGGGGTCACTCGATGATTACATGCTGTAGCCGGGCTTTTTAATCAGCTGCTCCATCTGCGGGGCGATTTCGCTGTCCCAGACCTGCTGCCAGTCACCGGGTTCAACCTGGTTCAGGGCAACGCTCACCGCGCTGTCCTTGCTGCTGAGGTGGCGAATCAGCACGTCGGTGATGTCGTTCGCCAGCGCGGTTTTTTGTTCGTCGGTCAGTTCACGGGGAAAACATTTAATATCAACATGTGGCATAGCAGGCTCCTTAGTGTCAGTGCGATAAATTAGCATAGCCCCGAGGTATCGGTTCGCTATTTGTGCCTTAAATCAACCCGTTGTCACGCAGCACCGGCTGAAGCTCAGGCCGTTGATAGACCTTTCCCGCCACCGCAGCCAACTTCGGCGTATGCCCGTCAAACCACGCCTGCCGCGGCCCCCATGAATACATCGCCGCGATATAGCAATCCAGCAGGGTTATCTCCGCCCCCAGCGCGTACGGCGCGGCGGCCAGCTGCTGCTCCAGCCACAGATAGAGTGATTGTCGATACTGAATGCAGTTTTCCCGCAGCTGATCGGGCGCATCGGCGGCCCAGCGCTGTGGATAGTCCGCATAGGTAAACGTGGGATAGACGTTGGCCACCAGCCAGATCAGCAGGCGCTGAAACTGATGACGCTGGGGCGTACCCGGGTCGGGCGCCAGATCCGGACGCTGGTCGAGGATCATCAGGGCGATCGCTGCGGACTCAGTCATCACGCGACCGTCATCCAGCGTCAGGGTCGGCACCTGACACAGCGGGTTTAGCTGTTTGAGGCGATCGCGCTGCGGGCCAGGTTGGTCAAAGCCCCCGACGTTAACAAAGTGGTAAGGCATCCCGGCCAGCGTCAGCATCAGCTCGCTAATCGCCGAGCCCCAGCCGGGTGCGCCATAAACGGTGATCATATTCGGCCTCCACGTTAAACGCTAAGTGTAGGCAGAAACCGGCGGTTCTGGCGTCATTCCCCGGTGGCGCTGCGCTGATCCGTCTACGCCGACTCGCGCGCCACCAGCTGAAAACCGATATCAATAATCACCTCGCCTTCCTCGCGTCCTTCGATGCGGTCAGCAAGCAGCGTCGCCGCCTGTTCGCCAATGGCGTGGCGGTCGACGCTGACGGTGGTGATTGCCGGGCGATTGCTGGCGGCAAAATCCAGATCGCCAAAGCCAATCACCGCCAGGTCTTGCGGCACGCGCAGGCCACGGCTTTCGGCTTCCATGATCGCCCCCTGCGCCAGCGTGTCCGAACTGCAGACGATGACATCAAACGAGGCGGAATCCAGCAGCTGCGCCAGGCCCTGACGTCCCAACGCCAGTGACGCCGGCAGCGGCACTTCAATCTGCGGTGCGGCGGATATGCCGTTTTTGCTGAGCGCGGCGCGCAGCCCCTGCTTACGCAGCGCCGCGCGCGCGTCTGCGGCCCATAGCAGTCCCGGGCGACAGTAGCCTTTGTGCAGTAGAAACTCGCCGATGGTTTCGCCGACCTTCTCATGCGAAAAGCCCACCAGCATATCCAGCGGCGTGGGGGTCAGATCCCAGATTTCCACCACCGGAATGGCGGCATTAAGAATGGTTTTTTTCAGCGCCGCAGCGTGCTGAATACCGGTCAACACCACACCATCCGGGCGGCGTGAGAGTAAGGTCGCCACCAGTTCGGCTTCGGTCTGGCGACTGTAGCCAGCCACGCACAGCAGCATATGATAGCCGCGCGCCGCCAGGGTATCGCTGAGCGCCTGGATGGTATCGACAAACATATTGTTGTTGATCTGCGGCACCACCACCGCGATCAGTTTGCTTCGCCGCGACGCCAGTCCACCCGCCAGCGCATTGGGGATATAGCCGGTAGCCTGCACCGCCTGCATCACTTTCTCCACCGTTTTCGGGCGCACCAGCTGCGGGGTATTTAGCGCCCGGCTGACCGTCATCGATGACAACCCGGCGCTACGAGCGACATCATCCAGCGTCGGCGCCCGCGACGGTTTTCTGCTTTTCACGACGAAGCCCCTGTGTTGAGTCGTTTTCCTGTGGGCATTATTGATGATGCCCCTCGCAATTGCCAGCCTCTGCCGCTCTCAGCCCGATACTATCAGCGTTGCCGCCCATTAAATGTTATCGCTATCATTGATTATTGTGACTTTTCACAAACCTGCTTGGATCGTGATGTCACTTGCATAATTTCACCCTAAATTATCGTCAGTTGTGATCGTTTGTACAAATTAAAGTCAATGCGATGGCGCAAGTCAGCGTTCAGGATTAGAAATGTTAGCGCAAACATTTTATAATCTGAAAGGAACCTACCATGACCTTTAGCGCAAATTCCGAGTCCGTGAGCTACGCCAAAACCCTCGGGGCCAAAACCGCGGCTGAAACCGGCGACTGCATTGCTCACGTCAAACTGTCACTGGCCTTTTTACCGCTGGCGACGCCGGTCAGCGATGCCAAAGTGCTCACCGGTCGGCAAAAACCGCTGACCGAAGTGGCGATTATCGTTGCCGAAATCCGCTCCCGTGATGGTTATGAAGGCGTCGGCTTTAGCTACTCGAAACGGGCCGGAGGCCAGGGGATCTACGCCCACGCCAAAGAGATTGCCGATAACCTGCTCGGCGAAGATCCGAATGATATCGATAAGATCTACACCAAGCTGCTGTGGGCCGGGGCTTCCGTGGGCCGCAGCGGCATGGCGGTGCAGGCTATCTCCCCTATCGATATCGCGCTGTGGGATATGAAAGCCAAACGCGCCGGGCTGCCGTTAGCCAAACTCCTCGGCGCCCACCGCGATTCCGTGCAGTGCTACAACACCTCGGGCGGATTCCTGCATACCCCGCTGGATCAGGTGCTGAAGAACGTGGCTATCTCGCGGGAAAACGGCATCGGCGGGATCAAACTCAAAGTCGGCCAGCCCAACACCGCCGAAGACATTCGTCGTCTGACGGCGGTGCGGGAAGTGCTGGGGGATGATTTCCCGCTGATGGTCGACGCCAATCAGCAGTGGGATCGTGAAACCGCCATCCGCATGGGGCGCAAAATGGAAGGGTTCAATCTGGTGTGGATTGAGGAGCCGCTGGACGCCTACGATGTCGAAGGCCACGCCCAGCTTGCCGCGGCGCTGGACACCCCTATCGCCACCGGTGAAATGCTGACCAGCTTCCGTGAACATGAACAGCTGATCCTCGGCAACGCCAGCGACGTGGTTCAGCCCGACGCTCCGCGGGTGGGCGGCATCTCGCCGTTCCTCAAAATTATGGATCTCGCCGCGAAGCATGGCCGCAAGCTGGCACCGCATTTTGCCATGGAGGTCCACCTGCATCTCGCCGCCGCCTACCCGCTGGAGCCGTGGCTGGAACATTTCGAATGGCTTAACCCGCTGTTTAACGAACAGCTGGAGCTGCGCGACGGGCGGATGTGGGTATCTGAACGCCACGGCCTGGGCTTCACCCTCAGCGAACAGGCCCGCCGCTGGACCCAGCACAGCTGCGAGTTTGGTCAGCGCCCTTAATCAATTTCCCCGGATTGCGGCGCAAGCGCCGTATCCGGGCTACCGGCCGATTCACGGCTGAAATCCGCTGTACCTACAATGCAACCCTGTAAAGGAGTTGAATAACATGACAACGCCAATAAAACCCAGCAAAGTGCGTTATGGTATTTTGATATTTCTGTTTCTCGCCACCGTATTTAATTATGCCGACCGGGCAACCTTGTCCGTCGTTGCCCCGATGATGAGTAAAGAGTTAGGTTTCGATCCCGAAGCCATGGGGCTGGCTTTTTCGGTATTCGGGATTTCGTATGTGGTGATGCAGATCCCCGGCGGCTGGCTGCTGGATAAATATGGCTCCCGCCTAGTCTACGGCTTTGCATTAATTGGCTGGTCCGTCGTCACCATGTTTCAGGGCACCATCTACCTGTACGCCAGCCCACTGATCGTGTTGATTATTTTACGCCTGATGATGGGGGCTATAGAAGCGCCGGCGTTTCCCGCCAATAGCCGCCTGAGCGTCCAGTGGTTCCCGAATAAAGAGCGAGGGTTCGTCACCTCGGTTTACCAGGCGGCACAATATATCTCTCTGGGTATTATTACCCCGTTGATGACCATTATTTTGCATAATTTAAGCTGGCATTACGTCTTTTATTATATTGGCGCCATCGGGGTGGTACTGGGGATATTCTGGCTGATTAAAGTCAGAGATCCGCTACAGCACCCAGGCATCAATCAACAGGAAATCGATTATATCCGCGATGGCGGCGGCGAGCCGGAGCTGGGTAGTCGTAAAATACAGCAGAAACTCACCCTCGCGCAGATTAAAAGCGTCTGCGTCAACCGGATGATGATCGGCGTTTATATCGGCCAGTTCTGCGTGACGTCGATTACCTGGTTCTTCCTGACCTGGTTTCCCACCTATCTGTATCAGGCCAAGGGGATGTCGATTCTGAAGGTGGGCTTCGTCGCCAGTATCCCGGCGATCGCCGGATTCATCGGCGGACTGTTGGGAGGCGTCTTTTCCGACTGGCTGCTGAAACAGGGCTACAGCCTGACCACCGCCCGTAAACTGCCGGTGATCTGCGGCATGCTGCTCTCCTGCGTGATTGTCGTGGCTAACTATACCAGTTCGGAAGTGGTCGTCATCGCCGCCATGAGTCTGGCCTTCTTCGCCAAAGGGTTTGGCAACCTTGGCTGGTGCATTCTCAGCGATACCTCGCCGAAAGAGATGCTCGGCATTGCCGGCGGCGTGTTTAACATGTGCGGTAACCTGGCGAGCATCATCACCCCGCTGGTGATTGGGGTGATCCTCGCCAACACCCACTCGTTTGATTACGCCATTTTGTATGTCGGCTCCATGGGCGTACTGGGCCTGTTCTCATACCTGTTTGTGGTCGGCCCGCTGGACCGGATAACCCTCACCCCGCGCCTTGCCTGAAGTTAAATCCCTGGCGAATATCGCCCCCGCTGTTTCGCAACACACTCCTGCGAAACAGCGGTTTTTTAGTAGGTAATACCCGGCGGGTTCACCGCTGATTGCGCCACCGCCTCGCCCTGCTCTCCCCAACGCGCCAGCACCTGCTGATACTCCCCGCGCGCGATAGCGCCGTCCAGCGCCGCCTGCAGCGCATACACCAGGCCGTTGCCCTTTTTGGTGGTGGTCGCCACCCAGGCTTTCTTCGGCCCCAACCCCACCACTTTGGTGGTGCCGCTCAGCGCCGCTTTGTAAGCCGCCGTCGACTGCGGGCCAAAGAAGACGTCGGCGCGCCCGGACTGGATGTACAGATTGCCAGAAGCGTCATCGGTCAGATAGACCGGCAGCGCCGGCGGGCGCCCTGCCGTTTTGTTTTCCTCGTTCCAGCCCAACAAAATACGCTCCTGATTGGTACCGGAACCGACGATCACCTTGCGACCCGAGAGGTCCGCCGGACCGCTGATTTGCGCAATATTGCTGGTCGACTTCACGGAAAACGCCAGCGAATCGACGCGATAGGTGGCGAAATCGAACTTCGTTTTACGCTGCTCGGTGACGGCGATATTGACCAGCGCCACATCATAGCGCCCGGAGGTGATCCCCAGCGGCCAGTCTTCCCACGCCGTGGGCACCAGCTTAAGCTTGAGCCCTAAACTTCCCGCCAGCAGACGGGCGATATCCGGATCGCTGCCGATGCGCGTGCGGTTGTCGCTTGCCAGCAGCGCCAGCGGCGGCGAGTTCAGCGCCGAAATGGCCACCGTCAACGTGCCGGGTTCCACAAAACGGTAGTTGGCCGGGACCCTGGCGATCGCCGTGGGATCCGCCGTCACCGGCAGCGGCGTTTCGTTGGCCTTCAGGTCGATGTCCGCCTGCACGTCGGCTGCCATCACCGTTGAAATGGCGGCGAGCGCCAACACACTTGTCCTTGTTTTCATGCCAGCACCTTCGATAAAAATTGCCGCGTTCGCGGATGTTGCGGATGGTTGAGCACCTCATCGCTGCTGCCCTGTTCGATGATTTTGCCCTCCACCATAAACACCACTTTGTCGGCCACTTCGCGGGCGAAGCCGATTTCGTGGGTTACCACCACCAGCGTGGTGCCGGAGCGCGCCAGCTTTTTAATCACGTCGAGCACTTCGCCCACCAGCTCAGGATCGAGCGCCGAGGTCGGTTCATCAAACAGAATCACTCTCGGCTTGAGGGCCAGCGCCCGGGCAATGGCGATGCGCTGCTGCTGCCCGCCGGAGAGATGCCGCGACCAGGCATCGGCCTTGTGGCGCAGGCCCACCACATCAAGCAGGTCATAGGCGCGGGCTATCGCCTCTTTGCGGGTCGCCTGCTTGTGAGCAATCGGCGCTTCAATCAGGTTTTCCAGCACCGTCAGGTGCGGGAACAGATTGAAGTTCTGGAAGACATAGCCGACGTTGACGCGCTGTCGCAGAATCGCTTTCTCTTTCAGTTCATACAGCTTGTCGCCCTCGCGGCGGTAGCCAATATAGTCCCCGTCAATCTGGATAAATCCTTCATCTACCCGCTCCAGATGGTTAATGGTGCGCAGCAGCGTTGACTTGCCAGACCCGGAAGGGCCGAGGATCACCGTGACGGTGCCGGGAGGGATCTCCAGCGACACATCGTCCAGCGCCTTGTGGCGACCGAAGTACTTGCTGACCCCGGTAATCGAAATATGGCCGTTAAGAGAGTTGGGCATGGATGGCCTCCTGCGGTTTCTGCTGCGGCTGCGGGGCGGTTTCCTGAAGCTGCCGACGACGCGGCGAGTTCACCGCCGAGCGGCGTTCGCTGCGGGCCAGAGCGCGTTCCACCAGATACTGAATCACTGACAGCACGCTGGTGATCACCAGGTACCAGACGGCGCCGACCATCAGCAGCGGGATCACCTCCTGGGTACGGTTGTAGATCATCTGAATGGTGTAAAACAGCTCCGGCATCGCCAGCACGTAGACCATCGCCGTGCCTTTGGCGAGGCTGATAATTTCGTTAAAGCCGGCGGGCAAAATCGTCCGCAGCGCCTGCGGCAGAATAATCCGCAGCGTGCGGCGCCATGCCGGCAGCCCCAGCGCCGCCGCGGCCTCATACTGCCCGTGATCAACCCCAAGGAAACCGCCGCGAATAATCTCGGCGGTGTAGGCGCTCTGCACCAGGGTCAGCCCGACCACCGCCGTCGAAAATTGCCCCAGTACGTTGATGGTCTGGTAGCTCCCCCAGCTAAAGGCGGTAAACGGGATGCCAATCGACAGCGTGTCGTACAGATAGGAAAAGTTGTAGAGAATGATCAGCACCACTATCAGCGGCAGCGAACGGAACAGCCAGATATAGCCCCAGGCAAGGCTGCTCAACAACCAGGAGGAAGAGAGCCGGGCCAGCGCCAGCACGCCGCCGAACAGCACGCTGAGGACAGTGCCGATCAGCGTCAACAGCAGGGTCTGCCCCAGCCCTTCAAGGATCACCGGGTCGAAGAACCAGCGGGCAAACACCGCCCACTCCCAGCGCGGGTTAAAGGCCACCGACTGCACCACGCCCGCCAGCACCAGCAGCGCCAGCAGCGCCCCGACGGCGCGCAGTGGGTAGCGCGCCGGAACCACTTTTATCGTTTCCGAATGCGTCATGTGGCCTCCTCAGGCGCTTTGGCTCAGGGCGCTGACCGCCAGCGCTTTGCTGAAGCGCAGCCGTCCGTCAAACGGCGGCTGGCTGTACTCTTCCGGGTTGCGCGTCAGGTCAAACTGGGCGTCGTATCCCTGGCTCAGATAGAGCTTCACCGCTTCCGGCTGGCGAAAGCCGGTTGTCAGATAAATGTGGCTGTAACCCGCCAGCACGGCCCGCCGCTCCAGCTCCTGCACGACTTTTACCGCCAGCCCCTGCTGGCGCAGACGGTGGTGGGTCCAGATACGCTTGATCTCCGCGGTGTGGGCATCTTTTGGCTTATAGGCCCCGGTGGCGATGATCTCGCCGTCGCGTTCAAGGACGATGAACAGCCCCTGCGGCGCCAGATACCATTCGGTCAGCTCAACCTCCGCGTCACGGGAAAAGTAGTCGCCATAGCGCGCGGCATATTCAGCGAACAGGCCGTTAATAATCGGCTGAAGTTCCGGTGCTTCGGGGGAGATATCGCGGAATGCGTCGCTCATGTTGCCTCCTGTTAGTCGCCCAGACCGGCCGGGTTAATTTCTGATTGCGGGATGCTCTCGACCCCTTCGCCCCAGCGGTTCAGCACTTTGGCGTAGTCGCCGTTGCTAATGACGCCGTTCAATGCCGTCTGTACCGGTTCCACCAGGCCGCCGCCCTTTTTCAGGGTGACCGCGATATGCGCCGCTTTCGGCCAGCCGCCATCCACGCTGCCCACCGGCCTGGTTTTGCCGGTCAGCGCCGCTTTCCATGCGCCAATCACGTTGGGGCCAAAGAAGGCGTCAGCGCGGCCGGACTGGATCGCCAGCGTCTGGGCGGCATCGTCTTTGGTGTAGACCGGGGTAAAGGGCTTCAGCCCTTTCTTCAGGTTTTCAGCGTTCCACGCCAGCAGGATGGCCTCCTGGTTAGTCCCGGAGCCGACGATAATGCGCAGCCCGGCAATATCTTCCGCTTTGTCGATGTGCTGCAGCGGGCTGGTGCTTTTGACGTAAAAGCCTAACGAGTCCTTACGGTAGGTGGCAAAATCGAATTTCTCTTTGCGCTCTTTGGTGACGGTAATATTGCTGATCGCGGCATCATATTTGCCGGAGGCCACCCCCAGCGGCCAGTCTTCCCAGGAGGTTGGGACGACGTTCAGCTCCAGCCCCAGGCTGTCGGCCACCAGGCGGGCGATATCCACCTCGCTGCCGAGCAGGGTTTTGTTATCGTCGGAAAACACCGTCAGCGGCGGCGAGTTCAGCGCCGCCACCGCCACGGTCAGTTTGCCCGGCACCGCGAAGTGATAATTCGCCGGCAGCTGCGCAATGGCCTGCGGGTTTTTCGCCGTGTGGATCGGCGCTTTATTGGCGGCCAGGCTCACGCCGGTGCCGTTAATGTTGACGTCCTGTGCCCATGACGGGGCGCTAAAGGCCAGCGCAAGCGCCAGTAAAAGTGACTTTTTCTGCATAGCGGTGTTCTCTGTTTTTATTGTTGGAATTGGTTGACGGGCTGCGCCAGCCCCAGACTCTCGCGCAGGGTCGTGCCGGGATATTCATTACGGAACAGCCCACGTGCCTGCAGTACCGGCACCACCCGGTCAACAAAGCGCGGGAAGGTGTCCGGGGTGCCGCCCTGGATGATAAAACCGTCCGCCGCATGCTGTTCAAACCACTGCTGCAGACCGTCGGCGACCTCTTCTGGCGTACCAGAAAACAGCGGGCGCGGGCTGGCGGCCTCCAGCGCCACCTGGCGCAGGGTCAAATGCCGTTCACGGGCGTTACGTTTGATCTCATCGGTGGTGCTGCGGAAGCTGTTTTTGCCCAGTTCGCCAATATCCGGGAACGCTTCATCCAGCGGATACTGGCTAAAGTCGTGGTGTTCGAAATAACGCCCGAGGTAGTTCAGAGCATCGTCGATCGACACCAGCGCGGCGGTGGTCTGGTATTGCTGTTCCACGTCGTCGGCATCGTCGCCGACAATCACGCTGACGCCCTGGAAAATGTGCAGCTGATCCGCCTGGCGCCCGTGCTCCGCCAGCTGGCGTTTCACATCGCGATAAAATACCTGAGCTTCCGCCAGGGTGGCCTGATGGGTGAAGATAGCGTCGGCGTGGCTTGCCGCCAGTTTTTTGCCGTCATCCGAAGCGCCGGCCTGAAAGATAATCGGACGGCCCTGCGGCGTGCGGGCAATATTTAACGGACCGGCGACCTGGAAAAAATCACCGTGATGGTCAAGGGTGTGCAGTTTGGTGTTATCAAAGAACTGGCCGGTGGCTTTATTGCGGATAAACGCGTCCTGCTCCCAGGAGTCCCAGAGCCCTTTCACCACTCGTAAATATTCATCGGCGATGCGATAGCGCAGCGCATGATCAGGATGCTGCGCTCGGGAAAAGTTCTTTGCCGAGCCTTCCAGCGGCGAGGTCACCACGTTCCAGCCGGCGCGTCCCTGGCTCAAATGGTCGAGGCTGGCAAACTGCCGCGCGGTGGTGAAAGGCTCGCTGTAGGAGGTCGATAAGGTACCAACCAGCCCGAGATGGCGGGTCACCGCCGCCAGCGTCGATAATACCGTCAGGGGTTCGAAACGGTTTAAAAAATGCGGGATAGATTTTTCATTAATATATAAACCGTCGGCGACAAATATAAAGTCCAGCTTTCCCTCTTCCGCTTTTAATGCCGTTTGTTTGACGAAGTCAAAATTAATACTGGCATCGGCCTGAGCGGCCGGATGACGCCACGCGGACATATTTCCTGATGCGCCGTGTAATATGGTGCCCAGGCGCAATTGCCGATTTTCAGACATAACAACCCCTTTTATGAATTTACCGGTCATATTTCAAATTGCATGAGCCCTGGCTAAATAGCCCTGACAGGGCGCGATAAACAGCGTTTAACTCTGCTGTAGCGCCCGTTGTGCCAGCGCCGCGAAATAACGGGCCGCCGGGGCAATTAAGCGATCATCCGGGTTATAGGCCGGGTGATGAAGGCCATATTCACTGGCGCTGCCGATGCTGACAAAGGCGCCGGGAATATGCTGCAAATAGACGGCGAAATCTTCGCCCCCCATATGCAAATCGGCTTCATGGATGCGGTAGCCGGATTCTGCAGCGACCTCGCTGGCAAACGCCGCCCAGCGGTCATCATTGACCAGCGCCGTCGGGCCGGCATACCAGAACACATCAATCTGGGCGCCAAAGGCGCTGGCAAACCCGGCGGCGATCTCGCTGACCCGCGCCTTCACGCGCTGCTGTACCTCGCTGCTGTGGGTCCGTAAGGTGCCCTCCAGCTCAACGCTTTCCGGCAGCACGTTCCAGGTATTTCCGCCCTGAATCCGCGTCACGCTGAGCACCACCGAATCGAGGGTATTCACCTCGCGGCTGGCGACGCTTTGCAGCACGGTGACCAGCTGGCTGGCCAGCAAAATCGCGTCTTTGCCTTCATGGGGACGCGCGGCGTGCGCGCCTTTGCCGGTCACCTTAAACACAAATCGGTCGACGTTGGCGTAGAAGGCGCCGCCGCGGGTGGCAAACTCGCCCAGCGGCAGACCGGGTTCATTGTGCATGCCGAAAATCGCCCGCACGCCTTCCAGCGCTCCGGCACGAATCAGCGTTTTCGCGCCGCCGAAGTTCTCCTCTGCGGGCTGAAACAGGATCCGTACCCGACCTGGCAGCTGCGCTTCCGCCTCTTTCAGCAAAAGCGCGGCGCCGAGCATCACGCTGGTGTGAATGTCGTGGCCGCAGGCGTGCATCACCCCTTCGTGCTGCGAGCGGTAAGGCAACCCGCTGTTCTCCTCAATGGGCAGAGCGTCGATATCGGCCCGCAGAGCAATGATGTTGTCACCGCGGCCCACCTCTACCACCAGCCCGGTTTTCAGTTCGTAGGGCAGCACCCGCAGGCCGCCGCTTTCCAGCCAGTCGCGAATGCGGGCGGTGGTTGCCACCTCCTGCAGCGAGAGTTCCGGGAACTGATGCAGTTCGCGGCGCCAGCCAATCAGTTGTTGTTCAAAACTCATGACAGCACCTCCGTGCGATGGTGGGCCTGAGCCAGCAGGCGGAGCGAATCCAGCCGCGCCTGCCCTTCACTCACTGGGGTATCGATAATAAATTCGTCGATCTGCCAGGCGGTGTGCAGCGCATCGAGCCGGGCTTTCACCTCGTCGGCGGTGCCGGCCAGCAGCGATGATTCCCGACGGGCAATGTGCGTCGGCGGGCTTCCGGCCTGGCGGGCAAAGGCCAGCGCCTGGGCCTCGCTCCCGACGGTCACCCGTTGGCCGTTTTCCAGCTCCACGCCCCACACCTCGACCTGTTTTGCCAGCGCCAGCGCCGTGGCCCGGTCTGCGGCAACGATCGCCTGCACCGCCACGATGGTCTGGCGACGGCTCAGGGCTCGCCAGCGGGTCAGCACATCGCGCAGCAGGGTTTTGTCGCCGTTCAGGTGGGCGGCAAACACGAAATGCCAGTCCAACCGGGCGGCCAGTTCCGCGCTTTCGAGGCTGGCACCCAGCAGAAAGCCGTCGGCACGGCGTGGAGGAACCGGCGTCGCACGCAGGCTCTCTTCGCCGGTGTCCTCCGTCAGCGACAGCCAGTTATCCAGTTGGGCGAGGCTGTCGGCAAAGGTCCCTTTCTCTTCGGCGTGAACCCCTTGCTGCAACGCCCGGGTTGATAGCGGCAGACCGCCCGGCGCTTTACCCACACCCAGGTCTACGCGACCCGGGGCAAGCGCGGCCAGCAGATTAAAGTTTTCCGCCACTTTATAGGGGCTGTAGTGTTGCAACATGACGCCGCCGGATCCGACGCGAATCTGCCGGGTCTGGCCGAGGATCCAGGCGATCACCACTTCCGGTGACGGGCTGGCAAGTTGATCGGTGTTGTGATGTTCGGCAACCCAGAAGCGGTGATAGCCCCAGGTTTCTGCCTGTTGCGCCAACGTTAATGTACGCGTCAGCGCCTGTGCAGCGGTTTCCCCCGCCGCCAGCGGACTTTTATCCAGAATACTGATTCGATAAGACATTTCGCAGGCTCGTATTAACTAACATGCCTGCATTATTAGAATCAGCCGCGGTCGTTGAGAAACAATTTATTTACATGTGCTCTGCCGGAAAATAGATATACAGGCTTTGCGCCTGCCGCTGTCGGCGGATCAGTCTGGCGCCGGGTGCGCGGCAAACTGCTGCTGTAGCTGACGCACGAAGGCCTCGGTCTGCTGCTGGTCGCGCAGACGAATAAAGCGGATGTGCTGCCAGGTCGGGTCGGCCATATCCATTTGATAACGCAGGCGGTTCTTTTTCCAGGTGGTGATGGTCCACCAGAGAATGGATTCGCGGCTAAAAAAGGAGCGGCGGAAGCTTTCGCGGTTGCCGGTACCCGGCCACAGTTCCTGCTGTGAACGCGCGCGGGAAACGGCGCGGAAAACGGCCTGCCTGAGGGTCCGCCAGAAGCCGTAGTCAACCCAGATGACCATGTCGACGTCACGCCACTTCAGCGGGCGGCTGCGGTTGTAGTTGCCGTCCAGCACCCAGTCGGGGCGGTCGATGGCCGCCGCCAGTTTGTCAAAGAAAGCGTCATCCGGCGTGCCCTGCCAGTGCGGCTGCCAGTACAGGGTGTCCATCTCAATACAGGGAACCGATAGCGTCTGCGCCAGCCGGCGCGCCAGGGTCGATTTGCCCGAGCCGCTGGTACCCACTATGTTGATTTTCATGGCTGTCTCCCGGCCATTTTTGCGGCCGAATATTCTAGCCTGGAAGGGAGATGCGCGCTATTAGCTCACCGGCAAAAATGTGGTGCTGGCCGGTCTTCATCGGCTCTTTTCAGGATGTAGCGAGCCGCTGCGAGTCATCTTCATCATCGTTCCTCTCACCATGCGCGGTGTGTTGCAAGTAGCGAAAAACCACGGCGCTGATTAGACTACAAAATAAGAGAGAAACCATGAGCAGAATTCATTAATCTGGAAAACCGATGTTAAAAGATAACGTTAACGACCTGCTGTCGTTTATGGTGGTGGCCCGCGAGCGCAGTTTTACCCGCGCGGCTGCCCAGCTTGGGATATCTCAGTCGGCCCTCAGCCACGCGATGCGCAATCTCGAATCCCGCCTCGACGTGCGTTTGCTTTCCCGCACGACCCGCAGCGTCGCCCCGACGGAAGCGGGAGAAAGGCTGTTCCAGCGTCTGAGCCCGCATCTGATAGAGATTGAGCAGGAGCTGGCCGCCCTGCGCGATACCCGTGACCAGCCTGCGGGTAACATTCGCCTGACCGCCGGCGAGCATGCCACCAGCGTCCTGCTGTGGCCGGCGCTGAAAACCTTCATGCTGCAGTACCCGGATATCAATATCGAAATTACCGTGGATAACGGCCTGACCGATATCGTTGATGGCCGCTTTGACGCCGGGGTTCGCCTCGGCGAACAGGTGGCCAAAGATATGATTGCCGTGCGTATCGCCCCCGATATGCGCATGGCGGTGATCGGCTCCCCGGGCTATTTGCAGCGCTATGGTACCCCGCAGACCCC
This sequence comes from Klebsiella sp. BIGb0399, assembly GCF_003752615.1. Classification (NCBI taxonomy): domain Bacteria; kingdom Pseudomonadati; phylum Pseudomonadota; class Gammaproteobacteria; order Enterobacterales; family Enterobacteriaceae; genus Klebsiella; species Klebsiella sp. BIGb0399. Next base: position 669,427 of record NZ_RKHT01000005.1, on the reverse strand, counting down.
TCACGATCTCGAACAGCATCGCTGCATCAATATGCGTCTGCCGACCCTCGGCGGGCTTTATGCCTGGGAGTTTGAGCAGGATGGCCGCGAAGTACGCGTGCGCGTCGAGGGGCAAATCATCTTAAACAGCCTCCCGCAGCGTATCGACGCCGCTGAGTCGGGGCTGGGTCTGGCCTACGTTCCTGAGGACAGCGTCGAAGAGGCGCTGGCCAAGGGACGGCTGGTGCGGGTGCTGGAAAACTGGACCCCGTCTTTCTCCGGATATCACCTCTATTACCCCGGGCGTCGGCAACATACCACCGCCTTTAGCCTGCTGTTAGCACACCTTCGTCGTTGAACTCATTGATATTTAAGCAAGTGCGGTGCAGTGATGTTTTACGTGCGTGACTATCTCGTTACGTGTAGGATGCTGCGCCATGCTCTGCTTATCTCCTACGTCAGAATGATGGGAAAGCCAGCATAACGTACTGCGTCTACGCAGTGCGCAGAACCACTCATGGACATTGACAGGAAAATGGGTACCACAATGAATACTAAGCAAAACACAACGGCGGAACATCACGCCGCCAAGCGTCACTGGCTAAACTCTCAGGAAGCGGGTTATCACAAAGCGATGGGCAACCGTCAGGTACAGATGATCGCCATCGGCGGGGCTATCGGTACCGGTCTGTTTCTCGGCGCTGGTGCGCGTTTACAGATGGCCGGGCCAGCCCTGGCGCTGGTTTATCTGGTCTGCGGCCTGTTCTCATTCTTTATCTTACGCGCCCTCGGCGAACTGGTATTGCATCGCCCCTCCAGCGGCAGTTTCGTCTCCTATGCCCGCGAATTCTTAGGTGAAAAAGCGGCCTACGTGGCGGGATGGATGTACTTCGTTAACTGGGCGATGACCGGGATTGTCGATATCACCGCCGTAGCGCTGTATATGCACTATTGGGGTGCCTTCGGCGATGTCCCGCAGTGGGTCTTCGCCCTCGGCGCGCTGGCGATCGTCGGCACCATGAACATGATCGGCGTGAAGTGGTTCGCCGAAATGGAGTTCTGGTTTGCGCTGGTCAAAGTGCTGGCGATTGTCGCCTTCCTGGTGGTGGGGACGGTGTTCCTCGGCAGCGGTAAGCCGCTGGACGGCAACGCCACCGGTTTCCATCTGATCACCGATAACGGTGGCCTGTTCCCGCACGGACTGATGCCGGCGCTGGTGCTGGTTCAGGGCGTGGTATTCGCCTTTGCCTCTATCGAATTAGTGGGTACCGCCGCTGGTGAGTGTAAAGATCCGCAGACCGTAGTGCCGCGCGCAATCAACAGCGTGATCTGGCGTATCGGCCTGTTCTACGTCGGTTCAGTCGTGCTGTTGGTGCTGCTGCTGCCGTGGAATGCCTATCAGGCCGGGCAAAGTCCGTTCGTTACCTTCTTCACGAAGCTGGGCGTGCCGTACATCGGTAGCGTGATGAACATCGTGGTGCTGACCGCCGCGCTGTCCAGCCTGAACTCCGGCCTGTACTGCACCGGGCGTATTCTGCGTTCGATGTCGATGGGCGGTTCTGCGCCAAAGTTCATGTCGAAGATGAGCCGTCATCACGTGCCGTACGCCGGGATTCTGGCGACGCTGGTGGTGTATGTCTTCGGGGTGTTTCTGAACTATCTGGTGCCGTCGCAGGTGTTTGAGATCGTGCTGAACGTGGCATCGCTGGGGATTATCGCCTCATGGGCCTTTATCGTGGTGTGTCAGATGAAACTGCGTCAGGCGATTAAGCAAGGTAAAGCGGCGGATGTGAGCTTTAAAATGCCGGGTGCGCCGTTTACTTCCTGGCTGACCCTGCTGTTCCTGCTCAGCGTGCTGGTGTTGATGGCTTTCGATTACCCGAACGGTACCTATACCATCGGTTCGATTCCGCTGATTGCGGTAGTGCTGGTGGCTGGCTGGTTTGGCGTGCGCAAACGCGTTCATGCTATTCATAGCGAAGCGCCTGGCGTGCAGACGTTACAGAAATAAACCTGGTGTGGTTTGCCCGGAAACGGGCAAACCACCTGCTGTCACTTAATTATCTTCCACCAGCTGCGACACCTCGCTGCTGTTAATCTGGCGATGGTTGCCAGATTCATCGACATAGCTGGTCATACCGGTGTCTTTATCCAGACGCGGCTTGCCCTGAGTCACAATGGTCTGCCCACTTTTCGTTGTCATGACGTAGTTTGAACTACAACCTGCGAGCAGTGCCAGCATCGCGCCAGCGCACAGCACCATAAATGGCTTATTCATACTTCCTCCGGAATGATAACCATCGCCCCGCAACGGCGGGGAAAGTATTGATTGTAATGTCATTACATTCATCAGGCCAATCGGTGATTGTAACAGAGGGTGATTCAGGCGGGTGGGAGGGGTTGCCCCCTCCTCAATAACGATTTACAGCGCTATACGGATAACGTCATCCGGCTGGGTGGCTTCTTTCTGACGGCTGGATTCCTGCTTCACGCTGACGTACAGCGTTTTACCGTCGGCGGAGAGCGCCAGGCTGTTCGGGTGAGTCGGGGTTTTGAAGGTTTTAACGACCTTGTAGGTTTTGCCGTCAATCACGCTCACTTCACCGGCTTTACGATGGGTCACATAGGCTTCGTTACGCGTCGGGTTGAACAGCACCGCCAGCGATTCCGGCGCGGCAATTTTCTGCAGCACTTTGCCATCGCGGATATCGACTACCAGAACTTCCGGCTGTTTGCCGTCGGTGATAAAGGCGCGGTGACCGGCGGTATCCAGGCTCAGGTTCAGATAGAAGTGCTCTTTGCCGTCATCCTGCAGCTTTTTGCGGCTGATGATTTTGTTGCTGTCGCTGTCGATGGTCAGCAGTTCGCCATCAGCATTGGTGGTGTAAATACGCTTGGCGTCAGCATCTACCGCCAGGCCGGTAGCCATGGCGCCGGTATTGGTGATGGTATCTTTCAGGGTCAGCTTGTCGCCGTCCACAACCCAGATCACGCTCTCTTTACCCAGACCAGTAATGTAGACGGTGTTGGTTTTTTCATTGACCGCCAGCTCACGGGGCGCCAGCGGGCGCACGGTTTCGCTGCGTTTGCGGTCGTCGAGCACCAGACGGCCTTTCACGGCACCGGTCTTCGCATCAATTGCGGTGACGGTGCTGTCGGTGGTGTTACCAAACCACAGCGTTTGCGTGGTGGTGTTGATGGTCGCGCCGAACGGCTTCAGATCGTTATGGATGATCTGGGTAACTTCGAGGGTGGTGGGATCCAGACGGTAAACAATCCCGCCTTTATCCAGCGCGCGGCTTTGTGACGTAGCGACCCACAGTGCATTTTCCTGCTGGCTGTAAGCCATTTCGTATGCGCCCTTACCCACAGCCTTGCGCAGCATTTCGTCTGCCGCATGAGCGCTAAAGCTCCCCGCCAGCAGTAAAGAGGTTAACAGCAGTGAACGGCGCAGACGCGGCGCGGACAGATGACGTAATGACATGACGACTCCCTTTGATAAAACAACTATGTGCCTGCTCAACATGGCTTCCGTGATGCAAAGTCATGGCTTTGCGTTATTTTCAAATGCGAATAGTAATCATTATTTGAGGTAAAGTGGAGCGCTATTTCTGCATCCACGACGCGAAAATAGCCATTCGGTGCCATTATTTAACTAAAATGCCGTTAATAATTTTCAAAAAATTACAAAAGGATTAACATGTGCGCATATGTTCCGTTTGGTTCGTTTTACGAGTAGCTGTCATGAAAATCCTTTCCGTGCGCACGGTTGCGCTTCCTGCCCTCCTGTTACCTCTCTTTGCCCTGGCCGAGAGCAACGAGCAAACCATGGTCGTCACCGCCGCACCGACCACGGTGTCCGAACTTGATACCCCCGCCGCCGTCAGCGTGGTTAACGGGGATGAGATGCGCCAGGCCGCCCCACGGGTGAACCTTTCCGAGTCGCTGGGTGCGGTGCCGGGGCTGCAGGTGCAGAACCGACAGAACTACGCCCAGGATCTGCAATTATCGATTCGCGGTTTTGGTTCCCGCTCAACCTACGGCGTGCGCGGACTGCGGATCTACGTTGACGGCATTCCGGCCACGATGCCCGACGGCCAGGGGCAAACCTCGAATATTGATATTGGCAGCGTGGAGAGGCTTGAGGTACTGCGCGGGCCCTTCTCTGCCCTGTACGGCAACTCCTCCGGCGGGGTGATCAATGTGTCGACCCAGACCGGCAGCCAGCCGCCGACCATCGAAGCCAGCAGTTATTACGGCAGTTTCGGAACCTGGCACTACGGCCTGAAGGCGACCGGGTCCGTCGGCGACGGAACCCACGCCGGCGACGTCGATTACACCGTCTCGACCAACCGCTTCACCACCCATGGCTATCGCGACCACAGCGGCGCCCGTAAAAACCTGGCCAACGCTAAGCTCGGCGTGCGCATCAATGATGTCAGCAAGCTGACCCTGCTGTTTAACAGCGTGGATATCAAAGCCAATGACGCCGGCGGGCTGAGCTACGACGAGTGGCAGAGTAATCCGCGCCAGTCGCCTCGTGGCGACCAGTACAACACCCGTAAATCGACGAAACAGACCCAGGCGGGGCTGCGCTACGAAAGAGCGCTCAGCGAGCAGGATGACCTGAGCGTCATGATGTATGCCGGGGAGCGCGAGACCACACAGTATCAGTCAATTCCCCGGGCGCCGCAGCTCAACCCAACCCATGCCGGCGGGGTTATCGATCTGACGCGCCATTATCAGGGCATTGATACCCGCTGGACCCACCGCGGCGAACTGCTGGTGCCGGTCACCTTCACCACCGGGCTCGACTATGAAAACATGAGCGAGCGCCGCAAAGGGTATGAAAACTATGTGATGGTCAACGGCGCACCGCAGTACGGCGAAGAAGGCAGCCTGCGTCGCAATGAACGTAACCTGATGTGGAACCTCGATCCCTATCTGCAGACTCAGTGGCAGCTGACGGAGAAGCTCTCCCTCGATGCCGGGGTGCGCTACAGTTCGGTGTGGTTCGACTCCAACGATCAGTACATTACAACTGGCAATGGCGATGACAGCGGAGAGGCCAGCTACCACAAATGGCTGCCGGCAGGCTCGTTGAAGTACGCGGTGACCGATGCCTGGAACGTCTATCTTTCCGCCGGTCGCGGCTTTGAAACGCCGACCATTAACGAGCTCTCCTACCGTTCGGATAACCAGAGCGGCCTCAACTTCGGCCTGCAGCCATCAACCAATGAAACGGTCGAGATCGGCAGCAAGACGCGGATCGGCAACGGCCTGTTTACCGCGGCCCTGTTCCAGACCAATACCGATAACGAGATTGTGGTGGATGCCAGCAGCGGCGGGCGTACCAGCTATAAGAACGCCGGTAAGACGCGCCGCCAGGGGCTGGAGCTGGGGCTGGATCAGCAGTTTGCTGAGAACTGGCGCCTGAAAGCCGCGTGGACGTGGCTGGATGCGACCTACCGCACCAACGTCTGTGACGACAGCAACTGCAACGGCAATCGGATTCCGGGCATCGCGCGCAATATGGGGTACGCCTCATTCGGCTATCAGCCGGACCGCGGCTGGTACGCCGGCAGCGATATCCGCTATATGAGCGATATTATGGCCAACGATGAGAACACCGCCAAAGCGCCATCATGGACGGTAGTCGGTCTCACCACCGGGTATAAATGGAGCTACGGCAAGATGGATATGGATCTGTTCGGCCGCATCGACAACCTGTTTGACCGCAGTTACGTCGGTTCGGTTATCGTTAACGAGTCCAACGGTCGCTACTACGAGCCAGCACCAGGGCGTAACTACGGCGTCGGCCTGAACCTCGCCTGGCGGTTCGAGTAACGCTTTTATCTCCCCGGTAAGCGCAGCGCCACCGGGGGATAACACTAAAAAACCCGGATAGCTGGCGTTATCCGGGTTTTGCTTATCGTCGTTTTGCAAAGCGTGACGCGAAGTTAATCGTCGGGCGAAACGCGGACCACCACTTTACCGAAGTTCTTACCCTTCAGCAGGCCGATCAACGCCTCGGGCGCACGTTCCAGCTCATCGATCAGCTGCTCGCGATATTTGATTTTACCTTCCTGCACCCAGCGGCCCATTTCAGCCTGGAACTCAGCAATACGATGGCCGTAGTCCTGACCGATGATAAAACCCTGCATGCGGATGCGTTTTTTCAGCAGCGTCCCCATCAGCAGCGGCAGACGATCCGGCCCTTCCGGCAGGCTGGTGGCGTTATAGCCGCTGACTAAGCCGCAGACCGGCACGCGCGCCGAGGTATTGAGCAGCGGCAGAACGGCATCAAACACCTTACCGCCGACGTTTTCATAGTAGATATCAATCCCCTGCGGGCAGGCCGCAGCCAGCTGGGCGGCAAAATCTTGCGCATGGTGATCGAGACAAACATCAAACCCGAGCGTCTCCACCGCGTAGCGACATTTTTCGCTGCCCCCGGCGATCCCCACCGTACGGCAGCCTTTGAGTTTGGCAATCTGCCCGACCGTGGCGCCTACTGGCCCGGTCGCGGCAGCCACCACCAGCGTTTCACCGGCCTTCGGCTGACCGATATCCAGTAGCCCCATATAGGCGGTAAACCCAGGCATGCCGAGTACCCCCAGCGCCCAGGAAGGATGCTGCGGGTCGGTGCCCAGCTTTACCAGCCCGCTCCCGTCGGAGAGTTCATAGTCCTGCCAGCCGCTATAGCCCAGTACCCATTCACCAGCTTTAAAATCAGCGTGATGGGAGACTTCAACACGGCTCACCGTACCGCCGACCATCACCGCGCCAATCTCCACCGGCGGCGAATAGGATGGCGCATCGCTCATCCGGCCACGCATATAGGGATCCAATGACAGATACACCGTGCGCAACAGTAGCTGGCCTGGGCCTGGGGTCGGCACATCGCCCTCTTCCAGACGGAAATTATCCCCGGTCGGTTCGCCGTGCGGGCGGGAAGCCAGCACCAGTCGACGATGACGCTGTGGATGAAAAGCCATAGCAAACTCCTCCAGTTAAAAGCCTGTACCAAGGCTAGTCGCAATTGGCGCCGCGCACATTGGCATTATGAGGCAGATTGATTTAACCGCACCACCAGGTAGGTACAGGATGCGTTGGATTCATTGATAAACCGGCAGTCGTTTGGCGGCCCCAGTTCGAGGCAGTCGCCGGCCCGCATCTCATGCCGGGTGGCGCCCTCGACAAAAACCAGCTCCCCCTGCTGCAGCCAGATAAGCTGGCGCGCCAGCGCATATGACGCCGCCGGCATCGGCACGTCGCTGCCCGCCGGCAGCTCCACCTGCACCAGATCGATCGGCAGATCGCTGCGCGGAGAGACGTGGCGCCGCAGATAGTGGCTTTGCGGATCGCGCCAGACCGGCTGCTGGGCAAAACGCAGCAGTTTCCCTTCCTGCATCTCCGCTCTGGCGATCAGGGTGGACATACTGATGCCAAAGGCGCCGGAAAGCCGCCCGAGCATCGAGGCCGTCGGGCTGCTTTCACCGCGCTCGATCTTGTGGATCATCGCCCGAGAGGCACCGGCACGCTCGGCCAGGTCACTAAGCGACCAGCCGCGAGATTCGCGTTCGATGCGTATGCGTGCGCTAATGCGCTGATTCATATTGTCTTCAGTCGTGTTCATAGCGTAGTACTATAGTGTATGAATTGACCCGCAACAAGATGATGTCCTCCGAAATCCTTAGCCTGTCCCATTGCTCGCAAGCCCTTACATTGAACGGGATAAGAAATTTTTCGCTAAAACAGATGACAGCGTCACGTACAGTATTGTAATAATGTCGTACTACTATAGTGAACAGTTACTGAGGTCTGCTATGTCCATTCGTTACGCTGGCAAAGAAGATTGCGCTGCGATCGCCGAAATCTACAACCACGCGGTCTTGCACACCGCCGCTATCTGGAATGATAAAACCGTCGATACCCATAACCGCCTTGCGTGGTTTGAAGCCCGGCAGCTGGCCGGTTTTCCGGTGTTGGTCAGCGAAGAAGATGGTGTGGTTACCGGTTACTCCTCTTTTGGCGACTGGCGCGCTTTTGACGGTTTTCGACATACCGTAGAGCATTCGGTCTATGTGCACCCCGATCATCAGGGTAAAGGGTTGGGCCGCGCCCTGCTGGTAGCGCTGATTAACGAAGCCCGTCGGCTCAATAAACATGTGATGGTGGCCGGGATCGAAGCGCAAAATCAGGCCTCGCTGCATCTCCATGAAACGCTGGGGTTTGTCACTACCGGGCAGATGCCGCAGGTGGGGACTAAATTTGGTCGCTGGCTGGATCTGACCTTTATGCAGCTGCAGCTTGACGATCGCCGCGATCCGGACGGCAGTGCATGAACCAGTCGTTGACCCTCGCCTGCCTGATTGCCGCAGGCATCGGGCTGGTGGTGCAGAATACCCTGATGGTGCGCATCACCCAGTCGGCGTCCACTATCCTGATCGCCATGCTGCTTAACTCGCTGGTCGGGATTGTTATTTTCGTGACGATCCTGATGCTGCGCCACGGGGCCGCAGGATTTCAGGAGCTGGCGGTCAGCATCAAATGGTGGACCTTGATCCCGGGCCTGCTGGGGTCATTTTTTGTCTTCGCCAGCATCAGCGGCTATCAAAACGTCGGCGCGGCCACCACCATTGCGGTGCTGATCGCCAGCCAGCTGGTGGGGGGATTAGTCATCGATATTATCCGCGCGCACGGGGTGCCATGGCGGGCGTTGCTGGGGCCGCTGTGCGGCGCAGTGATGCTGGTAGCAGGCGCCTGGCTGGTAGCCAGACGCCAGTTCTGAGGCGGTCGGTCAGAGAATGGCGCCACCCTTGTTTAACTGCTCGCGGCGCGCCTCCTGCTCTTCATGGTGCTGACGCCCGTGATGTGCAATGGTGGTGCGCAACCGCTGCTGCTGGGTAAAGCGCTCGTCGCGGCTCAGCTCAGCGTCATCGCTAAGCGCGATCAGCAGTTCATTCATATGGGTGATGACCCCTTCGGCAATCGCCGCGTCCACGCGGGCGATAACGTCATCCAGATGCGCCATTCTGTTCTCCTTTCGCTTTAATTCAGTTTTACTTTCGAAAAATCGCTGCCCATCAGGCTCACGCTATAGCCCGTGACGTTGCTGCGCGTGGCGTAGAAGGTTTTGCCTGTTGCCAGAGTGATCCATGGTGCCTGCTGGTAAAAGATCTCCTGCGCCTGGCCATACAGTGCGGCACGCTGCTGCGGGTCGCTGACCAGAATCGCTTTTTTCACCAGCGCGTCATAGGACTTATCACACCAGCGGGCCACGTTAGAGCCGGTCTTAATATTATCACAGCTCAACAGGGTGCCGGCAAAGTTGTCCGGGTCGCCGTTGTCCGACATCCAGCCAAACAGCGCGCTGTCGTGCTCCCCTTTGCGCATGCCGGAAAGGTATTCGCCCCATTCATAAGTCACGATGTTGGCCTTGATGCCCACTTTGCTCCAGTCGCTCTGGATCATTTCAGCAATGCGCCGCGAATTGGGGTTGTACGGCCGTTGCACCGGCATTGACCACAGGGTCACTTCGGCCCCTTTTTCCAGCCCCGCCTGTTTCAGCAATGCTTTAGCCTTTTGCGGATCGTAATCGTAATCCGGCAGATCTTTCTTATAGCCGAGCATGTTTGCCGGCAGCGGCGATTTGGCGACGGCGCCAGAATCTAAAAATACCGCGCGGACGATCGCCTGTTTGTCGGTGGCGTAATTCAGCGCCTGACGCACCAGCACGTTATCAAACGGTTTTTTCTCGGTATTAAATGCCAGGTAGCCGACGTTGAGTGCTTCAACCGAATGTAGCGCCAGATCCTTATTCCCTTTGATGACCGGGAACTGTACCGGCGACGGCGCCGGGATAATCTGGCATTCGTTGGTTTGCAGCTTCGCCAGACGCGTCTCGACGTTCGGGGTAATAGAGAAGATCAGGTGTTTTGTCGGCACCTCGCCGTCCCAGTAATGCGGGTTGGCAATATAGCGAATCAACGAGTCGACTTTATATTGCTGCAGCGCGTAAGGCCCGGTGCCAATTGGCCAGGTATCGACGTACTCCGGCGTGCCTTTTTTCAGCATGGCGTCGCCATATTCCGCCGAAAGAATAGAGGCGAAATCCATCCCCCAGTCGGCGAGGAAGGCGGCATTCGGCTCCGCCAGCACAAACTGGACGTGGTAGTCGTCGACCTTTTTCACTTCTTTAATCAGCTTATCCAGACCGACGTCGTGGAAATATTCATACTGCCCCTGCGACACGTTGTGGTACGGATGTTTGGCATCCTGCTGGCGCAGCACGGAGAACAGCACGTCATCGGCGTTAAAATCGCGGGTCGGCGTAAAGTATTTGTTGCTGTTGAACTTCACGCCTTGACGCAGGGTGAAGGTCCAGGTTTTGCCATCCGGGGAAACGGTCCACGCGGTCGCCAGCGACGGAACCGGCGTGTTTTTCAGCGGATCGAAGGTAATCAGGCGGTTATACAGCACCTGAGAGCTGGCAACAAAAGAGGGGCCGGAGCTGGCAATTTGCGGGTTAAAAGATTCCGGTGAAGCTTCGGAGCAATAAACCAGCGTATCGTTCCCGGCCGCCCATGCGGCACCCGCCGGTAGTAATGTGCTTAACGCCAGCGCAAGTAACGTTTTCCCTGTAGACATGGTTATAAACCTTATCAATTTGTTATATGTGTATTAAATGTATCCTAAATAATTCAGGCTGCATAAAGGCTCACAGAACCAGCTAACACAGATGCAGCCTGAAGTATGACGGGTATAACAGCACAGCATGATCCAACCGGCAAATAATCAATTGGCATCAGGTTATGCGCAATGCGGTGTTTTCGTTGATTAATTCAGCAACCCCTCCCTCCGGTTCGCAGAAGTTGTGAACTGCCTACAAAACCGGGAAAAAAACGTGCGATAACCGCCCTGCTTTTACCGCACGCTTGCGCCACCCGGTACACTCGGAAAATCGCAGAACAGTGAGGCTTCCCATGACAATAACCTGCACGTTATACACCAACGGCCAATGGCACGATGCCGAAGGCCAGGCCACTTTCAGCCGCCACCATCCGCTGAGCGAAGAGACCGCTTCTGTCGCCTCTGCGGCAAGCCTTGCCGATGCCCGACGCAGCGTCGAGGCCGCAGCAGCGGCCTTCCCGCAATGGCGTGACACGGCGCCAGTTGAGCGACGCCGTCTGCTGCTGGAAGCGGCGGAACAGCTGCTGCTGCGCGAGGCGAAGTTTATCGCCGCCATGGCGGCAGAAACCGGCGCCACGGCCCACTGGGCCGGTTTTAACGTCCATCTGGCGGCCGATATTCTGCGTGAAGCGGCCGCCCTCACCACCCAGATCGAGGGCCAGGTCATTGCCTCAAACGTGCCGGGCAATCTGGCGATGGCGGTGCGTCAGGGCGCTGGCGTGGTGCTGGGCATGGCGCCGTGGAATGCGCCGTTGATCCTCGCCACCCGCGCCATTGCCACGCCGCTGGCCTGCGGAAACACGGTGATCCTTAAAGGCGCAGAAATATCCCCCGCCAGCCAGGCGCTGATCGTCGACGCGCTGGCGGCAGCCGGGTTACCGGACGGGGTGGTGAACTATCTGACCTGCGCTCCGGCAGATGCCCCGGCGCTGGTCGAAGCGCTGATCGCCCACCCGGCGGTGCGTCGGGTCAATTTCACCGGTTCCACCGCAGTAGGCCGTATTATCGCCCGTACCTGCGGTCAGTATCTGAAGCCGGCGGTGCTTGAACTGGGCGGCAAAGCCCCGCTGCTGGTGCTCGACGACGCCGACCTCGACCAGGCGGCGGCCGGGGCAATATTCGGGGCCTTTGCCAACGCCGGGCAGATCTGTATGTCGACCGAGCGGATCATCGTCGATGAGTCTATTGCCGAGGCGTTTATCGCGCTATTGAGCCGCCGGGCGGCAACCCTGCCCGCCGGGCTGATAGGCCCGGTTGTCGATATGAAAACCGTGGCGCGCTGTAATGCACTGATTGACGATGCGCTGGCAAAAGGCGCGCGGCTGTTAACCGGCGGTAAGGCCGACTCTCCACAGATGCAGGCCACCCTGCTTGATGGCGTCACCCGCGAGATGCGTATCTGGCAGGAAGAATCCTTCGGGCCGGTGAAAGCGATATTTCGCGTCAGGAGTGAACAAGAGGCGCTGGACGTCGCTAACGAAAGCGAATACGGGCTCTCGTCTGCGGTCTACAGCCGTGACAGCGCCCGGGCGTGGAACGTGGCTCAGGCGCTGCAAACCGGTATCTGCCATATTAACGGCCCCACCGTGCACGATGAGGCCCAGATGCCGTTTGGCGGCTGTAAAGCTTCGGGCTACGGGCGCTTCGGCGGTCGGGCAGGCATTGCTGAGTTTACCGAACTGCGCTGGATAACCCTGCAGACCCGCCCGCGCGAACTGCCGTTTTAATCATTCCGGCTGCGTGTGGTTAGCAAATTCCCATAGGCGGTTATAGGCCACATCATTCAGCTGACGTTCTGCGGCGATAGTGCCGCGGAACGGTCGCGACGTGGTTGCGGCAGCGCCCCACGGCGCAAGCTTATCGTAACTGCCGTCAATGGTGCTGTGCGCAATTACCAGTTGGCCATTGGCGGTATTGCCCGGCAGATAACCGGTCTTCCCTGCTCCCTGATCCCAGGCGCGCCCCAGCTTCGCTTTAAACACCCCCTGATAGCCGCTATCGCCGGTAAAGCGGCTGTTCAGCACCAGGAAACCGTAGGGGTTGTCCGGCAAGGTGTTGGGCGCCAGCACATAGGCTTCCGGCGAGTGACGCGTAGAGACGGTATGGAAATGCACCCGATCAAACACCACATTCGCCCGACCAAAGACATAATCAACATCCCCTTCGACGTAGCTGTCTTTGATATAAACCCGGCTGATCCGGTCGGTGACGGCGGCGTTACGTTGATCGCTGGTATTCAGGTAGAGGGTATCCTGACGCCCCAGCAGGCGGACGTTCTGCAACTGGACCCGGTCGCCATCGGTGCGCAATGCCACCCCCTGGTGGGTTCCACCATCGACGTTGTCGAGCAAACTGTTCACGATGCTGATATTCGCCAGCTGAAAATCGGCGCTTTGCGCCCACATCACCGCCGCGCAGTTGGTACCAATCATCGGGGTGGTCCGCTCGGCGCACAGCGCGTACTGGTACCAGGCAGGATCTCCCGGACGGTATTGCTGCTGTGCATTAACCACCTGACGATAGCGTTGCGGCGAGAATTGTGAATCCAGCGGCAGTTCGATTCTCACCGCCTGGGGATCGGCCCCGCTGCCGTAGATGGTGACCGGCGGCGCGTCGGCCGGGATATAGACCGTTTCGTGGTAGACGCCCGGCTCCACCCGAATGGTAATGGGCTGGCGATCGCCTGCCTGCTGGCGGAGTGCGGCATTTAACGCCTGCTGAACGCTGGTGTACGGGGCGCCGCTGTGGGCCACCCGCCACGGCGTGTCCTGTGCTTTCAGTACCTCCGGCGACGGCGTCCACGGGCCGTCAGGAGATGCTAATAAGCCGCCGCGCGCAAAATAGTTCGCCTGGGTAAAGGCGCTCGCTTCTGCGGCGGTGAGTAACGGGCGCGTTTCACTTCCACGTTCGCTTCCGCCTGGCGTCGGGGTTGAACATCCTTGCATAACGAAGGACATGCTAATCAACAGGGAGAGCGCAGGTATCGGGATCTTCGGCATTTATCGGGCACCATATATTATTGGAATGAATGACCAATATTAATGAAATGCCGTTCCTTTAATCGTGCCGGGATCACGCTTTACGTTTCTGCTTCCACCCGCGCGCAAAAACTGGCAACCCTGTCAGCCAACGCGGCGGGGTTTTCCCAGGCCATCGAATGCCCGGCATCCGGCACCGTCAGCAAGGTAATACCCTCGGCCTGAACATCATCGGCTTCCTGGGCGGGTAATGACAGCGCGCCGTAAATCAGGGCTTTGTGGCAGGTTAATTGTTGAAAACGGCTGAACCACGACGGCGCCACACCGGCTACCAGGCTGCTGGCCCCCCGCCATACCGCCCAGGGCGCGCTGTTTTGCAGACACCCGGCCCAGGGAGAGGTCTCTGCTGCCAGCATGTCGGCATAGCCGCTGGCGACAAATTCAGCTTCCGGTTGCGCGGCGATAGCCCGACTGAACATTCCGCCTCCGGCATACAGATTAGGCTCCGCCACCAGCAGGGCCAGAATGCGATCGCCGAGGTGCTCAGCCGCTTCGATGGCAATACTGCCACCCATGCTGTGGCCGTAGAGATAACAGCGGCTCAGTTGAAGATGATCGAGTAGCTCCACCACCACCTGGGCCTGCTGACCAGTACTGTAGCCAAACTGTGGAGGCTTATCGCTATAGCCATACCCCGGGAGATCGATCAGCAACGCCCGTCGCCCATGAAACGCCGGGTCGGTCACCACGCGGGGATAATCGTAGGAAGACGCGCAACCCAGGCCATGAATAAAGACCACCGGTTCGCCGCGCCCAGGGAGATCGAGCCAGCGCACGGTCGCGCCAGCCAGGGAGGAGAAAAAGCCGTTCATCATATCACTCCATCAGCATAGACTGTATTTTTATACAGTACCAATATACTGATTGCCAGCGACTTTATAAGATCAGAACAGTGAGACCAGCAGCGCCATTGGGAAACTAAATGGCCATGTAGCACCGATCAACAAGGCCGCCAGCAGGCGGATAAATCGGCTTTCTTTGGTTAAAAACCAGCTTATTATTGCGCAGATACATCCCATAACTGCGTAAAAGACCAGCATTTTCTGGTATAGGGTCATTCTTATTCCTTCCCTGACAAGCGCCATCAAGGTACATGCTTTATATACTCAAGCGGTACCAGAGCATTCACATCACCACATAAATATTACGGTATTTAACGCCCAATTCATCCTTGTCTGATAGCACTTCCTTTCACCTCGTACTATACCTGTAGAGGCTTACTCATAAAGGTGGCGTTATGGATGTTTCCAGCAAAACCGTAATTCTGATTAATGTCGGTGCAGCGTTTGCGCTTATCAGCCTGTTATCTGTTCGTTTTGGTTGGTTTTACTGATTTACTCAGCAAAGAAACCTAAAAAAGCAGCCTCCATGGGCTGCTTTTTTACGATTTTATCGCGGCTGTTTTATCAACACTGGTCTGAGACTGGGCCTGTTGCACAGCAATAACCCGGTTATAATCAGGGTCATATTTCGGTAGCAAATTAACTTTTTCACTATCCCACTCTGCTGCAACGCAAATGGCTTCGCTGGCCCCTTGCTGTTCACAACCCCGAATATGCTGTGCCGGTAAATGACCGTATAGCAGTGCCGTGGCGCAGGCCACCGACAGGAGAAATACTATCTTTTTCAAAACAAGTTCAACGTTAAAGTAACAAATTATGATAAATGGTCGCATGCGGGTGTGTGCAAAGTCAAATTTCAAACGCTCTCTTTTCCGTTCAGTATCGGACTTGCCAGATATTTTTTAACATTTTGTCTACATTCTCTTTTTGGGACAATGCGCAATCACCGCCACTATTTCCTGCCAGCTAACCATTTCCTTTTAATTATGAAATGCGAATAATCTGTAAGCCTGAATAAAATTGGGTGCAATTGATTTTTTTAGTTTAAAAGCAACAGAGTCAACATGATGCAATATAAAAATGGTTATGGCGCTTCGAAAAACGCCCTCAATAAAGCTATGGACGTTGGCAAAAAAAACAATAACAATGACAATTGCATGGGATATTTTACGCTCATAAGCCCTTGCAACTCATGTTGTTAACGTCGTGACACAAACCCTCACAAAAATCGATACAGCGCAATAAGTTAGCACTACCTTGTTAATAAACTGTTGTAATAAAAATAGCGAAAAATAGTATTTGCCTTATTAGGCTTGCGAATTTATATTCAGGTGCGCTTTTTTCACTTTTTTAGTGTTCATTTTATTTTTGAGGTGGCTCATGTCCGGAATTATTGTGCTGGTTGTGGCGCTAATATTGCTGGTCCTTGCAGTATACAATCTTTATTCATACATTCGCGAACGTCGTCACTCCACCCTGCCGACGAAAAAGAATAAACGCTAGCCTGAAATATCCACAACGTCATCATTGTCTCCCCAGGCTAAATAATCTTGCCACGTTCCTTTTATCCACAATGAATCAGACAGTTACCCGGGAAAGTCATTTAATTGCTAGTAACAGCCCCCCTTCAAGGTGTGCTACTTATGTAAAACGGGCCTCCCGATAGGGTAAAAAAAACCCTGCATCATATGCAGGGTTCTTATGCAGGTCGCAGCTCTGGCAACCTCAAATTGGGTTACGCGCCCCACCCGGCGCTTATCTCCGGCACTCACTGTGGCTTAGCTCTTGAAGGGGCATAAGAATCATCTCATATCTCTTCATATTTGTTTTAGCAATAACTGCCATTGTGATTATTAGCAAGCTAATGAGCGTAGTGTGTGATAGTCTCACCGATGACAAAATGTTGGCCCGGAAGTCGGTTGTCCACCTTCAGCATCATTGCTATCCCCTTTTTCGCGGTTTCAGTGACTTTGCTGGTTCTGAGGGCTTTCAGAAGAGAACGAACATGCCTTATCATAGGTCGTGTATTGATGGCTTCTGACATTGTTAACACGGTCATTGGCCTCTCGCTGTAGCGCGGACCCGGCAGCATAAGCCGTCTGCGATCCATGGATAGTTAAGGTAATTAAATGAGTTTTGTCTGGTATATGACGCTGATCTGTATTCTGATGGCCTACCTGATGATGAGCGTCCTGCCAATGTAGCCTGTCTCACCCGCAGACAGGATGCCACTTTCCTGCTCAAACACGCTAAAACCAGACCAGGGATATCACCGGAACCGACGGGAAAGTATGACTCGTCGGCCGATACCGCTTACAACCTCTACGCTGATATCCTGCAACAGCTCTGGCCCTATTAAGATTTGGGAGCGCCAGCAGTGAACTTTCATGAGCATCTAACGTCTGACCGATGAACTCAAGCAAAGCAGGTTTAATCACATGAGATTTATTTTCCCGGTTCTTGCCATAATAGGTATCTCTGGATGCGATGATGCCAGACAATCCCCGCCACCGTTTCCCAACGAACTGCATAGTAAATTCGAAAGCCACACAGGAACATGGCAACTCATTGATAAAAAGAAAGGCCCTGACGGAGATGTCATCGAGGTTCTTTTATTTAATACCGCTGATGGTGAGGTGTGTAAAATAACCACAATATCTGATAAAGACAGGCCATCAGATACATCACCGGTACGTTGCTACTCTGTAAATGACCATGAAACAGACCGCACACCGCCCGCTGAGGATGACGATATCAATAACGACAAGGATCAGTAAGTAACAATAATTAGCCCCCACTGCGCACAAGCCCAGCAACAGACTAACGATCATCGATAAAAATGGCCCGCTAATGCGAGCCATTATAAGCCCTGCTATTCACTTATCTAAATGCCGTATTCACCGGAACTTCCGCATCAGGTTCATGCGTAATTCTGTTTCGGAGATCCCGGCGGATTATCTCAATAGACCAGAACCATACTAAGTGGCCCAGTATCTCAGAAACGTTTTCATACCATGGAAGGTCGAAAAGAGGCGGAGTTAAGCCCATCAGCGGGAATGAAATCATATGAACGAATAATTGAGCGAGTGCACCGGCTAGCAGCCCCTGCCATAACTTAATTTTAGGGAATACTTCAGCAACAACACAATATCCAACGGCGAACACAATGGAAAATATGATGTGTGTTACGCCTACCCAGTTGAACACATGCCCTGCGAAGGTATAGACCGCTGCATTAGGATCTGCCAGCCCCAGCCAATCGCGTAGAAAAATGTAGGGAGGGTTGAGGAAGTTCCTGGAGCAGTCAATTTGTCCGGCAGCCCGAATTAATGATTCTGGCCCACACGCACTGGTAAACATGTCCACAGGACTACGTGGAGGAAGCGGGACTTCAGCGCCCCATTTTACGAATGCCGAAACCACCCCTGAGATAAGCCCAACAAACAATGCAACACCATAACGCCGTCTGCGAGGTTCAGTTTGTACAAAAAAGTCTCTTAACGCCATAAACCCACCACTCATAAGGAATATTTACAGTTCATTAATCTTCCTTAAGTTGGATGCGTATCATTTTGATTTAGATCACTGTTTGCATTCCACTCCACAAAATTTGTTTCATAAGCAAAAAACCCGCCAGATGGCTGACAGGTGCACTTTCCGGTTGAACGAGGGATGCGAATTGAGCTTCACTCACCCACTCATGCCCCACATCAAGCGGCTGAAACATGAATGCATCACATTACAGCCGCTTACTTATCGATGAATTCTTTATCATCATGTGCACCACCCATGCCCACGGGTAAACTCAAAAAACAAATAGCTCCACACCGCTGAGAGGATTGAGGAAAAAACGCATCTGTTTCATTATAAATATTCTTTACTTAACGTTCGCGATAAGAACAACATTTCCTTTAAAAGGACCCGCTACTGGATTGAGTGCGGACAACCGCGATGCGATAGTTATATTTTTGAAATCATTAACATCAATAACCGGTGATTCACTACCTTCGATGGTCACCGTCGATGTGATCCCACTACCAAGTGCTACAGGCTGGTCCAGAAGCCTGAATTCCACAGCTGCTGGCTTTGTGCATCGAAGAGTAATGGTGGTCGTTTTCGTGTGTCCGTTAACTTCTGTATCTAGCAAGGTTCCATGATCTATTGTATTTGACCCCACTAATTCAAGGTCACATTGGGCCGGATCGGGTACTTGCGGAATGTTACTGCACGATAAAGGGTCAAATTTTACATCTGAATCAAGATAGGTTGTTGCTATCACTGACCGTGTTACAACAGTGCACGATCTTACCAGTGCATAATAACTTGATGGCGTATAGTGTATATAAGTCCCTGCTCCTTTTGCACCAGCAACACTACCATATTTTTCAGCCAGCGTTACCCATGTATCTTCTGGTTCTATCGGTATCATAGTTCTACCAGCAGAAAAATCAGTATCCCAGTAATCCTTATAATTCGTTTCTGTCGAATCATCATAATCACGCCCCTGCAAAGCAGGACCATAATAACGAAACCCCTCGTCGTATGGATGAATGCTCGTTGGATAACCAGCACCGGAATCGATAGTATCCCACGACACTGAAAGGTTAGATAAAATAACATGTTTATCAATCATAAAGGCATTCACAACAATAAGGCGGGGCTCGGCCTGCAGTGGTTTTGCAAGCAATAACATCATTGTGAGAAAAATAAAACAGGTGATTTTTTTATTATTCATCATTGAAATCTACTTAGTTTGAATGGTTACCGCAGCAGCATGACAATTATTAATATTGTGATTGCACGGCAATAATTACCCTTACTTTTCTTACTCACCCGGTTTGCTCTCATTTACCTTGCAAATCGTGCCAGAACAGTGGAAGGTTAACGCGGGTGGTGGCCGTAGTCGTTCACATAAACCAGCACCGGCCTCTCTCCCACCCAGGAAATAGCGCCATCAAAAAAACACGTTTTGTTGTCATAACTTCGTCCCTTTTTAATAATAATCCGAACTGGCATTCATTGTGTAATGCATCAGTGTCTTGACATCCAAACTCACATTGCAAAAAATAACCGTTCATATCGGTGACTACCGTTTCACCGCAAATCTTCGGCCAGGTCAAATCGATTTCGCATTTGATTTAAAACAATCATAATATTTTGATTTGCCGGGTTCATTTATAAAGAATTGCTCATGACTCATGAATGAGTAATTTATCCTCAAACACTTTTATTTAAAAGATGTTCTTGATCAAATAAGACATTTCAAAACAAATAACCTTTCACTTAACACTTAAATAAACCCATGCAACTTCGCAGGTGGCATAACGTGTTTTTATAGAGATAGATTCTGTAGCGCTTACTTTGCAAAGACTATGGGTCGCGCTAAAAAGCGCGACCCATAGTCTTTGCAAAATCGGTCAGGGCGTCGTAGGCGATCGGGACGAGGCGGTGAGTGGCTGCAATATAAATTTATTATATTACAGCCACTTATATTGGTATTAGTGCTTTATCATCACGTGGCGCACCACCGTATAGTCCTCCAGACCATACATCGACATATCCTTGCCGTAGCCGGAGAGTTTCTGCCCGCCATGCGGCATCTCGCTCACCAGCATAAAGTGGGTGTTTACCCAGGTGCAGCCGTACTGTAAACGCGCGCTTAGCCGGTGGGCTCTTCCCACATCCTGAGTCCACACCGATGAGGCCAGGCCATACTGCGAATCATTAGCCCATGCCAGAACCTGATCTTCATCGCTGAACGAGGTCACGCTGACTACCGGGCCAAACACTTCCCGCTGGACGATCGCATCTTCCTGTTTTGCCCCTGCCAGCAGCGTCGGTTGATAGAAGTAGCCTTTGCCATCCACCTTGCTACCGCCCGTGACCACATTGATGTGTGCCAGACCACGTGCGGCCTCGACGGCAGCGCTAACCCGCTCCAGATGGGCCTGAGAGCTGAGCGGCCCCAGTTCGGTTGCCGGGTCGTCCGGTTGGCCGACCTTGAGGCTGGCCACCGCGGCGCCCAGTTTCTCGACCAGGCGATCGTAAATCCCCTGCTGGGCGTAAATCCGGCAGGCGGCCGTACAGTCCTGCCCGGCGTTATAGAAGCCAAAGGTGCGAACCCCTTCCACAACCGCGTCGATATCCGCGTCATCGAAGACAATCACCGGCGCTTTGCCGCCCAACTCCATATGAGTACGTTTTATCGAGGCAGCGGTATGCCCGATAATATGCGCCCCGGTCGCGATCGAGCCGGTCAACGACACCATGCGCACCTTCTGGTGCGCGGTTAACGGGTCGCCCACAGTTTGTCCGCGGCCAAACAGCACGTTCAGCACGCCAGGCGGCAGAATATCTTTCGCCAGCTCGGCCAGCTTCAGCGCCGTTAATGGCGTGATTTCTGAAGGTTTGATCACCACGCAGTTACCGGCGGCCAGCGCGGGCGCCAGCTTCCATGCCGCCATCATCAGCGGGTAGTTCCACGGTGCGATAGAAGCGACGACGCCAACCGGGTCGCGGCGGATCATCGAGGTATGCCCTTCGAGATATTCCCCGGCCGCCATCCCCGGCAGGCAGCGGGCTGCCCCGGCAAAAAAGCGGAACACATCGGCGACGGCGGGCAGTTCGTCGTTAATCACGCAGTGCAGCGGTTTGCCGCAGTTTAAGGATTCCAGTTTCGCCAGGGTCTCGGCATGGTCGTCGATGGTATCCGCCAGCTTCAGCAGATATTCCGAGCGGCTCTTCGGCGTGGTCTGGCTCCAGCTGTCAAAAGCCCGGTCTGCCGCCTCAACCGCTGCATTGACCTGCGCTGCAGTCGCTTCGGCGATCTCGAGGATGGCCTCACCGCTGGCAGGATTGAATACCGGCACCATTTCGCCTTCACCCGCCACTAACTCACCGTTAATCAAAAGGTTATGTTGCATAGTATTATCCTGTACATGAGAATTATTTGCCGTTTTCAGCATTCGTGTCGCCGTCACGGGTGAGCCACCAGGCTCCCAAAATAGGGATCATCGTCACCAGCATGACCAACAGCGCAACCACGTTGGTGATCGGTACATCGCGCGGGCGCCCCAGTTGATTGAGCAGCCACAGCGGCAACGTGCGCTCGTGTCCGGCGGTAAAGGTGGTGACGATAATTTCGTCAAACGATAAGGCAAACGCCAGCATGCCGCCCGCCAGCAGCGCCGACCCCAGATTGGGGAGCACCACATAGCGAAAGGTCTGCCAGCCCGTAGCGCCTAAATCCATTGACGCCTCCACCAGGCTCCACGAGGTCCGGCGAAAGCGGGCAATCACATTGTTGAACACCACCACCACGCAGAACGTGGCGTGCCCCACCACGATAGTCAGCAGGCCGGGTTCCAGATTAACGGCCTTAAACGCCGTCAGCAGCGCAAGCCCGGTGATAATGCCCGGTAGCGCAATCGGCAACAGCAGCAACAGCGACACGGCGTTCTTGCCAAAAAAGGTGCTGCGCCACAGTGCTCCTGCAGCCAACGTGCCAAGTACCAGCGCAATAGCGGTAGACAGCGCTGCAATTTTTAGTGACAACGTCACTGACTCGATAATATCGCTGCGTCCGGCGGCCTCGCTGAACCAGCGTAGCGTCAGCCCCTGCGGGGGAAAACTAAAGGCCGCATCTTCGGTATTGAAGGCATACAGGGCGATTATTACCAGCGGGAAATGAAGGAAGATCACCCCGCCCCAGGTGGCTATTTTCAGAAACAACGGTGCGCGTTCAGAGTGCATCAAACGCTCCCAGGCGTTTCACGAACGCCAGATACAGGGCAATCAACACAATCGGCACGAGGGTAAAAGCGGCGGCCATTGGCATATTGCCTATCGCCCCTTGCTGCGAATAGACCATGTTGCCGATGAAGAAGCCCGGCGGCCCCACCAGCTGCGGCACGATAAAGTCCCCCAGCGTCAGCGAGAAAGTAAAAATCGAACCGGCGGCGATGCCGGGGATCGCCAGCGGCAGCACCACGTAGCGGAAGGTCTGGCGCGGGCGGGCGCCAAGATCGGCGGAGGCCTGCAGCAAAGACGGTGGTAAACGCTCCAGCGCCGCCTGTACCGGCAGGATCATAAACGGCAGCCAGATATAGACGAACACCAGGAAACGCCCCAGGCCGGAGGTCGATAGCGTATTGCCTCCGATGGCCGGGATCGTCAGCACCAGGTTCAGCAGTCCTTCCAGCCCCAGATGCCCGAGAAACCACTGCGCCACGCCATCTTTCGCCAACAGCAACGTCCAGGCGTAGGCTTTAACAATGTAGCTCGCCCACATCGGCAGCATCACCGCGATGTAAAAGAAGGCTTTCATTTTGCCGTGGGTATAACGGGCCATATACCACGACATCGGCAACGCCAGCACGGCGCTGGCAATGGTCACCGACAGGGCCATCACCAGGGTACGGATAATGATGTCGTAGTTTGCCGGATTAAATAATGCCTTGAGGTTGGCGAGAGTCAGGTCGCTGGTGACCGACATGGTGAAATCGTCAAAGGTATAGAAGCTTTGCCACAGCAGCGTCAGCAACGATCCCAGATAGACAATCCCGAACCACATCAGCGGTCCCAGCAGCAGCAAAAACAGGCCGAGCGACGGCTTGCGCCAGAACAGTCCGGAAAGGCGCCCGGACGCGGGGCGCGGAACGACCATTGTCATATCAGCCTCCCCGTTCCAGCGGCACCATCGCCGCCCGCGACCACGAGGCCAGCACCGTTTGCCCGGCCTGCGGTACGCTAAGCGCCATGCCGCTATCGCTGTTGGCCTGACTGACCAACAGCTTGCCGCCGCCCGCCAGTTTCAGTTCGATCCGCGTGGCGGCGCCCTGGTACTGCACCGCCTGCACGGTACCCTCCACCTGCACTTCTCCTTCCCGGTTAAGGCAAATATGTTCCGGGCGCAGAGACCAGACGCCGTGCATCCCGCACAGACGCGAAGCCAGATCGCTATCAAACACGTTGGCAGTGCCGACGAAACCGGCAACAAAAGCGGTTTTGGGACGCAGATAAAGGTCGTGCGGGGCATCCACCTGCTCGATGCGCCCGTTATTAAAGACCGCCACCCGGTCAGACATCGATAGCGCTTCGCCCTGATCGTGGGTGACAAAAATAAAGGTAATCCCCAGCGCCTGCTGGAGCTTTTTCAGCTCCAGCTGCATCTGTTCACGCAGTTTTAAATCCAGCGCCCCCAGCGGTTCGTCAAGCAGCAGAACCCGTGGTTCGTTGACCAGCGCCCGGGCAATCGCCACCCGCTGGCGCTGGCCGCCGGAGAGTTGTGACGGCTTGCGGGTATGGACGAACCCCAGGGCGACCTTTTCAAGCGCTTCCTGCGCACGAAAATGGCGCTCTTTTTTGCCGATCCCTTTCACCATCAGCCCGTAAGCGACGTTATCGAGGATGGTCATATGGGGAAACAGCGCATAGTCCTGGAAGACGGTGTTCACATCGCGCTGCCACGGCGGCAGTTCGCTGGCCTTGCGGCCAAAGATTGAAATCTCCCCGCCGGAGAGCTGTTCGAAACCGGCGATCAGCCGCAGGCAGGTGGTTTTGCCGGAGCCTGACGGCCCCAGCATTGAGAAAAACTCGCCATCACGGATCCCCATGCTGACGCCATCCACCGCGCGGACATCGCCGTAGAAACGCGAGACGTTATGAAACTCTACTGCATAGGTCATGCTCAGCCTCCGGCCAGTCAAATACCGCCCATAATGGCGATATAATCCTGTGTCCAGCGGCTGTAAGGTACGAATTTGCCCCCTTCGGCAACCGGTGTTTTCCAGAAGGCGATTTTCGAAAACTCGTTGTAGCCATTGGTTTCACAGCCTTTATCCCCCAACAGCGTGCTGGCTTTACAGCCCTGCGGCACCACCGGCAGCGAACCAAACCAGGCCGCGACGTCGCCCTGTACCTTCGGTGTCAGCGACCAGTTCATCCATTTATAGGCGCACACCGGATGTTTGGCCTCGCTGTGCAACATAGTGGTGTCGGCCCAGCCGGTGACCCCCTCTTTCGGGAAAACGGTGGCTATCGGCTGGCCTTCGCTTTTTAAGCCGTTGGCCTGGTACGGCCAGGCGCTGGAGGCCACCACGCCTTCGTTTTTGAAGTCGCTCATCTGCACGGTGGTGTCGTGCCAGTAGCGGTGGATCAGTTTGCGTTGATCGCGCAGGACCTTGAGCACCGCCTGATACTGCGCTTCGGTTAACTGGTAGGGATCGCTGATACCCAGCTGCGGCTGCGTCGCTTTGACGAACAACGCCGCATCGGCGATATAGATCGGGCCGTCATAGGCCTGAATGCGCCCGCTGTTGCTTTTACCGTCAGAGAGATCCTGTTTGACAAACACCACGTTCCAGCTGTCCGGCGGCGTCGGGAAGACCCGGGTGTTGTACATCAGCAGGTTCGGCCCCCACTGGTACGGCGTGCCGTAAACTTTTCCGTCGACGTTAAACCAGGCGCCTTTTTCGACCCGTGGGTCGAGGGTGTGCCAGTTAGCGATAAGCGCGGTATTAATCGGCTGCACTCGCTTGCCCATAATCAGGCGCAGGGAGGCATCACCAGAGGCGGTGACCAGGTCATAACCGCCTTTCGCCATCAGGCTGACCATTTCATCAGAGGTCGCGGCGGTTTTCACATTCACCTGGCAGCCGCTCTCTTTTTCAAACTGGGTCACCCAGTCATAGTTTTTGTCGGTCTGACCGCGTTCGATATAGCCCGGCCAGGCAATAATATCGAGCCGACCTTCTCCTTTATCCAGCGAAGTTGGCGGTTGCGCGGCCTGCACGGTCAGGCAGGCCATACCCAGTGCATAAAGGCTGCCACGGGCTATTTTTTTGCTCATTGGGTGTTACTCCTGTCACAATAAAATTAGCGGCAGCCATGCCGTAAAAATATCTCCCTTAAAAAGGGTAGACGGCGCCCTGTGACCTCCTGGAGAAATTTATTCAGGTTGTGACAAGGGGCGCATTCCGCGAACCCTGGGGAACAATATGGATTATAGACAAGGAGTTAGAGGCTGAATATGACTATGCATATTTCCTATGGCCGGTGTCGGTAAAATATTTACCGACAGGCCTGGATAATAATATTTATACCCGTCGTCTTTTAAAATTCAGGGGGTGTTGGCCGGGATTCAGCTCAGCAGCTCGCGAATAAGTTCACCGAGGCGTTTCACTCCTTGTTCTTCTCTTTCACCCCAACCCCACGCGGTATTAAAACGGAAAAATGAGGCCCAGTTGGCGGTGGTGGAGAACATTTTCCCCGGCGCGATGCTGATATTATCCTGCAGCGCACGGGCGCTCAGTTCACCGGCATCAGCGCCTTCCGGTAGCTCCAGCCACAGAAAATAGCCGCTATCGCTATGATGAATTTTGACCTCGGCGGGTAAATGGCGCAGCAGCGCCTGCCAGGCCAGCTGTTTGCGTTCGGCAAGCTGGCGGCGCAGACGGCGAAGATGCGCGTCATAGCGCCGGGTAGAGAGATAATCCACCAGCGCCAGCTGCATCGGCGAGCTGGTCGAAAGGGTACTCATGAGCTGCAGCTGCTGAATCCGTCGGGCGTGTTTACCTGCCGCCACCCAACCAATACGAAAGCCCGGCACCAGACATTTTGAAAACGAGCTGCAGTGCAACGTCATCTCATGGTGGTCCCAGTATTTCGCCGGCAGCGGCTTTTCCCGGCCAAAATAGAGCTCGCTGTAGACATCGTCTTCGATCAGCACCACGTTATAACGCGTCAGCAGCTCTACCAGCCGGGCTTTTTTCTCGGCGCTGAGGGTAAAGCCGAGCGGGTTTTGTCCGTTGGTCATCAGCCAGCAGGCTTTGACCGGGTAGTTTTGCAGCGCCTGCTCCAGGGCGTCTAAATCGATCCCCTCTTTGACGTCCGTCGCCACCGACAGCGCTTTTAAGCGCAATCGCTCCAGCGCCTGCAATGCGCCGTAGAAACAGGGATTTTCCACCACCACCCAGTCGCCCGGTTCGGTCACCGCCTGCAGGCTGAGATTCAGCGCCTCCAGGGCGCCGGCGGTGATCACGATATCATCCGGCGAGATATTCATCCCCTGCAGGGCATAGCGGCGGGCGATCGCGTGGCGCAGTTCGCTATTTCCCGGCGGGAGGTTTTCAATGACGCTCATCGCCGTCGCCGTTTTACTCACCTGCGCCAGCGAGCGGTTTAGCTGCTGGAGCGGGAACAGGCGCGGGTCGGGAAAGGCCGAGGCAAACGGCAGCATCGAGGCCCGGCGGCTGGCCTGCAGTACCTCAAAAATGTAGGTATTGATATCCACCGCTTCGTCGCGGGTCACCTGCGCGGGTGGGGCCGGCTGGCGTAGCTTGACCGGCTTCGGCGCCACATAGTAACCGGACTGCGGCCGGGCAATAATCCGCCCCTGACTTTCCAGCAACTGGTAAGCATGGCTGACGGTCATAAAACTCATCCCGCTGCTGACCACCTGCTCACGCAGCGACGGCAGGCGGTCGCCGGGTTGCCAGACGCCAAGCGCCATCTGTTCGGTTAACTGCTGCGCAAGCTGCTGGTATTTTTTCATGGCACGGTCCGGGAGATCTGATGTGCCTGACAGTATATCAGCCATAAAAAAATAGTCGTTTATAAAAACTGTTATAGCTCAGTTTGCGGCCCTGACGCCCTTACCCCGACGATGAATCGGCTGCACAGACCAAAGTGGCATGATCCCACCACGGATTGTGATTCACCCGGACCGCCAGCACCTTAAAGTGAGCATCTTCTACCTCATCGATTAACGCCTGAAGCGGCTTCAGCGTACGCCAGGGTTGTCCATTTTTCAGTAAATGCTGGCAGACTGGATCGTACGCCGCAATATCCTGAGCATAGCGAGGAGTGCCGCACATAGAACCGATCACAAACCGGCCGCCAGGCTTGAGCAATCTTCTCACCTCTGCAAAGCAGCGAGTCCGGGCGCCATCAATCAGGCAATGTAAACAGCTGCCGTCCATAATGAGTTCAAAAGTAGCGTCTTCGCATTGGTCGATATGACCGACATCACCGACCAGAAAGTGTGCCGGGAGACCGGCTTGTTGAAAGCGCTTTTCCGCCCAGCAAATTGCGGTTGCAGATATATCGATTCCCCACACGGCATATCCCTGCTGCGCAAGATACTGCGCTGCCATTGCGCCATTTCCACACCCCAATTCAAGTACCGCAGCGCCCGGAGGCGGAAGATATTGCGCAGCCTTGAGCCACTGAAAAATGAGCTCCTGTTGTTGTTTTGCCCGCTGATACCCCTCACCTGCCCACGCGATAGCCCCATTTGCTATCAATTGGCGATATTCATGTTCATAGCCGTTCATTATAAAGACGCCTGTATGCCAGCAACAATATCCACAAATTTATACATGATATGGTGATGAAATGAAGTGAACGATTGGCAGGAATGGTTGAATAGTTAGCGACTGCGACTTTTAAATTTTGATGCTTTTTTTAATTCACATTTAATTTGATGCAACGTCAGGCCCGTTGCGGTTGATATTAACGGCAAGCCGACGCCATGGGTACACAACGTTTTTGCCATTTCGACTTTTGCCTGAAAATAGATATCTTTCATAAATAACCTCACGTCAGTTGATGTTATGAAAGATATCGTTCGCTGCTTTTTTAGCCAATAAGCGGCGCTTAAAGCCGGGATAAGTAATTCTAACGGGGGATGAGCAGATGCAATCCGGGGTAGCGTTCCATCCAGCGCTTTGCGATGACGCGTTGCCGGAAAACAGCCAGCTTTTCATGCTCAAATGACGGCGTAGGCCGTAGACGCAGGGCAAACAGATCGTCGAGCCCATAGGGGGCAATCATCTCGATAGCGGTCGTCTCCCCAAGCCTGACCGCCACCGCCGTGGCGGTCTCCGGCCAGAACTGCAGGGCATGCCGCGTTGAGCGATACGGATTGTGACCGTGGCGTTGATGCATTCTGGCCTGGTTCTTCACCGACCAGTTAAATGCCGGCAGGTGCCGATTAAGCTGCGCTTCCAGGGCGTAGTCCTGTTCAGGATCGCGCTGAGCCGCATCGAACCAGACCACATCGACATCCCCGGAGATCGGGCGTTGCCCATATCCATGCAGATGATCCCACACGGCATCTCGCACAAACCCTGCCCCGATCCAGCCGTCAGGCAACTGCAACGCCTGCACGGCGCGGAGCGCCGCCATTCTCAGCGGGTCATCTGCCAATATGCGCTGCACTATCTCCTGATGCGTCATGATTTTCCCTGGTCAAACAATTCGGTTCCACCTGCTGAGAGTAACCTATCGGTATCCTGGCGCCACAATGTCACCGGGCGACCAGCAACACGAAGGGTCTGACAAAATAATACCTTTGCGCCCGAAAATCATTGGCCTTTTATATAGTTAAGTACCTGAGCGATGGTCGAACTGTCTGGATGATTTATCTCGCCCAAATGATCGCCTTCACCGCAGATCAATGGTATTGCATGTTGTCCGGCCAGCTCAGCCATTGAAGCGTAATAAGGATCGCGACTACCTGCCCAGAACATTACCGGGGTATGGCAGGGGAATAAATTAGCATCACCTGCAACAGGTTTGCGTAGTTCGTTAAAAAAGCATCCTGCACTTATTTCATCTTTAGATGACAGCGTTTCCGTGAGTTCTGGCGCGACCTGGCGAGCGTACGACATAAACATTTCAAAAGTGAGTTTGCTGCCGGATATATCGGGAAGCCCTTTTAAGCAATCCCATCCCCCTAATACTACTGAACTTAGCCGCTCCGGATAAGACCTTAACAGTTCCATCGCCAACCACGACCCTGCTGAATAACCTACCAGATGTGCTTTTTCATAACCGAGTTCATCCATCAGTTTCACAACCGCTAATGCCTGATTTTCTCTGCGGTAGAAGTCCTGAATATCAGACTTTTCGCTGGCACCGTGTCCTGCCAAATCCGGACATACGACATTAAAAAAGGGGCTGATGGCCGCGATAAAACCGTTATCGTCCCAACACCGCCCATTCATCAAAAGACCATGAAGCATGATGACTAAGGGGCCTTCCCCTTCGGCACGGTAGAACAACGGTGGCATTCCTGGCACTTCCGACATAGTTGCTCCTGCAAGATTTTATGTGGATGAAAAGCATACATCTCTCAGGTCATCGTACTCAAGATGACCTACCAGATTCAGACTACCTTGCCACCAGCGATCGTTCCTGCCGGGTCTTACTTTTCTACGAGGCCTTTAATTAAGGTTGCAATCATTGAATGACATTGGTAATTGTTATCATTTGCATTAATGAGTTATCTGGTACGGTATACCGGCGTCCAGGGGAACACCACAGGGCCGGAACGACGATACCACCAGCGGAAAAGGAATAATCATCAGATGTATGCCCGTGAGTATCGTGCACCACGTCCGAGTAAGGCGTTGTTTTCTCTTGTTTCTTGTTTGACCTTAATCGTCAGCACGCAAAGTCTGGCGAGGCCGGATATGCAGCCGCTGGGACCGAGTATCGCGGATAAGGGCTCCGCGGTTTACCACTTCAGCGTCAATCAGTTCGATTCTGCCGATGGCTCCCGCCATTATCGGGTCTGGACCGCCGTCCCCAATAAAGCCGCGCCGGCGTCGGGCTACCCGGTGTTGTATATGCTCGACGGCAATGCGGTCATGGACCGGCTGGATGAAGCCCTGCTCCGGCAGCTGGCAGACAAATCACCGCCGGTGATCGTGGCGGTCGGATATCAAACCAACCTTCCCTTTGACCTCAACGCCCGCGCCTACGACTATACGCCAGCAGGCGTACAAAGCGGCAAAACCAGCACCAGCGGCGAGCGCGCGAATCGTAAGAGCGGCGGTAGCAACGATTTCCGCCAGTTACTCGAAACGCGTATTGCCGTGAAGGCAGAACAAGGGCTGAACATCGATCCCCAGCGCCGCGGCCTGTGGGGGCACTCCTTCGGCGGCCTGTTGGTCCTGGATGCCTGGCTGTCGTCCTCCCTGTTTCAGCGGTACTACAGCGCCAGCCCGTCATTGGGCAGAGGCAATGACGCACTGCTGAGCCGTATTACGGCGGTCAATCCGGCACAATACTGCGCAAAACACCTGTCGATCATGGAAGGATCGGCGATGCCGAACGATAACCGTGAAAAGCACCTCGACGGGATACTGACGAAAATTCACGCCTCGCTCACCACGCTGAAAGAGAAAGGCGTCAATACTGCCTACTGGGATTTCCCCGGCCTGGGCCATGGCCCGATGTTCACCGCCTCTTTCCGCAGCGCGCTGGTGGATATCAGCGATGAGAAAATGGTGGGTAGCGCTGGCTGTCAATAATCCAGCAGTTAAATACTGCCCGCAATGTCGCGGGCAGTCATGTCAACGGCGGCGTTCATTCAGCTCTCGCAGAAGCGTATTCTGTTGCCAAACGGATCGTACACCTCGAGGATTTTTCCCCACTCTTGCTGGACGATTTCGGGCCGGCCATAGCCGTATTGTTTAAGATTTAACTCATCCCGGAATAACGCGATGTGATTCATGGGAACAAAAAGCGTGGCCCCCGGGCTGGCATCGCCATGATGTTCGCTCAGATGGAGCTGCAAGCCGTTACGCCTAATGCCCATATACAACGGCAGGTCCGCTTCGAAACGGTGCTCAAACTCCACCGTAAACCCAAGGAAATCAAGGTAAAACTCACGGGCTTTGCGTTCATCAAACATGCGCAAAATAGGAATGCACTTTTCAAACAACACAACCGCGTCGGCGGCCTGAGGGGCTAACGTTGCCGATGCCGTATTCCAGTCCCTAAAGCCCATCTGCTGAGAGACGATTTCGAGAGCGGCTGAGTGGGAAATCGTGACCTCGCGTGACGCCAGCTCAGCGCGTAATTTTGTGGCCATCAGTTTTGCTTGTGCGATAGAAAACATTCTCTCTCCTGTCGTCAGGGCACACCGGTGCTCGCATTACCAGACCCCGATCGTCAAAAAAGATGAATGAAGCAAAACCGGGATAATGACGTGCTTTCACCTTTCCGTGAGGACGCGAGCGGCAGGCAGCACAAGCCTCAGAGGAAATTAGCTGATGGACTGAAATGAAGCAAGTATGCGCGGCTGGCCTTCTGAAAATAAACAGAAGACCAGGATGAATATGGCGGTCAGATCCCGCCGGGCGGTAATACTATTTGTGCAGAGCGATCCCTTTAATCACCTTATCGACCTCTTTTTTGGGGCCACGCAGACCAATTCCCACCAGATCCAGATTATCGCCATCTGCCGCGCGGAATACTTCCCGGTTAGCCTCATCATGGCCGGTGGAAAACATCGCATGAATGTAAGGAATAAGGGTTACGCCCCGCTCAAGCGCTTTGCGATGCACCGTTTTCAGCTTGTCGAGATTCGCCTCAAATATCAGCATCGGCTGCCCGGACATATTGCCGTAGGTTCGTCCCAGAGAATCAATATAGGGTTGACCCATTATCTCCGGCGCCGCAGATGCGATCCCGGTGGCCAGAAAAGCGACCACATTAAGACGCTGCCAGGTTGGCAAATCGTCGCGCAGAATATAGGCAATCTTGGTATCAAACATGTTTAAAAAGTCCCGTCTGTCATACGAAAAAATATCTTCGCTCAGGGACCGGTGGTCAGTATAGAACGTTTGTGCAGTTGCTCTGGAAGGTGGCCGGCGTGATCCGGTAGGCGCGTTTAAACCAGCGTCCCAAATGGCTCTGATCGGCAAAACCGGTTTGCGAAGCAACCAGCACCGGGGAGAGACCGCTCGCTAACAGCTGGCGGGCAGTACGCAAGCGTAACCGGACAAGATAGGCATGGGGCGATTGACCGAAAGCGGCCTTAAACTGCCTGCTGAGCCGGAAGCGATCGATGCCGCTGATGCGGGTCAATTCATCTAGCCCCGGGTTCCAGGCGAGATGTTCATGCAGATAGTCCCGCACCCGGTTCATCTTCAGCAATGATTCGGTGAGCGCGATGGCCGGTTTCCGTTCAACATGCGGCATAAGGTGCGCCATCAGGCGATCCAGCCCTTCATCACGCGCGAGTCGGCCTTCATTGTTGTGAATGGCGTCAAACGCCTGGGAGATGGCGACGATCAGCTGGCGATCTTCAGTCAGCGTATGGCGAAATGCGGCCTGAACAACCGAGATATCCCCCATTCCGTAGCGGCTCAGGCTATCGGCGACGTAGTTCTGGGGAATATACAGCATGGCATAGGTAAAGCCTGTCGGCTGTGCCGCATAACCGTCATGCACGGCACCTGGCTCAATCAGAATGGCTTTGCCGGGGGTACTGGTGTGGACGGCCCGATGGCAACTGAATCTTTGCGACCCCTGCAGCGTCACCCCCAGAAGCAGTTCTTCGTGATCGTGGTCATCGTACGCATGCCCTTTGAAATGGGCGTTGACGCTCTCGATCCCGGTCTCCGAATCGCGACGAAAATCTATCCAGTCGCCAGACATCGGGGATTCAGCTATTCCTGACATATTTACTCTCAGACCCATTCATCGAAACCATTACCTGAATAGTATACATTTTAAGGTATAAAGAGATTACCCGAGTAATTGTGTCAGACAGGCCAGCGTCACCGCCTCGCCAGAATCGGGTATACTGGTCCTCTTTCACTTCGGTCCATATTTTCCGCCCTATGATTCTCAATCGCTTCTGTTATCTTCTGCTGGGCCTCGCGGCGGCTGGCAGCCTGTTCCTGCCTCACCCGCTGATCATGTGGTTCCTGCTGGTCAATCTCCTGACGCTGGCGCTCTACGGGATGGATAAAACCGCTGCCCGCAAGGCATGGCGACGCGTCCCTGAAGCCACGCTGCTGGTATTTGGCTTCGTCGGTGGATGGCCTGGCGCAATCGTGGGTCAGCAGTGTTTTCGCCATAAAACCCAAAAGCAGCCCTTTAAAACCTACTTTATGATCAGCGTGATACTGAACATTATCGTGCTGGCGGGCGGATACTGGCTGTATGCCTGGGGCCCCGTTGCGGTCTGATCCCCGACACTCGCTCACGTCCGACGCGGGCGCTGTTCCACCATTAGCACCCGCGTAAAATCATAACAGTCACACAACTGTTATCATAAAAAAGCCCGCTTCTGCCTCTGCAACCCCCTGCTGCTGCCCTTTAAAATTGCGCTGAATCAATTTTCTTGCGGAGTACTGCATGTTCGGTCTTGATGCATTCCACCTTGCGCGAATCCAGTTCGCCTTTACCGTCTCTTTCCACATCATCTTTCCCGCCATCACCATTGGGCTGGCCAGCTATCTGGCGGTGCTGGAAGGATTATGGTTAAAAACCAAAAATCCGGTCTGGCGCTCTCTGTACCACTTCTGGTCGAAGATTTTCGCCGTCAACTTTGGCATGGGCGTGGTGTCCGGCCTCGTGATGGCCTATCAGTTCGGCACCAACTGGAGCGGTTTCTCTGAATTTGCCGGCAGCATTACCGGCCCGCTGCTGACCTATGAAGTCCTGACCGCCTTCTTCCTTGAAGCCGGCTTCCTCGGCGTCATGCTGTTCGGCTGGAACCGGGTCAGCCCCGGAATGCACTTCTTCGCCACCTGCATGGTGGCCCTCGGGACAATCATTTCAACCTTCTGGATCCTCGCCTCTAACAGCTGGATGCAAACCCCGCAGGGCTTCGAGATCGTCAACGGCCAGGTGGTCCCGGTCGACTGGTTTAAAGTTATCTTTAACCCGTCGTTCCCATATCGCCTGCTGCACATGACGGTCGCCGCCTTTCTCAGCAGCGCGCTGTTTGTCGGCGCCTCGGCGGCGTGGCACCTGCTGCGCGGCAATAACATCCCGGCGATCCGCGCGATGTTCTCCATGGCCCTGTGGATGCTGCTTATCGTCGCCCCCATTCAGGCGATGATTGGCGACATGCACGGCCTGAACACCCTGAAGCATCAGCCGGCGAAAATTGCGGCCATCGAAGGCCACTGGGAAAACCGTCCGGGAGAACCCACTCCGTTGCTGCTGTTTGGCCTGCCGGATATGGAGCAGGAACGTACCCGTTACGGCCTGGAAATACCGGCGCTCGGCAGCCTGATCCTGACCCACAGTCTCGATAAACAGGTACCCGCCCTGAAAGAGTTCGCGCCGGAAGATCGCCCGAACTCAACCATCGTCTTCTGGTCATTTCGCCTGATGGCCGGCCTCGGCATGCTGATGATCCTGCTCGGGGTAATGGCGCTGTGGCTGCGCTACCGCCATCGTCTGTACCAGTCCAGGCCGTTCCTGCGCTTCGCGCTCTGGATGGGGCCGTCCGGGCTGATCGCGATTCTGGCCGGCTGGGTCACCACCGAAGTGGGCCGTCAGCCCTGGGTGGTCTATGGCGTACAGCGAACCGCTGACGCCGTCTCCGCTCACGGCGACCTGCATATGACCGTCAGCCTGCTGACCTTTTTCGTGGTCTACAGCGCAGTGTTCGGCGTCGGCTACAGCTATATGTTGCGCCTGATCCGCAAAGGCCCGCAGGCGGTCAATCCGCCGCATTCCGGCACACCGGCTCGCCCGCTCTCCGCCGCAACGGAAGGTTTTCAGCATAAGGAGTCCCACTAATGGGGATCGATTTATCGGTTATCTGGTTTGTGATCATCGTCTTCGCCACCCTGATGTATATCGTGATGGATGGTTTTGACTTAGGGATCGGCATCCTGTTCAGCACCACCCGTGACGGCGAAGACCGTGACGTGATGGTCAATAGCGTCGCCCCGGTCTGGGACGGCAACGAAACCTGGCTGGTGCTCGGTGGCGCCGCGCTGTTCGGGGCATTTCCGCTGGCCTACGCGGTGATTATCGACGCGCTGGCGATCCCGCTGACGCTGATGCTGATTGGCCTGATTTTCCGCGGCGTGGCGTTTGAGTTTCGCTTCCAGGCCACGCCGTCGCACCGCCCGTTCTGGGACTCGGCGTTCCTTGGCGGCTCGCTGCTGGCCACCTTTACCCAGGGCATCGTTGTTGGGGCGGTGATCAACGGCTTTTCGGTGAGCGGACGCGCCTTCAGCGGCGGGATGTTCGACTGGCTGACGCCTTTTACCCTGTTCTGCGGCCTGGGGCTGACGGTGGCCTATGCGCTGCTCGGCGCCACGTGGCTGGTGATGAAAAGCGAGAACCCGCTG
Organism: Klebsiella sp. BIGb0399; assembly: GCF_003752615.1. Classification (NCBI taxonomy): domain Bacteria; kingdom Pseudomonadati; phylum Pseudomonadota; class Gammaproteobacteria; order Enterobacterales; family Enterobacteriaceae; genus Klebsiella; species Klebsiella sp. BIGb0399. The sequence goes on along the minus strand of NZ_RKHT01000005.1, from coordinate 633,757 downwards.
CAGGATAAGATGCGTCGCACCTCGCGCGGCCTGCTGCTGGCGTTGCTGACGACGATCGCCATTATCAGCCTGTGGACCCCGCTGGCGCAGCCGGCCATCGCCGCCCGCTGGTTCAGCCTGCCGGATCTGTTCTTCCTGCTGCCCGTTCCTCTGCTGGTGGCGGTCATCGGATTCTGGTTATGGCAAATCCTGGGCAACCGCAATAGCCACGCGCGGCCCTTTATCCTGACCCTCGGGCTGGTGTTCCTTGGCTTCAGCGGCCTGGGGATCAGCATCTGGCCCTATATTATTCCGCCCAATATTACGCTGTGGCAGGCCGCCGCTCCGCCGCAGAGCCAGGGCTTTATGCTGGTGGGCGCCCTGCTTATTATCCCGGTGATCCTTGGCTACACCTTCTGGAGTTATTACGTCTTTCGCGGCAAAGTCCAACATGGTGAGGGGTATCATTGATGAATCAATCCAGGCTCAAACAGTTATTGTGGATGGTCGCATTATGGGGAGGAAGCGTACTGGCGCTGGCGGCAATCAGTATGCTTTTTCGACTGCTGATGACGGCGGCGGGACTGAAAGTTTAATCCTGTACGGATAAGACGATTCTGAATAACAGAACCTCCATTTTGTCTCCACATTTTTTTGCTGAAATCTTAAGGCACATAAAAATAAAGGATGTAGTGATGAAAAAAATTGTTTTGTTATCTGCCGCGATGACGTTTGCGCTCTCTTCTTTTGCGTTTGCGGCCGATAACCCGCCACCACCGCCGGGAAACGCAGCTAACAGTCAGCACCATGACGGTAAGCAACCGCAAAAAGACGGCCAGCACAACGGCAAGCAGCCGCAAAAAGGTGGTCAGCACGACGGCAAACAGCCACCAAAAGATGGCCAGCATAACGGCAAGCAACCGTCAAAAAACAACCAGCACAACGGCAAGCAGCCACCGAAAGACGGTGGTCAGCATAACGGCAAACCGTTACCGCCGAAAAAATAACGGCCTCCGCCCGGCGATTGATACCGCCGGGCTTTTTTTCGCCTTTCGTCAGGACAACCTGACACAATCTTTGCCCTTCTTTGATAACGCCACAATAAAGCTCAAAAAATCAGAGGCATAGTAGCCTCACTCACCTGCCACTGGTACAGGATATGCTTAAGAGATGCGTTTCGACGTTGGTACTGATGTGCGCGTTATTTTCCGGCCACCTGCTGGCCCGGCAACAGGGACACGAATACTTTCCGGTGCAGAGCCTCGAACAGCAATTGCTACACGAGGCCGATAGTGATGAGTTGCGCAGCCAGTGTGACGAGGCCGCCGCCGACCTCCGTGAACGTCACCACTGGCAGAACGCGCGAAAGCCGCAAACGTTCTTTCGCCAGTAGCGATCGTCGGCGATCAGGCGCCTTTGCGCTTAGGTAAGGTCTTCAGCAGTTCATCCGGACTGACGGAGGCCACAATGCTTCCCGGCAGCGGCATCTTCAGGATGTGGTTTTTCATCTTGCCGATCACGTGCATTTCGCAAGGACGGCAGTCAAATTTCAGCGTCAGTACTTCATCGCCATGAATTAACTGCATCGGCGTGGCTTTCCAGCTCTTAATCGAACCTTTCGCCTGTTTCGGGCACAGATTGAAGGCGAAACGCAGGCAGTGCTTGGTGATCATCACCGGCACGTCGCCCTTCTCTTCATGCGCTTCATAGGCCGCATCGATCAGCTTCACGCCGTAGCGCTGATAGAATTCACGCGCTTTATGGTTATAGACGTTGGCAAGGAACGACAGATGAGTCTCAGGGTACACCGGCGGCGGCACGCAAACCGCTTTACGCTGGCCACGCGGAGCGGCGTTGAGACGCGCTTCGTCGAGCAATTCTACCGTTTCCCGGCGCAGTTGGTTCAACAGGCTGTTCGGCACAAACAGCGCACCAGGCAGATTAACCTGCACATCGCGGGCAAAATAGATGGTCTGCCCCAGCTTAGCAATACCGTCGCGCAGGTTCGCCAGCGCTTTGTCGGCCTGAGTCGCCTCGGCAAACTCGCCGTCCAGGGTATGGGTCGCGCTGACACCATCCTCACAGGTCATGGTCAGCACCAGCTGCTCCTGCCAGCCGCTGAGGGTAATATCCACCGCAATCCGGCGTTCGCTGGAGGTTTTTTGCAGCGCCTGCTGCCAGTTATGGTCGAGGTTACGGTTCAGCACCTGATGCGGACGCGCTTTATACAGATCTGCCGGCATCTCGTTCGGCCACACGCGGTAGCGATTTTGACCGGTTTTTTCTACCGTATTGGCGCGGAAACCGACGATTTCGCGCTTAATCATTACGTTGAGGCCATCGCCGTTGGTCAGCGCTTCGCTGACTTCAACGTCGAGATGGTCTTTGCCCACTTTCAGCACTTCCCCTACCGGCAGGCCGATAAATTTCGGCGAGTCAAAAGCGCCGATGTCGCCTTTGCGCGCATTGACGAAATAGTCGGTGCTGCCGCGATGGAAGGTCTTATCGGTGGAAGGCACGAAGAAGTGTTCGGTACGCCCGGCGGACGAGCGCACCAGGTCACCGCGATCTTCAATAATGGCATCGAGCATTTGGCGATAGTGCGCGGTGATATTTTTTACGTAGCTCATATCTTTGTAGCGCCCTTCAATTTTGAAGGAGCGTACGCCGGCGTCAATCAGCTGCGCCAGGTTGGCCGTCTGGTCGTTATCTTTCATCGACAGCAGATGCTTTTCATAGGCCACCACTCGTCCCTGATCGTCTTTCAGGGTGTAAGGCAAACGACAGGCCTGAGAGCAATCGCCGCGGTTGGCGCTGCGCCCGGTCTGCGCGTGCGAGATGTTGCACTGGCCGGAATAAGCCACGCACAACGCGCCGTGAATAAAGAACTCGATGGTCGCATCGGTGTTGTCGTAAATCGCTTTGATCTGCTGCAGATTCAGCTCGCGCGCCAGCACGATCTGGCTGAATCCCACGTCGGAGAGAAACTTCGCTTTCTCCACGCTGCGGATATCGCACTGGGTACTGGCATGAAGCTCAATCGGTGGAATATCCAGCTCCATCACTCCCATATCCTGCACGATCAGCGCATCAACGCCGGTTTCATACAGGTCGGTAATCAGGCGCTGCGCCGGTTCCAGTTCATCATCGTGAAGGATCGTGTTCAGGGTCACAAAGATCTTCGCGCCATAGCGATGGGCGAACGGCACCAGCGCCGCGATATCGCTGAGGCTGTTGCTGGCATTGTGACGCGCGCCGAAGCCTGGCCCGCCGATATAGACCGCGTCCGCACCGTGTAAAATCGCTTCACGGGCGATCCCGACGTCGCGGGCTGGGCTAAGAAGTTCAAGATGATGGTTTTGCAGGCGCATACGCTCGTTGTTATCCGTTATAGGGGGTCGAAATGGCGGCTATTGTAGTCAGAAGTGGCCGGAGACGAAAACATTTTCCACCACCCGCAGTGGGTGAATTTTCACTTCCCGGCAAAGCATTGAAGAAAAAGGTATTTCCCTCTCAAAACGACCGGCGTTACTCTCATCACGTATTCCGGATTTTCCTCGTCACGTTGTGAGTGGTTATTATCGATCGTTTTGATTGGCCGCAGGTTAAACCCCTGCGGCTTTTTCTTTTGGGTAATGGATCAGCGAATGAAAATGAGCGGTTTGCCCGCCGCTGTTGCGGTAGGCATGCGCCAGATCCCCGGCAAACCGACGCCCCTCTCCCGGCGCTAAGACGTGCCATTCGCCCTGCAGACACAGATCCAGCACCCCATCGATCACCACCACGTGTTCAATGACCCCTTTTTCGTGCGGCGTCGATTCACTCAGCGCGCCGGGGGCGAGGGTTATCGAGAAATGGTCAAAACGTAGCTCCGGGTCCCACGGGAAAACCGGGGTCACCACCATCGCCTGCTGCTGCGGGTCAAAGGCTGACGGCGCGGTTGATGCGTCCGCCACAATAAAAGTCGAGAACGGCACATTCAGGCCGGTGGCGATTTTCCACAACGTGGCGACCGTCGGGCTGGACTCATTCCGCTCAATCTGCCCCAGCATCGCTTTCGATACGCCGGTCTCTTCCGCCAACCGCGACAGGCTCCAGCCGCGCTGTTGGCGCAGTGATTTCAGGGTTGTCGCCAGATGTTGCGCAATATTCATTCCACCTCCAGATTATCTCAGGGGAAATTATACGCGCATTGATATGATTCTACAGGGCATTTAATTGCGAAAACCGTTTGCGGTATTCGCGCGGCCCGACGCCAAACTGCTGATTAAATAAACGTGAAAAATAGAGCGCATCGTCATATCCCACCAGTTGGGCGATGTGCGCTATCGTCAGTTGCGCATGCTGCAAAAGCAATGAGGCGCGGTTCATTCGCTGTTTTTCCCGCCACGCGAAAATCGTCATACCGGTCTCCTGGCGGAACAGATGCGCCAACCGGGAAGGCGACAGAAACGCCCGTGCCGCCAGCGTATCGATGGTGATTTTCTCTTCCAGATGCTCATCAAGAAACTGACAGATAGCGATGATCCGCGGGTCAAGCGAGACGCAGTTGCTGCCCGGCTGCAATTTAAAGCAGTGCAGCAGGATCCGCTCCAGGCAATTCACCGCCAGAATGGCATCCAGACGGTCCGACGACGAGTACAGGCGAATAACCTCTTTGAAGTCAGCCTTTAGGCGCTGCAAAAACGCCTCGTCGACGCTTTGCGTTATCCCCACGTCATGCCACTGTCGGTCCCACTTTAGCCAGTCAATCCAGTAAGGCCGGGGCATAAAATAAATCCACAGATGCTGCCAGCTATCGCTCGTAGGCTCGCGGCCATAATGATGAGGGCAGCCCGGAGGAAACAGCAGGACATCGTTGGGGCGACAAATAAAGGTCTCATTATTACGATGCACTACGCCGGCGCCACGGAGCGTAATATTAATGATGTACCCTTTCATGCCCAGCTCTCGCTGGATAAAGGTGTCCAGTTTATTGCCCTGTACGATCGGCGTATAGCCTGCCACCAGCCAGGCGTTAAAGGTAAAACTGCGCATCAGCGGCGAATAGATCACCAGATCATCATCCGCCATTTCGCTATTCATTGTCGGCAACCACATTGCTTTCTAGACCATTCTGCCATTTTGCCTGGTTGAGTGGATGGCGCAACCCCAGGATTGCGCCCGCCGGTTATTGCGCCAGCTTCCCTTGCGAAAGATCTTCAGAGACCTGCTCGTACATCGCGTCCAGCCGGTAGAAATACATGATGACCATGTTGATTAACGCCAGTGCAAAGGGAAAGGCGATAAACAAAAACTCAATCATGGTGATCACCTGCGGTGACTGAACCGCATTGCCGCCGCTGACAAATCCGGCAGCGCCCAGCATCCAGCCAACGCTTGCGCTGCCCAGCCCCATTCCCAGAGTCTGCCCCAGGGTACCCGCGCTAAACAGGATCCCTTCAATCCGCAGGCCGGTTTTCCACTCCCCGTAATCGATGGTATCCGCGAGGAAGGCAAACATCGTCGCACCGATGCCGCAGAAACCGACGCTGCGCACCGCCGTCGCCAGAATGATGTACAGCGAATTGGTTTTATCGAGTAGCGGCAGCAAATAGGCGATGCTGCACACCGTCAGCCCCAGCAACGCCAGGTTACGTTTGCCCAGCCGTCTGATAAGCCACGGAATAATCAGTAGCGTGATCAGGCCCGGGGTGTATTGCGCCAGACTGATCCACGACATCAGAGAGACGTCCTGCAGGATATAGCGTGAGTAGTAGACGCTTACCGTGGAAAGCGCGGTCAGGCTGGTAAAGGTGATCAGCAGATAGAAGAAGATCATCAACCAGTACCGATTGCCGACGATCGAGCGGATCACTTCCCGGGTCTGAATATGGTGGCGGTTTTCCTGATTAACCGGCTTGATGCGTTCGCGGGTCCAGGCGCCGGTGAGCAACAGACACAGGGCAGTGAAGAAGCCAAAAATAGCGAAGACAATGATCCACGCCGTCTGGCCATTGCCCAATGCCGCCACCATCGGCAGCGTAAAGACGCCAACGGTCAACGAACCACAGGTCGACAGCCCCTTACGAAAGACGCTGAGCACCCCACGCTGCCAGGTATCACGGGTGATCAGTGCCAGTAATGAGCCATAGGCAATATTGTTGGCGGTGAAGAAAATATTCGCCAGCAGGTAGGTCACGCAGACATAGATTATTTTGCCATTGTCGCCAATGCCGGGAACCGTCGCCATCAAAAACGCCGATAAGCCAAATGGCACCGCCGTCCACAGCACCCACGGCCGCGCTTTCCCCAGCCGGGTATCGGTTTTATCAATGCGGATCCCGACGAACACGCAGATCACACCGTCCACGACGCGAGCAAAAAACATTAACGAGCCGATCAGGGCGGCCGAGATACCGACGATATCGGTATAAAACCAGGCCAGGAATGTCACCATCATGGTATAGGTCAGGTTGGTGCCGTAATCGCCTAAACCAAATGCCAGCCGTTCACGAAAACCGGGCTGTTCATTGGTCGACTGCGCCTGCGCTATTGATAAGGAACTCATGCTCTGTTCTCCAGAAGAATAATTTGCACATCCCAATCACTTAAGAGAATGTCATCTCCGGCATGAACCGCATCGCCAGTAAAGAGCATTCGCCCGTGAGGCTGATTAAAGGTAACGCGTTGTGGCTCGGCACTATAATTAAAGAAATAGATCAGCTCCTTATTATTCTCATCAACGCCATGACGCATAATAATGGGGAAGGTGATATTGTCGTCCGGTACTGCCGTCGGCAGCGTTTCTTGCAGTATATAGCGCATCATTTCACGTAATACCTCAGTAGATAAATGACAGCCGATATACGCCGCACTACCCTGTTGATAACAGTTAAATGTGGCAGCAGCATATTTATTCCAGTAAGGATGTTCGTAGCGAGCCAGGACTGTCGCATTATCTTCTGGCACCAGTAATTCCATCCAGTCGTCAACGGTAGTATCCAGCCCGGATAACGATAAACACGCTGAGGTCAGGGTCGTGCGATCCGGTTCAACAAATAATTGATAACTCGCCCCGACGGCCGCGGAGATAATGCCTGGCTGCTCGCAGGTCCGCACCTTCATATTTTCATCCGCGAATGCCGATTTAAAGGAGAAGATGGCATGGCCGCCCGTTTTAATATAATCATTAATCTGATGCAGAATCTCATCGCTGACCGTATAAAGCAGCGGGCAGATCAGCATTTCATAGCTGAATATCCGCGGATCGTCGACCGCCAGAATATCCACTTCGATATTCATGCGATACAGCGTGTCATAATAGAGACGGAAAATATCATTATATTGATGCTGGGTGTCCCGGCTAAATTGATGCCCGCGCCAGGGGTGCCAGTCAATCGCCGTAAGACATTCATTACTGACCACCAGGGCGATTCGACTTTTGCGCGCATAGGCCATCACCTGCGGGGCAAAGTCGCGCAGTTCAGCCCCTGTCTGGCACACCTCCTGATAAATCGGATTGGGTTTCAGATCATGGCTCAGAATCCCTTTCCAGTAGGTTTCATACGAATTATGCAGAGAGTGCCAGTGCCAGTACCCCAGCAGGCAGGCGCCGCTGGCGACGTGGCTCCAGGCCTGCAGCCGTAGCTGGCCGGGGAACGGCGTCCAGTCCTTAAATGCCTGAGCCTGAGTTTCCAGCACCATGTAGCGGCGGTCTTTTGTCACCCGCGCGATATCGCCGCTAAAGGCAATTTCGGCGCCCGTCAGGTGAAACTGGCTTGGATGATAAACATCCACGCCGGTAATATCGACCACCGCCGAGGTTTTAAAATGGTCGACTTCTGCGCGGACCCCGTACGACCAGTTGCGCCAGTCAAAATCAAAGTTATGCGTAATAAACTGTCGATCGTTTTTATATTCTCTGACCAGGTCAGCCTGCCAGCTAAGAAAACGCGTCACCAGCGACCGCTGGAACGTTTTAAAGGCGCTCCCGAGGCTGGCGTTGATGGTGCCGTTCATTGACGGGAAATCTTCCCATGCGCCAATGCGGTTACTCCAGTAATCAAGGCCGAAAGCGGCGTTAAGTTCATCAAGATTATTACCAAAGCGTTTCTTTAATGATTGCACAAATTCAATTTGTACATTCTCCGAACAGGTGTCGTAGTATTTTGTTTCATTATCAATTTGAAAACCAATAACGGCCGGATGCTGTGCTGTCGCCTGTAATAACTGACGTATAATCCGCTCGGCATACCATAAATAAGTCGGGTGGGTGATATCCATCTTTTGTCTGTGGCCATACAGATTTTTCCCCTGCGGGGTCGTTGCCATCACTTCAGGATATTTTTTAGCAAGCCAGGCGGGGATCGCATAGGTCGGCGTACCGATAATTACCGCAATATTATTGTGGTACATCGCATCCAGTACCGTGGTTACCGAACTAAAATCGAACTCGCCTTCCCGTGGTTCAAAGGTGCTCCAGGTACTTTCCGCGATACGCACATAGTTAATACCCGCCTCTTTCATTAAGGCAATATCTTCCTGCAATCGCTCTTCCGCTAAATATTCTCGATAATACGCAGCACCATACCAAAATTGATTCATTATTCGCTCCTTTGTGTTACCGGAAACATAACGCAGAATCATCGGGAACGGATGAAATTAGCTGCTAGCAACATAGAGCAATCTGCTATCGCCGTGGGGAGTCGATAGCGATCACATTTTTCAGCGGACCGCATCGGGGTAAGCACAGCTGGCGGAAGACGATTGTGCGTTATAACGGCCAGTGCTACAGTGTGGCGGATGTTATAACGCACAAGAGGTCACTATGCGCTCGTTTTCACTCCCCCTGCCGACGCTGCTCGCCGGTTTTATCGCCGTGCTGGTGGGCTATGCCAGCTCTGCCGCCATTATCTGGCAAGCCGCCGCCGCGGCCGGGGCCAACGCACAGCAGATAGCTGGCTGGATGACGGCGCTGGGGCTGGGCATGGGGGTCAGCACCCTGGCCCTGACCTTGTGGCGCAAAGTGCCGATCCTCACCGCCTGGTCGACGCCCGGCGCGGCGCTGCTGGTCAGCGGATTGCAAGGGGTCACGCTGAACCAGGCGGTTGGCGTCTTTATCTTTGCCAATGCGTTGATTGTGCTGTGCGGGGTCACCGGTCTGTTTGCCCGGCTGATGAAAATCATCCCGCATTCGCTGGCGGCAGCGATGCTGGCAGGGATCCTCCTGCGCTTTGGTCTTCAGGCTTTCGCCACCCTCGAGGGACACCTGCTGCTGTGCGGCGGGATGCTCGCCGCCTGGCTGCTGTGTAAAGCCTGCTACCCGCGCTTCGCGGTGATTGCAGCGCTGCTGGTTGGCGGGGCTATCGCCGGGATCTCCGGTGAGATCGTCGGCGGTCATATCACGCAGTTGTTGGTCATGCCGGAGTATATCGCGCCGCAGTTTACCCCTTCTCTGCTGCTCAGCGTCGGGCTGCCCTTCTTCCTGGTGACTATGGCCTCACAAAACGCCCCCGGTTTTGCCACTATGCAGGCTTCCGGCTATCGGGTGCCGACGTCGGCGCTGATTGTCGCCACCGGCGCGCTGGCGCTGATTCTGTCGCCGTTTGGGGTCTATTCGATCTGTATTGCTGCTATTACCGCGGCCATCTGCCAAAGTCCGGAAGCGCATCCCGATCCGCAGCGGCGCTGGCTGGCTGCGGCGGCGGCGGGCGGTTTTTATCTCCTCGCCGGGCTGTTCGGCGGTTCGATCACTGCGTTGATGGCGGCACTGCCGACGGCATGGATCCAGATGCTTGCCGGGCTGGCGCTGCTCGGCACCATTGGCGGGAGCCTGTTTCAGGCATTGAATCAGGAAAATGAACGGGATGCGGCGGTGGTGACGTTTCTGGTGACCGCCAGCGGCATCACCTTAGCAGGGATTGGTTCGGCCTTCTGGGGGCTGGTGCTGGGGGGATTGAGCTTCGCCCTGCTGTCAACGCTGCGCCGCACGTAGCTGCGACGGCGTCAGGCCCGTGGCGCTCTTCACCCGGTTGCTAAAATGGCTGGCGGAGCTGAACCCACAGGCCATGGCGATCTCGGTCAGCGACTGAGTGCTGCGGCAGATCAGCTCCTGGGCCTTAATCATTCGCCGCTGCATCACATACTGATGCGGCGCCATATTCATCGACTGGCGGAACATGCGCGCGAAGTGATACTCGCTGAGCGCCGCTTCCTGCGCCAGATCCGCCAGGGTGAGCGGTTGATCCAGTTGCTCTTCAATCCGCGCTAGCAGATTACGCAGCACGTGCGGCGCCAGGCCACCGGAGACCGTGGGTAAACGCCACTGCACGTTTGAATAGTGCTGAATCAGGTGAGTCAGCAGCAGCGTGCTGGCGGAGCTTAACATCAGTTGGTTAGCCTGCTGCTGCCAGTCGTAATCGAGCAGGAACTGGCGATAGACAGCGGTAATTTTATCATCCTGGGAGAAGGTCTGTTCCTGCAGGCTGAACGACGCCGGGCTGCGATCCCAGATCTGCTCCCCAACCTTGCGCAGGTGCTCGTCGGTGCAGTAGAGATGGACGAAAGAGAGGTCGCCGCGAATATCCCAGGTGCTCTCCGCCCCTTTTGGCATCAGGCAGAAGCGATCCGGACCGCCACCGTTTTTCCAGCCCTGCGGCGTTTTTTGATAGCTTTCGTAGCCGTCGGCTACGTACAGGCTCAGGGTGTGATGGTTGCTGCGAACGGTCACCGTATCGAGATTGTTATACCACGCCGCCAGCTGGATACCGGAGTTCAGCTCCACCGTTTCCCGCAGGACCGCGTTTTGTCGACGTAATGTTTCGAAAGTCCCGTAAGCCATAGCCTTTACACATCCGATTCCGTAAACCTCTAGTCTATGAAGAGTCGGCGCCGGATACCAGAACTCTCCCGCCCCTGGGCAAAAATAAGCGCAAGAATTTGCAAGTTGCGCCCCGGCAGATGACAGCGCCGACGCTCAACCGGTGACACACTACCCGCTGGCGTATTTACGGGAGAGAGAAGTTGAACGCATTACTGTACGGACTGGTGGTGATTATCTGGGGCACCACGTGGATTGCCATCTTTTTACAACAGGGACCGGTCGCTGCCCCGGTATCCATTTTCTGGCGCTTTGCCGTCGCGAGCGTCACGATGCTGGCGATTCTGCTGGTCACCCGCCGCCTGCGTCCGCTGGCGCTGCGCGATCATCTGTTCTGCGTGCTGCAGGGCTGCTGCGTGTTCTGCTTTAACTTCTGGTGCTTTTACACCGCGGCGGCGCACATCAATACCGGCCTCGAGTCAGTCATTTTTTCCATGGCGGTGCTGTTTAACGCCATTAACGGTTTTATTTTCTTCCGCCAGCAGCCTCCGGCACGCTTCTGGCTCGCCGCCGCTCTCGGTCTCGCCGGGATTGTGACCCTGTTCTGGGACGACCTCCTGAGTAACGGGCTCAACGCCTCGCTGCTGTGGGGTATTGGCCTGAGCGCGTTGGGGACCTACGGCTTTTCGCTGGGTAATATGCTCAGTATGCGCCACCAGCGCCGCGGTCTGGAAACGCTGACCACCAACAGCTGGGCGATGCTGTACGGCACGCTGGTAATGGGCGCCATCGCCCTGCTGCGCGGCGATGATTTTACCCCGCAGTGGACGCTAAGCTATATGGGGGCGCTGCTGTATCTGGCTCTGTTCGGTTCGGTAATTGCGTTTGGTGCGTATTTCACCCTGGTGGGTCGTATCGGCGCCGGCAAGGCCGCCTACAGCACGCTGCTGTTCCCGCTGGTGGCCCTGACCATCTCGACCTTTTACGAAGGCTATGTCTGGCACAGTAACGCAGTTGTCGGCCTGGCGCTGATTCTGGTGGGTAACCTGGTGATGTTTGCCCGCCCCGAGCAGTGGTTCCTGCGCCGCAGGCTGGCGTAACGCCGCGATGGCTGGCTAACAGAAAAAAGGCGCCCCGGAAGGCGCCTTTTTTTGTCAAACAATGAGTGCTACTTCTGGGTCGGATCGAATTTGACGGCGTCGATCGCCATCTCGTCAATCACCTGTTTCAGGGTATCGGCGGTCAGTTGCGTATTTTCGTTCGCCAGATTTTTGCCCTCGCCTTTACGGACCACTTTCATCACCGGCTTGTTGGTCGCCGCGTCGATCAGCTCCGCTTCAAAGTACAGACTGGTGTTCATGGTGCGATGCCCGGTGGCCATTTCTGTGCCTGCCACCACCATCGCCACCGGAATCACTTCATAGAACTGCAGCCCTTCTTTGCTCGAATCCACACCGGTGATAGCGCCGCGGAAAATCAGGCTGCGCGGACCAGGGGTTGCCGCCAGCGGTTTGCGCTCGCCAATTGCTTGCTTCAGCTGTTGGTTGGTGTAATTGAGAATATTGCGCAGTGCATTTTCGCCCACCTGAGTCGTCGGTTTTGGCACCGGATAATAGATAACCGGGTTAAAAACCACGTTATCGTAATTTTTCGGGTTATAGTCCGCAGAAATCCAGCGCAGTTCCGGTTTTCCCGATGCCGAGGTGGTTTCTTTTAATTTGGAATAATCTTTTAAAAACCCAGAATACTTTTCTGGCGAAGCAATTTTTGAGGCGCAACCCGCGAGTGCTAACAGACCAGCGAGTGCCGCCACTTTAAAAATGAAATGAGTACGCATGAGTGAATCCCTGTAAATGCAGTTGTCGGCGCGATTTATAGCAAACTACCAGACTAAGTTTTGTGACAAAAAATGGGGTTCGTCAAACGTTTGCAAAAATAAATCCGCCACGGTGGGCGGATTCACATTTCCAGCTTATTTTATATCGACCTGATAGAAAATATGCTTGCCAAAAGGATCGATTTCGTAGTCAGAAACCGTATTGCGAACGGGTTCAAAAATAGTCGAATGGGCAATCATTACCGCCGGCATTTGATCGTGCATCATTTGCTGTGCCTGTTTATACAGCGCCTCTCGTTTTTGCCGATCGGTAATCGATTTCGCTTCGGCAATAATATGGTCAAATGGCGGATAACACCATTTTGCCGAATTCGATCCGCCGTTCGCCGACTGGCAGGTAAACAACGGCCCGAAGAAGTTATCCGGATCGCCGGTAGCGGTGGTCCAGCCCATCAGCGCCGCCTGGTGTTCACCGTCTTTGACACGCTTGAGGTATTCACCCCACTCATAGGTTGTGATTTTAGTTTGCACGCCAATCTTCGCCCAGTCGGCCTGAATCATCTCGGCCATACGTTTGGCGTTGGGGTTATAAGGACGCTGCACCGGCATCGCCCACAGGTCAATGGTCACAGGCCCGCTGAGGCCCGCTTCCTGCAACAGCGCTTTCGCTTTTTGCGGATCGTAATCGTAATCTTTTAACTCGCTGTCGGCACTCCACACCCCCGGCGGCAGCAGGTTTTTCGCGGCGCTGCCGGTACCGTGGAATACCGCTTCAATTATCGCCGGTTTATTAATCGCCAGCGCCAGCGCCTGACGAACTTTGACATTATCCAGCGGCGGCTTTTGGGTATTAAACGCCAGGAAACCGGTATTCAGACCCGCCTTACTCATCAAGGTAATGTTTTTGTTTTCTTTCATTCTCGGCAAATCTGCCGGGTTCGGGAACGGCATCACCTGGCATTCGTTCTTCTCCAGTTTGGCGTAACGCACCGATGCATCCGGGGTAATACTAAATATCAGGCGATCAATTTTGGCTTTCCCCTGCCAGTACTGTGGAAAAGCCGTAAATAAAATGCGGGAATCTTTCTGGTATTGCGCCAGTTTAAACGGCCCGGTGCCAATGGGGTCGGAATCGACACGCTGCGGCGTGCCGGCTTTTAGCATCGCGTCAGCATATTCCGCCGACAAAATAGAGGCGAAATACCATGCCAGGTCGGCGACAAACGGCGCTTCGGGACGGGCTAAGGTAAAGCGCACGGTATATTCATCAGGCTTATCAATTGCGGTAATTAACTGACCAAACTCGAGGCTTTCGAAATTCGAGTAGTTACCGTTGGAGACATTATGATAAGGGTGCTGCGGATCTTTTTGCCGCATAAAAGAGAAGATCACGTCATCGGCATTAAAATCGCGGGTGGGCGTGAAATATTTATTGCTTTGAAACTTCACCCCTTTACGCAAATGGAAAGTGTAGACCTTGCCGTCTTCACTCACCTCCCAGCTTTCTGCGAGGCTCGGCTGCAGTTCGGTGGTGCCTACCTTAAAGTCGACCAGGCGATTATAAACCGGCACCGCACTGGCATCGACGCTGGTTCCGGAGGTATAGAGTTGTGGGTTGAAATTCTCCGGCGATCCTTCGGAGCAGTAAACCAGCGTCTTTGCGCTCACGCTGGAACCGAACGTGAGCGCCGTTAATGTCAGAGCAAGCGTGGTGAGTTTGCGTTGCATAACGTTTCCTTTTTTAATTTGTCAGCTAATGAATAGCTTGTTGTTTTCCATCCCATACATAACACTAAAGCCAGATTGCAAACACCTGAAAATATAAATAAAGAAGGAATCACTATGTCATCACCTCTCGCCAGCCAACTGACCCAGCGCTTCTTCCGCTACCTCGCCATCAGCAGCCAGAGCGACGCGCGCGCCACCACGTTGCCCACCACGCCGGGACAGCATGACATGGCGCGTGAACTGGCCGATGAGCTACAGCGTCTCGGCCTGGACGATATCGTGATCGATGAACATGCCACCGTTACGGCGGTGAAAAAAGGCAATGTTCCGGGCGCGCCGCGGATTGGTTTTATTACCCATATCGACACCGTTGATGTCGGCCTGTCTCCGGATATTCATCCGCAGATTTTGCGCTTTTCCGGGGAAGACCTGTGCCTGAACAGCGAAAAAGATATCTGGCTGCGCGTGAGTGAACACCCGGAAATCCTCGCCTACCCGAATGAAGAGATTATTTTCAGCGACGGCACCAGCGTGCTGGGCGCCGATAACAAGTCAGCGGTGACGGTGGTAATGACGGTGCTGGAAAACCTGACGGCGGACCATCGCCACGGCGATATCGTGGTGGCCTTTGTCCCCGATGAGGAAGTCGGGCTGCGGGGGGCGAAAGCGCTGGATCTCAGCCGCTTTGCCGTCGATTTTGCCTGGACCATCGACTGCTGCGAGCTGGGGGAGATTGTCTATGAAAACTTCAACGCCGCGGCGGCGGAGATCCGCTTTACCGGCGTGACCGCCCATCCGATGTCGGCGAAAGGCGTACTGGTGAATCCGCTGCTGATGGCCGCCGATTACATCAGCCATTTTGACCGTCAGCAAACGCCGGAGCATACCGCCGGGCGCGAGGGCTACGTGTGGTTCAATGGGATTCAGGGCGACCAAAACCGCACCTTGCTACAGGCCAGCATTCGTGATTTCGACCGCGACAGTTTTTTACGCCGCAAACAGCAGATCGGCGAGGTCGCTGAAATCATTGCCGCCCGCTACCCGACCGCCAACGTCGAGTTCTCCATCAGCGACACCTACAGCAATATCAGCAACGCCATTGGCGACGACCGCCGGGCCATTGACCTGATGTTTGAAGCGATGGAGAGCATTGGCGTTACGCCGAAACCGACGCCGATGCGCGGCGGGACCGACGGGGCAGCGTTATCTGCCAAAGGCCTGCTCACGCCAAACTTTTTCACCGGCGCGCATAACTTCCACTCAAAATTTGAGTTTCTGCCGCTGCGCGCCTTCGAAGCGTCATACCAGACCGCGATGCAGCTGTGCCTGCTGGCGGCCCGTTAAGCCGGTTTTTGCGCCAGCATGGTGGCAAACCGCAGCTTGATGCGGTTGCCATCGGCGTCGGTGCGGTGCAGTTCGCCCACCTCTTCGTTATATCTGAGGAACGTCCAGCCGGCGTAATAGCGCCGCAGTTCCTCAGATTTAAAGGCAAACGGGAAGCCAACGGTGCAAGGATAATCCTCAGTATCCATCGCCGCGACGATCAGGTTATAGCCGCCCGGTTTGGTACAGCGCTGCATGTTGGCGATCAGGCCTGGGATGGTGTCCGCCTGAAGGAACATCAGCACCACGGTGGAGAGAATAAAGTCATACTCGCCGTCGAAACTGAGGGTATTAAGATCCTGCACCGCGGTCTGTAAATTGCTCAGCCCTTCCGCCTCGCGGATCCCCTCCAGCGTGCTGATGCTCATGGCGTTTTTATCCCACGCGGTCACGTCGTAGCCGTTAGCCGCCAGGTACAGGCTATTGCGCCCGTTGCCACAGCCCAGATCCAGCGTCTTTCCTGGCGCAACCTGGGTGGCGGCATACAGCACTTCGGAGTGGGTGCGGGTCAGGCCGTATTTGTCAGTAAAGTAGTTTTCGTCACGGATAATCATAATGAGTCCTTGTTTTTTAATAAGGTCGCCCGGTCGACGCGAATCAGCAGTTTGCCCTGCACCAGCAGCAGAACGGTGCGAATGATCAGCAGCCCAATCACCAGATTGGTGAAGACAAACAGCGGGATCGCCAGGTAATGGAAAAAGCCGTCCGGATGACTATGCCCGAGATGCAGCCCGGTGCTGGCCAGCGCGGAAATACCGAATGAGAAGCTCCAGAAGGAGGCGTTAAACGGCTGTCGGATATACCACGGGATCAAGCGCAGCATAAACAGCAGCTGCAGCAGGCCGTAGCCGAACAACAGTTTGGCGAAGGTATCCGCCTCCCCACCGTTGACGCTTAGCCAGGCGCTACAGGCCACCAGCGCCGGGGCCAGTTGAATACCCAACGAGGTCCGCAGCGCGGCGGGCAGCTCGTTGTGGCTACGCAGTCGTTGCAGGATAACCGGCTCCAGACTGAGCCATGAGAAAACGCCGGCGCCAAGAAAAACCAGCCCGGCGTCGGTAAAGCCCAGCGCGCCGCAGGCCATAGCACTGATGAAATTGTTGGCGACCGTCGGTAAATAGAGACCTGGCGTCGTCGCCTCTGCCGGGTGCTTGCCCCGCCACAGCCCGGCGCTTTGCCAGGCGGCATACCCCAGTTGCAGCACCACGCCGATGGCGAACAGCACCAGCGAGAGCGGACGCAGCCACGGCACAAAGCCGATCGCCACCAGCATGGTGGTGGCCGGGAACAGGCTGACGAAACTGCCGGCGATCGGGTGCCGGGCCTCCTGCACAACGCTCCACGGATAGCGGATCGCGCGCAGGATAAACGCCAGCGCCAGCAGCGCCCATATCGTCGCCGCCAGCAGCACCAGCCCGTCGCCAATGCTGCGGCTTACCGGCCACAGGGTGCTGGCGTAACGCCAGGCGAAGCCCATCCCGATAAGACCCAGTACCATCCCGAAATAGCCCGCAGGTAAATTCAGGGCCTGCTGTCCCTGCTGTTTATTATTCATTTTGTTTAATTTTTCAATTTATCTTTAAGGTGCATTTTAAAAGAACCTTATAAAACGCGCTACGGCATTTTTTGCTATGTTTATGTTAACCAAAAGTAAAGAGAAACCTTGATGAACAAATATCGTCTCAGCGCGCACGTTCGCCTGTTTCACTATCAAGAGGACGGGATTAAACATAGCGTAAATCTGCGGCAAATTGTGGCCTTACGTGATTTTGCTGACGTGCAGGCCGGGAGCGAAGGCGGCTGGCTGGACGAAGAGTCGGCGCTCAGCCATGAAGGCGACTGCTGGATCTATGACCCCAACAGCGCAGTATTTGCCGGCGCGCGGGTGGAAGATAACGCGCGCCTCACCGGCACCTGTATCGTCAGCCATGGCGCGCGGATCCGCGGCGAGGCCTGGGTCGATCACGCCGAGGTCAGCCATCATGCTGAAATACGTGACAACGTCACTGTCGAACATTCCCATATCCGTGGCTACTGCCGTCTGGCGGATCGCGCACGTATTCTCCCCCACTGCCTGATCGTTGCCGCCCAGGGTCTGACCGCCGATCGCGACAAGTATCTGCAAATTTATCAGCGGGCCACCGTCAGCGCCTCGCGTATCGTGCATCAGGCGCAAATCTACGGGGATGCCTTCGTCGAGCACGCTTTTGTCGAACATCGGGCGGAGATCTTTGACCATGCACGGCTGGAGGGTAACGAAGACAATGATGTCTGGGTCTGCGATAACGCCCGGGTTTACGACCATGCGCGGATCGTCGCCGGACGTGGCGAAGATGCCATCCCGACCCTGCGCTACAGTTCGCAGGTGGCGGAGAACGCGGTGGTCGAGGGAAACTGCGTGCTCAAACATCGGGTGATGGTAGGCGGTCATGCCAGGCTCAGCGGCGGCCCGATTCTGCTGGATGACGAGGTGCTGATTCAGGGCCACGCCTGCATCAGCGGCGATGTGGTGATCGAACACCAGGTTGAAATTGGCGACAGCGCCCACATCGATGCCCGCCACGGCGATGCCATCCATCTGCGTGGCCGCAAGGTGATCAACGGCAGCTGCCACATCACCCGCACGCCGCTGCTGGGCTCACTGTAGTCCACGTTCGCAGCCCGGCTAAGGCGGAACGCCAACTGCCGGGGAACCGCTCTCACTCCCCGGCGCTGTCGATAATCCGTCCGTAGATATTCTGGTCGTCATAGCTGCCGTTCAGGTACTCCGCCTGCTTCAGGCACCCTTCCAGGCTGAAGCCGTTGCGCAGCGCCACCTGATTGCTCTTGTGGTTCGCCACCCGGCACTTAATCACAAAGCGTCGCACTTCACCGCTGCGCGCATAATGCTGGATAAAGGCCTGCAGCGCCTGCGAAAGCAGCCCCTGGCCCTGGTGATGTTCATCAATCCAGTAACCGATATAGCCGGTCTTATTCAGCGGTTCGATCTGGTTGAACGACAGCACGCCGACCATCTCATCCCCGACAAACAGCAAGAACATTTTGGCGTAGCCGCGCTGATGCAGCATGACGTTCCCCTGCACATGACGGCGGGTTTCATCCTCACTGCTTACCGCCGCCGGCCAGCTTAAAGTGTGCTGTAACCAGTGCTTATTTTTTTCAACCAGCTGATGTAATGCGCTGACGTAGCGTTCATCCACCGCGCGCAGCGTCAGCTGGTCAGTTACCGGGATTGCTTCAGGGACGGGAGGGGTTTGGTCAGACATAGCGCTCTCTCACGGCAAGGTTCCTCCGCGACGACATCGCGCCGCCGCGGGGGAATCTGCGATTATTTCATGACCCGGTCATCAACGTAGCGTCGTTCATCCGGTGCCGGCGGGAAATACTGATACAGCCAGGTCTCACTGATCGCCGCGCCCTGACAGCGCAGGAACATACGCATTTCCACCGGATCGGTGGAGTCATTGGTGGGGTACCAGTCAAACTGGATGCGATAGCCGTCGAACGGCTCAACGTACAGAATCTCAACCTGCTTCGCTTCACCGTTAGAGAGGGTAATCACCGGCTCAATGCCACGCGGGGCTGCGGCTTTCAGATCGCCGCCGACAAAGTCGATGGCAAAACGACGCGCCCACTTGTCCGGGTAATGCTCGCCCGGCGCCCAGCCTTCCGGGAAACCGCCCATGCCGGTACGGGTTGCCATTACGCGGGCCAGCGGTGAACGCACCGGCGGCTGCGCGCTCCAGTACAGGCGGTAGCTAAAGTCCAGCTCGTCGCCGGCTTTGATGGCTTTTTCCGGCTGCCAGAAGCAGACGATGTTATCCAGGGTTTCACCGGTGGTCGGGATCTCCATCAGACAGACGGCCCCTTTGCCCCACTGGTTACGCGGCTCGACCCACAGGCTCGGGCGTTTGTTATACCAGCCCATGATGTCCTGATAATGCGTGAAATCACGGTCAAGCTGCAGCAGACCGAATCCGCGCGGGTTTTTGTCCTGGAAGGCATTGAACTGTAGCTTTTGCGGGTTGTTCAGCGGACGACAGACCCACTCGCCGTTGCCACGCCACATCGCGAGACGATCGGAGTCGTGGATCTGCGGGTGGATGGTGTCGCACATCCGGCGCTCGTTGTTGCCGCAGCTGAACATACTGGTCATCGGCGAAATGCCCAGCTGTTTGATATCTTTGCGGGCGTAGATGTGGTTTTCCACATCCATAATCACCTGCGTCTCCTGGCAGTTGATCACGAACTTGTAGGCCCCGGTGACGCTCGGGCTGTCGAGCAGCGCGTAAACGGTAAACACCGTGGCGCCCGGTTTAACCGTTTCGAACCAGAAGGAGGTAAAGTCCGGGAACTCTTCCGGGGTGTCGGTGAAGGTATCAACCGCCAGACCACGCGCGGACAGCCCGTACTGGTAGGTGCTGTCAACCGCACGGAAGTAGCTCGCCCCCAGGAAGGCGACGATGTCACGCCGCGCCAGCTCCGGCGCTTTAAAGGCACGGAACCCGGCGAAGCCGAGGTCGGTCTGCCCCACCAGCTGCGAGGTATCGACGCCGGCGTCGTTATAGTTAAACAGCTCCGGACGGAAGTGAATTTCCCGCGCCTGTTGGGTCTGCGTATCTAACGAGAACATGCGCACGCGGCGACGGAAGCCCATGCCAACGTGGAAAAACTGGATGTCCAGTTTGCGTTCGTCAATATTGTTCCACAACGAATGTCCCGCATCGTACTGGATGCTGTTGTAAGCCTGCGGGGTCAGGTTCGCCAGAGTCGGCGGCAGCGCGCGCGGCGCACCTCCCCACGGCTGACGAGAGAGATCGTGCGCCATTGATTGCAAAACGGAAAAGTCAAAACGGCGCGTCATCCCATCAGCAATGCCCGAATCTTCGGCAAGCGCGGCGTTAGAGAAAAGTGATGCGACTCCTGACGTGCTGCATACGGCGGCAACAGCCATGGAAGATTTGAGAAAACGTCTGCGATTCATGCCTGAGAAAGCGTCCTTCTGTTGTGTCAATTGATACGCAACGCGACAAACAGATGCGTCGTGAATTTCGCCCACTCTAGACAAAAACGATTGATAATCCAATTGTTGTAAGTATAAAAATGATGAATATTTTAACTGACAAAGCCCCCGATGCTTTTACGCCGCGGGGGCTGACGGGTTATTTGACGCTGACGTCAATACCCGGGAAATATTTGGCCGCCAGACGGGTGATGGTGCCATCGGCGCGCACCTTATCGATCGCCGCATCCAGCTGCTTTTTAGTGACCTCATCGCCTTTACGCAGACCGTAGCCAATCCCGCTGCCGAGAATGGTATCGTCAGCCACCGGCGCGCCAATGAAACCGAACCCTTTGCCCTGCGGCTTGCTGAGGAAACCGGCCTGCCCGGCGGCGGACATCACCAGCGAGGCGTCGATACGGCCGTTCAGCAGATCCGCCCACGCCATGTTCTGATCTTTGTACGACACCACCGTCACGCCGTGTTTTTCCCAGTGCTCTTTGGCGAAGGTTTCCTGAATTGATCCCTGCAGCACGCCGATGGTTTTGCCTTTCAGCCCTTCCGGCGTCGCCTGCATACCGCTATCCGCTTTGCCTACCAGCTGCGAAGGGATGCGGTAAATCGGCTGGGTGAAGTCGATGCTTTTGCGCCGCTGCTCGGTGATATTCATCGCCGAGTTGATGGCGTCGAACTTTTTCGCCACCAGCCCTGGGATCAGCGCATCAAACGAAGTCTCTTCCCAGCGGCATTTCAGCCCGGCCGCCTGGCAAATCGCATTCCCGAGCTCAATATCAAAACCGACCAGCTCCCCTGCGGTGTTGCGGCTTTCAAACGGCGGGTATTCGGCTTCTACCCCGTAGCGCAGCTCGCTGGCCGCCAGCGAAGAGAAGGTACAGAACATCCCCAGTGCAAGGGTGAGGGCTTTCAATTTCATCATGGGGCTCCTTAACGCGGCTTAACGTGACACAGTGCCTGAGCACCGGCCAGCAATGTGGCTTCATCTTTAGCAAAAGAGAGGCGAATCAGTTTGTTATCAGTGCCATCAGTATAAAACGCTGACAGGGGGATCGTCGCCACCCCATAATCGGTGATCAGTCGCTTGACCATCTCGCTGTCGCTTTCATCGCTGAAGTGGCTGTAGTCGGCGAGCATGAAGAACGAGCCCGCGCTCGGCAGCAGGCGGAATGGCGAATCGGCCAGCAGTCGCTGGAGGAGATCGCGTTTCTGCTGATAGAACGCCGCCAGCGACAGCCAGCTTTGCGGGTCGGTCATATGCCCGGCAAAAGCGTACTGCATCGGCGTGTCGGCGGAGAACATCAGGAACTGGTGGACTTTGCAGATCTCGTCCATCAGCGCGGCGGGCGCCACGCAGTACCCTACGCGCCAGCCGGTTACGTGGTAGGTTTTGCCAAACGACGAGATGATGACGCTGCGCTCTGCCAGCTGCGGATGGGTCGCCATCCCGTGGTGTTGCTCGCCGTCAAAGACCACATGTTCGTACACTTCATCGGACAAAATCACGATGTCGGTGTTGCGCGTCAGGGCCGCCAGCTGGTTCAAATCCTCCCGGGAGAACACCTGCCCGCTGGGATTATGCGGCGTGTTGACGATAATCATCCGCGTACGCGGAGTGATGGCGGCGCGGACCTCATCCCAGTTGACGCTAAAATCCGGCACCGTCAGCTTGATGGCGACCGGCGTGGCCCCCTGCAGACGAACAATGGGCGCATAGCTGTCAAAAGAGGGTTCGAAGTAGATAACCTCATCTCCCGGGTGCACCAGCCCGCCAATCGCCGAGTAGATCCCCTGGCTGGCGCTGGCGGTAATCAGCACTTCACTGTCGACATCGTAGCGAGTGCCGTACAGCGTCGCGATTTTTTCAGCAATGCGCTCTTTGAGCACCGGCAGGCCGGTCATCGGCGCATACTGGTTGTGCCCGGCTTCCATCGCCTGGGTGACGCCGGCGATCAGCCCGGCATCACAGGCAAAATTGGGGGCGCCCTGAGAAAGGTTAATGGCCTTATGTTGGGCGGAAAGTTGACCGATTACGGTAAAAATCGTGGTGCCGACATCCGGTAATTTGGAGCGGGTTGTCACCGGGGAGGTAAGACTCATAGTTAATCCTTTCTCATTTTAATTGCATAACCATTCAATCCAAAGCGCTACCCGGCGACAAACGAATTGTTGTCATAGTAGCCATGCATTCTGATCATGCCTTGAGAAAAGAGACGGCCAGCAGAGGCTGGCCGGAGGGGAAAATTACTTGCTGGTTAAGGTGTTAAAGCTGGTCATCAGGTTGCGGTAGTCCGGAATATGGTTGGAGAACAGCGTCCCCAGCCCTTCCACATCATTGCGCCAGTCGCGATGTAGTTCACAGGCGGCACCAAACCATGACATCAGCTGCACCCCGGCCTGCGACATACGATCCCAGGCGGCGTCGCGAGTAATCGGGTTAAAGGTGCCGGACGCATCGGTGATAACGAAGACCTCATATCCCTCTTCTATCGCCGACAACGCCGGGAATGCCACGCAAACCTCGGTGACCACCCCGGCGATAATCAGCTGTTTCTTGCCGGTGGCTTTTACGGCTTTGACGAAATCTTCGTTATCCCAGGCGTTAATATTCCCCGGACGGGCAATATAAGGGGCATCCGGGAACTGGGCTTTCAGCTCCGGCACCAGCGGGCCATTGGGGCCGTTTTCAAAACTGGTGGTCAGGATGGTCGGCAGGCCAAAGTATTTCGCCATGTCCCCCAGCGCCAGCACGTTGTTTTTGAATTTATCCGGGTCGATATCGCGCACTAACGATAATAGCCCGGCCTGATGATCCACCAGCAGGACAGCTGCATCATTTTTATCCAGACGAACGTAGGGTTTAGCCATGATCTCTTCCTCATTTAACTATCAGGTTATCCCCGCCAGCGCTCCTGCGCGGGCAGATGCTTACAACTCATGGCAAATCATAGTTCAGTTACTGGCGGAGGATTAGCCGTCGAAAGTAGAACGCATTGTCCCATTCTCTGAACGAAGCTGGCATACTGCCTATGATCAAATTGCATAGCTGGAGCAACGATGTCGCGAAGCGCCCTGCCTTTTCATGCCGTGGAAACCTTTCTGGTGACCGCCCGGCATCTTAATTTGACCCATGCCGCGCGTGAGCTGTGCCTGACCCAGGGGGCGGTCAGCCGCCAGATCGCCGCGCTGGAGGCCTGGTTTGGTTTTGCGCTTTTTGCCCGCCACGCCCGCGGGCTGCATCTGACCCCGCAGGGTAGCGCCCTCTACCCGGAACTGCAGTCGGCATTCGGCCAGCTGGTGGCGGTGGCGGAACAGGCGCGTCAGCAGCAGACCGTGGTGCGCCTGAAGGCCCCGACCTGCGCCATTCGCTGGCTGGTTCCCCGGCTGGTGGCTATCGAGCAGCGCCATCCGGAGCTGCAGATTGCGCTCACCACCACCACGGAACATAGCGTGAACTTCAGAACTGAACCCTACGATGCGGCGATTGTATTCGGTACCCAGCACAGCGCCGGCGATCTGCTGTTTGAAGAGGCGCTGACGCCGGTGAGCAACGGCAGCCTCGCCTGCGACGACACCCTCAGCGACGTCACCTTTTTGCACCCGACGCGGGATAAGACCGACTGGTCGCTGTGGCTGACCACCTTTTCACCGGACACGCCGCTGGCGATGCGCAAAAATCAGCACTTTGACACCATGGATCTGGCGATCACCGCCGCCATGCAGGGGCTGGGGATCGCCATGGCGGACGCCACGCTGGTGGCGGAAGATGTGCGGGCGGGTCGCCTGGCGCGCCCCTTCCCCTTAAGCGTGAAAACCGGCGCCAGCTACCGGCTGGTGCTGCGCCACGTGCCGAGCAAGGCCGAGGGACTGACGCGCTTTCGCGAAGAACTGCTTAATCCAGCGTAACGTGGTGGCGCATCACCCGGCGAAATAGCGCCAGTCGCGCGCGCATAAAGCGGTTTTCCAGTTTAAAACCGGCGCGCTTATGCAACCCGATGCGCAGCAGTCGGTCCCGCCCACGCAGGCAGGCCGGCCAGCGCACGACACCCGGCAGTTCGCGACAGTGGTGCCCCGCCAGGCGCGCAAAATTGACCCAGTAGTTGGCGACCTCGGCGGCAAAGGCGTTATCGTCATCGCTGGCATAGGTGCGCACTGGTTCGGAAAGCCTGAGAGTATCAAATACATACGGCACTTCATCGCCGTGCCACGCCCCGTGCGGGCAGGTCTCCTCGGCACCCTGCGGAACATAGTCAAACCAGTAGCGCCAGCACGGTTGTCCCACGCGCTGCTGGGCCTGCATCACTACATAGCCGAGGGTGGTAAACGCCATGTCGCGACACACTTCGCGTCCGAGGTTTTCGTCCCCCTTAACCCCCGGATAGAGCAGCTTAATCAGCCCCAGTCCCAGGCGCCGTTCGCGACGCAGCTTTTGGATCTGCCCGGCGATATCGACGCCAAACACCGCCATCACGCTGGCTTCATCGCTATTCGAGCCAATCATCACCGGCAGCGGATGCTGACGACCGGCAAAAAAGGCCTCCAGCATCGGCTGGGGCAGCACCGCGTCACCGGCGATCGGCGCCGGGCCGATGGTCAACGGTGCGGTCAGCGACCAGAAAGCCTCTGCCGGGATCGCCCGCAGCTGTTCCGCGCTGGCTTCAGGAAGCGAAAAGTGTTCGGCTAACCGTTGCCCCTTCTCCAGCGCCTTATCGCGCGGCAGGTCCGGCAGCGTATAGCCGCTCTGAATAATGGCTTTATGGAACAGACCACGGGATTTTGGCGACACCATCAGCGACAGCACGCTGCGCGCACCGGCTGATTCACCAAACAGAGTCACGTTGGTGGCGTCGCCGCCGAAGGCATGGATATTCTCCTGCACCCACTGCAGCGCCGCGATTTGATCGAGCAGGGCAAAATTATAGACCCGTTCGCCATCTTCCCCTTCCAGCGCCGGGTGGGCAAAGAACCCCAGATGGCCAAGCCGGTAGTTAACGGTCACCACCACCACGTCGCGCCCCGCCAGCGCGGCGCCATCGTAAGGCGGCAGGCTGCCGGCGCCGATCGTAAAACCGCCGCCGTGTAGCCAGACCATTACCGGCAGCGGCTGCGAACGCGTCGCCGGCGCCCAGACGTTCAGGTACAGGCAATCTTCTGAGAAACGGCCAGGATCGCCGCCGCCCAGCTCGCGGCAGTATTCAATGTCCTGCCAGCTGGCAGCGGAAAAAGTGGTGGCATCGCGCACACCCTGCCAGCGCGCGGGAGGCTGAGGGGCGCGCCAGCGGAGTGCGCCGACCGGCGGCGCGGCAAAGGGGATCCCGCGCCAGATGTGGATCCCCTGTTCGGTGGTTCCGGATAACGTCCCTTGCCGGGTGTTAACCAGCGGAGTCGACAACGTCTGCATGACCTGATTCCTTTTGCGGTCGTCAATGGTTCATGTCAGCAGAGTACCGGTTTCAGAGCAGACCGCAACGGCGTTTGCTGCGCTCCTCCGCCTGTTGGTAGAGGGTGAACTCATCCAGCACCGGGCAACCGAGCGCCGTTTCGAAGGCCTCGCGGCTGGCATTGCCGTGGCTGCGGGCCTGGGTTTCATTGCCGAGATTCGACTGAAAAATCCCGGCGGCGCTCACCGGTAAAAAATCTTCATAAATAATCGGTTGGGCGATAAGCCAGCCGCGTTCGATGAGCGGCTGCGGATCGTCCCCGTGACCGAATGCCTGACGGTGGGCTTCCCCCGCCGGCGTCAGACGGTAGCGGAACCACGCCAGCCCCTGCTGACGCAGCAGGAATTCGCTGTCCGGGAACTGGCTGAACACCTCCTGCAGATGGCGCTGGTGGTTCAGGTTATCTTTGCCAACCCCGGCTTCGTTCAGCAGACGGTCATACAGCGCGCGGCCCTTCGGCGTTAAGGCGATCCCGCGCTGCTCGATTTCGCCAAAGCGCGCGGTGTGGGTGCCTTGCTGCTCCCCGTTAAACATCACCGGCTCTTCGAGGGCTTTAAAACTGGTCTGCCGCAGTAAAATCGGCACCTCGCGGCGCGGCGGCCCTTCGATTAACGCTTTCGGGACAATCCCGCACTCGGGCATCAGGGACTGCACCCGGTCGATATCGAGAGTACGCGGCGTCAGGTGGTTAATATGGCAGCCGGGGAAGCACACCACATCGGCAATCAGCCGGTGTTCGTTACTCAGTGCGTGATAGCTGTCGGCGTCGACCGTCGCATGGCTGTGCCAGCGGAAGGTCTCCAGCGCCTCGCGGACAAATTCCCGGGCCTCGGCAGGGCTAAAGCTGCCCTGCTCTTCATGCCGGGCGATCAGCTCGCGGCAACGCGGGGTGAAGATGTCGCGTCGGGCCAGGATCTCCGCCGCCCGCTGGCGCAGTTCAGCGCTGGCAATCAGCTCCAGGCGCAGCAGCGAGGTAAAGATACGGAACGGATTACGCGCCAGCGCCGCGTCATCAATCGGGCGAAACGCCGTGGAATGCACCGGCACACCCGCCTGCGATAAATCGTAATAGCTCACGGGGAACATCCCCATGATGGCAAACATCCGGCGCAACGTCGCCAGCTCCTCCGCCGTGCCGACGCGAATTGCGCCGTGGCGTTCCACATTCAGCCGCGATAGCTCGTCCGCATTAGCCAGTTGTTCATGGAGTTTCGGATGCTGCTCCAGCACCGCCAGATTTACGTCCGCCACCAGCTCCAGTAACGTCCCGTACTGTGGAACTTCCTGCTGGTACATCGCCGACATTGCCTGCGAAAAGTGTTCCCGAATCTCATCAGCCGTGATGGTGTTCGCCATGATGCCTTACCTCCAGTGGATACTTCCTGGAGTGTAGAAAAGGCCGATGGCGGCGGCGGGAAGAATTTACAAATTGTGATGAGGATAACCTGCCTCCCGCTTTTCGTCCGTTTGTGACATAACCTAAAGTTATGGAAAACACCCTTTAATTTCACTTTAAATTAACATTACATTTACACACACTGTTTCTGGCGATAACACAATAAGAAGCCCCTCTACCGATAGATACGGAGTCCGTACCCTATGAACGATAAATGGTCACCGCGCGAGGTTATTCATCGCGACTATAATAACCATCCCCCGGCTTACGCACCGGGCTACAAAACCAGCGTGCTGCGCTCGCCGCGCAATGCCCTGATCTCGCTGCAAAATTCGCTGTCTGAAATCACCGGTCCGGTCTTCAGCCATGACGATCTCGGTCCTCTGGATAATGACCTGATCCTCAACTATGCCAAAGAAGGCCTGCCGATTGGCGAGCGCATTATCGTCCACGGCTACGTCCGCGACGGCTTTGGTCGACCGATGAAAAACACCCTGGTGGAGGTCTGGCAGGCGAACGCCGGCGGCCGCTACCGGCATAAAAAAGATCAGTATCTGGCCCCCATCGACCCCAACTTTGGCGGTTGCGGGCGCGTGCTGACGGATGAAAACGGTTATTACTGTTTTCGTACCATCAAGCCCGGCCCCTATCCGTGGCGTAACCAGGTCAGCGACTGGCGTCCGGCCCATATCCACTTTTCCCTCTCCGGGGATGCGTGGGCGCAGCGCTTGATTACCCAGATGTACTTCGAAGGCGACCCGTTGATTAAGCAGTGCCCGATCGTCAAAACCATTAATAACGATGACGCGGTGCGCACGCTGATTGCCGAACTCGATACTCATGCCGCAGTGCCGCTGGATTGCCTGGCCTATCGCTTTGACCTTGTGCTGCGCGGCCATCGCGCCACGCTGTTTGAAAACCGCACTCAGGGGGCTACCCGATGAAAGACTATTTAGCCGAAACCGCCTCGCAGACCGCCGGACCGTACGTGCATATCGGCCTGGCCCCCGAGGCCGCCGGGTTCCATATTTTTGAAAAGAACTTCGGCCCTGACCTCACGACCGCCGATACCGAAGGCGAGCGTATTACGCTTGAAGGTCGTGTGATCGATGGTTCCGGAACCCCGGTACGTGATGTGCTGCTGGAGATCTGGCAGGCCAACGCCGCCGGGCGCTATCACCACCCCGATGATCGCCAGCAGAGCAAAAAGGTCGACCCGGCGTTTCGCGGCTGGGGCCGCAGCTGCTCCGACTTCGCCACCGGGATCTGGCGTTTTGAAACCATCAAACCCGGCGCCGTGGTTGGTCGCGATGGCCGCATGATGGCACCTCATATCAATGTCTGGGTGGTGGCGCGCGGGATCAACATCGGCCTCAACACGCGGCTGTACTTCTCTGACGAGCAGGACGCCAACCTCAATGATCCGGTACTCAATCTGATTGAGTGGGAAGTGCGGCGCCAGACCTTGATTGCCCAGCGCGAAGTGCGCGGCAACGAGACTGTCTACCGGTTTGATATTCACCTGCAGGGTGACAACGAAACCGTCTTCTTTGATCTTTGAGTGCTTTCTCGCCTGATTTGCCCCGACCTGGCTCGGGGCGTCTGTTTTTTGTACAAAATGAAAAAACTTGTAATACATCAAGATGAAATGTTAATAATATTTTGCTATCAGGTTATCAAAATTCAATAACTTCGCTTGTCACCTATGCTGCTCTGTTTTTAACATCGATTATGGAAAAAAATGGTCTTTTCAGTCAGCGCATTCGCTTGCGCCATCTACACACTTTCGTGGCCGTCGCTCAACAGGGAACTCTGGGGCGCGCGGCTGAAACCCTCAATCTCAGCCAGCCTGCGTTATCTAAAACGCTCAATGAACTGGAACAGCTGACCGGCACGCGACTGTTTGAACGCGGACGCCTCGGGGCTCAGCTGACGCTGGTCGGCGAACAGTTCCTCACTCATGCGGTAAAAGTCCTCGACGCGCTCAATACGGCGGGCCAGGCGCTTAACCGTAAAGAGGGGTTGAATAATGACGTGGTGCGCATCGGCGCGCTGCCCACCGCCGCGCTGGGGATCCTGCCCACGGTCATTGGCCAGTTCCACCAACAACAAAAAGATATCACCCTGCAGGTCGCCACCATGAATAACACCATGCTGCTGGCGGGCCTGAAATCCGGTGAAATTGACATCGGTATCGGGCGGATGTCTGACCCGGAACTGATGAGCGGCCTGAACTATGAGCTGTTGTTCCTCGAATCCCTGAAGCTGGTGGTTCGTCCCGGACACCCTTTATTGCAGGAGACCGTCACCCTCAGTCGGGTGATGGAGTGGCCGGTGGTGGTGTCACCCAAAGGCACTATCCCGCGCCAGAATGCCGAAACCCTGCTGCAAAGCCAGGGGTGTAAAATCCCTGCCGGCTGTATCGAGACGCTCTCCGCGTCGTTATCGCGCCAGCTGACCGTCAACTATGACTACATCTGGTTCGTTCCGTCCGGTGCGGTTAAAGACGATCTGCGCCGGGGCTTGCTGGCTACCCTGCCGATCCCGACCGAAGGCGCGGGGGAGCCGATTGGTATTCTGACCCGCGTGGACGCGACCTTCTCCTCCGGCGCACAAACGTTACTGAGCGCCATTCGCAAATCGATGCCTGCCTGACGATCGCCGGATAACGCGCCCTGCGCCTTATCCGGGCTTCTCTTCCCCTGCCCTTGGCTCTTTCTTACGCACCTGGCATCACTCTTCAGCCCTGCGCGCGAGTGATGGCGAAACCATCAAAACAATCAATTAATGCGCAATTATTTTTTAACAATTGCATCAAGTTCATTAACAGTCATATCATTGCCTTTATTTCACCATATGGTTCATACGCAATTCAGAAATCATCCCACTAACTGCAACAACGAAGGTTTTACCGCCTTCACTCAAAACATAATATTTTATTAATTGATTCATTTGGTTCACATCTGACAACAGATGGTTAAGGAGACAAAATGGCAACTTTCGCTGTACCACGCGGATTCCCCCGGATCCTGCTGTGGCTGCTCGCCGGGCTGATGCTGATCATCGGTCTGGCTATCGGTATTCTTGGGGTTAAACTCGCGACGCTCGGCGGTACGCTCTATTTCGCCATTATGGGACTGGTGATGGTCATCGCCTCGGCGCTGATTTTCCGCCGTCGTCGGATCGGGATTGTGCTGTACGCCATCGCTTTTATCGCCTCCATTTTCTGGGCGATCTCTGATGCTGGCTGGACCTACTGGCCGCTGTTCTCGCGCCTGTTCGCTCTCGGCGCGCTGGCCTGCCTTTCGGCGCTGGTCTGGCCCTATCTCTCGCCCCAGCCGGCGAAGAAAGGCCCGGCCTTTACGCTGGCCGCGCTCCTCGCCGTGGTGCTGGCCGCCAGCTTCGGCTGGATGTTCAAATCACAGCCGCTGGTGAGCGCCATCGAAGCGGTGCCGGTCAAACCGGTCGCCCCCGGCGAGCAGCAGAAGAACTGGGAGCACTGGGGTAACACTACCCACGGCGATCGTTTTGCCGCCCTCGACCAGATTAACAAGCAGAATATCAACCAGCTGCAGGTTGCCTGGGTCGCCCATACCGGCGATATCCCGCAAAGCAACGGCTCCGGCGCGGAAGACCAGAACACCCCACTGCAGATCGGCGATACCCTGTACGTCTGTACGCCATACAGCAAAGTGCTGGCGCTGGATGTCGACAGCGGTAAAGAAAAATGGCGTTACGATCCCAAAGCCACCGCGCCAAACTGGCAGCGCTGCCGGGGTCTGGGCTATGCCGAAGACAGCCTGCAGGCCGCAGCAACCGCGGGTACTCAGCCCGCCGCCTGCGCCCGCCGTCTGTTCCTGCCGACCACCGATGCTCGTCTGATCGCCATCGACGCCGACACCGGTAAAGCCTGTGAAAACTTCGGTGACCACGGTACCGTCGACCTGAGCGTCGGGATGGGTGAAATCAAACCGGGCTACTACCAGCAGACCTCTACCCCGCTGGTGGCTGGCAACGTCGTCGTCGTCGGCGGCCGCGTGGCGGATAACTTCTCCACCGGCGAGCCTCCGGGCGTCGTGCGTGCCTATGATGTGCATACCGGCAAGCTGGCATGGGCCTGGGATCCAGGCAACCCTGCGCTGACCGGCCTGCCGCCGGAAGGCCAGACCTATACCCGCGGGACGCCGAACGTCTGGTCCGCCATGTCCTATGACGCGAAGCTCAACCTGATCTATCTGCCAACCGGCAACGCCACCCCGGACTTCTTCGGTGGGGAACGTACCGCGCTGGATGATAAATACAGCTCGTCGATCGTCGCCGTTGACGCCACCACCGGACAGGTGCGCTGGCACTTCCAGACCACCCACCACGATCTGTGGGACTTCGACCTGCCGTCGCAGCCGCTGCTGTATGACCTTCCTGATGGTAAAGGCGGCACCACGCCGGTACTGGTGCAGACCAGTAAACAGGGCATGATCTTTATGCTCAACCGCGCCACCGGGGAACCGGTCGCCAAAGTGGAAGAACGTCCGGTCCCTGCCGGTGATATTAAAGGCGAGCGCTACTCTCCGACACAGCCTTACTCCGTCGGCATGCCGATGATCGGTAACGATACGCTGAAAGAGTCGGATATGTGGGGCGCCACGCCGGTGGACCTGCTGATGTGCCGGATTGCCTTTAAAGCCATGCGCCATCAGGGCGTCTTCACCCCGCCGGGCGAAGATCGTTCACTGCAATATCCTGGCTCGCTGGGCGGTATGAACTGGGGCAGCGTCTCGGTCGATCCGAACAACAGCCTGATGTTCGTCAACGATATGCGTCTGGGACTGGCGAACTATATGGTTCCGCGCGAAAAAGTCGCCAAAAACGCCAGCGGCATTGAGATGGGGATTGTCCCGATGGAAGGGACGCCGTTTGGTGCGATGCGCGAGCGCTTCCTGTCGCCGCTGGGTATTCCGTGCCAGAAACCGCCGTTCGGCACCATGTCCGCGGTGGATCTGAAAACCGGTAAGCTGGTGTGGCAGGTGCCGGTGGGAACCGTGGAAGACACCGGGCCGCTGGGGATCCGTATGCATATGCCAATCCCTATCGGTATGCCAACCCTCGGCGCGTCGCTGTCGACCCAGTCCGGCCTGCTGTTCTTCGCCGGTACTCAGGATTTCTACCTGCGCGCGTTTGATACCGCTAACGGCAAAGAAATCTGGAAATCACGTCTGCCGGTTGGCAGCCAGTCTGGCCCGATGACCTATGTCTCGCCGAAAACCGGCAAACAGTACATTATCATCAACGCCGGCGGCGCCCGTCAGTCTCCGGACCGCGGCGACTACATCATCGCCTACGCCCTGCCTGACCAGAAGTAAAAAAAACCAGCGTAACCTGTCAGAGAGTTGCGCTGGTTTTTGCTCAGCAGGATGAATAACGGTGCTCATCTGCCTGACGGCACTGAGCACCTGTCGATCACTGGTCGCCGAAGTGGATCACGGTGCGGATGGATTTACCGTCGTGCATCAGATCAAAGGCTTCGTTGATCTGCTCCAGCGGCATGCGGTGGGTGATAAACGGATCGAGGTCGATTTTACCGGCCATCGCATCTTCCACCATCCCCGGCAGCTGGGTACGGCCTTTCACGCCGCCAAACGCCGACCCGCGCCAGACGCGCCCGGTCACCAGCTGGAATGGACGGGTTTTAATCTCCTGCCCGGCACCAGCAACACCGATAATCACGCTTTCGCCCCAGCCTTTATGGCAGCACTCCAGCGCCGCGCGCATGACGTTGACGTTGCCGATACATTCAAAGCTGAAGTCCACGCCGCCGTCGGTCAGTTCGACGATCACATCCTGCACCGGCTTATCGTAATCTTTCGGGTTGATAAAATCGGTCGCGCCCATCTCTTTTGCGAGGGTGAATTTTTCCGGGTTGGTATCAATCGCCAGGATGCGCCCTGCTTTCGCCTGTACCGCGCCCTGAATCACCGCCAGACCAATGCCGCCCAGGCCGAAGACCGCAACGGTATCGCCCTCTTTGACTTTCGCGGTGTTGTGAACGGCACCAATACCGGTCGTCACGCCGCAGCCCAGCAGACAGACTTTATCCAGCGGCGCCTGCGGGTTGACCTTCGCCAGAGAAATCTCGGCGCACACGGTGTATTCGCTGAAGGTGCTGGTCCCCATGTAGTGATAGATCGGCTCGCCGTTATAGGAGAAACGGGTGGTGCCGTCCGGCATCAGGCCTTTGCCCTGAGTGGCGCGTACCGCCTGGCACAGGTTGGTTTTGCCGGATTTACAGAATTTACACTCGCGACACTCGGCGGTGTACAGCGGGATCACGTGGTCACCGGGCTGCAGGCTGGTCACGCCTTCGCCGACTTCCACCACGATACCGCCGCCTTCGTGACCCAGCACCGCCGGGAACACGCCTTCCGGATCGTCACCGGAGAGCGTAAACGCATCCGTATGGCAGACGCCGGTGTGGGTAATTTTGACCAGCACTTCGCCTTTTTTCGGCGGCGCGACATCAATCTCAACAATCTTCAGCGGCTGGCCTGGGCCAAACGCGACAGCTGCACGTGATTTCATAACCGTCTCTTCCTTCGTGATGATTTATTTTAAGTAGGATCGTAGCAGATGGCCCACTTCCGCCATTCTGACCGCGCGCTGGTCCGGGGTGGTTTCGCCGTTGACCAGCTCATCCTGGAGATGGATTTCCACCATCTCCCCCATCAGGCCGTTAGTGGCGCCGCGGATAGAAGCAATCTGCTGCAGTATCGACATGCAGGATTCGCCGGACTCCAGCGCCCTTTCCAGGGCTTCAACCTGCCCGCGAATGCGACGTACGCGACTCAGCGCGCGTTTTTTGTCTTCAGGTGAATGTGGCACATTGTCGCCCTCAATATCGTATAGGGGGGTATACTATATTTTATTGACCGATGAGGCAAACTGAAACGTCGTCTGACGCCGCGATAAAGCGTCCAGTCATTGAGTTTAGTCGAGCTCCAGCGCCATCTCCACGCAGCGCAGATCCGCCTGCGCCAGTTTTGACGGCAGCAGCTTTTCGCGCACCGCCACAAAGCCGTGGCGCAGATAAAAACCGGCGGCGTTTGGCGTCGCCTCCAGCGTAATCACCCGAAATTTGCGCCGTCGCGCTTCGGCAATCACCGCATTGATGATCATCCCGGCGCAGCCTTTCCCGCCCCATTCAGGCAGCGTAAAGATAGCTTCGACGCTGGCGGTGTGGATATCGAGATAGCCAGTAGCGACCGGTTTCCCACCCTCGTCTTCCACCACATAAAAAGGATTGTCCTGCACCGCCTCGCGATAGCCTTCCGGCATACGATCCGGCGTCCAGGCATCCACCACGGTGGCGCCGTAGCTCTCGCGACAGCCGCTGCGGATGGCCTGATTACGGATGACCCACAGCGCGGGGGCTTCATCGGGTACGGCAAGTCTGATATTCATTGGCGCTCCTTGTGTGTCAGTCCATACCAGATGTACCACAGCCCGTGATAAAAGCGATAAAAAAACCCCGCCATGTGGCGGGGTCTGTGCAGTATGAGTACCGGGTTTAGCGCTTGCGCGGCATCATCCGTAGCAAGGTATTGTCCTTCCACAGATAGTGGTGCAGCAGCGCGGCCAGAGCATGCAAGCCAATAAGAAAGTAACCGGTATTCGCCAGCAGGCTGTGGACGCCCTTCAGGGTATCGACCAGCTCAAAATTGCTTTCCGGAGCAAACGGCATGGTCAGGCCGAAGGCTATCCACGGATTGCCACGGTTATACATCATCACCAGGCCGATAATCGGCTGGGCAATAAACAGCAGATAGATAACCAGGTGCCCGAGGTGGGCAAAGCCGGTCATCATCGGCGAAGGCTTCGGAACAATCGGCGGCGCCGGATATTTCAGCCGCACCAGCAGGCGCGCCACCATCAGCACCAGAATCGAGATGCCGCAGGAGACGTGGATCATGTTGATGAGCGGCCGGTCGCTGCGTGGGAAGAAGCCTCTCAGCTCCATGGTGGCGTAGGCGCCAATAACCAATAAAAAGACCAGCCAGTGGATGCCGATTTGCAGGCCAGTGTATTTATCGCGCATGATAAACCCTTAATAAAACTGTGATGTCGACAACATAACGACCTTTTATTAAAAATTCATTAACTTTTACGTACTTATAACAAACAACTACGCCGGGATGAGTAACAATGTCGACATCTAACTGATTTCGTTCTGAGGACCCTGATATGACTACCTTTTATCAACTTACCGCCACCAGCCTGCAGGGCCAGCCTATCTCTATGGCCGACTATGCTGGCAAACTGGTGCTGGTGGTGAATACCGCCAGCCATTGTGGCTTCACGCCACAATATGCCGGCCTTGAGGCACTCTACAAGAAGTACTCCTCCCAGGGGCTGGTGGTGCTCGGTTTCCCCTGTAACCAGTTCGGCAAGCAGGAACCCGGAGGCGCCGAGGAAATCGCGCAGACCTGTCATATCAACTACGGCGTAAGCTTCCCGATGTTCGAGAAAGTCGAGGTCAACGGCGCTGCTGCCCACCCGCTGTTTCGTTACCTGAAAGACGAATTGCCCGGCGTGCTGGGTGGACGAATTAAATGGAACTTCACGAAGTTCCTGGTCGGACGCGATGGCAAACCGCTTAAACGTTTCGCACCGTTCACCACCCCGGAGAAAATGGAAACCGCCATCCTTGCCGCACTGAAAGTCTAACTGTTCCGCTCATTTGAGCGGTCCACTTTACGCGCGCTTCCGACAAACAGAGAATTTCCGGGTGAGATTTACGTCGTTCCTCGCTCAAAACTACCGTCTATAACCCACACACGCCCCCGAATGAGGCTTACGGCACATCGTCAGCACTTTCAGGGTCAATAACCGGGTCGGTTCCAGCAGCAGTATCCCCATCATGATCCCCGACAGCCGGCTAAACCCCGGATCGACGTTGATAAAATGCGCGTGGTCGGGGGTCAACGATACCAGCAGCGCCAGCGTCAGTTGCGTGCCGACATACTTAAAGGTCAGGGTGCCGCTGTTTTCAATCGTGCGCCCGATAAAAATCCCCAACACCAGCACCGCATAGATCAGGCCGGGATTAATCTGACCGAGGGTAATGGCGATAAACGCCAGGCTCGCCCCCAGAAAACAGCCCAGAAATCGATGGGTGATTTTAATACTGGAAGGATGACGTGAGAGATTGATGGCGTTGAGCGGAATGGTCATCACCGCCATGATCGTAATCACCGTTTGCGATAGTGACGCGATGCTCAACTCGCGCCAGGCGATGGGCACCAGCGCCAGCGCAATCCCACCCTGCAAGGCATGGAACCCGGCTTTTTTATGCCAGCAAAAATAGGGAGCAGACCCGCTGGCTTTCACCCTACCCGCGTCGGCCAGTGCAAACAGCCGCCGGCGGATCAGCACGGTGGAAAGCGCGCTCACCACGATCGAACAGGATGTGCCGATGCTGACTTCAAAAATACGCGCCTGAGCGAAGTACGGGACGGTATGCATCCCATGTTCGATCCCATCCATGCTGACCATGGTGAAGGTAATCCCCATAAACAACCAGGCATAGCCGTGTCGGGTGGTCAGCGCGAGGTAGAGACACACGGTGGCCACCAGACCGAATACCAGGCTGCTGTAGAGCGTTCCGCGGCTGCCCACCGCCAGAAATTCGGCCAGCAGCGCCCCGGAAATGGTGCCCATGACCCGCAGCATTCCGCGTTCAAGGCTGATCCAGACATGCGAGCGCATCACCATATAACCGCTGAATGCCGCCCAACCAACATGTGGAAGCTGAAGCTGATGAGCCATAAAAATAGCGCAGAGCACCGAGACCACCGCCTCGCCGCTATCAATCACTCGGGCTTTATTTCTCGCCCCGTCAAGCAGTTCCTGAAACAGTAAACCCGGCACGGTTTTTAACTGCGCGAATGAATTTAAAATAGTCATGATAATGGGTATTCTGTTTATTAATTTGTTAAGCAATATGAGTCTTACTTATAAAATAGAGAACAATTGATGCGTATTTAATCAGCCAGAAGTCAGATCAGAAATAACCATCATCACCGCCATCGGCAACGTGCCCTTCCGCTCGCAGAAAAGAAGGTCAGAGCAAGGTTGCGCGATAAAAAGAGTATATCCCTGAGGCTCAGGATGAGATATTCACTTTCCAGATGAGAAGTTATATATAAAATATATATACCCGTTATACTTCACGTCGCCTGGGTGTTGGCTGCACCCGTTATTCGGCGCATTCATGAGCCTCACCCTTTACAGGGCCGCAGCTCACAGCGTTCGAATCTGTTCCAGACAGCATTGTCACGCCAGCCATTTATTGGCCATGATTCAGTGTGTTAGAGGAAATAATGGAACTCAGACATCTCAGGTACTTTCTCGCGATAGTCAATGCTAAAAGCTTTACCCACGCCGCAGAAACCCTGGGCATTGGTCAACCGCCCCTCAGTATGCAGATCCGCGATCTGGAAAAAGAGGTCGGAACCGAGCTTTTTCACCGGGTTGCCCGCGGGGTCGAACTGACCCCGGCCGGGAATGAGTTCTACCAGGTGGTAAAAGCCATTCCCGAACTGGTAGAAACCGCCAAAACCGCAGCGCTCAAGGCCTCACGCGGTGAGTCCGGGATCCTCAAAGTCGGTTTCACCACCTCGTCGGTATTTAACCGGGCGGTTACCCAGTCCGTAAAAACCTTCAGCAAGAAATATCCGTCGCTCGAAATGCAGTTCGAAGAAACCCACACCAATATGCTGATCAACAGCGTCAACAATGGCACGCTGGACGTGGCTTTCGTCAGAACCGAGCACCTTGCCGAAACCGCCTTGCGCCTGCAGGTCATCCTGCACGAACCGTTGGTGGTGGCCTTACCGATGGATCATCCCCTGGCACAACGCAGTGAGATTTCGTTGCATGAGATCGCCGCAGAACCGCTGATTATGTGCCAGCAGGAACGCAGCCGCTTTTTACACAGTACCATCCGCCGCATCTCGGATGAGGAAGGCGTCACTCTCACCTATAAGCGCACGACACCGACGGTGGCCTCGATTATTAACCTGGTATCGGCGGGACTGGGAATTTCAATCGTCCCTGCTTCACTGGAAAATAACGCCAGCGCCGGAATTGATGTCGCCTTTGTGAAAATTAACCATAAAAATGCCAACGTGCCGCTGTCGATCATCAGTCGGGTTAATGAGCGTTCGCCCGCGGTAAACCACTTCTTAAAAATGTTCGTTTAAACCACCGACATTAATGGCGAGGCGTGGCTGCTCAGAGATATTTTTGTTTGATTTTTATGCGCAGGCATTCGCAGGTCACGCTCTGCTTTTTCACGTCATCGGGGGTTAACAGCGAAGGCCGCCAGCTTCCCCGCTGGCACTGGCAGTAAACTCTGCCGCTGCTCAATACCGCATAGCGTTTGCTCCCGGCGTAGATATTGGCCTCAAGGGTTTGGTGGACATCATCCAGCGTCAGATCGTCACGCCTGGCCACCAGCGCGTTCACATTAAAGGTCTTGAGTAGTTCCTCATTGAGCCCAAATCGCAGAGCAGTGTTGCGCAGCGATGCCTCCAGCTCCAGAGCAAACACATTGAATAAACGGTCGGGCATATTATCCAGCATCCAGCTAAAGGCCGCGGAGGCTTCCGGAGTCAACATTAACGATTTCATCATTACCTTAAATAAACGTCCCGGCAACCGGATCGGCTAACCACAGGCACCAGGCCATTACAATAAATATAAATGCGAAGATACAAGGGGCTAATTTCCCCTCTCCCAATAACCACGTGAATAATTTGCACAATGTGAACCAGCAGAGACCGCTCACAATCAATAAACAAAGAGGCATTTAACGTTATCACAACCTTTCAACAGCGCTCGCACATTTGCGATCATCATTTAACGCATCCAACATTTAAAAACAGCAATACCCCTCGATGAGGTTAATTATCGAGAAGTGGGTTTTTCAGAAGATATTTCAGGATGCATTCGTCGGCATAAATAGGGTGCCCGAATAGTGTTGATAGTAATTGTGGGAACGCCGGTGAGCTATAGACTGCAAACAGCAATATCCATATGTTTTATATATGGGAGACTAACAAAGAATGCTGATTGCTGATGGTTATATTCGCGGCCCGGCGCGACGTTGCTGCTGTCAACGCCGCGCCGGGAGCTCACATTTGCGGTTACTGTGCCGGCCCGACCCGCGGTTGAAGCTGGTACACCCATGCGGTCACCTGCTCCCCTGTCGCGGTGGTCACCGTGACCGTCACGCGATCGTAGCCCGCTTCGAACGCATCCAGCATCGGCCAGTGCGCCGGGAGCTTATCGGAGACAAACAGATAGCCGTCGACGGGCGCGCCGTCAGGATCGAGCACGATGCCGGGGAAATCCGCCGCCTCGCCCCATCCGCGCGCGTAAAAGGTGCCTTTCACCTGGCCCGTCAGCCATTCACCGCCGATATTCTCCAGAATAAAGGCATTCTCGTGACCCGGACGCAGGGTCCCGTAGACAAATAAACGTTCCATGATCCCTCTTCACCACCACCATCAATGCCGCGAGCGGCCGGAAAGAGCCAAAATACGGGGGAAGCGGACACTTAGCAAGGCATGCGGCCTCTTCCCCATGACCATCGCCAATATGCGGCGGGTATCAGACAGCAACAAAATTTTTTTCCGCCCCGCGACATAGCCTGTGTCCCTGAATATTCAGCCACTTTTGCCTCGCCGGCTTGCCAGCGCTTTGCAAGCCGGGTTGCCGATTCGTCATTCCTGGCGTATGCCTGGTGTGTCTTGTATACCCTCAACCTCACACTCCATCCTGTCAGGAGGCTTTACATGAGCAAACTTGGAATTAATGGCTTTGGTCGTATTGGACGTCTGGTATTGCGCCGTTTGCTGGAAGTTGACAGCCCGCTGGAGGTGGTGGCGATCAACGATCTCACCTCGCCGAAAGTGCTGGCCTATTTGTTAAAGCATGATTCGAACTACGGCCCGTTCCCGTGGAGCGTTGATTTTACGGATAACGCGCTGATTGTGAACGGCAAAACCATCAATGTCTATGCGGAAAAAGAGGCCAAAAACATTCCGTGGAAAACGGTGGGCGCAGAGCTGATTGTCGAATGCACCGGCTTCTACACCTCGACCGAAAAAGCCCAGGCTCACCTCGACGCGGGTGCCAAAAAAGTGCTGATCTCCGCGCCGGCCGGCGACATGAAAACCATCGTCTTTAACGTCAACGACGACACCATGACCGCCGATGACACCATTATTTCCGTCGCCTCCTGCACCACCAACTGCCTGGCGCCGATGGCTAAAGTGCTCCACGACGCCTTCGGTATCAAGCTCGGCACCATGACCACGATCCACGCCTATACCGGTACCCAGTCTCTGGTGGATGGCCCGCGCGGCAAGGATTTACGCGCCTCACGCGCGGCGGCGGAAAACATCATTCCGCACACCACCGGGGCGGCAAAAGCGATTGGCCTGGTGATCCCGGCGCTCAGCGGCAAGCTCAAGGGCCACGCCCAGCGCGTACCGACCAAAACCGGCTCGGTCACTGAACTGGTCTCCATCCTTGAGAAAAAAGTCACCGCCGAAGAGGTCAATCAGGCCATGAAGCACGCGGCCGAGAACAACGACGCTTTCGGTTACACCGAAGAAGAGATTGTCTCGTCCGATATTATCGGCAGCCATTTCGGCTCGATCTATGACGCCACCCAGCTTGAAATCGCCGAAGCCGGCGACGTCCAGTTGGTGAAAACCGTTGCCTGGTACGATAACGAATACGGTTTTGTCACCCAGTTGATTCGCGTACTGGATAAATTTGCCCGCTAGCGGCGCCCTGAAAGCAAAAAGCGGATAGCCAGGCTATCCGCTTTTCTTTCCCCACACGGCGATGCTTACGATTGCAGGTAGACCACCTGAGTTTGCAGGTATTCGTTGAGGCCATGACGTCCGTCAGCGCCGCCGATCCCCGATTTACGCCAGCCCGCATGGAAGCCCTGCATCGCTTCAAAGTTTTCGCGGTTGATGTAGGTTTCGCCGAATTTCAGCCCTTTAATCGCTTTCATGGCGACATTCAGATCCCGGGTATAAATGGACGAGGTCAGGCCATAATCACTGTCATTGGCCATGGTCAGCGCCTCTTCCAGGGTGTCGAACGCCACCACCGGCAGCACCGGGCCAAAGGTCTCCTCGTGAATAATGTCCATCTCCTGGCGTACATCCAGCAGCAGAGTCGGTGGGTAGAAGTACCCTTGCCCCGCCACCGCTTTACCACCCAGCGCCAGACGCGCCCCCTGTGACAGGGCTTTCGCCACTTTCTGCTCGACGCGCTCCAGCGCGGCGGCATTGATCAACGGCCCCATCGCGATATCGTCGCGCACGCTCGGGTCGCCAAACGCCACCGCTTTGAGCGCCTCGCCCAGACGATTGACGAAACGATCGTAAATGCCTTTTTGCACATACACCCGCTCAACGCAGTTGCAGACCTGTCCGCTGTTAATCACCCGCGAATCGACCACCGCTTTTACCGCCAGCTCAAGGTCGGCGTCATCCATCACGATAGCCGGAGCTTTACCGCCCAGTTCAAGACACACTTTGGTGATATTTTTCGCCGCCGCGGCCATGATTTTTTCGCCAGCGCCAACGCTGCCGGTCATGCTGACCATCGCCACTTTCGGGTTGGCCGCCAGTTCCTGACCAACGGTTTCCCCGCGGCCCAGCACCAGGTTAAAGACCCCTTTCGGCAGGCCAATCTGATCGACAATCTGCGCAAAAGCGACGGCGTTATTAGGGGTAAATTCGCTTGGTTTAATGACGATGGTGTTGCCGGTGATCAGCGCCGGCGCCAGTTTGCGGGCAATCAGGAAAAACGGGAAGTTCCACGGCAAAATTCCGGTAGTAACTCCCAATGCGCGTTTGAATACGAGGATGTTCTCGCCCGGACGGTCGCTCTGGACGATCTCGCCTTCATAGCGGCGCGCCCACTCAGCCATATACTCAAGATAATCGGCGGTAAACGACACTTCCACCGCCGCCAGCTGCTGGATTTTGCCACCTTCCGCGACAATCAGCCCGGCAATATCGTCGGCGCGTTCACGGATCCCGGCGGCAATTTTACGCAACCAGCCGGCACGCTCAATCGCCGGCAGCGCTTCCCAGGCTGGCTGTGCGCGTTCAGCGGCGTCAATTGCCCGACGCGCATCGTCAGCCGTGCCATCGGGGATGCGCGACAGCAGCGTTTCGGTCGCCGGATTGTGCACATCGATCCAGGCGTCACCGCGCCCGGCAACAAACTGACCATCAATATACATCTGATGCTGAACGGGTGCTGTCATGGCCTGCTCCTGTAGATTTAGTGTTTTTAACAAGTAATTGTTTTGTTAAAAATTTATCCACGGAACGTAATAAACCCAGCGCATACGCGCGGTTTTGTGAATCAGTTCATAAAAAACGCCGTTGATCACGGCCAGGAAATTACATTCTGGCAACAAGAGCTGCCCGTTTGCGAAAAAACGCTCGCAAACGGGCAGTCATCACGCCAGCGTGCGCGCCTGCAGCGCTTCAGTCAGCAGACTGTCTGCACGCAGACGTTCCCCGGCGGCAACGATCTGCGCCGGGATATCGACATGAACGATAAAGCCTTTACCACGCGGACCATAACCTTGCGGGTTATCCTGCAGGCGCGGCAGCTCTCCGAGGATCAGCGACAGGTAACGCCCGACCGGCCACACGCCATCAACCTCATGGCTAAATGCAACCCCCTGCGGCGTGTTGTACAGGCGCGGCGTAAAGCCCGGGGTACTGAACCACTGCGGAGCCGCCGCTGCGTCTTGCCAGATGCGGGCAAAGGTCGCCATGGTGCGTCGCTGCATGGTCGGGTCCTGAATCACTACGCCGCAACGCGGCACCATATCGCGCGCCTCAAGGGTCTGACGGGTAAATAGCGCGTTCTCACCGCAGTTGCTGGAGCGGTCTTCTACCACCAGCTGCTCCCGTGGAATGTGCCAGAACTGATGCGCGATATCGGCGAGGATATGCGCTTCCGGGCGACCGTCCACCGGCAGCTCGCGATAGCGCGGATCCTGCTGTACCGCCTGATAGAGGAAGGATGTTGAATGGCCGATCCCCCCGCTAATCAGCAGGGTCGCCCCACTCTGGACCGCTAACAAGCAAGCGGTATCAATCGTTGGGATCACGGCATTACCCGCGAGAACCACTACATCTATAGCGGGTTCCGGTTGCTGTTCGCTGAGATCGTCCAGCGCCAACCATTGTCCCACAAGGTTAGCGGCCTCGAGTGTCTCTTCCGCGAGGGTTGGAAAATGCTCTGTCATACTCACTCCTTTTTATGACTACTTATTGGGTCCCGAGGTGTCACCACTTCGTAAACCCTTCCTGGGGCCATCGGTATATTGACGGCAATGTGTAACAAAAAAGAAATAACAAGAAACATCTAAAAATCATCGGGTTGCACCTGAATAACTCACCACGATGACGCCATTAAACAGCAGAAATACGCACAAGATAGAACAAACACCGTGTGATATAGGGCATAAAACCGCTGTTTTCACTCGATTAACTCGTCTGATGACTTGCTAAAAATAACACTCCACCCTAAGTTGCTTAACAATTACACAACCTTTTCTGGTGTCAGGTTGCACCTCAATCACCGCAGGTGCTACCTGGAACGTTACGTCCATGGCGGAGTCGAGTGAATAATGACAATACACGATAGCAGTACCACATCCATCCTTAAAAAAAACAAGAAGGTGCTGATTGCCAGTCTCACTGGTAGCGCCATCGAATGGTTCGACTATTTCCTCTATGGCACCGCGGCGGCGCTGGTGTTCAATAAGATTTTCTTTCCGATGGTCGACCCGGTCATCGGATTGATTCTCTCATGGCTTTCGTTCTCATTAACCTTCTTTATTCGCCCTATCGGA
The DNA here is from genome assembly GCF_003752615.1 of Klebsiella sp. BIGb0399. Classification (NCBI taxonomy): domain Bacteria; kingdom Pseudomonadati; phylum Pseudomonadota; class Gammaproteobacteria; order Enterobacterales; family Enterobacteriaceae; genus Klebsiella; species Klebsiella sp. BIGb0399. The sequence goes on along the minus strand of NZ_RKHT01000005.1, from coordinate 589,212 downwards.
GGGGTGCTGTTCGCTCACATTGGAGATCGGATTGGACGTAAAAAAACGCTGGTACTGACGCTGTCATTGATGGGTGGCGCTACGGTGGCCATCGGACTGCTGCCCACCTATGAGATGATCGGCCTGTGGGCGCCGGCGCTGCTGATTACCCTACGTATCGTCCAGGGGATGGGGATCGGCGGCGAATGGGGCGGCGCCCTGCTGCTGGCTTACGAATATGCCCCGGAAAAGCGCAAAGGCTTTTTCGGCAGTATTCCGCAGGCTGGCGTCACCATCGGCATGCTGATGGCGACCTTTATCGTTTCTCTGATGACGCTGTTTAGCGAAGAGCAGTTCCTCTCCTGGGGCTGGCGTATTCCGTTCCTGTTAAGCTCGGTGCTGGTGCTGCTGGGCCTGTGGATCCGTAAAGATATCGATGAAACACCGGCCTTTAAGCAGGTCAAAAAATCTGGTCAGGTGGCGAAAGCGCCGCTGCGCGATACCCTCAAGTTCCACTGGCGCGAAGTGCTGATTGCCGCCGGTTTGAAAGTTGTCGAAACCGCCCCGTTCTATATCTTCTCGACCTTTATTGTCAGCTATGCCACCAACACCCTGACCTATCAAAAATCTCAGGCGCTGGAGGCCGTGACCCTTGGCGCGCTGGTGGCCACGGTGATGATCCCGCTGATGGGGCTGCTTTCCGATAAAATCGGCCGCCAGAAAATGTATTCCATTAGCGTGTTGCTGCTCGGGTTGTTTATCGTTCCGTGGTTCCTGCTACTGGATACCCAAACCACCTGGGGCATTGTGTTAGCCACGGTGATTGCTTTCGGCGTGCTGTGGGCGCCGGTAACCGCCGTACTGGGAACCCTGTGTTCGGAAATTTTCAGCGCCAACGTACGCTACACCGGGATTACGCTGGGCTATCAGCTTGGCGCGGCGCTGGCGGGCGGAACGGCTCCGCTTATCGCCACCGGACTGCTGGCGAAATATGACGGTGACTGGGTGCCGGTGGCATGGTATCTGAGCGGTACGGTGGTGATTTCGCTGATCGCTATCTTCTGCGCCAGCCGTCTGAAGCAGACCCCGGCAACCCCGGTTGCCCAGGCCGGTCAGCTGTAAAAAATCGATAATCAATGAAACAAACGCCGACAACAGTCCTGCTGTTGTCGGCGTTGCTCCAGGCGTAGCGCTAGGCGTTGAGCCTCTCAAGCTGGCGTTGCCCTTCCCGCTTATGCTTGATCTTCCAGCACAGCCACAGCGCGATAAACCACAACGGCGTCGCCAGCAGCGCTTTCAGCGTGTCCGGGTCGAAAATCATGATGAAGATGGCGAAGGCGAAAAACAACAGGCTCACCCAGCTCATCACCACGCCCGCCGGCATCTTAAAGGTCGACTGCTGATGCAGATCCGGGCGCTTGTGGCGATACACCAGATAGGCCACCAGAATCATTCCCCAACTGAACACCACCATAATCGCCGCCAGCGTCGACACAATGGTGAACAGGGTCATCACGTTCGGCACCAGGAACAGCAGCAGCGTACCGCTGAGCATGCAGAAGCAGGAGAACAGCAGACTGCGCACCGGGATCCGCGTGGAGCGAGACAGAATGCGGAACTGACCATGGGCGTGCTTTTCCACTGACAGACCGTACAGCATGCGGGTACTGGAGTAGACCCCGCTGTTGGCCGATGACATCGCCGAGGTTAGCGCCACAAAGTTGATCACCGCCGCCGCTGCCGGCAGCCCGGCGTTGGCAAACAGCGTCACGAAGGGGCTGGCATCCGGCGAGACGCCTGGCCAGGAGGCCACGGCAATAATCACCACCATCGACAGCAGATAAAAAATGATAATGCGCAGCGGTAGCGCGTTGATCGCCTTCGGTAAAATCTTCTGCGGGTCGCGGGTTTCGGCGGTCATGGTGCCGAGCAGTTCAATCCCGGTGAAGGAGAATATGGCTATCTGGAAACCGGCGAAGAACCCGGTAACGCCGTGCGGCATAAACACCGCCGGGTCGGTGATATGGTTCAGCGAGGCTTTCACCCCGTCCGGCGAGGTCCAGCCAATCGCGATCATCCACGCCCCGGTAATAATCAGCGCAATAATCGTAATCACCTTGATCAGCGCAAACCAGAACTCGGCCTCGCCAAACATTTTCACCGACAGCAGGTTAAACAGGAACAGGATCCCAAGGGTACTGAGCGCCGGCATCCAGGCCGACATCTCGGGAAACCAGTACTGCATGTAGCTGCCGCAGACCACCACGTCGGCGATGCAGGTCACCACCCAGCTCAGCCAGTAGGTCCAGCCCAGATAGAAGCTGGCCTGCGGGCCGAGATACTCGCCGACGAAATCGGCGAAGGAGCGATAGTCCATCCGGGTGAGCAGCACCTCACCCATCGCCCGCATCACCATATAGGTAAAGAAGCCCACCAGCACATAGATGACGAGGATCGAGGTCCCCGCTACGGCAATATTTCTTCCCGCCCCCATAAACAGGCCGGTCCCGATAGCCCCGCCCAGCGCAATCATCTGAATGTGCCGGGCGCCAAGGCCGCGTTTGAGCTGCGACGGGCGCTCCCCCTCGATGGCAGACGTGGTCTGCCCCTCGCGTTGATGTTGAGTCATGTCGATTCCTTCAGGCAGGCAAAGAAAGGCATGGCGCGGCAGACTTCAGTAACAAACCGGCACGTTGACCGGTCGCCACTCCCGCATTCGGAAATAAGATGTACGGCGCGTGAGCCTGAACCACCCACGTTCTTTCCGGCTGGCGGGCAATCTCATACCCGGCGGGCAGCGCGGTGAAGTTTTCAATTTTCGGATCCAGGTTGAGCGTGAAATCGCGATCGCTCTTGATGATGCTCTCCTGCACCAGAAAATAGTCCGCCGGCGCTTTCGCCCTCGCGGGCAGCGGCGCATCGGCAATCAGCGCGCGGATCGCCGTCTCGGTGGCGGCGAACAGCGCGAGGTCGTTCTCCCCGAACGGCATGACTTTACCCAACTCCAGCGTAGCGCTCTGCGCGCCAAACACCTCGCTGGTGAAGTGGGTAAAGGTGCCTCCCGGTTCGGTATGGCGCACGATGGCGTCCATTCCGCTGGCCTGCAACAGCTGGTAAAAATCAGCACCGTAATCGCCGTCGTGAGCCGGCAGCAGCGCAAACTGCCGGTAGCGCGAGCCGCGAATGGCGGTATGCAAATCCAGATGCTGGCGCGGAACCGCGCCCTGGCTGTCCGCCGTGGTAAAGAAGGCTTCCACGACGCTTTCCAGCTCCTGCGCGCGCCGCGACTCGTTACCCGGCGCCACGGCACGGTGCCGCCCGCCAAACAGGCGGTTCAGGTCGTAATGCCAGTAACGACGGCTGGCGCGCATCGCCGGCAGGTTGCCGAAGATCAGCAGCAGCGCATGCTGTAGCGGCTGCTGGCCTTCGCTCAGGCCGTGCATTACCTGCAGCAGGATCTCAATCGGTGCGGTTTCGTTACCGTGGATCCCCGCCGACACCACCGTGGCCTGGCTCCACGGCTTCACCGGCAGCAGCTGAAGCACGCCATCCGCCAGCCAGCGCGCCTCGATATCCGGCGGAAACGGCCAGCTCGACAGGCGACAGTGATGTAAATCGTTCACCCACTTTTCCATTGCAGGCCCCTTAGCGCTGGAAGTCATAGACCGACCCCAGACCTAAAATTTGCGTCAGTTCATCGAGGGCCTGGTACACCTCGCCCAGCAGCTGCGGGTCGCCAAGGTCGCGAGCGTGCAGCCGGTCACGGTAGTGTTTTTCAACCCAGCGGGTCAGTTGCTGATAACGCTCATCATTCATCAGGCTCTGGGGGTTAACCGCCGCCAGTTCGCGATGGTTGAGCACCACCCGCAAACGCAGACACGCCGGGCCACCGCCGTTACGCATACTTTCGCGCAGGTCGAATACCGCCACTTCATTAATAGGTGAAGCGCTGTCGCTGACCAGCCCGCTCAGATACTGCCAGACGTTGCTGCGCTGGCGGCACTCTTCCGGCACCACGATCAACATTTTGCCGTCCGCCTTACTCAGAAGCTGGCTATTGAACAGGTAGGAGGCCACGGTATCGTCGAGGCTGACCTGCGCCTGCGGCACTTCAACGCTGGTAAACGGAATATCCAGCCGCGCGGTCTTCTCCCGCAGCTGATCCAGCACTGCCTGCTGATTTAAAAAGGCATGCTGGTGGTGGAACAGCACGTGACGGTTGCTGACCGCAATGACGTCGTTATGGAACACGCCGCGGTCGATAGCCGCCGGGTCCTGCTGGGCGAAAACGGTATAGTCCGGGTTCAGCTGATGCAGCCGGGCGATGGCCTGGCTGGCCTCCAGGGTTTGACGGGCCGGATATTTCACCGGCGCAACGCCGCCGCTGGCGCGCTTGCCGTAGACAAAAAACTGGACGCCCTGGCGATCATAGTCGCGACAAAAACGGTTGTGGTTAGCCGCGCCTTCATCCCCCAGATACTCATGCTGCGGCAGCGCGGCGTGGTGGCTGAAGCAGGTTTCATCGGCAAAGGTGGCACGCAGAATGGCCGCGGTGGTCGGTGCTTCCTGCGAGCGATGCAGTTTGTTGTTCAGGTTGGCGACCGTAAAATGCAGCTTGCCGTCGGCGCTGTCGGCGGAAGGCGATACCGTCGCGGCGTTGGCGGTCCACATCGATGACGCAGAGCTAAACGCCGACAGCAGCTGCGGCGCTTGTGCCGCGGCGCTCTGGATAACCTCGGCGTCGCTGCCCTGGAAACCCAGAGCGCGCAGCGCGGTCATATTCGGTCGCGGCTGCGGCGGTAAAATCCCCTGAATGAAGCCCTTATCCGCCAGGGTTTTCATTTTAAACAGCCCCTGCAACGCCGCTTTCTTCGGGTTCGACTCCCCGTCACGGTTGTTTTGCGAGGCTTCGTTACCGACCGACAGCCCGGCGTAGTGGTGCGTTGGCCCGACCAGGCCATCAAAATTAGCTTCAAAACCAGACATAGTGTCCTCTCAGGATCCGTTATCAGAATGGCAGGCCAGGCGACGTGGTCGCCGGCAGCGTCAGCGTGTCACTGACCAACGAGGCCATCGGCCAGGCGCAGTAATCGGCGGCATACCACGCCGAGGCACGATGGTTGCCCGAGGCGCCCACGCCGCCAAACGGCGCTTTACTGGAGGCGCCGGTCAGCGGCTTGTTCCAGTTGACGATCCCGGCCCGCGCCTCATCGGCAAAGCGTTCAAACAGCGCCGGGTCGGCGGAGATCAGCCCCGCCGCCAGCCCGTAACGGGTGGCGTTGGCAATGCGTATCGCCTCCTCAAACGCGTCGTAGCGGATAACGGTCAGCAGCGGACCGAAGTACTCTTCATCAGGAACATCAATCCCGGTGACGTCGATAATGCCCGGCGTTAATACCGTCGATTGCGGGTCCGGCTGCTGCATGCGCAGCAACACCGTTGCCCCCAGTCCGGCCAGCTTGTCCTGCGCCGCCAGCATCCCCTGCGCCGCCGTCAGCGAGATCACTCCGCCCATAAACGGCTGCGGCTCGGCATCCCATTTGCCAGCCCGGATACGGGCGCTGGCCTCAACCAACCGCTGCAGCAGCGCATCACCCTCGGCACCCCGCGGGACCAGCAGCCGACGCGCGCAGGTGCAGCGCTGCCCGGCAGAGATAAAGGCCGACTGAATAATCACATTCAGCGCCGCGTCGTTGTCGGCCACGTCGGCGACGATCAGCGCGTTATTGCCGCCCATCTCCAGCGCCAGCATTTTCTCCGGCTGGCCGCCGAGGTAACGGTGGAAATGGAACCCGACCGAAGCGCTACCGGTAAACAGCACGCCGTCGATATCCCGGTTTTCCAGCAGCGCCTGGCCGGTCTCTTTGCCACCCTGAATCAGGTTGATCACCCCGTCCGGGATCCCGGCCTGCTGCCACAGCTGCACCGTCAGTTCTGCGGTAGCCGGTGTCAGTTCGCTCGGCTTGAAGACCACGGTATTGCCGGCAATCAGCGCCGGAATAATGTGGCCGTTCGGCAGATGACCGGGGAAGTTATAGGGGCCAAACACCGCCATTACGCCGTGCGGCTTATGGCGCAGCAGCGCTTTGCCGTCCGGCATCGCCGTTTCGCGCTGGCCGGTACGTTCGTGGTAAGCCTCAATCGAGATCCCGGCTTTGCCGATCATCGCCTGCACTTCGGTGCGGGTTTCCCACAGCGGTTTGCTGGTTTCACGGGAAATCAACGTCGCCAGCTGCTCTTTTTCGCTCTCCAGCAGTGCCGCAAAGCGCTGAACACAGGCAATACGTTCGGTCACTGGCCGGTGGGACCAGGCGTAAAAGGCACCACGGGCGGCGCTGCAGGCGGCCTGAACATCCGCCGCACCCGCGCTGGCGGCCTGCCATAACAGCGACTGGTCTTCTGGCGCCAGCTTCGTCAGCAGCGCGCCGGCGCCCTGCAACCATTGTCCTGCGATAAACTGTGCATTTAGCGCCATGATGTTCTTGCCTCCGGGTGTAAAGTCACCGCATGGACCCGCTCGGAATCATTGACCGCCAGCGCATCCAGCATGGATTGGTTAAGTTCAGGTTGGTCTTCCGGCGATAGCAGCACCGCGCGGAACTGGGCAAACTGGTTATTGGCGACAATCAGCGGCGACGACCCCGAGGCCTTCAGCTGCAGCGCCGGAATGAACTGGCTCTCGCTGACCGCTCTGATGGCGTCGGTTTCCGCCTCCAGCACCGGGCCGGCATCGAAAATATCCACCGATCCTCGCCAGCTGAATCCCTCTTTTTCCAGAATCGCCCGCGCCGGTGAGGTGTTGGCATGCACTTCACCAATCACCGCCCGGGCGTTTTCCGGCAGCAGCGACACGTAGATCGGGTACGCCGGCATCAGCTCGGCAATAAAGGTCTTCATGCCGGTGCCGGTCAGACGGTCGGCGTCGGCGAAGGGAATGTCGAAAAAGTGGTGCCCCAGCGCATCCCAGAACGGCGAATTGCCCTGCTCGTCGCTGCGTCCGCGCAGCTCAGCAAACAGATGAGGCGAAAACAGTTCGCGGAAGGCGGCGATAAATAAGAAGCGCGCCTTAGATAAGAACAGACCGTTGCGGTTTTTCTGGTATTCCGGGTCTAGGAACAGCGTACACAGCTCGCTGTGACCGGTATGGTCATAGCTAAGGTTGAGCAGCTCCTGGTTTTTATAGACCCCCAGCTCTTTCGAGGCGCGGACGGTGCGCTGCAGGCGGAAATTGTAAAACGGCTCATCCAGCCCCACCGCCACTTCGATAGCGCTGACGCCCACCACCCGACCGGCGTGGGTATCTTCCAGCACAAACAGAAAGCCCTGCTGGCCGCGCGACAGCTTGCCGTCAAAGGTTTCCACGCTGCGCTGGATCCGTGCGGCCAGCCGCACGGGATCGTTGGGTAACGAGGTCATACCGACACCCGCCCGCGACGCGAGGCGGATAATATCGTCGAGGTCATTTTCCCGAACGGGACGAAATAGCATCATAAACCGTCTCCCGGATCAGGCTGTCAGGCGGGCGACGGCGCGCTCAAGGCGCACAAAAGCCTCCTCAATATCCGCCAGCGGAATATTGAGCGCCGGTGCAAAGCGCAGCACGTCCGGCCCGGCGATCAGCGCAATCAGCCCCTCTTCCGCCGCGAGGTTAGTCAGCGTTTTGGCCTGACCGCGCAGGTGGCTGGCAAGCTCGGCGCCAATCAACAGCCCCATTCCGCGCACCGCGCTGAAGAGATCGTAACGCGCGTTCAGGGCATTCAGTTTTTCGACGATGAGATCGTGACGAACGTTGACCCCGGCCAGCAGTTCGCTATCCATCTGCGCCAGCACGCCGTTGGCGACCGTTGCCGCCAGCGGGTTACCGCCAAAGGTGGTGCCGTGAGTGCCCGGCTGGAAAACCTGCGCCCACGCCTCTTTAGTCAGCATCGCGCCAATCGGGAAGCCGCCACCAAGCCCTTTCGCGCTGGTGAGAATATCCGGGATCACATTGTAGTGCTGGTAGGCATAGAGCGACCCGGTACGTCCGGCACCGGTCTGTACCTCATCAAAAATCAGCGTGACGTCGTGCTGGTCGCACAGCTCGCGCAGCACCTGCAGGAATGCCGGGTCAGCCGGTCTCACGCCGCCTTCCCCGATAATCGGCTCGACGATCACCGCGCAGGTGCGGTCCGAGATCGCGGCTTTCACGGCGGCAATGTCGTTATACGGCAGATGGGTAATGTCCTGCGGCAGCGGCGCGTAATCACAGGAGTATTTTGGCTGACCGCCGACCGTCACGGTAAACAGGGTGCGGCCGTGGAAGGCATTCTGGAAGGCGATGATTTCGCTTTTATCGGGACCACATTTATCGTGGGCGTATTTACGCGCCAGCTTCAGCGCCGCTTCGTTGGCTTCCGCACCGGAGTTGCAGAAGAACACTTTGTCGGCAAAGGTAGATTCCACCAGCGTTTTGGCCAGCTGCAGTACCGGCTCGTTGGTGTAGCCGTTACCGATGTGCCACAGGTTATCGAGCTGCGACTTTAGCGCCGCCACCAGCGCCGGGTTAGCATGACCGAGTGAATTGACGGCAATCCCGCCCGCCAAATCGATATAGTCTTTCCCCTGCTGATCCCAAACGGTTGAACCCGCCGCCTTCACCGGAATAAAAGGAGCCGGGGCAAAACAGGGCACCATATACGCATTAAAATCTTCACGAGTCATACAGCCTGACATAACAATTCTCCGGAACGATGACTGGCCTGAATTTATTGACCAGTCAGGGGTGGTCGACATTAACAATTCCCCGGCCCTGATTTGATGACGAGCGCGCCCGTTACGATGAATGTAAATTCACCGCAATCAAATAAAGCCTTTTTATATTTGTGGGTATTTGTTAATTCACAGTTAATACCTTGTGTGTTGCGTGTTCTCATGCTGGACCGGGACACACAATAAAGTCAATACACCCACCTGCATTTTATTCACTTTTTGATAGCTATCAAGATAATGATAAATATGGAAAAATTATTTGCCTATTCACTTAACTGCATAAAATATGCATATCGATGCACGATATGGCGGTACTTTGCCGTGCTTATTTATGCAATCAAAAAACCAAAATTCTAACAAAAATGTAAAATTCGCAACGGCGGTCAAATACCGGTTTATAAAATTGGTGATAAGATTCATTGCACAGAGTTTACTGCTGTATGTATTCCACGGTTTTACACGAAACAAAAAACATTAAGAACAGGACTCTTATGGAAAAGTTATCTTACGCATCTGAAAGTACTACATCTCCATGGACAACCTACCTGCGCCAAATCGACCGCGTCGCACCTTACCTGGGCGATCTCGCCTACTGGGTTGAAACCCTACGCCACCCGAAACGCGCGCTGATCGTCGATATCCCGGTGCAGATGGATGATGGCTCCATCCGCCATTTCGAAGGTTATCGCGTACAGCACAATCTATCGCGTGGACCGGGTAAAGGTGGTGTTCGCTACCATCCAGATGTAGACCTGAATGAAGTGATGGCACTTTCTGCCTGGATGACCATCAAGTGTGCCGCAGTCAATATTCCGTATGGCGGAGCCAAGGGCGGCGTGCGCGTTGACCCGTTCAGCCTGTCCGAAGGCGAACTGGAACGCCTGACCCGCCGTTATACCAGTGAGATCGGTTTGATTATCGGGCCGCAGAAAGATATCCCGGCGCCGGACGTCGGCACCAACGGTAAAGTGATGGCGTGGATGATGGACACCTACTCCATGAATCATGGCACCACTATTACCGGCGTGGTCACCGGCAAGCCGATTCACCTCGGCGGTTCGCTGGGTCGTGAAAAAGCCACCGGTCGCGGCGTCTTTATTAGCGGTCGTGAAGTGGCTGGTCGTTTCGGGATTGAAATCGAAGGCGCGAAAGTGGCCCTGCAGGGCTTCGGTAACGTCGGTAGCGAAGCAGCCCGTCTGTTTGCTGGCGTCGGCGCTCGCATCGTTGTGATCCAGGACCATACCGCCACTCTGTATAACGAAGGCGGCATTGATATGGCGGCCCTGACCGCATGGCAGGCCGAGAAGAAACAGATTGCCGGATTCCCGGGCGCCCGTGAAATCGATAAAGATGATTTCTGGACCACCCAGATGGATATTCTGATCCCTGCCGCCCTGGAAGGCCAGATCACGCGCGAACGTGCCGAGAAGCTGACCTGTAAGCTGGTGCTGGAAGGGGCAAACGGCCCGACCTATCCGGAAGCGGATGATGTGCTGGCCGAGCGCGGCGTGGTCGTGGTGCCGGACGTTATCTGTAACGCCGGCGGCGTGACCGTCAGCTACTTCGAGTGGGTGCAGGACATGGCGAGCTTCTTCTGGAGCGAAGAAGAGATCAACGCCAAAATGGACCGTATCATGACCGATGCGACCATCCACGTGTGCGAAAAAGCGTCTGAGAAAGAGTGTTCTCTGCGCACGGCGGCCTATATCGTGGCCTGTGAACGCATCCTGATGGCGCGTAAAGATCGCGGTATCTATCCGGGTTAAGTTCTTCCGTTGATCAATGCCCGGGCCATGGCCCGGGCTTTTTTTTGCCCGCAGTGGTTGCGTATTCCTCTTGCTAAGCACACGCAGCGTTAACCATTTTTTAGCCTCTCCCTTGAATTTCTCTTTCTATCAGGAATAGAATCATTAGAGCTCTAACTATTTTATAATTACCTGATGTCAAGACACTATGGATAACCGGCAGCTTACCTTTTCCCATCTCCTGTATCTCACGGCCCACCACTGGCGGCTGGCGGTCAATCGTCGCTTAAAAGACCTCGGTATGAGCCAGGCGAGCTGGGTCGCAGTTGCGGCCATTGCCCGCAACGCAGATCCGCTCTCGCAAATTGAGCTTGCCCAGGAGCTTGGCGTAGAAAGCGCCACCGTGGTCCCGCTGGTCAATCGCCTTGTCGAACAGGGGCTGGTCGAGCGCGTCATCACCGAGCGCGATAAACGCAAGCGTCTGCTGGTCGCCACGGAAAAAGGACTTGAGGTCTATCTCCAGGTCAAAGCCGTTGCGGACGCGTTGCGCGAAGAGATCCTCAGCACCCTCACTGCCGAGGAGCGCGAGCAAACCCAGCGGGTGCTGGAAAAACTGCTGCGCGAGGTGGAGAAAAAGTAATGCCACGTCGCAAGAGTAACCCCTATGTGCCTCACGAGTGGGCAGCGCACGAAAAACCCGCCCTGCTCGGTTCGCCGTCAACGCCCATTCACAGCCCCCCAAAACGTGTTGCCTACGGTATTGTCGGGCTGCTGGTCTGCCTGACCGGCGCACTGGGTAATGCGGTGGTCACCGCTAACCTGCAAAACCTGCAGGGTACTTTCGCCGCCTGGTCGACGGAGATAGCCTGGCTGCCAGCCGTTTACGTTATGACTAACGTATCGATCAACCTGCTGCTGGTGAAATTTCGCCAGCAGTTCGGCCTGCGCGCCTTTACTGAAGGCTTCCTGGTGCTGTATGTCCTGGTGACCTTTTTCCACCTTTTCGTTAACGATCTCAGCTCGGCTATCATGGTCCGGGCCGCCCACGGCATGGTGGCAGCGGCGCTTAGCTCGTTGGGTATCTACTATCAGGTTCAGGCCTGGCCCGCCCGCCATCGTCTTAAAGCGCTGACCATTGGCATTACCGGATCGTCACTGGCCATCCCTATTGCTCGCCTGTTCTCCACCGAGCTGCTACAGATCGATGAATGGCGCGGGCTCTACTTTTTTGAGCTGGGGCTGGCACTGATCTCGCTTGCCTGCGTGATCGCCCTGAAGCTGCCGCCCAGCGATCGCCAAAAAGTGTTTGAGAAAAAGGATTTCATCACCTTTATGCTGCTGGCACCCGGCATGGCACTGGTCTGCGCCGTCCTCTCGCTGGGGCGTCTTGACTGGTGGTTTGAAGCCCCGTGGATTGGCTGGTCGTTAGCCGGCGCGGTGGTGCTTATTGTTTCGGCTATCGTCTTTGAGCACAACCGAAGCAACCCGCTGCTTAACACACACTGGCTTTCCAGCGGCAGTATCCTGCGCCTGGGACTGATTATGCTGTTGATCCGTATCGTGCTTGCGGAGCAAAACACCGGGGTTATCGGTTGGCTACAGTATGCAGGCCTGCAAAACGAGCAGATGAACACCCTCGCGTGGTCGATTTTCGCCGGTATTCTCAGTGGGATTGTTGCCAGCTGCCTGACCCTGAATCCGCAGCGGCTCTACTGGCCTATCGCCACCGCGCTGGCGTTTATCATGGTCGCCTCGCTGCTCGACAGCCAGTCCACTATTCTGACCCGTCCGGAGCAGCTGATGTTCAGCCAGTTCTTGCTCGGCTTCGGCAGCGCCTTTTTCCTTGCCCCGGCGATGCTGGCGGGGATCGGCGGCGTCATTGCCGACCCGCGTAACCTGGTGAGTTTTTCGGTGCTGTTTGGCATGAGCCAGAACATCGGCGGACTGCTCGGTTCGGCAATACTCGGGACCTTCCAGACCTGGCGGGAGAAATTTCACTCCAGCCAGTTGGCCGACCAGTTGACCACGCTGAATCCGTTGATTACCGAGCGCCTGCAGCAATATAGCCAACTGTATCAAAACCAGATTGGCGACAGCACCTTGTTGAGCGTACAGGCCAGCACGCTGCTGCAAAATGCCTCGACGCTGCAGGCTAATATTCTTGCCTACAATGATACCTATCTTCTGACCGCGGCGATTTCCGCCGGAACGCTTATTTGGGTGTTCTGGCGGTTGATAAGACTGCGTATTACCGCCCATATCGCGCTGAAACGCGCAACGGGAAGCAAATAACACTGATAATTTTTACTCTGGAGTCGTTATGAGTCAGCAGGATGCGGCCAGGCAACAGGCCAACACCCGCAACAATATCCGCGTAGTATCCATTTTTACCGCCGCCGCCATCGGCCTCATCGGCGTACTTGTGATTTTATACGCCTGGCAGCTGCCGCCGTTTACCCGGCACAGTCAGTTTACCGATAACGCCTATGTTCGCGGGCAAACTACCTTTATCAGCCCTCAGGTCAGTGGCTATGTGACGGCTGTGAACGTGCAGGATTTTGATTACGTTAAGCCGGGACAGGTACTGTTCCAGATTGATGATCGGATCTACAAACAGCGCGTTCATCAGGCGCAGGCGACGCTGGCGATGAAAGAGGCGGCGTTAAACAACAACCTTCAGCAACGCAAAAGTGCCGAGGCGGTCATTCAGCGCAATGAAGCCGCGCTGCAAAATGCCCGTGCGCAGAACCAGAAAAACCAGGCGGACTTAAAGCGCGTTCAGGATTTGACCGCCGACGGATCGTTATCCATTCGCGAACGCGATTCCGCCAGGGCCAGCGCGGCGCAGGGTACCGCCGATATCGAACAGGCAAAGGCGACGCTGGAGATGTCACGCCAGGATCGGCAATCGACTATCGTTAACCGCGATGCGCTGGAGGCCGATGTTGCCAGCGCTCATGCCGCGCTGGAGCTGGCGGAGATCGACCTGAACAACACCCGGATCGTCGCGCCCACCGCCGGCCAGCTCGGACAGATTTCAGTACGCCTCGGTGCCTACGTCAGTTCCGGCACCCACTTAACCTCGCTGGTGCCGCCGCAGCACTGGGTGATTGCGAATATGAAAGAGACTCAACTGGCGCAAATTCGTATCGGCCAGGCCGCGACCTTTAGCGTTGATGCGCTAAACGGCGAAACGTTCAACGGCACCGTCCAGAGCATCTCCCCGGCGACCGGGGTTGAGTTCAGCGCGATTTCCCCGGATAACGCCACCGGTAACTTCGTCAAAATCGCACAGCGAATTCCGGTGCGTATCGCCGTGAATGAGGGGCAGAAGAACAGCACCCGGCTGCGTCCTGGGATGTCGGTGCAGGTCACTATTGATACTCGTGAGGGAGCGCAGCCATGATTCGCCCGCTTACCCTCGCGCTGACGCTCGCTCTGCTCGGCTGTCAATCAGCGGACGTTCAGCGTGCCGAGCCGTCATTACAGATCCCGGCCGCCTGGCGCGCTGATATCGGGCCAGCCAGTACGGTTGAAGGTGTATGGTGGCGCAACTTTCACGACAGCCAACTTAACCACTATGTTGATCAGGCGCTGCGCTACAACAGCGATGTCCTGATCGCCCGCGAACGGGTCAACGAGTATCAGGCCCGGGCCTATGCCGCCGACAGCACGCTGTTTCCGTCGCTGGATGCCGGACTGACCGGCACTCGCGCGCGGGCGCAGTCTGCGGCAACCGGCCTGCCCATACACAGTACGGTCTATAAAGGTGGATTAACCGCCAGCTATGATGTGGATCTCTGGGGAGCTAACCGCAGCGCCGCCAGCGCCGCACAGGCGAGCCTGGAGGCGCAAAAAGCCGCCGCTGCGGCCGCCGATCTCACCGTCGCCACCTCGGTGGCCGTGGGATATCTGACCCTGCTATCGCTGGACGATCAGCTGCAGGTGACGCAGCAGACGCTGAAATCGCGTGAAGATGCCTACAAGCTGGCCAAACGCCAGTTTGAGACCGGCTATACGTCGCGGCTGGAATTAATGCAGGCCGACTCGGAACTGCGTTCGACACGCTCGCAGATCCCGCCGCTACAGCATCAGATTGCGCAACAGGAGAATGCCCTGAGCGTGCTGATCGGTAGTAACCCCGGCAACATTAAGCGGCAAGCGTTCGCCCAACTGACACCCCTCGTCCTGCCATCGCAGCTGCCGTCTACGCTACTGAACCGTCGACCGGATATCGTCCAGGCCCAGCGGCAACTGATTGCCGCCGATGCGACGCTCGCCTCATCACAGGCGCAGTTGCTGCCGTCGCTCAATTTGACCGCCACCGGGAGCCTGCAGGACCGGACGTTGCCAGACCTGCTCGATAACCCGCTCCGGCTCTGGAGCGTCGGCGGCAGTATTCTCGCCCCGCTGCTCAACCGACAGGCGCTGAATGCTCAGGTTGATGTGTCGATGGCGCAGCGCAACCAGGCGCTGTACGGTTATGAGAAAACGGTGCGCGGTGCATTTCGGGAAGTAAATGACAGCCTTGATGCCATCACCCGCTATGGCGAGCAGTTAACCGAATTACTCAGCCAGCAGGAGGTTGCGCAGGAAACGCTACGTATTGCGCAGAACCGCTACCGCAACGGCTACTCCTCATATCTTGACGTACTGGATGCCCAGCGGACGCTGTTCGCCACGCAGATTAGCGTTGTGCAGGTGAAGAACAACCTGCTGTTGACGCAGGTGGATTTGTACCGGGCACTGGGAGGTGGCTGGTCTGACTCATCAGGGACGTAACGCAGGAAATCGTTTATGCAACAAAAATGGTCTGCTGTAGATAGCTATCTTGTTAATGCGTTAATTCCTGACGACCCGGTGCTCGCTCAGGTGCTGGAAAACAACCAACGCGCCGGACTGCCCGCGTTCGACGTTGCCGCCAACCAGGGTCAATTTCTGGCGCTGTTGATCCGTATGGTACGTGCCCGCCGGGTCCTGGAAATTGGCACGCTCGGCGGTTACAGCACCATCTGGATGGCCCGCGAGCTGCCTGAAGATGGCACTTTGCTGACGCTGGAGGCCGATCCACATCATGCCGCGGTGGCGCGGGAAAACCTCCGCCTGGCAGGCGTGGCCGACCGGGTCACGCTGCGGGAAGGTCCGGCGCTGCAAACCCTGGAATCCCTCGGCGACTGTCCTGCGTTCGATGTGATTTTTATCGATGCGGATAAACCCAGTAACCCCGATTATCTGCGCTGGGCCCTGCGCTATTCCCGGCCGGGAACGCTGATTATCGGCGATAACGTGGTGCGTGATGGTGAGGTGGTGAACCCCCACAGCGACGACGATCGCGTGCAGGGGGTACGGCGTTTTATCGAGATGATGGCCAGCGACCCGCGCCTGACGGTCACGGCGCTGCAAACCGTTGGCAGCAAAGGCTGGGACGGCTTCACCCTGGCGTGGGTGAACGCTCGGTAACCTTGCCCCGGAGGCGGTGCTTCGCACCTGTCCGGGCTACAGGCCAATGCAGCACCCGTAGCCCGGTCAGCGCAGCTCCACCGGGGGAAGTGCGCAGGTTTCGGGCATCGCTTACGCGACAATCTGCTCCATCGCCTGCAGCACCCGCTTATCGGAAATCGGATACGGCGTACCGAGCTGCTGGGCGAAGAAGCTGACGCGCAGCTCCTCGATCATCCAGCGGATCTCCTGCACATCCTCATCGCCACGACGCCCCGGCGGCAGCTTATTCAGCCACTGCTGCCAGGCCTGCTGGACACTCTCCACTTTCAGCATCTGCGCCCGGTCGCGGTGCGGATCAATCGCCATTTTCTCCAGCCGTTTTTCAATAGCCTGGAGATAACGCAGGGTATCAGCGAGCCGGCGGAAACCGTTGCCGGTGACGAAGCCGCGATACACCAGCCCGCTCATCTGCGCTTTAACATCCGACAGCCCCAGCGCCATGCTCATATCCACGCGCCCTTTCAGGCGTTTATTGATGTTGAACACCGCGGTCAGGATCTGCTCGACCTGTTTGGCAATCTCCACCACCGTGTCGTTCAGCTCGGCGCGCACTTTGTCGTGCAGTTTCGCGAATTCTTCTTCGCTCCACACCGGGCCGCCCGCTTCGTCGATAAGCTTATCCACGCCGCAGGAGATACAGTCATCAATCAGATCCAACACTTTACCGTAAGGGTTAAAGTAGAGCCCCAGCTTGGCTTTGTTCGGCAGCTTCTCGTGCAGGTACTTGATCGGAGAAGGAATATTCAACAGCAGCAGTCGTCGCAGCCCCTGCCACATCGCCTGCTGCTGCTCCAGCGGATTATCAAACAGCTTGATCGCGACACTGTCACGTTCATCCACCAGCGCCGGCCAGGCCTTCACCTTATAGTTGCCGCGTTTCTGCTCATAGCTTTCCGGCAGTTGCCCGAAGCTCCAGATATGCAGCCCGCTCTGCTCGATACCGTCATCGGCAACCGCCGACAGCGTCTCCTGCACCTTGCCTTTCAGCGAGGCTTTTAACTCCGCCAGCGAACTGCCTTCGGCCAGCTTCTTATTCTTGTCGTCCACCACCCGGAAGGTGATTTTCAGGTGATCGGGCACCTGATCCCAGTGCCAGGCCTCGCGGTCGATGGTTACGCCGCTCATCCGCCGCAGCTCGCGCTCCAGCGAATCCAGCAACGGCAGCTCCAGCGGCGTCACGCGGCCTAAAAATGCCTCGGCGTAGTTCGGCGCCGGCACAAAGTTGCGGCGCACCGGCTTCGGCAGCGACTTAATCAGCGCGATGATCAGCTCCCGGCGCAGGCCCGGGATCTGCCACTCGAACCCGGCTTCTTCCACCTGGTTCAGCAGCGGCAGCGGAATATGCACCGTCACCCCATCGGCGTCGGCGCCCGGTTCAAACTGATAGCTCAACCGCAGCTTCAGGTTGCCCTGATGCCAGAAGTTCGGGTAGTCCAGCTTGCTGACCTGCTCCGCGCCCTCTTTGATCAACATACTCTTTTCAAAGTTGAGCAGGTCCGGGGTCTCGCGGCTGGCCTGTTTCCACCACTTATCGAAGTGGCGCGCCGAGATCACCTCATGGCTGATGCGCTGGTCGTAGAACTCAAACATCGTGTCGTCATCGACGAGAATGTCGCGGCGGCGCGATTTGTGCTCCAGCTCTTCGATTTCCGTGCGCAGCTTGAGGTTGTCGCGGAAGAAGGCATGCCGGGTCTGCCAGTCACCTTCCACCAGCGCGTGGCGGATGAACAGCTCGCGGCACAGCGCCGGGTCAATCTGGCTGTAGTTCACTTTACGGGCGGCGACGATTGGCAAGCCATAAACCGTCACTTTCTCCGTAGCCATGACCGCGCCCTGCGCCCGCTCCCAGTGCGGCTCACTGTAGGAACGTTTGATCAGATGCTGCGCCACCGGCTCGACCCATTCCGGGTCGATACGTGCGGCAATGCGTCCCCACAGACGGCTGGTTTCCACCAGCTCGGCGACCATCGTCCACTTCGGCGGTTTCTTGAATAAACCGGAACCCGGGAAGATCGAGAAACGTGCATTGCGCGCCCCGGTAAACTCCTGCTTGTCGGTATCTTTCATACCGATATGCGACAGCAGCCCGGTCAGCAGCGCGGTATGGATCTCGCGATACTCCGCCGGTTCACTGTTAATCGGCAGCCCGAGTTCTTTCACCACCTGACGCAGCTGGGTGTAGATGTCCTGCCACTCGCGTACCCGCAAATAGTTGAGGAAATCGGTGCGGCACTGGCGGCGGAACTGGTTCGAAGACAGCGTTTTTTGCTGCTCGCCGAGGTAGTTCCACAGGTTCACAAATGCCAGGAAGTCCGACTCTTTATCGTGGAAGCGGCGGTGTTTCTCGTCGGAAGCCTGCTGTTTGTCCATCGGACGTTCACGCGGGTCCTGAATCGACAGCGCCGAGGTGATAATCATCGCTTCGCGCACGCAACCCTGTTTTTGCGCTTCCAGCACCATTCTTGCCAGACGCGGATCCACCGGGAGCTGGCTCAGCTGGCGGCCCATCGGCGTCAGCTTGTAGGCGGTTTGCTGTTCATCGGTAGTGATGGCACCGAGTTCTTCCAGCAGCCGCACGCCGTCCTGAATATTGCGCTTGTCCGGCGCTTCGACAAACGGAAACGCGGCGATGTCGCCCAGCCCTAGGGCGGTCATCTGCAAAATGACCGACGCCAGGTTGGTGCGCAGAATTTCCGGGTCGGTGAATTCCGGCCGTGACAGGAAATCATCTTCGGAATAGAGACGAATACAGATCCCTTCCGACACGCGGCCGCAGCGGCCTTTACGCTGGTTGGCGGAGGCCTGAGACACCGGCTCAATCGGCAGGCGCTGGACTTTGGTACGGAAGCTGTAGCGGCTGATACGCGCGGTACCGGGGTCGATAACGTACTTGATGCCCGGCACGGTCAGCGAGGTTTCGGCGACGTTGGTCGCCAGCACGATGCGCCGCCCACTATGGGACTGGAAGACGCGGTTTTGCTCGCTGTTCGACAGCCGCGCATACAGCGGCAGCACTTCGGTATGACGCAGATTGAGCTTATTGAGCGCGTCGGCGGTGTCGCGAATTTCGCGCTCGCCGCTCATAAAGATCAGAATATCGCCCGGGCTTTCACGACCCAGCTCATCCACCGCGTCAAAAATCGCCTGCAGCTGGTCGCGGTCGGTATCGTCCGCCTCTTCGACAATCGGCCGGTAGCGCACTTCCACCGGATAGGTCCGCCCGGAGACTTCGATAATCGGCGCATTGTTAAAGTGGCGCGAGAAGCGTTCCGGGTCGATGGTCGCCGAGGTGATGATCACTTTCAGATCCGGGCGACGCGGCAGCAGCTCTCGCAGGTAGCCGAGCAGGAAGTCGATATTGAGGCTGCGTTCGTGCGCTTCATCGATAATGATGGTGTCGTACTGCATCAGCATCCGGTCCTGCTGGATTTCCGCCAGCAGAATACCGTCGGTCATCAGCTTCACCATCGTGTTGTCGCTGACGTGATCGCTAAAGCGGACTTTATAGCCGATGCAGCCGCCCGGCTCGCTTTGCAGCTCTTCGGCAATACGGTTGGCGACGGTACGCGCCGCCAGACGACGCGGCTGGGTATGGCCAATCAGCCCTTTTACCCCGCGCCCCAGCTCCATGCAGATTTTCGGCAACTGGGTGGTTTTACCGGAACCGGTCTCCCCGGCGACGATCACCACCTGATGGTCGCGAACCGCCTGCAGGATCTCCTGTTTTTTCTGGCTGACCGGCAGGTTTTCCGGGTAGGTAATCGCCGGACGCGACGCTTCGCGCAGCAGGACTCTCCCTGCGGCTTGTTCAATCTCTTGCGCCATCTCCTGAAGAATGGCCTGTTGGGATTCAGGATTTTTAACCTTTTTCACGCCGTGCAGGCGACGGGAGAAGCGTGATCTGTCACGCAGCATCAGGCCATCAAGCTGCTGGAATAGCTGAGAGAAGGTGAACTTTTGTTGTTCTGTCATAGCGTTATCGGGCAGTGCACTGCCGGGCAAAATCTCTTTTGATGTATTGCTGTATATTACCACATCTGTAATTCCCATGCCTTGTTCAAAAAAACTGAATACAGGGTTCGATTTATTGCGCTTTCTCTGTGGCATGATTGTGAATAAAGTGTCAGCAAGCACCAGGGCATTGACCCGTCAATCTCATATAAGGAAACACCCATGAGCAAAGTACTCGTTCTGAAATCCAGTATTCTGGCAGGCTACTCGCAATCCGGTCAGCTGTCCGACTATTTTGTTGAACAATGGCGTGAACAGCACGCTGATGACGTTATCACCGTGCGTGACCTGGCAGCGAACCCAATCCCGGTACTGGATGGCGAACTGGTTGGCGCGCTGCGTCCGAGCGACACCCCGCTGACCCCGCGTCAGCAGGAAGCGCTGACGCTGTCTGACGAGCTGATTGCTGAACTGCAGGCAAATGACGTGTTCGTCATTGCCGCCCCGATGTACAACTTCAACATCCCGACGCAGCTGAAAAACTACTTTGACCTGGTGGCGCGCGCTGGCGTGACCTTCCGCTACACCGAAAAAGGGCCGGAAGGTCTGGTGACTGGTAAACGTGCAGTGGTTCTGACCAGCCGCGGCGGCATCCATAAAGATACCCCGACCGATCTGGTGACCCCGTATCTGTCTACCTTCCTCGGCTTCATCGGTATCACCGACGTGAACTTTGTCTTCGCAGAAGGCATCGCGTACGGTCCGGACGTGGCAGCGAAAGCCCAGTCCGACGCCAAAGCAGCAATCGACAGCGTCGTTGCCGCATAAGACTTCGCTCCCACCGCCCGGTGGGAGTTTTTTTTATCCCCTCTCACCATCAGTTTGCGCGCCGTCTTCTAAAATCAGCACCCAATCCAACACCTTTTTCTCCCTGCTTATACGCTAGCCTCTCTCGTCTGACCCCCGTGTTTCAGGAAGATATCAGACAGCTGGCAGCCAACGTTGCGATGGCTGAACATCAGGAACAGGTACTATGTACACATCGAGGTGTACATGGTACCTTAACAGGAGGTTACCCGTGTGCCATGCGATTGAATTTATCGAAACGCCACTGTTTACCCGACAGATAAAACAGCTTGCTACTGACGATGAGCTTCGAGCGCTGCAGAAAGAACTTATTGGTAATCCGGATGCCGGGGATATTATCCAGAATACAGGTGGTCTACGGAAAATCAGGATGGCGACAGGCTCTCAGGGGAAAAGTGGCAGCACGAGGGTTATTTATTTCCTCGCAACCGCTGAGATTATCTATCTGGTGTTGGCTTACCCGAAAAGCACCAAAGATGACCTGACCAATGCTGAAAAAGCACAGCTCAAAAAACTAGCAAAACGACTGAAAAATGAGGTGTGATATGAGTTTTTTTGATGAGCTTCAAACGTCTCTTAAAGAAGCCGTTGATATCAAAAATGGCGATACAGCCCCGGCCCGCGTGACTCGCTATGAGATTGCTGACGTGAAAGCCATTCGAGCGCAGCTCAATGTTTCGCAGGCGGAAATGGCAAAAGCGCTGGGAACCAGCGTGGATACTATCAAAAGCTGGGAATCCCGACGTCGTAACCCGACAGGCCTGGCGGCAAAAGTGCTGGCGGTTATTCAGGCTAACCCGGCATTCTTTCGCGAACTGGCGGAGCATTAAGCCCCAGCAGATGCAGATTGCCCGGTGAGGTGCAGAAATCCCGGCTGGCGCGTTGCTTAGCCGGGCTACAGGGCGATATGACGAGACGGGCTTAGTGCATTAACTCTGCGATTTTGGCCGCAGGTTATCGTCAAATTCCAGCCGCTTGCGGTCTGGCTCCGCCTGTTTTAACGGCTCCACCTGATGCATTGTCTGCTGGCAGCGTTCCACCAGCACCTGATACTCCCGGGTTCCCTGCTTTTTCCACGCGATTTCCTGCTCGCTCAGGGTACGAATGGCTTTGGCCGGGCTGCCGACTATCAGATGGTTCGCCGGCATTTCCGCGCGGGCTTTGACAAACGCCGACGCGCCGACAATGCTGTTTTCGCCGATCGTCGCCCCGTCGATAATCACCGCGCTCATACCGACCAGCGCGTTGCGGCCAATCACGCAGCCGTGAAGAATCGCCCCGTGACCGATATGCCCGTCCTCTTCGACGATCGTATCCTGACCGGGGAAGCCGTGCATCACGCAGTTATCCTGAATGTTGGCGCCATCTTTCACCACGATACGGCCAAAATCACCGCGCAGGCTGGCATTCGGACCGATGTAAACCCCTTTACCGAGGATCACATCGCCAATCAGAACCGCCGTGGGATGGACATAGCTCTCATCCGGTACGACAGGGGTCATACCGTCAATCTGATAAATCGGCATTGAGCCTCCTTAGGCGCCTGGCAAACCGCCAAAACGCTGAAAATAGAGCGGTCCCGGCGCGGGCAGTTCCCCCACCGAGCTTTCGCCTTTTTCGCCGACGAAGGTCAGCGCTCCCGGCGCGACCCGCTGATAAATATTGATACACAGCTGACGGGCGGTTTGCCCGGCCCAGTGGGCAGGCAGCAGCTCTTCCGGCAGCAGCGGATCTTTCAGCACCACCCGGCGATAGAAATGAATGAGCAACAGTTGGATCTGGAAACAGCGCGCCGGCGTCAGCTCTTCGGCATCGGCTTCACGCAGCAGCGGCAACAGCGGACGGAACAGCGCAATAAAGGTCTCATACATCGCGTTTTGTTCAGTTAAGTGCCAGCACTCTTCGACCCGGGCGCGCAGCGCCGCCTGGGAGAGCGCCAGCGGTGAATGGGCCTCAAAGCAGATCACATTCTCCGCCACGCCGGCTTCGTGCAACAGCGACTGTACATCGGCCATTTTTTGCGATGGTGACGCCAGCAGGCTCGGCGCCAGTGCGCCAAAACCTTGCCACAGCAGCTGTTTTTTAACTTCCGCCAGCTGGGTTTTCTCCAGCCCTTCCGACAGCAACAACAGCCAGGTGCCGTCCCATTCCGGGGCGCTGGCGCGATAAATTTTATGCTCCGCCCGGCGCGTCAGGCGCAGTCCTTTGTCGCTCAGCCGGTAGAAGCTACGGCGGCCGATGCGCACCACGTCCAGCCACTCCTCTTTGTTCAGGCGAAACAATGCGGTACGCACAAAGCGTTCGCCAAAACCCAGCCCCTCCAGCAACGTCGCCAGGCTTCCCAGCCACACTTCGCCCCCGCGTTGCAGCAGCGAATCCCCGTACAGCGAGGCAATCAGCGAGGTTCCGCTAATCGGCATCGCCGTCACCGCCTGTTGAATAAAGGTGTCGAGTTTACTCATCTGATTCATTCTGTTGTTGTTTTTGTCCTTTTCGAATCATAGCACAGGAAATCCCGGAGGCGGTGCTGCGCACCTGTCCGGGCTACCGACCTGCTGGCGGCTGTAAATATTCCACCTTCCCCGGAGGCGGTGCTCCGCACCTGTCCGGGCTACCGTGAATCCGTAGCCCGGTCAGCGAAGCGCCACCGGGAACAACGCGGCAAGCCGGGGTAAAACATTAACCGTTGGCGGCAACCTTACGCAGATCGAATACGCGGCAGGCTTTGCCTTCTGAGCGCGGAATGCTGCCGCAGTTGACGATGCTGATGTCGGTCGAGATCCCCACCATCGACTTAATACGATGACGCAGATGATGGCAGATCTGGCAGCGCTGCTCGTGGCTCAGCGATAAGCTGCTCTCTTTTAGCTCAACGCGCACCGAAAGCGAATCAAGATGACCACGACGATTGACCTCCAGCTGGTAATGCGGCGACAGATGCTCCACTTTGAGGATCTCTTCTTCCAGCTGCGACGGGAAGACGTTGACCCCGCGGATAATCAGCATATCGTCGCTGCGACCGCTGATGCGATCCATCCGGCGCATGGTGCGCGCGGTCCCCGGCAGCAGACGGGTCAGGTCGCGGGTGCGGTAGCGGATCACCGGCAGCGCCTCTTTGGTCAGAGTGGTAAACAGCAGCTCGCCGTGTTGCCCGTCCGCCAGCGGCGTGCCGTCGTCCGGGTTCACCACTTCCGGGAAGAAATGATCTTCCCAGATAGTCGGGCCATCGGCGGTTTCCAGACACTCCATCGCCACTCCCGGCCCCATCACTTCCGACAGGCCGTAGATATCCAGCGCGGAGATCCCCAGACGACGCTCGATCTCCGCCCGCATTGCCAGCGTCCACGGCTCGGCGCCGAACACGCCCACCCGCAGGGAGCAGCCGCTGGCGTCGCCGCCCATCTGGCGCTCGAGTTCTTCAATCAGATTGAGGCAGTAAGACGGCGTCACCATGATCATATCTGGCTTAAAATCACGGATCAGCTGGGCCTGTTTCTCTGTCTGGCCGCCGGACATCGGGATCACCGTCGCCCCCAGACGTTCCGCGCCGTAGTGCGCCCCGAGGCCGCCGGTGAACAGGCCGTAGCCGTAGGCAACATGAATTTTATCTTTTGCCGTCCCGCCTGCGGCACGCAGGGAACGGGCAACAATATTGGCCCAGGTGTCGATGTCATTTTGCGTGTAGCCCACCACCGTCGGTTTACCGGTGGTACCCGAGGAGGCGTGGATGCGCACAATCTGCTCCATCGGCACCGCAAAGGTATCAAACGGATAGTTATCGCGCAGATCCTGTTTGGTGGTGCACGGGAACTTGCTCAGGTCGCTCAGTTCATGAAAATCGTCGGGATGCACGCCCGCCGCATCAAATTTACGGCGGTACATTGGCACATTTTCATAGGCGTGTTTCAGCGTCCACTTCAGACGCTGGGTCTGCAGAGCCTGTAATTCGTCACGAGAAGCAGTTTCAATCGGATCTAATTTTGTAGTAGTTATCATTTTAGGGTACTCGCAGGTAAATTAGCTCACACTCGCTCGAGGATCATGGCAATGCCCTGACCCACGCCAATACACATCGTACACAGCGCATAGCGCCCGTTGCGACGCTGCAACTCCAGAGTGGCGCTCAGCGCCAGCCGCGCACCGCTCATGCCCAACGGATGGCCTAAGGCGATGGCGCCACCGTTGGGGTTAACATGCGGGGCATCATCCGCCACGCCCAGTTGCCTGAGCACGCCCAACGCCTGGGCCGCAAAAGCTTCGTTCAGTTCGATGACGTCCATATCGTTGATGTTCAGACCCGCGCGCTCCAGCACTTTACGTACCGCAGGTACCGGCCCAAGACCCATGTACTTCGGCTCAACGCCTGCGGTCGCCATCGCCACAATGCGCGCCCGCGGGGTTAACCCCTGGGCCTCGGCCTGCTGCTGGCTGGCGATGATCAGCGCCGCCGCGCCGTCGTTCACCCCGGAGGCGTTACCGGCGGTCACCACCCCGCCTTTACGGAAAGGCGTCTTGAGCTGCGACAGTTGCTCCAGGGTGGTCTCCGCGCGCGGGTGCTCGTCGTCGCGCACCGCGCTCACCATTCCCTTCTTGCCGATAATCTGCACCGGGACGATCTCCTGCGCCAGGATCCCCGCCCGCTGCGCTTTCGCCGTCAGCTGCTGGCTGCGCAGGGCAAAGGCATCCTGATCGGCCCGGCTTATATTTAACAATTCAGCTACATTCTCTGCTGTTTCCGGCATGCTGTCAGTGCCAAATTGTTGCTGCATGAGTGGGTTCACAAAACGCCAGCCAATGGTGGTATCAAACAGTTCAGCCTGACGCTGGAACGGCGTGCTGGCTTTGCCCATCACAAACGGCGCCCGCGACATCGACTCGACTCCGCCGGCGACCATCAGGTCGGCATCGCCGGCTTTGATGGCCCGTGCGGCAAAGCCAATCGCATCAAGGCCGGAGCCGCACAGCCGGTTGATGGTGGTCCCGGAGACCGACGTCGGGTATCCCGCCAGCAAGGTCGCCATATGCGCGACATTGCGGTTATCTTCCCCGGCCTGGTTAGCACAGCCGAAAATCACGTCATCGATGCACGACGGATCCAGCCCCGGGTTACGGCTCAGCAACTCACGCAGCGGGATGGCGGCTAAGTCGTCGGCGCGCACGCTGGCGAGCGCCCCGCCGTAGCGGCCAATCGGGGTACGAATCCCATCACAGATAAAGGCGTCACGCATCAGACTTCTCCCGTGATTGTGCCGCCGATGCGGTGCGATTTGCCGCGAAACAGGGCCACAATCTTTTGTTGTTGGTTAACGATTTCAATGTCGTAGACGCCGGTCAGTTTCCCCTGCTGCTTGACCCTTGCGGTAGCGACCAGACGGTCGCCGGCGAAGGCCGGGCGCAGGAAATCGATGCTGGCCGCTGACGCGACCGCCGCCAGCCCCTGGCTGTTGCAGGCGTAGGCGAAGGCGGTATCGGCCAGCGAGAACAGCTGCCCGCCGTGGCAGGTCTGATGCCCGTTGAGCATCGCTGGCGAGACGGTCATGCTCATCTGCGCGTAGCCGTCATCCATCTCTATAATCTCGATGCCAAGGGTTCTGGCACAGCTGTCGTGTTCGTACATCGCGCGCGCATTGCGCCAGGCCTCATTGCTCATGAGCACTCTCCAGCGCCTTCTGGCGCAGCAAGGAACAAGGGCGATAACGCTCTTCGCCATAATGCTGTTGCAGGTTCTCCAGCAGGCGCAGTACGCGCGGCCAGCCTAGTGTCTGACCCCACGCCAGCGGGCCATGCGGGTAGTTGACCCCGAGGCGCATTGCGGTATCGATATCTGCCGCACTGGCGACTCCTTTCTGTACCGCGTCCAGCGCTTCATTGACCAGCATGGCGACGGTGCGCCAGACCAGCAGGCCGGGATAGTCGGCAATCTGCAGCACGCTCTTGCCCTGCTGCTGGAAATAGCGCACCGCTTTGTCGGTAGCCGATGACGGGTTGGTGGCCGCCGCGGCCAGCACCACCGTCTCGCCGGCACAGTAGTCGTACACCACCACCGGGCAGCCATGCTGCACGCTCAGGGCCTGAGCGGTCGCACCGGTGGTTTCCACCAGCCGCAGGTCGTCAAGCTCAATTCGCACTTCACCAGTGACACCGTCACCTTTAGTGCGTATTGCCTGCGCCCCGGATGCGGCGGGTACGGCGGCCAGCGCCACGTCTGACTGGGGTTCAACGGGCCAGCGAAAAACGCCCTGCCCGCTCTTTTTACCCAGCCGTCCGGCCAGCGCCAGCTCCTGCTGAAGCAGTGACGGCAGATAGCGCCGATCCTGCCAGAATGCGTTAAACACCGAGCAGGTCACGGCAAAGTTGACGTCCTGACCAATCAGGTCAGTCAGGGCCAGCGGCCCCATCGGAAAACCGCCGCCGTCGCGCAGCGCCGCGTCAATGACCGTGGCGCTCGCCACCTGCTCTTCCAGCGCCCGCCACGCCTCGGCGTAGAACGGACGCGCCACCCGGTTGACGATAAAGCCCGGCGTTGATCGGCAGCGTACCGGCTGTTTGCCCCAGGCGCTGACGCACTGGCACAGTTGTTCAACCACTTCCGGCGAGGTGGCCAGCCCGCTGACCACTTCCACCAGTTTCATCACCGGTGCCGGGTTAAAGAAATGCAGTCCGGCCACGCGCTCAGGATGTTTCACATCGGCGGCAATGGCGGTAATTGAGATCGACGAAGTGTTGCTGGTTAGCAGCGTCGACGGGGAGCAGATCTCCGCCAGCTGGCTGAACAGCGCTTTTTTGACGTCCGGGCGTTCCGACGCGGCTTCGATCACCAGCCAGGCGTCAGACAACGCCGTTAAGGACGTCACCGGTACAATCCGCGCGGTCAACGCCTCTGCCTGATCCGCCGCCAGCTTGCCGCGTGCCACCCGGGATGCCAGGCGCTGGCGAATACCGTCAACGGCGCGGGTCAGCGCTTCGGCGGCGATATCGTAGAGCAGAACCTGATGCCCGGCGGCGGCGGCCACTTCCGCAATACCTGCCCCCATCGTGCCGCCGCCAATCACGGCGACGGTGTGCTGTGCGTTTCCCATAATTTATTTCCCGCTGAACTGTGGTGGACGTTTAGCGAGGAAGGCGCTAACCCCTTCGCGGTAATCGTCGCTGCGTCCCGCCAGGCGCTGATAATCGCGTTCAAGATCCAGCTGTGCATCAAGACCTTGCGTTTCCGATGCCAGCAGCGCTTTCTTGATAAGCCCGAGGCCAAAGGTGGGCTGCGTCGCCAGATGGCGCGCCAGCTGACGGCTGGTGTCCGCCAGTTCGGCGTCCTCCACCAGCTGCCAGATCATCCCCCATTGCTCGGCCTGTTCGGCGCTGAGCTTTTCGCCCAGCAGCGCCAGCCCCATTGCCCGTGCGCGCCCGGCCACCCGCGGCAGGAACCAGCTACCGCCGCAGTCGGGCACCAGCCCCAGTTTGCTGAAGGCCATCACAAAGTTGGCCGAGCGGGCGGCGAGCACCAGATCGCAACCCAGCGCCAGCGTCGCCCCGGCCCCGGCCGCAACCCCGTTCACGGCGGCAATCACCGGCTTCGGCAGCGCCGCCAGACGGCGCACCAGCGGGTTATAGAAACGCTCAACGGAGAGACCGAGATCCGGCGCCGGCCCGCTGGGGTCGACGTTGCGGTCATTGAGATCCTGACCGGCGCAAAAACCGCGTCCGGCGCCGGTAATCAACAGGCAGCGCACGGCGTCGTCGCGCTCGGCCTGAGTCAGACAGGCCGCCAGTTGCTGATGCATCAGGTCGTTAAAACTATTCAGACGATCCGGGCGGTTAAGGGTAATCGTCATCACACCCTGTTCAACTTCGCTGAGAATAAATGCGTCCACGATTAGCGTCCTTTAAATTCCGGGGTTCGTTTTTGTAAGAAGGCGGCGATCCCTTCGCGGCGGTCGTCAGTGGCGCTCAGCAGCGTAAACAGCTGGCGCTCCTGCTGAAGTCCGGCCTGAAGGCTCACTTCCTGAGCCTGACGCAGCGCCTGTTTGGCGGCACGCAGCGCCAGCGGCGCATGCTTCGCCATTGTCGCTGCCAGCGTCAGGGCGTATTCGTCGGTTAACTGCGCCGGCGTGATGTCGCTCACCAGACCGGCCTGCTGCGCCCGTTGGGCATCGATACTTTCGCCGCTCAGCACCATGCGGTTAGCCAGCGCTTTGCCGACGCTGCGGATCAGCCGCTGGGTGCCACCGGCTCCCGGCATCAGCCCGAGGGTGATTTCCGGCAGGCCGAAACGGGCGTTATCTCCCGCCACTACCACATCGCACAGCAGCGCCAGTTCGCAGCCCGCGCCGAGGGCATAGCCGTTAACGGCGGCAATCAGCGGTTTCGGGAAAGCGTCGATGCGCGCCCACAGACGAGGGCGAATATCGTCCAGCGTGGCGGGGAGATCTTTCTCCGCCATTTCGTTAAGATCGGCGCCCGCAGCAAAGAAACGCGTGTTGCCGCTGATTACGCAGGCGTTGATCTGCGGATCAACGGCCGCCGCGTCCAGCGCATCGGCAATCTGGGTAAGCAGCGCATTATTCAGGGCATTACGCGCCTGCGGACGGTTAAGGGTCAGGTGCAACACCTGCTTGTGGCGGGCTATCAGCAGATCGCTCATGCCATTCCCCTCGCGTCAAAATCGACCACCACATCGCCGCTGGTCGGCAGCGCCTGGCAGCTCAGGACATACCCGGCCGCCAGTTCGTCGGCTTCAAGGCTGTAGTTCGCCGCCATCGCCACTTCACCGCGCAGCACTTTGCATTTGCAGGTAGCGCAGACGCCGCCTTTGCAGGCGAAGGGTAAATCCGCCCCCTGGCGCAGCGCCGCATCGAGAATGCTGTCATCATCCGCCCCGAGGGAAATCAACCGGTCGCGGCCGTCCTGACGAATCGTCACCGTGCGGCCTTCGGCCTGCACGCCGGTAGCACGCTTAACGCTGCTCCCCGGCGTGTTAAAGCGTTCGAGGTGGATGTGGCCATCCGCCATTCCCAGCGCGCGCAGCGCGGCTTCCGCCTCGTCCATCATCACCGCCGGACCGCAGATAAACGCCTCGTCGAAGCGGCTGAAGTCGAGCAGTTTTGCCGAGAGCGCGTGCAGCTTGTCGCCGTCGATTCGCCCCTGCAGCAGGTCGCTGTCCATCGACTCCTGGCTGAACAGATGCACCACCTGCAGCCGCTGCGGATAACGGTCTTTCAGGTCCGCCAGCGCCTGGCGAAACATCATGCTGCTACTGCTGCGGTTGCCGTAGATCAGAGTGAAGCGGCTGTGCGCTTCGGTGGCGAGGGTAGCGGCAATAATCGCCATCATCGGCGTAATCCCGGAACCGGCGGCAATCGCCAGGTAGTCGGCTTCGCGCCCGGCCTGCGGCTGGTAGCCGAAGTGTCCCTGCGGCACCATCACCTCCAGCGCCATCCCCTGGCAGATATCGCGCTGCGCATACCGGGAGAATCGTCCGCCGTCGATGGCTTTGACCGCCACGCTGATTTCCGCCGGCGAGCGGCTGCGGCAGATGGAGTAGCAACGTCTGAGCTCTTCCCCGCCGAGGCGGGTTTTGACCGTCAGATGCTGGCCCGGTCGGAAGGCATACGCGGCCTGCAGCGCGTCGGGGATCGCGAAGGTAATGGTCACCGCATCGCGGGTTTCCGGCTCCACTTTCGCCACGGTAAGCGAATGAAACGTCGTCATGGCAACCTCAAATACATTTAAAGTAATCAAAGGGTTCACGGCAGCTGTCGCAGCGGTAGAGCGCTTTGCAGGCCGTTGAACCGAATTCACTGATCGGCGTGGTGTGGACGCTGCCGCAACGGGGGCAAACCACCTCGCCCGGCAGCCCGGCATGGCAGGCGTGTCCCTGCGGCGGGCTGATGCCGTACTGGCGCAGACGCTCGCGAGCGTCCTGATTCATCCAGTCGGTGGTCCACGGCGGATCCAGTTGCAGGACGATATGCACCGGGGTGTAGCCGTGGCGGGTCATCGCCGCGCGGATCTCCCCCAGCAGATGCTCGGTCGCCGGGCAGCCTGAGTAGGTCGGCGTAAAGCCGATAACCCAACCTTCCCCCTGCGGCGTGACGTTGCGCACCATGCCGAGATCGGTAATGGTCAGCACCGGTACTTCCGGGTCGGGGATCTCACTGAGCAACGCCCAAATCGCATGGACCTCGGCGGGAGCAATATCGGCAAGACGTTGCATAGTCACCTCCAGTTACCACTGCTGACCGGGATACGCGCGCTGCAGATACTGCATTTCTGCCAGCAGCGGCCCGAGATGTTCGCTGTGCAACCCCTGTTTGCCGCCGTGACGAAACGCGGCTTCCTGCGGGATCTGCAGCCCGGCTTCGAGCAGCGCGGTGTGGATCGTGCTTTGCCACTCTTCCTGCAGGTCGCGCGGGTCAACGGCAATGCCTTGTTCAACCAGCGCCAGCTCTAAGTCATCGGCATGGAACAGTTCGCCGGTAAAGCGCCACAGGTCATCCACCGCCTGCTGCATTTTCTGCGCCGATACCGCCGTGCCGTTGCCCAGACGCTCCAGCCAGCCGCGGCTAAAGCGCAGGTGATAGCGCACCTCTTTCAGCCCTTTGGCGGCAATGGCGGCCAGTTGCGCATCGCGGCTCGCCGTCAGACGGCTGAACAGCGCCACGTGCCAGGCATCGATAAAGCACTGGCGGGCAATGGTGTCGGCGAAGTTACCGTTGGGTTGCTCCACCAGCAGCAGATTGCGGTACTGCCGTTCATCGCGACCGAAGGCCAGGGTGTCTTCGTCACCGCTGCCCGCCAGCTCTGCCGCGTAGCTGAGGAAATTGCGGGACTGGCCAAGCAGGTCGAGGCCGATATTGGCCAGCGCCAGGTCGATTTCCAGCTCCGGCGCATGGCCGCACCAGGCGCCTAAGCGCTGGGCCAGCACCAGGCCGTTATCGCCGAGACGCAGGGCATAAGTTGCAACGGGATTCAGGTTATTCATCGTTGCCTCACATATGTTCCATGCCGTCCGGCACGTTGTAGAAAGTAGGATGGCGGTAGACTTTGCTCTCCGCCGGGTCAAAAAACTCGCCGCTCTCATCCGGCTGGGAGGCGATGATCTGGCTGGCTTTCACCACCCACAGCGAGCAGCCTTCGCTGCGACGGGTGTACACGTCGCGGGCGTTTTCCAGCGCCATCCGATCGTCGGCGGCATGCAGGCTACCCACGTGACGGTGGGATAACCCCTGTTTGCTGCGGACAAATACTTCATATAACGGCCAATAAACGTTGCTCATCATGCTTCTCCTTTATGCCGCATCGCGGGAGTGTTGTTTTTGGGCATGCGCCAGCGCGGCTTCGCGCACCCATGCCCCCTCTTCCCAGGCTTTACGCTTGGCGGCCAGACGTTCGTGGTTGCAGATGCCGCGCCCGTTAATCACTTCATTGAGTTCCTGCCAGTTGATAGCGCCAAAGCGGTAGTGCCCGGTGGCCTCATCAAGCTGTAAATCGGCGTCCGGCACGGTCATGCCGAGGATCGCGACCTGCGGTACGGTGTTATCGACAAAGCGCTGACGCAGTTCGTCGTTGGAGTGCAGTTTGATTTTCCACGCCATGCTGCGGGCGCTGTTCGGCGAGTTATCGTCGCTCGGGCCAAACATCATCAGCGCCGGCCACCAGAAACGGTTGATGGCATCCTGCAGCATCTGGCGTTGCGCCTCGCTGCCCTCGGCCAACGCCATACAGGCTTCAAAACCCTGGCGCTGATGGAAGCTCTCTTCTTTGCAGATTTTGACCATCGCCCGGGCGTAGGGGCCGTAGGAGGTGCGGCACAGCGCTACCTGATTGACGATCGCCGCGCCGTCGACCAGCCAGCCGATCACCCCGATATCGGCCCAGCTCAGGGTCGGGTAGTTAAAGATCGAGGAGTACTTCATCTGGCCATCCAGCATTTTCTGATACAGATCTTCCCGGGCGCAGCCGAGGGTTTCCGCCGCGCTGTAGAGATACAGGCCATGCCCGGCCTCGTCCTGCACCTTGGCCAGTAGAATGGCCTTGCGGCGCAGCGTTGGCGCACGGGTAATCCAGTTGCCTTCTGGCAGCATGCCGACAATTTCAGAGTGCGCGTGCTGGCCAATCTGGCGGATCAGCGTTTTACGGTAGGCCTCCGGCATCCAGTCCTGCGGTTCGATGGCCGTATCCTGCGCGATGCGCTGGTCAAAGCGTTGTTCTTGTGTCACGTCATCACCTTTATGATTCCGATAAATTCAACAAATCATCATTTGTGAATCACTTTGTTTTATAAAAGTTACATGCAGGTTAAATAAAACCACAAATTTTGTTTGTTCTTTTTGTGATAGCTACCGCAAAATATTGCGTAAACTCGCCAGAACACAACGACATAGCGCCGCGCCGTCTCGCGCCCACGATCACAATGTTAATAAATTATTAAATATCAGCTTGCGTTTTATGATTCATAAAATAACTATTTATAGAGATTTCACGTAACACATTGGAGAGTCGCAATGCAGCAGTTAGCCAGCTTCTTATCCGGCACCTGGCAGACCGGCCGGGGCCGCGCCCGCACTATTCGCCACGCCATCAGCGGTGACGCGCTTTGGGAAGTCACCAGCGACGGGCTGGATATGGCGCAGGCGCGCCGGTTTGCCATCGACCACGGCGGCAAGGCGTTGCAGGCCATGACCTTTATCGAACGCAGCGCGATGCTGAAAGCGGTGGCGAAGCACCTGCTGGAAGAGAAAGCGTCCTTCTATGCGCTTTCGGCGCAGACCGGGGCGACCCGGGCCGATAGCTGGGTGGATATCGAGGGCGGGATTGGTACGCTGTTCACCTACGCCAGCCTCGGCAGCCGTGAGCTGCCGGACGATACACTGTGGCCGGAAGATGAACTGATCCCCTTGTCGAAACAGGGTGGCTTCGCGGCCCGTCACCTGCTGACGTCAAAATCCGGCGTCGCGGTGCACATCAACGCCTTTAACTTCCCGTGCTGGGGGATGCTGGAAAAACTGGCGCCCACCTGGCTTGCGGGTATGCCGGCGATCGTCAAACCGGGCACCGCCACGGCCCAGCTGACCCAGGCGATGGTCAAATCCATTGTCGACAGCGGGCTGGTACCGCCGGGCGCCATCAGCCTGATTTGCGGCGGCGCGGGGGATCTGCTCGAACAGCTTGATAGCCAGGACGTGGTGACCTTTACCGGTTCGGCACAGACCGGCCAGCAGCTGCGCGTTCACCCGAATCTGGTGGCAAAATCGATCCCCTTCACCATGGAGGCGGATTCACTAAACTGCTGCGTGCTCGGGGATGACATCACCCCGGAACAGCCGGAGTTTGCGCTGTTTATCCGCGAGGTCGTGCGCGAAATGACCACCAAAGCGGGACAGAAATGTACCGCTATCCGCCGGATTATCGTGCCGCAAGCTCAGGTGAAAGCCGTCAGCGAGGCGCTGATCGCCCGTCTGCAAAAAGTGGTGGTCGGCGATCCGGCGCAGGAAGGGGTCAAGATGGGCGCGCTGGTCAGCCACGACCAGCGACAGGACGTTCAGGATAAGGTCAACACCCTGGTTCAGGCCGGGTGCGAGGTGCTGCTTGGCGGTCAGGCCGATCTCAACGCCAGCGGCGCCTTTTTCCCACCGACCCTGCTGTATTGCCCGCAGCCGGATGAAACCCCGGCGGTGCACGCCGTCGAAGCGTTCGGCCCGGTGGCAACCCTGATGCCCTATCAGCATCGCGACCACGCGCTGGCGCTGGCCCGCGCCGGTGAAGGGAGTCTGGTCGGTACGCTGGTCACCGCCAGCGGTGAACTGGCGCGCGAATTTATTCTCGGGGCTGCCCGTTGTCACGGCCGTATCCAGGTTCTCGACCAGGTGTCGGCGGTGGAGTCCACCGGCCACGGCTCACCGCTTCCGCAACTGGTCCATGGCGGACCGGGCCGCGCCGGCGGCGGTGAAGAGCTGGGCGGACTGCGGGCGGTGAAACACTACATGCAGCGCACCGCGATCCAGGGCAGCCCGACGATGCTGGCGACCATCGGTCAACAGTGGGTGCGCGGCGCCCAGGTGAGCGAAGACCGGGTCCACCCGTTCCGCAAATATTTCGAAGAGATCCAGCCCGGCGATAGCCTGTTGACGCCGCGCCGGACCCTGACCGAAGCGGATATCGTCAACTTTGCCTGTCTGAGCGGGGATCACTTCTACGCCCACATGGATAAAATTGCCGCCGCCGAGTCGATCTTCGGCGAACGCGTTGTGCATGGTTATTTCCTGATCTCTGCCGCCGCCGGGCTGTTTGTTGATGCAGGCGTCGGGCCGGTCATCGCCAACTACGGCATGGAAAATCTGCGCTTTATCGAACCGGTCAAACCGGGCGATACCATCCAGGTTCGCCTGACTTGTAAACGCAAGACGGTGAAGCGTCAGCGCAATGCCGATGAGAAAGCGACCGGCGTCGTGGAGTGGGCAGTTGAGATTGCGAACCAGCATCAGCAGCCGGTAGCGCTCTACTCGATTCTGACGCTGGTAGCCCGTCAGCACGGGGATTTCCCGGCCTGAGACTCGCCGATACGGCCATGATCCACACCACCACAATGCCTCTGCGGAGGCATTTTTTATAACTGGCAAAACTGACAAACAACCTGGCATACGCAGGCAAACACCTGGTCATCGCGCACTGCTAGGTTAACGATACACAAGCCGACTTTCGCAGCGGCAAAGCACAACACAACAATTAGGTGAGGTCACAATGGCGATTCGTTCCCCCCGCAAAACGGCTCTGGCGCTGGCTGTTGCCCTGTTCTGCGCCTGGCAAAGCCCGGTTTTCGCCCATGGCGGTGAAGCGCATATGGTTCCGATGGATAAAACGCTGCAGGAATTTGGCGCCGATGTGCAGTGGGATGATTATGCCCAGATGTTTACCCTGATGAAGGACGGGGCCTACGTCAAAGTGAAGCCCGGCGCTAAAACCGCAATCGTCAACGGCAAAACGTTGAATCTGCAGGTGCCGGTGGTGATGAAAAATGGCAAGGCGTGGGTCTCCGAGACCTTTATCAACGATGTCTTCCAGTCCGGACTTGACCAGACCTTCCAGGTCGAGAAACGCCCGCACCCGCTCAACTCATTAACCGCGGCGGAAATCAGCGAAGCCGTCACCATCGTCAAAGCGTCGCCAGAGTTCCGCCCCAATACCCGCTTCACCGAAATTTCGCTGCACGAGCCGGATAAGGCCGCAGTGTGGGCTTTTGCGCTGCAGGGCACCGCCGTGTCGGCCCCGCGCACCGCTGACGTCATCATGCTCGATGGCAAGCACGTTATCGAAAGCGTGGTCGACTTACAGAACAAAAAAATCCTCTCCTGGCAGCCAATTAAAGATGCCCACGGCATGGTGCTGATTGACGATTTCGTCAGCGTGCAGAACATCATTAACGCCAGCGATGAATTTGCCGCGGTCCTCAAAAAACACGGCATCACCGATACCAAAAAGGTGATCACCACCCCGCTGACCGTGGGCTACTTCGACGGCAAAGATGGCCTGAAGCAGGACTCGCGCCTGCTGAAAGTGGTGAGCTATCTGGATACCGGCGACGGCAACTACTGGGCGCACCCGATTGAAAACCTGGTGGCGGTGGTCGACCTTGAGCAGAAGAAGATCATCAAAATTGAAGAAGGCCCGGTGATCCCGGTGCCGATGGAAGCGCGCCCGTATGATGGCCGCGACCGCGTCGCCTCCGCGGTGAAACCGCTGGATATCACCGAGCCGGAAGGCAAAAACTACACCATTACCGGCGACACCATTCACTGGCAGAACTGGGATTTCCACCTGCGTCTGAACTCCCGCGTCGGGCCGATCCTCTCGACGGTCACCTACAACGACAACGGGAAGAAACGCCAGGTGATGTATGAAGGTTCGCTGGGCGGCATGATCGTACCTTACGGTGACCCGGACGTGGGCTGGTACTTTAAGGCCTATCTCGACTCCGGCGATTACGGTATGGGCACCCTGACCTCGCCTATCGTGCGCGGCAAAGATGCGCCTGCGAACTCGGTGCTGCTGGATGAAACCATTGCCGATTACACCGGTAAACCCACCACGATCCCACACGCGATTGCAATTTTTGAACGCTATGCCGGGCCGGAGTACAAGCACCAGGAAATGGGGCAGCCGAACGTCAGCACCGAGCGCCGCGAACTGGTGGTCCGCTGGATCAGTACCGTAGGCAACTACGACTATATCTTTGACTGGGTATTCCACGAGAACGGCACCATCGGCATCGATGCCGGCGCCACCGGGATCGAAGCGGTGAAAGGCGTGATGGCGAAAACCATGCACGATCCGAGCGCCAAAGATGATACCCGCTACGGGACGCTGATCGACCATAACATCGTCGGCACCACCCACCAGCACATCTACAACTTCCGGCTGGATCTTGATGTCGATGGCGAAAACAACAGCCTGGTGGCTATGGACCCGGAAGTGAAACCCAACACCGCCGGTGGCCCGCGAACCAGCACCATGCAGGTGAATCAGTACACCATCGACAATGAGCAGAAGGCGGCGCAGAAGTTCGACCCAGGCACCATTCGCCTGCTGAGCAACACCACCAAAGAGAACCGGATGGGCAACCCGGTGTCGTATCAGATAATCCCGTATGCTGGCGGGACTCACCCGGCAGCAACCGGCGCCAAGTTCGCCCCGGATGAGTGGATCTATCACCGT
The DNA here is from genome assembly GCF_003752615.1 of Klebsiella sp. BIGb0399. Classification (NCBI taxonomy): domain Bacteria; kingdom Pseudomonadati; phylum Pseudomonadota; class Gammaproteobacteria; order Enterobacterales; family Enterobacteriaceae; genus Klebsiella; species Klebsiella sp. BIGb0399. The sequence continues at coordinate 551,710 of NZ_RKHT01000005.1, read as the reverse complement.
CTGAGCTTTATGGATAAGCAGCTGTGGGTCACCCGCTATCATCAGGAAGAGCGTTATCCTGAAGGCAAGTATCCGAACCGTTCAGTCCATGACACCGGTCTCGGCGCCTATGCCAAGGATGACGAGTCGCTGACCAACCACGATGACGTCGTGTGGATCACTACCGGCACCACCCACGTGGCCCGTGCCGAAGAGTGGCCGATTATGCCGACCGAATGGGCGCACGCGTTGTTGAAACCGTGGAACTTCTTTGACGAAACGCCGACCCTCGGCGAGAAGAAAAAGTAGCCCACATTTCATACCGGCAACCCGGATAGCGGCGAAGCGCCCTGTCCGGGTTACGGTGTAGGATGATGATGTTGTGAGTGAGCGCCACCGAGGGTAATCCCTCGCGTGGCGCTCGCGTTTTTACGAGGCGTCGTTCCAGCTTTGCACCACAAAGCGCAACCGCCCCGAAATGCCCGGTACCGAAGGGCGTTTTTTGCCGTTGGCATCGAGCGTGACGCTGTCTACCGGGATGGTGACCTCACAGGCCTTGCCGGCCGTTTCCTTCGGTTGCAGAACGATATCGGCGCTGGAAAATCCGGCGTCCTGCCAGGCATATTTTATCTTCCAGGGCGTGTTATCGTTGGTCGGCGGGACAATCTCGAGGATCAGCGAATTGCGGAACAGATACCCTCCTTCATAGTGTTCGTTGAACCAGAATCGCTTCTCGATTTCATAATCCGGCATTTTGACCCCGAGCGTCAGACTGTAGGCCAGCGAGCGCCGGTTTTTATTGACGCGCGCGCTCTTCGACAAGAACACGCTGGAGAGATACTGCGACGCACGTTGTTGCTCAAACCACTCTTTTTGCGTCAGACAGGCAACGGAGTCCTCTTCCGAGACGCGACGGGTTAGCGACCACGGCTTGCCGCGAGGCGAGGCGATCGCCTCTATCTGATAGATGGCGTCAATTTTCGACGCATTGCCCCCCGCCGCTTTGATTGCCGCCTCCGGCAGGCGGATGTCATCAATATCCAGCCAGATATCCACCCGCACATCGCCAAACAGAAAGCGAGCCAGGTTCTGGAAGGCCTCTTCGCTGTTCACAATACCAAAATAGCCAGAGTGTGAGCGGTAGGTGAAGGCTTTCGCACAGGGGGCGCCAGGAGAGCCATCGGCATTCAGGCCGGTTAACGTGGCATTCTCGATTTTGACCAGACCATCGCTGCCGTTGCCGACAAAGGTTCGCGATAGCGCGGCGGCGGCATCGTAATCAAGGCGGTTGGTGCCGACCATGGTGAAAATCCGCGAGGACGGCAGACAGGATTCCGGTATCACATCGACCCGGTTATAGCGTTGGTAGGCCTGTTGCAGGTTAAGGTAATCCGCCATCCGCTCGCGGTTAAAATTGGTGACGCTGCTTTGCCACGGCAGGTCCGGAACGTTGAGCCCCGCGAACTCAATCCCGTTATGGGGCGTCGCATAGGTGAAAAATTTATCCACACTGGCCGCCATCCTGCCCGGATCGAGCCGCGGATTTTGCAGCAACGCCCGGCATACCAGACCGCCCATCGAGTGCGCCACCAGATAGCAGCGAAAATCACCCGCCACCTTCACGCCGCTGTTGGGATTCGCCAGCAGTAACGTCCGCACCTTGACCAGCAGTTTCGATAGCCCGATGGCCGCGTCCTCGATTGACGGCGTCTTACCGGACCCGAGCAGTGTCGAGGCGTCATCATAATAGCGATAGACGATCACCGATTTATCATCCAGTACATTGCCGGTGGGTTTCCCCTCCGGATCGGTCTCCCAGCCCTCATCCATGATATCCAGCCCCTGCTCGAACACATCGCTGTAGCCAAACTCCGTGGCCAGACGAATGACCGGGGATTCGAAATAAAACTTCCTGGGGCGATCTTTCTGGCTCGCCGACGCACGCAGCATCGTTGATCCAAGATTAAAACCATTAAACGGATCTGCTGTAGTCTCATTAACGTCGCGTTGCGTCATCGCATAACCACGAACGTAAATAATAGGGAAAAAAGGCACTTTATTATTAGCCATTTTTATTTTCCTGAGATTTATTATGCTTACACCCAATGAAATTCACGATGCAGCCAACACCCTGCACGTTGAAAAATAACGGGGATATTATGGGTGACGAGACACGCCATACAGCCCTTTATATTTATCATTGGTTGCAGATGCGACTAACACTGACCACGAATAATGAAAGATATTCACTTTCGAGGGATAAGCGCCGCGGTTACCTTCGATAGTCCACAAAATACCGTCAGCGTAGCGTTGAACAATGCCGACATGGCCCTGCCAGGCGCTCTCCTTCGGTTTTTTCGGGTCAACTCTCAGCCAGCAGATAATATCGCCCGGTTGCGGTGGGTTACTTAATGACGGGGTATAGGCATAGCCCAATGATTTCATTTCATTATGCAGCGCCTGAGCGGAGGTTTGATAACCAAATACCGCCGGTGATGCCTGGTTAAAACAGTAGCTGACAAAAGCGGCACACCAGCTTTGCCCCTGTGAACCGTGCCCGGAAAAGTACTTCTTAATATCCGGCCCGTGGTTGTCGGAGCCCTGCTCGCCGTGACCAAGTTCACCCTGCGCTATCTTGAGCGCCGCCTGGCCTGCGGGACTGCCGCCTTCGACGTTCACCAACGCAGGCGCCGCCGGCACCGGCACAACCGTCTGCTTGCCCAATGCCACATCCAGCGCCCAGCGAGTATGCGGGCCGACTTTACCATCGACCACCAGCGGTTGGCCTGAGGCATCGAGGTTGGCTACCTGAAAGGCTTCTACCGACTTTTTAACCACCTGGTCAAATTTATTACCTGGCTCCAGGCCAAAAAATAATCTCCGTAAATCATTTATTAGCTGCGCGACTGCGCTGCCTTCATCACCGAGTTTAAGCATATCGTCCCCGTCATATTCACGTTAGTTAATAAAGAAATGATTCGCATGATAAATGTAATGTTAAACGCCACAGGCTATTACAGATAAAAAATAACGTCACCTCCCGAGAGCCAGGCATGTTAGCTCGCTATTTTAAACGCGAAATAGTTCTCTTATAAAAAATCATCATAAAAGAAGGATCATATTAGACCTCGATCAATTACATGATAAATATCAGACTTAGCGTCTGGTGGAAAATAGCGATAGAGAATAACCACCATCAATATGGCGCAGGGCCAGTTTGGTCACGGACAGGCGCTTATTTAGCGTAGTTATCTCGTGCAAGAGATCAAGTGACGGACCGACCGCTTTTTTAACCGCCCCCGGATTGCGGCGCAAGCGCCTGATCCGGGCTACAGGGTGGTGAAGTCGAGAAGGTATTTACCGTGGCTGCTGGCGCGGATGGCCTCCTGCCAGCGGTGCAGCGGCACCACCTCCACCGGCGGCAACGTTGTCGTCGGCAGCAGACGCCAGATCCCTGCAAACGCCGCCTGCCATTGCGCGTCAGACAGGGTCGCCAGCGCCTCGCGCAGATGGAATTTGTGCACCCGCGGAAGCAGTCGGGTCTGGGTCAGCGCCTGCCCGGATAACAGCCCGTAGGAGATCAGTCCGGCGCGGTCCGGCAGCACCGATAGCAGCGTGTTCGCCAGCGCCCCGCCCACCGCATCAAATAGCCAATCGGCATTCTGCCCGACCTGCTCCAGCATCAGTCGGTCCGCTTCCAGCAGCGGGTAGACCCCCAGCTGCTCCAGCCGGGAAATATGCTGCGGCGAACGGATAACACCACTCACCGATCGCGCCCCTTTATGCAACGCCCACTGCGCCAGCAGGCTGGCACAACTGGACCCCGCCGCGGTCAGCACGATATTGCACCCGGCTACCGGCCAGCGGTTGAGCATCAGCAGCGCGGTTAACGGGTTGATATAGGCGCGGGCGGCCAGCAGATCGTCGATGGCGTCAGGCACCGGCACCAGCCAGCGTTCGGGGATATCCAGATAACGCTGCCAGGTGCCATCGCCACGCAGGGGCAGCACCCGCTGTCCGGGGGCAACTCTGGCACCGGGCGGCGCCTCCACCACGACTCCAACCCCTTCGTAACCCGCCGTCGCCGGCAGCCGGGTACGGTGGCTGTAGGCCCCGGTGATAGGGATCAGATCCGAAGGATTGACCGGCGCATAGCGCATCGCAACCCGCACCTTTCCCGCCGCCAGCGGCAGCATGGGAGTAGTACGCAGCCGAAGCGCCGCGGCCGGCGCCCCGTAAGTGTCATAGCAAAGCGCGTGGTTCAGCATAGCGGGGAGTTACCACCTTCCGGCAAAACAGAGGCGCAATCATAGCAGGATTCGGCGGGACGTTTCCCGCCAAAGACGGGACCATCAGCCCGGACCATCGCTGGCGGCAGCCAGCAGCGGGACGATCAGATCGCTCATCGGCGTCGGAATGCCGTGGCGGCGGCCTCGCCGCGGTATCACGGCGTTGCGGATCTCCCACTCCAGCGGATGCCCGGCTTCACGGTCAATCAGAATCGAGGTGCTGAGGTCAGGGGGCGCACGGTGGAAGCCGTCGAGGATCTCCTGCGGGACACTGTCGCTCAGCGACGCGCCCTCGGCGCGGGCGACGGTCAGGCATTCACGCAAATAGGCCAGGGCAACATCACTGATATCGGCGCGGGAGAACATACCGGCCCGCCGCCCCGTCAGCACCATCAGCCCGGCGACGGCATTTTGCAGCAGCTTACGCCATGCCACGGAGGTAAAATCGGCGGCCAGATCCACCGCACAGCGGGTTCCCCGCAGCGCGTGTTGTACCCGTTGGGCTTGCGGCACATCCGGTAGCGTCAGGCGTGGCGCAGCCCGTAGCCACACCGAGGTTTCCGATTCGCGCAGCGCCGGAAACCACACCACCGAGGGCAACACCGGGGAAGCGGCAACCCACGGGGCAAACTGCTCCTGCTGTTCTACGCCGTTTTGCAGGACGCACACCACCGTATTGTTATCGCATAATACGGCCAGCCAGGGCGCAATCGCGCGGATCTGGGTGGTCTTCACCGCCACAAAAACCACATCGACCGGCCGGGGTATCGTCGCCGGATCGCTCAGCAGCGGTCCGGGCACGGTAATCTGGCCGCCGTCAAAGCGTAGCGACAGTTGCGGATGGGGCGTGCGGGCGCAGATCAGCGGCGTACGCCCGGCTTCATGCAGCGCCGCCGCGATAGTGGTACCAATGGCGCCGGGCCCAATCAGGGCAACGGTTGGCTCTTGCGATCTCATTTCTGCCTCCTGAGGATTTCTCCGCCCGATGGCGGGCAGCAATCAACAGTAGCGAGAAAGGATAGCGTTGAGCAAGCCCGTTGGTCCGGGCGCCGTCAGCGGGTTATCGTCAGGGAGACACTTCCCCGATTGTTATCGTACATTTGCCACGCGTCGTTGGCCCAGGCGTAAAAATAGCCGCTTTTCGCCGGGGTAAAACGGCATTCAGTGCCAATAACAAAAATCTGATGCTGTTGTTGAGGTACCGCAGAAGCACCGGCGGCGCTATTTGCCACCACCCCGATGAGGGCGAACCACGGTGCCGAGCCGACACGTCTGCTCAGCCAAAAATCCACATCCTGATTTTTGGTGGCCCCTTTCCACAACGTTTCTAGTTTGTCGGAGACAGAAGCCAGAATCTGAGCCGCCTCACCGGGATAAAACTTCCCGTCATCGGTGCCGCCCGCATCACAGGGAATCGAGCTGTCCAGCCATTTTCCCGTAGCGCTAAAACGGTATTCAATACCGGCCTCCAGCCACACGCCGGTGGCATTCCAGCGTTCACGAGCAAATACGTCAACGGTCGCCGAATGGCCTGCGACCAGGACTTTCTCCGGCCGGTAGCGCCCATTAAGCAGCGAGGGCAGACTCTGACGTTGCAGCACGCTGTCATCGACACGGGGATCGTCTGCCACCAGCTGCGGCACCGCCCGTGGGCAGGTATGCAGCAGCGTAAACACACCGGTCACCGAATCGTGCAGCAATCCATGAGGGTTGGGTGACAGCTGTGAATCCATGCCCGGCAACAATTCGAGGCCCAGGTCCTCGACTTCTGACATCATCCAGCGCAGGGGAATGTCCGATAATCCGCATTGTGCGTAGCCCCCGCCAACGTCAGAATGCACGCCGACAAACCAGCGCTGCTTGACCCGCGGGTTGCCCTCCACGTTATCCCAGAGCGTGGGGATAAAGCTCTGGCGCTGCTCGTCCAGCGCCAGAGCATGACGGGCGTTTTCCACGATGGGACTGAGAGAGGTATCGTGGAAGGTATACTTTTTAGGATCGTCCAGCAGATTCGCTAACGCCATATCGTCGGGAATACCCAACGCCCCTACCGTCTCCCAGACGCCGATAAAAAAGACAGGGATACTGCCTTTTGTCGGATCCCCCGTCGCCACCGCATAAAAGGGCCGGCCCACGCTGGCAATAATGGGCGGAACGCTGCCAACTGGCTGGCGGTAATGGGCAAACAGCGTGTTGATATCCTCCCACACTTTATCGTCGCCGGTTCCCGCCTTAGCAGCATTCAATAAACCGCAGCGCGCAATCATTCCACCGAGGCTGCGAACGGTATAGGCGCCACGGCTAAAACCAAACAGCCAGATTTTATCGCCGGGCTGGTAGTTGGTCGCCAGCCAGTAATAGGCGCTAATGATATTCTTATCAAGGCCTTCGCCGATGCCGCCACCGATGTAGCGCTCGATCGCTCCGCCGTCGGTTCCCACTCCGGTATGGTAATAGACGCGCTGGCTATTATTTTCCGCCACCGCATTTCTCAGCTTCACCACATTCGTCGGGGCCGGTTTACCGTCATCAAGCTGTTGCGGTGTATTCCAGGTACCGTCGCAAAACACCAGTAAGTTCATAGGAACCTCTTCACAGGCTGCATTAAAAGCGTTCAGGATTGACAGATTAAAAATAGCAGACTGTAATCGAAGCTAGAGTTCAAACGAAAAAACGCCCGTAATACCCGGCATCGACTGATGCTGGTGGGCACTCGTGAATCTTTTCTGGCTCACGCCATAATTAAGAGTCTATCCCAGTAGGCGTAGATTGATACAGCCAGTTTGGTCACGAACAGCGCGGAACAGCCGGAACGTACACGCAGTATGTGAGGATGGTGAGCACTGCCAGGGCCAAAATGGCAAATAAAGCAGCCTAATGGGATAGGCTCTAAGTCAATGTTATTACGGGGATCATCATGGTAACCGATACGCACTACCACCTGGCTCTCAACGAGTTAGCTAAATTACATTCATTGCCCCCAGAACAAAAGCTGAACACTATTTTTCGCATTACTACCCTGTACGAACAAAATATTACCAACTGGTATAAAAATGAGGTCAAGAAAAAACGCAGACTCTCTGTATTACTGCTATTGGCAATCTTAATTATTATGGTGGCCATCGGTAGCATTCAGATCCTTAAGCTTCCTTTTATTAATGATGTCGATACTAAGCTGTTGTTTACCCAAATATCCCTCGGACTACTAACGCTTGCCGTATTGCTATTTACTGCCGACAGAGCATTTCGTATTACTGGTGGATGGATGAATTACATTAATACGATGATAGTCATCGAGACTCGCCATGCGGAATTTATTGCGGAGTGGATAAAAAACGATGGCACCCAACATCAGCAACCAACTGAGCACTATCGTCAAGCGACCGAGATTGCTGCTGCGTTTATTAATGCGATCCACCTTGCACAGCTACAAGAAACTCAATCATGGTCAACCCAGTTAACGGAGTCCATTAAGCAGCTGGATTCCTTGATGATTAAAAAACAGCAGGAAAAAAACGGTAATTAATGAGAAAAAAAGGTGGGAGCAGCGCCCGGTACTGCATGACCAGGCGCTGGGTTTAACGATTAATAACGTACGCAGACCGATTTGGTCTCGCACCAGTCGTCCAGCCAGTCCGGGCCGAAGTCGCGCCCGGTACCGGACTGCTTCATGCCGCCGAACGGCAGGTTGGCATCGATAAGCGTATGGCTGTTGACCCATACCGTGCCCGCCTGCAGGCGTTCGGTATAGCTCAGCGCCTGGGTCAGATCGCCGGTCCAGACGCTGGCAGTTAAGCCAAAGTCGCTGTCGTTGGCGAGGCGCAGCGCTTCTTCGCCATCGGCGACGCGCACCAGATTCACCACCGGCCCGAAGACTTCTTCGCGGCTCAGACGCAGCCCGGCATCCGGGTTAATCACCAGGGTTGGCGCAATGTAGTAGCCCTGGCTATCCGGCCCGAGCTGCCCGCTGATCAGTTCAGCATTGCGCTGGCGGGCATCATCAAGATAGGCCGCCACTTTGGCGCAGTGGGCCTTCGAGACCACCGGGTTAATATGGGTGGTTTCCAGCATTCCCGGTCCGACCTGCAGGGATTTAACCGCCTGCTCAAACCCGCTCACCAGGGTGTCGAACAGCGGCGCTTCAATGTAGATCCGCGAGCTGGCGGCGCACACCTGGCCCTGGTTGAGGAAGCTTCCGGTCATCAGCCCTTCAATCACCCATTCCGGGTTGGCATCTTTGAGGACGATCGCCGGGTTTTTCCCGCCCAGCTCCAGCGTCACCCTGGTCAGGCGATCGGCAGCCACCCGCGCAATGTGTTTGCCCGTGGCGGTGGAGCCGGTAAAACTCACCTTCGCCACCTGCGGATGCGCCGTTAACGCCGCACCGCACTCGCTTCCGCTGCCGGTCACCACGTTAAACACCCCGTCCGGGATCCCGGCTTCGGTCGCCAGTTCGGCAACGCGCAGCAGGGTCAGCGGAGTAGTTTCTGACGGCTTAATCACGATAGAACACCCGGCCGCCAGCGCCGGCATCACCTTCCACATGCCAATCATCAGCGGGAAGTTCCACGGGACGATCCCGGCGACAACCCCCACTGGCTCTTTCTTCGTCCACGCCTGGTAACGAGCGCCTTGCGGGAAAGGAATCGACACATCGAGCGTGCGCCCGCTGATTTTGGTCGTCAGCCCGGCGGTGTAGCGCATCCAGTTCAGCGTGCAGCCCACTTCAAACGCGCGGGAAATATTGATGGATTTGCCCTGCTCCAGGGTTTCCAGCTGCGCCAGCTCTTCACCATGCTGTTCGACCAGGTCGGCAAAACGCAGCAGGATCCGCTCACGATCGGCGGGGGTACGCCCCGCCCAGCTACGGGCAACAAATGCCCGCCAGGCCGACATCACCGCACGATCGACATCAGCGGCATTGGCATCCGCCGTGCTGGCAATGGCCTGACCGGTGGCCGGGTTCCAGACGGTGAGCCGCTGTTCGCTTTGCGATTCCTGCTGGCTACCGTCGATATACAAACCATGCTGCCGGTCTAAAAACTGCTGTACGCTGGCGAGCAGCGCAACCTGTGCTGTGGACATATCGCTTCCTTATTCCTTTCGGGTCGTGAATTGAGTCTACGACGAGGTCGGCATCCGCGCTTTTTTCTCTGTGACATTCGTTTGTGCCGCTGTGACAGGCTCCGCAATTAAGCATTTTGCGTACCCAGAAGTGTGCCGCAGGTAATAGTTCTTTCATATACTCCGGCTCCCGCTCTTGTATGCCGCAACGTAAATGCAACAATGCAGAAACATTATATCGATAAGAGAAACATTATGGCGACGGCGGAGCACGGACAGGATTACCAACGCTGGTTGGCGAAAATCAATCAGGTCTGCGGCCATTTTGCCGCCCGTCCGCTGGAGGGGAACTTTCACGGCGAGATTGACGCCAGCTACGCGGGGAACCTGAAAGTCAGCACCGTCACCGCCTGCGGGGTCAATTTGTTCCGCACCCGCAACGAGATCAAGCGCAGCAACGACGACTGGTTTTATACCGTGTTCCAGCTCGCCGGCCAGGCGGCCATTGAGCAGGACGATCGCCAGGTGATGCTGGAAGCCGGTGATATCACGCTGATTGACGCCTCGCGCCCCTGCTCTATCTTCTGGCAGCAGACCTCGCGCCAGGCCTCGCTGCTGCTGCCCCGGCAGTTGATCGAACACCAGCTGCGCGGCAGCGAAATCTGCATTGCCTCGCGCCTGCAAAAATCGCTGCCGATGGTTCAGCTCAGCCAGCGCCTGCTGCAGGAAAGCATGAACAGCCCGGAGCTGTCGGACAGCGAAAGCGAAGCGGCGCTGGAGGCCATCGTCTGCCTGCTGCGCCCGATGCTGCACCAGCAGGAAGCCCAGCCGTCTCGCCGGGAGAAGCAGTTCCAGAGAATTATTGAGTTAATCGATGCGTCGATTCAGGCAGAACATCTGCGCCCGGAATGGCTGGCGAACGAAACCGGGATGTCATTGCGCAGCCTGTACCGGCTGTTTGCTGACAAGGGTCTGGTGGTCGCTCAGTATATTAAGAACCGCCGGCTCGACCTCTGCGCCCGGGCGCTGCGCAGCGCCCATGACGATGAGAAACTGGCGGGGATTGGCTACAGCTGGGGATTCAGCGACCACAGCCACTTCTCCACCGCGTTCAAGCAGCGTTTTGGCGTGTCGCCGGGGGAATACCGCAAGCGCTGCCGCTAATTATTTGCGTAGCCATTTGCCGTTCAGCCCCTGGACATACTCCCCAGGCTGCGCCCGGTTGACCAGCTTCTGCCCGGCCATTTTGGCCACTTCATCCACCGGCAGATTATTTTCATCCGCCAGCTGCTGGTAGCTTTCACTGCGCGCCGTATTGATCCGTGCGACCAGCGCCAGAGTTTCCTGATCCTGCCGCAATGGCGCCAGATAGCCCTTCAGCGTTTCGCCGACCCGCCCTTGTTCCCGGGCTTCGCTCAGCGTCAGAGCCAGCGCCGGCGTACTGAGGAGAACCAGCGTCAGCGCCGCGATTTTCAGTCGTTTTCTCATCGCCACCTCAGAATAGATCGCTGCGCGACTTCAGTAACGCTTCAACATCCTTATCCACTTTGATATGAATCTCGTGCTCAATTTTGACATTCATATTGATGGTGATCGGCTCCTTCGATGCCGCGATTTCAATGCGCGGCGTACAGCCCGCCAGCAGCATCGGCACCAGCACCGCCGTTAGCAATTTCATCATTGTTGTTCCTTACACTTTTTACTGTCCGTACAGCTGCGCACGGGGAGCACGGCATTCTGCTCAAACCATGCCTGTAAATTGTCGCCAAAACGTAAACTGCGCCACAGGTCAAAAATATTCTCTTGATGAGAATAGTTTAAATGCACCGTATTACTCTGATCCCCGACGCGGCTGGTGCCGCTGATGGTCGCCTTCAAAGTCAACATCCCGAGGTTATCGAGGTCGATGCGCGTCCAGGAGCGGGAGATCTCCATATAGCGCAGCCAGTTGATTGACGCGCCGGCGGAGATATTATCGTTCACCATCGCGTCCGCCATGTCCTTATCGAGGCGCAGCGTCATCGGGCCGGGGTTGCCCAGCCAGCCGTCTTTGATGATCCATTTCTCGTTGTTCAGCCACAGCGGCAGCGCCCCGTTGAAGGCGCCGGACATGGCAAACTGTTTGATATTGACCGCGCTCACCAGCTCGCTGCTGGAGATATGCTGCAGCCGCAGCAGCGCCGGGTCATGCTGCGGCATCCGCAACTGCTGCATGGTCACCTGGCCCCCGAGAACATCCACGCTGACGTTGCTCAGCTGTAGCGGCTGGCTCTCGCTCCACGGCCAGGCTCCCTGCAGGTCCGCGGTCAGGTTTTTCGCCGTCACCTGGTTGACTATCTCGCCGATGCGCAGCGATACCGGCCGACGGGTACCCAGCTGCCAGACCCCCTCGCTAAAGCGGAACGGCAGGACAAAATCGACGCCATTGATCTGGTTGTCCGGCATCCAGGCGCTGCCGCCTTTTAGCACGCCGTGCCCCCCGGCTTCGAATCCCTGTTCGGCTGCTGCCGAGAAAGCCACCTGGGCGTACAGCATCCCTTCACGCAGGTTCATTTTCCACTCAGGCGGTACCAGCGGCTGAAACACGGTCAGCGACTGTTTCGGCCACCATGCCTTACCGCGCAGACGTTCGCCATCCCAGCGCCCGATGACCCGAACCGGGCCGATTTTGTTGGCATGAAGCGCGCCGTTAAACTGAAACCAGGTCGGATCGCGGCCATCAATGGTGAATTTTAACGTTGAAGGTGGCAGCACGCTGCCGTGACTAAAGCTGGTGGTCCCCGCATCCAGCGACAGCGCGCCGGTCAGTTTCGGGTGCTGCTCATTGCGCAACCAGTGGATCGGCTGATCCAGCGTCAGGCGCGGCGCGCTCACCAGCATGGTGCCATATTGCAGTTTATCGAAGCCCGTCGACAGGCTGTTCAGAACGATCGAGCTGTCGACCCATGCCCCCACCCCTTTGACGTCCCACCGCGCCTGCATCGGGGTGAAGTGACCGTCGCCCCAGTAACGCCACTGCCAGCGACCGCTGTCGGGCATAAAATTGTCGGCCTGGCCGTCAAGATGCAGCGTGAAGTCTCCCATCTGCTGTTCATGGGCGCGCAGAATCGCCTGTAGACGGCCGTCCACGCCCTGCTGGGTCACCTTGACCCCCGCCAGCGGCAGACGGACTTCATCAATATTCAATGAGTCGACGACCCGCCCGCGGGAACGCAGCAGCGCGCCGGGGTTGAAGGCCAATGCCGGGGCGGTCAACGGGCCGCTGAGCCTGGCCGGCAGTACGGCATAAACAATCAGATCCCCCAGCTTCGCCTCGCCGGTCAGCTGTAACGGCATGTCGCTGTTGTCCATGCTCAGTTTGCCGGGGCCGATGTTCAGCACGGCGTTGCCTTTACCGGCTTTGCCCTGGGTGAGGACGTTGAGCCGACCGCTCACCTCCATCTGCTCGGTGCCTTCCTGCCAGTTGCCCACCGACAGCGCCAGACGGCCACTTAATGGATAGCCGGCATAGTCGGTGCTCCAGCGGCCATCGCTGATGACAATGCGCTCAGGGGTCACTTCCCAGGGGAGATCGAGTATCGGCTGCACTTCACCGCGCGGAGTCACCACCAGCTGGCCGCGGTTTTTCTGCCACTCCAGCTCGGCATCAACCAGCCCGCCGGTTTGCGGGAATTCAAAGGTAGTCAGCAGATGGCCATCGACCGGCAGGCCGTCCGGAACCAGCGGCATATGAAATTCGCCGGCCAGCTTCACCGGCGGTTGCTCGTCGACCAGCTGGGCGGAAAAATGGCTGACGGTGAGCGCCTGTCCGCGCAGGCGCGCCTGCAAGGTCAGCTCTTTGCCGCTGTAGCCAATATCCTGCTGCTGCGGGGTCAACGACATCACCAGTCGCCCCTGCCACTTTTCCCATGGCGAGAGGCGCAGGTTTTCAATGGTCAGCCAGCTGTAAGGCAGCATCGACTGCCACTCCGCCAGGGTACGCGGCGCGCCCACCGTCGGTTCGCTTTCGGGCAGTTTGCTCAGACAGGCGCTATTGATATCGAGTTCGTCGAGATGCAGCCGCCAGCGGCTGGGATGAGAAAGTTGGGCATTGGTCACCCGGGCCAGCTCACAATCGCCGACCAGATAGCGTAATTCGGGAATGCGTAACGCAGAACGCGTCAGTCGCGGGCTGTCGGAAAACGCGATGCGGGTCCCCTCAGGCAGCCAGATCCCTGCAAGCGTTGGCACCCAATGGGTAAGCGTCGACAACATGGCCAGCGGTAGCAGAATAAGTGCTAACAATAGCGCGATGGCGGCTTTATATTTACCCTTCATGGGCAGTAATATCCTGATTAAACAAAAGTAAAAGCCGAAAGAAGTGCATATTGTGGCACGTTCGACTGGCGAGTTAAAGGATCTATCCAGCTTAAGAATAGCTGGTACACACCACCACCACCGTGAATTTATGCCTTTCGCCCGTTAAGCCGTCATTTAATCGGCCCCTGTCACACTCGAAGTCTTCGTTGCCGACGTCGGTGGATCCCGTGGACTTTTTTGTTTTGCTTATCGAACACGCCCAGCGCCACTATTCATGGCTCTTGATGGTGGTGTTTGTGCTGACCCTGACTAAATCCTGCGCCCTGATTTCTCTGCTGGTGCCGGGCACCTCCGGGTTGCTGTTACTCGGCCCGCTGGCCTCCGGCAGTCTTAACCATTTCTTATTAATGTGGCTCAGCGCTAGCCTCGGGGCAATCGGCGGATTCTGGCTCTCCTGGTGGCTGGGACGGCGCAACCGGCACCGCCTGACGAGCATACGCTGGTTGCGCGGCCAGCGATTGACCCGCAGCCTGGTGTTTCTGCAACGTCACGGGGCATGGGCGGTGTTTTTTGGCCGCTTTCTGTCGCCGCTTCGCGCGACTCTTCCGCTGGCCAGCGGCGCCAGCGGGACCGCGTTCTGGTCATTTCAACTGGCCAACGTCAGTTCCGGGCTGCTGTGGCCGCTGATGCTGCTGGCTCCGGGAGCCTTTAGCCTCAGTTTTTGGTAAAACACATTGTGTTTTAAAGAGATACCTCAACACCGCGATATGCTCTAGAATTATCTGTATCACCGTTAAGGCAAACTTATTTTTAATATTTGTATGATTATTTTAAATATGCTACCGTGCCGGTATAATCACTGGAGAAAAGTCTTATGAAAATCGCTGTGTATAGTACAAAGCAGTACGATAAAAAGTACCTTCAGCATGTTAATGATGCATATGGCTTTGAACTTGAATTTTTCGACTTTCTGTTAACCGAGAAAACGGCGAAAACCGCCAACGGTTGTGAAGCGGTGTGCATCTTCGTCAACGACGACGGAAGCCGCCCGGTGCTGGAAGAGTTAAAATCGCATGGTGTGAAGTACATCGCCCTGCGCTGCGCCGGCTTTAACAACGTCGACCTTGAGGCGGCAAAAGAGCTGGGTCTGCGCGTTGTGCGCGTCCCAGCCTACTCGCCAGAAGCCGTGGCAGAGCATGCCATCGGCATGATGATGTCGTTAAACCGCCGCATTCACCGCGCCTATCAGCGCACCCGTGATGCTAACTTCTCCCTCGAAGGCTTAACCGGCTTCACCATGCACGGTAAAACCGCCGGGGTGATCGGTACCGGGAAAATCGGCGTGGCGACGCTGCGTATTCTGAAAGGTTTTGGCATGCGCCTGCTGGCGTTTGATCCCTATCCGAGCGCAGCGGCGCTGGATCTCGGGGTTGAGTATGTCGACCTGCCGACACTGTACGCGCAGTCTGACGTGATCTCCCTGCACTGCCCGCTGACCGATGAGAACTATCATCTGCTGAACCATGCGGCGTTTGACCAGATGAAAGATGGCGTGATGGTGATCAACACCAGCCGCGGCGCGTTGATTGACTCTCAGGCAGCGATTGATGCCCTGAAACACCAGAAAATTGGCGCCCTGGGGATGGATGTGTACGAGAACGAGCGCGACCTGTTCTTTGAAGACAAATCCAACGACGTGATTCAGGATGACGTGTTCCGTCGTCTCTCCGCCTGTCACAACGTGTTGTTCACCGGGCACCAGGCGTTCCTGACCGCCGAAGCGCTGATCAGCATTTCGCAAACCACGCTGGACAACCTGCGCCAGGTAGATGCCGGCGACACCTGCCCGAACGCACTGGTCTGATTTCTTTTTCCTTTTGTGCCCTCCTGCTATGGGGGGCACTTTCAGATAACCCCCACAGAAAAAGACCGCAGTAAAGTTAACAATCGCTTATGTCATTCATCGTTCAGGTTGCCTGGGCATTGGCCGCATTCGTAACCCCAGTCACTGACCTGCGTCAGGCCCTGGGAATTGACGGCCCTGCCGCCTGCAAGCAACCCGAATAATGTTGGCTAAATCTGATAAACGTCATTAATGATTTGGGGGAGTAATGAATAAGTTTGCTGTACTGCTGGCGACGGGAATGCTGTTATCGGGTTGTGTGTATAACAGCAAGGTATCAACTGGCGCCGAGCAACTTCAGCACCATCGCTTTGTTCTGACCAGCGTCAACGGCCAGGCGCTGAATACGCAAGGAAAGCCGCTGGAGCTGAGTTTTGGTGAGGATATGTATGTCTCAGGCAATATGTGTAACGGCTTTAGCGGCAAAGGCAGCATCAGCGGCGGCGAGCTGAAGGTCAAAGCGCTGGCCATGACCCGTATGCTGTGCAGCGATTCGCAGCTCAATACGCTGGATCATACGCTGAGCACAATGCTACGCGATGGCGCACAGGTCGACCTGACGGAAAATCAGCTGACGCTGGCCACCGCCGATCAAACGCTGGTCTATAAACTTGCGGATCTGGTGAACTAGTAGTTACCGCAGCTGCCGCCCGCTAACGCCTGCTCGCTGCAACGCTTACCGTTGGGTAATGCGCACATCCCGATCGCTGAACCATCAAGCTGCCGTGCCACCGATAATGAGCCGCCAATCATCGCGCAGTTCGCCTGCCCGGTGCTGCTCATTGCGGCACGCATGCCAGGCGGCACATGTGCCGCTGTCGCCTGTTGAACCGGTTCACTACTACAGGCCGACAATAATAACGCGGCACACCCCACTAAAAACGCAGCTCGCATCGACTTCCCCTCAGCAATATCTAAAAATAAGCAAACCCAAGAATAATAGGCAGCGCAGCCGTGAACGTCGAGAGGCGAAATACGTATTTATGCGCCCCATTAACATTTCTTAGCAAAATATCTGGCGTAACCTTGATCTCGACAGGGTTTGTCATGCATCTCACGGCCTGAATCCCCTATTGTTCAACGATAGCGCCATAATGACGCCCCTCGAATGATGAGCGGCAGACCGCAGCAAGTCCGGTTTAAGATCATAGCGATATCCTGTGCTATCCCCGCCGCCGCGCCTGTGTTTCATGGATCAATTTGTGCACTCGAAAGCCTCATAACTTCAAGGGTATAGATAATGCTCTTATACTAACGACTATAATTACAGGACCTGTGGCCGTTTGTCGGGTCCCTTCTTTTGCGCAATGTTAGGGTGTCTTCTTATGATTACTATCGACGGTAATGGCGCGGCCGCTTCAGTCGCGTTTCGCACCAGTGAGGTTATCGCCATCTACCCGATTACGCCCAGTTCAACCATGGCGGAACAGGCGGATGCCTGGGCGGGAAACGGGCTGAAAAATGTTTGGGGTGACGTGCCTCGGGTGGTAGAAATGCAGTCGGAAGCCGGGGCCATCGGGGCCGTACACGGTGCGCTGCAGACCGGCGCCCTGTCGACCTCGTTCACTTCATCGCAGGGCTTACTGCTGATGATCCCGACGCTGTACAAACTGGCCGGGCAGTTGATGCCGTTCGTCCTGCACGTCGCCGCCCGTACCGTAGCGACCCACGCGCTCTCTATTTTCGGTGACCATTCTGATGTGATGGCCGTGCGCCAGACCGGCTGCGCCATGCTGTGCGCCAGCAGCGTGCAGGAAGCGCAGGACTTCGCGCTGATCTCCCATATTGCGACCCTTAAAAGTCGGGTACCGTTTATTCACTTCTTCGATGGTTTCCGGACCTCGCACGAAATCAATAAAATCATCCCGCTGGCGGACGACACTGTGCGCAGCCTGCTGCCGCAGGCCGACATCGACGCGCACCGTCTGCGCGCGCTGAATCCGGAACATCCAGTGATCCGCGGGACCTCGGCGAACCCGGATACCTATTTCCAGTCCCGCGAAGCGACCAACCCGTGGTACGACGCGGTCTACGACCATGTCGAAACGGCGATGGACGATTTCGCCAGCGCCACCGGACGCCAGTACAAGCCGTTTGAGTTCTACGGCCATCCGCAGGCGGAACGAGTGATTGTGATCATGGGCTCGGCCATCGGCACCTGTGAAGAAGTGGTGGACGAACTGCTCAGCCGGGGTGAAAAAGTCGGGGTTCTGAAAGTTCGCCTCTATCGCCCCTTCTCCGCCGCGCATCTGCTGGCGGTGCTGCCGGAGAGCGCCCGCGCCATCGCGGTGCTGGATCGCACCAAAGAGCCGGGCGCCCAGGCGGAACCGTTGTACCTCGATGTGATGAGCGCGCTGGCGGAAGCCTTTAACCGCGGCGAGCGCGAAACCCTGCCGCGCACCATCGGCGGGCGCTATGGCCTGTCGTCAAAAGAGTTCGGCCCGGAGTGCGTGCTGGCTGTGTTCAATGAGCTGAACGAAGCCCGCCCCAAACCGCGTTTCACCGTCGGCATTTATGATGATGTGA
Organism: Klebsiella sp. BIGb0399; assembly: GCF_003752615.1. Classification (NCBI taxonomy): domain Bacteria; kingdom Pseudomonadati; phylum Pseudomonadota; class Gammaproteobacteria; order Enterobacterales; family Enterobacteriaceae; genus Klebsiella; species Klebsiella sp. BIGb0399. The sequence continues at coordinate 533,650 of NZ_RKHT01000005.1, read as the reverse complement.
CCAACCTTTCTCTGCCGTTGGTTGAGAACACCTTGCCGTCGCAAGCCAAGCTGGAAGCGCTGTTTTATGGCCTTGGCAGCGACGGCAGCGTCTCGGCTACCAAAAACAATATCAAGATTATCGGTAACTCCACCCCGTGGTTCTCGCAGGGCTATTTCGTCTATGACTCGAAAAAAGCCGGGGGGCTGACCGTCTCGCACCTGCGGGTTAGTGAAAAACCGATTCGCTCCTCCTATCTGATATCCCAGGCGGATTTTGTCGGCTGCCATCAGCTGCAGTTTATTGATAAGTATCAGATGGTCGAACGGCTCAAACCGGGCGGCATTTTCCTGCTCAATACGCCCTATCCGGTAGATGAAGCCTGGTCACGCCTGCCGCAGGAGGTCCAGGCGGCGCTGAACCAGAAAAAAGCGCACTTTTATATTGTCAACGCGGCGAAGATTGCCCGCGAATGCAGCCTGGGCGCACGCATCAATACCGTGATGCAGATGGCGTTTTTCCACTTAACGCATATTTTACCGGGCGACAGCGCGCTGAGCGAACTGCAGGGGGCAATCGCCAAAAGCTACAGCAGCAAAGGCCAGGAGCTGGTTGAACGCAACTGGCAGGCGCTGGCGCTGGCCCGCGAGTCGCTGGCTGAAGTGCCGCTACAGCCGGTCGATGCCACCAGCCCAAACCGTCCGCCGGTGGTGTCCGACGCCGCCCCGGACTTCGTGAAAACCGTCACCGCCGCGATGCTGGCCGGGCTTGGCGATGCGCTCCCGGTTTCTGCGCTGCCGCCGGACGGCACCTGGCCGATGGGCACCACCCGCTGGGAAAAACGCAATATCGCCGAAGCGATCCCTATCTGGAAAGAGTCGCTGTGTACCCAGTGCAACCACTGCGTCGCGGCCTGTCCGCATTCGGCAATCCGTGCCAAAGTGGTTTCCCCGGAAGCGATGGCCGACGCCCCTGCCAGTCTGCACGCCCTTGACGTGAAATCCCGCGATATGCGCGGGCAGAAATATGTGCTGCAGGTCGCACCGGAAGATTGCACCGGCTGTAACCTGTGCGTCGAAGTGTGCCCGGCGAAAGACCGCCAGGATCCGCAGATCAAGGCCATCAACATGATGTCGCGCCTTGAACACGTCGAAGAAGAAAAAGTGAATTACGACTTCTTCCTCAACCTGCCGGAAATTGACCGCAGTAAGCTGGAACGTATTGATATCCGCACCTCTCAGCTGATCAGCCCGCTGTTTGAATATTCCGGGGCCTGCTCCGGCTGCGGCGAAACGCCGTATATCAAGCTGCTGACCCAGCTGTACGGCGACCGGATGCTGATCGCCAACGCCACCGGCTGTTCGTCGATTTATGGCGGCAACCTGCCGTCTACCCCCTACACCACCGACGCCAACGGCCGCGGTCCGGCGTGGGCAAACTCGTTGTTTGAAGATAACGCCGAATTCGGGCTCGGCTTCCGACTCTCTGTCGATCAGCATCGCCAGCGGGTAATGCGCCTGCTGAGCCAGTTTGCCGATAAGATCCCGGCGGAGCTGAACGAGGCGCTACAGGCACAAGCCACTCCAGAGCTGCGCCGCGAGCAGGTGACAGCGCTACGTCTGGCGCTGGCTGACGTTGAGGGCGCCGAGGAGTTGCTCACCGATGCCGACGCGCTGGTAGAGAAATCCATCTGGCTTATCGGCGGCGATGGCTGGGCCTATGACATTGGTTTCGGCGGGCTCGATCATGTGCTGAGCCTGACCGAAAACGTCAATATTCTGGTGCTCGATACCCAGTGTTACTCCAACACCGGCGGCCAGGCATCGAAAGCCACGCCGCTTGGGGCAGTGACCAAGTTCGGTGAACATGGCAAGCGTAAAGCACGCAAGGATCTCGGCGTCAGCATGATGATGTACGGGCATGTGTATGTGGCGCAAATCTCGTTAGGCGCACAGTTCAATCAGACGGTGAAAGCGATTCAGGAGGCGGAGGCCTATCCGGGTCCGTCGCTGATCATCGCCTACAGCCCGTGTGAGGAGCATGGCTACGACCTGGCGCTGAGTCACGACCAGATGCGTCAGCTCACTGCTACCGGCTTCTGGCCGCTGTATCGCTTTGACCCGCGTCGTGAAGATGAAGGGAAACTGCCGCTGGCGCTGGACTCACGCCCGCCGTCAGACGCGCTGGCAGAAACGCTGCTGAACGAGCAACGCTTCCGTCGTCTCAACGCCCAGCAGCCGGAGGTGGCGGAGCAGTTATGGAAAGATGCGGCGGCGGATCTGCAAAAACGCTACGACTTCCTGGCACAAATGGCCGGCAAGGCGGAGAAAACGGGCAGTGAAAGTTAGGATAAAAGCCGCGTAATACCCTAAAGAAAAAAGCCCGAATATCCATTCGGGCTTGTCACTTCTACCGCCAGAAAATATCGTGCTTAAATATAAGACGGTAATAATCAATAACAGCGACTAAAAAGGCATATAACAGGCGGATAGTACGCCAACGATTTCTGCATGTATAATTTTTATTTTATATACATTCATGCAATACATTCACGAGAATTATCACCGTAACCATCGTATTATTTATTTTAGATTTCACTTATATCGTAACAATTGATTCTTATCGGATCTTAAATCCCTCCTTTAGCATGTGACCACTTCTTCAGCGGAAGTTAAAAATAAAAACACTCAAAGGAATATCTCAATGAAAAGAAAAGTACTGGCCCTCGTTATTCCAGCATTATTAGCCGCAGGTGCGGTGCACGCTGCTGAAATTTATAATAAAGACGGTAATAAATTAGACCTCTATGGCAAGGTTGACGGTCTGCACTATTTTTCTGATGACGCCTCAAAAGATGGCGATCAATCTTACGTTCGTCTTGGCTTCAAAGGTGAAACCCAGATCAACGAGAAGTTGACCGGTTATGGCCAGTGGGAATACAACGTCCAGGCCAATAACACGGAAAGCACCAGCAATCAGTCCTGGACGCGTCTGGCCTTTGCCGGGCTGAAATTCGGCGACTACGGCTCATTTGACTACGGTCGCAACTATGGCGTGCTGTACGACGTAGAGGGCTGGACCGATATGCTGCCGGAGTTCGGCGGTGACTCATACTCCCAGGCCGATAACTTTATGGCAAACCGCGCCAATGGCGTGGCGACCTATCGCAACAACGATTTCTTCGGTCTGGTGAATGGCCTTAACTTTGCGCTGCAGTATCAGGGTAAAAATGAAAATGCCGGCAGCGGCGAAGGCACCAATAACGGTGACCGCAGCGTCCGCAATGCCAACGGTGACGGTTTTGGCCTGTCGACGTCTTATGATTTTGGCATGGGCATCAGCGCCGCTGCCGCTTACGCCTCTTCTGACCGTACCAACGATCAGATGACGCAAACCACCGCTGGCGGCGACAAAGCCGATGCGTGGACGGCAGGCCTGAAATATGATGCCAACAGTGTTTATCTGGCCACGATGTATTCAGAAACCCGCAATATGACACCGTATGGCAACAGCAATGGCGTGGCGAATAAAACACAGAACTTCGAAGTCACCGCACAGTATCAGTTCGACTTCGGACTGCGCCCGGCGGTCTCTTTCCTGATGTCTAAAGGGAAAGATCTGAACGCCAGCCACGGTGATAAAGATCTGGTCAAATATGCAGATATCGGCGCCACGTATTACTTTAACCGTAATATGTCCACCTACATTGATTACAAAATCAACCTGCTTGACGAAGATGACCACTTCTATTCTGACAACGGTATCTCAACGGATGACGTTGTTGCCCTTGGTCTGGTTTACCAGTTCTGATGTCCCGGCCCGTCGGCGACGGCGGGCATTATCAACGTGCCTTAAACAGCGGCCATCTCAGCAAAACAATAAATCTTCTGTATTAAAATAGTCACCCGATGAATGATATATTACCGGTAAAGCCTGTCGTTGAGGACGCCTGTCATGCACCATCATCCTGTGAGATCATCCCGAATCGCCTCCGTCGCCTATGACGATGCTTCTGGCACCCTCGAAATCCGTTTTCACGACCGCTCCACGTTGCAGTACGAGAACGTACCGGCACGTCTGTTCCAAAATTTTCTGCAGGTCGTCTCTAAAGGGCGTTTTTATGATGGCGTAATCAAAGGAAAATTTACCGAACGTCGCGGGAACTAACCCCAAAGTGTGACCCGGTCATAAGACAAACCGCCCCGTAATGGCATATACTTTAAGCGGTTACTTAAACAGGAGGTTTTATGGCCAGAATAATTCTTGTACCCATTGATATTTCAGATAAAGAATTAACTCAACGCGTTATTTGCCACGTTGAGGCAGAAGCGCGCATTGATGATGCCGAAGTGCATTTTCTGACCGTGATCCCATCCCTTCCCTATTACGCTTCGTTGGGGATGGCCTATACCACCGAACTGCCGCCGATGGATGAGTTCAAGGCGGAGTCGGAAACGCGTCTGAAAGAGATCGTGGCGCAGTTTTCCATTCCGGAAGACCGGGTGCAGCTCCATGTTAAAGAGGGCTCGCCGAAGGATAATATTCTGGAGCTGGCGAAAACGCTTCCGGCGGATCTGGTTATCATCGCCTCTCACCGCCCGGACATCACCACCTATCTGCTTGGCTCTAACGCTGCTGCCGTGGTACGGCACGCCGACTGCTCGGTGCTGGTCGTGCGTTAATGCTTTGGCCCGCCGTCCCGGCGGGCCTTTTTATCTGCATCACCGGCAGGCTAAACGCCGGAAATGTGCTGACATCCCCCCCGTGAATCCGTACCATACACGCCACAGACTTATCCCCTTCATCCTTCAAGTTGCCTGGGTGTTGGCTGCCCCCGTTCACCCCGGTCACTTACCTGAGTAAGCTGCTGGGGGTTTACGGCCTTGCCGCCGACACGCAACGCGAATTATTTAGGGTATATACTCATCAACGTCAGACATCGTTAATTGCGCCCACACGCCGCGCCGCAAGCACCGTGCGTGGGTCACACTATGAATTGAGCCACTATTAAATGCTGCAAAATCAAGATATTAGCAAAAAAGAAAAGTACAACATCGATAAACTGCAAAAGCGCCTGCGCCGTAACGTGGGCGAAGCGATTGCCGACTTCAACATGATTGAGGACGGCGACCGGATTATGGTGTGCCTTTCCGGCGGCAAAGACAGCTACACCATGCTGGAAATTTTGCGCAATCTGCAGAAAAGTGCGCCCATTTCATTCTCGCTGGTGGCGGTCAACCTCGACCAGAAACAGCCGGGCTTCCCCGAGCATATTTTGCCGGAATATCTGGAGCAGCTGGGCGTCGAGTACAAGATTGTTGAAGAGAATACCTACGGGATTGTGAAAGAGAAAATCCCGGAAGGCAAAACCACCTGCTCGCTGTGCTCTCGCCTGCGTCGCGGGATCCTCTACCGTACCGCCAGCGAACTGGGCGCGACGAAGATTGCCCTCGGCCATCACCGCGACGACATTTTGCAGACTCTGTTCCTCAACATGTTCTACGGCGGCAAGATGAAAGGCATGCCGCCGAAGCTGATGAGCGATGACGGGAAACACATCGTGATTCGCCCGCTGGCCTACTGCCGCGAAAAAGACATCGAGCGTTTCGCCCAGGCGAAAGGCTACCCGATTATTCCGTGCAATCTGTGCGGTTCGCAGCCGAACCTCCAGCGTCAGGTTATTGCCGATATGCTGCGCGACTGGGATAAACGCTACCCAGGGCGGATCGAGACCATGTTCAGCGCGATGCAAAACGTGGTGCCGTCTCATCTGAGCGACATTAATCTGTTCGACTTTAAAGGGATTAACCACCAGTCTGCGGTGGTGGACGGCGGCGATCTGGCCTTTGACCGGGAAGACATTCCGTTGCAGCCTGCGGGCTGGCAGCCGGAAGAAGACGCTGCGCCACTGGAAGAGTTGCGTCTGGACGTGGTGGAAGTGAAGTAACAAACCTGCGTCTCAGCGTTGTGGCTGAGACGCGTTTTGATACCCTTCTTACTTCAGGCTGGGTAAACCCTTTACTTCAGCAGACGGACCCGGCAGTTTTTGCCTTTGATCTTGCCGTTTAGCAGTTGCTTATAAGCTTTCTGCGCCACGCCCTGACGAATTGCCACGTACACATGCGCCGGATGGACGTTAATCTTGCCGATGTCGGCGCCATCAAAGCCCATATCTCCGGTCAACGCTCCCAGCACATCGCCAGCACGCATTTTGGCCTTCTTGCCGCCATCAATACACAGCGTCGCCATTTCTGCATGCAGCGGAGCGATATTATCGCCTGCCGGTGCGGTCATCCAGTTGAGCTTCAGCTGCAGCATTTCGGACAGAATATTCGCGCGCTGCGCCTCTTCCGGAGCACACAGGCTGATCGCCAGACCGCTCTCGCCCGCACGGGCGGTACGGCCAATACGGTGTACGTGAACTTCCGGATCCCACGCCAGCTCATAGTTAATCACCAGCTCCAGCGATTTAATATCGAGACCACGGGCGGCGACGTCAGTGGCCACCAGCACCCGCGAGCTACCGTTGGCAAAACGCACCAGCGTCTGATCGCGATCGCGCTGCTCAAGGTCGCCATGTAACGACAGCGCACTCTGCCCGGCGGCGTTCAGCGAATCACACACCGACTGGCAATCCTTTTTGGTGTTGCAGAACACCACGCAGGACGCCGGTTGATGCTGGCTGAGCAGCTTTTGCAGCAGCGGGATTTTACCGCGCTGAGAGGTTTCAAAGAACTGCTGCTCGATGGCTGGCAGCGCATCGACGGAGTCGATCTCAATGGCCAGCGGATCGCGTTGCACACGGCCGCTAATCGCCGCGATAGCCGGTGGCCAGGTGGCAGAAAACAGCAGCGTCTGGCGATCGGCCGGTGCAAAACGGATCACCTCATCGATGGCGTCGCTAAAGCCCATATCGAGCATACGGTCGGCTTCGTCCATCACCAGCGTCTGCAGGGCATCCAACGACACGGTGCCTTTTTGCAGGTGGTCCAGCAGGCGGCCTGGGGTGGCGACAATAATATGCGGCGCGTGCTGGAGTGAATCACGCTGGGCACCGAAGGGTTGCCCGCCGCACAGCGTTAAAATCTTGGTATTCGGCAGAAAGCGTGCCAGACGGCGCAGCTCGCCCGCGACCTGTTCAGCCAGTTCGCGGGTCGGGCACAGCACCAGAGATTGTGTCTGGAACAGAGTCGCTTCAATATGCTGAAGCAACCCCAGACCAAATGCCGCTGTTTTACCACTGCCGGTTTTTGCCTGCACGCGTACATCTTTGCCCGCCAGAATAGTGGGCAAGGCCGCGGCCTGAACAGGCGTCATCGCGAGATAACCCAGTTCAGTGAGATTAGCGAGCTGGGCGGCGGGTAAAGCATTCAATGTAGAAAAAGCGGTCACAATGGTTTCTCGATTTAACGGGCACATAAAGGGCAGGCGCGTATCCTCGCAGATCTGCGGCTCTGATGCGACAATTTAATCGGTTCATCATCCGGCGGCGGGTCTGGCAGTGGATGCGGGCGTGGGCGCGGATCGGGCTGCGGTGTCGGGTCGTTCGGTTCAGGTGAAATAGGTATTGATGTCAGGGGCTGGTATGGCATGTCGACTCTCCCGGTTGTGAGCGGGTGTACCCATTAAGCGTAGAAGCTGGTAACCAGAGAGCAAAAAAAAGCCGACTTAATCAAGTCGGCGTCGTACGAATCAATTGTGCTATGCAGTAATTCAAAAAAGGAAGTAAGACAATATGGAGCGCAACGCCCATCGCTTGACGTTGCATTCACCTGCGAGAGAGATATTGCCCCGAATGGGTAGATGGTTTATTGATTTGGCTCAAACATTACCGGATTTTCACGTTCAGGCAGGCGATGAAAAACGATTATTTACAGCCATTTACTACGATGCAACCACCATGTAACACCGCCAATGAGAACGACTAACATTATGCAGAATAGAGAAAAGCCCAAATGCCACTCGTTGCCGGGGATCCCGCCAAGGTTGACGCCAAACAGGCCGGTCAAAAAGGTGCTGGGCAGAAACACCATCGCCATCAATGACATGGTATAGGTTCGACGCGACAGCGCCTCCTGCATAATCTGCGCGATTTCATCGCTCATGATTGCCGTACGCGAAATGCAGCTGTCGATTTCGTCCAGCCCTCTCCCCAACCGGTCGGCAATATCCTGCATCCGCCGACGATGATCGTCATTCATCCACGGCAGGCGTTCGCTGGCAAGACGGGCGTACACATCGCGCTGAGGGGCCATATAGCGGCGCATCACGATCAGCTGTTTGCGCAGCAGCGCCAGGAAACCGCGCGGCGGCACCTGCTGGTCCAGCAGATTGTCTTCGAGATCGATAATCCGGTCGTGCAGCTGCTCGATAAATTCACTGGCATGGTCAGTTAGCGCATCGCAGATCTCCACCAGCCAGCTGCCGCAATCCACCGGCCCGGTGCCCTCCCGCAGGTCGCCGAGCACATCATCCAGCGCCAGCACCCGCCGCTGGCGGGTCGAGACGATTAAGCGTTCGTCCATATACAGGCGCATAGCCACCAGTTGGTCGGGCCGCTCATCGGTGCTGCCGTTGATGCAACGCAGCGTGATAAGGGTCCCGTCGCCGACCCGGGTCACCCGTGGGCGAGTGCTCTCGCCGGCTAAGGCGTCCCGGACGCTGTTAGGCAACAGCGGCGTGGATGTCAGCCACTGTGCGCTATCGGCGTGGGTATAGTTCAGATGCAACCAGCAAGGGTGATCCTTATTAATCTCGTCACTGTCAGTCAGCGGTTTAACGCCGCCCTGCCCGTCGAATTGCCATGCAAAAACGGCATCCGGTACGTTCAATTCCGATCCCTTAATGGCGTCCACCCGACCTCCGTCAGTTATTGCGTATTTTTGCTAGTCTAGCCTGGCACCTCGGTTAATCAAGCGCTAATGGCAGCAGGGTGCTGAATTTGCTGATGAAAAAGCAATCTGGGGAGGGCGCAACAGAGGGAGAAATAAAGAACCCGCCGGCGGCGGGTCGTGGGTGTGCTTAACGATGATGTGTCCAACCCGCCGGATTAACCACCGCCAGAAACTATGCTGGCGGACAGGCAGGCTGGCAGGAGTCGTTCATTTTTTCTCTTGTGCGTACTGACGCGCGTAGTCGTGCAGATGGGTACACATGTTTATTTCCTCCATTGTGATAAGCAGGATAAGCATAGACCGTCCTGGCAGTTTTGCAAACCCGGATTAACATAGCGTTCGCCCCAGTACCGAAGCGCCCATCAAACCGCCCTCGCTGGCATACTGCCCTGCCACCACCAGCGGTTCCCCGGTCTTCATCAGTACCTTGCGCCGCACCGCCTCGTCCAGCAAGGTCAGCAGCTCCGGCTGCGCGGCCAGCCCGCCGCCCGCCACGATGCGATGTGGCCCGAGAATATTGACCGTATGGGCCAGCGGCTCACTGACCAGTTCGGCCCACGTCGCTAAGGTGAACGCCTGCTGCGCGCTGCCGTGCACGCCTGCGGCGACTATCTCCCGGCTGTCGAGGGCCTGGCCGCTCAACAGCAGATGCAGTCGCTCCAGGCCTCGCGCCCCGCCTAAGGTATCCAGACAGCCGCATTGACCGCAGCCGCACGGCAGACGCGGGATGCTCACCCGTTGCTCCCCCAGCTGCAGCGTGGTCTGGAGGATCGGGCCATGGCCCCATTCAGCGCTGATGCCCTGGCGACCATGATGAATTTTCCCGGCGATGGCAATCCCGCCGCCAATGCCGCTTCCGAGAATAATCCCTAGCACCACGGGGAGATCTTTCGCGGCCCCAAAGCTGGCCTCCGCCAGGGTAAAACAGTCGGCGTCGTTCGCCATCACCACCGGACGCCGCAGCGCCGCGACGAGGGTGCGGGTGATATTGACGCCCTGAAACGGCGGTACGTTGCTGGCCAGAATGCGGTCAGTGGCGACATCCACCACCCCGGCGCAGGAGAGCGCTACCGGGCTGTCCGCCGCCAGCATTTCGCCATACTCAGCGACGATCTGCGCAATCGCCGTGCTGAAATCATCCCAGCAGCGCGTCGGAATCGGACGCTGACGGATGTCGCTTATCCGTCCCGCCGCCACAGAAACCGCGCTTTTGATGAACGAGCCGCCAATATCCAGACACAACACAGGGCGGCTCATAAGCGGGTGTCCAGTAAGTCACGCAGCCCGTCACCGAGAACGTTAAATCCCAGTACCGAGAAGACGATAGCCAGCCCCGGCCACAGGGAGATCCCGAGGCTGATGCCAAGGAAATTACGCCCGTCGCTCATCATCGTGCCCCACTCCGGCATCGGCGGCTGAACCCCCATGCCGAGGAACGAGAGAGAGGCCGCCGCCAGAATCACCGACCCGCCGGTCAGCGTCGCCTGCACCGTAATCGGGCCAAGGGTATTACGCAGAATATAGTGGATGATTTGCCGACGATAGCCGATGCCTAACGCCCGCGCCGCCTCCATATACTCCATATTCTTAATGCCCAGCGTCAGGTTACGGCTTAAGCGGGCGTACACCGGCACCGAGAAAATGGCGATCGCCAGCAGCATATTCATCAGCCCGGCACCCAGCACGCTCACCAGCAGAATCGCCAGCACGATCCCGGGAAAGGCGAAGATCACGTCCATCACCCACATAATAAGGTGGTCGACGCTTTTTCCGCACAGCGCCGCCATGATCCCCAGCGGCAGCCCCATCAGCAGCGACAGCGCCACGCTGACCACCACTTCAATCAATGAAATACGGGCGCCGTACAGGATGCGGGAGAAAATATCGCGCCCGTAGTCATCGGTGCCCAGCCAGTGCTCCGCCGAGGGCGCCGAGAGAATATTCAGCAGGTCCTGGGCATAAGGGTCGTAGTGGCTAATCCACGGCGCAAACAGGGCGCTCAGAATGATCACCCCGACGATGAACCCGCCGATGGTTACCGAGGGATGCGCCATCCCCCAGCGCAGACTGTGCATGACGCTGTTGCGCGATTTGACGACAGAGAGTTCAGACATATTAATCAAACCTTATTTTCGGGTTGATTCTGGCGATGATCATTTCGCCCACCAGATTCATCACCACCACGCTGGCGACCGTTATCATCGTCACTCCCTGTATCACCGGATAATCACGATAACGCACGGAATCCACCAGATAGCGCCCGATGCCCGGCCAGTTAAACACCGACTCCGTCACCACCGCGCCGCCTATCAGGCTGCCGAAGTTCAGCGCGATGATGGTCACAATCGGAATCAGGGCATTACGTAAGGCGTGTTTGAAATAGATATAAAACGGCGCCAGTCCTTTGGCTCTGGCGGTGCGGATATAATCCTCCCCGAGGACATCGACCATGCTGGATCGCGTCATGCGCGACATCACCGCCATGGGGAAAATCCCCAGGCAGATTGACGGCAGGATGTAGCTTTTCCAGCCATCGGCCCCGAGTAACGGCAGCCAGCCCAGCTTGACCGAAAAGGTATCCATGGCGATCAGCGCAAGCCAGAAGTTGGCGATCGACGCACCGCCGATGGCTACCAGCATCAGAACATGGTCGGCGACATGGTTGCGATAAATGGCCGCGCACATGCCCATGGGGATCCCCAACACCACCGCCATCACCCAGGCCAGCAGCGCCAGCCCTAAGGTGTACGGCGCCCGCTCGCCCAGTTCGGCGGAGACCGGCTGGCCGGATTTCAGCGAGGTGCCAAAATCCCCCTGCAGCATCCCGCTGACGAAGCGCCCGTACTGCACCGCCAGCGGGTCGTCCAGCCCGAGGCGGGCGTGCATCCGGCTCACATCATCCTGCGTTGCCTGAGGCCCTGCCATCAGTCGCGCGGGATCGCCCGGAAGCATCCTGATCGCCAGGAAGACGATCAGGGAGGCCCCCAGCAGGATAAGCGGCAAAGAAAGCAGTTTTTTGATGACGTAAGCTTTCATAACAACTCCAGAAAAGATCCTGCTTTACGGTTTTTGTGCATCCACCACGATGATTTCACCGCCCGGCTCCATGCGCACGCCTTTAATATCGGCGCGGGTGGCATAGAGATCGTCCTGGAAATAGAGCATGACGTGCGGCGCATCCTGCATAATGATTTTTTGCGCCTGCACGTAGTCGGCAATACGCGTTTTGTCATCCATCGTGGTGGCCGCTTTGTCCAGCAGTTGATCCAGCTGCGGGTTGTTATAGAAGCCGAGGTTAGCCCCGACCGGCGCCGCGCTGAGAGAGTAGTACAGCGGACGCAGCTGCAGGTCTGAGCCGTTCAGGCCGGAGGACCATGAGGCGAGAATGGCATCGGTTTTGCCGGCCTCTTTTTCTGCGACCGGCGCAAAGGCCGCTTTACTCCACACCCCGCTCTCCATCTGCTGGATATTAAGCTTGATGCCGGCTTTGCCCCACATGGCCTGCAAAATCTGGGCGGTACGGGCATCCGGCCCCTGCACGGCAATGTTCATGGCGAAGCCTTCAGGATAGCCGGCCTCCTTCAGCAACGTCCGGGCTTTATCGAGGTTATAGGGGTATTCATTCAACGACTTATCATAACCTTCGTTGACCGGCGCCAGAGGCGAGTTGGCCGCCGATGCATAACCAAACATCACCGCTTTCAGCAGCGCTTCTTTATCGGTCGCCAGGTTAAGCGCCTGACGCACCCGCACATCGCTCAACGGTTTACGTTCGACGTTTAACGCCACCCAGAACACCGAGGCCCCTGCACCCTGCTCCAGCGTCACCTGCGGATTGCTCTTCAGCTGACGGCCAAACTGCGGAGGAACCGGGTTAATCACATCAACCTGACCGGAGAGCAGCGCCATATTCATCACCGAAGGCTCCGAACTCCACGTCCATTTAATCTGGTCTGGGCCCTTATTTTCTCCCCAGTAATGCGGGTTCTTCTGCTCTAACACGTACTCCCCGGTCTTATACTCCTGCAGCATATACGGGCCGGTGCCGTCCGCTTTGCGGCCAATGGTGCCGGCTTTATCTGCCGCCGGGCTGACCATTTTCGCCGCCCCGCCGGTGAGCAGATTCAGGAACGAGGGGTAGACTTTGTTCAGGGTGATCGCCACGCTGCCGTCGTCGATTTTCTTCACCGAGGCAATCACGTTGCGCATCCGCGAGCTGGCCGCCAGGCTGCCTTTGGGATCGATATGGCGCTGAATGTTTGCCACCACCGCATCGGCGTTAAACGGCGTGCCGTCGTGGAAGGTGACATGTTGACGTAGGGTGAAGGTCCAGACTTTGCCGTCATCGCTCACCTGCCAGGCCGTTGCCAGCGCAGGGGCGATTTTGTTATCTGGCGTCAGGCCGACCAGCCCTTCATACATCGGCCGCAGGACCGTGTCGGTAAAGGTCGCGGTCTGATCGCCGGGGTCCATACTGCGCGGCGGTTCATTCTGCATTACGTTGAGCGTTGCGGCCTGCAATGACATCGTTCCGCTTGCTGCCACCATGCCTGCCAGCACGGCAAGTCGATATTTATTCAAAAGAAAGCGCTTCATCTGCTAACCCCTGCCTGTATGTTATGTCGCCAGTTGTGGCTGTTATGTTGCTATTAAGTTTTGTTTTTACCCAAAATAAATTTCCGTAAATGTGATATTAGCCATGATTAGCGCTTAATTAGGTAATAAATTTAACTTATATGTGAGCATTTAGTTATTTTTTGAAAGAAACTGATTGCCAAACCACCAGCCCGCAATTATGTTCAGAAAAAAAGCATCTGGCTGAGTAACTATGCTGAACAAACTCCAACAACAGCTCGTCCAGTTGGTCTGTAGCGAAGAGGGGGCCAGCCGCGCTGACCTCGCACGCTTAACCGGGATGAGCAAAGCGGCCATTGGCGCGCTGGTCAAAGAACTGCTGAGCGATGGCGTCCTGCAGGAGAGCGATATTGCCTCCTCCGTTGGCCAGGGGCGCCCGTCCGTCACGCTCTCCCTGGCGCCGGATGCCGCTTATGCCATCGGTATTTCCCTGATCGACCATCAACTGGTTCTGGTGCTGATGAACGCCGTCGGCGGCAAAGTTTGCCAGCGCCAGTTCACCCCGGCGAGCGAGATCCCGGAGCTGATTCAACAGCTGGCGCAGGATATTGCCCTGCTGCTGGAGGAGTCGGCCATCGATCGCCAGCGTCTGGTGGGCATCGGTTTTGCCCTCTCGGCCTTTATTGACGCCAGTCAGTCCGTCTGCGTGCAGTCCGCGCTGCTGGGCTGGCATCAGGTGCCGCTGGCACGTCTGCTGAGCGAGGCCACCGGCGGGATCCCGGTGATCGTGGAAAACGACACCCGGGCGCTGGCAACCTACGAAAAAACCTTCGGTCACCTGCGAAAACAAGAGAGTGCGGTGGTTATCTCCCACGGCAGCGGTATCGGCAGCGCGGCGGTGATCTACGGGCGCATCTGGCGCGGCGCCCACGGCGGAGCCGGGGAAATAGCCCACTGCACCATCGTCCCGGCGGGCAAACCCTGCCGCTGCGGCAAGCGCGGCTGCCTTGACACCATCGCCTCGCTGACCGCCATTTTTGAACAGGCGCGCATGGAAGGCATTGAGGCCGGGAGCCTCAATGAACTGGAAGCGCTGGCCCGCAAAGGCCATTCCGGCGCGATCCAGATCCTGCACCAGGCCGGCGATGCGCTGGGGATGGCCATCTCCCACCAAATACAGAACAACGATCCGGCGGCGATTATGCTGGCGCATCAACCTGAGAGTTTTCAGGGGCTGTTGAACACCGTGATGCAGCAGGCGATCGAAACCTATCTGCTCCCCGGTATGGCAGGCAAAACCCCGCTTATTTATCGCCCCCTTGCCGAGGACAGCTGGGCGCTCGCTGCCGCAAGCGTGGCGCTTACTCACGTTTTATTTCCCGGATATTAACGAGGTCTCTATGCGAATTGCCGTTGGCGGAATACACATTGAATGCAGCACTTTCAATCCCGTATTGACTCACGAAGCCGAGTTTCGAACGGTAAAAGGTGACGCCCTGCTGGAGGCGCCCTACTTTCAGTTTCTCGGCGACTATCCGGCAACGTTTCTGCCAACGCTGCATACCCGTGCGATTCCGGGCGGCCCGGTGGCCCGGGAGACCTACGAAAATTTTAAAGCCGAGTTTCTGACCCGCCTGCAGGCCTCGCTGCCCATCGACGGCCTGTATCTGGCGATGCACGGCGCGATGTATGTTGAAGGGCTGGAAGATGCCGAAGGCGACTGGATCACCGCCGCCAGAGCCTGCGTTGGCGAGGACTGTCCGATCGCCGTGAGCTACGACCTGCACGGTAACGTTACGCAACGTATTATTGACGCGATCGACATGTATTCGACCTACCGCACCGCGCCGCATATTGATGTCGAAGAGACCATGCGCCGCGCGGTCACCATGCTGGTAAACAGCCTGCAGAGCGGCGTTCGCCCCGGCGTAGTCTGGGCGCCAGTGCCGGTGATCCTGCCCGGTGAGCGCACCAGCACCGAAGATGAAGCGGCGAAAAGCCTCTACGCTACCCTGACGGCAAGCGACCAGCTCCCAGGGGTACTCGACAGCTCGTTAATGGTCGGCTACGTCTGGGCCGATGAGCCGCGCGCCACCGCGGCGGCGATCTTCACCGGCACCGACGTTACGGTCCTGAAACAGCAGGCAGCGATTCTGGCGCAGGCGTACTGGGACGCCCGGGAAGCGTTCGTCTTCGGCTGTCGCACCGGCAGCGTCGCGCAGTGTGTCGAAGAGGCGATCGCCAGCCCCACCTCCCCGGTTATTCTCGCGGACTCTGGCGATAATCCGACCGGCGGCGGCGTGGGCGATCGCGGCGATGTGCTGGCTGAACTGCAGCGACAACAGGCAACCGAAACCCTCGTTGCCGGGATCACCGATGCGCCGGCAACCGAAGCCGCCTTTGCCGCTGGCGTAGGTGCAGAGCTGGCGCTGACCGTCGGCGCCCGGCTTGATCCGGCGGGTGAAAGCGTCAGCGGTCGCTTCACGGTGAAAAACCTGCTGCCTGCCGGCGCGCACAGCAGCGCCAGTCAGGCGGTATTGCAGATAGAGGGCATCACCGTGGTGGTGGCCGATCGCCGCCGTCCTTATCACGACATCGCCGATTTTCACCAGCTTGGCTTAGACCCCGAGGCGTTCAGGATTGTGGTGGTCAAATCCGGCTATCTCTCCCCGGAGCTGGCGCCGATCGCCAACCCGAATCTGATGGCGCTCTCGGAAGGCGTGGTCGATCAGGATATCGAACGCGTCCCACGTCAACGTATGCTGACCCGCACCTGGCCATTCGACCGCGACCTCGACTTCACGGCGCAGGTTTTTGTTTCCGCCAGAGCCCCTTTTTCCCAGGAGTCCTGATTCATGAACACCCCGACCCCTTCTCCGGTGCTAAGCGTTGATAATTTATCGGTCTCCTTTCGCCGCGGCGAGAGCTGGCAAAAAGTGGTACGCAATATCAGTTTTAGCCTCTATCCGGGCGAGACCTTAGCCATTGTCGGCGAATCGGGTTCGGGGAAAAGCGTGACCGCCATGGCGGTGATGCGCCTGCTGTCGTCGCGCCAGAGCCGGACCGAAGGCAGCGTCGAACTCTGCGGACGCTCATTATTGTCGCTACCGGAAGAGGCCATGCGCCGTATTCGTGGTTCGGAAGTGGCGATGATCTTCCAGGAGCCGATGACCAGCCTGAACCCGGCCTTCACCATCGGCCAGCAGATTGCAGAAGTCTTTATTCATCATCAGGGGTTATCAAAACGCCAGGCCCGGCAGGAGACCATCGCCCTGCTGGAGAAAGTGCGGATCCCCCATGCCGCGCAGCGTTTCGATGAATATCCCCATCAGTTTTCCGGCGGCATGCGCCAGCGCGCGATGATCGCCATGGCGCTGGCGCTCAAACCCAAACTGCTGATCGCCGATGAACCAACCACCGCGCTGGACGTCACGATCCAGGGGCAAATCCTCGATCTGATTAAAACCCTGCAGGCGGAAAACAACACCGCGGTGCTGTTTATCACCCACGATATGGGGGTGGTGGCGGAAACCGCAGACCATACGCTGGTGATGTATCGCGGCGATGCCATCGAGTGCGCCCAGACCACCAGCCTGTTTGCCGCGCCTCAGCAGCCCTACACCCGGGCGCTGCTGGCGTCGGTGCCCGCAGCGGGAGAGATGGATGCCATGAGCACGCCGTGCAAGTTCCCGTCGGTCAACCTGCACAGCGGCGAGACCCTGCGCTATTCGCCAGAGCCGCCGCTGGCCGCTGCCACCACGACGCCGGTGCTGTCGGTCAAAAATCTGGTGACCCGTTTCCCGGTCAAAAAAGGCTTCTTTAACCAGCTCACCGGTCATATCCATGCCGTTGAAAACGTCAGCTTTGATTTGTGGCCCGGGGAGACGCTCTCGCTGGTGGGCGAGTCCGGCTGCGGCAAATCCACCACCGGGCGCAGCCTGATCCGCATGATTCAGGCGCAATCCGGCGAAGTGATACTCGATGGTTATGATGTCCTGCAGGCCAGCCGTTCACAGCAAAAACGGCTGCGGCAGGATATGCAGATGATCTTCCAGGATCCCTTCGCCAGCCTGAACCCGCGCCTGAAGGTGCAGGAGGCGCTGATTGAACCGCTGCTGGAAAACGGCCTCGCTACCCGCCGCCAGGCGCTGGCCCGCTCGCAGGAGTTGATCGAGAAAGTCGGGCTCAGCGTGCAGGTGCTCAACCGCTATCCGCATGAGTTTTCCGGCGGTCAGCGCCAACGTATCTGCATTGCCCGCGCGCTGGCGATGAACCCCAAAGTGATTATCGCCGATGAGTCGGTATCGGCGCTCGACGTGTCGGTGAAGGCGCAGGTGGTGAATCTCATCATCGAGCTCCAGCGGACCCTGCAGATCGCCTTTCTGTTTATCTCCCACGACATGGCGGTCATTGAGCGCATCAGCCACCGGGTGGCGGTGATGTACCTCGGGGAGATCGTGGAGATCGGCCCGCGTCAGGCGATTTTTGCCAATCCGCAGCACCCGTATACGCAAAAATTGATTGCGGCGATCCCAAAAACCGATCCTTCCCGCCGTCATCTGTTGCGTGAAGCCAGCAACGACGAGCTGCCTTCGCCGTTTCGCGATAAAGCGTACCAGCCGCCGCAGCGCCGCTACGAACAGGTGGGGGAACGCCACTGGGTGATGCGCTAGCCGCGCCTGACAGGCCCCGTTGTTCGGGGCCTGCAACCTCCCGATCCCCGTCTTCCCCGCGCCTCACTTCTGCCCGACCTGTCCTGCGGTTTCACGCCGTTAACCCTGCGTAATGCAAGGTTCCCTTTGCCGCTAATTGCTGTATTATGCTGTTTATTGCAATATTTTGCTGGATTCAACATCATGCATAAAACCGCCAGACAAAAATATCTACTTGATATTATTAGTGAAAATGGACAGGTTAGCATCAGCGAGCTGGTGGAGAAGCTGCAGGTTTCCGCGGACACCATCCGTCGCGACCTCGGCGATCTCGAAAAACAGGGCCTGGCGCAGAAGAATCACGGCGGCGCGATTGCCCTCGATCTGTCCGCGATGAACCGTCAGGGCAGAAACGCCCTGCTGTCTGAAACCAAGCAGCGTCTTGGCCGCCTGGTCGCCGACAAAATCCCGGCGGGTTCGACGCTTTTTTTAGACGCCGGCAGTACGATTCTGGCCGTCGCCAGCCAGATTACGGTGCCGGTGACGGTGATCACCACCTCTTTGGATATTGCGTCACATTTCAGCGCGCGCCCGGATATCCAGCTGATCCTGCTGGGGGGAAGCTGGGACAGCCAACAACGACTGTTTGCCGGCAGCGCCACCCTGGCGCTGTTAGCTCGCTATCGCGCCGATATCGCTATTCTTGGCGCCTGTGCCATTCATGCACAGCTGGGCTTAAGCGCCAGCCAGGAAGCCGATGCGGAAATTAAACGCGCGATGCTCGCCGCCAGTACCGAACACTGGCTGGTGGCCGATCATATGAAGCTAAACCACTGTGAACCGCATCTGGTGGCCGGGTTAGCCGACATCGATCAACTCTTTTTGGACAGACCCTGGGAAGAACTGGGGGACAACAACGCACTGCAGGTCAATATTGCTGGCGCTCAACAAGGTGGAGAAGGTAATGAATAAAGTCATCGCTCGTGGGAGTAAAGAGATCAATATCGCGTTGATCGGATATGGCTTCGTCGGCAAAACGTTTCATGCCCCGCTCATCCAGTCGGTCGACGGGCTGAAGCTGGCGATAGTCGCCTCCGGCAATGAAGAGAAGGTTAAGCAGGATCTGCCGGATGTGACGGTCATCGCTTCACCGGAGGAGGCTATTCAGCACCCGGATGTTGATGTGGTGGTGATCGCCTCGCCGAACGCAACCCATGCGCCGTTAGCCAAACTGGCGCTGAATGCCGGTAAACATGTGGTCGTGGATAAACCTTTTACCCTGGATATGCAGGAAGCCCGCGAGCTGATCGCCCTGGCGAAGGAAAAACAGCTGCTGCTGTCGGTGTTCCATAACCGCCGCTGGGACAGTGATTTCCTCGGCATTAAGCAGGTTATCGAGCAGGGGCTGATCGGCAAGGTTAAGCACTTTGAATCGCATTTTGACCGCTTCCGCCCGGAAGTTCGCGTCCGTTGGAGAGAGCAAAACGTCCCGGGTAGCGGCTTATGGTTTGACCTCGGGCCGCATATGATCGACCAGGCGCTGCAGCTTTTCGGCCTGCCACAGTCGGTCCAGGGCAATATCGCCACCCTGCGTGAAGGCGCAGAGATCAACGACTGGGCGCATGTGGTCCTCAATTACCCGCAGCACAAAGTTATTCTGCATTGCAGCATGCTGGTGGCCGGCGGCGTTTCACGCTTTACCGTGCACGGCGATAAAGGCAGCGTGGTTAAACAAAGAGCCGATCAGCAGGAAGCGCAACTGCTGGCAGGCGTGATCCCAGGTAGCGACAGCTGGGGCCACGACGACGACAAGATGGTGATGTTTGATGCCGCGGGACAGACTCAGCAGCACGAGACGCCACGCGGCGATCAGCGTCAGTACTATATTAACGTGCGCGATGCCTTAACCGGGGCGATTGACAACCCGGTATCGCCGCTGCAGGCACTGGCAGTGATGGCGGTATTAGAAGCGGCGGTTCAGTCAGCGGAATCTGGCACAGTGCAAACCGTCGCCCTGACCGCCGACGAGCAGGCTGCGCTGTAATCACCCTGCTCTTAATCGCATGGTCTGCCTACCTCGCAGGCCATGCGTTATTGTCTTTTCTCCCCGCTTTAGCTCGCTTTTCGCCACTGCCATATTGAGCATAAACGTAATGTCCACGCCGATCAGGACGTCAGTAATAAAGCATCATCACACCAGCGACATCTCTGGATATTTCCGCTGTTTGGGAGGAGGATGGACTGGTAGACCTGCGCGTTATAGGTTATTGCTATTACGACGGCTGTTTTTCCGAGAGACTGAACTGGAGATGTTTATGTACTACACGTTAGGAGATACCACCCTCCACTTTTATCGTTATCAATGTCGCTTCTACGTCGCCCACTGGGATGGTGGTAACGTGATGACCGATAAATTCAAACAGTTCATTGAAATGATTGCCGACAAGACCGGTCTCGAGCCAAAGGGCGTCGAGGCGGTTGCCCGGGATTACTTCAACAACGTGGATTAACGCCCGGCAAATCTATCCTGCTTTTGCCGCACCATCTGGTGCTTAACCAGGCAATAATCGAAGCCCCTCGGCATCATCAGCGCAAACGGCGCGCGTATTGTGCTACTGAATAGGTCTTACAGAGGGGCTTATCGCATCTGCCATTCCCCCGTTTCAGCCCCACATTCAGGTGTTTAACAATTCTGAAATTTATACTTATTTTTTAGACACATACATAACCTGTCTGCATGCTTATCGTACAGCACTGACCTTGCTTAAAGCCGAGTTAGCCCGGAATTTTTAAGTGAAAAATCCATCTGTCGTATCCATAACATGCTATACCACTTATTGGTTATTGGTATTTCTCGCTAAAAAAACCACCAACGCAGCATAAAAGCATATTTTTATAAACAAGCCAAAATATTTAATTAGGATTTTTCTTAACCCAGGAGTAGATTGCATTTGATAAAAGCAATAATATCCATAAACATCCCGGGGAATAAAAAAATGGCAAACTTACTATTTTTAATTCTGGCAATAATACTGCTTCTGGTCGCTGTTTTTTCTCTCGTTTCTTATATCAGAGACAGGAAAAAACAACAGTTTACGTTCAAGAAGCGTCGTTAACCACAGCGCTTAGCTAACAGGAAAAGCTTTACTCACCACTAACACGCCAAAGCATAAGAAAGACTAATACATAATATAACAACCATATTAACTATTTAATAACATAATAGCGCTGTCATCTCATGCACCTTCGAGACGTTATGACTCGTTGTGCAGGGTATATTCTGTCAGCTCAAATTATATTATTTTCAATAATCAGGTGGCTAATAAAATGAATCAGGTCATACGCTATCGCTCTGTTGACCCAGAAGACAGCGATGACCTGATGTCTGCAAGCGCTACGCCGTCATCAGTTCAGCATTGTCTGTAACTGTGGTGACCAGTAATAAGGAATGACCTTTTTGGCTGTTATTCCATCGAAATCCGGAATTGCCCGCCATGATGGCTCATTATTCGCTCGATACACTACGGTTCCTTGCGGATTGATACCAATAAGCCCGCCGCTGTTATCCACAGCGTAAGATGATACCCCTTGCGGATATACCACCTTTTTAAATTCAAATGCCGAATTGAAGTTTTTCTCTTTGCTGGTAAATAATACTGAGCCCGGGATATTATAAATTTTCCCGCTATCACTCATTATGCGCATCAGAAAGTACTGACTCATATCCGGCTCGTCAAAAAACACCACCGGGGTAATGCCGTCGAAAACAAAGTGGGTAAATCCTTCTTTCTGCACGCAGGCTATCTTAGCCCGCAGCAGATAGCACTGTTCTTTATTGCCAAAGTAAGCATCGAGAATGGCCGCGCGATCCTCCGGCGAAAGCTGTTGGTAATGGCTGACTATTGGTCCTTTTATCGGGTCCCAGGCAGGTAAAAAGGTATAGGCTTCGACTTTGCCATTTTCATGAAAAACTACCGGGTAGCCATTATAGTTGGCAAGTGCCACGATGTTATCCTCGAACGCTTTAATCAGCGTCAATTGCTGCCCGTCAAAAAATAGCACTCTGTTTTGGCTGTCTAAAATCAGGCCGCCTTTCTTCAGGCCAAAGGGAGCATCGTTGAAGGCATATTCTACGGTGTGGACGATCAGCATCCGCACTTTAAATTTGTCACCGTCGTTTTTTAATGTTTTATCCAGCTTCAATAAATAGGAAAGCTGAAAGGCATGACTCCCCTGCTCTTCAAATGACCTATCGCACTCCGGATAGGATAACGACATAAAGATCCCATGGGTACATTTCACATGCTTAAACCCATCCATATGGCGGGCTTCGTGGACGAGGTTCATAGCAAGGCCTGAGACCGACGCCCCGCCATCTAACATACACAGCCGCATGGTTTTGTCTGCTTTTTCGCTATCCAGCACCACGCCGCCTTCCTGAAACCCGCAAATGTTCGCGTTGTGGGGCAACAGAATAATATTTTTGATCCTGCCGGTAATATATTCAAACGACTGTGCTTTGCCGGAATCGGACCGTTCCTTTGACGGGACTTTTATTTTTGAAACGGTTTTAATTTGCTCAAGTGCGAGGATGAGTTTAGTAAAGTCAGCATTATCACAATGATCCTTAACGCTGTATTGCCGCACCTCTTTGCCATCGTCATCCTGCGCACTGACCTGAAAGTGAGCGAGCATCGCGTTAACCCGTTGGGGATCGAGACATTTAGCCGGTTCTGTCCCGGCAGCCTGGGAAAATGAACTGAATAGCAACAAGGTCGCGATAACCAACACCGGGGAAAGCGATCTCACTGCGTTCATGCGGATCCCTCTTAACACTTTAAAAAGCCGAGAGAACGGGTATCAGTAACAGGAAAGAATGGCAGGCACTTTTAAGCGTAGCCCACCGGCAGATGGCGCGATAGCCGCCGCCATCACTTTGTGACGTGTCAGGAGAGACACAGCCAGTACAGGCAAAAAAATGGCGCGATTCATCGCGCCATTGTGAAATACCGGTGCAGACCCGGAGCTTAATGCTTTTCGATATACATCGTGCGACTATAGGCCACGTCTTCCGGGTTGTTAATCGGGTAGCCTTTCAACCACGGCTTAATTAACCGGCCGTTGGTGTACTGGTAGATTGGCGCAATCGGCGCTTTGCTCATGATGATTTTTTCTGCCGCGTTATAATCATCATTTCGCGCTTTTTCCGAGGTTTCCAGCGCCGCCTGATTGAGAATTTTGTCATAGGCCGGGTCGTTAAAGCGGGAAATATTGCCGCTATGAGTCGACGTCAGCAGCGACAGGAAGGTCGAAGGTTCATTGTAATCCCCCACCCACGACGCGCGGATCACATCAAAATTACCGGTGTTGCGGCTATCGATGTAGGTTTTCCACTCCTGGTTCTGCAGCTTCACATCCACGCCGAGATTCTTCTTCCACATCGACGCCACCGCTATCGCAATTTTCTGGTGGTTTTCTGAGGTGTTATACAGCAGCGTCAGCTGTAAAGGACGGCCCGGACCATAGCCTGCCGCCTGCAGCAGCGCTTTCGCCTGGGCGTTCAGCTCGGCCTGGCTCATGCTTTCCATCTGCGAAGGCTGCGGGGTAAACCCGGCTGTCACGTCCGGGGTAAAGTGCCAGGCCGGTTTTTCACCGGTCCCCAGTACCTTCTCGGCCATGATACGCCGGTCGATAGTCATACTCAGCGCCAGACGCACGCGCTCATCGGCGGTCGGCCCTTTTTGGGTATTGAAGGCGTAATAGTAAGTCCCCAGCTGCGGCGGGGTGTACACCTGACCGGGAATATCTTTTAGCAATTTCTGATACATGTTTTTCGGGAAGGACTCGGTGATATCAATATCCCCGGCCAGATAACGCTTGGTCGCCGACGATTCCTGGTTGATCGGCACGAAGGTCACCTGCTGGATCACCGTTTTGGCGTTATCCCAATAGTGGCTGTTCGGCACGACCACCAGTTTTTCGTTCACCACCCGGTCTTTTAAGACATACGCGCCGTTACCAATCAGGCTGCCCGGACGGGTCCAGTTGGCCCCGCTCTCAACATTCGCTTTCTGAACCGGATAGAAGGCAAAGCTGGCGGTCAGATTACTGAACCACGGCAGCGGTTTATCGAGCTGTACGCGCAGGGTACGCGCATCCACGGCGGTGACGCCCAGGGTATCCGGCGCGGCCTTGCCGTCGATAATATTCTGGGCATTGCTGATCCCCGCCAGCGCGGCGAACCAGGCAAATGGCGATGTGGTTTTCGGATCGACCAGTCGCTGCCAGCTGTAGACAAAATCTTGTGCGGTGACCGGCGAGCCATCGGACCAGCGCGCATTATCGCGCAGAGTAAAGGTCCAGACGCGGTTGTCATTGCTCTGCCAGCGGGTTGCAACGCCAGGGATAATATTGCCTTTTGCGTCCTGGTTGACTAAACCTTCAAACAGATCGCGAATGACCTGGATTTCCGGCAGACCAACGGCTTTGGCGGGATCTAACGACGCGGGCTCATCTTTAATGTGCCGTACCAGCACCTGCTTTTCCGCTAATACGGTGCCCTGAGGGACATCCGCCGCCCAGGCAAGAGAAGAAACGCTGGCTAACCACAGCGCGCCGCATGTCAATGTGACAGGATACTTCATGAGATCCCCTTTAAAATAAAAGAACCAAAGCTGGCAGAACGATAATTATTTGTTTCATCATCGAAAATTGCAAACGGCTTATGAGAGAAAATTGACCTCTCTTGTGTTTTAACGGCGACAGGAAACTATTTGATTCCGGGACGCTTTTACACAACACTGCTGGAAATAACCTGCTAACAGGATGCCCTATGCCTCTTTCTCGTCCTCGCCCACTGCGTGGCGCCTTTCCGCCCGGCACACAACGCTATGGTCAGTCCCATCTTGGGGCGCCCTTGCTCTGGTTCCCTGCTCCGCTGGCGGAAAGCCGCAGCGGGCTGATTCTTGCCGGGACCCATGGTGATGAAAACTCTTCGGTGGTCACGCTCTCCTGCGCGCTGCGCACGCTCAAGCCAGAATTACGGCGTCATCATGTGGTGCTGGCGGTGAACCCTGACGGCTGTCAACTGGGGCTGCGGGCCAACGCCCGGGGTGTCGATCTGAACCGTAACTTCCCGGCGGCAAACTGGAAAGCAGGGGAAACGGTGTATCGCTGGAATAGCGCCGCGGAGCAGCGTGACGTGGTGCTGCTGACCGGAGAAAAGCCCGGTTCGGAACCCGAAACCCAGGCGCTGTGCCAGCTGATCCACCAGATCCACCCGGCGTGGGTGGTCTCGTTTCACGATCCGCTGGCCTGCATTGAAGACCCCGGCCACAGTGAACTGGGGCAATGGCTGGCCGATGCCTTTACGCTGCCGCTGGTCAGCAGCGTGGGTTACGAGACGCCGGGATCTTTTGGCAGCTGGTGCGCCGATATCGGCCTGCCCTGCATTACCGCCGAGTTCCCGCCCGTTTCAGCTGACGAAGCGACAGAAAAGTATCTGTCGGCGATGACTGACCTGCTGCACTGGCACCCTCAGAGATGAAGCACGCCGGTGCTGAAATGCAGCGCCGGTTCAACATCTACCGCCAGCCAGGTAGGGCCATCCAGATCGGCAAAGCGCGCCAGCGGTGCCAGCGGCAGCGCCGCAGAGATGGCCCGCGACGTGCAGAGCATGCAGCCGAGCATTCGTTCAAACCCGAGCTCCTCAGCATCCTGAGCCAGAAACAGCGCTTCGGTCAGACCGCCGGTTTTATCCAGCTTGATATTCACCATCTCATAGCGCCCGCGCAGCTTCGGCAGGCTGGCACGGGTATGGCAGCTTTCATCGGCGCAGATCGGCAACGGGTGAATAAAATTCTCCAGCGCGGCATCGTCGTCCGCCGGTAGCGGCTGCTCGAGCATCGCTACGCCGATATCCGCCAGCAGCTGGCAACGTGCCGCCAGCCCGTCGCTGTGCCAGGACTCATTGGCGTCGACAATCAGCGTGGCCTGCGGCACCGCGTTACGGATGGCAATCAGTCGTTCGCTGATCAGATGATCGTCCAGCTTCACCTTCAGGAGCCGGGCGCCGTTTTCCCATAACGCTGCGGCGCTGGCCGCCATCTGCTCCGGGGTGCCAATCACCACGGTTTGCGCCGTGACCACCCGATTCGGCAGCCCCACCCCCAGCAGTTGCGGGATCGTTTTCCCGACGCCTCTTGCCTGCAAATCCCACAAGGCGCAATCCACGGCATTACGCGCCGCGCCGGCCGGCAATAGCTGCTGCAGCTGTTCGCGGGTGACGCCGCTCTCCAGCTGCTCGCCAATGGCGAGTATCTGCGCCATCACCGAAGCGATGCTCTCGCCATAGCGTGGATAGGGGGTGCACTCCCCGACGCCTTTCACGCCGTTCTCTTCCACTTCCACCACCACCACTTTTGCCTCGCTGCGGCTGCCGCGGGCAATCACAAAGGGAGTATGTAAGGGCCAGGCTTCTTCATACACTCGCAGATTTCGCATTCCCAGGTTCCTCCAGGGGAAACAGTAAATAGGATTTGCCGTGCCGATAACGGATGTCATACACTACCGGTGACGTTAACTATATGTAAACAGGAAGATAAACATGTCACAAACCGTGCATTTCCAGGGCAACCCCGTTTCTGTTCAGGGCACCATTCCTCAGGCAGGCGCCGCAGCGCAGCCGTTTACGCTGGTCGCCAAAGATCTCTCTGACGTCGCGCTGAGCCAGTTCGCCGGCAAACGTAAAGTACTGAATATTTTCCCGAGCATCGATACCGGCGTATGCGCGGCATCGGTACGTAAATTCAACCAACTGGCATCCGAGCTGGATAACACCGTTGTGTTATGCATCTCTGCCGACCTGCCGTTCGCCCAGTCTCGTTTCTGCGGCGCGGAAGGCCTGAACAATGTCGTCACCCTCTCCACCCTGCGCGCTCCGCAGTTCCTGGCTGATTACGGCGTAGCTATTGCAGCCGGTCCGCTGGCGGGTCTGGCAGCACGTGCTGTGGTCGTTGTTGATGAAAATGACCAGGTTGTATACAGCCAGCTGGTGAATGAAATCACCGAAGAGCCGGACTACGATGCAGCCCTGGCTTCGCTGAAAGGCTAAGATAGCCCGCGAAACACAAGCCTCCGGTGACGGGGGCTTTTTTATTTCTACGGCGCTATCTCTGCGGCGCATAGCGCGAAATAACGCGCGCGATCGCCGGGCCGGTCAGCAAAATAGTAAACAACCGCAAGGTCTGCATCGCCATGATAAACGACATATCAGCCCGTGTGCCGGCGGCGATAATCGCCACCGTATCCAGTCCACCGGGGCTGGTCGCCAGATAGGCGGTCATAAAATCAAGCGGCAGTACCTGAGTCACCCCCAGCGCCATCAACGCGCAGACCACAATCAGGCCGATAATCGAGGCGATAATCTGCGGCAGCGTCTTGAGGGCCAGCAAAAAGATGGCCTTATTAAACTTTAGACCAACGCTCCAGCCAACCGCGGCATAAGCCAGCGCCAGTAGCCATTCCGGCAGCTCCAGCATCAGCCAGCCCTCGCCTTGCACCAGCGCGCCGGCCAGCATCGGAAAGAGCATGGCGCCGGAAGGAAAACGCGTTTTTAGCCCCAGCCATCCTGCGGCGGCGGTCAGCAGCAATGTACCGGGCAGTTGCCAGGTTACAGGTGGAAACCAGACTATCTGCTGGCTCATCTCCTGGGCTTCACCACCAAGGGTAAAACGCACCACCAGCGCCGCAGCCCCGGCCACAAACAACACCCGCAGGTACTGCATCAACGCCACCAACCGCACGTCAGCACCGTAATCCTGCGCCATCACCACCATCGCCGAGGCGCCGCCGGGCGAGCTACCCCACGCCCCGGTCGCGCCGGGGAGCGAGCTATAACGGACCAACAACCAACCGGTCAGGGCGCTGACGGCAAGCGTGGAGAGCAGAATAAACAGCACCAGCGGCCAGTGTCCGATGAGCACGCCAAAAATCGAGGGGGTCAGCGTGCGGGCGATCATGCAGCCGATAATGGCCTGGGCGGCAATAAAAAAGGGACGGGGTACCCGGATGTTGGCCCCGCGCAGGCTCAGGGCGATCCCGGCGATCATCGGCCCCAGCAGCAGCGCCGCTGGCAGATGAAGCCAGAACAGCAGCCATGAGAGTCCGGCAGAGAGAGCCAGCAGTTTCATCCACTGAAGCAGATGACCCGGCGAAGTCGACATCCGTATTCCTGGGAAAATGAGTAAAACCTGAGTATATACAGAACGGTGCGAAAGACAGCCCCTTCGTCATAATCAACCGGCTGCCAGGCAGCCGGTAGCAGACTTACTCCTCGCCTTTTTTCTGGCTGAGGCCGTATTCGCGCAGCTTATTGGCGATCGCCGTATGCGATACCCCAAGACGTTTCGCCAGTTTGCGGGTGCTCGGGAAACTACGGTACAGCTGGGTCAGCACCGAGCGCTCAAAACGACGGGTAATATCGTCCAGCGATCCCTCCATGGCCTCTTCGCCTACCGGAAGGGAGGCCGCATCGTGGTCCGGCAGCAAAATATCCTGCGGACGCATCTCGTAACCATCCAGTTGAGTTAACGCGCGGTAGACCGCATTCTTCAGCTGACGAACGTTGCCAGGCCAGCTGTAGCGGGTCAGGACGGTACTGAGATCGGCAGAGAGTTTCGGGCGCGGGATCCCCTGCTCGTCGGCAAAACGGGCGACAAACAGTTCGGTCAGCGGAAT
The DNA here is from genome assembly GCF_003752615.1 of Klebsiella sp. BIGb0399. NCBI lineage: Bacteria > Pseudomonadati > Pseudomonadota > Gammaproteobacteria > Enterobacterales > Enterobacteriaceae > Klebsiella > Klebsiella sp. BIGb0399. Next base: position 504,813 of record NZ_RKHT01000005.1, on the reverse strand, counting down.
GATGTCCTGCGGACAGTCGCGCAGCGGCGGCAGATTCAGGGTCAGTACATTCAGACGATAGTAGAGGTCTTCGCGGAATAACCCTTTTTGCACCAGCTCCACCAGATTCTTCTGGGTGGCGCAGATAACCCGGACATCGACATGAACTTCGTGATCTTCCCCGACCCGACGGAAGGTGCCGTCATTGAGAAAACGCAGCAGTTTGGTCTGCATCCGCGGCGACATTTCGCCGATTTCATCCAGCAGCACCGAACCGCCGTTGGCCTGCTCAAAGAAGCCTTTTTTGCCCTGAATGGCGTCGCCGAACAGCTCGCTCTCTACCGCATCTTCCGGAATCGAGCCGCAGTTCAGCGCCAGATAGGGTTTAGCCGCCCGCGGGCTTGCCAGATGGCAGGCATGCGCCAGCAAATCTTTGCCCGTGCCGGTATCGCCGACAATCAGCAGCGGCGCGCTCAGCATCGCCAGCTTACGCGCCTGCTCAACGACATGACGCATTTTCGGCCCGACGGCCAGAATCTGGCTGAAGGCGCTGGTGTCCTGGGTGGTCATGGTTTGCAGCTGGCGCCCCATACGCACGGTCGAACGCAACATCGCGACCGCCCCGGTCAGGACCCGTTCTCCGTGTTCACCTTCGAGGTACACCGGGGTGATTTCCAGCACGAAGTTCTGTCCGTTCACCACCACATGTTCGCTCAGCGACTCCTGCGGACTGCTTTCCAGCCAGCGCTGAACGTTAAAATCGGTAATTAACTGTGCGACCGGATGATTACGCAGCCGCTCCGGGCTTTGCGCAAACAGCTGGCAGCTGGCGGGGTTCGCCAGTTCAACCTTGCCTTTGGTATCCAGCGACAGCACCGGCTCCGGCATCGCCACCAGCAGCGCGCTCAGCGCCAGGTGTTCACGCTCCGACGGCATCCATGGCACGGTACGCACGTCGGTCACGCCAGAAATGCGGCGGATTTCCGCCATCAGGCTGCTGAAGTTGGCAAACTCCAGCTCGGCAAAATTGAGGTAAATTCGGCCAATAGGATCGATGTCGATGCCGCGCAAATCGATACCGCGTAGCACCAGCAAATCCAGTAATTCGCGGGTCAGACCAAGACGGTCTTCACAAAAGACTTCAAGACGCATGGGAGTTTTCACCCTAAAAAGGCCAATGACGGATGAATAATAGGACAGTTATTTGCTGGCGTGAAGATAGCTGTCAACAAATATTGACAGCATGGCGGAAAAAGCGCCGTTGTGGCGTAAAGATATCCGCTCACTGGCGCTGTACCCGGCGCGCGGAAACAAAAAAGCCGCCGGTTAGCCGACGGCCCTGATGATTGACGTCGCTATCAGGCCTGAGGTTTACCCTTCTGCAACGTATCCTTGAGCTGGCCTATCAGTTCGCGGCGGAAATCACCCAGCCGCGGTTTATCGTCGGCGATCCACGGCAGCGGACGGCACAGCTCCATGGCCTTAATCCCCAGACGGGCGGTCAGCAACCCGGCACCGATCCCCTGGGCCGCGCGCGCCGATAACCGCGCCGCCAGATCCTGCGACATCCAGTCCATACCGACTTCGCGCACCAGTTCACTGGCCCCGGCGAAGGCGATATTCAGCAGCACCAGGCGGAACAGACGCAGGCGGCTGTAATAGCCCAGTTCGATACCGTACAGCGTGGCGATGCGGTTAATCAGCCGCAGATTACGCCAGGCGATAAACGCCATATCCACCAGCGCCAGCGGGCTGACGGCGATCATCAGCGTCGATTCCGCCGCCGAACGGCTGATTTCGCGGCGCGCCTGAGCATCGAGCACCGGCTGCACCAGCTGCGCGTACAGACTGACCACTTCGCGGTCATTCTGCGTTTCGTGGATGGCCGCGTACCAGCGTTGTAACGCCGGATGGGCCTGATCCAGTCCAGCCTGCTGGGCCAGCTTCTCGCAAAATGCGCGCCCTTTGCCGACCGCATGGCTGTGCATCAGATCCCGGGCCTCATCGCGCTCGTGAGCGCGCTGGCGCAGACGCCACAAGCGCCGCCATTCGGTCGCCACCGAGCCGACCCCGGCGCCGACAATCAGCGCCCCGGCGACGCAGCCGCCGAGGGAGATCCAGTCCTGCGTCTGCCAGGCGGTCATGGTCCACTGTACCCCTTGCGCCACTACGCTGACGCCAAAGATCGCCAGCCCGGCACTGACCATCCGCCGCCACAGGCTGCGTTTTGGCCGCAGCACCGACTCCACCACCGCCTCTGCTGCGCCCTCTTCTTCTTCCAGCGCGTCGAGACGGGCCGGGGCAAATTTCTCCGCCTCGACGCCATCAAAGGCCCGGGCCGATTTCAGGGCATCTATTTTCTCCGCTTCCAGCGGCCCGTCGAAGTCGATACGCGGTTTTATCGGTTCGCTCATCGCAATTTATCTCCGATCAAAAATTCAAGCGCTGCGTCCATGCGGATATGCGGCAGCGGCTTATCAACGTCCATCACCTGCGGACGGAAATTCTCAAACTGGAACCCCTGCTGTTGCCAGAACGCCTGGCCCGGCAGACGGGCCGGTACTTCACCCGGATAGACCGTCAGGGGCTGACCATCGCTCAGGCGGGCACCGCGCAATGCGGGAATTTTCTCGCCGTTAACCTCGATTAACCCGCTCTGCGTCGCCTGAATCGACGCCAGGCCCAGGCAGTCCATGCTGATGCCTTCGAAGGCGGCATTTTGCCAGGCATCCTGAATCAACTGCTGCAGCAGAGAGACCATATTGCCGTGCTGATCGACGGTGACGTGGTCAGCTTTGGTGGCGGCAAACAACAGTTTGTCGATCACCGGGGAAAACAGACGGCGGAACAGGGTCCGCTGGCCATAATGAAAACTCTGCATCAACTGGGTCAGCGCCAGGCGCATATCGTTAAAGGCTTGCGGCCCGCTGTTCAACGGCTGCAGGCAGTCCACCAGTACGATCTGGCGGTCAAAGCGCAGAAAATGATCCTTGTAAAAGCCCTTCACGACTTTTTCGCAGTAGTACTTAAAACGCTCGCGCAACATGCCGACGTTGCTGTGTCTGTCGGCCTGCGCCAGCCTGGCTTCGCCGATCGCGTCGACATCCGGCCACGGGAAAAACTGCAGCGCGGGCGCCCCGGCCATGTCGCCGGGCAGCACAAAGCGGCCAGGTTGAATAAAATGCAGCCCTTCACGCTTGCAGGCGTGCAGATAGTCGGTCCACGCGGCGGCAATCTCCGCCAGACGGTTTTCATCCGCCGGCGCCAGCGGGTCCAGCCCTTCGCACAGCTGACGCCAGCGGGCTGACCACTCCGCACGATCCCCTTGCAACAGGCCGGTCATCTGCCGTGACCAGCTCAGGTAATCCTGGGCCAGCATCGGTAAATCGAGCAGCCATTCGCCTGGGTAATCGACAATTTCCAGATACAGCGTGGAGGTTTCTTTAAAGTGGCGCAGCAGCGATTCGCTGGAGCGGTAGCGTAGCGCCAGGCGAATTTCACTGACCCCGCGGGTCGGCGTCGGCCACACCGGCGGCGAGCCATACAGCTGCGCCAGTCCTTCATCATAGGTAAAACGAGGAATGCCGAAATCACGTTGCGGCACGCGTTTGACGCCAAGCAGGCGCTCTTCACGGACCGCACTGAGCAGCGGCAGACGCGCGCCGGAGTGAATATTCAGCAGTTGGTTTACCAGGGCGGTGATAAAGGCGGTTTTACCACTTCGGCTCAGGCCGGTCACCGCCAGACGTAAATGCCGGTCAACCCCACGGTTGACCAGCGCATTGAATTCTGTTTTGAGTCGCTTCATTGCCATCCTGTAGTGCGCTGAAGGAAAGTGCTTTTATTATAAGCTATTAGGTGAAGATAAGCAGAAAGTTCTGCTGACTGTGCCGCAGGCGCCAGGTACGCCTGCCCGGCCTTTTATTTCATCCCGCGGGCAAAGCGATGGGCCAGGCGGCTGAGCACCGGCTCAAGGGCAACGGCCAGCAGCATTTTTAACGGTCGACGCGCCACCGACTTCACCGCCCAGCCAGCAACGCCGGCCGGCCCGTAGCGTAACGCCGTCAGCAGCACCAGTTTGCCCACGATTTTCAGACCGGGCTTCATCTTTTGTCCTGTTTGCTGCCATTTGATATTCATGCGTGACCTCGTCGTTAGGCTACAGCTGGCGGAACCGGCTGCGCAGCGTAAAAGTATCTGACGTGACGTAACGCTCCATTTCCCGCAGACGGCGCTCACTGGCCGCCAGCTCCCTGTCCGCCGCGGCTAACAGTTCACCGCTGGAGGGCATTTTCTCGCCATGCAGTTCGCTATCCGGCATCGGGTCGAGAACGAAGGTCAGGATGATGTACGCCACCACCACAAAGAAAAACAGGCCAAATATCATCGCCAGCACGGTAATTAAGCGCACCAGTTTGACCGGTACATCCAGGTACTGCGCAATACCGGCGCAGACCCCTTTGACCATGCCAAGCTGCGGCACGCGCCAGAGTTTTTTATTCAGGTCCAGTCCGCCCATTATTTTTCTCTCCAGTTCGGATGTTCGGCATCAAGAATGTCTTCCAGCGTCTGGATACGTTCGCGCATGCGCTTCGCATCATCGGTCAGCTGCAATAAACGCTGCTGTTCGTTCTGCGATAAACTGCCGCTGGCGCTGCGGTTGTTGTAGTGCAGCCACAGCCAGACCGGTAATACGAACAGCACGAACAGCGTCAGGGGTATGGCAATAAAAAGCGTACTCATGTGTACTCCTTACAGTGAGTGAACGGCGGCGCATGATCGCGCCGCAACACCTGCGCCTTCAGTCTGCCGGAACTGCACAGCATGTGCCGAAGGCGTGGGCGTATTCCATTAGTTGTTTTGGTTCATTTTACTTTTTAAGGCCGCCAGCTGTTCGCTGATTTCGTCGTCCGCTTTCAGGTCGGCAAACTGTTGGTCCAGGGTTTTCTGTTTGCCAAAACCATGGCTCTCTGCTTCCGCTTCCATATGGTCGATGCGACGTTCAAAAGATTCAAAACGCGCCATCGCTTCATCAATTTTGCCACTGTCCAGCTGACGACGTACGTCGCGAGAGGAGCTGGCTGCCTGATGACGTAAGGTTAACGCCTGCTGGCGCGCGCGGGTTTCGCTCAGTTTGTTTTCCAGCTCGCCAATCTCTTTTTTCATGCGCGTCAGGGTTTCATCGATCATCTGCGCTTCATTTTCGAGGCTGGCAATAAGGTCGGTCAGTTTTTGTTTTTCGATCAGCGCCGCACGAGCCAGATCTTCTTTATCTTTGCGCAGCGCCAGTTCGGCTTTTTCCTGCCACTCTGCCTGCTGGGCAAGGGCTTGTTCGATACGGCGGCTCAGCTGTTTCTTTTCGGCCAGCGCGCGGGCCGAAGTGGAACGTACTTCCACCAGAGTGTCTTCCATTTCCTGAATCATCAGGCGAACCAGCTTCTGCGGATCTTCTGCTTTCTCCAGCAGGGAGTTGATGTTGGCGTTCACGATGTCGGCAAAACGAGAAAAAATACCCATAATAATAATCCTCATAGTTCTGATATCAGGCGGTGGCCTGTGGCAATACTGAGAGTATTAATACAAGTTGCGTGCCAAGTTTTTATCTTATTGATTTAAAAAGAAGTGATTGTTATCTGCACAACGGGTTGCTAGAGTAACCTGGTGAATCACACGATTAAATGGCGAATTTCATCATGGCGGACTACAAGGACAACCTGCTCGGCGAAGCCAACAGCTTTATCGAGGTACTGGAACAGGTTTCGCGGCTGGCACCGCTCGATAAACCGGTGCTGGTCATTGGCGAGCGCGGTACTGGTAAAGAGCTGATCGCTAACCGCCTGCACTTTCTCTCTTCCCGCTGGCAGGGGCCGTTTATCTCCCTCAACTGCGCGGCATTAAATGAAAACCTGCTGGATAGCGAACTGTTCGGTCATGAGGCCGGGGCGTTTACCGGCGCCAGCAAACGTCATCCCGGCCGCTTTGAACGCGCCGATGGCGGAACGCTGTTTCTCGATGAGCTGGCCACGGCGCCGATGCTGGTACAGGAAAAGCTACTGCGGGTGATTGAATATGGTGAGCTGGAGCGCGTCGGCGGCAGCCAGCCGTTACAGGTCAACGTGCGGCTGGTGTGTGCCACCAATGCCGACCTGCCTGCAATGGTTGAATCCGGCCATTTTCGTGCCGACCTTCTCGACCGCCTGGCCTTTGATGTGGTGCAGCTGCCGCCACTGCGCGAACGGCAAAGCGACATCATGCTGCTGGCGAATCAGTTTGCCATTCAGATGTGCCGCGAACTGGGGCTGCCGTTGTTTCCGGGATTCAGCGAAAACGCCTGCGACACGCTGCTGGGCTACCGCTGGCCGGGGAATATTCGTGAGCTGAAAAACGTGGTGGAGCGTTCGGTCTATCGCCATGGCACCAGCGACAGCGAACTCGACAACATCATCATCAACCCTTTTCATCAACAACAATCGTCGGCGTCGTCACCTCAGCGCGCCGATGCCGACCTGCAAACCGCCGGGACTGCGCTACCGCTGGATCTGCGAAACTTCCAGCATGAGCAAGAAAAAAACCTGCTGCAGGCAAGCCTACAGCAGGCGAAGTTCAATCAGAAACAGGCGGCGCAGTTGCTCGGCTTAACCTACCACCAGCTACGGGCGTTGCTGAAAAAGCATCAGCTGTGAGACAGCCGCGGCAGCATCAGGGCGCTGACTACCGTCGCGCCCAGGCACATCGCCGCGTTGAACCACAGGGCATACTGCGCGGCGCTGGCCATGCCAAGCGGTAACAGCAGCGCAAAAAGTGACGCTGTCACGGCAATCCCCATCGCCCCGCCCAACGAACTGCCCATCTTGTAAATCCCTGAAGCGACACCGACTTTATTTTCCGGGGCGTTCACCACCGCGGTGTCGGTTGACGGCGTGGCGTAGCAGCCCAGCCCAAGGCCAAACAACACGTTACTGAGAAAGACGGTAACGATATAGACGGATTTATCGAGGAAGGTGCAGGAGATAAGCAGGATCGCCACTGCGGTAAAGACCGGCCCGGTCATCATCGGCAGCCTGGCCCCGTAGCGCTGCAGCAGCTTTTCACCGACGCGGATCATCGCCAGCACGGTGACCAGATAGCCCAGCGTCATTCCGCCGGTTTCCAGCGGGCTCAGGTTGTGCCCCTTCTGCAGCCAGATACTGGTGATCATCATCGTGCCGACGGCGCCATTGAGCATAAAGTTTGACAGTACCGCAGCGCTGTAGGCCCGGTTGCGAAACAGCGCAAAATCAATCAGCGCCGATTCCCCTTTACGCAGCCCGCTGCGGATGAAATACCCGCCCGATACCAGTGAGCCGGCGAGCATCGCCAGCGACAGGCCGCTGCTCCAGCCCCAACTGTGGCCTTTGCTGATAAACAGATTAAACAGCACCAGCGAGACGATCAGGCTCAACAAACCGCTGATATCCAGCTTGTGCTCCTGCGCGCTGGCGCTACGGCTCTCCGGCGTGCCGCGCAACAGCAGCAAGGCCACCAGCGCCACGGCAATGGAGAAGACAAAGATCCAGCGCCAGCCCAGCCCGGTCGCGATAGCCCCGCCGACAAACGAGCATAAGCCGCTGCCGCCCCACGAACCGATGACCCAGAAGCTCACCGCCCGCTGGCGCGCTTTGCCTTCGTACCAGGTTTTTATCAGCGCCAGGGTAGCCGGCATAATGCAGGCCGCCGATAACCCCTGCAGGACCCGCCCGGCCAGAAACAACCACGGCCCCTGCGCCAGCACCAGCAGAGCACTGCCGCCAATACTCAGCATCAGGCCGATATGGGTCATGCGCATCCGACCAAATTTATCCGCCAGCCCGCCGCTGGCCACCACAAAGCAACCGCTGAACAACGCGCTGAGGCTCACCGCCAGCGTCAACGTTTCAAGGGAGATATCAAGACTGTTTTTCATTGCCGGTACGACGTTAATCACCGACTGGGCAAACAGCCAGAAGGTCAACACGCTCAATACAATGCCCGCCAGCAGACGGTCGGTACCAACAAAAGGTGCTTCGGTCAGAGATACGGAACTCATAAGTGGGTCCTCCCCATCGCGAGTGGTTAACGCAGATAATGTTCCGTCAGGCCGCACCACAGCGCCGCGCCCTTGAGCAGGATCTCATCATTGAAGTCGTAGCCCGGGTTATGCACCATGCAGCGGTCGGCTTCGTCCCCGGCGCCGATGGTGAAGTAGCTTCCGTGCGGGTTATGCTCCAGCATAAAGGCGAAATCTTCGCTACCCATAAAGGGCTTCACTTCGCCGACCAGCGCTTCGCCAAACAACGAGGTTGCCACCGTGCGCACCATCTCATTGGCGGCAGGATCGTTTTTAAGCACCGGGCTGCCGTTGATGTGGCTTAAAGTGGCAGTGGCGTTAAAGCTTTCCGCCTGGGCGACGGCAATATCGTGGATCCGCTGGAGGACCGTTTCACGTACCTGTTCGTTGAGGGTACGTACCGTCAGCTTCATCAGCACTTTGTCGTTGATGATATTGGGCGCATGCCCGGCCTGGATACTGCCCACGGTCACCACCGCCGGTTCAAAGGGGGTGATATTGCGCGACACAATAGATTGCAGCGCGAGGGTGATATGACAGGCGACCAGCGTCGCGTCGACGGTGTGTTCCGGTACTGCCCCATGCCCGCCGACCCCTTTCACTTCAATATGCAGCGTATCGGAAGAGGCCATCATCGCGCCGTCGCGCAGGCCAATTTTCCCCAGCGCCTGCCCCGGCATGTTGTGCAGACCAAACAGGATATCGCAGGGGAATTTATCGAACAGACCATCTTCGACCATCACCCGCCCGCCATACAGCAGCTCTTCCGCCGGCTGGAAAATCAAATGCAGCGTGCCGTCGAACTGCCGGGTACGCGCCAGATATTCGGCGGCGTAGAGTAGCGTGGTGGTATGTCCATCATGGCCACAGCCGTGAAACCGGCCATCGGTCTGGCTGGCCCAGGCCTTGCCGCTGGCCTCCTGCATCGGTAACGCGTCCATATCTGCCCGCAGACCCAGACGACGCTCGCCGTTGCCCACCTTCAGGGTTCCGACCACTCCGGTCCCTGCCAGACCACGGTGTACCTCATAACCCCACTCCGTCAGCAGACGAGCCACCTCATCGCTGGTTTTATGTTCTTCGAAGCCAATTTCCGGTTGCTGATGGAATCGACGGCGCAGCTCAATAAACGATGCTTCTTTAACCTGTAATGCCTCAATAAGCGGATGTGTCATTTTTGTTATTCCTTGATTGTGTTTGCGCGACACTTTCGAGTTTATGCTGTCCGATTAGCATTAAAGTGCGGTTTTTTGTTTTATATTGACGGATTATTCATGAGTGTTTTTCATACTGATCGGTTATGACAAAAAATGACCTGTTGTTTTTTGTCCTTGAGAAGAGGTGACGGTGGAGCATCATTCAGGCGATTTTAGCGTCGCGGTCCGCGATATTCGGCAGTTCAATCAGCCGGAGAGTGAGCTGTTAACCCTGATCTGGGTGCTGGAAGGTCGCGTAGAGCTGCATGACGGCGACGGGCAGCAGATACTGCACCCTGACGAGCTGGCCATCGTAAACCGCAATCGTCGGTGGCGCCTGCACGCGGCGGCCGGTAACGCAGTGATGCTCCTGACCTTGTCCTGCAGTTGGCTGACACGCCTCGATAGCGAGTTCTTTGCCGTGGGCTACCAGGTCAGCGACGAAACGCGCGACGCCGATGATAACCTCCGCCGGTTAATGCGCCAGCTGCTGGTGATAGAGCTGGTGAATCATCAGGCCCGCTACCGGCTTGAAGCCAACCGCTGGCTGAGCGAGATTGCCCTGCTGCTCTCTACCCGTTTCTCTCGCCCGCTGGCTTCCAGCCCCAAACGCGGGGCCGAGAAGTGGAGCCGGCGCATTGCGCGGGTGGTGGCGCGTATCGATGCAAACTACCAGCGTCGGCTTTCGCTCCACGATGTTGCCGCCGCCGAGTTTGTCTCTGAAGCCTGGCTGTCGCGCCTGTTTCGCAAGGAAGTGGGCATGAGCTTCATGCAGTACATTACCGCCCTGCGCCTCAATAAGGCGGCGGAGCAGCTGATCGCCACCCGCAAACCGGTCCAGCAGATTGCCCAGGAACAAGGTTTCGCCAGCACCCGCATCATGAGCGATCTGTTTAAACGCCTGCATGAGGTGACACCGCGTCAGTTTCGCCAGCAGCACCCGCAAACCAGCGGCGAATCCGGGCGCCCGCGCACCGGGCTGGTGGATATCTGGCAGCCGGTGGCCGTCGAGCGTCTCTATGCCCGCCTCAACGAGCCGGAACAGAATGGCTGGGACAACCCGCCGCCGCTGCTCAACCCGCAGCAAACCCGGCAGATCGATCTGCGCCAGCTGCCGGCCCGCGTCGCCACCTTACGCCACACCCGCATGGTGGTCACCGTCCGGGAGCTGGATGATTTACTGCGTGAGGATGTACGCCGCGAGCTGGAGCAGCTGCACCGCAGCCTGCCGGTCTACGCGATTGATATTAACGATCCTTTTCTCAGCAGCCGGCTGTTTGCCACCGGCTGGGACGACCCGCAAATGGCCGGCTACGCCTGCTGGTATAACCTGCAGCAGATTTTCAGCTGGCTGGCGAAAATGGGTTGGGGGGTGATTTTACATACCGGGCTGACCACCCGCTGCGATTTGCTACAGCGCTTTTTGCGCCTCGCCGCCAACCATTTCCCGGCGGCAACCCTCGCCAGCTGGCGTTTTGTCTGGCACTGGTCTCCCCAGGCCACCGAAGCGGCCCGCCAGCATGCCTGGCTGCAGCAGCGAGAGACCTTACAGACTTATCTGTCGCAGCCGCAGCTGGGGGTCTGGCACCGCTTCCCGGAGCTTGCCATTGGCGATGATCCGCTGCTGCAGTCGCCCATCCTCAGCGAAGCCAGCTTTCTCGCCTGCCAGGCCGACGCCAATGAGCTACTGGATCTGGCCCAGTTGGATAGCAGCAAGCTGGCCTCGAGCGAAAACTATCCGGTACATAAGCTGCGGCAGATCCACAGCGCCCTGCGCCAGCGTCAGCTGTCGCTGCCGGTCTGGCTGCTGTCCTGGAATACCTTAACCGGCAATACCCGCGACACCAACGGTCGGTTTTTCCGCGGCGCATTGCTGATGGATAACCTGCTGGGGCTGGCGGAGCAGGTATGGCTGGCGGGCTTCTGGCTCAACTCTGGCCTGCAAGGGGAATCGAGCGTTACCGGTAAGCTGGATACCTCCAGCCTGGCGCTGCATTATCTCCACGGCCTGCCCCGTCCCGTATACTGGGTGCTGTGGTTATGGCGACGGCTGCGCGGCGACGTGCTGGTTAACGACAAAAAAATGTTGCTGTTACGTCACGGTAATCAGTATCAGCTTCTGCTGCGTAATACGGTAGTGTTCAACCCCTGGCTCTCCAGCGAAGAGGCGTTTATCCAGCGCTTTCGTCAGCCCTACAGCGTCCGACTGTCCGGACTTGACGGGCGCTGGCGGGTGAAGCAGCATCTGTTCGATCAGCATCACGGCGCATTATTCCCGCTGTTTGAAGCCTTTCGCAGCCACAGCGGCCCGGACGATGAGGATTATCACTGGCTGATGCACAAGGCCCGCCCGGCGCTGAGCGTTTCGGAAGAGGCACCGGAGAGCGGCTGGCATATTGTCGACTCCCTGGACAGCAATGCGCTGGTGCTTTATGAGTTCACCCCGTTAGGTGATTAATCAGACAATTTGCTGCACTAATTGATGCACTGCGCATTTTCATCAACCGCAGCGGCATAATGTAGACACGGGACTCCATCGAGGATCACACCGTGAAAAAACTACTGATATGTTGCTTGTTCGGGGAAACCGCGAACCTCTTAGCGAAGAAAATGCAAAAAATCGCGGATGCTCAGGGGATGAATATGCTGATTAGCGCCGTCGGTCTGGAGAATGTCTTTAGCGTGGCTCCCGCCTACCACGCGGTTTTAGTGGCGCCACATATTCAATATAAGACCGATGAGATCGCTGCCGTGTTGCTGGATAACCAGCAGATTGCGGTGATTGAAAGCCTGCCCTACGCCGCCTTTGATGGCGAAAAAGTACTGCAGTTTGCCCTGACCAGACTGGCCCATTCGCTCACCTGATAGCGCCTGATTCCAGCCTTCGCGATGCCATGCGGGTCGCTCGCAACAGCAGTAACCCGCATTTTACCCCCCGTCGTCTGCCTGGCCAGATTGCCCTGTGTTTTCAGCACACTGGCGGTTAAATATTTGTAACTGGCAAGATGTGTCAATGTGAATTATAGTCTGCGCCATCATCGTTCAATGGACTGAAAACGCACATGATTCCGGTTAATATTCATACTCTTAGTCGCTATGCGGCCCACGTCAGCTTAACCCACACCATGAAGCATCATCATTCACCTGCGCTGTCGGTGATGATGATTTTCTCGGACCTGTGTATTCGTTCGACTCTTGATGCCTATCGCCAGCAAGGCTGGGAAATTAGCGAGAAACGCAGCGGGATGGTATTGCGGACTTTCGTGGCCACCCATCGTGAAGGCTCAGAAATTGAAATCACACCCAAGGAGTATATCGGGCGTTATAACCGCCTGCTTCCGCTGTAATCACCAAGCTTACTGGAGAATTCAGCCATAAAAAGATACCATGTTTCATTATCCCCCATACAACGCATGAATATGCTGAGAAGCGCTTAAAAGAGCACCATACCCTCAGGTTTTTGATGAATATCAACCCGTCACCTCCCTGGACGCATGACGATCGGCGCGGCTTGCGCCCTCGCGGGTTTTACGCGTTTATTCAGGGAAATGGCAGATAAAAACGCCGGATGGGTTTACGAGGTATACTCGAAGGAGTGGTGCTCTTGCACATAACGCAGCGACTGACGAAATGGTTCCTGTGAGCGTTTAAGGTGATGGAATATGTCATTGAACATTAATAAAACAGAGCTCTGCTCTATAACCAAAAAAATATTATGCGCCTGAAACTCTCCTCCCTGCTGGCGACGCTATCGCTGCTGTGTACGCAGGCAATGGCCGCGCCCACGTTGCCGCCAGATGCCGACATCCGCGACAGCGGTTTTGTTTACTGTGTGAGCGGTCAGGTCAATACCTTTAACCCGCAGAAAGTCAGCAGCGGGCTGATTGTCGATACCTTAGCGGCTCAACTCTACGACCGCCTGCTGGATGTCGACCCTTATACCTACCGGCTGGTGCCGCAGCTGGCGGAAAGCTGGGAAGTGCTGGATAACGGTGCCACATACCGCTTCCATCTGCGTCCTCACGTCGCTTTCCAGTCAACCTCCTGGTTTAAGCCCTCTCGCGCTTTTAATGCAGACGATGTGATTTTCACCTTCAACCGCATTTTTAAGCGCGACGATCCGTGGCACAACGTCAACGGCAGCAGCTTCCCCTATTTCGACAGTTTGCAGTTCGCCGACAGCGTTGAGAGCGTGCGCAAGCTGGATAATCAAACCGTCGAATTTCGCCTGAAACAGCCGGATGCCTCGTTCCTCTGGCATCTGGCGACCCACTATGCCTCGGTGATGTCGGCGGAATATGGCGCACAGCTGGCCAAAGTCGATCGCCAGGAACAGCTCGATCGCCAGCCGGTCGGCACCGGTCCGTTCCAGCTTGAAGAGTATCGCGCGGGGCAGTATGTACGCCTGCAGCGCCATCCTGGCTACTGGCGCGGTAAGCCGCTGATGCCGCAGGTGGTGGTCGATCTCGGCTCTGGCGGCACGGGGCGTTTGTCGAAACTGTTAACCGGTGAGTGCGATGTGCTGGCCTGGCCGGCTGCCAGCCAGTTAACGATCCTCCGTGACGATCCGCGCCTGCGCCTGACGCTGCGCCCGGGCATGAACATCGCGTGGCTGGCGTTCAATACCGCCCGACCGCCGCTTGATAAACCCGAAGTTCGCCACGCGCTGGCGCTGGCCATTAATAACCAGCGTCTGATGCAGTCCATTTATTACGGTACCGCCGAAACCGCCGCGTCGATGCTGCCGCGCGCCTCGTGGGCCTACGATAACGACGCAAAAATCACGGAATACAACCCGAAGGAAGCCCGGGCCCAGCTTAAAGCGCTAGGTCTGGAAAAGCTGACGCTGAAGCTCTGGGTCCCGACCAGCTCGCAGGCCTGGAACCCCAGCCCGCTGAAAACCGCGGAGCTTATCCAGGCGGACATGGCGCAAATTGGCGTGAAGGTCATTATCGTGCCGGTGGAGGGCCGATTCCAGGAAGCCAGATTGATGGACATGAACCACGATCTGACCCTTTCCGGTTGGGCTACCGACAGTAATGACCCGGACAGTTTTTTCCGTCCGCTGCTGAGCTGCGCGGCCATTGCCTCGCAGACCAACTTTGCCCACTGGTGCAACCGCGAATTCGATGAGGTGCTGCAAAAAGCGCTACGCTCACAGCAACTGGCTTCACGCATTGAGGCTTATAAAGAAGCGCAGCATATCCTGGCTCGCGACCTGCCGGTGCTGCCGCTGGCGTCATCGCTGCGCCTGCAGGCCTACCGCTATGATATGAAAGGTCTGATCCTGAGTCCGTTCGGTAACGCCTCCTTTGCGGGCGTCTCGCGGGAGAAAAAAGACGAGGTGAAAAAACCATGATTATTTTTACCCTGCGCCGCCTGCTGCTCCTGCTGGTGACGCTCTTTTTCCTGACCTTCGTGGGCTTCAGCCTGAGCTATTTTACGCCCCATGCCCCGTTGCAGGGCGCCTCGTTGTGGAATGCCTGGCAGTTCTGGTTCACCGGACTGCTACATTGGGACTTCGGCGTCTCCAGCATTAACGGCCAGCTGATTTCAGAGCAGTTGAAAGAGGTGTTCCCGGCGACCATGGAGCTGTGCATCCTCGCGTTTGGCTTTGCGCTGTTAATCGGTATCCCGGTGGGGATGCTGGCGGGCATCATGCGCAATAAGTGGCCGGATACCCTGATCAGCGCCCTCGCGCTGGTGGGATTTTCGATTCCGGTGTTCTGGCTGGCGCTATTGCTGACGCTGTTTTTCTCCCTGACGCTCGGCTGGTTCCCGGTTTCCGGGCGCTTTGACTTGCTCTATGAAGTGAAAACCGTTACCGGCTTTGCACTGATTGACGCCTGGCTTTCCGATTCACCGTGGCGCCATGAGATGATCGTTAGCGCCGCGCGCCATATGGTTTTACCGGTCCTCACGCTGGCGGTGGCGCCTACCACCGAAGTGATCCGCCTGATGCGCATCAGCACCAGCGAAGTGTATGACACCAACTATGTTAAGGCCGCCGCCACCCGTGGCGTTTCACGACGCACGATTTTACATCGCCACGTGCTGCACAACGCCCTGCCGCCGGTGATCCCGCGTCTTGGCCTGCAGTTTTCAACCATGCTGACCCTGGCGATGATCACCGAGATGGTCTTTAGCTGGCCGGGCCTGGGCCGCTGGTTGATTAATGCCATCCGCCAGCAGGATTACGCCGCGATTTCGGCAGGCGTGATGGTGATTGGCGCACTGGTGATTACCGTCAACGTGATATCAGACATTCTGGGAGCGATGGCTAACCCGCTGAAACATAAGGAATGGTATGCCTTACGATAGCACCTACAAAGCAAAAACCTTTATCAATTAAAAACAATGAGTTAAATTTTAAAATTCTTCGATATTCCTGACTTTAATACACAATTTTGTACACATTGTTTTTAACGTTAGCTCCGACAGTCATCAGTTTGATTGCTGTCGGAGTTCTCTTCCTACTCCTCCACACATTCTATACTTTCAGTCTGCAAACGGGAGGTAACCATGTGCGGACGCTTTGCTCAATCACAAACCCGTGAAGAGTACCTGGCTTATTTGGCTGAAGAGGCTGAGCGGGATATCGCTTATGACCCCGAACCAATCGGCCGGTACAACGTGTCGCCAGGTACAAAGGTTTTGCTCCTGAGCGAACGCGACGAACAACTGCATATCGATCCTGTCTTCTGGGGTTATGCGCCCGGGTGGTGGGATAAGGCTCCACTGATTAACGCGCGTGTTGAAACTGTGGCCACCAGCAGGATGTTTAAGGCGCTATGGCAACATGGCCGGGCGATCTGCTTTGCTGATGGGGGCTTCGGATGGAAGAAAGAAGGTGACAAGAAGCAACCCACTCTACTTTATCCATCGCGCCGATGGCCAGCCGATATTCATGGCGGCAATCGGAAGCACACCATTTGAACGTGGAGACGAAACAGAAGGCTTTCTGATCGTCACCGCAGCAACAGAAAAAGGTCTAATAGATATCCACGACCACCAGCCTCTGGTACTGTCGCCAGAAGCAGCAAGATAATGGATGAGGCAGGACATTGGAGGGAAAGAGTCAGAGGAGTTAGCTGCGAATGGCACCGTGCCCGCAGACAAATTTATCTGGCATGCAGTGACGCGCGCCGTAAGAAATGTGAAAAATCAGGGGAATAATTGATTGAGGCAATCAAATGCACATAGCCAGACGTACGCCTAATGCCAAAAGCGGAAATAAATAATAATTTTTCGATAATAACTTACTGGGTCAGAAAACGGAATATCCGGTGAAAAAGCCCTTGTTGCATTGTCTGGATGTATCAATATGATGCCGGGTTCCTCCCGGTAAATATTTAGGTATCCCCCCATGACTCGCGGCTTCAGTCGTGCATGATGAACATTCCAGCAGCAAAGTCATCAGGTTAGAAAGATATCTGCATTTTGTCAGTGCACAAAGAGTGACTTCCTTATATGAGACCGATTATTAAAAATGAACATGTAAAAAAAAGCCTGCTATTAGCAAGCCACAAAGATTTTAACTCATTCTTTGTTCGCTTCTGATAAATAGGGTAAATACGCAATTCAATTTGAAGCAGAGAACATAACGAAAATGCTATAAATATTTCCGGAACGCATCGAGTATTTCCTGTGACATTAACTGTCTGTCAGAGGCTACGTAAATAACATCATGATCACCGGTTAATGAAGGAAAGCCTGCAGACATAATCTGTAGATGTATTTCTTCACCGTTTGGGTATTCCTGTCTGATTGAGGATGTACCCTCCGGAACGGTCATGACTTTACAGGATTCGGTATTAAAGAAAACGAGTACTTTTATCATATGCCACCATAATTCTGTTAGTCTTTCCCGTCACTCTCTTCTATAAATGCCGATGCAATTAAAATACAATCAGGGACGTGATGCTTTCGAAGGCAGTCTCGTCTCTTACGCACTTTATTATTTAACAAGCAGTTAGCTTCTGCTTTCAGGCTTTCAGGCTTTCAGGCTTTCAGGCTTTCAGGCTTTCAGGCTTTCAGGCTTTCAGGCTTTCAGGCTTTCAGGCAGCAGTCCTGCACTTCATCACATCGGTCAGCACACTCATAATTGCGAAAAACATGTTGACCTGATATTAAAAAAACAACCGACTTTCTCTGATTTAATTTATGGACCTGTCTACTCAGGAATAATCCTTCATCGTTGTCGCGGGCCCACAAATCTTCATTTATCGCAAAGTATTACGTTTGTAGCAGCAGGCCCTTTTTCACCACTCTGCATGGCGAACTCAACTTTCTGCCCTTCAAATAAGGTATTGAAATTCTCACCATGGAGTGCGGAAAAATGGACGAAGACATCCTTGCTTCCGTCAAGAGGTGAAATGAAACCAAAACCTTTATCTTCGTTAAACCATTTTACCAAACCTTTAATTCTTGTGGACATACTGACTCCCGTTATACATGATAGTATTAATAGTAAACGTATAGTATTAAAGGTATGACTCAAAAGGAGGGGATATCAGCGATAGCGCCTGGTAATGAGGACTGACCAGAAAATGTTTAACGTTCGTTTGTACATTGAACTAACAGGATTCATTAAGACACGGGAGATACTAATACGCAAATTATTTTTTAGCCATCCAGAAGTCCTGCAGGAAAATTAAGTGTGGCAATATACTATTTTGAATGTATAGTCTTTACGTGTTTTTAATAAGGAATCGACTTGTCCCATAAAATGACAGGCATTGTCAAAAGCTTTGACATTCTCAGTGGTAAAGGCCTCATCATCCCTTCAGATGGGCGAAAAGATGTTCTGCTTCACATTTCAGCCGTTAACTCCCGCGAATCAGAATTACTCATCCCAGGAAGCCGCATAGAATTCTGTCGGATCAATGGTCCCAGAGGGCCTGTGGCTGCGAACATTTACCTCTCCTGAATTTCAGGGTCACAAAATAAACAGATTAAAACTTAACCATATGTGATACGGTGAAGTTCATTCATTGAAAGGTTAATGGTTATGTCTATTATCAATTACGCAATGAAATTCTTCAGCGGTGCATCTACTGCCACTGTTGTCTGCACTGTTTGTGGTTTCAAATCAGTTCAACCGATGGCAAAAATCCGGCGCAATCAGGCCATGCTTTGCCCTCGGTGTAAAGCCCTGTTTATCTCACGGCGCTAGTATCAACTGATCCGCCGTGGACAGAACCATCTTCTATACTTAAGTTAAATCCCAGCAGCTGTTAAATCCCTGATGCCTTACGCCCATCCTGAGAGAACGTTTCTGAACTGATTTCGCAACTGCTCCTGCGCGCTAATGTCGCATCAGAGCAATGCTATGAAAATGAACCCCAGAGCGTGGTTTAACCGCCCCCGTATTCCGGTGAATGCTGCCGAAAACGTAACGTTTTCGGCGAACGATCCTGCAAGCGAAAGCACTCCGCGGTCAGAACTCTTTTCGACTGCCCAGATGGAACGCTATGGTCAGAAGCTGGCGCGGACCCATAAAGTATCACCGGATAAACATCCCTATTATCTTCTGAAACGGCTTGGCGACAATGAGGCCGTTATCACCCAAAACTGCTATGAGCTTAATGCAGGTAAAAAGACCAGTATCATGCCCGCCGGGGAGTGGTTGCTGGACAATTATTATCTGATTGAGGAACAAATCCGTACCGTCCGCCAGCACTTGCCGAAAAGTTTTGGTAAAGGTCTCCCGTCGCTGATGTCGCCGCTGAATTGCCCAAGAATTTATCATATCGCATCAGAGGCCATTGCTCACGGTGATGGCCGCTGGGATGCCACCAGTCTGACCAGCTATCTCGCTGCCTATCAACAGGTGACGCCGCTGACGCTGGGTGAAGTCTGGGCATTACCGGGAATGCTTCGACTGGCGCTGATTGAAAATCTTCGTCGTATCAGTATGGAAGTGATAAAAGCGCAACAGGACAGAAACCTGGCAGATACGTGGATAACCAGGATTTTCGAATGTGCAGAGAGTGCGCCTGGTGATTTAATTATGGTGGTTGCCGATTTGGCGCGCTCCCGTCCTCCGTTATCCAGCGCGTTTGTCGCAGAACTGGTGCGGCGTCTGCAGGGGCACGGCAACGCGCTGTCGTTACCTCTTACCTGGGTTGATCAGTGCCTTCGGGAACAGGGAGTCACCACTGACATTCTCATAAATAACTTCAATCAACAGCTTGCCGCCAGCCAGCTGTCTGTCAGTAACAGCATCGCAGGTCTGCGATTACTGGGTGAAACGGACTGGGCTGATTTCGCCGAAACGATAAGCGTCGTCGAACAGGTATTAAGCAATGATCCTGCCGGTATCTATCCCCGGATGCACTTCAATACCCGGGATCATTACCGGCACGTAGTTGAGGTCCTGGCCAGAGACAGTGGGCTCAGCGAGCCTGAGGTTGCTGACAGGGTGCTGGCGCTTTCAGAGGAAAAAGCCCCCAATACACCGGAACATCATGTTGGTTATTATCTCGCCGGCGAAGGTCGACAGGCACTGGATATACATCTCCTGGCAGACACCTCAAGACTCATACGCTTGCGGCACAGTTTCAACAGAATAACCCTGCTGTCATGGCTTGGTAGCCTGGCGTTGTTGACAACCGCAGCGACCGCGGCAATATTGCACGAAACTGCCATGCAGGGCGCAGGTTGGTTGTTAATCGCGGTGATATTACCTCTGGTTATCGCTTTAACTCAGTTAATGAGCGATTTGCTCAGTGATGCAACCACCCGTTTTCGCGTTCCTCGACCCTTGCCGGGGATGGATTTTTCAGCCGGTATTCCCGCTGACAGTGCCACCATGTTAGTCATTCCCTGCATGTTGACCAGCCACGAAAGTTTCAGCCAGCTCCTCACCAGTCTTGAAGTCTGCTGGTTGGGGAATGAAAACGAAAATCTCAGGTTCGCGCTGCTCACTGATTTTGCTGATTCTGAAAATGAACCCTCGCCGGAAAGTCACGCGCTGCTCAGACAGGCTATCGCCGATACGCAGGCGCTTAATCGCCGCTACCCCTCCGGCCGACCACGTTTTTATCTGTTACATCGCCAGCCTGAATGGAACCCCTCGGAAGGAGCGTGGATGGGCTATGAACGCAAGCGGGGAAAACTGGCGTTACTGAACAGCTGGTTGCGCCATCCCGGAACGCAATTCGTCAGCGTTGCAGACATGCCTGCCCACCTTTTACCGGGTCACATAAAATACGTCATTACCCTGGACAGTGATACGGTGTTGCCGCGCGATACGGCTCACAAACTGGTCGCGGCGATGGCCCATCCGTTGAATACGCCAGAGTATGATCCGGTACGCCAGAGGGTGGTCAAAGGATTTGGTATTTTACAACCCGGTCTTGCTGAGGAGATACCACGTAACGGTCAGGGGCGTTACGCCGCCCTGCGCAGCAGCATACCGGGTAATAACCCCTATTCTATGATGTCTTCGGATATTTATCAGGATCTCTTTGGGGAAGGCTCGTTTGTGGGCAAAGGGATTTACGATGTTGATATTTTTATGCAGGCCACTACGAACATCTGCCCGGAAAATCTGGTACTCAGCCACGATCTGCTTGAAGGATGCTATGCGCGCTCGGGTCTGCTGAGTGAGGTGTTACTCTACGAACAGTACCCTAATAATTATCTGTCGGACGTTGCACGCCGTTCACGCTGGATCCGGGGTGACTGGCAACTGCTTAACTGGCTAAAACCACGCGTCAGAAAAGCCGATGGAACCCGGGTCAGGAATCCGCTGACCGCGCTTTCTTACTGGAAATTACTCGATAATCTACGTCGCAGTCTGGTCGCCCCCTCCTTACTGATATTGCTGTTCTTCGCTCTGCTTTGGGTACCCAATCCGGTTTACTGGCTGGGCATACTGTTGCTGATATGGCTGTTGCCAGCCCTCCTCTGCATCACCCATGACCTTCTGCATAAACCTCTGCGTCGCCGCGTGAAGCCGCATCTGTTACTGGTGGGGGCGGGCGCGCTAAAGCGTCTGTCAGGTATCAGCCTTAATTTTGCGATACTGCCACACGAAGCCGGATATTCGCTGAAAGCGATCGCCGTGACGCTATGGCGACTGGGGATAAGCAGGCGTCACCTCAGCCAGTGGGTCAGCCACAGCCAGGACAGCAATCAGGCCAGATCCACTGTTGCACGTTTTTATCAGGCGATGTGGCTGAATGTTGCCGGTGGCGTGACGCTGATAATTCTGACCGGAAAATTGGCCCCCCAGCTGCTGGGGATTGTGTTACCGATCGGTTTGGTATGGTGTGTGGCGCCGTTGCTGATGAGCTGGCTGAGTCGTCAGCCCGTGCGTAAGGTTTTTTCGCCAGGTCAGGAACAAAAACAGCTGTTACGCCAGACAAGCCGTGAAATCTGGGCATTTTTTGAAACCTTTGCCACAGAAAAAGAGAACTGGCTTCCGCCTGATAATTATCAGGAAATACCACAACCGACGGTGGCACACCGAACTTCTCCTACCAATATTGGTCTTTCACTAATGGCTAACCTGACGGCATGGGACTTTGGCTACCTGCCCGGCGGAGAGGTGCTCCGGCGCGTGTCGCTCACACTCGACACGCTGGATAAAATGGAGCACTACCGGGGCCATCTGTACAACTGGTATGACACCCGTACGCTGGTCCCCCTCAGTCCACGCTATATCTCCAGCGTCGACAGCGGCAACATGGCCGGGCATTTGTTGACGCTGCGTGCAGGGCTGTCCGCCATGCGTCATCAGCCTGTTTTAAGCAGCCAACAGATACTGGCAGGACTGAACGATACGCTGGATATTCTGGAAAAACAGTGGGGTAAGAACCCACCTGACAGCCTGAGACTGCTGCGCAAGCATTGCCTGAATGCGGTGTCGCTCTCTCCGCAGGCGTTTATCAGCGAACTGAAAAACATGCGCACCCAGTGCAACCATCTGACCATGTTATGCCATCAGGGGTCACCTCTTCAGATGCGCTGGGCAGGACATCTGGAGCATCAACTGGTTCAGCTTTGCCATGAGTGGTCTCTGTTGCTTGGCTGGTTACCTGTATCCTGGAATGAGCAGACGCTGCCGACGCTGAGCGAGCTTGCCCGTCCGACATTAACCGGTACAGAAACGCCTCCGGCGTCAGTGGCGGAGCAGGCCCGAATGCGACTCAATATTATCACCGAGCTGGAACAGCGGCTGGATGAGCATGCCCGGATGGATTTCGCCTTTCTGTACAGTGAAGCAACCAGTCTGCTCAGCGTCGGTTATAACTGTGACACGAATACGCCTGACAAGAGCCACTACGATCTCCTGCCGTCTGAAATCCGCCTGACCAGTTTTCTTGCCATTGCGACTAATCAGCTGCCTCTTAAAAGCTGGTACGCGCTGGGTCGATTGTTTACCACGATTGATAATGAAACGGCCCTGATGTCATGGAGCGGATCCATGTTTGAATATCTGATGCCGAATCTGGTGATGCCCACCTGGCCCGGCAGCCTGCTCGATGAAATGAGTCAGTCGGCGGTTATGCGCCAGATTCACTGGGGGAAAGAACGCGGGGTACCATGGGGTGTTTCAGAGTCTGGCTATCATGCTTTTGATGTTCAGCATAATTATCAGTATCAGGCATTTGGCGTACCGGGGCTCGGTCTGCGCAGGGGGCTTGCCGATGACATGGTTGTTGCTCCTTACGCCACGCTGCTGGCGCTGATGGTTTCCCCGCAGAAAGCCTGTGAGAACCTGTTCAGGCTGCAAAAAAATGGTGCACGCGGAGAATACGGTTTTTATGAAGCGCTGGACTATACCCCCTCACGTCTTGCAACCGGTCAGCTCTATGCGGTGGTACAGTCCTGGATGGCGCATCACCAGGGTATGGCATTTCAGGCGCTGGCTCATGTGCTGCTTGACGCCCCCATGACTGAACGCTTTATGTCCAGTACGGTATTCCGGTCAGCGAGTCTGCTGTTACAGGAGCGCGTGCCGGATGCGGTCGATCTGTACAGTCCGCGCCGTCATTTTGAATCTCATGAGGGCAGGGTCAAACCCATCCGCTATGAACCCCGTATTTTCTATAGCGTGGATACCCCTGCCCCGGATATTCAACTTCTGTCCAACGGCCATTATCATCTGATGCTGACCGCAGCCGGCGGCGGTTACAGTCGCTGGAACGATATTGCAATAACACGCTGGCGCAGTGATTCCACCCGTGATAACTGGGGAGCATTCTGCTATATCCGCGATACCCAGACGGGAGATGTGTGGAGCAATACCTGGCAACCGACAGGCTACATCAGCGGACAAGACGAGGAAGTGTTATTCACCGATGCGGGGGCAGAATTCAGACGCAGCTTCGGGGGACTCAGCGTCAAAACTCAGGTGGTGATCTCTCCGGAGGATGATGTTGAATTGCGACGGCTCACACTGATTCATCGTGGTCGCAAGCCTCGCTCTCTGGAGCTGACAACCTATGTTGAAGTGGTCCTGGCAGCGGCTGCCAGCGATCTGGCACACCCGGCATTCAGCAATCTGTTTATTCAGACTGAGCTGGCTCCTGAGCGTGACGCTATTCTTTGCCACCGGCGCCCGCGCTCACCGGATGAACCGGGTCCTTGCCTGTTTCACATGATGGTGGTGCACGGCGATAACCGAAATAACGTGTCGTTTGAAACGGACAGGGCAAGGTTTATTGGACGTGGCAGAAATCCTGCGAATGCCCAGGCAATAGAGGCGGGAGGGACGCTCAGCAACACGTCGGGGTCAGTGCTGGATCCGATACTGGCTATACGTCACTCCATCACTCTACAGCCGGGGCATCCGGTTACGATTGATATCGTTTATGGTATCAGCGAGAACCGCCAGCAGAGCCTGGCCCTGCTGGAAAAATATCGCGATTACCCTATTGCCGATCGCGTCTTTGAACTGGCCTGGTCTCACAGTCTGGTGGTATTACGCCAGATGAATGCCAGTGAAGATGATGCAACTTTGTTTAATCGTCTCGCCAGTGCTGTGCTTTACCCTGTCCAGGAGCTACGCGCTGAAGGCCAGGTGATCAGCCGCAACCGGCGTGGTCAGTCCGGTCTGTGGGGCTGGGCAATTTCAGGCGATCTGCCGATAGTACTGCTCAGTATAACCGGCGAAGAAAGTATCGCCTCAGTGACCACACTGATTCAGGCACACCGTTACTGGCGACAGAAAGGACTGGATGTTGATTTGGTTATCCTGAATAACAGCCCCGGTGGCTACCAGCAGGGATTACAAAATCAAATTATGGAATTAATTTATGCGGGGTCTGAAGCCAGTCTGCTGGACAAAACGGGCGGTCTTTTTGTCCGTAATGGCGAGCATCTCTCCGCAGAAGATAAGTTGCTTCTGATGAGCGTGGCCTGTCTTTATCTTGATGACCGCGCAGGGAGTATTAATGAGCAGCTTAACCAGCGTATCCATACCCTGAAATCGCCGGTCATAGCATTCATGCCGCGTGCAGTGCGCGAGCGTAATCAACATACGGACTGGCCCCCCGATATCAGTCAGTTATGCTATTTCAATGGGTTCGGTGGATTTTCTCAGGATGGACGGGAATATCAAATTGTTATGCGGGAAAATGCGCAGACACCGGCTCCCTGGTCAAACGTACTGGCAAATCCCCGTTTTGGCAGCGTGATCTCAGAGGCAGGACAGGCCTATACCTGGTATGAGAATGCCCATGAATACCGGTTAACACCCTGGGAAAACGATCCTGTGAGCGATCGCTCTGGCGAGGCGTTTTATCTGCGTGATGAAGAGACCGGGGTAAACTGGTCACCGACAGCGTTGCCTGTTCGCGGACACGGTGATTACCTGACCCGGCATGGTTTTGGCTACAGCGTTTTTGCCCATCGAGAGAGTGGAATAGACAGCGAGCTGACGGTCCTGGTTGCCGAAGAGGCGCCAGTTAAACTGGTGCTCCTGACACTCAGTAACTCTTCGGGACGGACACGTCAACTCTCCGTCACAGGTTATGTAGAGTGGACGCTCGGAGGATCACGAACTCGCTCAGCTCCTCACATTGTGACACATGCGGCCAGAACGTCTGGCGGTTGCGGGGTGCTGGCGAACAACTTTTATGGTGATAATGGTGGAGGCCGAACTGCATTTTTTGCCGTCAGCGGTAATGACTGTTCGCTGACCGGGGACCGTCGGGAGTTTATTGGCCGTAATGGTTCCCTTCACGCGCCGTCAGCCATGAAACTGCGCAGGCTTTCAGGTAACACGGGCGCCGGTCTGGATCCCTGCGGGGCGGTACAATCGACGGTAACATTAATTGATGGGGATCAGAGGACGTTTATTTTTATCCTCGGCGCAGAAGAGAATGATGTTTGTGCTAATGAGACGCTGGCCCATTACATGAACGAGGATACAGTCCGCCAGGAGCTGAACCGGATTCATAACCACTGGCACAATGTGCTCGATAAAATCGTGGTTAACACCCCCGACACGTCAGTAAATTTACTGGTCAATGGCTGGCTGTTATATCAGACAGTCGCCTGTCGCCTTATGGCCCGCAGTGGTTACTATCAGTCTGGCGGTGCATATGGTTTTCGCGATCAGTTGCAGGATTCACTGGCACTGAGCCATGCTGATCCGAACCGGTTGCGTGAACAGATAATACTCTGTGCCTCCCGGCAGTTTATCGAGGGGGATGTGCAGCACTGGTGGCACCCACCACACGGTAACGGTGTCCGTACCCGTTGTTCAGATGACTACCTGTGGCTGCCGCTTGCCGTTTGCCACTATGTTGAAACGACGGGGGATATGGAGGCTCTGGGAATACACATTCCTTATCTGGAGGGGCGCCCGCTTCCGCCTGGTGAAGAGTCTGTCTATGACACGCCGGTCATCAGCGGCATCGGAGAGACTCTCTGGTTACACTGTGTCAAAGCTATTCGCCATGGACTTCGGTTCGGGGGGCATGGCCTGCCGCTGATGGGGGCTGGTGACTGGAATGACGGGATGAACCGGGTGGGTATCGAAGGCAAAGGTGAAAGCGTCTGGCTGGGCTTCTTCCTGTACGACATTTTGCAGCGGTTTGCAGCGCTGGCGGAGCGCAGGCTGGATGAAAGCGTCGCCGCGATGTGCCATTCACAGGCTCTGCGCCTGCAAAGCAATCTCGAAGCCCACGCCTGGGATGGGGAATGGTACCGGCGCGGGTATTTTGACGATGGTACTCCCCTGGGATCGAAAACCTCACAGGACTGCCGGATTGATGCGATTGCGCAGAGCTGGTCTGTATTGTCCGGTGCCGCGAGCCCGGGACGGTGCGCAAAAGCCCTGCAGGCGCTGGATAAGCACCTTGTGGATAACAAAGGCGGGCTGATCAAACTGTTAACGCCTCCTTTCGACGGACACGGTCCAAATCCGGGCTACATACAGGGGTACCTGCCCGGTGTGCGGGAAAACGGAGGGCAGTATACTCATGGCGCCATCTGGGCCGTGATGGCATTTGCCCGGATGGGGAATGCCAAACGTGCCTGGCAACTCTGGTCAATGCTCAACCCTGTAAATCATACTCTCAATGCGGGCTCTGTCGGGATTTATAAAGCTGAACCTTATGTCATGAGTGCTGATGTCTACAGCGTAGCTCCCCATACTGGTCGTGCAGGCTGGAGCTGGTACACCGGTTCTGCAGGCTGGGCCTGGCGTTTACTTACCGAGGAATTACTGGGGATAAAACGCACCGGCACTGACTTTAGTGTTCATGCCCTATTACCGGATGCGTGGCCGTCTTTTTCTATTGCTTATCAGTATGGTGAAAGCCACTATCAGATTAGTGTCTCACGCGGCGATGCAGAATATTCCGTGACGCTGGATGGTGTTCTCCTCCCTGATGACAGAATACCGCTGAAGGATGATGGACAAAACCATACGGTTGAGATCATTCAGAACTGACACTGATCCCGGAGGTGCATTAACGTCTGCCGTTAATGCGCTGATTATCCCTGAGAACATCAATCGCAGTCTGCATGGCGATTTTGTCATCCCGCCTTTTTTGTTTGTCCTGCATGACCTGAAGGTATTCCAGCAAGGTGCGGGTATTAATCGGTCTGCCCTGTTTACCCACAGCCAGCACGGCTTCACCAAGAATAATTTTCACTGGCGGTAGTTGTGCCGGATACCAGTCAAGGGTGTCTTCTGATTTCATCATAAATTTCTCACGGAAGGATAGTGTATCATAAATCAGACGTTCAATTTTCAATATCTTACATCCTGATTCAGACACAACTTAACATAACTTATGCCAGTTATTTTTATATCAAAGCGTATAATAATTACTGTATTCCTCAGAGAATCATTTATGTCTTATACAAAAGGGCTCAGATATTTTAAAGAAAGACCGGTTCATGTTGCCTGCCCGGTATGCGCACACAGAGCTGATCAGAAAGCAGGTAAGCTAAGAAAAGATGCGGTTCTTGAGTGCCCTGCCTGCGGACTGTTGTTCAGACCTTCAGAATGCTGGTGTATCGGCGGCTGATTAGCTTCTGCCACTTAACGTCAGTGATGTCGGAAAATGACAACGTTCCTCCTGTACTGCAGTTGTCGAGGGTATGATAATGAAATCTAAAAAATCTGTTTTTATTGAAGGACGTATCCTGTCGAACAGCTGTCACGGGCAGGCTGGCCAACCTTTCTGTATTCACCGGGTCAGGTTTAGTAATGGTAAATATGCCATTATCCGGGTGGCATCCGGGATATGTTTCAAACCAGGCGAAATTATTCAACGAAACGATTGTGAGTGGTTTTATAAACTTACCAAAATTCGCCTTCTTTCTTTTGAGTACCTTGATGATGATGAATCCAGAAGACAATTTCTTGAATATCAATGAAAAACCCATGAAGTTATAACAGCATAACTTTGCTGATTTACAATGTATCCCTGACTATTCAAAAACTGTTGCCAGTAATTGAAATTGTTTCTTCTGAATTTATACGAATTCAAACTGTCTAAAAGAATGAGTATCGCTAAAGACGAATTTTCTCAGCATTTCCCTTTTGCGTTATAACTCCATTAGCATTAAGGAAATTTATGTCACAGACTTTTACTTATAATTTACTCCATCCCCGCTACTGGCTTACCTGGACTGGTTTGGGTCTGCTGTGGCTTCTCGTTCAGCTTCCTTACCCGGTTTTACATATTCTGGGCTCTGGTCTTGGAAAAATATCCAGACCCTTTCTGAAACGTCGGGAAGGAATTGCGATTAGAAATATCGAACTCTGCTTTCCAGGAATGACACCGTTTGCCCGAAACCAGATGGTCAAGAAAAACTTTGTTTCTCTCGGACTGGGGCTGATGGAAACAGGAATGGCCTGGTTCTGGAGTGATGCGAGAGTCAAAAAATGGTTTGATGTCGAAGGGCTTGAAAACCTGACCGGTGCGACCAGAGGGGTAATGGTTGTCGGGATTCATTTTATGTCCCTTGAGTTGTGTGGAAGAGTAATGGGTTTATGCCATCCTATGATGGCTACGTATCGCCCACACAATAATCTATTAATGGAATGGGTACAGACAAAAGGTCGTATGCGTTCAAATAAGGCGATGATTAATCGGCGTAATTTATCTGGTTTTGTTCATGCATTGAAAGCTGGTGAAGCCGTGTGGTTTGCACCAGATCAGGATTATGGGCCTAAGGGAAGCGTTTTTGCACCTTTTTTCTCGGTAAAAAAAGCAGCCTCAACGAACGGAACATATGCTCTGTCAAAACTCGCAGGTGCACAACTGATCACACTTAGCATGATTCGACGTAGCGATAAAAAAGGTTATCGCATGTATATCAGCAATCCGTTGTCAGGCTATCCAGGGGAAGACAAGGTCGCCGCAGCGGGTTATATGAATAAGATCATCGAGCATGAAATTCTCCGAGCCCCTGAGCAATACCTGTGGATGCATCGCAGATTCAAAACGCGTCCTGAAGGCGAAGCCTCTTTATATAAATGAACCATTCTACTTGTCATGTACCATGAATCTATCTTGCTGACTACTTTGTAATAGCAGCAGGCTTTACCACGTTGAAAACCTTAAGTTTATAAGGATGAGGCAATGTTTTCCGGGGAAATATCTTAGTAGTCTTCAAACTATCTCCGATTATCCCTGCAATTCTTTACCAAGAGGTTCCCGAGTAAGTACTTGGTGGTTCCCAACTAACTCTTACATATAGCCATTGGCCGTTTACTTAACCAAAAAACGATTGCCAGAAATTTGTAAAGCTCACAACCTTCTACAGTTCCTGCTGTCTAATGAATGACAACACACACCTCAAGGAACTATATGACATTTTTAATCATCTCAGGCGTATCTGTAACCTTATTTGCCATGACTATACTTGGCCTGATTATCGTGTGGGGCGGTATCTCCAACATCCCTGACGATTACTGATTCTCAAAATTCCCTACGCCAGCTACAGGGAAATATTTGTAAATCGTCTTTACCCCAACCCCAATAACATCTGCAGCCTGCTGTCGGGTAGCTCCATTTGCGAGCATCCGGCGGCAATGTTCCACGATATCAGTCGTCATTACCCGACGCCGCCCTCCAATTCTCCCCTGCTCCCTTGCTGCGGCTAAACCAGCGCGAGTACGTTCGACGATCAACTCTCGTTCCATTTCTGCCAGCGCACTCATGACATGAAAGAAGAAACGGCCTGCAGGGGTCGACGTGTCGATCGAGTCAGTCAGGCTGCGAAAGTTTACGCCGCGCTGCTGTAGCTCCGATACCATGGTTATTAAGTCGCGCACGCTGCGCCCAAGCCGATCCAGCTTCCAGACCACCAGCACATCACCAGGCTTGAGTCTGCGCAACGCACGCTTTAAACCAGGTCGCCTGGCATTTTTCCCGCTGGCCATATCTTCAAAAACAAGCTCACATTCTGCACGAATTAGTGCATTTTTCTGTAAATCGAGGTTTTGGTCTACCGTTGAGACCCTCGCATAGCCAATCAGCACTCTCTAACTCCTTGAAATAGCTGATTGTAAAAAGCTCCTGACTTTCGCTCAAACCCTCGTTTGGGCGAATCTTCTTTTTGGAGCAAAAAACATGGCCTTTATCAATCGCGATCAGGATATCACCCTCCGATTTTGCACCATTTACCAGATAATCAGTGGCAGCCGATGCCGCGCGTTTCTTAACATGCGCGGATTCATGGATGTTGAATCCTTCCAGTCGCCCCACGATACCCTCACGCAGCAGCGCATCGGTACCAGACTCGTTCACCTTGAACAGAACTGACTGTTTACCACGGAGGTTAGCAATCGCAGAGGAACCAAGGACCATCTGCAAATCGGTAGTCGGGGAGCCGTTATCGGACAATACCTGGCGCGCATTTGCCGCATCCGACAGATCGCCAGCAATCCCGAATGGAGTAGTACCAGCCGTACCGACAGCGCGGGAGGAAGCTAAATACAAAGCCGCGAGATCCGAGTCCATCTCATTTGCCAGCGCACGGAACGCTTGCTTGAACTGATCCGCCAGGATGGTGTTGTAAGTACCGGCCGGACCAAGGGCCAACTGCTCTTCGCCGTTCCATTTGACCGGGGCCATTTTGGATTTGGTGATTTTGACATCAACGGTACCGATCGTCTGGTCGCCATCATTTGGTGCAGTAGCCCCCGGCGTAATATCAACTGTGGTTGCCGGTGGAGCAACTGGCGCAGTAACAGTCTGATCCTTCGCCGCCGCATCAGCTTTCGCATTGCGCGATACAGCCGGGATAAAACCGACCTGTTCGCGGGATACGGTATCCAGAGCCGTAAAGATAGTCGGGATCAACCCGGTAAGCCAGCATCGACCCTGCGGCATTGCGCGCGGCCGCCGACGAATATTCGGATCTGCTTCTGACTTTGTGCTTGTGCATGAAGATGGCCGGCCCTACTCGGGAGAACTTGCGCGCCTGCGCCACCGAGCTTAAAAAACGCCTGACAACCTGGCACAGCCAGAAAGAGCTCAATGCAATTCTGTCCAGTTGGGATCCCGTTGGCTATGTTCTCGGCCTCCGTCGGGAGGCGAACGACAACGCGCGCGCAGCTGGCGATCCAGTTGATGTATTTGTGTGAGGTGGATATGCGACTGATAAACCGAAGCAAGCAATCACCGCTGGGCTGCCAGGCTTGTGATGCCGCACTGGCAAAACATGTTGAGCTTTATGGCGCCTACGGGCGACAGAAAACGAAGAGAACTTATACGGTGGTGGTTCAAGGCTCAAAGATCACTGTAGAAGTTGTAAACAGAAAATGCAGTTATGTGGCGACGGCCATGAGCTGCGCCCGTAGGCTGCAGCATCTTCCTGGACAATGTAACTAAGGGGCTTTTATGAATAACGCATCTCATTTCCAAGATGAAATATTGATAACCAGTGACATTCTGTCCAGATACAAAATTTCGCGCAGCACACTGTATTTCTGGAGCACACCATCCCGGATGCCATCGTACTTTTCTCAGCCGTTTCCGAAGCCAAAAATAAATGGCAGTCCTAAAAGATGGCGTTTGTCAGACCTTCTTGCTTGGGAAGACAACATGGGTATCAAACCAGAGGCTGGCCAATCAACTTCTCAAGATGACGTTGCCAAACAGCAAGCCAATGACGCTGATCATCCAAATAATCGTGGAGGTTATACCGCGCCATGACTCCAGACATATGATGCCCTAGTAGTTTTTCCACAACATGTGGTGGCGCACCTAATTCAGAAAGGCGCGTCGCCACTGTTCTTCTCAAATCATGAAGCGACCAAGGTTTCATCCCTGTTTTTGCAATTATCTGCGCAGAGAACAGAGCCACGTTTGGTTGAAGTGGCGGCCTGTCATCTTCTGGCCCCCTGTATCGTGACAACGTCACAACATGTTTTGAAACTGATGTTTCTTTTTCAGCTACCATCATCTGTATTACAGCCTCAGGAAGCGCCCTTCTCACCGACTTCCCAGTTTTATAGTCACTTGCCGGGATAGTCCATGTTTGTTCCTTGAAATCAAACCATTCCCATTTTGCTGTTCTGATCTCTGTACTTCGACAGCCAGTCATAATGAGAAACTTCATTATCAATTGCTGCCTATATTTCATCTCAGGCAGGGCATTCCAAACTGTAATGATTTCATCATCACTTAACCTGCGATCTTTTACAGCTGCTGTGAGCCCTACATCTGATCGTCTAAGGCTTTCAATAGGGTTCACGTTAATTACCCCACGGTTGGAACAGAAACGAAATGTGCGCTGCATCAAACCGAGCATTTGCCCTGTAACCACTCTTCGCCCCATACCGTCAAAAAGATTTAGCCAGTGAGCTTTAGTTGTCTGATCTACAATCATATTTCCGAGCACTGGGGCTATATGATTATTGAAGTCGCGGCGGTTAACTTTGATTTTTACCAGACCTTCAGGGATGCAGTAGTACTTCTCCCAGTAATCGAATGCTTCTTTCACTGTAAGCGCTTCTACTTTTTTCTGTTTCTCGAGTACTACTTGCCGTCTAGGATCAAGCCCTTCCGCTAGCCAAGCCCTGAACTGCTGCCTACGTTCTCGCGCATGAGCTAATGAGGTGGTTGGATAATCACCAATCGTTAGTTGAGCGGCTTTCCCGTTCCATCTGTAGCGGTAAAAGAATGTTATACTGCCGGATGTAGACAACCTGACATTCAGACCATGTGCGTCTGAAATGACCTCGATTTGGTCTCTTTTTTTGCCAAGAGCTTTTCTTAATTTTGTGTCGGTAAGCAATGTGTACACTCCGGAAGAAGATATACACATCAGTGTACACATTAGCGTAAATTGATAACCTTCAAATCTATGAAGAACACACAAAAATAAAGCGTTACATACTGACAAGGCGTTGATAATAGCGGGATTCTTGAAAAGAAATTAAGCATGACTAACAAACTTAAAACGGATTCATATGCCCTACGATAGCGTCTATCTGGAAAAGCGCCCGCCTGGCGCGCTGCGTACCGTATGGCGGAAATTCTACGGCGATACCACCGCTATGATCGGCCTGTATGGCTGTGCCGCTCTGATCCTGCTGTGTGTTTTCGGCGGCTGGTTTGCCCCCTACGGTATCGATCAGCAGTTCCTCGGCTATCAGCTGCTGCCGCCATCATGGTCGCGCTATGGTGAAGTGTCGTTCTTCCTCGGCACCGACGATCTCGGTCGCGATGTGCTGAGTCGGCTGTTAAGCGGCGCGGCTCCCACCGTGGGCGGCGCCTTTGTGGTGACCTTCGCGGCCACCCTGTTCGGCCTGGTGCTCGGGGTTATCGCCGGTTCGACCCACGGCCTGCTGTCGGCGATGCTGAACCACATCCTCGATACCCTGCTGTCGATTCCGTCGCTGCTGCTGGCGATTATCGTCGTCGCCTTTGCCGGGCCGCATCTGAGCCATGCGATGTTTGCCGTGTGGCTGGCGTTGCTGCCGCGCATCGTCCGCTCGGTCTACAGCATGGTGCATGACGAACTGGAAAAAGAGTACGTCATCGCCGCCCGTCTCGACGGGGCCTCGACCCTCAATATTTTGTGGTTTGCGGTGCTGCCCAATATCGCTTCCGGGCTGGTGACGGAGATCACCCGCGCCCTGTCGATGGCCATTCTGGATATTGCCGCCCTCGGTTTTCTCGACCTTGGTGCCCAGCTCCCTTCGCCGGAATGGGGCGCGATGCTAGGCGACGCGCTGGAGCTTATCTACGTGGCCCCGTGGACGGTCATGCTGCCCGGTGCGGCAATCATGATTAGCGTGCTGTTGGTCAATCTGCTGGGCGACGGTATCCGCCGTGCCATTATCGCCGGGGTGGAATAATGCCGTTACTCGATATTCGCAATTTAACCATTGAGTTCAAAACCAACGAAGGCTGGGTCAAAGCCGTCGACCGCGTCAGCCTGACCCTCGCGGAAGGGGAAATTCGTGGCCTGGTGGGAGAATCCGGCTCCGGTAAAAGTCTGATCGCCAAAGCGATCTGCGGGGTGACCAAAGATAACTGGCGGGTTACCGCAGACCGCATGCGCTTCGATGATATCGACCTGCTGCGCCTCTCCAACCGCGAGCGCCGCAAGCTTATCGGCCACAACGTGTCGATGATTTTCCAGGAGCCGCAATCCTGTCTGGATCCGTCTGAACGCATCGGTCTGCAGTTGATGCAGAATATCCCCGGCTGGACCTTTAAAGGCCACTGGTGGCAGCGTATAGGCTGGCGTAAACGCCGGGCCATCGAACTGCTCCATCGCGTCGGGATCAAAGACCACAAAGATGCGATGCGCAGTTTTCCCTATGAATTAACCGACGGGGAGTGTCAGAAGGTGATGATTGCCATCGCCCTCGCCAACCAGCCGCGTCTGCTGATCGCCGATGAGCCGACCAACGCCATGGAGCCAACGACCCAGGCGCAGATCATCCGCCTGCTCACCCGCTTGAACCAGAACAATAACACCACGATTTTGCTGATCAGCCACGATATGCAGATGCTCAGCAAGTGGGCGGATAAAATCAATGTGATGTACTGCGGGCAAACGGTGGAGACGGCGCTCAGCGAAGAGCTGGTGAACACGCCCCACCATCCGTACACCCAGGCATTGATCCGCGCGATCCCTGATTTCGGTAGCGCCTTGCCGCATAAAAGCCGTCTTAATACCCTGTCGGGCGCGATTCCCCTGCTTGAACAACTGCCGATCGGCTGTCGGTTGGGGCCGCGCTGCCCGTACGCGCAACGAGAATGCATTGAGACGCCGCGTCTGGTCGGTGCCAGAACGCATCTGTACGCCTGTCATTTCCCGTTGAACATGGAGAAAGAGTGAAATGGTCGAAACATTGCTCGAAGTCCGCAATCTGAGTAAGACCTTTCGCTACCGTACCGGTTGGTTTCGGCGTCAGACGGTGGAAGCGGTCAAACCGCTGAGTTTTACCCTGCGCGAGCGTCAAACTCTGGCGATCATTGGTGAGAACGGCTCGGGGAAATCAACCCTGGCGAAAATGCTGGCCGGGATGATTGAGCCGACCTCCGGCGACCTGCTGATCGACGACCATCCTCTGGCGTTTGGCGATTACTCGTTCCGTAGCCAGCGGATTCGCATGATCTTCCAGGATCCCTCCACTTCGCTTAACCCGCGCCAGCGAATTTCGCAGATCCTCGACTTTCCGCTGCGCCTGAATACCGACCTCGAACCCGAGTCCCGGGAGAAGCAGATCATTGAAACGCTGCGAATGGTCGGCCTGTTGCCGGATCACGTCAGCTACTATCCCCATATGCTGGCGCCGGGACAGAAACAGCGTCTGGGTCTGGCCCGAGCGCTGATCCTGCGCCCGAAGGTAATCATCTGCGATGAAGCCCTCGCCTCGCTGGATATGTCGATGCGCTCGCAGCTGATTAATCTGATGCTGGAGCTTCAGGAAAAACAGGGAATTTCATATATCTATGTCACCCAGCATCTCGGCATGATGAAGCATATCAGCGATCAGGTGCTGGTGATGCACCAGGGGGAAGTGGTCGAGCGCGGCAGCACCGCCGACGTGCTGGCTTCGCCGCTGCACGATTTGACCAGGCGCCTGATTGCCGGACACTTCGGTGAAGCGCTCACCGCCGATGCCTGGCGTAAAGACGGGAAATAACCGTCTGTATACTATCCTGACGGCGCTGCCGTCGGGATTGTGCATTTCCCGCGATCGCCCACATCTGCTTTTAATTTTGTCCCCTCCGCCAACAGCACTTGTCTATACAAGCATTGACAAATCCCTCATCGCTCACAATGATGACGCAGCGTTACACAACCAAAAAACTGACCTGATGGTGAAACTGCGATGCTGACTTCCTTTACCTTCTCCTCTTTGCCGATGACATCGTGGAAAAACGGCGGCGGTACGACACGTGAAATCCTCTGCGTTCCGTCA
This sequence comes from Klebsiella sp. BIGb0399, assembly GCF_003752615.1. Taxonomy (NCBI): domain Bacteria; kingdom Pseudomonadati; phylum Pseudomonadota; class Gammaproteobacteria; order Enterobacterales; family Enterobacteriaceae; genus Klebsiella; species Klebsiella sp. BIGb0399. Next base: position 468,680 of record NZ_RKHT01000005.1, on the reverse strand, counting down.
CCCGACCCCGATGCGCCGTTTCTCTGGCGCGCCAGCATCGCCACGCTGCAAAGCGACGGCCCGTTCTCCCAGTTTACCGGCATCGATCGGGTGATCATGCTGCTGGAAGGCGAACCGCTGTGGCTGCGGGGCGACGGAATTAATCATCAGCTGAGGCATCAGCAGCCGTGGGCATTTCCCGGCGAATGGGCGCTCAGGAGCGAAGGCATCACCGCTCCGGGGCTGGATTTTAATATTATGACCCAGCGCAGCCGGGCCAGCGCCAGCGTCAGCATCGTCTCCGACCAGCAACTGCCCGGCAGCGAAGGGATTGCCTGGGTGCTGCAGGGACGCTGGCAGCTGGCTGGCGCTAGCTATGATGCCCGCTCAGGGGTCGGCTGGCAGGGGGAGTCGCCTGGCATCATGACGCCGGACTCTGCCGATGCCCTGTTATTGCTGGCCCAAATTACCCGTCACCCGAGTGAAATTGGCCGGGTGAATGACGTCAAACGGGGCTGATATCCGGTGATATACTGGAGGGTGTCCGGTCGTCATTACGTGTGAAGACACGAAAATAGCGTGACACAAGGGGTCGTCAGTGGGATATAATTCTCGGCTAAATTTGAGTTATTTTGAAATAACAACCTTAACCCCATGATTGTTAAAGTAAAAATAAGCAATAACGATAAGGATTAAAGCTATGGGTTTTCTTTCCGGTAAGCGCATTCTGGTGACTGGCGTTGCCAGCAAACTGTCCATCGCCTACGGTATTGCGCAAGCAATGCACCGTGAAGGGGCTGAACTGGCGTTCACCTATCAGAACGAAAAACTGAAAGGTCGTGTGGAAGAATTTGCTGCGGCACTGGGTTCAAACATCGTACTGCCGTGCGACGTGGCTGAAGATGAGAGCATCGAGTCTCTGTTCACTGAACTGAGCAACGTGTGGCCGAAGTTTGACGGTTTCGTTCACTCCATCGGTTTCGCACCGGCGGATCAGCTGGACGGCGATTACGTTAACGCGGTCACCCGTGAAGGCTTCAAAATTGCCCACGACATCAGCGCTTACAGCTTCGTGGCGATGGCGAAAGCCTGCCGCGGCATGCTGAATCCGGGTTCGGCCCTGCTGACCCTGTCCTACCTGGGCGCAGAGCGCGCAATCCCGAACTACAACGTCATGGGTCTGGCGAAAGCATCCCTGGAAGCTAACGTACGCTATATGGCGAACGCGATGGGTCCGGAAGGCGTGCGCGTCAACGCTATCTCTGCGGGTCCGATCCGTACTCTGGCAGCATCCGGGATCAAAGATTTCCGTAAAATGCTGGCCCACTGCGAAGCGGTTACCCCGATTCGTCGCACCGTCACTACCGAAGACGTCGGCAACAGCGCAGCCTTCCTGTGCTCTGACCTGTCTGCCGGTATCTCCGGTGAAGTCGTTCATGTCGATGGTGGCTTTAGCATCGCGGCAATGAATGAGCTGGAACTGAAATAAGTTCCTTCCCCTCCTCGGGTCTCTGAGGAGGGGTCTCCCCCGCCTGTTCCCCTTTCTGTTATTCCAATCCGCTATTTGTTAGCACGGATCAATATTTTCTACTGCCTCAGGGTTACGCCAGGATAGTTATGCATATATGGCCCACAAAAGTGCGGCTAGTCATATACCTATCAAGGAACGCCCATGGAGCAACGCCGCGTTTATGGCAAAAATCACTGGTATCATGAAACCCAGTCAACCATCTGCCCGGTCGATGTACTGCCACTCGTCCCTGAAGCCGCCGATGTCGAAGACCGCTTTTTACTCGATCTGACGTTGCCGGAAGCCTGGAGCCAGGTGCATGCAGGCTGGCTGCTGCCGGCCAGGCGGCTGGCCGATGCCTTTTTCCCTGCCACCGTGATGGTCAACCGATTACATACATTGAGTGCCTACGATCGCCTGAGCACCGCCCTGACCGTCGCCCAGGTGTATGGCGTCCAGCGGCTGTGCAATCACTATGCCGCACGCCTCGCGCCGCTGTCCGGCCCGGACTCTTCCCGGGAAAGCAACCGCCGGCTGGCACAAATTACGCAATATGCCCGCCAGTTAGCCAGTTCCCCGTCGGTGATTACCGCGCTGTCCCGCAGCCAGCTCGATGAGGTGGGCTTAACCCCGCGCGATATCATCCTCATCAATCAAATTATTGGCTTTATCGGCTTTCAGGCGCGGACCATTGCCACCTTTCACGCGCTAATGGGCTTCCCTGTGCGCTGGATGCCGGGTATGCCGCAGCAAGACGATGCTCCGGCAGAGCTGTTTTCGCCCGATCCCGTCAGCTGGCAGCCCGATGTGAACGAAACCGAATGGCGCTATGCGGATGATGAGCGCCAGGCCCTGCTGGCAAGCTGTCAGCCACACTCTGAATTTTCCGCGCTGGCGCCGCTGCTGGCGACCCACGAAGCCATCTTCAAAACCCAGAATACCCTGCTGGGCCGCTTACACGACCTTCAGCCCCATGCCGCGTCGATGGCGCTGCTGTCCGCCCGCATCAACGGAAGCGTCAGCTGTTTTAACGCCTGGGTGCAGACGGACGCAGAAAGCGACGCGCTGTCCACACTGCTGCGTCATGACGATAACGGCCTGACGCACTGGGGAAAAAACCATCCCGATGAGTACGCGCTGCTGCAGGCGGCACAACTTTTAACCCGCGCTCCTGCCCGGTTAAGCGCTGCGCAATTAACCCCGTTGATCGAGCAGGGGCTTTCGCCGCGAGAGATTATCGATATTCTGGCGTGGTGCGGTTTGTGCGGCTGGATTAATCGTCTGAAAATCGCCCTCGGGAATGTGAGTCAGCAGACCTAAAATGCCAAACATCGCTTGCTGCAACAGGCATTATCGCGTAAAAATGTCAGCCGCTCTTTTAGCCACGAAAATACCTAATTATGTTTCAGGACAACCCGCTGCTCGCGCAGCTTAAACAGCAACTGCATTCTCAGACTCCTCGTGTTGAAGGGGTCGTAAAGGGTACGGAAAAAGGCTTTGGCTTCCTCGAAGTTGATGCGCAGAAAAGCTACTTTATTCCGCCGCCGCAAATGAAAAAAGTGATGCATGGCGACCGTATCAGCGCCGTGATCCACACTGAAAAAGAGCGCGAAAGCGCTGAGCCGGAAACATTGATTGAGCCTTTCCTGACGCGTTTCGTCGGTAAAGTGCATAAGAAAGATGACCGCCTGTCGATTGTTCCCGATCATCCGCTGCTGAAAGACGCTATCCCTTGCCGCGCCGACCGTAGCGTGAGCCATGATTTTCAACAGGGTGACTGGGCCGTTGCAGAAATGCGCCGTCATCCGCTGAAAGGCGACCGTGGTTTTTACGCGGAATTAACCCAGTTCATTACCTTCAGTGACGATCATTTCGTTCCCTGGTGGGTCACGCTGGCACGCCATAATCTGGAAAAAGAAGCCCCGGATGGCGTCGCCACCGAGATGCAGGATGAAGGTCTGGAACGTCGCGATTTAACGGCGCTGGACTTCGTCACCATCGACAGCGCCAGCACCGAAGATATGGATGATGCGCTGTATGTCGAGACAGCCGACGACGGCAAACTGCACCTGACCGTCGCGATTGCCGATCCGACCGCCTGGATTGCTGAAGGTAGCAAGCTGGATCAGACCGCAAAAATCCGCGCGTTCACCAACTATCTGCCGGGCTTCAATATCCCGATGCTGCCGCGTGAACTGTCTGACGACCTGTGCTCGCTGCGCCCCCAGGTTGTGCGCCCGGTTCTGGCCTGCCGCATGACGCTGGCCGCCGACGGTACTATCGAAGATGATATTGAATTCTTCGCCGCTACCATCGAGTCAAAAGCGAAGCTGGCTTATGACAACGTCTCCGACTGGCTGGAAAAAACCGGCAGCTGGCAGCCAGAAAGCGACGCTATCGCACAGCAGATTAACCTGCTGCAGGATGTCTGCCTGCGCCGCAGCCAATGGCGTCAGACCCATGCGCTGGTGTTCAAAGACCGCCCGGACTACCGTTTCGTGCTGGGTGAAAAAGGCGAAGTGCTGGATATCGTGGCCGAACCGCGCCGCATCGCCAACCGCATCGTCGAAGAGTCAATGATTGCCGCCAACATCTGCGCCGCTCGTGTCCTGCGCGACAAGCTGGGCTTTGGTGTTTATAACGTTCATACCGGTTTTGATCCGGCGAACACCGAGCAGCTGGCAGCACTGCTGAAAACGCATGACGTGCATGTTGATCCGGTCGAAGTCCTGACCCTCGACGGCTTCTGTAAACTGCGTCGCGAACTGGATGCCCAACCATCAGGCTTCCTCGACAGCCGCATTCGTCGTTTCCAGTCCTACGCAGAGATCAGCACCGAGCCAGGCCCGCACTTCGGCCTTGGCCTGGAAGCCTATGCCACCTGGACTTCACCGATTCGTAAGTATGGCGACATGATTAACCATCGTCTGCTGAAAGCGATTATCAAAGGTGAAAGTGCCTCTCGTCCGCAGGATGAAGTTGCCGTTCAGATGGCCGAGCGTCGTCGCCTGAACCGCATGGCCGAGCGCGATGTCGGTGACTGGCTGTATGCCCGTTATCTGAATCCGCAGGCGGGGACCGATACCCGTTTTGCCGCTGAAATCATTGATATCAGCCGTGGCGGTATGCGCGTACGTCTGGTGGATAACGGCGCCGTCGCCTTTATCCCGGCGCCGTTCCTGCACGCCGTCCGCGATGAGCTGGTCTGCAGCCAGGAAAACGGCACCGTCCAGATCAAAGGTGAGACCGTCTACAAGGTGACTGATGTTATCGACGTCAAGATTGCTGAAGTTCGCATGGAAACCCGCAGCGTCATCGCGCGTCCGTTCGCCTGATAGCACGCCTCAGCGGCTCCTGAACCCAGGGGCCGCTCTTTTTATCACCTCATTTGACCGCATTTCTCCGCCATTTATGCTCGAATGATTTATGTTGTGCTATTTTTTCACTTCTCTTTTTCATCCGTTTTTTGCATCATTGATTTCATTCGTTTTTGTCACCAGGATAATGCTATGTCTGAATTGAATGCCCGCCTGCTCGCCCAACGCATCGATACCGTGCTGGATATTCTGGTTGCTGGAGATTATCACTCTGCGATCCACAATCTGGAGATCCTGAAAGCGGAGCTTCAGGCGCTCACTGACGATCAAGCGGAAACAAAGCCCGGCCAGCCAAAAGCACCCTGGGAAATCTGAACGTCCATCTCGCCACAATCGCCCGCTGGAGTCGATTGTCGGCAAAATAGCCCTCTAACTGCGATGTTGCTATGAACGCCCGACAACAAAGTATTTTGCAAATGGTCATCGATAAAGGCCGCATGAGCGTGGCCGATCTCGCCAAAATGACCGGTGTTTCCGAAGTTACGATTCGCCAGGATTTAAATTTACTGGAAAAGCAGAGCTATCTGCGCCGGACTCACGGTTTCGCCGTTCCGTTGGACAGTGAAGATGTCGAAACCCGCATGATGACCTACTTCTCTATCAAGCGAGAGCTCGCCAGCCGGGCCGCCAGCCTGGTCAATGCCGGAGAGACGGTGTTTATCGAAAACGGCAGCTGTAACGCCCTGCTGGCCCGTACGCTGGCTGAGCGCGGGGATATCACCATCATTACCGTCAGCAGCTATATTGCCCATCTGCTGAAGGAGACCCCTGGCGAAGTAATTCTGCTCGGCGGACTGTACCAGAAACGCAGCGAAAGCATGGTCGGCCCCCTGACCCGGCAATTTATCCAGCAGGTGCATTTCAGCAAGGCCTTTATCGGTATTGATGGCTGGCAGCCGGAAACCGGTTTTACCGGGAAAGATATGATGCGCGCCGATGTGGTCAACGCGGTGCTGGCGAAAGGATGTGAAGCCATTGTGTTGAGCGACAGTTCGAAGTTCAGCGTGGTGCATCCGTATCCGCTCGGGCCGACGACGCTCTTTAGCCGCCTGATTACCGATGAAAACCTGAGTGACGATGCACGCCAGCAGCTGGCGGCCAATGGTTTAACCGTTGATATCGTCAGCTGCAGCTGATTTCTCCCCAGTCATCCCCTTCTCCTTTCGCTTCTCCTTCCGCCGCCCACCATCGTGGGCGCAGGCGCCACGCGGCCTATCTGAGAGTTTTCCGAGCCGGCAATTAAGAGTTTTTACCTGCCGGTAAAATTTAAAAAAAGTAGAATTAATGTTAGCGATATAACAGGAAGTGACTATCACCCGCGTGATTAAAGTAACACCTGCGCAACTTAAGTTTCATGGAATAGCCCTTAAGCCTGAGCATCACGCTATGATTTAAGGGAAGTTGGATCCATGAATAGATTATTCAGGAGAAAAATTATGATGACTTCAACGAGCAAAAAAATGGCTGCCGCAGTACTGGCTATCACCGTCGCAATGTCTCTGAGCGCTTGCTCTAACTGGTCTAAACGCGATCGTAATACCGCTATTGGTGCGGGTGCGGGCGCAATTGGTGGCGCAGTATTAACCGATGGTAGCACCCTGGGGACTCTGGGTGGCGCGGCTGTCGGTGGGATTATCGGCCACCAGGTTGGCAAATAAGTTTTAAACTGAACAACCAATAAAAATAATTTACTTCATCAGACTTACGCACCTGAAAGTATCAAGGCCACGGTATTTACCGTGGCCTTGTCATATTAACCGCCCGCCAGTTTTACTTTCATGCCTTTGGCTTCCAGCAGCGATTTCAGCAGATCCCGCTTATCTCCCTGAATCTCAATAACACCGTCCTTAACTGAACCGCCGCAGCCGCATTTCTTTTTCAGCTCAGCGGCCAGTTTCGCCAGCGCATCATCATCGAGGTCGATTCCGGTGATCAGGCATACGCCCTTACCTTTACGGCCGCTGGTCTGGCGCTGAATGCGTACCACGCCGTCACCTTTCGGACGTTCCACCACCGCCTTGGGTTCATCGATGCGGCCGCTGTCGGTCGAATAGACCAGCCGGCTATTAGAATCGCTCATTATGCCCCCTTGTGCAGTGATGCATTGATGCTGCGTAAGGTCGCAGCCGGGTCCGCAGACTGGGTGACCGGACGACCGATAACCATATAGTCAACGCCGGCTTCCTGTGCCTGTTCCGGGGTCATAATACGACGCTGATCGCCCGCGTCGCTGCCCTGCGGACGGATACCCGGCGTGACCAGCTTAAATGCCTGGCCCAGCTCCTGCTTGAAGCGCACCGCTTCTTGCGCCGAGCACACCACGCCATCCAGACCACAGCGCTGGGTTAATGCCGCCAGCTTCGCTGCATGATCGGCAGGCGATAACGTGATCCCGAGATCCTGCAGGTCGCAGGCTTCCATACTGGTCAGTACGGTTACGGCAATCAGCAGTGGCGCATCGTTACCAAACGGCAGCAGCGCTTCACGCGCCGCGGTCATCATCCGCGCGCCGCCGGAGGCATGCACGTTAACCATCCAGACGCCAAGCTCTGCCGCCGCTGCCACAGCACGAGCGGTGGTGTTCGGGATATCATGGAATTTCAGATCGAGGAACACCTCGAAGCCACGCTGATGCAGATCGCGAACAAACTGCGGCCCCAGCAGCGTAAACATCTCTTTGCCCACCTTCAGGCGGCAATCGCGCGGGTCGATAAGGTCAACAAATGCCAGCGCTTTGTCGCGGTTATCATAATCGAGCGCAACAACAACCGGAGAGGATGTAACAACGCGAGGAGAAGAGGTAGCAGTAGACATCGTGACCAGACCTTAATTGTTGATAGGCGCCGTCTGGCGCAAAAAAGGTAAACGGGCAGCATTCTACCTGCGATATCGGCAAATTGACAGGCTGCTTTTATCCCCTGCCAGACGAGGCTGTCTGCGGCGCTGAAGTGGTGAAACGCGATAAACTCATTAGTATGTTGTAACTAAAACGCGACTTTTTTTAGACCTTGCGACGGTTATTGTCCGTCGAGGCCGCGAATCGGTTTAATGGTTGACCATGAGCGGCAGGACGGGCAGTGCCAGTAGAGCGTATGGGCGGTGAAGCCACATTTCTGGCAGCGATAGCGCGGTTTACTGCGCACCTGCTCACCCACCATATTGCGCAGCACGCCGAGGCTCTCTTTCGCGCGCCCTTCTTCGGCTTCATTGAGGTGATAGTCCATCAGCTTGTGGAACACCCGCATAGTCGGATGACGCTCCAGCTGGCGGGTCACATAGTTTTGCGCAGACTCGATCCCTTCCCGCTGCTCAAGAATTTGCGCCAGCATCAGCTCGGCGGTGGCGCCGGTGTTTTCATCGGCACAGCGGCGTAAGAACTGCTCCCACTCGTCGAGTTTCCCCAGCTGCTGGTAGCAGGTCTGCAGCATATCGAGGGTTTCCCCCACCAGCTCTTTATCCTGATTGATGACCCGCTCGAGGCTTTCTACCGCTTTAGCGTAGTCGCCCTTCTCCATCCACACCCGGCCCATCATTATCGATACCCGGGCGCTGTTGCGGTCAGCCGCTGCGCCTTTCTTCAGCAGCGTCATGGCTTTGTCCATATCGCTGTTTGCCATCTGCTGCAGCGCCAGCTCACACCAGAAGTTGGCGATATCGCCCCGGTGTTTTTCTTTGCCGAGCTTAACCAGCCGTTCGGCGACATCAATAGCAGACTGCCAGTCGCTGGTGGCCTGATAGATTTGCAGCAACTGCTGCAACGCGCCAAGGCGAAAATCGGTCTCGTCTACCAGCTGCTTGAACATATCTTCCGCGCGGTCGTAGAGGCCGGCGGCCATGTAGTCGCGACCAAGCTGCTGCACGGCCAGCAGTCGCTGGTCGTAGGTCAGCGAGGCGCTTTCCATCAGGCTCTGGTGAATACGAATTGCCCGGTCAACCTCGCCGCGGGAGCGGAACAGGTTACCCAGCGTCAGGTGGGCCTCAACGGTGCCGGTGTCCTCTTTCAGCATGTCGAGGAACAGATCCACGGCTTTATCCTGCTGATTGCTCAACAGGAAGTTCACCCCGGTCACGTAATCACGTGACAGGCGGCTCGCATCGTCCTGTTTGGACTGTTGTGCACTTCTGCGCCCCATATACCATCCATAAGCAGCGGCAACGGGCAAAAGCAGAAACAACAACTCCAGCATAAATGATTATTCCTTCAGCGCAGGAACGGCTGCGCCAGCCAGCGTGGTGCTGGCAGGAGCAATTTGATGTTCGAGACGCTTAATTTTACGTTCAGCGCGAACCAGGGAAACGCGTACCCGCAGCCAGAAAAGGCCGCAAATCAGCCAGCCAATCGCAAAACCTGCGGCGAAAAGGACCGCCAGCAACGTTGAAATACGGAATTCACCCTGCGCAAGCAGATAGTTGAAGGTGACCTGTTGATCATTTTGCGCGCCCAGCGTCACCGAGATGACGAAGATGGCGAGTACCAGTAAGAAAATAAGTAAATATTTCACACTACTTCCCGTTTTGTGGGTTGAGCGAAAAAATCCCGCATTCAGCCCTATAAAGTATCATTTTCGCTGCAGTGGTGAAATGGAAAAGCATGACACCCTGTCAGGATATGTGTCCGGCTGGCGCGAAAATCAACGCTATTCCTGTTTTATCGCCCGTTTCTTAATATCCTGGGCCTCTTCGCCCGGTGGCGTAAGCGGACCGCACAGCCGCTGCGTGAGCCAGGTCGCCAGCGTCACCAGCAACCACGAGATAAGCGTTGCAACAATCAGGTCCTGCGGCCAGTGCATACCCAGCGCCAGGCGGCTGCCCATCACCGCCGTTGCCCACGTCAGCAGAACGGCCATGGTCAACCAACGCCGACGCGGCCACAGCAGCCCCACGCCGAGCAGCGCCCAGCTGGCGGCAAACATGGTGTGGCCGGAAGGGAACGCAAACCCGGTTTCTTTTTGCCAGTGCTTACGCAGGAATTTAGGAATATCCTGCTGCTGCGCCAGCTGTTCATGCACCAGTTTAGCGCGTTCTTTGCGTTTTAACGCGTAGAATTGATCGACGGGCACCTGTTGGCTCTTTTCTAACCAGACCACATACGGGCGCGGTTCCTGCGCCTGCTCTTTAATCCAGGATTTAATGCCTTGCCCCAGCAATATTGCCGCCGCCAGTATCATAAACAGCACCACGGCCGCGCGCAGGCGAAAACGCAGACACCACAGGAACCAGCCGCATAACAGCGTATGGGTGATAATTCCCCACGGCTGGGTCACGCTCTCGGTCACCCAGTACAGCAGTTTGAGTTCGGCACCATGCAGTCCGGGCTGCCACTTCCATCCGGATATCCAGACCACGGCGGGCATAACAATGAGCAGTGTCGCCGCAACGGCAGTTCGTCTGGCTATCGACAGCATCTTATCTCCTTATTTCATCTTTCGACTATCATAACGGAAAGTGGTTCGTTTGTGCGCTTTACGCGCAGGCAGCCGTGCGTAATTAGGAGAACGTCACGGCATTGTGGCAAAATAGCGGCAAACAGAAAGCACATTCAGGTGCTGACAAAATCTGGAGAATCACATGCAGCTTAAACGTGTGGCAGAAGCCAAACTGCCAACCCCCTGGGGCGATTTCCTGATGGTGGGATTTGAAGAACTGGCAACCGGGCAGGACCATGTCGCACTGGTATTCGGCGACATTTCGGGCCAGCAGCCCGTCCTGGCTCGCGTACACTCTGAGTGCTTAACGGGCGATGCCCTTTTTAGTCTGCGTTGTGATTGTGGTTTTCAGCTGGAAGCGGCCCTGTCGCATATTGCCGAAGAGGGACGCGGCATTCTGCTGTACCATCGTCAGGAAGGCCGTAATATCGGTCTGCTGAATAAGATCCGCGCCTATGCGTTACAGGATCAGGGCTACGACACCGTAGAAGCGAACCATCAGCTGGGTTTTGCCGCCGATGAGCGCGATTTCACGCTGTGTGCCGATATGTTCAAACTTCTGCATGTTGACCAGGTTCGTCTGCTGACCAACAACCCGAAGAAGGTCGAAATCCTGACCGAAGCCGGTATCAATATCGTCGAGCGCGTGCCGCTGATTGTCGGCCGCAATCCGAAGAATGCCCATTATCTGGATACGAAAGCCGCGAAGATGGGTCACCTGCTGAATAAGTAAGGTGTCTGAAAAGATTCAGGGCCAGCGATTGCTGGCCCTTTTTTTACAACATTTACAGCATATTGCGGATCACATAATGCAGAATGCCGTCATTCTGATAGTAGGTGAGCTCTGTGGCGGTATCGATGCGGCAGCGGCAGTCAAGCACTTCCCGCCTGCCGTCCGCGCGCGTTAAGACCACCTCAACCGTTGCACCAGGCTGTAGCGCCTGAAGATTGCCGATGTCGATCTGCTCTTCACCACTGAGGCCCAGCGTTTTGCGCGTGACGCCCTGCGGGAACTCCAGCGGCAGGATCCCCATCCCAATCAGGTTAGAACGGTGAATACGCTCGAAGGACTCGGCAATCACCACCCGCACGCCCAGCAGACGCGGTCCTTTAGCTGCCCAGTCGCGGCTGGAGCCGGAGCCGTACTCTTTCCCGGCGACCACCGCCAGCGGTACGCCCTCGCGTTTATACTGCATCGCCGCGTCATAGATAGCGATTGGTTCGCTGCCCGGCAGGTGGCGGGTCATCCCCCCCTCAACGCCCGGTACCATTTCGTTGCGAATACGGATGTTGGCAAAAGTACCGCGCATCATCACTTCGTGGTTACCGCGACGGGAGCCGTAGGAGTTAAAGTCCGCGCGCGCCACGCCGTGCTCTTGCAAATAGCGCCCGGCCGGGCTGTCGGCTTTGATACTCCCGGCAGGGGAAATATGGTCGGTAGTGACCGAGTCCCCGAGCATCGCCAGAATGCGCGCCCCGTGAATATCTTCCACCGGCTTCGGCTGTACCCCCATGTCATCAAAAAAGGGCGACAGGCGAATGTAGGTGGAGTCTTCCTGCCAGTCATAGGTGTCGGAGCGTTCGACCTCAATCGCTTTCCACTCCGCAGTACCTTCAAACACCTCCGCGTACTCTTTGTGGAACATCTCGGTCGAGACCTGCTCCACCGCCCGAGCAATCTCATGGCCGCTCGGCCAGATATCTTTCAGATAGACCGGCTGCCCCTCTTTACTGGTACCCAGCGGGTCGCTCGTCAGGTTGATGTTCATATTCCCGGCCAGCGCATAGGCCACCACCAGCGGCGGCGACGCCAGCCAGTTGGTTTTCACCAGCGGATGAATGCGCCCTTCAAAGTTACGGTTACCCGACAGCACCGCGCCGACGGTTAAATCACCTTTTTTGATGGCCTCTTCGATCGGTTCTGGCAGCGGCCCGGAGTTACCGATGCAGGTGGTGCAGCCATAACCGACGAGGTTAAAACCAAGCGCATCGAGGTACGGCGTCAGTCCGGCATGCGCCAGGTAATCCGAGACCACTTTGGACCCCGGCGCCAGCGATGCTTTGACCCACGGCTGTGGTTTGAGGCCCAGTTCCACCGCTTTTTTCGCCAGCAGACCGGCCGCCATCAGCACGCTGGGGTTGGAGGTATTGGTGCACGACGTAATGGCGGCAATGGCCACTGCACCGTCCGGCAAAGCGTAATGGTGTCCGTTCAGCGTATAGTCTACCGGCTGACGAGCGTTTTGTGCCCGATTGACTTCCAGCTCGCTGCTGGCGGCGAATGCCTTGGGTACATCGCCCAGCGCCACGCGATCCTGCGGCCGCTTCGGCCCTGCCAGGCTGGCTTCCACCGAAGCCATATCCAACGCCAGCGTGCTGGTGAAGACCGGCTCATCCCCAGACTGGCGCCACATGCCCTGCGCTTTGGCATAGGCTTCCACCAGCGCCACCTGCTCGTCGCTGCGGCCACTCAGGCGCATGTAGCTCAGGGTGACGGCGTCGATCGGGAAGAAACCGCAGGTCGCCCCGTATTCAGGCGCCATATTGGCGATGGTAGCGCGGTCCGCCAGCGGCAGTGAATCCAGACCATCACCATAGAATTCGACAAACTTACCAACCACGCCATGCTGGCGCAGCATCTGGGTTACCGTCAGCACCAGGTCGGTGGCGGTGATCCCTTCGCGCAGTTTACCGCTGAGCTTAAAGCCCACCACATCCGGGATCAACATGGAGACCGGCTGTCCTAACATTGCGGCTTCCGCTTCAATACCGCCGACGCCCCAGCCGAGTACCCCCAACCCGTTGATCATCGTGGTATGCGAGTCGGTTCCCACCAGGGTGTCAGGCCAGGCGAGCCACTCGCCGTTTTGTTCTTCGCTCCAGACCGCTTTCCCGAGGTATTCGAGGTTAACCTGGTGGCAAATACCGGTGCCCGGCGGCACGACGCTGAAGCGGCTGAAGGCCTGCTGCCCCCAGCGCAGGAACACATACCGTTCGTGGTTGCGTTCCATTTCAAGGCGGACGTTCTCTTCGAACGCCGACTGATGGCCAAAGCGGTCGACCGTCACCGAGTGGTCAATCACCAGATCAACGGGCGACAGCGGATTAACCTTCGCCGTATCTCCTCCCAACCGTTTTACCGCTTCACGCATGGCGGCTAAATCGACCACTGCCGGGACGCCGGTAAAATCTTGCATCAACACGCGCGCAGGACGATAGGCAATCTCCCGGTCAGCATGCGCATGTTCAAGCCAGCCCGCGAGGGCCTGAATGTCTTCGGCGGTCACGGAGTCACCGTCCTGCCAGCGCAGCAGGTTTTCCAGCAGTACTTTGAGCGATTTGGGTAGACGGGTCAGATCGCCCAGTTGTTTAGCGGCCAGCGGTAAGCTGTAGTAATGGTAGGTTTTATTTTTGACCTGTAGCGTATCCTTACTGGCTGCTCGTAGGGTTGACGACATAGCTCCTCCTTTATTGCAGGGATGGCATGCCCTGAATCTCCTCAGGGTTAATAATAAAGATAACACATCCCAGCCATAACACTTTGATAACAACCCAAATTGCTAAAATCGGCAAAAGCGCTAAAAACAAAAAACCTGAATAAAGACAGGGTATATTGTCGAATGAAATTGATAGAAAGGAATATGTCTGAGGGAATCGTATTAGTACATGAGTACAGAAAGAACTAATCGCCAGGTGTCTGACGATTAGTTCAACAGAAGGGATGATTGTTTAAAACTTGTGGTCGCGAAATATATCCTCCTTGTCGCCGCGGGTTATTAACTAAAATAATTTCTCACGATTTCGCTGTCATAAAAATGAAACATACCGCCTTCCAGAAAATGTACGCTCAGCTGATGATCCAAACGTTACAGACGACGAGCGCGATGATACTCCAGAACATCGCTAACCCGATGAGTACGGCGCTCCAGGCCCGACTCCTCAACACAGGATCAATCTCCGTTTTGTCACTTTCCTGTGACATCGCCAACTTCATATAATCGATATCACTAATCATTTTATCACCACCAATCGCTAAAATTATCAGGTACAGTTAAAGCTTAATTAGAGATAATAAATTAATCCAGTGAATTCTGATTTCTCCTATTATCTTTGATTATTATTTTGACCCCACCGGGTATATTTGCATTCGTGTTAATAGAAATAATGATTTTTGTGATTTAGACGACGTTTACAAATGTAATTAAGGGCCATTATAGGATTTGGCATCCCACCCGGGGATGCCAGATATGCAGTGCTCTCACTTTTCCGGCAGTTTAATATCTTTAAACATCGCCTCAATGTCTTCATTCGAACGTAAAGCCACCGCCGTATCAACCACATCACGCGTCAAATGCGGCGCAAAACGTTGAATAAAATCATACATATAGCTACGCAGGAAGGTGCTGCGACGGAAGCCTATTTTGGTGGTGCTGTGGCTGAAGATGCCGTTAGCATCCAGCTTGACGAGATCCGGATCGGAGACCGGATCAACCGCCATGCTGGCAATCACCCCGACGCCAAGGCCCAGACGCACATAGGTTTTGATGACATCGGCATCGGTGGCGGTGAAGACGATACGCGGCGTCAGCCCGGCACGGTTAAACGCGGTATCCAGTTCGGAGCGGCCGGTAAAGCCAAAGGTGTAGGTCACCAGCGGGTATTGCGCCAGCTCTTCAATCGTCACCGAGCCTCGGGAGGCCAGCGGATGTTCCGGCGTCACCACGATCGAGCGATTCCAGTGGTAGCACGGTAGCATCACCAGGTCATCGTACAGATGCAGCGCTTCGGTGGCGATGGCGAAATCGGCATTGCCCTTTGAGACCGCTTCAGCAATCTGCGTCGGCGAGCCCTGATGCATATGCAGAGAGACTCGAGGATAACGTTCAATAAAGCCCTTAATCACGCCAGGGAGCGCATAGCGGGCCTGGGTGTGGGTGGTGGCCACGTACAATGAGCCTTTGTCGGGCCAGGTATGTTCGCCGGCCACCGATTTAATCGCATCAACCTTGGACAGCACTTCGCGTGCAATACGGATGATCTCCTGGCCGGCAGGAGTGACCTGAGTTAAGTGTTTGCCGCTACGGGCAAAAATCTGAATGCCAAGTTCATCTTCCAGCATCCGAACCTGCTTACTGATGCCGGGCTGCGAGGTATACAGGCCTTCGGCAGTAGAAGAGACGTTCAGATTATGGTTAACCACCTCAACGATGTAGCGGAGCTGCTGTAATTTCATGGCTGATATCCGTTAACGCGTAAAATGAGCCAGCTTGATACATGAACGTTTCAATCGATTGAGGTCTGTTGCACGCCAGGACGATCCCTGCGGGTTGCAGTGATATCGCCATCAGGCACGCTGAAACGATGATGTATAAGACGATTTAATAATAAAAAAGAGATTAACTATAACCACTATATCATTTATACCTTCAGTGTATAGACACTAACAAAAAATAATAAGCCGGTTATAAGGCAGCGTTCAGGCGGGGAATAAAAACCATTTTAGCTGAAAAATCAGCAAGAAAAAGGGCCGCTATGCGGCCCTTTCAAGGAGAGTCATGCGCTTACTTTTTCGCTTCAGTCCATTTGCCATCAATATAGAAGGCTGACCAGCCGGTCGCTTTGCCATCTTTCTCTGAGGCCACGTACTGCTGCTTGGTCTTACGGCTAAAACGCACCAGCGTTTTGTTGCCTTCAGGATCCTGCTGCGGTGCATCGGCGAGATAACGCAGTTTCTCGGCCAGACGATCGCGGAAGCGGTACAGTTCTTCAACTAATGGCGCACGTGTTTCACGTGATTTCGGGAAGGTGTTAGCCGCAAGGAAGACCCCTGCCGCACCATCACGCAGCACAAAATAGGCATCCGATTTTTCACAAGGCAGTTCCGGTAATGGAACCGGATCTTCCTTCGGCGGAGCCACTTCGCCATTACGCAGAATTTTACGCGTATTCTTACATTCGTCGTTGGTGCAGGCCATGTATTTGCCGAAACGCCCCATTTTCAGGTGCATTTCAGAACCACATTTCTCGCACTCCACGACCGGGCCGTCATAGCCCTTGATGCGGAATTCGCCCTCTTCAATCTCGTAGCCGTCGCAGGTCGGGTTGTTACCACAGACGTGCAGCTTGCGCTTCGGATCGATCAGGTAGCTGTCCATCGCCGTGCCGCATTTCTGGCAACGACGTTTGGCACGCAGCGCGTTGGTTTCGGCGTCATCGCCTTCCAGCACGTTGAGCACTTCATTTTCCGGCACCAGGTTAATGGTGGTTTTGCAGCGTTCTTTCGGCGGCAACGCGTAGCCAGAGCAGCCGAGGAACACACCGGTGCTGGCGGTACGAATACCCATCTTGCGGCCACAGGTCGGACAGTCGATGCTGGTCAGCACCATCGGGTTCGGCTGCATGCCGCCCTCTTCCGGATCCTTCTCAGCCGTTTCCAGCTGGGTGGTGAAGTCGCCAAAGAAGTGGTCCAGCACCTTACGCCACTCGGCCTGGTGGTTAGCCACCTGGTCAAGACGGTCTTCCATCTGCGCGGTGAAATCGTAGTTCATCAGATCGCGGAAGTTCTCTTCGAGGCGATCGGTGACAATCTCACCCATTTTTTCTGCATAGAAGCGACGGTTTTCTACCCGCACGTAACCGCGATCCTGAATGGTCGAGATGATCGACGCATAGGTAGACGGACGGCCGATACCGCGTTTCTCCAGCTCTTTTACCAACGACGCTTCACTAAAGCGCGCCGGCGGTTTGGTGAAGTGCTGCGCTGGCATCAGTTCAACCAGGGTCAGGCTCTCGCCCTGATTGACCACCGGTAAGGTGCGATCTTCATCGCCTTTACGCAGCGCCGGCATCACTTTGGTCCAACCGTCAAAGCGCAGGGTACGACCACGCGCTTTCAGTTTGAAGTCACCGGCCTTCACGGTCAGCGTGGTGGAGTCGTACTGCGCCGGTGTCATCTGACAGGCGACAAACTGGCGCCAGATCAGCTGATACAGTTTCAGCGCGTCCGCTTCCATCCCTTTCAGGTCTTCAGCCATCACGCTCACATCAGAAGGACGAATCGCTTCGTGCGCTTCCTGCGAGTTTTCTTTGCTGGTGTACTGGTTGGCGTTTTCCGGCAGATACTTTTTACCAAAGTTATCGTCGATATACCCGCGAACCATGCTGAGCGCGTCCTGGCTCAGATTGGTGGAGTCGGTACGCATATAGGTGATGTAGCCCGCCTCATAGAGACGCTGCGCCATCATCATGGTTTTCTTTACCCCAAAGCCCAGACGCGTACTGGCGGCCTGCTGCAACGTCGAGGTGATAAACGGCGCACCCGGCTTGCTGCTGGTCGGTTTATCTTCACGCTCGAGGACGCTGTAGCTGGCTTTTTCCAGTAACGCCACCGCGGCCATGGTCTCGTCACGGTTAACCGGACGGAATGGCTTGTCGTGCTTGTGCGTGACTTCCAGCGGTAAGGCATCGCCCCCCGGGGTGGTGGTACTGGCGTCGATTTCCCAGAACTCTTCCGGGACGAAGGCTTTAATTTCGCGTTCGCGTTCAACCACCAGACGCACAGCAACGGACTGGACGCGGCCGGCAGACAGGCCACGCGCAATTTTTTTCCACAGCAGCGGAGAAACCATATAGCCCACGACGCGGTCCATAAAGCGACGCGCCTGCTGGGCATTAACACGATCGATATTCAGCTCGCCTGGCTTATCAAATGCCTGACGGATCGCGTTTTTAGTGATTTCATTGAACACCACGCGGCTATAGCGTTTTTCATCTCCACCGATAACTTCCCGCAGGTGCCATGCAATGGCTTCCCCTTCGCGGTCAAGGTCAGTTGCGAGATAGATATGGTCGGCTTTTTCAGCCAACTGTTTGAGTTCTGAAACTACCTTTTCTTTACCCGGAAGTACTTCGTACTGTGCATCCCAGTCATGCCATGGGTCGACGCCCATACGATTGACCAGAGCGCTACGTTCATCCTTTTTAGGCTTTTTAGCCCCTTTGGTGGAGGTAGAGTCGGCGCTCTTTTTGGAGGCTGAGCCACTGGTCGGCAAATCGCGGATATGACCGACGCTGGATTTCACCACGTAGTCATTACCCAGATACTTATTGATCGTTTTGGCTTTTGCCGGGGACTCAACGATAACGAGAGCTTTACCCATATTCACCTTTACCTAATTTGATTCATCCAGGAATAGATCGCACATGTTGATTCACCATCCATGGGTGGCGTACGTCAAATGTTGCGACGCCGTCGATGGATATCAACCCTTTGCACGTCTGGTTTCACATCCATAAAACCAGATAGCTGAGTTTACTGACGTTTGCCCGTCAGGTGACATAGCACGAAGAATTTTTGGCCGAATGTCAAGCAAATCTGTTGCCAGATCGCCGAAAGCGTCACACTGTACCTGATAAAATTCGTTACGCAACTTTATTAGCATGCAAATGCAAATCCTGCCAGTAAAGTCATGTTTCTTAGACCCTTGCCATTATCCATGTATTCTAAATGGAAAATTTGCCCCTGCTCGCCACGCGGCGTAAACTATCGCAGGAAGAAACACAGGAGTCCGTTATGCAAGATACAACCCAACCTATCGATCGCCAGACACTACTTGAAGTAGCGAATAAACTCATTCGTGAACATGAAGACACGCTCGCCGGAATCGAAGCGACCGACGTTGTTCAACGTAATGGCGTACTGGTTTTCAGCGGCGAGTTTTATCTTGATGAGCAAGGCCTGCCAACGCCCAGGAGCACTGCGGTATTTAATATGTTCAAATATCTGGCGCATACGCTGTCAGACAAATACCACCTGGCAGATTAGACTTTGTAATATATCCAAAGCCCATAATGTCAACGCGAGGCATTTGCCTCGCGTTGTTGTTTGATAAGCCAGTTACATCAGCGGTTTTTGTCCCCGCTGCCACCAGCGGAGCAGTAACCGGTCGGCACTTTCCGCGGCGCTCCCGGTAAAGCGGTCGAGCATTTTTTTACGCTGCTGGTAACGCACGGCAATCACGTCATGAGTGTCAATCAGGCCCAGAAGCAGCTCGTCACTGGTTTTCACCGCGTCCACCAGCCCCTTCTCCAGCGCCTGCACGCCATACCAGTGTTCACCGGTTGCCACTTGCTCGATATCCAGCGAGGGGCGCATTTCATGGACAAAATCTTTGAACAACTGATGGGTCTCGTTCAGGTCTTCGCGGAACTTGCGGCGGCCTTCATCGGTGTTCTCACCCAGCAGTGTTAAGGTCCGTTTGTACTGCCCGGCGGTATGCAGCTCAATATCGATCTCTTTGCTCTTCAGGAAACGGTGAAGGTTTGGGATCTGCGCCACCACACCGATAGAGCCGAGGATGGCAAAGGGAGCGGCAACAATGTTGTTCGCCACGCAGGCCATCATATAGCCACCGCTGGCCGCGACTTTATCGACCGCGACGGTGAGTGGAATTTTTTTGTCACGCAGACGCTGCAGTTGCGAGGCTGCCAGGCCATAACCGTGGACCACGCCACCGGGGCTTTCCAGACGCAGAATAACCTGGTCGCGGGGTTTTACCGCCGCCAGCACTGCGGTTATCTCTTCGCGCAGGCTACCGACTTCGTGCGCATCCATACTGCCTTTAAAATCCAGCACCCAGGCACGCGGTTTGCTGTCCGGCTCCGCCGATCCCAGTTTGGCTCGCGCTTTGGCGGCTTTCGCCTCCTGCTTGAGCTTTTTCTTTTGCGCTTTATGCCAGAGCTTTTGCTGCGGGCCATCGAGCAGCGCTACCGCCAGCTCTTCCCGCATATCCTTGTATTGCTCGCTAAGATTAGTCACCCGCAGCTCACCGCGCTGTTTCTTGCGCAGAGCCTGGTTAACGATAATTGCGGCAATAACCGCAATCGCGACAACCACTGTCACGATTTTGGCCAAAAACAGGCCATATTGAGCAAGTAATTCCACGTTTTCACCTTGTGTAAACCACTGACGTTGAAGCACAGTGTACATCAGCCGCCTTCAGGAAGTCTCTGCGCTTTGTGTGCGGTACGAGGCTCGTTCCTCTTTTTTTTAGCGACGCTGAAAACGTTGCAAGATATTCATTTCGATACGTGTTTCCCCCTTCGCCGATTGCAATAGCCGCCTGTTTCAGGCATAAAACGCAAAAGTGAGATACCGAATACACCGTGCGATCGTCTGCAGATTGCTCAAGGAGTCGCCGTGCACTATCAGCCGCAGAGTCATTTATTAAAAGATCGCATCATTCTGGTTACCGGCGCCAGCGATGGGATCGGTCGTGAAGCCGCGCTGACCTACGCGCGCTACAACGCCAGCGTTATCCTGGTCGGGCGTAACGAAGAGAAGCTGAAAAGCGTCTCGCATGAAATTCAACAGGCCGGCGGGATCCCCGCGCCGTGGTTTACGCTGGATCTGCTCACCTGTACCCCTCAGGCGTGTCAGCAGCTGGCGCAACAGATAAGCATCCACTACCCGCGCCTCGATGGCGTGCTGCATAACGCCGGCCTGCTGGGCGACGTGTGTCCGATGGACCAGCAAAAACCGGACGTCTGGCAGCAGGTAATGCAGGTTAACGTCAACGGCACCTTTATGCTGACCCAGGCCCTGCTTCCTTTATTACTGAAGTCCGAGTCGGGCTCATTGGTCTTCACCTCCTCCAGCGTTGGCCGTCAGGGACGCGCCAACTGGGGCGCATACGCTGCCTCCAAGTTTGCGACTGAAGGGATGATGCAGGTGCTGGCCGAAGAGTATCAGAGCCGTCACCTGCGGGTGAACTGCATTAATCCGGGTGGCACGCGCACCAAAATGCGCGCCAATGCCTTCCCGACGGAAGATCCGCAAAAGCTGAAAACTCCCGCCGATATCATGCCGGTCTATTTATGGTTGATGGGCGATGACAGCCGTCGTAAGACGGGAATGACCTTCGATGCCCAGCCCGGGCGCAAACCAGGAATTGCACAATGAGTGATGAACGTTACCGTGAACGCCAGCAGCGGGTAAAAGATAAAGTCGACGCCCGAGTGGCGGCAGCGCAGGAAGAACGCGGCATTGTTATCGTGTTCACCGGTAACGGGAAAGGAAAAACCACCGCCGGTTTTGGCACCGTCACCCGTGCCATCGGGCATGGTAAAAAAGCCGGCGTCATCCAGTTTATTAAAGGTACCTGGCCCAATGGCGAGCGCAACCTGCTGGAGCCACACGGGGTTGAATTTCAGGTGATGGCCACCGGGTTTACCTGGAATACCCAGGATCGGGAAAGCGACACCGCTGCCTGCCTCGCCGTCTGGCAACACGCGCGGCGGATGCTGGCTGACGAGACGCTGGATATGGTTCTGCTTGACGAGCTGACCTACATGGTGGCCTACGACTACCTGCCGCTTGAAGAGGTGCTGTCGGCACTGCGCAACCGCCCTGCCCAACAAACGGTGATTATCACCGGGCGCGGCTGTCATCGCGAGTTAATCGACCTGGCCGATACCGTCAGCGAGCTGCGGCCGGTGAAGCACGCCTTCGATGCCGGGCTCAAAGCGCAGATGGGAATTGATTACTAAGCGCTCGCCGTACCCACCACGCATGATGGTACGCCAGCGTCAATGACGACAGCGGTAGAGGCACTACAGGAAGATTTACTGCAAAAAGGTGTCCGGCGGGAACCCACCGGACATCAGGAGATTAGCCGTTGTTACGGCTGCCACCAGAGCGGCGATTGCTGCTGTTGCCCACCTGGCTATGGCGTTTGACAGCGCGACGAATCTGATTCGCCTTCACACGACGACGATCTTTCTCTACCGCTACTTTAGTGGTGGTTTCTGCCGGCAGCTCCACCAGCTCACGCAGGTAGTTGGTCTGCGCCAGATCCAGCTCGGTATAGCCGCCGCGAGGCAGGCCTTTTGGCAGCGGGATATCGCCGTAGCGAACGCGGATCAGACGGCTGACCTGAACACCGACGGCCTCCCACAGGCGACGGACTTCACGGTTACGCCCTTCGGTCAGCGTGACGTTATACCACTGGTTGATCCCTTCACCGCCGGCAAACTTGATAGTTTTAAAGGCCGCCGGGCCATCTTCCAGCTGCACGCCGCGAGACAGCTGACGCAGTTTGTCTTCGTCAACCTGACCAAACACGCGCACGGCGTATTCACGTTCGACTTCACGGCTTGGGTGCATCAGTCGGTTTGCCAGTTCACCATCGGTGGTAAACAGCAGCAGACCGCAGGTGTTGACGTCCAGACGCCCCACCGCAATCCAGCGTGCGCCACGCAGTTTTGGTAAACGGTCAAACACCGTCGGACGGCCTTCCGGATCGTTACGGGTACAGAGTTCACCTTCCGGTTTGTAGTACGCCAGGACGCGGCAAATCTGCTCAGCAGACTCTTTCACCGAGATCACATGACCATCAATACGAATTTTCATACCCTGTACAACTTCAACGCGATCGCCGAGGGTGGCGATTTTGCCATCGACGCTGACGCGGCCAGCTTCGATTTTAGATTCAATCTCACGGCGGGAGCCGTGGCCGGCGCGGGCCAGCACTTTCTGTAGTTTCTCGCTCATTGAGCTTCCTTAAGGTGTCGCCTTCCCAGGCGTCTGGTATACTTTATAAAACAACCGGATAGCTATATAACCAGTTGTTTTGTAGATGCTTTCTACATCAAAGGGGGGCGTTATCTTCAGCCAAAGCCGGGCCCGCCCGTCTACGTGGGCGGCTATTCTACACTAACTAAAAAATGAATGCTGCTTTGCGTTGCATTCGCCTGCTACGCCGGTCTACAGGCTCCATCGATTATGCGTCAGATTGCCGCCTTTATCCTCCCTGTTGCGCACAATTTCACGCAGGTTCACCCTCTTTTTCATCGTCAGCGGGGCTCTCATTCTGGTAATAGAAGGCCCCGGTTTCGCAGCGGAAGCTGGAAAAGGCCGCCGGGTGATGGAAGTAGTACCCTTGCGCCTTCTGGCACCCCAGCTTCTGCAGCTGCTGCTTCACGCCCTCATCTTCTATCCCTTCAGCAATCAGCGGCACTTTAAACCCGCGAGCCAGCACGATCAGCGAGTTAATCACCGATGTCGCTTTCTCATCATCCAGATAATCGCTGATAAACTGCTGGTCGATTTTAATACTGTCGAACGGTAGCGTATGCAAATAGGACAGGCTGGAGAAATTGGCGCCAAAGTCATCGAGCGAGACCGATATACCGTGGCGACGCAGGTAGCTCAACATCTTACCAATCCGCTCAACATTATTGGCCAGCACGCGTTCGGTGATCTCGATGCAGACGTTGGCATTTGACAGCCCATTGCGGCGGATGGAATCCATTAAGTGCCAGGCAAAATCCTGCTGCAGGATCTGGATCGCCGAGACATTAATATAGATAACGAAATCTTTCGGCGCGCCGCGGGCAATCATCGCGGCCAGCTCACGGCACGCCTCTTCAATGATCCATTTCCCCAGCGGGATGATAAGCCCGGTTTCTTCGGCCAGCGGAATAAAGCGGTCAGGAGGAACGTCACCCAGCACCTCAGAATGCCAGCGGATCAGACACTCCCCTTCACGGCAATGTTCCTCATCGCCCTGATCGATAATAGGCTGCAGGACCAGATGAAACTCCTGCCGATGAATCGCATCGCTCAGGTGCTCATGCAGGCGGATATTAAACAGTTCGTGATCGCGCATTTCGCTGGAGAACAGCGTAACCACACCATTGCCCTGCTTTTGCGCCTGCTTCAACGTAATCCAGGCTTCCTGCAGCACCTGGGTCACGTTCTGCGCGGTGATCTCGCTGAACACCATCCCGACATTACCGGTATAGACATACTTTTTATCTGAGGGATAGTGCTCCAGTTCTTCGCTGATAAACAGTGACGATAAAATGTCGCGGTAGCGTTGATAATCCTTTTGCTGATTCATCCCTGGGAAAACAATAATGATCTTATCGTCTTTATCGCGGGCGAGCAGCGTGTCCGTCGGCAGCAATGTCTGCAGACGGCGGATAAACTCATTAATAAAGGTGTTGCCGTACTCCGCCCCTAGCGAGTTAATAATGGTGTTCATGTTGCTGATACTCACCAGCCCCAGCAGGTTGCGGCGACTGTAGAGCGCATCTTGTTGCAGCAGCCCCGCCCGGGTAAAAAGCCCCGTGCTTTCATCCTCTTCAATTTTCCGCCGCTGGCTTTCAAAACTTTCCGCCAGCTTGTACGACAGCGCCATAAAGGTGGTTTCGAGGGAGACAATCTCCGGGAAATGCCGCTTATTATCCGGCGGGGTCCAGCGGTGTGTCGCCAGTTGGTCGGACTTACGCACGATATCCTGCAGCGGTTTCGCCACCCGTTTCAACACCCAGAACACCACCAGAAGGCCAGTAATCAGCACCAGAAACAGCACCGCCATCGTCATCATCGAATACTTCACTACCGTGTGGGTAATGGTCTTCGCCGGGCTGATAATCACCCCCTGCCATTGCAGTAATGACTCGCGGTCTCGTACCGGGAAGGCGTCGACGTAATAATCTTTGCCCTGCACCGTCATCGCTTGCAGGCCTGGCTGCTGCGCCTGTTTTATCGCCTCGTTCGCCGCGACGATAACCGGGTTGTCGAGGGAATCCAGCTTTTGCAGCGTGAGCGCGCTCTGCCCCTCTTTTTTCAACATACCGTGCGCCAGCGTCGGCAGGGATGAGGCGATCAATTGCTGCTGCTCGTTGACGATCAACAGCACGCTGCTCGGAAAGGGTTTGAGTTTTTCCAGTTGCTGATTCAGTTCTTCGAGATGCATTTCGCTGGCCACCACGCCGACAAATTTCCCCTGACGGTTAAACGCCGGGGAACTGTACGCGACCGCGATTTCCTGACGATGCTCATCGTTCTGAAAAGGGGTTGTCCAGCCAGCATTCTGGCTGTGTGCGACAGGCTTAAACCACGCGCTCTGTAAAACATCCACATTGTCGATCGTTTTATCGACGCTGGCGTTCACGCTGAGATGGTTGTAGACCGTCAGTTGATGCTGAGTTTGCGCATCCTTGAGCGAGAGATAGTCATTATCCGAATGCGCTTTATCATGTGCCACCTGAACCAGGTCGCCATTTACGCTACCAAACTCAATGGTGCTCAGATACTGCTTATTGATAAACACATTGTTGAGGGTATTGGCGATATCGCTGACCAGATGACGAACCTCGATGGTATCGCCCTCTTCACGGCCAATGGCATGAACAATAATGGCATTCGACTGGATCGGAACATCGATATAGTCGTGGATGGCCTCTTCGATGGCGATTCGCCTGGCGCTGAGAATGCTCTGGCTGACTTCATCAATAAAAGCCGAGCCCTGGAAGTAGAGAAAAGTATAAACGATCAGCAAAACCGCGATGACGGTAGTAAGCAGCGTTAACGGAATCATGTGCGCCAGCGACAGCGGATAGCTCTTGATCGAAAACTGTTTCTTGAGAATTTGCATAGAGTCTCCCGAAGGTGCCGCCGTTATTCCGGCTCGACAAACAAAATGCCGTTTTCCGGTGCGAATTGATCGAAGGCCTTCGGTCGGGAGTAGTAGTAACCCTGAGCGAGGTCACATCCCATCTCCTTGAGCTTGGCCGCCATTTCTGCGGTTTCGACCCCTTCGGCAACCAGCGGAACTTCAAAGCTTTGTGCCAGCATCAGTACGGAGGCGATCACCGCCTCACTCTTCTTGTCATCCAGCACGTTTTTCACAAACCCGCGATCGATTTTCAGGCAGTCAAACGGTAATGAATGCAGGTAAGAGAGGCTGGAATAACCAGAGCCAAAATCATCAATCGCCACCGATACGCCCAGACGGCGCAAATAGGCGAGGATCTTCACCACCCGGTGGGTATCGTGCAGCAGGACGCTTTCCGTAATTTCGATGCAAATATTGCTGTTCATCAGCTCATAGCGCTGGATGGCAGCCAGTAAATGAGTCGAGAAATCAGGTTGTTGTAGCTGCACCGCGGAAATATTCACATGCAGTTTAAAGTCCTGCGGCGCACCGTTGGCGATAAAGGCTGCCAGTTCGCGACAGGCGGTTTCGACAATCCACTTACCGAGCGGCACAATCATGCCGGTATGCTCGGCCAGACCAATAAATTTGTCCGGCGGCACAAAGCCCAGCACGTTGGACTGCCAGCGGATCAGGCATTCACCCTCTTTGCAGTGGCTGCCTTCTTCAAAGGAGACGATGGGCTGCAACACCAGGTGGAAACCTTCGGTCTGCAGGTCATCGCACAGGGCCTGGTGCAGACGCAGGTTATTGACCTCTTCTTCGCGCATTTGCGAGGTAAACAACTCGCTGGCTCCGCTGCGTTGAAGTTGCGCATGCTGTAAGGCAATACTGACGTTCATCAGGCATTCGCTGATGTTCTCCTGCGACAGCGTGTCCTGAACCATCCCGACGTGGCCGGTGAAAATATGCGCATCACCGGATGACTCCGGCGTCGCCAGGCGGAATATCGAGGAGAGCAATGAGCTGTAATAGGCCACATCTTTGCTTTCATAGGTTCCGGCAAACGCGATGATAAACAGATCTTCACGATCGCGGCAGCACAGCGCCCCTTCCGGCAGGATCTCGCGGATACGCAGGGCAAACTGGCGGATAAACTGGCGTGCCAGCTCATTGCCTAGCACGTTCTTCACCGAGTTGTAGTTGCTGACATGCACCATCGCTAACAGGTTGCGGTTGTCATACAGCGACTCGGTCAGCAGCAGGCCGTTGCGGTTTAAAAAGCCGGTTTCCGGATCCTCTTCTAACTTCTTACGCTTATTTTCGAAGGCCCCAGGCAGGGTCTGCGAGACGTTATTCAGCGCCTCATCGAGGTTGGCAATTTCCGGGAACAGCCGTTTAGGCTGTTTAGTCCACGGCATCAGGCCAGGCCGCACTTTATCCGCCACTTCTTTCAGGGTGCCGGTAAAGTGAGAAATAATGAGCGCCAGAACGACCATCAGCGCAAAAATGAACAGCATATTGCTGAGGGTCATCATCAACCGCTGCTGGTTCATCGCGGTATTTGCCTGCTTATAAGGCGCGATCATCAGTGCCTTCCACTTCAATGCCCGATCGCGATCCTGGACATCAAAGACGGTCGCCAGGTACTCGCGGCCATCGATGTTAAAGGACGTGACGTCCTGTGGACGGCTGGTCTTGAGGATCTGGCGAATCACCGGCTGGTTTTGTTGCAGCGCCGCGGTGATGCCCGAGGAAGCGACGATATGGTTGCTTTCATCGCTTATCAACAGCGCTGAGCGGGTGCCCGGAAGAATACTTTGCAAATATCCCTTCATATCGGCCGGCATCGTCCCGCTGGAGATCAGCCCGCGGAACATCCCCTGCTTATTGAATACCGGCAGATGATAGATGATGGTCGGGCTCCCGGTGAGGCGTTCGATACTCCAGAAAGGTTGCTTCTTTTGTCGCGCCTTCACAAACCACGGCTGCCCGGTAACGTTGAAATGCTCGTTAACTTTGACAATCGTCGAATCTTTGGTGATGCCGCTATAGCTCACCAGGCGCTGCGGCTCGCTAGCCAGCGTGCGTTGTAAATAGATTTGGTTGCTGTGATCGTTTCGCACCACGGAATAGTAACGACCGCTGGTTTCAGCCCAGGAAAGGCTTTTAAATGCCGGAGTGGAATTCAGCGCATGAGCAGTTAAATAGACTAACTCCGGCACCAGTTGCTGTTCCGGGATATTGTCGTCACTGCCCTGAATATATTGCTGCAACAGATTACTGACCTGCAGCGGGCGCTCGAAGAAATCTTCCAGCTTATGTTGCACCAGTTGGCTATTACTGAGCAGCAATTGCTTACTGACCACCTCTTCCACCTGATGAGACTGATAATTAAATAACCCAGTCAGGCAAACAATAATGATAATCAATAAAATCAGAGAAACCAGAAGCACACTTTTTAATAAAGTGAACGGATACATTTTATAAGAAGATTTGGTCATAGGACACGTTATACCCATGTGGGTGAATTCGTTTAATAAATATCACCCCACAATGACGCATCAAGGGCAATCAGAATGAAGCTATCGGCTAGCGAATTGCCAATACGGACGGTGCGCTGGTACGATTGCGCCCCGTTTTTTTCGATTGGTATAAATAGCCATCTGCTTCTGATAGCAGCTTGTCAAAGATATCGACAATATTCTGCCGCATCGCTGTTCCGTAGCTCAGTCCAATACTGACAGTCAGTGACAGCTTTTTACTGCCCCATTCAACTTCCATTTCCTCAACGGCCTGACGGATCTCTTCCGCCAGTTGTAAACCCGCGTCACCGGGTTTGCCGGCCATAATAACCGCAAACTCTTCGCCACCCAGACGGGCGACGATGCCAAGCTTACCGACGACGCTCTTCACCCGGCCCGCAAAGGCGGTAAGCACGCGATCGCCGCAGTCATGTCCCCAGGTATCGTTAATGTTCTTGAAATGGTCGATATCAAGAATCAACACGTTAAGCGGGGTGGCATTGCCGGTATCATCCAACTCTTTTAGCCGTTCATAGAGGCCAAAACGCGAATAGACCCGGGTCAAATAGTCATACCTGACCTGATGTGAGAGCTGCTTAACGAGGGTATTAACCGCCTCAACGCTGACCGCTACAATCAGCGGGCTGAGCGCAACGGCTGCGATACCTAATCGCGCCGAAATGATCGGCGGGATCTGCCCCATCAGATGAACTCCGGAAACCTTTTGGTCCACCATCAGCACTTCAACAACGCCGGCCAGCAAGGTCAGTAAGCACGTCGTCGGCAGCGAGTAGACAATCGCACACCAGATCAACGCCGGCAGGATCATCGACAGCGTCCCCATACTTTCCAGGGTACCGGTGGTGATGGAAACCGTCAGCGACAGCACCAGCAGGACCAACGGTAATGGTCGACTCAGCGTTATGCGTCGCGGTGTGCGCTCTGCTCTGCGAATTAAGATGACCGGTAATACCAGCACGCTGGTGGTAAACTCTTCACTCAGCCAGGCCGGGTAGATTTGCCAGAAGTCGCTCTGATGCATCTGGGCATAAAAATAACTGCCCGGAATAGCGCACAGTAACCCGGTCAACAAACAGTAACTGTACAGTCGAAATATGGTTATTTTTAAATGAGGTTCGGCGGGCTGGCGTTCTCTTAATATCAACCCGCTTAATATTGCCACGAAAGCAATATCAGACATGTTCATCAGTATGCCGGTCAGGTCGTAGTTATCGAGCACCAGGCCAGAAAACAAAACCGCCAGGATAAAAATCACAAAATAGTAAGGCTGGCGCAGAGACTGGTGACGAATAAATAATCCTGCCACTACTGCGTTCATTGGCCAGAATAGCGCAGTACCGTGATGACCAATAAATTGCCCAACGGCATACAGCGCCACCGTCAGACTAAAAAGAATAACGGTGTTCAACAGGGGTTTATCCTTCTTAAAACCAGCAGAAGGATAAATTGTCAGCTTATGCATAATATTCAGATTCTATTAAAACGCTGTCTGCAGCAGACATCGTAAGCGCAATAATAGTAGCGAGGTTAAAAAACAGCCGCAATGCGAATGTTATCTTAAAATAAACTATGGAGGGAACAGCATGCCGGGCGGTCAGCAATATACCGCCCGGTGTGGATATTTACTGGAACGGTTTTACATCGCCAACGCCTTCACGCAGCACCACCGGCGAATCTTCGGTCAGATCGATAACGGTTGTCGGCTGTTGCCCCAGATAACCCCCGTGAATAATCAAATCCACCAGCTTTTCCAGACGGTCTTTGATCTCTTCCGGGTCGGACTCGGTGAATTCGCTGCCGGGGAGCATCAGCGAGGTCGACAGCATCGGCTCACCCAACGTCTCCAACAGCATCTGGGCTATCGGGTTCGACGGGACACGCATCCCGATGGTCTTGCGTTTTTCCTGCAACAGACGGCGCGGCACCTCTTTGGTCCCTTTGAGGATAAACGTGTAGTTGCCCGGCGTATTGTTTTTA
The DNA here is from genome assembly GCF_003752615.1 of Klebsiella sp. BIGb0399. Taxonomy (NCBI): domain Bacteria; kingdom Pseudomonadati; phylum Pseudomonadota; class Gammaproteobacteria; order Enterobacterales; family Enterobacteriaceae; genus Klebsiella; species Klebsiella sp. BIGb0399. The sequence continues at coordinate 438,422 of NZ_RKHT01000005.1, read as the reverse complement.
ATCAGTCGGAAGGCCACGTTATCGACAAACGCGTAAGTCGACAGCTCGGACAGATCGCGACACATCAGGGTGAAGTTGTGACCATCTGGCAGCTGACGAATGCGGCAAATACGCTCCATGGCGCCTTTATCTTCGATCTTACACCCCAGCGCGTAACCGGAATCTGTGGGATAGACAATCACCCCACCCTTACGCACAATTTCCACCGCCTGGTTAATCAACCGAGCCTGCGGGTTATCCGGATGAATATAAAAAAACTGGCTCATATTTCCCTCTCAATTTTATTCTGCGGCCGTTTCCCAGCTGTGCCAGATCCCTTCTACGCCTGCGGGTAGCCAGAGCTTGCGGCCCAGCTCAATCCACGGGCAAGGCTGATGAAAATCAGAACCTTGCGAACCGAGCAGACCAAACTGTGCAGCGTACGCGGCAAGCTGCGTACGTTCATGGGGCGCCTGCTGACATTGCGCCAGCTCCATCGCATCGCCACCCTGCTCACTGAAGTGGGCCAACAGCCGTTTCAGCCACTTGGCGGAGAGGTCGTAACGCCCGGGATGGGCGATAACCGCTTTGCCGCCAGAATGATGAATGACATCAATCGCTTGTTTTATTGTACACCACTGCGGGGGAACGTAACCGGTTTTCCCACGCGCGAGATATTTTTTGAAAACGTCGGCCATATTGCTGGCGTGACCGGCTTCGACCAGGAAGCGCGCGAAGTGTCCGCGGGTAACCGCCCCGCCGTCGGCGAGCGCCAGCGCCCCTTCCCAGGCGCCGGGGATCCGCGCTTTGTCCAGCCGTTCGGCAATTAACTGCGCCCGCAACATGCGGCGGGCTTTCTGTTCCTCTAACAGGTTGATCATCGCCGGATGGGCAATATCAATATTGAGACCCACGATGTGAATTTCATGGTTTTCCCACAGAGTGGAAATCTCAACGCCGGTCACCAGCGTCAGCGGCAGGCCGGAACGGGTAATTTCGGCCTGGGCCGCGGGGATCGCCGCCACGGTATCATGGTCGGTGATTGCCAGCGTCCCGACCCGCATCTGGTGCGCGCGATGAACCAGTTCTTCTGGAGTCAACCGCCCGTCAGAGGCGGTGGTATGGCTGTGCAGATCGTAAATCACTGCGTATTGACTGTCGCTCAAAGAGACTCCTGCTGGACATAGACTTAAATTAGCGCATTATCATACCGACTCGCGGAGAAAATCTGCAAACAAGGGTTGACTTTATTCCTCTGGACTAGTTAACTAGTACGCAAGTTCACATGAAGGGGTATCACGATGAAAACGCAATCTATCACTCTGCACGGCTGGTGGCGCACCTCCTGATATCGGGCGGCGTAATCGCGTTTTGCACTCAGCATACAGATACCCGGCCCGCCAATGAGCGGGCTTTTTATTGGACAAAATATTATACCGAAAGGCGAGAATAATAATGCAAACAACAAAACCGGCACTCGAGCTTCTCACCAGCGACGCCATCTACCGCGAAAACCCGACGGCGTTGTTCCACCAGCTGTGCGGCGCGCGTCCCGCCACGCTGCTGCTGGAATCTGCAGACATTGACAGTAAAGATGATTTAAAGAGCCTGCTGCTGGTTGACAGCGCGCTGCGCATTACCGCATTAAGTGACACCGTCACTATTCAGGCGCTCTCCGCCAACGGCGCGGCCCTGCTGGAGTTACTGGATAACGTGCTGCCGGCAGGCATCGACAATCAGCGCCAGCCAAACAGCAGAATCCTGACGTTTCCACCGATCAGCGCCCTGCTGGATGAAGACGCGCGCCTGTGCTCTTTATCGGTCTTCGACGCCTTCCGCCTGTTGCAGGAGCTGGTAACCGTCCCGCAAGATGAGCGTGAAGCGATGTTCTTCGGCGGCCTGTTTGCCTATGACCTGGTCGCCGGGTTTGAAAACCTGCCGCCGCTGGAGAGCGATACCGCCTGCCCGGATTACTGCTTCTACCTGGCGGAAACCCTGCTGGTTATCGATCACCAGACCAAAAACACCCGCATTCAGTCGAGCCTGTTCACCCCGCTGGAGAGCGAAAAACAGCGCCTGACCCAGCGCATTGCTCAACTGCGCCAGCAGCTCAACGAACCGCCGGCGCCGCTGCCGGTCACTAAAGTCGAAGCGATGACCTGCGACTGCGATCAGACCGACGAAGAGTACGGCGCCGTAGTGCGCAAAATGCAGCGCGCCATCCGGGCCGGTGAGATTTTCCAGGTGGTGCCATCGCGCCGCTTCTCACTGCCCTGCCCATCGGCACTGGCAGCCTACGATGTGCTGAAGAAGAGCAACCCTAGCCCGTACATGTTCTTTATGCAGGATAACGACTTCTCGCTGTTCGGCGCCTCGCCGGAAAGCTCGCTGAAATATGACGCGCTGAGCCGCCAGATCGAGATCTACCCGATTGCCGGAACCCGCCCTCGCGGCCGCCGCGCCGACGGGTCGCTGGATCGCGATCTCGACAGCCGTATCGAACTGGAAATGCGTACTGACCATAAAGAGATGTCCGAGCACCTGATGCTGGTCGACCTGGCGCGTAACGATCTGGCACGCATTTGTACGCCGGGCAGCCGCTACGTCGCCGACCTCACCAAAGTTGACCGCTACTCTTTCGTCATGCACCTGGTTTCCCGCGTGGTCGGTGAGCTGCGCAGCGACCTTGACGTCCTGCACGCCTACCGCGCCTGTATGAATATGGGCACCCTCAGCGGAGCGCCAAAAGTGCGCGCCATGCAGCTTATCGCCGCTGCCGAAGGCAAGCGTCGCGGCAGCTACGGCGGTGCCGTCGGCTACTTTACCGCCCACGGCGACCTCGATACCTGCATCGTCATTCGTTCTGCCTATGTCCAGGATGGCATTGCCACCGTTCAGGCCGGTGCCGGTATCGTTCTGGATTCCGTGCCTCAGTCCGAAGCGGATGAAACCCGCAATAAAGCTCGCGCGGTGCTGCGCGCAATCGCCCAGGCCCACCACGCTAAGGAGACTTTCTGATGGCCGACATTCTGCTGCTCGATAATATCGATTCTTTTACCTATAACCTGGCAGACCAGCTACGCGCTAACGGTCATAACGTGGTGATTTACCGTAACTCCGTCCCGGCACAGACCTTGATTGAGCGTATCGGCACCATGGACAACCCGGTACTGATGCTTTCCCCAGGCCCTGGCACCCCCAGCGAAGCGGGCTGCATGCCTGAGCTGCTGACCCGGATGCGCGGCAAGCTGCCGATCATCGGCATCTGCCTCGGTCATCAGGCGATTGTCGAAGCCTACGGCGGTTATGTCGGCCAGGCCGGCGAGATCCTGCACGGTAAAGCCTCCAGCATTGAACATGATGGTCAGGCGATGTTTGCCGGACTGACTAATCCGCTGCCGGTTGCCCGCTATCATTCACTGGTCGGCAGCAATATTCCGGCCGGGCTGACCATCAACGCCAACTTTAACGGCATGGTCATGGCAGTACGTCATGATGCGGATCGCGTCTGCGGCTTCCAGTTCCATCCGGAATCTATTCTCACCACCCAGGGCGCGCGTCTGCTGGAACAAACGCTGGCGTGGGCGCTGCAGAAACTGGAGCAAACCAACACCATCCAGCCGATTCTCGAAAAACTGTATCAGGCCGAAACCCTGAGCCAGCAGGAGAGTCATCAGCTGTTCTCTGCGGTTGTGCGGGGTGAGGTCAAGCCCGAGCAGCTGGCTGCCGCGCTGGTCAGCATGAAGGTGCGTGGCGAGCAGCCACAGGAAATTGCCGGTGCCGCCACCGCGCTGCTGGAAAATGCCGCGCCGTTCCCACGCCCGGATTACCTGTTTGCCGATATCGTCGGCACTGGCGGCGACGGCAGCAACAGCATCAATATTTCCACCGCCAGCGCCTTTGTTGCCGCGGCCTGTGGCCTGAAGGTGGCGAAACACGGTAACCGTAGCGTCTCCAGCAAATCGGGGTCTTCCGACCTGCTGGCCGCCTTCGGTATCAACCTGGACATGAATGCCGATAAATCCCGCGCCGCGCTGGATGAACTGGGGGTCTGCTTCCTGTTCGCACCGAAGTATCACACCGGTTTCCGCCACGCGATGCCGGTCCGTCAGCAGCTGAAAACCCGCACGCTGTTTAACGTGCTCGGGCCGTTGATCAACCCGGCGCATCCGCCGCTGGCGCTGATTGGCGTCTACAGCCCGGAACTGGTGTTGCCAATTGCCGAAACTCTGCGAGTGCTGGGTTATCAACGTGCGGCGGTGGTGCATAGCGGCGGAATGGATGAAGTGTCGCTGCATGCGCCGACGGTGGTTGCCGAGCTGCACAACGGTGAAATCAAAAGCTATCAGTTGACGGCAACGGACTTCGGTCTGACCCCTTACCATCAGGAGCAGCTGGCTGGCGGCACGCCGGAAGAAAACCGTGACATTCTTACGCGCTTGCTACAAGGTAAAGGTGAAGCCGCTCATGAAGCCGCTGTCGCCGCCAACGTCGCGATGCTAATGCGTTTACACGGGCATGAAGACCTGAAAGCCAACGCTGAGCAGGTGATCAACGTGCTGCGCAGCGGAGCGGCCTATGACAGAGTGACCGCATTAGCGGCAAGAGGGTAAATAATGCAGACCGTTTTAGCAAAAATCGTTGCCGACAAAGCGATTTGGGTAGAAGCCCGCAAACAACAGCAACCGTTAGCCAGTTTTCTGAATGAGGTCGTCCCGACACAGCGCCACTTTTACGATGCGCTTGCCGGAACCCGCACCGCGTTTATTCTGGAATGCAAAAAAGCGTCTCCGTCCAAAGGACTGATTCGCCAGAATTTTGACCCGGCCGCTATCGCCGGCGTCTATAAAAACTACGCCTCAGCCATCTCCGTACTGTGTGATGAGAAATATTTCCAGGGCAGCTTCGACTTTCTGCCGATCGTCAGCGCCATCGCGCCGCAGCCGATACTGTGCAAGGATTTCACCATCGATCCTTACCAGATATACCTAGCGCGTTATTACCAGGCCGATGCTTGCCTGCTGATGCTGTCGGTGCTGGATGACGAGCAGTATCGTCAGCTGGCCGCCGTCGCCCACAGCCTGAATATGGGCGTGCTGACCGAAGTCAGCAACGAAGAAGAGCTGGAGCGCGCGATTGCGCTGGAAGCCAAAGTGGTCGGGATTAACAACCGCGACCTGCGCGATATGTCGATCGACCTGAACCGCACCCGTCAGCTGGCGCCACGTCTGGGCCATGATGTCACGGTGATCAGCGAATCCGGCATTCATACCTACGCCGAAGTGCGCGAGCTCAGCCATTTTGCCAACGGCTTCCTGATCGGCTCCGCGCTGATGGAACATGCCGACCTCGATGGCGCCGTGAAGCGCGTGCTGCTCGGGGAAAACAAAGTCTGCGGCCTGACCCGCCCACAGGATGCGCAGATTGCCTGTGAATCCGGCGCGATTTATGGCGGTCTGATTTTCGTCCCTACCTCACCGCGCGTGGTGAACGAGACGCAGGCAAAAGAGATTACCCAGGCGGCGCCGCTGCGTTACGTTGGCGTGTTCCGCGATGCGCCCGTCGCCGAAGTCGCGGCACGGGCAGAGCATCTGCAGCTGGCGGCCATTCAACTGCATGGCAACGAAGATCAGGCCTACATCGACGCCCTGCGCGCGGCGCTGGCGGATGACGTTGATATCTGGAAAGCCCTGAGCGTCAGCGACACGCTGCCGCCGCGCGATCTCAACCACGTCGACAAGTATCTTTTCGATAATGGCCAGGGCGGCAGCGGTCAGCGTTTCGACTGGACACTGCTGCAAGGCCAGGACCTGCGTAACGTCATACTGGCGGGCGGTCTGGGTGCCGATAACTGTGTAGACGCCGCCAAAAGCGGTTGTGCCGGACTCGATTTTAATTCAGGCGTTGAGTCGCAGCCGGGGATTAAAGATGCCAGCAAGCTGGCCTCGGTTTTCCAGACGCTGCGCGCATATTAAGGAGCAATGCAATAATGAGTACTTTACTGAACCCCTATTTTGGTGAATTCGGCGGTATGTACGTCCCGCAGATCCTGATGCCTGCCCTGCGCCAGCTGGAAGAAGCATTCGTCAGCGCGCAGAAAGATCCTGCGTTTCAGGCCGAATTTAGCGATCTGCTGAAAAACTACGCCGGTCGCCCGACGGCGCTGACCAAATGCCGTAACCTGACCGAAGGGACCCGCACCACGCTGTACCTCAAGCGTGAAGACCTGCTGCACGGCGGCGCGCACAAAACTAACCAGGTTCTGGGTCAGGCGCTGCTGGCTAAGCGCATGGGTAAAACCGAAATTATCGCTGAAACCGGCGCCGGTCAGCACGGTGTGGCCTCGGCGCTCGCCAGCGCCCTGCTCGGCCTGAAATGCCGCATCTATATGGGAGCAAAAGACGTTGAGCGTCAGTCGCCGAACGTCTTCCGTATGCGTTTAATGGGCGCTGAGGTGATTCCGGTACACAGCGGTTCCGCCACCCTGAAAGATGCTTGTAACGAAGCGCTGCGCGACTGGTCTGGCAGCTACGAAACCGCGCACTACATGCTCGGCACCGCCGCGGGTCCGCACCCGTTCCCGACCATCGTGCGTGAGTTCCAGCGGATGATTGGCGAAGAGACCAAAGCGCAGATTCTGGATAAAGAAGGACGTCTGCCGGATGCGGTTATTGCCTGCGTCGGCGGCGGTTCCAACGCCATCGGCATGTTTGCTGACTTTATCGACGAAACCAACGTCGGACTGATCGGCGTCGAGCCGGCAGGCCACGGGATTGAAACCGGGGAACACGGCGCGCCGCTGAAACACGGCCGCGTTGGCATCTACTTCGGCATGAAGTCGCCGATGATGCAGACCGCTGACGGTCAGATTGAAGAGTCCTACTCCATTTCGGCCGGTCTCGATTTCCCGTCGGTTGGCCCGCAGCACGCCTTCCTCAACAGTACCGGGCGCGCCGATTACGTCTCGATTACCGACAACGAAGCGCTGGACGCCTTTAAAGCCCTCTCCCGTCATGAAGGGATTATTCCGGCCCTTGAGTCCTCCCATGCGCTGGCCCACGCCTTGAAAATGATGCGTGAGAACCCGGAAAAAGAGCAGCTGCTAGTGGTTAACCTGTCCGGTCGCGGCGATAAAGACATCTTCACCGTACACGACATTCTGAAAGCGCGAGGGGAAATCTGATGGAACGTTATGAGACGCTGTTTGCACAACTGAAAAGTCGCCAGGAAGGCGCGTTTGTTCCTTTCGTCACCCTCGGCGACCCGAACCCGGAACTGTCGTTAAAAATCATTGATACGCTGATTGAAGCCGGCGCCGATGCGCTGGAGCTGGGGATCCCCTTCTCCGACCCGCTGGCGGACGGCCCAACCATTCAGGGTGCCACCCTGCGCGCCTTTGCTGCCGGTGTGAACCCGGCGCAATGTTTTGAGATGCTGGCAGCGATCCGCCAAAAGCACCCGACGATCCCGATTGGCCTGCTGATGTACGCGAATCTGGTATTCAGCCCGGGGATCGACGAATTCTACGCCGAATGCCAGCGCGTGGGTGTTGATTCGGTGCTGGTCGCCGACGTTCCGATTGAAGAGTCCGCACCGTTCCGTCAGGCCGCGCTGCGCCATAACATCGCGCCGATCTTCATCTGCCCGCCGAACGCCGATGACGAACTGCTGCGCCAGATCGCCTCCTGGGGACGCGGCTATACCTACCTGCTGTCACGCGCCGGGGTTACCGGGGCGGAAAACCGCGCCGCGCTGCCGCTGCACCATCTGGTGGCAAAACTGGCCGAATACAACGCCGCGCCGCCGCTGCAGGGCTTTGGTATCTCCGCGCCGGATCAGGTCACTGCCGCGCTTGACGCTGGCGCCGCCGGGGCCATTTCCGGCTCGGCAATCGTCAAAATCATCGAGCGCAACCTGAACGATCCGCAGACCATGCTGGCCGAGCTGAAAACCTTCGTCCAGAGCCTGAAAGCTGCCACCAAAGCAGCATAACGGCCGCCGCCGCCTGGCACCACGCCAGGCGGTTATTTTTGCTGCAGGCTATTGGCATATTGCCGCGTCAGACGAAATAACGCCCGCACATCCGCTTCATCCCACCCCGCCAGCACCTGATTCATCAGCCGCGTTCTGGCTACCGCAATTCGGTCAATCAACGCCATGCCTGGCTCGCTCAGCGTCACTTCACTGATCCGTCGGTCGTTGGCATTCGGCTGCTTTATCGCCAGCCCCTGCGCTTCCAGTTTTTTCAGCTGGCGGCTGACGGTGGTGTAATCGCGCCCCAGACCATCCGCCAGTTCCACTACCCCCACCGGCCCGTAGCGGCTTATCGCCACCAGCAGCGGAAACAGCACATGATCGAGCTGCACATCCGCCGCCTGCAGCAGCTGCTCATCGCGCACCGGTTGATTCATCACGTTGATGATGTCGAGCAGCGCGCCGTGGAAATCGGTGATGTCGTAATCATTATGTGCATCTTGCATATATTTTTTAACCGGGTATAGTGCCGTTATCAGATATGTGCATTTTACACATAATCATCTTCAGGAGATAACATTATGAAAGCCGCCGTTGTTTTTGACCTGCAACAAGGGCCCGTATGGGCCGATTTTAACGATCCTCAGGCCGATTCGCAGCATGCGTTGGTCAAGGTGAACGCTGCCGCCATCAGCCACGTGGTGAAGAGCCGTGCCAGCGGCAAGCACTACAGCTATGACGGCCAGCTGCCGTTTGTCGTCGGTATCGATGGCGCCGGAACCCTTGCCGACGGGCAGCGCGTCTACTTCGCCTTCCCGACAGCCCCGTGGGGGAGCATGGCGCAATGGGCTCCGGTCGCGCTCAGGCATTGCCTGCCGTTGCCGGATGCGCTGGATGATGTTACCGCCGCCGCCATGGCGAATCCCGGCATGTCGGCCTGGGCCGCGCTGGTGAAGCGTGCCGGGGTGGTCGCCGGAGAGACGGTATTGATTAACGGCGCCACCGGCAGCGCCGGGCAGCTGGCGGTACAAATTGCCCGTTTTCTGGGGGCTAAAAAGGTCATCGCCACCGGTCGCAATGCGCAGGCGCTGGCTGTACTCGACGCCGATGTCTGCATCAACCTGACGGAGGATGAGCCGACGCTGCGCGCCCGGTTTAGCGAGCAGGCGGCGCAGCAGATTGACGTGGTGGTGGATTATTTATGGGGACACAGCGCCGAAATCATGTTGCCCGCGCTGGCAAAACACAGCCCGGGCCACGCGCCGGTGCGCTATGTTCAGGTCGGTTCCCTTGCCGGTAGCGGTATAGCACTCAACGCTGCCGTGCTGCGATCTGCGCCGTTGCAGCTGATGGGCAGCGGTATTGGCAGCCTGTCGATGCCGCAGCTGCTTGCCGCCACCGGTGAAATGTTACAGGCCGCCGTCGCAGGAGGTTTTACCATCGCCACTACCCCGCTGCCGCTAGCCGACGTGGCCAGCGCCTGGCCGCAAGATAACAGTCAGAAACGCACCGTTTTTATGATCGATTAAAAAAATCGCTTCCGCACAAAAGTTGGGGTTGATATCTTAGATGAGAACTATTATCTTTCTCATTACCGAATAGTTGAGCAAAACACTCAGGTATTCGGTACGACATTGCTCACATTGCTTCCAGTATTTTTCGCCCGCACTTGTGCGGGCTTTTTTTTTGGGGCCTCATGCCACCTGCTGCCTAAGCCGGGCGAGCCCCGTAGTTCAGGAACAGCAAAGCTGGTCATACTGCAACCAGCTTCACTCAGACAGCGCAGACGCGTTTAGAACCGGTAACCCGCGGAGAACATAAACACCCACGGATCCAGACGGGTACTGACTTTCTGGTCGACGCCACCGGCTTTAAATTTCACATCGGTGTCGATATCCATGTACCACACCGACATGTTCAGCAGCCAGTCGCGGTTGATCAGATAGTCCAGCCCCACCTGGCCTGCCGCCCCCCACGAATCCTTCAGGCTCAGATCCGACAGCCCGGCGTCTTTGCCGGTATCGTTAAAGTCTTCATTAAAGAAGGTGGTGTAGTTGATACCGGCACCGATATAGGGACGGACTTTGCTCTGGGCGTCGCCGAAGTACCACTGAGCCATTAAGGTTGGCGGGAGCAGGTTTACGGTGGCAATGTTGCCCGTCGGACCGGTGCCGACTTTATGGCGGAACGGCGTAGCGGCCAGCAGCTCAACGCCAATGTTGTCCGTCGCCATGTAGGTGAAGGTTAACCCCAACTGCGTATTATTGTTGACGTTGAAGCCGCCCAGACTTCCCAACACGTTATCCGAGCCTTCCGTCGGGCGGACGGTCGCCGTACCTGCACGGATAAAGAACTCCCCGGCTTCATGCGCCCAGACGCTGCCAGAAAGGGTGCTTAAAATAATGCCAGCCACTGCTAATTTTTTCATATCCACTTCCTCATTATGGTTATTGCGCGGTGAATATACCCATAATGAGTTACGTTTGATCCAACATAGATCACACTAAGTCATGAGATGTAACATTTATTGATCCAGATTAATTTTCTGTAAATGACTGTAATTGAATCATGATCGATTACATCAGTTTTAACCCGGATGCACTAATACTGGCGACTTACTCCCCGAACAGCCGTGAAAAACGGTGTCCGCGAGTGATTGTTGTCTTCATCCGTCTTTACAAAGATATACTTAGCCTGATGTGAGCAGAGCGTGCTACGCCGAAGGGATTTGCGGTACAATCGCCGGCTAGCTAACACCAGCAATACTCAAGGAGAGTGCATGTCTATCACGGCGAAGTCCGTCTACCGTGACACGGGAAATTTCTTTCGTAATCAGTTCGTCACCATTTTGCTGATTGCGTTGTTGTGCGCATTAATTACGGTAGTCCTTGGCCATGCTTTTTCACCCAGTGAAGAGCAGCTCTCAATACTTAGCGAAGGCGACAATCTGGCGGGTAGCGCCGGGCTGTTTGAACTGGTACAGAACATGACCCCTGAGCAACAGCAGATCCTGCTGCGTGCCTCGGCGGCCTCAACCTTTTCCGGTCTGGTCGGGAATGCGATTCTCGCCGGCGGCATGCTGCTGTTGATTCAGCTGGTTTCCGCAGGCCAGCGGGTCAGTGCCCTGCGCGCGATTGGTGCTTCTGCGCCGGTCATGCCAAAGCTGCTGCTGCTGATCCTGTTCACCACCTTTGTGGTGCAGATGGGGATGATGCTGGTTCTGGTGCCGGGCGTACTGCTGGCGATCGTGCTGTCCTTTGCCCCTATCATGCTGGTGCAGGATAAGCTGGGGATCTTCAACGCCATGCGTAGCAGTATCCGTCTGGCGTGGGCCAATTTACGTCTGGTGGCACCGGTGATCCTCGGCTGGCTGCTGGCGAAAACCCTGCTGCTGCTGTTTGCATCGAGCTTCGCGGTACTGACGCCAAACGTCGGCGCAGTGGTCATCAATACGATCAGCAACCTGATTTCCGCCCTGCTGCTGATCTATCTGTTCCGCTTGTATATGCTTATTCGCCACTAAATTTAACCCTGGCCGGTAATCACTCCGGCCATCTCTGAACAACGGATCCAATGTATGAAGCAGTTTCTGGATTTTTTACCGCTGGTAGTCTTCTTCGCATTCTACAAGCTCTATGATATCTACGCCGCGACCACCGCGCTGATTGTCGCTACCGCTATCGTGTTGATCTACACCTGGGTACGCTATCGCAAAGTTGAAAAAATGGCGCTGATCACCTTCGTACTGGTGGCCGTTTTTGGTGGTCTGACGATTTTCTTCCATAACGATGAGTTTATTAAATGGAAGGTCACGGTCATCTATGTGCTGTTCGCCGGTGCGCTGCTGTTCAGCCAGTGGGTGATGAAAAAGCCGCTGATCCAGCGCATGCTGGGTAAAGAGCTGACTCTGCCGCAACAGGTCTGGTCGCGCCTGAACCTTGCCTGGGCGCTGTTCTTTATTCTTTGCGGGCTGGCCAATATCTACATCGCCTTCTGGTTACCGCAGAATATCTGGGTCAACTTCAAGGTCTTCGGCCTGACGGCGCTGACGCTGGTCTTCACCCTGCTGAGCGGCGTGTATATCTACCGCCACATGCCGCAGGACGATAAGTGAGTGACGTAAAATAAAACCTCACGTCAAGCAGTTCAAGCCTGGTGGGGAATAAACAAAACAGCACGCTTTGTGGCCGCATACCACGAAGCGTGTTTTTTTTAGGGCGACAGAAGACAAATAATATTACATCAAGGGCTTAAATCATTATCAGCCCGCTTTGCTATTGTGCCCCCACCTGCGGTTTCTACCAATGCAACAGACCTTGTTTATCATCGAGTGGTAATGAGTCACATCGCCTGGTGTTGTCCCGTTACTGATATACACTAAACACATGATGTGACACGACATGGCAAGGAGAACATATGGTAAGGTCCGGCGCTATCTATAAACATGTACCTGTAAATGATCCGCAGCTTCTGGAATTCTCGTCCTTGCTTAGCCCTTCACAAAAACCGGTATTGGTGCCGGTTATTGATACTCCAGGCCCGAACGGGAACGCCTACTGGAACGTCGCAGCCGCGATAAAAAAAGTAGGCGGTAAGATGTTATTAGGTTGGGAAGTAAATCGTTGGCCAGGCTGTTTTCTGGTGGCCACTCATCATGCTGTTTTGATGTCACCTGATGGTGAGCTGTTCGATGTCACGGCCAGATCGCCGGTGTCGGACAAACCATTTGCCACCACGTTTGTTCCTGATGACTCAATCACGATTGATATTGATAAATCCCCATCGGTGCCATCCAAATTTTTTGTGCTTAACAGTGCCGCAGAGGTTTCTTCCTACATACGAACTTATGAAAATCTCAATGCCTCTGAAAAAGCGCTGAATGATTTGCTGTATGAATGTGGGTATCGATGCGAAACCAACAAAAATTTAGCTTCTGGAATCAATGAATTGACACCAAATATCGTCAAAACCGACCAGAAAAGGCTGGCACAGATTAACGATAAAATCGTTGAACAGAAGTGGATAATGAAGGACAAGATAATCAAATTAATGAAATATTCTGACGCTCTTGCATGACAACATCCAGTTCTCCTCCCTCCTGCCGTCCACCTCCCCAGGAGGGAGCAGTGATTCTCACTGCGACATCCCACGCCGCACCAGGTCATTCCCCTGTTTTCTCCCCGCCATTTTCATAGTAGCATCGCGCTGATCTTCATTGACCAGCACAGAGTACAGAATGACAACAACAGATCTCGCGCCGAAGGGCGAAATGGTTTTACGCACCCTGGCGATGCCGGCGGACACGAACGCCAATGGCGATATTTTTGGTGGGTGGTTGATGTCGCAAATGGATATCGGCGGCGCCATTATGGCCAAGGAGATCGCCCATGGTCGCGTGGTGACCGTGCGCGTAGACGGCATGACCTTTTTACGACCGGTCGCCGTGGGTGACGTGGTGTGCTGTTATGCGCGCTGCGTGAAGCGTGGCAACACCTCTATCACCATCAACATCGAAGTGTGGGTGAAGAAGGTCTCTTCAGAACCGATTGGTCAGCGCTATAAAGCGACGGAAGCACTGTTTATCTACGTCGCGGTCGACAATCAAGGTAAACCGCGCGCCATTCCTGGCGAGTAACACCAAAAAATGGCCCGGTTTACCGGGCCGTTTTTGTTACAGGAAGCCGAGTAGAGAGAAGAAGATATAGCCGAGAACAATCACGATCACCGGCAGGATATACAGCGGAAAGTATTGCACCAGGATAGTATGACGCGGCACCACGATACTCCCCGCAATTTGCTCACGGGTGCGCCCTTCTGGCCCTTTGGCCTGTTCCAGCAGCAGCTGATCTTCCACCCCTTCACGCAGGAACTTCGCCTGACGACTCATCCGCGCGCCCGAGGCCTGTAACGCCATGCCGACAAACACCAGGATATAGATAATCCAGAAGCCGATATTCAGGCTGTGTCGAAAATCCGGCAGCGGCGAGTTGTACCAGAAAAAGTTAAGAAATGGCGTATTGAAACGCATCATTTCAATCATGACGTGCGCAAAGTCCATCAGCACCGCATCAATGCCCGGCTTCTTTTCGCTGTGCTCGTACATAAACTTCAGTACCGAAATCAGCGTCGAAATCACCGCGGGAATAAAAATCACCCACCCTAAAATGCGTTTAAGCACTGCAATGCGTCCAGCTTGTTGATACGTCATCGATTCCCCTTAATTAAGACGCCTTAACCACTTGCTAAGTCTACCTTCAGTGGCGAATTTCGCCCAATAATGCGCGGTATGATATACCATGAGGAGATATTCATACTACTTACGCTACTGGAGAGGGACTTATGTCAGCAAAGCGACACATTCATGCCGCTATTTTTGATATGGATGGATTACTGATTGACTCCGAGCCGCTATGGGATCAGGCGGAACTGGAGGTTATTGCAAGCCTTGGTGTCGATATCAGCCGCCGCGATGAGCTGCCGGACATGCTGGGACTGCGCATCGATTTAGTGGTGGACCTGTGGTTTGCCCAACAACCGTGGCAAGGCCCGGACCGCGCCGAGGTCACCGCGCTAATTATCAACCGTGCGATTCAACTGGTTGAAGCCTCCCAGCCGTTACTGCCGGGCGCCCGTGAAGCCGTTGCCCTGTGCAAAGCCCAGGGGCTGAAGATTGGCCTCGCCTCTGCCTCGCCGCTACGTATGCTGGAAAAAGTGCTCGCCATGTTTGATCTACGCGACCAGTTCGATGCCCTTTCCTCTGCCGAATCGCTGCCCTACAGCAAGCCCCATCCACAGGTGTACCTTAACTGCGCCGCCAGCCTCGGCGTCGACCCCATGGCCTGCGTCGCGCTGGAAGACTCCGTCAACGGAATGATCGCCAGCAAAGCGGCCCGGATGCGCTCGATCGTGGTGCCTGCCGAGGAAAACCGCAACGACCCACGTTTTGTGCTGGCTGACGTCCGCCTCGCAACCCTGTCCTCGCTGACCGCCGCTGAACTCGGCCTCTGATTTTCCTTCCCGTTGTGATGAGCGGGTGATAATCCGCCCATCACAAAATAAAACAGCGTTTCATTTTTAATTGTTTTTTCCTGCCTCAGCCTCTATGCTTGAACATAACGGTGATGTTTAACGTATATATCAATCGGCATACAGAGGTGAATATGGTACTTAACGCCTTCGACCTGACGGGTAAGGTCGCGATCGTGACGGGATGTGACAAGGGACTGGGTCAAGGGATGACGCTGGGCCTTGCGCAGGCCGGGTGTGATATCGTCGGCGTCAATCGGAAGATCCCCCACGAAACGGCCGCCAAAGTCGAGGCGCTGGGCCGCCGGTTCACCGCCATTCAGGCCGACCTCAGCCGTCAGGATGATATTAGCGAGATCGTCGCCAAAGCGGTCTCCGCCATGGGCCATATCGATATTCTGGTCAATAACGCCGGCACCATTCGCCGTGCGGACGCCCTGACGTTTACGGAGCAGGACTGGGACGATGTGCTGAACCTCAACCTCAAGTCGGTGTTCTTTTTATCGCAGGCGGTTGCCAGGCAGTTTATTCAGCAAGGGTGCGGCGGCAAGATCATTAACATCGCCTCGATGCTCTCTTTCCAGGGCGGCATCCGCGTCCCCTCGTATACCGCATCCAAGAGCGGTGTGCTGGGCCTGACCCGCCTGATGGCCAACGAATGGGCCGGGCACCAGATTAACGTCAATGCCATTGCGCCAGGCTACATGGCCACCAATAACACCCAACAATTGCGGGATGACGCCGAGCGCAGCAAAGAGATCCTTGACCGTATTCCTGCCGGTCGCTGGGGCGTTGCCGATGACCTGCAAGGCCCGGTGGTATTCCTGGCCTCCGGCGCGGCGGATTATGTGAATGGTTATACCCTTGCGGTGGATGGCGGCTGGCTGGCACGGTGATATTTTTGTGACATAGAGTTACACCGTCACCTCTTCCGTGTACTGTATAAAAACCCTATACTGTATGAATTGACAGTTTAGGGTTTTTATCATGACGGCGGAAGGCCATCTCCTCTTTTCTATCGCCTGTGCGGTATTTGCGAAAAACGCAGAGTTAACTCCCGTGCTGGCACAGGGTGACTGGTGGCATATTGTCCCCTCCGCGGTGCTGACCTGCCTGCTGCCGGATATCGATCATCCTAAGTCGTTTCTCGGGCAGCGATTAAGCTGGATAGCCAAACCGGTTGCCCGGGCCTTTGGCCATCGGGGGTTTACCCATAGCCTGCTGGCGGTCTTCGGCGCCATAACGCTGTTTTATCTGAAAGTACCGGAAAGCTGGATTGTGCCCGCCGACGCGGTACAGGGGCTGGTGCTGGGTTATCTGAGCCATATTCTTGCCGATATGCTGACGCCGGCGGGGGTTCCGCTGCTGTGGCCCTGCCGCTGGCGCTTTCGCCTGCCGATCCTCGCGCCACGTAAAGGCAACCAGCTGGAGCGCGCGCTCTGTATGGCGCTGTTTGTTTATGCCGTCTGGATGCCGCAAACCTTCGCCGAAAACAGCGCCGTGCGCTGGTCATCGGGGATGATTAATTCACTGCAGATCACCTTTAATCGCTTTATTAGTCATCAGGGCGGACGATAAACAGGCGGAAAACGCAGATTAGTTATAATCAATTCCATTTGAATATAAGTAATGAATTCCGCTTCTGCTAACCTTGCGCCCATAGCGCTGGTAACAGACCAGCCAGATAAAAAAACAAATCAGGAGAACGGGGATGAATTTTCCATTAATAGCGAACGTTATCGTGTTCGCGGTTTTACTGTTTGCGCTGGGGCAAACGCGGCATAAACAGTGGAGCCTCGCCAAAAAAGTCCTGGTCGGCCTCGTGGTCGGCGTGGTATTCGGCCTGGCGCTGCAGCTGATCTACGGTTCTGACAGCCAGGTGCTGAAAGACTCCATTCAGTGGTTCAACATCGTCGGCAATGGCTACGTCCAGCTGCTGCAAATGATCGTGATGCCGCTGGTATTTGCCTCGATTCTGAGTGCAGTTGCGCGTCTGCATAACGCTTCTCAATTGGGCAAAATCAGCTTCCTGAGCATCGGTACGCTGCTGTTCACCACCCTGATCGCCGCGCTGGTCGGCGTGCTGGTGACCAACCTGTTTGGTCTGACCGCCGAAGGTCTGGTGCAGGGTACAGCGGAAACCGCCCGCCTCAACGCCATTCAGAGCAATTACGTTGGCAAAGTTGCCGACCTCAGCGTCCCGCAGCTGATCCTCTCTTTCATTCCGAAGAACCCGTTTGCTGACCTGACCGGCGCCAACCCGACCTCGATCATCAGCATCGTTATCTTCTCCGCGTTCCTCGGCGTCGCGGCGCTGAAGCTGCTGAAAGACGACGTAGCCAAAGGCCAACGCGTGCTGACCGCCATCGACACCCTGCAGGGCTGGGTAATGAAGCTGGTACGTCTGGTGATGCAGTTAACGCCGTACGGCGTACTGGCGCTGATGACCAAAGTCGTGGCCGGTTCCAATCTGCAGGACATCGTTAAGCTGGGCAGCTTTGTGGTGGCCTCTTACCTTGGCCTCGGCATCATGTTTGTGGTGCACGGTCTGCTGCTGGCGATCAACGGCGTGAGCCCGCTGAAATACTTCCGTAAGGTGTGGCCGGTTCTGACCTTTGCCTTTACCAGCCGTTCCAGCGCCGCGTCTATTCCGCTGAACGTCGAAGCGCAAACCCGTCGTCTGGGTGTACCGGAATCTATCGCCAGCTTCTCTGCCTCCTTCGGGGCGACTATCGGCCAGAACGGCTGTGCGGGCCTGTACCCGGCGATGCTGGCAGTCATGGTTGCACCAACCGTTGGCATCAACCCGCTTGACCCGCTGTGGATCGCCACCCTGGTCGGCATGGTGACCGTCAGCTCCGCCGGCGTTGCTGGCGTCGGTGGCGGCGCGACCTTCGCGGCGCTGATCGTGCTGCCAGCGATGGGTCTGCCGGTGACGCTGGTCGCCCTGCTGATCTCCGTTGAACCGCTGATCGATATGGGCCGTACCGCTCTCAACGTCAGCGGCTCGATGACCGCCGGCACCCTGACCAGCCAGTGGCTGCGCCAGACCGACAAAACGATTCTCGACAGCGAAGAAGACGCCGAACTGGCGCATCGCTAACCGCCCTTTCCGGGCAGGCATAAAAAAACCGCAGAGGGTAACCTCTGCGGTTTTTTTTATGGTTCACCGGGCTATCAGGAAGCGATGTCGCCTTCCTGGCGGGTCTGCATAGCCCAGCGCTGTGCCGCCTCTGGCAGAGTAAACGGCGGTGAACGCCGGAAGTTCTCGCCCATCAGCACGAACGCGACATATTTACCCCGCAGCAGCCACACATCGCGAAAACCGTCCATTTTGACGGCGTGTTCCGGCGGGGCTGGCTCCACTCGAGGCACGTAGCTAATGACAGGGCGATTTTGTTGGCGAAGTGTTTTCATAACCGATAGATTCACTAAACAAAGCGGGAGACATAATCAGCTATGATAGCCGATTGCAGCCCCTTTCGTCGCCCCTAACGTTGTACGTTCAGTGCGGCTGGCGGAATATCAGAGAGTGGGTTGAGATGAAATCAGGGGAGGACAAACCTCCCCTGTGCGCTTCAGATTACACGTCGCGATAGGTGCCTAAACGATAACCGCGTTCGGCAATCGCATACTTCAGCGATGCCGACGTCAGCACCTCCAGCTCCGCCAGGCGCGGGTAGCAATAGGCGCTCCCCATGATGGTGTTATCGACAAATGCCGGGTGACACATCACTTCCAGCGATGCTTCATCACGTTGGATGGAGTCATCGAGGGTTTGCAAAAACAGCGCTTCAGAAATGGCCTCACCATAGAACTCGCTGGCAAAGCCGTCGCTGCTACGCGCCGCGTCCTGCGCCAGGCCGTCCCGCTGGGCGAGCTGGCGGTCAATCCGCAGCGCCACTCCTTTTTCGCGGGCAAACGCGGCCACAATCGGGTAAATCCCGGCGATCATATGCACATGATGATGGCTGTCGATGTGCGTCGGTTCGCAGCCAAACAGCTCGACAAACCGGCGATACTGGCACTCCAGCTCATGCGCGATTTCGTCCAGCGGCAGGCTGTCTTCTTCCGCCATCTGCCAGATCCACTTGCCTAACCGTCCCTCGCGGGTCAGCCCCGGCATGGCCGATAACGGCTCACCCAGCGTCAGGACAAAATGCATCCCGATGCCCAGTTCCGGGACGCTGCGGCTCAGCTGGGCGGCGTGACCAATAGCCGCCCCATTGACCAGCGCCGTTGTCGACGTGACAAGTCCATTTTTGCAGGCTTCAATAATCCCGTAGTTCTGGCCTTTACTCAGGCCAAAATCGTCGGCATTAACGATTAACACGCGTTCCATCGGCCGCTCCCGTTAGTGTTTCAGTTTTTCAATGGTCGCCGCAAAGTTTGGTAGCCACTTTTCGTGCGCCAGGATCATTTCACGCGCCAGCAGTTCGGCATCGCGGTCCGAATGAATCAGCGGGCTTAAATTCAGCGCCAGCAGCACATCGTTAAGCTCCCCGCTGATCGCCGCCTGGCTGGCCGCCACTTCAAACCCTTTGATTGTATAAATCAGCCCCAGCACTTTCTCATCGAAATGCGTAATACGTGGCGTCGGGGTGGCTCCGTCACGGCCCAGCGTACAGGTCATTTCCACCGCCCAGTCGGCCGGGATGTTATCGATATGGCCATGGTGCGGAATGTTGACGTAGTGCTCGGTCTGCTTGTCATTGTAGATGGCGTTGATGACTTCGCAGGCCGCATCGGAGTAATAGGCCCCGCCGCGCAGCTCCAGCTCTTTCGGCTTGACGTTGAGATCCGGATTTTTATACAGCTCGAACAGCTGTTTCTCGACCTTCTGTACCACCTGGGCACGGGCGCCGCCTTTGTAATACTCGCCCATTTCGATAGCCAGCATCTCTTTTGGCTTGAAGTAGTACAGCAGATAGGAGCACGGAATCAGGCGCAGAGAGCGAATCAGCCCCTCGCTGAACGGCAGATCGAAGATGTTTTTCACCGAGTTGGCGCTCAGGGTGCCGGCTGCGACACCATCCAGCAGCTCGTCGAAACGAGACACGCCGTTAACCAGCACATCGCGCACGAACACCAGGTGGTTCAGACCAAACAGATCGATAGACAGCTCATCGCTCGGGCTCAGCTGCAGAACGTCGGTGATGAACATTTTCATGCCGATCGGAATGTTGCAGACGCCGATGAAACGTTTGAAGCCGGTGTGACGATAGACCGCTTCGGTGACCATCCCGGCCGGGTTGGTGAAGTTGATGATCCAGGCGTCCGGGCAGATTTCCTGCACGTCTTTGACGATATCAAAAATCACCGGAATGGTACGCAGGCCTTTAAACAACCCGCCTGCGCCGTTGGTTTCCTGACCCAGATAGCCGTGGCTGAGCGGAATGCGCTCGTCTTTTTCACGGGCCTTAAGCTGGCCGACGCGCAGCTGGGTGGTAACGAAGTGGGCGCCTTCGAGGGCGGCACGGCGATCCAGCGTTTTGTAGACCTTGATCGGCACGCCGGCTTTTTCCACCATGCGCTCGCACAGTGCATGAATAATATCGAGTTTTTCCTGGCCT
This sequence comes from Klebsiella sp. BIGb0399, assembly GCF_003752615.1. Lineage (NCBI taxonomy): Bacteria > Pseudomonadati > Pseudomonadota > Gammaproteobacteria > Enterobacterales > Enterobacteriaceae > Klebsiella > Klebsiella sp. BIGb0399. The sequence continues at coordinate 417,870 of NZ_RKHT01000005.1, read as the reverse complement.
TCCGCCACGTCCACCAGCCACAGTTCCGTTATCGGCAGTTCGTGATAACGTTTCAGGAACCCTTCCAGTAATTCTGGGGTATAGCTGCTTCCGCCGCCGATCGTGACAACTTTTAATTTCTGGCTCATTTTACTCTCCCTTATGGCATCGCAAATTACACGTAGCCTACCCTCCGCATCTACACGGACAGTAACTTGAATAGTGTCTGAGGCGGAACATTCCGCCCCGGATTAATTAATGCTGGTCAGCTTTTTACGATAATTGCTCGGGGTAAACGAGGTCAGCCGTTTGAATGTTTTAATAAACAGACTTGGGCTACTGTATCCCGACTCATAGGCAATATCAGTGACCGAATAGTTGGTGATTTCCAGCTGTTTTTTCGCGAAGTTGATGCGAATATCATTAATAATCTGCATCGGCGTTTTACCATAATAGCGCTGGGTCGCCCGGGTCAAATATTCCTGAGTTCTCCCGGAACGCTCGACCATATTCTCAAGCGCCCCTTCGCCAAACTTCAGTTTATCGTGCATATCCTCGACGGTATTTTTCAGCCATTGCGGAATGACATCCTGCACCGGCTCCTCGCGGTAATGCCGTAAACGGTTAATGGTATAAAACGACACCAGTTCAATAAATTCGTCAAATTCGGTATCGCGAAAATTCAGCGAAGCAATCACCGACTCGATATAGCTAAGAAAGGTGCTTTTGACAGCGTAGACCTGTGAAGCGACCAGTCCAAACGGCAGCAGCGGTAAATAGTGTTTCTCAAAGAAACGCTTGCTGATACCCACGTTAAGAATGCGTGTCGCGCCAAAAGCATAAAAGCTCTGATGATGCGACCCCATTGGGATAAAGACAAAATCCCCGCGCTCCAGCAGCACCCGTTTACCGTTGATTTCCTGGTAATAACGCCCGGTTAAAACGATGGTGTACTCGTAATAATCATGCTGGTGAAGACCGCTTACGCTTTCCGTCTTGTTGTAGATAACCACATGAAAATCTTTGCCGTTGAAAAGCTGCTGTTCTCTGGCGGTACTGATCTCGGTGGTTATCATCTTTGGCTGCCTCATCGTGTAGATGGCCTATTGTACCTTCTCGTGCAGCTCAATCAATTCGGCAACCAGCTCACGTGCCAGCATTGAGGTCATCAAATGATCTTGCGCATGAACCAGCACCAGGCTGACCTTCATTTTGCCTTCACCTTCATCGCTTTCAATCAGTTGGGTCTGTACACGATGTGCTTCACTCAGCGCCAGGCGCGACTGCTCCATCATGTTTTTAGCGGCGGCGAAGTCGCCCTGCTTTGCCTGCTTCAGTGCCGCATAGGCCAGGCTGCGGGCCTGTCCGGAGTTGATAATCAGCCCCATCACCACCTCTTCGAGGTCGTTCTCAGGTGCAGCAACTGCGTCGATATGGTCCAGATCAAACATAATTATTCCCTCGTTTCTCAGGCGGTACGGGAGTGCTCCCGTACCGCTCGACATCAGAATTTCAGTGCGTTAGCGATATCTTCTTCGCTTTCCTGCTCTTCAATCACCGCCTGCGCCTTGTTGGAGACCGCCACGAACGGCAGGTAAACCAGCACCGACACACCCAGGTTGAACAGCGCTACGAAGAGTGCAGCGATACTACCGTTACTGTTAAAGAACGCGCCGAGGCCGGTAGGCATGGTCCACGGTGCCAGGTTGGTCACCGGTGGGATAATCCCCATCGAGTAGGCAGCAAGCGTAATCGCCGCCAGAATCGGCTGAATCAGGACGAACGGGATGAACATCACCGGGTTCATGATGATCGGCAGACCAAACAGAATCGGCTCGTTAATCTGGAAGATGCCTGACGGCAGCGCCAGCTTAGCCACCTGACGGTGATCCGCACGGCGTGAACCGATGAAGATGGCGATAATCAGACCGAGCGTTGCCCCGGAACCACCCAGCAGGATGTAGGAATCCAGCATCGGCTTAGCCCAGAAGTGGAACTCTTTACCCGCGGCGATAGCGGCTTCAACAGAACCGTACTGGTTGTACAGCGCGATGTTTTCCAGCGCCCATGGGGTCATGATGCCGTTATCCAGCGCGGTCAGCGCCAGTGAACCGTGTACACCAAAGAACCACAGCAGGGAGTTGAAGATAACGTAAGCCCAGCCCACCACGCTGCCCATTGACGCCAGCGGTTTGGAGATGGAGTCCATGATAATCTGGTGGAAGTTGCTGCCATGGTTCGCCAGCAGCCACGAGATAATGCCGAATACGGACAGGATCAGGAAACCCGGAATCAACGCTGAGAATGAACGCGATACCGAGGCCGGCACGCTATCCGGCAGGGTGATAACCCAGTTGCGACGGATAACAAAGGTGAACATTTCTGCCACCAGCAGGCCGATAATCATGCCCGAGATAATGTTCGCCCCACCCAGCCAGTTGGCACCGACCGCATAGGCTTCGCCCACGCTGTAGGGAGTCACGGTCATAAATGCTGCGACCGACAGCAGACCTGCCGCCAGCGGATCGACTTTTCGCTCTTCGGCCAGCGCCATGCCGATAAAGAATGGCGCCATCAGCGACATAATGCCTAACGTACCGTTATAAACGTTACCGCCGATGGCTTTAAAGCCGTTTAATGTTTCAATGGTTGAGCCATCCAGGCGAATACCCATTGAATAGAAGAAAGAACCTTCACCAAAACTCAAAAATACGTTGTTGATTAATACGAACATGGCCCCCGCAAGGGTCAGCGGCATTAATTTAATAAAGCCGTTTTTAATCGCATTGATGTGCGGTTGCTTTCCTATTTTAACAGCAAAAGGAAGGAGTACCTTTTCAAGCGAGTCAATCACTTTACTCATATCAAATACCCTTTAAAGCCGTAATCGAATAATTACGGCATGATGTATGAAATTACTCTTTGACGGGAAATAAACTCTCACCTTTCACTTTTTCGCTGATTCCATATTACCGTTGAGGACAATTTCCCCAGCGAAATCACGAAAAGATATCGAGTTTTAAAATAAAATTATTGTGCAGCAGCTTTCTTAATGGCCGCAACGGCCGCTTTCAGGACACCTAAACCATCGACTTTGCCATACAGCGTTGAGTCGATAACTTCCACCGGCTTATTCGACAGCAGCCGCTGAATTTCTGGAAGCATATACGCAATTTGTGGGCCTAATAATACGACATCAGCTTGCGGGCCTTTTTCTCCGGCCAGGGTTTCCGGATAGGCTTCAATGATGACCGGCACTTCATATTTTTCTGCCTGCGCCCGCATTTTTGAGACCAGCAGTGATGTAGACATTCCAGCCGAACAGAATAAATAGATGTGTTTCTTTTCCATGAGCGCTTCCTCAATTTGTAAGACCTGGCGGCTTCAGAATCACCTTATGTCTGAAAGCCGGCTAAGGCGTGTCGTCATTCGATTAATATTGTTTATGCATTGAGTATACGGCATCGTTCGGGGCCTGGATAATTCCTGGTTAATCAAAATTGTCTCTCATTGACCTCGCGTTTTGACAACCTTCACATTTCCCTCAAATAATTCGCGCAATTAAATAAGCATCAGTGCTCATGAAAAAGCCCGACCGGTGGTCGGGCTTTCGTAGATCTAAGCGTGATGAACTACTTAGTCGTGCGCGGGTCGGTATCGTATTCGGCACAGGTCTGGTAGCCAGAGTTCATGACGTGCCCGGTCTCATCGAGGGCGACAAAGTAGGTCTCCATTTTACCATCTCGTTGACCCAGGATGTAGGTCTGGCAGGTTCCGCGAGCGTGGATCATAGTGACCTCAGAGGCCGGTTTACCCGCGATCTGCAGGACCTGTGAACGGGTCATGCCTTTTTTCACATCTTTAACTACCGGCTGCGTGAACTGGTCAGCGGTACGATCGTAGGCAGTACAACCAGCCAGAATGGTCAATACTGCTGCTGCGCCTAAAAATCCTGCAAAATGCTTGTTCATATTCCGTCCTCTTTTATTCGTGTGTTAATAAGCCTGGAATAAAAACCGTTATTTTTCAAGCTGAAGGTCCAAATCGGCTAAATTTAAGATCTTTCTAATAAAAAAACATACCCTAAATAATTCGAGTTACAGGAAGGCGGCGACGCAGGGAATCCCCAGGAGCTTACTCAAGTAAGTGACTGGGGTGAGCGAGGAAAGCCAACGTACATGTAACTTGAAGTATGACGGGTATATGTCGTTGATTGCCTTCTTTTACATCAGTCAAAACTGTGATCCTTGTCGTTTTACCGTCAAAGAGGTAGCTTAAACCCTAACTGGCAGCCAAACAGATTCACTTCCCGGAGGGCGCGATGACGCTACAACACGAAATTATTCAGGCGCTGGGTGCTAAGCCCCAGATTGATGCTGAAGGCGAGATCCGCCGCAGCGTGGATTTCTTGAAATCCTATTTGCAGACCTATCCTTTTATACAGTCCCTGGTGTTGGGCATCAGCGGCGGCCAGGACTCAACGTTGACCGGGAAACTGTGCCAGCAGGCTATCAATGAACTGCGTGCGGAAACCGGGAAGACGGAGCTGCAGTTTATCGCCGTGCGCCTGCCCTACGGCGTTCAGGCGGATGAGCAGGACTGTCAGGACGCCATCGCCTTTATTCAGCCCGATCGCGTGCTGACGGTGAATATTAAGGGTGCCGTGCTGGCCAGCGAGCAGGCTTTGCGTGAAGCCGGCATCGAGCTCAGCGACTTTGTTCGCGGCAATGAGAAAGCCCGTGAACGCATGAAAGCTCAGTACAGCATTGCCGGTATGACCCACGGTGTGGTGGTCGGCACCGACCACGCCGCAGAGGCGATTACCGGTTTCTTCACCAAATACGGTGACGGCGGTACGGACATCAACCCGATCTTCCGCCTCAATAAACGCCAGGGCAAGCAACTGCTGGCGCAATTAGGCTGCCCGGAGCATCTCTATAAGAAGCTCCCGACCGCCGATCTGGAAGACAACCGCCCGTCCCTGCCGGATGAAGTGGCCCTTGGTGTGACCTACGAAAATATCGACGACTATCTGGAAGGCAAAACGCTGGATGCCAAAACCGCGGGCATCATTGAAGGCTGGTATCTGAAAACCGAGCATAAGCGCCGCCCGCCGATCACCGTCTTCGACGATTTCTGGAAAAAGTAGCGCCTGCCCTGCTCACGACGCAACCCCGGCCTCTGCCGGGGTTATTTTTTGCGGTGAAGAACAAAAAATCGGTACTGCACAAACGAAAAAACCGCCGGTCCTGCCCAATGCCATACGGCAAGTGTTGGGCAAGACCGGCGGTCTTCATTCGGGCGCTGAATTACTCAGCTGATGCAGGCATTTTACCTTCTGGCACTTTGCGATCTGTCAGATGCTTCTCAAAATTCGCATTGAACTGTTTTTTCTGTTCCGGCGTCAGGATGTTGTAGATCTTGTTCTGGGTTTCCATACGGGAAAGCGCCATTGCTTTGTGCTGGGCTTCCATCTTGTCAATCTGCGCTTCTGCCTTCGCTTTGTCGAAGGTATCGCTGGCGATCAGGTCATGCATCGCGCGGCGTTCGTCCAGTGACGGACGTTTCATGTTGTCACGCTGGCCTTTCATGATGTCGCGGACCTGCTGTTTTTGCGCATCGGTCAGGTTCAGACCTTTGAACATCATCTCGTGCGGGCCGCCGTGCATTCCTTTATGGTGCATCATCGGTTTGCTTTCGGTTTGTGTTGCAGTGGTATCAGCAGCGTGGGCCAGGTTAGCCGCGCCCAGAGCCAGGGTAGAGGCAACAAACAGAGCAGTAATCTTCTTCATAGTCAGTCCTTACTTTACGTTATTCTTACGGCGATTTGCCGTGTTGACGAGATAAACTTTACGACGTTTATCGTCAATTAGTCAGAGCAAGAGTAAAACAATGAAAGTGTAATAAACAGTTTCTCACCAATTATGGAGAAAATAAGGAAGGGAGGAAAATAATTGCAACAAATGTTATTTAACAGGCTGTTTTTTATGACATTCACCAAAACTATAAAGCAACACAGATTAAAAACAAAGCATTTATCCAGGAATAATCCGCAATCAAATCTCAAAGCACGAAAAAATAAGAACGGAACTAAAAAATGGCGGTGAAAAATTAACGACGCCGCCCGCATGAGCGGCGAAGATATTCAGGGGATGCGCTCCAGCATCAGCCCGGCGCGCAGGCCCGTCGCCACCGAAGGGTTAGGAAACAGCACGTACTCCTGCGCCTTTTCCACCGTGTAACGTGTCTCGCCATCTTCTGCCAGCAGAGTGCCGGCGGTGAAGGCGGTAAAGTTGAGGGTCTGTGCCGACATATGCAGCTGGAAATTATCACTCTTGCGGATGATCTGCTGCACCACCCGGTAGCGTAGCGGCGCCGCGTCGCTGTCAACCACCGTCAGATCGCCCACCAGCAGGCGCATTAAGGCCTTGCGGGTGACGGCGAATTGCGCAAGGTCATTTTCCCCAAACGGTAGCGCCTTACCCAGCTCAAGCGTACAGGAGAGCGCGTCAAAATGTTCGCTGCTGTAATGACTGAAGGTTCCCGCCGGCTGCTGATGAAACACCAGCGCCTCCAGCCCGGCTCCTGCCAGCCAGTGTAAGAATCCCTCGTCCCACGGCGTTTCCCGCGCCGGAAGCACGCCGAAGCGCGGATGTCGCGACCCGCGGATGGCCGTATGTAAATCCAGGTGCCAGCGCAGTCCCGTAGAGGCGGCATAAAACCGGGTCAGCGTCTTTTCCAGCAGACGCGCTCTGCGGGTCTCCTCACCGGCGGGAAACTGCTGCCAGCGCCCACCAAACATCCGGTTAATATCGCTATCGAGGTAGCGTTTATCCGCCCGTAACGCGCCAGGGTTGCCAAAAACCACCAGCAGCCGCCAGCGCAGCGGTAGCTCGCCGGTAAACAGTTGCTGGAGCAGATCATGCACCATTTCCACCGGCGCGGTTTCATTGCCGTGCAGGCCTGATGAGAGCACCAGCGAACGCTCGCAGCGGGCGTGGGGAGTCAGTTGCAGCACCCCACAATCCAGCCAGTGCCAGCGAAAATGGGCGGTTTCGCCATGAAAATGGTGGGGCAAGCGCTCCGCCAGGGTTAATGCCAGAAAGTCGTCCACGACGCCTCCTTGAAAAGATAAACACGACCGCAGCTAGTGCTGGAACGGGTAGACGGAACCAAGCTGCAGGATTTGCGTCAGCCGGTCGAGAGCCTCGCGGCCTTCGCTCAGCAACTGCGGGTCAGCCAGATCCGCCTGGGTCAGACGGTCGCGATAGTAGCGTTCGACCCAGTCATTGAGGGTGGCGAATAGCGCATCGTTCATCATCACCGCCGGGTTGACGGCCCGAAGCTCCTCTTCGCGCACCACCACTCGCAAGCGCAGACAGGCCGGACCGCCGCCGTTGGCCATGCTTTCGCGCAGGTCGTACACCTGCAGCTCATCAATCGGGTTATCTTCCGCCAGCAGCTGGTTCAGATAGCGCCAGACCCCGGCATGTTCCCGCGCCTCCTGAGGCAATATCAAACGCATCGCGCCATCGGGTTTACTCAGCAACTGGCTGTTGAACAGATAGGTCGCCACCGCATCTTCTACGCTGACGGCGCGGGTCGGCACCACGACCGGCGTAAAACCGGCGACCTGCCCGGCCAGCTGCTGCATCAGCTGAGGCTGATCGACAAACGCCTGCTCATGGCAAAACAGCACCTGCTGATTGCTGACCGCAATCACATCGTTATGAAACACGCCTTTGTCGATGATCGCCGGGTTCTGCTGGGCAAAAATCACCTGCCACGGGTTAACCTGGTTCAGGCGAGCGACCGCTTCACTAGCTTCGCGGGTCTGGCGTGCCGGATAACGCTGCGGGCGCTCGCCATTACCACCCTGCTGACGGCCATAGATAAAGAGCTGCAGACCGGGAGCACCATACTCCGCGCCCAGCCGGTTGTGGTTGGCCGCCCCTTCATCGCCGAACAGCGCCACCTGTGGGAGCGCCGAATGGACAGCAAAATGTTGCGGGTCGGGAAAGATCGCCCGCAGCAATGCCTCCGTGGTCGGCGCTTCGCTGGCGCGATGGAATTTATCGTTAAGATTGGCAACGGTCAGGTGTACCCGGCCGTCGAGCGAATCGACGGAGGGTGACACCGTAGCCGCGTTAGCTACCCACATCGACGAAGCCGAACTGACCGCCGACAGCAGATCCGGTGCCTGTCGTGCCGCCTTCTCGATCACCTGCGGGTCGCTGCCGCTGAAGCCCAACTGGCGCAACAACGGCACATTCGGCCGCTCCTGCGGCGGCATCACCGCCTGCGGATACCCGGCATCCGCCAGCGCTTTCATCTTCTTGAGCCCCTGCTGTGCCGCCAGCAGCGGGCTGGAGACCCGGTAGCGGTGGCGGGTCGAGGCCTCATTGCCAAAAGAAAGCCCGGCGTAGTGATGAGTCAGGCCAGGAAGCCCGTCAAGATTCAGCTCCCAGGCTTTCATCGCGACCCACCCCGCCAAAACTCGAGACCAGGGCTGAGGGTTTCCGGCATGCTCAGGGTCGGCGTTTCGAGGCTTGCCATCGGCCAGGCGCAATAATCCGCGGCGTACCACGCGCCCGGACGATGGTTACCTGAGGCACCGGTCCCGCCAAAGGGCGCGGTACTGGCCGCGCCGGTCAGCGGTTTATTCCAGTTGACGATCCCGGCCCGCGCCTCCAGCAGCAGGCGGTCGAATTTCTCCCGCTCGGGCGAGATCAGCCCGCATGAGAGGCCGAAACGAGTGGCGTTCGCCAGCGCTATCGCCTGATCAAAATCGTCATAACGCCAGACCCCAAGCAGCGGCCCGAAGACTTCCTCATCCGCAACCCCGGCCACTTCCGTCAGCTCGATAATCCCCGGCGTCAGCAGCGAGGTACCGGCCTGCAGCAGCCGAGGCTCCAGCAGCGTGGTGCCGCCGCTGGCAACCAGTTTGAGCCAGGCCTGATGGACCTTGTGCGCCGCCTGGGCAGAAATCAATCCACCCATGAACGGCTGGGGGGACGCGTCCCAGGCGCCGGGAATCACGTTTTGTGACACTGTCACCAACCGATCAAGAAAACGATCGCCGGTTTCGCCCCGCTTCACCAGCAGCCGACGCGCGCAGGTGCAGCGCTGCCCGGCGGTGATAAAGGCCGACTGAATAGTCAGATGCACCGCCGCATCAATATCCTGCGGTTCATCAACGATCAGCGGGTTATTGCCTCCCATTTCGAGCGCCAGAATTTTTTCCGGTTGCCCGGCCAGCTGGCGATGCAGCTGAAAGCCGGTCGCTGAACTGCCGGTAAACAACAGCCCGTCAATATCCGGCCGGGCGCTCAGCATTTCGCCGGTTTCCCGTCCGCCCTGGAGCAGGTTCAACACCCCCGGCGGCAGACCCGCCTCGGCCCACAGTTTCACCACCGCCTCACCGCTGTTGGGCGTCAGCTCGCTGGGCTTGAACACCAGCGTATTGCCGGCCAGCAGCGCCGGCACGATATGGCCATTAGGCAGATGCCCGGGGAAGTTGTAGGGACCAAATACCGCCAGCACCCCGTGAGGCCGGTGGCGCAGCGTTGCCGCACCGTCGCTCATGGTGGTCTGCGCTTCACCGGTACGGCTATGGTAGGCTTTCAGCGAGATCGCAATCTTGTTGATCATCGCGCCGATTTCCGTGGCGGCCTCCCATTGCGGCTTGCCGGTTTCCGCCGCGATAATCGCCGTCAGCGCGGCTTTGTGCGTCTCCAGCAGCGCGGCAAATTTTTCGACGATCGCCTGGCGGGCGCTGAATGGCTGCCTGGCCCACGCCGGGAACGCCTGGCGCGCGGCCTTCACCGCCAGGGCAACCTGCTCTGCATCGGCGTCGTTGCCCTGCCACAGCAGCACCTGGCTGACCGGGTCGGTTTTAGTGCGGGCCGGGCCGCGTCCGCTCTGCCAGTCGCCGTTAATCCATAAACTCATGATTTTTTCTCCTCAGGGATCAGCTGAACCAACCGCAGCGAGTCGCCAGCGTGGCATTTCAGGACATCCAGTTCGCGGGCGCTTAACAACAGGCGATCGGTCTGCGGATCGGCCGCTACCAGCATGGCGCGAAACTGCTGATACTGTTCATTGGCCACCAGGCAAAGCGGCCATTCCCCCGGCGCAGGTTGTCCTTCAGCCACGGTCACCATCCGGCTTTTCCGAATCGCCCGCACCCGGTCAATGTCGCACTCCAGCGTCGGCCCGCCGTCAAAGATGTCGATATAGTTGCGGTAACGGAACCCTTCTTTCTCCAGCACCGTGCGAGCCGGCGCGGTTTGCGGGTGTACCTCGCCGATCACCGCACGCGCTTCGTCGGATAAAAAGTCGATATACAGCGGATGCTTAGGCATCAAGGCAGCAATAAAGGCTTTTTGCCCGGTGCCGCACAGGTAGTCAGCGCGGGAAAACTCCATGGCAAAAAAGCGTTTGCCGAGGCTTTCCCAGAACGGCGAGTAGCCATTCTCGTCAATCACGCCGCGCATCTCCGCCACCACTTTTTCATTAAAGTGCTCGCGAAACGCGGCCATAAACATAAAGCGCGATTTCGACAGCAGGTAGCCGTTGCCCTCTTTACGCCAGGCGGGGTCGAGAAACAGCGTGCACAACTCGCTGCTGCCGGTGTGATCGTTGCTGAGAAACAGGGTCGGCAGCGCGTTGTAGACGTTAAGCTCTTTCGAGGCATGCACCTGCGTCCCCACGCGGTAGTTGTACCAGGGATCGTTCAGCCCTACAGCCACTTCAATGGCGCAAATCCCCACCACCTTGCCGCTGACGCTGTCTTCCAGCACAAACACGTAACCCTGTTCGCTTTTTGGCAGCTCTCCACGCCAGGTCTTCATTGAGCGCTCAATGCGTGCCGCCAGCGTCGCTTCATCCGCCGGCAACGACGTCAGCCCGCCGCCGGTTTCTCCGGCAAGGATCATCAGACCGGCCAGGTCGTCTGGCGCAACCGGACGGATCACCATCATGATGACGCTCCCGCGAGGAAGTGGCGGCAGGCCAGCTCAAAGCGATCCAGCCCGGCGTTCACCTCTTCCTCACTCACAATCAGCGCCGGGGCGAAACGCACCACGTTGGCCCCGGCAATCAAAATCATCAGCCCGTCTTCCGCAGCCTGCGTACTGATGGCTTTCGCCTTGCCGGCCCAGGCATCGTTCAGCACGCAGCCGATCAGCAAGCCCATGCCACGGATCTCCTTGAACAGGCCGTAACGGGCGTTAATGGCGTTCAGTCGTTCGCTAAACCACTGATGACGTTGCTTAACGCCGTTCAGCACCGCCGGCGTATTGACGATGGACAACACTTCACCCGCCACCGCGCAGGCCAGCGGGTTCCCGCCGTAGGTGGTCCCGTGGGTCCCCACCGTCATGACGCTGGCGCAGGTTTCGCTCGCCAGCAGCGCGCCAATCGGGAAACCGCCGCCCAGCGCTTTCGCCGTCGACAGCAGATCCGGTGTCACGCCATAGTGCATGTAGGCGTACAGTTCGCCGGTACGCCCCACGCCGGTCTGGACTTCATCAAAAATCAGCAGCGCCTGATGGGCATCGCACAGTTCACGCAGGCCGCGCAGAAACGCCGGGTCGGCGGGCACTACGCCACCTTCACCCTGCATCGGCTCCACAATCACCGCGCAGGTGTTGTCATCGATCAGCGCGCGGGCGGCGTCGAGATCGTTATAGGCGGCATGCTGGATCTGCGGCGGCAGCGGCGCGAAATCCTGAGAATAAGCCGGTTGTCCGCCGGCGGAGACGGTAAACAAGGTGCGCCCGTGGAAAGCGTTGTTGAATGCCACGATGCCGCTTTTCTGGCTACCGAAGCGATCGTGGGCGTATTTACGCGCTAGTTTCAGCGCCGCCTCGTTGGCCTCCGCGCCGGAGTTACAGAAGAACACCCGGTCGGCGAAGGTGGCGTCGATAAGCTGTTTCGCGAGACGCAGGACCGGCTCATTGGTGTAGCCGTTGCCGGTGTGCCAGAATTTTCCGGCTTGTTCCGTCAGCGCCTTAACCAGCCGCGGGTGAGCATGACCAAGCGCGTTAACCGCGATACCGCCGGCAAAGTCGATGTACTCTTTGCCCTGCTGATCCCACAGGCGCGACCCTTCACCACGTACCGGAATAAAAGCCGCCGGCGCGTAGACCGGCATCATCCATTCATCAAAGTTGCTACGCGTAATTGACTGAGACATATCGACCTCTTCCGGTAAATAAAAAGTATGAATAATGTTAAATATTATGAGTTGTTACGCTGTAAATGTAGATTGCACACTTCGTGCCAGCCAGCAGTAAAAGTGCATAAACCGAGGTCGATAACGGAATATCAAGGAGTTACAAAAGTGTATCATTCACATTAAATGCATAATTAGTGAATAACTATCTTACATTGCGCCACAGGCAGTGAATAAAACAGCTGTGTTATGCATGAGGAAAATATAATTCTGCATTTGTGATCGTATACGAAATTTATCGTAAAAATTCGCCCTTTTTTGGCGCAACTTGCGCCAGCATGGTGCGCAATAGCAACCCTCGCCGCGCCTATAACACTAACAGGCACAATAAAATGCCTTCCGGCAGCCAGCTCGACGAAATTCTGCTACCATCCCTGCACTATTCACCTTGCACAGTGGCAGCGACTATGAAATTTGTCTCTTTTAATATCAACGGCCTGCGTGCCCGTCCTCACCAGCTGGCCGCCATCGTCGACAAGCACCAGCCCGACGTGATCGGCTTACAAGAAACCAAAGTGCACGACGACATGTTTCCTCTCGAAGAGGTCGCAAAGCTCGGCTATAACGTGTTCTACCACGGACAAAAAGGCCACTACGGCGTGGCGCTGCTGACCAAAGAGACGCCGGTCTCGGTGCGTCGCGGGTTCCCTGATGATGGCGAAGAGGCCCAGCGCCGCATCATCATGGCGGAGATTCCTTCGGCATTCGGTAACGTCACGGTCATTAACGGCTACTTCCCGCAGGGGGAAAGTCGCGATCACGAAACCAAATTCCCGGCCAAAGCCGCGTTTTACCAGAACCTGCAAAACTACCTTGAGAGCGCGCTGAATAAAGACAATCCGGTGCTGATCATGGGCGATATGAACATCAGCGCGACCGATCTGGATATCGGCATCGGCGAAGAGAACCGCAAGCGCTGGCTGCGCACCGGCAAGTGCTCGTTCCTGCCGGAAGAGCGTGAGTGGATGGATCGCCTGATGGGCTGGGGGCTGGTCGATACCTGGCGCCATGCCAACCCACAAACTAACGATCGTTTCTCGTGGTTCGACTACCGCTCTAAAGGCTTCGACGATAACCGCGGGCTGCGTATTGACCTGCTGCTGGCCAGCGAACCATTGGCCCAGCGCTGCGTTGAAACCGGCATCGATTACGAGATCCGCGGTATGGAAAAACCGTCGGATCATGCGCCGATCTGGGCCACCTTTAAACCGTAACGCCATCGCGCTATCGACTCTCCCGGCCCTTGCGGTCGTGGAGAGTCACCTTTTTCTGAGCAACATCAATAAATCAGCGGTAAGACATTGTTGTGATTCGTCATTTGTAATACTGTCTCGCCCACTTTTCCCGGTGGGAAAGCGCGCGCGACACAGGGTTGATACAGGAGACTCCGCAATGCAAAAGAAGCCGTTACCCGGCAGAATATAAGCTGCTGATTATTATCGCCCTGCTCTCTGTTCTGACCGTCGTTATCACCTTTTCCGGCTTCGCCGACCTGATTACGCATTTTCATCATCTGCAGACCCTCATCCGCCAGAGCGGTGCCCTGGGCTGGACGCTGTACATCGCCCTGTTTATCGTCGCCACCCTGTGCCTGATCCCGGGCAGTATCCTGGTGATGGTCGGCGGCGTGGTCTTTGGCCCGCTGTGGGGAACGATACTCTCGCTGTGTGCGGCGACGATGGCCTCGGCGCTCTCTTTCCTGCTGGCCCGCTGGCTGGGGCGCGATCTGCTGCTGAAATATGCCGGTCATAGCGCCACCTTTCAGGCGATCGAACGCGGCATGGCCCGCAGCGGCAGCGACTTTTTAATTTTGACCCGCCTGGTTCCCCTGTTTCCCTACAATATCCAGAACTACGCTTATGGCCTGACGGCTATTCCGTTCTGGTCATTCACGCTGATCTCGGCGCTGACCACTCTGCCGGGGCTGTTCATCTACACCCTGATGGCCAGCGAGCTTGTCCGGGAGGGGATCACCCTGGGCTTCGTGCTGAAGCTGAGCCTCGCCGGTCTGGTCTTGTTTGGCATCATTCAGGGGGCAAAAATCTTTGCCCGCCAGCGGCAGATTTCTGCCGACGGGTGGCAGGTGAACGATGGCGAAAAATAACGGGTCTTTAGTCTGGTACTGGCGGGGCGCGCTTATCGTCGCGGGGATGATCGCGCTGCTCGCCTGGTGCCTGATCCCCGGCGTCAACGCCTTCATTGAGCACAGCCTGGCGGCGTTTTCCGCCTTAGATCAGCAGGCTATTGAGCGCTTTATTGACTCTTATGGCGCTCAGGCGGCGCTGGTCTCCTTCGCCTTAATGCTGTTACAGGCGGTGGTCGCCCCGCTACCCGCCTTTCTGATCACCTTTGCCAACGCCTCGTTATTTGGCGCCTTCTGGGGCGGGCTGCTCTCCTGGAGCAGCGCCATGGCCGGCGCGGCGCTGTGCTTTTATATCGCCAGAATTCTCGGGCGCGAAGCGGTGGAAAAACTGACCGGCAAAACGGTACTGCATGGGATGGACAGTTTTTTCGAGCGCTACGGCAAGCATACGATTTTAATCTGCCGGCTTTTGCCGTTCGTCCCCTTCGACCCCATCAGCTACGCGGCCGGCCTGACCTCGATTCGCTTTCGCCAGTTTATGCTCGCCACCGGCATCGGCCAGCTGCCTGCGACTATCATATACTCCTGGGCAGGCAGTATGCTGACCGGAGGCACCTTCTGGCTGGTCACCACATTATCGATTCTGTGTGCTTTGGCGTTAATTATCTTTATCGCCAAAGCCTGTTATCTCGAACGACATAAGAGGAAGTCCTGATGCGACTGCCGCCGCTCGACACCATCCCCCTGCTCCTTCGCCCGCAGGCGTGGCTCCATCGTCGCCACTACGGCGAGGTGCTCAGTCCTATCCGCTGGTGGGGGCGTATCCCGTTTGTGTTTTACCTGGTGTCGATGTTCGTCGGCTACCTGGAACGTAAACGCTCGCCCCTCGACCCGGTGCTGCGCTCGCTGGTCAGCGCCCGCATTGCCCAGATGTGCTTGTGCGAATTCTGCGTGGATATCACCAGCATGAAGCTGGCGGAACGCACCGGTAGCGTCGATAAATTACAAGCGGTAGCCGACTGGCGCCATAGCCCGCTGTTTAGCGAGCAGGAGCGGCTGGCGCTGAGCTATGCCGAGGCCGCCAGCCTCACGCCGCCCACCGTTGACGATGCGCTGCGCGCCCGGCTGGCCGACAGCTTCGACCCTCAGGCCCTGACCGAACTGACGGCGCTGATCGGGTTACAAAATCTCTCCGCCCGCTTTAACTCCGCCATGGCGATCCCGGCGCAAGGCTTGTGTCAGATCCCCACGGCCACCTCTTCCGACAACAGATCATAAGGATATGGGTATGCGTTATTGTTTACTCTGGCTGGCGGCGCTGTGGTTCACGCCGAGCATCGCCAGCGCCGGTGAAAGCTGGCAGCTCATCAAAGAGCAGGCTCGCGGTCAGACGGTGTGGTTTAACGCCTGGGGCGGCGACCCGGCGGTGAATCGCTACCTCGACTGGGTCAGCGACGAAGTGAAACGCGACTATGCCGTCGATCTGCGGATCGTGCATATCGCCGATGCTGCCGATACCGTCAAACGCCTGAAAAGCGAGGCCCGGGCCGGGCGCAAGCATAATGGCTCGGTGGATCTGCTGTGGGTCAATGGCGAGAACTTTCACAATCTGAAGGCCGCCAGGCTGCTGCAAACCGGCTGGGCAGAGTCGCTGCCTAACTGGCGTTACGTCGATACCCGTCTGCCGGTCCGGGAAGATTTCTCCGTCCCCACCGATGGCGCTGAATCACCATGGGGCGGCGCGCAGCTCACCTTTATTGCCCGCCGCGCGCAAACCCCGATGCCGCCCCGCGATGCGCAGGCCCTGCTGGACTTTGCCACCGCGCATCCAGGCACCATCACCTATCCGCGTCCGCCGGACTTCACCGGGACCGCTTTTCTCGAGCAGTTGCTGATTAACCTGACGGAGCGGCCGGAGGCTCTGCGTCAGCCGCCGGACGCCAAAAGCTATGCCGCGGTGACCGCGCCGCTATGGCACTATCTCGATCAGCTCCATCCTCAGCTATGGCGCGCAGGACGGGACTTCCCGGCGTCCCCCTCCCGGATGGATGCGATGCTGACCAACGGCACCCTCGTGTTATCAATGACCTTTAACCCATTGCACGCCCTGCAGAAAGCCGCCAGCGGTGAACTGCCGACTGACAGCTACAGCTTTGGCTTCAAACGCGGCATGCTCGGCAACGTCCACTTTGTGGCGATCCCGGCCAGCGCCCGCGCCTCTGCCGGGGCCAAAGTGGTGGCCAATTTCCTGCTTTCGCCCGCGGCACAGTTGCGTAAAGCCGACCCGGCCATCTGGGGCGATCCGAGCGTGTTAAATCCGGAATCGCTCTCCACCCAGCAGCAGCAAGCGCTACAGGTGCTGATGCCGCAAAACAGACCGCCGGTACTGGCGGAACCGCACGCGGCCTGGGTTGATGCGTTGGAGCAGGAATGGCTGCGCCGCTACGGTACGCACTGATCCTGCTGGCCTGGGGAAGCATGGTGCTGATTTATCTGCCCGTGCTCCCCGGCATCGCGTTGATGATCGCCCCGGCGCTTCAGCTTGCCAGCTGGCAGGCGCTGTTTGCCGACCCACAACTGTGGCAGGCGCTGGCCGCCACCCTGGTTTCAACCCTGCTGGCGGTGGCAGGTGCGGCAGCGATCACCCTGACGATCGTTAGCGCGCTGTGGCCCTCTCGCGGCTGGCAGCGGCTGGCCTCACGTCTGCCGCTGCTGCTGGCGGTGCCCCATGTTGCTTTTGCTACCGCGGCGCTGCTGCTCTTTGCCGAAGGCGGCTGGTTCTATCGTGTCTGTACCCTGTGTACCCCCTTCGCCGACCGTTACGGTATCGGCCTGGGGCTAACCCTCGCCGTCAAGGAGAGCGGTTTTTTGTTGTGGGTGGTGTATGGCCTGCTGGGAGAAAAACGGCTGGCGGAGCAGGTCACGGTGATGAAAAGCCTCGGCTACGGCCGCTGGCAGTGCCTGAAATGGCTTATTCTGCCGACGCTATTGCCCGCGATGACGTTGGTGCTGATCGCCACCACCGCGTGGAGCCTGTCGGTGGTCGATGTTGCGCTGGTGATCGGTCCGGGAAACCCACCGACCCTGGCGGTGCTGGCCTGGCAATGGTTAAACCAGGGCGATGAACTCCAGCAGGCAAAAGGGGCCCTCGCCAGCCTGCTGCTGCTGCTGATCCTCGCGGGTCTGGTCGCTGGCGGCTGGGGCCTGTGGCGTCTCCGGCAGCGGCAGCCCGCGGATCTGCGCGGCATTCGCCGCCCGCAACCGAAAGCGCAATCCGGTCGACTGCTGGCAGGCCTTCTGCCGTTCTGCGGTCTGGGCTGCGCGCTGTTTCTGGCCTGGCTGGCATACGGCAGCGCGCCGGTCAGCGGCAGCCTCGCCACCAGCCTGACGCTGGCGCTGCTGGCCGCGCCGATCGGCGCTGCGCTGTGCCTGCTGTGGCTGGAGTGTGGCCCGTCCCGTGGCGATAGCTGGGTCTGGCTGCCGTTGGTATTACCCGCGCTCCCGCTGGCTGACGGACAGTATCAGCTGGCGCTGTACGCCTGGCTGGACGGCCAGTTAATGACCGTATTGTGGGGCCATCTGCTGTGGGTGATCCCGTGGATGTTATTTATTTTGCGCCCGGCGTGGCGGCAGCGCGATCCGCGTATGGCGTTGGTCGCCCGCACCCTTGGCTGGGGACGCGGTAAGATATTCTTCCGGGTCACGCTGCCGCTGATGCTGCGTCCGCTGCTGGCGGCGCTGGCGGTCGGTTTTTCGGTGAGTATCGCGCAATATCTGCCTACACTGTGGTTAGGGGCCGGGCGGATGACCACCCTCACCAGTGAAGCCGTGGCGCTCAGCGCCGGCGGCGATACGCAAACCCTTGCCGCGCAGGCCTTATGGCAACTGCTGCTGCCGGCATTCTGTTTTAGTCTGACTGCCCTGCTGGCCTTCGTGGCTGGCCGCTATCGCCGAGGATTACGCTAGTGCTCACCGTCAAGAATCTGACCCTGACACAACACCACCAGCCGCTGCTGCGCGAGGTCGGGTTTTCCGTGCGTGCCGGCGAAGTGCTGACGCTGATGGGCCCTTCCGGTAGCGGGAAATCCACGCTGTTTGCCTGGATGGTAGGCGCGCTGGCGGAACATTTTCAGGCCACGGGCGAACTGTGGCTGGCCGACAGCCGCTGCGACACGCTGCCCACCGAACGGCGTCGGATCGGGATTTTATTTCAGGATGCGCTGCTGTTTGATCACTTCAGCGTCGGGCACAATCTGCTGCTGGCGCTGCCGGCTGAAGTGCGCGGCGGCGAACGCAAAGATCAGGTGCAACAGGCGCTGGAGCGGGCCGGATTGGCCGGGTTCGACTCCCGCGATCCGGCGACCCTCTCCGGCGGCCAGCGTGCGCGAGTGAGCCTGCTGCGGGCGCTGCTGGCGCGGCCGCTGGCGCTGCTGCTGGACGAGCCTTTTAACCGCCTGGATGCCGAACTGCGCGCCGATTTTCGCCAGTGGGTTTTCGATGAACTGGCGCGGCTGGCGATCCCCGCCGTGCTGGTGACTCACGACAGCCACGATATCCCCGACCACGGTCGTTGTCTGAAAATGAGCGACTGGCAATGAAACCCCGGCGAACCTGCGTTACCGCAAAGAATTTGCCCGCGTCGCAGTGGAGAATGTGCGCTCAATTTTCTCTTGTCGGGCATTTCGATGAAACGTGTTTCTCAATTGACCGCACTCGCCCTGCTGATCGGGCTTGCTGCTACTACCACCTCCGCCGCTGAAACCATGCCAACGCTGACGCTCTCCGCCTTGCAACAACAGCACGGTGTCGCTATCGATACCCGTCTGAGCGCGTTCTACAACGGCTGGCCCCAGTCCGCCAACGGTCCCCAGGGCCATGAACCGCAGGCGCTGAACCTCTCCGCCAGCTGGCTCAGCGCCATGAGCGACGACCAGCTTAGCGCCTGGGCGAAACAGCACCAGCTGCAGGCCACCTCGCCGCTGGCGCTGTACGATAGCGAAGCGGACAACCGCAAAGTGGCAGCGCGTCTGCAGGCCGCAGGGTTTACCCACCTCAACACCCTGAGCGATGCGCTCACCCAGGCCGACCGCCTGCAAAAGCTGCCGCATTTTGAACAACTGGTTTACCCGCAGTGGCTGCACGATCTCCAGCAAGGCAAAGCGGTGGCCGCCGCGCCGGCCGGAGAGTGGAAAGTGCTGGAGGCCGCCTGGGGCGCGCCGAAGTTTTATCTGCTGAATCATATTCCCGGCGCCGGCTACATCGATACCAACGAGGTGGAGAGCGAACCGCTGTGGAACAAGGTCTCTGACGACAAGCTGAAGGCACTGCTGGCAAAACAGGGGATTCGCCACGACACCACGGTGATCCTCTACGGCCGTGACGTGTATGCAGCGGCCCGCGTGGCGCAGATTCTGCTGTATGCCGGAGTGAAGGACGTTCGTCTGCTCGATGGCGGCTGGAAAACCTGGTCCGATGCGGGCTTGCCGGTAGAACGAGGGACGCCAGCGGAGCCGAAACCGGCGCCGGACTTCGGCGCACCGATCCCCGGTCAGCCGCAGCTGATGCTCAATGAGCAACAGGCGCGCGGGCTGCTGCACCGCCAGGATGCGTCGCTGGTCAGCATTCGTTCCTGGCCTGAGTTTGTCGGCACCACCAGCGGCTACAGCTATATCAAGCCCAAAGGTGAGATCGCCGGTGCCCGCTGGGGACACGCCGGTAGTGACTCAACCCACATGGAAGACTTCCATAACCCGGACGGCACCATGCGCAGCGCCGACGATATTGCTGCGATGTGGCAACAGTGGAATATCCGCCCGGATCAGCAGGTGGCGTTCTACTGCGGTACCGGCTGGCGCGCTTCTGAAACCTTCATGTATGCCCGGGCCATGGGCTGGAAAAATGTCTCGGTGTATGACGGCGGCTGGTACGAATGGAGCAGCAATCCGAAAAACCCGGTACAGCGCGGCGAACGCGGGCCCCAGAGTAGCCTGTAATCCTCTACGCCTGACGCTGAAGCTGCTTCAGCGTCAGGTAGCCACTGTAAATCCGGGTGGCGGTCGTCAGCCAGCACAGCGTGCCGAACAGCCAGGCCAGCCACGCAAAGTGCGCCGGAAACAGGCAGCAGAGCACAAACAGCAGGATCGTTTCACTCCCCTCCGTCAACCCGCCCAGATAGTAAAAAGATTTGTGGGCGTAGCCTGGGTTATCAATCTGATGTTTTGCCGCCAGCGCCGCAAAGGCGAGGAAACTGCTGCCGGTGCCGATAAAAGCAAACAGCAGCCAGCCGCCGGCCACCGCGTTCAGTGCCGGATCGGCGAGGATAAAACCAAACGGTACCAGCGCATAAAACAGAAAATCGAGCGCGATATCAAGAAACCCGCCCGCGTCGGTCAATCCCCGACGACGCGCCAGCGCACCATCCAGGCCGTCCAGCAGGCGGTTCAGCACAATCGCCACCAACGCTGCGCCGTACCAGCCTAACGCCAGAAACGGTAACGCCAGTACGCCAATGGCGAAGCCGGTCAGCGTAACGCCATCGGCCGTCACGCCGATGCGCTCCAGACGCGCAGCGCAAACATTGAGTAACGGTTTCAGGCGGGGATGCAGATGACGATCGAGCACGACATATCTCCAGCGGGCTAAAGGTTGTCTGGTACAGACAAAGACGGTGATAATAGGCCATTATCCTGCAAGGAACGATGATTCAGATGCAAAAAACGCTTGATGTAGTGGCCGCCGTCATTGAACAGGACGGCAACATTCTGCTGGCGCAGCGCCCTGCCCACGCCGATCAGCCTGGCATGTGGGAGTTTGCCGGTGGCAAAGTCGAGCCTGGCGAAAGCCAGCCCCAGGCGCTGATCCGCGAACTGCAGGAAGAGCTCGGCATCACCGCCGAAGTGGAACGCTACATCGCCAGCCATCAGCGCGAGGTTTCCGGCCGCCTGATTCACCTGCACGCCTGGTGGGTGCCGCGTTTTAGCGGGCTGCTCGCCGCCCGCTACCACCAGCAACTGCACTGGTGTACCCCGCAGGAGGCGTTAACCTTTAACCTCGCCCCGGCGGATGTCCCGCTGCTGCATGCCTTTATCGCCCAACGCGCGACCGACCTTCCCCGCTAGCCCTTTCATCTGGCGTCATCGTTTTTAGTTATGACAGACGCCAGATTATAAATTTTCCTGTCAGGTTAATTTTTCCTTGCTTGCCTAACGATTCCCGGTGTTATAGTCGGAAAACCGGCCTTTTCAAGGGCCGCATAATAAAAAAACAGACCAAAAATCATTCAGATTACCGCGCAACCGCCGCTAACACGCTTTTGACGCTGGCGACGAGGCAATCTGAAATGTGACGCGAATACATGCAACCACAACCATAAGGGGAAATTATATCTATGGATCAGATGTGCACTCTGGAAAGTTTTCTCACCCGCGTTCAACAGCGCGATCCTCAGCAAACCGAATTTGCTCAAGCCGTCCGCGAGGTCATGACCACGCTGTGGCCGTTCCTTGAGGAAAATCCGCGCTATCGCCAGCTCTCGCTGCTGGAACGTCTGGTTGAACCAGAACGTGCTATTCAGTTCCGTGTGGTTTGGGTCGACGACCGCAATCAGGTTCAGGTCAACCGCGCCTGGCGCGTGCAGTTCAACTCCGCCATTGGTCCGTACAAAGGCGGGATGCGCTTCCACCCGTCGGTTAACCTGTCGATCCTCAAGTTCCTCGGCTTTGAACAGACCTTCAAGAATGCCCTCACCACGCTGCCAATGGGCGGCGGTAAAGGCGGTAGCGACTTCGATCCTAAAGGTAAAAGCGATGGCGAAGTGATGCGCTTCTGTCAGGCGCTGATGACCGAGCTGTATCGTCATTTAGGCCCGGATACCGACGTTCCGGCGGGCGATATCGGCGTTGGCGGTCGTGAAGTCGGCTTTATGGCCGGGATGATGCGTAAGCTCTCCAACAACAGCGCCTGCGTCTTCACCGGTAAAGGGCTCTCCTTCGGCGGCAGCCTGATCCGTCCGGAAGCGACCGGTTACGGCCTGGTCTACTTCACCGACGCGATGCTCAAGCGTCACGGTCTGGGCTTTGAAGGGATGCGCGTTGCGGTCTCCGGTTCCGGCAACGTCGCGCAGTACGCCATCGAAAAAGCGATGGAGCTGGGCGCGCGCGTCATCACCGCTTCCGACTCCAGCGGCACCGTGGTCGATGAAGCCGGCTTCACGCCGGAAAAACTTGCCCGTCTGTGCGAAATCAAAGCCAGCCGCGACGGCCGGGTTGCCGATTACGCGCGTGAATATGGTCTGGTTTACCTCGAAGGCCAGCAGCCGTGGTCCGTGCCGGTTGATATCGCGCTGCCATGCGCCACCCAGAACGAACTGGATACCGATGCCGCGCGCGTGCTGATTGCAAACGGCGTGAAGGCTGTTGCGGAAGGCGCCAATATGCCGACCACGATCGCCGCCACCGACCTGTTCCTCGAAGCGGGCGTCCTGTTCGCACCGGGCAAAGCGGCCAACGCCGGCGGCGTTGCCACTTCAGGCCTCGAAATGGCGCAGAACGCCGCGCGCATGAGCTGGAAAGCCGAGAAAGTCGACGCGCGTCTGCATCACATCATGCTCGACATTCACCACGCCTGTGTTGAATACGGCGGTGAGGCTCAGCAGACTAACTACGTTCGTGGCGCCAACATCGCCGGGTTCGTCAAAGTGGCTGACGCCATGCTGGCGCAGGGCGTTATCTAAGACCTGCCGCACAACGACCTGAGCACCACGCATAAAAAACCCCGGACAGCCGGGGTTTTTTATTATGGATTGTCAGCGGCGGGATCCGCCGCCGGTTTTCGTGCTTTCGGTTTAGCTTTCGCCTTGCCTTTGCTGAAGCTCTTTTTGCCATCTCCGGGAGCGACGATGCCGCGGAACTGGCGCACCGGCGTGCTCCGGGCCTGGTCAATCAACTGGTACAACGTGCCGACCAGCGGCTGCATAAAGTCCTGATAGCGGCACTGCTTTTCGCTGATTTGCGTCAGCACCGACTCCCAGTGGGCGGTCATATCCGGGCGGGCCGCCATTTCCGGCAGCGAGTGGATCAACGCCCGTCCCGCGTCGGAAGAGTGAATATAGCGCCCTTTTTTAACCAGAAAACCGCGCTTAAACAGCAGCTCGATGATCCCGGCACGGGTCGCTTCCGTTCCCAGGCCGTCGGTCGCGCGCAGGATTTTCTTCAGATCTTTATCCTGCACAAAGCGGGCGATCCCGGTCATCGCCGACAGCAGCGTCGCATCGGTGAAGTAGCGCGGCGGCTGAGTCTGGCGTTCAACGACCTCGCCCTTTTCACACAGCAGTTCGTCGTCCTTCGCCACCACCGGCAGCGGCGTCCCGTCGTTCTCTTCATCGCGCTCTTTGTTGCCGAGCAGCGTCCGCCAGCCGGCTTCCGCCAGGAAGCGCGCTTTGGCGACAAATTTGCCGTTGGCGATATCGAGATCGATCTGACACTTACGGAATACCGCATCCGGACAGAACTGCATCAGATACTGACGGGCAATCAGGCCATAGACCTTCTCTTCGTTATCCGTGAGCTTCACCTTGCTGCTGCGGGCGGTCGGGATGATCGCATGGTGAGCATCGACCTTTTTGTCATCCCAGCAGCGGTTGCGGATTTCCGGGTCAACCACCGGTTGCGGCAGCAGATCCGCGGCATGCACCGCAATAGCATTCAGCACCGAATGGCGACCGGCGAAATGCTCCTCCGGCAGGTAGCGGCTGTCTGAACGCGGATAGGTGATCAGCTTGTGCGTTTCATACAGCTTCTGGCAGATATCCAGCACGTTCTGCGCACTAAAGCCGAAGCGTTTCGCGGCCTCAATCTGCAGCGCCGAGAGGGAAAACGGCAGCGGTGCCGGCTCAGAATCCCGCTTATCGTTATAGGCGGTCACCAGCGCCGGCTGGCCTTCAATGCGCGCTACGACGTGCTCAGCCAACGGGCGATGCAGCAAGCGGCCCTCTTCATCCTGATAGGGTTCGCAGGCATCGCTTGGCTGCCAGGTGGCGACGAAATGTTCCTCTTTCGGCGTCACGATATGTGCTTTGACGTCAAAGAAATCTTTGGCCACGAAGTTCTCGATCTCTTCGTCACGCCGCACCACCAGCCCCAGTACCGGCGTCTGGACACGGCCGACCGAGAGCACGCCCTGATAGCCGGCATTGCGGCCCAGCAGCGTATAGGCGCGGGTCATGTTGATGCCATACAGCCAGTCGGCACGGGCGCGCGCCAGGGCCGACACGCACAGCGGAATAAATTCGCTGTTGGCGCGCAGACGCGAAATCGCCCGCTCTACCGCCTGCGGGTTAAGGTCGTTAATCAGGCAGCGCTGCACCTGCTGACGCTTTTCCGGCGCCAGCTGCAGATAGTCGAGCACTTCATCCACCAGCAACTGCCCCTCTCTGTCGGGGTCACCTGCGTGAATCACCTCCTGCGCATCGCCAAGCAGACGCTTGATCACGTTGAGCTGCTTGGTGACCGACGGTTTTGGCTGCAGCTGCCATTTTTCCGGCACAATGGGCAGGTCCAGAAGGTTCCAGCGTGCATAGCGGCCGTCATAGACGTCCGGCTGGGCCTGCTCCAGCAGATGGCCGATACACCAGGTGACCACCTGCCCGTTGCCACACTCGATATAGCCATCACCTTTCCGGTGCGGTTTGGGTAGCACTTCAGCGATGGCACGCCCGAGGCTGGGTTTTTCCGCTATAAACAACCGCATGTAATCAACGGATCTCGATCATCGGGCGTCCGCCCCTGGCGGTTACCAGCTCGCCGATGGCGGCCAGTTGAATGCCGAACTCTTGCGCAGCGGCACAGACCTCATCCTGCGCATCCGGCGTCACCGCCAGCAGCAGACCGCCGGAGGTTTGCGGATCGCACAGCAGATCGCGCCACTCTGCCGGCATCTCGCCCATCAGGTGACCGTAGCTGGCAAAGTTACGCCCGGTACCGCCAGGCACCGCGCCCGCCGCGATATACGCTTCCACGCCCGGCAGTTTCGGGATATCCGCATAGTTAAGCAACGCCTGCACGCCAGCGCCGCGGCACACTTCACTCAGGTGGCCCAACAGACCAAAACCGGTGACGTCGGTCATCGCTTTGACCCCTTCAATATTGGCGAAAGCCGCCCCGGCGAGGTTCATCTGGCACATGGTTTCCGTTGCCAGTCCCTGATGCTCTGCTTTGAGCAGCGATTTTTTCTCTGCCGTGGTCAACACGCCAATCCCGAGAGGTTTAGTGAGGAAGAGCTTGCAGCCCGCCTGGGCGGTACTGTTTTTCTTGATTCGCTCCGTCGGCACGACGCCGGTCACCGCGAGGCCAAAAATAGGCTCCGGGGCGTCAATGGAGTGGCCGCCCGCCAGCGAGATACCGGCCTGCTGACAGGCAAAGCGCCCGCCATCAACCACTTCGCGGGCAATTTCCGGCGCCAGGGTATTGATCGGCCAGCCCAGAATGGCAATCGCCATGATCGGTTTTCCACCCATCGCGAAGATGTCGCTGATGGCGTTGGTCGCGGCGATACGCCCAAAGTCGAACGGATTATCGACAATCGGCATAAAAAAGTCGGTGGTGCTGATAATGGACGTACCGTTGCCCAGGTCGTAGACCGCGGCATCATCGCTGGTCTCATTGCCGACCAGCAGGTTCGGGTCGATAAACTTGGCCCGATCGCTCTTGAGGATCGTTTCCAGCACTTTCGGGGAAATTTTACAACCACAACCGGCTCCGTGGCTGTATTGCGTTAAACGAATAGCTTGCTCGCTCATGGACATCTCCTGTCATTGCAATCCCGCTATGGTAGCGCTCAAACGCCAAGGTAGTAAGTCCGTCAGTCTTAAATCGCGAGTGGTTGCTCATTAAGCAGACAAAAGTCCGATTTTACCGGTGGAGGGGGTGACAAATACAAATTCTGCTGCATTTATCGCAAGGGGCACGTTTCCGGGCAGATTCAAAAGAGAGCGTTTCCACACAGCCCGGCAGGTTATGCCTGCCGGGCTATCCGATGGCGATCAGAAACGGATCACAAACGGCGAGGTGTCAGGCACTGAAATGGTGGTGGAGGCTTTCAGCTGCGGCGTACCGAGGTAGAGAAAACCGACGATTTTATCCTGCTCACGGCAGGCAAAGCCGTCACGAACCACCGGGCTTTCGGTCAGGGCGCCGCTGCGCCAGATGCCGTTAAAGCCTTGCGCGACCGCCGCCATCTGCATGGCCATTACCGCACATCCCGCCGACATCTCCTGCTCCCACTTCGGCACCTTCGGATGATCTTCGCAGCGGGCGACGACGGTAATGATCAACGGCGCACGGAACGGCGCGCTACGTGCTTTTTCGATCCCTTTTTCATCCTGCCCGGCGGCAATCGCCCCTTTCTCCAGCAGCTGGCTGAAGCGTTCGCGGCCGTCATCAGCAATAATATAAAAGCGCCACGGCTGCAGCGTGCCGTGGTCCGGGGCGCGCAGGCCAGCGCGAAGAATGTTTTCCAGCTGTTCGCCAGCCGGTGCCGGTTCGGTCAGGCGCGAGGCGCTGCGGCGGTTAACCAGTAGTTCGAGAGCATCCATCTGTATAACTCCTGTGATGTCATTTTTCATAAAATTAACATGCACGAGAATTTTGTTACAGCACGACCGGTGATTCCTGCTGACAACCGCCAGTCGTCTCTTTAGGATAACCAGACGCGGCAACCCCCGCGGTTAGCCCATTTTTAACAATGTTAGGGAGAATACATGCGAACTCTTTGGCGGCTGCTCGCCGGATTTTTTAAATGGACATGGCGGGTGCTCAATTTTATTCGCCAGCTCGCACTGAACCTGGTATTCCTGCTGCTGGTCCTGGTGTGTGTCGGTATCTGGGCGCAGTTCAGCAGCAGCACACCGGAACATGCGGCACGCGGCGCGTTGCTGCTGGATATCACCGGCGTGGTGGTGGATAAACCGTCCGCCAGCAGCAAGCTCGGGGTTATCGGTCGCCAGCTTTTTGGCGCCAGCTCCGACCGCCTGCAGGAAAACTCGCTGTTTGATATCGTCCAAACCATTCGTCAGGCCAAAGATGACCGGAATATCACCGGTATCGTGCTGGATCTGAAAAATTTTGCCGGCGGCGATCAGCCGTCGATGCAGTACATCGGTAAAGCCCTGCGCGAATTCCGCGACAGCGGTAAGCCGGTCTATGCCGTTGGTAGCAGCTACAGCCAGGGGCAGTATTATCTGGCGAGCTTCGCCAACAAAATCTGGCTGTCTCCACAGGGTGAAGTCGACCTGCACGGTTTTGCCACCAACGGGCTGTACTACAAGTCGCTGCTCGATAAACTGAAAGTGTCTACCCATGTCTTCCGCGTCGGTACCTATAAATCGGCGGTTGAGCCGTTTATCCGCGACGATATGTCACCGGCCGCCCGTGAAGCCGATAGCCGCTGGATTGGCGAACTGTGGCAGAACTACCTCAATACCATCGCTGCCAACCGTCAAATCACGGCGCAGCAGCTGTTCCCAGGCGCTCAGGGCCTGCTGGACGGCCTGCGTAAAGTGGATGGCGATACCGCACAATACGCGCTGAATAATAAACTGGTTGATGAGCTGGGCACCTCCACCGACGTGGAGAAAGCGCTCACCAAACAGTTTGGCTGGAGCAAAGCGGATAATAACTATCGCGCCATCAGCTATTACGATTACAACGTCAAAACGCCGGCCGATCAGGGTGCTTCCATTGCGGTGATCTTTGCTAACGGCGCGATCATGGATGGCGAAGAGACCCCAGGCAACGTCGGCGGCGACACCACTGTGGCTCAGATCCGCGATGCCCGTCTCGATCCGAAAGTGAAAGCGATCGTCCTGCGCGTAAACAGCCCTGGCGGCAGCGTCAGCGCATCGGAAGTCATTCGTGAAGAGCTGGCGGCGGCGAAAGCAGCCGGTAAACCGGTGGTGGTCTCCATGGGCGGTATGGCCGCGTCTGGCGGTTACTGGATCTCCACGCCGGCTAACTACATCGTGGCAAACCCGAGCACCCTCACCGGCTCCATCGGTATTTTCGGGGTGATTAACACCGTTGAAAATACGCTGGACTCGATTGGCGTACATACCGATGGCGTGGCGACCTCCGCGCTGGCGGATGTGTCCACCACCAAATCCCTGCCGCCTGAAGTGCAGCAGCTGATGCAGTTGAGCATCGAGAACGGCTACAAGCGCTTTATCACGCTGGTGGCTAACTCACGTCACAGCACGCCGGAGAAAATCGACCAGATTGCTCAGGGTCACGTCTGGACGGGTGAAGATGCGAAGGCCAACGGGCTGGTCGATAGCCTCGGCGACTTTGACGATGCGGTGGCAAAAGCCGCTGAACTGGCGAAGCTGAAGCAGTGGCATATCGATTACTACCAGGAAGATCCGACCTTCTTCTCAATGGTGATTGATAGCCTGACCGGTTCGGTGCGTGCTTCGCTGCCGGCCGCAATACAGGCCTGGCTGCCGGCACCTGTCGCCGCTGCCGCCAATGTGGTCAAAGCGGAGAGCGATAAGCTTGCCGCGTTTAACGATCCACAAAACCGTTACGCCTTCTGCCTGACCTGCGCCAACATTCGTTAATCCTTTCCCGGCAGATACGCCCCACTGACGTTGTTATCGATGTCAGCGGGGCGAACCCGCGCCAGCAATCTTAGTCAGAACGCCCCCCGGCCAATGCAGCTGTGACCTGAAGTATGTGTAATTTTCGATACGTCACTTTATACTGCGCCTGTCTACGTACAACCTAAGCGATGATATGCAAAAGAAATCGATTTACGTTGCCTACACCGGTGGGACCATCGGTATGCAGCGCTCTGAACACGGTTATATCCCCGTTTCCGGCCACCTGCAGCGCCAGCTTGCGCTGATGCCTGAGTTCCACCGTCCGGAGATGCCGGATTTTACGATTCATGAATATGAGCCGCTGATGGACTCTTCTGATATGACACCGGAAGACTGGCAGCATATTGCTGACGACATTCGCGCTCATTATGACGAGTACGACGGTTTCGTGATTCTGCACGGCACCGACACCATGGCGTTCACCGCATCAGCGCTGTCGTTCATGCTGGAGCATCTGGGGAAACCGGTCATTGTGACAGGGTCACAAATCCCGCTGGCCGAGCTGCGTTCCGACGGGCAAATCAACCTGCTGAATGCCCTCTACGTTGCCGCCAATTATCCCATCAATGAAGTGTCGCTGTTTTTCAACAACCGACTGTATCGCGGCAACCGCACCACCAAAGCTCATGCCGACGGTTTCAATGCTTTCGCCTCCCCGAACCTGGCCCCGCTGCTGGAAGCCGGGATCCATATTCGACGCCTCGGTACGCCGCCTGCGCCACAGGGTAACGGTGAGCTGATTGTCCACCCGATTACCCCGCAGCCCATTGGCGTGGTGACGATCTACCCAGGGATTTCCGCCGATGTGGTGCGTAACTTCCTGCGCCAGCCGGTCAAAGCGCTGATCCTGCGCTCTTACGGCGTCGGCAACGCCCCGCAAAACGGTGAGTTTATCGCGGTGCTGGCGGAAGCCAGTCAACGCGGGATCGTGGTGATCAACCTGACTCAATGCATGTCGGGTAAAGTCAATATGGGGGGCTATGCTACCGGCAACGCCCTCGCCCAGGCCGGAGTTATCAGCGGTTTCGATATGACCGTCGAGGCGACGCTGACCAAGCTACACTATCTGCTGAGCCAGAATCTCAGCGTCGAGGCCATCCGCCAGCTGATGCAGGAAAATCTGCGCGGCGAGCTGACCCCTGACGAGTAAGGAGAACCGATGACCCATCGCGCACTTTTGTTGGTTGATTTACAGAATGATTTTTGCGCCGGCGGCGCGCTGGCCGTACCGGAGGGTGACAGCACCATTGATGTCGCTAACCGGCTAATCGACGCGTGCCTGGCCCGGGGTGAGCCCGTTGTCGCCAGCCAGGACTGGCACCCGGCGGATCATGGCAGCTTCGCCAGCCAGCATCAGGTTGAACCCTACTCCCAGGGTCAGCTTGACGGCCTGGCGCAGACGTTCTGGCCGGATCACTGCGTGCAGAACAGCGAAGGTGCGGCGCTGCATCCGCTGCTGAAGCAGCAGGCTATCAGCGAGGTGTTCCATAAAGGTGAAAATCCGGCGATCGACAGCTACAGCGCCTTTTTTGATAACGGACATCGCCAGAAAACCCGGCTGGATGCGTGGCTGCGGGAACGCGACATCAGCGAACTCATCGTCCTGGGTCTGGCGACCGATTACTGCGTCAAATTTACCGTGCTGGACGCGCTGGCGCTGGGCTATGTCGTGAACGTGATCACCGACGGCTGCCGCGGGGTCAACCTTCAGCCGCAGGACAGCGCCCACGCCTTTATGGAGATGGCCGCCGCTGGCGCCACGCTGTATACCGCTGACGACTGGCAGGAAACGCAGCCTTAATCCTGCCGTGAACTGTGCTCATCAGTTCATCCCCCGGTCGCGCGTTGCTTGACGGGGGATGGACTGGTGCCAACCGTCACCGGGTCGTCCGGGCGGTTACTGCAGTTTAAACGTGGAGATCGGCTTGGGTGCAATGCCGAAATCTTCTTTCAGCTGCTGCTTGCTCTTCATCACCATCTGGCCGTTGGTATCGATGGTCATATGCTGAGCATCGCTGTTATGCCGCGCCTGATAGAGCATCACCAGCTGCAGGCTGTTCTCTTTCTGGGCCTCGGTTAACGCCACGCCATCCGGCCATTTTCCCAGCTCCACCGCGGTCACCAGACGCTGGTAAACTTCGGGGGTCATGCTGTCTATCATTTGCTCGATTTCCATGGTCCGCTCGACTCCACGTTGGAATAATTTGCTGAATCGTTTCTCTAACCTTTAATTTGCTCGCCGTTATCGTCGTCGTTGAAGCTTAATGACGCCGAATTTACGCAAAAACGCTCGCCGGTAGGTTGCGGACCGTCGGGGAACACATGCCCGAGGTGCGCATCGCAATTTCCGCAGCGAATTTCGGTGCGCTGCATGCCGTGCGAGTAGTCATTCAGATAACGAATTGCCTCGTCGCTGACCGGCTCGTAGAAGCTCGGCCAACCGCAACCTGAGTCATACTTCGAATCTGAGCGAAACAGCGCCGCATCGCATACCAGGCAGTGGTAGATGCCGTCGCGCTTGTTGTGGAGCAGTCGTCCGGTGAACGGCGGCTCAGTACCGTGATTCTGCGTCACGTAAAACTGCATCTCACTCAAATTTTTTTTGAGTTCGTCTGAGGAGGGTTTATTCGCCATGTGCATGCTTCTCACTGTGAAAGGACAACGTTACCGGCCGATTCTAACAAAACATTAACAATGAAGCGTGGACTTTTGTTCTAAACTTATTCGATGCCAAAAGGCAGCCCAGATAATTGTGATTTACATCACATTTTTATCTTTACCGACCTTTAAAATTCCGGGCGCAGCCCCAATATGGAATTGGGCTCAAAGGGAGAGTGAGGCAGATCAATGGTGCGAAGGTATGCTCAGTATTGATTTGTCGCAATGATTGACACGATTCCGCTTGACGCTGCGTAAGGTTTTTGTAATTTTACAGGCAACCTTTTATTCACTAACAAATAGCTGGTGGAATATATGACTATCAAAGTAGGTATCAACGGTTTTGGCCGTATCGGTCGCATTGTTTTCCGTGCTGCTCAGGAACGTTCTGACATCGAGATCGTTGCAATCAACGACCTGTTAGACGCTGACTACATGGCATACATGCTGAAGTATGACTCCACTCACGGCCGTTTCAACGGTACCGTTGAAGTGAAAGACGGTCATCTGATCGTTAACGGTAAAAAAATCCGTGTTACCGCTGAACGTGATCCGGCTAACCTGAAGTGGAACGAAGCAGGTGTTGACGTTGTTGCAGAAGCAACTGGTCTGTTCCTGACTGACGAAACCGCTCGTAAACACATCACTGCTGGCGCGAAAAAAGTCGTTCTGACTGGCCCGTCCAAAGACAACACTCCGATGTTTGTTAAAGGCGCTAACTTTGACAAATACGAAGGCCAGGACATCGTTTCTAACGCATCCTGCACCACCAACTGCCTGGCACCGCTGGCTAAAGTTATCAACGACAACTTCGGCATCATCGAAGGTCTGATGACAACTGTTCACGCGACCACCGCAACTCAGAAAACCGTTGATGGCCCGTCTCACAAAGACTGGCGCGGCGGCCGCGGCGCAGCTCAGAACATCATCCCGTCCTCTACCGGTGCTGCTAAAGCAGTAGGTAAAGTACTGCCAGAACTGAATGGCAAACTGACTGGTATGGCGTTCCGCGTTCCTACTCCGAACGTATCCGTTGTTGACCTGACCGTTCGTCTGGAAAAAGCTGCTTCTTATGAAGAAATTAAGAAAGCAATCAAAGCTGCTTCCGAAGGCGCAATGAAAGGCGTTCTGGGCTACACCGAAGACGACGTTGTATCTACCGATTTCAACGGTGAAGTTTGCACTTCCGTGTTCGATGCTAAAGCTGGTATCGCACTGAACGACAACTTCGTGAAACTGGTTTCCTGGTACGACAACGAAACTGGTTACTCCAACAAAGTTCTGGACCTGATCGCTCACATCTCCAAATAAGTTGAGATGAGAATCTGATCCAAAAAGGCGACTTCGGTCGCCTTTTTTTATGTACACGCCACCCCGCACGCAGCCTGTGCACTGGCTGTCTTCTGGGGGATGGAGGTGTCACGCTAACGAAGGATTGCACCATGATTAATAAAATTTTTGCTCTCCCGGTTATTGAAGAAATCTCGCCTGTTCTGTCCCGCCGTCAGCTCGATGAGCTGGAATTGATTGTTGTTGACCATCCGCAGGTCAAAGCCTCCGTTGCCTTCCAGGGCGCCCACCTGCTGTCGTGGAAACCTGCCGGCGAAGAAGAAGTCCTGTGGCTGAGCGGGAACACGCCGTTCAAAACCGGCGTTGCGCTGCGCGGCGGCGTACCGGTGTGCTGGCCGTGGTTCGGCCCGTCGGCACAGCAAGGTCTGCCTTCCCACGGCTTCGCCCGTAACCTGGCGTGGACGCTGAAAGGCCATGATGAAGATGACAGCGGCGTGATGCTGACCTTCGAACTGCAAAGCAGCGATGAGACCCGTCAATACTGGCCGCATGACTTCACCCTCTATGCGCGCTTCAAACTGGGTAAAACCTGCGAGATCGAACTGGAAGCGCACGGCGAGTTTGAAACCACCTCCGCGCTGCACACCTACTTCAACGTCGGCGATATCGCTGCCGTTAAAGTCAGCGGCCTGGGCGATCGCTACATCGATAAAGTCAAAAATGCCGAAGAAGGCGTGCTGAGCGACGGCGTACAGACCTTCCCGGACCGTACCGACCGCGTCTACCTCAATGCCGAAGCCTGCAGCGTGATCCACGACGATGCGCTGAACCGCAATATCGACGTTGTTCATCATCATCACAGCAACGTGGTCGGCTGGAACCCTGGCCCGGCGCTGTCCGTGAGCATGGGCGATATGCCGGATGATGGTTACAAGACCTTCGTTTGCGTGGAAACCTGCTGCGTGACCGAACCGCAGAAAACCAGCGAAGAGAAACCTTCTCGCCTGGCGCAAACTATTCGTGTCGTGAAACGCGGATAATCCCTGCCCTCCCGCAATGCGGGACACGCCGGATCAAAAACAGGGCGATATCGCCCTGTTTTTATGGCTGACGAACGTCCGTTACCAGAATCCCACCAGCTTCATCCACGCACCGCCCAACACTAACCAGATAGCAATAGACGCCAGCGAAACCACAAAGCTGACGCTCCACCACTGCCCTGTGGTGTTATAGC
The DNA here is from genome assembly GCF_003752615.1 of Klebsiella sp. BIGb0399. NCBI lineage: Bacteria > Pseudomonadati > Pseudomonadota > Gammaproteobacteria > Enterobacterales > Enterobacteriaceae > Klebsiella > Klebsiella sp. BIGb0399. The sequence goes on along the minus strand of NZ_RKHT01000005.1, from coordinate 383,738 downwards.
CCGAACCAAACAGCGCCGGCCCCGGGCCACCCGAGTATTGCGTCAGACCCATCGACAGATTAGAGGTGTATCCGAGCACCAGCGCGGCAAAAAGCGGCGGTACGCCGACGGAAACCGCCACCGCCAGGAAAGCCAGATACATCGCGGAAATATGCGCCATCGCCGAGGCGAAGAAATAGCGGGTATAGAAATAGACCACCACCAGCAGTAAAAATACGGTGATCCATTCAAAGTGCCCGACATAGCCGACAATGCGCTCCGATATCCATTTGATCATGCCATATTTGTTGAGCGCATTGGCCATCATCACCAGCACCGCGAACCAGAACATGGTGTCCCAGGCGGTTTTTTCTTCAATGATGTTTTTCCACGACATGATGTTGCTGATCAGCAGCACCATCAGCCCAATAAACGCCGAGAGCGTGGCGGGAATGGAAAAGAAGATATCCCCGACGGTCCAGAGCAAGATCAGCAACACGAAATCAAAGGCGAGGATTTTCTCTGCCAGCGACATCGGCCCCATTTTACGTAGCTCTTCGCGGGCAATAGCCGGGATTTCCGGCGTTTTCTTCAACTGCGGCGGATAAATCACGTAGATCACCAGCGGCAGCAGGATCAGCGAGGCAATCCCCGGCACGATGGCCCCGACAAACCACGTCGTCCAGGTGATCTCGATTCCCTGACTTCTCGCCAGCTCAGCCACCAGCGGATTGCCGGCCATGGCCGTTAAAAACATCGTACAGACGATGGCATCGATCTGCGACACGCAGATCATCAAGAACGCCCCGGCTTTCCTCGCCGTCGCCCCCGGTTCGGACTGGTAGGCGGTGGCAATGGATTGGGTAATCGGGTACATAATTCCGCCGCCTCGCGCGGACGCCGAGGGGATCCCTGGCCCGAGAACCACGTCCGACAAGGCCAGGCCGTAGGCCACGCCCAACATGCTGGATCCGCACTTAGAGATAAACCACAGCGCCACCCGCTTGCCCAGCCCGGTTTTGATCACCGCCCGGGAGATGAACATCGCGATACCAATCAGCCAGATGGTGCCGTTGGCAAACCCGGATAACGCCGCGACTTTATCGCTCTTACCCGGCGAGAGAGGCGTCACGCCCAAAAAGGCGGAGACGATCAACGCAATCATCGTCACCGCGCCCATCGGCAGCACTTTCAGGATAATGGCAAAGATGGTGGCGGCAAAAATGGCAAACATCTGCCAGGCGTGGAGGGTGAGCCCATCGGGTGGTGGAGTAAACCAGATAATCACGCCGAAGAGTATTGTCAGAACGGCTTTCCACAGCGGGAAAGCCAGCTTCACATCCAGAGGCTGAGTAGGTTCAGTCATATGTATCTCCTTTTTCTTGTATCTTTAAGGGGATACTCACGACTGAGCCATGATTCTCATCAACAAAGCGCCAACGTTTTTAGGCTGAATAGTTCTCTTTTACACCATATCCAGCGGCGTTTTGTGGCCCGGTGCCGGAAAGGCCTGCTCCATCAGCGCGATATCGTGCGCATTCAGCACCACCTCAAGCGCGGCGGCGTTCTCTTCGACGTGGGCCACACTTCCCGCTTTTGGAATCGCGATCACACCCTGGTGGCTGATGACCCACGCTAATAACAGTTGGGCCACGGTAATGCCTTTTTGCATCGCCAGTTTGCTCAGCGCAGGATGATTCATTAAGCCATTGCGCAGGCGCCCCGCCTGAGCCAGCGGGCTGTAGGCCATTACCGGCAGCGACTGTTGCTGGCACCATGGCAGCAGGTCGTGCTCGATGCCCCGTGACGCGAGGTGATAGAGCACCTGATTGGTGGCGCAGCGGGAACCGTCAGCCACCTGCCACAGCGCCTGCATCTCGTCTACGTCGAGGTTTGATACGCCCCAGCGGCGAATTTTGCCCTGCGCGACCAACTTTTCCATTGCCTCAACGGTCTCGGCAAAGGTGAACTCACCGCCCCAGTGCAGCAGATACATATCAAGATAGTCGGTACGCAAACGGCGCAGGCTGGCCTCGCAGGCGGTCACCATTTTTTGCCCACCGGCATTCCACGGGTAGACCTTGGACACCAGCATCACCCGGTCACGCAGGCCGCGAATCGCCTCGCCCACCACCTCTTCTGCCCCGCCGTCGGCGTACATTTCGGCGGTATCGATCAGCGTCAGCCCTCGTTCAACGCCCGCACGTAGTGCAGCGACCTCCTGCGAGCGCCGGGCGCTGTTTTCGCCCATAAACCAGGTGCCTTGCCCAATAGCTGGAACCGCCGCACCCTCGCCAAAACGCACTGTTTTTCCCATCATCGACTCCTCGGGTTAGGTTGTTGCACCACCGTAATGCAAAACGGGGCGTAACGCCCCGTTATGATGCATGAAATTCTTCGTTATGGTGCACAACGGCTGCCAATCAGAAGGTGTAGGTGATCCCGGTGGAGATCAGGCCGCTCCAGGATTTATCCACCATCGGGCTATCGGTGATTTCATCGGCCAGGCGGGTGTAGCGCGCGACACCATAGACGCTCCAGTCACCGAGGAAACGGTAGTTTGCCGACAGCTCAAGGTAAGGGTTCCAGCTGCTGTCCGGGTCATAGCTACGCATACCGCTACGATTTGACTCATGCTGTGACACACCGTAGTAGTATTCGTTCTGATTGTCGCTGTTCCACTCAAGGCCAATGCCCGGCGTCACGGTCAGGTTACCGTTGGTGTAGCGATACAACCAGGCCGCATCCCAGGTGATACCATTGCTCTGATCCAGTGTATCGCCCGCGAGAGTGGTGCGCAGAAAGCCATATTGCGTGTTGTGGATATAGGTCAGCCCGGCCATCATGGTGGTTTTACGGCGGTCCAGCTTGCGCATTTGCTCGCTGTCGCTGTCGCCCGGCTTGAAGTACATCGGCGACCAGTAGGCGGTAATAGACAGTTTGTCGCTGTTGTCATTCCATAAATAGTAACCGCCACCTAAGCCGTGAAACCAAAAACTGTCGCTTTCATAGCTAATGGCCGGGACCGGATAGACATCGACATCATATTGTTTATACGGGCTTTCGACGATACCCACGCCGGCCCCTAACGTAAATTTCCCTTCAGCGTGGGCCGCTGAAACAGATGCTGCAAGGCACACACTGAGTGCCAGCGGTTTGATCTTATTCACAATCCATTTTCCCGTTTGTCAAATAATACGCCCCGGCAGTTTAACGTCGTAGACCTCATGCCTCAAATTCTTTACCCGTCATTACATAAAACCATTCAATCTGGCATCAACCTGTGACCATTCGCTTGCAGGGAAATGACACCACGATGACAGCGCCTGGCAATAGATGCGAAATAGCCGCACTTTTCCGGATGAGTTATTGATATGTCATTGAAATTGTATTTTGGCGCCATGCAAGTTTTCTAAATGCATCTACGCTTTAATTTAGAAGACGTCTTTCTGCCGCACGCGATCTTTATCCCCCCAACAACCTGGCATAAGGGTTGCTGGAGAATCAGTGAACGTCGTGCAGTTTACCTCTTCCGGGAGCTCCCACTATTCATATGAACGGCTCTCAACTTGTGCTAAAAACGAAAGGACGGCATGCCATGAATATATTCGATCACTATCGCCAGCGTTATGAAGCTGCCAAGGACGAAGAGTTCACACTGCAGGAATTTCTTACCATCTGCCGGCAAGATCGCAGTGCTTATGCCAACGCGGCAGAACGGCTACTGATGGCTATTGGTGAACCAGTTATGGTCGATACGGCCCTGGAGCCACGGCTGTCCCGTCTCTTTTCAAACCGGGTAGTCGCACGCTATCCGGCATTTGAAGAGTTTTACGGTATGGAAGATGCTATTGAGCAGATCGTTTCTTACCTGAAACATGCCGCGCAAGGCCTGGAAGAGAAGAAACAGATCCTGTATCTGCTGGGGCCGGTCGGCGGGGGTAAATCATCGCTGGCCGAACGTCTGAAGTCCTTAATGCAGCGCGTACCGATTTACGTTCTCAGCGCTAACGGTGAGCGTAGCCCGGTCAATGACCATCCGCTGTGCCTGTTTAACCCGCAGGAAGATGCCCAGATTCTGGATAAAGAGTATGGCGTACCGACCCGCTACCTCGGCACCATTATGTCGCCGTGGGCGGCAAAACGTCTGCATGAGTTCGGCGGCGACATCACCAAATTCCGCGTCATCAAAGTCTGGCCCTCCATCCTTGAGCAGATTGCCATCGCCAAAACGGAACCCGGTGATGAAAACAACCAGGATATCTCGGCGCTGGTCGGTAAAGTGGACATTCGTAAACTGGAGCACTATGCCCAGAACGATCCGGACGCCTATGGCTACTCCGGCGCCCTGTGCCGCGCCAACCAGGGGATTATGGAGTTCGTCGAGATGTTTAAAGCGCCAATTAAGGTGCTGCATCCCCTGCTGACGGCCACCCAGGAAGGTAACTATAACGGCACCGAGGGCATTTCCGCCCTGCCGTTCAACGGCATAATTCTCGCCCACTCGAACGAATCAGAATGGGTGACATTCCGTAATAACAAAAACAATGAGGCCTTCCTCGACCGCGTGTATATCGTCAAGGTGCCTTATTGCCTGCGCATTTCCGAAGAGATGCGTATTTACGAAAAACTGCTCAATAATAGTGAGCTGACCCACGCGCCTTGCGCGCCCGGCACCCTGGAGACGCTGTCCCGCTTCTCTATTCTCTCGCGCCTGAAAGAGCCGGAAAACTCGAGCATTTACTCCAAAATGCGCGTTTATGACGGTGAAAGTCTGAAAGACACCGACCCGAAAGCGAAATCCTACCAGGAGTATCGCGATTACGCCGGCGTTGATGAAGGCATGAATGGTCTGTCCACCCGCTTCGCCTTCAAAATATTGTCACGCGTGTTTAACTTTGACCACGCCGAGGTCGCCGCCAACCCGGTGCATCTGTTCTACGTGCTGGAGCAGCAGATCGAGCGTGAGCAGTTCCCGCAGGAGCAAGCGGAACGCTATCTGGAATTCCTCAAAGGCTATCTGATCCCGAAATACGCCGAGTTTATCGGCAAAGAGATCCAGACCGCCTACCTGGAATCCTACTCCGAATACGGGCAGAACATTTTCGACCGTTATGTCACCTATGCGGACTTCTGGATCCAGGATCAGGAGTATCGTGACCCGGATACCGGTCAGCTGTTTGACCGTGAGTCCCTGAACGGGGAGCTGGAAAAAATTGAGAAGCCTGCCGGGATCAGCAACCCGAAAGACTTCCGTAACGAGATCGTCAACTTCGTGCTGCGTGCAAGGGCCAACAACAACGGCCGCAATCCAAACTGGACCAGCTACGAAAAACTGCGCACGGTTATCGAGAAGAAAATGTTCTCGAATACCGAAGAGCTGTTGCCGGTCATTTCGTTCAACGCCAAAACCTCAACCGACGAGCAGAAAAAGCACGACGATTTTGTCGACCGTATGATGGAGAAAGGCTATACCCGCAAGCAGGTCCGTCTGCTGTGCGAATGGTATCTGCGTGTACGTAAATCGTCCTGACGGAGCAGCCCGGCAGTGACGTCACTGCCGGGTATATAACAACTGCGTATGCCCGTAATCAATCGGCGATGGGCGTGGGAAGCGCCCAGTGTCAGCGGCCCGGAAAGCGGACCGCCGAAGCCTGAGTGATGAACGGCAGAGTTGGCAATTGCGGTACAGGAGGGCATATGACCTGGTTCATAGACCGGCGCCTGAACGGGAAAAATAAAAGTGCGGTGAACCGCCAGCGCTTTTTGCGCCGTTATAAGGCGCAGATAAAACAGTCGATCTCCGAGGCAATTAACAAGCGCTCGGTGACCGATATTGACAGTGGAGAGTCCGTCTCCATCCCAACGGACGATATCAACGAACCGATGTTTCATCAGGGTCGCGGGGGGCTGCGCAACCGCGTCCACCCCGGCAACGATCACTTCGTCCAGAATGACCGCATCGAACGCCCTCAGGGCGGCGGAGGCGGCGGCGGGAGCGGACAAGGGCAAGCCAGCGCCGATGGCGAAGGCCAGGACGGGTTTGTCTTTCAGATTTCCAAAGACGAGTACCTTGATCTGCTGTTTGAGGATCTCGCCCTGCCGAATCTGAAGAAAAACCAGCAACGTCAGCTCACCGAGTTTAAAACCCACCGCGCGGGCTTCACCGCCAACGGGGTGCCGGCCAACATTAGCGTTGTCCGCTCACTACAGAATTCGCTGGCGCGGCGTACCGCCATGACCGCTGGCAAACGCCGCGAGCTGCGGGCGCTGGAGGAGGACCTCGACACCATCAGCAAAAGTGAGCCAGCGCAATTGCTGGAGGAAGAGCGTCTACGCCAGGAGATCGCCGAGCTACGGGCAAAAATCGACCGGGTACCGTTTATTGATACCTTTGATTTGCGCTACAAGAACTACGAAAAGCGGCCTGAGCCTTCCAGCCAGGCGGTGATGTTCTGCCTGATGGACGTGTCGGGTTCCATGGATCAGGTGACGAAAGATATGGCTAAGCGTTTTTATATCCTGCTGTATCTGTTCCTCAGCCGGACCTATAAAAACGTCGAAGTGGTCTATATTCGCCACCATACCCAGGCCAAAGAAGTCGACGAGCATGAGTTCTTCTATTCGCAGGAGACCGGCGGCACGATCGTCTCGAGCGCCCTGAAGCTGATGGATGAAGTGGTGAAAGCGCGCTATGACCCGTCGCAGTGGAATATCTATGCGGCACAGGCCTCGGATGGGGATAACTGGGCCGATGACTCACCGCTGTGTCACGAACTGCTGGCGAAAAACATCCTGCCGGTGGTGCGTTACTACAGCTACATCGAGATAACCCGCCGGGCGCACCAGACGCTGTGGCGTGAATACGAGCATCTGCAGGAGAAATTCGACAACTTCGCCATGCAGCATATCCGCGATCAGGAAGATATCTACCCGGTCTTCCGTGAACTGTTCCACAAGCAGGGTACAGAAGTGAAAAACTAACCCGCAGATCGGCCAGCGACGCGACGTTTCTGGCTGATTTTTTGCCTTCCCCTTCCCCCGGCAACATGCACCTTTGATGAACGCCCCATGGCCTGCACCGGCAGACCATGGGATTTAACGCCTTGATGCGGCATTGCGCATCAGAAGTTGTATTTCACACCGACGCGATAACGCGTTTGCCGCTCATCCGTCACTTTACTGCCTGAGATGTTGCCGATAGCCATATACGGCGACCAGTTCTTGTCGATTTTGTAGGTCAGTTTGAAATCATGAGTCCACTCATAGCTCTCATTATCTGACAGAATCACCCCGGCAGAGTTGGCCTTTTTATAGTCGAACTCATAGTCCAGTTGATAGTCATTGAAGAATTTCCATGACAGGACGCTGGTCAGGTTATAGCCGTTTTCTGAGGTGTCCTTTTGGGTACCGATGTTGGTGGAGTTACGCTTGAAGTACGGGCGATAACGCAGCGTCGCGCTGACATCTTTGCTCAGGTTGACCTTACCACGCAGATAGGGGCGATAGTTATTTGAGGTTGAGCTACTATCCAGCGAAAAACCCGGTTCAACCTGAAAGGTGTCATTGATTTTATAGACATAGCTGGCGATCGCTTCTGTACCGTTACTGACGGTCTCATGCAAAGCTTTATCTTTCTTCTGTGCCCCCTTCCATTTGCCTTCCAACGACAGACCAAAGCCATTAGCAAAGCGATGCGACATTAACAACCGGTCTTTATGGTTATTACCGCCGCTATCGTTAATCTCGTGACGATAGTCAAAAGTCACCGCATGAGCCGAAATACTTAAAAGTGAAGCAGTAAGTAATAAAAACGGACGCAACATATAACCCTCTATATTTTTATATTCCAAAGGTAAGGGAAATCCCCTGCGCATTGGCAGGTGAATGAATAAAATCATTTTAATAATGGGGTGTGTGGTGCCGGGTGCCTCCCGGTGAATTGGGCGCTGAAACACCAATTCGTCCATAAAATAGAAACGTCATCAGAGGATACTCTCATGCCAGCATGACCCCTCCGCATAGGGGGATTCACCACACATAATTCTTTTACCTGTATTAGAAACATCAGGCAATGACCACATGATTTTATGGATTACACTTTCACATAAATTGAAATATCATTTTGAGATCGCGATCCAATTATTTATTCGCAAATTAAAATTAATTCATACGCTTTTAATAAAGATAATCCTAAGAATGCAAATCAATAAATACAAAGAGTTACGAAAAATCACCAGGGACTGGTCATTTAATTATCTGAAAAGTTAAGAACAAGAATTTAAAAAAAGTAAAAATCATCCTGGCTAAAAGAGAAGATGCGAACAATAAAATGCCGTAAGCTTGTCAGATAACTTTACGGCTGACAGACGCTGCAGGCTAAACGAAAGACAAACCATCCTACTGTCAGGATTGATTTATTGAGGCAACAACACAACACTCAGGGATACATCTGCGGTGAACGCAGAAAATAACCGCACCACGACCGCTGGAGTCTCACTATGACTATCTATGGAAAGGACAGTTTTTACCTCTATGGGATAGAGAAAATTCTGAAAGAGTTACATCCTGAAGGAAGTGAATACGCTAATAACGAACAACCATATGTGTATGTCACCTCCGGCATGGAGGTGCATGAAATATACTCATTGTTATTTACCAGGCCGCCAGTGCACCACTCTGTATTTATAACTTCGGAGCGTTATTTTGATACGATCAACCGACTTTTCCCGGGATTAATAAAATTATATCTGCCGGAAAGGCTGGGCGTCGACGCATTACGGCAGGCGCTGTGGGTGATGCGCTTGTTAGCCGAGCAGAACAAAACGGCGGGCTATCTGCCCCATACCTTCAAATTTACCACTGCGGAACAACAGATCATGAGGCTGCTGATACGCGGGCACTCATTGGGAGATATTGCCCGCATCCGGGGCGTCAGCCCGACGACGGTGAGCGTCCAACGCAATGGCCTGATGAAACGCACGGGAACGAAAAGCCTGCAGGAGCTCTGCTCGCTCTATAGCGCTCTGAGCCCCCATTAACAAAAACGGCCCGCGGTATAGTACCGTGAGCCGTTGACGATAATGCCCAGGCCGCCAGCAACGTCTCCGGCCGTCAGGCCGTTTCGATACTGGCGCGTTCTGGCAGCACCCCGCGCTTCATCTCCGCCATAACCAGGCCGGCAATGTCGGCATGCTGATGCACCTTGCCGCACTGCAGAATAATCTGCCGCGCATTATCGTAGCCCGGTGCCCACAGTCGGTTATTCATCAACACGTCTTTATAGATGGCGATCAGCGGCTTCTTCCACGCCGCGGCCATATGCACGACCGAAGTATCCGGCGAGATAATCAGGTCGGCGCCGGCAATTAACGCCATCGCGTGATGCAGGGTCTTAAACGGGTTGATGCTTACCCCTTCCGGTAACGGGAGGCGGATTTCATTCCGGTGATCGAGCAAAATAATGTGCACGTCAGGATAGGCTTCGCGCAGCCTGTCGATGATGACCGCCAGCTGCTCCTGCGACAAACTGCGGTCGGCATGGCCGGCAAAAATATTAATAACCACCTTTCTCCCGGCTAAACCGTCGAGATAAGCGCGGACCTGCTGATTAATATCCGCAGGGATATGCAGGTCATATCTCTCAAGGTGGCTGGCATCAAGATGCAGATAGTCGGCAATAAAGGTAAAGGTTTTGCTGACGTGCCAGTTTTCACAGTCAAAGGCAAATGATTTGGTGTAATGGTTAATCGATGCCCATTTATTAAAACCCAGTACCGATTTGGCTTTTATTTGACGCAGTAACAGCATGCGGTGTATGGGCATATCGAATAACGAAGGATCGATAACAATATCGTACTTATTATTCGCCAGCTCATTAATAACAGACTTAGGAACGTTATGGGTGAATTTTCGCAGGAAATCGCTTGAGGATACATTTTCTGCTTCATAGATCCGACGAATACCGGGATGATTTTTCATGACCAGGCTGTTCGATTTGGTCAGCAGAAAATCGACGATATAGCCCGACTCATGCAGGCATTTCACCAGCGCCGAATCGACAACGACATCGCCTATTGCCCCTTCATTGCGCATCAGCAGCACCGTTTTCGCCGGTGATAATGCGGTGTCATTGCGCTTGTGGTTGTCCCATAACGTTTTCGCAATATAAACACGCATAACATTGCGAACTTTCTTAGTAAAGTAATTACGGCGCCTGTTCAGCTCCCTTATTTTTTTGAATTTTCGGGGGGATACGCGCACCGCGCGTGTTTGCTTTCATCATAACCTCGTAACCACAATCAATAACATTCCTGCTGGTTTTGTTAAGGACTAAATAAAATGAGAAAAGTTCGATTGCGTAATATAAATCCTTACGCCAGCAGCATTCCAGCATTTTCCTTTGGAGACAAAATGAGTAAATTATGAATTAATTACGAATAATACCGCAGGTTATTAATGCCACCTCACTCAGATGGCGATTGCCGCCACCAAAGGTTTTCATCTGTTAAGAAGAAGCTTATGCTGATGGTTTTGCCAGGGTGGACGTCACAAAATGAACGAGCCGGAAAAACAGGATACCCATCGTCAGTTGCTCGAATTGCTTGATAACCATCAGGCGCACTATCGGGTGGTAGAACATGATGCCGTGGGCAAGTGCGAAGCCGTGTCAGAAATTCGCGGCACCGCGCTGGGCCAGGGCGCAAAAGCGCTGGTCTGCAAAGTCAAAGGCAATGGCGTGAATCAACATGTGCTGGCGATCCTCGCCGCCGACCAGCAGGCCGACCTGTCGCGTCTGGCGCAGCATCTTGGCGCGCGCAAAGCCTCACTGGCCAGCCCGGCCGAGGTCGATGCCCTTACCGCCTGCGTTTTTGGCGCCATTCCGCCTTTCAGCTTCCATCCTGCGCTGCGGCTGATCGCCGATCCGCTGCTGTTCGACCGCTACGGCGAAATTGCGTTTAATGCCGGCCTGCTGGAGAAATCCATCATCCTCAATACCGCCGACTATCTGCGCATTGCCCGTCCGGAGCTGCTGGCGTTTCGTCGCGAAGCCTGACGCTGGCTCTGGCGTGCCGCTGGTGATTGTTATGCAGATGCATGAATACACGGCCAGAAAGTAAAAAAAGCCTGTTTACTCACGCTATTACGCGTAAAGTAGACAGGCTTATTCTGTTGGCAAGGATCCCTTTTTATGTTCGATACCACCCTGTTTATTCTGCTGGGGCTGGCCGCGTTGGGTTTTGTTAGCCATAACACCACCGTCGCCATTTCTATCCTCGTGTTAATTATCGTCCGCGTGACCCCGCTCAACGTCTTTTTCCCGTGGATTGAAAAACAGGGGCTGACGATCGGCATTATCATTTTGACTATTGGCGTGATGGCGCCGATTGCCAGCGGCACCCTGCCGCCGTCGACGCTCCTGCACTCATTCGTGAACTGGAAATCGCTGCTTGCCATTGCCGTCGGGGTGTTTGTCTCGTGGCTCGGCGGACGCGGCGTGGCGCTGATGGGCTCGCAGCCACAACTGGTGGCCGGGCTGCTGGTCGGCACGGTGCTGGGGGTGGCGCTGTTCCGTGGCGTACCGGTTGGTCCGCTGATTGCCGCCGGGATTATCTCGCTGTTTATCGGGAAGTCGTAGTCAGGCTCGCCAGGTAGCGTCCTGGTGTCTGCCCCAGCCCCTTTTTGAACATGGTAATAAAGGCGGTGGTCGAGTCGTAGCCGAGGGTTTGCGCCGTCTGCTGCACCGTCTGGCCGCGAATCAACATTTGCAGGGCCAGGATCAGCTGCAGTTGATGGCGCCAGCGACGAAAGCTCAGCCCGGTTTCTCGCACCACCAGACGCGCCAGGTTGCGTTCGCTCATGGCAAACTCTGCGGCCCACTGCCCCAGAGTCTGCCAGCGCGCCGGATCAACCGCCATCACCTCCGCCATTTGCCGGATCCGCGGATGGGCGGAAACCGGCAGCTGCAGATGCTCCTGTGGCTGCTGCGGCAGCTCGTCAAATAACACCTGAACCAGCCGCTGAGTTGTCGGATGGGTTAACTCCGCCCCACTCCGGGCGGCAAGCGCCAGAATCAATTCACGGACCAGCGGCGAGATTTTTAGCGTACAGCAGTGCTGCGGCATCGCTGCCGCCTCAGGCTCAATAAACAGAAAGCTGATTTGCGCTCCGGGCGTGGCGCGGTTGCTGTGGGGCATCAGCCCGGGAACCCACACTGCATACTGCGGCGGCACCATCAACATGGCGTTTTCCACCTCGCAGGTGAGCGCGCCGTGCAGCGCGAGAATCAGCTGGCCTTTCCGGTGCTGATGCTGCGCAATAAACTGCTCATCCTCCACCACCTGAATGCGAAACGCCAGGGCCGCTTCGTGACCGCTGTCGGGGTCGTAGCCGTCGAGACCGAGTCCAATCATCATTTTGTCCGATATTAGCGATAATCTGTCATTTTAGCTTGATTTAAACAGCGAGCAAACGCGCTATGGTAAGCGCCCTGTTTATTCGCCAGAGAACGTTATGAGTTCTGTTTTATCTTCTGCTACCGGCCGCCGCAATCTGCTGCTGATTACCGGTATTTTATTGATTGCCGCCACGCTGCGGGTCACCTTTACCGGCACCGCCCCGCTGCTGGATGCCATTCGCGCTGAATATGCGCTGACTACTGCACAAACCGGGATGCTCACCACGCTGCCGCTGCTGGCCTTTGGCCTGATCTCGCCGCTGGCTGCCGGCGTCGCCCGACGCTTCGGCATCGAACGTAGCCTGCTGGTCGCGTTGATACTGATTTGCCTCGGTATCGGCCTGCGTTCGTTGCCTTCAACCTTCCTGCTGTTTGGCGGGACGGCGATCATCGGTTGCGGTATTGCCCTGGGCAACGTTCTGCTGCCGGGCTTAATCAAGCGCGATTTCTCGCAGCACGTTGCCCGAATGACCGGGGCCTATTCGCTCACCATGGGCGGTGCGGCGGCGCTGGGTTCGGCGATGGTGGTCCCGCTGGCCATGGCCGGCTATGGCTGGCGCGGCGCGCTCCTGATGTTGATGATCTTCCCGCTGCTGGCGTTGCTGTTCTGGCTGCCGCAATCGCGTAAGCCGTCGGTCGCGCCGTTGACCGGCTCCGGCGCGATGCATAATCGCGGGATCTGGCGCTCGGCGCTGGCGTGGCAGGTGACGCTATTCCTCGGCATCAACTCGCTGGTGTATTACGTGATTATTGGCTGGCTGCCCGCCATCCTGCAGAGCCTCGGCTATAGCGAAGCGCAGGCAGGCTCCCTGCACGGCTTGCTGCAACTGGCCACCGCCGTACCGGGCCTGGCGATTCCGCTGATCCTCCATCGGCTGAAAGATCAGCGCAGGATTGCGATTCTGGTGGCTTTACTGTGCGCCATCAGCGCCGGCGGCCTGTGGTTCTGGCCCGGACAAGCGGTATTGTGGACGCTGATCTTTGGGTTTGGTTCCGGTGCAACGATGATCCTCGGACTGACCTTTATTGGTCTGCGCGCCAGTTCCGCGCATCAGGCGGCGGCGCTGTCGGGTATGGCGCAAGCGGTCGGCTATCTGCTGGCAGCCTGCGGGCCACCGTTGATGGGGAGAATACATGACGCCAATGGCAACTGGCAGATTCCGCTGCTCGCCGTGGCGCTGATTTCGGTGGTGATGGCGGTGTTTGGCGCCCTCGCCGGTCGTAACCGGGAGATAGCCGGATAACCCGCCACTCTCCTGCTAAGCCGCCAGCATGCTGGCGGCATCTTCACGTCGGATGGCGAGGTTAATGGATCGCCGCATGTAACAGCGCCTGCACCAGCGGCGACGGGCGGCCCTCCAGGGCGTTACGCTCATGCTGGAACAAGGTCGCCACAAAGAACGGATGGGTGACCAGTTCCACCGCGCGGATTTCCCCTTCGTCATCCCAGCCGGTAACCCGCAGATCGCCCTGCTCCAGTTCAGCCGCAAAGCTCTCAGAGATACCGTAGTTGCAGTGGTAACCCTCTTCGATATTATCGCGGCCATAGGCGCGCGCAATCAGGGTGTTGGCGCGCAGTTCAATCGTGTCCGTTTTTTCCACCAGCGAACAGCTTAATGGCGCAATGACCATCCGCCCTTCGGTGTCGGTTTCCGCATGCGCCGCATCCTGCCAGCCCAGCACATTGCGGGCATACTCGATAATCGCATGCTGAAAACCACCGCAGGTTCCGAGGAACGGCACGCTGTTTTCACGGGCAAATCGAATAGCGGTAAACGCGCCTTCGGCGTGTTGGTACGGGATGGCGGGCACCACCCAAATCGCATCGTAGTCGGCGAGCGCATCGGCATCGTGAATATCGCGGGTTGCCAGCCAGTCATAGCGTACCGGCAGTTCCATGACGGCGGCGGCATCATCGATAGCAAGGGGGATCGCTTTATGGGCAATCACGTCAGGATTGTAGTCACCAACCAGGGCAATACGCAGGGGGGAGTTCATAGCAGGTTCCTTATGTCATAGCGATTTTCGGGCAACACAAGGACGCTCAGGTTAGCGATCTCGGGCGCAGAACACAATCCCTATTTTTGCGCGGACCTCCTGCCATTTTTGGGGCGCTTTCCTGCGGGTAATTTCCAGCTGAAGGCGTTATGGTATAGCGCAGAACAACACCGGCGGACGAAGTATGAAGAGCAAGATTCTGGTCAGCGCCTGCCTGATGGGGTTTCAGGTGCGTTATAACGGCAGTGGAAAAGCGCAGCTTGCCGGGATGCTGGCGCGCTGGCAGCAGGATAACCGGCTGGTGATCCACTGCCCGGAGCTGGCCGCCGGGCTGCCGACTCCGCGGCTTCCTGCCGAAATTGTCAGCGCCCAGGGAGCAGAGGTAATGCAGGGTCGGGCGCAAATTGTTGAAAGCAGCGGTCAGGATGTCACGGCGCACTATCAGCTGGCCGCCTGGCTGGCGTTGCGGGCCGCCCAGGAGTCCGGTTGCGATGCCGCGTTATTAACCGATGGCAGCCCAACCTGCGGCAGTCAGTTTATCTATGATGGCACCTTCAGCGGACAGCGAAAGCCGGGCTCAGGCGTCGCCGCCGCCCTGCTGCGCGAGCACGGTATTACAGTGTTTTCCGACGGGCAGGTACCCCAACTCCTCGCCTGGATGGCGGCAAGAGAGAACAACGATGATCCATTGTAAACGAGTATACGATCCGGCAGACCCCAGCGATGGTTATCGTGTCCTGGTGGACCGACTCTGGCCCCGCGGGATCAAAAAAGAGGCCCTGCTGCACGATGAGTGGTGTAAAACGCTCACCCCGTCCACGGCGCTACGTCAAGCGCTGCACGGCGGGGTGATCGACTTTAACCATTTCAGTCAGCAATATCGCGACGAACTCGACACCCACCGTGACGAGGGACTGCGCCTCGCCACGCTGGCTCACCAGCAGCCGTTAACCTTGCTGTATGGTGCCAAAGATACCCGGCAAAACCATGCGCTGGTGCTGGCCCAGTGGCTGGAGACGCTGGCCTGATAGCGGTTCATCAGGATTTGTCAGGATGGTCGCGACGCCAGAGCGCCCATTCGTCGATTGTTTCGCCGCCTGGCAGTTTACAGTCCGAACGCGCACCCTGCGGAGTTTGCACCGGGATCAGCGTTCCGCCTTTCTGCGTACAGTAAACGGCAGCCGGGTTGGCCATGCCAATCTGTTGCGGCGGTGGCGGCGCATCCTGTTGCTGAGCACAGCCGGCAAGGGCCAGCGGCAGCATCATCGTCATCCACTTCATGTCGGTTCCTTTTTTGTACAGAGCGCGTATTCGCCCTGATTCTTCATGGTTTCTCCATTTTACCTACACTTTTGCCCGGTAGAGTAGCCTTGTTCTCGAACTGACCAGAGAACAGATCATTCCATAATCAATGAGTTTTTCCCCGTCGCCCCCGACGGGGCTTTTTTTTCCCCGCTGCGATCGCAGGTATTCCCCGAATTAATGTGTTAAATTTGATGTATCTATGTTTACTTTTCGTGGGTAGCCGTCGCCAGCTGGATCTGCTGGCTGTCTTCACTCGCGATCGGGAGCCGTACATTCATGTCAGATTTTATTCTTGCTCGTGTTTCGCAAACACTCGCCAACGAACATTCCCTGGAATTATTAGTTCGGCAGTTGCTTGAGATGCTGGAGCTGGTGACCAGAATGGAGTCGACGTATCTGACTCGTATTGATTTTGAAGCACAGCGTCAGCTTATTATGTATGCACATAACAGCAGCGTTATGCAGATCCCGGAAGGGTTTTCCGTGCCCTGGAATGATTCATTATGCAAACGAGCCATCGACGATAACTGCCAGTTCAGCAATGATGTCAACCATCGCTGGCGCTCGTGCATTGCCGCTCAAGACCTGGGGATCATGACCTTCTTCAGCATCCCCGTGCGCCTCGCCGACGGCTCGCTGTACGGCACGCTGTGCGCCACCAGCCGCGACAAGCAGCCCTACAACCTTGAGGGTGAGCAGGTCATGGGGCTGTTTGCGAATTTAATCTCTCACTATATTGAGAAAGAGACGCTGGTTGACCAACTGCGCGAGGCCAACGTCGCGTTAGAGATGCACTCTTATACCGATGAACTCACCGGGCTGGCGAATCGTCGGGCGCTGTTTAAACACCTGACGTCGATATTTCCCCGCGCCCGTGAGCAGCAGCGTAATATCCTGATGGTCTTTATCGACCTTGACGATTTTAAAGCGATTAACGATCGCTTCGGTCACCAGTGCGGCGACAGCTTCTTGATTCAGATTGGTGAACGCTTAACTGCCCGCCTTGAGCCTGGCGATCTGGTGGGACGACTGGGCGGCGATGAGTTTTTAGTGGTTGGCGCCGAGCGGGATGCCGCGCAGCAGCTGGCCTTTGTCGCCACGCTGCGCCAGGCCTTAAGCGGGGTGTATCATCTCGCCGGCCACCGGATCGATTATCCTGGGGCCAGCTTTGGCGTTATTGACGTTAATCCTCATAACCAGGATGTCGAAAGCGCTTTACGTGCCGCCGATGATGCCATGTATCAGGATAAAAAATCCCGTCGCAAAGAAACCTTCCTGTATCTTGATTAAGGTATGATAGCGCGGCTTAGAGCCTATCCCAGTAGGCGTAGATTGTTGCAGCCAGTTTGGCCGCGGACAGCGCGGAACCACCGGAGCGTACACGCAGTACGTGAGGATGGTGAGCACTGCCCAGGACCAAAATGGCAAATAAAATAGCCTAATGGGATAGGCTCTTAATGGACTCTTATATTACGGGCAGGATGTCTGGCCCCAGAGGTAACACAATGAGATTGGGTATTCTTTTCCCGGTGGCCATCTTTATCGTCGCCGTTATTTTTCTCGGTTGGTTTTTTGTCGGCGGTTACGCGTCGCCGGGAGGCGCGTGATGAAAAAAAGCACCATTATTATGCTTATCGTCGCTATTATTGCGCTGGCAGGCGTGCAGTTCGGCTGGTGGTAATCGTATTTTTTACCCGGCTGAAATTGCAGAGTTGTCTTATCCACTCAATAACTTAACGCTATACACTCACTTCATCAGCCGATTCCGCAGGCCCTTTGCCCGCGGACGGTGGACCAGCGGAGAAGTGAGAGATGAAAAAACCGATCGTGTTAACGTTGCTACTTACGCTATGCACGCTGTTATCGGGTTGTATCGTGCATGATGGCTATCATCACGGGCGCCACCACCATCATTATGATGGTCGCGGTTGGTAATTGAGGGATTAGCGAGCGAAGCATCAAGCAGGGCGAACGTCGGTTCGCCCCGTTTTATCGAGACTGGCAATCAGTCCTGACGATCGGAACCTAAAAAGAAGAACCCCAGCGGAATAGAGAACAGCAGCGTGAACACGGTGCTGTAAACGGTCACCATCGCCCCTTGCAGGAAGAACATCGACACCGTCCACTCCGAATACGGCATATTGTATTCGCTGACCACGCCGCCGAACGTCGCACGCCCAACCACGGTAAGCGCGATGGCAAACACAATCCCTATCGACAAGAAGAATTTCTTGCTGTTTTTATTGCTGATGAGTTTTTGCAGAATCATCCGGGTTCCCTTTTGACTGACCGATAATCGGCTGTATATGTAACATCAATGCAATAAAAATTGAAGGGTTTTTGTTACAACGCAGTGATTACCACTGGCTGGCCGGAATGGTTACCGGCCTGCCGATCAGGATTGCAGCGTCGCCAGCCGCGCGGCAAAGCCGACGAAAACAAGGCCAATCAGACTGTTACCGATTTTAGCCAGCTTGGTTTTCGTTTTCACATAGCGCGTCACGAACGAACCGGAGAGGATCAGGAAGCTCATATACATAAAGCTAATGATCTCCAGCGTCAGCGCCAGAATAAAGAATGCCAGTCCCGGCGTTTTCGCGCTCACGTCAATAAACTGCACGAAAAACGAGACATAGAAGAGGATGGCTTTCGGATTGGTCAGGCTCAACGTCAGCGAGCGTTTCAGGATCGCGCTCCCCGGCTCGGCACTGGTGTCGGCATGCCCGTCCCGCTGGGTCAGCACGGCGTACAACATTTTGCCACCAAGCCACAGCAGGTAAATCGCCCCCAGATAGCGAACGATATTAAATAACACCGGCGTGGTCTTAATCAGTGTCGCGACGCCGGCAAAAGCCAGCATCATCAGTATCGCATCACCAATGAACACCCCGGCCGCCGCCAGATAGCCTTTCTTTACGCCGTGAGCAATCCCGGTCTTCAGAACAAAAAAGGTATTAGGGCCGGGAACCAGGATGATAAAAATAGCCCCGACCAGGTAGGTTAAATAATTCAGTACACCAAACTCAGCGAACACGCTGCACTCCTTCGCTTTCAACAAAAAACATGATCGCGCTCACGTTAACGCAACTGCTGCGATTTTGAAAGCGCTTACCGTGCTTGTTGAATTAGTAGAGTGAACCTTCACCCAGCGGACGCGTTTTGAAACGGCGGTGCACCCACAGATATTGCTCCGGTGCGCGCAGAATCTCTTTTTCGATCACTTTATTGATATAGCTGGCGGCATCCTGTTTATCTTCACCAGGATAATCGTTCAGCACATCGCTGATATATAAGGTGTAGCCTTTTCTGTCGGCTTTGCGCACCATGCTGATGCTCAGCATCTTCGCGCCTGACAGGCGAGAGAGCACATAGGTACCGTTAGTGGTCGCCGCCTGCGGGACAGAGAAGAACGGCGCAAACACGCTGCCTTTCGGGCCGTAGTCCTGATCCGGGGCAAACCATACCGCTTCGCCGGCTTTCAGCGCATGCACCAGGCCAGACAAATTACGCCGATCGATCATCGCTTTATTCGAACGCAACCGTCCGCGGGTCTGTACCCACTCCATCAGCGGGCTGTTGTGCGGACGATAGGTCGCCATCATTGGCCGACACAGTCCCATAGTACGACCGCCAAGTTCCAGCGACATAAAGTGTACGCCAACCACCATCACGCCCTGCCCGGCACTCAGCGCTTTGCTGAGATTATCGAAGCCTTCAACGTCAAACCATTTTTTGACCCGCTCGTCGCTCCAGAACCAGGCCATACCGGTTTCGATAAGTCCCATACCCAGCGACATGAAGTTCTGTTCAATCATTTTTTCTCGTGCTTCGGCGGACATGTCCGGGAAACACAGTTCAAGATTGCGTCGGGCAATATGTTCCCGGCGCTTGAGAAAACGGCGTGAGGCCTTACCCGCGCTGGTACCAATAGTATGGAGAAGTGGATAAGGTAATTGCACGATTAACCAGAGTATGGCGAGGCCAAACCAGGTCCCCCAGTTGCGAGGGTGAAGTAGACTTTTATTAAAAGCGCAAGGCATGATTTTTCCTGTAAACGTCTATAAATGGGGTAACGCTTAAGGAAAAAACGAAGTCCCTTCATCAGTCGTTAGGCGGTACGTATAGCAACTATGACAATAGTAATCCGGCTAAATTCACTCGGGCAAGTAAAAAACGCCGCTGGCGTGAAAAAAGCATAATAACGCCACAACTGTAACAGAATGTAAAATAAAAAAGAAGCGTTGATTACAATTATTTACCGTGCCAATACTTTATTCGCTAATTATGTCGTTAATCTGATTGCACATTATTAAATCAACTTGCATCTTCTGCGATCGTCCGCTACCGCAGGCCCCGCTATGACTAGGCTAGCGGCAGAGACCGCCCGCCCTCACCGTTGTCGATGCGCCAGATCATTAAAACAATAAAGGGTGGTCATAAAATAGCTGCGGAATATAGCTACTGGCTATTGTCGCCGCAATTTCATTTGAAAATTTCAGGGCGCGGATCTTTTCATTCCTTTTTTATCTATGAAATAAGAATCCCCTCAATTTTATAAATTATGCTAATGCTTTTTACTCTCACAAAATAAACGATCCTTTACTCGATTATAACGAATAATTATCGTTCTTTACCTTAAACCAGCGAGGATGCCCTGCTGGCGGCGCACTTCATGGTCTGATACACCGAATGCAGATCAATTCATCAATCGCAACAATCACTTATTGAAATTATTGCCCGTTAGCGCCTTTTTAGCCGCATTTCAATTGAAATGAGAACCATTCTCATATTAACATAAACCTTATTGATAACTTGCTTCGAACCCGGTCATGTCTCAGCTTTCCGCCACCAGCGCACCTTTGACGTTTGCGTCGCTTTACCAGGCCCATCACGGTTGGCTGAAAACGTGGCTTACCCGGAAGCTGCAATCTGCCCATGACGCTGACGACGTCGCCCAGGATACATTCTTACGGTTAATGAGTGGCGAGGCGTTAGCCACCATCCGCGATCCGAAATCCTTTCTCTGCACCGTGGCAAAACGGGTGATGATCGATCTGTTCCGCCGTAACGCCCTGGAACGCGCCTGGCTGGAGATGATGGCCCAGCTACCTGAGGAACTGGCCCCGCCCCCGGAATTACAGCAAAGCCAGCTCGAAACATTACAGCAGATAGATGCCATGCTCGATGGCCTGAGCCGCAAAGCCCGCGAGGCCTTTTTGCTGTCGCAGCTTGAAGGCCTGACCTACGCCGAGATTGCCGTTCGACTGGGGGTCTCAGTCAGCTCTATCAAAAAATATATCGCCAAAGCCACCGAACACTGCCTGCTGTTCCGCCTGGAGAACGGCCTGTGAACACGTCATTAAGCGAGTCCCGTCGTCAGGCGCTACGTTCGGCTTCACACTGGTACGCGGTATTGAGCGACGGCCGGGCGAATCCGCAGCAGGAGGCGCGCTGGCAGCAATGGTATGAACAGGATCGCGACCACCAGTGGGCGTGGCAGCAGGTGGAGAATCTGCGCCAGCAGATGGGGCAACTCCCCGGCACGCTTGCCAGCCGCACCCTCAACGACAGCCGCCTGACTCGCCGTCAGGTCCTGAAAGGGGTGATGCTGCTGATTGCCGGCGGCAGCGGCTGGCAGATCTGGAACAGCGAGCTGGCCAGCGGGTACCGTGCCGATTACCGTACGGCGAAAGGCATGCCGCTGCGCCATACCCTCGATGATGGCACCCTGCTCACGCTGAATACCGACAGCGCCGCCGATGTCCGCTTTGATGCCCGCCAGCGGCTGGTCCAGTTGCGCTACGGCGAAATTGCCATTACCACCGCACGCGATACACAGCAGCGACCGTTTCGCGTGCAGACTCGCGACGGTTTACTCACCGCGCTGGGGACCGAGTTTATCGTCCGTCAGTTTACCGCTGAGACACGCCTGACGGTGCAACAGCACGCGGTAGAAGTCGTATTGCCCAACGGCCTGAACACCATTATTCACGCCGGTGAAAGCCAACGCTTTACCCGCGAGAGTTTCTCCCCGCTGCAGCCGGTAAACCGCAGCGAAGAGAGCTGGACCGAAGGGGTGCTCAGCTTCCGCGACCGGCCGCTGCGCGAGGTCATCGCCACCCTCTCCCGCTATCGACCCGGCATTCTGCGCTGCGATCCTGCGGTCGGCGATTTACGGCTGAGCGGCACCTTCCCGCTGGGCAATACCGACGTGATTTTGCACATCATCGCCCAAACGCTGCCGGTGAAACTGCAGTTCGCCACCCGCTACTGGGTCACCGTTATCGCCGCCTGAGAAAAAAATACAAAAAATTCTCATTCTCCATTGTCCCTTTTCATCTCCTCGTTCGACTTAACAGATGAAGACAACCAAAAACGATCATGGAGAACACATGACGCCTTTCCGCGTTTTACGCAAACCGATGCCTCTGGTGATGGCCATCCGTTTAAGCCTGCTGCCGCTCGCGGCGCTGGCCGTGGCACCGGTATTTGCCGCTGCTCAGTTTGACATTGCTGCCGGGGATTTAGACAACGCACTGAATCAATACGCCGCGCGCAGTGGCATCGCCTTATCGGCGGATGCCAGCCTGACGCGAGGTAAACACAGCAACGGGCTGCACGGCAGCTATGACGTTGAAGAGGGTCTGCAAACCCTGCTCGACGGCAGCGGCCTGCAGCTGAAATCGTTGGGTAATAATGCCTGGACCCTCGAGCCCGCGCCGGTCAGCACGGAATCGACGCTGACGGTGGTCGGCGACTGGCTGGGCGACGCTCGGGAAAACGATGTGTTTGAGCACGCCGGCGCCCGCGACGTTATCCGTCGGGATGATTTCGCCAAAACCGGGGCCACCACCATGCGCGAGGTACTGAACCGTATCCCAGGCGTTAACGCCCCGGAGAACAACGGGACCGGCAGCCACGATCTGGCGATGAACTTCGGTATTCGCGGCCTCAACCCGCGCCTTGCCAGCCGCTCCACGGTACTGATGGACGGCATTCCGGTACCGTTCGCTCCTTACGGTCAGCCGCAGCTGTCGCTGGCCCCTGTGTCGCTCGGCAATATGGATGCTATCGATGTGGTACGCGGCGGCGGCGCGGTGCGCTACGGGCCGCAGAGCGTCGGCGGCGTGGTGAACTTCGTGACCCGCGCCATTCCGCAGGATTTTGGTATGGCGGCCGGCATTGAAGGTCAGCTCAGCCCGACCTCTTCGCAAAACAATCCGAAAGAGACGCACAACCTGATGATCGGCGGCACCGCGGACAACGGTTTCGGCAGCGCCCTGCTTTATTCCGGCACCCGCGGCAGCGACTGGCGCGAACACAGCGCCACCCGGATCGATGACGTGATGCTGAAAAGCAAATATGCGCCAAACGAAGTGCATACCTTTAACAGCCTGCTGCAATACTACGACGGCGAAGCGGACATGCCCGGCGGCCTCTCACGCGCCGACTATAACGCCGACCGCTGGCAATCTACCCGTCCCAATGACCGCTTCTGGGGACGCCGCCAGCTCGCCAGTCTCGGCTATCAGTATCAGCCGGATGCCCAGCATAAATTCAACATTCAGGGTTTCTACACTCACACCCTGCGCAGCGGCTATCTGGATCAAGGAAAACGCACTACCCTCTCCCCACGTGAATACTGGGTACGCGGCATCGAACCGCGCTACAGCCAGAGCTTTATGATTGGCCCTTCCGCCCATGAAGTCGGCGTCGGTTACCGCTACGTGAATGAAGCCACTCACGAAATGCGCTACTACACCACCACCGCCAGCGGCGAGCTGCCGACCACCGCCAGCCCCTACGATCGCGATACACGCTCTGGTACCGAAGCGCACGCCTGGTACATCGACGATCGTATTGATATTGGCGACTGGACCATCACCCCCGGAATGCGGTTTGAGCACATCGAATCCTACCAGGACAATAACCTCAAAGGCACCCACGAGCAGGTCAGCTACAACGCACCGCTGCCGGCCCTGAACGTGCTGTATCACCTCAACGACAGCTGGAATCTTTATGCCAACACCGAAGGATCGTTCGGAACCGTACAGTACAGCCAAATTGGCAAGGCTGTGCAAAGCGGCAATGTGGAACCGGAAAAAGCCCGCACCTGGGAGCTCGGTACCCGCTACGACAACGGCGCGTTAAGCGCCGAAATGGGGCTGTTCCTGATTAACTTTAATAATCAGTACGACTCCAACCAGACCAACGATACCGTGACCGCCCGCGGCAAAACCCGGCACAGCGGCCTGGAAACCCAGACGCGCTACGATCTTGGGGATCTCAACCCACGCCTGGAAAACCTGTCGGTCTACGCCAGCTACGCCTACGTCAACGCCGTTATTCGGGAAAAAGGTGACACCTACGGCAACCAGGTACCGTTTTCACCGAAGCATAAAGGAACCCTTGGCGTGGACTACAAGCCGGGCCAGTGGACCTTTAACCTCAACAGCGATTTCCAGTCCAGCCAGTTTGCTGATAACGCCAATACCGTGGAAGAGAGCGCCGACGGCAGCACCGGGCGGATCCCCGGCTATATGCTGTGGGGGGCGCGCGTCGGCTACGACTTTGGCCCACAGATGGCCAATCTCAACCTCGCGCTGGGGGTGAAGAATATCTTCGACCACGACTATTACACCCGCTCTTACGACGATAACAACAAAGGTCTTTATGCCGGTCAGCCGCGCACGGTGTATCTGCAAGGATCAATGAAGTTCTGATCCGCCAGCCGCAGCGCCGTAATATCGCGGCGCTGCGGGGTGTTGTTGCTTGCCCGGCATCTGCCGGGCCTTGTCATTTACAGGAGCTCGTATGCCGTCCGTTTTGCGTCTTTTCATCGCTATGCTGCTGGTGTTCAGCGGCCCGGTTTTCGCCGTCACGGTTCAGGATGAACACGGAACCGTAACCTTCGAGCGCACTCCTCAGCGTATCGTGGTGCTGGAACTCTCCTTCGCCGATGCGCTGGCGGCGGTGGACGTCTCGCCCGTTGGGATTGCCGACGATAACGACCCGTCGCGTATTTTGCCGGAAGTCCGCGCGCACCTGAAACCGTGGCAATCGGTCGGCACCCGCGCGCAGCCCTCGCTGGAAGCCATCAGCGCCCTGCACCCGGACCTGATCATTGCCGACAGTAGCCGCCACCGCGGTATCTATGGCGCGTTGCGGCAGATTGCCCCGGTGCTGTTACTGAAATCCCGTAACGAAACCTACCAGGAAAACCTGCATTCAGCGGCCATTATCGGCAAGGTGATTGGCCAGGAAACCGCCATGACGCAGCGTCTGGCGCTGCATCATCAGCGGATGGCCGATTTTGCCCGTCAGCTCCCGGCGGGGGCAAACGTCCTGTTTGGCACCTCCCGCGAGCAGCAGTTTACGCTCCACTCCCGCGACACCTATACCGGCAGCGTGCTGGTTGCGCTGGGGCTAACGGTGCCGCAGGCCATCAACGGCGCGCCGATGGCGACCATCAACCTCGAGCAACTGCTGGCGATCAACCCGCAATGGCTGTTGGTGGCCCACTACCGGGCAGAAAGCATCGTGCGCAAATGGCAGCAGGACCCGCTATGGCAGATGCTGCAGGCGCAGCAACAGCATCAGGTCGTCGCCGTGGACAGCAACAGCTGGGCGCGGATGCGCGGTATTTTTGCCGCCGAACGCATTGCCAGCGACATGGTAAAAATGGTTCACCACCAGGCGGTTGACGTGCCGCAATGAAGCCTTCTCGTGGTGTCCTGTTGCGCTGGTTTACGCCGCTATTGATGCTGGCCGGTCTGTTCTGGCTGAGCCTGTTTTGCTATTCCGCGATCCCGATTACGCCGCTGGATGCGCTACGCGCGTTGCTCGCCCCCGACTCGCCGTCTCTGCCCCAGGCGCTGGTGCTGAATATTCGGCTGCCGCGCAGCCTGGTGGCACTGCTGCTGGGCGCCAGCCTGGCGCTGTGCGGAACCCTGCTGCAAACGCTGACCCATAATCCCCTGGCCTCGCCGTCGCTGCTCGGGATTAACAGCGGCGCGGCGCTGGCGATGTCCCTGACCAGCGCGTTCAGCCCGGCACCGTTGGCCGGCTACTCACTGGCGTTTATCGCGGCCTGCGGCGGCGGTATCAGCTGGCTGCTGGTGATGACCGCCGGCGGCGGCTGGCGCCATGAGCTGGATCGCAACCGCCTGATTCTGGCCGGGATCGCGCTGTCGGCGCTGTGCATGGCGCTCACCCGCATCACCCTGCTGCTGACGGAAGATCACGCCTACGGCATTTTATACTGGCTGGCCGGGGGCGTATCGCATGTGCGCTGGGCAGAATTCTGGCAGCTGTTTCCCTTTACGCTGCTGATTATTCCGCTGGTCTGCCTCTTCGCCCATTCATTGAACTTGCTCAACGTCAGCGATACCGCCGCCCATTCGCTGGGCATAAACCTGCCGCGTCTGCGGCTGCTGATTCACGCGGCGGTACTGCTGCTGACCGGCGCCTGCGTGAGCGTTGCCGGTCCGGTGGCGTTTATCGGCCTGCTGATGCCGCACCTGGCCCGTCTGTGGGTCGGTCACGATCACCGGCTCCTGCTCCCGATGAGCGTGGTGCTCGGGGCGATGTTTATGCTACTGGCCGATGTGATCGCCCGCGCTCTGGCCTGGCCCGGCGAACTGCCGGCCGGGGTGGTGCTGGCGCTGGCTGGCGCGCCGTGCTTTGTCTGGCTGGTCAGGAGGCGGGGATGAAACATCGGCTGTTCAGCCTGCTGCTGTTGCTGATTATCTTAGCCGTGCTGTCGCTGCGGATGGGGGCGATTGCCCTGCCCTGGCATGCCCTGCTCGACGGCTGGCGCAGCGGCAGCGAATATCATTATGTCCTCACGCAATATCGCCTGCCGCGCGTGGTGCTGGCGCTGATTATCGGCGCGGCGTTGGCCGTCTCCGGGGTATTGATTCAGGGGATCGTCCGCAATCCGCTAGCCTCGCCGGATATTCTTGGCGTCAATCACGCGGCCAGCCTGACCTCGGTTGCGACACTCGCTTTCCTGCCGTCGCTGCCGCTGTTGTGGCTGCCGGTGCTGGCCTTTGTCGGCGGCATGGCGGCAATGCTGATGCTGATCGCCCTGGCAGGGTTCACTCGCCCGATGCGCCTGGCGCTAACCGGGGTCGCGCTCTCCGCGTGCTGGGCCAGCATCACCGATTACCTGTTGCTGTCGCAGCCTCAGGAGATCAACAACGCGCTGTTATGGCTGACGGGCAGCCTGTGGTCGCGTGACAGCGCCTTCGTCATGGTGGCCCTGCCGCTTCTGGCACTGTTGCTGCCGCTGAGCCTGCTGTTCAGTCGTGACCTCGACCTGCTGGCGCTGGGCAACGAACGCGCCGGAACCCTGGGGGTGAATATCCGCAGGCTCAACGGCTACGGCCTGGCGCTGGCAGTGGCGCTGGCCGCGGTAAGCGTCGCGGTGTGCGGCCCGATAGCCTTTGTCAGCCTGGTGGTGCCGCATCTGGTCCGCCGCCTGACCGGGGGCAGCCATCGCTATGTGCTGCCCTTCTCCGCCCTGGTGGGCGGGCTGGTTCTGCTGCTGGCGGATCTGCTGGCACGGACGATCCATCCCCCGATGGAGCTTCCGGCCGGTGTGTTAACCGCCATTATCGGCGCCCCGTGGTTTATCTGGTTACTTGTGAGAATGCGTTAAATGGAACTAAGAACGGAAAATCTGCGTGCCGGGTATGGCGCCAAACCGATCCTGAACGGGCTCAATCTGACGCTTCCTGCCGGGAAAATCACCGCCCTGCTGGGGCCGAACGGCTGCGGTAAATCGACGTTACTGAAGTGTTTTTCACGCTTACTGGCTCCTACGACAGGCGAGATCTGGCTGGGTGAACGGCCGCTGACGGCCTTGAGCGCCCGGCAGCTGGCTCGCCATCTGGCGCTACTGCCCCAGCAGCATCTGACACCTGAGGGGATCACCGTCCGTGAGCTGGTCGGCTATGGCCGCAGCCCGTGGCTGCCGCTGTGGGGACGACTCTCGGAGAGCGACCGGCGACTTGTCAGCGACGCTCTTGAGCGAACCGGCATGGCGTCGTTTGCAGAACAGCAGCTCAGCGCATTGTCTGGGGGCCAGCGACAGCGAGCCTTTCTGGCGCTGATCCTCGCCCAGGATACTCCGCTGGTGTTGCTGGATGAGCCGACCACCTGGCTGGACATCAACCATCAGGTGGAACTGATGAAGCTAATGCGCCAGTTGCAGCAGGCTGGCAAAACGGTCGTCACCGTGTTGCATGACCTGAATCAGGCAAGCCGTTACTGCGATCATCTGGTGGTACTGAATAGCGGCAAAGTGCAAGCCCAGGGTTCGCCCGAGAGTGTCCTGACGCCCGCCATGCTGCGCGACGTTTTCAGCCTGGATGCCGAAGTCCACCCTGACCCGATTTCCCAACACCCAATGTGCGTGGTGAAATAACCAGCTGGTGTCGCCCGGCCATGCTAATTATCCGAGTGAACCACGAAGAATCTGAAATGGCTATTCTCTGTGCAGCGATCGCCAGTTCTGTTCTAAAATAGCTAAGGGCTTATCGCGAAAATAGATATGTATCAAAGTGACGCTAAATTAATACCGCGGCCTTCCGCTGTTTATTTTCTTTTTATGGACAAAATGATTAACTAGCGGCCATTACAGATTTTTCGCCATGACACGTGTTTTGGCACAATGCGTGTCGGTATTGGGCGTGGGTGAAAATGTACATACTCTGGTATTCACTCATCTGTCATTTTATCCTGCACGACAGCGACGTTATCAGGATACCGACAACCAGAATCAAGCTATTTCTCCGGGGCTCGCGAAGGGAGCAAAACGATGCGTCTCGCCTTAAAATCAGCGTTAATACTTACTACGCGCGTTATCCAGGTTATCAACCCGGTATTGCAACTGCATATGCAGCGCACGGCCTTAATTGCCCTCGAACTGTCGCTGGCCTTAAAGCTGCCGCGTCCGCAGCAGCAGACGATCTTCTGTGCCGCATTGCTTCACGATATTGGGGTGCTCGGCGACAAGCGGGTCGTCACCACCCTCAATGATATTGATAATATTGAAGATCCCCACCAGCACCGGGGGGCGGAAATGCTTGAGGGGTTATCCTCCCTCGCGCCGCTGCTGCCGATCATTCGCCACCACCATTTTAGCCCCGACTATAAAGGCAGCCTCGAAGAGCACATCGTCTTTTTTGCCGATGCGTTTGAACGTCTGTTATCCACAAGCAATATCACCACCGAGCGGCAATCGGGGGCGATCGTCGAGGCGTTCCGCGCGCTGTATTATCAGATTGACCCCACGCTCTGCCAGACCCTGTGTCAACTCGCAGAGAAAGAGCATTTCTGGTTGCACCTTCATCCCGGACATATCCAGCGCATGCTGGAAATCATTGGGCCGATTAACGACCTGTACATCGATATTGATGGCCTGAAAGATTTTTGCTTATTAATTGCCAAAATTGTCGATACCTACAGCAGTTTCACCGCCAGCCACAGCATTATGGTTGGGGAAATATCCCGCCAGCTCGCCACCTGTATGCAGCTGCCGGAAATTGAGTGTAAAAAAATCGAAGTGGCGGGCTATCTGCACGATATCGGTAAAATTTATACCCCGCTGGCAATTCTGGAAAAACAGGGCGAGTTAACCCGCGATGAGCTCCTGCAGGTTCGCGAACATAGCTACATGACCGGGGCGATGCTCAGCGCCT
This sequence comes from Klebsiella sp. BIGb0399, assembly GCF_003752615.1. NCBI lineage: Bacteria > Pseudomonadati > Pseudomonadota > Gammaproteobacteria > Enterobacterales > Enterobacteriaceae > Klebsiella > Klebsiella sp. BIGb0399. The sequence goes on along the minus strand of NZ_RKHT01000005.1, from coordinate 354,293 downwards.
TTAGCGAACTCGGCGAAATTATTAACTGGGCCTCAAACCATCATGAAAAACTGGATGGCAGTGGCTATCCCCTGCACCTGAATGAGGATTATCTGCATCTGCCCGACCGCATTATCGCCGTCGCCGATATTTTCACCGCCCTGACGGAAGACCGTCCCTACCGCGTCGCCATGAGCTACCAGGATGCATTACAGCTGATCGAAAATGATGTTATAAAGGGCGCGCTGGATAAGGATGTCTTCTGCACCTTACGCCAGCATGCAGCGGAACTGCATCGCGATATCATCAGGATACAGCGCCGCTAATCCCCTGCCCGCGAGTTGACGGGTCGGGGGTCTATAATAAGCAATAACATCATTTTTTATTCATCTGCACGCAAGGAATATTCCGGTGAGAATCGCCACCATGACCAACTGGGCGTACGGGATCACCGTGTGCCTGACTATTACCTCCGGCATTGCCATGCTGATGGCTTCCAACGCAGAAAAAAGTGAACGCCAGGCCGTTCAACAGATGCAACAATTCGATCGCTTAACCGAAGCGGTGGAAACCGACACCTGGGCCCTCTCCGGCCTCGCTCGCGCGTTCGTTATCAACAAAGACCCGGAAGTGTTGCAGGAGTATCGCCAGAAAGCGCGGGAGCTTGCCACCATCGAGCAGCGCCTGACGAAACTGAAAGATCAGGGCGCCACCGCCCAGGAGCTGGCGCTGTTGCGCGACGGGCTACAGATTGCCGATGAGCTTCGCGACGAAGAACAGAGCGCGCTCGCCAGCATCGACCGGGGCGCAGATAAAGAGGCGATCGCCCTGCTCTACGGCGACACCTTTGAACAGGAACTGGATCGGGTTCAGACCCAGATCGATCACTTTCGCTTGATGCTCGAGAGACGGGCTAACAACGCTATCGTCGAGGCGACGGAAAAATCGCATACCTGGCGCACGCTATCAGAGGTGATGGTCGCCCTGACAGCATTGATGTTTCTGTTTGTGCTGGGTTTTATCCTGCAGCGGCGGGTGTTGTACCCGGTCGTTCGCTTAAGCGATGTGGTGCAGCGGCTTGCCTCGCAGGATTATGCCGTCGAAGCGCCCCAGTTTTCTCAGATCGATGAGATTGGCGATATGGCGCAGGCGATCCGCATCTTCCGTGAAAACGGCCTGGCGCGTCAGCGTCTGGAGCAAGAGCGCGATGCCGACTGGGCCATCAGGGAGCTGCTGGCGCGGATGACGCAACGTCTGCAGGGCTGCGAGTCCTTCGACGATGTGGTTAAAGTCGCGGAGCTGTTTGCCCCTAACGTGGCGCCAGGCATTCCGGGACGGCTGTATATTCTGGAGACCGATCCCTGGCAACTACGTTGTGCCGCCCAGTGGCTCTCTCCACCGGATGAACCCGAGGTATTTTATCCCGACAACTGCTGGGCGGTGCGGCGTGGCCAGAGCCATCCGCCGGTGAACGGCGAGCCTGATGTCGCCTGCGACCACCTGCATGCGTCGTCTGTCGGCCAGTCGCTGTGCGTCCCGTTAATTGCCCAGGGGGAAGCCATCGGCCTGCTGACGTTTAGCAAAGTGACCGCTGAATCCGCCCCGTCTCGCGCCTATCTGGAACTGATGGCCGAAGCGCTGGGCCTGGCCCTGGCGAACCAGCGCTTACGCAGCGCGCTGCTGGAAAAGGCGCTGTTCGACTCGCTCACCGGGCTACGCAACCGCCACCATCTGGATGATGCATTGCATACGCAAATCAGCCTTGCGGTGAATAACCATACCCCGTTGAGCTGCCTGATGATCGATATCGATCATTTCAAAGCGATCAACGATCAATACGGCCATGAAGCCGGCGATCTGGTGATCAAAAACGTGGCCGCGATTATTCAACGTGAAGTCCGCGATATTGGTATGGCGTTCCGCTACGGCGGAGAAGAGTTTCTGGTGCTGCTGGGCGGCAGCAATGAAGAGTCAGCCCGGGCCTGCGCCCAGGAGATTTACAACCACGTGCGCAGCCTGACGTTGCGCTATGGTCCGACCGATCTTGGTCAGGTAGACGTCTCCATTGGCATTGCCAGCTTCCCGCAGCATGCCCAGAGCGATAGCCTGCTGCGGGCCGCCGATGCGGCGCTGTACCGGGCTAAAGAACAGGGCCGCTCGCGCATCGTCAGCTTTGGCATGTTGGAAGCGGGATAACGGCCAGACGGCGATAACTCGTTTATCGCTGTTTTAGCAGGTGGGTGGCGATGCCCCATTTCACCAGTGAGAGCTTTCCTTCGGCATAGTCGAGGATCGAGTAGCTGCCGTTGGGATGGGCATAGTGTTGAAAGCGTTCGGGACCGGCGTGATTCAGGCAGGAGATAACCGCCTGAATCACATGTCCGTGGGACACCACGCAGACGCAGCGCTCGGCCGACGCGCCAATCGCCAGCAGCGCCGCCAGAGTTCTGCTGGCCGCTGCCGTGAGCGACTCGCCGTGCCGCGGCGTCACGTCAGGATCCGCGGAGTAGATACGGTCAAACAGCCGTTGTTCGTCCGGGTTTAACTGGGCGTAAATCTTCCCCTCCAACACGCCAAATCCCCGTTCATTCAAGCGGGCATCAAGGCGCGTCGGGCAGGAAAAGTGATCGGCGAGCTGTCTGGCCGCCGCCACGGCACGGCCAGAGGGGGATGAGATAATTTGCTCTATCTTTTCATCACCCAGTGCGCCGACCAGCGCCGCGATTTGAGCGCGCCCGCGCTCGGTTACCGGGCTATCAAGCTGGCCCTGGAGGCGATTGACGCGGTTCCATGCCGTTTCGCCATGTCTGACCAACAGGATTTTCATTGGTTACGCTGATGTGGCCCGTTAGCGGCTACTCATTGCCCCACTGATTGAGGAAGTTCGCGATATCATCGATACGCCCGGCGTCAACGGTCGCTTCAAGGGCCATCTCATGCTGCGCCGCCTCGTCGATCTCTTCGTTATTCATCAGCCGGGTGATCAGCAGCTGAAAATAACGCGCCAGGGAGTCACGTTCCGCCTCGCTGACCGGGTTGGCGGTCTCCGTCGAATACTCGTCGACGATGTCATAATATTTGAGTGGTATTTCATTATTCATAACTAGCCCCTGGTTTAATGCCGGTGTGCATAACAGCCTCTATTATCAGCCGTCGATAATAGCATTCTTGTCTCTTTTTTTCTGTGCTCTCTGCAAGCCTGGCCTGCACGTGCTGACGCTTCAGACGTCGAACAGCCTCTGGGCCTGACTGACGACAACGGTATTTCGCCCCTTGCGCTTGGCTTCATACAGGGCGAGATCCGCTTTACGCAGGACGGCGTAAACGTCATTACCGTTGTCATTGAATCCGGCGACGCCGAGCGAAATAGTGACCTTTTCGCCATGCGGGAAGTCGGCATTTTCGATGGCGGCACGGATATGTTCGGCCACCACGGCCGCCTCGGCCACTGCGGTTTCCGGCAGTAACACGATAAACTCTTCGCCCCCAAAGCGGCTGATAATCTGACCGCGAGTAGAGAGCCGGCGTAAGGTATCAGCGAATGTCACCAGTACCGCATCGCCGCCGTCGTGCCCATACCGGTCATTAATGGTTTTGAAATGATCGATATCAATGGCGATGATGCACTGCTCCGTCGACGGGTCTAACTGTTTAATCAGCGCGTTAAACCCCCGGCGGTTATACAACCCGGTCAGCGGGTCGGTCATGGTTTCATCGCTGAGGGCATTGACCCTGCGGGTCATGGTCTGCAGATGCAGGCTAAGGGCTTCTTTAAGACGCTCCGCCTCTTTGTACCACACGCTGATGTGCGTTAGTTTTTTCAGGGTGGCTTCGCTGTCGTTGGTTTGGGTAAACTCCGCCAGCTTCTCAAGTGGGGAGGAGATGCGGGCAGCAAACAGCGTCACCACCGTGATCGTTAACAGGACGATAGCCAGAGTAAACCAGAAGGCATTGACCACCGTCTGCATCAGAATACGCGACACGCTTTCCGAGGCGCCCGAAATGACCACCTTCCAGTCGGCCTGCTTCAGGCTGGCATAACCCACCAGGCTGCCGCCGCGTTTATCATCGCCAAAAAAGTGCCCGCTCTGTTCCCTGACCACCTGCTCCTGCAGTCCGGGGACCGACTGATAGCCACCCCCGACTAATTTCGGGTCACGATTGAAGATTATCTTACCGTCATTATTAATCACGCTGACATCGGTGGATTTGTCATAAAAATGCATGCTGAGGATGTCGCTGAGCATACTTTCTTTTTGCAGATAGATACTGCCGCCAATAAATCCGATGTACTCGCCGGCCTGATTAAATAAGGGCTGAGAGACAAACACCACATAGTTGCCGGCAGCCGAGATGAACGGCTCAGAGATAAAGAGTTTCTTTTCCGCAATGGCTTTCAGGCTGGCATTCGAATGGAGTTTCACCCCTATCAGCCCGAGGCTTTCAGGGGATGCGGCGGCGATCACCGCATGGGCGTTCACAATCACCACCGAGTTGAAAAAACCGGACTGCAGGCGCAGTCGGTCGACTTCGTTTCTCAGGTATTGCGTATCGGTAAGGCCTTTTATCTGACTCGCGCTGTAGGCCAGTTCGCGTTGTGCGGTCACCAGGTAGCGGTCCGTGGTGTCGGCCAGCTTGCGGGCGTATGCAAGGTTATTCTCGAGTAAACGGTCTTCGATGTTACCCTTCTGGAAAAGCGTCAAGGCACTGAGCAGCAGCAGAGAAGTCAGCAGGATCCCTCCGACTGACAACATCAACATCAGAGTGCGCAGATGCAATTTTTTCCTGAGCATAAGCCTTCACGGTTGTAGAAGTTTTCCTTATTTTATCAGCTTTTGCGCCGGGAAGATAAACCGATCTTATCTGCCCTCAGCGGCGAATAGCACGAACCGGTCATCGCGTTCACATTGTCCCAGTCGGATCACAGATTTCAGCGAAACCGTCGATAACGGGCGATAATCGCACGTATTTTCGATTATCGCCATTGACCGCCGCTCTCCCGCCCTCCTATTGTCAGTAGCGGTTGTGAGCCCATTACCCTACAGGTTAACGCCGGGCTCAGCGCTCAGGCGCCGGTCTGCGTCAGTCACCCTCTCTCTGAAAATGCATGACTGACGTCATCGCACGTGGACTCATCGCAACCGCAACTCGCAACACAACAAGAAATGCCATGCGCACTGCCACCCAGGCTGCTTTCCGACAGACCTGCCTGGCAGATAAAAACATCTGATATTGCAAGGAGCCTCCGGGTAATCCGGTAAATACACATGAGTAAAATCACCCACTTTTTCACAGAACTGATGCGCCGCTATCTGCCCGATCCTTTTGTCTTTGCCATTCTGTTAACCCTGCTGACCATGGCGCTGGCTTTTGTGATCGAGGGCCGTTCGCCCTTGCAGACCACCATGGACTGGGGCAACGGTTTCTGGCAGTTATTAAGTTTCACCACGCAAATGGCGGTGATTCTGGCGATGGGTTACGTTTTAGCCGCCGCCCCGTTGGTGGACCGCTTTCTTAACCGGATCGTCAGCCACGTGCATACTCCACGTACGGCGATTATTGTTGCTACCCTGGTCGGCTCCATCGGTAGCTATCTGAACTGGGGATTCGGGCTGGTGATTGGCAGCATTATTGCCAAAAAGCTGGCCCGCAGTATTCCGGGCGTCCATTACCCATTGATTATTGCGGCGGCATACAGTGGATTCACTTTTTATGGCCTGGGATTTTCCGCCACTATCCCGCTGCTGATATCGACGCAGAATCACGCCCTGGAAGCGCAAATGGGCATTATTTCATTGAGTGAAACGATATTTTCACTGCCGATGCTGCTGACCACCGCCGTGCTGCTCGTGACCCTGCCCCTGCTCAATGCGTCACTCCATCCGCGCCAGGGGGAAAAGATCGCCGAATACCATGAACCAGAAGCGCCGGTCGCCCCCACAAGCAGTGGGCATGACGATCTGACGGGTCACGCCACTTTCGCGGCAAAGTTAAACCACAGCAAGCTCACCAGCTACACCATCGGTGCGGTAGGAATGGTGTATGTGGTCGGGCATTTTGTCAGCGGCGGCGTACTGGACCTGAACATTATCAATTACTTTATTCTTTTCCTCGGCGTGATCTTGCTGGGGACGCCACTCAATTATGTCGAGAAACTCAACGAAGGTATCCGCACGATTGGCGGCATTATTCTGCAGTTCCCGTTTTATGCCGGGATCATGGCAATTATGGCGGCTTCAGGGCTGGTAAAAACCATTGCGGAACTGTTTGTCCAGATCTCAACGCCGGAGACATTGCCGTTCTGGGGGCTGATCAGCTCCTTCTTTATTAATTTCTTTGCCCCTTCCGGCGGCGGCCACTGGGTGGTGCAAGGACCCTTTATGATTGACGCGGCGCAATCGATGCAGGCATCGCTGGCCCAGACATCGATGTCCGTGATGTTGGGGAATGCCTGGAATGATCTGGTTCAACCGTTCTGGCTGCTGCCAGCGCTGGCCATTTCCAGACTGAAATTACAGAGCATTATGGGCTACACCGTGGTCATGATGATGTGGGTGGGAGTCGTTTATATGGCGGCCATATTGCTCTGGCCCCATCTGGGCTAACAACGGCGTAAACCGGTAGTCATCCTCTAGTCATAATGAGCAGCAAACACCAGCGTCGCACCGCGCGCTCGTGTTTGTTGTTTACCGCTAACCACTCATGAAGGCTTTTTACTTGCCAAAAATACGCTGTATTATATTGCGCAATAAAAACCCAGGCGAATATAACGCGCGATTAACACGGAATACCATGACGAATACACTCAGTGGCTACGTTTATATCCTCGAGGTTGCGGATATTGACTTACCGGTCTGCAAAATTGGCATGACCACCCGAGACCCCGTTGCCCGCTGCCAGGAAATAAATAAAAGCTCCACCGGCGATTTTATTTGGTCCGTGGCCTATTCGTTCGCGGTAAATGATTGCCAGAAATTTGAGCGCCTGATTCATCACAAGCTCACGCCATTACGCCAGAAGCGAAGAGAGTTTTTTAATCTCGGCGCTGACGATGCCTGTAAAGCCATCGTGTCGATCCTTGAGTCGCAGCAAGACATAAAAACCATCACTCTCGCCGACGTAGCCCCTTCTGCAATACAGAATCCTGAGATGAAAACCAAAAAGACAAAAAGGCCGCAGCACACCTTCACTACCCGGCATGATGCCGCCGAATACAGCGCTTTGCTGCAATCTTTTTGCACTATCCTGGGAATAAAAGGCCGGCCTTTTGGTCAGTTGAATAAGCCGTTTTTTGGCATGAGCGATGGCCATGAGGGCGTCCAGTGGAATATCTCGTTGCGGCCACAGGACAACATTGCCCGGATCGGGGTGAATCTTGAAGGGCTAATGTACAAGAACTGGCCAATCTCGCGGCTTATCCAGTCAGAATTATCAACGCCCCGGTTGTTAGACGTTATCCAGGAGCTGGACCCGGCAAATGAAGTGTCGATGACATTTGCCCGGGATGCCTGGCAGGTTGCCTCGAGACCTGAGATCAAAGAGAAATATATCGGCGGCAAATCCTTCACGCTGAGTGAATTAACCGCCGGGCAATGGCAAGGCGTATTAAAAGAAGCGCTGGAGTGCCTGGAAAAAGCCCATCATTATCAAAAGCGCAGCCAGCAAGCGGTCACCGTTATCAAAAAAGATGGCGACCACCAGCTGCGGACCATGCAAGTGTCGCCTCATTTAACCATCTGGTCATCATTTACCTTAAGTAGCGCTGATGAACAGACGCTCCGCGCCAGGATTAACCAACTGGATGCAATTTATCGCTGGATGAACCAGGTAAGCTAACGCCTTCTCACATTACCCCAGCAGCCTGTCGATGGCTGGCCGTAGCGCGCGGATGAGCTCAGCAGGCGAAACCGGTTCTGACTGCCGATCCCAGGCATTCTGAAACTCGGCAATTTCCACGCCGATCACCTCTGACTCTGCCAGCACCGCGCAGGCCTGTTGCAGATCGTTAAGCCCCATGCCGCCCGGATGGTTATAGTCGGTCGGCACAATACCCGGTTCGAGAACGTCGCAATCGAGATGCATATAAACCGGACGCTGGTTAATGGCCTCGCGCAATCGCTCAAGGTAACCGTCGGCGAAGGGAATACAGGTGATAGCCTGCTCGGCGATCAGCTGCTTTTCAAAGGGATCAAGATCGCGCTGCCCCACCAGAATAATCGACCCCAGCACCAGACCATCACCGAGCCCGGACTGCCACAGGCCTGCCGGGCCTGATAACGCTAATCCCCCCAGATATCCCGACGCGCTGGACGCCGGCGTGTTGAGGTCGGCATGGGCATCAAACCATACCACGCAGGCCTCGGGATGATGCTGTGCCACCACCGGCAAAGTCGCCAGCGAAACCGCGCAGCGGCTGGTCGCGGCGAGCGAACGCCCACCAGCGGCGTAAATGGCCGCCAGATGGTTTTGCATCTCTTTTAATGCCGGTAAAGCCGCCTGGAGTTCGGTTGACCAGTCTCGGTTCAGCGCCGGCTCCGGTTCAGCAATCCCGACCGGCGGTAAATGCGTGATGCGGGAAAGATAATCGGCCAGCGAACGTGCCCCCGGCATCGCCAGATCGTTATGGTCGCCCGCCCGTCCCTGAAAACAGGTAAGTGTTGTCGTCATTATGCCGTCCTGTGTTGTCAGATATTCACCGCAGACAGGTTGATGAATATTTCAAAGTAAGGCAAATTAATTAAAATCACGATGCGTAAGTTTTACTTAATATGAAATTAAATTACTCGTTCTTAGAAACGTTTATGGAAATCATCCGCGGCGGCAGTTTTGAGATGGCGTCCAGAAAGTTGCATATCACCCCTTCCGCCGTGAGCCAGAGAATTCGGGCGCTTGAGGAAGAGATAGGCCAGGTGCTTATCGTCAGAGGCAGCCCGTGTCGGCCAACGCAATCGGGGAGAGAGCTTTACCGCTATGCGGAAAAAATAGAGTTTCTGGAAAATGACTTTTTCTCCGTTCAGGAGAAAAAACATCAGGGCAAAGCCGTGGTGGCGGTGAACGCCGATTCCGTTGACGGCTGGTTTTTAACCGCCATCTCCTGCGCTTTTCGCGAATATGGCATCGTGGTGGATATCCGCATCGAAGATCAGGACTTTTCCGCCACATTGCTCCAGAGCGGTGAAGTGATGGCTGCGGTGAGCGCCGATGACGCTCTGCTTCAGGGATGCAAAGTGGAGTATCTCGGCACCATGAAATATAAAGCCTACGCCTCGCCCGAGTATTATCAGGCCTATTTTCGCGACGGCGTCAGCGAAGCCGCATTAAGAAATGCGCCGGTGATTATGTTTAATCATAAGGATGACCTGCAGAACAAATTTATTCAGAGCTTGTTCTCCTCGGATATTACGCCGCCTGCGCAATTTATCCCTTCGACCTCCGCCTATCTTCTCGCCGTTTCACGCGGACTGGGCTGGGGAATGCTCCCCGAACATCTCTCGGCGCCGCTGTGTGAACAGGGCCGCCTCGTCGACGTCGCCGCGGATCATTGCGTTGATACTCGCCTTTACTGGCATCGCTGGAGCCTGAAACTCACATTATTAGAACAGCTGAGCGAGTGCGTCCACGCCGCTGCGCGGCAGGAACTTTATGTCTAGATCTCGTCAGTCCTGAGTCAGTTCACGCAGTACCCTGAGCAAGTGCTGCGTTGATTGTTCGTTGTCGTTCTGCCGATAAGCCAGGCCTAATTCTCGCCATAGCGCCGGTTTTAAGGCGCGAGTGACGATACGGCTATCCGCTGAGGCGGGCGTCCCCGATTCCAGCGGTAACAAGGTCGCGCCATACCCTGCCCCCACCAGGCTTTTGATCGCATCGTTGTAGTCGAGGGTAATCCGCGGCGTTGGCCGATGGCCCGAGTCGGCAAACCAGTTCCCGGTCAGCTGCGATAAATGGGTGCCCGAACCGTTCAAAATCAGGGGTTTTTCGCTCAACCACTCCGGCGTCACCACCTCCGGCGTCGGCCAGTTTTGCGGCAGGAAAGCGACAACCGGGTCCCGGCGCCAGGTCTCAATATTCAGACCGGCGCAGCGCGGTTGCGGCAGCGCCACAATACCGATATCAAGCGCCCCGGATTTCAACTGCTCAAGGGTCTGCTGCGACGTGAGCACCGCGATGTGGACATCGATACCGGGGTGCGACTGCGCCAGTTTTTCAATCGCCCGCGGCAGCAGATTGGCGATCGCGCCGGTCGACGCACCAAATCTGACGCGCCCGGTCAGCCCTCTGGCCTGGCGTGAGATATCGTCGAGCACATAGGCGGCATCCGCCAGCAGGCGACGCGCATGGGCGACCAGATTTTCCCCAATCGCCGTGGGCCTGACATTCCCGCGGGCGCGGGACAGCAGTTTCGCCCCCACCCGCTGTTCCAGTTCAGAGATATGCAGGCTAACCGTCGGCGGCGACAGGTGCAGGCGTTGGGCGGCCTCGTTGAACGAGCCGGTCTCGGCGATGGTCATCAGGGTGCGGAGCTGATCGAGGTTAATCTCACGCATACACGTACCTCAGAAAAACTGAATTTGACGTTAGAGTAATTCAACTTTACCAATTCTGAAAGCTGGCACAACATCATGGTTTTCACCGACGATCCGATCCCAGGAGAGAACGATGACCCACCTGTTTATTGATGGCGAGCAGGGTACGACAGGCTTGCAAATCCACGATCGTCTGCGCCACCGGTCAGACATCAGCCTCATGACGCTGCCGGTTGCGCAGCGTAAAGACAAGCGCCTGCGGGCTGAGATGTTGAACGGCTGCGATATTGCGATCCTGTGTCTGCCGGATGAGGCGGCGCGCGAGTCGGTGGCGATGATTGCAAACCCGCATGTCCGGGTGATCGATGCCAGTTCAGCGCACCGGGTCACCCCCGGCTGGGCCTATGGTTTTCCGGAGTTGAGCGCCGACCAGGCGGATCGCATCAGAGCGTCAAAGCGAGTGACCAATCCCGGCTGTTATCCTACCGGTGCGATTGGTCTGCTGTTCCCGCTGGTGAACGCCGGACTGCTGCCCGCCGATTACCCGGTCAGCATTCATGCGGTTTCCGGCTATTCCGGCGGTGGCCGGGCGGCGGTGGATAGTTACGAAAGCGAGGACACTGCCGGGCCAACGTTTCAGGTGTATGGCCTGGGCCTGAAGCATAAACACGTGCCGGAAATCGCGCGTTACGCCGGGCTCTCTGCCCCGCCCTTCTTCCTGCCCGCCTACGGCGCCTATCGCCAGGGGATCATCCTGAGCGTGCCGTTACAACAGCACCTGCTGGCAAAAAACGCCGATGCCGCCACGATACATGCCTGCCTCACGCAGCATTACCGCGAGAGCCGCCACGTCAGGGTGCTGGAATCCCTCAGCGCCGACGACGCGCAGCGCCTCAATCCTGAACGATTGAATGGCACCAACGACATGGAATTAGGTGTGTTTTCAAACCCCGACAACGGGCAAATACTGCTGACCGCAGTCTTCGATAACCTGGGCAAAGGGGCCTCCGGCGCCGCCGTGCAGAATCTGGATCTGATGATTGAGGTTCGTTAATAGTACAGTGAGAGTGGCATGAGGGTGAATGTCCGCGCCATGCCTGGGGCGGACGCAACACGCTATTCATTCACTCAATGTGATAAACACCGGCATTCCAGTAAGTGTTTCCGGCACGGCGATGCGCTTTCCAGCCTTTCGATATAAGGGCTCTCGCGATTAGTCGGTTCATTATACCGTGGCCCATGAGCAATACCGGGCCGTTATATTTATGCACCATACCTATCAGTATATCGGCGGCCTGGTCGGCACGCTTTTTCGCCATCGCCAGGCTTTCGACCTCGCGGGACATGCCGCAGAGCCACATTATGCGAAATAATATTGCCCAATGCGCAGGATATAACCGCACCCCAGGAATAAAGTAGACCGGCAGGTCTGCTTCCCGGAATATGTCATCGCTTAAACCCACATGCCAGCCCAAGGCATTGAGTGATGAAATGGCTCTCGGCAGAGGGCTACTGATGACCCGTAATGCGTTGAAAGCCAATGCAACGCTTGATTCTGGCGGCGTATCACGGCCAATCTCAGAGAGGTTATATTGTGTAATCCAGTCGGTCATTTCACGGCTGGTCACTTTCGAATTGCCAATGAAGCTGGGTTTTCCATGACGCATTAAAATAATTTCCATATACCTTCTCCGTCCGCCCTAAATTACACCCAGATTAACGTGTTGATATCATGCGGTCTACGCCAGGAAAACAGGCCTGTGTGACTGTGTTATGGCTGTCCATGGAACCAGCACGCTCGCCTTTAATGACCCCTCCGTCGGTATAACTGAAATATTATGCGCGCCCCGTGATTCAGTCCGGCGATGGCCCACGTTCTAAAAAGGTAGAGAGTGCAATATAACTTCGCACCGATCGCACCCCATCCACGCTTTGAATTTCCATCAGAAAATTTTCCAGCGATTCGGTATCTGCGGCACGAACCTTAATCAGTACGCATCCGTCACCTGCTACGGTATGTAGTTCTTCAACTTCCCGTCGGTTGGTAAATTGCAGCAGCGCGCGCGTCGCCTGATAGCTGCTGGTATCCACCACAAGAAACGTCAGCAATGTTCTGCCAAGCCGGCAGCCGTCGAGTATCGCCACCGTCCTTTTTATGACGCCATCACGTTTTAGCCGCTTTACACGATCGTGCACCGCCGGCGCCGATAGGTTCACAATCTCACTCAGTTCGGAGTAACTGCGACCGGCATCCTCTGCCAGCGCACCTAATATTTTTCGGTCAATTGCGTCGAGTTCAGCAGGTTTATGTCTTGCCTGCCTAATACCATCTTTTTCTTTATCAAATGCGCTCACAAGCCTTTCCTGACTGAATAAAAGTATGAATATAATTTATTTCACCTAATAAAATTCAGCAAGAACAGCAACTGGAGTTTCCATGCCCATCGCACTTTTAGCACTCGCCGTCGGCGCATTCGGTATCGGTCTGACCGAATTCGTTATCGCCGGAATTCTCCCCCAGCTAGCCGATGATTTCGCCGTCAGTATCCCATCAGCCGGTACCATGGCCACGTCCTATGCGCTGGGTGTTTTTGTCGGCGCGCCGCTTATGACGGTGTTGGGCGCGCGAATACCTCGCAAGACCATGCTGATAACGCTGGCGATAATTTTTACCCTCGGTAATCTCGTTACCGCGACAGCACCATCACTGGCTGTTGCCGTTACAGGCCGTATCATCACCTCCTTTAATCACGGCGCCTTCTTCGGTATTGGATCCATTATCGCGGCCTCGCTGGTTGCACCAGGTCGCCAGGCCAGCGCTATTGCCTTTATGTTTTCCGGGCTGACGCTGGCCAATCTGGTTGGCGTACCCGCTGGAACCTGGCTCGCTCAGGCCTTCAACTGGCGGCTTGTCTTCTGGGTGATTGCCGGTATAGGTCTGCTTACGATCGCCGCTATCGCCCTGCTTGTGCCACCTATCGAAAAGGGAAAATCCATAGCGTTACGGACGGAACTCCGTGCTTTTGTTGACCCTCAGGTTCTATTGGTTATGGGCATTACGGTCTTTGGTCCGGCGGCATTTTTTACCTCAATCACCTACATCGCGCCGATGATGACCAGGCTGGCAGGTTTCTCAGATGCGGGCATTGCATGGTTAATGGTTCTTTTTGGCCTGGGACTGGCAGTCGGCAACTGGATTGGCGGACGCTTCGCAGACCGCTCGCTGTTTGGCACCCTGTTCGTCACGCTGGCTGCACAAGGGATTGTCCTGCTCGTCTTCTGGACTGGCGTTGAAAACCCGTTCATTGCCGGCACGTCGGTATTCCTGATGGCCGCATTCGGTTTTGCTACCGTCTCACCCATTCAGAAACTGGTCATGGATCGCGCCAGCCAGGCCGGAGCCCCTACGATGGCCGCTTCCGTGAATATCGGCATGTTTAATCTGGGAAATGCCTTAGGCGCATGGGCTGGCGGAGCCACTATTGCTGCCGGTTTTGGTCTGGTTTCGCCAAACTGGGCGGGGGCAATCCTGTCGTTTATCGCACTCGGATTAGCGTTTCTCGCATGGCTAAGCGCCCGTAAGGGGTTTGCTCTGCGAGCGAGTTCATGTTGATGAGTAAATGGCGACACCTGATTTAAGGCTGTCTGGTAAAACATGACGTCCCCCTTGATTAAGGATAGCGTTGCAACGACCCGTTGAACTCACAGCTCACAGCAGACCTTCAGAGTCGTCACTTCCGTCAGCCCCTGTGCCAGGAGCACACCAGCTACCCTGGCACGGATACAGCCTGGTCTTCATTCATAAATTCTCAGTGTATCGATAACCGCTCGCAGACCGGGAGACACATTGCGGTGCGGATAATAGAGAAATGAGCCTTCCAGGCGTTGACTGTAGCGTTGTAAAACTCTGATGAGCGAGCCCTGCTCTAAATCATCGGACACCAGTTCTTCCGGAACATAAGCCAGCCCCAGTCCCAGTCTGGCGGCTTTGGCTTCCATATAGCTGTCAGCGAAAGCCCATTGTCCCTGCGGCTGATGCGTTATTTTTTTACCATCCTGTTGCAGTTCCCATGTATAGAGGCTCCCATCGCCAAATTGATAAGCGATGCACGGATGAACCGCTAAATCTGTCGGGACTTGCGGAAAGCCATAGCGGCGAAAGTGTTCTGGCGTACCGACAATGGCCATCTCCATGTCGGGGGATATACGGACCGCTATCATGCCACCGCCAACTTCCGGCCCGAGACGTACACCGGCATCGAATCTTTCGGCAATAATATCGACAAACCGGCTTTCGCTGATGAGTTCCAGCCGGATGTCTGGGTAGCGTTGCTTAAACACCGCAAGCTTTGGCAGGAGCAGTTTATCAATAGCGTGCTGACTGGCATTAATCCGTACCGTACCTGACGGGGACTGGCGATAATGGGCCAGCGTGGCGAGCCCCATATCTAAAGCGTCGAATCCTGACTCAATGGTCCGGTAGAGTTGTTCGCCAGCATGGGTGAGCGATAGCCTGCGTGTGGTACGTGCCAGAAGCTGAACGCGCAGTCTTTCTTCAAGTTCGCGTACAGAACGGCTTATACCTGATTGTGCCAGGCCGAGTCGTTGCGCCGCAGCGGTAAAACTCCCTTCCCGCACCACCTGCATGAACAGGTATAAATCATTATAGTTTTCCCGTTTCGCCATCACGTTTCCCTCGCTATCGCATCACCATTTATAACAATATGGTATTAATTCTAGCAATTTTACCCCTCTAATAAGCACTATTTCTGCTCACTATAATGCCCGCATTGCAACAAAGCACAGCAGTGTTGTCCGTATGAAACCTGTACCTATCACGCTTTATGAGGGGATTTTGATGACTGCCTTCACCAAAAAACTGACAACCGCGATACCAGCCATGCTGCTCTGCGCATCATTAAGTGGAGTCACAACGATGAGCTATGCCGATACAACCAATCCGAACGCGCCAGTTTCTCTGGTCGAGAAATGGGATAAAACCTTCGCTGAAAGTACGAAAGTGAATCATCGTAAAGTGACCTTTCAGAACCGCTTCGGGATCACCCTGGTCGGTGATCTCTACATTCCAAAGGATCGCGGCGAGCGCAAACTGGCGGCCATTGCCGTCAGCGGGCCTTTCGGCGCGGTGAAAGAGCAGTCCAGCGGTCTGTATGCGCAGACGTTGGCTGAGCAGGGGTTTGTTACCCTGGCTTTTGACCCTTCATATACGGGGGAAAGCGGTGGCTATCCGCGTAACGTTGCCTCTCCGGATATCAACACCGAGGATTTCAGCGCGGCTGTTGATTTCCTGGGCCTGCAAAAAGAGGTCGATCGAAATCGTATCGGGTTACTGGGTATCTGCGGCTGGGGCGGGATGGCCTTAAACGACGCCGCGATGGATACCCGCGTGAAAGCGGTGGCGACCAGCGTGATGTATGACATGAGCCGTGCGATGGGGCATGGCGTGGGTGATGGTAAAGACCGTTATACCACTGCGGATCGTCGCGCCGTATTACAGTATCTGAATGCACAGCGCTGGGAAGATGCGAAGAACGGAGCTTTCGCGCCCGGCGGGCATGACATTTATGTTGATGAAAAGGGGAACGTCAGTACGTCGAAACGTATTCTACCAGAAACATTACCCGCCAATCCCAATCCGGTTCTGAAAGAATTCTTTGATTATTATCGCATGCCGCGTGGTTTCCATGCGCGCTCGGTCAACTCAACCGGGGCCTGGAATGCGACGATGCCGCTGTCATTTATGAATATGCCGCTGCTGAGTTACGCCAATGAAGTGACTATCCCTACGCTTATCGTGACCGGTGAAAAAGCCCATTCACGCTATTTTGCTGAAGATGCCTTTAAGGCGATCGGCAGCAACGAGAAAGAGCTGGTAATTGTTCCGGGGGCAAATCATGTTGATCTGTATGACAACGTTGCGGGTAAGATTCCGTTTACTAAATTTGAGCAGTTTTTCAAAACCAACCTAAGATAATCGTCCCAAGCCGCCTGATATATGCAGGCGGCTGTAAATAGCCTGCGCATCATTTTCACCCATGTTTTGACGTGATTCCCTGAATGACGTCTGTCCGGACTGCGCCTGAATCTGGCCGATTTGATATTAAGGGATCTGATAATGTCCACATTAAGACTAAAACCACCTTACGAAAAAAACCATGCGCAGTGGGGAGGCGTGTTTGCCATGACGCTTTGCGTGTTTGTGCTGATCGCTTCCGAGTTTATGCCGGTCAGCCTGCTTACGCTTATTGCCAGTGATTTACACATTACCGAAGGGCTGGCTGGCCAGGGGATTGCAATCTCTGGCGCACTGGCGGTCATGACCAGCCTGACTATCTCTCATGTTGCCGGAGATCTGAACCGAAAATATCTCCTGCAGGGGCTGACGGTTTTAATGGCCATATCGGGGATAGTCATCGCCCTGGCACCCAGCTATCCGGTTTATATGCTGGGGAGAGCCCTGATTGGGGTGGCCATTGGTGGATTCTGGTCCATGTCGGCTGCAACCGCCATTCGGCTCGTTCCGCAGCGTCAGGTTCCCCGCGCGCTGGCGATTTTTAACGGTGGGAATGCGCTGGCTACCGTTGTCGCGGCACCGCTTGGCAGCTATCTGGGGACGACAGTGGGCTGGCGCGGGGCTTTTTTATGCCTCGTTCCCCTGGCTATAGCCGCGTTCATCTGGCAGTGGATCAGCCTGCCATCGATGGAAAGCGATAAAAAACAAAAATCCCAGAGATCTGTGCATCGTCTGTTCCGCATCACCCTTGTCCCTACGGGACTTCTGGCCTGCGGGCTCTTCTTCATAGGGCAGTTTGCCTTATTTACCTACGTGCGCCCCTTTCTTGAAACCGTGACCCGCGTAGGTCCTTCTGGTCTCTCTCTGATTTTGCTCGCAATAGGCGTGGCGGGTTTTGTCGGCACACTGGCCGTATCAATATTCCTGAACGCAAGGTTTTATCAGACCTTAATCATGATACCCCTGCTTATGGCAGCGATTGCCGGCGCGTTACTGCTGGTTGGACACAGCATCTGGGCTGTTGCCGTGTTGCTGAGCCTGTGGGGACTACTGGCAACGGCTGCGCCAACGGGATGGTGGACATGGATTGCGCGGGCGTTACCCGAAGATGCAGAGGCAGGTGGTGGCCTAATGGTTGCGGTGATCCAGCTCTCGATTGCACTGGGTTCAACGGCAGGAGGGTTAGTGTTCGACACTCTGGGATGGCGTAGTGCTTTTGGCTTGAGCGGTTTCTTACTCCTGGGGGCGGCAGCGATGACGCTTGTCACATCCCGACAAAACAGTAAAGCGAACTAGAACTACCCCTTCATTTCTGGCGTGCTCTCTGTCATGACAAACGGCAGAGAGCCGAATGTCAGCTCTCACCCATAGCGGACCTTCAGCCCATTTAGCCTGGCCGCCGGGTGCTAAATGCAGGCATTGCTCGCATAAATCAATTATTGCTATGTAGCAATGCAGCCATCAGCAGGAGTGGCGAAGTATAAGCACGGTGATTCCCTGCAACAACCTGCAATACGCCTGGTTTGAGGCGCATCGCAACCGAGGGGAAGATTCGTCATAGCTGGCTTCAGAAGCGCGATACGCCCCCCTCACCCTTTACCCAGCTTCGACAGCATGTCCGGGCGCATAAACTTATGGATGACCAGCATAAACACCAGCGACGGCACCAGCAGAATCAGGGCCGTAATGGACGACACCTGATAATTCCCCGACATACTGGCGTTGTACAGCAGCAGCGGTAGCGTGCTGATGTCCGGTGCGCCAACGAAAAACGTACCGGTAAATTCATCCAGCGATTCGAGGAAGACAAAAATACTGGCGGCAATAATGCCCGGCGAGGCCTGCGGCAGCACAATATGCCAGAAGGTGTAAATCGGCCCGGCGCCGAGGTTACGCGATGCCCTCGCCAGCAGCGGGTCTACGGCGGAAAAGGCCGCCACGCAGATCCATACTGAGTACATCAGGCCGTGCATGCTGTGCACCAGCACCACGCCGGCAATCGTACCGTTTAGCCCCCACTGGTAGAAAAGCCGGGCGATATTCATGTACACCGTCAGATTCGGAAACGCCTGCGGAATCAAAAACAGCAGCATGAACAGCACCCGCAGCGGCATCCCCCGCCGTGAAAGCGCATAACCTGCCGGCACTGAAATCACCAGGCACACCACTACCGACAATACTGCAATGAGCACGCTGGTCAGCATCGAGCCGGATACATCACTGTAGGGGCTGAACACCTGATACCAGTATTTCAACCCCCATTGGCTCGGCAACGCATGGGGGAAAAACCAGCTCTCTGCTACCGTCCAGATAAGCAAGTTCAGCAGCGGGCCAAACATCGCCAGCAGCATCAAAATCAACAGCAGCGTCTGGAGCGGCAGACTGGCGCTCAGTTTTCGACGCCCTTTCGCCAGCCACGTTTTCGGCAAAGTCATACTCACCTCTTTCATAAGTCACTCCCCTTCTGTTGCAGGCTGTGGCGCAGGTAGAACCACGACAGAGCGCCACAAATCAGCAGTGACACCACGCCCAGCGCATTGGCCACCGCGTAGTCGCCGTAAGAGTTGACGCGAAACGCCATGTCCACGGTCATCATCGTCGGCGTGCCGACGCCAATCATCAACGGCACGGACAGCACCGACATCATGGTCACGGTGGAGAGCACCAGCGCCACGCCGATAGCAGGCAGCACCTGCGGCAGAATAATGTCGAACAGAATGCCCGGGCGCGAGGCCCCGAGATTTCGTGCGGCCAGGATTTGCGACTGCTCCAGCGCCGCCATTGCGCCGCAGATAAGCAGCGTGGCGAACGCCAGCTGTTTCCAGACAAAGGTAATGATGATCCCTTTCCAGCCCAGCCAGGAAATCGTCTCCATCGGCGTAAACAGATCGGTGGCCACCAGCGCATTGTTCATCAGGCCGTTTTTGGCCAGAAAGGTGCGCATCATCTGTGCTGCCACAATAAACGGGATAAACAGCGGCAGGCGATACAAGAACCCCAGCATGCGCACAATTGGCCGACAGGGTGACAACGTGATGACCGCCGAGAGCGTGATGGAAATGACGGCCAGCAGCACCACGGAGATCAGCACAATCACCACCGTAAAGGCGATGTCGCTGGAATAGAGGGTATAAACCTTAGTGAAATGGGCCAGGGTCAGTTGCCCCGCATCGTTGGTAAACGCGGCAATCAGTGAGAACCCAAGCGGGTACAAAAAGAGCACGCCGATCATCAGCGCGGCGGGGACTACCAGTAACAGATATTTCAACGAACGGCGCATAGCAAACCTGACATCAGAAAAAGAAACGCTCAGGACGGCGTCATGCTGAACCTGAGCATGAGCGATAATTAATTGGCGACCTGGCTTTCGTAGCCTTCTTTTATGTCGTCAAAGTAAGGGGCGATCGGGAAGCTTTTGCCGTGATCCGCCAGCGCTTGCGGGGATATTTCCGCGAACAGCTTCTGCCAGGTTGCCGGATCCAGCTTCGGCTTCACGTGCTCCGCATCGATACCTGGATACCAGTTAAACTGTTTTACGATCCCCTGCGCCTGCACCTCCGGGCTGGTTGCCAGCTCGATAAACTCACGCGCCAGCTGCGGGTTTGCCGCCTTCGCCGGGGTTACGTAGTACATCGGTTGCCCAGGCATACCCGGCGACAGCAGCGCCAGTTTGATTGACGGCGGCAGCTTGCCCTGGTCTTTCCAGCTGTAGAACATATCCACCCACACCGGCCCCATGGTGATCTCCCCGCGGCTGAGCATATCGAGCGTACCGGCATTGCCTGGGGTAAAGGTCACGTTCTTATTGAAGGCCTTCAGCTTCTCGTACGCCTGGCTCCAGTTTTTCTCCACGCCTTTGTCGTAAGGCAGCGCAGACAGACGTCCGGCGTCCGTACCGTAGGCGTACATCCAGCCCACCACAAAACTCACTCCGGACATGCCGTTTTTGATGCCGTTATAGCCGAAAGCCTGCGGGTTTTTCTGCGCCCAGCTCACCAGCTCGTCATAAGACGTCGGAGGCGTTTTGATGGCTTCGCTGTTCCAGGCGATGGCGGTCTGGCTTAAGAACATCGGCATCACGTAGCCATCGACATTCACGCCGAGGGCATTTTTCGCGTTATCCGCGCTCACCATGCTGCCGGTGCTAATCTGCTGGCGATATTTCTCCAGCAGCCCCTTTTCCACGAGTTCACCACCGGCTTTCTGATGAACGACTGCCACATCTATATCCCAGGTCTTCGCTCCACTCTCTTTTTGCGCGCTCAGTTTCTCGATGATTTTATTCGAGCCAGCATCTCCTGGCCCCGTGCCCACCACCTGCACTTTCACGCCTGGATGCGCCGCTTCAAACTTCGGCCCCAGCCAGGTTTTTACGTAATCCACCATATTCTGATCGCCTGCTGTGGCAACGTTCAGAATGGTATCGGCCTGCACGCCGTAGCTTAGAAACAATGCCGTCACTACCGCAGCTTTCGTTTTAGTAAACATGGTCTATCCCCAAAATGAACACGATGAAGTCAACTTGCTTGAGACGATGGAAAAATATGTAAAGCAGCAGCCGGAACGTGCAGCCGCACGGATGACTGCGCCGGCCAGCACTGGGTTGAATCCGCCAGCAATACGCGCTCACGACAGCGCACGCTATGGCGGTATAAATTACCGAGAAAAGCACTTTGCTCGACCACGCCATTAAGGGTTATCCCCGCCTCCGGCGCGCGGTCGGTTAATGCACAAAGTGCTGCATCGGCGCTACGAAAATAAAGGGTGCAGTCACGGAAATCATCGGCATAAGATTCCCCTTGCGCACTCGGGGAAATATTCTCTTTGGCGAAGAAGTCATTAACGTTGATTTTATTGTCCGCGCCCATGAAATCAGCAACGAATGGCGTTGCCGGTCGCTGGTAAATATCTTCCGGCGTCCCTATTTGCTCTATGTGGCCATTATTTAACACCGCAATACGGTCGGCCATAACCAGCGCTTCCTGCTGATCGTGGGTCACAATTAATGAGGTAAACCCGAGGCGCTTTTGCAGGGATTTAATTTCATGGCGCACGTTGAGACGCACTTTGGCATCAAGGTTCGACAGGGGTTCATCCAGCACCAGCACGTCCGGCTCAATGGCCAGCGCCCGCGCCAGCGCAACACGTTGCCGCTGCCCGCCGGAAAGCTCGGTGACCTTCACATCTGCCAGACCGGTCAGATTAACGATGCTGAGCAGTTCCGCAACGCGGCGGTCAATATCGTCACGACGCCATTTGCGCAGTTTCAACCCATAGCCAATATTGCGCGCGACCGTCAGATGCGGCCACAGGGCGTAGCTTTGAAATACCATGGTGATATTGCGCTGCTCCGGCGCACTATGGGTAATATCACGGCCGGCAACGGTAATCTCTCCGTGTTTTACCGCAATAAACCCGCAAAGCGCATTGAGAAGCGTGGTTTTTCCGCAGCCGGATGGCCCCAAAAGGGCAATCATCTCGCCTTTCTCGACATGCAGATCGATATTATGCAACACCACCTTTTCGCCATAGCTAATTTTAAGCCCGGCTATCCGTAAATAACTCATTTTTATTACCCAAAAATCGCTGTGTTGACTTTTTTTACTGCAATGAACACGTGTTCATTTGAATGTAAAAAAAATGCAATGTTGACTCGACATTATGTGAGCCTACTTTGTCGGGTATTTGTGACAATTTAATTAAGCATCAAACATTTTTGGTGAGAACATGAAAATAGATGTGCTTGGGTGCGGTAGCGCCTTCTCCCGCGAACAAAATACCTCTGCGCTGCGGATAATCGATGAGAAGAACCGACAATGGTTAATTGACTGCGGCCCCACGATTCCACGGGCATTGTGGCAGCGTGATGGCGACGTCAATGATATCGACGTCGTCTATTTTACCCACGTCCACCCGGACCACTGTACCGGGCTGACGGCGCTGCTGAATCACTGGCACAGCTTCTCGCGCCAGAAAGCGTTGATTATTTACAGTCAGCCGCAGCAGCGCCCCGTGCTGATGCAGCTGGCCACGCTCGCCAACTGGCCGCAGACCACGCTGTGTTTTGATCTCGACTGGCGCGACACCACCGACGCATGGACGTGGCACGACTGGCATATCCAGACCGCCGAAACCCGGCATGAACTCGCCAACCGCGCCATTCGTATCACCCAGGGTGAGCAGACGTTGTTTTACAGCGGCGACGGTCGCCCAACGCCAGAATCTGTGGCACTGATGGAGGGGGCCGGTCTCGCTTTCCAGGAATGTGCGTCACTGACGGCACTCAGCGATGATGCATCCCACGGTGATTTTCCCTCCTGCCTGGCGCTGTTTCAGCGCCTGAATCTCCCGGCACTGGGGCTCTATCATTGTAACGACGCGATAGTGCATGACCTCAAGCGCGCTTGCCAGCCCGGCAACGGGTTGTTCGTCAGCTATGACGGTCTGCAATGCACGCTTAACACCCCCGTGATTTCCAGCGAGGAACGCCCGGCATGAGTTCCGTCTCCCGTAAACAGAGCGTTACCGCGCAGGATGTCGCCTACCGGGCGGGCGTCTCACGGGCGGTGGTCTCACGAGCACTAAGCAACAACGGCAGTATCTCTCCCGCCACCCGGGAGCGAGTCCTGCGCGCGGCAACGGAGCTTGGTTATCAGGTTAACTTTCTCGCGCAAGGGTTAAACCGTCGCCGCAGTCATCTGGTCGGCGTGATTGTCTCGCGCATCAGCGACCCGTTTCGCAGTAGCCTGCTGGATGCCCTGCTGAGCGAGATCCAGCGGTGTGGTTTTCAGGCGCTGGTGAGTGAAATTCACAGCGAAAAGGATCTGGCCCACACGCTGCGTCGTTTTGCCCAGTTTCGGGTGTCCGGGGCGATCGTGACCTCGGGTCAGCCCCCGGAATCACTGGTGAACGAGTGCGTATCGCAGCAGATCCCGGTGGTGGGTATCAACCGCCAGCCGGATATCCCCTTCGTGGATTACGTCTGCTCGGACAACGTCTACGGCGCAACCCTCGCCGCCGGGCAGCTGGTGCGCAACGGCTGTCGTCGTTTCGGCTGGCTCAATACCGCGCACTCCACCTGGGCCGGTCGCATGCGCGGCGATGCTTTTTATCAGGCGCTACAGACCTTAGGTGTCGACACCGCCCGCAATCTGCAATCGATTATCGCCCCCATCGAAGGCTACGACGGTGGGTTTCAGGCCGCCGTCGGGGCGGATGAGACTCTTGAGGGCATCTTCTGTGCCAATGCGCAGCTCGCCTGCGGTTTTCTTGACGGGATGCGCCAGCGCGGCAGACACAGTCCGGGCGATTTTCAGCTCATCGGTTTTGACAATACGCCGCAAACGGCGCAATACAGTTACCAGCTCACCACCCTGCACCAGGACGTCGAGGAGATTTCCCGTCAGGCATTAACCCGCCTGCTGGAACGCGCCGACGATCCGTTGCAACCCTCGCGAACCACCTGGGTGGATGTGCAACTCATTTCCCGGCGCACGTCGCCATTACCTCAATAAGAGCAGGCTATGACCGAACAACAACACCAGTCACTATGCGCATTGATTCGCCAGTTGGGCGCAGAAGCACAGGCATTGCGTAATGCCGGATTACAGGTGGATAAAAAAGCGCGTCAGGATTTTGTTTCACACGCCGATCTGTATGTGGAACAAGAGATCAAACACTGGCTGAACGCCCACTGTCCAAAGGATGGCTTTCTCGGGGAAGAGAGCGGGCTGCAGACCGGTGAACACGGTACCTGGGTGCTGGATCCTATCGACGGGACGACCAATTATATTCAGGGGATGGATTACTGGTGCATCTCACTGGCTTACGTTCGCGAGAACACAACGGAGCTGGGAATTATCTACGCCCCGGATCGTCATGAATTTTTCTTCGCCCGCCGTGGTGAAGGGGCGTTTCTTAACGACCAGCGTCTGACGCTCCGCGAGCCGGATCCAGAAACGGTAGTTATCGGTATGGGCCGCTCCAGCCGCGCGCCGGTGGAAAACTATACCCGCACCCTTGCCCACGTGCTCAATGCCGGCATGGAGTATCGCCGCTTTGGTGCCGGGGCGCTGATGCTCGCCCACGTTGCTACCGGGCAGGTGCATGCCTATTACGAGGAGCACATGAACAGCTGGGACGCGCTGGCGGGAATGTTGATCATTGTTGAAGCGGGCGGTACCAGCAATGCCTTTCTTGCCGATAATGGCCTGGTAAACGGCAATCTGGTGCTGGCCGGGTGTGCCGATGTGCAGGCGCGTCTTTCCACCCTGCTGGTGAGCCACTAAACGCTCGCGTCAGTCAGCCGTCAATCTGCAAGGCCAGTCATGTCTGCTCCGTGCCAGGAAGCGGACATAGCCTGAAACTGGCCTGAAAAATGACTTTGCTCCTTGCCATTAACTTAACGTGCCGTGCAGCTTGCCAAAGAACACTGATTATACAAAAATGAATGAACGTTCATTCATTATCGGATTATGATTTACTCAAATCAGTCCGTTGTCAAAACATGCAAAGGCAAACTATGACCAGCAAAACGCTCAGACTTTTATTTCCTCAATGGCAAGGTGGTAATAATCCCCCCTATCACCTTGGGTCGCTTCTCCTCTCGTATCTTTCCCCCGAATCGGATGGCCCTGTTGAGTCTGTTGCGGTCGATGAGCCCACAACGGCGCCGCAGGCCGAAGTGGATGGCATTACCGCTAAACCTCAAATTATCAGGCAGCTCAACGATGCAGCTTCTCTGATTGAGAAACATGATCCCGATTCCATTGTCGTGTTTGGTGGCGATTGCCTGGTGTCGCTGGCTCCGTTTTCACATCTGCTCAATAAATACGGTGATAAACTGGGTGTGCTCTGGATCGACTCTCACCCTGACGTGCAGACGGCTCAACAATATCCAAACGCCCATGCCCATGTTCTTGGCGCACTCATTGGAACGGGTGATAAAGATTTAGTTGCTCACGTCACCACCAGGCTCAATCCCTCAAAAATAATGATTGCAGGTATTCACGATCCATTGGCTTATGAAGCTGAATATCTTGCTCGTCATCACATTGCGGCTATCGGCCCTGAACAAGTCAAAAAAGACGGGAAAGACGTCATGGAATGGATTGAGAGGGAAGGTATTGAGTATCTGGCGATACACCTGGATCTGGACGTTCTCGATCCGTCACTTTTCCGTTCTGTTCTTTTCGCCAGGCCTGGCAGAGGAGAGCACGACTTTGGTGATGTGGCAGAAGGCAAACTGACTATTGAAGATGTACTCAACCTGATAGCTCAGGCTACTTCAAAAGCCGCACCAGTCGGCCTGACGATTGCTGAACATCTGCCGTGGGATATGCTGAACCTCAAGAATATGCTCAGTGCGCTACCGCTGATGAAGTAACATCTGATGCCGGGAGCCAGACGACAGAGTTCAACTCTGGCTCCAGGAAGAAAACAGCGTTAAAGTCCGGGCACAGGATTAAACATCATAGACGACATGTTAAAGAAAACCGAAACCTACCATAAGCTGATTACCGCTGCTGCTGCCTGCTTTGCTGAAAAAGGCTTTAGTGCGACCAGCGTGCGTGAAATTTCTACCCGGGCTGGCATCAGTCAGGGAGCGATGTACACGTATTTCAAAAGCAAGGATGACCTCATCAAGGCTATCGTTCTTGAAGAGCAGAGTTCGGCGTTAACAGCCCATAATGCGCCATCTGACGGCACTTATTTCGACCGCCTTTGCGAGCAGGTGACTTCGTGCATCAGCGATGTAGGATACCCAGTCACGCATCAACTGTGGGTTGAAATCATCGCGGAGTCTGCGCGGAACCCTGAATTGCAAAAAACGTATATTTCCAGTGATACCATCATGCGGCAAAGTATTGCAGGGATTATCGCAGACGGTATTGCTGCGGGAGAGTTTCGCCGGGACATTAGCCTGGAGGAAACCACGATTATCCTTTTTGCCTTTATCGATGGTTTAATCGCCCGCAAAGCCATAAACGCGTCCTTCTCTTTTAGCCGTGACCTGCCTGGGTTTTTTGAGCTTATGTCAAAATTATTGAAATAATGCCACGCAGGTTTGGTCAAAACGCTAGCCCACAAATCGCAAATGTCTGCTTCTCATAAGAAAATCTGTCGGCGCATCACCGCTGATTTTTTTATGAAAATTATTTGACTGATCGTTCCATAATCAATACTATGCCGCCTCAACTCATTTCAAGTCCCACATCCCTATGAGTGCTGAAAAACCAACCTTTCCAGGTCGTCCACGAAAGTTCGAAGATCAGGATGTCATTGATGCTGCCGTCGCTGTTTTCAGCGCCAATGGTTATGCAGGCACCTCTGCGCAAGATTTATGCAATGGTACGGGATTAGGGCGGGGAAGCCTATACAATGCCTTTGGAAGCAAGCAAGCCCTGTACGAGCAAGCTTTGTTGCGCAGCCACGAACAAACTATGTCAGCACAGTTAACCATTCTCACACAACCAGGTCTGGTAAAAGAGCGATTGCATACCCTTCTGCTCTGGGGTATTGCCGAAGATCTTTCTCAGCCAGAGCAGCACGATGCGATGGTCTTATTTTCAGCCCTGGAGATGGGCAGTAAAGATGAAGCCGTTGCAAGCCTGAATAATGAATATCGTCAGCATTTAGAACAAACGCTGGTGACGGTATTCATCGAAGGTCAACGAAGCGGCGAACTAAACAATAAAGCATCAGCCGTCGAAATGGCGAGAGGCTTTATGGCAGGCTATTACGGTTTACGTGTACTGAATAAAAACATTTCAGATAGAAAAATCCTCGAAGATGTCGTCGCTGGTCTGTTAATCAATTTATAAATTTAAGTGCAATAGGTCATTGTTTACTTGCACCCATTTTTGTAACGATCATTCCAATACAAGGAGAAAATAAAAAACCATGCCATTAGTCGTATATATTTTAGGGTTAGCCATTTTTTCATTAGGTACAGCAGAGTTAATGGTGGCGGGTATGATGACCACGCTATCTGAAGCATTTGGTGTTACAGTCGGCGAAGTCGGGCATTTGATTTCATATTATGCATTCGGTGTAATGCTAGGAGGCCCGGTTTTAACCTACGCCTTTCTTAAGTTTAAAGCCCCCTATCGTTCAACGTTATTATGGCTGTTAGGGTTATATGTTATCGTACAAGGATTAAGCGTCTTTGTTTCTGATTACAATGTGTTAGTTGCTATTCGAATCGTGACCGGTATTTTGTGTGCCGGGTGTTTAAGTCTTTCTCTCGCGACAAGTATGGCTCTTGTAACTGTAGAAAATCGCCCTCGTGCCGCATCAATAGTGATAGCAGGTTTTATGGTATCCAATGTCTTTGGTGTACCTATCGCGACAATAATTGACCAGCACTGGGGCTGGAAAATGAGTTTTGGGTTGGTCGCGGTCCTGGTTTTCATATGCCTGTTAGCATTAGTACGCTTATTGCCACATATGAACGGCAGCGGTGCTATCAAGATGGCTGAAGAGATTAAGGCATTTAAAAATAAAGCCTATTGGAAAGCCTGTGCAACCAGTTGTTTAATTTTAGGCGCAAGTTTTGCGGCATTCAGTTATTTTGTTCCCGTACTGACTGATGTCAGTGAATTTACAATGCAGACGGTCCCCTTCATTCTGATGCTTTATGGGCTAGCCAACATCATTGGGAATATGATAACGGGACGTCTTGCATATCGCCATAGTTTAGCTGTTATGGTTGTCGGCTTAACCATATTGAGTATTTCTTTGCTCGGCATGGCGCTATTTGTTCAATATCAGGCAATTGCTATTCTGGCTGTCATACTCATCGGTTTGTCAGGCGTGCCAATGAATCCGGCAATGATGGCAAGAATTGTCAGCGTGGCGCATCCAGGGCCAATGGTCAATGCCGTTCATACTTCCGTTATCAATATTGGATTAGGTGGCGGTTCTTATTTAGGTGGAATGGCAATTTCATCTGGATTCGGTTTACGTTCAGCTTTATGGATTGGACTGGTGTTAGCGGTTCTGGCTTTATTATCCGTATTACCTTATATCCGTCGTAGTAAACAAGGCTGGATTTAATAGGTTCTGAAGATAAAAACGCCCCGCTTATAAAAAATCACGGGGCGTCGAATTCCTTTATAAACAACCAGTTAATTTAAATATTATAAGGTGTGACAACAATGATACGCGATGACGCTATTTCATTCTCTGCTTCCGGCAAAAAGCCATGGAAACGCAGGATCGCGCTAAATGCTGAGCGTGCGTCTTCACACAGGTCATGATCAATCACCGCATCCATTTCTTCAGCAGCCAGCAGACTGCGGTTCTCCTCATCCAGATCGTGGCCAATAAAGACTTTTATCTCTCGTTGCATCGCTGCAAAAGCCCGCAAAATAGCGCAGTTTCCCCCGCCCACGCTGTAAACAGACTGGATTGAATGGTCCTGTTCCAGCGCTTTGCGCATCTGCGTAAAAGTCAGCGTATCGATACCATATCCTTCACTGACGGCGATGGTCTTCAGATACGGTGCCCGCTCGCTTAGCGCCTGGATGAAGCCTGCCATGCGCTGTTCTTCGCCGCGAAAATCCTTACTGCTGAGCACGACTGCGACCGTTTGCGCTTCTTTCAAAAGCCATCGCGACAGCAGCCATGCAGCTGTTCTCCCCGCCCCCGCATTATCCATTCCCACGTAACGGATACGTCTGCTGTGCGGCAGGTCAGTGACCAGCGTGACCACCGGAACGTTAAGTTCCGCCAGTTCCGCAATCGTGATTTCAAGCAACGGATGATCGCTGGCTTTAAGCAACACGCCGTAGCTGTCATTGCCGCAGCGACGCAGCTCACGCTGCAACTCCTCAGGGGTGATCTCTTCAAAAATGTGGCAGCGTAGCGTCAGGCGAAACGGTGAAAAGATTTTAATTTGACTGAGCAGCGCCGCGACGGTCAGTGAACTGAAGCGTTCCGGCGTGTGCATCACCAGGTCGATCGGCAACGTGCGGCCGCTTGCAAGGCTGGTGCGCTGTTGTAATTCCAGATCGCTGATTGCCTGCGCAATGCGTCGGGCTGTGCGGGGACTCACGCTGCCGCGCTGGTGCAGCGCTCTGTCAACCGTGGCTTTACTGACGCCAGACTGGGCTGCGATTTGTTTGATGGAAAATGACCTGGTCATAAATTGAGGTCTTTTTGAGGTTATGTATCCATATTGTTAACTGAATGTAACTGCTAAGGTCAGGGTAAGCAAGCGGACAAACCCGATCTCTCCTCAATAAGAAAGGACAGCAAATGGACATGAGTAAAAGCGGTGGTTTTAACAACAAAGTGTTCGTCGTTACCGGCGGAACCCAGGGGCTCGGCGCAGCGGTTGCCCGCCTGCTGGTAGAGCGCGGGGCGCGGGGCATCGTAATTTGCGGTCGTAACGCGAAAGCCGGGCGCGAACAGGCGGAAACCCTTAGCCATGCCGGATGCGAAGTGATATTTGTCGAAGCGGATATCAGCTCGCCAGAAGCCTGCACAAAAGTGGTAGGAGCCGCAGAATCGGCGTTTGGCACGCTGCACGGACTGGTGAACTGTGCAGGCATGTCCGACCGTGGCACCATCCTTGATACCTCTCCGGAATTATTTGACGCCATCATGGCGGTCAACACTCGCGCGCCCTTTTTTCTGATGCAGGCGGCGATCAAACTGATGATTGCCAGGGGCGTAGAAGGCAGCATTGTTAATATCATTACCATGACTTCCCACGGCGGCCAGAGCTTCCTGACCGCCTACGCGGCATCTAAAGGCGCCCTGGTTACGCTGACAAAAAATGTGGCCTTCAGCGTTATGCGCAACCGGATACGAGTAAACGGCCTCAACATTGGCTGGATGGACACGCCGCATGAACACGACATCCAGCGGCAATATCATGATGCTGAAGAAAACTGGCTTGCCAGAGCTGAGCAGGCCCAGCCTTTTGGCCGATTGCTGAAGCCTGACGAGGTCGCGCGTGGCGTAGCATTTCTCCTTTCAGAGGAGTCGGGAATGATGACAGGCGCGGTGATCGATTTTGATCAAAGCGTGGTCGGTTGCGGTGACAACGGCGGTTTTCAGCCACCACATGCCCTGACGCTGTGAGGTAAAAAATGAATACGCCCTATATTAATGACAGCCATATTTCTCTCGATAAGTTCGCCACGCTATGCGCGCAAACCTTGCGTAAGGACGATTTCCCGCTGGCGCGTTCCACCGATAAAAACGTACTGATCTATTATCATGATGATCTGCTTGCAGCAGCCAGAGCAGATCGTCAAACCATGCTGGGTGAACTGCATCGCGCACTGTCAGGCGGGCCAGGCGTATTCGTGGTTCAGGGCTTATACCGCGATGTCTCTGCCATAGACAGCAGCAATAAGGTGTTTGACGATATTCTCGTCAGTGAAGCGGCAGACGGTGGCGGTGGCGATCACTTTGCCAAAGCCGGCAGCAATGGACGTATCTGGAACGCGCTGCAAAAAGTCGCTGAGCGTGATGCCGATGCCTTCGTCGACTACTACAGCAATCCTTTACTGGCCCTGATTTGCGAAGCCTGGGTTGGCCCCGGCTATGAAATCACGGCACAGGTGAATCAGGTCCGCCCTGGCGGCAAAGCGCAACAGCCGCATCGGGATTACCATCTCGGTTTCCAGATTAATGAGGTGGTCGCCCGCTTCCCGTTGCCTCTGCAGATTCTGTCGCAATACCTGACGCTTCAGGGGGCGGTCGCCCATAGCGATATGCCGGTAGAGTCAGGACCGACGCAGCTTTTACCGTGGTCGCAGCAATATGCCGAAGGATATCTGGCATGGCGCGATCCGCGTTTTATTGAATTTTTCCAGCAGCATGCCATTCAGTTGCCACTGAAAAAAGGCGACGGGTTATTCTTCAATCCGGCCCTGTTCCATGCTGCGGGGAATAACGTTACGCAGGACCATGTGCGTACGGCTAATTTGCTGCAGGTCTCATCCGCATTTGGCAAAACAATGGAAAAAGTGAATCACGTCAAAGTCATGGAGGCGATTTATCCCATTTTGCGGAAGAAACCATTAACCGATGAGCAGTTACAAGCGGTTGTGGCAGCAAGCGGTGAAGGCTATTCCTTCCCGACCAATCTTGATACCGATCCGCCGCTGGGTGGTCTGGTGCCAAAAACACAGCAGCAGCTGTTGCTTGAAGCGTTACAACAAGGTTGCACGGCTGAAGAGTTTATTCGGCAACTGGCAAATCACGAGAGCAAGAGAAAAGCATAGCGGCACATCTGTGGCAGGCATGGCGTAATTTCCTCACTTGTGGATTGCGCCAAGCCCTTGCTTCCCTGGATTATCAAATGCGGTGGGCTGGTTTGCAGTGTAGCCGGTTGGAAGAGTATGTTTTTACTTTCGCGCCTCGTTCAAAACCGTCCTGGGCAGCGGTCAGTTAAGTGCCATAAACGGACGTTAATATCGCAACAGATAGTTAGCGCATAAGTATTTTTTACTGCACTTAAAAATTTCATTTCCATTTATGAAAAAAATATCATAATTTTATCAACAACCTGGCACCGCCCAGTTGCTTAGCTACGGCACCGCCCATCGCTATGCTATTGATTAACAACCACGAGGTTGATCATGCCGCATCCCGTTATATTTGGTCGTATAGCAGCCGTAATACCAGTAAAAAACATCAAAATTTCCAGCGAGTTCTACATCAATGGACTGAATTTCAATGCTGTTTTTACAAATGGAGACCCTGTGGGCTTCATGATATTAAAGCGTGAAGACGCTGAGCTACATTTGACTCTGCAACCACACCACAAAGCACCTTCCTTTCCAGTCGCGCACCTTCTTGTAGATGACGCAAATGCATTTTATTCCCAATGTCAGAATATCGGTGCCAAAATTATCAAAGGCCTACAGGATAAAGAATACGGCATTCGGGCATTTGTTTTCGCTGATCCGGATGGAAATCGGATAGACGTTGGACAGATTCTGAGGAAGTAACTAAAGGTAGTATTTGCGCAAATCGGTCGCCAGCAAATGGCGACCGAACTAACAGCGAGCAGGTCAGTGATTCATTACTTCCGCCGATCTTCCGAAGGTTCTTGTCAACTGTGCAGGGGTTTGCGCACAGGATAACAAGTGATCTCCTGCGCCTGCATCAAGGCTTACAGCCCTTTAACCAGTGACAGCCCCGTCAGGCTTTTTCAGAGTAGGAAATGCAGTATCCATTGCCTGTCCTGAGAACGCTGGCAAACCCCGCCTGACCTAAGTGCATGCCCGCAACGATCAGTTTTTCGCTGACGGCTTTTTCCATCATTATCTTTCTTGTTTCCTCAGCCAGAGCTGGATCTGTGTCAAATAAAATAGAAACTGCCGGTTGCGCTGACTGAATATGAGGATAATGGACAATGTCTCCCCATATTAATAAACATTTATCATCCGCATTGATGCGAAAACCGGTATGCCCGGGCGTATGACCCGGTAGCCATACCGGCAGAATACCGTCTGCTATTTTGTCGCCGTTAAAAAAACGCACCTGCCGGGCATAAGCGTCTAAGGTTTGACGGACCAGCCAAAAATTACGTTGCCCGCGCTCATTCGCTATGTTGAGTTTTTCATCATCCTGCCAGTGTTGCGCTTCGAGAGGATGAAGAAGAATTTCCGCGTGTTTAAAAACGGGCTGTTTCTCCGAATCCAGCAGGCCTCCAATATGATCCGGATGACAGTGTGTTAATAAAACAGTATCGACGTCGTCAGGGCTGACACCCACTGCTGCAAGGTTTGCGTTGAGTTGTCCCGCCATGTTGTTCAGCGGGCCTGTGCCTGCATCAACCAGAATAATTCGTCCCTGGCCGCGAATAAGGTAACAGTTTATATGGATATTACCGGGTTCACTGATTCCGGCACTGCATTGAATAACGTGCGCATCAGCTCTTTCAATGCCTGAGAGTAAATCCAGACTGGCTGTCATATTGCCGTCACTCAGCGCTGTTATTTGAAAATCTCCAATTTGACGAAAAGGAAAGGGATGGCTCATCATTACCTCGGGATTAGTTGCGGGCGAACAGGTGTTCGTCCAGGGAGCCAAAACAGCGAATACGAGCCATCAGACCAGAGGCCTGTTGAGTTGCAAAATCCAGTTCTCGCATAAAGTTCTCCATGACTTCATGGGTTCGCAATGTTGTCAGACGATAAAAGAGCTCGGCATAGACCGGTTGACCGCATCCCGGCTTAACGTCGACAAAAATGATATGCACGTTTTTGGGTTCTGCACCGAGAATGTCACAGCAGAGAGCGCTGCATTTATTGGTAAAATCATCAAGGTTTTGAAACTTGTCAGAATGTTTTTCAGAAATATAAAAAGTAAGATTAGGCATGATGTTATCACTTCCCTTCTTCAGAACTCAGCAACTGCGGTGTCAGAGGCTGGTAGAGATGCACACCAGACATATCTGTAAACAGCGAGGCCATCTCCACAGGCAAGACATATGCAATGCGATAGTCAGGGCACTTATCCAGCCCCACCGCCTGCATCTCCAGACTCCGATATCCCAGTTCTGTCTCTACAAAGTCTATTGGCATTGCGCTCAATAGCAGAATTTCATCAGAAGAGATCGCTGGAGCAAGGCTTTCACCTCCGTAGAGGTTACGATGCCAGTCAGTAATGCAACCCTGCCAGCGAGAGAAATTACCACCACCTTTTAAACGGTAATCCTCACTGCTGAGAATATCCGCATCATTAATAGTGTGAATGGCAAGGTAAAC
This sequence comes from Klebsiella sp. BIGb0399, assembly GCF_003752615.1. NCBI lineage: Bacteria > Pseudomonadati > Pseudomonadota > Gammaproteobacteria > Enterobacterales > Enterobacteriaceae > Klebsiella > Klebsiella sp. BIGb0399. Next base: position 320,022 of record NZ_RKHT01000005.1, on the reverse strand, counting down.
AGGACAGCCGGGTTTGACGGCGCGAAAGCGTTGAGAGGTTGTGAAACCAGCAACAGATATCAATGCGGGTAGTTTTTGCTGGCTGTAAAAGGCATTCCATTCTGCTTCGCTTTCAGGGTCGTTATAAGAGCATTCCACGGTATAGAACATCAGCCCATCTCCACATGAGTGATACACGCAAGCAAATACTATTTGCTCAATGATTTTTCATCATGCTACAGGCTGGTTATCCCGCTTAAAAACGATAATATGTCACGAGTCAGTGACATTAAGTCAATGAGAGCATGTTGTAGGCACTGAGTAAGGAACACATTTATGCGCAAAAAAATACCCAGCAGTGCGTCTCTGCATGCTTTTGATGCCGCCGCAAGACACGGTAATTTCGTCCGGGCCGCAGAGGAGTTATCGTTAACGGAAGGGGCGATTAGCCGTCAAATTGCGCGTCTTGAAGCGTTGCTGAACTGTAAACTGTTTGACCGTATGGGAAGCCGGGTAAAGCTTAACCCTGTCGGTGCGCGCTATGCGCATTGCGTGCGTGAAACGCTCGAACGGCTCGAAAGAGATACGCAGTACATCATTGGCATGCCTGAGGGCAGCAGGAGTCTGGATATCGCCGTCCTGCCGACCTTTTCCTGCCGTTGGCTTATTCCCCGCCTGAGCGGCTTTCATTATTTGTTCCCGGACATAACGTTAAATATTGCGGCGAGAACGGATCCGTTCATTTTGCCTGGAAGTGGCTTTGACGCCGTCATTCATTTTGAACATTCCGCATGGGCAGGCATGCGTATGCAATTTCTGTTTCAGGAAAATCTGCTGCCGGTTTGCAATCCCGCACTGCTAACAAATAATGACGTCAATCGACAGTTAAACGAACTTCCGCGTATTCACCGTAGACAGAACCCTGATGCATGGCATCACTATGCCCGGGAATGTGAAATACACCTCGATAATCCGGCTCAGGGTGTGCGCTACGATCTACATGAAATGGCTATCGCTGCGGTCATCGCAGGACAAGGCGTAGCATTGGTTCCACGTATGTATGTCGAGAATGAATTACGTTGCGGTATGCTAGTTTCGCCCTGGCCAGCCTCAGGATGCCTGAGCAAAAAATTCTGTTTAGTAAAACCGACGGAAACGGGGATCAATGAGGCTGCGCTGGAAAGTTTTGAACGCTGGCTGCTTGCTGAAATTAATACTCTCACCAGCCCCAATGCTGAACGATGACATTCCGTCCGCTCCTCGCTGTGAGTTCAACCGATGGATGTGTGGGTGATTCATCGTATGGCGTTTTTCCTGGCCTATAGTAGTGCGGCCCCACAGTCCCATGTTTATATTCTTTAAGTCTGGACTTAGGCAGGCATTCGTTATTTGCGCTGACCTGCCAGTTCATGACAAAGCGCACCGATCTTTTCAACGGCATTGAGCAGCGTGGACGAGGGTTCATTCGCACAATTTAACCGCAGGAAGTTCTGAAACTCAGCCCCTGGAGAAAACAGGAGGCCAGGACTGACACCAATGCCGAGCGCCAACGCGCGACGGTGTACCACCAATGAATTCAGCGGATGCGGGAGTTCTATCCACAACAAGAAACCGGCTGTCGGCACGGTAACACGAGTGCCCTGCGGGAAGCTGGCCTTGACCCGGGCGATAACGGCTTGTACCCCCTCTGAGATCCGGAACTTCAAGCGTCGCAAATGACGCTCGTAATCCCCACTTGCCAGTATATCGCTCGCGGCAGCCTCAAGCAGCGGTGCGCCAGCCCAGTCCCCGGCCATGCGAGCATGCAATACCTGAGTGTGATAGCGTCCTGCCGCAACCCACCCTATTCTCCAGCCTGGGGCAAGGGTTTTGGATAATGAACTGCAGTAGATCACACTCCCGCTCTGGTCGAACGCCTTGCAGGCCGGAGGACGCTGCCCTTCACCGGCCAGATCACCATACACATCGTCCTCGATTAAAGGGATGCCTGCACGTTCAATCAGAGCAACAAGTTGCTGCTTGCGGGTGACGGGCATACTGGCGCCGAGTGGGTTTTGCACCGTGGGCGAAGCCAGCACGGCGGCAGGACGGTGGCGCTGAATAGCTTCATCCAGAGATGCCAGCAACAAGCCTTCAGCAGGATCCGTGGGAATTTGCAATGCCTTGAGGCCTAAGTCCTCAAGCAGCAGGAGCGTACCGAAGTAGGCAGGTTGTTCAATTGCCACTACATCACCAGGCTGACTTACAGCCCGCAGAGCCAGACGCAGTGCCTGCGTCGCTCCAGCCGTGATGACGAGATCATCCGAACCAAAACGGGCTCCCCACTGTGCAGCGCGTACGGCTATATTTCTGCGCAGGTCTGCCCTTCCCGGCGGCAGGCTGTAGCTCTGCCCGTGCGCGTCCAGGCGACGGGTTGCAGTCTGTAGCGCCCGCTGTAGCGTGTTTGTTGGCAACCATATTGGATCGGGCAGCGCTGCACCAAGCGGCACCAGACGGGCTTCTGCGCTACTAAATAGTGAACGGGCTAATGCTGACATTGTCACGGGGACTGGGCCAGGTAAATCCTGGGAAGACGGCATGTTCTGAGATGTGTTTATCTGGCAAACGAAGTAGCCCGAACGCGGACGCGCAACAATCAGGCCCTCGGCCTCGAGACAACGGAGTGCTTCCAGTGCCGTTGGGAGGCTAACCTGCTCTCGTTCGGCCAGTTTACGCGCGGAGATCATCCTGTCGCCGACTCGCAATACACCTGATGCAAGGGTAAGGCGCAGCATTTCAGCAATGCGGCGGTAATGTGGGGACAACAGACGTGGAGCGGACATTGCGAACTGTACAGTCTGATTTTCGATAGATCTGACTATACAAACAATGATGTGGCCCTTCTATAGTGGTGCCGAACCCGCTCAATCAAGGAGGCATTATGCATAGCGATAACTTCGATCTTTCTGCTTATTTCCGTCGCATAAACTACACCGGGCATGCAGCCGCCGATACCGCCACGCTGCACGCGCTCATGCGCCATCAACTCTTTTCGGTACCCTTCGAGAATCTGGATGTACAGGCTGGCAAAGTCGTATCCCTGGTACCCGAAGACATTGCAGATAAACTGCTACACCGAGGCCGTGGTGGATACTGCTATGAGGTTAATGGGCTATTTGCCATGGCACTGGACGCTTTAGGTATTACCTACCGTTTCGTTGCCGCTCGCCCGATGTTCTACCCGGCACGCCGACCTAAAACGCATATGGCATTAATTGCTGAAGTTGATGACCGCCTGTGGCTTTGCGACCTGGGGTTCGGCAGCTATGGCATTCGCGCGCCGCTCGCCATAGACATGACAGATACCGATATCGAACAGGATTTCGACACTTTTCGACTTATCCGTGACGTTAATAACGAGTACCTGCTACAAGCGAAGGTGGAGGGTGCATGGGCTAATCAATACAGTTTTGATCTGTCCCCCCAGGAGTGGATTGATTTCGTCCCAGCCAACTACCTCAATTCCACCCATCCTGATGCCATCTTTGTGCAGAAGTTACTGATCGTGCAGCACGCCCCCGAGGGTCGCCTGATTTTGCTAGGTAATTTGCTGAAGACGATCACCGCAGAGGGTATCGAAACGCAACAACTGACGGAGGACGGTATTGCCCTGGCCCTGGAAAATCGATTTGCCCTGCCTGTACCGCAATCCATCGGGAAGACGGGTTAATCCTGAGTACAGCCTTCCCTCTTTTTAGTCTAATGAAATATACAGAGGGCTGGCTGGCACGCCTGTCGCAGACTCGTCATTCACAAATGAGAGTCCGGATTTAGTTTTATTTCAGTTGCAACACCGATGCTAATTGACCATTCATTGAGCAAGTAATCAATGCCTGCTCTTCGCTCACAGCTCAAAGCTGCCTGTCATGCCTGCTTAAAAAACAGGCTTAGCGTAGGATATTTTCCGTTTTCCAAGCGGACCCCAAATATGATTCTGCGCCTTCGCACAGCATTGTGAGAAAATCAGATTGCGGCATTTTCAGGCATTCTCTTACATCGCTAATCATCATTCTGCTGTTTGTCAGGCGTTGAAACAGTTTGAGATTGTCAGTCATTCTAAAACCCTAGCCTTTCGATGGTGGCTAACGGTTCAAGCTGACCGTGGAATACCGCAGCCGTCAGTCTTTCCGAAGGCGAGGCTATGCCGCGAAAGCGGCTTGAAGGGCACATCTCAAAAGGCGAGTGGACGGCGTAAAATCACAACGACGCCGGACAGGAGCGGAAAAGCCGCCCGTCCCGTGTCCGCCCGGGCGCGGCACACTGGCTCCGGGCAGTGACTATCAGCCAGTCAGCAATGAGGTCATTTTCTTCATTCAGATGAGGCTGATAGCGATAACAGCTTTCGCTGAGAACAAACAACTGGCAGGCAAAACGCACACTGACGTTTCGGTTTCTGACCGCGTCCTGTGCCATCTGCTTTCGACGCGATGGCATCACCACTTTTTTGCCATGGCCTCCTGAATGATTTCGGCTTTGAGCCGTTCTTCAGCATAAATTTTTTTGAGGCGACGGTTTTCGTCTTCCAGCTCTTTCAGACGGGTCATCATGGAGGCATCCATACCGCCAAAGCGAGAACGCCACTTATAGAAACTGGTATTGCTCATACCATGCTCGCGGCACAGTTCGGCCATAGGTGTTCCGGCCTCGGCTTGCTTCAGGATGGACATGATCTGGCTGTCAGTAAAACGTGATTTTTTCATAGAGATCTCCCCGGTTCAGATTACGAGAAAATTCTACTTATAAACACACCGGTTTTTTGGGGGGGATTACCATCACTCAGCTGAAATCTTACTTAACATTCAGGCTATGTAATAATTGAACTAACTCATAATTATTTTGTAAGTTGAATTTACTCTTCATTGTCTGCTTATGGGAATAGACCGTTTTTTTACTTATGTAGAGTCGTTCGGCAATTTGACGTACAGACAGGTTATCAAAGATCAGCTTTACAATCTCTTCCTCCCTGTTCGACAGCTTATAATGCTGGCAGTTACGACATTTATCCTCAACATTCCCTCCCTTATTTTTTTCATTATACCTTAGCGACTGATTTATCTTTCTCGCCACCGAATCTATGTGTTCATTACTTTGGATGATAAGCATATCCTTCATGCAATGCGTCAATCGACTGTATCGAAATTTATTATTCACTACCCCCACTAGTAACCGAGGATAGTGCATCATTAGCTTTGTATTGCAGATAAATCCATCCCCGGGAGCAAGTTGCAGGATCGCAATATCGGCGCTCTGCAACGTATTGACCTCCAGTCTGGATACCGTTTTAATTACCAGTTGCTCCTTGGGATAAAGAGCCCGTAATAGTATCTCGATACCTTTATTAAAGTACTGGTTCTCATGCTTAATCATTACCTTCATCATCAACCTCAGCGGAAAAGTAAAACACAGAATTAACCTTGGTCAGATCATTGTCTATTCACGTAAGCCCCCACTTTTACACCTGTTGAATTATGCTGGTAAAATCGTAACACAATCATTGATTGCCTATCAATTAGATAAAAATACTCTGAACACCAGAAAAATCAGCATGGGATTTTTTTAGCATCTGAATCAATCAGAATAGTCAACCGTAAAACGCTTAAAAAACCATTAACGAACATCATTATATATATCAATACCTTATCCTTCTATATTAAAGTCATAAACTCTGTTGGGCCTAAAAAAATAATAGCGCGATACCTCACCCCGCCAAAAAAACAATCAATTGATTTATCAATATTTTCATGGCAATTTGTTAAAAAATTAAATAAACAAATCAATAAAACCACACTTACCCCCAGTCATTTTTATTACAAAACATATCAATCGGAAATTTTTTTAACTTTATTATTAAAGAAATTAAAATTTATTTGTTTGGTTCAGGGAAATATCTTTGTTGTTGATGTTGAGTTTCCGCCATCAGCTTGACCTGGATCGCAAAAATAAAATCCTATCAAATGCCACGCTTGAAATTTCAATGAAAGTTCGGCCTTGTTGAATCAATCGAACTTTTGCTGAGTTAAAGGATCAGATCACGCATCATCCGGCAACACTGGCCGTCCCATGGCAAAGCAGAAGTTTAAAATCACCAACTGGCGCAACTACAACAAAGCCCTCATCAACCGCGGCTCCGTCACTTTTTGGCTTGATGACGAGGCTATTCAGGCCGGGTATGAGCCCGCTATACACTCATCGCGGGGACGGCCTCAGCACTATTCTGACCTCACCATCACCACCGTCCTTGTCGTTAAACGTGTATACCGCCTGACCCTGCGAGCTGCGCAGGGATTTATTGATTCCATTTTTGCCATGATGGGTGTTCCTCTTCGCTGTCCGGATTAACCAGTGTCAGCAAGCGGACAAAGTCGATTAACGTCAGTTTTAAAACCCCCACCCGGGGTGAGATTGCGCATCTGGTGATTGATTCAACAGGGCTAAAAGTCTTCGGTGAAGGTGAGTGGAAAGTCAAAAAGCACGGCAAAGAGCACCGTCGTATCTGGCGAAAACTGCATCTGACTGTTGATGCGAGTACGCATGAAGTCATCTGCGCGGACCTGTCGCTGAACAACGTCACGGACGCTGAAGCTTTCCCGGGACTTATCCGGCAGACCCACCGAAAAATCAGGTCAGTTGCTGCGGACGGTGCTTACGATACGCGGCGATGTCATGACGAACTGCGTCGCAAGAAAATCAGCGCGCTCATTCCTCCCCGAAAGGGAGCGGGCTACTGGCCTGATGAGTATGCAGACCGCAATCGTGCTATTGCGAATCAACGGCTGAGCGCGGTGGAAATGGACAACAGATTACAACCGTCGGTCGATAGCGGAAACGGCGATGTACAGGGTAAAGCAGTTGTTCGGTGGTTCGCTGACGTTGCGTGACTACGATGGTCAGGTTGCAGAGGCTTTGGCCATGGTGCGTGCGCTGAACAAAATGACGAAGGCAGGCATGCCAGAAAGCGGGCGTATTATCTGACAACTGCAACCGGCTACGAATATGCTTCCAAATCTGATTTATTCAACAAAGCCTGAAAGTTCTATTCTTGCAATCAAAGTGCCGGTATTGATATTTTCCATTTTTCTTAATTACATAATCAACTCATTTTAAATCTACACTCAATCCTTTTATTTCATGTAATTACAATTGATCTAGCAACCACACAGAAGCTATCTGATAATTTCTAATTTGCATAACCTAAGTTGTTTTTCGTAATATCTCCGCTGTAGGTATCAGGCGGAGTTAACTCTTTAAGTCGTTATCATTTACGCCACTACTCTTCTTCTATTAAAGGCTTCTCCGATGCTGTTAATAGAATAAGCCACAACCCGGATGTTAAATCTAATAATATTTAAGGATCTATTATGAAACTGAATGCAATTGTCTACACCACGTTGACTGCCGCCTTATTCGCTGCCGGCGCCGCGCATGCCGCTCCGGTCACCGTTTCTGGCGGGACCATTAATTTCGAAGGTCAGGTTGTTGATGCAGCATGCTCCGTCTCCACTCAATCTGACAACCAGACCATCACCCTGGATCAGGTTCAGGCATCAAAACTGGCCACTGCCGGTCAGGCCGCAGGTCAGCAGCAGCCGTTCAGCATCACGCTGGAAGATTGCGACAGCACCGTAAGCGCCAATGCGGGCGTGACCTTCAGCGGCCAGGCTGACACTGACAATGCAACCGCACTGGCGAACACCGCCGGCGCCGGCGCTGCCAGCAACGTAGCCCTGCAGCTGTATGGCCCGGATGGCGCCGAACTGCCGCTGGGAACCGCTTCTTCAACCGTGACCCTGAATGATGGCCAGAACGTGCTGCCGTTCAGCGTTGACTATGTCGCGACCGGTGATGCCGCCACCGCCGGTAACGTCGCCGCTACCGCCACCTTCAGCGTCAACTATTCCTGATTGATTGCACACCTCCGCGCCGCGCGCGGAGGGTGTTTTGGACTCTGCATACGGAGGGCCAGGAATCAGTAGATAAGCAGCAAAGGGAGAACACCGATGAAGACAGATAAAGATATGAATAACCGAATGACGTTTTGCCAAAAATCGATAGCCACATTCTGTTCCGGCGGCCTGCTGGCACTGATGATGGTCTCCTCCGCCAGCGCAGGCGGTATTGCCCTCGGCGCAACCCGGGTGATTTACCCGCAGGGCGCCAGAGAAGCATCACTATCGCTGACCAATACCTCGACGAAAGATATCTATCTCATTCAGTCATGGGTGGCGAATGCTAACGGTAGCAAATCAGCGGACTTTGTCCTGACGCCGCCGCTGTTCACCATGAAACCGAAAAAAGAGAACACGCTGCGCATTATGTATACCGGGCCGGGGTTGCCCACCGACCGGGAAAGCGTATTTTTTCTCAACAGCAAAGCTATCCCGTCCGTTGATAAGAACAGCCTGAAAGGCAATACGTTGCAGATTGCCACCCAAAGCGTGATCAAATTATTTGTCCGCCCGAAGAACCTGCCATCCACCTCAATGGATGCGCCAAAAAGCCTGACCTGTCGGGTTGAAGGCGGTCGGGTGACGGTAAAAAACCCCTCCCCCTATTACGTCAGCCTGGTGCAGTTGTATGTCGGCGGGCAGAAATTACCTAACTCAATGGTTTCGCCGAAAGGCTCGCTGACGGTAGATGTCCCGGGGCATAAAAACGGCGCGGTGAGTTTTCAGACGGTCAATGACTACGGCGCAAATACGGCAAAACAGTCCTGTGGCGCTTGATACCCCTCAGAACAACAGCAAGGAAAGTTAACGCCTTAAGGTATCACCCGCGAGCGGCGATGTCGGGAAGAAAGGGACCATATGTCAGTGCGAAATAAATATTATAAGATAGCGCCTTTGGCTATTACGATCGCAATAGCTTCTGCTCGCGGATACGCTGACGAATACTTTAACCCGGCGTTCTTATCCGACAACCCCGCTGCCGTCGCTGATTTATCCCGTTTTGAAGGGGGCACTCAGGCCCCCGGGATTTATCGCGTTGATATCTATCTGAACGAGACTTTTCAGGGCCGAAAGGATACCCAGTTCCTTGCCAGCAAAACCCTTCCCTCTGCCAGCGCAGATGACACCGGCCTGACGCCCTGTCTGACGTCGGCAATGCTCACCGCCATGGGAGTTAACACCGCAGGTAAGCCTGAGCTGGCGCAGGCCGACCCGGAAGCCTGCCTGGATATTACGACGGCCATTGAAGGGGCCACTACCCGGTTTAGCTTTGAGCAGCTGCGCCTGGATATCAGCGTCCCGCAGGCAATGATGAACAATTCCGCCCGCGGATATATCCCACCGTCCCAGTGGGATGAAGGGATTAACGCCCTGATGCTGAACTATAACTTTACCGGGTCAGACAGCGACGACCGCCACAGTGGTTCCAGCAGCAACTATTTTCTCGGTCTCAATAGCGGTCTGAATCTCGGCCCGTGGCGTCTGCGCGATTATTCCACCTGGAGCTACAACAACAGCGGCAAGCACAGTCGCAGCGACTGGCAGCATATTAATACCTGGCTTGAGCGGGCGATCGTTCCATTACGCAGCGAACTGGCGATCGGCGACAGCACCACGCCGTCCGACGTTTTCGATAGCCTTGCTTTTCGCGGCGTACAGCTGGCTTCCGATGACAATATGCTGCCGGATAGCCTGCGCGGCTTCGCCCCGACCATTCGCGGTATCGCCCGCAGTCATGCCCAGGTGACAGTCCGCCAGAACGGCTACACCATCTATCAAAGCTACGTCCCGCCCGGCGCGTTTGAAATCAACGACCTGTTCCCGACATCGTCCAGCGGCGACCTGGTCGTGGAGGTGAAAGAGAGCGATGGCAGCATTAACGTCTATACGGTCCCCTACGCCTCGGTGCCGGTGCTGCAACGTGAAGGGCGTATCAAATATGCCCTCACCGCCGGGAAATATCGCAGCAGCTCGGACCAGCAGAATGACATCAACTTTGCTCAGTCGACGCTGATCTGGGGCCTGCCGGCTGGCTTTACCGCCTACGGAGGGACGCAGTTGGCGGATGACTATAACGCCTTCGCCCTCGGCATGGGCGTGAACATCGGCTCATTCGGCGCCTTATCGCTGGATGTGACTCAGGCCAACAGCACCCTGGCAGATGAGAGTAAGCACAGCGGTACGTCGCTGCGCTTTTTATACGGCAAATCGCTTAACAGTACCGGCACCAACTTCCAGCTGATTGGCTATCGCTACTCGACCGAAGGGTTTTATACCCTTGAAGAGAGCGCCTGGAAACGCATGAGCGGCTATGTGCGCACATCCCAGCAGGACGAGAGGCAGAACGCCTCGTCCGTGACCGATTATTACAACCTGGGTAACAACAAGCGCGACAAAGTCCAGCTCAATATCTCGCAGCAGCTGGGCAGCAGCGGCTCGATTTATATTAACGGCAGCCGTCAGAGCTACTGGCGGACCGGCGAAGTCAACACGCTCCTGCAGACTGGCTACAGCGGCAATCTGTACGGCGTCTCCTGGACGCTCAACTACAGCTATAACAAAATCCCCGGACGGCACGAGGCGGATAATCGCCTCGCGCTGGGGATCTCCATTCCGCTGAGCCAGTGGCTGGCGCCGGCGGGAGATATCACCCGGCAGCAGCATAACGCATACGCCACCTATAACATCAGCAACGATACCCGCGGCCACACCACGCAAAATGCCGGCCTGAGCGGAACATTACTGGACGATGACAACCTCAATTACACCATCCAGCAGGGCTACCAGAACCAGGGCGGCGGCGCCAGCGGTTCCGTCGGCGTCAATTACGATGGTGCATGGGGTAGCGCCAGCGCAGGCTACAACTACAGCGATAACGGCGACTATCAGCAGGTCAACTACGGGCTAAATGGCTCCATTGTCGCCCACCGTAACGGCGTGACCTTCTCCCAACCGCTGGGCGAAACCAATGTGCTGATCGCCGCCCCCGGCGCCGCCGATGTCAAAGTGGAGGGCAACGCTGGACTGCGTACCGACTGGCGAGGCTACGCCGTGGTGCCCTATGCCACCACCTATCGCCGTAACCGTATGGAGCTGGATACCACTTCGCTGCCGGATAACGTCGACCTGGAAGATACCGTGGTCAGCGTCGTTCCCACCCGCGGCGCGCTGGTGCGCGCTGAGTTCGCCGCCCACGTTGGCGCCCGCGTCCTGCTGACGCTGACCCATAACGGTAAAGCCGTGCCGTTTGGCGCCATGGTCAGCGCCGCGGAAGGAAACAGCAGCATCGTCGGCGATGACGGGCAGGTTTATCTCTCCGGCCTGCCGCTGGAGGGCAAGCTGACGGTACGCTGGGGGGACGGCGCCGCGCGGCAGTGCGTTGCGACCTACACCTTGCCGGATGATGCCGCCAGTAACGCCATCAACAAATTAACGCGAGTGTGTCTGTCATGAATCGTTACTCTGTCATAAATCGCTGCCTGCTGGCGCTGCTTATGCTGCTGGCAGGCAGGGCCTGGGCCTATACCTACACCTGTGAACCGAAAAGCGGCACCCCTACTAATCTGGCCGGCGATTTTGGCACCGTCACCATCAGCGACCCCACCCAGAATACCGCGGGTCAGACCTTTGATGCGGCGGCGAGCTGGAATACCGGCAAAAAAATTCCGGTCAGATGCGATACGCCAAATTCCGCATCAGGGCGCCGTTTTACTGCAACATCCCCCTTGCCGGTCAGCTCAAATGACGGCACCCGTACCTGGTACCGGGTTAATGAGTATCTTGATACGGCCATCAAGATCAATGCAAATGGTCTGCGCTATATTCCTTTCAAAAATCTCTACACGGCAAGCGGCAACGATTCTAATGGCGGGACGCAAATGAGCGCCGGCTCTTCCGGGGTTATCGATCTGAAAATCGTGCGGCCGTTTGTCGGCACCACCTCGTTTGACAATATCCATGTCGCCGACGTGTTCCTGTCACATAAAAGCGGTGTTTACAGCCCGAACCCGATTGCCGAAGTCTATTTAAACGGCATCATCTCGGTACCGCAAAACTGCACCGTTAACGCTGGCACCATTATCAGTGTCGATCTGGGAACGGTCTATGCCTCAGACTTTAAGGCGCCAGGAGAGAAGCCGGCCAACTACACGCCGAAATCGTTCAGCTTTCCGATCCAGTGTAACTATGGCGCTTCGCTGGCCAACCTGACCCTGCGCGTTGACGGCACCGCTTCTGCGGACAACAGTAACGCCCTGCAGTCCAATAACCCGGATGTCGGTGTGATCGTCACCGACGACAGCGGCACTATCCTGGCCCCCAACAACCTCAACAGCGCGTTGCCGTTACAGCTCAACCAGGTTGATGAAGATAATTACTCGACCACGGTGACGCTGGAGGCCTATCCGGTAAATACCACCGGAAAGCCGCCTGCCGAGGGCACCTTCACCACTCTCGCGCTGCTGCGCGTCGACTTTGCCTGAGGAAGAACGGGAAGATGAAACGCAAATACCTCTGTCCCCTCCCTCTGGCCGGGCTATTCGCACTGACGGCAAGCGCCAGCGCTGCAACCTATAACCTGCAGATGACCGGGATTATTCTCTCCCGCACCTGCGAAGTGGAGAGTAAAACGCAGACGGTGAATATCGGCCAGTTTGCCGCCCGCGATTTTAGCGCCGCCGGTAGCGTCAGCGCGGCAAAAGCCTTTAATATCAAGCTGACCGGCTGCGGCTCCGCCGCCACCGGCGCCCTGCTCAGTTTTTCCGGCGCCAGCGACGGAAATAATCCATCCCTGCTGGCGCTTTCTGATACCGCCGCCGCGGGCGGCATGGCCAGCGGCATCGGCGTTGAAATCCTCGACAGCAAACAGCAGACGCTGGCGATAAACAGTCCCTCACCGCCCTTCTATGCCCTGGAGCCCGGCGATAATACGCTCTCCTTTTACCTGCGCTATAAATCCACTCAGGATGTGGTCACCGCAGGCAACGCTACGGCGGTGATGTATTTTGATTTGCAGTACCAATAAGGAGTGACTGATGACGCGCCCCCTTTTGAGCCATTGCGCCGCGCTATCCCTGTTCGCCCTGTCGGCAGCCCACGGCGCCGGACACGACGGTACGGTCAACATTACCGGCACCATTGTCGATAAGACCTGTGCCGTGTCGGCGGACTCAACCACTCTGCTGGTGAAGTTTGGCGACGTCAGCAGTAAGACCTTTGCCCGTGCCGGGGATGGCACCCGCTACGAGCCTTTTACCATAAATCTGGAGAAGTGCGGGGCCGGCGCCAGCAATGTCACGGTGACCTTTAGCGGTAACGCCGATGATCATAATCCCGACCTGCTCGCTCTGACGCCTGGCGTGGGGGTAGCCACCGGCATGGCGATCGCGCTCTACGACCGTGAGAAAAACCTGATCCCCCTCGACCAGCCCGGCGGTGGTACCGACCTGATCCCGAACCAGGCCAGCGTGGCGCTGATATTTTATGCCCGCTACCTGGCCAACGGCGAGACGGTCTCTTCCGGCCCGGCCAATGCATCGGCCACCTTTATGCTCAATTATGCGTAATCTTATCCTTATCCTTATCCTGTGCTGCCTTTGCTGCAGCGTCTGTGTGCAGGCGGGTGTGGTCATCGGCGGCACCCGCGTGGTGTATGGCGCGAAGCAAAGCAGCGTCACGGTGCCTTTGCGTAACAACAGCCCTTTTACCTGGCTGATTAACAGTAAGATCTCGGCGGGGGGTACCTGGGCGGGCAGTACGCCTACGTCAGCAAACGCGCCGTTTGTGATAACGCCTCCGCTGTTTGCTCTTAAAGCCGGGCGAGACAGCACGCTGCGTCTTATTTATACCGGCGCCGATCTGCCGCGCGATCGCGAAAGTCTGTTTACCCTGAGTATCGCGACCATCCCTTCCGGGCAGGCCAACGACCACAGCGTGCAGATTGCCGTGCGTTCGCAGCTGAAGCTCTTTTATCGCCCGGCGGGATTGCAAGGTTCGGCGCAGAACGCCTATCGGCAACTGCGCTGGTCAAGGACCGGTCATCAACTACTGATTGAGAACCCAACCCCCTACTACGTGACGATTTCCAGCCTGCAGGTGAATGGTCAGGAGAGACGCAACGCGGGCATGGTGGCGCCGTTCAGCCAGCGCAAAATCAGCGGCTGCCAACCGGCAACGCCATGCGCCATTCGCTGGCAAGGGATTAATGACTATGGTCGGGTGATGCCGCAACAGCGTCGCGATATCGTTGCCCGATAACATCGACAGCACGCGGTGAGCGCGCTGCGTGGCGCCTGGCAGATAGTGTTACAGCGAATGCTGAATTCTTTCAATAACCCGTTGAAATGTCAGATCGTTGGCAAAAGCCTGGTGATAATGCAGGTAGCATTCATAGGTCATATGCAAATCGTCCGGCAGGCTGAAGATCCTGACCGGCAGCACCGCCTCCAGCTTACGACCAATGCGTACCGGCATGCGGCTAATCGCATTGGTATAGGCGCAAAGCAGCGTAACATTCAACGAGCTACTCGAAACCCATACCTTGTTTTGCCGATCGAACAGGTTGCGGAAGTCGAGGGTCTGGGCAATGTCCTCGCTGATAAAATGCATCCCGTGCGACCATAAAACATGGCCATTCTCATGCCAGTCTTTGGTGGTAAATTTTTCGTTAATCGTCGGATGGTCTTTGCGCGCAATCATGCCAACTTCGGAGGAAAACAGTTTCACCTGAACGATCGCACTATCCACCGGCAGCCGGGAGCCAATATCAATATCGACTTCTTTATTTCGCAGTCCTGCCAGACGCTGCGTATCGTCACCAACGGTAGAGACAAAACTCAGATCCGCCTCTTTTGGCGCAGATTTCCCCCACGCCAACGCCAGCAAAAACTCCACCAAAGAATAGGTACTGACAATAAAGGCCCTGTTAAGTGCCGATGACGCGGACTCCTCGGGAAAATAGTCGGCCATCATGCTTTGATAGCGCTGACTGAGTTCAGTCGCCAGCGTATTCGGCTTCATCCCTTCCCGGGTGCGGAAAAAAAGCGCTGAACCGGTGGTTTTCCGCGCTTTATTGATGAGGTAGGTCACCGCACCGGGGGTGACCTGTAACATCTCCGCCGCTTTCGTCACGCTGCCAGCCGTACTCAACGTATGGATGGCTCTGAGTATTTTGATATCCAGTTCTAAGCTCATGTCACCTCGCTCCTCGACAGGCCGGTGAGCCGTATTTTTGCGCCACTTCTCCCCTCCTCGCCCCACATAAATTTAAACCGCCAGCCAGGCCTTTTCAACTCGCTATTAACGAACACATCAGGTTAGCGATAATCTAGCCATAGTAGCAGTAAATGGGCTGAACATTTGATTTTGCGGATAAAAGAGCGACGCCGCCATTTGATCGCCTCATGCTCGCCTCGCTATCGGCTGAAAAAATTTAATTTTAAATTCCGAATCTGGCGACAGAATCAGGACCCCGATTGCCGATATATTGTATTTTAGTATTTTCTATTTCACTTTTTAAACAAACTAAATAAAGGCCAAAACCACAAACAAAACAATGGATTAAGATTTTTCTTAAAAGCACAATTCTACAGTACCGTTATCCAGATTTTTTTATGTATTGTTTGACATCCCTTTTCACACTACATTTCATGCAGGATAGTTCTTATTTATCATACGTTATTTCACACCTCGCCCTGTGAGTATATTTACCCGGCAACCGAGATCTTCATGGAGTATTAAAGCATGCCACAGACAATCGAACTAAAATTACTAAAAATCATCAATACTCTGGTTGTTTGTGGCAGCGTGAAAACGACAGCAAAGTTACTTAACTTAAGCCCTGCGGCGATCAGCTACTCGTTAAAGAAACTCCGCAACATTACCGGGGAACACCTTTTCATTCGCACCCGTAGCGGAATGAAACCCAACGCTACGGCCTATGAACTCAGCCAGAGATATCAAAAGTATTTTGCCTCTGATTTTGAAGAACAGGCACCAGAAAATCATCAGGACGAAAAGAAGCTAACGATTATGACCTACTCCCCGGTAGAGATGCTGCTATCAGAATCGATCGCCGGATTAAGCCAAAATTCGCATAAGTATCGCTATGTCTATTTGCCTTATACAATCAATGTTAATGCGCGACTGGACAATCTGGTGCATCAGAATGCCTATATTGATATCGGTGCCGAACTCCCACAGGATAAGGCATTTAGTAAAGTAAAATTATTTACTTCGGACATTTCGATCCTAGCCAGCATCAATAACACCACCATTCCAGAAAACTTAACCTGTGAAGATTTATATCATCTCAAGCATGCGGTCTGGTCCTCCCTTGGGGATTACTATTGTGAAAATATGCAGATTTCCAGCGCTGTGAAGAAATATGTTCAGGAACGCAAAGTGGCGATTGTCTCTGGCAGCATTATTAATATGGTAGAATTCTGCTCACGCAGCGATTGTATCATGCTGATCCCCGATGTTTTCATTCCTATGCTGATCAATGCCTTTCCGGTTAAGCGTCTTGAACTTCCTGCGCAACTAATAATGAAGCATGATTGCTATATGCACTTTAATAATAAAATTACCGACAATCCCGTGATGACCCGTTTGATTGATGACATTATCAACTCCGTCAAATCAACCTTTACCGCTCAGGCAACTTAGTTTCACCCTCTGAAAGGAATAAAAATGAATAAAATAAACCTGCAAAAATTAAAGATCGTCAACGCGGTTATTGAGTGCGAGAGTGCCAGCAAAGCAGCAACCCAGCTGAATATTTCGCCTTCAGCAATTAGCTACACTATCAAAAGTCTAAGGAAATATCTAGGCGCTGATATTTTTATCCGCACCAGGTCGGGCTTAAAGCCGGATGATACCGCGTGGGCCCTGCAGGAACGCTATCGTGAGATCGTGGCGCTCAATACCAGCAGAAAAGAATTTATCATTGCCACCTATTCATTAATTGAACTTTTACTGGCAGATTCGCTGCACAATATGGAAGACGGGACGTTATTTCACTTTATTACCATGGATACCTGCGAGAACGAACGTTTAAGTAAACTGAAGCAACGAGAAGTCGATATTGATATTGGTGGAAAGCTGCCGGACGATATCTCTATTATATCTAAAAAATATCTTCAATCTGACACCACCATTCTGGTCAGTGAAAACCACTCGTCGATTCATGACAAATTTACCCTCACCGGCTGGCATGAGAATACCCATCTACGTTGGCGCCGGGATTTAGGCAGTATTACCAGCATGATTAACGGGATGGATCCTACGGATGCGCTTATTCTCAAGCGAAAAATTTCCTGGGAAAGTCCTAATTTACTGACGATGGCCTATCTGTGCGCCAACAGTGATTCAATCATGATTATTCCGCAAGTTTTCGTTGCACCGCTGCAGAACGTCTTTCCGTTAAAGTCCTTTGCGCCACCGGCGGGGCTGGAGATGCAATTTGAATGCTATATCCACTATCATCGTTCCTTAAAAATGGAGCTGGACAATCTGGATTTAAAATTTATTTAAATAAAAGCCACCCGTCGCGCTGAGGACGGCGGTTTCTTGCAGCGGCGACAGCCTCCGCCGCCCACATTTTACATAGACCCCGACACAATTCTTCATCTCCAGGTGGACGATGGCCGCAATGATACAAAGACTCGCCTTTCCACCAGTTGGAGCAGCTGCGTTATCAGTACTGGCGCAAGTGTTAACTCCAGCGATATGAACCAGTTCTCGTTCAGGCACTTCTGTCGCAACCTGCTGTTGAACGATTCCACCTTGGTATTATCCGTGTGTGCAAAAACTGTTAATTCAAACGGTAGTCCGTTATCTATTTTCAGTCGTTTCTGTAACGGGCACCTCAGCGCAATAGTGTTCAGCATCTCAGCCCCTTCTGCAGACCGCAGGTTCTGGCCCACGCAGATCCCCAGACACTCACGCGTGTAGAGGCCAATGACAGTCAGTAGGCGGAGCCGGCGACTGTCAAACAACACATCAGAGACAAAATCCATGTGCCAGACGTGGTTCGGCCAGAGTCCCTTAGGCTGTGGTTGCCGTTTCAGTGCGGATTTATTGCGGTGTGAGCGTTTAAGCCGAAGCGACAGCCCATGTTTACGGTAGAGCCAATAAATACGCTTATCGTCTGATCAGTCAATATCTGCAAAATCGCGGCTGAATCGATCACTTATTCGCATCGTGTCCGAACACGTTTTCGCATGGCGACCGATCACCGATTCGCGTTCGCCGATCATCCCGGGAATTAATTCTTTCTAACACGGTCTTTCATTGCTGGTTTTTTATCCCAGTGGAGACATCGATGTCTAAAAAGAGAAAATCCCGGAGTTCTATGGAAACGTGTTTTAAAATCTTACAGCTTAAGTTCGGCCAGAAGTTGACTCACCGTTGTATCGCACTGACGTTGAATATCAGTCCATCGATGGTCTTTGAAGTCATCTCCCGTTTTAACTCAACATTACTGGCGTGGCCGTTACCTGAGTCAGTGACACCTGATGCTCTCGAAAAGCTTATCTTCCCACCCAAAGACGCCTCCCATACGGGTTCTGATGTAAGTATCCCAGCAAAACGAACCATCAACTTTTAGGGAGTCTCTAGCATTCCAACTGACCTGCTCCCCGTTGATTAACACACCCCGATGTTAGTAATGTCTTCATAAGCCACATGAGGACATCCCCATGAAGAAGCGTTTTTCCGACGAACAGATCATCAGTATTCTCCGTGAAGCGGAAGCCGGAGTTTCTGCCCGTGAGCTCTGCCGTAAGCACGCCATTTCCGATGCCACTTTCTACACCTGGCGCAAGAAGTTTGGTGGCATGGAAGTTCCTGAGGTGAAGCGCCTGAAGTCGCTTGAAGAGGAGAACGCCCGACTCAAGAAGCTGCTTGCCGAAGCCATGCTGGATAAGGAGGCGCTTCAGGTGGCTCTTGGGCGAAAGTACTGACGACAGACCAGAAGCGGGAAGCCGTGGTATTGATGTGTGATGCGACTGGTCTGTCGCAACGTCGTGCCTGCGGGCTTACAGGTTTGTCTCTGTCGACCTGCCGTTATGATGCTCAGCGCTCATCTGCTGATGCGCATTTATCAGGGCGTATCACTGAACTGGCACTTGAACGCAGACGTTTTGGTTATCGGCGCATCTGGCAACTACTACGTCGGGAAGGCCTTCACGTCAATCACAAGCGGGTATACCGCATTTACCACCTTAATGGATTGAGCGTAAAGCGCAGACGACGCCGTAAAGGGTTGGCGATCGAACGGTTTCCGCTTCTGCGCCCCGATGCGCCGAACCTGACCTGGTCGATGGATTTCGTTATGGACGCACTGTCCAACGGTCGCAGGATCAAGTGCCTGACCTGCGTGGATGATTTCACGAAGGAGTGTCTGACAGTTACTGTCGCATTCGGAATATCAGGCGTACAGGTCACGCGTATTCTGGACAGTATCGCGTTGTTTCGCGGTTATCCGACTACGATAAGAACCGATCAGAGACCGGAATTTACCTGCCGCGCGCTCGATCAATGGGCCTTTGAGCATGGTGTGGAACTACGGCTTATCCAGCCGGGCAAGCCGACACAGAACGGATTTATCGAGAGTTTTAACGGACGATTTCGCGATGAATGTCTGAATGAGCACTGGTTCAGCGATATTGCTTATGCCAGGAAAACGATTAATGACTGGCGGCAGGATTATAACGAGTGCCGTCCACATTCATCGCTGGATTACCAGACGCCAGCTGAATTTGCAGCGGACTGGCGAAACGGGAAATATGAAGGAAAACCAACCGACATTACTAACTGAAGGTTGTATCTAATACTGGGGGCAGGTCAACTCGTCCTTCGACCAGAAGATGTTCAAGGATGAGTTATCTCCGTTGACTGGTGAGCATGTAATTTTTCATTTTAATGCACGAATTATCTTGATTATGCACGATACCGCCGTTTATGATGTTACCTCATCGTGCTCAGGGGCCATAATGCGAAAAAACGTGCATAAGTACGGATCGTCAAAGCCAGATCTTTTCCGGTAACGGATATGCGCTAAAAAATAGACGTTGAGATTCGGCGACAAAACGGTGACTGGCAGTGTCAGTTTCGCTTTCCTGTTTTTATGAAAGATAAACAAAGATATTTCGTTGAAAGTAAAAGATTTTTAACTGATGGTGTGGCCTGAAAAAGCCGCATAAAAGCGGAAGGTGAAGATATCGACGTGCTGGAGCTTCCCCTCGATACAAATCATGCCGCTGTAGAAAGTGGTCTAATTGTTGATGGTAAAACCATCATGTTACTTTATCACGTAGCCCTGAAAGGCGTTTTATGAGGTTCTCATGACTAAACAACTCATTCTGATTGCTGGCCCATACCGTAGCGGAACTGAAGGGAAGCAAGAACTGATCGATGCTAATCTCGCTCGACTGGAAACTGCAGCGCTGGCGGTATACCAGCGAGGACACATTCCCGTTATCGGCGAATGGCTGGCATTACCCCTGGCGAGATCTGCAGGTTCTGAATCTATCGACGATGAGATAGGCGAGTCCATGATCTATCCGGTTGCGCACCGGCTTATCACTAAATGTGATGCCATTTACCGAATTGAAGGTGCTTCTAAAGGGGCTGATATGGATATTGAAATAGCACGAAAACATGGACTAGTCATTTATACCAGTCTTGAAGACATTCCCCTGGCATGATTTTGTAGTTCAACTATCTGCAATTTTGCAGGCAGTATAAAGTATGCCCGCCGTGGTAAATAATGATGAGTCATACGAATTTGGAAGGGAAGTCCCTTTGTTACCAAAAGTGTGTATCTGAGAGACACGCATTCGGTTTCATTGGTACGTATCCTTTCCTTTTAATACTTATATCGTTAAGCATCGACTCAATTTATTTTGTTTTTTATATTAGATGGCTAGTATCGTTATTCTATGAGCCAGGTATAAAAATCGCTGATACCATATGAAACATTTTAATAATGAAGGGATTTGATGTCATTCGTAATGACCTTCATTTTGGAATGCGATATAAAGTATTTCTAAAAAACGAGCATTCTCATAACGTTATTAAGGCTAAGAACATGAAGCAGGTTGGCATTGTTGGTTGGCGAGGTATGGTGGGTTCTGTTTTGTTGCAGCGAATGGTCGAAGAGAACGACTTCGACCATATTTCTGCTCATTTTTACAGTACTTCAAGTGCCGGTGCCGCCGGGCCCGTCATTGGCGGCGTCAGCTACACACTCAA
This sequence comes from Klebsiella sp. BIGb0399, assembly GCF_003752615.1. NCBI lineage: Bacteria > Pseudomonadati > Pseudomonadota > Gammaproteobacteria > Enterobacterales > Enterobacteriaceae > Klebsiella > Klebsiella sp. BIGb0399. Next base: position 298,804 of record NZ_RKHT01000005.1, on the reverse strand, counting down.
GGATGCTAATTCCATAAGTGCCCTGGCCGAAATGGATATCATCATAACCTGCCAGGGGGGTGATTATACTAAAGCAATATACCCAGCTTTAATTAATCAAGGCTGGAAAGGCTACTGGATTGACGCGGCCTCTGCGCTACGGATGGATGACAACGCCTGCATTATTCTCGACCCCGTCAATCGCCCCACTATTGATCGCGCAGTCAAAGAGGGAATTAAACTTTTTGTCGGCGGCAACTGTTCCATCACGCTGAGCCTGATGGGACTAGCAGGGTTGATACAGGCTGACTTGATCGAATGGATGAGTGTGATGACCTATCAGTCTGCATCCGGTGCAGGAGCTCAATATGTTAGGGAATTAATCGCTCAAAGCGCATTTATAAGTCAGCATTTAACCTCCGATGAACTGGCATCTTCAGGTTCCGTGCTTCCGTTAGTCAATAAGGTCAGTGAACTGATTAAAAGTGCTGACATGCCCATCCACCATTTCGGCGCACCGTTAATGGGTAGCATCATTCCATGGATTGACAGCGATTTAGGGAATGGTAATAGCCGTGAAGAATGGAAAGGTGAGGCAGAAACAAACAAAATTCTGGGTCTTGCTCCTGGTACGATCCCGGTAAATGGTTTGTGTATTCGTGTCGGCGTGATCCGCTGCCATAGTGCTGCAATAACCCTGAAGCTCAAGCGTGAAGTTAGCGAAGAAGAATTTGCACAGTTAATCACGCATTCCCACCCCTGGGTTAACTATGTGCCCAATACCAAGGATGAAAGTGTCAGTAAATTGACCCCGGCTCATATCAGCGGTTCGCTTCAGGTTGGTATTGGCCGTTACAAGAAAATGGCGCTAAACAATGACCCTGTCTACTCGGTTCTGACGGTTGGCGATCAGCTATTGTGGGGAGCGGCGGAACCATTACGCCGCATGTTGAATATTCTGCTTGGCAAAGTCTAACGCATATTAGTTGGCCAAAAGCATCTACCTGGCAGGTGCTTTTGTGATGTTGTTTCAGGGTTGCTTCAGCAACCCTGTTAGCGCATAAACCATTGTGTTATCAATGAGGTAAAGGCTATACCTCAAGCCCTGCTCTGTATTGTCCCCATTTCAACACCGAATTGACGCCAATCGACAAAAACGGCTCCGGCGGCGTTTTATTTGGCCCTGGTGATGACTTGAGAAACTGAATTAATTCATTGTTTTCGCCCGCAATCATATCCGCCAGCAGTTTGCCCGTGGCCGTGCCGCGCGTGATCCCCAGGCCGTTACAGCACAGTGCACCGTAGACGTTGTGGGCCAGCTGGCCGAAGAAGCCTTCATGATTTTCTGACAGACAAATGGCCCCGCTCCAGGAATATTCAAAATCGACCTGATTAAGCGTGGGGAAGCGCCGCTCAAAAGATTTACGGTGCCGGGCAATAAAGTTCTTCAGGTGATACTCCCGCGGGCGGCCATCCGGGTGGAAGCTAAAGCTATTACGCATCAGAATGCGGTTATCCATCGTGCGGCGCACGGTGCTGCCAAACGGATGCGCCGGGATCACGCCCCACACCGGCTTGCCGCCCAGCAAGGATTGCTCGTCGGTCGTCAGCGGACGGGTCAGGCTGCCGTACAGGAAGGTGGGCAACAGCCGTCCGCGCAGGAAGCCAAAGTGCGATGCAAAAGCGTTATTCGCCAGGATCAGCTTATCTGCTGTGATGCAGCCGTTATCATGCACCAGCGTGATTTTATCGCCGTAATCAATGGAAGCGATCGGCGTATGTTCGTAAAGCGTCACGTTCGAAGGCAGACTGTTTGCCAACCCTTTTACCAGCGCAGACGGCTGGAGCAGAATGGTCCCCGGAATATAGAGCGCCTGTTTATAGTACGAGGTGCCGATATGTTCCGGGAGATCTCTGCCTGCAATCATCTGCGTTTCACGGCCAATCTTCTCCAGCCCACGGCGATAGGCCTCCAGAATCGCCACGCCCTGCTCGCCCACCGCCGCCTGGTATTTTCCGGACTCGGACATCTGACAGGCGATCCCCTGTTCCTTCACGATAGCGCGCAGGTAGTCCTGCCCCAGGGTGTTGAGCTTGAGTATCAGGTTGGCGGTTTTCACATCGCCGATATAGTCCTTCGCGCCAATGTCATGCGGCACGTCGATAGCAAAACCGGCGTTACGCCCGGAAGGACCAAACCCCACCTCCTGCGCTTCAATCAACACGATTTCATCATCAGGGAAGTTAAGCGCCATCTGACGCGCCGCAGCAAGCCCGGTTAACCCGGCACCAACGATTGCCCAACGCGCATGCTTTTGCCCCACATGGGTAGGACGCGGGGTGCGCGATGGACTGGTGTGATACCACCCTGGCAGGGCGTCATCGGCAGGAAGAGAGGTGATCTTTTGCACGTTAATTACTCCGGTACGCTGTCATGTTTGCTTGTTCGCTTGAAATGCGAGGCTGGGATTATGTTAGCCAGGCTAAAAAAATGAATACGTGATGTATATCTCATGCATACAACAAGTATAAATTTAGTTAAATCAAGGTTAATTCAGACGTGCGAAAGCCCCCGCACGTGCGGCGATAAGGCTGTTTCTGGTACTGTTAAATCCTACAGGCGGATGCCTGCAGGCTGGTGTTTATGCGGGGTTACTCGGGAGACTGCACACGCTCATCGGCTTTCAATCCCTGAGGGGCAATAAACATCTCCATGTTTTCCCGCGACAGCTCCCAGTGTTCAAACACTAAATCCACCACGGCCTGCTCATCGCGCGCCTCCAGTGCGGCAATAAAAGCATCGTGATGATCGGCAGAAAGCTGCAGACGTCGCTCCATATCCTCATTCCGCGGCCGGAAAAAAGTATGACCTATGCGGCAATGGTCAATCAGCAAACGCCCAAGGCTCGGCTGCAGATAGGGGTTGGCCGCCATCTCGCCCATAATTTCGTGAAAGCGGTTGTTCTCCAGCGCCAGCGCTTCTGCATCATGGCTGTGTACCGCTTTGCGAAAGCGCTTTTGCGTCTCTTTCAGCGCCTTTAACTGCGCCGGCTTGTAGTGTTGTACCGCAAGACGTCCGGTGGCCGCGTAGATCATTGGCGCCACCAGGAAAAAGTTACGCAGCGTCGCATGGCTCATGGGGATAACGCGAACGCCGCGCTTTTCGACAATCTCAAGATAGCCTTCACCCGCCAGGCGCTGAAATACTTCGCGCACCGGCGTGCGTGACAGGCCGTATTGCGCGGTCAGGCTGGCTTCATCCAGCAGCTCATCCGGATCGAGTTCCATCGTTAAGATGTGCCGCTTGAGATCCTCATACAGCGCTGCCTTCCCCGTTCCCATTACCGCCTCCTGAATATCAACCTGTTATGCTGCTTAACCTACAGATAAAGGGGCGTTACAGCAAAAATTATCCACCGCCGGGATCACGTTCTGCCCATTTCACTGCTGACACGCGGGTGAAAAAGGCGGTGTTCTGCCGGTGAGAGAAGATGCGTCCCTGCGTTCTCTTAAGGCTCGCCGCCACCAGAAGACAGAATCAGAAAGGCATTCTCGCTTCCAGGCCGTTGGATCCGGCTTCAGGCGTCGTGTTCTGCAACATCAATCCAGATGGTCTTCAGTTCGGTGTACTGATCGAGGGCAAACACCGATTTATCACGCCCACCAAAGCCGGACTGCTTATAGCCGCCAAAAGGCGTGGTGGCATCCCCTTCCCCAAAGCAGTTCACGGTCACCGTTCCGGCGCGAATCGCGCGGGATACGCGGATCGCGCGATTAAGCTTGCTGGTATAGACCGACGCTGCCAGGCCATACGGCGTGTCATTCGCCAGCACAATGGCTTCGGCTTCGGTTTTAAAGGTGGTCACGCACAGCACCGGTCCAAAAATCTCCTCCCTGAACAGCGCGCTTTCAGGGGTGACGCCGTCGATTACCGTCGGCTGCACGTAAGCGCCCTGCTCCGTGTCACCGCCATGCAGTACGCGCAAGCCTTCCTGACGCGCCGTGTCGAGGTAGCTGCTCACCTTGCTGAAGTGTTCCGGGGAAACCATCGTGCCAAGCCGGTTGTGCGGATCGAGCGGGTTGCCCATCGTCCAGCCGCCTATCTGCTTCGCCATCTCCGCCAGCAGCGCTTCTTTTACCTCTTCCTGTACCAGCAGACGCGAGGTGGCAGAACAGTTCTCGCCCATGTTCCAGAATGCGCCGTTAAGTACGTGTCCGGCTACCGCAGCAATATCATCGGCATCATTAAAGACCAGCGCCGGGTTTTTGCCGCCGCACTCCAGCACCACCTTTTTAAGATTGGACTCCGCCGCATAATGCAGAAAACGGCGTCCGGTTGCCGTGGAGCCGGTGAAGCTCACCATATCGATATCGGCATGCAAACCTATCGGCTCGCCCACCGCTTGCCCGGTACCGGTGACAATATTCAGCACGCCCGCCGGTACGCCTGCCGCAAACGCCAGCTCCGCCACCCGCAACGAGGTCAGAGAGGTCTGCTCAGCCGGTTTCACCACCACCGAACAGCCTGCCGCCAGCGCCGGACCAATTTTCCAGGCGAGCATCAACAGCGGGAAGTTCCAGGGCAGGACGCAGCCCACCACGCCAATTGGCTCACGCACCACCAGCGCCATGGCGTTACCGGCCGGCGCCGTGTGATCGTAAAGCTTGTCGATCGCTTCCGCATGCCACTTCAGCACATGGATAGTCTCCGGCACGTCCACGGCCAGACACTCGCTAACCGGTTTGCCGCTGTCGAGGCTTTCCAGCACCGCCAGCGACTCAAGCTCCTGTTCCATCAGCGCCGCCAGCTTAAGCAGCACGGACTTACGCTCGCCCGGCGCCAGCTTGCTCCAGCTACCGGCCTCAAAGGCCGTTCTTGCGGCGCTTACCGCCGCGTTAACGTCGTCAATATCACAGGCTGCGATATTGACGATGGCCTCACCGGTCGCCGGATTGTACGTCGTCAGCGTGTTACCGGAACGCGCGGCGGCAAAACGGCCGTTGATAAACGCCTTGTCAGGAAGCGGGAGATCGTGCGCAAGGCGCGTGACGTCATTAAGCGTCTGAAGCTGTTTCATTCTGCCCCCTTACACCACCGTGACCGCAGCCACGTTCCGTTTCACATCGGCAATCACCGCTTTCAGCTGCGCTTTCTCGTCTTCATCGAGGTTTTGCAGCGGGGCGCGGACCTGACCGGAAGTCAGACCGTTCAGCTCGCAGCCGTAACGGATGGACTGCACAAACTTGCCACCGTCGAGGAAGTTCATCAGCGGCATCATGGCGGCCATGATCTTGCGCCCTTTTTCGAAGTCTTTTTCCACCACGCAGGCTTCATACAGCGCCACGTGTTCACGTGGAATAAAGTTGGAGCCGGCACACACCCAGCTGCGCGCGCCCCATGCAAAGAACTCCAGCGCCTGGTCGTCCCAGCCGCAGGAGAGCGCAATGTTCGGGAATTTGCAGGCCAGCAGGTGCAGGTTATTGAAATCCCCCGAGCTCTCTTTGATGGCCACGATGTTGGACGAGCGGCTCACTTCGCGGAAGTAGGTCTCCCCCATGGTGATGCCCATGCGGCCCGGGTAGTTGTACAGCATGATCGGCAGCTGCGCGGCTTTATCGACCGTCAACGCATGATGGGCGTTTTCCAGTTCGGTCGGCAACGCGTAGGGCGGAGAGGTAACCAGGATCGCGTCGGCTTTAATTTCCCGGGCATGCTTTGCGTAATCCACCGCGTCCTCGGTGCGGATGGCGCCGGTGCCGACAATCAGCGGCAGACGGTTGCCAATGACCTGACGTGCGTGCTCGGCCAGCGCCTTACGCTCTTCCGGACTCTGGGCGTAGTATTCACCAGTCGAACCTCCAATGATGATGCCGTGTACGCGGCCTTCAATCAGCGACTCCAGTACCTCGGAAAAACGAGTGAAATCAATGCTGCCATCGGCTGCGTAAGGGGTAATTGCCGGGGTGTAGATACCTTCAAATGTCAACACGATAACCTCCAGGGGGAATTCACGACCATGACAGTCTGTTCAGCAGCCCACCAGGCTGCGTTTGTTAAAAATTTGCACGTGGTTGTGAAAGAGGTCAATGGTTGAATATTTTTTGTATACACAGAAAATACAACGTAAATACCAAATAGTAGGATATTTATACGAGAGATGTAATTTTAATCATTTATTATCAATTACTTATAAATACATTTTCGTCGTAGTTATTTTCTACATGATTTCAGATAGCGATCACATTCCGGTGTAATTACCCATCAGAACGTATTTACAGCGTTCATCTGGAGGCATAGTTTTAAGGCAGGATTTAACTAGCCATTAACAGAACGCCACGTCAGACGACTCAGTTGTGAACTTAATGTAAACAGAGGTACAGGGTATGCCCCAGAAGAAAGCGACGCTCATCGGACTCATAGCAATCCTCCTGTGGAGCGCGATTGTTGGGCTGATTAAAAGCGTGAGTGAGGGTTTTGGCCCGGTGGGAGGCGCGGCGTTGATCTACACCTGTAGCGCCATTCTGCTGCTGTTCACCATTGGCTTTCCGAAACTGCGGCAGTTTCCGTCACTCTACCTGATCGTCGGCAGCATCCTGTTTGTGTGCTACGAGCTCTGTCTGTCGCTCTCGCTGGGCTTCACCCACTCGGGCCGCCAGGCCATCGAGGTCGGAATGGTGAACTATCTCTGGCCGAGCATGACCATTTTACTGGCGGTTATCGTCAACCGCCAAAAGACCAGCCCGCTTATTATTCTGGGGGTTATTTTAGCTGTTGCCGGAATATGCCTGGTATTGGGCGGCGATAAAGGCTTCGCGTTCAGTGAGATGACCAGCAACATTATGGAAAACCCGCTCAGTTACGGTCTGGCCTTTAGCGGCGCGATTATTTGGGCAATATATTGTGTGGTAACCAAAATTATCGCCAACGGCAATAACGGCATTACCCTGTTCTTTATTTTAACCGCCCTGACATTATGGCTGAAATATCTGTTAGCACCGCAACCGGAGTTTGTGCTTTCCTGGCACGCGGGGATTAGCCTGGTGCTGGCCGCCATCGCGATGGGCTTTGGTTACGCGGCCTGGAACGTCGGGATTTTACACGGCAATGTGACCGTGCTGGCTGCTGCTTCGTACTTCATCCCGATCATCTCGGCGGTACTGGCCGCCTTTATGCTGAATTCACAGCTGACCCTCGCCTTCTGGCAGGGCACCGCCATGGTGAGCCTGGGCTCGTTAATCTGCTGGCGGTCTACCCGCAGCGTGGCGCCAAAAAATGAATCTGTAGTAACTGAAAGTAAGTAAGCACCCGATAATAAAAAACATCTTATCCGACTATCCTGCACCGGAGGAGTATTTGCCATGAATTACCACAAATGACTATTTATTGATTTATCCAGATCGCTATCTCTGCGCTGGATAACATTTTAACTTTTTTACCTGACCTACATTTATTCTGCGATCGTTTGAATAACGGCACCGGTTTCGCGTGTCTGTAATACGTCGCCATCGTAAATAAGGCGTGTTACCACAGTTAATTCAACGTCATCGGAGAAAGACCGGAGTAACCATGTCAAATACTATTTCTGTAGAAGACGTTCCACTTAACCGCTTCCATCGGCTGCTGACCGTGCGTTCAGGCGGGGGATCCTTTGTTGATGGCTATGTGCTGAGCATCATCGGCATTGCCATGATGAAAGTCTCCCCTGCCCTGGGCCTCAGCGCTTTCTGGGAAGGTCTGATTGCCGCTTCGGCGTTGATCGGCATCTTCTTTGGCGGCTTTATTGGCGGCGCTCTGACTGACCGTCTTGGACGTCGCGTTCTCTATTTCGTTGGCCCGACGCTGTTCGTCGTCTGCTCCGTGGCACAATACTGGGTACAAAGTGGCGAAATGCTGTTTGCGCTGCGCTTTATGAACGGGGTTGCCGTGGGGATTGAATACCCGGTCGCCACCGCCTTCCTGGTGGAGTTTCTGCCGAAGAAAAATCGCGGGCCGTGCCTCGCTACGCTGACCATCTTATGGTTCGCAGGTGCAGCCGCAGCTTATCTGATCGGTGAAGCGCTGCTGAATTTTGGCGGCCCTGATGCCTGGCGCCTGACCCTGGCCAGCACTGCCATCATTGGCGCCCTGCTGTTCATTGTGCGCATGGGCACCCCGGAGTCCCCGCGCTGGCTGATAAGCAAAGGCCGACACGCCGAGGCCGAAGCGGTTATTCGCCGCGTTTATGGCCCTGAGTTTGGCCTGGACAACTTACCCGCGCAGGCTGAAAGCAAGAATCTCTCTTTCGCCAACCTGCTCCACTCCGGCTACGGCAAGCGTATGGCGTTCGTCACGATCTTCTGGACCTGCTCCGTCATTCCGGTATTTGCCGTCTACGCCTTTGCACCGAAGGTGCTGGATGCGCTGCACCTGACCGGCGGCTGGGCCTCCTACGGGTCGGTGGCCATCACCCTGCTGTTCGTGGTGGGCTGCATCATTGCCACCCGCCTGGTGAATACCCTCGGGCGTCGTAAACTCTTGCTGCATAGCTTCCTGTGGTCGGGGCTGGCGCTGCTGCTGTTAGGTTTGCTGCGCGATGGGCCGTCTGCGGCGATCCTGTTGATGTTCGGGCTGTACGCGCTGTTTATTGGCGGCGCACAGGTGTTGCAGCTGGTCTATCCAAACGAAATTTTCCCCACGGAGATACGCGCCGGCGCGGTGGGCGTCGGCACATCGCTGTCGCGAATTGGGGCGGCGGTCGGTACCTGGCTGGTGCCGGTTTCTCTGCAGAGCATTGGCATCGGCCCGACGATGTATATCGCGGCGGCAATCACCTTCTTTGGCCTGGTGGTGTCGTGGTTCCTGGCGCCGGAGACCAACGCCCGCAGCCTGGAAGATGCTTCCTCTCTGGACGACGATCGTCCGCGTGAAAAGATGACCATGCAGGCATCGATGCCAAAACGGCAGAGTCTCTGAGACGCAAAGGGCTGCACGATGCAGCCCTTTTCTATTTCTTCACCAGTTTTTCAACTTCCCTGCGCCGCTTGCGGAATGCGCTCGGCGTTTCGCCATACTGTTTACGGAACCATGAAATCAGATGTGAAGCATCCGAAAATCCGGTAGCGGTCGCGATGGCATTGATGCTGTTACTCGAATCCGCCATCAGCTTACGCGCCTGTTCGAGGCGCATGCTGCGCCAGTACACCGCCGCCGAATGGCCGGTACAGCGGGTAAACATCAGGTTTAGCTGGCGGAAGGTGATACCCGCGAAATCCGCGACCTCTCCCAGCGGGATCGGCGAATCAAGGTGATGCTGCATAAACCCAATCACCTTGCCGATCAGCTCGTTTTCATAGACGTCCGGCGCGTTGAGCGGGGCGTTGTGCCGGGTCCTGGCGGTCGACTGCGTGGCGTTATCGACCAGCAGATATTTAAGCACCTTTTGGGAGCGCACCACCCCGCAGTGCTGACGGATGAGATCCGCCGCGAGGTCAATGGCCGTGCCGCCGGGACACGAGATAATCCCGCCGTCTTTAATGTAAGTCTTGTCGATCACCGGAATAGCTTTTGGAAAGCGCATCCGGAATTCATCGCGGGTCGTGAAGTGGATTGCGCAGCGACGCCCGTCCAGCAGGCCCGCGTTGCCCGCCACAAACGCCCCGCTGCACAGGGTGATGATAGGTATGTTTCGCGCATGCAGTTCGCGCAGCGCCTGCAATAACCATTCTGGCGAATGACGCGTCTCTTCGAGCAACCCACCCGCCACCACGAAGTAGTCCCACGCTTTTGTGAAATCCAGCTTTGCCGTCGGCGAGACAGGCAGCCCGCAGCTGGCCGTTACCGGCCCGTCGTCGCAGGTCATCCACTCCCAGCGACAAAAAATCTGTCGGCTGGAGAAGGATTCATCCGCCGCAAAACGCAAAGACTCCACCAGCCCGGCAACGGATGCCAGGGTAAACTGACGCATCAGCAAAAAGCCGATGGTCAAATCTGGTTTCGGCTCAACGTGGGTCAAAGGCATTCATCATGCTCCTTCAGTCCACCCAGCTTGCTCAGCAGGCGTTTCAGATCGCTGATATCCTGCGCATCCAGCCCTGCCGTAATCATCTTTTCCGCGCTTTTTGCCTGCTCAATCATCTGGGCGAGCATCGCTTCGCCGCTCGCGGTCATCCTCACCAGCTTGCGGCGGCGGTTTTGCGGATCGATCTGGACATCCAGCAACCCGCTTTTGGTCATACGGTCGATCACATAGGTGCCGGTCGCTTTATCAAACCCTGCCCGGTTACCCAGCGTTTGCTGATCGCAGGTGGTCTCTTCGGCTAATACCACCAGTATGGCGTACTGCACCGCCGATAACCCGGTATCGACGCACTGTGTCCAGCACATCGATGAGTGCTGCCCTGCCCGACGCATCAAATGCATTAGCGAACTGTCTCCGTGTGGCCAGAGCGGCGCGGCAACAATGAGATCGTGATTTTCTGACATCGGCTGTATTGACTCCTGAAAACGATAAAACTATAGTTCGAGCACAAACAGTTTGAACTCAAACTATAACTCAAAGGTTCGATTAAAAGGAACCCTCATGAAGCTTGTCGTAGGCATGACTGGCGCTACCGGCGCTGCAATTGGTATTCGCGTTCTGGCCGCGCTCAAAGAGCTCGACGTTGAAACGCATCTGATCATTTCCAAATGGGCACGTGCCACGATTCAACTTGAAACGCCCTACAGTGTACAGGACGTTATCGCTCTCGCCTCGAAGACTTACAGTGAACACGATCAGGCGGCGGCCATCTCCAGCGGCTCTTTTCGCGTCGATGGCATGATTGTGGTCCCCTGCAGCATGAAAACGCTGGCCGCCATCCGCTGCGGCTACGGCGACGGGCTGATTGCCCGGGCAGCGGACGTCACGCTCAAAGAGCAACGCAAGCTGGTGCTGGTACCGCGCGAATCGCCGCTTAACACCATCCATCTGGAGAACATGCTCGCCCTGACGCGCATGGGCGCCATAATGTTGCCGCCGATGCCCGCCTTCTACAACAAACCAGCCACCACTGATGACATCATCAATCACTGCGTGTCGCGCATTCTGGATCAGTTTGGCCTCGATAACGATTTAACAAAACGCTGGGGCCAGCCCCACTCGTCTTCCCCTTCGGCCTGAGGAGTGCCGCATGAAGTATTATGATGATTTAAGAAGTTTTATTGATGCGCTTGATGACATGGGCGACATCATGCATGTCACCCGCGAAGTTGACGGCGATTTCGAACCCAGTGCCATCACCCGCCGCAGTTATGAAATCCAGTCTCCGGCGCCCCTGTTCCATAAGGTGGCGGGCGTTGCTCCCGGTTTTCGCCTGTTTGGCGCCCCGGCCAGTCTCTCCTCACGTGCCGATATGCCTTATGCCCGCGTCGCCATGTCTTTGGGGCTGGCTCCGGGATCCAGCGGACCACAAATTATTGAGGCGCTCTCGGCGGCACGCAGCCAGCCCGGCATTCCGCCCGTGCGGGTTGATTCTGCTGCCGCGCCTTGCCAGCAAAACATCTTGCGCGGAGATGATGCCACGCTGGACAGCTTCCCCATCCCCTTTGCCCATGATAAAGACGGCGGCCGCTATGCCAACACCTGGGGCACGCTGATTGTTAAATCGCTGGACGGCAAGTGGATTAACTGGTCGATCGCGCGGGTGATGAAGGTTGACGGCAAGCGCATGGTGGGGTTGATTGTGCCCAGCCAGCATATCGGGCAGATCTGGACCGAGTGGGTAAACGCTGGCAAACCAATGCCGTATGCGCTGGTTCAGGGGCCTGCTCCGGCCATCTCCTGCGTCTCGGGCATTCCGATCCCGGCGCATGCTGACGAAGCCGATTATATCGGCACGCTGGCTGGCGCACCGGTTCCCGTCGTGAAAGCCGTCAGTATTGATCTGGACGTGCCTGCCACGGCGGAAATTGTTATCGAAGGGCATGTCTCCATCCACCGGGATTGTCAGGAAGGCCCATATGGTGAATATGGCGGTTATCTGGGCGAAGGATCATCGGCGCAGCCAACCTTCCACGTGGAGACCATCACCCATAGGGACGATCCCATCTGGCCAATGTCCATTACCGGCCGCCCGACGGATGAGTCTCATACCCTGTGGGCGATGGGTCTTGCCGCTGACGCGTTAACACATCTGCGTGACGCCGGGCTACCGATCAAAACCGCCTGGATCCCGGAAGACTCCACGGTGCACTGGCTGCTGGTGGTGGTACCGCAGGACTGGCATGAACGCTTGCCTGGGGTCACCAGTCACGAACTGTCCCAGCGTATCGGCGACGTGCTGTTCCGTACCGACGCGATGGTCTTTATTCCAAAAGTCTACGTGGTGGACGATGATTTCGACCCCACCAACCTCCGGGAAGTGGTATGGGCGCTCTCAACCCGCGTCCACCCGGTTGGGCGCCGCGTGGTGTTCGATGATCAACGCGTCATTCGTCTGCCACAGTGCTATGAAGAACAAGAGTATGTCGCAGGTAAAGGGGCCAAAGTGGTGTTCGATACACTCCAGGCCACCCGACATCTGCATGCGTCATTTGAGCAAGGTTATCCCGAAGACGTTCGCCGGCGAGTGCTGGAAAACTGGTAATGTCGACTGAATCAACGACCCCTGAGGTAAAACCAGGGGTACGACCGCAGTTTTAGCGCAAGCAGCGCAATTCAATGCGCTGCTACGCTCAGCAGCGCTTACTTAAGTGCAATGCGCGCCACGCTATCTTTGCCCTGTGTGGAGCTATCTTCATTAAATGCCTGCTTCAGCGAGACATACAGCGTTTGACCATCCGCCGAGACCAGCAGGCTGTTCGGATTGGTGTCGAAGGACCAGCTGTTTTTCACGGCATAAGTGGTAGCATCAAGCTGCAGCACTTTCTTCGACTCGCGCTGAGATATATAGATCTCATTACGTTTACTGTTGAACTTAATACCCAGCGCATCGCCCGGAAGACGTTTGATTACTTTGCCAGTGTGTTCGTCGAAGACCAGAGTGGCCTTGCCTTTAGAGTCGTCGGTGACGAACAGGCGACCTGTAGACGGATCTTCCGCCATATTCAGGAACAGATATTCCTTTCCATCACCTGCCGTCCAGCGCCGTTCAATTTTGTAGGTCCGTGGGTTAATGACCAAAATTTCACCCGCACCATTAGCGGCATAAACGCGTTCGGTTACCGGGGAGTAAATCAAGCCCGTTACCCATTTACCGGCATTCTTGATGGTCGTTTTCAAGGTGAACGTTTTGGTATCCACCACCGAGATAAATCCAGGATCGGCTACGCGACCCACGAATAATTCGTCTCCCTGCAACAGCATTTCACGTGCACCTGGCACATCGCCATCTTTGTCTTTCTTGCCGCCCAGCATCAGGCGTTTCTGCACCTTGCCGCTCTGCGCATCAACTTGCGACACGCCGCCGTCCAGCGAATTGGTGGTGTAGAAGACGCGACCGTCGTCTGTCATCGCCATACCAAAGTTTTTCAGATCGGTGTGGGTTTCAGCCTGAGTCTCCAGAGTCACGGGGTCGAGGCGGTAAATCATACCGCCATTGACGTTTTTAAAGCCCTGAGCACTGGCGACATACAACGCCTTCTCCGCAGGAGAATAAGCCAGTTCATACAGGCCATCCCCCAGTACACGCTGAGTCAACTGCGTATTGACTGGCTTCACTACGCCGGCAGGCACTTCTGCTTTTTTGGCCGGTGCCTGGCAAGCCGTCAGGCTAATGGCGGCGATGATCGCAGCGGCAAGGGGAACCTGACGCGGGCTGAAAAACAATTTCATTCTTAACTCCATCGATGGAAAAAGGGATCCCGGTAGGTGGCTGCCTTAACCGGAGGACCGAAGAGAGAATGAGAATAATACGCATTAACCAAAATGACGCAAATGTGCGGAAAACCACAGATTCCTGTGCCCTGCCAATTCACAGCATAAACACGTTTTTTAAGCTGAAAACGGCCAAATTTGGCAATGAATTCACGGCGATAAAAGTCTGAACATCGACAACCAACGTGTCGATTTCACTGCTATATATTGATTTACAGTAATTTACATAACTGGTTACACAATTAAATGAGACATTTTTAGTTTTTTTAAAGCAAATGATTATCATTGGCTTTCTCAACAAGTGCGGTTCTTAGCATTAAATGCCGCAGCATCGTGCGTAATACAAAAATATTTGGGCACATGCCGTCGCTGTGACATCCCCCCGCAAAACTTGCGTGAGAAATCGCGCCGCTACGAAACCGCTCTGCGCTGATGCGTTCATTGGGTTGGCCAGACGAGAACGCGTAGCGCTGCACTTAAAAATAAGAATTGACACAACAACACTCTTTTTGGCGGGAAATACTATGTTTTTGGATCGCAGAGAAATCTGTGCGGGTTCGGCCGAGCCACGCCTGCGTAAAACCTTCACCATCTCATTTCTGACCATGGCGATACACGCCTTCCTCAACCCGGCCCTGGCGGCAGAGGAAACGCAAACGCCGGAAGTCATGGTCGTGAATGCCAATGCTGATAGCGACGCCACGGCAGCTCAGGACAAGACCGATTACCAGGTGAAAACCACACGTGCAGGGACAAAACTACTGCTGACACCGCGCGATGTTCCGCAGTCCGTCAGCGTGATCACTCAGCAACGTATGCAGGATCAGCAACTGCAGACGGTCAATGACGTTCTCAATAACACCACGGGCATCACCAGTAATGCGATTGACAGTGAGCGAACCTACTACTTCTCGCGTGGATTTCAACTGAGCAACTTTACCTTTGACGGTATTCCTACCACGGTGGGTGATGCCTGGAACTATGGCGATGCGGCTTCAGACACGGCAATTTATGACCGTATCGAGGTGGTTCGTGGCGCCACGGGCCTGATGACCGGAGCGGGTAGCCCGGCAGCCTCCGTCAATATGGTGCGTAAGCATGCTGACAGCAAAGCGTTTACCAGTTCATTCAGCGCCAGTTACGGCAGCTGGAATAAACAGCGTTATGTCGCCGATGTGTCCACCCCATTAAATGCATCAGGATCGGTGCGCGGCCGCGTCATTGCCGGTTACCAGAATCAGGACAGCTGGCTGGATCGGTATAGTAAAAACACCAAATTCTTCTATGGCGTGGTGGATGCGGATATTACCGATAACACCACGTTATCGCTTGGCTACGATTATCAGGATGCCGATACCAACGATCCCACCTGGGGTGGCAACCCGGTGTTCTACAGCAATGGCGCCCTGACCCATTACTCGCGCAGCCTGAATTCAGCCGCCGACTGGACCTACTATCATACAACCGCGCGCAAAGTGTATGCCGACCTGACACATAACTTTGATAACGGCTGGACGTTCCGCCTGAACGGTACCCATGCTGAAAACACCTTCAGCGATAAGCTACTTTATGTGGGCTATTTGTCATACCCGGATCAGGACACCGGCGAAGGTGCCGATGGTTTTGGCAGCATGGACCGGGGCAAGCGTGAACTGACCTCCGTGGATGGTTACGCCAGCGGTCCGTTTGAGCTGTTCGGGCGTGAGCATCAGTTGATGGCGGGTATGAGCTACAGCCGCCAGCATAATGTGACCAACAGTAGCAACGGCATCACGGATGAAGATGCCGGTGATATTGCCACCAGCGATATCGGCATCTTCAACAATCACTGGAATGGCAATATTGCCGAACCAACATGGGGTGACTGGTATCAGAACGCGGATGACGTAGTGCGCCAGAAATCGGCCTACACCGCGGTGCGTTTCTCCCTGAGCGACCCGCTGTCGCTCATTGTCGGTGCGCGTTATACCAGGTACAGCACCGATGGGACGAGCGGCAATATGGAAAAAAACAACATCACTCCCTACGCTGGCGCGGTGTATGACATCAATGACACCTGGTCTGCTTATGCCAGCTACACCTCTATCTTCCAACCGCAGACCTATCGCGACAGCAGTGGAAAATATCTGGCCCCTGTCACGGGGAAAAGCTATGAAACTGGTCTGAAATCGGCCTGGTTTGACGGCCGCCTCACCGCAACCGTGGCGGTCTTCCGCATAGAACAAAATAATGTTGGTCAGGCCGTTGATGGCAGTTTTGTCAATAACAGCAGCGAGCAGGCTTACGCGCCAACCAAAGGGGCCCGCAGCAAAGGAGCCGAGTTTGAGCTGAACGGTGCACTCACCGATAACCTGCAAATGACCTTTGGCGCGACCCGCTATGTCGCACGTGATTCGGAGGGTCGCTATAACCCGGATCAGCCTCAGACCGACCTGAAATTGTTTACCCGTTATCGCCTGCCGATGCTCCAGGCGCTGACCATTGGCGGGGGAATCAACTGGCGAAACCGTGTGTTTGAGGATGTTACCGCCCCCGATGGCAGCACCCAGCGGGTTTACCAGGGCAGTTATCCACTGGCTAGCCTGTTTGCCCAATATCAGGTTAATAAACAGGTCTCGGTACAGGCTAACGTGAATAACCTGTTTGACCGGACGTACTACACCTATATGAGTGGCTATGTCTACGGTGAGCCGCGTAATGTTTCAGTGACCGTTGCGTATCAATTCTGATAAAAGAAACCTGCAGCGAGGAGTCGTTTGAACAGCGAGTGTTTGCTCCTCGCGCATAGCAGTATTGAAACTAAAAAAGAAAAATGGAGAACGGATTTTTGGACATGACGATAAGTGCTGCGAAGCCTGAACATTTTTCTTCACTCCGCGCCATTGAATTAGCGGCGTTTGAAACACTTCGTGAAGCAGGTGCGGTAACGGGTCAGGCTGTCGCAAATAGCCTAAAGGAATTTCATGATTTCAGCCGAGATGGCCTGCTGCTTGCAGCCTTTGCGGCTGATTTAACCCCTGTAGGGTTCGTTGCTGGTAATTATGAAAACATATGGATGCACATTGCTGAAATTGATGTGCATCCTGACTGGCAGCGTCGCGGAACAGGCAGATTATTAATGCAAGCGATCCTGGTTCATGGGCAGCAACGCGGCCTGGCCGGCGCCACACTCACGACAGATAATATGGCCGCCTTTAATGCCAAATTTTACGCAGCGTTAGGTTTTGAGATTGTGGAAGGACAATCGTGTCCGCCGCACCTGATGATCCAGAAAGCAAAGGAAGTTAAAATGGGTTTCAATCCGGCACGGCGCGTAGCGATGCGTTTGAACTTCAAGGCCATGACAGAGTAATAACCATGACAAGTTCCGCTTCTCGCCCAGTGCAGACCCGCCGCCCTGCCCGCACTCTCCCACATCCCAAAAATGGACGTCGATTCTGTAAACCATTCCAGGCGGTGAAACCGTTTTGTTTATGCTAAAAAGGATCTTCCAGACATTTATGTTGACCACTTCACGGAGCAGGAAATGAGAACGCAGAAGCGATGCATGGGGTATGTGGCCGTCGTGGTTGATGACTACGATCGCGCCATTGAGTATTACACCAACAAGCTGGGCTTTACCCTCGTTGAGGATACGCCGCAACCAGGGAAGCGCTGGGTGGTGGTGACCCCGAATCCGCAAAGCGATTGCAACCTGCTTTTGGCCCGCGCCTCCAACGACAGGCAGGAAAGCTTCATCGGCAATCAGTGCGGCGGACGGGTATTTCTGTTCCTGCAAACCGATGATTTCTGGCGCGACTACAACGCCATGAAAGCAAAAGGGGTTACGTTTTGCGAGGAGCCACGCGAAGAGGAGTACGGCACGGTGGTTGTATTTGAAGACATCTTTGGCAACCGCTGGGATCTGTACCAAAACAAGCAAAGCTAAAGCGCCAACCCCTTTCACTCATCACCAGACCTGCAATGTATTCGAGGATTGATTTCTGTTCAGCCCCATTAAGGAACCCATAATGAATAAGGTGATTCGCAAAAATTATCCTGAATTAGGTGAGGTAAAAGCCCCCTACATTCACTCAGTGAGACATGGCGACACGCTGTATATTTCAGGGCTAACCGCATTTGGCACGCCCGCACAGCAATCAGGTATCGCTGAACAGGCAGAGGAAATATTCAGTCAGATTCGGAAAATCGTCAGCGCCGAGGGAGCTGATTTCTCGTCCCTGATTAAAGTGACCATTTTCATTACCTCTTTTGAAGAGATCAACGCGCTGCGCGAGGTGCTCTACCGACATTACGGCGATCACTTGCCTGCCAGTTCGCTGGTGGAAATCAGCCGCCTCTTTTCACCCGACCTCAAGATTGAGATCGAAACGGTATTTGCCCTCTGATTCATGGCTGATCAGCCTTATAGCCTGATGGGCCCGGCGCTTAATGCGATGAAATAAATACCGACGCTTGCTGGGCTGGCGGAACGGCGAAATGACGCTGCATGCGTTTTATCTCCTCCGCCGGCGGCAGGCCAAATAAGCGTTTAAACTCGCGATTAAATTGAGACGGGCTTTCATAACCGACGGCGTAACTGGCGGCGCTGGCGGTGATCTGCTGGCGCACCATCAGCATCCGCGCCTGGTGCAGGCGGACCGACTTCACATACTGCATCGGCGGCATCCGGGTTATCGCTTTGAAATGGCTATGGAACGTCGGCACACTCATGCCGGCTTCCATCGCCAGCTGCGTCAACGTTAACGGCTCAGCGTAGAGGGCATGGATGTGCTGTAGCACTTTACCGATTTTGCCGAACTGCCCCTGCAAGGCCAGCGCGGCACGCATCGCATTGCCCTGCTCGCCCGTCAGGACGCGGAAATAGAGTTCGCGCACCCGCGCAGGACCGAGGATCGCTGCCTCAAGCGGGTTGTTCAGAACTTCAAGCAAGCGCAGCACCGCCGTTTTTACCGCGTCGTCCATCGGGCTCGACATCATGCTTTGCGGCACAGCAGGAGGCTGCGGGGCGCCATGCTGCTCAATTTGCAACATCAGTTCAGCGGCAAGCTGAAAATTCAGATGCATATAGATCGCCAGCAACGGGTGTTCCGCCGAAGCGTCGGTTTCCATCACAAACGGCACCGGTACCGAAACCGCCAGGTAGTGCTGCTCATCATATAGATAGGTCTGCTGGCCGAAATAGCCGCGTTTGCTGCCCTGGCAGACAATCACGATCCCCGGATCGTACAGCACGGGGGTTCTGGCAAGCGGCCGGTCGGCGCGCAAGATCCGCACATCAGGCAACGCCGTCAGGTTGTACCCCTCCTGCACGGCCAGTGCTTTCATCAAGGTCATCATCCCGGACATCACAGCACCTCATAAAATCAGGCAATAAAAAGAGAAGATTTGGCCTCAAAATACGGCAATATAGAGAATACCATGCAACCTTCACTGTTCATGGGAGTTCTTTTTATGCCATCTGTCAAAACGATTTTAATCACCGGTGTCAGCAGCGGCTTTGGCCAGGCGCTGGCGCAGGAAGCACTCGCCGCGGGACATCAGGTCATCGGGACCGTGCGTAACCACAACGCAAAGCAGGCTTTCGAAGCGCTCGATGCGCATCGGGCTTTTGGCCGCTTACTGGATGTTACGGATGCTGAGCGAATTGCGGAGGTGGTCGCTGAAGTTGAGTCGACCATCGGTCCGGTTGATGTGCTGGTGAACAATGCCGGTTACGGCCATGAAGGCATCATGGAAGAATCCACGCTCGCAGAGATGCGCCAGCAGTTTGAAGTGAATGTGTTTGGCGCAGTCGCAATGATCAAAGCCGTATTACCGGGCATGCGCCAGCGCCGTCGCGGCCATATTATTAATATCACCTCGATGGGCAGTTTTATTACCCTGCCCGGCATCAGCTACTACTGCGGCAGCAAATTTGCGCTGGAAGGCATATCGGAAACGTTAAGCAAAGAGCTGGCCCCGTTCAATATCCACGTGACCGCCGTGGCGCCCGGCTCGTTTCGCACCGACTGGGCCGGGCGCTCAATGGTACGCAGCGCTCGCAGCATCCCGGACTACGATGCCCTGTTCGAACCCATTCGGCAGGCGCGGATGGAAAAAAGCGGCAAGCAGTTGGGCGATCCCGTGAAG
Organism: Klebsiella sp. BIGb0399; assembly: GCF_003752615.1. Classification (NCBI taxonomy): domain Bacteria; kingdom Pseudomonadati; phylum Pseudomonadota; class Gammaproteobacteria; order Enterobacterales; family Enterobacteriaceae; genus Klebsiella; species Klebsiella sp. BIGb0399. The sequence continues at coordinate 278,861 of NZ_RKHT01000005.1, read as the reverse complement.
GCCGCCCGCGCCATGCTGGCGATCATTGAGAGCCACAACCCACCCACACATTTATTGTTAGGCAGCGATGCATTGAGTTTAGTGCGGCAAAAACTCGCGGCGTTAGAGAAAGAAATTGAGCAATGGGAAACACTGACACGTTCAACGGATAGCGATTCTCAGGCTTAAGCAGAGAGTACTTGAGATAGCCCATTATGCCCGGTAATTCGCATCACCGGGCATAACGTCATTCTTGAACTGCTTTGTAATGTGCTTCCAGCTTATCCAGGAATCCAAAAAGCACCTGATTCATTTCATTGTAATCATGCGCCCGGAGTTCTTCAGGAGTATTAACGAAACGGTATTTTGCGGCACCGCTCAGCTCTTGTTCAGAATTGGCGATCAGCAGTTCAACAACGTCCAATGTAAGCTCCATGTGGCACTGAAAACCAAAGACACGCTCTGAGTATGAAACGATCTGGCGCGGACAACCTTCGCTATAAGCGATAATTTTTGCTTCCGGTGTCAGACCGGGCATGTCGTTATGCCAGTGACCGACTTCAAGCGTTTTCGTAAAATGAGAGAACATCGCATCCTTGCTGCCGTCTTCAGTCAGTGTGATCGGGAATTTACCAATCTCTTTTTCAGGGCTGTGAGCGAATGGCGCACCCAACGCTTCACCGATGAGCTGTGAGCCGAGGCAGATACCGATCACGGCCTTACCCGTTTGAATTGCAGCAACAATCAACGCCTGTTCACCTTTGGAATCAAAGTGCGGGCATGCTTTCAGGGTAGTCACTGGATCTTGCGGACCGCCCATGACGATAAGGAAATCGATGCCCTCGGCGTCTGCTGGCAGCACCTCACCTGCGTACACACGTGAGTACGTCACATCATGACCTTGCTTTCTTGCCCATGTTTCATAAGCCCCTGGAGCTTCGAAACTTTCATGTACGATAAAGTGGACTCGCATTAGGATATGTTCCTGTAATCTCTATGATAATTTGAATTAAAAATCACTCATTCATCCATTAAGGCTATACTGCGGGTGATTCCAACTTCGATCATAATTGCAGGGGCTAAATCTGAAATGCCAGGTAGTATAGATAAGGCGCCAAGACATGATGCAGCAACAGGTTGGTCAAGCACAGCGATAAGCTATCAACGTGGAGAGGCGGATCCTCCACATCATCATGTTGAGGGACAGCTACTGTTTGCCACCAGAGGTGTTATGCTGGTTGAAACAGAGAATGACCGCTGGGTAATACCTCCTCAGCGTGCATTATGGCTACCGCCTCTTCAAATCCATAGCTATCACCTGCTTTCACAAACCGACCTACGGACCATCTATTTCAGCAGCAGCCTCATCGAAGAATGCTCGAACTTTATGAAGAGTAATCAGGTGCATGTGATTACAGCTACGGCACTGGTGAAAGAGCTGATAGCCGGGCTATTCAGTGAGGACTACAACAGACCGAGTCAACGGAAAATGGCGCTGTTGCTTCTGGAAATTCTCAGCGAGGCTCCCCCCTTAACGACAGAGCTTCCAATGCCGCATGATGAGAGATTATTCAGTGCCGCAAGAGAGTTACTGGTTAATCAGCGCTGGGACGCATCGCTGAGTGAGCTTGCTTATATCGCGGCTGTGTCTGAACGTACATTTTCACGATTATTTATTAAAGATACTGGCTTTAGTTACAGAGCCTGGAAGCAGAGAGCCAGAATTTGTGCCTCGTTAGATCTTCTGGCGAATGGCATCCCAATTAAACAGGTTGCTTACCAGCTGGGTTTCTCATGTCCAGCCGCATTTACTGCTGCTTTTCGCTCCATTTTAGATGCAACGCCGCGCGATTTTACTCACCCAGTTACCCTAAAGAGAGAACCATGAGCAACAATCAAGATATTTGCATTGCAGCTGCCATTCTTACTGACGAATCCGGGCGTTGTCTGCTGGTCAGGAAGCGTGGCACGACCCACTTTATTCAGCCAGGCGGTAAAATGGAACCGAATGAATCCCCCGTCGCAGCCCTAACGAGAGAGCTGCAAGAGGAGCTGAATCTTAACCTGATGGGCCAGGACTTTAGCTACGTTGGGCGTTTCACGGACAAGGCGATAAACGAGCCAGGACGCGTCGTTATTGCTGAAATTTATCACAGCGTCCTGACTGCCAGCGATATTCAGCCAGCGGCGGAGATAGAAGAAGTTATCTGGTATCCCACTGACGGTTCGAAATCTCTGTTACTGGCCCCCCTGACAGAAAATCATCTGATGCCTCTGGTGGCAATGCTGCACCAGAATTATTCAGAATCTCTTAGGGAAGGTAACAGAGGCAGTTAATCAGCAATCCATGTTCATTCAAACTGAATGTGAAGGTCCGTTCTTCGTGCATGGCGGACCTTTAGCTGAGTTAGATCGTCCGCTCCGTGCCAGGAGCAGACATTCAACCGATGCAACAACTTCTGGTGAAGATGCTGGCTATAGAAACAACAAAAGCGCCAAAAGGCGCTTTTGTTGTCGGGCAAACACACTACTAAATTCATGTATCTGACCGCATTCTGCATATGTATTATGTAAGTACAGGGAATAACATACGCGTTCATTACGGTAAACTGTACCAGTAGAGGGGGGACTTCGCAACTACACAACAATCTCGCAATTGAAGCCTACATATCTAAGGCTCGACTTAAATCGTACGTTGCTCTAACAAACAATGCCACTCTTGGAGAGTGCATCGGAGCCTATGTCTGGAACAAACGCGTAGGCGCTGCACTTTTTCCCCTCTTGCAATGCCTTGAGGTAACCTTGAGAAACGGCATTCATAATGCAGCCTCTTCCCACTTTAACAACCCTGCTTGGTTTGATCCTTTAACGAAGCTGGCTGGACATGATTATTTTAACTCCTTCATGACTCAATACCCTCATTTGTCAAATAATTTCTATCGAAAAGGCATAAGCAGCGGAAGCCGTCAGAACAAAAAGGTATGGACATCACGGCATGAAAGCATGCTGAAACAAGCAAAAGAAAAGTTGAGCAGTGGTCATAAGCCTCAGCATGCAGATGCAATTGTTGCAGAACTGATGCTTGGCTTTTGGGTTGGCATGTTTGAGAAAAACTATCATGATCTCAATACATCTGATCGATTATGGCCACATTTAGAACCGATGGTTTTTCCAAATTTATTGCCATCAGAGCGCCGACATGGAGGTGTTCATAATAAATTATTACCTATCAAAGAGTTGAGAAATAGAGTTGCACACCATGAACCTATCTGGAAACACGCTTCTGTAGGAAATAGTGTCGCCGCAATCAAAATGCTGACAGCAATAATCGATGATATAGTCTTCTTCATTAATGGAATTAGTCGTGAGCGCGCAGAAATGTTGCATGAATCTGGCATCGAAGGCATGGCTCGAGCAATTTGTCGTAAAGAATCGCTTGATTTTTACCTTACCGGACGGATTTCTAAGGAAATATCGTTAAGACGTTTAAAAAGGGATTTACTCCGCCATATTGAGGGAAAAAGCCTTTTCCCATTTTCATTCAGTAACGCGGGCAAAGAAACGGTCATTCTCAACTTCAATATTTAAACTGATATCATGGATTGTCAGACTAAATTATAGATATGTTGTTTTAGCATTGGGGCTTTAAAAGTTTCCCGCATAACCATATTATTTACATCTAGACTACATATGGCAATCCAACTTCCATTCCTCGCTCAAAGCAGATCTTCACAGCGGTCAGTTAAATGCCAGACTCAGACATAGAAAACAGTAATGGCACTGTTGCGTGATGAAACAGATGACGACCGATAGCTATCTTCGTAAGGTAAGTGATGATTCGAAAGACACCGACGGGGTAATCATGAGCAGATTTCAGGGTAAACGCATACTTATCACGGGCGGTACCAGCGGCATGGGATTCGCAGGTGCGCAGCGTATTGTCAGTGAGGGCGGTCATGTGGCCATCACTGGGCTAAATGAAGAACGGCTTGAACATGCCCGCAGCCTGCTACCTGAGACATCACTTATCCTCAAAAGTGATGCTGCCAGCGAAGCGGATATCAATAAGCTGCAAACAGAGATCAGCCGTTGGGGCTCGCTTGACGGGCTATGGCTTAATGCCGGCTTTGCGGAGGTCGGTTCTCCGGAATCGGTGACGGCTGATGCTTTCAACAACATGATGAATACTAACGTCCGTGGTCCCATGCTGCAGCTGGCCGCGCTCTCCGGCTCACTCAATTCAGGAGCATCTGTTCTTGTAACCTCATCTTCTTCGGTTTATGAAGGTGCCGCAATGACAGGCCTCTATGCAGCAACTAAAGGCGCCGTTGTCGCAATGGTTAAAAGCTGGGCCGCAGCGCTGGCCGTACGCGGTATTCGAGCCAATACCCTGGTCCCCGGCCCGATTGAAACGAACTTCAGACATTTTATGCCGGAAGAATCACGCCAGCAGTTTGAGGATTTTGTTGTCAGCCAGGTCCCTCTTGGCAGGGCAGGAACAGCTGAAGAAGCCGCTGCTGTTGCACTCTTTCTGCTTTCTGATGATGCATCCTACGTAACCGGCAGCCAGTACGCCGTAGATGGCGGGCTTGTGCATTACTAGAGAGCCACCTTCCCCGGCCACAATACGTTTTTAGAGACGACAGGGATATTTTATGACCATCCAGGAAGCAATAACGAATAACGGTGAGCTCGCATACTGGCTGGAGCGCTGGAAGCTCATCCCGGATGGCCCGCCGCTTGCCACGCATACATCCCAGCTTCTCCCGGTAAAAATGGCTGCTGATGGCTTGAAGGCCATGCTCAAAATCACCCACGATGAGTCTGAACGGCTCGGCTGTGCGCTGATGGCGTGGTGGGAAGGGAATGGCGCAGCCCGGGTTATTCATCATGAAAAGGGCGCGATTCTTTTGCAACGCGCAACGGGTTCCGCCTCGCTGTCCATGATGTCCAGAGACGGCCACGACGCCGAAGCCTGCCGCATAATGTGTCGGACCGCCAATCAGCTACATCGCCCCCGCAAGAAACCGTTACCACAGCTTGAGTCTCTTCATGACTGGTTTCGCCCGCTCAAACCAGCGGCGCGAACACACGGTGGAATCCTGACCCGAAGTGCCGACATCGCGGACGCGTTGCTAGCAACCTCGCAGGATGAAGTCGTTTTACATGGTGATTTACATCATGAAAATGCTCTCGATTTTGGCCCGTCGGGCTGGCTGGCGATTGATCCAAAAGGGATTAAAGGTGAGCGCGGATTTGATTACGCCAACATTTTCACCAACCCTGACCTGAGCAATCCGCTTCCGCGAACGGCCGTGGTGCCCGACATATTTAAACAGCGGCTGGAGATCGTCAGCGAGATGGCGGAGTTAGACAGAGAACGACTGCTGATGTGGATAATCGCGTGGTGTGGGCTTTCTGCAACATGGTCACTCGATATTAACGCCCCCATTTCAATTCAATGCCACGTCGCAGAGCTGGCTCTTGTTGAGCTGGACCGGTAAACCTCGCCCCACTGTGAATTCACCGCCCATCGCGAGCCCGCCAGGCGACATTGCGCCAAAGGGGCGTAAAAACGCCTCGTGCGTGTCCTTTCGCTCGCTGTAGCAGCCTGCCCGATATTCACCCTACCCTTTCAACCAAAAGGTGATTTCAAACTCATCATATATGATTTACCATATGTGAATACTAAAGGGAGCGGAGTGAGAAATGCTACAACCTGTTCAGCTTTTCAAAATTCTGGCCGATGAAACACGTCTGGCTATTATCATGCTTCTCCGGGAATCCGGAGAGCTTTGTGTCTGCGACATCTGCGCGGTCACTGCCGAGTCACAACCCAAAATATCGCGACACATGGCGATTCTTCGTGAGTCCGGGCTGGTGCTCGACCGTCGGGAAGGTAAATGGATCCACTATCGCCTGTCCCCCCATATGCCGGCATGGGCCGCGGAGGTGATCGCAACCGCCTGGCAATGCCTGCGGGAAGATGTGCGCGAGCGGTTGGCAACATCGGCCTGTAGCTCCTGCTAAGCAGGTTAATCACATACACATAATCATATATACTGGAGCCCGACATGTTTTTGGCCGCAAGCCTCTTTTTACTGACTCTGGTGCTGGTTATCTGGCAGCCCAGAGGCCTCAGTATCGGCTGGAGTGCAAGTATTGGAGCCGCGCTGGCGTTGGCCACCGGGGTCATCCAGGTTGGGGATATCCCCGTCGTCTGGAATATCGTCTGGAACGCGACGGCGGCATTTATCGCGGTGATCATTATCAGCCTGCTGCTTGATGAGTCCGGTTTCTTCGAATGGGCCGCGCTGCACGTCGCCCGCTGGGGAAACGGACGAGGCCGGCTGTTGTTTACCTGGATAGTGCTGCTCGGTGCTGCCGTTGCTGCGCTGTTTGCCAATGACGGTGCGGCGTTGATCCTGACGCCGATTGTCATCGCCATGCTGCTCGCGCTGGGATTCAGCACCGGGACCACGCTGGCCTTTGTTATCGCGGCGGGCTTTATCGCAGACACCGCCAGTTTGCCACTGATTGTCTCTAACCTCGTGAATATCGTCTCGGCAGATTTCTTCAATCTGGGCTTCACCCGGTATGCCTCCGTGATGGTCCCGGTGAACCTGGCCGCCATTGCCGCCACGCTGATCATGCTGCATCTGTTCTTTCGCAAGGATATCCCTGCAACGTATGACGTTACGCTGCTGAAAACGCCGGCCAGTGCGATCAAGGATCCGGCAACGTTCAGGGCGGGCTGGGTAGTCCTGTTATTCCTGTTGGTGGGCTTCTTTATTCTGGAACCGCTGGGGATCCCCGTCAGCGCGATAGCCGCCACCGGCGCGGCGGTGCTTATGGCGGTGGCGAAGAAAGGCCATGTTATTAATACCGGGAAAGTCCTGCGCGGTGCGCCCTGGCAGATCGTGGTTTTCTCGCTGGGCATGTACCTGGTGGTGTATGGACTTCGCAATGCCGGGCTGACGGAGCATCTGTCCTGGGTGCTGAACCATCTGGCCGACAAGGGGTTATGGGCCGCAACGTTTGGCACCGGTTTTCTCACCGCGCTGATGTCGTCGGTGATGAACAATATGCCGACGGTTCTGATTGGCGCACTGTCGATTGACGGCAGCACGGCGACGGGGGTCATCAAAGACGCGATGATTTTTGCCAATATCGTCGGCTGCGATTTAGGCCCGAAAATTACCCCGATTGGCAGCCTGGCCACCCTGCTGTGGCTGCATGTGCTGGCACAGAAAAATATGACTATCACCTGGGGATATTACTTCCGCACCGGCATCATCATGACCCTGCCGGTGCTGTTTGTTACCCTGGCCGCGCTGGCCTGGCGGCTCTCTGTCACTTTGTCGTGAGATACTGAAATGAGCAACATTATTATCTATCACAACCCGGCCTGCGGTACCTCGCGTAACACGTTGGCATTAATCCGCAACAGCGGCGTGGAGCCGGAAGTGATCCTGTACCTTGAAACGCCGCCGACACGCAACGAGTTGGTTACGCTGATTGCCGATATGGGTATCACCGCACGGGAGCTGCTGCGTAAGAATGTCGAGCCTTATGAACAGCTGGGACTTGATGAAGATACGTTTTCCGAAGCGCAGCTGATCGATTTTATGCTTCAGCACCCGATACTGATGAATCGCCCTGTGGTTGTCACTCCCCTTGGCACCCGCCTTTGCCGTCCCTCGGAAAGGGTGCTGGATATTCTTCCCGAAGGCCAGCAAGGCGCGTTTGCCAAAGAGGATGGCGAAGCCGTGGTGGACCACACGGGGAAGCGGGTTAAATGAACGCTCCAGCAGTCCGCACCACATAGGCTACTCACTGACTCCGGCGTTGGCTGAGGAAGTGGTCAAGCCACGGCAGCAGCTGCTTCTTCCGGCTGACCATGCCCGGTTGGTCACATGAACCCACGTTGTTTCCCTCCGGCCCGGCAAAATAGAGTGTGGAGCTGCATTCACGGATATCGGTCACCATCAGGACGATCAGCCCGGCGCCGGTGGTTACCGCCATCTGCGCCATCGCGCTTTGCAGCTCTGCCAGTAAAGGAGCGACCTGCTCGGGTGACCCCACCTCCAGTTGCGCAATCCGCACATCGGTACCGGCGAGCGAAAACGCCTTGAGGTCCTTATTGAGTAACTGCCCGGCAGACTGTCCGCTGATATCGGTTTTGGCAGCCAGCAGCTGGTGAACAAACGACTCACGCGCTACTCCCGCCAGGGCGCAAAGCTCAGTGGCGATACGGATGTCATCTTCGGTGGTCGTGGGTGAGCGCAGATTGACGGTGTCGCTGAGCAACGCGCCAAGCAGCAGGATCGCGTGCGCCGGGCGTATCGTGCGGCGCATCTCTGGATCCATCAGCAGCCAGAGTACCGTTGCGCTGCTCCCAACCGGTTTAACCCACACTTCCGGCGGCAGCTGCGTGACCAGCCCGCCCAGGCGGTGATGGTCGATAACGCCGATGATATTGCTCTGCTGAAGGTCTGCAGGCCCCTGCGCCGGTTCGGTAAAATCCACCAGCCATACCGGTTCATCAATCAGGGGAATATCAAGGAGCGGTGGCAGGGCCAGCCCGGCCGCGTCAAAAATAAAGCGCGTTTCAGGGTTCGCCTCTCCGGGCCGCCACGCCCGGGCCGGACGACCGCAGCGGTTCAGCCAGTCCGCCGTCACGGTGGCAGTGCAGATAGCATCGCTGTCTGGGTTTAGGTGACCAAATACATTAATCAATGGTGTATCCCCGCTTAAGGGAAGTACACAGGCCGGAAAGGATTTTCAACGGCCTGACATACCTCCTGGAAATCAAGAGTCATATCAGGCGTCATCAGCCCCGAACGGGGCGGTTGGGAAAGGTGGAACGCCATCACCTTGCAGGCAAGTATAGGTCAGAAAAACCGGCCTGTCAGCCGCCATGTTGGCTGATAACCCCCGGTTTATCGCTATTTTTTAAGCGTCAGAACCACCAGTACACGCAGGTCTTATAAGGTAAGTTCACCCACGACGAGGTAAAGCAACTTGTTGGCAAAGACCATATCGCAAGAGTCAGTATGGGCCGGGGGTTGATGATGTCGCAGTTGTTGAACCAGGTCACATTTTTCCCCTCCCGAATACACTGGTAAAAACTGTGTGTTACTATTCATCGCGTAAATATCTTTCAACTCAACCCGAGGCTTTGATGCTGGAGAATGTCATCATCTGATAATCAGCTCCCCCGACCTTTTCAGGCCGGACTGATTATCACTGCGCTGAAATCGAATGCGGACACCGCTGTGTGTTTGCACGTTTTGCACATGATGATGAAACAGGTTTTCCAGTATGAATTTATCCCGTCAGGAACAACGTACCTTACACGTACTCGCCAAAGGTGGACGTATTACGCACGTCCGCGATGTATCTGGCCGCGTCACTTCCGTTGAATGCTACAGCCGCGAAGGGCTGCTGCTCTCCGACTGCACGCTCGCTGTCTTCAAAAAACTCAGAACCAAAAAGCTGATTAAGTCCGTGAATGGTCAGCCCTACCGCATCAATACCACCGGATTGAGCCAGGTTCGCGCTCAGCCCGATAACCGTTAAGGAGAGGATAATGGATATCCCACGTATTTTTACCGTTAGCGAAAGTGAACACCGGATCCATAACCCGTTCACACCAGAAAAGTACGCCACGCTGGGCCGCGTGTTACGCATACCGCCGGATGCACGCATTCTCGATCTCGGCAGCGGCTCGGGCGAGATGCTCTGCACCTGGGCGCGCGATCATGGTATTCACGGCGTCGGCATCGACCTGAGCCCCCTCTTCACCGCCCAGGCGAAGCAGCGCGCGGAGGAACTTGGCGTCAGCGGACAGGTGCATTTTATCCATCACGACGCCGCCGGTTACGTTGCTGATGAGAAATGTGATGTGGCGGCCTGCATCGGCGCGACCTGGATTGCTAACGGCGTCGCCGGGACCATTGAACTGCTGTCAAAGAGCCTCAAGCCCGGCGGGATCCTGCTTATCGGCGAGCCTTACTGGCGACAGATCCCCGCGACAAATGCGATCGCCAAAGCCTGTGGCGTCAGCACCGTGGCCGATTTCCTGCCCCTTCCCGACCTTGTCGCCACGTTTGACGAGCAGGGTTATGACCTGGTGGAGATGGTGCTGGCAGATCAGGAGGGCTGGGACCGATACGAAGCAGCTAAATGGCTCACGATGCGCCGCTGGCTGGAGCAACATCCAGAAGATGACTTTGCACCGGAGGTGCGTACGACGTTAACGACCGCGCCGGAGCGTCATGTCCGCTGGACGAGGGAGTATTTCGGCTGGGGTGTTTTTGCCTTAATGCAGCGGTAATCTCAGATGGCGTGATAGTGCTCAACAACTAAGCCCCGCAACCGCGGGGCTTATCGTAATGCGGCTGGTTTAATCGAAAACACCGTTGATGATTGAGGTCACAATGGCGGTGCTCAACGCAATCAGCACCAGGTCATCGCCAACGGCGCGCCATTCGTAACCCGGATAATAAGGCAAATCGTTGATCATCGACGCTGGTAAGGTTTTTTTGGCAATTCCCGGAGGTAACGGCTTACCGCGTACCAGATTTTTTGCAATACCCGGCGGCAGCGTTTTATATCCGACGAGGCCGTAATTCACCGCAAGCGAACGCGCGCGGGTGAAGCTGATATCGGAGTCAACGTGGTCCGGTTTGCCATAGTTTTTACGGCTACCGTGATCGGCATTCGACTTGCCCTTCTCCTGGCCGTTACTGGCATTGTTACCATTATTGCCCTTGTTACCATTATTGCCGTGATTACCGCTGTTGCCACTATTACCGTGCCCATTGCCGTTGCCGTTGCCGTTGCCTGGGTTTGCATAAACCGGCGCGGCCAGCACGGCGAGGGAGATCATAGCCGCAAGCGCGGTTTTGAGGGTTCGACGCTTTAGCATTCTGTTTATTCCGTGAGGTGAAGTACACGATGAGAATATAGGTTAAGGCAATACCCTTAACAATCTCATGCTTTCTGAATTTTAAACACGTCGCGGACATAGATAGCCGGGATAGCCTGGACAGGCTCCCGGCCAGTACATTCACTGTGATATCGCGAATTCGATAGCCCGGTGGAGCGTGACAACCTGCGCCCGGGTGCACTCCTGCGGCGTAGTCGATGCGCTGTCGGGATAGACTTCCGTGGTCGTGGTAAAGGGCGCGTTGGTCATGCTGGCGCATAAATGCCAGGCGCCGTTGTCATACTCAACCACCCCGTGAGTCACCACCGGATAACCCAGCATGCTGCCTTTCTGGTCTGCCGGGGCAATATGCGTCACCGCTTCCACAGCGGAGATAATTGCGCTCTGGAAGTCCAGCCTGGAGTTGCGCGTATCGCTGACCAGATAATAACCATCCGGCACGCATTCTGGCTCGTACTGTCGGCCATCTCTGGCGGCCAGCGCCGGGCTGAACTCACTTTCATCGCTGTCCGTCGTTTCATGCAAATCGACGTGCACCAGGATGCGTTCTGGTATCTGCGCGATAAATGCCATCAACGTTAACGACTCTTCCGCTTTACCTTCCGGGAAAAACTGCCGGTTGGGATCCACCGCATGGTAGTTCCAGCGGGCAACACGCTCGTACGCCCAGGGGCTGACACAGGGGATAACCAGCAGATTAACCGCGTCGGAATAGTCGTTCTGATAATGGGATAAAAATTCCAGCGCGCCCAGAACGCCGCTGGTTTCGTAACCGTGGACACCGCCGGTAATCAGCGCCACAGGCAGGCTGGGATCCCACGCTTTAGACCTGGCCGCCATTAACGGATAGTGGTCATCGCCATAATGTAGCTCGCCATACTGAACAAGATCGTAGCGGTCATTGAGCGAGTGCAGAACGTCAAGGACATCATTTTTATAGTATCTGACGCGGGTCTGGCGCTCTCGCCACAACTGCTTTTCAGTCTCGGACCAGGGCTGCCCTGGCGTACCGATGGGATAAAACGGTTCAGTTGTCATATTTCACTCTACAGAAGAATTAATTCGTTAAGCCGCGACGACGCGCCGGCAACCAGACGGATAATACCGACGCGCCAATAATTAACACCGCTCCCATCAGGGTTTGCCCGCCGGGTTGCTGATGCAAGAAAATCCAGGCCAGCAGCACAGCATACACCGGCTCCAGCACAATCATCATCGATACGGTACTCGCCTGCAGCGTGCGCAAGCCCCAGGTCAGCATCCAGTATGCCAGGCCAGTACACAGAATGCCCAGTAAACCAATGAAAACCAGATCGTGGCCGCTGCTGTGAACCAGGCCCGCGAGCCCGCCGGGAAGCGTCACCAGCGCGCAGCCCGCGCACTGCCACCAGGAGGACTGTATTGCCGATGCCCGAATGCGCAGGTAGCGATTAAATATAATCACCAGCGCATGGATAAACCCCGATCCTAGCGCCCAGAGTAGCCCCGTCAGGCTGCCGGCATTTTCAGTCCGCATCGGCGCAAGTATGTAGACGCCAGCAACGATCATCGTCACCAATAACATATCGAAAAGCGCCGGTTTCTTATGCGACAGCACCGCCTCAATCATAATGACAAAAGCGGGGAATGTCGCAAAACCGAGCGTGCCGATCGCCACGCCCCCGGCTTTAACGCCCATAAAAAAGCAAAACCAGTGGCCAGCCAGCAATGCGCCATTCAGCAGCAGCTTGCTTCTGTCGCGCCAGGGAATATATGTGCGCGACCTGTCGAACAGGCACAGCAACGCGCCGAGAAAAAGCAGTGCGAACGCCCCTCTTCCCAATACTACCGCCGTAATATCACTCTGGATTTGCTCCCCCATCAGCGCCGATAAACCGAACAAAACCGTACATGCCTGGATGGCGAGATAAGCTCTGACGTTGCCCATATTTCACCTCAATTAGCCGTAAGGCGAATTTACCCGGCAGAAGATTACCCGTAAAATGAATAATACACTGCATTAGCATTCGATAATCGGATAGGTGATATGACCGAACCCCATCTGGAAATTAGCTGGCTAAAGACCTTTATCACCGTGGCCCGCACAGGTTCGATGACGGAAGCCACCTCGTCGCTGTGCCGCTCTCAATCGGCAATCAGTATGCACATCAAAAAAATCGAGGAGACGCTGGGCCGCAAGGTGTTCAATCGCGAGGTCAGACGGCTTACCCTGACGCCCGCAGGTCAGGAGTTGTTGCTCCATGCCCAGCGCCTGCTGGGAGTTTACTCCGAAGCTATGCAGAGCCTGACGGGGTCGAACGTGCAGGGGAAAATCAGCCTCGGGATCCCCGATGACTACGCCGTGCGCTACCTGCCCCAGGTGCTGAAGGCCTTCGGGGAAAAATATCCGGCGATTGAGATATCGCTTTTCTGCGAGCCTTCCCTGACCCTCATTCCGAAAATCGAGTCCGGGATGCTGGATGTGGCGATTGTCACCCGGGATATCTCCGGGCGCGGCGAGCTGCTGTTCAGCGAACAGCTAGTATGGACGGGGATAAAAAGCACGCTCATCAAGGAGGATCACCCCTTGCCTGTTGCCGTTTATGAATATGGCAGCGAAGCGCGGAAAAAGGTACTGGCCGCGCTTGAACAGTTACCTTCGGGGTACCGAATCGCCTACAGCAGTCCCTATGTTGCTGGTCAGATTGCCGTTGTCGAAAGTGGAATGGCGGTCGCGGTACTGACGCGCTGCAGCGTCCCGCAGCATTTGCACATCATCCATTCGGAGAAACTCCCGGCGTTACCGTCGCTGGAGGTCGTCGTGATCTCCCGGGAAAATGCGGCCAGCGCAACGCTCAATCCGCTGCTGGTCAATGAGATAAAGCTTCAGCTGCAACGGTAAACGCGCCAGCTATACGCCGACGTGATGGCTCGTCAGCACGTTGTCGATATAGCGGTGAAGCATCAGCGTCGGCGGATCGCTGACCGGCGGCACGTTGACGGTTCCAAACCATACGGGATTTGCCGGACAAACGGAGCCGCAGATATACGCCGGCACACCCGCAAAAGTACCCACTACCGGTCGGTGCACGTGCCCGGCAGAAATGGCCAGCAGCCTGGCTGGCGAGTTTCTTATCACGTGCTCCAGCTCGCTTAGCCCCCTGCACATCAACGGGTCCAGAGTCGGGATGCCCGATGGGAACAGGTGATGATGGGTAAACAGCAGCACCGGGGAGTCGCCTGCGTGATGGAGCTGGCTATCCAGCCACGCGCCATGCTCGCTCAGATCGCCATAATCTTCCCCCTCGACCGTCGAATCGAGTCCAATCAGGCGCAATGCCCCGGCCTGATGAACAGCATGTAACGCCCTCGTGGATGCATCCTGCGTCCATCGACTTTCACCCCATGTGGCGCGCATCAATTGACGATCGTCAGCGTTGCCCGGCAGGATCAGCGAAGGATAATCTAGCTGCTCCAGACGGGCCGCGATCTGTTGATAGCCTTCCAGCCAGCGATCGTCCGTCAGGTCGCCGCTTAGCACCAGGGCATCCGGCCGCACATGGGCAAGCCATGTCAACACCCGGTCAAACCGAAGCAGGTGTTCATTGTCCGGTGACGCATGAATATCTGAAACCTGTGCTATCAGCATAAACCCCTGTTACCCCGCGGCAATGTTCGCTGTGTCAGACCAGACTGTCTTGTAAGGTGGCGGCAATCTGGCAGAATGCCCAATGACATATACTCCATCTTTCCAGGTACATCGGCTTTCGGGTAGGTAAAAGCGTGTACGGCATCAGCTTAGTTGACCTGCTAGAAATTAGCGCCAACGATGGTCATTTCCTTCACGAAGCTGACGACATCGGCCTGAGAGGTTCAGGACTTCATAAAGGTTTCAAACGCCGCTTTCCAGTCGGGATGCCAGCGAGACAACGCGGGCCGGTTTTGAATAATATCCTGATAGGCCCAGGTAATGCGCTTCGCGTCCATTTCCGGCGTCACTGCCGCATCCGGACAGATAATATAAAAATCACCGTCAGAGAAACGTTCGACAAAATAGTCAATGACTTGCTCAGAGGTCCACGTGCCGGTTGGCTGAATATCAGTATTCTCGTTCATCCCAGGGAAGTTCATCGGTGTCCAGGTGTAGCCCGGCACCAGCAAATGCGCCGAAATCCTGTTTCCGCACTCTTTTAATAAGTCATGCGCAAGCTGCTCGGTAACAATTTTGACGCCGGCTTTTGAAACGTTATAAGCATTGTTGCCTGGCGGCGTCGTGATGCCTTGTTTAGAGCCGAGATTCACGATCGCGCTACGCTTATTTAGCGATAACATCGCCGGCACGAAGATATGCTGAACATTAATAACAGACAGCAGATTACCTTCGAGCTGGATCCGCCAGTCATCAGGATCGCCCCACGGTCCAACAGGGTGCGAAATTCCGGCATTATTCATCAACAAGGCGATATCAGCGAATTCGCGCAGGGTGATATTAAGCAGCTTTTGAATATCCTCGGGATGTCTGACATCCCCGGCGACCAGACGGACTTCCGTTTCCAGCGTGTTGGATAATGCCTGCAGAGCCTGCTCATCTCGATCGAAAAGACACAGGTTCATCCCTTCCCGGGATAATCGTTTTGCTGCCGCTGCGCCAATTCCTTTTGCTGCACCAGTTATCACGGCCGTACGCCCTTTTGCGATCACGGGATTCGTCATTTTTCACCTCCAGGCGATATTCATTTTCCCAACTTTTCGGATAACCTTGTTTATTCAAGGCTATCCGAACTATAACCGAAGACCGGCATAACGTTGTTTACGTCAGTCAGATGCCTTATTGAATTAAATTCATCCTTCTGAATCTAATGTCAGCAATGTTATTTCCGCTGGTTTGCCTAGTCTTAACGGGAAGCCATTCCAGAGCCCGGTTCCGTTACTCACATATAAAGACATCGCGTTGACCTGATAATGCCCGGAGACGTAACCGTTATTGGCGGGCGCAATTATCTTATCGAGGCCGTAGATCATCCCCCCGTGAGTATGACCTGACAATTGCAATGACACCCCGGCGTCGGCGCTTTCCCGGGCATGTCCTGGACGGTGACTCATCAGTATGATTTTATCGGATGGGGCGGTACCTGAAAGGGCTGAAGATAAATCCGGCGGCGCACTGCCATATTCGGCGGCCACATCGTCAGTAATACCCGCAATAACTAATCGCGCACCGTTTCGTGAAAGCACGAGGTGTTGATTGTTCAGAAAATGCAAACCCAGACGGGTAAATTCAGTGGTCCATGCGTCTGCATCAAAATAATATTCGTGATTACCGGTAACGGCATATACACCGTCATGAGCGTTCAGCAGAGCAAGCGAGCTGACATCATTTTTTCTGTTGGCTACGGTGCCGTCAATCATATCTCCGGTAAGCAATATCAGGTCAGCATTTAAGGCATTTGTTTTCTCAACAACCTGACGCAACCACGCCCCTGTCAGGAGACGACTAACATGGAGATCGGTAAGCTGGACAACGCGATAGCCGTCATACTCTTTCGACAACCCCGGAATAACGACCTTTACTTCACGAACGTCAGGCACTTTTAACGATTCGTACACCCCAATGCCGGAAAGCAGCGCCGCGATAATGACCAGCGCCCCATCGACTTTCAAAGACGCATATCGATGCCGCGTTATCAGATAACGAGCAAGCATCAAAACATCACGAACAATAAGCAGAACGAACAGGATGACGATACAGCCGAAACCCCAGCCTAAAAACGTCATCACCGATTGCGGCAGTTCCGGTGAAAACATCGTGCCAAATAGCATCCTGCTGAGAAGATGAAAATCGGCAACCATGGCAAGCGCGATAAATATCAGGCATCGCAATAACCACGAGATCTGACGAGGGTAAACCAGCCTGACCCCAATATAGAGTGCCGGGAGTAAAGTCCAAAGATGAAACACGCAAAGCATTCCTTATGTGATGAACATTGAGAGCTTCTCATCAATCAAATCGGATGTGACACCGGCCGTAGACAAGATTGTTGAATTAAACTAAAAATAACACTTAATTATGGCAATAATTGTTGAATTAAATGCAATATTGCAATGAGCTATATTCACGGTTGATGAGAATTTCGTATGCCTGTAAGACCTATAGCAAAACTATCACGTAGTGACCTCGCTGATCTAAATGCCTTCAGAACGGTTGAGAGGTTGCGAAGTTTTACCCAAGCCGCCGTTGAGCTGGGCATCACCACCTCCGCGCTTAGCCATTCGGTGCGTAATCTGGAAGCCAGGTTAGGCGTGCGTCTGCTCAACCGAACAAGCAGAACGGTCGCTCCAACCGATGCGGGCGCTAATCTCGCCAGACGCTTAGAGATTGGGTTCAATGAAATTGGTGAGGCACTGGATGAAATCAACCTGATGCGTGACCGGCCCGTTGGCAGATTACGTATCAACGTGCTGGCTGACGGCGCAAGGTTAATCGTGTCGCGGCTTTTACCAAAATTTGTCCAGAGCTATCCAGACGTCGAAGTTGAAGTCGCGGTCGATGACAAAATGGTCGATATCGTCTCGGCGGGCTTTGATGCCGGGATTCGCTTTGGCGGCACGGTACCCGAGGATTTCGTTGCCGTTAAATTAGGACCAGAGCTCAGATGGGTTGCGGTCGCCTCGCCCCGCTATCTTTACCGTAAACAGACGCCGGTGATACCTGAAGATTTGAAATCGCATAACTGCATCCAAATTAGAACCGGGCAAGGGGTCATTTATCGCTGGGATTTTGAAAAAGGTGATGACCACAGGACGATCGAAGTACCAGGGCAGGTCTGTGTCAACGAAACCACCCTCGGTATCGAGCTGGCATTAAAAGATGTTGGTATTATGTATTGCCTGGAAGAACGGGTCGCCGAATTTATTAAGAGGGGTGAACTGCACATTGTGCTGCCTGACTGGTCACCGATGGAACCCGCTTTGCATCTGTATTATCCGGGACACCGTCAGGTGCCTCAAGGACTGAAGGAATTTATCGAAGTGTTGAGATCGGCGTACAACGATCTCACCTGACACGGGTTTGAGGTGGGCCACCGGACCCACCTCATCATCACTTAATATAGCCCCTGGATGGTTATTCATCACTTCAGCAACACGCATAATATTACCTCGCAGCACAACTTCGCATTTCATTATTCACGGCAGTTAGTCATCATGATTAAAGACGTCATTCACGTTTATTTTTTATTCATCACTCTGACGGATAAAAACATAAGAACCAGGCCGATGAGTGAAAAACAAACCCCGACCCACCCTGTCGATACCCAGGATCCTCCGCATGAAATCGCAAGCGCGCCGAACGCGGCACCCAGCGCATTTGAAATATTAAATGCGCTATGTGTTAAGGATGACGCCAGGGTTTGCGCTTCTCCGGCAATGTTCATCATGTGGGCCTGCAGCGCCGGAACCAGGGCAAAGCCATTGCCAAGCAAAAAGATGGTAATTAAAGTCGAAACTTTCCATTGTGCGACAACGGCAAATACCGCAAGGAAGACGATATTCCAGATAATCATGCCATAGATCGATGGAATCAGAGCCCGGTCAGCCAGTCGCCCTCCCACAATATTGCCGGTGACCATGCCTAAACCCCATAGCACAAGTATCCAGGGAACCTGTTTGAGATCGAAGCCGCTCACTTCGGTAAGCACTGGCGTAATAAAGCTGTAGACCGCAAACATGCCGGCGAACCCCACAGAGGCCACCCCAAACGCCATTAAAACCTGCGGGCTGCGCAGCGCGCTTAATTCTTTAAGGGGGGATGCACTTTTCTGCGGTGGGATTTTGGGAATAAAAGCCGACACCATCAGCCCTGTAAGCACAATTCCAATACAGACGAAGGTGAACGACATCCGCCACCCAAGCGCCTGCCCGGCCCACGTGACCAGAGGGACCCCGGCAACATTCGCCACCCCGAGGCCAAGCATCACATAGGCGATATATTGTGCTTTCTGATTTTCTGGCACCATTGAGGCCGCAACCAATGCCGCGACACCATACCAGGCACCGTGTGGCAGGCCGGAGATAAACCGGGCCACCATCAAAGAGGAATAATCCCATGCCACCGCGCTTAATGTGTAACCTGCTACCGCGATGATTAATAAAATGATCAGCAGGGTTTTGCGCGGCCAGCGCGCGGCCATCACCGCGAGTAAAGGCGCACCGATGACCACTCCAGCGGCATAGGAACTGATGTACGCGCCAGCTGCCGGTATCGACACTGAGGTACCCGCAGCCAAATCAGGCAAAAGGCTCATCGGGGCAAATTCACCGGTACCGATACAGAGTCCACCAGCGCCTAGCGCGAGCATTGCGGGCAACAGACCCGATGGGGGAATAACTTTTGCGTCGTTAATACTTTCAGTCTGACAGTTCATTGCTGAAACATCTCCCGTGTATAAAACATAGAGTGAATTGCGCGATTGCTCATCACGACCCATCCTGCCATCGCTGTGCCGGTAGATATGAAGATCATTGATGATAATGTTGAGCGGAATTAAACTATACACGACAAACTGGCCGTAATTGTTTAGCCATAACAGATGTTTCATTGAATTTAATTCAATTAAAACAGCCGAATAAAGGCGTTGTTGCTGTTCGGTGGGTTATATATTTCGGGCCAGGATAGGCCATGTCATCAACAGGCTATTTCAGATATCCCCGGATACACGTTACTGATTTCCTGCCCGTGCGCCCTGGCGAAGATTCTCCACGATGAATTCAACCAAAACGCGGATCCGATGCGGCATATGCTGTGTCTGGGGATAGACCAGGTAGAATGGCCGTGTCGCGCCATTCACCGCCGGTAAGACTTCGCACAGTTCACCGCGAGCGAGTGCATCCGCCACAACATAACGATAGATTTGGTAGATCCCGGCACCATTTTTGGCCAGAGACACACCGGCCAGATAGTCTTCCGAACAGAGCAGACTGCCCTTCAGGTGGATCTCCTGTTGTTCCCCGTCAGTACGTATCAGCCACGGCGCAGGACGCCCCGTACCGGGCAACACAAACCGAATACACTGATGTAACGCGAGATCCTGCACCGACGCGATCGGCGGGTGCTGCTGGAGGTAGTCTGGGGAAGCAACCATCACCAGCCCGGCGTCTTCCAGCTTGCGGGCGATTAATGTTGAATCATCCAGTTCGCTCCCCCGAATCGCCAAATCATAATCTTCGCGCGCAAAATTGACGCTGTGCGTGCTGATATGAAACGCCAGATCGATCTGCGGGTAACGCTGCTGGAACGGTGGGATTAATGGGAACAGCCGCCAGTGCGCGTATGCCGCTGGCAGACTGATACGCACGGAACCCGATGGTGTTTGCTGTTCGCCAGTCGCCTCAAGCTCAGCATGATGCAGCAGCTCCATCGCCGCACGACACTGCGCCGCGTACTGCCTGCCGGCGTCAGTCAACCTCACCTGCCGGGTGCTGCGGATAAAGAGCGGAATACCCAGACGCTCCTCGAGCCGCATAATGGTCTTGCTCACCGCCGCAGGCGAGATCCCGGCGGCCTGCGCCGCCAGGGTAAAGCTCTGGTGCTCGGCAGCAAGACAAAACAAATCGATGCTGCTAATCATGATGTCGTTCAAACGCTGCGGCATAGTGGTCCAGAGTCCTTATTGGCGGGCAGTAAACATCGCTATGATATACGAAATCCCGGGGTCAACGCTGCTCTGCGCGCTGACGCAGTGCGCTGACCGTTTCCCCTCCGACGCCCCAATTGTCGGTGCTGATTTCGTCAATCACGACATAGGTCGTCGCCCGAGGTTTATTCAGCACCTGCTCAAGCAGCACAGTGGCGCCTTCGATTAACTGGCGTTTCTGCTGGGCGGTGACCTTTTCATCCGTCACTTTGATATTAATGTAAGGCATCGCGTCCTCCAAATTACCATTTGCCCGAGGTGGCGCCGCCGTCCACCACCATCACGCTACCGGTGACAAAACGCGAATCCGTTAAATACATCACGGCGTTCACCATATCCTGCACGTCACCGACCAGCCGGGTTGGCGCCATCGTTTTCAGGGCTTCCAGCGTCTGCGGGTCTTGTGAATGCATCGGGGTGGAAATAATACCGGGAGCAATCGCATTGACCATAATCCCGGCATCAGCCAGCTCCAGCGCCAGGCCTTTTACGGCATGATTAAGCCCGCCTTTGACCATGATCGGCAGCAGCGCGGGAACATTCACATTAGGCTGCATGGCAATCGCCGCGGTAATGGCAATGATATGGCCGCCACCCTGGGCGCGCATATGCTGTGCTGCGCGCTGGGAGGTGTAGAAGAAACCTTTCATATTCACCGCCAGCATCGTTTCGACATCGTCGGGCGTATAGTCGGCGATCGGTCTGGAGATAAATACGCCGGCATTATTGACCAGCACATCAACCCGACCAAAACGGGCCTCCGCCTGCGTAAACAGCGCTTCTGCAGTTTCTGGCAGCGAAATATCACCGGCAACCAGCAGCAAATTATCCGGCGAGCCTAACGCCTGTGCGGCCTTTTCCAGCCCCTGACGTGTAGGAGCATTCGCCACCACATTGTCACCTCGCTGTACAAAGGCCTGAGCGATAGCAAAACCAATACCACTTGATGCACCGGTGACGACGACTGTTTTCGTTTTCATTGTAGTTTCCTGGGTTAGTTATGACTTAAGGGAAACTATAATGGCGGGAGACAGGAGGTTGAACGGCTGCGGGATGACATCAGTAATGACATCATGGAATAAATGAGATAAACGAAATATTCCGTACATTTATTTCATAAATAAAATGACAGAATATATTTGCCGAAAAAATAACACCTCCCCCTTTCGATAACAGGGCGAGAATACGCATCGCCCTGTTAAAGGGATTACTCTTAAAGCTGGAAAACTATTACTTTGGCTGTTCGATATTCTCAGCAATACGGCGCAGATACTCATTATTCTTGAAAGCAATCATGATGAGTTCAAAAGTGACGCGACAACCGATCAAACTGAAAATGGTGCCAAAAAAACCGGCGATGAACTGCCCGTTAAACATCGAAAAAACGCCGCCGACGATTATAAGGACCATTAACAGCCAATACAGAAACACGAGTACTTTAGGGGTAATTAAATGGTCAAAACCCAAAAGATCTTTCATTTTAACTCCTGTAAAAAATAAACTTCATCCAAAAGAAAAATGAATATACGAAACACATTTCAAAATGTAAATATTTATTATTTGAACAATGAGTTTTCAGAAGTGAGACGGTGTACGTCTACCGGCAGGCGACGATTTAAAGGCAAAAAAAACGGGAACCCAATCGGCTCCCGTTATTGTTTAACCCAGAGACTGGATTACATGTTCGCGATGATCGCGTCGCCAAACTCGCTACATTTCAGCAGTTTAGCGCCTTCCATCAGACGTTCAAAGTCATAGGTCACAGTCTTAGCGGCGATAGCGCCTTCGGTGCCTTTAACGATCAGGTCTGCGGCTTCGAACCACTGCATATGGCGCAGCATCATCTCAGCGGACAGAATAATAGAACCTGGGTTCACCTTATCCTGACCTGCGTATTTCGGTGCAGTACCGTGGGTCGCTTCGAACAGTGCACATTCGTCACCGATGTTTGCGCCCGGAGCGATACCGATACCACCAACCTGTGCCGCCAGAGCATCAGAGATGTAGTCACCGTTCAGGTTCATACATGCAATGACATCGTACTCAGCCGGACGCAGCAGGATCTGCTGCAGGAAGGCGTCAGCGATAACGTCTTTGATGATGATTTCTTTACCGGTGTTCGGGTTTTTGATCTTCTGCCACGGGCCGCCGTCAATCAGTTCGCCACCGAACTCTTCGCGAATCAGCTGGTAACCCCAGTCTTTGAACGCGCCTTCGGTGAACTTCATGATGTTGCCTTTGTGTACCAGAGTCAGCGAATCGCGATCGTTAGTGATAGCGTATTCGATAGCCGCACGAACCAGGCGCTTGGTGCCTTCTTCAGAGCACGGCTTGATGCCGATACCGCAATGTTCCGGGAAGCGAATTTTCTTCACGCCCATCTCATCACGCAGGAATTTGATAACTTTTTCAGCGTCAGCAGAGTCTGCTTTCCACTCGATACCTGCATAGATATCTTCGGAGTTTTCACGGAAGATAACCATGTCGGTCAGTTCAGGATGTTTAACCGGGCTCGGGGTGCCCTGGTAGTAACGTACTGGACGCAGGCAGACGTAGAGGTCCAGTTCCTGGCGCAGCGCAACGTTCAGAGAACGAATACCGCCGCCAACTGGCGTCGTCAGAGGGCCTTTGATAGCAACACGATAGTCACGAATCAGATCAAGAGTTTCGGCAGGCAGCCAGACGTCCTGGCCATAAACCTGGGTCGATTTTTCGCCGGTGTAAATTTCCATCCAGGAAATTTTACGCTCGCCTTTATAGGCTTTCTCAACGGCGGCATCCACCACTTTCAGCATCGCTGGGGTCACATCAACACCGATACCATCACCCTCGATAAACGGGATGATCGGGTTGTTAGGGACATTCAGTTTGCCATCTTGCAGGGTGATTTTCTGACCTTCCGCCGGAACTACTACTTTGCTTTCCATTAACCTCTCCTTCGAGCGCTTCTGGTTCTGCTCTTCCTTTTCACACTAACCGAGCGTTGGCTTTATCCGCCCACTCCCGCCACCGGGTCATCCCGCTAACCGGAGATTCGCGTCCGTGCCGCCTTCTAGTAGCGCGAATCAGTTTGAGCAATATTTTTGTTAAAAAATTGTGATGAGCATGTCAATACTACCTGAATGTTTGCGTCCATGAAAGGCATTCGTAATTAGGCTATAATGCGGCAATTGCCAGGATCTGAAAATACCATGCAGAAAACTTCATTTAGAAAACATCGCGTTGAGCGATTCAGCTCACAACAAAGTGCCAGACAACGTAAAGAACACCAGCCAAAACGCGTCATCTTGTTTAATAAACCCTACGATGTGTTGCCGCAATTTACAGACGAAGCCGGACGCAGCACCCTAAAAGATTTTGTTCCGGTCGCCGGCGTCTATGCTGCGGGTCGCCTTGACCGCGACAGCGAGGGGCTACTGGTGCTCACCAACGATGGCGCACTGCAGGCGCAGCTGACCCAGCCGGGCAAACGCACCGGCAAAATTTACTATGTCCAGGTTGAGGGCCAGCCAACAGACCAGGCCCTGAGCGCGCTGCGCGATGGCGTCCCCCTCAACGATGGCCCCACCCTGCCCGCCGGTATCGAACGGGTGGCGGAACCCGCCTGGCTGTGGGCGCGAAACCCGCCCATCCGCGAACGTAAAGCGATTCCCACCAGTTGGCTAAAGATCACCCTCTATGAAGGGCGCAACCGTCAGGTTCGCCGCATGACCGCTCACGTGGGATATCCCACGCTGCGCCTGATTCGTTATGCCATGGGTGGCTACACGCTCGATGGTATCGCTAACGGTGAGTGGCGTCAGGTTGAGTAATCACAAAAGGAACCCACCGCATGTTTAAACCGCACGTCACCGTCGCCTGCATCGTCCATGCGCAGGACAAATTTCTGATCGTTGAGGAAACCATCAACGGTAAAGCGCTGTGGAACCAGCCCGCCGGTCACCTCGAAGCCGATGAAACGTTGGTCCAGGCCGCCGAACGCGAGCTGTGGGAAGAGACCGGTATTCGCGCAACGCCGCAGCACTTTATCCGCATGCATCAGTGGATAGCCCCCGACAAAACGCCGTTTTTGCGCTTTCTGTTCGCCATTGAACTTAACGATATGTGCGCCACTGAACCTCACGACAGCGATATCGACCGCTGCCTGTGGCTGAGCGCGGAGGAGATCCTCAACGCGCCAAATCTGCGCTCCCAACTGGTTGCCGAGAGCATCCGCAGCTATCAACAGGACCCGCGTCAGCCGCTGTCACTGATTGGTGCGTTTAACTGGCCGCTCCTGGGGGGTGCCTGAGCCGCTAGTGCGTGCTAGAATATGCCGCCTTGAAGTTCAATGTGGTGAATATTCCAATGTCAGAAAGCCAAAAAAAAGTGATCGTCGGCATGTCCGGCGGCGTCGATTCCTCTGTTTCTGCCTGGTTGCTGCTTCAGCAAGGTTATAAGGTAGAAGGCCTGTTCATGAAGAACTGGGAGGAAGACGATGGTGAGGAATACTGCACCGCCGCTGCCGATCTCGCCGACGCGCAAGCCGTCTGCGATAAGCTCGGGATTGAGCTTCATACCGTAAACTTTGCCGCAGAATACTGGGACAACGTGTTTGAACTGTTCCTGGCCGAATATAAAGCCGGGCGCACGCCGAACCCGGATATTCTGTGCAACAAAGAGATCAAATTTAAAGCCTTCCTGGAGTTTGCCGCCGAAGATCTCGGCGCCGACTATATTGCCACCGGCCACTACGTGCGCCGTGCCGATGTCGACGGTAAAAGCCAGCTGCTGCGCGGCCTGGATGGCAACAAAGATCAGAGCTACTTCCTCTACACCCTCGGCCACGAACAGATCGCCCAAAGCCTGTTCCCGGTAGGTGAGCTGGAAAAGCCGCAGGTGCGTAAAATCGCCGAAGATCTTGACCTTATCACCGCGAAGAAAAAAGACTCCACCGGGATCTGCTTTATCGGTGAACGTAAATTCCGCGAGTTCCTCGGTCGCTACCTCCCGGCCCAGCCAGGCAAAATCGTCACCGTTGATGGCGACGAAATCGGCGAGCACCAGGGTCTGATGTACCACACCCTGGGGCAGCGTAAAGGCCTCGGTATCGGCGGGACCAAAGAAGGCAGCGAAGATCCGTGGTACGTTGTCGATAAAGACGTCGAAAACAATATTCTGGTGGTGGCACAAGGCCACGACCACCCGCGTCTGATGTCAAAAGGCCTGATAGCTCAACAGCTGCACTGGGTTGACCGCCAGCCGGTTACCGGTACCCTGCGCTGCACGGTGAAAACCCGTTATCGTCAGACCGACATCCCATGCACGGTGAATGCCCTGGATGACGAGCGCATTGAAGTTATCTTTGACGAGCCGGTTGCGGCCGTTACGCCTGGCCAGTCCGCGGTCTTCTATCGTGGTGAAGTGTGCCTCGGTGGTGGCGTGATCGAGCAGCGTCTGCCGCTGCAGTCCTGACAGACCGTTTTTACCGCCGGTGCGGCAGAGTCCGTCGCCGACGGTTTACAAGGAGTATGTGTGGCGAAGAATTATTATGACATCACATTGGCGCTAGCCGGTATTTGCCAGGCCGCCCGTCTGGTACAGCAGCTGGCGCATCAGGGCCATTGCGACAGCGATGCCCTGCACGTTTCACTGAACAGCATTATCGATCTCAACCCGAACTCCACGCTGGCAGTGTACGGTGGCAGTGAAGCTAATCTTCGCCTCGGGCTGGAAACCATGCTCGGCGTACTCAATAGCGGCAGTCGTCAGGGCCTCAATGCAGAACTGACCCGCTACACATTGAGCCTGATGGTGCTGGAGCGTAAGCTTGACGGTAGCAAAGGGGCGATGGACACCCTCGGCAACCGTATTTCCGGCCTGCGCCGCCAACTGGAACATTTCGACCTGCAGTCAGAAACGTTGCTCAGCGCCATGGCCGGGATTTATGTTGATGTGATCAGTCCGTTAGGCCCACGTATTCAGGTAACCGGCTCACCGGCCGTGTTGCAAAGCCCGCAGGTTCAGGCGAAAGTTCGCGCCTCTCTGCTGGCAGGCATTCGCGCCGCCGTGCTCTGGCATCAGGTCGGCGGTGGCCGCATGCAGCTTATGTTTTCTCGTAATCGTCTGGTTAACCAGGCAAAACAAATTCTTGCTCATTTAACCCCGGAGTTGTGATCTATGGAATTATCCTCACTGACCGCCGTTTCCCCTGTCGATGGACGCTACGGCGATAAAGTCAGCGCGCTGCGCGGAATTTTCAGCGAATTCGGTTTGCTGAAATTTCGTGTACAGGTTGAAGTACGTTGGCTGCAAAAGTTAGCCGCGCACGCAGCGATCAAGGAAGTTCCTGCTTTTGCTGCCGACGCAAACGGTTACCTTGATAAAATCGTTGCCGACTTCAGCGTGGAAGATGCTCAGCGCATCAAAACCATCGAACGCACCACTAACCATGATGTGAAAGCCGTCGAATATTTCCTCAAGGAAAAAGTGGCCGATATCGCTGAACTGCACGCGGTGTCCGAGTTCATCCACTTCGCCTGCACCTCCGAAGACATTAACAACCTCTCCCATGCGCTGATGCTGAAAACCGCGCGTGACGAAGTGGTGCTGCCTTACTGGCGCCAGCTGATTGACGCGATTAAAGCGCTGGCGGTTCAGTACCGCGACGTCCCGCTGCTGTCCCGTACTCACGGCCAGCCGGCAACGCCGTCTACTATGGGTAAAGAGATGGCGAACGTCGCTTACCGCATGGAGCGCCAGTATCGCCAGCTGAACCAGGTGGAAATCCTGGGCAAAATCAACGGCGCGGTCGGTAACTATAACGCCCACATCGCCGCCTATCCGGAAGTTGACTGGCACCAGTTCAGCGAAGAGTTTGTCACTTCGCTGGGCATCGAATGGAACCCGTACACCACCCAGATCGAGCCGCACGATTACATTGCCGAACTGTTTGACTGCATCGCGCGTTTCAACACCATTCTGATCGATTTCGATCGTGACGTGTGGGGTTACATCGCCCTGAACCACTTCAAACAGAAAACCATCGCCGGCGAAATCGGTTCTTCCACCATGCCGCACAAAGTTAACCCGATCGACTTCGAAAACTCCGAAGGTAACCTCGGTCTGGCTAACGCCATGATGCAGCACCTGGCCAGCAAACTGCCGGTCTCCCGCTGGCAGCGTGACCTGACGGACTCCACCGTACTGCGTAACCTCGGCGTCGGTATCGGCTATGCGTTGATTGCCTACCAGTCCACTCTGAAAGGCGTTAGCAAGCTGGAGCTGAACGGCGATCGTCTGCTGGACGAACTGGATCACAACTGGGAAGTTCTGGCCGAGCCGATCCAGACCGTGATGCGCCGCTATGGGATCGAAAAACCGTACGAGAAACTGAAAGAGCTGACCCGTGGCAAACGCGTTGATGCCGAAGGAATGCAGCACTTCATCGACAGCCTGCCGCTGCCGGACGCGGAAAAAGTGCGTCTGAAAGCGATGACCCCGGCCAACTACATCGGCCGCGCTACCACGATGGTTGACGAGCTGAAGTAAGCCCCACAACCCTCTTTCCGCAAGGGAAGAGGGTTTTACAAATTTGTCCGGCGCCAGCGTCCCCCGACATCTGGATGGAACCCTTCCCCTGTTTTTTCTATAGAACGCCTGCCTGTTTATTTGCCAGACGCCACGCGGCGGGTTGCAAACCAGAAAATGAGCGCCAGCAGGCTGACGGCCGCCCCCAGCACGCACACCCCTTGCCATCCGGCAACGGCGTAAACCGCCGTCGTACCGGCAGCACCCAGTCCGCTGCCAACAGCATAAAACAACATATAGAGTCCCACGAGCCGGCTGTGGGCTTCGGGTCGGGTACGAAAAATCATACTCTGATTAGTCACATGCAGCGCCTGTCCCCCCAAATCCAGCAGCACGATCCCGATCAGCAACGCTACCGGCGACCACGCCATCAGCGACAGCGGCCACCAGGCAAGTAGCAGTATCACCAACGCCGCGGCGCTGGTACGTTGCCCGTAGCCCATGTCAGTCCACTTTCCGGCATGCCCGGCAGCCAGTGCCCCGATCACCCCAACCAGCCCCAAAGCACCAATAGCAGTGTGGGAAAAATCATAAGGCGGCGCGCTCAGCGGCAGCACCAGCGCACACCAGAAAATATTGAAGGCGGCGAACATCAGCAGCGCCAGCACGCCGCGAACCTGAAGGATTTTCTCCTGACGCAGCAGGGTCAGCATCGATGCCAGCAGTTGCGGATAGCTCAGCGTACTCTTTGCTACCGTGAGCACCGGCAACCGTCGCCACAGCGGAACGGCGATGCTCAGCATCAGCAGTGCGGCGAACAGATAGACCCCGCGCCAGCCGAAGAGGTCGCTGATGCCGCCAGAGAATACCCGAGCCAGCAGCAGCCCGATAAATACGCCGCTCTGCGCGGCACCGACCACCCGCCCCTGCTCGTGCGGTCTGGCTGCGCTGGCGGCATAGGCGATCAGGCCCTGCGTCATCGCGGTGCCCAGCAGTCCCACCGCCAGCATGCTGCCCAGCAGCATCGCCGCAGAAGATGCCGCGCTTACCGTAATCAGCGCGCCGATCAGCAGGATCAGCTGCGTGCCCATCAGCCGACGGCGATTCAGCCGATCGCCAAGCGGCACCAGCAGCAGTAGCGCCAGAGCGCAGCCGATCTGGGTTGCCGTTATCACGCCTCCGACGGAGGCGGCGCTGATAGCAAACTCCCGTGCCAGCCCATCAAGCAACGGTTGGGCGTAATAGACGTTTGCTACACTGAGGCCACTGGCGATAGCGAACAACCATACCAGGCCGGTGGGCATAGCCACGACCGGGCCGGAAGGTGAAAGCGATACGATGGATGTTTTCATGATTCTCTGCTCCGGCAACCTGGTTTCAAAACAAAACTGGTTGAAGGCTAGAGCATGTAGTTTTAAAATGCAACTAGATTCATGACAGCGAGGAGCGCGCATTGTGCCGAGTAAAATAATGAAAAACGAACCCTGTCCCGTCGCCCGCAGCGTGGATATTATCGGCGACCGCTGGTCGCTGCTGATCGTGCGCGACGCTTTTGATGGCATGAGCCGCTTTAGCGACTTTCAGCGCAGCCTGGGAATGGCGCGCAATATTCTCTCCGACCGTCTGCATAAGCTTGTTGATGCCGGCATCCTCAGGACCCAGGCGGCCTCGGATGGCAGCGCTTATCAGGAGTACGTCCTGACAGCAAAAGGAGAATGCCTGTTTCCTCTCGTGGTCGCACTGCGCCAGTGGGGAGAGCACTATCTTTTCGCCAGCGGCGAGCCTCATTCTGTGCTGATCGATAAGCGCACCCGGCAGGCGGTTCCGCTAATGGCGCCGGTTGCTGAGGACGGCACTCCGCTGCTACCTTCAGCAACCGAAGTATGCAAGGTGCAGGCAGACGAATGACGGTCGACACCGCCTGTTTCACGTATTCCGCCAGCATATCAATGACCTGGTAGCAAAATGGCATTTCAGCAGGGAAACACGCGGAGCGTTAATTGAAATTCGTTATTTAACAGCTGTTTATATTCAACGTGTATAATTAGCGCTAAACTATTCAAATCAAAAATGAAAGGGAGAACTGGCATGCGCGTACTCGTGGTTGAGGACAACGCTCTGCTGCGCCATCACCTGAAAGTTCAGCTGCAGGAGCTGGGACACCAGGTAGATGCCGCGGAAGATGCAAAAGAAGCAGACTATTATCTCGGTGAACATGTGCCGGATATCGCCATCGTCGACCTTGGTCTGCCGGATGAAGACGGTCTGTCCCTGATTCGCCGCTGGCGGAGCCATGATGTGTCGGTGCCGGTGCTAGTGCTCACCGCCCGCGAAGGCTGGCAGGATAAGGTCGAAGTGCTGAGCGCCGGGGCGGATGATTACGTCACCAAGCCATTCCACATTGAAGAAGTTGCCGCGCGCATGCAGGCGCTGCTGCGCCGTAACAGCGGCCTGGCATCGCAGGTCATCTCTCTGCCGCCTTTCCAGGTCGATCTGTCACGTCGCGAACTGTCGATTAACGACCAGCCGATCAAACTGACCGCGTTTGAATACACCATCATGGAAACCCTGATCCGCAACCGCGGAAAAGTGGTCAGTAAAGATTCCCTGATGCTCCAGCTCTATCCCGACGCCGAGCTGCGCGAAAGCCACACCATCGATGTCCTGATGGGACGACTGCGGAAAAAAATCCAGGCGCAACACCCGAATGATGTAATTACGACGGTACGCGGCCAGGGTTATTTATTCGAACTCCGCGGATGAAAGGCCCGCTACGGCATATTTTGCCGCTGTCTTTACGCGTTCGCTTTTTACTGGCGACAGCTGCCGTGGTGCTGGTGCTCTCACTGGCTTACGGTATGGTCGCGCTGGTGGGCTACAGCGTCAGCTTCGATAAAACCACCTTCCGCCTGCTGCGCGGGGAAAGCAACCTGTTCTATATGCTGGCCAAGTGGGAAGACGGCCGCATCGATGTTGATATCCCCGAAAATCTCAATATGCAGAGCCCGACGGTCACTTTAATTTATGACGTCAAAGGCAACCTGCTGTGGATGCAGCGCGATGTCGGGTGGCTGGCCAAGCGTATTCAGCCCGAATGGCTCAAAAGCAACGGCTTCCACGAAATCGAATCCGACGTCGACAGCAGCAGCAAGTTGCTGCGTAATAATCAGGAAGTCCAGGAGCAGCTGGATGAGCTGCGCCAGCAGGACGACGATTCAGAAATGACCCACTCGGTGGCGATCAATATCTATCCGGCGACCGATAAGATGCCGCAGTTGAGTATCGTGGTGGTCGATACCATCCCGGTCGAACTGAAGCGTTCCTACATGGTGTGGAGCTGGTTTATCTACGTGCTGGTCGCCAACCTGCTGCTGGTGATCCCGCTGCTGTGGGTGGCCGCCTGGTGGAGCCTGCGGCCGATTGAGTCGCTGGCAAAAGAGGTGCGTGAACTCGAAGAGCACCACCGCGAGATGCTCAACCCGAACACCACCCGCGAACTGACCCGCCTGGTCAGCAACCTTAACCGCTTGCTGAAAAGCGAGCGCGACCGTTATGACAAATATCGCACCACCTTAACCGACCTCACCCACAGCCTGAAAACGCCGTTGGCGGTGCTGCAAAGCACGCTACGCTCTCTGCGCAGCCAGAAGCTCGATGTCACAGAGGCAGAGCCGGTGATGCTCGAGCAGATCAGCCGTATCTCGCAGCAAATTGGTTACTATCTCCACCGCGCCAGCATGCGCAGCGACAGTACGCTCCTGAGCCGTGAACTGCACCCAGTGGCCCCGCTGCTCGACAAGCTGACATCGGCCCTCAATAAGGTTTATCAGCGTAAAGGGGTGAATATCACCCTCGATATCTCGCCGGAAACCAGCTTCGTCGGCGAACAGAATGACTTTATGGAAGTGATGGGCAACGTGCTGGATAACGCCTGTAAATATTGTCTGGAGTTTGTCGAGGTGTCCGTGCGTCAGACCAACGACCATCATCTGCATATTCTGGTGGAAGATGACGGCCCCGGCATCCCGATGAGCCTGCGGGACAGCGTGTTTGACAGGGGCCAGCGCGCCGATACGCTGCGGCCAGGACAAGGGGTCGGACTCTCCGTGGCCCGTGATATTGTCCTGCAGTACGACGGTGAGATTATTGCCAGTGAGAGCCTGCTCGGCGGTGCCTGCATGGAAGTGATTTTTGGTCGCCAGCTGCCGGACGATAGCCAAAGTTGACCCGCTGTGCAGCTGAGGTTACTGAACTCTGTGACTGCGCAGGACAATCGCCGTCAACAAAGAGGCAGTTTGAAGGATGGCGTGTATAATCCCAAACAAACACCTGCTGTGGAATAAATAAAATGGATTATCAATTAACGCTTAACTGGCCTGACTTTATCGAACGCTACTGGCAAAAGCGCCCGGTGGTACTGAAACGCGGGTTTGCCAATTTCATCGATCCGATTAGCCCGGACGAGCTGGCCGGTCTGGCGATGGAAAGCGAAGTCGACAGCCGCCTGGTCAGCCATCAGGATGGAAAATGGCAGGTCAGCCATGGTCCCTTCGAAAGCTACGATCACCTGAGCGAAAACAACTGGTCGCTGCTGGTTCAGGCGGTAAACAACTGGCATGAACCTACGGCTGCGCTGATGCATCCGTTCCGCGCCCTGCCCGACTGGCGAATCGACGATCTGATGATCTCGTTCTCCGTACCCGGCGGTGGCGTAGGCCCGCACCTCGATCAGTACGATGTGTTTATCATCCAGGGAACCGGGCGTCGTCGCTGGCGCGTGGGCGAGAAGGTGCCGATGAAACAGCACTGCCCGCATCCGGACCTGCTGCAGGTCGATCCCTTCGACGCCATCATCGATGAAGAGATGGAGCCGGGCGATATTCTCTATATCCCGCCAGGATTCCCGCACGAAGGCTATTCGCTGGAAAACTCGCTCAACTATTCCGTGGGCTATCGCTCGCCTAACGCCCGTGAGCTGTTCAGCGGTTTTGCCGATTATATTCTGCAGCGTGAACTGGGCAGCCAGCGTTACGCCGACCCGGACGTGCCGGCGCGCGATCATCCTGCGGATATTCTGCCGTCAGAGCTGGATCGTTTGCGGGACATGATGCTGGATCTGATCAACCAGCCAGAACATTTCAAACAGTGGTTTGGCGAGTTTATTACCCAGTCGCGTCATGAACTGGACGTCGCCCCTGCAGAGCCACCGTATCAGCCGGATGAGATTTACGACGCGCTGCAGCAAGGCGATCGTCTGGTACGTCTCGGCGGGCTGCGGGTGCTGCGCATTGATGGCGAGGTCTTCGTCAACGGCGAGAAAATCAACTCTCCGCACCGCCCGGCGCTGGACGCCCTGGCGACGCATCTGTCATTGCATGCCCAGCATTTTGGCGATGCGCTGGAAGACCCGTCGTTCCTCGCCATGCTGGCCGCGCTGGTCAACAGCGGATACTGGTTCTTCGAAGACTAAATCTGCGCTATCCCCGTCCCGGCTGACGGCGCGTTGCGCCCTGGCCGGGATACCGAAGGGGATAAGTAGCGGGTAGCCCGGATAAGCGCAACGCTATCCGGGATTCTGCGAAGATCAGGCGCCGCGTTTTGCCGTTAGCTCGGCAATACGAACAATCACCTGCACCGCTTTCTCCATGCCCTCCAGGGTCACGAACTCATGCTTACCGTGGTAGTTGTAGCCACCGGTGAACAGGTTCGGGCAAGGTAGCCCCATAAACGACAGCTGGGCGCCGTCGGTACCGCCGCGAATCGGCTTCATCTGCGGTTCAATATCGCAATCCACCATCGCCTGACGGGCAATTTCGACCACATGCGGATGGGCTATCACTTTTTCATGCATATTGTAGTAGCTGTCCTCAATCACCAGCTCAATATAGCAATCCGGGTGCAGCCCTTTGCCGACCTTTTTGGCAATTTCCATCATCTTGCGTTTGCGGGCTTCAAACTGCTTGCGGTCAAAATCACGGATGATGTAATGCATCTCCGCGCGGTCAACCGTGCCTTTGATATTCGCCAGGTGGTAAAACCCTTCATAACCTTCGGTGGTTTCGGGTGCCTCATCGGCCGGGACTTCAGCATGGATGCGGGCCGCCAGCGACAGCGCATTCACCATCACCCCTTTTGCGGTCCCCGGATGGACATTGTTGCCGACAATCTTGATGGTCACCGACGCCGCATTGAAGTTTTCACACTCCAGTTCGCCCACGCCGCCGCCGTCAACGGTATAGGCCCAGCGGGCATCAAAGGCCGCAACGTCAAAATGCTTCGCCCCTTTGCCCACCTCTTCGTCCGGCGTAAAGGCCACGCGGATATCACCGTGGGGGATCTGTTTGGCCTTTAGCGTAGCCAAAGCAGTCATAATTTCGGCGATACCGGCTTTATCGTCGGCGCCAAGTAATGTTTTGCCGTCGGTGGTAATCAGCGTGTGCCCCAGAAGCTGATGCAGCACCGGGAACATCACCGGCGACAGCACTTCATCGCCAATCCCCAGCGCGATGTCACCGCCGCGGTAGTTTTCGACAATCTGCGGGTTCACATTCTTGCCGCTGAAATCAGGTGCCGTATCAACGTGAGAAATAAAGCCGATGGCTGGAATATCGCCGGCGACGTTTGCCGGAAGCGTTCCCATTACCGTCCCTTTGTCACTCAGCGTTACGTTGGCCAGCCCCATCTCTTCCAGCTGCTTTTGTAGCAGGCGTAACAGCTTCCACTGCCCTTCCGTGCTTGGTACCTGACGCACGCCAGGCTTCGACTGTGTGTCCAGAGAAACGTATTGTAAGAAACGCTCAAGCAATTTATCCATGTAGCCACCCTCTTCTTTTGTGACAACATTATTCATAAGCCCGAAAAGACAAATATTGCGTCAGGTCATTTTTAACCCGGCAAATAAGAATTTAATACCTTAACCGGCGTAAAGTTGTAAAGGTCATGCTTCTGTATGCGACAAGGTTTGGCTATCGTTAACGTTTGCCGTAGAATGTTGGCCCTTAAATAATCATGTGCAGCGCCAAAGGTGGTTAACCACAAACCCCGCAACGACCCGTATTTCGTTGCGTCTACACGGGACAGAGTCAAAAATTGAATATACAACCGCGTTCGCTTTCTCCGCTGGTGCAGCTGGCGGGAATTGGCAAAAGCTTTGATGGAAAAATGGTCATCGCCGATCTCAACCTGACCATCAACAATGGTGAATTTCTCACCCTGCTTGGCCCCTCTGGCTGCGGTAAAACCACCGTTCTTCGTCTTATCGCCGGGTTAGAAAATGTCGACACCGGGCGAATTCACCTCGAAGACCAGGATATCACCCATGTTCCGGCGGAAGACCGCCACGTCAATACCGTCTTTCAAAGCTACGCCCTGTTTCCCCACATGAGCGTCTTCGAAAACGTCGCCTTTGGTCTGCGTATGCAGAAAACGCCGGCGGCAGACATCCCCCCTCGCGTCATCGAGGCGCTGCGGATGGTGCAGCTCGAAGAGTTTGCCCAACGTAAACCCCATCAGCTCTCCGGCGGCCAGCAGCAGCGTGTCGCCATTGCCCGGGCCGTCGTCAATAAACCGCGGCTGTTGCTGCTCGATGAGTCACTGTCGGCGCTGGATTACAAACTGCGCAAGCAGATGCAAAACGAGCTGAAAGCGCTCCAGCGTAAGCTCGGTATCACCTTCGTGTTTGTCACCCACGATCAGGAAGAGGCATTGACCATGTCCGACCGCATCGTGGTCATGCGCGACGGGAAGATAGAACAGGACGGCACGCCGCGTGAAATTTACGAAGAGCCGAAAAATCTGTTCGTCGCCAGCTTCATCGGCGAAATCAACCTCTTCAACGCCACGGTCATTGAACGCCTTGACGCGCAACGTGTGCGCGCCAGCGTCGAAGGCCGGGAATGCAACATCTACGTCAATTTCCCCGTCGAGAAGGGCCAGCGGCTCAACGTCCTGCTGCGACCGGAAGATCTGCGGGTCGATGAAGTTCACCACAGCAACGACGCCGACGGCTTGATCGGCTATATCCGCGAGCGCAACTACAAAGGGATGACCCTGGAATCGGTTGTCGAACTGGAAAACGGCAAAATGGTGATGGTCAGCGAATTCTTTAATGAAGACGACCCCGATTTTGACCACCCGCTGGACCAGAAAATGGCCATTAACTGGGTAGAGAGCTGGGAGGTTGTGCTGGCCGATGAAGAACACCAGTAAATTCCAGAATGTGGTGATCGCCACGATCGTCGGCTGGCTGGTGCTGTTTGTCTTCCTGCCCAACCTGATGATCATCGCCACCAGCTTCCTGACCCGCGACGACGCCAGTTTCGTCAAAATGGTCTTTACGCTGGATAACTATACGCGCCTGCTGGATCCGCTCTATTACGATGTGCTGCTGCACTCGCTGAATATGGCGCTGCTGGCGACGCTGGCCTGCCTGGCGCTGGGCTATCCCTTCGCCTGGTTTCTGGCCCGACTGCCGGAGAAAGTGCGTCCGCTGCTGCTGTTTCTGCTGATTGTGCCGTTCTGGACCAACTCACTGATCCGCATCTACGGGCTGAAAATCTTCCTCAGTACCAAAGGCTATCTCAACGAGTTCCTGCTGTGGCTGGGGGTCATCGATACGCCGCTGCGCATCATGTACACCCCGTCGGCGGTTATCATCGGCCTGGTCTACATTCTGCTGCCGTTTATGGTGATGCCGCTCTACTCCAGCATTGAGAAGCTGGATCGCCCGCTGCTGGAAGCGGCGAAAGATCTCGGCGCCAGCAAGCTCCAAACCTTTATCCGCATTATCATTCCGCTGACCATGCCGGGCATTATTGCCGGCTGCCTGCTGGTGATGCTGCCGGCAATGGGGCTGTTCTACGTCTCAGACCTGATGGGGGGCGCGAAGAACCTGCTGATCGGTAACGTCATTAAGAGCCAGTTCCTGAATATTCGCGACTGGCCGTTTGGCGCCGCCACCAGCATTACGCTGACCCTGGTGATGGGCCTGATGCTGCTGGTTTACTGGCGGGCAGCAAGCCTGTTGAATAAGAAGGTGGAACTCGAATGATCGGTCGACTGCTGCGCGGCGGCTTTATGACCGCCATCTATGCTTATCTTTATATTCCGATCATTATTCTGATCGTCAATTCGTTTAACAGTTCGCGTTTCGGCATCAACTGGCAGGGCTTCACCAGCAAATGGTATGGCCTGCTGATGAACAACGATAGCCTGTTGCAGGCGGCCCAGCATTCGCTGACCATGGCGGTGCTGTCGGCGACCTTTGCGACGCTTATCGGCTCATTGACCGCCGTGGCGCTGTATCGCTATCGCTTTCGCGGCAAGCCGTTCGTCAGCGGGATGCTGTTTGTGGTGATGATGTCGCCGGATATTGTCATGGCGATCTCGCTGCTGGTGCTGTTTATGCTGATCGGCATTCAGCTTGGCTTCTGGTCGCTGCTGTTCTCGCACATCACCTTCTGCCTGCCTTTCGTGGTGGTGACGGTCTATTCGCGCCTCAAAGGCTTTGACGTGCGGATGCTGGAAGCGGCGAAAGATCTCGGCGCCAGTGAGCTGACGATCCTGCGCAAAATCATTCTGCCGCTGGCGATGCCGGCGGTGGCGGCGGGCTGGCTGCTCAGCTTTACGCTGTCGATGGATGACGTGGTGGTCTCTTCGTTCGTTACCGGGCCGGGGTATGAAATTCTGCCGCTTAAGATTTACTCAATGGTCAAAGTGGGCGTCTCACCGGAGGTGAACGCGCTGGCGACCATTCTGTTACTGCTTTCTCTGGTTATGGTCGTTGCCAGCCAGATTGTTGCTCGTGATAAAACGAAATCTCAGGGGACATCGAAATGAAAAAAATGCTCGCCGCCGCGGCGCTGGTGCTCGGAATGGGTGCTGCGCACGCCGATGACAGCAAAACGCTCTACTTCTACAACTGGACCGAATACGTGCCGCCGGGACTGCTGGAGCAGTTCACCAAAGAGACCGGGATCAAGGTTATCTATTCGACCTACGAGTCGAATGAAACTATGTATGCCAAGCTCAAAACCTACAAAGACGGCGCTTACGACCTGGTGGTTCCGTCCACCTACTTCGTCGATAAGATGCGTAAAGAGGGCATGCTGCAGAAGATCGACAAGAGCAAGCTGAGCAACTTCGGCAATCTCGACCCTGAAATGCTCAATAAACCGTTCGATCCAGGCAACGATTACTCGATTCCCTACATCTGGGGCGCCACCGCTATTGGCGTCAACAGCGATGCCATCGACCCGAAAACCGTTACCAGCTGGGCCGACCTGTGGAAGCCGGATTACAAAAGCAGCCTGCTGCTGACCGATGATGCGCGTGAAGTGTTCCAGATTGCCCTGCGCAAACTGGGCTATTCCGGCAACACCACCGACCCGAAAGAGATTGAAGCGGCCTACCAGGAGCTGAAAAAGCTGATGCCTAACGTCGCGGCGTTCAACTCCGATAACCCGGCCAACCCGTACATGGAAGGCGAAGTGAATCTCGGGATGGTGTGGAACGGCTCAGCCTGGGTGGCTCGTCAGGCCGGCACGCCGCTGGAAGTGGTCTGGCCGAAAGAAGGCGGGATCTTCTGGATGGATAGCCTGGCTATTCCGGCCAATGCGAAAAACGTCGACGGCGCGCTGAAGCTGATCAACTTCCTGCTGCGCCCGGAAGTGGCTAAACAGGTCGCGGAGACCATCGGCTACCCGACGCCTAACCTGGCGGCGCGCAAGATGCTGAGCCCGGAAGTCGCCAACGACAAATCGCTGTATCCAGATGCCGAAACCATCGCCAAAGGCGAATGGCAGAATGATGTCGGCAGCGCCAGCACGCTGTATGAAGAGTATTACCAGAAGCTGAAAGCGGGCCGTTAATCCGCCGCCGCAACGCCGCCCCGGCCTGAGCGCCGGGGCGTTTTTATTTATGCTTCGTCGCCCATCAGAATCTGACCGAACTCGGCACGCAACTGATTCTTCAGTACCTTACCGGTGGCGCTAACCGGCAGGCTGTCGATAAACAGAATCCGGTCCGGAAGCTGCCATTTCGGTATTCGCTGCTGATACCAGGCCAGCAGCTCATGCTCTTCGATCTCGCCGCCCTCCTCCCTGACGCACAGCACTACCGGCCGCTCATCCCAACGTGGATGCTGCGCCGCAATCGCCGCCGCGCTGCGAATCGCCGGGTGAGCGATGGCAATGTTCTCCAGCTCTACCGTGGAGATCCACTCGCCGCCGGACTTAATAATATCTTTCGCCCGATCCTGAATCACCAGATAGCCATTTTGATTGATCGTGCCAATATCGCCGGTATCGAACCAGCCGTCCGGGGTCATGGCGCTCTCCGGGCGGCCATAATAACTGGCGACCACCCAGTGGCCGCGCACCTGCAAATATCCCTGAGTCTCACCGTCGTCGGGCAGCGGCTGGCCGTCCACATCCACCACCCGCAGCTCGATGCCAAAGATCGCCCGCCCCTGGCCGTGACCCAGCTTATCCTGCGCCGCCTGAGGCAACGCCTTGTGTTTGCTTAACGGCGTGTTGATCGTGCCGATCGGCGAGGTTTCCGTCATGCCCCAGGCGTGGATCAACTCAATATCATAATCGCGGCGGAACACCTCAATCATCGACGGCGGCAAAGCCGAGCCGCCAACAAAAGAGCGTTTAAAATGCGGCAAGCGAATCTCCGATTTGCGCAGCGCCGCCAGCAGGCCGGCCCAGATCACCGGGACGCCGAACGCCACGCTGACCTGCTCTTCACTCAGCAACCGCAGCAGGCTTTCGCCATCAAGATTCGGCCCCGGCAGCACCAGTCGCGCCCCCACCATGGCGGCGATAAACGGCGTTCCCCAGGCATTGACGTGGAACATCGGCACCACCGGCAACAGCGAATCCTGCGCCGAAATACCGGCGGCATCTGGCTGATTGCCGCTGAGGGCATGCAGCACCAGCGAACGATGGGTGTTCAGCACCCCTTTCGGCTTTCCCGTCGTTCCCGAGGTGTAGCACAGCGAGGCGGGCGACTGCTCGCTGAGATCGGGCCAGCGATACTGTGGGTCCGCCTCGGCGAGCAGGTCATCAAAGAACAGCAGCGAGTCCACGGTGGCAAGCGCCGCCTCGTTGCGCGGTTCCAGCACAACAAAATGTTTCACCGTCGGTAAGTGTGGACGCAGCGCGGCGATCAGCGGCAGGAAGGTATAGTCGAAAAACAGGACCTCGTCGGCAGCATCATTGATGATAAACACCAGATGCTCAACGGACAGACGCGGGTTGATAGTGTGCGTCACCCACCCGCCGGCGCTGACGCCAAAATAGATTTCCAGATGCCGGCGATTATTCCACGCCAGCGTGCCGCAGCGGGCACCTTGCGTTATCCCCAGGCGCTGCATGGCACTGGCCAGACGCCGCGCATTCTCCGCTACCTGCCCCCAGCTGCTGTACTCCCGTCCTGCTAACGTCCCGACCGAGACAATACCGGTATCGGTGTGATAGCGCGCGGCATGTTCGAGTAGCGCTCGGGTCGTTAAATCCTGATACATCATCGATGGATGCATGAATGATACTCCGCGACTGGCTGATTATGTTGTGTGTTGGGCTACCACTAAATCTGGCAACAACCCGCAGAACCGACCAAAAGAGATGTGCAAAATTTAGCGTTGACGCACAACAATTGCCCTCTGGCGCTGGGGAATGTGATGGAAGCTGGTTTTTTACAACAGCTTACGACTGGCAACCGGTCGGGTGAAACCGGTCAGGCAGCGGATAAGTTTCCGGCGGGAATTATCACAATTAATTTAAGGTTTTGTGATACATCGGGGACCACTTTTGAGCCACACTGTTTTTAACGCACTGACCGGGAATATAACAATGAACACGCCAACGTTTCAGGTTAAGCCCGCGACCATTCATCCTTTATGGTTAAGAATATGTCACTGGGTGAATGCCCTCGCGATATTAATAATGGTCACCAGCGGCTGGCGTATATATAACGCATCGCCACTATTTGCTTTCGACATTCCGGATATTATTACCCTCGGCGGCTGGCTCGGCGGGGCATTACAATGGCATTTCTTCGCTATGTGGTTATTTGCGTTGAACGGCCTGGCGTATTTGGCACTGAATATCGGCAGCGGGCGATTAACACACCAGTTCTGGCCGCTGTCGCCGCGAGGCCTGGTGCAGGATTTACTTTCGGCCCTGCGCGGTAAGCTGGCCCATGACCATGCCGGACAATATAACCACGTCCAGAAACTGGCTTATCTGTTCGTGATGGTCGATAGCATTATTCTGACGCTATCTGGCCTGGTTATCTGGAAATCTGTGCAGTTTCCCCTGCTGAGAGAATTACTTGGCGGTTATGACAACGCCCGCGTTATCCATTTTCTGGCAATGTCGGCGCTAGTGGGTTTTGTGGTGATTCATCTGATCATGGTGCTGTTAGTACCGAAAACATTACTCGCCATGCTCCGTGGACGATAAGAGGTCTCTGATGAGCCAACGTGATAAATCACTGCCGACTGCCGATAAGAACATCATTATCCAGGACGCCAGTCGGGAAATAAATAAACAACTGTCTGCCGAAGGCCGTCGTCGTTTTTTAAAACAGGGCTTAACCCTCGGCGGTTTAATGATGTTGACCGGATGCGACATCAGTAATAACAGTTCGGTCGAAAATACCCTGAGCCGTATTTCCCGATTTAACGATCGTGTTCAACAATGGTTATTTAACCCTGATGGTCTCGCGCCGGTATATCCCGAAAGCATGATAACGCGCCCCTTCCCGTTTAATGCGTTTTATAGCGAGGATCAGGCGCCGACGATCGATGGCAGCGATTATCGTCTGGAAGTCACCGGGCGCGTGAGCGATAAACGTGCCTGGAGCCTTGCCGAACTGCATAACATGGCGCAGGTCAGCCAGGTTACGCGGCATATTTGTGTGGAAGGATGGAGTGCCATTGGTAAATGGGGCGGCGTACCCTTTGCCCTGTTTCTCAAAACGATCGGGGCGGACCTGAATGCCAGCTACGTCAGCTTCCGCTGCGCGGATGATTACTACACCAGTATTGATATGGCAACCGCCCTCCACCCGCAGACCCTGATGGCATTAACCTACGACGGTCAGATTTTGCCTCGCAAATATGGCTTCCCGATGAAGATAAGGATCCCTACCAAGCTGGGCTATAAAAACCCCAAACATATTTTGGCTATTGAAATCACCAATCGCTACCCCGGCGGTTACTGGGAGGACCAGGGCTATAACTGGTTCGGCGGTAGCTAATTCACTGTGGTCATCATCTGTGATTGATCCAGAACGTATACACTCATGAAGGAATGACGAAATGAAAAAGCTCAATACCCTGCTGATGTGCTCTGCTTTGCTGTTTGGAATGGCCGGCGCCAACGCGGCTGACAATATGGCCAAGGACAATATGGCGAAAGACAGTATGGGCAAAATGTCCCATGACTGTACCAAAGACAGCATGAAAAAAGAGTGTATGTCGAAGGACGGCATGGCCAAAGACGGGATGAAGAAAGATGGCATGTCGAAGGACAGCATGCATAAAGACACGATGAGCAAAGACGGTATGGCCAAAGATTCAATGTCGAAAGACAAAATGGCCAAAGACGCCATGAGTCACTAATTCTCGTCACGCCCGACGCCAGGATCAAAGCGATTGCCCACCCAGGCAATCGCTTTTTATTATCGGGTAAGGCCCCGGCGCTTACAGATCCTTTAGCAGTTGCTCAATAAATGCCGGAACCACTTCACTCGCCAGCCCGTAGTGTTTTTCAGCGAATTCGCTGCCCACCTGGCTCGGTTCAAGGTTTAGCTCCACCGTATGCGCTCCCTGCAGACGGGCTTCGTGGACGAAACCGGCCGCCGGATAGACATGCCCGGAGGTGCCGATGGCAATAAAGATATCGGCATCGGCCAGCGCGCTGTAGATGTCATCCATCCCCAGCGGCATCTCGCCAAACCAGACCACGTG
Source organism: Klebsiella sp. BIGb0399 (assembly GCF_003752615.1). NCBI lineage: Bacteria > Pseudomonadati > Pseudomonadota > Gammaproteobacteria > Enterobacterales > Enterobacteriaceae > Klebsiella > Klebsiella sp. BIGb0399. Next base: position 235,768 of record NZ_RKHT01000005.1, on the reverse strand, counting down.
CGGGCGCAGCGGCGCCGGGAACTGACAGCAGTGGCACTTGTCCTCTGCGGTGACGTCCCCGGTCCACTCCAGCACCTGCCCGCTCCACGAACAGCGGACTTTGAGTAACTCACCATGCATGTGGATCACCCGCTGATTCCCGGCGCGTTCGTGCAGGTTATCAATGTTCTGCGTCACCAGCAGGAAGTTGTCGCCCAACGCCGATTCCAGTTTCGCCAACGCCTGATGCGCCGCATTTGGAACAATATCGGGGCCTTGCAGTTGTCGGCGACGGGCGTTGTAAAACGCCTGCACCAGCGCGGGGTCACGGGCGAAACCTTCCGGCGTCGCCACATCTTCAACCCGGTGCTCTTCCCACAAGCCATCGGCAGCACGGAAGGTTTTTATACCGGACTCCGCCGAAATCCCAGCGCCGGTCAGCACCACAACCTTAGGTTTATCCATTGTATCCACCGCCGTCTTATCCTCTTTAAAGAAAATCCGCTGGCGCAGACGTTCACGCAAGCGACGTTTGTTACGGCGAAAACGGCTCAATCGGTGTAAGCGGCGCGACAACATAGCTACCCCTGTGGTTAACGAGTCAAATGAAGGAAGGCCGCACCGCGCATACCCCCAGCATCGCCATGACGCGCGCGTTCAATTCGCGGCACCCTGGCAACCGGCAGTAAATGACGCGGCAGGCGCTGCGCCAGCCCTTCGCTTATTGCTGTAAAGTTAGACAACCCACCGCCAAGCACCAGCAGATCCGGGTCGACAATGGTTAAAATATTCCCCAGACAGACCGCCAGCAGGTCAAGATAGCGCTCAACATGCTCACGCGCCCGCGCCTCGCCCTGTTGCCACTGGGCGACGATCTCGGGGGAAGTTAAGCTGTGTTGATAAAAGTGTTCATACAGCCAGGCGAAACCGCGGCCGGAAAGATAATTTTCAATGCAGCCCAGTTGGCCGCAGCCGCAGCGGGTGAGCGGGAAATCACGCCCCACCACCTCGAGGGCATCAACCGGCAGGCGGATATGGCCAAATTCGCCGGTGATATAACTATGTCCGGTAATCGATTTACCGTTGAGTACCAGTCCACCGCCAACGCCGGTGCCGAGGATCAGCCCCATCACCAGCGGATATTGAGTGAACTCGTCGTCCCAGGCTTCTGAGAGGGCAAAACAGTTAGCGTCGTTGTCCAGACGAACCTCGCGCCCGAGACGAGCGCTGAGGTCGGCACGAAGCGGCTGGCCGCTGGCGGCGGGAACGTTGGCGGCGTACAGCGTGCCGTCCGCCGTTTCCGGCATTCCCGGAATACCAATGCCCACCGTTCCCTCACAGTCAAAACGGCTGTCCGCTTCACGTACCAGCGACTCCACCGCCTGCTGAAAATCCTCATAACCTGTTTTTGGTGTGGCAACGCGCTTTTCCCAACGCAGTCGCCGCTCTTGATCGAAGACACCCAGTGCTATCTTGCTGCCGCCAATGTCAAATCCGTAGTACATTCAGCAATTCCTCTTGTTAACCAGCAAAGCCGGTTATGACGATAAATTACTGGCCACTCAGCACCCTCGCCGGGTCAATGCGGCTGGCGCGGCGGGCGGGATACCAGCTGGCCAGCAAACTCAGCAACAGTGCCGTCACCAGCACGTAAACGACGTCCAGCCAGTGCAGTTCAGACGGCAGGAAGTCAATAAAATAGATGTCGCCGGACAGGAATTTGTGCCCAATCAGATATTCGATCCCGTTAATCACCGATGTCAGCTTCAGCGCGCCAACCACGCCGATCGCCACCCCAATCAGGCTCCCGACCGAACCGGCAAGTAAACCATACCAGACAAAGATGGCGCGGATCAGGCCGTCTTTGGCCCCCAGCGTGCGCAGGACCGCAATATCGCTGCTTTTATCTTTCACCGCCATCACCAGGGTCGAGACGATGTTAAAGCAGGCCACGCCGATCACCAGCACCATCGCAAGGTACATAATGGCGCGGATCATCTGAATATCACGATACATATAGCCGTACGTCCCGATCCAGCTCTTGATGTAAACGTAGCTGTTGGTCACTTCCCCCGCGTCACGCACCAGCGTGTTGGCGTGGAAGACATCGGTGACTTTAATCGCAATCCCGGTGACGCTGCTACCCATATCCAGGTACTGTTGGGCATCGCTCATCGGGATCATCGCAAAACTGTGATCGAGCTGACCGCTTAACTGCAAAATCCCGGTCACATGCAAACGGACGCGTTTAGGTTGCAGGAGCTGATGTTCGGAGTCGGAATTGGGGATCATAATCGACACCCAGTCGCCCTGCTTCACGTGCAGCGCATCCGCAACCCCTTTGCCCAGAATCACCTGCTGCTCGCCGGCTTTAAAGCTGGCCCAGGCGTTATTCTGGATATATTGCGGCAGCGAACTCAGGCGGCTCTCCTGTTGTGGATCAACGCCCTTCACCTGGATCGCGCGCATGTTGCTGCCGCTCTCCACCAACCCGGTAAAGTTGATGTAAGGAGCGGCGGCCACGATGCCCTTCACCTTCTCAACTTTCACCAGCGCTTCGTTCCAGTTGGTCCAGGGCTGTTTGACCGGCTCAATTTCGCCATGAGGCACCACCGCCAGAATGCGGTTATTCAGTTCACGTTCAAAGCCGTTCATCGCGCTGAGGCCGACGATTAATACCGCCACCCCGAGAGCAATGCCGATGGTCGAAATCACCGAAATCAGCGACACCATGCCGCCACGTCGCCGACCGCGGCTAAAACGCAGGGCAATCAATAACGATAACGGAGCAGTCATTACCTGGCCCCCATCAGGGTCAGTTCCGCGTTCAGGCGCCCGTCGCGCATCTCCAGCTGGCGGTTCATACGCTGTGCCAGTTGCAGATCGTGGGTCACCACCAGGAACGCAGTGCGCTGGGCAACGTTCAGTTCTCCCAGCAGCTGGAAAATACTGTCAGCATTGCGCGCATCGAGGTTACCGGTCGGTTCATCCGCCAGCACCAGACGCGGTTTGTTCACCAGCGCACGGGCGATGGCCACGCGCTGACGTTCGCCGCCGGAAAGCTCAGACGGGCGGTGGTGGCTACGGTGTTCGAGCCCTACCGCGTGCAGCATCGCTTTTGCCTGGCGCTCGATATCCGAAGCCTTCTGTTTGCCGATCAGCAGCGGCATCGCCACGTTTTCGAGGGCGGTGAAATCAGGTAACAGATGGTGGAACTGGTAGATAAAGCCCAGCTCGCGGTTACGCAGGTCGGCACGGGCGGCGGCTGAAAGCTGGCTCATCGACTGCCCGGAGAACACCACGTCGCCGGAGGTTGGCGTGTCCAGCCCGCCGAGCAGATGCAGCAAGGTACTTTTGCCGGATCCCGAAGTCCCGACAATCGCCATCATCTCCCCTTCATTAATGCTGAAGCTGACATTGTGCAATACGTCCGTTTGCACGTTGCCTTCCTGATAGCGTTTGCACAGGTTGTCGCATTGCAGCAGGATATTATTCATAACGTAAAGCCTCAGCGGGTTGAGTGGCGGCAGCGCGCCAGGAAGGATACAACGTAGACAACAATGCCAGCACCATGGCGACCAGGGCGATAATCGTGACCTGTAACGGTTCGATAGCCACCGGCAGCGCCGCGCCATCCAGGAACGCGCCGATCACCGGCATTAAATTATTTAACTGACTGGCAAGCAGCACGCCGAGGATCGCTCCCAGTAGCGCGCCGACGATCCCGGCGCTGGCGCCCTGGACCATAAAGACCACCATGATCTGCCGCGGCGTGAGCCCCAGCGTTTGCAGGATCGCCACTTCGCTTTGTTTCTCCATCACCATCATCCCTAAAGAGGTGATGATGTTAAACGCCGCCACGGCAACGATCAGGCTCAGCAGCAGCCCCATCATATTTTTTTCCATGCGCACGGCCTGGAACAGCTCGCCTTTACGCTCGCGCCAGTCCTGCCACTTGGTTCCCTGCGGCAGCGTCTGCTGACTGAGGGTATCGACCTGCAGCGGCTGGCTGAGCCACAGGCGCCAGCCGGTAATATTCCCCAGCGGATAGCGCATCAGGCGCGAGGCATCGTCGATATTGGTCAGCATCTGGTAGCCATCCACTTCGCTATTGGCGGCGAAGGTTCCGATGACGTTAAACAGGCGCTGGCTGGGCACCCGTCCCATCGGCGTAAACTGGCTGGCAGAAGGCACCATCACGCGGATCTGATCGCCGCGATTTACCCCGAGCTGGCCCGCCAGTTGTTCGCCGAGGATCACGTTATATTTCCCGGCGGTGAGATCGCTTTGCTTGACGTTAACGAGGAACGGGGTGAGCGGATCTTTTTGTGCCGGGTCGATACCCAGCATCACGCCCACCGCGACGCTGCGGGCGCTTTGCAGCACCACATCGCCGGTGGTGATCGGCGCCACGCGGGTTACGCCCTGTAATTTGACAGCGCTTTCCGGCAGTTGCTGAGGGTTCACCGAGCCCTGTTGGGCGCTGAGGATGGCCTGCGGCATCAGCCCCAGAATGTTGTTCTGCAGCTCGCGCTCAAAGCCGTTCATAACCGATAGCACGGTGACCAGCGCCATCACACCGAGCGTGATGCCGATGGTGGATAGCCAGGAGACGAAACGACCGAAGCGGTCGGCTGCACGGCCGCGCATGTAGCGCAGGCCAATAAAAAGTGCGGCAGGTTGGTACATGTAATCCATCTGGTTGCTGATAGCCGATGCACGAGTATATATGTCATCACCCAACGCGTAAATCACTGAAACGGTAAGTTTTTGTCGCAGAGAGAAGAAAAAACAATGAAAAATCAACTGGATATTTGATTCCTCCGCGCTTATCTATCAGAATCTTTCCCCTGGATGCCCTCGCCTGCCGTCAATCGGGTTGGCGAATGCGGGTCAATCACGGATAATCATCATCATTGAATGTACGGTATCCACATAGAGCGAATCACGAAGGGATCCTGATAACAGCTATGTCTCAACACTATCGATACGCACTGCCGGTGAAGCCCGGCGATCAGCGGCACCTCGGCGAATTAACCGGTGCGGCCTGCGCCACTCTGGTGGCGGAAATGGCCGAACGCCACGCCGGACCGGTGATACTCGTCGCCCCGGATATGCAAAATGCCCTGCGTCTGAATGATGAAATCCGCCAGTTTACCGACAGCATGGTGATCGGCCTGGCGGACTGGGAAACCCTCCCGTACGACAGCTTCTCGCCGCATCAGGATATTATCTCTTCCCGCCTCGCCACCCTTTACCAGTTACCCACTATGCAACGCGGCGTGCTGATCGTGCCGGTCAGCACCCTGATGCAGCGCGTCTGTCCGCACAGCTTCCTGCACGGGCATGCGCTGGTGATGAAAAAAGGCCAGCGCCTGTCGCGCGATGGTCTGCGTACGCAGCTGGACAGCGCCGGCTACCGCCATGTGGATCAGGTGATGGAGCACGGCGAGTATGCTACTCGCGGCGCCCTGCTTGACCTGTTCCCGATGGGTAGCGAACAGCCCTATCGTCTCGACTTCTTCGATGATGAAATTGACAGCCTGCGCCTGTTCGACGTCGACAGCCAGCGCACGCTGGAAGAAGTGCAGGCCATCAATCTGCTGCCTGCCCACGAATTCCCGACCGATCAGACCGCCATCGAGCTGTTCCGCAGCCAGTGGCGCGATCGTTTTGAAGTGAAACGCGATGCCGAACACATCTATCAGCAGGTCAGCAAAGGCACGCTGCCGACCGGGATCGAATACTGGCAGCCGCTGTTCTTCAATGAACCGCTGCCGCCGCTGTTTAGCTACTTCCCGGCGAACGCCCTGGTGGTCAACACCGGCGATCTGGAAGCCAGCGCCGAGCGTTTTCAAAATGAAACCCGCACGCGCTTCGAGAGCCGCGGCGTTGATCCTATGCGCCCGTTGCTGCCGCCAGAACTACTGTGGCTGCGGGTCGATGAGCTGTTCAGCGAGCTGAAAAAGTGGCCGCGCGTGCAGCTCAAAACCGAGCGCCTGGCCGAAAAAGCCGCCAACACCAACCTCGGTTATCAGACGCTGCCGGACCTCTCCATCCAGGCGCAGAGCAAAGCGCCGCTGGATAATCTACGCCGCTTCCTCGAATCTTTTGATGGCCCGGTGATCTTCTCGGTAGAAAGTGAAGGCCGCCGTGAAGCCCTCGGTGAAGTACTGGCGCGCATCAAAATCGCCCCGAAACATATTCTGCGGCTGGAAGAGGCGAGCGGCAACGGCCGCTATCTGATGATTGGCGCGGCTGAGCACGGGTTTATCGATGGGCAACATTCGCTGGCGCTGATTTGCGAAAGCGACCTGCTGGGCGAGCGCGTGGCGCGTCGCCGTCAGGATTCCCGGCGCACCATCAACCCCGATACCTTAATCCGCAACCTGGCAGAGCTGCATGAAGGCCAACCGGTGGTGCACCTCGAGCATGGCGTAGGCCGCTATGCCGGAATGACCACCCTGGAGGCGGGCGGCATCACCGCTGAGTATCTGATGCTCATCTATGCCAATGATGCCAGGCTGTACGTGCCCGTCTCTTCTCTGCACCTGATCAGCCGTTACGCGGGCGGCGCGGAAGAGAACGCGCCGCTGCATAAACTCGGCGGCGATGCCTGGACCCGTGCGCGACAGAAAGCGGCGGAAAAAGTCCGCGATGTGGCAGCGGAACTGCTCGATATCTACGCCCAGCGTGCCGCAAAATCCGGCTTTGCCTTCAAACACGATCGCGAACAGTATCAGCTGTTTTGCGACGGTTTCCCCTTTGAAACCACTCCGGATCAGGCGCAGGCCATCAACGCCGTGCTCAGCGATATGTGCCAGCCGCTGGCCATGGATCGCCTGGTGTGCGGCGACGTTGGCTTCGGTAAAACCGAAGTGGCGATGCGCGCCGCCTTCCTGGCGGTTGAGAACCACAAGCAGGTCGCGGTGCTGGTGCCGACCACCCTGCTCGCTCAGCAGCACTTCGATAACTTCTGCGACCGTTTCGCCAACTGGCCGGTTCGCATCGAAATGCTATCGCGTTTTCGTAGCGCAAAAGAGCAGGCGCAGATCCTTGAGCAGGCGGCGGAAGGCAAAATCGATATTCTTATCGGAACGCACAAGCTGCTGCAAAATGAGGTCAAACTGCGCGATCTTGGGCTGCTGATCGTCGATGAAGAGCACCGCTTCGGGGTCCGTCACAAGGAGCGCATCAAAGCCATGCGCGCCGATGTCGATATCCTGACCCTGACCGCCACGCCAATTCCGCGAACCCTGAATATGGCGATGAGCGGAATGCGCGATCTTTCCATTATCGCCACTCCGCCGGCCCGTCGCCTGGCGGTGAAGACCTTCGTGCGCGAGTACGACTCGCTGGTGGTGCGCGAGGCTATCCTGCGTGAAGTGCTGCGTGGCGGCCAGGTGTACTACCTCTACAATGACGTGGAAAACATCCAGAAAGCCGCCGACCGTCTGGCGGAGCTGGTGCCGGAAGCGCGCATTGCCATTGGTCACGGACAGATGCGCGAGCGCGAGCTGGAGCGCGTCATGAACGATTTCCACCACCAGCGGTTCAACGTGCTGGTGTGTACCACCATTATCGAAACCGGGATCGATATCCCGACCGCCAACACCATTATCATTGAGCGGGCTGACCACTTCGGTCTGGCACAGCTGCACCAGCTGCGCGGGCGCGTCGGGCGTTCACATCACCAGGCCTATGCCTGGCTGCTAACGCCGCATCCGAAAGCCATGACCACCGATGCGCAAAAGCGCCTCGAAGCCATCGCCTCGCTGGAAGATCTCGGGGCCGGCTTCGCACTGGCCACCCATGATCTCGAGATCCGCGGGGCCGGGGAACTGCTGGGCGAAGATCAGAGCGGACAGATGACCACCATCGGCTTCTCGCTGTATATGGAGCTGCTGGAAAATGCCGTCGATGCGCTGAAAGCCGGGCGTGAGCCTTCCCTTGAGGATCTCACCAGCCAGCAGACCGAAGTCGAGCTGCGGATGCCGGCCTTGCTGCCGGATGATTTTATTCCTGACGTCAATACCCGCCTGTCGTTCTACAAACGGATTGCCAGCGCCAGGCATGAGCACGATCTGGAAGAGATTAAAGTCGAGCTGATCGATCGTTTTGGCCTGCTGCCGGATGCGGCGAGAAACCTGCTGGACATCGCTCGCCTGCGACAACAGGCGCAGAAGCTCGGTATCCGTAAGCTGGAAGGCAACGAGAAAGGCGGCGTGATTGAGTTCAATGAAAAGAACAACGTCAACCCGGTATGGCTGATTGGCCTGTTGCAGAAGCAGCCGCAGCATTTCCGCCTCGACGGGCCGACCCGCCTGAAGTTTATGCAGGACCTGGGCGAACGTAAAACCCGTATGGAGTGGGTACGTCAGTTTATGCGCCAGCTCGAAGAGAACGCCGCAGCATAAGCGTAATCACCTCAGGGATACGGTAACGCGCACCGTATCCCTGCCCTTTGGCCGCCGGTTTCTGTCATCCCCGGCAACCTTTACAAATGTTTTGCAATATACCAGGGTTTCCCCACATTCACCCACGCGATAATTCCCGTCTGTTTCCGCATAAAAAATAACCACTTATTTATTATGACTATTTCCGTATCGCGTTTATCTCTCTGGCTGGCAGCGATGGCCGTCGCTGTCGTCATGGCGCTGCCCGCCCGCGCCAATACCTGGCCGCTACCGCCGGCGGGCAGCCGCGTCGTGGGGCAGAACCAGTTTCACGTCGTGCAGAATAACGGCGGTTCACTGGAGGCTATCGCCAAGCGCTACAACGTCGGATTCCTGGCCTTGCTGCAGGCCAATCCTGGCGTCGACCCTTTTGTGCCGCGGGCCGGGAGCGTCCTGACCATTCCGCTACAGACCCTGTTACCCGATGCGCCGCGTGAAGGGCTGGTGATCAATCTCGCCGAGCTGCGCCTCTATTATTACCCGCCGGGTAAAAACGAGGTTACCGTCTACCCTATCGGTATCGGCCAACTGGGGGGCGATACGATTACGCCCACCATGGTCACCACCGTTTCCGACAAGCGCGCCAACCCGACCTGGACGCCAACCGCCAACATTCGGGCCCGCTATAAAGCGATGGGAATAGATCTTCCTGCCGTGGTGCCTGCCGGGCCGGAAAACCCGATGGGACATCACGCCATTCGCCTCGCGGCCTACGGCGGTGTCTATTTGCTGCATGGTACCAATGCTGATTTTGGTATTGGCATGCGCGTCAGCTCCGGCTGCATCCGTCTGCGCGATGATGACATCAAAACGCTGTTTGACAAGATTACCCCGGGCACCAGAGTCAACATCATCAACACGCCGATTAAGGCCTCCGTTGAGCCGGACGGCACGCGTCTGGTGGAGATCCATCAACCGCTGTCCAAACATCTGGATGACGATCCGCAAACCCTGCCGATCGTTCTGAACAGCACAATGGAGAGCTTTAAGCAGTCACCAGCGACCAACCAGGACGTCATGAACCACGCCATGGAACTGCGCTCAGGCATGCCGATTAACGTGACCCGCCACCATGTGGCGCACGAGCAAGCAATGTAAGGGCAATCGGTCGGATTACCGACATAAAAAAAACCGCCTGCAGGTAACCTGACAGGCGGTTTTTTTATGGATATCTAACAAACAAGATAACGCGAAAGGTCGACATGCAGCGGTCTCATAAAGGGGTGAAGACCGCCTCACGTCTGTGGCATAGCAAGGAACATCTTACAGCGTACTGCTCGCGAGCTGATAAAGGGGTCAGGCTCGCGTGTTGTCAGTGGCATGACAGGGGTAAAACAAACTTATTTATAGATAACAGCTGTTCCGTGCAGGGTGTTCGGGCCCGTGACGGAAGTGATACGGAAAGAGGTAGCGCCCATTTCTTCCGCTTTTTGTGCCAGCTGATCTTCCAGAGAACCTAAGTTGGTGCCAGCGGTCGCGGAAACGGTACCAATTTTGTGTTGGTTAGCTGGAGCGGATTGCACTTCAACAGCAGCAAAACTGGCGAAAGAGAGAGAGCTCAGCACAGCGGCCAGCGTCAGAGTTTTGATGGTTTTCATGATTATTATACCTATGCAGATGATTTTAGTAGGGTCGCAAGAATTAACTTAACGATCGATAGGTAAATATTAATGTGATCCATATCACACGTCAAATCATTTTTATAACGATCGTTTATTTATTTATAAACAACTTAAAATTCATATATATATGAATTATTTATTTTTGCGGGTTCGGCGCTGGTAGGTTGCGGCGTTTATTTTTATAATGCCCACTCAACAAACCAACATAGGTACAGCGGCACCATGACAACTGACGTTCAAAGTTGCACAAAAAAAAGCCGTGGCCGACCAAAAGTGTTCGACAAGGAAGCGGCGCTGGATAAGGCCATGGCACTTTTCTGGCAGCACGGCTACGAGGCAACTTCTCTTGCCGATCTTGTAGAAGCGACCGGGGCAAAGGCGCCGACGCTGTATGCGGAGTTCGTCAACAAAGAAGGGTTATTCCTGGCGGTACTCGACCGTTACATTTCGCGTTTCGCCGCCCGGCACGAAGCGGTGCTGTTTGACGAGGATAAATCTGTCGACCAGGCGTTGCGCGACTACTTCACCGCCATCGCGACCTGCTTTACCAGCAAAGATACGCCGGCGGGCTGTTTTATGATCAACACCTCTGCGGCGCTGGCGGCCTCATCAACCGATATCGCCAACACCATCAAATCGCGCCATGCGAAGCAGGAGCAGACCCTGGCCCAGTTTCTGCAGCAGCGTCAGCTGCGCGGCGAGCTTGCGGAAAATGGTGACGTCCAGCAGCTGGCGCAGTTTTTAAACTGCGTTTTACAAGGGATGTCTATCAGCGCGCGCGAAGGCGCCGACTTCGAGAAACTGATGCGCATCGCCGACACCACATTGCGGCTGTGGCCGCAAATCCTTCAGCACTAATCTGCGCTGCCACCCGGTGACACTCGCCACCGGGCCTTCACGTTCTCCCCTCCAGCTTTAACCTTATTTTTATTAATGTTTTCATATTATTAAGTCGTTATTTTGTTGTAAATGATATTGATAACGATAATCAATGTGTGCAAAATTCGCATTTGCTTTTCAAAATATTTCAGTCTGTAACCACCGGCGCGTCTGCCCCGGAATAACAAAAACAACGCTGTAATTACTCATAAAAGGAATGCGAATGAACACGCGTCTCTGGGTGCTTAACCCACTGCTGCTGGCTACTGCCCTGCCCGCGTTTGCCGCTCAGGTCGATGAAGAAAACATTATCGTGAGTGCCAACCGAACCCATCGCACCGTCGCCGAAATGGCGCAAACCACCTGGGTTATCGAAGGTCAGGAAATTGAACAGCAGGTGCAGGGCGGCAAGGAGTTTAAAGACGTTCTGGCCCAACTGATCCCCGGCATTGACGTCAGCAGCCAGGGACGCACCAACTACGGCATGAACATGCGTGGCCGGGCCATCGTGGTACTGATTGACGGCGTGCGCCTTAATTCATCTCGTACCGACAGCCGCCAGTTGGATTCTATCGACCCGTTCAATATTGAACACATTGAAGTGATTTCTGGCGCCACCTCTCTGTACGGCGGCGGCAGTACCGGCGGCCTGATCAATATCGTCACCAAAAAAGGCCAGCAGGAGCGCCAGGTGGATCTGGAGCTCGGCGGTAAAACCGGTTTTGCCAACAGCAACGACCATGACGAACGGGTGGCGGCGGCGGTCAGCGGCGGAACCGATCACGCTTCCGGGCGTTTATCGGTCGCCTATCAGCGCTTCGGTGGTTGGTATGACGGCAACAACGATGCGCTGATCCTCGATAACACCCAGACCGGCCTGCAGCATTCTGACCGCCTGGATGTCATGGGCACCGGGACGATTAACATCGACGAAAACCGCCAGCTGCAGCTGGTGACGCAATACTACAGAAGCCAGGGCGACGATTACGGCCTCTATCTTGGCAAAAATATGTCGGCGGTCACCGGCGACGGGAAGGCCTACACCACCAACGGGCTGGACTCCGACCGCGTTCCCGGTACCGAACGTCATCTGATTAGCCTGCAATACTCCGACGCCGATTTCTACGGCCAGAACCTGGTCAGCCAGATCTACTACCGCGACGAGTCGCTGAGCTTCTACCCCTTCCCGACCCTCAGCAAAGGCCAGGTCAGCAGCTTCTCCTCCTCAAAACAGGATACCGATCAGTACGGGGCGAAAATCACCCTCAACAGCCAACCGCTTGACGGCTGGGACCTGACCTGGGGGCTGGATGCCGATCACGAGACCTTCAACGCCAACCAGATGTTCTTCGACCTTAACACCTCGATGGCATCCGGCGGCCTGCACAACGACGCGATTTACACCACCGGCCGCTATCCGGGCTACAGCATCACCAACCTGGCGCCGTTCCTGCAAAGCAGTTATGACCTCAATGAGATCTTCACCCTGAGCGGCGGCGTGCGCTACCAGTGGACGGAGAACCGGGTCAACGATTTTGTCGGCTATGCCCAGCAGCAGGACGTGGCCAACGGCAAAGTCAACTCGGCCGATGCCATTCCAGGCGGCAAAACCGATTACGATAACTTCCTGTTTAACGCCGGGATTGTTGCCCACCTCACCGACCGCCAGCAGACCTGGTTTAATTTCTCGCAAGGGGTCGAGCTTCCGGATCCGGGGAAATACTACGGCATCGGTAAATATGGCGCGGCGGTAAACGGCAACTACCCGCTGCTGTCGAGCGTCAACGTCGGCGACTCGCCGCTGCAGGGGATCAAGGTCAACTCCTACGAGCTGGGCTGGCGCTACACCGGCGATAACCTGCGCACGCAGCTGGCGGCGTATTATTCCACCTCAGACAAAACCATCGTCGTTAACCGCACCGATATGACCATCGACGTGCAGTCTGACAAGCGACGCATTTACGGGGTGGAAGGCGCGGTCGACTACGCCTTCCCGCAGAGCGACTGGAGTACCGGAGCGAACTTCAACGTCCTGAAATCACAGGTGAAGACGGACGGCAGCTGGCAGAAATGGGATGTCACCCTCGCCTCACCATCGAAAGCCACCGCCTGGGTCGGCTGGGCGCCGGATCCGTGGTCACTGCGCGTACAGACTCAGCAGGTCTTCGATCTGAGTGATGCCAGCGGCAACAAGCTGGATGGCTACAATACCGTCGACTTTATCGGCAGTTATGAACTGCCGCTGGGCAAGCTGACCTTCAGCATTGAGAACCTGCTGAATGAAGATTATGTCACCATCTGGGGTCAACGAGCGCCGCTGCTGTATAGCCCGACCTACGGCAGCAGTTCACTGTATGAGTACAAAGGACGCGGACGCACCTTTGGTCTGAACTACGCCCTGAGCTTCTGATAAAAAAAGCCCCCCAGCCTGAACGGATGGGGGGCTTATGGTGAATGGCATCTTTTTTACGCTTTATTGTTCAGAATTAACTGGCCGTTGTTGTCCAACGGAATTTGCGTGCCGGGATCGCGATCCATGCGGATTTTGCCCTGCTGACCGCCAATTTTATAAGTGACGTCGTAACCCAGCATTTTATCCGACTTATCGTACACCGTTTTGCAGCGCTGCTGCGTTGTGGTGTAGGTATCGCCTTCCTGCATCGCGCCCTGGATCTGGTTGCCGGCATAGCCGCCACCCAGCGCGCCCGCGACGGTCGCCACGCTACGACCGCGACCGCCACCAAACTGGTGACCGATGACACCACCCGCCACGGCGCCCAGCACCGAACCGGCAATGCGGTTTTCATCCTGCACCGGACGACGGTGGGTCACGGTGACGTTACGACACTCCTGACGCGGGGTTTTCACCGTCTCTTTAATGGGGGTGCTGGAAACCACCTGGGCATATTGCGGGCCGCGATCTAACACGTTCAGACCAGCGACGGCTGCTACGCCCAGCGCGGCAGCGACGCCAATCCCTATACCCGCCAACATTGATTTATTCACGGGACATCCTCCCTTGTTGCTGATAACCCTAATTTTGCGATCGCGCAGGGAACCTTGCAAATGAGAAAGCGGATGAAAAATGCGAGAAGCAGCGGCAAATAGCGGGGATTCAGAGGAATCTGAGACGATATAGCGAGCAAAGCAGATGGATATTCTGGAAATAACCCGGCGCATCGACGCTTCGCCGGGTTATCGCTCCGGACAGACCTGTGGGCCTGCTCCGGACGCTGAGACTTCAGGACATTAGTGCAGTTTCAGACGCGGGCGAATAATACGGTTGATACGCCCTACCAGCATCATCAGCCCGGTTTTGCAGTACCCGTGCAGCGCAATCTGGTGCATGCGGTACAGCGAGATGTAGACGAAGCGCGCGATACGCCCTTCCACCATCATCGAACCGCGCATCAGGTTACCCATCAGGCTGCCGACCGTCGAATAGTTGGAGAGCGACACCAGGGAACCATGGTCTTTATAGACGTAGGATTTCAGCGGCTTGTCTTTCATCTGCGCCAGAATATTGTTCAGCGCGCAGGTAGCCATCTGATGCGCAGCCTGCGCACGTGGAGGTACGAATCCACCTTCCGGGCGCTCGCAGGAGGCACAGTCGCCGATGGCATAGATGTCCGGGTCCAGCGTGGTCTGCAGGGTTGACTGCACCACCAGCTGGTTAATACGGTTGGTTTCCAGACCGCCGATCTCTTTCATAAAATCAGGCGCTTTGATCCCCGCAGCCCAGACCATCAGGTCGGCATCGATAAACTCGCCATCTTTGGTGTGCAGGCCGTTGGCGTCGGCGCTGGTTACCATGGTTTTGGTCAGCACGCGCACGCCAAGCTTGGTCAGTTCGCTATGCGCCGCGCCGGAAATACGCGGCGGCAACGCCGGCAGAATACGCTCGCCGGCTTCCACCAGCGTCACGTTCAGCGCTTCGTTGGTCAGCCCTTTGTACCCGTAGCTGTGCAGCTGTTTCACCGCATTATGCAGCTCAGCAGACAGCTCAACGCCGGTCGCCCCGCCGCCGACGATAGCGATATTCACTTTACCGTTAGCACCCAGGTTGGCGGAGTACTTCAGGAACAGGTTCAGCATTTCCTGATGGAAACGACGCGCCTGGTGCGGGTTATCAAGGAAAATGCAGTTTTCTTTGACGCCCGGAGTGTTGAAATCGTTGGAGGTACTGCCCAGCGCCATCACCAGGGTGTCATACGGCAGCTTACGTTCCGCCACCAGCAGATCGCCCTTCTCGTCACGTAATTCCGACAAGGTAATGGTTTTGGCTTCACGATTGATATCCGCCACCGAACCCAGCTGGAACTGGAAGCCGTGATTGCGGGCATGAGCCAGGTAGCTCAGCGCATCGACACCTTCATCGAGTGAACCGGTCGCCACTTCATGCAGCAACGGCTTCCATAAATGGCTATGGTTACGATCGACCAGCGTGATTTTCGCTTTTTTATGACGTCCCAGCTTTCTCCCCAGCTGAGTCGCCAGTTCCAGCCCGCCAGCGCCGCCACCTACGATGACGATTCTTTTCAATGGTGTAGTCACGAGACCCCCTAAAATTATTAACCAATTGTTAATTAAAAGTTATAAAAATAGCTCTTATTTAACAACAAGTTACAGCAGTGAAACCATTCAGCGATATTGAGAATACCATGAACGGGTCATTGGTCATACCAAAATTGATATGCATCAAGTTTTACCGCATGTTTTTTGAGCGGGCAATAAAAATGGCATAAAAAAACCCGCTGTATGGTCATACAACGGGTTGTGGGGAGGGGTCAACCGAGGGTCTTAAAGGCTTTTATACGCTGCAGATGCGGTGAGATATTTTTGAATTTATGAGTCTGCTCGTTATCCCAGATTATCTCATAGTAGTGATGCAGCAGGTCGGCGGAACGCTGGCTGTCCAGCGCCTCATCCTGACGAGAGAGGATCACCAGGCAACGGTCGCGATTTTTTTCGCGGAAGTTGTTCACGCATTTGGTGCTGATATCCGCGTACTCTTCAGGCCGGTCAATCTTGCCTTCCATGTTTTCAGCCGGAAACAGATTAGGGTTGAAAACCGCCTGACGGATATCGCACAGAAAGCCGATCCGCTCAGCCCAGTAACCGCCCAACCCGACACCGCAAATCAGCGGCCGGTCGTCGGTATTGAGCTGCAGCATTTTGTCGACCTCTTTTAACAAATGCTGCATATCATGTTTCGGGTGCCGCGTGCTGTAACTTATCAGGCGCACATCGGGATCGATAAACTGCAGCTGGAGCACCTTTTCATGGTTGCCGGGGCTGTTTGAGTCAAAACCGTGTAAATAGATAATCATCGCATCCTCACCAGACTTCAGGTCAATTACGCAGACTTCGCCTCTTGCCAACGCGCGTGGAGCTGTTCCAGCTGCGCATTAACCGTCTTCCAACGGGCAGAATCCCTTAACTCCTGACGGGTAAATGAACCTTTATGATACAATTTCGTAACACGCTCTGCTTTGATCGGCGACAGGTTATCCAGCACGCTGACCGCACCCTTACGATTATTGCAGACCAGGATCATATCGCAACCGGCATCCAGAGAAGCCTGCCCGCGTTCAGCATAGCTGCCCATAATCGCCGCCCCTTCCATCGACAGGTCGTCGGAGAAAATCACCCCGTCAAACCCCAGCTCGCCGCGCAGTACCGTCTTCAGCCAATGTGCCGATCCGCTGGCCGGGCGAGGGTCGACGTCGCTGTAGATAACGTGTGCCGGCATAATGGCATCGAGGCGGTTTTCCGCCACCAGGGTGCGAAATACCGCCATATCTTTAGCTCGGATCTCAGCTTCTGCGCGCGGGTCACGCGGCGTCTCTTTATGGGAATCGGCGGTCACCGCGCCGTGTCCCGGGAAGTGTTTGCCGGTGGTTTTCATGCCCGCGTCGTGCATCCCGTCAATAAAGTGACGGGCAATGGCCAACGCTTTCTGCGGATCCTCATGATAGGACCGCTCGCCAATGGCGGCGCTGATATGCCCGACGTCCAGCACCGGCGCAAAGCTGATATCAATGTCCATCGCAATCATTTCGCTGGCCATTAACCAACCGGCCTCGGCCGCCAGGGCGCCACAGGCTTCCATCCCCAGCAGTGCGGCAAAAGATTGCGCGGCAGGCAGACGGGTAAAGCCTTCACGAAAGCGCTGAACGCGGCCCCCTTCCTGATCGACCGCGACCACCAGATGGTTGCGTGAAGCCTCGCGGATCTGGCGCACCAGTTCCCGCAGCTGCGCCGGATCGTGGTAGTTGCGGGTGAACAAAATCAAGCCGCCTACCAGTGGATGCGCCAGAATCTCGCGCTCTTCTGCATCCAGTTCAAACCCTTCGACATCCAACATTACCGGACCCACACTGACCTCTCTTATCCGTTTATTCTTTGTCTAACTGACACCATGTTTCATCTGCCAGCGTGATAAATTGCCGGTCGCCGGTCTGCTGCCAACGACGCTCATACCAGCCCGCCATCAATAAGATGACCCACGGGCGCCAACGTTGAACCTGTCGCCACAGCTGGCGCTCATCAATACGCGCCTGCCGGGCATAATCGCGCACCAGCTGGCGATGCACCTCAGGGGCGATCCATACCGCCGCCAGCTCCAGCGCGATATCGCCATCGCCTGCATATTCCCAGTCGATCAGCCGCAAGGTCGTTCCAGCGTGGACGATATTGCCGGCGTGCACGTCCATATGTAACGGCGCCAGACGCAGAGGACGAGGCTCACCGCGCCGCAGCAAACGTCGATGCCAGCGCAGCCATAATGGCGTCCGCCGCGCGCTATCGCCCTGCTGCCAGTAGCGCGTAAGCAGTGGCGCCAGCGCAATGCGCCAGCCCAGACGCGGCTGCTGGTGTAGATGATACAGTAATCCTGCCAGCTGCGGACTGCCCGGCAGCGCGCTTTTTATCTCGCCCGCGCAATAATCCACCACCATCCAGTTCGGCGAATAAAAACGCGGCGCAGGAACGATGGTCACCGGCAGGCGAGACAGCGTGCGGTACTGACGAAGGAAGTCGCTGGCGGGGGCTTCAGGGTCGTGCGGCTGGCGAAGCACCAGCCGTTTGACGCCATCGCTGATAATACAACTGCCGCCGCTCAGGCCTTGCTGGCCCGGGTCGGCGACAGGTGAATAGCGGGGAAAATAGCGCGACAGTACCTCGTCGCGCGTTAGTTTATTGTTGCTGAACTGCACCTTTACCTGACCAAATAATCTCGCCAGTTTGCACCAGCATCAGCTGCATTTTCAGCTCCGGCGAATTGACGTTGCCGGTGGCGTTAGAGTACAGCACGTACTGCGCGCCGACGGTGCGGGCAATGCCCATCGCTTTACTGCGGCTGCCAAGGCTATCCTGCGGCGACAAACCAAGCTGCTGTTTTGCCACGTTCAGTTGCTGCGCGGAGACCAGGGTAAATTTGCCATTGCCGCTCAGGGCATTGCGCAGTGCGCTGGTGGCGTCGGCAGCGTTGAGGGAACCGTTGGTACGGTTATTCACGCTGTCGACCAGCAGAATGCTTCCGGCATTGACGCCACCGGCCTGCAGCATTTGCGCCGCCAGCGGTTGAACTGCGGCATTCCAGTCGTAATGACGCACCCGCGGTGCCGGCTGTGCCGGTTGCTGCTCGTGTTCAATCGGCCCCGGCTGTTCAGGAATAGTCGGCACGGACGGTACCGTCGGAACCGTTGGCTGAGGCTGAGCGGGTTGCTCAGGCTTCGGCTGCGCCTCCTCGACGGGAGCAGGCTCTTGACGTTGCCCGACGCACCCAGCAAGGAATATCGCCAGTGCTGTGATTAACGCATAGCGACACATTTTAATCATTACAATTACCCCTTACAGATAAAGATAAAGGCGGGCTTTGTGCGCCCCCAGAAGATTTGCGCTGCCGTATAAGGTGACGGAAGAGCGTGCTGGCACCGTGATGCTACGAGCCGGCTCCAGCGGATGCATTTCCAGCCCTCGTGCGTCATACCAGAAGAAGCGGTAATGCACGACGATCGGCTCCGACCGTTCATTAAACAGCCGGGAGGTGGCGGTGGCCTGAATCTCAGACGCGGTGACCGACGGTGGATCGGCGCTGATACCCGCCGCCAGCACGTTGGATTCCATCACCAGCGTCTGCTGTTCACCTACCGGGATTTCCGCATGTGAACCGCACCCGGCCAGGAGTACCGCCGCCAGAAGTGTGCCGAAATGAGCTGCGCGCATCGATTAACCTTTGTGTGCCAGCATCGGACCCAGCGGGCGACCGCCCAGCAGGTGCATGTGGATATGGTAAACTTCCTGACCACCGTGGCGGTTGCAGTTGACGATCAGGCGATAGCCGTCGTCGGCCAGACCCTCGTCACGCGCAATTTTCGCGGCAACGGTCATCATGCGGCCCAGCGCCAGTTCATGTTCAGTGGTCACATCGTTGACGGTCGGAATCAGGATATTGGGGATGATCAGAATGTGGGTTGGCGCCTGAGGGGAAATATCGCGAAATGCGGTCACCAGTTCGTCCTGATAAACCATATCCGACGGGATCTCCCGGCGAATGATTTTGCTAAAAATCGTTTCTTCTGCCATGACTGATTCCTTATAAATTTTTATACCGTGCTCTGGCCTGCCTCTGCAGATAAACGCGGATGCACAGGATTCGCCTAAGAGTATGAGCGAGTTACTCCCTCTCTTTCAACCTGATTGCGCTTTTTCTTATGCCACAACGCCGCTGGCTGCTGGCGGATTAAGCATATCGTGGGTGATGACCTTTCAGCTGGCGTGCTGACGCGCGTTGTTGAGAACTTTTCTTACGCTTGTTTACACATTAAATACTAATGCGTATATTTCTCATTTGTATTCATTAAGAATGCAGTGCGCTTTAACACAACGATGACCGTGGCCGCAGAGCCCCGGCGCATAACAATAACCATTCGATTAAGGGTTCATGATGTCTCCCACTCTCCATTCCGGGGAATGGCGCCTCGCGCCTTCCCTGCTGGCTGTCGGCATTGCGCTGGCGCTGCACCCCTCCCTCAGTTCCGCCGCCGACAACACTGAAGATACTATTATTGTAGAAGGCACAGCGGACACCAGCGCTGAGGCGCAGCAGCAGGATTACAGCGTCAAAACCACCACTACCGGCACCAAACTGCTGTTAGTGCCGCGGGATATCCCGCAATCCGTCAGCGTCATCAGCCAGCAACGCATGGAAGATCAAAACCTGCAGACCATCGGCCAGGTGCTGAGCAACACCACCGGGATCACGCAGCAGGTGCAGGATAGCGACCGTACGGTCTTTTATTCCCGCGGTTTTTTTGTCAGTAACTACGCCTACGACGACCTCCCGACCTCCATCAGCGAAGTATGGAACTTTGGCGATACCACCACCGATACCGCGATTTATGACCGTATCGAAGTGGTGCGCGGCGCCACCGGCCTGATGAGCGGCTCCGGAAACCCATCGGCCTACGTCAATATGGTGCGTAAACACGCCGATAGCCGTGAGTTCAAAGGGAATGTCTCCGCCAGCTACGGCAGCTGGGACAAGCAGCGCTATGTGCTGGATCTGCAGGCGCCGCTGGTCGAATCAGGCAACGTGCGTGGACGCATGATTGCCGGCTACCAGGATAACGACTCCTGGGTCGACAACTATCACTACCGCAAGAAATTCCTCTACGGCGTGGTAGATGCCGACCTCACCGACAGCACCACCCTTTCGCTGGGCTATGAGTATCAGGAAAGCACCACCGAAGACCCAACCTGGGGCGGACTGCCGACCTGGTATAGCGATGGCAGCAAAACCCATTACAACCGTAGCGATACCGTTGCGCCGAACTGGGCATACTCCGATAAAGACAGCAAAAAGGTGTTCGCTAACTTCACCCAGCGCTTCGATAACGGCTGGGAAGCGCACATTAACGGTATGCACACCGAGACAAACTTCGATACCAAAATGATGTACATGTACGGTTACCCGGATAAGGACACCGGAAATGGCATGGTGGGATACGGCGGCTGGAACCGCGGCGAACGTAAACAGGACGCGGTTGATGCCTTCCTGCGCGGGGGCTTTGACCTGTTTGGCCGCCAGCACGAAATGATGATCGGCGGCAGCCTCAGCCGTCAGCGCAACCACTACGATAACTCGCTCCCGGATTCGCTGTACGGGATGGTTGATGTCGGCAGCTTCCGTAACTGGAACAGCAATATTGCCGACCCGCAGTGGACCGACTGGCAGCTATACAGCAAGGACGACATTCGTCAGTCATCGGCCTATACCTCGGCCCGCTTCTCGCTGGCCGACCCGCTGCACCTTATCCTTGGCGCCCGCTATACCAGCTATAACATTCGTTATAACCCTGCCGGTTCGCCGCAGACGCGTCTCGAGAGCACCAAAGATGACGTGACCCCGTATGCCGGCGTGGTGTATGACATCAACGACGCCTGGTCGGCCTATGCGAGCTACACCTCGATTTTCCAGCCGCAGGATAAGCGTGATGCCAACGGTCGTTATCTCGACCCGACAACCGGGAAAAGCTACGAAGCTGGCGTCAAAGCCGACTGGTTTAACACCCGCCTGACCACCTCGCTGGCTATCTTCCGCATCGAGCAGGATAACGTGGCCAACAATACCTATACCTACCTGCCGAGCGGCGAGTCTATCTATGAGTCGCTGGATGGCGTGGTCAGTAAAGGGGTGGAGTTCGAGTTGAACGGCGCGCTGACCGATAACTGGCAGCTCACCTTTGGCGCGACCCGCTATGTCGCCGAAGACAAGAGCGGTAATGCGGTGAGTTCTGACCAGCCGCGCACCACCATGAAGCTGTTCACCCGTTATCAGTTGCCGATGATGCCGGAGCTGACCGTCGGTGGTGGGGTTAACTGGCAAAGCAAGATCTGGAATGATGTGAGCGGCGGGCCAAACGGTCGGGATTACATTGATCAAGGCAGCTACGGCCTGGTGAATCTCTTCAGCCGCTATCAGGTGACCAAAAACTTTGCTCTGCAGGCGAATATCAACAACCTGTTTGATAAAGAGTACTACGACTATGTCGGCTCCTACCTGGTGTACGGCGCCCCGTTGAACGTCTCGGTGTCAGCCAGCTACGATTTCTAACCTTCCCTCTCCCGGGCCGACATCGCGCCCGGGTCTCCACTTTATTTCAGGCAATAGGGATAGGAGCTGATCTCACGATCAGCCTCCTCCCACACCACCGTACGTACGGGTCCGTATACGGCGGTTCAGCTATGTTTATCGTCGCCTGTCTTATATATCTGGCAGGCCCATTTCTCTGAACAACTTATTTGGCAGGGCTATGCACAACGCTGGCGATTGACTGACCCGCCATTGCTTGTGGCAGCTACCTACGGTCTGGGCGGCAAGGTCCTTACTTACACCCCTTATTCTGAGCTCGTTATAGCGCGTTCGTCCTTTCTTCCACTGTTTCCACAGCAGACTGCGCAGTCTCCTTCTTACCCAGCTCAGCAGGCTGCGCGTCAGCGACGGCAGCTCATTCAGACTGTAGTAGTTCCTCCATCCCGTCAGATACGACCTGAGCTCGCCGATGACCTGTTCCAGACTACGACCCCGGCTTCGCCCCGTTATTCCTTTCAGGCAGGATTTCGCCCGTCTCATCGATTCCGGAGCGATGAGAACCCACGCTCTCCCTTTGCCGGCGCTGATGCTGTAACCCAGAAACTTACGTTCGCCCGGTGGGGACACCGCGCTCTTCCGCTCGTTTACCTTCAGTTTCAGCTTCTTCTCCAGCCAGAGTGTGACGCTTTCCTTCACTCGTTTACCGGCTCTTTCACTTCTGACGTAGATATTGCTGTCGTCTGCGTAGCGGACATGCTTCAGACCTCGCTTTTCAAGCTCGCGATCCAGTTCATCCAGCAACACATTCGACAGCAGCGGCGACAGCGGACCACCCTGCGGTGTCCCTTCTGTCTGCGGGCTGACCAGACCTGCCTGCATAACTCCTGCATTCAGGAAGGCCCGGACTAGCTGTAGCACCCGCTTATCCTTTATCCGCTTTGCCACCCGGCTCATCAGCACATCGTGGTTTACCCGGTCAAAGAACTTTTCAAGATCAATGTCCACCACCCAGTGGCGGCCTTCTTCCACATACGTCTTTGCCCGCTTCACTGCCTGATGTGCTGACCTCCCGGGGCGGAACCCATAGCTGTTGTCGCTGAAGGTCGGATCCCACTGGCTTTGCAGCACCTGCATCACCGCCTGCTGGATGAACCTGTCCGTTACCGTCGGGATACCCAGTTGTCGGGTGCCTCCCCCGGGTTTCGGTATGTCCACCCTGCGGACTGGCTGAGGCTTATATCTGCCAGCCAGCAGACTGCTCCGAAGTTCCGGCCACTGACGTTTCAGATGCTCAGGAAGTTCGCTCACGCTTATTCCGTCCACACCCGGCGCGCCTTTGTTGGCTTTCACTCTCTTCAGCGCCTGTTTCAGATTTTCCTGGCTGAGGATAACCTCCATAAGGCTATCCCCGGACGACGGGCTTTCCCGTTCCTGCGGTGTCTGCGCGGTTTCAGCCCCTGACGGGGCAGGACTCGGGGCTTCACCCCTTCTGCTCTCATCGGGGTCGCATTGCGTTTTCTGCTGCATGACCGTTCAGAACCTCTGGTGGGATCCACCGCTCATTACTGTTCGGGCCTTCGGGTTTTCCCTACTATGCCCTCTGCTGACTTCTGCATAACGATCAGCGCATCTCACGATGCACTCAGTCCTGAATGCAGGACGCTATACAGACCTCCCGGGGTAAGTCCGACCGCCTTCACCACACACCTGCCTGATTTACTCATACGACCCTTGATGGCTATGGCCTTCGCGATCATATGCTCGCTCTGCCGATCGGATGAGCCTTGTATCAGGTTTCTGTTCGTCAGGTCATGGTTTTGCTCCACGCTTCCTTCAGACCCCACCTCACGATGACGCCCTTGCGTTTCTCTAGTCCTTCGCCACCATCAGGCTGGACAGGGGACTTTCACCCCCGAGCTGTCGGACATGCCCGGCACACATAAAAAAGGCAGCCATTCGGCTGCCTTAGTCTCCCCACATTACCACTTAGTTGCTGCGGATGTACTCATCCATTTCAGTTTTCAGGTTATCGGATTTAGTCCCGAAGATAGCCTGAACACCTGAACCTGCAACAACCACACCTGCAGCACCCAGTTTTTTCAGGCCAGCCTGATCAACTTTTGCTACGTCAGCAACGCTGACACGCAGACGGGTAATACATGCGTCGAGGTTAGTAATGTTTTCTTTACCACCGAAGGCGGCAATCAGTGCTGGCGCCATTTCGCTGGTCGCACCGACTTTGCTGTCTTCAGTCGAATCTTCACGGCCCGGCGTTTTCAGATCCAGTGCTTTAATCAGCACGCGGAAAACAACGTAGTAAACGATGGCGTAGCAGATACCGACGATTGGGAACAGCCACAGTTTGCTGCTGTTACCGGACAGAACGATGAAGTCGATCAGACCGTGCGAGAACGATGTGCCGTCACGCATACCCAGCAGGATACAGATCGGGAATGCCAGACCTGCAAGAATTGCGTGGATGATGTACAGGATCGGCGCAACGAACATGAAGGAGAACTCGATCGGCTCGGTGATACCGGTCAGGAACGAGGTCAGCGCTGCGGAGATCATGATACCGCCCACTTTCGCGCGGTTTTCCGGTTTAGCGGAGTGCCAGATAGCGATAGCGGCAGCCGGCAGACCGTACATTTTGAACAGGAAGCCGCCAGACAGTTTACCTGCAGTCGGGTCACCTGCCATGTAGCGCGGGATATCGCCGTGGAAGACCTGGCCTGCGGCGTTGGTGTATTCACCAATCTGCATCTGGAAAGGAACGTTCCAGATGTGGTGCAGACCAAACGGTACCAGGCAGCGTTCGATGAAGCCGTAGATACCGAATGCCACAACCGGGTTCTGATACGCAGCCCACTGAGAGAAGGTCTGAATAGCACTACCGATCGGTGGCCAAATGAAGGAGAGGATCACGCCGGTGAAAATAGCGGCCAGACCGGAGATAATCGGAACAAAACGCTTGCCCGCGAAGAAGCCCAGATACTCTGGCAGCTTGATGCGATAGAAGCGGTTGAACATGTAGGCTGCAATAGCACCAGAGATAATACCGCCAAGTACACCAGTATCTGCCAGGTGTTTGGCCGCAATTTCTTCAGCAGGTAAATGCAGAACCAGCGGTGCAACGACTGCCATGGTTTTCACCATGATGCCGTAAGCCACAACGGAAGCCAGCGCAGAAACGCCGTCGTTATTGGTGAAGCCAAGCGCCACACCGATAGCGAAGATCAACGGCATATTAGCGAAGACTGAACCGCCCGCTTCTGCCATGACGTGAGAAACAACGGCTGGCAGCCAGCTGAAGTTTGCGGAACCGACGCCCAGCAGGATACCTGCGATAGGCAGTACGGAAACCGGCAGCATCAGCGATTTACCGACCTTCTGCAGGTTAGCAAATGCATTCTTAAACATAATTGAGAGTGCTCCTGAGTATTTGGTACTTTTTTACGCTTTCACGCATTGGCCCGGGGGGAGAACCGTGCCGTGGACAGGACATCTAAGCGCCCTTTATTTATTACACAGAGTAAAATAATTACCGAAAAGATTGTTTGACGGCTATCACGTTTCAATCAGTCAGCGCTGAAAAATTTACACCATCTTACATAAGCTGTATCTGGATGTTGCAAAAAGCCATTCACCGCCTGTTTTGTGGCGGTGAACTTTACTCGCTTTGCGTATTAATTACGAGCCTTAAAATAATAGAAAGATCGACAGGTTACAGCCGGGAGGGGTCAATGTGGAACAGGCTGGCAAAGTTCTCTGTGGTCTGTTGTGCCAGCTGTTCGAGCGAAACGCCCTTCAGCACCGCCATGTACTCCGCAACGTCGCGTACCATGGCCGGCTGGTTCTCTTTGCCACGATGCGGAACCGGCGCCAGGTACGGCGAATCGGTTTCCACCAGCAGGCGATCGAGCGGCACATAGCGCGCAGCATCGCGTAGCTGCTCGGCATTACGGAACGTCACGATGCCGGAAAACGAGATATAGAAGCCCATATCCAGCAATTTACCCGCGGTCTCCCTGTCCTCAGTGAAACAGTGTAGTACGCCACCGCAATCCGTCACCTTTTCTTCCTGCAAAATAGCCAGGGTATCGGCACGGGCGTCACGGGTATGAACGATGACCGGTTTATTGAGTTCGCGGCCAATGCGAATATGGTCGCGGAAAGAGGCCTGCTGGCGGGGTTTTGTTTCCGGCGTGTAAAAATAATCCAGCCCGGTTTCGCCCATCGCGACAACGCCCTCTTCCGCCGCCAGCTGACGCAGTTCGTCGACGTCGTACTCCTCGTCCTGATTAAGCGGGTGAACGCCACAGGAGAAAACCACGTTGTCACGCGGCCCGACCAGCTCGCGCATGCCGCGGTAGCCCGGCAGGGTCGTGGCCACGGCGAGGAAAAACTTCACGTCACGCGCGGCGGCTTTTGCCAGCACATCGTCCACGTCTTTATGCAGCGTTTGATAATCCAGACCATCCAGATGGCAGTGGGAGTCGACTAAAAACATAATGTCTCGCTCAGAGGTGGGATACGGGCAGTACCGTCCCGGGTTGCAGGTAATGTTCCCAGCGCAGAAGGCGCTCGGTAAGCAGCAGTTCGCGGTTGACGCCGACGACGTTCAGCAGCCGATCGCGGCAGGTACTGACATCGCGCGCAATGGCCTGTAAACGAGCGGCAGGCAGCGTCCGGGCAAGTTGGTTGACCAGCGCCCAGGCATCAGGGTTGCTCACCTGGGTGATGCCCTGTTGCCGTTTTTGTGCATCCAGCAGCAGCGATGCCAGCCAGTGCAGACGAACTGCAGCCTGTTCGTGATTCAGGATAGACAACAGCGACAGCCAGTCGCCGCTGGTTAAGACATTTTCCAGGGCGGCGATCAGCTGCTGGCGGGCAGCCCAGTGGCTCTCCTGCAGCAGATCCAGCGCGGCGGCGGGCGCATTGGCGCTCAGGCGCAGTGCCGAAAGCAGCGCCTCCTGCGGCAAGGACACCTCACGCTCCAGCCACGCCAGCCCATAGGATTCCGCCGGCGGCATCAGGTGATACAGACGACAGCGGCTACGCAGCGTCGCCAGCAGGCGCGCAGGCTCCTGGCTGACCAGGAAAAACCAGGTATTCTCCGGCGGCTCTTCCAGGGTTTTTAACAAGGCGTTAGCCGCAGCATCGGTTAACTGCGCGGCGTCAGCGATCCACACCACCTTGGCGCCGCCCAGACGCGAGCGCTCATACAGCTTTTCGTTGACGTCACGCACGGCGTCGATCCCGAGGGCGCTTTTGCCCTTTTCCGGCGCGAGGGTATAGTAATCGGGGTGCGTGCCCGCCTGCATCAGCTGGCAGCTATGGCAATGTCCGCAGCTTTTGTTCCCTTCCGGCTGTCGGCACATCAGATAACGACACAGCGCGTAGATCAGCGCATCGCCTCCCATGCCAGGCAGTGCCTGAAGCAGTAACGCATGGTGACCCCGTCCAGCCTGATAGCTGGCGACTAATTGCTCAAATGACGGGCGTAACCACGGGTACCATTTCATGCGCGTTGCTCCGCCACCCACTGGCTGATGAGCGCGTGGATATCACGGGCGACAGCGTCCAGCGGCTGCGTGGCGTCAATGGTACGAATCGTCGGGTCCTGCGCCGCCAGCTCGAGATAACGCGCCCGGGTACGGTTGAAGAAATCCAGCGACTCCTGTTCAATACGGTCGAGGTCGCCGCGGGCACGTGCGCGTTTCAGCCCGACTTCCGGCGTCACATCCAGGTACAGCGTCAGGTTCGGACGGAAATCCCCCAGTACTGCGTCACGCAGAGTGGCGAGCATGGTCTGGTCAATACCACGACCACCGCCCTGATAGGCCTGGGTCGACAGATCGTGACGGTCGCCAATCACCCACTGTCCACTGGCCAGCGCTGGCTTAATCACCGTCTCCACCAGTTGTACGCGGGCGGCATAAAACATCAGCACTTCGGCTTTGTTATTAATGACTTCATCGCCGGTTGACTGGATATCCAGTACCAGGCTGCGCAGTTTTTCAGCGAGAATGGTCCCGCCCGGTTCCCGGGTAAACACCAGATCGCTGATGCCCGATTGTTGCAGCGCCTCCACGACCAGATTGCGTGCCGTGGTCTTTCCCGCGCCTTCCAGGCCCTCGATGACAATATAATTACTGCGCATTTTTTTCCTTAAGTACTTTCAGATAATCCTGTACCGAGCGGTTGTGGCTGGCCAGATTAGTATTAAACGTATGCCCGCCTTTGCCATCGGCAACAAAATAGAGATACGGCGACTTCGCCGGGTGGGCCGCTGCGTTCAGCGATGCCTCTCCCGGAGCGGCGATAGGCCCTGGCGGCATGCCGGCGATCACATAGGTATTGTAAGGCGTCGGCGTTTCAAGATCTTTGCGGCTCAGCTTGCCATTATAGCTCTCACCCATCCCGTAGATCACCGTCGGGTCGGTCTGCAACCGCATGCCAATCCGCAGACGGTTAATAAACACCGACGCCACGCGGTCGCGCTCTTCCGCAACCGCCGTCTCTTTCTCAATGATCGATGCCATCGTCAGCAGCTGATTCTGATCTTTGTACGGCAGATTATCCATCCGCCCTTCCCAGGCCTTATTGACCTGAGTAACCATTTTCTGATGCGCACGTTTGAGGATCGCGACATCGCTGGTATTGGCGGTATACATCCAGGTGTCCGGCCAGAACCAGCCTTCAACCCAGTCCGCATGTTCAAGATCCAGCGCTTTGGCGACCGTCGCGTAGCTGTCGTCGGCCAGCGTATGTTTGACATAAGGCGCATCGCGAAGCTGGCGCAGATAGTCGCTGACCCGCATCCCCTCGACGAAACGCAGCGGGAACTGCGCCTCTTTGCCGCTGCCCAACAGCTGCAGCATCTCGCGCACCGTCATGGATGGCGTGAGGCGGTAAGTACCGGCTTTAAAGTGGGATAGTTCAGGCTCCAGGCGCAGCAACCACTGGAATACGCGTGGTCGGTTAATCACCTTGTCGCTATAGAGCTGTTCCCCTAACGCCATGCGTCCGGTGCCGGCCTCCAGGGTGAAGATGGTCTCTTCTTTAATCAACAGCGTGCTGCTCGCCAGCTGGCGAACCTTCCAGATGCCCGCGCCAGCAGCGATGCCCAGCACCACTACCAACAACAGGATAAAACGTAACATTTTCTTCATGACTAACCAGACAGCTCACACAGTGGGGCTAAAAAATGATAAAGCTCTCGCGAGGACCAACATGTGTCGTCCCAGCGGCGAACCGGTACCAGCGGCATCAGCGCGTTGCAAATCAGCACTTCGTCAGCCTCCCGCAACGCATCGGGCTCCGCTGTGACTTCGACAACGCGAAACGGAGATTGTGCCAGCTGCGCCATACAGTGTTGGCGCATAATGCCGTCGACCCCCGCCTGATCGAGGCGCGGCGTAAAGACCGTCGTCCCCTTGCGCCAGAACAGATTCGCGGCACAGCATTCCGTAAGCCACCCGTCGCTGTCAAGAACCAGCGCCTCATCGGCTTCCGTCTGCTCAAGATGAGACCGGATCAGCACCTGCTCCAGCCGGTTCAGGTGCTTCAGCCCGGCCAGCGCCGGGTTACGTCCCAGCCGAATCGGGCTAAGCGCCAGGGTAATGCCGGTCTCTTGCCAGCGGGAATAGTGTGCCGGGTAAGGCGAAACGCTCAGAATACGCGTCGGCGCCTGGCATGCCGTACCGCTATAGCCGCGACCGCCGGCACCACGGGTCAGAATGACTTTCAGCACGCCGCTTTGCTGCGCACGGGCGAGTTGCTGCATTTCCGCTTCCAGCGTTTGCCATTGCGTGTAGGGGATCAGCAGTTTTTCACAGGCCTGCTGTAAACGTCGCAGATGAGCGGGCAGCATGTGTACCTGATTCCCGGCAATACGCGCGGTGGTAAAGCAGCCGTCGCCAAACTGTACGGCCCGGTCACTGGCGGCCAGGGTGTTCTGTTCAATGCCATTAATCAAGAACATAGCGGCTCCTTATCGATGGCCTGTCAGTGTCTCAGGATGAATGTCGTGGGACAAGCAGAGAAAGCTGAAGAAAAAAGAAGGCCTGCATAAAATGCAGGCCTGAGAGAAGTCAGCGGGTTAAGCCAGACGCTTAGACCTTTTTAAAGATCAGCGACCCGTTAGTCCCACCAAAACCGAAGGAGTTACACAGGGTGTATTCCATACCGGCAACCTGACGCGCTTCGTGTGGCACGAAGTCCAGGTCACAACCGTCATCCGGATTATCCAGGTTGATGGTCGGCGGAACCACGCCATCGCGCAGCGCCAGAATGGAGTAGATAGATTCTACTGCCCCGGCGGCGCCCAGCAGGTGCCCGGTCATTGATTTGGTTGAGCTGACCATCACGCGGCTTGCTGCATCACCGAAGACCGACTTAACAGCCTGCGCTTCTGCTTTATCGCCAGCCGGCGTGGAGGTACCGTGTGCATTGACGTAAGCGATTTGACCCGCTTCAATCCCGGCATCGCGGATAGCGTTAACCATCGCCAGCGCAGCACCCGCGCCGTTCTCCGGCGGAGAGGTCATATGGTAAGCATCGCTGCTCATGCCAAAGCCGACGATTTCTGCGTAGATTTTCGCGCCGCGTTTTTTCGCGTGCTCGTACTCTTCCAGCACCACCATACCCGCGCCATCGCCCAGTACAAAACCGTCGCGATCTTTGTCCCACGGACGGCTCGCAGCCTGTGGGTTTTCGTTGTGGGTAGAGAGCGCACGTGCAGCACCAAAGCCACCCACGCCAAGCGGGGTACTGGCTTTTTCTGCACCACCGGCCACCATTGCGTCAGCATCGCCATACGCAATGATACGCGCGGCCTGACCAATGTTGTGTACGCCTGAAGTACAAGCTGTCGCGATAGAGATACTTGGTCCACGCAGACCAAACATGATGGTCAGATGCCCGGCCACCATGTTAACAATTGTAGACGGTACAAAGAACGGGCTAATCTTACGAGGGCCACCATTCGTTAAAGAACTATGGTTTTCTTCGATCAGGCCGAGGCCGCCAATACCGGAACCAATAGCGGCACCGATGCGGGTTGCGTTCTCTTCCGTTACTTCAAGACCAGAATCCTGCATGGCCTGAACGCCAGCGACAATTCCATATTGAATGAAGGCATCCATCTTGCGCTGTTCTTTGCGCGAGATAATGTCATCACAGTTAAAATCCTTTACTAAGCCAGCAAATTTTGTTGCATAGGCGCTAGTATCGAAATGGTCGATCAGGCTGATGCCACTCTGACCGGCAAGGAGAGCTTTCCAGGTAGACTCTACGGTATTGCCGACAGGAGACAACATGCCCAGTCCGGTCACAACTACACGACGCTTAGACACGGTTGTCCTCCAGGGAGGGAAAATAGATTCTTGTGGGACAAAAAGATAAAACTCAGGCGGTCGAATGACCGCCTGGAGATGTTCACTTACGCCTGGTGACCGTTGATGTAATCAATGGCAGCCTGAACAGTGGTGATTTTCTCAGCTTCTTCGTCCGGAATCTCAGTATCAAACTCTTCTTCCAGAGCCATTACCAGCTCAACGGTGTCAAGAGAATCAGCGCCCAGGTCTTCAACGAAGGAAGCATTGTTGGTAACTTCTTCCTGCTTAACGCCCAGCTGTTCGCCGATAATTTTCTTAACGCGTTCTTCGATAGTGCTCATACTCTTAAATTTCCTATCAAAACTCGCTTTCGCGATGGTTTTCGTAGTGTATAAAATGTTGAAAAATTTGCAACTAAATCCCGGCAGGTCTTACCACGATTTTACGCTATTTTGAGGCCGTTTGCCCTCAGAACGCAAATCATTTTGCACAAAACAGTATGAGGGATCGCACAGACTGCGCGGTTCCTGAACGTTTTGTGCAAATCTCGGTCAGACCATGTACATTCCGCCGTTGACGTGCAGGGTTTCACCAGAGATGTAACCTGCTTCGTCAGAAGCTAAGAATGCAACCGCACTGGCGATTTCTTTTGCATCGCCGAGGCGACCCGCCGGAACTTGCGCCAGAATACCCGCACGCTGATCATCAGACAGCGCACGCGTCATGTCCGTTTCAATAAAGCCCGGAGCAACAACGTTAACCGTAATACCGCGGGACGCGACTTCACGTGCCAGCGATTTACTAAAACCAATCAGACCCGCTTTCGCCGCAGCGTAGTTGGCCTGACCAGCATTTCCCATGGTACCGACCACAGAACCGATAGTAATAATGCGGCCATGACGCTTTTTCATCATAGCGCGCATTACTGCTTTTGACAGACGGAAAACTGATGACAGGTTGGTTTCGATAATATCGTTCCACTCGTCATCTTTCATCCGCATTAACAGGTTATCACGAGTAATACCGGCATTGTTAACCAGGATATCAACTTCACCAAACTCTGCGCGAATATTTCCCAGAACAGATTCGATAGATGCTGGATCGGTCACATTCAACAGCAGACCTTTACCATTCGCACCTAAATAATCGCTGATCGCCTGCGCACCGCTCTCGCTGGTGGCAGTACCAATCACTTTCGCGCCACGGGCGACGAGGGTCTCTGCGATTGCGCGGCCAATACCGCGACTTGCACCGGTAACCAGCGCGACTTTTCCTTCAAAACTCATGGTATTCCTCTTTTATTGCTCAAGCGCCGCAGACATCGCTGCAGGCTCGTTAAGCGCGGAAGCGGTCAGGGTGTCAACAATACGTTTAGTCAGACCGGTGAGGACTTTACCCGGACCGACTTCATACAGGTGCTCTACGCCCTGGGATGCCATAAACTCAACGGTTTTGGTCCACTGAACCGGGCTGTACAGCTGGCGAATCAAAGCGTCACGAATCGCATCAGGTGCCGTTTCACATTTCACATCAACGTTGTTCACAACGGCAATAACCGGTGCGTTGAAGGTGATTTTCTGCAGTTCAAGCGCCAGTTTCTCTGCCGCTGGTTTCATCAGCGCACAGTGGGAAGGCACGCTCACCGGCAGCGGCAGCGCACGTTTAGCGCCCGCCGCTTTACAGGCAGCGCCAGCACGCTCAACGGCTTCTTTGTTGCCGGCAATGACCACCTGACCCGGAGAGTTGAAGTTTACAGGAGAAACCACCTGCCCTTCAGCAGACTCTTCACAGGCTTTCGCAATGGACGCATCGTCAAGGCCGATAATGGCGGACATCGCGCCGGTGCCTTCCGGTACCGCTTCCTGCATGAATTTACCGCGCAGCTCAACCAGACGCACGGCATCAGCAAAATCAATCACCCCGGCGCAAACCAGCGCGGAGTATTCACCGAGGCTGTGACCAGCCAGCAGTGCCGGGGCTTTGCCGCCCTGCTGCTGCCAGGCACGATACAGCGCCACGGAAGCGGTCAACAGTGCAGGCTGAGTCTGCCAGGTTTTGTTCAGTTCTTCTGCCGGGCCCTGCTGAACCAGCGCCCACAGATCGTAGCCCAACGCCGCAGAGGCTTCGCGAAATGTCTCTTCAATAACCGGAGAGGTTGCTGCCATGTCAGACAACATACCGACGGTCTGAGAACCCTGTCCCGGGAACACAAAAGCAAATTGCGTCATGTCTAAATCCTTATACTAAAAACGAACCAGCGCGGAACC
Source organism: Klebsiella sp. BIGb0399 (assembly GCF_003752615.1). Lineage (NCBI taxonomy): Bacteria > Pseudomonadati > Pseudomonadota > Gammaproteobacteria > Enterobacterales > Enterobacteriaceae > Klebsiella > Klebsiella sp. BIGb0399. The sequence goes on along the minus strand of NZ_RKHT01000005.1, from coordinate 202,126 downwards.
CCAGGTGAAACCGCCACCAAAGGCTTCCAGCAGAATCAGCTGACCACGTTGAATGCGGCCATCGCGTACCGCTTCATCCAGCGCACAAGGAACGGAAGCCGCAGAAGTGTTGCCGTGACGGTCAAGCGTCACAACCACATTATCGATCGACATTCCCAGTTTTTTCGCCGTCGCGCTGATGATGCGCAGGTTCGCCTGATGCGGCACCAGCCAGTCCAGCGCGGAGCGTTCGAGATTGTTCGCTGCCAGCGTCTCATCAACAATGCGCGCCAGCTCGGTCACTGCCACTTTAAATACTTCGTTGCCAGCCATGGTCAGATAGATCGGGTTTTCCGGATCCACGCGATCGGCGTTTGGCAGCGTCAACAACTGGCCGTAACGACCATCTGCATGCAGATGAGTAGAGATAATGCCTGGCTCTTCAGACGCGCCCAGCACTACGGCACCCGCACCATCACCAAAGATGATGATCGTCCCGCGATCGGTTGGATCGCAGGTACGAGCCAGAACGTCAGCGCCAATCACCAGCGCATAATCGACTGACCCGTTTTTGACATATTGATCGGCAATGCTCAGCGCATAGGTAAACCCTGCGCAGGCTGCTGCAACGTCGAAGGCCGGGCAACCATTAATACCCAGCATAGACTGAATCTGACAGGCTGAACTTGGAAACGCGTGAGTCCCGGAGGTGGTCGCAACAATGATCAGACCAATTTGCTCCGGCGAAACGCCCGCCATCTCCAGCGCATTTTTTGCCGCTTCAAAACCCAGCGTAGCAACGGTTTCATTCGGTGCAGCAATACGACGTTCACGGATACCCGTACGGGTGACAATCCACTCGTCAGACGTATCTACCATTTTCTCCAGGTCGGCGTTAGTACGCACTTGCTCGGGCAGATAGCTGCCGGTACCAATAATCTTCGTATACATGTACGCTCAGTCACTCTAGGGTAATATACCCGCCTTGTTCGAACCGCTGGTGCGTCAGTCTTGCAGGCTCGTCCCGCTTTGCTGACGGGAGTTGCCGTTGCTGTCGCCCGTGGGCAGTTCAAAACCAGCTGGGTATAAAGATTCCAGGCGAGCGGCAATCCGCTGAGGAATCTGCCGCTGCACCGCCTGCACTGCCTGCTCTATCGCCACGCTGAAGGCGCGCTGATTGGCAGCACCATGACTCTTAATCACGGAACCGCGCAATCCTAACAGACAGGCGCCATTATACTGGTCGGGGTTGAGGTGACTGAATCGCCTGGCCAGGCTCTTTTGTAACCAACGCTTCAATAACAGCAGCCACCACGACCGTTTTTTGCCCTCACCCTGCGATTTCAGCAGCGAAAGGAACATTCTGACAACACCTTCCATAGTTTTTAATGTGACGTTGCCCGTGAATCCATCACAAACCAGTACATCGGTTTTGCCCGTCAATAATTCGTTAGCTTCAAGATAGCCGATATAGTTAAGTGACGGCAGCGTTTTCAACACTGCGGCAGCATCGCGGATGCTGCTGAGCCCTTTCATCTCTTCTTCGCCGATATTCAGCAGCGCGACGCGAGGATTCTCAATTCCGACCACTTCTTCTGCCAGCACCGCCCCCATCACTGCAAACTGCACCAGCATCGTGCTATCACAATCGACGTTGGCGCCTAAATCCAGCACCACCGTTTTGCCCTTCTGCTGATGCGGCAGAACCGTCACCAGCGCCGGACGCTCAATCCCCTCAATGGGCTTGAGTAATAATTTTGCCAATCCCATCAGCGCACCGGTATTCCCCGCGCTGACACAAGCTTGCGCCCGGCCTTCTTTTACTAACTCCAGCGCCACGCGCATTGAGCTTCCGCGACTGCTGCGGATCGCTTGTGCGGGCCGCGCATCACTAGCAATAACTGACTGCGCAGGGATGACCTGCAGTCGCGAACGTTGTTCGAAATCAGCTTTGGCAAGTAATGGCGTGATGGTGTCGGGATCGCCGACTAAAAGAAGTGTGAGTTGCGAATTAGAGTTCAGTGCCTGCAGTGCTGCAGGCACTGTCACGGTGGGGCCAAAATCGCCCCCCATGACATCTAACGCCAGGGTTAGACGTGTCAAGGTATCGTCGCTGCCCGCTTCGGTTATTCCCCAGTTGCCTGGGGATATCCTCGCTAAGCTTCATCACGCTTTTACTCTTTGTCTTTTACACAACAAGTCGCTTGCGCTTTCTTGTCACGAAAATCCATGGAGTAGTGCGTGATTACTTAGCGATGACCTTGCGACCGCGGTAGAAACCGTCGGCAGTGATGTGGTGACGCAGGTGTTTCTCACCAGAAGTTTTGTCTACAGACAGGCTGGTGACTGCGGTCAGAGCGTCATGGGAACGACGCATGCCACGTTTGGAACGGGTTGGTTTATTCTGTTGTACGGCCATGGACCTTACTCCTCAATTACTTATGCTTTAAGCTGGCTAATACGGCAAATGGATTTGGTTTTTGTGCCTCTTCAGGCAGTTCACCAAACACCATGTCCGCGTCGGACACTTCACAGTGTTCAGAATCATGCACCGGAACTACAGGCAAGGAGAGAATGATTTCATCCTCGACCATCGCTTGCAGGTCGATTTCACCGAATTCGTTAACCTCAATCGGCTCATACGCTTCCGGGAGTGCCTCAGCCTGCTCATCATTTTTGATCGGGCTGAAACAATACGTTATGTGGACATGACGGGGGAACGGTTTCCCGCAACGCTGACATTCGAGGGTTACTGACACCTTTGCATCACCGGTAATAACGGCAAGGCGCTGATTATCAATAGCGAACGACATGCTGCATTCCACATCGCTGTCCACGCTGACTACAGAATCGGCTACACGTTCAACCTGATCACGGGCATAAATACCTTCGTAATCGAGGCGTTTTTGAGCCGTGCGGACCGGATCAAGAGTCAGGGGTAATTTTACCTTTTGCATAGGGCGCGCATATTAACTTTGTAATGTCATAGAGTCAAAGAAAAAGGCAGCCTCAGGTTGCCTTTCGCCATTTATTCGCACACATTGCGGCCCATAGTTTAAAATGATGCTCTTCGAAGCGCTATATGTGGATGAAAAAATATGTCTGAGATTATCCTGGCGTCGACATCGCCCTGGCGACGCATGCTGATGGAAAAGCTGGCGATGCCGTTTGACTGCGCGGCGCCTGATGTCGATGAAACCCCACATCCCGGCGAACCTGCTCGCCAGCTGGTGGTTCGTCTGGCACAGGCGAAAGCCCAGGCTCTGGCCGCACGTTACCCGAATCACTTAATTATAGGCTCTGACCAGGTCTGCGTTCTGGACGGTGAGATCACCGGCAAACCCCACACCGAGGAGAATGCCAGACGCCAGCTGCGTGCCGCGAGCGGGACGATTGTTACCTTCTATACCGGGCTGGCACTCTATAATTCAGCGAACGGTCATTTACAGACCGAGTGTGAACCCTTTGATGTCCATTTTCGCCATTTAAGCGATCAGGAGATCGACCATTACGTCCGCAAAGAGAACCCGCTGCACTGTGCCGGAAGTTTTAAAAGTGAAGGACTCGGTATTACGCTGTTTGAACGCCTTGAGGGGCGCGATCCCAATACCCTCGTGGGCCTGCCGCTGATTGCGCTGTGCCAGATGCTGCGTCGGGAAGGCTGTAACCCGCTGTTAAGCTAGTCCCTCCCTTTTTCGGGCCGGAGTCGCCGCTCTGGCCCTGCTGCCGGTCATCACTTTTTCGTCATAGCTTTTTCAGCGCGCTGCCAGTACTCTCCATTTATTCCCCCTTTGCCGACCAAAACTCATCGTGGACTCACTTTCAGCAAAACCTGCCGCCGCCAGGATGTGGCTACCTATTGCGCTCGCCAGCCTGATATTGCTCATCACCATGGGCATTCGTCAGACCGTCGGCCTGTTCGTCCATCCGCTGATGGGCGAAACCACCATGAATATCGCCGAAATCAGTATGGCGCTGGCGATTGGTCAACTGATGTGGGGCGCATTTCAGCCGCTGTTTGGCGCCTGGGCCGACAAACGCGGCGCGCTGGGTGTGTTGGTGATCGGCGCTCTGCTGATAGCCCTCGGGCAGCTGGCGACGCTGTGGGCGACCTCCTTCTCCTCGCTGACCCTGGCCCAGGGCCTGCTCAGCCCGGCGGGTGCGGCCGCAGGCAGCTTTTCCGTCCTGATCGGTATCGTCGCCGGGCGTTTGCCGACCGATAAAGGTTCGATGGCCAGCGGGCTGATTAACGCCGGCGGCTCTATGGGGCAATTTATTTTTGCGCCGCTGGTGCAGCTGATCGTCAGCCTGCGCGGCATGGCTTCCGGGCTGATCTTTCTGGCGATGGCGGCGCTGGCGACGCTGTTCCCCTCGTGGTTGCTGTGCCGGGATAGCGTGAAAAAGGCCGATACCTCATACGCCAGCGTACCTGAACCAGGGCTGAAGCAGCAGATCCATGCGGCGTTTCGCAATCGTAGCTACCTGCTGTTGCATACCGGATTTCTCACCTGCGGCTTCCATGTAGCCTTTTTGACTACCCATCTCCCAGGTGAAGTCACGCTGTGTGGGCACGAAGCCTCGGTCTCGGCGGTCAGCCTGTCGCTGATTGGTCTATGTAATATTGCCGGCAGTATCTTCGCGGGCTATCTCGGCAAGCATTTTCCGATGAAATATATCCTCGCCGTGCTGTATGCCTCACGTGCGGTGCTGATTGGTCTGTTCCTGGTTTCCGACAAAAGCGTACTCGACTTTTATATTTTCGCCGCGGCGATTGGCTTTACCTGGCTTGCGACCGTGCCGCCGACCGCCGGGATCATCGGGAAGCTGTTCGGCACGCGCTATCTGGCGACCCTGTTTGGCTTCACCCTGTTCAGCCATCAGATTGGCGCTTTTTTCGGTGCCTGGCTTGGCGGACTGGCGATGGAGCACAACGGTAATCTGGATTGGGTATGGTATGCGGATATCGCTCTGGCCCTGCTGGCGGCGCTGGTGAACTTACCGATTAAAGAAAAGAGCGTCGCCGTTAGTCTTAACGAAACGACGCCGTAGCCTGCAGCGGCGGACCGACGGCCCGCCGGGAGAATTACTTGGTTTTACGCAGCACCTGCAGACAGCGCTTGAGTTGGCCATCAAGCGGGGCCTCGACGCGCATTTCCTCACCCGTTCCCGGATGGGTAAATTTCAGCGCGGCGGCGTGCAGGAACAGACGGTTGAGGCCGGTACCCGCTAACTGCTTATCGAACTCACGGTCACCATAGCGATCGTCAAAGGCGATCGGGTGGCCCGCGTACTGCGTATGCACACGGATCTGGTGGGTACGCCCGGTCACCGGGCTACAGCGTACCAGCGTCGCATGGGTATAGCGCTCTTCAATCTTAAAGCGGGTCTCTGACGGCTTACCTTCCTGGCTGACGCGGACAATACGTTCGCCGCTTTGCAGGATATTTTTCAACAGCGGCGCCTGCACCACTTTGGTGTGCGACTGCCACTCCCCGCGCACCAGCGCCAGGTAATCTTTTTGCATGCCTTTTTCGCGCAGCTGTTCATGCAGCGAACGCAGTGCAGAACGTTTCTTCGCCACCAGCAGCACCCCGGAGGTATCGCGGTCAAGGCGATGCACCAGCTCAAGGAAGCGCGCTTCCGGGCGCAGGGCTCGCAGGCCTTCAATCACGCCGAAGCTCAGACCGCTGCCGCCGTGTACCGCGGTTCCGGAGGGCTTATTGAGCACCAGAATATGATCATCTTCATACAGAATCACGTCCGCCAACGCGGCGACCTTCTGCAGATGCGGAGAGATCGCTTCATCTTCACGCTCGGCGACCCGAACCGGTGGGACCCGAACCTCGTCGCCCGCTTCCAGTTTGTATTCCGGCTTAACGCGTTTTTTATTCACCCGCACCTCGCCTTTACGCAAGATGCGATAAATCATGCTCTTCGGTACGCCCTTCAGCTGCGTACGCAAAAAGTTATCGATACGTTGCCCCGCTTCATCGGCGGTAATGGCAATCATTTTTACGCTTGGAGTCTCAGTTTTCATGGTGCGCGATTCTAAATAGCCCGACGCATTAGCGCCACTCATTTTTATATGCTTATATTTATCATTATCCGGTTTCGAGTGGATGCTTCATCGTCGTTTTGTTTGTTATTAGAACAATCTCAATGAGCTGGTGAAAAAACTGTGAGTAACCGGGTGATAAAAGGTAAAAGTCAACTTGCTATAACAAGCTTAGCAATGGAATAATGATGCTGTTTTCCGTGTTGAATCTTGTTAGAACAAGAAATTAGCGGAATGACCAATTTTGTCTGACCGATCATCCACGCAGCAATGGCGTAAGACGTATTGATCTTTCAGACAGTTAGCGGGCTGCGGGTTGCAGTCCTTACCGGTACAGGCCTCTATGGATTTCACGTCGCAGGAAGGCGTCGACTCCGGGTATTCCCGGGTGCTCTTCTCAGTCCACTGATTGAGATGAGCGGGTTAAGCCACTACCTCTGCAACGTGAAAGACGACGAGATATACGCAACGTGATTCAGGATGCGTCAAGGCGGCGAAAGAAGAGAAACCCCGATACTGACCTCGTCAGTGGCAGGGGTGAACGAGCATAGCCGACGCAGAAGCAACCTGAAAAGTGACGCGTATAAATGGAATCTTCTCTGGTGATACATCCCAGGCTGTTCCCCTGCTAATTGCGCTGTGTTTCCGTTTGAAATACAGGCGACCGACACTCTGCGCCTCTTAAGCGCGCGACAACCGTGAGGTTGGCGACGTGAAACAGACACGAGGCCATCGGTTTTCCCCGGCAAGGCAATACTCTGCCCGCAGCTTAGTCGTCAATGTAAGAATAATGAGTAAGTTACGATGAAAAGAATGTTAATCAACGCAACTCAGCAGGAAGAGTTGCGCGTCGCCCTTGTTGATGGGCAGCGCCTGTACGACCTGGATATCGAAAGCCCCGGGCACGAACAGAAAAAAGCGAACATCTACAAAGGCAAAATTACCCGTATTGAACCTAGCCTTGAAGCGGCATTTGTCGATTACGGTGCCGAGCGTCATGGTTTCCTCCCCCTCAAAGAAATCGCCCGCGAATACTTCCCTGCCAATTACAATTCTCATGGTCGTCCGAACATAAAGGATGTGCTGCGTGAAGGTCAGGAAGTCATTGTTCAGATAGATAAAGAAGAACGTGGCAACAAAGGTGCTGCGCTCACTACCTTTATCAGCCTGGCGGGAAGCTATCTGGTTCTGATGCCGAATAACCCACGCGCTGGCGGTATCTCACGCCGTATCGAGGGTGATGACCGTACTGAACTGAAAGAAGCGCTGGCCAGCCTTGAGCTGCCAGACGGGATGGGGCTTATCGTACGTACCGCAGGCGTCGGCAAATCAGCCGAAGCCCTGCAGTGGGACCTGAGCTTCCGCCTGAAACACTGGGAAGCTATCCAGAAAGCCGCAGAAAGCCGCCCGGCGCCGTTCCTGATCCACCAGGAAAGCAACGTCATCGTGCGCGCATTCCGTGACTACCTGCGCCAGGACATCGGCGAAATCCTGATCGATAACCCGAAAGTGCTTGAGCTGGCTCGCCAGCACATTGCCGCGCTGGGTCGTCCGGATTTCAGCAGCAAAATTAAACTGTACACCGGTGAAATCCCGCTGTTCAGCCATTACCAGATCGAATCGCAGATCGAATCCGCTTTCCAGCGTGAAGTGCGCCTGCCTTCCGGCGGCTCTATCGTTATCGACAGCACCGAAGCATTGACCGCTATCGATATCAACTCCGCTCGCGCAACCCGCGGCGGCGACATCGAAGAGACAGCGTTTAACACCAACCTGGAAGCGGCCGATGAGATTGCCCGTCAGCTGCGTCTGCGTGACCTTGGCGGTCTGATCGTTATCGACTTTATCGACATGACCCCGGTTCGCCACCAGCGTGCGGTTGAAAACCGTCTGCGCGAAGCCGTCCGCCAGGACCGTGCACGCATTCAGATCAGCCACATTTCCCGCTTCGGTCTGCTGGAGATGTCACGTCAGCGTCTGAGCCCGTCACTGGGTGAATCCAGCCACCACGTCTGCCCGCGCTGTAGCGGTACCGGTACCGTGCGTGACAACGAATCGCTGTCGCTCTCTATCCTGCGTCTGATTGAAGAAGAAGCGCTGAAAGAGAATACCCAGGAAGTTCACGCTATCGTGCCGGTGCCGATTGCGTCCTACCTGCTGAACGAAAAGCGTGCCGCTGTGAGCGCCATCGAAACCCGTCAGGGCGACGTTCGCGTGATCATCGTGCCGAACGATCAGATGGAAACGCCGCACTACTCTGTTCTACGCGTCCGTAAAGGCGAAGAGACCTCAACCCTGAGCTATCTGCTGCCGAAACTGCACGAAGAAGAGATGGCGTTGCCAGCCGATGAAGAACCGGCAGAGCGTAAACGTCCTGAGCAACCGGCCCTGGCGACCTTCGTGATGCCAGACGTCCCGCCAGCGCCAGAACCAGCAGCGCCTGTTGATGCTCCGGTTGCTGCAAAAGCTGCCGCCGCGTCTGCTACCGTTGCCGCACCAGCTCAGCCTGGCCTGCTCTCGCGTTTCTTCGGCGCCCTGAAAAACATCTTCTCCGGCGCGGAAGAAGCCAAACCGGCTGAACCGCAGCAGGTTGAGAAGAAAGCTGAAGAGAAACCAGAACGTCAGCAGGAACGCCGTAAACCGCGTTCCAACAACCGCCGCGATCGCAACGATCGTCGTGATAACCGCGATAATCGTGACAACCGCGATAACCGTGACAACCGCGCAGAAAATGGCGAAGGTCGTGAGCCGCGTGAATCCCGCGAGGAAAACCGCCGTAACCGTCGCGAGAAACCGCAGCAGAACGTCGAGCAGCGTGAATCTCGTGTAGCGACGGCCGACGATGCTGATAAAGGCAAAACCCGCGATGAGCAGCAACCGCGTCGCGAGCGTAACCGTCGTCGTAACGACGATAAGCGTCAGGTATCCCAGGAAGCGAAAGCGCAAACCCGTGACGAGCCGGTTGTTCAGCCGGAAACCGAGCAGGAAGAGCGTGTTCAGACCCTGTCGCGTCGTAAACCGCGTCAGTTAGCCCAGAAGGTTCGCATCGAGTCAGCTGCGGCTGAAACGGTTGAACAGGTTGTTGAAACCGCTGCCGTTGCCCAACCGGAAGTCGCTGCTCCGCGCACCGCTCTGGCGAAAGTCGACCTGCCAGCCGTTGTCGAAAACCACGCTGAGCATGACGATAGCAACGAAGCACGTGAATCCAACGGGATGCCGCGCCGCTCACGTCGTTCGCCGCGCCATCTGCGCGTCAGCGGCCAGCGTCGTCGTCGTTACCGCGATGAGCGTTACCCGAGCCAGTCAGCCATGCCGCTGACGGTTGCCTGCGCATCCCCGGAAATGGCTTCAGGTAAAGTGTGGATCCGCTACCCGGTGGTTCGTCCGCAGGATCAGCAGGAAGAGCAGCAGGTTGCTGAAGTCGTTGCTGAGGCTATTGCCCCTGTCGCAGCCGCCACGGTTGTTGAACCAGCTCCGGTTGTTGAAGCAGCCCCAGTTGTTGAAGCAACTCCGGTTGTCGAAACAGCCCCGGTTGTCGAAACAGCCCCGGTTGTCGAAACAGCCCCGGTTGTCGAAACAGCCCCGGTTGTTGAAGCAACTCCGGTTGTTGAAGCAACTCCAGTTGTCGAAGCAGCTCCGGTTGTCGAAGCAGCCCCGGTTGTTGAAGAAGCTCCGGTTGTCGAAGCCGCTCCGGTTGTCGAAGCCGCTCCGGTTGTTGAAGCCGCTCCGGTTGTCGAAGCCGCTCCGGTTGTTGAAGCAGCCCCGGTTGTTGAAGCCGCCCCGGTTGTTAAAGCCGCGCCGGTCGCCTCCGTGGCGAGCGTTGCCAACCACCATGCTACGGCACCGATGACCCGCGCACCGGCTCCGGCGTATGAGCCAGAAGCACCGCGTCACAGCGACTGGGTTCGCCCGTCCTTTGACTTCGGTGGCAAAGGTGCCGCAGGCGGTCACAGCGCGACCCACCAGGCAACGGCGGAACCAACCCGTCCACAGCCTGTCGAGTAAGCGCGACATCACCTGTAAAACCGGCCTTCGGGCCGGTTTTTTTTTGCGCCTACCCTACAGGCTATTTTATTTACCATTATTCTCCTTCTGGCCGTTTCATCCCGGCCACCTGCGGCATCACCTCCCGCATCAGATCGAGAAATTTCCGCAGGCGGGTTGGATAATAACGTGCCCACGGATAGACCAGATGTACCGGCAGTGAAGCCGCCCGCCACGAGGCAAACGGCTCAACCAGCCGCCCGGCGGCAATATCCTCGGCCACCGCCCAGCTAGACACGATTGCCACCCCCAACCCCGCCAGCGCGGTATTGCGCGCCACGTACACGCTATCGGTACTCAGACAGGGGACAATGCCAAACGTCAGTTCCTGGCCATCCTCCTGCTGCAGCTTCACTTCATGCTGGTAGAACGTGCTGATAGCAACCCACGGCAGCTGTGACAGATCCTCGGGCCGGGTTAATGCCGGATAACGCGCCAGCAGCGCGGGCGAAACCACCAGACTGCGCGGGACTTCTGCTAACAACACCGACACCGTCGCCGGGTCAACTTCCGCGCCCACGCGAATCGCGCAATCGATATTGTCACTGAGGAAGTCGACGGTTTTGTCGTTGAGCATCCACTCCACCGCCAGTTGCGGATAACGTTGCAAAAAGCTGACCAACGGATCTAATAGCTGCTGCTGGCCGAAGGCATGAGGCGCTCGCACCCGCAAGATGCCCACCGGCCGGTCGTCCGCAATACTCAAATCATCTTCCAGAGCCAGCCACGCATCCATCACCTGCCGCGCGTGCTGGTAGCAACGCTCGCCATCTTCGGTCAGTTTCATCGCATGGGTGGTGCGCAGGATCAGCTTGCTGCCGAGCATCCCTTCCAGCGACTGCAGGCGGCGGCTCACCGTCGCCTGAGTCGTCTCCAACAGTAGCGCCGCTGCGGAAAGCGAACCAGCCTCAACAATGCGAATAAAGGTCCGCATCAGTTCAATCCGATCTATACGCTCCGACTTTTTCATCGTCTTTTCTCTATACGTTCTACGTATAACCGTTTTACCACCACGCTATCTACCGCGCCAGCCGTATTCAGGGAACAATAGCGCCATCTCATCTACGAGGACTTCATCATGACTCCAACGCCGTTATCCTCCCGCGAGGCAGGCTGGATTATTTTCATACTCGCCCTTGGCGCTGGCTTTAGCGTCGCGTCCATTTATTACGCTCAGCCCCTGCTGCCCTTAATGGGAGCCAATCTGCATCTCAGCGTTGAAGGGATGGGGCTGGTCCCGACCCTGACTCAGGCGGGCTACGCGCTGGGCATTCTGTTCCTGCTGCCGCTCGGCGACCGTCACGATCGACGGACGCTGATCCTGATGAAAAGCGCGGCGCTGGCGGTATTGCTACTGCTGTGCAGCCTGACGGGGCAACTGACCTCACTGCTGGTGGTCAGCCTGCTGATCGGTATGGCCGCCACGATGGCGCAGGATATTGTCCCGGCCGCGGCGATTCTCGCGCCGGCGGGAAAACAGGGGAAAATGGTTGGCACGGTGATGACCGGCCTGCTGCTGGGGATTTTACTCTCAAGGACCGTCAGTGGCCTCGTCGGGGCGCTGTTCGGCTGGCGCGTGATGTATCAGGCCGCGGCGGTAAGCATCGCGCTTATTGGGTTGCTGATGTGGCGCATTCTGCCCCGCTTTGCGATCCACTCTACCCTGAGCTATCCGCAACTGATGGCATCGATGGCGCACCTCTGGCGACGCTACCCCGCCCTGCGTCGCGCCGCCGTGGCTCAAGGCTTTTTATCTATCGCCTTTAGCGCCTTCTGGTCAACCCTGGCGGTGATGCTGCTCGAACATTATCAGATGGGTAGCGCCGTCGCCGGAGGATTCGGTATCGCCGGGGCCGCCGGGGCGTTAGCCGCACCGCTGGCCGGCGGGCTGGCCGATAAATATGGCGCCGCCAGAGTGACCCAACTGGGTGCCGGGCTGGTGACCGTCTCGTTTGCCCTGATGCTCCTGATGCCGGCATTGCCGCCGCATGGCCAGTTGATATTGATCGGGCTTTCGGCTATCGGTTTTGACCTTGGCCTGCAGTCCAGCCTGGTGGCGCACCAGAACCTGGTGTACAGCCTGGAACCACAGGCCCGCGGCCGACTGAACGCCCTGCTGTTCACCGGCGTATTTATCGGCATGTCGCTCGGTTCAGTCCTTGGCAGTAAGCTGTACGTGCTGGCTGGCTGGAACGGCGTGGTGATTCTGGCCGTGGTGACCGGCGCCATCGCCCTCGCCATCCGCCTGCGTGAAAGCGCCAGTCTGGCTGCCGCTCAGCGGGTAAACCCATAAAAAAACCCGCTCCGCAAAGCGGAACGGGTCTCTTTCACTCTGACGCATCGTTTCAGGCGGTGCGTCGGGCAAACTCTTTGATTCTGAAGCCCAGCAGCAGCAAGGTGGCGAAATAAGCCACCACGCCCACCACCACCACCGCCATCAGACGCAGCAGACGGTACGGCATTGACCCCAGCGACCATTCAGGCATCAGATACATCATGCCGAGCAGCGCCGCGGACATCACCAGCACCGCCACTACCAGACGCAGCAGGAACGAGAACCAGCCCGGCTGCGGGGTGAAAATCTTCTGCTTACGCAACTGCCAGTAGAGCAAACCGGCGTTAAGACAGGCCGCCAGGCCGATAGACAGCGACAGACCCGCATGCTTTAACGGCCCGATAAAGATCAGGTTCATCACCTGGGTCATTATCAGCGTCACGATGGCGATCTTCACCGGGGTTTTGATGTCCTGACGCGAGTAGAACCCCGGCGCCAGCACCTTAACCACGATCAATCCCATCAGCCCGACGGAATAAGCCACCAGCGCGCGCTGGGTCATCGCGGCATCAAAGGCGCTGAATTTCCCGTACTGGAACAGCGCCACGGTCAACGGCTTGGCGAGGATCCCCAGCGCCACCGCGCTCGGCAACGCCAGCAGGAAACACAGGCGCAGGCCCCAGTCCATCAGGCGGCAATACTCATCATGGTTACCGCTGGCGAAGCTTTTTGACAGCGACGGCAGCAGAATCGTCCCTAGCGCCACGCCCAGCACTCCGGACGGGAACTCCATCAGACGGTCGGCGTAATACATCCACGACACGGAGCCCGACACCAGGAATGAAGCAAAAATGGTGTTAATAATTAAAGAAATCTGGCTGACAGAGACGCCGAGGATCGCCGGCCCCATCTGTTTTACTACTCGTATCGCCCCCGCATCTTTGAGGCTGATACGCGGCAGGACCAGCATGCCGATTTTTTTCAGGTGCGGCAGCTGATAGGCCAGCTGCAGCACGCCGCCGACGGTCACCGCCCAGGCCATCGCCAGCATTGGCGGATGGAAATACGGGGCGGCGAACAGCGCAAAGCCAATCATGCTGACGTTGAGGAACGTCGGAGCAAACGCCGGAACGGAGAAGCGGTTCCAGGTATTGAGGATCGCCCCGGCCAATGAGGCCAGCGAAATCAGCAGAATATACGGGAACGTGATCCGCAGTAGTTGGGTGGTCAATGCAAATTTATCAGGACTGTCGGCAAAGCCCGGCGCGGTCACGGTGATAACCCAGGGCGCTGCCAGCATACCCAGCACGGTCACTAGCGCCAGCACCAGCGTCAGCAGGCCAGAAACATAGGCCACAAACACCCGGGTCGCATCTTCGCCCTGCTTGCTCTTATACTCCGCCAGAATCGGGACAAATGCCTGAGAGAATGCCCCTTCTGCAAAAATACGCCGCAGTAAATTGGGTAATTTGAACGCCACGAAAAAGGCATCCGTCGCCATCCCGGCGCCAAAAATTCGGGCGACGATCGCATCACGCGCAAACCCGAGAACGCGCGAGAACATCGTCATCGAACTGACTGCCGCCAGTGATTTTAATAGGTTCATTAACGTGTTATTCCACAACCCTGAAGTAAAACGCCCGCAATGGCGGGCGCTGGAAAGTGGCGATAGTCTACCGGGTTCGTGATGAATTACTACTCCCAGTTGTTACAACCAATTATTCACTCATCGCCTCGCGCCAGAGTTTTTCAACGATGCGCTGGGCCAGCAAAGCCTGTTCGCCCGAGGTTTCGGGAACCGTCTGATTTTGCACGCATTCGATAAAATGCCGGGCGCAGCCGACAAAACCGCGTTGCTCCAGCGTGGTCTGCCAGCCCGGCACCGGGCGCTGCACCACACCCTGCCCACGCTCTTCCTGCCATTCACGCATATCGCGGACTTCATACAGCCCGCCATCGGTAACGGCCTGCACCCACTCCCGCTGGCTGCCGGCACGCCGGTGCATGCTGGTGGTCACTTCGAGCTGTCCGGCGCTGAAATGGTGCTCGGCATAGAGCATCTCACCCTGGGCCGTCGTCTGCAGTGTACCGCCGCTCAGGCGCGCGTTGCCGCCCGCCAGCCACAACGCGGTATCCACCACATGCAGATAATCATCCAGCAGTGTGAAACGCAGATCGTGGCCCACGCTGTCGGCGCGATGTTTATCCATCCGCAACGACGCGCCGCTGCCCAGTTGGGCTTTCAGTTCGCGATAGAGTGGTGCGAAACGGCGGTTAAACCCTACCATCAGCGTCAGCTTACGACGCGCGGCCAGCTCAACTAGCGACTCCGCCTCGTTCAGTTTATCGGCCAGCGGTTTATCGACACAGACGTGCACCCCGGCGTTCAGCAGACGGCTGACCACCTCAAAATGTGAGGCCGTCGAAGTATGGACAAAGACCGCATCACACTGCGCCGCCAGCTGCTCCAGCGATTGCGCATAGGGGATCCGCCAGGTATCGCAAACACGCAGCGCCTTTTCTTTGCCTGGCGACCAGGCGGCCTGCAGCGTCCAGCCATCCGCGGCGCCGAGCACCGGTAGCCAGGCCTTTTGCGCAATGCCTCCCAGCCCCACCACGCCAACACGTAATGTCGTCACGATTAATCTCCCAAATGTGCCAGCAATGAGTCCAGCCGGGCTTTGAGTTCAGCCACTTCATCTTCCAGTGCCGCCACTCTGCTGACCAGATCGTCCGCCGGTGGCGAGACGGCCTCCACGGCGGTAATCAGCGAGTCCATGTCGTCACAGAACAGGTGCATATAGCGGGATTCACGCTTCCCTGGCTCACGGGGCAGGCGCGCCACGAAGGGGCCGTCGTCGCGGTTGGCCAGCGTCTCAAGCACCCCTTCAACTTCAGCCATATCGCTAAAGTCATGCATCCGCTGGGCGCGGCTGCGCAGCTCGCCCGGCGTTTGTGCGCCGCGCAGCAACAACGTTGTGACCACCGCCACTTCCGCCGACGTCAGCTTCAGATCGCCAAATTCAGAATTGCAGAAGCGCTGTTCATATTTAGTGACTCGATTGCCAAACCCGCTGACCGTGCGCAGATAGTGGCGTTTCACTAAGGTATCCAGCAGATCCTGAATGTCACTTTCACTGAGCGACATCACCGGTTCACGGTTGGTTTTCTGATTACAGGCGGTCACCACCGCATTTACCGACAGCGGGTACTGCTCTGGCGTGGTCACCTGCTTTTCCAGCAAACACCCAATAACGCGCGCTTCATGTGCGGTTAACTGATATTTCATGCTTTCTCCTTAGCGACCCGGAGTCCAGTCCGGTGTCGTTAACGCCGTCAGTACATGGTCACGCCACTGCCCATCAATGAGCAGGTAATTTTTGGCATAACCCTCTTTTTCAAAACCGAGACGCGCCAGTAAACCGCCGCTGCGCTGATTATGTGGCATGTAGTTGGCCATAATGCGATGGATATGCTGCGTGCGCTGCATATAACGAATCGCCGAGGTCAATGCTTCAAACATCAGCCCCTGCCCCTGCCATTTCTCGCCAATCGAGTAGCCGAGGTAGCAGGCATGAAATGACCCGCGAACCACATTGGAAAAATTCGCCACACCGATGATCTCTTTTTCTTCCGGATCGAGCAGCGCAAAATAGAAGGCTGTCCCCTGCTTGTGAAACTCAGAGATCATCGACAAGCGCGCCTGCCAGCCAGAGGGGTAGCAGTGGCTGTCATCGCGCACTGGCTCCCAGGGTTTTAAGAACCCTTTATTCTCCGCGTAATAATCGGCCAGACGCCAGGCGTCACGATCGTATACCAGCCGCACTACCAGCCTGTCCGTCGTCAAACGCACCTTTGGCACGTTACTGCGATAGCCAAACATTCCCTTCTCCTGTTCCCCTGACTGATTACCCTGCTCCCTTCACTATACCTGTCCTGAACGATTGTGTGAAAACAGCAACATACCATTTTCTGCACCATCTCCACTTTTCGATGAATAGACTCTATCGATCTTGCATTTTGATAAAAAAATATTGTCACCGGGAAGCTGGGAAAGTCTGCCGCTTCCCCGCACACTATCCGGGCAACTCTTTATTTTCCCAGGAGGGGAAATGTCCCGCGTATCGCAGGCAAGGAACCTGGGTAAATATTTCCTGTTAGTCGACAACATGCTGGTGGTGCTTGGCTTTTTTGTCGTCTTTCCACTCATTTCCATTCGCTTTGTCGATCAGATGGGCTGGGCCGCGTTGATGGTCGGCATTGCCCTCGGTCTGCGCCAGTTAGTCCAACAGGGATTGGGCATTTTTGGCGGGGCGGTCGCCGATCGCTTTGGTGCCAAACCGATGATCGTCACCGGCATGCTGATGCGCGCGGCCGGCTTCGCAGCGATGGCCGTCGCCCATGAACCGTGGGTGCTGTGGCTCTCCTGTATTCTCTCCGGCCTGGGTGGCACCCTGTTCGATCCGCCGCGTGCGGCGCTGGTGGTCAAGCTGGTACGTCCGCATCAGCGCGGGCGCTTCTTCTCCATCCTGATGATGCAGGATAGCGCCGGGGCGGTGATCGGCGCCCTGCTCGGCAGCTGGCTGTTGCAATACGACTTCCGCCTGGTGTGTAGCGTGGGAGCGGCAATGTTTATTGCCTGCGCCGCCTTCAACGCCTGGTATCTCCCGGCGTGGAAACTATCGACGGTGAAAACGCCGGTACGCGAAGGGCTCGGCCGGGTGCTGCGCGATAAACGCTTTGTGACCTACGTGCTGACGCTCACCGGCTACTACATGCTGGCCGTTCAGGTGATGCTGATGCTGCCGATTATGGTCAATGATATCGCCGGCTCGCCTACCGCGGTGAAATGGATGTATGCCATTGAAGCGGCGATATCTCTGACCCTGCTCTACCCCATCGCCCGCTGGAGCGAACAGCGTTTTCGCCTGGAGCACCGGCTGATGGCCGGATTGCTGGTGATGACCGCCGCCATGCTGCCGATTGGCCTGACCAGCAATTTACAACAGCTGTTTACCCTGATTTGCCTGTTCTATATTGGCTCGATCATCGCAGAGCCGGCTCGTGAGACCCTCGGCGCATCGCTGGCTGACGCCCGCGCACGCGGCAGCTATATGGGGTTTAGCCGGCTGGGTCTGGCCTTCGGCGGCGCCTTTGGCTACGCCGGCGGCGGCTGGCTGTTCGACTCCGGAAAAGCGCTGAATCAACCGGAACTGCCGTGGTTGATGCTGGGGATTATCGGCTTTATTACCTTCATTGCCTTGTGGTGGCAGTTCAGCCAGAAACGCTCCACATCCGGTATGCTGGAGCCCCGGACCTGACCAACATTCAGGCTGAAGTGCATTTTCAGCCTGTTCTGCTGTTCCTTTCGGCACTGGCAGGCCATGCTGCTTTATGTCAGGATAAGCGCATGGCACGACCGTTAAGGAAACCAATGAAAAAGATGTTTATCGTGGCCGCGCTCATGGTTAGCGGCCTTCTGAGCGGCTGTAATCAGCTCACGCAGTACTCGGTGAGCGAGCAGGAAATTAACCAGGCGCTGCAGAAACGTAACCACTTCGCCAAGGATATCGGCCTGCCCGGCGTGGCGGATGCACACATTGAATTACACAATCTGACCAGCGCCATCGGCCGTGAAGAACCCAATAAAATCACCCTGAGCGGTATCGCCAATCTGGATCTGAACTCATTGTTTGGCAACCAGAAGGCCACCATCGACCTGAAACTGAAAGCGCTGCCGGTCTTTAATAAAGAGAAAGGGGCTATCTTCCTGCAGGAGATGGAAGTGGTTGATGCCAAAGTATCGCCCGACAAGCTGCAGTCCGTGGTGCAGACGCTAATCCCCTATCTGAATCAATCTCTGCGCAGCTACTTTAACCAGCAACCCGCCTACGTCCTGCGCGAAGATGCCAGCACCGGCGAGGCGCTGGCGAAAAAATACGCCAAAGGCATAGAAGTGAAGCCTGGGGAAATTATCATCCCGTTCACCAATTAACACTCCGGGCGCATTAGCGCCCGTTTTTTTACAGAAATTGATGCAAAGGGAAACGTTTACGCTTATCCTTAGTGCCCGGCAAAAACAGCCCTGATGACTGACCCTATTAGCCGGAGCTCTCCATGACAGCACAACCCCAGGTATTGAAAATCCGCCGCCCTGACGACTGGCATATTCATCTGCGCGATGACGATATGCTGAAGACCGTCGTGCCTTACACCAGTGAGTTTTATGGCCGGGCGATCGTGATGCCGAATCTGGTACCGCCTGTCACCACCGTCGAGGCCGCCATCAGCTATCGCCAGCGCATCCTTGATGCGGTACCGGCCGGGCACGATTTCACGCCGCTGATGACCTGTTATCTCACCGATACGCTCGATCCGGCAGAGCTGGAGCGCGGCTTCCACGCGGGCGTGTTCACCGCAGCCAAGCTTTACCCGGCCAATGCCACCACCAACTCCAGCCACGGCGTCACCAGCATCGATGCGATTATGCCGGTGCTTGAGCGCATGGAGAAACTGGGCATGCCGCTGCTGGTTCACGGTGAAGTGACCCACGCGGAGATCGATATCTTCGATCGCGAAGCGCGCTTTATCGAAACGGTGATGGAACCTCTGCGCCAGCGCTTACCGGGTCTTAAAGTGGTGTTTGAACACATCACCACCAAGGACGCCGCCGAGTACGTTCGGGATGGTAATGACCTGCTGGCCGCCACCATTACCCCGCAGCACCTGATGTTCAACCGTAACCACATGCTGGTTGGCGGCGTGCGTCCGCATCTTTACTGCCTGCCCATTCTGAAACGTAATATTCACCAGCAGGCGCTGCGTGAACTGGTCGCCAGCGGCTTTACCCGCGCATTCCTCGGCACGGATTCGGCGCCACACGCCCGTCATCGTAAAGAAGCCAGCTGCGGCTGTGCCGGTTGCTTCAATGCCCCGACGGCTCTGGGCAGCTACGCGACGGTATTTGAAGAGATGAATGCCCTGCAGCACTTTGAGGCATTCTGTTCGCTGAATGGCCCGCGCTTCTACGGCCTGCCGGTCAATGAGACCTTCGTTGAACTGGTGCGCGAAGAGAGCACCGTCGTCGAGAGCATCGCGCTTTCGGGCGATACGCTGGTGCCGTTCCTTGCCGGTGAAACCGTGCGCTGGACGATGAAAAAATAAAATGGTGCCCCCTGTTGTAAACGCCAAATGCATACTGTATAAATAAACAGTATATTACACAGGGGGCAATCATGCGTATTGAAGTGTCTATCGCCAAAACTACAGCCTTACCCAACGGCGCCTTAGAAGCGCTAAACAATGAACTCTCCCGACGCATTGAACAACAATTCCCGACTAACCCAAGCCAGGTCACCGTGCGCTTTGCCGCCAGCAACAATCTGTCTGTGATTGGTGGCCTCAAAGAAGATAAAGACCGGATAAGCGAAATCCTGCAAGAGACCTGGGAAAGCGCCGATGACTGGTTTATCCATGACATATCCTGATGCCCTTTCGGCAACCTGAAGCCGCATACGTGTTTCACGCGCGTGCTCAGCGTGAGTTAATCTCGTGCTCGTATCAAGGTTGTCTGAAGCGTGACAGGTACAGCAAATAACATTTGCTCCCTCATTGTGCTTTTTTTGCCGGGTCGCCCCGGCTTTTTTTATCCCGGTAAAATTCAGACTTTTCATTCCTCTCATGATTATTTCCTTTAAAAATAACCCTTCACGACACTATATTTGTGCAAAAAAGCGGCAAACAGAGGAGTGTTCGCTCTGTTTACGTTAATTTCTCGAGTTTATTCTTAACTCCTGATATAATTAACTTGCTTCAAAAAACATGCATTAAACCTCGAGAATTGTTGTCTTTTAACATGTGAATAAGGGGTTATGATGGAAAAGAATAATGAAGTCATCCAGACCCATCCCCTCGTCGGATGGGACATCAGCACCGTTGATAGCTACGATGCCATGATGTTGCGCCTGCACTACCAAAACCCCACTCAAGAAAGCAGTCACGAAGCTGAAATTGGCCAGACGCTATGGCTCACCACGGAAGTCGCACGTCAATTTATCTCTATTCTGGAAGCAGGTATTGCCAAGATTGAATCAGGTGAATACCAGGCAAACGAGTACCGCAGGCATTAAAGATTATGCCGCACACAAAATACACTCACTAAACAGGCACCCGTCGGGTGCCTGATTTATTTTCGCGCTTGTATAAGTGCAGACGGTTAATTACCCTGCTTATTAAAACAAAAAACCGGAACATATCATGCAATACGACCTCATCATTATCGGTAGCGGCTCAACGGGTGCTGCCGCTGGCTATTATGCCCGCCAGGCGGGACTTAACGTGCTGATGACCGACGCGCACCAGCCGCCGCACCAGGAAGGCAGCCATCACGGTAATACGCGCCTTATCCGTCACGCCTATGGCGAAGGTGAAAGATATGTCCCGTTGGTCCTGCGCGCCCAGACATTGTGGGATGAGTTCGCCGCCAGCAGCGGCGAAGCGGTGTTCGAACGCACCGGGGTCATTAACCTGGGCCCGGCAGACTCGACGTTCCTCGCTAACGCCGCCCACAGCGCCCGCACCTTTCAGCTGGAAACCGAGGAACTCGATGCCCAGGCGATCATGGCCCGCTGGCCTGAAATTCGCGTACCGCAAGATTACCGCGGCATCTTCGAACCCGCCTCCGGTGTGTTACGCAGCGAGCTGGCGATCAAAACCTGGATCCGCCTGGCGCGTGAAGCCGGCTGCGCACAGCTGTTCAACTGCCCGGTAACCGCCATCCATCACCATGCAGATGGCGTATCCATCGAGACCGCTGACGGCACCTACCACGGTAAAAAGCTGCTGGTCAGCGCCGGGACCTGGGTGACTCGTCTGCTGCCCAACCTGCCGATCCAGCCGGTGCGTAAAATCTTTGCCTGGTTCCAGGCTGACGGGCGCTACAGCAGCAAAAACAACTTCCCGGCCTTTACCGGCGAGCTGCCGAACGGCGATCAGTTCTATGGTTTCCCGGCGGAAGATAATGAACTGAAGATTGGCAAGCACAACGGCGGCCAGCCGATCTCCGCGCCGGAAGAGCGTACGCCGTTTGGCGCCGTGGCTACCGATGGCTCTGAATCGTTTAATTTCCTGCGAAATGTCCTGCCCGGCATTGGCGGCTGCCTGCACGGCGCTTCCTGCACGTACGACAATACGGTAGATGAAGATTTTATTATTGATACCCTGCCCGGCCACCCGGATACCCTGCTGATTAGCGGGCTAAGCGGCCACGGTTTCAAATTTGCGCCGGTATTGGGTGAGATTGCCACCCAGTTTGCCCGTGGAGAGACGCCGGCCTTTGATCTGACGCCCTTCTCACTGTCACGCTTTTAGTCAGACTGCAGGCTTTTCAGGCCGTGTAGACGCGGCCTGGACATCACAGATAAAAAAACGGCCTCAACAGAGGCCATGGAATACCGAGAGAGATTATGCGTCGCCTGTATGAATTACTGGTCAACAACGTCCGCGAGCACTTTATGATTTACCTCGCGCTGTGGCTTCTGCTGGCGATCATCGATCTCATCTGGTTATGGTTTTTCTGACAGGTCAGGGTCTGGGATCCCCAGTTTGGTATTCAGACGACCGCGTGATTTATTGAAAATCTTGTTGCCATTTTCCCGCCCGGCACGCAGCTGACGCTGCTCTTCTTCCGGGAGCTTATGCTCTTCCATGCACGCCTCGCTACAGCAGCCGGCAAATTTTTCGGCGCAGCTCGGGCACTGGATAAACAGCAGATGGCAGCCGTCGTTCAGGCAGTTAGTATGGCTGTCGCACGGCGTGCCGCACTGGTGGCAGTGCGCAATCACATCATCGGAAATGCGCTCACCCATACGTTCGTCAAATACAAAGTTTTTGCCAATAAAACGGACCGGCAACCCCTGCTCGCGGGCACGGCGTGCATATTCAATGATCCCGCCTTCGATATGCCAGACTTTGCTGAAGCCGTTATGCTTCATCCAGGCACTGGCTTTTTCGCAGCGAATCCCGCCGGTGCAGTACATCACAATCTTTTTATCTTTATGGTCCTGCATCATCTCAACCGCTTTTGGCAGCTGATCGCGGAAGGTGTCCGCCGGAATTTCAAGCGCCTGCTCAAAATGACCGACTTCATACTCGTAGTGGTTCCGCATATCGATAAAGACCGCGTCAGGATCGTCCAGCATCGCATTCACTTCTGCGGCCTTCAGATAATCGCCCACGTCTGAGGCATCGAACGTCGGATCGTCGATACCATCCGCCACGATGCGATCACGGACCTTCAGCCGCAGTACCCAGAAGGATTTACCGTCGTCGTCCAGGGCAATGTTCATCCGCAGGCCATCCAGCGCCGGGTCGAAGGCGTAGAGAAACTCACGCAGGGCATTCACCTGGCTTTCCGGCACGCTAATTTGGGCGTTGATCCCTTCATGGGCCAGATAGATGCGGCCAAAGACGTTTAATCGGGTGAGGGCAATCCACAGTGCATCGCGCGTCGCTTTCGGATCTACGATGGTGAAATATTTATAAAACGAGATCGTCGTACGCGGTTCGCTCTCGGCTAACATCTGCGCTTTTAACGTCTCATTTGAAATGCGGTTGTGTAACACTGGCATGGTGTACCTGCTCGGCATAGGAAATGAGTAAAATAAACGGCCGGCATCATATAGCAAACAACCAAAATTTACATCCCCTCATTTTGCGCTACATTTCCCTCACGCCCCTGGGTTGCCGTTTAACAATAAATGCCACCTGGGACAGTCGTTTTGGCTGATGCACTAAATAATGCGATAATAGAACGAGTTGCTTACTTGAACAGGTATGAGATGACCCATTTACCTAAATTCTCTGTGGCGTTGCTGCATCCGCGTTACTGGCCACTGTGGTCAGGTATTGGTCTGCTGTGGTTGGTTGTCCAACTGCCCTATCCGCTGATTTACCGCCTTGGCACCGCTATTGGCCGCATGGCACTGCGCTTTATGAAACGTCGCGCTAAAATCGCCTACCGCAACCTGGAATTGTGCTTCCCGGACAAAACGCAAGAAGAGCGTCACCAGATGGTGGTGCAAAACTTTGAATCCGTCGGCATGGGATTAATGGAAACCGGGATGGCCTGGTTCTGGCCGGCCCACCGTATCGCCCGCTGGACCGACTCTATCGGGGTCGAGCATATCAGAGCGGTACAGGCCCAGCATCGCGGAATTCTGCTGATCGGCATCCACTTTCTGACCCTGGAAATGGGGGCCCGAATGTTTGGCATGAATGAACCCGGCATCGGCGTCTACCGGCCGAATGACAACCCGGTCATCGACTGGCTACAAACCTGGGGACGCCTGCGTTCCAACAAAGACATGATCGACCGTAAAGATCTGAAGGGCATGATCCGTGCGCTGAAGAAAGGTGACGTCATCTGGTATGCCCCCGATCACGACTACGGCCCTACCGCCAGCGTCTTTGTACCGTTTTTCGCCGTCGACCAGGCCGCCACCACCTCCGGGACCTGGATGCTGGCGAAAATGTCGAAAGCCTGCATCGTGCCTTTCGTTCCGCGCCGCAAGCCCAATGGCCAGGGTTATGAACTGATTATCCTGCCGCCGGAATGCGACCCACCGTTGGATGACGCTGAAACCACCGCGGCGTGGATGAACCATATCGTCGAAAAGTGCATTCTGATGGCGCCGGAGCAGTATATGTGGCTGCATCGCCGCTTTAAAACTCGTCCGCCTGGTATGCCTTCACGCTACTAAGTTGCCCTCCCTCCGGTGGCATCAGCCTGCCGGAGGAGCCCCCCTTTCCCCCGCTTTTAATCACTCGCCTTTATTGCGATGATCATTTCTCAGGCGCATAATTAGCAGGCTCATATTTCCACTTTTCTGACCTGCCTCGCAGGCCACCGGAAGCCTATGTTGTCTGCAGATACCCCGATTAACTGGAAGCGAAATCTCACTGTTACCTGGTTTGGCTGTTTCTTGACTGGCGCCGCCTTCAGCCTGGTCATGCCCTTTCTCCCGCTCTATGTCGAGCAGCTCGGCGTCACCGGCCACAGTGCCCTGAATATGTGGTCAGGGTTAGTGTTCAGCATTACGTTCTTATTCTCAGCCGTCGCGTCCCCCTTCTGGGGCGGACTGGCCGACCGCAAAGGACGTAAAATCATGCTGCTGCGATCGGCCCTGGGGATGGCTATCGTCATGATGTTGATGGGGCTGGCGCAAAATATCTGGCAGTTTATGGTGCTGCGGGCCTTGCTGGGGCTGCTGGGCGGGTTTATTCCGAATGCCAATGCGCTTATTGCCACCCAAATTCCCCGTCAGAAGAGCGGCTGGGCGCTGGGCACGCTTTCAACTGGTGCAGTCAGTGGCGCCCTGCTCGGCCCACTGGCGGGCGGATTTCTCGCTGACCATTGGGGCCTGCGCATGGTCTTTTTCCTCACCGCCAGCGTGTTACTCATCTGCTTTATCCTGACGCTGCTGCTCATCCGTGAACAGTTTGTACCGGTGGCAAAAAAAGAGATGCTCAACGCCCGAGCGGTGTTCTCCTCCCTGAAGAGCCCAAAGCTGGTCCTCAGCCTGTTCGTGACCACCATGATTATTCAGGTAGCCACCGGGTCAATTGCCCCGATTCTGACGCTCTACGTGCGTGACCTGGCGGGAGATGTTGGCAATATTGCCTTTATCAGCGGCATGATCGCCTCCGTGCCCGGCGTTGCGGCACTGATCAGCGCGCCCAGGCTCGGCAAGCTCGGCGATCGTATCGGTCCGGAAAAAATCCTCATCGTTGCTTTACTGGTCTCTGTACTGCTGCTGATCCCGATGTCGTTCGTCCAGACGCCGCTACAGCTCGGGATATTGCGCTTCCTGCTGGGTGCCGCCGACGGTGCGCTGCTGCCTGCGGTGCAGACGCTGCTGGTCTACAACTCCACCAGCCAGATCGCCGGGCGGATCTTCAGTTATAACCAGTCGTTCCGCGATATTGGCAACGTCACCGGCCCGTTGATCGGCGCCTCGGTCTCCGCCAGCTACGGTTTCCGCTCGGTATTCCTGGTGACGGCCGCCGTGGTGCTGTTCAATGCTCTTTATTCCACCTTCAGCTTGCGACGTCCCAACCGCGATAACTCGGCGCCACGTACCGATACCCGCGACAGTTCGGTAAATTAAGTTCAACATGGGGCCATCCCCTTGACGCATTGCTGACTGCCTTCTATAGATTGAATCGTGTCCATTTTTCATTCTTCTTAGGGGGTTAGCCATGCCAAAGGATTCGATTTTCTACGCCACGCTCGAAGAAGCTATCGATGCGGCCCGTGAAGAGTTCCTTGTCAATAATCCGGATAGCGACGAGGAGAGTGCCAACGTTGAGCAGTTGAATATTCAGAAGTACGTTTTGCAGGATGGCGATATCGCCTGGCAGGCTGAATTTTTTGCCGACGAAGATGAAGAAGGTGAATGCCTGCCCATGTTAAGCGGCGAGGCGGCGCAGAGCGTGTTTGACGGTGATTATGACGAGATAGAACTGCGTCAGGAGTGGCTGGAAGAGAATACACTGCATGAATGGGACGAAGGCGAATTCCAGCTGGAACCCTCTCTGGACACCGAAGAGGGTCAGACTGCCGCCGACGAATGGGACGAGCGCTGATCAGTTATACGGGCCGTGACTGGCATCCAGTGGCAGCAGCAGCGTATCGAAGACCAGCGAAAACGGCAGGTCGAGAATGGTGATATAGCGCCATGATGAATCACGGACGTCCCATTGCACGCCGGGGTAATACTGATTTCCGTGCCCCTGTCCTGGCACCGTACGGCTAATAATGCTGCCGCAACCGCTAAGCAGCAGCGTCATGGCGACAATCAGTAACACTCTCATCTCTACCCTCAATTCTCAGATAAAAAAATACCGGCACTATTGCCGGTATTTTTCCTTAACAAACGGCTTACTTGGTCTTCAACGCCAGCGGGTTGAGTGTCGTCTGCTGATACGCGCTCACCCACGAAGAGTATTTCTCCGGTGCTGCCCACACGCGATAGTGTAGACGAGACAGAGTGACCGGGTCGCTCAGCAACACCAGACGGCGATCGCGATTGAGCTTATCCGGCGTTTCGTTCAACGCCTGCTCAACGTGACGCTCACGGGCGATATCCAGAATATGTCCGTGACGGTGACGTGCCGTTGCCATCGCTGTCGCTAGCGCGTTAAACGATGGGTTAAACACGGCATGCATAAAGCCATCATCCAGCGAACGCTGACGGTTCAGGGTCAGGTAAGCATCGGTATCTTTCAGCACCTGCGGCGGCGAATACTCTTCCGGGATCAGGAACAGCTTCCAGCGTTTGGTACGCAGTCCCACGGTCGCCCGGCTGGAGATCACCGAGACAAACGGCGACAGGATCAGCGAGAAGACAATCGGTGCCAGCCAGAACAGGAAACGCAGATCCAGCCAGGCCATACCAACCGCCCACACCAGACCCAGCAGTAGCTGCGAACCATGGCGCATGAAGGCTTCACCCCACGGCGTGGAGTCGTCATCACGCTGCGGAGAGTTCCAGACCACTTCCCAGCCGAGGAACGCGCTGACCACAAACACGGTGTGGAACAGCATACGCACCGGCGCCAGCAGCACGGAAAACAGCACTTCCAGCAGCAGAGAAAGGGTCACACGGAAAAATCCGCCATACTCTTTCGAGCCTTTGCACCACACCAGAATAATACTCAGCAGTTTCGGCAGGAACAGCAGCACCATCGTCGAGGCAAACAGCGCAATCGCCAGTTCCGGACGCCACTGCGGCCAGACCGGGAACAGCTGACGCGGCTGCAGGAAGTACTGCGGCTCCGTCAACGCATGAACGACCTGTAGCGCGGTGGACAGGGCAAGGAACATGAACCACAGCGGCGCCGACAGATAGGACATCACGCCGGTCAGGAACACCGCACGGTGTACCGGGTGCATACCTTTCACCAGGAACAGGCGGAAGTTCATCAGGTTACCGTGACACCAGCGGCGGTCACGCTTCAGTTCATCCAGCAGGTTTGGCGGCAGCTCTTCATAAGAACCCGGCAGATCGTAAGCGATCCACACGCCCCAGCCGGCACGACGCATCAGCGCCGCTTCGACGAAGTCATGCGACAGAATCGACCCGGCAAAGGAGCCTTCGCCCGGCAACGGCGCCAGCGCGCAGTGCTCGATAAACGGCTTCACGCGGATAATGGCGTTGTGACCCCAGTAGTGCGATTCACCCAGCTGCCAGAAATGCAGCCCTGCGGTAAACAGCGGACCGTAGACGCGAGTCGCAAACTGCTGGCAACGCGCATACAGGGTGTCCATTCCGGAGGCGCGCGGCGAGGACTGGATGATCCCGGCATTCGGGTTCGCTTCCATCAAACGCACCAGCCCGGTCAGACACTCACCGGTCATCACCGAGTCAGCGTCCAGCACCACCATGTAGCTGTACTGGCTACCCCAGCGGCGGCAGAAGTCATCGATGTTCCCGCTTTTACGCTTCACACGACGACGACGACGGCGGTAGAAAATCTGCCCTTCGCCCTGCACTTCGGCAATCAGTTCCATCCACGCTTTCTGCTCAGCAACACAGATATCCGGGTTGTAGCTATCGCTGAGGATATAGACGTCAAAGTGCTGCTGTTGGCCCGTGGCCTTCACCGATTCCCAGGTCGCTCGCAGCCCGGCGAAGACGCGATCGACGTCTTCGTTACAGATCGGCATGATCAGCGCGGTGCGGTGCTCAGGATTCAGCGGTTCATCACCGACGGTAGAGGCGGAAATACTGTATTTATCTCGCCCCATCAGCAGCTGCAGGAAGCCCATCAACGCCGTCCAGAAGCCTGCCGAAACCCAGCAGAACAGCACGGCGAAGAGGATCAGAATCCCGGTTTGCAGCATGTATGGCAACAGCTGCATAAAGGAGACCCACAGGTTCTGCCCGACCATATCTGCCGGGTTGATTAACGCCCAGCCCTGATACGGCAGAATGGTTTTCATATACCAGGTCGCGACGACGGTCTGCGCCAGAGTCAGCAGCAGCAGAGTGTAACGACGAAGGGTGCCGACGGTACGCCACTTCTGCTCGCTCTCCTGCTCTTCCTTGGTCAGGCGAGAGAGATAGCGCGGGGTCACGTCGCGGCCACGCAGACGATCCCAGAAGCGGCCCACCGGGTTGGTGCGCCACGGGTCCGGGAACATCGAGGAGCGCTTAGCTTTCGGCATTGCCTGTAACTGCGTGCGGCCTTCATCATCTTTTATCAACTGGTCAGCGGCCACGGAGTCTGGCCAGCTGTGTTCCAGGCGTGATTTAACGGACCCCAGTGGGGAATCGTCTTCACGAGCAAAAGTATGATGCTCCGCATCCAGCGCCTGGTGTACCGCCTGCAGGCTGGTATCCGGAAGCGCCGCTTTTTCAGCATCGGACAGCGGCAATGCGTCAATGTACTTCGTTATCTTATTCATTGGCAGGCAGCTGATAGCTCCAGGTTTCGCTCAGCGGCTGATCAGCATTGACCAGTGCAGCGCGCATTTCCGTGGTTTTCTTCGGATCTTTGACTTTCACGCGCAGAACCATACGCCAGCCCTTCGTCACCGGGTTGTAACGCACGGTATTCTCAACGATCTCCGCGTTATCACCGATGCTCGCCTGCGCCGTTACCGGCGTGTCTGACGGCATTTTTTTCATGTCAGCGCCGGTGAAATCAACGATAAACGCAATGGTGCCATCCGGCTGACGGATCAGGTTTGACTGCTTCACATCGCCGGTGGAACGGCGAGTCTGCATCACATAGGCGTTATCCGGCGCATGCAATTTGTCTTCATCGCGACTGAAGGTAATCGAGTATTTGAAGTTCATCTCTTTACCCGGTTCCGGCAGCTGATCCGGCGTCCAGTAGGTCACGATGTTATCGTTGGTTTCGTCATTGGTCGGGATTTCAACCAGCTCGATTTTCCCTTTGCCCCAGTCGCCTTTCGGGGTGATCCACGCGCTCGGGCGGAGATCGTAACGATCGTCGAGGTCTTCAAAGCGGGAGAACTGGCGGCCACGCTGCAGCAGACCAAAGCCCTGCGGGTTTTCCATCGCATAGCTGCTGACGGCCAGATGTTTTGGATTATTCAGCGGACGCCAGATCCACTCGCCGTTGCCGGCAAGAATCGACAGACCGTTGGAATCGTGCAGCTCCGGACGGAAGTTAGACGCAGCAGAAGGCTGGTTAGGGCCAAACAGGAACATACTGGTCAGCGGCGCCACACCCAGTTTGCCAACCTTGTCGCGCAGATACACCTTGGACTGCACGTCAACCACGGTATCGCGGCCCGGCATGATCACAAAGCGGTAGGCGCCGGTGGCTCGCGGAGAGTCCAGCAGTGCATAAATTGTCAGGCGCTTATCCGTAGCTTTTGGACGTTCAATCCAGAACTCACGGAAACGCGGGAATTCTTCGCCGGAAGGCAGCGCGGTATCGATAGCCAGACCGCGAGCGGATAATCCATACACCTGGCCCTGACCGAGAACGCGGAAGTAACTGGCGCCGAGCATGCTGACAATTTCGTCGTTCTTATCTTTGCTGTTGATCGGGTACAGTACTTTGAAGCCGGCGAAGCCGAGGTCTTTCACCGTATCTTTATCATGCTGGACGCTGCCAAAATTGAAGTAATCCGGGCTATATTTAATCTTACGCACGCTGTTCACGGTGACTTCATTGATGGTCACCGGCGTGTCGAAGTACATACCCTGATGATAAAACTCAAGCTTGAACGGCGTCTTTTGATTGTTCCAGTAAGCCTTGTCGTGATTAAACTGAATTTGCTGATAGTCCGCGTATTTCATATCGCGGAAAACGGAGGGCAGGTTGCTCTTAGGGGCTTCATAGCCTTTCCCGGCTAACGCTTTGGCCTCTTTTGCAACGTCATCAATGCTAAACGCCCATGCAGATGAAGTACACAGGGACAACATTACGGCTGCGCTTAACCAGCGCATTTTCATCATCTGTGGTTTAAGTTTCATATAAGTAAGCACTTCCCCCTTTGTGTGCTTAAATCGATCCGATCTATTTTAATGGTAATTCAGGCAATCCGACAACATAATCCCTGCTTTGTTCATCTCAGCGGTGCAGGTAACAGACTGTTAACTCCACTTTTGTACTTTGCGTACTTATCCTGGAGACAGATACCCTGAGTTGATGTAGGGTTGCTGGGAATTTAAACGTTATCACCTTGAGTGATAAGACGAATTGTCTGAGAATGTAGTGATATTGTATGAATAACGCGCCAGCACAACGTGAATACTTCTTCGATAGCATCCGCGCATGGCTCATGCTGCTGGGGATCCCTTTTCATATATCGCTGATTTACTCCAGCCACAGCTGGCATGTGAATAGCGTCGAGCCGTCCTGGTGGCTGACGTTGTTCAACGACTTTATCCATGCGTTCCGCATGCAGGTCTTCTTTGTTATTTCCGGCTATTTCTCCTACATGCTGTTCCTGCGCTATCCGCTCAAAAAATGGTGGAAAGTGCGCGTGGAACGCGTCGGTATCCCGATGCTCACGGCGATTCCGCTGCTGACGCTCCCGCAGTTCATCATGTTGCAGTACGTGAACGGCAAGGCCGACAACTGGCATACGCTTTCGGGCTATGACAAGTTTAATACCCTGGCGTGGGAATTGATCTCGCACCTGTGGTTTTTGCTGGTGCTGGTGGTCCTGACAACCCTTGGGGTAGTGCTGTTTAAATGGCTGACTGGCCGTCGTTCCGGGGATGGTCACACTTTTGGTGACACTGTCACATTAGGCCAGCTGTCGATGATTTTCCTCGCGCTCGGCGTGCTTTACGCCCTGATCCGCCGCACCCTGCTGGTGGTTTACGCGCCGGTGCTGAGCAATGGCCTGTTTAACTTTATCGTTATGCAGACCCTGTTTTATCTGCCGTTCTTTATTCTTGGCGCCCAGGTGTTTATCAATACGCGCTTAAAAGCGATGTTCACCACCCCATCGCCGTGGTGCTTCGCGGGTGCTCTGCTGGGCTTTATTGCCTATCGCCTGAATCAGCAGTATGGCTCCGGTGACGGCTGGATGTACGAAGTCGAATATGTCATCACCATGGTGCTGGGACTGTGGATGGTCAACGTGGTGTTTTCGCTTGGCCACCGCCTGCTGAACTTTCAGTCGGCACGCGTGACCTATTTTGTGAATGCCTCACTGTTCATTTATCTGGTGCACCATCCGCTGACCCTGCTCTACGGCGCCTGGATTGCCCCGGCGATAAAATCGAACGCGCTCGGCTTTGTGACTGGCTTAATCTTTGTGGTGGGTATTGCCGTGGTGCTGTATGAAATTCACCTGCGCATCCCCCTGCTACGCTTTCTCTTCTCGGGGAAGTTCCAGACCAAACCCGCTAAACCGCAGGTTTCTGCCAGCTAACTCAATGCGCATGCCCGCTCGTTCACCTGCTTATATCTGGCAGTGAACGAGCGGCACTCCCCTTTCGCCGTGATTACTGCGGCTGCAATAACCGACGGTAAATCTCCGCGGTTTCATCATCAAAGCAGACGAAAAAGACCCGCTCCAGCGGGTTATAACGGACCAGAAAGGCATTCACCGTCTGCACCGCAATTTCTGCCGCGGCCTGTTTTGGATAACCGTACACCCCGGTACCGATCGCCGGGAAAGCAATCGACCGATAGCTGTTGGCTGATGCCAGCAGCAGGCTGTTGCGGTAAGCATCGGCGAGGATCTGCGCCTCATGCTGTTCGCCTCCGTGCCAGACCGGCCCGACCGCATGAATAACCGCGCTGGCTGGCAGCTGACCCGCCGTAGTAATCACCGCGTGGCCCGGGGGACACTCCCCTTGCTGTTGGCGGACCACCTTGCAGGCGGCAAGAAGTTCAGGCCCGGCAGCGCGATGAATGGCACCATCGACGCCCCCACCACCCAGCAGTGAAGGGTTAGCGGCATTGACGATAACATCGACCTCCAGCGTGGTGATATCACCGAGAATCACCTCAGGTTTAACCGTCATTTTGCCTCCTGTCGGCTTACGTCTTTACATAATGCATTGTGGCTAATATGGCACGATAGTCCCCAGGACGAAAGTCTGTGTATACGACCACGGGCAATCGACCAGCGCAGCACGGCAAGAGAATGAGGCGGACTGACCGCACGGCAAACGGGGTAAACGTGTAGAAAGCAAAACAGGACCTGAGGTCCTGTTTGGGTATTGCGAGTCGTTAAGATCGCGCCCGGTCGGGCGTTTCATTCACTAAAGGAGCTTTATTCTTCTGCGCTCGCGCAGCCAGCCACAGCCCACAATTTTTCATCGCGTAGCCAAAGACCAGTCCCAGAGCCAGAGAAGGCACCACCACTCGCCAGTCACCATTGCCGGCAAAGGTGGCACAAGCGCCAATAAAGGTGCCGGGGACAAAAGAGAGCAGCAGCTTGCGCGCCTGAATACACATCAGGAAGGCGACAACGCCGGTCATCATATAGCCCAGGATCTCAAGATGCGGCGCCAGCGCGCTGCCGTAGATAATGACCAGCGCCCACACCACCCCGCTCATCACCGTAGAGGTGGAGATCAGCAGCCCTTTCAGACCGCCCTGCGGGCAGGCGAAATAGGCCGTGCAGCCCAGGAAACCCGCCCAGCTCAGCAGGCCAAGCGCGACCGCCACCCATCCCCAGAGACCGGAGAGAATGCCTGTCGTTATTGCAATTGCGAGAAGTATGTTCATGGCGCGTATCATACCAGATACGCACCGCTCAAATGAGATCTGAAGCACGTTATATGCAAGCAACCATTTTCACTTGCAATTAATATGTGATTTAAATCACATATTACTCTTCAGTTTCTTCTTCTAACTCATCCCACATCGCAGAGATCGCTTCGCGCGTCAGCAGGGCCATGGTGCGCCAGAACGGCGTCTCCGCATGGGCTTCGACTTTCCCGAGGAAGGTCCCGCACCATGGCAGAATGTAGTCTGCGAACAGGGTTTCCAGGACTTCGCTTTCGTCTTCGGTTGCGTGATCTTCCAGCCAGGAGGCAGCCAGCAGCAGGGAACCGATATGGTCGGCTTTGCCTTCTCCGGTCGGGATGCCGTGAGCGCTCAGGAAACCACGCACTTCGGCTTCACTCGCCCCTTCAACCCAGGCGCTGCGGTACGGTGGAACGCTGCATTCGTCCCCGACAAACAGTGCGTTATAGTCCGCGGCCAGCGGTTGTACATCGCAGCTTTTTTGCAGGCGTTCCAGCAGCTCATCCTGTTCCAGCGGCCAGCTTGCCGCCAGTTTCCCTTCACGAATCAGGGTAAACAGCGGCACCAGCAGCGGATCCTGAGGTTGGCGATAGTACAAAGAGCCCAGTACGCGGCAGAGGATTGAAAACTCGTTCATTCAATTATTCCAGTTATTCACATTAAAGGTCGGCAAATTCAGGGATTGCCGGCATCCCGCGAGACTCAAGGAAATTCAGCAGCCGACGTGGAGAAACGTTAAGGATCCGATCCTCAGGGAAGCCCACTTCATCAAGGATCTTACGACACGCAGAAAATTCGCCGAGGGTAAAGGCGGTGTGCGAATCAGATCCCAGCGCCACCCAACCGCCAGCATCGCGGACCGCGGCGGCAATGGCCCGGCAGTTATCTTCACTGCCCACGCGCGAGGAGACAAAGGATGAGTTATTGATTTCCAGCGCCACCTGATATTTTGCCGCAGCCGCGGCGATGGCCGGGATATCGACGGGGAATTTCGGGTTACCCGGATGGCTGATAATGTGTACCGCGCCGCTGGCCATGGTAGCAATCATCGCTTCAGTATGGGTCGCTTTATCCTGCGGCGGGAACACTGGTTCATGAAAACCGGCGATGAACAGATCCAGCGACGACAGCATCGGCCCGGTGCAGTCAATTTCGCCTTGGGTATTTTTAATGTTGGCTTCAATGCCGCGCAAAATGCCGACGCCGTCCACCATTCGCGGCCAGATGCGCATATTGACGAAATGCCAGTAGTGCGGCGCGTCGGCCATGTCCGGACCGTGGTCGGTAATGGCGAAAAGTTTGATCCCTTTGCGCTTTGCTTCAGCAATATAATCGTGCAGGGTACTGTAGGCGTGGGTACTGGCGACGGTATGCATGTGCAGGTCAACAGGATACATCACATTCTCCTTCTCTGTTTGTGGCAAGGATAGCAGGAATCAGGGCCTATGATTAGCAAAAACCCCGCCGCAGCGGGGTTATGTCTTAGTATCCGCGCTGACGATCGACCTGCCCGCTTACCGTTTCGCCCCGCTCCAGTTGGCCGATGGTGCCGGCAATATAGGTAATGGCTTCCAGCGGACGCGTGACCGCGGCCACGTGCGGGGTCATGGCTACCCGAGGGTGCGCCCACAGCGGGCTTGTTGCCGGTAACGGTTCACGACTAAAGACATCCAGCATCGCCCCTTTGAGCTTGCCGCTATTCAGCGCCGCTAGCAGGTCATCTTCAACAACGTGAACGCCACGCGCCAGATTGAGAACATAGCTGTTATCCGGAAGCTGCGCCAACAGCTGCTGGTTAATAATCCCGGCGGTTTCCGCCGTGTTCGGCAGCAGGTTGATCAACACCCGCGTTTCGCCGAGAAACGCCCCTAGTTCTTCTGCTCCGGCAAAACTTTGCACCTGCGGCCAGGCTTTGCGGCTGCGGCTCCAGCTACGCAGCGGGAAGCCCCATACCTGCAGCGCTTCGGCGACTTTCGCACCGAGTACGCCCGCACCCATAATCCCGATAGTAAAGGTGTCTCGCGGATAGTCGTCCAGCGGTTGCCAGCGCGCTTGTTGCTTTAAGTCCTGATAGTCATCAAAGCGACGGAACCAGTGCAATACCTGGCTGACCGCGTACTCCTGCATCTGCTGACCCATTCCGGTGTCTTCGAGGCGGAAAAGCGGGATCGACATCGGCAGCATTTCCGGGTGCTCGCGCAGTTTACTGAGGATCGAGTCGACACCCGCCCCAAGGGCAAAGACCGCTTTTAGATCCCGCCCTTTAAGCATTTCTACCGGCGGGTGCCAGACCAGCGCGTAATCGGCATGCTGGTTGTCGCCGGATTTCCATTCGCGGACGCACGCGCCTGGCAGCTGTTTTTCCAGCTCTGCAATCCAGTAAGCGGTATCAAATGTCGGGTGATAATAAATAATGTCCATCGTGGCTCCTGATAGCTGACGCGTCGTGTTTTATTTGTTGTTTTCTATTGGTTTGTCAGCATAACAAATTTCATTTTTCTATCGAGTAAAAAGAGAGTGGTGACAAAAAAATCGATTGTCGCGCATTTAAAACGCAAGTTGCGCGAAGTTTGGCTAAACGCGCGTTTTTTTGAAAAAGTTGATTGACGAGAGATACGTATTTCCCTAAATTAGCGCCCGTTCCCAGCAGCAACGGGAACGACAATATGGTGAGGTGTCCGAGTGGCTGAAGGAGCACGCCTGGAAAGTGTGTATACGGCAACGTATCGGGGGTTCGAATCCCCCCCTCACCGCCATCTTCAAAGAAGAGCTCGTACGCAAGTACGGGCTTTTTTTTCGCATGTTGCAACCCACCAGGGGGGATGAGAAGCCCCGACCGGGGTTCGACAACTGGCATCGCCAGTTGGACAGACCGCGAGCCTGCGAGCGGGCTGCCCGCACAAAAATGCCGGGAGCATTTTTGAACAACGCCTGCGTTGGCCCCGAAGGGGCGAGGCCCAGGGATGGGCCGAGTAACGGCGAGCGAAGCGAGTCAATCCCCCCCTCACCGCCATATTTTAAGAAGAGCTCATACGAAAGTACGGGCTTTTTTTTCGCATGTTGCACCTGCCATCCTGTCAGCATGGTGCGCGCTTCTCCCGGGGGTCGGCATAAATGCCTCGCCCGGGCTACTAACATCAGTTGGACAGACCGTACGCCACGCCCGGGCTACCATCGCTGTTGCACCCATCATCCTGTCAGCACGGTGTGCGCTTCTCCCGGGGGTCGGCATAAATGCCTCACCCGGGCTACTATCGCTACCCTCGCCGTTGCATCCCCACGCTGCCATCCACTCTCTGGCAGATGACGCAATATTTGTTAACAAAGCGTTACAACACCGGCTGATGTAATGAATCGCCTGATGACATTCGCATAGTCTGAAATTGCATTTTCGGATGATATTGAATGTAAATATTTGTATTGCGAATAACACCATTTCTCCTTATTTTTCGCTGCCACAGGAGTTGCGTTTAGAGCCAAACCGTGAGCACAAAAAACAACCACATTGTTAAAAGGTGTTACTAGCCATATTTATCAATGTGTTATGAATAACAGCGCGCCAGATCACATTCCTCTCAGCATCGACATCCCCAGCGGCAAATTTTTACATCCTCTTACACAAAAACCAAAAATTGACGAACAATGTAGAAAAAAAGGAGAAACACCGCACGCAATATACAATGATAATCAATCTCATTATCATCCGCATCTGCGCCTTATTCCTGCATATTATGGAGATAATGAAAATGAATGTTACTTTTTATGGTAGAAAGCGTCCGATAACGCTGCTTTTTGCCAGCTTACTGTCCACTCCTGCTTTGGCTGCCGAACCGACAGAAAATCTCGCTGATGATGAAGTCATGCTGGTCACCGCTGAACAGGAGCTAAAACAGCAACCAGGCGTCTCGATTATCACAGCAGAAGACATTCAAAAAAGCCCTCCGGTGAACGATCTTTCTGACATCATCCGTAAAATGCCCGGCGTCAACCTGACCGGCAACGGTGCCAGCGGCAGCCGCGGTAACAACCGCCAAATCGATATTCGCGGCATG
The DNA here is from genome assembly GCF_003752615.1 of Klebsiella sp. BIGb0399. Lineage (NCBI taxonomy): Bacteria > Pseudomonadati > Pseudomonadota > Gammaproteobacteria > Enterobacterales > Enterobacteriaceae > Klebsiella > Klebsiella sp. BIGb0399. The sequence goes on along the minus strand of NZ_RKHT01000005.1, from coordinate 164,967 downwards.
GGGCCGGAAAACACCCTGGTGCTGATCGATGGTGTGCCGGTGAGTTCTCGTAACTCCGTTCGCTACAACTGGCGTGGCGAACGTGATTCTCGCGGCGATACCAACTGGGTGCCGGCGGAAATGGTGGAACGTATTGAAGTGATTCGTGGCCCGGCAGCCGCCCGTTATGGTTCAGGTGCAGCCGGTGGTGTGGTGAATATCATCACCAAGCGCCCTACCAACGATTGGCACGGTTCACTCTCTCTCTACACCAACCAGCCTGAAAACAGCAAAGAAGGCGACACCCGTCGCGCTAACTTCAACCTCAGTGGCCCGTTGGCAGGCGACGCGCTGACGATGCGTCTGTACGGCAACCTCAACCGCACCGATGCCGATGCCTTTGACATCAATACCGCACAAAACGGCTCCTATGCCGCGGGCCGTGAAGGCGTGCGTAATAAAGACATCAGCGGTGTACTGTCCTGGAAAGTGACGCCAACCCAGATCGTTGATTTCTCCTATGACTACAGCCGTCAGGGAAATATCTACGCTGGTGATACTCAAAACAGCAATAGTAATAGCAGCGCGAACGGTCTGGTTGAATCGTTATATGGCAGCGAAACAAACCGCTTATACCGTCAAAACTACGGTATCACTCATAACGGTATCTGGGACTGGGGGACGTCCAGGCTTAACTTTAACTATGAAAAAACCAATAACACGCGCTTAAAAGAAGGTACCGGCGGCAGTACCGAAGGCATGATTAATAGCGATGAGAATTCGACCAGCCGTCTGGAAAGTTATCGCGCGGGCGGGGAAATAAACTTCCCTCTGCAGCTGCTGGTTGATCAAACGGTGACCCTGGGGGCGGAATGGAACCGCGATGAGCTCAACGATCCCGCCTCCATGCAATCCGCAAACACAGACTTTTATTTGCCAGGTAGCTCAGGCGATCCTTCCCAACGCAGCAGCAAAAACTCCGCCACCATCAGCTCGCTCTATTTCGAAGATAATATTGCGGCAACCGACAGCACCGAGATTATTCCGGGCCTGCGCTTTGATTATCACGATCAATTCGGTGCTAACTGGAGCCCCAGCCTGAATATGTCGCAAGGGCTGGGCGAATATTTCGTCTTAAAAGCCGGTATCGCGCGCGCATTTAAAGCGCCCAACCTTTATCAATCAACGCCAGGCTATCTCCTGTCCACCCGTGGCAACGGCTGCCCGATTGGTCTGAGCCAGTGCTATTTACTCGGTAACGATAACCTCGATCCTGAAATTAGCGTCAACAAAGAAGTTGGAATAGAATTCAGCCATGCAGGCTACACTGCCGGTATTACCTACTTCCGCAATGATTATAAGAATAAAATCGTGTCAGGGACGTCTGCTATTTATAGCAATGGCACCTATAACGTATTGCAGTGGGAGAATGGCGGTAAAGCCATCGTTGAAGGGCTCGAGGGTAACCTGGCCATTCCTCTGATTGCCGATACGCTGGAATGGCGCACCAACGCGACCTACATGTTCCGTTCTGAAAGCAAAAAAACGGGTAATCCGCTGTCCGTCATCCCGGAATTTACCATCAACTCCCAACTGGAATGGCAAGTGACTCAGGACCTGAGTACCGACATTAACTGGACGCAATATGGTCGCCAGAAACCACGCCAGTACGCCGAAACCAAACTTGAAAACGATAATGGGCTTTCCCAGAAGGAGATTAGTCCTTATTCCATCGTCGGTTTAAACCTCAATTATGACATCACAAAAAGTCTGCGCGCCAATGCCGGTATCAACAACCTGTTTGATAAACGTGTTTACCGCGAGAATGAAGGTGCTTCTACCTATAATGAACCGGGCCGTGCTTATTACGCTGGGGTCACCATGTCGTTTTAATTGAGGTCATTTCCGTGCCCCACCGGGCACGGAAACATCAGTCCTCTTCCATCCGCTGATATTCCCCACTGAGAAAATCCACCAGCGCCCTTACCGACGGCAGCAGGCCACGGCGCGAAGCAAAAACCGCATGAATGACTTCCCGCTGCGGCTGCCACGCATCCAGCACCACCTCCAGCGTCCCGGCCGCCAGCTGATCGCGCACCATTAATAAAGGAAGCTGTACCACCCCCACGCCGGCTATCGCCGCTTCGCGCAATGCCAGCATATCCGTCGTGACCATCCGCGGCGCAAAATAGACTTCCGCCCTGGCCCCCTCGGGTCCGCTCAGCTGCCATTTATGCTGATGTTTTCCGGCATCGAGACTCAGTCCCGGCCACGTGCTCAGTTGCGATGGCGCCTGCGGCCGCCCCATTCGCGCAATACACGCCGGGCTGGCGACCAGCCGTTGCCCGCGGTCGGCCAGCACCCGCATCACCAGATCGCTATCGTCAAACGGGCGCGGACGCACGCGGATCGCCACATCAATCCCTTCGCCGACAACGTCCACCCGCCGGTTGGTGGCCTCCAGCTGCACATTGACGCCGGGGTAGCGCAGCATAAATCGCGCCAGCATCGGCCCGACGTGGGCATGGAGTAAGGTCACCGGACAGGTGAGCTTGACGCTGCCGCGAGGTTCTGAACGCAGCGTCTCCACCGCCTGCTGCGCCGCTTCGGCCTCTATCAGCATCGCTTTGCAGTGCTGATAGAAAGTCTGCCCCACTTCGGTGACCACGAACTGGCGGGTCGTGCGATGAATCAGCCGTACGCCAAGCCGCTCTTCCAACTGGGCGATCCGACGGCTCAATTTTGATTTCGGCTGATCGAGCGCCCTGCCCGCCGCGGCGAATCCTTCATGATCGACGACCTGGACAAACCAGGCTAAGTCATTGAGATCCAGCATCCTTCCTCCATTGTTCCATTTTCAGAACAGTATAGGCTATTTTTGCTATCTACCGCTTTATTGGCCGCGCATATACGCTTATGGTCATCAGAAATCGCAACACAGGAGAGCACCATGAAACAGATTACAGGCGTCTACACCGCACCGGCCCAGCATTGGGTGGGGGATGGCTTCCCGGTCCGCTCGCTGTTCTCTTACCAGACTCATGGCGAACCGTTAAGCCCGTTCCTGCTGCTGGACTATGCTGGTCCGCACCACTTCCCGGCGGGAACTGGCAGACGTGGGGTTGGCGAACATCCGCACCGTGGGTTTGAAACCGTCACCATCGTCTATGCCGGTGAAGTTGAGCACCGTGACTCGACGGGTAAAGGTGGGGTCATTGGCCCGGGCGATGTGCAGTGGATGACCGCGGGTGCCGGCATTCTGCATGAAGAGTTTCATTCGGCGGAGTTTACCCGCACCGGCGGCGAACTGAAGATGATCCAGCTGTGGGTCAATCTGCCAGCCAAAGACAAAATGGCTCATCCGGGCTATCAGAGCATTACTGCGGATGTTATCCCTGACGTCGCCCTGCCGGACGGCGCGGGAAATATCCGGGTTATCGCCGGCAGCTATGGTGAAGTGTCTGGTCCTGCGCATACTTTCTCGCCGCTGAACGTCTGGGATATGCAGCTGAATCAGGGCCATGACATTACGCTCCGTCAGCCTGACGGCTGGAGCAGCGCATTAGTGGTCCTTGAAGGTGAGATTGCGGTCAACGGTGCCGAGCAGGCACGTGAAGGACAGCTGGTCGTATTGAGCCAGCAGGGAGAAGCGATTCATCTCCAGGCAACGACGAATGCCAAAGTGCTGCTGCTGGCCGGCGAGCCGTTACAGGAGCCCATTGTGGGTTACGGTCCGTTTGTGATGAATACCCGGCAGCAGATCGCCGAAGCCGTTAGCGATTTTAACAGCGGGCGCTTCGGCCAGATCTGACATCAGCACCTTACTGGCCTGCCAGCGTAGTGTTAAAGCATGGCAAACAGCTTGATTCTCTGCGTTAAAATCACTGCCCCGCCGGTTTTCGGTGGGGCAGTGTTCATTGCTTGACCGAACGGTAAAGAAAGAATAAATACTGCTTGACCGTTTTAGCGCAACTCCCTATAGTAGCGCCCCGTTGCCCACCCAAGGTGAGCAGCGAAACAATATGGTGAGGTGTCCGAGTGGCTGAAGGAGCACGCCTGGAAAGTGTGTATACGGCAACGTATCGGGGGTTCGAATCCCCCCCTCACCGCCATATTTTAAGAAGAGCTCGTACGCAGTCACGGGCTTTTTTTCGCATGTTGCACCAGTCATTCTGTCAGCATGGTGAGCGTTTCTCCCGGGGTCGGCATAAATGCCTCGCCCGGGCTACTAACACCAGTTGGACAGACTGTACGCCACGCCCGGGCTACCTTCGCTGTTGCACCAGTCATCCTGTCAGCACGGTGCGCGTTTCTCCCGGGGGTCGGCATAAATGCCTCGCCCGGGCTACCAACACCAGTTGGACAGACCGTATGCCTCGTCCGGGTGACCAGCAGCCCCAGCCCCGCGAAGCAAAAATCCGACAATCGCCGTTTTTTATCGTCAGCATATTACGTCATCGCTATTTACCCATTAAGCATGACCACTAATACTTAAAACAAAAACCCAGTCATTTACACCATCGTAACCATAAAAACATAAAGTTAATGCCATCCACACCGCCCGCAACGCCCCCTTTGCCGTGTAGATCGCATTCGTTGACAAATCTATACTTGCCGCCAAATTGACTGCCAAAGGCCTGAACATGACGTTCTCTTCTCCACAAACTAAACGCGGCGTTACCCCGGCAAAAGCCATGGTCGCCGCCATCAGCGGCTATGCAATGGACGGCTTTGATCTGCTGATCCTCGGCTTTATGTTACCGGCCATCAGCGTTTCACTCGCCCTCAGTACCTCGCAGGCCGGCTCCCTGGTGACCTGGACGCTGATCGGGGCGGTGCTGGGCGGGATTATCTTCGGCCACCTGAGCGATCGTCTCGGCCGTATTCGCGTCCTGACTTTCACCATTCTGATGTTCTCGGTCTTTACCGGCCTGTGCGCCGTCGCCCAGGGCTACTGGGATCTGCTGGCCTATCGCACGCTGGCGGGAATGGGGTTAGGCGGTGAATTCGGCATTGGCATGGCGCTGATCGCCGAAGTCTGGCCGGCACACAAACGCAACCGGGCGTCTGCCTGGGTGGGCATCGGCTGGCAATTGGGCGTTCTGCTGGCCGCCTTTATCACCCCGCTGCTGCTGGATATTATCGGCTGGCGCGGGATGTTCCTCGTCGGCCTGCTGCCGGCGCTGGTGTCATTTGCCATCCGCCGCGGCATGGGCGAACCGGAAGCGTTTACCAAAGATATCGATACCACCCAGCAGCTCTCATTCTCGTCGCGAATCAAAATGTTGTTCTCCGATCGCGCCACCTCGAAGGCCAGTCTCGGTATCTTTATTCTGTGCTCGGTACAGAATTTTGGTTACTACGGCCTGATGATCTGGATGCCGAGCTATCTGTCGTCGAACTTTGGTTTTTCGCTGACCAAATCGGGCGTTTGGACCGCCGTCACCGTGGTAGGGATGACCTTCGGCATCTGGTTGTTTGGCGTGCTGGCGGACCGTTTCGCACGCTGGAAAATCTTCCTGATTTATCAGGCCGGTGCGGTCGTGATGGTGATTATCTACGCCCAACTGCGTGACCCTACCGTTATGCTGTTTACCGGGGCGTTAATGGGTATGTTCGTCAACGGGATGATCGGCGGTTACGGCGCGCTGATCTCGGATACCTACCCGCTGCAGGTCCGCGCAACGGCGCAGAACGTCCTGTTTAACCTCGGTCGGGGCGTCGGTGGCTTTGGTCCTCTGGTGATCGGTCTGTTCGTCAGCCACTGGTCATTTACCGCCGCCATCACCCTGCTGGCCCTGCTGTACCTGCTGGATATTTTCGCCACTCTGTTCCTGTTGCCGAAAAGCCAGGGGAATGACGATGCGCTGGGCGCCATTGGCTAACCCACGATACTGAGCAAAAGATGGTTCACGCGGACCGCAAAATAACAAAGCCCGGGTTTGGACTGCCCCCGGGCTTTGCACACTAATTAGCCGCTAGTAGTAAGCTTTCAGCGTTCGCTGGCAGAGCATCGAACGGACGCAATCATCGGCGGTAAAGCGCACGACACCGATCATCTCGTCTTCCTCAAAACGTGCCAGCGCATCGACCAGGCCAGACTTCACACCAGACGGTAAATCACACTGGGTAATGTCGCCATTGACGATGACCGTGACGTTCTCCCCGAGGCGGGTCAAAAACATTTTCATTTGCGCAGCCGTCACGTTCTGGGCCTCGTCCAGAATCACCACGGCATTTTCAAATGTACGTCCGCGCATATAGGCGAACGGCGCGATTTCCACCTTGCCAATTTCCGGTCGCAGGCAGTACTGCATAAAGGAAGCGCCCAATCTCCTGACCAGAACGTCATAAACCGGACGGAAATAGGGAGCAAACTTCTCGGCGATATCTCCCGGTAAGAAGCCGAGGTCTTCGTCGGCCTGCAGAACGGGACGGGTAACAATAATCCTGTCCACATCTTTGTGAACCAGGGCTTCGGCTGCTTTCGCGGCGCTAATCCAGGTCTTACCGCACCCGGCTTCGCCCGTGGCAAAAATCAGCTGTTTATTGTCTATGGCATTCAAATAATGCGCCTGAGCATCATTGCGTGCTTCAATTGGGGAAGTATCACGGCTATCCCGCGCCATGCCAATTGCTTCTACGCCACTCATGTGCACCAGCGATGTGACCGATTCTTCTTCGCGTTGCTTATGACTGCGTGAATCGCGTCTCAGCACACGTTTTGCTTCACGACGAGCTTTGGTCACTGCTTTTTGTCTTCCCATGGATAGCACCTTGCGTTGTTGGTTTACATCACACGCGTCACCATCGACGCGACTATGCGCACAAACGATTGAGGTTTGGCTTCCTTTTAAGCCATTGCTTGCCTGTTGAATTGACGATGAGTCACGGCTACGCGCACCGCGTACCCTGTCAGGGTTCGGATGTTCTGTCGTGGTGGAAAGGGGTGAATTTACGGTGACGAAGTCGCTGCCGGAGGTTTTCCCTCCGCGCTGAAGAGTACGGTGTGTTGTTTTGCTTTGTCCGGTACGGGACCCTACCATTCGCGATCTCCATAGTGAAACGACATCACTGCCGGGAACTACCGCGTCTGTAATAATTACATCAAAAAACATCTAAGATGCAACTATTTTTTTACACAAACGCAACAGTAATTCCCCAAACAGCTGAAGAGAGTTTCCGTCATTTAGATTACAGAAAAATAACACAAGGCAGGAAATACAAAAAAAGAATGGAAAAACAGCAGAAAACGCCCTGCCCCTACGGGCAGAGCGATCAGGCTTCAAGCAGAGATTGCCCCAGGTAGTGCTGGCTGTCGATAACCCCCGGCAACACAAAGAAATAGCCGCCGCCAATTGGTTTGACATACTCCTCCAGCGCCTCGCCATTCAGACGTTTTTGCACCGTCAGGAACCCCTTCTCGAGGTCGTGCTGATAGCAGACAAACAACAATCCCATATCCAGCTGACCGGAGTTGGTCACCCCTAATGAATAGCTGTAGCCACGGCGCATCATCAGGCTCGACTGCGTTTGCGGCGTGCGCGGATTTGCCAGTCGAATATGGCTATCCAGGGCGATAGTATCGCCGTTCGGATCTTTACTGTAATCCGGTACATCGTGCTCGTGCTGCATCCCCAGCGGCGCGCCGCTGTGCTTGTCCCGGCCGAAAATGGTCTGCTGCTCCTTCAGCGGAGTACGATCCCAGAACTCCACATGGAACTGGATGATACGCGCCGCCTGATAGCTGCCGCCGGTGGCCCACGCGGGCTCACCCTGGCCGGCGGTGACCCACACCACTTCATCCATCAGCGCCTTATCGGTGCTGACCGGGTTTGCGGTGCCGTCCTTAAAGCCCAGCAGGTTTACCGGCGTCTCTTTGCCTTTACTCTGCGCGGCGCTACTGGAGATAAACCCTTCACGCTTCCAGCGCACGCTCAGCAGATCCGGGGCGTGCTTAATCACATCGCGCAGCGCGTGGATCACCGTATCCTGAGTATTGGCACAGATTTGCAGCAGCAGATCGCCATGACAGAGCGCGGCGTCCAGCGAATCGTTGGGGAAACGCGTCATCGGTTGCAGCTTTTTCGGCGCGTGGTTCGCCAGCCCATAACGCTGGTCAAACAGCGAATGGCCCAGCGACACGGTCACCGTCAGGTTGTCCGGCGAGATCCACGGTCCGAGGATCCCCGAGTCCATCGGCGGCAGACGCGGATTCGGCGTATCCGGCGCCGGGCCACCTTTGGTCAGAAAGGCAATGCGCTGGGTCAGCAGACGAAACAGCCGTTCAAGGTCTGCTTTATCGCTGGCCAGTACATCAAAGGCCACCAGCATCATCGAGGCCTGCTGCGGCGTCAGTACGCCCGCCTGGTGCTGCCCGTAAAAAGGCTGCACCTCGGCCCGCGCGTCAGGAGAGAGCACGCCCGGCGCGCTGCCGCCCTTCGCCGCGTGCGCCACCGGACAGCCGCCAGCAATGGCCAGCGCGCCACCCAGCGCGCCGATCCCTTTTAATAATTGACGACGTGAAGGTTCATCCACGTCGAATTGCTTCTGTTCTGCCATCGACTTAGTCCAGACCGAGGATCCCACGCAGCTGCGCCAGATCTTCCGCCAGAGTGGTGATCGGCCCTTTCAGCGCATTACGGTCCGCATCGGTCAGCTTGTCATAGGTTTCGAAGCCGTCTTTGGTGCGGTATTTGCTGAGAATGCCGTCAACTTTCTTGAAGTTAGCATCAATTTTCGCCAGCAGCGTACTGTTCTCTTTTTGCAGCTGCGGACGCAGCAGGTCAACAATCTTCTGCGCGCCGTCGATGTTGGCCTGGAAGTCCCACAGGTCAGTGTGGCTGTAGCGATCTTCTTCCCCGCTGATTTTGCTGGCCGCCACTTCTTCGATCAGGCCAGCCGCGCCGCCCACCACTTTAGACGGCGGGAACGCCAGCTCGCTGATGCGTTTTTGCAGCTCCAGCACGTCGTCGTTCAGCTGGGTGGCATACTGCTCCATCCCTTTGACGCTGTTGTCGCCAAACAGGGCTTTTTCCAGACGGTGGAAGCCGGTAAATTTCGGGTCTTCCGCCTTCTTCTCATAATCGTCTTCACGGGCATCAATGCTGCCGTCAAGGTCGGAGAACAGCTCGGCGATAGGCTCGATGCGCTCATAATGCTGACGCGTCGGCGCATACAGTGCTTTGGCTTTTTCGATATCGCCCGCTTTCACTGCATCGGTAAAGGCTTTGGTGCCGCTGACCAGCGCAGCGGTTTCGGCGGTGACATAGGCTTTATAGGCGGTGATCGCCTCGCCCAGGCTCAGGACCGCATCGGCTTTAGCCGCGTCTTTGGTGGCCTCGCCGGTAACAATCAGCTTGCCTTTCGGGTTTGTCAGCAGGCCGCAGGTCATGTCATATTCGCCCGGCTGCAGGTTCGCCGTCAGCTTTTGGGTGAAGCCCGGCGCAATATTCTCGCGCTCTTCCACCACCATCACGCCCTTGAGGATCTCCCACTCCAGCGCTTTCTGGCTGTGGTTCTGAATAATGAACTGTGTTTTACCCGCTTTCACGGTCACGTTCATTGGCTCACACTGTTTATCATTAACGGTGACTTTTACCTGCGGGATATCCGCAGCCTGAGCGTAAAAGGCAGAGCTGAACAACGCTGCGACGGCAAGCTGCAGCGCACTACGGCGAAAATGAATCATGATGATCATCCCTTTCGGTAAGTAGGTGTAACCCAATATCCTGCGGAGCTCTATTTTAGGGGAGCCGTGCGCGAGGTTGCTGTATTGCTACGCGGCGGCAGGGCAAACAGCACCAACGCCGGAATCAAATAGATAAAGTACACCGCCACTTCGCTGACGGTCGGCGTCTCCTGGTATCCGAAGATCCCTTCGAGCAGCGTCCCGAACAGGGTGTGCGTTGACAGCACGCCGCTCAGATCGAACGCGACGTCCTGGAAATGGTTCCACAGCCCGGCTTCATGGAAGGCGCGAATCGCCCCGGCAGCCAGACCCGCCGCCACCAGCAAAATAAACAGGCTGGTCCACTTGAAGAACGCGCCGAGATTAAGGCGAATGCCGCCCCAGTACAGCAGGAAACCAAGGACAATGGCGGTCGCCAGTCCGAGCATCGCGCCGATCGGCGGCCAGATCCCGACATCCTGCTGAAAGGCTGCCAGCAGGAAGAACACCGACTCCAGCCCTTCCCGCGCTACGGCGAAAAAGACCATCATGACCAGCGCCCAGCCGTGGTTATTGCCGCGCTGCAGCGCGTTATCCACCGCCTGTTCCAGCTGTTGCTTAACGTTGCGCGACACCTTGCGCATCCAGAACACCATCCAGGTCAGGATGCACACCGCCACCAGCGCGACGATGCCTTCGAACAGCTCCTGTTCACGCTGCGGAAATTCACCGGTGGTTTCGTTGATAAAGATGCCGAGGCCCAGACAGAGTGCTGCGGCGAGGATAACGCCGATCCACATCACGCCAATCCAGTTGCCGCGCTGGGTGCGTTTGAGATAGCTGGCAATCAGGCTGACAATCAGCGCTGCTTCCAGCCCTTCGCGTAACATAATGAGAAATGGGACAAACATGCCGACACCTTAAATGTGAATCGCCGTCAGTGGATGCAAAGATAGGTAAATATTTCTGATAGTGATTATCATTACAATAAGCAGAAACACAAGCGAAATGTAGAGCGAATGGTATCGAGTTGTAAATTAATCGCTACAAAATAATTACTTATGGGATTATTTGTCTGCGCCGACAACATACTCTCGTCACGGTGGATTTTTCCGCTTAGATATTTACCGGGCGTAACGGCTGTGGCTAAATAGCGGCCTTATTGACCTGCGAAATGAATAACATGACACAATTTTTGCACTTCCTGCTGGCGCTGGTGGTTATCCTTGGCCTTGCCTGGCTGGTCAGCTATGACCGACAAAAAATCCGCATCCGCTATATTATCCAGTTAATTATCATTGAAATTGCCCTGGCATTCTTTTTCCTCCACGCCGAAAGCGGCCTGTGGATAGTGAAAAATATCTCCAGCTTCTTCACCTCTTTACTCGGCTTTGCCGCCGAGGGCACCAACTTTGTATTTGGTGGCATGAGCGAAAAAGGCATGGCCTTTATTTTCCTCGGCGTGCTGTGTCCGATTGTCTTTATTTCTGCGCTGATCGGTATCCTCCAGCACTGGCGCATCCTGCCAATCTTTATTCGCCTGATTGGCACCCTGCTGTCGAAAGTTAACGGCATGGGGAAACTCGAATCCTTTAACGCCGTCAGCTCGCTGATCCTCGGGCAGTCCGAGAATTTCATCGCCTACAAAGGCGTGCTGGGCGACCTCTCCTCGCGCCGCTTGTTCACCATGGCCGCCACCGCGATGTCGACAGTGTCGCTTTCCATCGTCGGCGCGTATATGAGCATGCTCGATGCGAAATATGTGGTCGCCGCGCTGATCCTGAATATGTTCAGCACCTTTATTGTGCTGTCGATTATTAACCCGACGCGTCCGGGCAGCGAAGAAGAAATTAAGCTCGAGAAGCTGCACGAATCGCAAAGCTTCTTTGAAATGCTCGGGGAATATATTCTCGCCGGCTTCAAAGTGGCGATGATTATTCTGGCCATGCTGATTGGCTTTATTGCCATCATCAGCGCCATTAATGCCCTGTTTGCCACGCTGTTTGGTCTTAGCTTCCAGCAGATCCTCGGCTATGTCTTTTATCCGCTGGCCTGGCTTATCGGTATTCCGCTGAGCGATGCGCTGAACGCCGGCAGTATTATGGCAACCAAACTGGTGGCCAATGAGTTCGTGGCAATGATTGAGCTACAAAAAATTGCCGCCAGCATGACGCCGCGCGGGCTGGGGATCCTTTCGGTGTTCCTGGTCTCGTTCGCCAACTTCGCCTCCATTGGCATCATTGCCGGCGCCATTAAGGGGCTGAACGAGCAGCAAGGGAATATTGTTTCCCGCTTCGGCCTGCGTCTGGTGTACGGCGCTACCCTGGTGAGCCTGCTGTCCGCCAGCTTTGCCGGACTGGTGCTGTAAGTACCTGAACTATCCCGGCTAAGCGCAACGCCAGCCGGGATTTTCCCTCACAGCATCAGAAGTGAACGCAGACCGGCTGGTCGACCCGCATCACCGACTCCTGAGCAAAGCGTGATTTATAGAGGTTACGCAGCGCTTCAATCCCCTCTTCGCTCTTGCCGTCTTTACCGTGAATCAGCATCAGCGCTTTACTCTGCTCGCGGGCCACGCTGCCGTCATTGCCCAGCCACTGGCCACGGGCATCAAACACCGTTAAGCCGTCACGAAAGCGCGGCGTTACGTCCCGGTCAACAAACTGCTGCCACTCCTGGGCGGTAATATCTTTCCCCGCCGGACGACTTAAACCGAAATAGAGCGTGGTCTGCACCATGGCATTATCCGCCGGGCAGGCCGCGCTGGCCGGAACCGGTGCACTGTTCTTCGCCGGAGCCACACAGCCGCCAAGCAGCCCTGCTATCACCAGCACCATCGCACCCTGTCTGAACGTCATTTTGCTATCCTCATTGTTTTTTTGTGCCACGATATCAGCGTATTTTCAGCGAATTAGCAAGAGGAAGACGCCGCTCACACCCGGGCAGCAACAGGATCAAAAAAGCCCGCTGGACGCGGGCTTGAAGAGAAAGCGGGGTTTACTCTGCGACGGTACCTGCCGGCGGCGCGGAGTGATAATGCGCATCCGCTTCGGCAAAACGCTTCTGCATCGACGCCGAAGGAGCTTTATCCAACAGGCTGAAGAGGACAATCCCGAGGCTACCGAAGATAAAGCCAGGAATGATTTCGTACAGCCCCAGCCAGCCGAACTGTTTCCAGACAATCACGGTCAGCGCGCCGATCACCATCCCGGCCAGAGCGCCGTTACGCGTCATACGTGACCACATCACCGAGAACAGGACCACCGGACCAAATGCCGCCCCGAAGCCTGCCCACGCGTAGCTCACCAGACCCAGTACGCGGTTGTTCGGGTTCGCCGCCAGCGCGATGGCGATCAGCGCCACCACCAGCACCATGGTCCGTCCAACCCATACCAGCTCTTTCTGACCGGCGTTTTTACGCAGGAACGCTTTATACAGGTCTTCCGTAATCGCGCTGGAGCACACCAGCAGCTGGCAGCTCAGGGTCGACATCACCGCCGCCAGAATGGCTGACAGCAGGATCCCGGCAATCCACGGGTTAAACAGCAGCTGTGCCAGTTCAATGAACACGCGCTCGGAGTTCTGGTTGACCGCCCCTGCCAGCGCCGGGTTGTTGTTGAACCAGGCAATACCGAAGAAACCGACCGCAACCGCACCCGCCAGACACAGGATCATCCAGGTCATGCTGATACGACGTGCGTGGACGATACTGTGGTGGGAGTCCGCCGCCATAAAGCGCGCCAGAATATGCGGCTGGCCGAAATAGCCCAGGCCCCAGCCCATCAGCGAGATAATCGCCACAAAGTTCAGCCCTTTGAGCATATCGACGTTTTCAATGCTCTTCTGCTTAATCACTTCCAGCGAGGTGTCGAAACCGCCAACGGAAATAATCACCATCACCGGCGTCAGGATCAGCGCGAAAATCATCAGGCTGGCCTGCACGGTATCGGTCCAGCTCACCGCAAGGAAGCCACCGACAAAGGTATAAATAATGGTGGCGGCCGCACCGGCCCACAGCGCCGTTTCATAGCTCATACCGAAAGTGCTTTCGAACAGACGGGCACCAGCCACAATCCCGGAGGCACAATAGATGGTGAAGAACAGCAGAATAACCAGCGCGGAAATAATACGCAGCACCCGGCTTTTATCTTCAAAACGACCGGTGAAATAATCCGGTAAGGTCAGTGCGTTATTATTCACTTCGGTGTGAACACGCAGGCGACCGGCAACCAGCTTCCAGTTAATCCATGCGCCGAGGGTCAGGCCGATGGCAATCCAGCTTTCAGAAATACCGGAGAGAAATATCGCCCCTGGCAGACCCATCAGCAGCCAGCCGCTCATATCAGAAGCACCAGCAGACAGCGCGGTCACGAATGGACCAAGACTACGGCCACCGAGAATATAATCATCAAAGTTTTTCGTCGAACGCCAGGCAATAAAACCGATAAGTACCATGCCGCAAATATAAATAATAAAAGTCACCAACATGGGGGTGCTGATAGCCATGTAAAATCTCCAGTTTTTTTGTCGACAACGTCCTGCTTTGTCATTTTATTCCACTACCGGAACGGGGTAATGGCACATTGGTTGTATTGGGCGACCGTATCCTGACGGAAGCAACTGCATTTCACAAACGATTTAACACAGCATTTACACTAATTTTTATCGTGACCAAACTTCATTTCGCCATAGGTTGCACTCTCTCACATTTTTATTGGTTGCACCTGGTGAAACTGTTAACTCACGCATACAAATCCCCTATTGGACAAATGTTAATTTTTGGCAATGTACACCATTAGATTTAACAACCAGCCCATTTCTCGCCGTGCGACACAAATCACGATTAACAAGGTTGCACAAAGTTGCAACATGGTAGATATTTTCGCGTAACCGAAAAAAGAACAACGATTCATTACAGGAGTGATAAGCATGGGCACCACCACCATGGGTGTTAAGCTTGACGACGCGACGCGCGAACGCATTAAGTTTGCCGCAAGCCGTATTGACCGCACGCCGCACTGGCTGATTAAGCAGGCCATCTTCAATTACCTGGAAAAACTGGAAAACGACGAGACGCTGCCTGAGTTACCGGCGCTGCTCTCCGGTGCCGCCAATGAAAGCGACGAAGCCGGCAGCCCGGCGGATGAGCCTTATCAGCCGTTCCTGGAATTTGCCGAACAGATCCTGCCGCAGTCCGTTTCCCGGGCGTCGATCACCGCCGCGTATCGCTGGGCAGAAACCGACGCCGTACCGATGCTGTTAGAGCAGGCCCGTCTGCCACAGCCTCTGGGCGAGCAAGCACACAAGCTGGCGTACCAGCTGGCGGAAAAACTGCGTAATCAGAAAACGGCCAGCGGCCGCGCGGGGATGGTGCAAAGCCTGCTGCAGGAGTTCTCCCTCTCTTCACAGGAAGGGGTCGCGCTGATGTGTCTGGCGGAAGCGCTGCTGCGTATTCCGGATAAAGCCACCCGTGACGCCCTGATCCGCGACAAAATCAGCAACGGTAACTGGCAGTCGCATATCGGCCGCAGCCCGTCGCTGTTCGTCAACGCCGCCACCTGGGGTCTGCTGTTTACCGGCAAGCTGGTCTCGACCCACAATGAAACCAGCCTCTCGCGCTCGCTGAACCGGATTATCGGTAAAAGCGGCGAGCCGCTGATTCGCAAAGGCGTCGATATGGCGATGCGCCTGATGGGCGAGCAGTTCGTCACCGGCGAAACCATTGCCGAAGCGCTGGCCAACGCCCGCAAGCTGGAAGAGAAAGGATTCCGTTACTCCTACGACATGCTGGGTGAAGCGGCGCTCACCGCCGCCGATGCGCAGGCCTACATGGTCTCCTACCAGCAGGCGATCCACGCGATTGGCAAAGCCTCCAACGGACGGGGCATTTATGAAGGCCCGGGGATTTCCATCAAGCTTTCCGCACTGCATCCGCGCTACAGCCGCGCGCAGTACGACCGGGTGATGGACGAACTCTACCCGCGTCTGAAATCACTGACCCTGCTGGCCCGCCAGTACGATATCGGGATCAACATCGATGCCGAAGAAGCGGATCGTCTGGAGATCTCGCTCGATCTGCTGGAAAAACTGTGCTTTGAACCGGAACTGGCTGGCTGGAACGGCATCGGCTTCGTGATTCAGGCCTATCAGAAACGCTGCCCGTTTGTCATCGATTCGCTGATCGACCTCGCGACCCGCAGCCGCCGTCGCCTGATGATCCGTCTGGTGAAAGGGGCTTACTGGGACAGCGAAATCAAACGTGCGCAGATGGACGGCCTCGAAGGCTACCCGGTCTATACCCGCAAAGTGTATACCGACGTCTCCTACCTCGCCTGCGCCAAAAAGCTGCTGGCGGTCCCGAGCCTGATCTACCCGCAGTTCGCCACCCATAACGCCCATACCCTGGCGGCTATCTACCAACTGGCGGGACAAAACTACTACCCGGGTCAGTATGAGTTCCAGTGCCTGCACGGCATGGGCGAACCGCTGTATGAGCAGGTGGTTGGTAAAGTGGCCGACGGCAAACTGAACCGTCCGTGCCGCATTTATGCTCCGGTCGGCACCCACGAAACGCTGCTGGCGTACCTGGTGCGTCGTCTGCTGGAAAACGGCGCCAACACCTCCTTCGTCAACCGCATCGCCGACACCACCCTGCCGCTCGATGAGCTGGTTGCCGACCCGGTCAGCGCGGTGGAGAAACTGGCGCAGCAAGAGGGCCAGACCGGCCTGCCACACCCGAAAATCCCGCTGCCGCGCGATCTCTACGGCAAAGGCCGCATCAACTCCGCCGGGCTCGATCTGGCGAACGAACACCGCCTGGCCTCCCTCTCCTCTTCGCTGCTGAACAGCGCGCTGCACAAATGGCAGGCCCTGCCGGCGCTGGAACATCCGGTGATTGAAGGGGAACTGCAGCCCGTGGTGAACCCAGCCGAGCCGAAAGATATCGTCGGTCACGTGCGTGAAACCCGTCCGGAAGAGGTCGAGCTGGCGCTCACCAGCGCGGTCAATAACGCGCCGATCTGGTTTGCGACGCCGCCGCAGGAACGCGCCGCGATCCTCGAACGTGCCGCGATCCTGATGGAAGGCCAGACCCAGACGCTGATCGGCATTCTGGTGCGTGAAGCAGGTAAAACCTTCAGTAACGCCATCGCCGAAGTGCGCGAAGCGGTCGACTTCCTGCACTACTACGCCGGCCAGGTTCGTGATGATTTTGACAATGAAACCCACCGTCCGCTGGGCCCGGTGGTATGTATTAGCCCGTGGAACTTCCCGCTGGCCATTTTCACCGGCCAGATTGCTGCCGCTCTGGCAGCAGGTAACAGCGTGCTGGCCAAACCGGCCGAGCAGACGCCGCTGATTGCCGCTCAGGGCGTGGCGATCCTGCTGGAAGCCGGCGTGCCGCCGGGCGTCATTCAGCTGCTGCCGGGCCGCGGGGAAACCGTCGGCGCTGCACTGACCAGCGATGAGCGCGTGCGTGGCGTGATGTTTACCGGCTCCACCGAAGTCGCAACCCTGCTGCAGCGCAACATCGCCAGCCGCCTCGATGCTCAGGGCCGCCCGACGCCGCTGATTGCCGAAACCGGCGGGATGAACGCCATGATCGTCGACTCCTCCGCCCTGACCGAACAGGTGGTGGTCGATGTGCTGGCCTCGGCATTTGATAGCGCCGGACAGCGTTGCTCCGCCCTGCGTATCCTCTGCCTGCAAGAAGAGATAGCCGACCATACCCTGACCATGCTGCGCGGCGCGATGGGCGAGTGCCGGATGGGCAACCCGGGCCGTCTGACCACCGATATTGGCCCGGTGATTGATGCCGAAGCCAAAGAGAATATTGAACGTCATATTCAGACCCTGCGCGCCAAAGGGCGTACCGTCTTCCAGGCGGTGCGTGAAAACAGCGACGATGCGCAGGAGTGGCAAAGCGGGACCTTTATCCAGCCGACGCTGATCGAGCTGGACAGCTTTGATGAGCTGAAAAAAGAGGTCTTTGGCCCGGTGCTGCACGTGGTTCGCTACAACCGTAATGAACTGGATAAGCTGGTCGAGCAGATTAACGCCTCGAACTACGGTCTGACCCTCGGCGTACATACCCGTATCGACGAGACCATTGCCCAGGTCACCGGCAGTGCGAAAGTCGGCAACCTGTACGTCAACCGCAACATGGTTGGCGCGGTGGTTGGCGTCCAGCCGTTCGGTGGCGAAGGTCTGTCGGGAACCGGTCCGAAAGCCGGCGGCCCGCTGTATCTGTATCGTCTGCTCTCCAGCCGTCCGCAAAACGCGGTGGGGACCACCCTCGCCCGTCAGGATGCTGAACGTCCGCTGGATGCACAGCTGAAAACCCTGCTGGAAAAACCGCTGACCGCCCTGCAGCAGTGGGCAGCCGGTCGTCCGGAACTGCAGGCCCTGTGCCAGCAGTACAGCGAGCTGGCCCAGGCCGGGACCCAGCGCCTGCTGCCGGGTCCAACCGGCGAGCGCAACACCCTGACCTTTATTCCGCGCGACCGCGTGTTGTGCATCGCGGATAACGAGCAGGATGCGCTGATTCAGCTGGCGGCGGTCACCGCCGTGGGGTCTGAAATCCTGTGGCCGGATAGCGCCCTGCAGCGTGAGCTGGCGAAGAAGCTGCCGCGTGACGTCAGCGATCGCATCCATTTTGCCAAACCAGAGACGCTGACCACCCAGGCCTTCGACGCGGTGATCTACCACGGCGATTCCGACCAGCTGCGCGAGCTGTGCGAACAGGTGGCGGCGCGCGATGGCGCCATCATCTCGGTGCAGGGCTTTGCGCGCGGTGAAACCAACCTGCTGCTGGAACGCCTCTATATTGAACGCTCGCTGAGCGTCAATACCGCTGCGGCAGGTGGTAACGCCAGCCTGATGACGATTGGCTAAGCCCGTTTCCGCACCTGTCCGGGCGACGTAGCCCGGACAGCGCAGCGTCACCGGGGAAGCCCACGACAGCTAATGACACCAGGCCAAAGCTGTGCTTAATTAAAGCTCCCCGACGGGAGCTTTTTTTATGGGAGAAAACCAATGAAACGTACTGTAATTGCCCTTGCCGCCCTGCTGGCAAGCGGACAGGCGCTGGCGGACGAATGCGCCAGCGCCAGCACGCAAGCGGAAATGAACCAGTGTACGGCGGCGCAGTATCAGGCAGACGATCAAAAACTCAATCAAACCTATCAGGAAGCGCTGAAGCGGGCCTCAGGCAAGCAGCAGGAGATGTTGAAAAAGGCGCAGCTGGCCTGGATTGCGCTGCGCAACGACGACTGCGCGTTCCTCGTCTCCGCAGCGGATGGCGGCAGCGCCCAGCCGATGTTGCTCAATCAATGCATGGCGGATAAAACCGTCGAGCGTGAGTCGTTCCTCGCCTCGCTCCTGCAGTGCGAAGATGGCGATCAGAGCTGCCCGCTGCCCCCGGCCAATTAACGTACACGGATCCCTTCAATGATCATCCGCTGAACGTTATCCACGGTTTGTTGAAAAAAGGCCTCGTCGCGTAACGTTGCGCCGGTTACCGCCTCAATCTGGGTGGCAAAATCGGCGTAATGCTGCGTGGTGGCCCAGATCATAAAGATCAGGTGCTGCGGATCCACCGGCGCCAGTTTGCCGCTCTCGACCCAGCCGGAGACAATCGCCGACTTTTCATCCACCAGGGTTTTCAGATCCCCGGTCAGCTCGCCCATCAGCAACGGCGCGCCCTGCAACATCTCCAGACAGAACAACCGCGAGGCCTGCGGATAATCGCGGGAAACCTCCAGCTTCAGGCGGATATATTCTCGGATCGCCACCAGCGGGCTGATATCCTCACGAAACGCCCGCAGCGGCGCCAGCCAGATAGTCAGGATCTGTTGCAGCACCGCGACATACAGCGCCTCTTTCGACGGGTAGTAATAGAGCAGATTGGTCTTTGATACCCCCGCCAGGTCAGCCACCTGCTCAAGCCGCGTCCCGTGAATACCAAATTGTGAAAACGCGTCCAGTGCTGCGGCCAGGATCGCCTCTTTTTTGGCGTTCACCGCCTGTACCCGCTTGCCGGTTTTTTTCACAGCGCCCTGCGCCATAGGTCATCTCCTGTAATCAACGCCCTCAGCATAGCAAAAGCCCAACGCCGACACGACGTTATGCACCCCAATTGCGCATGACTGCCGTTTTTTCGTGCACTATTTTTGACCATTCAGTCCACTTTTTCAATCGACACATTCAGCAACCAACGCGCAACACATTAATAACATTGGTTTTTGAAAAACTGGCATCGAGTTTGCTTTATCTTTCAGGCGAGGTGACCAGGGAGATGCAGGATGCAGCACCACGCGCCTTCTTCTTCCCCGACTGCAGAGAGGTACGTATGAAAATTGGTGTCTTCGTTCCGATTGGTAATAACGGCTGGCTGATCTCCACCCACGCTCCGCAGTACATGCCGACCTTTGAGCTGAATAAAGCGATCGTTCAGAAAGCCGAGCACTACCACTTTGATTTCGCACTGTCGATGATCAAGCTGCGCGGCTTCGGCGGCAAAACCGAATTCTGGGATCACAACCTCGAATCCTTCACCTTGATGGCCGGACTGGCGGCGGTGACCTCGCGGATCCAGATCTATGCCACCGCCGCCACCCTCACCCTGCCCCCGGCGATCGTTGCGCGCATGGCCTCCACCATCGATTCCATCTCCGGCGGACGCTTCGGGGTCAATCTGGTGACCGGCTGGCAAAAACCGGAATACGATCAGATGGGCATCTGGCCCGGCGACGAATACTTCTCTCGTCGCTACGAGTATCTCACCGAATATGTCCAGGTGCTGCGCGACCTCTGGGGTACCGGGCACAGCGACTTTAAAGGTGACTACTTCACCATGAACGACTGCCGGGTCAGCCCGCAGCCATCACAGCCGATGAAGGTGATCTGCGCCGGACAGAGCGACGCGGGCATGGCCTTCTCCGCACAATACGCCGACTACAACTTCTGCTTCGGCAAAGGGGTGAACACCCCCACCGCCTTTGCCCCTACCGCGGCACGCATGATGCAGGCGGCAGAAAAAACCGGTCGCGACGTCGGCTCGTACGTCCTGTTTATGATTATCGCCGACGAAACCGACGAGGCGGCGCGCGCCAAATGGGAACACTACAAAGCCGGTGCCGATGACGACGCCCTGGCCTGGCTCACCGAACAGAGCCAGAAAGACACCCGTTCCGGCAGCGACACCAACGTGCGCCAGATGGCGGACCCGACCTCAGCGGTCAATATCAACATGGGCACGCTGGTCGGCTCCTACGCCAATGTCGCCCGCATGCTCGACGAGGTGGCGACGGTGCCGGGCACCGATGGTGTGCTGCTCACCTTTGACGATTTCCTGCTCGGCATTGAAGCCTTTGGCGAGCGTATCCAGCCGCTGATGCGTTGCCGCGACGCTGTTTCCACCGTTACCCGCGAGGTTGCCTGATGATTACCCTTCCCGCCCGTCCGGAATCCCTGACCTTCCCGGCGCAGAACAGCGCGCTGATCGTCGTCGATATGCAAAACGCCTATGCCAGCCAGGGCGGCTACCTCGACCTCGCCGGGTTTGACGTCTCCGCCACCCGGCCGGTGATCGACAATATCAATACCGCCGTTGCCGCAGCCCGCGCCGCCGGCATGCTGATTATCTGGTTCCAGAACGGCTGGGACGAACAGTACGTCGAAGCCGGCGGTCCCGGTTCGCCGAACTACCATAAATCGAACGCCCTGAAGACCATGCGCAACCGCCCGGAGCTGCAGGGCAAACTGCTGGCGAAAGGCGGCTGGGACTACCAGCTGGTCGATCAACTGCAACCGCAGCCCGGCGATGTGGTGCTACCGAAACCGCGCTACAGCGGCTTTTTCAACACCCCGCTCGACAGCATCCTGCGCAGTCGCGGCATTCGCCACCTGGTGTTTACTGGGATTGCCACCAACGTCTGCGTGGAATCGACCCTGCGCGACGGCTTCTTCCTTGAGTATTTCGGCATCGTGCTGGAAGACGCCACTCACCAGGCAGGCCCGGCCTTCGCCCAGCAGGCCGCATTGTTCAATATCGAAACCTTTTTCGGCTGGGTCAGCGATGTCGCCAGCTTCTGCGAGGCGCTGGAGCCCGCCGCCCCGCTCTCATTCCCGGAGGAGAAACGTTATGCCTAAACAGGTCATTATACCGCCCGGCACCACCACGCCGATTGCCCCTTTTGTCCCCGGCACCCTGGCCGACGGGGTGGTCTATGTCTCCGGCACGCTGCCGTTTGATAAACAAAATAATGTGGTTTATCCCGGCGACCCAAAGGCGCAAACCCGCCACGTCCTCGACACCATCAAAACGGTGATCGAAACGGCGGGTGGCAGTATGGAGGATGTGACGTTCAACAGCATCTTTATCACCGACTGGAAAAACTACGCCGCGATTAACGAAGTCTACGCTGAGTTTTTCCCCGGCGATAAACCGGCGCGTTTTTGTATCCAGTGCGGGCTGGTCAAGCCTGAGGCGCTGGTCGAAATCGCTACCGTCGCCCACATCGGGAAACCAGCCTTATGAAACTGAATATCTCCCCAGCCCCTTTCGATAGCGCACCGGTGGTGGTGCTAAGCGCGGGTTTAGGCGGCGCGGGCAGCTACTGGCTCCCGCAGCGCGCGGTGCTGGCGGAGCGGTATCAGCTGGTGAGTTATGACCAGAACGGCACCGGCGAAAATGCCGGCCCGCTGCCCGCCGGTTACAGCATGGCGGCGATGGCGCTGGAGCTTAAGCAAGCGCTGCAGGCGGCGGGCATCACCCGCTTTGCCTTCGTCGGCCACGCCCTGGGCGGCCTGATTGGGCTCCAGCTGGCGCTCGACTTTCCGCAGGCGGTCAGCGCGCTGGTGCTGGTTAATGCCTGGCTGAGCCTCTCGCCGCATACCCGCCGCTGCTTCCAGGTGCGCGAACGCCTGCTGCACGCCGGCGGCGCCCAGGCGTGGGTCGAAGCCCAGCCGCTGTTCCTCTACCCGGCAGAATGGATGGCCGCCCGCATGCCGAGGCTGGAAGCGGAAGATGCGCTGGCCCTCAGCCATTTCCAGGGTAAAGACAACCTGCTAAAGCGCCTGCATGCGCTAAAAGAGGCCGATTTTTCACGCCGGGCGGCCCAGCTTGCCTGCCCGGCGCTGATCATCAGCGCCAATGACGATTTGCTGGTTCCCGCCTCCTGTTCCCGAACCCTGGCGGCAGCGATACCGAACAGCCAGCAGGTGGAGATGGCCTGGGGAGGACACGCCTGTAACGTGACCGATGCCGGGACCTTCAACCCCATTTTATGCGACGGACTGGCCGCGATGCTGGCCCCGTAATTAAGGAAAATCTATGAGCGAAAGCATTAGCCAGAACGCGCTGGACACCCTGTTCACTCACGCCAGAACCCATAACGGCTGGCTGGATCAACCGGTCACTGATGAGGTACTGCGCGACATTTACGACCTGATGAAAATGGGGCCGACCACCGCCAACTGCTCCCCGGCGCGGATCCTGTTTGTCCGCACCCCGGAAGGCAAAGCGCTGCTGCGCCCGACGCTCTCCAGCGGTAACCTCGAAAAAACCATGACCGCCCCGGTGACGGCGATCGTCGCCTGGGACAGCGCCTTCTACGATCGCCTGCCCGAGCTGTTTCCCCACGGCGACGCCCGCAGCTGGTTCACCTCCAGCCCGCAGCTGGCAGAGGAGACCGCCTTTCGCAACAGCTCGCTGCAGGCGGCGTATCTGATTTTCGCCTGCCGCGCCCTCGGGCTGGATACCGGCCCGATGTCGGGATTCGATCGCCAGAAGGTCGATGCGGCATTCTTCGCCGACAGCGGCTGGCAGAGCAACCTGCTGATCAATATCGGCTATGGCGACGCCGGCAAGCTGTATGGCCGCCTGCCGCGTCTTTCGTTTGATGATGCCTGCCAGCTGGCGTAAGGAGCCCTCATGTCCGTAGCGGATAAACAGCATTTTCGTGACGCCATGGCGCAGGTCGGCGCGGCGGTCAACATTATTACCACCGACGGTCCGGCGGGACGCGCCGGGTTTACCGCCAGCGCGGTCTGCAGCGTCACCGATACGCCGCCGACCCTGCTGGTGTGCCTGAACCGCTCGGCCTCGGTGTGGCCGACCTTCAATCAGCATCAGGCGCTGTGCGTCAACACGCTGGCGGCCGGGCAGGAGTCGTTATCTAACGTCTTTGGCGGCAAAACCCCGATGGCAGAGCGCTTTGCCGCCGCCGCATGGCAAACCGGCCTTACCGGCTGTCCACGGCTGGTCGATGCGCTGGTCAGCTTCGACTGCCGTATCAGCCAGATAGTCAGCGTCGGCACCCACGATATTTTGTTCTGCGAAGTCGCCGATATAGTCAGACACCCAGAGCCGCGCGGGCTGATGTGGTTCGACCGCGGCTACCACACGCTCATGCGTCCAGCCTGTTAACCTCAAACCCGGGATATCATCATGGCACTTTTCGATTTTCCTCGCTGGCAGTTGACCTCCCCCTCCGCCGCGTCCGGCGTTGTGGCCCCCGATGAACGGCTTTCCTTCGGGCAGACGATGGTGATGGGCGTCCAGCACGCGGTGGCGATGTTTGGCGCCACGGTGCTGATGCCGATTCTGATGGGGCTGGATCCGAACCTCGCGATCTTGCTCTCCGGCGTCGGGACCCTGCTGTTTTTCGTGGTCACCGGCGGCCGGGTGCCCAGCTATCTTGGCTCCAGCGCCGCCTTCATTGGGGTGGTGATCGCCGTGACCGGCTTTAACGGTCAGGGGCTGAACCCGAATCTTAGCGTCGCGCTCGGCGGGATCATCGCCTGCGGCCTGGTGTATACCCTGATTGGCCTGGTGGTGATGAAAGTCGGCACCCGCTGGATCGAACGGCTGATGCCGCCGGTGGTGACCGGCGCGGTGGTAATGGCGATCGGCCTGAACCTCGCGCCCATCGCCGTGCGCAGCGTCTCGGCCACGGCCTTCGATGGCTGGATGGCGGTGCTGACCGTGCTGTGCATCGGGCTGGTGGCGGTGTTTACCCGCGGAATGGTGCAGCGTCTGCTGATCCTCGTCGGCCTGATCGTAGCCTGCGCGCTGTACGCGCTGCTGGCGAACGTGTTTGGACTGGGCAAGCCGCTCGATTTTAGCCTGCTGGAACAGGCCGCGTGGTTCGGCATGCCGCACTTCACCGCCCCGACCTTTAGCGGTCCGGCGATGATGCTGATCGCCCCGGTGGCGGTGATCCTGGTGGCGGAAAACCTCGGGCACCTGAAGGCGGTCGCCGGAATGACCGGGCGCAATATGGACCCGTACATGGGGCGGGCGTTCGTCGGTGACGGGCTGGCAACCATGCTTTCCGGCGCGGTTGGCGGCAGCGGGGTGACCACCTACGCGGAAAACATCGGGGTGATGGCGGTGACCAAAGTCTACTCCACGCTGGTGTTCGTGGCGGCGGCGGTGATTGCGATCCTGCTCGGCTTCTCGCCGAAGTTTGGCGCCCTGATCCACACCATTCCCGGACCGGTGATCGGTGGAGCGTCGATCGTGGTGTTCGGCCTGATTGCGGTGGCCGGCGCGCGTATCTGGATCCAGCACCGGGTGGATTTGAGCCTCAACAGCAACCTGATTATGGTGGCGGTCACGCTGGTGCTCGGCGCCGGCGATTTTGCCCTCTCCCTCGGCGGCTTTACCCTCGGCGGTATCGGGACGGCCACCTTTGGCGCCATCCTGCTCCACGCCCTGCTTAACCGTCGCGCACCGGAGACGGCGCAGTCCAACGTGCCTGTGTAATCCCTCTCTGTGCACCGGGGCGACGGTACCCACCGTGCCGTTCGCCCCGTATACAGGCATAAAAAAACCGCCGGTAGAGACCGGCGGCGGGGAGGATATGGCGGGTGCCCAGGAGATTAACGCCACATCACAAACAGTCAGCCTGCTCGTCAGCTATGACGGTTGCCGTGACTGTTTTTCCCTCCTTTTTTGCCAGCTTCCGACGCGCGTTGAGGATCGTTTTTGAAGTTCCCCCCGCTATGCTGGCCACCTTTGCGACCTGCTTCTGATGCTCTTTCACGATCCTCGGCAAAGTTGCCGGAACCGCCACGATGGTTTGCCATCACTGACCTCCACTTGGTTAGACATCATCTCGCATTACCGGCAGCGCCTGGCCCTGCAGCGCAGCATAGGGCATGGCCATTGTGGTGCTGCGTACTGTTAAGCGTAGTGAATGAAACGCATTCGCCTGGTAAATAGAAACATTTTGCAATACCTGCCGGGGTAAAACAGACCCTCCCCCGCCCGCGTCACGCTAAGCGTTTCTTATGGCTCACGAAAAGCCGTCCGGCAAAGATGTTTCTTTTTGCGACAGCCCACTTTTTGCAATTTTGTTATAAATCAAATAAATGATTGTTAGATTTGCACTCTTAGCCAGACGCCTTATCTTTAAAGGTAGCCAGTCGATTGGCTGGTCTCATACGCAACCGAGGAGTGATGCAAATGGCTAAAATTCTGGTGCTTTATTATTCAATGTATGGACACATCGAAACCATGGCTCATGCCGTCGCCGAAGGGGCGAACAAAGTCGATGGCGTTGACGTGGTCGTGAAGCGCGTGCCGGAAACTATGCAAGCAGAGGCGTTTGCCAAAGCAGGCGGGAAAACGCAGAATGCGCCCGTCGCCACGCCGCAGGAACTGGCAGAGTACGACGCCATCATCTTTGGTACCCCAACACGTTTCGGCAATATGTCCGGACAGATGCGCACCTTCCTCGATCAGACCGGTGGCCTGTGGGCATCGGGTGCACTGTACGGCAAACTGGCCAGCGTCTTCTGCTCCACCGGTACCGGTGGCGGGCAAGAACAAACCATTACCTCCACCTGGACGACCCTGGCCCATCACGGGATGGTGATTGTGCCAATCGGCTACGGCGCGCAGGAACTCTTTGATGTGTCGGCGGTTCGCGGCGGTACGCCGTATGGCGCGACCACCATCGCCGGCGGCGACGGTTCACGTCAGCCAAGTCAGGAAGAGCTGGCGATTGCCCGCTATCAAGGTGAACACGTCGCAGGACTGGCAGTTAAATTACACGGCTAACCTTCAGCAGGAGGATGTGCATGCCAACTCAAGAAGCGAAGACCCACCATGTGGGCGAATGGGCAAGTTTACGTAATACCTCTATCGAGATCGCCGAGGCGATTTTCGAATTAGCCAAATACGATGAAAAGCTAGCAGAAAAAATCTGGGAAGAAGGCAGCGACGAAGTGCTCTCTTTGGCCTTCGCCAAAACGGACAAAGACGCGCTGTTCTGGGGCGAACAAACCATCGAGCGTAAAAACGTCTGACGCAGAACGCCCCGGTATCGCTACCGGGACGCCAGTACTGAGAACCGGAGCGGCCAGCAGGCCCTCCGGTTTTTTTATGCCTATTTTGCCGCCTCGTTCATCACCTGCTTAAAGGTTGTCATCGGGCAGAACCCGTCGGCATCCACCGGGCAGCCGTTAAGCGCCAGGGTCACCCGTTGCGGTGGTGATTGCAGGGTTAACGGTTCAGCATTGCGCAGCTGCGAGGTGCTTTGATAGACGTACTCAATTTTCATCAGCTCGCGGTTGCTGCCGCTGTCATGCCAGCGCTGGAAGACGATTTTGCCGCCGATGGGGGTACGTTCGTACTGGTTATGCAGCTGATAAGGCTTGAAGTCCAGCGCGGTCAGCAGAGAGGCGATATTGGAATCGTGCCCCACCAGCAGCGTCACTTTGGCCGCCTGCTGCGCATCGCCGACCAGCGCCTTATCGATATATTTCACCAACGGTTTAGCTACATTGCGCGCCACCTCTGGCGAGGTGAACAGGCTGTCCTGATAGCCGTTTTTCAGCTTCGACAGCACCTGCCACTGCTTATCGCTTTTGATCTCTCCCCATGCCACCTGGTCCAGCGGGAAACCTTCGTAATACTGCAACGTGAAGGCGTCGACCAGCGAGTTACCCACTTTCAGCGGCCCGGAAACCCCCGGCTCCTGTTGGTATTTCGCGCTGAAAGTATCTTTCGCGGCGCTTAACTCACACACCTGCTTCTCTTTGCAGGAGGGGGAATTTTGGTAATCCGTCATTTCCTCGAGCAGCTTGTAGCTGTCGGTCAGCTGCATGCCCTGGCGCTCTTTGGTCATCGCCTGTACCGCTTTTTCGCTGAAGGCGGCGGAATCTTCGGTGATCACCGGGTTAAACGTCGGGTCCATGGTGCCCATTTGCGGCTGGTGATGAACCGTCACGCCGCAGCCGGGAAAGGCGCCGGTGATAAAGAACTGGGCGGTGGCGACGGTCCGTTGCAGGCTGTTGGCGTAAGCGTAAACCGCGTTGTCCGGCGGGCACTCACCGCTGGTCACCAGCCCCTGCTGGGCCAGCCATTCACGCATATAGTGCCCCATGTACACTTCGAGCACCCCGCCTTTGGTGGTCAACTGACCGCCGGGAACATCCCACTCCGGCCACGATTTTGGCGTCGACTGTTCCAGTACGCTGCCGTTATTGGCCAGCGGCGCGCGCAGGTTGTGACGGCTCATGATCAACACCTGCTGCAGCTGATAACCCTGCGGTGCCACCGCGTCCTGCGCCTGGGCCGCGGCGGACAACACCAGCGCCTGGACCACGATACCTGCGAGTAGACTCTTTCTCATCCCTTTATCCTCAGTCATTTTCATCGCTTCTATTGTGGCAAATTCATGACATTTTTCCGCCTCGGCGCTCGCAAACTGAGGCACCGGGAGAAATTTTTATCTGCCCACTTTAACGCCTCAGCAGATGACCGTGCTGGCTCATCCACTCCGCCAGCGGCTGTAACGCGCTGCGCATCGACAGCCCCAGCTCGGTTATCTGATACTCCACCCGAGGGGGGATTTCGGCATAGACGCAGCGCGACACCAGCCCGCGCTGCTCGAACAAGCGGAGCTGACGGGTCAGCTCTTTTTGCGTGATGGGCGCCGCCGCCCGCAGCAGTTCGCCGAAGCGCACCGGCGCATTGAGGACGATCAGCCGGTAGAGGATCGGGATCGCCCACTTCCCGGCAATCAGATTAACAAAGTCGGTCATCGGGCAAGATGAGTGCCCGAAATTTTTTTCATCGACGCTCGCCGCGGTCTTCGCCATAGCACACCTTTTGCCTCGTTAGTATCCAATTGGTACCTGGTATCCTTTGGATACTAAAGCTTTTATAGTCCCATTTCCAGAGACTCAATCAGGAGCATCATCATGGGACGTTTAGCAGGAAAATATACGCTGATTACCGGGGGCACCAGCGGCATCGGCCTCGCCACCGCGCAGGAATTTATTGCCGAAGGGGCGCAGGTCGCGGTCACCGGCCGCCAGCATGCGGCGCGCGAACAGGCGCAGGCGCTGCTGGGAGAAAACGCATGGGTTATTGCGGCTGATGCCGGTGACGCCGCCGGGCAGCGCCAGCTGGCGGAGACCCTGAGCGCACGCTGGCCGCGGCTGGATGCCGTGTTTATCAACGCCGGTGACGTGACCCACGGTAACTTTGGTGAATGGCGCGAGGAGGAGTGGGATCGGCTGATGAACGTTAACCTCAAAGGGCCGTTCTTCTTACTGCAGGCCTTGCTGCCGCTGCTCGCCAACCCCGCGTCGGTGATTCTGTGCGGATCGGTCAGCGCCCATATCGGCTTGCCAACCAGCAGCGCTTACGCCGCCAGTAAAGCCGGGCTGCTGTCGCTGGCGCGCACCCTGTCGGCGGAACTGCTGCCGCGCGGCATTCGCGTGAATGGCCTGAGCCCCGGCCCGGTTCGCACCCCGGCGCTGGATAAGCTGGGCCTCAGCGCTGAGGCCATGAGCGCCCTGCAGGAGGAGATCAAGAACCTGGTGCCGGTCGGACGCATGGGCACCCCGCAGGAGCTGGCCAAAGCCGCGCTGTACCTGGCATCGGATGAGTCCGGCTACGTGGTTGGCAGCGAGCTCCTGGTGGATGGCGGGACGAAAAATCTCTGATCCCGTGACGGCGGCGGGCGTTACTCCGGCAGCGGGACCGCCGCCAGGGTGCAGATAGCTTCATGCTGTCCGCCGCGGCGATCGATCATCACCACTTTGTCGCCGGCTTTTTTGCCTTCACAGGGTTTTAATACCTGGTCCATAACCCGTTCGCGGGTTTGCTGGTTCTCTGACTCTGCCACAGTGGTAAAGGAGGTCAGGATCAAGGTCAGCCCAAGCAGGCCGACGATAGGTCTATTACACATGCATTGTTCTCAGATAATTCTCACTCAGATACAGGGTAACAGCCTGAAGGTCTTACGTCTGTAAAATCAGTTAACGGATTGTTTCTCAGCGAGAAAATCGGCGGGTTCGCTAGCCACAAAAACCATATCACCCTGATTTACGTCGAATTTATCACTGCAATATGTCACATTTCAGACACATCCTGATGCTATCGTGGCGGCAAATTTATAGAGTTCATGTTTTCCACTCAAGCCCAGGATCGCTTATGTCCGGTATTATTCTCATTGTTGTCGCGGTCATTTTGCTGGGGGTTGCGCTTTACAGTCTGGTGTCATACATCAAAGAACGCCGCGCCAGTCAACTCCCTTTCCATAAAAAGAAAAAGTAGTCCGCTCTGTTAGTCACCATGAAAAGAAACAGGCTGGTCACCTTAGTGACCAGCCTCAGGCACTATGCCGGCTTTGACTTCCGAGCAGCCTGAACGGCTACGATTCCCACGCCCGCTCGGCTTTCGCCGCATCGAATTGCGGCGGCGGCTGACGGAAACGACGGGTTAAATAGGTCAAATACAGCAGCCCCACCGCGCCCCATACCAGCCCCAGCGTTAACGATGTCGCCTCAAGGTTGATCCACAGCACCGCCACCGTCGCAGCGCCGATCAGCGGCAGAATCAGATAATGCAGGCGATCCTTCCACGTTTTGTTATAGCCCTTGCGCCGCCAGAAGTGGTTGAACACCGACAGATTAACGAAGGTAAAGGCCACCAGCGCGCCGAAGTTGATCAGCGCCGTCGCGGTCACCAGGTCGAAGAACAGCGCCGACAGCGCCACTACCCCGACCATCAGCACGTTCAGCGCCGGCGTCCGCCACTTCGGATGCACATAGCCGAAAATACGTTCCGGGAAGACGTTATCCCGCCCCATAACGTACAGCAGACGCGACACGCTGGCATGCGACGCCAGGCCCGACGCCAGGGTATTCACGAAGGTAGTGCACAGGAAAATTGACTGGAACAGCTTGCCGCCGACATACAGCGCAATTTCCGGCAGCGCTGCATCCGGGTCCTTAAAGCGGCTGATATCAGGGAAAAAGAGCTGCATAAAGAACGAGGCGACGATAAAGATAATCCCGCCGTACACCGCCGTCAGGAAAATCGCTTTCGGGATCGTCCGCGCGGCGTCCGGGGTCTCTTCTGACAGCGTCGTCACCGCGTCAAAACCAAGGAACGAGAAGCAGACGATCGTCGCCCCGGTAATAATCGGGATCAGATGCGCGTTCTGGCTGATAAACGGCTGCAACGACCATACGGTGCCAACCCCTTCCCCTTTGTGCAGCCCCTGCACCACCAGGAAGATAAACACCACCATGATCGCAATCTGCACCAGCACAAACAGAGTATTAAAGTTCGCCACCAGGTTAACGCTTTTAAGATTCGCCGCCGTCAGAATCACGACAAACCCCACCACCCAGATCCACGGCGGCACTTCCGGGAACAGCGCCGACAAATAGATCTTCGCCAGTAAGACGTTAATCATCGGTAAGAACAGGTAATCGAGCAGCGATGACCAGCCCACCATAAAGCCGACGTGAGGACTGATCGACTTCTGCGCGTAGGTGTACGCCGACCCGGCCTCCGGGAACTGCCGCACCAGCTTACCGTAGCTGATCGCGGTAAACAGCACTCCGGCCAGCGCCAGAAGATAGGAAGCGGGCACGTGGCCGTTGCTGATGCCGGACACAATCCCGAAGGTATCAAATACCGACATCGGGGTGAGATAGGCCAACCCCATTACCACCACTTGCCACAGCTTGAGCGACTTGCGCAGGCCGGGTTTGCCGGCGGCAGACGACACATCGAGCGAGGTGTTAGCAACCATGAGCATCCCCCCCCATGCAAACGTTGGTTTGTGCGCACAATGATCGGGTGACAAACCTGCTTAACAGGGGGGTAAGGCATAAAAAATCGTTCAGGACAGACCGACGAGCGGCGGTTGATTCGGACATCTTGCGGCCTTCATGGCCCCCTTCTCCCTGCGGATATTTGAACATCGGCATCATCTCTTTCCTCGTCACACACTGTGTCGTTAACTGAAGCCCGGTATCGCCTGCGCTCCTTTACGCGACATCCGGGAAATCGCTGGACTTCCAGCAAAAACGTCCGACCAGGCTCCGCTCAGGCCGTATGATGCAACTTTATCGCTCGACGGTAGCGGCCCCTTGCGGGGCAACCATCAGGCGTTTTTCAACATCCACTCAATTTCGGTTTCGGTGATAAGCCGTTCAAACTGCATTAATTCATCATTCTTACAGGCGTGATAAACGTGGCAGAAACGCTCACCCAGCCGCGCGCGCAGGCTATCGTTTTGCATAAACTCCCACAGCGCATCGCTTTGACGGATCGGGAACGGCAGCCCTTCCTGCTCCAGGCCATTGCCTTCCACTTCTTCCTGCAGCGGCAGCGTATTGTCCAGCCCGTGCAATATGCCGGCGAAAATCGCCGCCATCACCAGATACGGGTTGGCATCCGCTCCCGCCACGCGATACTCCACGCGGTGGTTCTGACGATCGCCGCACGGGATCCGCAGCGCCACGGTGCGGTTGTTATGCCCCCAGGAGGCCTGAGTCGGGACATACATCCCCGGCTGGAAACGACGCCACGAGTTAACGTTCGGCGCCAGCAGCGCCATCGACGACGGCATCAGGTCAATCATCCCGGCCAGCGCGCGTTTCAACAGCGCAGAATCCTCGCCGTCGGCGTCCGCCAGCACGTTTTCGCCCCGGTGGTTTTGCATGCTGATATGGATGTGCATCCCGCTGCCCGCGTGCTCTTCATAAGGCTTGGCCATAAAAGTGGCATGCATCTTATGCTTCTCGGCCATCAAACGCACGAGGCGTTTTAACGCCAGCGCATCATCGCAGGCATCGAGCACGTTATCGGTATGATGAAGGTTGATTTCAAACTGACCCGGTGAGGCTTCGGCCACCGCGCCATCGGCCGGAATCAGCTGCAGCTGGGCCAGTTCATCGATGTCATTGAGCACGTCGGCGAAGTGGTTGAGGTTGTCCACCGAGTAGACCTGGCTCTGGGTGTTGCGATCGCCGGTGCCCGGCGCGCAAGGTGGCTGTAGATAGCCTTCGGCATCACGTTTACGATCCAGTAAATAGAACTCCAGCTCTACCGCTACCACGGGGAACAATCCGCGCTGGCGCAGCTGCTGCCAGAGGCGGTTAAGTACGTTCCGCGGCTCAACGTCAAAGGGAGCGCCATCTTCATCCACCATCGTCAGCTGTACCTGAGCGATAGATTGCGGATCGGCAGCCGACGGGGTTAAGGTCCCCGGCACCGGGATGCAGGAACGATCCGGCTCGCCCATATCCTGGCCAAGACCGGCCTCTTCCACCACATTGCCGAGAATATCCATGGCAAAAACCGACGCCGGGAAGTAGCAGCCTTTTTCCAGCTTGCTCAGGCTGGAGACCGGAATACGTTTGCCACGGAAGCAGCCGTTCAGGTCGGTCAGCAACACATCGACATACTGCGTCTCGGGATAACGTTCAAGGTAGCGCTTCACCTCATGAGTGAATGCGCTGCCCCGTCTCTCTTCTGACTGCTGAACAAAATTCTCAACTTCTACAATATTGGTTTCCATCATTCACCGCCGTTGTGTTGGTTTCGGACCGCTGGCTATCTTGCCGTTAAATATAATGTCCACCATTCGAATGTGTATGCAAACAAAATGTTTGTCAAATGTTAAATTAAGTTTGCAAACGGCTATTTGCGCTGCTAGATTGAGAAAATATTGAACGATGTGGCCATTTGGCACGCTAAACGGTCATTATTTAGTCCACTTTGTGAGGGCGATCATGGAAAATATAATGTACAGACCAGTTATTGGTGTCGTGATGTGCAGGAACAGGCTGAAGGGTCACCAGACCCAGACTCTGCAAGAAAAGTACCTGAATGCCATTATTAACGCCGGAGGGTTGCCGATTGCCCTGCCGCACGCGCTGGCCGAGCCGGAAATGCTTGCCGCGTTGTTACCGAAACTGGATGGCATCTACCTGCCAGGCAGCCCTAGCAATGTGCAGCCGCACCTTTATGGTGAAAACGGCGATGAGCCTGACGCCGATCCCGGGCGTGATCTTCTGAGCATGGCATTGATTAACGCCGCGCTCGAAAGGCGCATCCCCATTTTCGCCATCTGCCGTGGGTTACAGGAACTGGTTGTCGCCACCGGAGGGACTCTGTATCGTCGTCTTTTCGAGCAGCCGGAGCTCCTTGAGCATCGCGAAGATCCGGAGCTGCCGGTTGAGCAACAATATGCCCCCTCTCACGAAGTACTGGTTCAGGAAGGAGGATTACTTTCTCAGTTAATACCGGGCTGCAACACGTTTTGGGTAAACTCGCTACATGGGCAGGGCGCACGCACCGTAAGCTCACGTCTGCGCGTCGAAGCTCGTTCTTCGGATGGGCTGGCTGAGGCGGTCAGCGTCAATGACCACCCTTTCGCGCTGGGCGTGCAATGGCACCCAGAATGGAACAGTAGCGAATACGCCCTCTCGCGTTTGTTGTTTGAAGGTTTTATCACCGCCTGTCAGAACCACATGGCTGAAAAGCAGCGGCTCTGACCATTACAGTTAAGGAAATGCAAATATGAGCGATGACGGCCTGGCGCCAGGAAAACGTCTGTCAGCGATCCGCCAACAGCTGGGTCTCTCACAACGTCGTGCCGCCGAACTGTCTGGGTTAACACATAGTGCCATCAGCACCATAGAACAGGACAAAGTCAGTCCTGCCATCAGTACGCTGCAAAAGCTGCTGAAAGTTTATGGGCTGTCGCTCTCGGAATTCTTTTCTGAACCAGAAAAACCTGATGAACCCCAGGTGGTGATTAATCAGGATGACCTTATCGAAATCGGCAGTCAGGGGGTTTCGATGAAGCTGGTCCACAATGGAAATCCGAACCGTACGCTGGCGATGATTTTTGAAACTTACCAGCCTGGAACCACGACCGGGGAGAGGATCAAACATCAGGGTGAGGAAATAGGCACCATACTGGAAGGTGAAGTCGTACTGGAGATGAACGGCCAGTCGTATCATCTGGTGGCTGGACAGAGCTATGCCATTAATACCGGCATACCGCACAGTTTCAGCAATACCTCGGCAGGCGTCTGCCGAATTATCAGTGCCCATACTCCCACCACATTCTGATTTTTTAGCCTGAGACTATCTCAGGCTTTCTTCAGGCCAGCGCCGTCGGAAGCCCATTTTCCCACGGCGCGAAGAACACGCAAATATGCAGCTGCGCAACGATTCTGCTGCGTCGCGCGGCGGCTTATTTCCTGCGGGCCCGACTAATACACAGGCGCGAATAAAACGCGCAATAACGGTATCTGCCCCCGGGGACGCCCTACGCCCCGCACGGTCCGGCATGCCTACAATTCGATTATGTGATTAAGGAGTCTTATATGGATTTCAAACATCTGGCCTGGTGGCAGGATAAAGCGAAAAGCATGGAGATTGAAACGCGGTTATTTATTAATGGCGACTATTGCTCTGCTGTCGATAATACCACGTTTGAAACCATCGACCCCGCCGCACAGCAGACCCTGGCGCACGTTGCCCGGGGCAAAAAGGCCGACGTCGAACTCGCCGTGCAGGCCGCCCGTCGCGTGTTCGATCGCGGTGACTGGTCCCAGGCCTCGCCGGCGCAGCGCAAAGCCGTGCTCAACAAGCTGGCGGACCTGATGGAGCTTCATCGTGAAGAGCTGGCGCTGCTGGAAACCCTCGATACCGGGAAGCCGATCCGCCACAGCCTGCGCGACGATATTCCCGGCGCCGCCCGCGCCATCCGCTGGTACGCCGAAGCCATCGACAAAGTGTATGGCGAAGTGGCCCCCACCGGCGCTAATGAACTGGCGATGATCGTCCGCGAACCGGTTGGCGTCATTGCCGCCGTGGTGCCATGGAACTTCCCTCTGCTGCTGGCCTGCTGGAAGCTTGGCCCGGCGCTGGCAACCGGCAACAGCGT
Organism: Klebsiella sp. BIGb0399; assembly: GCF_003752615.1. Taxonomy (NCBI): domain Bacteria; kingdom Pseudomonadati; phylum Pseudomonadota; class Gammaproteobacteria; order Enterobacterales; family Enterobacteriaceae; genus Klebsiella; species Klebsiella sp. BIGb0399. The sequence goes on along the minus strand of NZ_RKHT01000005.1, from coordinate 129,096 downwards.
GATCCTCAAACCGTCAGAAAAATCCCCGCTGACCGCCCTGCGTCTGGCCGGACTGGCGAAAGAGGCCGGCCTGCCGGATGGCGTGCTGAACGTGATCAGCGGCTACGGCCACGAAGCGGGCCAGGCCCTGTCGCTACACCCCGACGTCGAAGTGCTGACCTTTACCGGCTCCACCCGGACCGGCAAACAGCTGTTAAAAGATGCCGGCGACAGCAACATGAAACGCGTCTGGCTGGAAGCGGGCGGCAAGAGCGCCAACATCGTCTTTGCCGACTGCCCGGACCTGCAAAAAGCGGTTAACGCCACCGCCGGCGGCATCTTCTACAACCAGGGCCAGGTCTGCATCGCCGGCACCCGTCTGCTGGTCGAAGCGAGCATCGCCGACGAGTTCCTGCGCCGCCTGCAGGAGCAGGCGCGCCTCTGGCAGCCGGGCAACCCGCTGGATCCCGAGACCACCATGGGAATGCTGATCGATAACACCCATGCCGACAGCGTGCACAGCTTCATCCGCGTCGGAGAAAGTCACAGCACCCTGCTGCTGGACGGGCGCAAAAATCCGTGGCCCGCCGCCGTCGGCCCGACGATTTTCGTCGACGTTGACCCGACGTCCCCGCTGAGCCGCGAGGAGATTTTTGGCCCGGTATTGGTGGTAACCCGCTTCACCTCGGAAGAGGAAGCCCTGCGCCTCGCTAATGACAGCGATTACGGCCTGGGCGCCGCGGTCTGGACCCGCGATCTTTCCCGCGCCCACCGGATGAGCCGCCGTCTGAAAGCCGGCTCCGTGTTTGTGAACAACTATAACGATGGTGACATGACCGTGCCGTTTGGCGGGTATAAGCAGAGCGGCAACGGACGAGATAAGTCGCTGCACGCGCTGGAAAAATTCACCGAACTGAAAACGATATGGATGACTCTGGAGTCTTAATCATGACCGAACATACCACCAGTTATTACGCCGCCAGCGCCAACAGCTACGAACCCTTTCCGACGCTGAGCGAATCCATCAGCTGCGATGTCTGCGTTATCGGCGGCGGCTATACCGGCCTCTCTTCGGCCCTCCATCTGGCCGAAATGGGCTACGACGTGGTGCTGCTGGAAAGCGCGCGCATTGGCTTCGGCGCCAGCGGGCGCAACGGCGGCCAGCTGGTCAACTCCTACAGCCGCGATATCGACGTGATTGAAAAAACCTACGGCCCCGACGCGGCCCGCATGCTCGGCAGCATGATGTTCGAAGGCGGCAATATTATTCGCGAGCGCATCCAGCGCTACCAGATCCAGTGCGACTACCGCCCCGGCGGCCTGTTTGTGGCGATGAACCACAAACAGCTGGAAACCCTGGAAGAGCAGAAAGCGAACTGGGAGCGCTACGGTAATCAGCAGCTGGAGCTGCTGGACGCCAGCGCCATCCGCCAGGAAGTTAACAGCGACCGCTACACCGGCGCCCTGCTCGACCATAGCGGCGGCCATATTCATCCGCTCAATCTGGCCATCGGCGAAGCAGATGCCATTCGCCTTAACGGCGGCCGGGTGTACGAGCAGTCACCGGTCACCCGCATCCAGCACACCAGCCCGGCGGTGGTGACCACCGCCAAAGGCCAGGTCACCGCCCGCTACGTGATCGTCGCCGGCAACGCCTACCTTGGCGATAAAGTCGAGCCAGAACTGGCCAAACGCAGCATGCCGTGCGGCACCCAGGTCGTCACCACCGAACCGCTTTCGGAGGAGGTCGCGCGTTCGCTGATCCCGAAAAACTACTGCGTCGAAGATTGTAACTACCTGCTGGATTACTACCGCCTGACCGGCGACAACCGTCTGCTGTACGGCGGCGGCGTGGTCTACGGCGCTCGTGACCCGGACGACGTCGAGCGCCTGATTATGCCGAAGCTGCTGAAAACCTTCCCGCAGCTGCAAGGGGTGAAAATCGACTACCGCTGGACCGGCAACTTCCTGCTGACGCTCTCGAGGATGCCGCAGTTTGGCCGCCTCGATAACAACATCTATTACATGCAGGGCTACAGCGGGCACGGCGTGACCTGTACCCACCTCGCCGGACGGCTGATTTCCGAGCTGCTGCGCGGGGATGCCGAGCGCTTCGACGCCTTTGCCAACCTGCCGCACTATCCGTTCCCCGGTGGGCGCAGCTTGCGCATTCCGTTTACCGCCATGGGCGCGGCCTACTACAGCCTGCGCGATCGGCTGGGCGTTTAATCCCCTCTGCCGACGGCGCCCGCCGTCGGCAACCTTGCCTCACTCTCCTGTTCCGGCAGGCTCTGGGGGAAATGCTGCTGAAAGTAGTGGCGCAAAAACTCCACGCAGATGCGAATTTTCGCCGAGGTCGCCAGCCGTGACACGTACACCGCCCAGATGCTGGCGGGCTGATAATACTCCGGCAGCAGATGCAGCAGATTGCCGCTGGCGATATTCTCCCTGACGTCCCACCACGATCGCAGCGCGATCCCCTGGCCCTCCAGGCACCACTGGTGGACGATTTCGCCATGGTTCGACGACAGCGGCCCGGTCACTTTAATCGCGTGTTCCCCCTCTTTATCGTGCAGCTGCCAGACGCCAAAGGGCCGGTCGCGTTCTTTGATCACCAGGCAAGGCAGCGCGGCAAGGTCGCTCAGCTGCTTTGGCCGGGAATGACGGGCCACAAATTCCGGTGAGGCGCAGAGAATCCGGTGATTGGTGGCTAGCTTGCGGGCAATCAAATGGGGAGCAATATCGTCCCCCACGCGGATATCCAGATCGACCCCCTCATTGGCTAAATCCACCAGCCGGTCGGCGACATCAAAACGGATCTCCAGTTGCGGATAGCGCTGGGCCAGCTCAGACAGCGCCGGAGCGACCACCCGGCGACCAAAGCCAAAGCTGCTGATAATCCGCAGCGTCCCCTGCGGCACCTGCCGCACGTCCGAGAGCTCATCCATCATCTGGTCGACATCCTGCAAAATGCGCTGCCCCCACTCGTAGATACGCTCCCCCTCTTCGGTGATGGCGACCCGGCGGGTGGTGCGGTGCAGCAGCTGGACATTAAGCGTTTGCTCCAGCAACGACACCCGCTTGCTGACAAACGCCGGCGAAACGCCCAGCTCTTCGGCAGCAGCGGCAAAACCGGCGCGACGGGCGACCAGCATAAAGACGCGTAAATCGTTCAGCAGCGGCAGATTATTCATGATTCGTGTTTTATGTTTCACCAGTTGACGGGATTAATTATGAATCAGTCAATTATAGGATAGCGGTGAAGTCAATTTTCCTTACCGCAAACTGAGAACAACGATGAATAAAACCCTACGTATTGCCGCCATCCCCGGCGATGGCATCGGTAAAGAAGTGCTGCCTGAGGGCATTCGCGTACTGCAGGCCGCCGCCGAACGCTGGGGGCTGGCGTTAAGCTTCGAGCACATTGAATGGGCCAGCTGCGATTACTACGCCCGGCACGGAAAAATGATGCCCGACGACTGGCAGGCGCAACTGAAACCGTTCGATGCGATCTATTTCGGCGCGGTCGGCTGGCCGGATATTGTGCCGGATCACATCTCCCTGTGGGGTTCGCTGCTGAAGTTCCGCCGCGAGTTCGACCAGTACGTCAACCTGCGCCCGGTGCGTCTGTTCCCTGGGGTTCCCTGCCCGTTGGCAGGTAAGCAGCCCGGCGATATCGATTTTTACGTAGTGCGCGAGAATACCGAAGGGGAATATTCCGCCCTCGGCGGGCATGTTAATCCTGGGACCGAGCATGAAGTGGTGATTCAGGAGTCGGTGTTTACCCGCCGCGGCGTGGACCGGATCCTGCGCTACGCCTTTGAGCTGGCGCAAAGTCGCCCGCGCAAGACGTTAACATCGGCGACCAAATCCAACGGCCTCGCCATCAGCATGCCATTCTGGGACTCGCGGGTTGAAGCCATGGCTCAGCACTATCCGCAGGTACAGTGGGACAAGCAGCATATTGATATTCTGTGCGCCCGCTTTGTGCTACAGCCGGAGCGTTTTGACGTAGTGGTTGCCTCAAACCTGTTCGGCGATATCCTCTCCGACCTCGGCCCGGCCTGTACCGGCACCATCGGGATTGCCCCGTCGGCAAACCTCAATCCGGAGCGCACCTTCCCGTCGCTGTTTGAAGCGGTTCACGGCTCGGCGCCGGATATCTACGGTAAAAATATCGCCAACCCCATCGCCACCATCTGGGCCGGGGCGATGATGCTCGATTTCCTCGGCAACGGAGATGCGCGTTATCGGGCCGCCCATGACGGTATTCTGGCGGCGATTGAGCAGACCATCGCCAGCGGACCGAAAACGCCGGATATGCAGGGCAGCGCCTCCACCCAGCAGGTGGGCGCCGCAATTTGCCAGGCGCTCGGCCGGTAAGGAAAATCCCCCGGCGCGTTGCGCCTGTCCGGGCTACCGCAAGCCCGTAGCCCGGTCAGCGCAGCGCCACCGGGGAGGACGCCCGGGTTACAGCTCCAGCTCCCGCTGCAGCAGCGCGGCAATCGCCTCGCTGCTTTCGGCGGTCACCAGCGATTGCCGGAACGCTTCGTGCATAATGCGTCGCGCCAGCCGCGAGAAGATCCGCATATGCTGGTCGCCAGCGGAATGCTTGTTGAGGGTCAGCATAATCACAAACTGCGCCTCGTCATCGCCCCACGCCACCGGCTGCGCCAGACGCGCCACGCTGATGGTCGACTGCTCGATATGCTCCGACTTGCTGTGCGGGATGGCAAAACTAAAACCTAAACCGGTGGAGAACACCGCCTCGCGGGCCCACAGGTCGGCCTCCAGCTTGCGTGGGTAACGGCAGCGCCCGGCCAACAGCAGGTTATCGGTCATGCCTTTGATCACCTCCTCTTTGCTGCGCCAGTCGCTGTTCAGCGTAATGCACTGGGGGGTAATCAGCGGCGCATCCTGCTGGGTCATGCGGAACTGGGCCAGCAGATGCTCCACCTCCAGCGAGGTGCGACACTGCATCGCCTGATTCAGCAACTGCCGACAGGCGCGGCTATCGAGCTGTGCCAGACGCGCTTTGGTGGCCGGGATCGACGGTGCGCTCATGCTCAGCTCGTCCAGCCCCAGCCCCACCAGCAGCGGCAGCACCGACCCTTTAGCCCCCAGCTCGCCGCACAGGCCGATCCATTTCCCCTGGCGATGCACCGCCTGAACCGCATAATCCAGCGCGCGTAAAAATGCCGGATTGAGGCTGTTATAGTGACGCGTCACCCTGGCGTTATCGCGATCCACCGCCAGCAGATACTGGGTCAGGTCGTTGCTGCCGATGCTAAAGAAATCAATCTCTTCACAGCACTGGTCGATGATAAACATCACCGACGGCACTTCGAGCATAATCCCGAACGGGATCGTCTCATCAAACGGAATGTGTTCGCTGCGTAGCGACTGTTTGGCATCCGCCAGTTGCTCCTTCACCCATAAAATCTCCTCCATTGAGGAAATCATTGGGATCATGATCTTCAGCGAACCGTGCGCCGACGCGCGCAAAATGGCCCGCAGCTGGGTACGGAACAGCGCCTGATACTCTTCATAGATCCGCACCGCCCGGTAGCCGAGGAACGGGTTGTTCTCCGCCGGAATATTAAGGTAGGACACGGGCTTATCGCCGCCGATATCCATGGTGCGAATGATAATGCTGCGTCCGTTGGCCGGCTCCAGCGCCTGGCAAAAAATATTGTAGAGCTCGTTTTCCGACGGCGCGCTCGGGCGATCCATATACAGCATTTCGGTGCGGAACAGCCCCACCGCCTGCGCGCCGTGACCGAACGCCGACGCGGCCTCGACAGAGTGGGCAATATTCGCCGCCACTTCTACGCGTATGCCGTCTTCGGTGCGGCCCGCTTTATCCAGCCAGGCCTGCTGCTGCTGGCGTATCTGATCCTGCACCCAGGCTTCCTGCCGATAGTAGCGCGCCACCGCCTCGTCCGGCTGCACCACCACCAGGCCGGCGTTGCCGTCGATCTGCACCGGCCGGTCAACCCACGGCAACAGCGCCGCCATATCCACCCCCACCAGGGTCGGAATATTGAACGACCGCGCGAGGATCACCGTATGTGAAGTGGTGCCGCCGCTGCGCAGCAGCAGGCCTTTGAGCAGCGTTTTATCCAGCTCCAGAAACTGGCTGGGGGTTAACTCATCGGCAAGGCACACGGCGGCTTGCGTCAGTTTGCCCGGCGCCGGAAAGCGCGATTCGCCATAGATGTGCTGCAGCAGCTGGAAGCAGACATCGCGAACGTCCAGTACCCGCTCCTGCAGATAAGCGTTCCCGGAGGCGCTGAACTGCGCGCAAAAATGTTCGCCAGTGGCAACGATCGCCTCGGCACAGCTCAGGCCGGTCAGCAGCCCGCCCAGCAGATGCTGGCGCAGGGAGGCGTCGGTGGCCAGAGAGCGATGCGCGTCGAGGATCGCGCTGGCGGTTCCGTCGTTGTCCAGCAGCCGAAACTCGATATTTTTGACCAGCAGCGTCAGGCCGTTATCGAGCAACGCCTGCTCCTGCTCGATGCTCCCCGCCGCAGGCAACGTCCCGGTATCGCGCAGATCCAGCGATTTCAGGTGCGTGAGCACGCCCCCGGCGCTGCCGGCGCAGACCGGTAACGCGTGGAACAGGGTTGGATTCAGACCCGACAGCGATTGCGGCACCGGCTGGATATCCACCTTGTCCGCCGTCGGCAGCGGCGTATCGCAGTGCGGAAATTCATCACGCATAAACGCCGACAGCGCATCGAACGCCTGCTGCTGGTCCTGACCCTCAATAATCAGCTGGCAGCCATCCCCTTTGATGGTATTCGTGCCGATAATCGCCAGCGCGCTTTTAGCATTGCCGCGCCCGTCGCTGCGGGTATTGACCCATTCGACCGAAGACGAAAACTTGTTGCACAGCGTTTCAACCAGACTTGCCGGTCGCGCATGGACGCCATTGGGCAAATCACAAATGAATTCAATTACCAGAGCCATCGCCTTCCTCCTGAGCAATGCGTGAGTTATTCAAAAGGTAAAGAATGTCTTTGCCAGTCACTACACGACAAAACTGGCAATTACTGGACAATTGTATGCTTCGTTCGTTTTTATGCCCGCCATCACAAATCGCGTCTCAAAATGATTCAATACCCCAGCAAGACTAAGATTTGAGGTGGATCGCAATTTTCCGCTCACCTTACAAATATCCAGTAAATGCACTTTTTCTCTACTGTTTTAAGCGTCGCCCTTTTTCTAAGGTTGATGCATCAACTCAGCCACGGGCCACACAGCGCTCAGGAGAAAAATGATGAACGAACTGGTGCAAATACTAAAAAATACACGCCAGCACCTGATGACCGGGGTCTCGCACATGATCCCATTTGTCGTGTCCGGGGGGATCCTGCTGGCGGTCTCCGTGATGTTGTATGGCAAGGGGGCGGTACCCGACGCGGTCTCCGATCCTAACCTCAAAAAACTGTTTGATATCGGCGTGGCCGGCCTGACGCTGATGGTACCGTTTCTGGCGGCCTACATCGGCTACTCCATCGCCGACCGCGCGGCGCTGGCCCCCTGCGCCATCGGCGCCTGGGTCGGCAACAGCTTTGGCGCCGGTTTCTTCGGCGCGCTGATTGCCGGGCTGATTGGCGGCCTGGTGGTCTACTACCTGAAAAAAATCCCGGTGCACAAAGTGCTGCGCTCGGTGATGCCAATCTTCGTTATTCCGATTATCGGCACCTTTATTACCGCCGGGATCATGATGTGGGGCCTCGGTGAGCCGATTGGCGCGCTGACCGCCAGCCTGACCGGGTGGCTGCAGGGAATGCGCGAAGGCAGCATCATCGTGCTGGCCGTCATTATGGGACTGATGCTGGCCTTCGACATGGGCGGCCCGGTTAACAAAGTGGCCTACGCCTTCATGCTGATCTGCGTCTCACAGGGCGTCTACAGCGTGGTCGCCATCGCCGCCGTCGGTATCGCCGTTCCGCCGCTGGGCATGGGTCTGGCGACGCTGATTGGCCGCAAATACTTCTCCGCTGAAGAACGCGAAACCGGTAAAGCCGCGCTGGTGATGGGATGCGTGGGCGTCACCGAAGGCGCCATTCCTTTTGCCGCCGCTGACCCGCTGCGGGTGATCCCCGCCAATATGATTGGTGCCGCCGCAGGCTGCGTGACCGCGGCGCTGCTCGGCGCACAGTGTTACGCCGGCTGGGGTGGGCTGATTGTCCTGCCGGTGGTACAGGGCAAAGGCGGCTTTATTGCGGGCCTGCTGGTGGGGGCCGTAGTCAGCGCGGGCTGCGTCATCCTGCTCAAAGCCCTCGCCAGAAAGAAAGCGTCCGCCGCGAAAGCCAACGACGAGATAGATCTTGATTTCGAAATTAACTGATACACGGGAAGGAATATTGTATGACCAAAATTATCGCCGTTACCGCTTGCCCGTCTGGCGTTGCCCATACCTATATGGCCGCCGAGTCGCTGGAAAGCGCCGCCAAAACCAAGGGCTGGCAGGTCAAAGTCGAAACGCAGGGCTCTATCGGGATTGAGAACGAACTGACCGACGAAGACGTCGCCAGCGCCGATATCGTGATCCTCACCAAAGATATCGGTATCAAGTTCGAAGAGCGCTTCGCCGGTAAAACCATCGTGCGCGTCAACATCAGCGACGCGGTGAAACGGGCCGACGCCATTATGAACAAAATCGACAGCCATCTTGCCCAGAAAGCCTGAATGAAACACGCGGGGCACGGTTTGTGCCCCGCCTGAATAACATGGAGTTTGTCATGACCAATCGCACTCAACGCCTGAAAGACCGTCTGTTCGCCCAGCCGCGGGAGATCTCCCTCGAGCGCGCCCTGCTCTATACCGCCAGCCATCAGCAAACGGAAGGACAACCGGTGATGATCCGCCGGGCCAAAGCGACCGAATGGGTCCTCGACCATGTGCAGATTTCGATTCGTGATGATGAACTGATCGCCGGTAACCGCACCGTGAAGCCGCGCGCCGGTATTATCTCTCCGGAGATGGACCCCTACTGGCTGCTTAAAGAGCTGGATCAATTCCCGGCCCGCCCGCAGGACCGCTTCAATATTAGCGAAGAAGACAAACGCATCTATCGTGAAGAGCTGTTCCCGTACTGGGAAAAGCGCTCAATGAAGGACTTTATCAACCAGCAGATGACCGATGAGGTTAAACGCGCCATCAGCACGCAGATTTTTAGCGTGAACCAGACCGATAAAGGCCAGGGGCATATCATCATCGACTACCCGCGCCTGCTGGACAATGGCCTCGCCGCGCTGGTGGCGGAGATTGACGCCCTCCACACTCAGCAGCCGCAAAACACGTTCTACGAGGCGGTGCTGATCCTGCTGCAGGCCGCCCAGCGCCATATTCTGCGCTATGCGACCCTGGCTGACGAGATGGCCGCCGCCTGCGTTGACCCGGTGCGGCGCAAAGAGCTGGAAACCATTGCCACGATTTCCCGCCATAACGCCCTGCACCGCCCGGAAGATTTCCCTCAGGCCTGCCAGCTGTTCTGGTATATGAACATCATCTTGCAGTACGAATCTAACGCCAGCTCGATTTCCCTGGGGCGCTTTGACCAGTACATGCTGCCCTATTATCAGGCATCGCTGAATCGCGGCCAGGACCCGCAGTACCTGCAGGAGCTGCTCGAGTCACTGTGGGTGAAATGCAACGATATCGTCCTGCTGCGATCCACCAGCAGCGCGCGCTATTTCGCCGGCTTCCCCACCGGCTATACCGCCCTGCTCGGCGGCCTCACCGAAACCGGGCGCAGCGCGGTGAATATCCTCTCCTTTTTGTCCCTCGACGCCTATCAGAACGTTCGTCTGCCGCAGCCGAACCTCGGCGTGCGGGTCAACGAGCTGATTGACCGCCCTTTCCTGCGCAAAACCGCCGAAACCATCCGCCTCGGCACCGGTATTCCGCAAATCTTCAACGATGAAGTGGTGATCCCGGCGTTCCTCAACCGCGGCGTGTCGCTGGAAGACGCGCGGGATTACGCGGTGGTCGGCTGCGTGGAGCTGTCGATCCCCGGACGGACGTACGGCCTGCACGATATCGCGATGTTCAACCTGCTGAAGGTGATGGAAATCGTGATGCTGGAAAACGAAAGCAATCCGGACGTCAGCCGGGACGGGCTGATGACGCAGATCCGCGACAAGATCCGCTACTACATCAGGCTGATGGTTGAAGGCAGCAATATCTGCGATATCGGCCACCGCGACTGGGCGCCGGTACCGCTGCTCTCCTCGTTCGTCGAGGATTGCGTGCCGCATGGCAAAGACATTACCGAAGGCGGCGCGCGCTATAACTTCTCCGGTGTGCAGGGCATCGGCATTGCCAACCTGAGCGACTCGCTGCACGCCCTCAACGGGATGGTGTTTGAGCAAAAACGCCTGAGCTTCGCCGAGCTGGTGGCGGTGCTGAAAGCCAACTTCCAGACGCCGGAGGGCGACAAAATTCGCGCCCGGCTGATCAACCGCTTTGAAAAGTACGGGAACGATATCGACGAGGTGGACAACATCAGCGCCGATCTGCTGCGTTTTTACTGTAAAGAGGTGGAGCGCTATGAGAATCCGCGCGGCGGTCGCTTTACCCCAGGTTCCTACACCGTCTCTGCCCACGTGCCGCTGGGCTCGGTGGTCGGCGCGACGCCGGACGGACGCCTGGCCGGGGAACAGCTGGCGGACGGCGGGCTGTCGCCGATGGTCGGTCAGGATGCCCTCGGGCCGACGGCGGTGCTGAAATCGGTCAGCAAACTGGATAACACCCTGCTCTCCAACGGAACGCTGCTGAACGTTAAGTTCACGCCGGCGACGCTGGCCGGAGATAGCGGGCTCAACAAGCTGGCGGATTTTTTACAGGCCTTCACCCGGCTCAAGCTGCAGCATATTCAGTTCAACGTGGTCAACGCCGATACGCTGCGCGAAGCTCAGCAGCGTCCGCAGGATTTTGCCGGTCTGGTGGTGCGCGTCGCGGGCTACAGCGCCTTTTTCGTCGAGCTGTCGCAGGAGATTCAGAATGACATTATCCGTCGCACCGCGCATCAGCTGTGAGGTGATGGCCACGCGCGCCGACAGGGCGCGCATTTTTAACATCCAGCGCTACTCGCTGAACGACGGTCAGGGGATCCGTACCGTCGTGTTCTTTAAGGGCTGCCCGCACGCCTGCCCGTGGTGCGCCAACCCGGAGTCGATCTCGCCCAAAATCCAGATCGTGCGTCGGGAGAGCAAGTGCCTGCACTGCGCCCATTGCCAGCAGGATGTGGTCGAATGCCCCACCGGCGCCTGGGAGCAGATTGGCCGCGACGTCACCCTGGATAATCTGCTTAAAGAGGTGCTGAAAGATGAGGTCTTCTTCCGCGCTTCCGGCGGCGGCGTGACCCTGTCGGGCGGTGAAGTGCTGATGCAGGCTGAATTTGCCACGCGTCTGCTGCGCCGGCTGCGCGAATGGGGGATCCGCACCGCCATTGAAACCGCGGGCGACGCGGCGTTCAGCCGTTTTTTCCCGCTGGCGCAAACCTGCGATGAAGTGCTGTTCGATCTGAAAATTATGGATGCCGTCCAGGCTCAAACGGTACTGCAGATAAATATGCAGCGGGTGCGGGATAATTTCACCCGGCTGGTCGCGGCGAATATTCAGGTCATTCCTCGGGTGCCGTTAATTCCGGGGTATACCCTCAACGAAGAGAATTTCCGCCAGATTCTGGCGTTTCTGGCCCCCTTTAAGCTGCCGGAAATTCATCTTCTGCCGTTCCATCAATACGGCGAAGCCAAATACCAGTTACTGGGAAAAATCGGGGCACTGTCGCAGGTTCGCGCTCCACAAGCGTCTGAGATCCACCCCTTCAGGGTGCTGGCTGAACAGTCCGGTTTTCAGGTGACCATCGGCGGATAACGCCAGGAGGATACGATGGATGTCAATATCGTTGCCGTAACGGCCTGCGTCAGCGGCGTCGCGCACACCTACATGGCGGCCGAGCGTCTGGAAAAGGTGGGCCATCTTGAAAAGTGGCATATCAAAATCGAGACCCAGGGCGCGTTAGGGGTAGAGAACAAAATCACGGCTGACGATATCGCCCATGTCGATGTCGTCCTGCTGGTGACGGATATTGAAATCGACGACGCAAAGCGTTTTCACGGCATCCGCACCATTAAGACCAGTATCAAAACCTTCCTGTTGCAGCCGCAGCTGATTATCGAGGCGGTGAAGTGCATTATGAAAAAGCCGGTGGTTTATATCGACATCCCCTGAACGCGGGGGGAATCCTTCTTCGGGCATCTTCAGTTTTCCCCGGAGGCGGTGCTGCGCACCTGTCCGGGCTACACGACCGCAAACGATGCTGGCCTGCCGCCTCCGGGGAATAACACCAAACGGCAACCTCAAATTTACTCCACGCCCAGCAGCCATTTTTGCGCCGGCGTCAGGCGGCTCGCGGTCTGCGGCGTTAGCCAGCGCTGCTGATCCTGCTGCGCGGTATCTTCCCGGTCGATGTACAACCCGTGCAACACCCGGCGTCGGCTGCCAACCCGGTTGCGGGTCCCGCCATGCCAGGCGTGGGCGTTATAAATCATCACGCTGCCCGCCGGGGCGGCAAATACCACCTCGTCAGGGTGCGTTAACTCCGGATCGTCCAGCACCTCTTCCGGCAGCTCCGGACGGTGATGCGTGCCGGGAATAATGCGCGGCGCGCCATTTTCCGCGCTTAAATCGTCGATAGCCCAGATGGTATTCACCAGATGCACTTTCGGAAAATCCGGGCGAGGTTTCTTCCAGTCCGCATGCAGCGGCTGATGGCCGCCGTTAAACAACGCCTCCCTGGCGTTCAGGCTGGAGACTTTAAAATCGCCCTGAAAAACATACTGGCAGGCGGAGAGGATCAGCGGATGCGACCAGACTTTTTCCCAAATCACCCCTTTGTTAATCAGGTTGGCAATGCGCGTCGCCGTCGCCTCCTGATGATGCTCGATCGCCAGATTGTCGCCCTCTTTCTCGACGATGGTATCAATCAACTCGCGCATCGCTGCCAGCCACTCCGGGTCCGCGACGTTATGCACCACGGTATAGCCCAGGGTATCCAGCTCTTCTTTCATCTTCGGGGACAGCTCGATGTTCGCCCCCAGCGCATTCAGATAAACCGCAGATTGTTGTTCCATATTTACATTCCTTAACGTATCGATAACACAGAACCAACTTTAAGCTGCGGCGGGGCGGAAAACATGAAGGCAAAACTACGAAAAACTGGACACGCGTACACGGCAGGGAAAAGTGTGACACGCCTCAAAATCTATCACCCGGACCGCCCTACGCGATGCGATCCATGATGTAAATAGCGCATCGTGATCGTTCAGCTGTTATAAAATAGATGATAATCAACAAGATAATTGCTCCACGCTAAGGCCCACAGGATGATTGACGATCTGGCAGATATTTTAAATCGTTTGGTAAATCAGAAAGATAATCTGCATGCCCGCTTCCCCGACCCGGATATCTCCGAGCCGGCGCTGGCGCTGAAAGTCCCCTTTCCGCGGCTGGAAATTGTGCTCGAGGGTGAGCTAAAGGAGAACGGACTGCCGCTGTCGGAGTCGATGCTCTCCGCCTCGCAGGTTCTGTATGTGCAGGCCGGGAAATGGACGCTGCCGGAATGGAGCGGGCCGGCATCGACGCTCAGCATTCTGTTTGGCCGCCAGAAGCTGGGATTCTGTCTGCAGCACTGGGACGGCAAACAGCTACGGACGGAAAAGCAGAACGTCGCTCGTCTGGGGCCACGGGTCGGCTCCTATCTGCTGCTGTCGCTTAATGAAATCTGCCTGCAACCGGACCCGGTAACGGCCAGGCTGGTGGTCTCGGCGCTGTTGAGCCACTGCCTTGAGCAACTGGTGGGGCTGGAGATGCGGGTCAGCCGCAGTCGCGACCTGTTTATGGCGGTGCAGGATTATCTTGAAGAACACCTCAGCCAGCCTTTAACCCGCGAATCGGTAGCAAAGCGCTTTCATATTACGCCGAACTACCTGTCGCATATTTTCCAGAAATCAGGCTCCGTCGGCTTCAATGAATTCCTCACCAGCGTGCGCCTGGAAAAGGCGAAAAAGCTGCTGCGCGGCTACGATCTCAAGGTCAAAGAGATTGCCCATAACTGCGGATTTGTCGACAGCAACTATTTCTGCCGGGTATTCAAGCGCCACACCGAGCGCTCGCCGTCGGAATACCGCCGCCACTGCCGCAGCGCACAGCAGGGGTAAGACAAGGCCATTTTAAGCGGCCCACTCTACCCGGCCACGCCCGTTGTGCTTCGCGGCGTACAGTGCCTCATCCACTTTCTTAATAAACGCATCCTGGGGTTCATCTTTTTCACGCATCCCGACGCCAATGCTCACCGACAGCGGATAATCGTGATTAATCAGAATGGAACGGACATTGAGCAGAATGGACTCTGCGAGCTGGGCCACCTCATCGGCGGGCATGCCGTCAACGATAATGGCAAACTCCTCGCCGCCGATCCTCGCCGGCAACACCGTGTCGCTGGTGAGCTTCGACAGCTGCTTACCGAGCGCGAACAGCACCTCATCGCCCACCAGATGGCCGTAGGTGTCGTTAATTTTCTTGAAGAAATCGATATCGAGGATCATCAAAGCCACCGGGCTGTGGCCCTGCTTTTCGCGGATCGTATCGATAAAGAAGCGTCGGTTCGGCAGCTGGGTCAGCTCATCTTTTAATGACTGGGAGCGTGCGTCGACGTACAGGACGTTAATCCGTTCGATGATTTTGTAGATGCCAATCGTGGTCAATAACATCCCCGACAGCCGCAGCAGATCTTCGCAGTAGTAGCCCATCCACCGCGGCTGAACGAACATTTCATCCATTAAATCAAAGGTGCCCCCGGCTATCCACAGCAGCAGCCCGTAGCGCACCCAGTTCACCGCCACATGGCTCATTCTGACTTTCGACGAGATCCACAACATAAAGACCAAAAACAGCAGCGCCAGCAAATCGATATACAACCCGGCTTTGGCAAAAATCATGTCCCAGGGCCCTAATGGTGTCGAAATAGTAATACATAGCGCGGCAACGGCGACGATCACCAGCAACGCCGGGAGAAGGTTGGTGTGGTGGCTGACGGGCTGGGTTTTTATATTGATATTCTTTTCTGAGTTCAACATCGGCATGTCTCTCGGCGGTATCAAAATTTTTTCAACAGGTAGCATAGCAGCCCGGTGATATTCGTCGAATAAAAATGATAATTTTCTGAGGGTTAAAGAAAAATCTGGTTTGATTTCAAGGGATCATAAGGATGTGGCGAAGAGAATAGACTGACCCCGCGGAATTTTTCCAACGTGCTACCAATCCATGGCGACGAGGTCAGTGCGGCGGATGGTATAGAGTTCGCCCCCCGCATTTTTAGCATTTTGTGCTAACTTTTACTGAAAAGCGCCAACGGGCGCGTCCGTCAGGCCTGTCGGCGCGTTACTCCCCTACAGCCAGTCGCCACACCGCGCGATGCAATGCCTCGATGGCGAGCGCAACGTCCGGTTGCGTCACCGACTCCGCCGGATGATGGCTGACGCCGCCTTTGCAGCGCACAAACAGCATCCCCACCGGCCAGCGCTCGCCGATGGCGATCGCGTCGTGTCCGGCGCCGCTCGGCAGGGAGAGCGAGATCCCCTGCACCTCATGCACCGCCGTCGCCAGCACCGCCTGTAAGTGCCGGTCGCAGGCGGTAGCCGCGATGCGGTAAAACTCGTCGGCGCTGAATTGCAGCTGGCGCCGGGCGGCAATCGCCTGAGCTTCCTCCAGCAACGCATTGAGCAGCGCATCCAGTGGGCCATCCTGCGGCCCGCGAATATCCAGCGTCAGGGTCACCTCGCCGGGGATCACGTTCACCGCGCCGGGCGCGCAGCGCAGCGTCCCGACCGTCGCCACCAGATTGCCGGCCTGCTGCCGGGTCATGGTTTCAATCAGCACCATCCACTCGGCGGCGGCGGCCAGCGCATCCCGCCGATGGAGCATCGGCACCGTACCCGCGTGCCCCGCCTCGCCGGTAAAGCGGCAGTTCAGGCGGCGGGCGCCGTTGATGGCCTCCACCACGCCGAGCGCCAATCCGGCCTGTTCCAGGCAGGGGCCTTGCTCAATATGCAGCTCAAGGTAGGCGCTAATGTCTCCGACCGGACGTTCGGCCTGGCGGATGCGGGCCGGGTCGAGACCGGCCTGAACCATCGCCTGCGCCACGCTGATGCCATCCGCATCGCACTGTGCCAGCCAGCCCTCCGGCCACGTCCCGGTCAGGCCACGGCTGCCGAGCAGCGTGATGCCAAAGCGTGTTCCCTCTTCATCGCCGAAGCCGATAATCTCAATGGCTTTCGCCAGCCGCTGTCCCTGCCGGTGCAGGTCTTCCACCACGGCGATCGCCGTCAGCACCCCCAGCATGCCGTCATAGCGCCCGGCATTACGCACCGTATCCAGATGCGACCCCAGCAGGATCGCCGGCGCCCCTTCCTGCGCCCCTTCGTAACGCCCGCAAATGTTGCCGACGCTGTCCTGCCAGACGGTCATTCCCGCCTGCGTCATCCAGCGGGCCACCTGTTGATTGGCCTGCAGATGCTCCGGGGAGAGATACACCCGGGTCAGCCCCTGCGCGGTGGCGCTGATCGCCGCCAGTTCATCGGCACGGGCCATCACCCGCTCCGCCGCTTCCGTCATCTCCGCCTGCTGGCGTGGCAATGGACTCATAGCGCACTCTCGCGGCGATAGTGATCCCACGCGGCCTGCATGGCGGCGCCCTGGGTGGTGGCGAATTTCAGGTGGTTCAGCACCGACTCCAGCGCGCTGAGCGTGGTCATCACGCAATCTTTGCGTGCGTTGTAGCCCATGGTGCCGATACGCCACACTTTGCCATGCAGCGGGCCGAACGAGGTGCCAATCTCAATACCAAAGTCTTCCAGCATCAGCTTACGGACCTGGTCGCCGTTGATGCCCTGCGGAATAACCACCCCGAGCACGTTGTTCATTTTATGCTTCAGGTCGCCGAAGGTATCGAGCCCCATTGCCTGAATGCCCTTGAGCAACGCATCGCCGTGGAGCTTGTGCCGGGCAATGCCGTTATCCAGCCCTTCCTGCAGGATCAGCCGCGCGCACTCCCGGGCGGCAAACAGCGCCGAGGTCGCCTCGGTGTGATGGTTCAGGCGCTCCGGCCCCCAGTAATCCATCACCATGCCGAGGTCGAAATAGTTGGAGTACACCATCTCGTCGACGCCATCCTGATGAGCATCGGTACGAATGCCCGCTTCAACGCATTTGCGACGGCGGATCGCCTCTTCCATGCGCTCGCTCAGGGTGATCGGCGAGGTACCGGACGGCCCGCCGAGGCATTTCTGCATCCCTGCCGAGACTGCATCCAGCCCCCAGGCGTCGCTCTCGAGGGGGTTGCCCCCCAGCGAGGCGGTGGCGTCGGTGTAAAACAGCACGTCGTAACGGCGGCAAATCGCCCCCAGTTCGGCCAACGGCTGGAGCATGGTGGTGGAGGTGTCGCCCTGCACCGTCAGCAGCAGACGCGGACGAACGCGCTTGATCGCTTCTTCAACCTGATCCGCGGTAAAGACCTCGCCCCACGGCACCTCAATGGTGTGCACTTCGGCGCGGCAGCGGCGGGCAATTTCGCACAGCAGATGACCAAAACGACCGAATACCGGCACCAGCACCTTGTCGCCGGGGCGGATCGCCGAAACCAGGATCGCTTCGATCCCCGCGCGCGAGGTGCCGTCCACCAGCATCGTCCAGCGGTTTTCGGTACGAAAGACGCCGCGATAGAGCGCCATCACTTCATTCATATAGTGGGTCATCGCCGGGTCATACTGGCCGATCAGCTGGCTTGCCATCGCGCGCAGCACCCGCGGGTCGGCGTTGATTGGCCCCGGCCCCATCAGCAGACGTGACGGCGGGTTGATTTGCGAAAACTGAGTGATATCCATCTTTTAGTCCTTATTAATTGAGACCGCGCACGGAGGAGATAAACTGCTTCAGCTCGCTGGTCTGCGGGTTGGCAAACAGCGTCTTGCTGTCGCCCTGCTCCCAGACGCGCCCCTGATGCATAAACACCACGCGGTCACCCACTTCACGGGCGAAATTCATTTCATGGGTGACGAGAATCAGCGTCATGCCTTCCGCCGCCAGCTGCTCCAGAACTTTGAGCACTTCGCCCACCAGTTCCGGGTCCAGCGCCGAGGTAATCTCGTCACAGAGTAAAACTTTGGGCGACATAGCCAGCGCCCGGGCAATCGCCACGCGCTGCTGCTGGCCGCCGGAGAGGCTGGAGGGGTAATAATCGATCCGGTCCCCCAGCCCCACTTTCTCCAGCATCCGCTGCGCCAGTTCCCGGCATTCGGCGGCGCTTTTCTTCAGCACCCGCCGCGGCGCCAGCATCACGTTTTCGAGGGCGGTCATGTGCGGGAACAGGTTAAAATTCTGGAAGACCATCCCGACGGAGCGGCTGATCTCCCGCGCCTGCGAGTCACGATCGGTGATGGTCATGCCGCCGAGCTTAATGCTGCCTTCCTGGTACCCTTCCAGCCCGTTGATGCAGCGCAGCAGCGTGCTTTTCCCCGAGCCGCTGCGGCCGATAATCGAAATGACCTCGCCCATATCAATGTCCAGATCGACACCTTTCAGCACGTGGTTGTCGCCGTAGTACTTCTGCATCTGATTAATGGTGATGAGAGGCATTGAATTTATTCTCCAGATAGCGGCTGTAGCGGGACAGCGGGTAACACAGAACGAAATAGCCCAGCGCCACCAGCGCAAAGACTTTAAACGGCTGATAAGTGACGTTAGTCAGCATGGTGCCGGCTTTGGTCAGTTCGACAAAACCGATAATCGACGCCAGCGCGGTGCCCTTCACCACCTGCACCGCAAAGCCGACGGTCGGGGCAATCGCAATCCGTAACGCCTGGGGCGCCACGACGCGAAACAGGGTCTGGCCAAAACTGAGGCCCAGGCAGCGCGATGCTTCCCACTGGCCTTTCGGCAGTGCGCGAATGCTGCCGTACCAGATATCAAGCAAGAAGGCGCTGGTGTAAAACGTCAGGGCCAGCGAGGCGGCGGTCCACGGCGACACGTCGATGCCGAACAGCGCCACGCCGAAGAAGGCCAGAAACAGCTGCATCAGCAGCGGCGTGCCCTGAAACAGCTCGATATAGCCACGGATCAGGCGCTTCACCTGACGCCCGCCGGTCAGGCGCAGCAGCAGCAGCGGCAGAGTCACCAGCGCGCCGCCGATAAACGCCACCAGCGACAGCAGCACCGTCCAGCGTCCTGCCAGCAGCAGGTTACGGATAATGTCCCAGTCGGTAAAAGTGGTCATCATGCCTGTACCCTCAACCATTTTCGCCCCGCTGCCATCAGCAGCTGACGCATTGTTATCGACAGCACTAAGTAGATCCCCGTGGTCACCAGATAGACCTCAAAGCTCAGGAACGTCCGCGACTGAATCAGGTTGGCGGCAAAGGTCAGCTCTTCATAAGAGACCTGCGACACCACCGACGATCCCAGCATCACGATAATGCACTGGCTCACCAGCGCCGGATAAATGCGCTGCAACGCCGGGGGCAGCACCACGCGGATAAAGGTCTGGGTGCGGCTCAGCCCGAGCACTCGACCGGCCTCCCACTGCCCTTTCGGCGTCACCTGAATGCCGGCGCGCACGATCTCGGTGCTGTAGGCGCCAAGGTTAATCACCATCGCCAGCAGCGCCGCTTCGCCGGCGGTCATTTTGAGCCCAAGATTCGGCAGCCCGAAGACAATAAAGAACAGCTGAACCACAAACGGCGTGTTGCGAATCAGCTCCACATAGCCGCCCCAGATGCGGCTGAACCATGATGGACGCCCGCTCCGAATAGCGGCCCCAAAGATGCCGATGGTCAGGCCGCCGGCGGTAGCCAGCACCGTCAGCTGAATGGTCACCCACAGCCCGGCCAGCAGCTCCGGCCAGTGCGGCCAGAGCTCAGAAAAATGAAGTTGTTCCGTCATGCACAGACCTTATGCAGCAAAGTCGGCGGGCAGCGGAGCTTTCAGCCACTGTTGAGAGAGGGCATTCAGGGTGCCATCCTTCACGCCTTGCTCAATCAAGGCGTTCACTTTCTCTTTCAGCGCCGGTTCATTCTTTTTCAGGCCAATCACGCACGGTGAATCTTTCAGCATAAAGCTCGCTACCGGTGCTTTTGCCGGGTTTTGGCGGGAGATCGCCGCCACCACCAGGTTACCGGTCGCGACGTACTGCACCTGCCCGGAGAGATATGCCGACAGCGTGGTGTTGTTGTCTTCGTAGCGTTTAATCTGCACCTCTTTCGGGGCGATGCCGGTCAGCACCATATCTTCCACCGCGCCACGGGTCACGCCGATGGTTTTGCCGCTCAGCGCCGCCACATCCTTCACTTCCGCCCCTTTCGGGCCAAACACGCCGAGGAAGAACGGTGCGTAGGCGCGGCTGAAATCAATCACCTTCTCACGCTCGGCGTTTTTCCCGAGGCTGGAGATAACCAGATCCACTTTATCAGTTTGCAGATACGGCACCCGGTTGGCGCTGGTCACCGGCACCAGTTGCAACTTGAGCTTCATCTGTTTTGCCAGATAACGCGCCATATCGATGTCATAGCCTTGCGGCTGCAGATCGGTCCCCACCGAACCGAACGGCGGGAAATCCTGCGGAACCGCAATGCGGATCACCCCGCGCTTTTCAATATCCTGCAGCTGGTCGGCTTTCGCCGCGGTGATGTTGGTGAACAGACAAGCGGCCCCGGCCAGGGCGATCAGCAGTTTTTTCATGGTGTTTACCCGTTACGTTAGTATGAAACAAAAGATTCTTTAAATAAACTTTTGCAACTAATGTGCCAGATACAACAACCCGTGGCCCTGCCGCGCCGGGCGGAATAAAAGAGAGCATAAACAAGAGATAGCGAAAAACGGTGATAAAAGCGCTGTTATTTTCTCACCGTTTTATTGCACTAAAAAAAGGCAAAGCACCAGCCTGAGGCCCCATTATCGTTGCTCAAGCTCATCCAGCTGCTGATACAGGGTGGCAATATCGTGGATCCGCGGACGGCCTTTATCGAGAATTTCATGCAGAAAAGCATTCGCCAGCAGGTTGATTAAACTGTTCACCGCCCCGTAGCTGTCATAGGCCGACACGCTGTCCAGCGGCGCGCACAGCTGCCAGCTGGACAGCGGGAACAGGCTGTAGGCCTGCGGTTCGCACATCAGCAGCAGCGGAATACCGCGCTGCTGCAACTGCTGTAACAGCGGGCGAATGATGCGCGGGCGGCGGCGAAAGGCCACCATCACCACCAGATCGTCCGGCGACAGATCCACCAGCTCTTCGCTTAAGCTCTGCCCCGGCTGCGGCAGTACCTGCACCTGCCCGCGCGCCTGGAGCAGCTGCTGGCGCAGGTGCAGCGCCACCGGCCAGGAGTTACGCATCCCGATGATGATAATCCGCCGGGCGTTGACCATCGCGCTTATCGCCTCGGCAAACTGCTGCGCGTCGAGCGTGTTGACCCACTGGGTCAGGTTGGCCATCTCCTGCTTATAATGCCGCGCCAGCAACGTGTTACCCTGCACCGCGTCGCGCTGGTCGGTCAGCGGCATACCGCTCTGGCGCAGGGTGCGCAGCTCGTCGCGCATATCCTTATATTTGTCGTAGCCCAGCCGCTTAAACAGGCGGCTGACCGTCGCCTTTGAGACCCCGCTCAGCTGCGCCAGCTCGGCGCTGTTATAGCTGATCAGGTCATCAAAATGGTCGAAGATAAAATCGGCGACCCGCTGTTCCTGAGGCGACAGTGACGCATATTGTCCCTTCAGGCGTTCATCTAGTTGCTCCATAAAACCTCTGTAACTTTTGTTTCATCAAACTATACCCAAAATAATTCGAGTTGCTTGTAGGCGGCAAAGCCGTAAATCCCCAGGAGCTTACTCAGGTAAGTGACTGGGGTGAACGGGTGCGGCCAACACCCAGGCAACTTGAAAGATGAAGGTTATATACATGCAAGCCCTTTCACAATGCATGCCAGTTTACTAAAAATAGGGTTTCCCCGGGGCGCTGAAACTTTACGCTCAAAGTGGAACAGCTTTTGCAAACCTGACCTTACGATTCGATTACGAGGAAAACCCATGCAGAGTCATGTATCCGCCCACGGGATGGCGGTTGCCCCCCATCATCTGGCCAGCCAAAGCGCGGTTGCCGTCCTGCGCGAAGGCGGAAGCGCAATAGAGGCGATGGTCGCCGCTGCCGCCACCATTGCGGTGGTCTACCCGCATATGAACGGGCTGGGCGGCGATGGATTCTGGCTGATCGTGCCGCCGGACGGCGAACCGATCGCCATTGACGCCAGCGGCGCGGCGGGATCGCTGGCGACGCCGGAGGCCTACGCCGGACTGGCGCATATTCCGCACCGTGGGCCGCAGGCGGCGCTGACCGTTGCCGGAACCGTTAGCGGCTGGGATGAAGCGTTGAAGGTATCAAAGTCCCTGACCGGTGGTGCGCTGCCGTTGGCCCGTCTGCTGGCGGATGCCATCGGCTATGCCGCCGACGGCACGCCGGTGACCGCCTCGCAGTCCGGCGCCACCATCAGCAAACTGGCTGAGCTTCAGCACCTGCCGGGATTTGCGGAGACCTTTCTGGTCAACGGGCAGCCGCCGGAAACCGGCAGCCGCTTTCGTCAGCCCGCGCTGGCGGCGACGTTACAGCAGCTGGTCGACGACGGCCTCGACAGCTTTTACCGTGGCCCGCTGGCAACCCGTCTGGCCCAGGGCATGGCGCAACATGGTCTGCCCATCACCCTTGGCGATTTACAGCAGCACCGCGCCCGCCGCCCGGCGCCGCTGAAACTGTCGCATCAACAGGGCGAACTGTGGAATCTGGCTCCGCCGACGCAGGGGCTGGTCTCGCTGGCGATCCTCGGGATCACCGACCAGCTGGCGATGAGCGACACCGACGACGCGCAGACCGTCCACCGGATTGTCGAAGCGACCAAGCTGGCCTTTGGCCTGCGCGATGCCCATATCACCGACCCGCGCCATCTGGACGTGGATATCCAGAGCCTGCTTGCACCGCAGGCGCTGCAGCAACTGGCGGCGAAGGTTGACGACCAGCAGGCCGCCCCCTGGGGTGCCGGCAAAGGCCCCGGCGATACCGTCTGGATGGGGGTTATCGACAGCAGCGGGCTGGCGGTCTCCTTTATTCAGAGTCTCTATCACGAGTTTGGCAGCGGCGTGGTGCTGCCGGAGAGCGGGATCGTCTGGCAAAACCGCGGCGCCTCGTTCAGTCTCGACCCCGCGCACCTTCTGGCGCTGGCGCCCGGCAAACAGCCGTTCCATACCCTCAACCCCGCAGCCGCCCGCCTTAACGATGGCCGGGTGATGGTCTATGGCTCCATGGGCGGAGACGGGCAGCCGCAAACCCAGGCCGCCATCTTCACCCGCTACATCCTGCAGGGAGTACCGTTGCAGGAGAGTATTTCACGTCCGCGCTGGCTGCTGGGCCGCACCTGGGGGCAGACCTCTGACTCGCTGAAGCTGGAGGGCCGCTTCTCCCCTGACACCATCAACCGTCTGCGGGCGCTGGGCCACGAGGTTGACGTGCTGGCCGATTACAGCGAAGCCATGGGCCATGCGGGCGCCATCGTGCGTCATCCCAACGGCCTGTTTGAAGGGGCATCCGATCCCCGCAGCAACGGCTCCGCCGCCGGTTATTAGGAGAAACCCATGCCGCAACCCATGACTGACTGGAGCGCCTGGCTGGCGCAGATGGAACAGATCCTCGGCCTCGAACTGGATGCGCAACGCCGCGACGAGCTGCAACTGCAGTTCAGCCGCATTGCCGCGATGGCCGAACCGCTGATGGCCTACCCGCTGGCGGAGCGCCAGGAGATTGCCGGAGTGTACAAAGCATGAAGCTCAATCAGATGACCATTGCCGGAGTCCAGCGCGCGCTGGCCGCGGGCGAACTGAGCGCCAGAGAGATTGCCCGCAGTAGCCTCGACGACATTGCGCGGGTGAACCCGCAAATCAACGCCTGGACCCAGGTCACCGAAAGCCGGATGCTCGCCGAAGCCGACCGCATTGACGCCCTGCGCCGGGACAAGCAGCCGCTGCCGCCGCTGGCCGGTATTCCCTACGCGGTCAAAAATCTGTTTGATGTCGCCGGCGAAACCACCCTGGCCGGCGCGCAGCTGTTCAGCGACCGTCCGGCGGCCAGCGCCGACGGCTGGGCGGTGCGTCAGATCCAGGCGGCGGGCGGCCTGCTCAGCGGCATGGTCAATATGGACGCCTACGCCTACGGTTTTACCACCGAAAACAGCCACTATGGCGCTACCCATAACCCCCACGATCTGCAGCGCATCGCCGGCGGCTCGTCCGGTGGTTCAGCGGCGGCGGTGGCCGCCGGGCTGGTCCACTTTGCGCTGGGCACCGACACCAACGGCTCAATCCGCGTTCCCGCCTCGTTGTGCGGGATCTTTGGCCTGAAGCCGACCTTTGGCCGCCTGTCGCGGGCGGGCAGCCATCCGTTTGTCGCCAGCCTCGATCACATCGGCCCGTTTGCCCGTCACGTCGGCGATCTGGCGGCAGTGTATGACGCTTTACAGGGGCTGGATCCTGACGATGATGCCCAGGCCGATCGCGCCGTGGCGCCTGCCAGCCCGTTGCTCGAACGCGGGCTGGACGGGCTGCGCTGCGCGGTGCTCGGCGGCTACTTCACCACCTGGTGCGACAGCGACGCCCGCGCCGCCGTGGCGCAGGTGGCGCAGGCCCTCGGCGCGGATCGGGAGCTGCAGTTCTCTGAGGCCGAGCTTTCCCGTTCTGCGGCCTTTATTATCAGCGCCAGTGAAGGAGGCAATCAGTATCTCCCCGCCCTGCGCCGCGAGCCGGCACGCTTTGAGCCGCACTCCCGGGAGCGGCTGCTGGCCGGGGCGATGATCCCTTCGGCCTGGTATCTTCAGGCGCAGCGTTTTCGTCGTCATGCCCGGGAGGCGATGGCCGCGCTGTTCGATCACGCCGAGGTGCTCATCGCCCCGGCAACCCCATGCAGCGCAACCCTGATCGGTCAGCAAACCATGGCGATCAATGGCCAGTCGCTGCCGGTGCGCGCCAGTATGGGCATGCTCACCCAGCCGATTTCGTTCCTCGGCCTGCCGGTGGTGACGGTGCCGTTGCGCACGGCCAGCGGGCAGCCCATTGGCGTGCAGTTGATTGCCGCGCCGTTTAATGAGCAGGCCTGCCTGCGCGCGGCACATGTTCTGGAAGCGATGGGCCTTACCGAGGCCTATCCTGCGGAGATAGCAGCATGATGAATCAGGATAATATTAACCGCCCGCTGGTGCTGGCCGAGGTCACGGCGGCGTTTTATCGTTATGAAGAGGCGCTGGTCAGCAACAATATTGCGGTGCTGGATGAGCTGTTCTGGCATGACAAACGCACGGTGCGCCTGGGGGCCGGGGAGAATCTCTACGGCATCGACGAAATCCGCGCCTTTCGCGCCGCGCGCCCGTCGGCGGGGTTGCAGCGTGAATTGCGCCACACCGAGATCGTGACCTTCGGCGAGGATTACGCGGTATGCAGCACCGAGTTTACCCGCGACGGCAGCGAGCGTATCGGCCGCCAGCAGCAAACCTGGGTGCGCTTTCCTTTCGGCTGGCGGATTGTCGCCGCCCAGGTCAGCCTGATGAGTTAATGCCGCCGCCCACCGCGATGTTGTCTCCCCGTAGCCCGGACAGGTGCCAGGCGCCGCCTCCGGGAAAATGTATCGGCTGGCACGGCTCCCGGTGGCGCTACGCTGACCGGGCTACCCGCCGCGATGCTGTCGCCCTGTAGCCCGGACAGGCGCCATGCGCCGCCTCCGGGAAGATGCATCGGCTGGCACGGTTCCCGGTGGCGCTGCGCTGACCGGGCTACCCGCCGCGATGCTGTCGCCCGTAGCCCGGACAGGCGCCACGCGCCGCCTCCGGGAAAATGTATCGGCTGGCACGGCTCCCGGTGGCGCTACGCTGACCGGGCTACATGCCGCGATGTTGTCGCCCCGTAGCCCGGACAGGCGCTATGCGCCGCCTCCGGGAAGATGCGTCGGCTGGCACGGTTCCCGGTGGCGCTGCGCTGACCGGGCTACCCGCCGCGATGCTGTCGCCCCGTAGCCCGGACAGGCGCTATGCGCCGCCTCCGGGAAGATGCATCGGCTGGCACGGCTCCCGGTGGCGCTACGCTGACCGGGCTACCCGCCGCGATGTTGTCGCCCCGTAGCCCGGACAGGCGCTATGCGCCGCCTCCGGGAAGATGCGTCGGCTGGCACGGTTCCCGGTGGCGCTGCGCTGACC
>NZ_RKHT01000005.1:0-102767 GCF_003752615.1 Klebsiella sp. BIGb0399 | reverse complement strand
CCCGCCGCGATGTTGTCGCCCCGTAGCCCGGACAGGCGCTATGCGCCGCCTCCGGGAAGATGCGTCGGCTGGCACGGTTCCCGGTGGCGCTGCGCTGACCGGGCTACATGCCGCGATGCTGTCGCCCCGTAGCCCGGACAGGCGCCACGCGCCGCCTCCGGGAAGACGCATCGGCTGGCACGGCTCCCGGTGGCGCTACGCTGACCGGGCTACACGCCGATGTTGTCGCCCCGTAGCCCGGACAGGCGCCACGCGCCGCCTCCGGGAAAATGTATCGGCTGGCACGGCTCCCGGTGGCGCTGCGCTGACCGGGCTACACGGCGATGTTGTAGCCCGGGAACTGTCGACTATGGCTGGTACGGGTGCACGTCGCGCCAGTGATCGGCGATCTGCTGGCGGGTGCACACCCACACCCGATCGTGCTGCTGCACGTAATCGAGGAAACGCTGCAGCGCCCGGAAGCGTCCCGGTCGGCCCAACAGGCGGCAATGCATCCCCACCGACATCATCTTCGGCGCCTGTTCCCCCTCTTCGTACAGCACATCGAAACTGTCTTTCAGGTAGGTATAAAACTGCTCGGCGGTATTAAACCCCTGGGCGGTGGCGAAGCGCATATCGTTGGCATCGAGGGTATAGGGCACGATCAGGTGCGGCTTGCGTGAACCATCGCTGCAGGCCACCTCGCTCCAGAACGGCAAATCATCGCCGTAATAGTCGCTGTCATAAGCAAAACCGCCGTGCTCCACCACCAGCTGACGGGTGTTGGGACTGTCGCGCCCGGTATACCAGCCCGTCGGTGGTTTGCCGAACAGGTCGGTCAGCACATGCACCGCTTTGTGCAGATGCTCGCGTTCGCTATCGATATCCATATGCTGGTAGTGGATCCAGCGCCAGCCGTGGCTCACCACGTCATAATCGGCGGCTTTGATGGCGGCGACGATCTCGGGGTGACGCGCGAGGGCCATTGCTACGCCAAACACCGTCAACGGCAGCCCGCGACGGCTGAACTCCTGGTGAATGCGCCAGAACCCGGCGCGGCTACCGTACTCGTACAGCGAGTCCATCGACATATGGCGATCGGGATAGCTGGCGGCCCCGATAATATCCGAGAGAAACTGCTCGGAACCGGCGTCGCCATGCAGCACATGGTTCTCCGCTCCTTCCTCATAATTGAGCACGAACTGCACCGCAATCCGTGCCTGTCCCGGCCACTGCGCATGCGGCGGCTGCCCGGCGTAACCCCGCAGATCCCGCGGGTAATGCTGATCGGAAAACGTCATCTCCACCCCTTACCGTTAAAACGAATTGAATACCTGAAATGGCCCGCTCAGCGTTTTGGCTTCCGGAAACGCCAGGTCGCCCCGTTTGCTGGTCGACAGCCCCAACGACACCAGCGACTCCACCATCTTCACCGCCGCGCTGACGCCGTCGATCACCGGAACCTGCAGCTCGTGCGTCAGTTCCTGGGCCAGCGTCGCCATGCCGCCGCAGCCCAGCACGATCGCGCCGCAGCCGTCTTCCCGTAGCGCCTGAATACAGCGCTGGCGCACTTTTTCCTGCGCCAGACCGCTGCCGTCCTCCAGCGCCAGGACCGGCAGGTCGATGGCGTGCAGTCCGGCACAACGGTCGTAAAAACCATATTGATGCAGCAGGTGACGGGCAATAATCAGCGTTCGCGGCAGCGTGGTGACGATGGAAAAGCGCGTGGCGACCAGCGTCGCCATATGCATCGCCGCTTCGGCAATGCCGATCACCGGCCCCTGCGCCAGTTCGCGTGCCGCCAGCAGCCCCGGATCGCCGAAACAGGCGATAACGTGCCCCGAAACCCCCTGCTGGCGGCCGGCCTGAATCTGTTCCAGCACGCCGATGGCGGCAATGGCCTCATCAAAGTGACCTTCGATCGACGGCACCCCTTCCCGCGACGACACCGCCAGGATTTCGGTTCCCGGCGCCGCCACGGCTCTGGCCGCGCGGGCGATGGTTTCCGTCATCCCGGCGTTAGTGTTGGGGTTAATCACTTGTATACACATAGCGCTCATGACAGCTCCTTATTTCCGGCGAAGAGGCGGGCGAAATCCGGCAGCGACTCGCCATCGCGCTCAAAGCACAGGCTGGCGACAATATGTTCAAAATGGTGCGTTAGCGCGTCGCTCAGGGGCGCCAACGCCTTCTCTCGCAGCAACTGAATGATCCGCTCGTGATCGTTGCACCGACACCCCTGGCGCCATGGCGCTCCCCATGTGGCGATCGCTAATGAAGAGCGCTGGCTCAGGCGAGTCACCATCTCGGTGAGCACCGGGTTGCCGGAAATCGCCTGCAGCTGAATATGAAACTCGGCGGAGTAACGGATTGCCGCCGGGCCGTCGTAGACGTCATGCGCCTGCTGCTCCTGCAACGTGATGGCCTCCAGCGCCGCCAGATGCGGCGGCTGGCAGTGGGCGATCACGTCCGGCAGGTTGGCGACCTCCAGCAGCATGCGGGTACGGAAGATGGCCTGGGCCTCTTCGACCGTCGGACTGGCGACCTGTGCACCACGTTTGGGCGTGATGGTGACCATTTGCACAGTAGCGAGTCGTTGCAGCACTTTACGGATCCCGGTCCGGCTCACGCCGAAGACCTCCGCCAGCGCCTCTTCCGGCAATTTACTGCCCGGCGGTAGCTGATGTTCCACAATTGCGGTCATCAGGGACTGATAGATGGTTTCGTCCTTGTCATGCAGCGCTGCCGCGGCCTGCTGACGATGTTCATTACGCATTCACCCGCTCCAAATTTACCTTTCGATATCTAATCGTATACATGAAATAAAATTCTTGTATACAAAATTAACTATTCTGGCCTGGATCCTGCAACAGCATCCTCAACACCCTAATCAGGGGTTTCATTCACAGGAGCAGGTTTCATGCCAAACAGTCAACATACCCAGCAGAATACGGCCGCTGATTCCACCGCCGGCTACAGTCCACGGCTTTGTAATGAGGATCTGGCGCCGACCCGCGACCAGAACTGGAGCTGGTACAACATATTTTCGTTCTGGATGTCGGACGTCCATAGCATGGGAGGCTACGTCGTGGCGGCGAGCTTCTTTACGCTCGGGCTGGCAAGCTGGCAGGTGCTGCTGTGCCTGCTGGTAGGGATTTGCATTGTGCAGCTGTGCGCCAACCTGGTGGCTAAGCCAAGCCAGATGGCCGGCGTGCCCTATGCGGTGATCTGCCGCCAGGCCTTTGGCGTCTTTGGCGCCAATATTCCGGCGGTGATCCGCGGCCTGATCGCCTTCGCCTGGTACGGCATTCAGACCTATCTGGCGGCCAACGCGCTGATGCTGGTCATGCTCAAATTCTGGCCTGGCCTGGCGAGCTTAACCGAGGCCTCCTTCCTTGGCCTGTCGCACCTCGGCTGGCTCTGTTTCGCCACCATGTGGCTACTGCAGGCGATGGTGTTCTGGCACGGGATGAGCGCCATCAAGCGCTTTATCGATATCGCCGGGCCGGCGGTCTACGTGGTGATGCTGGCGCTGGCGGGGTGGATTGTATACAAGACCGGTTTTGACGGGATCTCCTTTACCCTCGCCAGTAAATCGCTGACCACCGGGGAGCAGACCTGGCAGATGATCACCGCCACCGCGCTGGTGGTCTCCTACTTCTCCGGTCCGCTGCTTAACTTCGGCGACTTCTCGCGCTACGGCAAAAGCATGGGCGAGATCCGCCGCGGGAACCGCTGGGGCCTGCCGTTTAACTTCCTGCTGTTTTCGATCGTCACCGTGGTGATTGTCTCCGGCACCCAGTCGCTGTTTGGCCGCATGATCACCGACCCGATTGAAACCGTCAGCCGCGTCGGCAACGATCTGGCGGTGGCCATTGGCCTGCTGACGATGATTACCGCCACTATCGGCATCAATATTGTCGCTAACTTCGTCTCCCCGGCGTTCGATTTCTCCAACTGCTCGCCGCAGAAAATCAGCTTCCGCACCGGGGGGATGATCGCCGCGGTCGGCTCGATTCTGCTGACCCCGTGGAACCTGTTCAACTCGCCGGAGCTTATCCACTACACCCTCGATGTCTTAGGGGCGTTTATTGGCCCGCTGTTCGGCATCCTGATTGTCGATTTCTATTTGATCAAACGCGGGCAGGTTTCCGTCGACGATCTGTTCAACGCGACCCCGAGTGGCCGCTACTGGTATCGCAACGGCTTTAACCCCAAAGCCATTGCCGCGCTGCTCCCGTCCGTGGCGATCGGCCTCGTGATCAGCTTTATCCCGGCGCTGCATGAAGTGGCCAACTTCAGCTGGTTTATCGGCGTGCTGCTGAGCGGTTCGGCTTATCGCTGGATTGCCCGCGAGGATCGCGTAAATGTGACCTCACACCTGACCTCTCGCCCGCTGGCCCAGAAAGAGTAACCCTCCGCCGTTGCCGCGGCTGTATGCCGCGGCGCTTCCTGACCAGCAAACTGGCATCGATTTTGCTCAACAATCCTGCCCCTCTATTGTGGATAAAGGAAAAGTTGTCTTTATGATTGAATACCACTCCGCCGTGCGCGGCGCTTTTTTCGACATCGCCCACCCCGCCGACAGCGCCGACGATATCGCGCGCCATGGGCGTTACCTTGATGACGGTGTCCTGTTTATCCACGAGGGCAAAATTCAGGCGCTGCTGCCCTGGCAGGAGGGGGAAGCTCACCTCGACGGGCAAAAAGGCTACCTCGACCTGCGCGGACAGCTGCTGCTGCCCGGCTTTGTCGATGCCCACGTGCACTACCCGCAAACCGAGATGATTGGCGCGTTTGGCGAACAGCTGCTGGAGTGGCTGACCACCTACACCTTCCCGGTCGAGAGCCAGTTCAGCGACGAGGAGTACGCCGCCGACATCGCGCAGTTTTTTATCAACCAGCTGCTGAGCCACGGCACCACCACCGCGCTGGTGTTTTGTACGCTGCATCCTGAATCGGTCGATGCGCTGTTTACTGAAGCCCTGCGGCTGAATATGCGCCTGCTGGCCGGGAAAGTGATGATGGACCGCCATACGCCAGATTATCTGAGCGAAACGGCAGAGCAGAGCTACCGGCAAACCCGCGAGCTGATCCAGCGCTGGCACCATCGCGGCCGCCTCGGTTACGCCATCACCCCGCGCTTTGCGCCAACCTCAACCCCGGAGCTGCTGGCGGCGGTTCAGCAGCTGCGCGAGGAGTTCCCGGATACCTGGCTGCATACCCACCTCAGCGAAAACCTCACGGAAGTGGCATGGGTGAACAGCCTGTGGCCGGAGCACGAGCACTATCTGGACGTCTACCATCACTACGGCCTGACCGGTGAGCGCAGCGTCTTTGCTCACGGGATCCATCTGGCGGAAAAAGAGTGGCAGTGCCTGCACGACACCGGCTCGGCGGTGGCCTTTTGCCCGACCTCCAACCTGTTTCTCGGCAGCGGCCTGTTCCGCTTACCCGCCAGCTGGCAGCACAAGGTGCGTATCGGCATCGGCAGCGACGTGGGCGCCGGCACCACCTTCAGCATGCTGCGTACCCTGGGCGAGGCCTACAAAGTGGCGCAGCTGCAAAGCTATCGCCTGCGTTCGTGTGAAGCCTTTTACCACGCGACGCTGGGAGGCGCCCGGGCGCTGCGTCTCGACGACAAGATTGGCAACTTCCAGCCGGGCAAAGAGGCGGATTTTGTGGCGATCGACCTGACGGTGACCCCGCTGCAGCGGCTGCGAATGTCCCGCTGCCAGGATATTTACGAACGGCTGTTCGTGCTGATGACGCTGGGCGATGAACGCAATATTCGCCAGACCTGGGTCAATGGCGAGTGCGTCTGGCGCAGCGAGACGTAAGGAGATAGCCAGCCCGGCAGCGCTGCCGGGCCGCGCGGGTTTAACTTCCCCGGTAGGTGGACCAACCGCCCGGGGCAATCACGAACGGTAAATGGAAATGCGTGTCCGACCCGGCGCTAATCGCAAAGTCAATCTGCGCCCGCAGATACAACGTTTCCCGACCGCTGTGGGTAAACCAGTCGCCGATTTCCGCCACCAGCCGATAACGCCCGGCCACCAGCATGCCGGGGGCCAGCGTCGCAATGCGGCCATTTTCGTCGGTTATCCCGCTGGCAATAGATTGCCCGCCGAGCATCAGATGCACCGCCACCCCTTGGGCCGGTTGTCCGGTAGAAATATCCAGAATATGGGTACTTAACGTATTCATTCGCCGATGACTCCCGTCAGTCTTAAGAGCGTAATCTCACGCAGCTGCGCCAGCGCAACCTGCACTTCCTCTGCCTCGCTGTGGGTCAGGCGCTGCGTGAGCGCCTGCAGGATCGCCTCGCCGCTGCGGCCCTTCGCGCGGATCAGGAAGACCCGACCGAAGCGCGCTTCATAGCGGGCATTTCCGGCTTTCAAGGCCTCGGCCAGCGTGGCGTCCTTGTCGTTCACCGCCGCCTGCTCCTGGCGGGACAGCGCGGCATGTGCGCGCTCCCCGGCAGGCTTCTCGCCGATGCGCGGATGGGCGCTCAGCGCCTGGTCCAGTTCCGCTTCCCCCCACTGCGCGGCCTGCTGTTCGGCCATCGCCAGCAGCGCCGGGAGATCGGCATAGGGTCGGGCCTGTACCAGCGCCGTCACCCAGGC
Organism: Klebsiella sp. BIGb0399; assembly: GCF_003752615.1. Lineage (NCBI taxonomy): Bacteria > Pseudomonadati > Pseudomonadota > Gammaproteobacteria > Enterobacterales > Enterobacteriaceae > Klebsiella > Klebsiella sp. BIGb0399. The sequence goes on along the minus strand of NZ_RKHT01000005.1, from coordinate 96,162 downwards.
GTCGAGTGCGACGCAGGGCGCCAGCAGGCTCCCGGCGTCCTGCGGCGAAAGTTGATTAAAATGGTGAAGCGCAATCATCGTGACTCCTTAACCGCCGCCACAGCGAGCGGTCATTATTATTATCGGACATGACCATTCCAGCGGATTGTTTAAAACGCCGTCTGCACAGTGCACAAAGCAGGCCAGAGTCGCGCCCTCGCCGCCGCTCAGCTTCCTGCACGGCATTACATTCAAATTATCAACACCATAGCGATAAATATAGCGCAATATTCGTTCGCGCAACCGTGGCTGACAATGAAACATTCGATACCGTCAGCGACAATCAGAAATTTTTGATTCATAAAATGGCAATTGCCACGCAAGAACGCACCAGCGAAGTGCACTGGCTGGGTCAATCCCTTCTCTGCCCCCGCCCGCGCGGGTTCGTCAAGCTGGTACGCAATTTGCTCACCTCCTTTACGACGCAATAAATGGAGAAGAGCATGAAAGCATTAGTCATCGGCGCCGGTATTGGCGGCCTGAGCGCGGCCGTCGCGCTGAAGAACGCGGGAATTGAGTGCGAGGTGTTTGAAGCGGTCAAAGAGATTAAACCGGTCGGGGCGGCGATCTCTATCTGGCCCAACGGCGTGAAGTGTATGCAAAGCCTGGGCATGGGGGGCATCATCGATACCTACGGCGGTCCGATGCACTATTTAGCCTATAACGCCAGTCGCGACGGCGAAACCCTGACGCGCTTTAGCCTTGCGCCGCTGGTGGAGCGCACCGGCGGTCGCCCCAGCCCGATCGCCCGCAGCGAACTGCAAGGGGAGATGCTCGACTTCTGGGGGCGCGACGCCGTGCAGTTCGGGAAACGGGTTGTCCGGGCTGAGGAAGACGCCAGCGGGGTGACGGTCTGGTTTACCGACGGCACCACAGCCCACGGCGATTTCCTTATTGCCGCCGATGGCAGCCACTCGGCGCTGCGTCCGTACGTACTGGGCTATACCCCCGAGCGCCGCTATGCCGGCTATGTGAACTGGAATGGCCTGGTGACGATCGATGAGCAGATTGCCCCGGCCAACCAGTGGACCACCTTCGTCGGCGAAGGCAAACGCGTGTCGTTGATGCCGGTGGCAAACGGCCGCTTCTATTTCTTCTTTGATGTGCCGCTGCCGCTGGGTCTGGCGGAAGATCGCGACACCCTGCGCGGCGATCTCTCCCGCTACTTCGACGGCTGGGCGCCGCCGGTGCAGCGGCTGATTGCGGCGCTGGATCCGCACACCACCAACCGCATTGAAATCCATGATATTGAGCCTTTCGACCGCCTGGTGCACGGCAAGGTGGCGCTGCTCGGCGATGCCGCTCACAGCACCACGCCGGATATTGGTCAGGGCGGCTGCGCGGCGATGGAGGACGCGGTGGTGCTTGGCGACATGTTCCGCACGCACCAGGATATTACCGTGGCGCTTCAGCAGTACGAAGCCCTGCGCTGCGAGCGGGTGCGCGACCTGGTGCTGAAAGCACGCAAACGCTGCGATATCACCCACGGCAAAGATATGGCCCTGACCCAGGCGTGGTATCAGGAGCTGAAAGAGGAGACCGGCGAGCGGATCATCAACGGTCTGTGCGACACCATTCAGGGCGGCCCGCTGGGCTAGACGCTCTGCATCTCCTCCATCACCGCCGTCAATTTTTGAATCGCCATTTGTGCCGGACGCGACAGCTGGCGCGATGGCGCCGAACACAGCGCCAGCGTCAGGGGACGCAGCAGCTTATTGCGCAGCGGAATAAACGTCAGCTGGCCGTTTCTCACCTCGTCCAGCACATCCAGCCGGCTCAGCACCGTCACCCCGCTGCCTTTAAGCACCAGCGACTTGATCAACCGGATGTCGTTACAGCTGATGCCGTTCGCCGGAATAAAATCGTAGTGGCGATACAGCATCCCGACGCGTTCGTGCACGATCAGCGGCGCGCCGGGCACGATATGGCGCTCCTGGCTGAGCTCGCCTAACGACAGCGCCTCCGCCCCGGCCAGCGGATGGTCCGGGCGCATCACAACCCCCATCTCCAGTTCAACAAACGCCAGAACGCTGAGCCCCGCCTGCCCTTCCGGATCCAGAATCAGGCCAAAATCGAGGTCGGCCTGGCGCACCTTCTCGCTGACCGTATGGCTGTCGGCCACCTGCAGCACCAGCTCCAGCCACTCCCAGTTGCTGATGATATCGGCCAGCGCCGCGGCAAAGCTCCCCTCGGCCAGCGCCTGTACCATGCCGACGCTGACGGTGCCGCGCTTCAGCCCCTGTAGTTCATCAAACTTTTGCCGGGTCAGGCGAAACTCTTTTTGCCAGCGCAGCAGGTTGTCATACAGCAGTTCGCCGGCGGTGGTCATCCGCAGCCCTTCCGGCAGGCGCTCAAATAACGGGGTGCCGAAGGCCTCCTCCGCCTGCAGGATCTGGCGATTAATCGCCGATGCCGAGATGTGCAATTTTTCAGCCGCCCGCCGCAGGCTACCGCTGCGGGCCACCTCGGCAAAATAGAGTGCAAACCGCGAAAATGGACTCATGCCTCACCTGTACACTTTTTTGCAACGCATTAGTGAATTAATGCTGATGGATGTCAACACCCTAATATGACAACAATTAACTCACAACAATTAAACAATTCTATTTTTGTGAGCAGGAAGGACAACCATGAACAGACCCACGCCGACCCCACCCGCCCATTGCACGTTTGACCCGCAAGACTGGCTGCGCCTCGCCCGCTGCTGGCATCCGGTGGCCCGCGCCGAGGATATTGGCGCCGCGCCGGTAAAAGCCATCCTGCTGGACGAACAGTTGGTTATCTATCGCATCAAGGGCCAGGTCGTGGTGGCTCGCGACGTCTGTCCGCACCGCGGCGTGCCGCTGACCCTCGGCTTCCATGATGAGGAAGGGATTGTCTGCCCCTACCACGGTCTGCGCTTTGGCGAAGACGGGCGCTGCAACCGCATTCCTTCCAGCCCCGACCAGCCGATCCCGGCCAAGCTCCATCTCACCAGCTACGCGGTGGAAGAGCGCTACGGCCTTATCTGGACCTGCCTGGCCTTCGACCCGGAAAACCCGATGCCGCTGCCGACGATGCCCCACTGGCACGACGAAGGCTTTCAGCAGATCACCTGCCCGGCTTTTGAGGTCAATGGCTTCGCCGGGCGTCAGGTCGAGGGGTTTCTTGACGTCGCCCACTTCGCCTGGATCCACACCGACACCTTTGCGGACCCGGATAATCAGGTGGTGCCGACCTACAACCCGCAGGAGACGCCGTTTGGCTTTATTGCCGATTACTGGAGTTCCGTCGGTAACTACCCGGCCAGCTCTGAGTTTCGCGCACCGGATGGCTTCCAGTGGCTACGCCATTTCGAAATGCACCTGCCGTTTACCGCCACCCTGACGATCCACTTCCCCGGCGATGCCCGGCTGGTGATCATGAATGCCGCCTCGCCGGTATCGTCGCGGGTAACCCGGATGTTTGCGCCGATTGCGCGCAATTTTGACCTGCACGTGCCGGTCGCCGATGTCCATGCCTTCAACCTGCGGGTGTTCGAGGAAGACCGACTGATGGTCGAAACCCAGCGCCCGGAAAGGCTGCCGCTGGACCTGACGCTGGAGGCGCATATTCCTGCCGATCGCAGTTCCATCGCCTATCGCCGCGGCCTGAAGAAAATGGGCTTTGGTGAGTTTTTCCTGGTGTAAGTGGAGGAGCATCATGAGTGACGTCCTGAAGATGGTGGTGGATGGCCTGTGGCGCCAGGGGGATAAAAGCCTCGCCATCAGGCTGGTGGCGCAGAACCGCCAGCCGCTTCCCGGCTGGCAGCCTGGGGCGCATATCGATGTGCATCTGCCCTGCGGGATAATCCGCCAGTACTCGCTGACCGGTGCGCATAACGATGGCGTATGCGACAGCTATCTGATCTGCGTGGCGCAGGATCGCGCCTCTCGCGGTGGGTCGCGCTATATCCATGAGACGCTGCGTCCGGGCCAGACGCTGCTGATCTCGCCGCCGCGTAACCTGTTTGCCCTGCAGCCCGCGGGCCGGGTGACGCTGCTGGCGGCGGGGATTGGCATCACCCCGCTGTATACCATGGCGCTGCATCTGCACGCGGCGGGTATCCCTTTTGCACTGCATTACTTTGTGAAAAGTCGCGATCATGCGGCATTTACGACGGAAATGATGGCGACTTTCGGCGATGAACGCTGCACGATCCACTGCTCAGACGAGGGAGGCAGCCCGCGCACCGGACTCAGCTGTACCCTCGGCGAAGGCCACGCCGACCACCATCTGTATCTCTGTGGCCCGGCGGGCTTTATGGCAGCCGCCCGCCAGTGTGCGACGGAAAAAAACTGGCCCGAGGCGCAGATCCACAGCGAAGCCTTCCAGCCGCCAACGCCCGTCACCGGAGCCGACGGCGACGATACTTTCACCATCACTCTGGCCTCCTCCGGGGAAACATGGCCAGTGCCGGGCCATAAAACTATCGCCCAGGTATTGCAGGACAACGGCGTGGCCGTCCCGCTTTCGTGCGAGATGGGCCTGTGCGGCGCCTGCCTGACGCCGGTGGTGGCGGGCCAGGCCGATCATCGCGATACGGTGCAGTCAGACGCGGAGAAATCCGCCAGCGCGCAGCATATCGCCCTGTGCTGCTCCCGCAGCCGCTCGGCAAATTTAGTGATTGATTTATAACCGACGTTACCGCCCCTGCTCCCCCGCTGCCTGATGACACCGCAGAATGTGCGCCAGGCAGCGCCCGACCTGCGTATCAACCCACGTAAAATCAACGCCCTGCAAAAACATTCCATCTATTCATGATTAACATAAAAATTATTCATTTCATTTCTAATTCTGTTACCATCATATTTGTATGACAAATTAACCCTCACTACACAGGCCGGTGTCATCATGATGATAAGTAGAGCACAAGAGATGCAGGTTCAGGCTCAGCGCCTGCAGGAACAGGGATTATTACGGCGCGCGCTGGCGTTGTGGGCCGACATGGCGCGATGCGATGACCACGAGGTCGCCCGCCAGGCCAGGCAAAAGCAGCAGGAGATCGTCGCCTTATTGCAGCGGAAAAAAGACCAGCAAGCGGCCTCGCGCTATAACTGCCGGGCTCATGTTGCGGCCGACCGGGAATTGATCATTGCCTATTTACGCAATGGCATGAAACCGCGGGAGATTGAGGCACTGACTCAGCGTTCCAGCGCCTTTATTTACCACTGTAAAAAGCTGCTGCCCGAAGAATAACGGCGGCAATGCCGCCACACTGACCAGCTTTCTGGATATTGCCGTGCGTGCCGCAGTATCCAGAAAGGTGTTCAGGCACAACGCTGAACATCAAACATAAATGTGTATCTGCACCCTAAATAATTCAGGTTGCATAAAGGCGGCAAAGCCGTGAGTCCCCAGGAGCTTACTGAAGTAAGTGACTGGGGTGAGCGGGTGTAGCCAACGCATATGCAGCTTGAACTATGACGGGTATATCCGAGTATTTGCCAGCCAGGAATTGGCTGGCTTTTTTTTGGTTCATCGCGCAGCTCACCTGCGGGGCAGTTTATCATTCAGCAGCGCTTCGATTCTGGCCCGGTTCTCTTCGAGGAGGGCTTTATAATCAATGCGGCTTTTGGGGTCCATTTTCGCCAGGGTCGCATCCAGTTCCTGCTGACGGCGAATGCTCTCCTGCACCCCTTTCATGGCCGCTTCCATCGCAATCAGCTCGGACGACAGTTCTCGTTCCAGCATCGAGCGATACAGAAACTCCCGGGCGATGACCCCGAGGGCATTGTTAGCCTGATTGACCGCGTTGTGCGTCTGCTTAAGTGATTCGGCCACGGCGGCCAGAATTTTATTTTCACTCATTGGCGGCATCTCCTTTCACCACTAACGCCAGGTTTTCCGCCAGGCTGCGGTTGAACATCTCGCGCTGCGCCACGGTCATGGCATCCAGCTGTTTTTTCACCGCCGCCATGCGTTCAAAGTAGTCCTGCATCACCTCGTCACGGATCGCCCGTTTGCGTTCATCGGGGATGTCGGCAAAGGTATCCGTCGCGGTCGGTGCCGGCAGGTTGCTGTCGCCGGCGGGTAGTCGCCTTACCATAATCTCTCCCGGTCTTAGAAAAGACGCATATTGCGCAGATCGCCGTCGCTGGTGTTGTAGATCGTGAACTGTTCGAGCAGTTCGATAAACGCATCGCGCGCCGGGATCGTGGTGGCCAACATCTTGCGTTGACGCAGCGCACACCAGAGCGCGACGGAATAGGCCTGGCAGTTCACCGACTTCTCGGGATTAAATTCGATATCGGTAAAAGCCGTGTAGTCCAGCACCTGTTCTTTGCAGGGGGAATGCTGTAGCGCGTTGAGATACAGCCAGTCGTAAAAAGCAGTTTTCGGCTCTAACGGCCAGATGATAGCCTCGCGCGCTTCATTCGGCTGAAATGAAAAGTGGTCCAGCCGGCCCGATGTTTTTAGCACTTCCGCGCGCTTGGCCTCTTTCGGCGACAGGCGCATCAGCTCGCGAAACGGCCCGTTATCGGTAAACACTTTTGATGACTGGAACAGCGATTCGACGCTGATAAACTGCCCGCCGTTGCTTTGGACACCCATGTTAAAGGCGCTGAGCTGCACGCCCAGCGTCTCTGGCGATTTGCTGGAGACCTCAAGGATTCTGGCCTCCGGGTGGTCCACGCGATAGCCTTCATGCAGCGCGGCGATGGACTTTTGTTTTTGGCTGACCGCAAGGCCTGGCGACCAGCTGAAATCCACATTGACGATCTCCACCAGAGCCGCCCCTGTTGAGGTCGGGATAAATACGGGGCGCACGGCCATAAAGTCACCTAAAAAGCAAAATGGGAAGGGTCAACCACGATCTTCACCGGACAATCGCGTAACCATGAGGGAACATTCTCAGCAGAGTAGAAAATAACCTCGCTAATAAACCACACCGGGATCGCCCCACAATACAAAATTTCCGCCTGAATATCATAGGGCCGATCGCCAGAATCTTCATTAGTGTTGCTGCTAAACATCGCCTGAAAGGCCTGATGTTTCTGACGCTGCTCCACGCTTATCGACCTCACCCCGCTTGAAGCCGCATTACTGTGGCAAAAAACGGTTTGGTTAAGCAATGTCTGATGATCGAAAGAGGGTTGGGTTGGTCCGCTAATTAACTCTTTTTTGATTTTCAGGATAACCCAGTCATGATCCCGCAGCGCCTGGGAATATTTGTAGAGCATTTTTTTATTCACCTGACCTAACGACAGGGAAATAGAATTGCGCATCCCTTCCAGCCGTAATTCGTCGTTATAATGAAAACTATTTTGCCCTTCATCAAGCTGCTGTCGGGTCATTATTCCTGACTGAAATATATTTTTCAGATTCGTCAGATGACTAAAGTGATAAAGCGCGGCAATATTCCGCCGTTTCACCCCGCTGAAATCAATCGCCCTCGCCCAGTTAAACGCCTGAATCGCATAAAATGGTTTATTCGCCACCTGCTGCATAAATTCATTATGCAGATCCGAGGTATAGGCTGGCGCCAGATGGGTATCGCCGGTTATTGCATAGCGCGTGAGCATATATTCTTTAAAGCCGTTGATATGCATAATCATATTCAACGCGTCGGTCATCGTAATACAGGGGGCGGCATGATTAACGCCGCTGATTAACGGGCGTGACGACTGCGGTTCCCGGGGGCGATTATCAAACAGTGACGGCGGCGCGACCGGCGGTATGACGCGTTCAAGCTGGCGACTATGGGCTTTTCTCTTTTCAACATCAACGATCGGTTCTGCCGTCCGGCTACCTGATTTAGTAGCTGGCGGTTCTTTTTTCTTGATTAAATTACCGATAAACGCGAGGACTAAAAAAATGCCAATTACAGTCCACATATAAACCTCTACAGTAGAGCCTGTTCCATTAGACTATTTATTGTGTGTCATAGCATCACGCCCCTCAGTTATGAGGGCAAATGAGTATTGTCTTATTGGTTTTGTTGTTATACCCGTCATACTTCAAGTTGCCTGGGTGTTGGCTACTCCCGTTTCCCCCGGTCACTTATCTGACGAATTATTTAGGGTATATTCAGCAGTCCGGACGGACTGGGCGGCGAATGAATGGCCGGTTCCTCACGATAATCTATCCCCTCAGGGAACTCAAGCGGTGGCGCCTGTCACAGACGCCCTGCCACAGGATGAGAATCGCGCTTTTTAATTCATAAATAGCGCCTTTCGGCGCTATTGCGACATAAAACAATATCAATCATTTACCCGATGAGCATCGGCAGAATAATTAACCTAAGAAAAATCCTAACGCTATTCGTTTATGAATACCCGTCCTTTACCGGTGACCTCGATTCGTACCCGGCAGCCCGGTATCCATTCGGCACGACTGACGGTTTTCAACTGTAGCGTCTCAGACTGCTGCGCAACCGCCAGCGTCAGGATCGACAGCTGTCCGGAAAAATCGACGTCGAGAATGCGGATGTCGCTTTCATTCATCTGGCAAGGCGTCATCACCAGCTGTTCCGGACGTAGCATGACTCGCCCCGCCCCTCTGGCCATCTCATTATCGGTACGCAGTTCACCAATGACGCACTGCGCCCGCCCGTTGTAAAGCGCCGCCGGCAGGATCACCGCATCGCCGAGAAACAGCGCGGTGGCTTCATCGGCGGGCCGGGAATAGACCTCAAACGGGCTGCCAACCTGGGTAAAGCGCCCCTGGCGCATCACCGCAACCTGGCTGGCAAACGACAGGGCTTCATTCTGATCGTGCGTCACCAGGATCGCGGCGACGCCCGCCTCGGCGAGTAAATCCGCCGTCGCCTTACGGGTGGTGGCGCGCAGTCCGGTATCCAGCGCGGAAAAAGGTTCATCCAACAACATCAGCGATGGCTGCTGCGCCAGCGCCCGGGCCAACGCAACGCGCTGCTGCTGACCGCCGGAGATGTGATGCGGCCAGTGGGTTGCCAGCTGGGCGTCCAACGACACCATCTCCATCAGGGCCGCCACCCGACGGCGTTTTTCCTGCCGGCTGCAGTCCAGTCCCCAGGCAATGTTGTCCGCGACATTAAGATGAGGAAACAGCGCCCCTTCCTGCGGCACAAACCCGATCCCGCGCTGATGAGCGGGAACAAAGACCCCGTCGCCAGAGAGCGTTCGCCCCTGCATCACGATGCGCCCGGAATCAGGTGTTTCAAACCCAGCCAGGATCCGCAGTAGCGTGGTTTTTCCAGATCCCGAAGGGCCCACGATGGCGGTGCGGCTTCCGCCGGCCACCGTCAGGAAAAGGTTATCCAGCACTTGCGCATCGGCAAAAGATTTTGAGACAGCGGTTAATTCCAGCATGTTACAGACCTGCCATTTTTTTCGACTGGTGATAAAGGAGAGCGGTCAACGGCAGCGAAATCGCAATCATCAGCAGGGCATAGGGTGCCGCCGCGACATAATCGATCTCGCTGGTTAACGCCCAAAACCCGGTGGAGAGCGTGCGGGTTCCCAGCGGGGAAAGCAGCAGCGTGGCGGTCAGTTCGTTACTGACCCCGAGGAATACCAACGCCGCCCCGGCCGTCGCTCCCGGCGCGGCGAGACGCAGCGTGATGCTCCATAGCGCCCGGGCGGGACTTCTTCCAAGGCTGCGCGCCACATTTTCCAGCTCCACCGGCGCCTGGGCGATCCCGGCACGGAGGTTAATCAGCGCCCGGGGCATGAACATCAGCAGGTAGGCCAGAAACAGCGTGACTTCGGTTTGATAGATCGGCCGCGCGTAGTGGATAGTGATGGTCACCAGCGCCAGGGCGGTGACAATGCCGGGTAGCGAGCTGGTCAGGTAATTGCAGCCTTCCAGCAGACGAAATATCCGGCGTGGATAGCGGATCCCCAGCCAGGCAATCGGGATCCCGCAGGCGGTGGTCAGGAGCGCCCCGCTGGCGCCGAGCATCAGCGTCTGGCGGAAGGAAGACCACAGGTCGGCGTTCATCCAGTTAGCCATGCCTCCCAGCCACAGCCAGCGCCCCAGCACGATCAGCGGTACGCCGAGCGCCAGCAGGACCAGTGCCAGCAGCAGCGCCTGGGCGGCAACGGCGGTCGCCAGGTTCAGTTTTTTGCGTTTCTGCTCCCGCGCTGCCCCGGCGCCAATCCGGGCATAACGCGCTTTTCCTCTGGCGGCACTCTCCAGCATTAAAAAAGCCAGGCAGCACAGCGCCAGCACGCCGGCCAGCATATTCGCCGCCGGACCGCTGAAGGTGGACTGGAACTGGTCATAAATCGCGGTCGTAAAGGTATCGAAGCGGATCATTGCGTAGAGGCCGTATTCCGCCAGCAGATGCAGCGCCACCAGCAGCGCGCCGCCGCAAATCGCCAGTTTAAGCTGGGGTAATACCACCCGGAAAAAGACCTTCCACGGCGGCGTGCCCAGCGAGGCCGCGACATCTTCCAGCGTCGGGTCCAGACGGCGAAGCACCGCCGCCACCGGCATATAGATAAATGGGTAGTAGGCCAGCACCGAGAGGAACACGCCGGAGGAAAGACCATGCAGTGACGGCACCGCGCTGATCCAGGCGTAGCTCTGGACAAACGCCGGGATCGCCAGCGGAGCCACCGCCAGCGCCGACCATATCTGCCGCCCTGCCAGGGTCGTGCGTTCGGTCAGCCAGGCCAGCGTGACGCCAAGCGCAATGCAGGTCGGGACGGTTAAGACACTCAGCCACAGCGTATTGCCGAGCAGCTCCCCCACGCGCGGGCGAAAGACCAGCGCCTTGATGGTGTCCCAGCCGGTATCCATGCCCACGGCGATAACAAAACCTAACGGCAGGAGCGACAACAATGAAATCAGGATCGCTAATGCAACCATCGGAAACGCAGGACGCCTGCGCTCAGGCAGGCGTCGAACTTTATTTCCGAGTGTAAGACTCAGACCAGACATAAGGTATTCACTTCACCGGGGGATCACAGCAGGCCAGCTTGCGTCATCAGGTCGATAACTTTTTTACTGTTCAGCGAAGAAGGTTCAACTTTCGGCGCATCCAGTTCGTTCAGCGGCGTCAGTTTCGGATTCGATGCGGCATTTACGCCCACGGCATATTCAAATGCGTTGTTGGTTCTCAGCTCATCCTGACCCTGCTTACCGGTGATCCATTTAATAAAGGCCTGCGCCTGCTCTTTATGTTTACTGGACGCCAGGACACCACCGCCGGAGATGCTGACAAAGGCGCCCGGATCCTGATGTTTGAAGTAATACAGCTTGGTGTTTTTGCTGTTTTCACCGGTTTTTGCCTGATCGACAAAGCGGTAATAGTGGTAGATCACGCCACCATCAATCTGCCCGGCGTTGACGGCTTTCATGACCGTGCTGTTGCCTTTATAGGCCACGAAATTCGCTTTCATCGCTTTGAGCCAGTCGAGCGTGGCTTGCTCGCCTTTCAGCGCGAGCATCGCGCTGACGATAGCCTGGAAGTCGGCACCTGACGGGGATGCAGCCCAGCGCCCTTTCCATTCCGGTTTCGCCAGATCCATCAGCGAATGAGGCAGCTGAGACTCGCTGATTTTTTCCGGGTTATAGACAAAAACGGTACTGCGTGCCGCGATACCAATCCAGCGGCCGTGGGCAGGACGATATTCTGGCGCGACCTGTTTTAAGGTGTCGGCATCAAGTGGAGCAAACAATTTCGCGTTATCGACCAGCACCATCGACGGGGAGTTTTCCGTCAGGAAAACATCGGCTGGCGACGCGCTCCCTTCCTGCACCAGCTGATTCCCAAGCTCGCTGTCGCCACCGTTACGCAGGGTCACTTTGATGCCGGTTTCTTTGGTGAAACCATCCACCCACGACTTGACCAGGTTTTCATGCTGGGCGTTATACACCACGATGCCTTCAGCGTTGTCAGCCGCCATGGCCTGAGGGGCAAGGTATAACGATGAGGCGACAAGCGCGACGGAACAGTAGGACGACAGGCGAAAATTCATATGCTAATCCTTAGTATGTTTGAATAAATGGCCGCCGATAGCCTGGCCGAAAAGGATTAAAACACAGCGAAATGGGAATGATAATGAAAACAATTCCCATAAAAAGAAAACAGTTAAATATACCGCGCTTAATAATTTGATTATCTGAAAATGCTTTATTTCAAAATAAGAAAAAGGAAAGATTAAAATAACCTTAAGGCCTTCTTATTTATGCTCGCCAAAATGGAAAAATATGATCGCGATAACAATTATCGCTGTGCATGCGCAATTTTGCACCATCCTGTCCTCCAGGGATATGGACGCGATCGACAGGCCTGGCAGGCAGCCACCATGCAGGTTCGTGGGCTGGAACCTGTTACAGTCGTCAAAATTGCAGGTATAATCCCCTGCATTATTCAACGGGTTCAGAAACGACGATGACAAAACTTACTTTACAAGAACAGATGCTCAAAGCGGGATTAGTCACCAGTAAGAAGGCGGCTAAGGTCCAGAGAACGGCGAAGAAATCACGCGTTCAGGCCCGTGAGGCCCGTGCGGCGGTCGCTGAAAATAAGCAGTCGCAGCAGGAACGCGACAAGCTGCTGAGTGAACAACAAAAGCAGGCGACGTTATCAAAAGAGTATAAAGCGCAGGTAAAACAGCTTATTGAAATGAACCGCATCACCATTTCAAAGGGCAATATTACGTTTAACTTCACCGACGGTAACTTAATCAAGCAGATGACGGTGGACAAGCTGACCCAGGCGCAGCTCACCAATGGCCGGCTTGCTATCGCGCGCCTGACCACTGACGCCAATGGCGATAACGTATACGCGATTATCCCTGCCAGCGTGGCCGATAAGATTGCCCAGCGTGACGCCAGCAGCATTGTGTTCAATAGCGACCTGACTCAGGAAGCGCAGGACGAAGACGATCCGTACGCTGATTTTAAAATTCCTGATGATTTGATGTGGTAACAGGTGATGGCTGGCAAAGAAGGAAAAAACGTATTTTTTCCTTCTTTGCGGTTTGTCCCCCGCATCAGACTCTGGCGGTTATTTCACGGCGCATTTTGGCTTCCATGGCATTATCAATCCGGAAAAAATAGACCACCACAGCCAGCAGCAGATGCAGTATCCCCGGAATCACGGTGGAAAGCAGCGTGATCCCGCCCAGGGTAAGTGGTGTCTGGTTTTCTGGACCCGCCTGATAGGCAATCACGCTTAGCGTAACGCTGATAATAACGCCGGCAACGGCCCAGGCGAGTTTCACAAAAAACAGGTTAAACGCAAAACTCATCCCCGAGGTGCGGGTTCCTGATTTCCACTCGCCGTAGCTATCCGCGAAGGCCACCAGCGTGAAATGCATCGGCAGCAAAAAGCCCAGCACCACACAGCAAATAAACACGAGCACCAGCCACAGCGTGGTATAACCGGCGGGAACAAACCATACGCAAAAATGCGCCACCGCGAGCACAACGTTTACCGCGAAGTAGATACTGCGGATTTCGAAATGGCGCGTAAAACAGGTCACCAGGACAGAGCCGGTGACGCCCCCCAGCGTCGCCAGACCAAAAAACAGAGAGATATAGGTCGCATTCCCGTGCAGTACATAGGTAATAAAATAGAGTGCGGCGCCGCCTTTGGTATTAAAGATACTGATCAGCAGCAGGGACATGAAAAATGTCAGTATTAGCTGGTCATTTTTGCGGATACTGCGCAGGCTCTCTTTGAGGTTAAATGCATGGGCGCTCAGATTATTGACTCGCTCCTTGACCCCACCGTAGCACAGCAAAAACATCACAATGGCGGCAAATGCCAGTACCCCTACCCCCAGCTGATACCCTTTCGCCTGATCGCCCTGACCAAACCACGACACCATGATCGGCAGGCCAACCGAAACGGCAAACCCGGCAATACCGCACAGGACAAACCGGTAAGACTGACAGGAGATCAGCTCCTGCGGGTTGGTGGTCAGTTTGGTAATCAGCGCGCAATAGGGCACGTTGTTCAACGAATACATCAATGACAGGCCAAAGTAGGTCACAGTGGCGTACAGTATCTTCCAGCCCATGCCGATATCCGGCACCGTGAAGGTTAAAAATAAAATCAGCCCAAGCGGTATCGCCGTCCACAAAATAAAGGGTCGGAACTGCCCTTTTGCTGAACGGTTGCGGTCTGCAAGCATCCCGATTAACGGGTCGGAAATGGCGTCAATCACGCGAAGGACCAGAAACAGTGTCCCGACGATGGCTGGCGTCAGACCAAAAATATCGGTGTAGAAGAAGGTCAAAAAATTCGAAATTAACCCTGTGATAATGGTTCCACCAGCGTCGCCAAACCCGTAACTGATTTTTTCACGGGCGGTCAATAACACCCCGCCACGAGTTACCGTATCGGCGGTCGGACTATCAGTAATATGAGCCATATTGCACCTCAAAGATCAGACAAGTGAGTGAAGGCATTCCTGAACCGGGCTGTTCATTTTGATGAACACCGGAATACTGTTCAGCGGCGTCGGCACCGAGATAAAACGGCCTCCCGCCACGGCCTCTTTGGTGTTCATATCCATCCACATCTCTCCTTCTGGGAGCCACACCCGGCGATGTTGCTGTTTTGCTGACATCACCGGCGCCACCAGGATGTCGGCACCAAACAGATACTGATCGTCCAACTCCCAGCTCTGAGGCTGCGCGCTGTAGTGATAGAACATCGGACGCATAAGCGGCTCCCCCGTGAGATGCGCCTGATGCATCAGGGTTTTGATATATGGCTGCAATGCCAGGCGTAACTGACTAAAACGAGTGAGGATTTCGCAGGTTTTTTCACCGAAGCTCCAGAGTTCATTACCAGCTCCGGTGTTGCATTGAGGAATGCCGTCACGATATGGGATTTCTGGCTCGGCGATCGGATCGCGATGCCCGTGCATGCGTAAGACCGGGCTGAATACCGCCCACTGGAACCAACGAATGAGAAGCTCATGAAAATCCGGGTCATCGACATTTCCGCCATGGAACCCGCCAATGTCGGTGGTCCACCAGGCGATCCCGGCCATGCCCATACTCAGGCCGGCGCAAAGCTGGTTGCGCATCGATTCCCACGACGAATGAATATCACCTGACCACACCAGCGCGCCGTAGCGCTGGCTTCCCGCCCAGGCGCAGCGCACCAGACTAACGGGATGAGCTTCGTTTTCTTCGATCAGGCCGTCATAGAAGGCCTGGGTGTAGTGCAGCGGGTAAATATTCCCTTTTTCGAGGGTATTGCCGATGTGGTAGCGAAAATTATCGAAGTCGTAAACGCCGTACTCTGGCTCCGCTTCGTCGAGCCAGAACAGGCGGACACCCTTACGGAAATAATTTTCCCGGCATTTTTCCCAGATGAATTTTCTGGCTCCCGGATGCGTCACGTCGATAAAACGTGAATTACCGAGGAAATCAAAGTTGATATTCAACCCCTTCAGGGTATTGACCAGATAGCCTTTTTCGTTCATTTCGGCATAATTTTCCGAGCGGTAATCTACCGTCGGCCAGACCGATACCATCAGCTCGGTCCCCATCGCCTTCAGCTCTTCGGTCATGGCCTGCGGGTCGGGCCACTCGCGGCTGTCAAATTTCCAGTCGCCCTGTACCGGCCAGTGGAAAAAATCCGCGACAATAACCGATAACGGGATCCCTCTTCGCTGATATTCCCGCGCGACATTGAGCAGTTCTTCCTGCGTGCGGTAACGCAGTTTTGATTGCCATAAGCCCAGCGCATATTCCGGCATTTCCGGCGGCGTCCCCGTCACGCGGGTGTAGCTGCGCAGGATATCCGCGGGTGACGGGCCAGCGGTTATCCAGTAGTCGATGCAGGTGGCCGCCTGAGAAGTCCATCGGGTGACGTTGCGGGCAAAACTGGCTTCACCAATCGCCGGGTTATTCCACAGAAAACCGTAGCCCAGGCTGGAGATCATAAAAGGGACTGAGGCCTGAGAGTTGCGCTGTGCCAGCTCAACACAGCACCCTTTCAGGTTTAAGAAAGGCTGCTGATATTGTCCCATCCCGCAGATATGCTCATCGGGATCGGATTCAAACGATACCGCGATCCGGGAGGCATTGCCGGAGAGCGGTTTAAACTCACGACCGGAGATCTTCAGGGCGCTGATATTTTCCGGATGGGCATTGCCCGCGCCCCAGAAATGCTCTCCGTTGTCGCGCTGTCGCCACATCTCCTTGAGTAATAATTTCCCTGTGCTGTTTCTGAATTCAAGCCGTCCCTGAATGTCGACACGCGCCGTGATATTGCCATTGGTGATAGTCATGTCATTATCCGACTCCAGAAACGTTGCCGTCGGCGAACCGACGTCAAGTAACGCCGACAACGCCGCATTTTCAATATCTCCGGCATACCCTGATAATACCCGAAAGCCGTTTTCACCCCACGGTACAATGCTCAACACCATGCCGTTGTAGTGCCACTTGAGTTTGTTATCTTCAATTTTAAGTGAGTCGATATAACGCATATGGGTACCTTTTCGCGATGATTCCGTAAACGTTTACGGTTTTCATTAAAAATAACGAGTTGTTTTATTTTGAACAGATCAAATGACAATAATTTTGCCGATCCGTGATCTACGATCCGTTTTTTGATGTGGCTAACATAGAGGTTTCAATTTAAGAAGCTGGTCTGATATAATTTCGTGAATTAACATTATTTTGTTAATATATTCAGCATAACTGTCCATGCAGGGGAGCAGATGAACATCACTGAGTTGGCAAAAATTCTAGGGATTTCAATTGCCACAGTATCACGCGCGCTGAATGACCATCCCGAGGTCAGCGCCAAAACGCGGGAACGGGTCAGGCATGCTGCCAAAAAGTACGATTACAATCCCAATGCCGCAGGACGTAACCTGCGCAGCGGCAGATCTTATTCCACCGTGCTCCTGCTGCCGCCAGGCGATGCTGATAATTTTTATACCGCCTCTTTCTTTATGCGCATTGCAGCAAAAATGCAGCATCAACTGAATATTACCGGAATAGACAGCTTTATTCATTTATTCGCAACGCAAGAAGAAGAACTCGACTGGATAAATAACGCTATCACCCGTCAAAAAGCAGATGCATTAATATTAACCGGGACCCAAATAAATGACCGGCGGATAGCATTCTTAAATAGCACCGGTTTTCCGTTTATTACTTTTGGGCGCAGTGAAATACAGCATGATAATTATAGCGCGGTCGATTTTAACTTTGACCGGGTGGTCACCGATACGGTTTTGCGCGCCTGTCAGAACGGACATTCGCGGGTGGGGTTAGTCACGCTGGGTAATGACAGCATGCAGGGGAAAATTGTTTATGACGCCTGGCGCAAAGAGACCACCCGGCTGAATATCTCCAGCGATCCGGCCCTGGTGTTCTGGGGTGACATCAGCGAAAAGTCCGGGTTTGAAGCCATGCACTATTTTCAGGCGCTGGGGAGCGATGCCCCCGACTATATTCTCTGTATATCGGATCTACAAACGGTCGGGGCCAGCCTGTATGCCGGCACATCCGGTTTCCGGCGTCCTTTGTGCGCGGCCGTTTTTAGCAGCGATATTCCGGCGTTCCTCGATCCGCGCCCGGAAGGTTATGACGTCCCCTATGCGCTGGTGGGTAAATCCATGGCGGAGCTGGTGCTGGAATCATTAGAGAAGCGCCCCAGCCGCGAGATTCTCTGCGATTTGTCCTTTAATCCCCATAAGACCCATACGGTCAGCGATTAATCCGCCGTCTGACGCCGGGATGGGGCTGCCTGGCATCGCGCCCGGCGGGTCAAAATCCACGATACAACGGCTGACGGCACCTCTCTTCGCCGTTAGCCACTCGCGCAGCACAAATTTATCGTCCAGACTTAAGCCAAAGGCGTGGTCTGCGCAGGCATTGTGCTTTACACTGCGCGCTGCAAAAACTGAGTAGATAAACGATTAAGTAGGCGATAATGGCGATGAATGGCACGATCACAACCTGGTTTAAAGATAAAGGTTTTGGATTTATCAAAGATGAAAACGGTGATAACCGTTATTTTCATGTGATTAAGGTCGCCAACCCTGACCTGATTAAGAAAGATGCGGCGGTGACCTTTGAACCCACCACCAATAATAAAGGCCTGTCCGCTTATGCGGTGAAGGTCGTCCCGGAGAGCAAAAATCTCTATATTGCCGGCGAGCGCCTGAAGATCACCTCGATCAAATCTTACCTCGTGTACAGCGAAGAAGTTCCGGCCGATGCCTCCGTTGATAAAGAGAATGCGGTGCTGTCGGTAGGGATGCTGATGGGCAATATCAGACCGAAATCCGCCGCGAAACCGGGGGAGATGCGCTCGCTGAAAAAGCTGGCGATCACCACCTTCCAGGGCACGACTCTTATCTTCTCGGAAGATGAGATTGACATCGAAGAGACCGTCAAGCTGCTCAAAAACAGAAACCGTTAATGGTTTCTGTGCCGCCATCCCGGGCGCGTCCTGCGCCGGATGGCGACATAACGAGCCTTCAGACACCGCACCCCCTCTCCACCACCATCACAGCACAGCCTTATCAGCGCACCCGCAGCAGATCGCTGTAGCGGGTAGTGTAGCGCGGAGAAAGCATATCGCGTTTCATCTGCCATCCGGTCTGTATCCCCTGCCCGGCAAAATAGAGCGCGCCTCTTCCGTTCTTCGCATTCAGATCGTCCAGCACCGCCATTAGTTTCTCGCTGTTCTTGCGCGGTGCGTTGTCGTCGAAAAGATTGAGCTGGGCAATCCCCTGGCTGTAAAAATCCCCCAGCATAACCCCGGCTTTCTGGTAGCGATGCCCCTCTTTCCAGACCGCATCCAGCGAGCGGATGGCCGCCGCAATAATATCCCGGCTGTCCTGCGTCGGCGTGAGCAGCTTCACCGACGCGCTGTTGCTGTAATAGGGGCTGTTATGCGCAAAGGGGCTGGTTTTGATAAACACCGAAATAAACCGGCAGTACTGATGCTCGGCGCGCAGCTTCTCGGCGGCACGCGCGGCGTAGCTGCATATCGCCTGGTGCATATCGGGATACGCCGTAATATAGCTGCCAAACGATCGGCTGCAGATAATCTCCTGTTTCAGCGGCACAAACTCTTCCAGTGCCAGACAAGGCTCGCCGCGCAGCTCTCTCACCGTCCGCTCCAGGATCACGTTGAAATGTTTGCGGATAAAACGAATATCGGTATCCGCGAGCTGCAGGACGGTTTTTATGCCCATGGTCTCGAGCTTTGTGCTGATGCGGCGGCCGACGCCCCACACTTCCCCGACGGGCAGGCGAGCCATCAATTTTCTCTGCCGCTCCCGGTTCGATAAATCCACCACGCCGCCCGTTTGCTGCTGCCACTGTTTTGCTGCATGGTTGGCCAGCTTGGCCAGAGTTTTGGTCTGGGCAATACCGACGCCGATGGTGAGATGAGTTCTGCGCCCTATCGTTTCGCGAATTTCCCGGCCAAAGTCACTGAGATCGCGGCAGTTGCGCACCCCGGTCAGATCGCAAAAAGCCTCATCGATGCTGTAAATTTCACAGCGCGGAGACAGCTCTTCCAGCGTCGTCATGACCCGATTCGACATGTCCGCGTAGAGCTCGTAATTGCTGCTAAAGCAGATCACGCCGTGCCGACGAAGCTGCTCTTTTTGTTTAAAGTACGGCTCGCCCATCTTCACAAACGGCTTCGCTTCGGCCGATCGGGCGATCACGCAGCCATCGTTATTTGACAATACCACCACCGGTCGGCCGCTTAAGTCCGGCCTGAAGGCCGTCTCGCAACTGGCATAAAACGCGTTAACATCACAGAGCGCAAACATATTCAGCCTGCAGATTTAATGATGTAGGTGACGACGCCAAAGACATTGAGGGTCTCTTCGCTGCCAACGAGGATCGGGGAATAGGCGCTGTTCATCGGGTTAAGCTGTACCAGCGGCCACAATTGCAGCTTTTTGACCGTAAACTCTCCGTCGACCGCGGCGATCACAATGTCACCGTGCGCGGCCTTGCGTGAACTGTCGACGATCAGCAGATCGCCCTCCCCGATGCCCCCGTCGATCATGCTGTCCCCGGCGGCTTTCACGAAATAGGTCGCGCTGGGGTGGCTAATCAACAGATCGTTTAAGTCGATGCGTTTTTCGACATAATCCTGCGCCGGGCTGGGAAAGCCGCACTGTACAACGTCACTGAATAAGGGGAGCGGAGCCATCTGGTGTAACTCGGCTGGCGTGTAAAACTTCATGATAAACCCACCACATAAATACTGATTATATATACAGTAGTTTTATCAGGTCGGCAGGTCAATATAGGCTGCGGCTATCAATTTCCCAGACAGACGTAACATATTGATGCTATTGGCGAGAAAATTCTTAATGCTGCACGGGGGTCTGACTGACTGCTGAGGAAGTAAGCGACGGGGCCGCCAACCCGAATCATCCTGCTAACCGGGTTAGCAGGATTATCGTTATGGTATCGCCTCATCATCACGGCGCGGGATCGATCCGCGCCCTGTATTCACGCTGCGCCATCCCCTTAAACAGCGCCAGTATGGTTCACGACCAGAAATGATCCCGGGATTCCTGATCTGCCGTCGGTCGCGTCAGCCACGCCAGAAAACCGATCGCCGCCCCCAAAATAAATAGCACCACCGTAATCACTAGCACGATAGAAAGCTCTGTTGAAAACATTTCAATTGACACACCATTATTCATTTCACTAAAAAGGAATACCCCTTCATCCAGGGTGAAATAGATAAACCAGATACAAAATGCAATAAACAGCCATAGAAATATTTTCCCGAGAAGCGTTCTTTTTATCTTCACTTCCTCAGACATGATATTTTCTCAATATACTGGTGATCGTTCGGGTATAAATACTCACGTTAGATACACTGTCGGGATATCACATCCCTGTGCCATCATTCACGACTGTGTCGTTTTTATTGCACCGTAACCCCGGCCAGTCTCCCGGAGGTGGTCATATCAAACGCCACCGTGAAGCCTGATTTTTTCCAACGGGTATGTTCATCATTGATGGAATGCCAGCCTTCTTCTTGCATAAAATCTACGGCCTGCCCCTGATACATCCCGGCAATATTAGCATCGAGATCGTGCGCAATATCCTCCGCGGCCTCGCGTCTGGCGTTGCGCTTATGGTTATCCGCGTCCTGATACTGGTGAGAGGCATGCCCGACATGGCATGTCCCGTTCGCTTCACTGACTTGAGTACATCCTGAACGTTCCAGCTGTGCGCGATAAGCTTCGCTGATCGCAAATACCGGCTGAAACAATGAACCGGCGACCAGCGCCACACCGATAATATATTTCGCTTTCATCTACTGACCCTTTCAACGGTACCAACAACGTGAGCCATTATCGGCCTGACTGGCATCAGGTAAGGTTTCGCAATCCGGCAAAGAAACCCCGTCGCGTGTAATCATCTTGTCGGCATGATGGTGATGATGCCCCTCCTTCGCCGGTGCGATGACACACCCCGAAAGAAATAATGAACTGACCATCACCCCCATCACTGCGATTGCTCTCTTTTTCATTTTTAACCCTGTCTTATTTTATTTTTAACCTGACCGATGCCGTTGCAAACCCGGCAAATTTATTCAACAGACTGTGTTGGACAACCGCATCTTATTTGACATAGCAAAACAAGAAAAGAGGTCAGACCTGGCTGAAAGCTCTGTTTTAACTCATTGTTTTAAATCCACTTAAAGTGGATGACGCATTTTTGTTATTAACTTTATAATATTCCATCGCTTATTTTGTTATTTTTATTTTAATGCTTTAAATATCTTTTGACGCTGGTCGTAGGAATCATTACATTTTCTTAATAATCCCCACTAAAAAAGCTTTTCACCGCATTTATTTAAGACGAATCCTATAAGCTCAAGGTATTTACCACGCTAATTAAATGCAGCCTATTATTAATCACCGCCACGATCGCTATTCGCGGTTATTGATATAACACGATTAAAAACAGGCCAGCACCGCCTACGGCAGTGTGGCCAAAGCCGGGCAAGCCTGCCCGGAATGAGGGATAACGATGGAGAGTTAAGAATGAAGGCTGAGGGCTAAAATAAATACTGGCAGATTCACGCCGTCGTTAATAACTCACGAGGCAGCATTTCCCCTCCTGAGTCAGTTGATATCCCTGCGCCGAAAACGGGATAAAAGCGGACTGTCCGGCAGAGAGCGAAAGCGTTTCACCGCAAGGGTGGCACAGAGTCGCCGAACCTTGTAATACCAGCAGTATTTGCGCGCTGGTGACGGGGATGATTTTCTGCTGACAGCGGTCGATAACGCTGAACTGAAAATCCTCCACAGGGATCGGGTAGCGATGCGTCACATCGACGTTCCCGGCGCACATTTTAAGACTCTCGGCCTGCGTCTGCGTAAATACCGTGCATTTTACCAGCTCCGCCAGATTGATATTTTTTGGCGTCAGCCCGGCCCGGAGCACATTATCGGAGCAGGCCATCACTTCAACCGCGGTGCCGCTCACGTAGGCGTGCAACGTGCCGGCCCACAGGAACATCGCTTCACCGGGGTTAAGCGTAATGCAGTGCAAAAACAGCGGCGCCAGGATGCCGATATCGCCCGGATAGTCGCGCTGAAGCCGGCTAATAAACGGGTTCAGATGGCTGAGTCCCCCGCTATCAATGCATGCGGACAAGCGGGCCAGCACGCTTTCGCGCTGCGCCGGATCCAACTGCATCAGGCTGAGGAAAAAGGGCATCAGCCCGTCGGCGGTCATATTGCTGCGCAGTTCGGTCAGCGCGCCGGTCAGCTCGGGCGCATTGAGCCGCAGGAAATGATTCACAATCTCCTGATACGGGCGAAAGCCATTCATGGCCATAAATGGCGTCAGGGCATACACCAGCTCAGGCTTATGATTGTCGTCGTTATAGGCCTCTCCCGGTTGGTTCCCCTGCCGGGAAAACCCTTCTTCCGCCTGCATTTTATTGGGATGTACCTGAATAGACAGCGCGCTGTCGGCGGCAAGAAACTTCAGCAAAAACGGGAGCTGCCCGAAGCGCGTGGCGGCGCGTTCGCCCAGCATAGCGGTCAAATCTTCTGCAATTAAGGTCTGCAACGACCGGGCGCTTTGCCCACACTCCACCTCGGAACATCCCGCCGGATGCGTTCCCATCCACATCTCGGCCTGTGGCTGATCGTCAGGGTTTGGCACATGAAATAACGTGTTCAGGGCGGTCCGGCTGCCCCAGGCATAATTCTTGATGTTATTACGCAGACGATAAAATACCTGAGTCATAGGGTGACCTTAATCAATACATCGGGAGTGAAGTGAGAACGGCATGCCCGTTCTGAAAACCAGAGCGGGGCGTTATCTTGCAATGGGTACCGGGTCATAACCCCTCCTGTAAAAAATGCTGCGCCCAATGGGCGCAGCCAAAGCCATTACTCAGCGGTCACGGCAATAGATTGAATAAACATATAGCCCCAGTCGCCAGAAAACTTACCGAAGCTCACCACGTTTTCACCGGCCTTCAGGGTGACAGGCACGACGATCTGCTGGCCTTTTTCATCCGTCTGCGGGAATTCAATACCAATCGGCGACCCATCGTTAACCACGAAGGAGTTTTTCTTACCGCCCCACTTCCCATTGAACTTCACATGCAGGACATATTTGCCTTCCCAGGGGGCATTCACCTTCCACGTCACCTTATCGCCATCATTGGCAAAAGGACCCAGGAAGCCATCGTCAGCAATAGCCAGCTGGTTTTCACTGCTTTTCACGACGTTTAGTTCACCCTGCTTAACATCCAGCACCTCGCCGCTGAATTTGCAATAATCGGCAGGCAGCTTGCCGGCAGGCTCGGTGACCGACACCTTCACGGTTTTACTCGCTTTCAGCAGGCCATCGTTGGCGGTAAAGGTCAGGTCATACTCGCCTGGGGCTGAGAACCAGGCCCGGGTTTCTGCTTTGCTGCTGTCACACACGTGTGCCTTGTCGTTGCCGCCGGTACTCCACGCCACCGTGACGTGACGCGCGGGGAGCTCGTCATCACGCCATGTGGCAACGAGCGGCACCCCTTTATCCTGCGTGGTGGTCAGGGCAGCGCCCAGCGTCACCACCGGCGCCAGGTTTTCCTGAGTATGCTTAACGCTGATGACGTTAGAAGGCGCTGATGCACCGCTTTCGTTCTTCGCAATGACGCGGTAGTAGTAGGTTTTCCCTAATTGCAGGCTGCTGTAATCATCACGGAAGAGCGCCATTTTTGACGGGTCCCACTCATTGACGCCGTCAGAGACATCCTTGCCGACGATCTTCCACGGCCCTTTCGCGCTGGTGGCTCGTTCAATATCGTAATAACGACCGACCGGCGCCCCCATCCAGTTGATGGCAAAAGGCGAA
Organism: Klebsiella sp. BIGb0399; assembly: GCF_003752615.1. NCBI lineage: Bacteria > Pseudomonadati > Pseudomonadota > Gammaproteobacteria > Enterobacterales > Enterobacteriaceae > Klebsiella > Klebsiella sp. BIGb0399. The sequence continues at coordinate 71,829 of NZ_RKHT01000005.1, read as the reverse complement.
TCCGTCGCTCTCAGCTTCGGAGCTTCCGGAATGGGAAGCGCAGGCGCTGCGCTCAGGCCGGCCATCTGCGCGGACGCATTGCGAACCAGATTGACCACCTCCATTTCCTGGTTAGCTTTGCCTTCTACCGGGAAGCCCGGCAGATGGTAGCTATAGTGGCCGGTATACTCTTTGTGCCAGTAGAACCCGCCGTCATGACGATGGCCGCGGAACCCCCAGATAAAGCCGCCAGCCGCCTGCGCCCCGTTAACATCGGTATGCACGATAGACTGCATGATGTTGTTCAGCTCGTTGTGGTCCAGCAGACCAAACTCGCCAACCAGGTAAACCTTTTTACCGCCGATGGCCTCCAGATCTTTGCGTACCTGGTCGGGATGGTTGTTGCCCGCGTTGGTGTAATAGTGGTTACTGACAATGTCGACGTTGGGATCGTTGATGGAAAAATCATTAATCTTTTTATAGGTCCCGTCGACAATCAGCTGATGCGGAGCCCATTTACGGATCCAGGCTGCGGTCTCTTTAAGGAAGCTCGCATTGGTATCTTCCAGCTCGTTACCCGTTTCCCAGGCCATAATGGCTTTTTCATCGTAATAGTGACGGCCCGTAATGCTGTTAACGCGCGTGATCACCTGACGGATGATGTCCTGATATGCTTGATACGTTTTGCTGTCTGTACGGTAAAAATCTTCTGGTTTTTCATGGTAAAACGCCGCCAGCTGTTCACGCCCGCCCCACCACCACCAGTGGTCGATAAACGGCAGAATCAGCCTTAAGCCCTGCTTGTCCGCTTCGGCGATCATGTTGTCGTACACTTTCATCGCCGTTTCGTTCAGCCGTGGCATGCCGTCAGGCGTTTCGGGCGCAAGGATATGCGTTTCGCGACCGCAGGCTTTGTCATTTTCCTGCTGCACGGAGAGCACATAAACCCGCTGTGCCTTCGCGCCCGTTTTCACCATCGCCTTGATCCAGTTTTCCTGCTCTTCAGCGGTGGGCCACTTGAAGTACTGCCCCCATCCTCGGGGGTCGGCTTTACAGGTTCCGCGTGCATCATCTTCGATGCGGTGCAGTTCCGGGGCATGGATCCCGGCAAAGCGGAAGACGTGATTGCCATCCTTCAGTTGCGCCCCATCACGGGTGATGAAGTGCTCAAAATGGGACTGTTCCGCCGCCATTGCGCCAGCGCATCCCAGCGCTGACAGCAGTGAAACCAACAGGATTTTTTTTACGGGGATAAACATCGTTCTTCTCCTTAGAACCAGACTTCAGCCTGAATACCAAAATTCAGGGTGTCAGAACTACCCGAGCGGGTATAACTGCCCGAGGTGATGCTGCCGGTGCTCCAGTTGTAGCTACCATCAAGCGCATCAGATACGCCCTTATCCCACTTGGCATAAGTGACGAAGAAGCGCAGCTGCGGACGGGCCCAGAACCCGGAATCAAAGGTCAGCGTTGGCGCGATGGTCACTTTGGTCAGCCCGCCCTTACCTTTGCCATCAACCCCCATGTAGTTTTTGTCGTCGAGATACTCATAACCCAGCTCGTACTGCATGGCGAAGTTCCTGGTGATCTGGTGATAAGGTCGAATCCCGGCGACCCACATGGAGCGCCCCCAGCCATTTTCATCGCTGGTCCACCAGCGGTAATTCTTGTCTTTCTGGTAGAACGCGAAGGTGGAGATTTCCAGATCGCCCATCGTCGCCAGGTTATCGAGCACCACCCGCCAGGATTGGGTATCTTCAAGGTTCGCCCAGCCCCAGCCGTTTTTACCCAGCGAGTCAGCCGCCGCAAGCCCTTTACCGTACTGGAAGGCAATGCGGGAATACCCGCCGGTCAGGCCATAGAAACCATCAAAGTTGTATACCCCGGTAAAGCCGTAGCCCTTTTCTGCCGACGTCGGATGGTTTTCGTTGCGGTTCATATGGTGACCGATAAATTCGAGGTCCAGACCGGTGCCCCCAATTTTCTTGAACCACAGGTTGAGGGAGTAATCATCCGGGTAACCCTTGTCGCCCTGATCAACCGGATAGGCATCGGTTTCATCCGTTGGCGAGAAGGCATAAACCCCGGCATCAAAACGGGCGAACCCGAGGTCCATATTGTCGAAACCACCGCCGGTTCCGTTGTACTGGATGTACTCCCAGTCAAACTGGTGGCTGGAGGTGTTAGAGCTGCTGTAGCGCTTACCGGCCCAGAAGGTGATATCCGGAGCAAAATCGAGGTTGCTGAGTTCAGCAAACCCTTCACGGAACTGAACGTCATGCCCGTCGTCATCGCGACAGTTCCAGTCGGCGGTACATTTGGTCTGGTGCGTCAGGTTGGCCTGAATACGGGCCACCGCGCCGGTATCTGATTTCAGCGTCACCGTCGGAATCAGTTCAATTTTGGTGTCTTCTTCGTTACCAAGACGCCATTTGCCATCCGGCATTAACCCCACAGAGTTGGAACGGTTTCCGTCGCTGTTAGCCAGAATCCCGGAACGCATGTAACCATGCAGCTGAAAGTCGTATTTATCATCTGCGCTGGCGTAGCTGCTCATTACCGTTACGGCGATCAAGGACAGAGGTATTGATTTAATTAGCTTTCTCATATGATCCCTTTGTTTATTATTTGCACTGCTTAACGTTGCAGTGGAAATGTACGGATCAAAAAAGGAAATGTACATCCCTTAACGGAAAGCGCTTTCCATATTTACCGGATCAAATCACAAACCCGAGATAAAAAAGGATTTTTTAGTGATTTAAGTCACACAAAAATGCTTAAAGAGGTTATGGATAGCAGCGAAATAGCATATTCACGAGGCCAGAGATGGCACAAAGCGGATGGCAACGGAAACGATGTATCCAATGATGAGATTGCCGCCATCCCTCCAGAACATCCACATCAGATTGTCGGCAATTGATGATTTCTGGTGATCCTAATCACAATTACTCCCCCCACAAACGGAAAGCGCTTTCCGTTGCATCGGGTAATAGCTATAGTCCAGACCAGAAAGAGAAAGGCGTTGTTGTTGCAGAGCGTGGTCACACGTTCTGGTCAGAAGTCGTCACACCACCATAAAAGCAGATATCCCCTTACACGATGATTATGCAGAAGATCTCAAGATGAGATTGACCTCAGGAGAAAACCGATGAAACGAACGTTAGCCGTGCCAACCCTCGCTTTCATTGCGGCGATGTCATGCGATGCCATTGCTCAGGACGTTATTTTGCCACTCAAGGAAGAAGTCCAGACCGATGAGGGTAAAATTTGCATCTATGGAACCGACACGCAAAATGAAAAAGTCATCATGCAGGGCACCGACAGCTGTCCGCCAACAAAAACGGCTAAACAGCAAAAATGATGCACATGCGATGTGACAGAGACTGTCGCTGGGGTTAGCGCGCGCGGGGCTATAACGTGGTGCGGTTGCCGCTATTATCCTGCTCGAAGATTTTATGCTGGATAAGCCGATCCCGTAGCCAGTGCAGCGATTTTCCCAACCGTTGGTGCTTCGACCACAGCAAATCGACCCCGACCACCCAGTCGGTGTGGGGATACTCCTGCTGTCGCAGCTCAACCAGCTGGCCTTCGTTAAGCTCTTTTTCGACAAACAACCGCGGGAGGGAGGCCCAGCCGAGTCCCGCGCTGGCGGCGGCGATCATCGCGTTATAGCTTTCGACGCGCCACAGCATCGGGCTGCCGAGGTATTCGGTGGTGGCAATGTGCTGTTGCTGGGGACCAAAGGTAATATGGCGCCAGCGATGCAGATCGGCGAAAGAGACCGGGCCCTGGCTCGCCAGCGGGTGTGAGGCGCTGACCACGTGCACCATAATAACCTTGCCTAACTGGACGAACTGCAGCCGATCGCCGTCAATTCTGCGGGAAATCACGATCCCGGCGTCCACCTCGCCTCTGCTCACCAGCCCCGTCACATCCCCCTGATGCGGCTCGCGGATATGGATATCAACCTGAGGAAAAGTCATAGCAAATTCATATAAAACCGGGGCGATAGTCGGGTAAGGCACTTCGATCGCCAGGGTCAGGCTGGCTTCGGTCTGCACATTGTAGGCACCGACCCGCTGCTCCAGCACGTTGCACTGTTCGAGCACGGTTTTGATGTATTCGCGTAGCACCGCGCCCTCCCCGGTCAGCGTGACCTGGCGCGGCGAGCGCTCGAATAAGCGGACATTAAATTCGTCTTCAAGATTGCTCATCGCCATATTCACCGACGACTGCGATCGCTTCAGTACCCGTGCGGCAGCAGAAAACGAGCCGGAGCGGGCAACCTGCTCGAAGACCATAAGTTGCTCCAATGAATAGCGCATTTTGCTCCCCAGATTTCAATAAAACTGAAAACAGCTGACTAACTTATATCACGTTTCCCCACATATAGTGGCGGCCTCTTCCTTCGCGTATTTTCAGGGGATTACCATGGCTACCGTTTTAGAAAACCACAGCACCACCCACTCGCTTAGCGTAAAACGCATTGCCTCTCTTGGACTCCAGCACGTCCTGGTGATGTATGCCGGCACCGTCACCGTCCCGCTGATTCTGGCGGCCGTGTTGAAGCTGAGCAGTAGCGAAACGATTACCCTGATCAATGCCTGCCTGCTGACTTCGGGGCTGGCCACGCTTTTACAGGCGATCGGGATTGGCCGTTTCGGCAGTCGCTTGCCGCTGATCCAGGGATGTTCTTTTATCGTGCTGGCGCCGATGTTGATGATCGGGCAGCAGTACGGCATCGCCACTATCTTCGGTTCGGTGATCGCCTGCGGCCTGTTCACGCTGCTGGTGGCCCCGATATTTAGCCGCCTGGTGCGCTTTTTCCCGCCGCTGGTGATTGGCTGCGTCATCGCGCTGATTGGTATTTCACTGATGCCGGCCGCGGCAATCTGGTTGGGAGGCGGGATCCCGGATGCGCCCGATTTTGCCCAGCCGCGTAATTTGCTGCTCGGCTTTGCCACCCTCGTCGTGACCCTGCTGTTTTATTGCAATACCCGCGGCGTGATGCGTAACTTCAGTATCCTGTTCGGGCTGCTGATCGGCACGCTGGGAGCCTGGCTGTGCGGCTTAAGCCATTTCGACGCCGTGACGCAGGCCTCCTGGGTCGGCTTCAGCCTGCCGTTCGCCTTTGGGATGCCGCAGTTTTCGCTCGCGCCGATTGTGGTGCTGTGCCTGTCGATGTTGATCGTAATGACCGAGACCACGGGCAATATTCTGCTGATCGATAAGCTGATTGGCCAACCCACCACCTCCCGGCGTCTGGCTGACGCGATCCGCGCCGACGGGCTATCGACCCTGGTCGGCGGGTGCCTGAACAGCTTCCCCTACAACGCCTTTTCTCAAAATGCCGGTCTGTTGATGCTGACCAGGGTCACCAGCCGCAGCGTCCTGATCGCCGCGGGGCTGATTCTGGTGGCCCTGGGTCTGTTTCCCAAGCTCGGCGCCATCGTGGCGATCATTCCCAGCCCGGTGCTCGGCGGCGTGGCGGTACTGATGTTTGGGATGACCCTGGCAGCCGGCGTGCGGGAGTTAAAAGCCGTCGATTTTAACGATGAGAAAAATGTCCTGATCGTCTCGGTATCCATTGCGGTCGGCGTGCTGCCTGTAGCCTTCCCGGCCCTGTTCCAGCACCTTCCGCCCTCGGTAAAACTGTTTATGGACAGCGGGATTTTTATCGGCGGCTTCACCGCCGTCCTGCTGAATGCCTTACTTCATCGCCGCCCATCTGACACGGAGACAGCACTTTGATTACCCCTGGTGATATTCAGTTTCTCAGACTTTCCAACGAGGTGGGCCGCCGGGCAATTGCCCTCGGCAAACACCCTTTCGGCGCGGTACTGGTGGCGCCGGATGGCCACACTGTGCTGCTTACCCAGTGCAACATTGATACCGTTAACCATGCGGAGTCGACGCTGGCGCGCATCGCCGCCAGCAACTACCCGGCGGAGTATCTCTGGCAATGCACGCTCTACACGGCGGTTGAGCCCTGCTGCATGTGCGCGGGTACCATTTACTGGGCCAATATTGGCAGAGTGGTTTACGGCATGAGTGAAGAACAGCTGCTGGCCTGCACCGGCAGCCATCAGGAAAACCCGACGATGAGCGTTCCGGCCTCCTGGATCTTCAGCCACGGGCAGAAAGCGATTTCGCTGCTCGGGCCGGTGGCGGAGATCGAAGAAGAAACTCTGGCCTTACAACGCGAGTTCTGGCTGACGCGCTAAAGCTGCGACGAGTGTTGGGAGCGGGTGGCGTGCTTCGAATGACAACCGGGGCATATCAGAAGGTGACGGGGGTGTTTACCCACAGAACTTTCGCCACCACGCTGCCCACATTACGGTACCCGTGGGGAACCTGGCTTGGAAAATAGAAGGAATCCCCCTGCGTCAGGCGCCATACGTCGTCGCCGAGCCGCAGCTCCACTTCGCCTTCCAGCACATAGCCCATTTCTTCGCCATGGTGTTCAATCAGGCCATCGCTCTCCACGCCGGGCTCAATAATATGAATATTGCCCTGCAGCAGCCCGCCTTTGTGGTGCCAGGTGAGGTTCTCCAGCTCAATGCCGCCCTTTTTGTTACGTTGCAGGAAGCGCTTACGCTGGCGCTGTTCGGGCTTCAGGATCGGCGCATCAGCCACCCAGTCCTCCGCCATCAGGTCAGCAATGCTGGTGTCCAGCGCTTTGGCTAACCGATGCAGCATCGCCAGCGACGGACTTGCCGCTTCATTCTCAAGCTTCGACAGCAAACTTTCCGAGCACCCCACCTTCTGCGCCAGCTGCTTAAGCGTCATTTCCTGCACCAGCCTGGCATGGCGCAAGCGCATGCCGAGACGCGTTCCCGAAGATTTCAGTTCAGTCGTATTTTTCATGTATGAGTTTCATTCAATCCCGCAACAGGCCCGCTTGCGGCGGGCCCGGACATTATCCATCACGCCATCACGATGAACTGGACCTCTTGTGGCGAACAGCCGTTGATCGGCACGATATCCTGAGGGCACGCGGACATCACCGCCACGCAGTCCAGTTCAGCACGAATCTCTACATAATCACCCGCTTTACTGACCGTAGGCAACCAGGAAATGGTGTAGTCCGGATTGACCGGCGTATTCATCCACAGGTTCAGCGGCTGGGGCACTTCGCGGGCGCGCAGCCCAATCGCCTGCAGCGCCATCCGCAGGTTGTCGGCGCAGCTATCGTGGTACTCCGTGATCCCCATATTACTGTAACGGTAGAGGTCGCAGGCGGCGATCATCGTGTCATGCACGCCCGGCGAGGTATCGGTCAGCAGCGTGGCGATGGCCCGGCGGTGGTTGGTTGCCAGCACATCGCCCGGCTGGGGGATGATTTTGTCGATGAACGCACGGGTGTGCTCCATCGAGGCAAACTCGCTCAGATCGGCGTGATTGAAAAACCAGGTATCGCACACCTGGCTCCCCGGGGTGTTGATGATGCGGATCACCTGACCTTTTTTCAGCAGCACCGCACGACCGCAGCGCGGTGGGATGGTGTAGAGTTCGTTAATCACCGGCGCGCCATCCGGCGAGATCGGAGTGGTCGCCGTCGGGTTCACGCCGAGGGCGTCGCCATTGTCGTGGTCACAGCAAGCGGGATAATGGGTCGTCGTGGTCATGGTTAAACTCCTTCAAAAGTAGCGGAAAGCTCGGTCAGGGCGCAGGCTAATGTACGAGCGCCTGCGGCCAACGAGCGTGGTTCGGTAAATTCAGCCGGGTTATGGCTAATGCCTTGATGGCTGGGGACAAATAACATGCTGGTGGGACAGTGCTCCGCCAGATACATCGCGTCATGAAAGGCTCCGGACAGCAGCGCCATATGGGCTGTATCCAGCGCATTTGCGGCGTTGGTTAACACCTGATTCATTGACGCGTCAAAAGCCACCGGCGCTTTGGCTAACAGCGTATCGACGGTCACCCGTTCGCTGGTCAGCCCGGCCATCAGGGCATCGAGCCGGCGCAGGGTCTCATCCGCGGGATGGCGGAAATCCAGGGTAAAGCTCACCTGCGAGGGAATGGTGTTGATGGCGTTAGGAGTGACCTGCCAGCGGCCGAAGGTCATGCGCAGCTGCGCATCGTCGGTATCGCCCATCGTCCGTTCAATGTGGCTCACCAGCTCCCGTGCGAGGCTCATCGCATCCTGACGCAGGCCCATCGGCGTGGTTCCCGCATGGGCCGATACCCCCTGACAGGTCACCTGATACCAGCGCACGCCCTGGATACCCTGCACCACCGCCAGCGATAAATCCTGAGCCTCCAGAACCGGTCCCTGTTCGATATGCAGTTCGACAAAGCAGGCCAGCTCACGATCTGGCCGCGGCGCTATCTCCGGGAAACGCTGCTGGTGGCGCGCTAACGCCTCGTTAAAGGGCACGCCATCTTCCCCAATAGCCGCCAGATAGCCGACCAGCCGCGCGGGTTCGACAAAAGCACTGGATCCCATCGCGCCGGGCGCGAAGCGGGTTCCCTCTTCGTTGGTCCAGATAACCACCTCGACCGAACGTTCGGTGACTACCTGGGCGTCATTGAGCGCTTTCAGGCATGCCAGCCCGGCGATCACCCCGTAGCAACCATCGTAGTTGCCGCCGCAGGGTTGGGTATCGATATGGCTGCCGGTGCCGACCGGTGGTAAAGCCCTGCGTCCGGGGCGGCGGAAAAACAGGTTTGCCGCCGCGTCGCCGTAGATCTCGCAGCCGAGTTCACGCGCGAGGCCGATAAGCCAGGCCCGCGCATCAAGTTCCACGTCGCTCAGCGCCTGGCGATCCACGCCGCCGTTGGCCAGTCTGCCAAACCCGGCGAGCTCCGCCAGCTGCTGTTGCAGCCACGCGTCATCGAGATGCTGAGCAACCTGTAAGCTGGCTTCCATCATGCTAATTTCTCCAGCTCTTCGGTTTGTAAGGGACGGCGAAACAGCGGCGCAAGGAAGCTACGCAACCGCTCGCTCTGGGGACGGGTGAACATCTGCCGCGGCGTCCCGCTTTCGATAATCTGTCCGTCGGCCATAAATACCAGCCGCGAAGAGATATGGGCGGCGAAGGCCATTTCATGGGTCACCATCACCATGGTCATCCCCTGCCCGGCCAGGTCGCGGATGACGTCGAGCACCTCTTCGACACGTTCCGGGTCAAGCGCCGAGGTGGGCTCATCCAGCAGCAGCAGTTCCGGGTTCAGCGCCAGCGCGCGGGCAATGCCGACCCGCTGCTGCTGCCCGCCGGACAGGCGTACCGGCCAGTCGCCGGCTTTTTGCGCCATCCCCACCCGGGCAAGCGCGGCCAGGGCTGCCTGCTTTGCCTCATGGCGGGGCATTTTTTTCCCCAGTACCAACGGCGCGGTGACGTTCTCCAGCACCGTCATATGCGGCCAGAGATTGAACTGCTGAAAGACCATGGCCAGCGGCTTACGGACTTCCGCAATCAGGCTGGCGCTGTCAATGCAGGACGGGCCTCGCTGGGTGCCGGAATAGCCAAGGAGCTGCCCTTTGATCAGCACCTCCCCGCGATCGTAGGCTTCCAGAAAATTCATGCAGCGCAGGGCGGTCGTCTTCCCGGACCCCGAGGGTCCGATCAGCGTGACGATCTCCCCGTGGTGGACGCTCAGATTGAAATCATGCAGAACCACATGGTCGGCGAATGACTTGCCTACATGTCGCATTTCAAGTACAGGTGCGGATGTATTGCTCACGTTATTCTCCGGTTCTCAGGACGTGGCTTAGCGTTTTGACGCTCAGGCTTACTCCCTGGGCCAGCAGCCAGTAGCTGATAATCAGCAGGGTGTAAGGCAGAACGTAGCTATAGGTATTGGCGACAATCTGACTCGTGGTCATGGTCAATTCCGGAACCGTTATGACCGAGGCGATCGCGCTCTCTTTGATGGTCAAAATAAACTGGTTACCGAGCAGCGGCAGGGCAAAGCGCAGGGCCTGCGGCGTCTGGATATGCCAGAAGCAGCGGAACGAAGAGATATTGTTCGCCAGCGCCGCTTCCCGCTGTCCGGACGGGATGCTGTTCCACGCCGCCCGAAAGATTTCGCTAAAGTAGGCTGCGCTATAGAGCATCAGCGAGAGGATCGTCGCCTCGACGGCGCTGAGCATGATGCCGACCGACGGCAGTCCAAAATAGATAACCGCCAGCTGCGCCAGGAACGGCGTGCCGCGAATGACCCAGACGTAGGTGCGCCACAGACGAAAGGCCACCGCGTGGTGACGGCACAAGCTGTGCATCATAAATCCGACCACCATGCCGCCGCAGGCGGCGCACAGGCTCAGCCATAACGTGACGCCGAGGGCCTGTAGATACTCGGGCAGATACTGCATCAATTCACTCATCGTTGTTCCCTCTGCCAGTGACGCTCCGCCTGACGCCCGAGCAGGGCCAGCAAGCTGGTAAGCAGCAGATAGACCAGCGCGACGGCGAGGTACACCTGCAGCGGCTGGTAGGTCGAAGAAGCCAGCTGCTGCCCCACGCGCATCAGGTCAGTCAAGGCAATCACCGACACCACCGCCGAGGCCTTCACCACATCAATCAGTTCAGAGATCAATGAAGGCAACGTGGCGCGCACCACCTGCGGTATCTGAATGCGCCATAGAATTTGCGCCGGCGTGAGGCCGCAGATAGCCGCCGCCTCCAGCTGGCCTTGGGCCAGGCTGGCAAAGCCGCTTTTCAGGATCTGCGACTGGTAGGCAGCCGTATTGAGCGTCAGGGCAAGCGCCGCCGCCACAAAACCGGGAATATCCAGCCCGAACCAGGAGGGCAGATAAAAGCACAGCAACAGCTGAGCCAGCACCGGCGTGCCGCGAAACAGGCTGACCCAGCCATGGGCCACACAGCGATACAGCCGTGACGAACTTATCGACAGGCGCCAGACGCCCGTCCCCACTAAAAATCCGGCCGCCATCGCCGTCAGGCACAGCGTTGCCGTCGTTAATGCCCCCTCCAGCAGAACCGGGAGCCAGCGGACAAAGCTGGTGATGAAATCCGTCATCGTCAACGACTCACAGCGCCGGGGCAGGCATGTCGCTTGCCGGAATGGTCATGGTGAAGCCGAACCATTTTTGTTGCAGCGCTTTCATCGTGCCGTCGCGGTTGGCCTCGACGATCCCGTCGCTGATCACTTTCACCAGCGAGGCGCTATCCGCGTCTTTGCGCCCTACCCAGCCGAAGTAGGTCTGTGGACCGATCATCTCCGGTAAGGTGGCGAAGACCCCAGGGCGCGTTTTGATCAGCGGCCCAAGGTTTGAGAGGGACTGGGCGACGCCGTCCAGACGATGAGACGCCAGGTCAGCGTAGGCTTCATCGAAAGCGACGTACTGTTTGATCTCTTTAATGCCTGGTTTACCTTCCGCCCGCAGCGCGCTGTCGAAGGACTGCAATACCTGGAGCTGGCCCGAACCGGCCTGGGAGCCAATCACTTTGCCGCTGAGGTCTGCCGGGGTCTTAATGGCGCTATCATCGGCCCGTTTCAGCAGCGCAACCGTGGATTCCGCAATCGGGGCCGTAAAGGCAAAATGCCCCATCCGCTGCTTGTTCACGGTCACCGCCGTGACGACAAAATCGAACTTCCCGGCATCCAGCCCCGGGAGAATGCCCTGGAAAGGCAGATCCAGCTGTTTAACCTTCACCCCAGGCAGCGACTTTTCGAGGATATGGTTCATCAAGTCCACGTCGTAGCCGACGATTTTGCCGTTATCAACATATTCAAACGGGGCATATCGCGCTTCGGTCGCCACGGTGATGACTTTCGCCTCCTTCACGCGTTGCAGAAGATCGGCGCTAAAGGCGGCAGACGAAAACAGGCTGGCGGATAGCAACATTGCCCCACAGGCAGATACGGAAAAACGGGTCGGTTTCATGGTTCGCTCTCTGAAAGTTGTTTGAACGTTAGTCAAGTAACTTGAACAGAATGATAAGAGCATGAAACATGCCAATGAGGGACATTGGTCGGTTAAAAAAATAACAGTTTGATAATCAACAATAAAAATGAGGATGGGCAGGAATGAAAAAACGGGCGCAAAGCAACGCCCTGCACACATTCAATGCTGAGGCTGCACGCTAACGGTGCAGTTGCACAGGTCTAAGCCGCCGGCGAGGATCGGATCAATGCCTCCAGAAAGCGCGCACGGCCTTCACCCCGAGCGCTTTTGATCCCCTGAATGCACGGATATCAGCGGTGCTGGCAGGCCGGGTTCGTCGCGGCGGCGGCCAGATTACGGCGCCAGACGCCCGGGGCCTGGCCGTACTGGCGCTTGAAGCTGCGGTTGAAGGACTGCTGGGAATCAAAGCCCAGCGCGATGGCCACGTTCAGGATCGGCTCGTCGCTGTCGGTTAAGCGCTCCAGTGATTTTTGCAGCTTGCGGGCGCGGATGTATTCGGCAATGGCGTGGCCGGTATGCGCTTTGAAGATCCGCTGCAGGTGCCATTTTGAGTACCCTGCCCGCCTGGAGACCGTGTCAATATCGAGGCGGCTTTCAAGGTGGTTATCAATCCAGTCGAGTAAATCATGCATAAAAGTGCCGGTGCTCATGTTGGGTCCCCTTGTGCACAGCATAAAAGTATTTCTATTTATTGCATTTAAAAGTGGCTGTTTTTTGTGTTAATTGCAAGTTTTATTGTTGCACTAAAATCCCCAGTCTGCCGATGTGTGACAAACCTGACAGCGTCGGCAAAAAAACAGCACTTAAAGTGAAACAATTATTATTGCACTTAGTCTGTCACCTTCCTACAATCGCCGTGATAGTGTATTCGTAACTGTTACAGTTTTGTGGCGATGAACGGCACAAATGACCTCAGGCCGACCGGACACAGGAAGTGGCGTAGCGTGCTTCGCTATGTCTTGCCCGGCGGCAATAATCACCGGAATAAAAATAATGAGCCTGCAAAAATACTGGGTTAACTTTCCTCTGCGCTTAACAGGGGGCGCACTCATCGCACTGCTGCTTGCCAGCTGCGACAACAGCGTCGCGCAGAACGCCGCCCCCGCGGCCCCTGTGGTCAGCGCCGCTGACGTGGTGGTGAAATCCATTAGCCAGTGGGATAGTTTTAACGGGCGGATTGAAGCGGTGGAGAGCGTGCAGCTCCGCCCGCGCGTCTCCGGTTACATCGAGAAAGTGAACTACACCGACGGCCAGGAAGTGAAAAAAGGCGAAGTGCTGTTCACTATCGATGACCGCACCTATCGCGCCGCGCTGGAGCAGGCGCAGGCCACGCTGGCCAGAGCCAAAACCCAGGCCAGCCTGGCGCGCAGCGAGGCCAATCGCACCGATAAACTCATCAATACCAACGTGGTATCCCGTGAAGAGTGGGAACAGCGCCGTTCCGCCGCCACCCAGGCCCAGGCCGATATTCGCGCCGCGCAGGCAGCGGTAGATGCTGCCCAGCTGAACCAGGACTTTACCAAGGTGACCGCCCCCATCGATGGCCGGGCCAGCCGGGCGCTGATCACCAGCGGCAACCTCGTGACGGCGGGCGACAGCGCCAGCGTACTCACCACCGTGGTCTCGCAGAAGACGGTCTACGTCTACTTTGACGTGGACGAGTCGACCTATCTTCACTATCAAAACCTTGCCCGCAGCGGCCAGGGTGCCGCCAGTAACCATCTGGCGCTGCCGGTGGAGATTGGCCTGGTTGGCGAGGACGGTTACCCCCATCAGGGAAAAGTCGACTTTCTCGATAATCAGTTAACGCCGAGCACCGGCACGATCCGCATGCGCGCGCTGTTGGATAACGCCCAGCGGCTGTTTACGCCGGGATTATTTGCCCGCGTGCGTCTGCCGGGCAGCGCCGAATTCAAAGCCACGCTGATAGACGACAAAGCGGTGCTTACCGATCAGGACCGCAAATACGTTTACATCGTGGATAAAGAGGGCAAAGCACAGCGCCGCGATATCAAGCCGGGCCGCCTGGCTGCCGGGTTACGCATCGTCCAGCAGGGGCTGAACCCGGGCGATAAAGTCATCGTCGACGGTTTACAAAAAGTGTTTATGCCGGGCATGCCGGTAGACGCGAAAACCGTCGCAATGACCACCAGCCCTGCCCTTAACTGATCCCTTACCAGAGAATCCAACGCATGGACTTTTCCCGCTTTTTTATCGACAGGCCGATTTTTGCCGCGGTGCTGTCGATTTTGATTTTTATTACCGGGCTCATTGCGATTCCACTGCTGCCGGTCAGTGAATACCCTGACGTCGTGCCGCCCAGCGTGCAGGTGCGCGCCGAATACCCCGGCGCCAATCCGAAAGTGATCGCCGAAACCGTGGCGACGCCGCTGGAAGAAGCAATCAACGGCGTTGAAAACATGATGTACATGAAATCCGTCGCCGGCTCCGATGGCGTGCTGGTCACCACCGTGACCTTCCGTCCGGGTACCGACCCTGACCAGGCGCAGGTTCAGGTGCAGAACCGGGTTTCGCAGGCCGAAGCGCGCCTGCCGGAAGACGTTCGTCGTCTGGGGATCACCACCCAGAAGCAGTCGCCGACGTTGACCCTGGTGGTCCATCTGTTCTCGCCAAACGGCAAGTACGACTCGCTGTATATGCGCAACTACGCCACGCTGAAGGTGAAAGATGAGCTGGCGCGCCTGCCGGGCGTCGGGCAGATCCAGATTTTCGGCTCCGGCGAATACGCCATGCGCGTGTGGTTAGATCCCAATAAAGTAGCGGCGCGCGGGCTGACCGCCTCGGACGTGGTCACCGCGATGCAGGAACAAAACGTTCAGGTATCCGCCGGGCAACTGGGCGCCGAACCGCTGCCGAAAGAGAGCGATTTCCTGATCTCGATTAACGCCCAGGGCCGTCTGCATACCGAAGAAGAGTTCGGCAACATTATTCTTAAAACGGCCCAGGACGGTTCGCTGGTGCGTCTGCGCGATGTCGCGCGCATCGAAATGGGATCGGGCAGCTACGCCCTGCGCTCCCAGCTGAATAATAAAGACGCGGTCGGGATCGGTATCTTCCAGTCGCCGGGGGCCAACGCCATCGACTTATCTAATGCGGTACGCGCCAAAATGGACGAGCTGTCCACGCGCTTCCCGGAAGATATGAAATGGGCCGCCCCGTATGACCCTACGGTATTTGTCCGCGACTCGATTCGCGCGGTGGTGCAAACCCTGCTCGAAGCGGTGGTGCTGGTGGTGCTGGTAGTTATCCTGTTCCTGCAGACCTGGCGCGCCTCGATCATCCCGCTGATTGCGGTACCGGTGTCGGTGGTCGGGACGTTCAGCGTGCTCTATCTGCTTGGCTTCTCGCTGAATACCCTGAGCCTGTTTGGCCTGGTCCTCGCCATTGGGATCGTGGTGGACGATGCGATTGTGGTGGTGGAAAACGTCGAGCGTAATATCGAAGAGGGGCTGGCCCCGCTGCAGGCGGCGCACCAGGCGATGCGTGAAGTCTCCGGGCCGATTATCGCTATCGCGCTGGTGCTGTGCGCGGTGTTCGTGCCGATGGCGTTTCTCTCCGGCGTTACCGGGCAGTTCTATAAGCAGTTTGCGGTGACCATCGCCATTTCGACGGTGATCTCCGCCATTAACTCGCTGACGCTCTCCCCGGCGCTGGCCGCCCTGCTGCTGAAACCGCACGGGGCGCCGAAGGACCTCCCTACCCGGCTGATCGACCGTCTGCTCGGCTGGCTGTTCCGCCCGTTCAACCGCTTCTTCCTGCGCAGTTCGCACGGCTACCAGGCGCTGGTGGGTAAAACTCTGGGACGTCGTGGCGCGGTGTTTGTCGTGTATGTGCTGCTGCTGTGCGCCGCCGGCGTGATGTTTAAAGCCGTCCCCGGCGGGTTTATTCCGACCCAGGATAAGCTCTACCTGATCGGCGGTGTCAAAATGCCGGAAGGCTCGTCGCTGTCGCGTACCGATGCGGTGATCCGCCAGATGAGCGAAATCGGGATGAATACCGAAGGCGTGGATTACGCGGTGGCGTTTCCCGGGCTGAACGCGCTGCAGTTCACCAACACCCCGAACACCGGCACGGTATTTTTTGGCCTGAAACCGTTCGATCAGCGCAAGCATACGGCGGCGGAGATTAACGCCGAGATCAACGCCAAAATCGCGCAGATCCAGCAGGGCTTCGGCTTCTCGATCCTGCCGCCGCCGATTCTCGGGTTAGGCCAGGGGTCCGGCTACTCGCTGTATATTCAGGACCGCGGCGGATTAGGCTACGGCACCCTGCAAACGGCGGTAAATACTCTGTCCGGGGCGATCATGCAGACGCCGGGAATGCATTTCCCGATTTCGACCTATCAGGCCAACGTGCCGCAGCTGGAGGTGCAGGTCGATCGCGATAAGGCCAAAGCCCAGGGGGTGTCGCTGACCGATCTGTTCGGCACGCTGCAAACCTATCTGGGATCGTCCTATGTGAACGACTTTAACCAGTTTGGCCGCACCTGGCGCGTGATGGCGCAGGCCGACGGGCCGTTCCGCGACAGCGTGGAGGATATTGCGAATCTGCGCACGCGCAATAGCCAGGGCGAAATGGTGCCGATTGGCAGTATGGTCAATATCAGCACCACCTACGGGCCGGACCCGGTGATCCGTTATAACGGCTATCCGGCGGCGGACCTGATTGGCGATGCCGACCCTCGCGTGCTCTCATCAGCCCAGGCGATGACGCAGGTAGCCGAGATGTCGAAACAGCTGCTGCCAAACGGGATGAATATTGAATGGACCGACCTGAGTTTCCAGCAGGCGACCCAGGGGAATACCGCGCTGATTGTCTTCCCGGTGGCGGTACTGCTGGCCTTCCTGGTGCTGGCGGCGCTGTATGAGAGCTGGACCCTGCCGCTGGCGGTGATCCTCATCGTGCCGATGACCCTGCTCTCCGCCCTGTTTGGCGTGTGGCTAACCGGGGGCGATAATAACGTCTTCGTGCAGGTCGGGCTGGTGGTGTTGATGGGGCTGGCCTGTAAAAACGCGATTCTGATCGTTGAGTTTGCGCGTGAGCTGGAAATCCAGGGGAAAGGCATTATGGAGTCGGCGCTGGAGGCCTGTCGCCTGCGTTTGCGCCCGATTGTAATGACCTCTATCGCCTTTATTGCCGGGACCATTCCGCTGATCCTCGGCCACGGCGCCGGAGCCGAAGTGCGCGGCGTGACCGGGATTACGGTGTTCTCCGGGATGCTTGGGGTCACGCTGTTTGGTCTGTTCCTGACCCCGGTGTTTTACGTCGCGCTGCGCAAGCTCGTCGCGCGTAGAAAACCAGAGGCCGGGATTTTGCCGGGTTAAATCCCGCAGGCAATAAAAAACCGCCTTCAGGCATGTGCTGAAGGCGGTTTTTTTTACGCTAAAGCCACGCTAGCGGGCTTTTTTATCGCGGGTATCCAGTTCAGGCACCGCGACGCATCCGCTGGTATCGCCCTTTTTGACTTTGGCCAGCGCGCTGGCCACGGTATGACGAGCCAGCACATCCAGCGAGGCCTGCTCTGCTTCATCGGCAATAGATTTGAAATACCAGCAGGCGTTAGCGCTCACCACGCAACGTGCCGGCACATCGGGCCGGGATGCCCACAGTTTTTTATCTTCGATAACCGAGATGTAGATATCACGCAGGGTGATGCTTTCTGCCGGGCGGCCAAGATGGATAGAACCGTTACGGCCCAGCGTGGAGACAATAATTCCGTCACGGGTCAGCGGTACCATGAGTTTGCGGATTAAGCTCGGGTTGGCTTCCAGGCCGTAGGCCAGAATCGAACTCGTCGAACGTTCACCCATCTCCTCCGCCATCGCTACGCTAAGAACCATCTGCAAAGCTGTCGGGAAGCGGTAATCTAACATGTTGTCTTCCTGGGTCGCGGTGAATCTTGTTCTTTTTGGCACCGCAGAGGTGAATAATCAATAAGCAACAATATAACAAACATGGTCATTATTTTGAAGCTATCTACTGCGGGGATGCGGCGTAAAACAAGCTTTCCGTGCCATATTTGTGACCACTCAGGGTATTCCTTAGCCGCGGTGGCGCGCTAAAGCTGCTTCCAGTCCGGCAGGTTGTTCGCGCGTTTACGCCAGGCGTGGAATAGCGCCATAAAAAAGCCGAATAACATCCCGGAACAGGCGCTGAGGTACAGGGCATAAGTCACGCTATGCCCCTGATCTCGCCAGTCGCTAAACCACATCAGAAGTCCCCATACCGGGCCAAACCAGCCAGCAAAAAAAACCATGTTCAGCCAGAACGGCGCAAACGGCGGCGGCGGCATTTTCCATCCGGCATTCCACAGCAGACGCAATAGCGGCGGCGCATAGTTGCTGCGCCACATATTTTTCTCTTGCATCAACGCAATCGCTTTTTGTTTCTTCTCTTCAAAGGCCATGTTTTGCATCCTTTCCTGTCTGTCACCGGCGATGAAATGAGCATCGCGGAATATCCATTGATGTTAACGCTTAAGAAAGTGCTTTTCACTGAAATAGCCAGCAGGTGGTCCATTTTAGCTAATTCCGCTGACGTTCTGTCTACTGTAAACCCCTCTGCGGATGACTCTTCACCCTGAACGCCCACGATTGCCCTCCCCCGCGTTCATTCCAGACGGAATAGTTTCAGCAAACAATTAAGTTGACACGCTTATGCATGCGATCAAAACTAAACCGTACAGTTCACATAACAGTGAACATCAGGGTGTCTATTGCGGGCTTGCCGGTACGCGGCCCTTAACCACAACGAAAGGATCTGCACATGAAGACGTTAAGGCAAATCGGTGGGCTGGCGGCTATCGCTGTTCCGCTGCTGTTGGTGGGGTGTGCTGGAAAAGAACCGGTGCGTTACAGCGGTATCGATTCATCGTCAAAGCTGACCGCGAATACCGATGATAATGCCGATCGCATGCCCTATCGTTATTCGCCTCTCGTCGACTGGCGCAAGTACGACAGCATTATTATTGACCCGGTAAAAATTTATCAGGGCCACGATGGGCAGTTTGATGATATGGCGCAGGCCGATCGCCAGCTGCTCGCCAACCACATGCAGGAACAGTTCAGCAAAGCATTAAGCCCTCGCTTTAAAGAGGTCTCCGCCCCTGCTGCCAACACCCTACGGCTGAAGTTGACCCTGACGGGCGCGGACACCACGCCTCAGGTGGTGGGTACCTTTACTAAATTCGATCTGGCGGGCGGGCCTTACAACATCGTGCAATCGATACGCGGAGGCCAGGGACTGATGAGCGGTTCGGTGGATTATGCCGTCGAAATTTATGACGCCAACAGCCACGATCTGTTGAAAGCGTACGTCGCCCGGCAGTATCCGAATGCCATGAACGTCTCTGCCAGCATCGGCTCCCTGAGCGCCGCTGAAGTGGGTATTGAAAAAGGCGCAGAAGAGCTGGCGGAGTTGCTCAGGTAGCCTCCCAGACAACACATGCAGCTGGAAACGCTCAGGCAAAACCGGCTGTCATTTTCCCTATCAGTTATCTCCTGGCGACCCGGTGCTATGAAGACATTCCCGCATCTGACTATCTGCCCGCATTGCGATAGTGTCTACCAGACATTGCCCTGCGTGTCGGGCGAAATTGCCCTCTGCCAGCGTTGTCACGCCGTGCTATGGCGTGGTCACCGGCGTGTGCCTGGCCATCTGCTGCCGCTGATGATAACAGCGGCCGTGGCTTTAGCGATCGCCGCGCTTTTTCCGGTGCTCTCGGTTGGGTTTCACGGGATGGTGAACGATGCCACGTTGTGGAATGTGGCCTGGGCACTGACTGCCGGCGACAGTTCTCCCGCGATGGCTATCGGTAGCGTTTTTCTGCTGCTGATCGCGCCCTTCTTACAGGTCATGCTAATGGCATGGCTGCTGAGCTTTGCCCATTTCGCCCGTCCGGCACCGGCGTTTATCAGCACCATGCGGGTGCTCAAATGGCTGCATCCCTGGAGCATGGTGGAAGTTGGCATGCTGGGATTTCTGATTGCCGGGATCAAGCTGTCGTCACTGCTGGATGTCTCCATAGGCCCTGGCGGTTGGGCGCTGGCCCTCTCCTGCGTGCTGGTGGTCTTCATCAACAGTCACGATCTGCATCCGCTGTTGGATCTGCTGTCGTACGAGGAGCAAAACCATGACCAATAAGGCCCCTTTTGCCCGCCAGATGCTACTGTGTCGCTGCATGCTCTGCGGGCTGGTGTGTGCTGACGACACGGCGTCCGGCGATGACCGGAAATGTCCGCGCTGTCAGACGACGCTGCCCCACCGCCAGCCTGGACGCCGACATCTCAGCTGGGCGCTGCTGTTAACCTCTGTGATCCTGTATCTGCCCGCCAATATTTTGCCGGTGATGTACACCACGCTGCTCGGCCATGGCAGCGAAAGCACCATCCTTTCCGGCATTGTGGCCTTCTGGCACAGCGGCTCATGGGGCATCGCGGCGATCATCTTTATTGCCAGCGTCATGGTGCCGTGTCTGAAATTTTTGTCATTGGGTGTCCTGCTGATCTCCGCGTCCCGCCAGAGTTATTGGGCCAGACGCGAACGGACCCGGCTGTACCGGCTGACCGAGTGGATTGGTTGCTGGTCAATGCTGGATGTGGTTGTCGTTGCCGTGGTGTGTTGCCTGCTGCGGTTTCGTCCGCTGAGTGAAGCCGAACCTCGTATCGGGATCCTGTTTTTCGCCCTGGTGGTCGTCCTGACCATGCTGTGTGCGCTGAGTGTTGAACCAAAAACGCTATGGGAAGACAAGCAATGAAGCGTCCTGTTTCGGGTACCCCTCTTTTTTATTACGGGCGCTGGCGCAATGCCCTGATCTGGTTGCTCCCCGTTATTGCGTTTGTTGTCGCGATGTCGATGGTTATCCAGGCGCGCTTAACCATCGGCCCTGAAGTTGTGATTGCCTTTCGTAGCGCCGCCGGCCTCGAAGCCGGTAAAACCGCGGTGAAATATAAAGATGTCACCGTCGGCATCGTTAAGGAGATAACCCTCAGCCCCGATAACAGCCAGGTGCTGGTGCGGGTCACTCTTGCCCGAAACGCGCAGAATCTGGCGCGCGCCGACACCCGATTCTGGGTGGTGAGGCCACGGGTCGGAATAAGCGGCGTGAGCGGCATTGATACCCTGTTGTCAGGGGCTTACATCGGCGCGGACCGGGGGAAATCCGAGGAGAACAGATACCGGTTCACCGGTATGGAAACGCCGCCGGCTATCGTCAACGACATGGCCGGCAGCCAGTTTATGCTGGAAGCCGACGACCTTGGCTCGCTGGATATTAACGCGCCGGTTTACTATCGCCGCATTCCGGTCGGGCGGATAACCTCTTACCAACTGCGTAAAGACGGCAAAGGGATCGATCTCAACGTCTTTATTGATGCCCCCTATGACCGCCTGGTCACCGCCGATTCGCGATTCTGGAATGCCAGCGGCGTGGATCTGTCGGTCGGCAGCGATGGTTTTCAGCTTAAAACCCAGACCGTTGCCGCCATTATGGCCGGGGGCATCGCCTTCTCCAGCCCGGAGAACCCCACCCAGGGCGTGATCCACAAGCAAACCCGTTACAAACTGGCAGCGGATGAAGAAACCGCGATGGCGCCTGCGGACGGGCCGCCGGTGCGTTTTCAGCTGCGTTTTGAACACACCTTGCATGGCCTGAACGTGGGCGCCCCGGTTGAGTTTTCCAGCGTGCGGATTGGACGTGTCGCCTCCGTTGAGCTCGACTATAACCCCGAGGGATACCGCTTTCCGACCATCGTGGATATTGAGGTCTATCCCTCGCGGATGGGCCACGTGCTCGAAAAACTCCCCGAACCGACGGGCGACACCGACCTCAATACGGTCATTTTCACCCGCGAAATGATCGCGCATGGACTGCGGGCGCAGGCCACCTCCAGCAGCCTGCTGACGGGGCAACTTTATATCTCACTTGATTTCATACCGGATGCGCCGAAAGTGAAATTTGACGCAACAAAGCGCCCGGTTGAACTGCCGACCGTCAATGGCGGGCTGACCATCCTGCAGGATCAGCTCACCGATATCGCCAGAAAAATCAACAAAATGCCGCTGGATCAAATCGGAAATAACATGAACAACACGCTGCTAGAACTGAATAAAACGTTGCGCATGGTAAACAGCCAGTCTCTGCCAGCCGCCAACCACCTGATGCAACAAACGCAGCGAACGACGCAAGACGTGCACAACCTGCTGGCGGAAGATTCACCCCTGATGATTAACCTGTTGCAGTCTTTACAGGAAACCACCCGAACGCTACGGGCGGTGCGTGGCCTGACAAACCAGCTGGACCGCCGCCCGGAGTCGTTATTGCAAGGCCGCGCGGCAGACGCGTCGCTGGACGAACCCCGTTCACGTAAAGCAGGAGAGCAGCCATGAGAACGGTTTTGTGTCTGGTGATCGGCATCATCTGCACGCTGGCTGGCTGCTCATCTCCCCAGGTGCGTTACCACACCCTGGTCAGCCCTGATCCCGTTTCCCGGGTCGTCGACCCGCCAGGGTTTGTGATTGCGCTGCTGCCCGTCGGGGTTCCGGCCCAGCTGGATAGCCAACAAGTGGTGGTCCGCCAGAGCGACAGTCGCATGGTGGTTCTGGACAACGATCGCTGGTTAAGTCCGTTGGGCGATGAGCTACAGACGGCGCTGTCCCTCGCGATGACGCAGCAGCTCAACACCGAGGATGTGGCAGGGCTCGCGCGCGATGACAGCAAACCAGTGGTGCGGGTGCTGTTGCAGATTCGCCGTTTTGACAGCTGGCCCGGCAATGCCGTCAGTCTGGATGCTGACTGGAGCTTATCGACATCGCAAGGAAATGAGAATCGCCGGCTGGTGTGCCGAAGCCACCTTTCGCAAAGCGTCTCCGGCGATCCGGCACAGATGTTTGCCGCCTGGCAAGACGTGGTTGAGCGCCTGGCAACCCAGACCGCAGAGACCGCAGCCCAGTGGATGGCAACCGGCAGCGCCGCGTGTCGCCGGGGCTAGCGGGCGTAAACCGGGTTCGCGGCCGCGAATCCGGTCGGCATATGCCGGTCACGCCGGCTTTTTAACGGCGCCATCAAGAAACATCCTCACGCCATTCATGACCATATCATTGACTTTTTCCTGCGTGAAATCAGGCATCTGACGCATGAAAAACAGGATCTCGCTTTCCGCTTTGATCAGTGAAGTAAACTGGATGGCGCGCAGCATCGGGTCCGATGGCGCCAGTTCACCACGTTCCATTGCCGCTTTCATTTCCTGAGCCAGCGCCTCCATGCTTTGGCGGATGCCGGATTCCAGAAACAGCTGACCGATATCGGAATGCGCGGCTTCGCCCAGCACGACGCGATAGATTTGCAGGGCCTGATTATCGCACGTCACTACCCGCAGCATATCCTGACCAAAGCGGATGAGTTTCTGTTCCAGAGATAAGTGCTGGTTTTCCGGTTGAGCGAGCCCGTTTGCCGCTTCGGTAAGAAAGCGGGCGCTACAGTTGCGCACGACCGTTTCAAACAGCGCCTCTTTTGAAGCGAAGTATTTATAGAGCGTGGCCTTGGAGCCACCGGCACGTCTGGCTACTTCATCCATGGAAGCGCGTTCGTAGCCTATCTCCATAAACACCTCCGCGGCGGCGGCCACGATCCCCTGGCGGCGCGCTTGCGTCAGTACCTTCATGTTGAACCCTTAGCTGGTTTTAAAGCGATGCTTAAACATAACTACACCGTACAGTATGGGTTTATTATGCCATGCCGGGGCGTTAAATGCCCCGTTCGGGAGCCCGGAGTGTGACCTGTGGACAGGCAATGATGTATCTGGATGTGAATCGGATCCAGGTGGATTTTCTGCCAGAAGCATGTAGGTACTGATGAGAAAGAATTATTGCTCCACCCGCGCATGCTTACCCCCTTTTTCCTTTCGGGTGAAACTACGCTATTCCATGTGGAAATCTCAGAGTCTGTTTTTATCACTATAAAAATGAATATCTACATAGCGCACCGTACTCTTCAAACCCATCACAATACGATTTGGTTATTTTATATATTTAAATGACATATCTGACTGCTATTAACAAATAACGAATAACTGTTCATATCAACATTTCCTTTAAACGCTTAAATTTCAACTTCAAATAAGAAATTTCGCCCCAGGAATAAATAATATGAGCAATGATAAATTATCAGATAATGAGCGTCTAAAATCGAAAAGTCAGTTACTAAGAGGAACATTAACCGAAGATTTATCCAATGATATCACCGGTGGATTTATTGGCGATAATTTTCAATTAATCCGTTTCCATGGCATGTATCAGCAGGACGATCGGGATATCCGTTCAGAACGTGTTGCGCAGATGCTTGAACCTCTGCATACCGTGATGTTGCGAGTCCGCCTTCCTGGGGGGATTATTACGCCGCAGCAGTGGTCCGGGATCGATGATTTTGCCTCAAAACACACGCAATATGGCAGCATTCGAATTACCAACAGGCAGGCTTTGCAGCTTCACGGTGTATTGAAAAAAAACATCAAACCCGTGCACAAACTGCTCCATCATTTAGGTCTCGATTCCCGAGCAACTGCTGGTGATGTCAACCGCAACGTACTGTGTACCTCGAATCCGGTAGAGTCCGCTATTCATATTCAAGCATATGAGTGGGCAAAGAAAATATCTGAACACCTGTTACCGAAAACCAATGCCTATGCCGAAGTTTGGCTTGATGGCGAAAAAGTGAAACACCCGGAAGAAGAAACAATACTTGGTAATAGTTACCTGCCGAGAAAATTCAAAACGGCCGTTGTCATTCCCCCACAAAATGATGTTGATCTGCATGCCAATGATCTGAACTTTATCGCAATTGGTGCCGACGGTGAATTGCAAGGATTTAATGTCCTGGTCGGTGGTGGCCTGGCCATGACGCATGGCGACAAAAGCACCTACCCTCGCCTTGCAAGTGAGTTAGGGTTTATACCGCTGGAAAAGACATTATCTGTTGCAGAGGCGATCGTCTCTACTCAACGTGATTGGGGTGACAGGAAAAATCGTCGCAATGCCAAAACAAAATATACGCTCGACCGGGTCGGTGTAGATGTATTCAAAACAGAAGTAGAACGACGAGTCGGATTTACGTTTCAGACAATAAGGCCATACCAGTTCACCGAGCGTGGCGATCGAATTGGTTGGGTAAATGGGACGGATAATAAATTCCATCTGACACTTTTTGTGCCCAGCGGACGATTGATCGACACGCCGGAAAAGCCGTTAAAATCAGGCCTCGCCGCTATTGCACAGATTCATGACGGCGATTTCAGACTCACGCCCAATCAAAATATTATCATTGCCGGAGTATCCGCAGAGGATAAAGAGAAAATAGATGCGCTCGCACGCCAGTACGGATTAATTGATAATAACATTTCGCTACAACGCAAACAGTCTATGGCCTGCGTCTCATATCCGACCTGTCCGTTGGCAATGGCTGAAGCTGAGCGTGTCTTGCCAGGCATGATTGATAAGCTCGATGCAATCCTGCTACACAATCAACTGTCTTCAGAATCCATAATATTCAGGGTAACCGGATGTCCAAATGGCTGCGGCAGAGCCATGCTTGCAGAAATAGGGTTGGTGGGAAGAGCCCTGGACCGCTA
Source organism: Klebsiella sp. BIGb0399 (assembly GCF_003752615.1). NCBI lineage: Bacteria > Pseudomonadati > Pseudomonadota > Gammaproteobacteria > Enterobacterales > Enterobacteriaceae > Klebsiella > Klebsiella sp. BIGb0399. The sequence goes on along the minus strand of NZ_RKHT01000005.1, from coordinate 46,329 downwards.
TGACGTGTACATCGGTGGCAATCGCGAAGGAACGAGAATCCCCCGGCTTTATCTCGAAAATGAACAAACAGAAAGTATCATTGCAGAGCTGGAATCATTGATTACCCTATGGGCGAACAATCGTGAAGGTCATGAAGCATTTGGTGACTTCACCATTCGCCAGGGTATTATTAAGCCCGTGGTTAATTCAACCATTGACTTTTACCGTCAGGATTAACATATCAAAATTTATCGTCATTATTAAAATGGGGGAACCGCCAGCGGCGGTTCTCAATGGGGCAGGCGAAAAAATATTATTTTCCCGACAATATTTCCGCGCCTCATTCGTCTACCTCAGCAGAAGCTATTTTTAGTGATTCGCTGAGGAGTGAAAGCCATGAGAGATTTTGATATGCGTAGACAGGGTTGGGGACACGGTCGCGGGTTTGGCGGGCGCAGTATGGCGAAGCCGATCGTGATTGGCGTGGTGCTGGTGGTGGCGCTGGGGTTACTGGTGATGTCCCTGTGGAACGCGGTGCTTCCCGCCCTGATTGGCGTAAAGAGTATTGGTTTCTGGCAGGCGCTGGGTCTGCTGGTGCTGTGCCGGATCTTATTTGGCGGACTGGGCATGCGCCCGGGAATGTTTGGCGCCCGTCGGCGGATGCATGAACGCTGGATGCAAATGACCCCGGAACAGCGCGAGCAGTTTATGCAGCATCGTCGCGCTGGCGGCTGTCATCATGAGCACCGCTGGCACGGCTTCGCCCGTCATCGCGACGGAGAGTGGCCACGGGACGGCCAGCGCGAGTCTCAGGACGCTAAAACCACTGCCCAGCCGCAGTCGGACGAGACAAATCCGCAGAAACCCGCGGGTACCGAGTAAGCGGTATGAGCGCTGAAAAAGCGAAAGACTCCCCGCTGGTCTCGGCCCTTGTAGCCTGCAGAGTTAAGTTATCGGCATTTATTCGCGGCCGCACGGCGGTGCGCGATGATGCGGACGATATCCTGCAGGAGGTCACGTATCAGCTGATGAAAGTGGAACAGCCGGTGGAGAACGTCGCCGCCTGGCTGTTCCGCGCCGCGCGCAATGAGATGACCGACCGGTCGCGGAAAAAACGTGAACTCCCGCTGTCGACCTGGTTTACCGATGGCGAAGACGATGAGTCGTTTCCCGAAGACGAACTGGCGGAGACCCTGTTTGGGGTCCCACAGTCGCCGGAAGAGGCCCGGCTGAGCGAAATGATTTGGGCAGAACTGGATCAGGCGCTGTCGGAACTGCCCGCAGCCCAACGCGAGGTGTTCGAGAAAACCGAGCTTGAAGGCTACAGCTTTAAAGCGCTGGCGGAGGAAACCGGCGTCAGCGTTCAGGCGCTGCTGTCGCGTAAACACAAGGCCGTGCTCTACCTGCGCACTCGCCTGCGTACGCTTTATGATGAGCTCATTGGGGAGTAAATCCCGGGCCACGCCGGCACCCGCCGTCAAGGAATAACCCGCGCGGCCCTCAGCTGCGCAAACAGCTCAAAGAACATTTCGTCGGTGGCCTGCATTCGGGTGAAACCCGCCCGACGCAGCTTGCTGCCGTCGCCGAACATGTCGTAATGCCAGCCAAAGACAAAATCAGCAAAGGTCCCGTCGCTCAGCCGCAGGATATCCGCTTCCACCAGCCCCCCTTCCCCGGCAAGCTCGCGCCATTCTGCCCGGTAGTCGCGAAACAACTGCTGAAATGACAGCCTGACCGGCGGCGCACACTCAAGATCAAACCAGCGGGCGATGAGCGGCCACAGCTCGCTCCAGCGCCACAGATCGCCGTTATTGACGTTAAAGGCCTGATTCTCAGCGCTCTGCGCGGTTGCCGCCCATAGCGTCGCCTCGGCCAGCAACCCTCCATCCGTATAATCAACCATGCTGTGCCAGGTGTGTTCCGATCCGGGAAAGCGCAGCGGTAGCCCCTGCGCTTTACACAGCGAGGCGTACAGGGCGATGCTCAGCGCGAGATTCATGGTATTGCCCGGCACCACGCTGCCCACGACACCCGGCCTGATGGCATTCCAGTGCCAGGTTTTTCCCCGCTGAAACTTGCTGAGCCAGCTGAGCTGGGCGGCGTTAAATTCCGCGCCGGGGACGCCGGGATCGCTTTCACGCGCCGGCGTTTTGAACGGCCCCAGATGGGCGCCATAGACTTTGTAGCCCTGCATTAAGCTTACCGTCTGCAGCGGCGAGGTTTTCTCTATATTGCTGACCAGATTGCGCAGCATGGTGACGTTCGGTTCCACCATCTCGGTCCAGTTGGCGGCGTTCACCCAGGCACTGTAAAAAATATGGCTGACATTCTTCAGCGGTTGCAGCATCTGCGCGCTATGCTGCGCATCCAGCAAATCGACGTTAACCAACGGAATATTATCGCGATGGGAGGACGCCTGGCGGCTCAGGCCAATAACCTGCCACCGATTGCGCAGCAGCGTGGTGACCAACTGTCGTCCGACAATTCCGCTGGCACCGGCAACCAGCGCGACGTTTTGTGGCAGCATCTTATTCATGGTGACTCTCCAGAAAGGGTGACAGACACAGTGTGATCTATTATTTTTTCTACACATATCCCATGAAACTGATGGTACTTATAAGCAGAATCATTAAATGAATAATAAGCTCAACGCCATTGCCACTTTCTTACGCGTTGCCGAAGCGGGCTCCTTCTCCGCCGCCGCCCGCCAGAGCGGTATCAAGCAGTCTGCCGTCAGTCAGCAAATCGCCGCGCTTGAGGAGGAACTGGGCGTGGTCCTGCTGCACCGAACCACCCGGGCGATGGCGCTGACGGCGCAAGGGGAAATCTATCGCCGCGATATGACCCTGCTGCTGGACGCCATGCGGGAAGCAGAAAGACGCCTGAACCCTGCCGACCCACAATGGCAAGGCACGGTGCACCTGCAGCTCCCCAGCGGCCTCGGCCAGCTCATGCTGCCGCACCTGCTGACGCTGCAGCAGATGCACCCGGACTTACACCTGACGCTGTCACTGGATGACCGCATCGCCGATCTGGTCACCGAAGGGGTCGATGTCGCGCTGCGGCTCAGCCATGAGCCTCCACAAACGCATGCGGCACGGGCGCTGGCACGGATTGAAACCCCGCTTTATGCTGCCCCCGGTTGTCAACCGCTTCATTCGGTCAGCGAACTGGCGGTACATCCACACGTGCGCTTCAGCGGCATCGCACGGGAGGCGCCGCTGCGGTTAGTGTCGGGCGATGAAACCCTCGAGGTAAAAGTGAATACCGTGTTTCGGGCCAACACCAGCGATGCGCTGCTACAGGCGATTGAGTCCGGCATCGGTATCGGCGGCATGCAGCGGCCCCTCGCCGCCAGAGCGTTGCAGACCGGCAGACTGGTTCCGGTTCTCCCCGCCTACCGGCTTCCCGATCGCTTCCTCTACGCGGTCTATCCCGACGCCCGCTTCATTCCCCAGCGAGTCAGGAGCATTATCAACGTAATTGAAGGCGTGCTGGCTGGCATAACGGAGGGGCGCTGAGGTTCCCAGATGATGTACTTCCCGAGCGCAATGTGCTCACCGACGACGACACAACCCGACGGCCCTGGACCAGTGATACTTTTGCTGCCGGGACTGCTGATGAAACCGCAGGGCTATTTATGCCGAACATCACCTTTTTGTAGGATATAACCATGATAACTGTAGAGAAATCAGATCCCTTTTCTTCAGAATCCCATCGCTTAATTGAAATGCTATCGGCAGAGCTGGCCACGATTACGGGCGATAACGGCAAAAGTCATTTCACCATTGATGCCATGAATGATGATAACGCGTTATGGATACTGGCAAAGAATGCGCATGGCGATGCGATAGGATGCGGTGCTATCCGGCCATTCGCGCAAAATATAGCCGAGGTGAAAAGAATGTTTTCCGACCGTAGTGTGCCGGGCGTGGGGAACGCCTTGCTCACTTACCTCGAAGCCGCCGCCACAGAAATGGGATATCGCGAGCTGAGGCTGGAAACCCGGCATATCAACCTGCGGGCGGTACAGTTTTACGAGAAAAATGGCTATGTCCGTATTGAGAATTATGGTCCGTACGTCGGCAGAGAAGAAGCCGTCTGTTTCTCAAAAGCGTTGTGTTAATAACGAACGTGATTGCAATGTCTTCAACGCATCGAGCTTATCGCCTCCGTTCAGAGATCGCCGGAATTTCTTCTCTATTGGATTTCGTTTCCGCCGTGATAGGCCATCAGTTAATAACAACCGGCACGCTATACTGACTCCTTTGCTTCTTTTCGGGGTGCTTTTCCCCATCCTTTAAGTGCCGTTGTATGATAATCTTGCTATCGTACAAAAACAAAGCAATCTATGGCGGGTTCCTCAAGGATGACTTTAAGATACTATCTACGACATTGTTTATGGGGGTGGTGTGGCCAGGGCTATCTGATCTATTTTATCGTTCGTGATATGTATGACGGGCACATTTTCCCACCATATATCCCTTTTATGCCGTATGCGGTTGCGTATCTCGTATTCAGCGCTATCACCTACCCTTTTGCTTATTATGCTTCAGAAAATATGGCGTTTAAAATAATGTCTAAGGATTTCTGGGATAAGTACCTTGGGGAGAGAAGTTCTGCGTGTAGGATGTTCATTTTTGTATATTTATTCTGCATATTATTTTCCGCACCTCTGTTTATTATTTATTAGCAATGAAAAGACGCTAAGTGGTTTCCATACATTAATATCGTCTTTACGGTATTTCGCCATCAAAAAATGAAACTATAGTTTCATCATGTTTTGCGTGATCAACTCGAAAGGGACAACATCACCAATTGCGTAATTGCGTTGAAAATACTGTTTCAGCTCAACGCCCCCCATGATGCGGGGTGAACCAGACTGATTGGCTGTTCGGTTAATCATTGCAGTGATGGTAGACACACCATCACTAAGAACAATCATGATGTTCTCACCATCTTTACCAAAGTTTTGAGAACTCACCACTGGCACATTGAAGAACCCTCTATGCCAGTACGTATCGGTCATGTTGAAAGTGAATTTTTTATTACTACTATGTGTGATGATTTCAGATTCAGTTGATACTACCTCATCACTATTCAGTACTGGCCTCTGGATGCCATTCCATTCAGGACGAATGACGCTAATAATTGAATCCTCAAGACCAGCAGCAAGATTCAAGTGAAACTGTCCGTAGTGCATCAGTCCTGAATCTGGAAGTACTAAGATATCAACGGCAATATTGTTAGACAGCATATCAATGATGTTAGCGTTATTTTTAATATTCGTAGATTGGGAAGAACCAGGACGTGAATAATGGTACATCCTGTTGCGTAGTAAACGAGTGGTTTTACCAACGTACTTTACTTCACCATCACAAACAAATGCATATAGGTTGTTCTTAACATCTGTAAATCTGCCATCGAGATGATACTTCAGGCTGCCATCTATAATTTGCCAGAATCCTGCTTTGATAAAACCAATCTCAGTTAAACGATTCATGTTAGGGTTCCATATGGGGAGAGTAAAAGCATTATACCCCTCATATTTCAAGTTTCATGAACTTTGGCTTTTCGGTAACTCGAATTATTTAGGGTATATCCATGCTGAACTTCTGACCGTAGTTTAACAAAGTTTGCTGTCAGCAATCTCCGCTCCTGGCACATACGAAGCGCCGACGAGCAATCCTCTCATCAGCGCTCAGTCCTTCCCCTCTACGGCCTGACAAACACAGGCGGATCGAAGGCGGTCACCGGCGGCAGCGCCTCGCGCCACGGTTCAATCTCCACCCAGCAGCTTTGCGCGCTACAGCCCTGACCCAGCCGAGAACTGCCGCGATCTTCGGTTAATACGTTAGGGTTGCCATGTTTATCCAGCGACCCCTTTTCATTGGGGTCCAGAGGATCGTACCAGGCGCCGGTCGACATCTGCACCACCCCCGGCAAAATCTGTTCGCTCAGGTGCACGCCGGCCAGGATCGCGCCGCGCGCGTTATACACCTTCACCACGCTGCCTTCGCCGATCTCCCGCGCCTGCGCATCCTGCGGGTGCATCCACAGCGGCTCGCGGCCCTGGATTTTGGTTGCCCGGCTGACGCTGCCGTGATCGTACTGGCTATGCAGGCGGGTGCGCGGCTGGCTGGAGAGCAGATGCAGCGGCCAGCGCGCCGCTTCCTGCCGTTGCCAGGCAGCCTCCTGCTCGTCCCACCACGGGTGGCCGGGGCATTCACGATAGCCAAAACCGGCAATCGTTTCGGAGAACAGCTCGATCTTGCCGGACGGTGTGGAAAGCGGATAACGCTGCGGATCGGCCCGGAAGTCCGCCAGGAATATCTGCGGCTTCTCCGGCGCGCTGTACTCCAGTACCCCTTGCTGCCAGAACGCCTCAAACGACGGCAGCTCAATCCCCTCTTCCTGCGCTCGCGGACGCGACTCTTCGTAGATCTGCCGCAGCCACTGCCCGGCATCGCGCCCTTCGCTAAAACTCTCGCCGCAGCCCAGCCGTTCGGCCAGGTCACAGAAGATAGCGTAATCATCGCGCGCTTCGCCCACCGGCGGGATTTGCGCGCTCATGGCAATCATAAACCCGTCGTGGCCGCCGCTGCCGATATCTTCCCGCTCCAGCGAGGTGGTGACCGGCAGAACGATATCGGAAAACTTGGCCTGCGCGGTCCAGTACTGCTCGTGCACCACCACCGTTTCCGGCCGCCGCCAGGCTTCACACAGACGGTTGATATCCTGATGGTGATGAAACGCATTGCCGCCGGCCCAGTAGACCAGGCGAATATCGGGATAGCGCAGATGCTGGCCATCAAACTCATAGGCTTCCCCCGGATGCAGCAGCATATCGGAAAGCCTCGCCACCGGGATCACGCTGTTCACCGCATTTTTGCCGGCAGGCAGTCGCGGCCCGGAAAACGCTTTACGCGCCGCCCCCGCCAGATTGGTACAGGCATAGCCAAACCCCAGCCCGCCGCCCGGGGTACCGATTTGCCCCAGCAGCGCGGTGAGCGCCACCGTCGCCCAGTAGGCCTGCTCGCCCTGGCGCGCGCGCTGTATCGACCACGAAATATTCACCATCGTGCGCTGGCTGGCCATCTCACGCGCCAGCGCGGTAATCTGCTGCGCATCAATGCCGGTGATCGCTGCCGCCCATGCCGGTGTTTTTGCCACACCGTCGCTCTCCCCCATCAGGTAGGCGCGATACGGTGCAAAACCCACCGTGTGGCTGGCGACAAAACCGCTGTCGTACAGGGATTCGTTAATCAGAACGTAACAGAGCGCCAGCAGCAGCGCGGTATCCGTCCCCGGCCGCACGGCAAGCCACTCGGCGCTCTCGACGGCGCTCAGGTCATTGCGCACCGGGCTGATATTCACAAAGCGCGTCCCCTGCTCCTGCATCTTCTCCAGCCAGTACTTCAGCATATGGTCGTTGGCGCCGCCGCCGCTGACCTGCGAATTACGCAGCGGCAGGCCGCCAATCGCCACAAACAGCTGGCACTCCCGCGCCAGCTCGGAGAAATGGGTATGCTGACGGTGCAGCGGGCTCAGCGGCCCGAGGACATGCGGAAGAATACGCTCGCCCGCCGCGCTGCTGTAGGTGTTGGTGCTGGCGGTGTAGCCGCCAAAGGATTTGAGAAAACGGTGCAGCTGGCTTTGGGCATGGTGAAAACGCCCGGCGCTGGCCCAACCGTAGGAGCCGCCGAAAATCGCCTCGTTGCCGCAACGCGTTTTGACCGAGTTCAGCTCGCGGGCCAGCAGGTCGAGCGCCACCTCCCAGCTCACTTCAACAAACGGCTCTTTGCCGCGCCCCTCGCGCGACGCCGGGCCATGCTGTAAGTAGCCAGCACGCACCGCCGGACGGCGAATTCGCGTCTTGCTGGTGACCGCATCGGGGAGCGACTGACCGATGCGGGAGGGGTTTTTATCCCACGGCACCGGGGTCACTGCGTCAATTTTGCCGTCGCGGGCCTCGACCTGCCAGGTTCCCCAGTGCATCACGGTCAGATTGTGTTGTTTTCTCATAGCGCCTGTTTTCTTTTCTCGCCCGATAACCATCGCCATAATAAATGGTGATAATCATGGGAATAACCCATGCATCACCCTATAATCTGCTACACAGGAAGGATTATTCACGCAGAACAACTCTGTATTATTCCTGGGTGCGATATATTACAGCGACAGAATAATTATAATTAAAGCGCAATTTTTATTTGAATTAATAAGGCATGCAAGCGATTTAAATCCACAAATTAAAGATGGATTAATCCGCATCATGAAATATTTTCAGGTTGCAGGTGACAAATTTAAGTTTTCCTCAGACATTTCTTCGATATAACATTGTTGATATAGCTTATATATTTTTTGTATTTGAGGTTGAGTGGCGATTATTGTCATGCTACTGCTCCGCTGCCTCCTCCATCACAGGACCATAATAAGAATGTCGCAGAAAATGAAATTATTGCCCATCGCGCTGGGTCTGCTCTCGCTCGCCTCCGTAAACGCCCTGGCGGCAGAGGCCTTATCACTTCAGGGAAAAACCATCGGCGTCGCCGTTGTCGGCACCCAGCACTTCTGGGATCGTGAAGCCTATAAAGGCGCCACCGAAGAAGTCGAGAAACTGGGTGGCAAAGTGATCGGCGTCGACGGCGGCCGTGATAACCAGGTTCATGCCAACAACCACGATATTTTACTGTCGCGTAAAGTCGATGCGGTAATTAGCATTCTGGGCGATAGCGCCGTTGAGCCGAAATTCAAAGCGCTGCGCGATGCGGGCATTCCGGTATTTACCGTTGACCATGTATCAAAATACTCCGTCAATAACACCACCTCCGATAACTACACCCTTGGGTCAACCATTGGTCGTTATATGGCCGATGAGTTAGGCGGCAAAGGTAACGTTGCGGTATTTAACGCATTCTCCAGTTCCCTGCGTATTTGCGGCATTCGTTACGACCAGTGGAAATATGTCCTTAAGGATTACCCGGACATTCATATTATTCAGCCAGAGCTGGCGGAACAATTTGCCAACTCGCCGGAAGATGCGCGTAAGAAAACCCTCGAACTGCTGAGCCAGTACCCGAAAGGTAAACTCGACGCCATCCACGTTGCCTGCTGGGATCAGCCGGCTATCGGTATCGTCCAGGCGCTGGAAGAGACCGGGCGCGATAAAGACGTTAAGGTCACCGCCATTGATGCCGGCCCGGAAACGCTGGAAATCATGGCCGAACCGGGCAGCCCGTTCGTTGCCAACGTCGCCCAGCAGCCGCATCTGATTGGCCAGACCTCCGCCGATAACGTCGCCCGCTACTTCGACAAACAGAAGCTGCCGGTGCAGACCTTTATTCCGGTGGTTCCGGTGAAAGGTCCGCAGGAGGCGAAAGCGGTCTACAAACAGCTGGGATATGGCGAACTGCAGTGATAACTCAATCCTCCGGCGGGGTCCATCCCGCCGCTGGTCTGGCGATGAACCAGATCAGCAAAACCTTTGCCAACGTGACTGCATTAAATGCGGTCACGCTGCTTCTGAACCCCGGTGAAATTCACGGCCTGATCGGCGAGAACGGCGCGGGAAAATCCACGCTCATAAAGATCCTCGCCGGTGTGTACCAGGCCGATAGCGGCAACGCCACCCTCGACGGCGCGCCTCTGCCGCTCGGCAATCCTGCGGCGATCGAAGCCCTGGGCATCCGCGTGATTCACCAGGAGCTGAACCTGATCCCGCACTTTACCGTCGCGGAATCGGTGTTTCTGGGTCAGGAGTACCGCACCCGCTGGGGCGCGCTGGACCGGCGGCGCATGAATGCCGCCACCGCCGCGTTTTTCCGCGACAGCTGGCAGCTGGACATCAACCCACGTCGCCTGATCCGCGACCTCAGCCTCGCCGAACGCAAGCTGGTGCAGATAGCCCGGGCATTGATCGATGGCGCCGCAAAGCTGGTGGTGTTCGATGAGCCCACCGCCCCGCTGGAAGCGCAGGAGGCCAGCCTGGTCTCCTCGGCGATCCTGCGTCTGCGGGAACAGGGGATCGCGATTCTCTATATTTCTCACTATCTCAACGAAATCGCTGCCCTGTGCGATCGCGGCACGGTGCTGCGCAACGGCGAGGTCGTCGGTTACCCTGACCGGGAGCTGCTGCAAAATACCGACGCACTGATAAAAATGATGGTCGGTCGCGATATTGAGCAGCTGTATACCCCGCGCCAGAGCAGCGCTCAGGAAGTCGATGCTGCTGCCCCGGTGCTCTCCGTGCGCCACCTTAGCGACGGCCAGCAATTAAACGATATTACCTTTGATATTCAGCCAGGCGAGATTGTCGGCGTCGCCGGGCTGCTGGGCGCAGGGCGCGACGTGCTGGTCGATCTCCTTTACGGACTGCGCCGCCCCCGCAACGGCACAATCAGCATCGACGGCCAGCTGAAACGGCTGCGCACGCCGTATCAGGCCACCCGCGCCGGGCTGGCGCTGGTCCCGCGCGACCGCCGCCATCAGGGGCTGATCCTCCCCTTCTCCACCGCCGATAATATTAATCTTGCCTCGCTGCCGGACACCGCCACCTTCGGCTGGGAACGTCGCGGCCGAGCGCTGGAAAAAGCGCGCAGCTGGATTGACCAGCTCTCCATCCGCCCAGGCCGCCCGGAACTGCCGGTGCGCTTGATGAGCGGCGGCAACCAGCAAAAGGCGATTCTCGCCCGCTGGCTGGGCACCGACGCGCGGCTGTTCATTCTCGATGAACCCACCCTCGGGGTGGATATCGGCGCGCGTAGCGATATTTATCAGCGCACCCGCGAGCTGGCGGACCGCGGTCGCGGCGTGCTGGTCTCTTCCAGCGACGCACCAGAATTATTGGGCCTGTGCGACCGCATCCTGGTGATGTGGCGCGGCGAGCTGGTAGCCAATCTCCCGACCCAGGGACTAACGCTGGACGCGTTACTGGTGACGATTAACGGTGGACAGGAACAACAGGTATGAGTGCAGGCATCCAGCGTCGCCCCCTTCCGGGCCTCACGACGCTTATCGAAAAATTCCCCCTGATTCTCTTTTTTGCGCTGCTGGTGTGGCTCAGCCTCCAGTCGCCCTTCTTTTTAAGCTGGCAGAATATCAGCATGATGCTGGTGCAGAGCGTGCCGCTGGCGATCCTCTGCTTCGGTCTGGTGTGCGTGATAGCCGTCGGCGGCGATGATGTGGTTTCCGGCGGGATTGACCTGTCGCTGCCCGCCATTGCGGTGCTTGGCGTGGCGCTGCTGAGCCTCGGCATGGCGGAGTGGAACACCCCTTACCTGCTGCTGTTGTTACTGCTGATTGCCGTCAGTCTGGCCTGCGGCGCGGTCAACGCCACGCTGGTGCTGGTGGCGGGTCTGCCGCCGCTGCTGGCGACCCTGTCGACCTCGGTGGCCTTCACCGGGCTGACCGACCTGCTGACCGGCCAGCGACGTATCGCGGTCAATGACCCGCTGATGGTGGCCTTTCGCGATAACGACCTGTTCGGCATCCCGTGGCCGCTGATCTATCTGCTGGCGGTCTTCGCGCTGTTCCAGTTTCTGCTGCATCACTCCCGCTTCGGCCAGCATTTACAGGCGGTTGGCGGCAACCGCGATATGGCGCAGATGAGCGGACTCAACGTGCGCCGTTTGACCATTATTGTCTGGCTGCTGGCGGGGATCGCCGCTGGACTGGCGATCATGCCGCTGCTCAGCCAGGGCTCCGGCAGCTCCAGCGGCACGGCGACGCCATTGCTGCTGGAAACCGTCCTCGCCACCTTTATCGGCGCGGCGTTCTCGCGCCGTCGGGTGGTCACCATCTGGGGCGCGCTGCTCGGTGCGGTGCTGGTCAACGCCCTCTCCAACGGGCTGGGTCTGCTGGGGGTGAATATTTTCTGGATGGGGGCTATCAAAGGCGGCCTGATCCTCGTGGTGCTGGCGGCGTCGGCGGTCAGACATAAAGGAGGCAACTGATGAGCCAGTTGACGCTCAAGACCCCATCAACGGGGCAAACCGCCAGCAGCCCGCTGGCGTGGCTGTCGCGGGCAGGATTCGGCGTCATTACCCTGCTGGCGATTGCCCTGTTCGGCTGGGCCAACCCGGTATTTTTGACCTTCGATAACTGGGCCAACCTGCTGCAGGGCAGCGCCATTCTGTTGATTGTGGCGATGGCGATGACCCTTATCGTCAGCGCCGGGGCGATTGACCTCTCCGTCGGCGTGGCGCTGGATTTCGGCGCGGCCTTTGCGCTGGTGGCGCTCAAAACCTGGCACCTGCCGTGGCAAGCAGCTGTGGGCTGCGCGCTGCTCGGCGGGGTGATTATCGGCCTGCTGAACGCCTTCCTGATCCTTATCTGCCAGATCCGTCCGTTCCTCGCCACCCTCGGCACCTGGTTTATCGCCAGCAGCGCCGAGCGCATCTATACCGACGGCGGCGGCTCCATCTCTTATCGCCGGATGGCGCCGGAGTATCACGATCTGGCGGTCGGCACTATCGCCGGTATTCCCACGCCGGTGGTGATTGTGCTGGTGCTGTGGCTGGCGACCTGGCTGATTACCGAACGAACGCTGTTCGGCAAATACGTTCGCGCGATCGGCCAGAACGGCGAAGCGGCGCGTATCGCCGGGATCCGCGACCGCCGGACCATGCTGTGGGTGCTGGTGGCGGCCTCCGCGCTGTGCGCCGTCGGCGGCGTGATCCTCTCCGCCAACCTGCGCCAGTTTACGCCGCTGGCTGGCCAGGCCTATCTGATGGACGCTATCGCCGCGGTATTTATCGGCACCGCCTTTAACCGGCTAGGCCGGGTCAGCATCGCCGGCACCCTCGGCGGCGTGCTGTTCCTCGCGATTATTGATAACGGCCTGAACCTGATGGGGCTGAACTACCTGGTGAAAGATGCGCTGGTGGGCGTGATTCTGGTGGTGGCGCTGGCCCTCTCCTTCTGGCAGGCGCGTCTGCGTCAAACGCATCGTTAAGTGGAGCACGTATGGCAACTTTTGACGCCGTCTTTGTCGGCCTGACTATTCTTGATATCGCCGGACGCCCGGTTAGCGACATCCCGCCGCGCGGCGGGGTGGCCTTTATCGAACAGATCCGCCTGAACCCCGCCGGCACCGCCGCCGGGGCCAATATTAACGCGGCCAGGCTGGGGATCCGTACCGCTGCGGTGGCCTGCCTGGGCGAAGACGAAAAAGCCGATTTTATCCTCGCCAGCTATGCCCGGCTGGGTATCGACTGCTCGCTGATCCAGCGCACGACGCTGAAGGAAACGTCAGCGACGATCCTGCCCATTCGTCCCAATGGCGAGCGCCCGGCGCTGCACTGCCGGGGGGCTTCCGATGCCCTTTTCGTCAGTGAAGAGCAGTTCGCCGATATTCTTGATTGTCGCTTCCTGCACCACGGCGGCACCGGCCTGCTGGCGGCGATGGACAACGGGCAAAGCGCGCTTCTGCTGCAGGCGGCGAAAGCCCGCGGCGTGACCACCAGCTTCGATCTCATTGCCCCCGATGAGCACACCCTGGATCTGCTGCGCCCGCTGCTGCCTTCGGTGGACTACTTTATGCCTTCCCTTGAGGAAGCCGCGTATCTCTCCGGGCAGACGCAGCCGGAAGCGATCGCCCGTTTCTTCTTCGGGCTTGGCGTCGGGACCTGCATTCTGAAAGATGGCGAGAACGGCTCCTGGCTGCTGACCCGCGATGGCGCGGTTGAGCATATTGCGCCATTCAGAGTCGATGCTGTCGACACCACCGGCTGCGGCGACAGCTACTGCGGCGGCTTTATTGCCGCGCTGGCCCGTGGGTTAAGCGTCAAAGCGGCGTGTGAGGTGGCTTCTGCCGTCGCCGCGCTGGTGGCGACCGGGATGGGTTCGGATGCGGGGGTGGTTGACTGGGAACAGACTCAGGCGTTTATGGCGGCAAACCGCCGCTGATAGCAGCATCGCCGCCGCATCTCGCGGCGGCAGAAACGGCTTAGCGCCACTGATAAAGCAGCGGCTCCCCGGCAACATAGCGCTGGAGGTCGGCGGCAATCATCGCGGTATGCTTCGCGATGCTCTCCCGCGTCGCCCCGGCAATATGCGGGGTGATAATCACGTTATCAAACTCGGTGACAAACGGATGGTCGCGCCACAGCGGTTCCCGATGGTACACATCCAGCCCCGCGCCGCCCAGCGGGCCGTGGCGCAGCGCCTGAATCAACGCCTCTTCATCTACCACCGCGGCGCGGGAGGTGTTAATCAGCAGCGCCCCCGGCTTCATGCTCTTGAGCAATGGCGCGTTAACCAGGCCATCGCTGTGCGGGCCGCTGCTCAAATGCAGGCTGACGATGTCGGCCTCACGGAACAGCGCCTCAAGCGTCGTTTTCTGTAATCCCGGCTCGTTGATATCCTCGGCGGCGACAAACGGATCCACCACCAGCACCGCCATGCCAAAGGCACGGGCAATACGCGCCACCCGGCGGCCAATATTGCCGTAGCCGATCAGCCCCAGGGTTTTATTACGCAGTTCGCTGCCTTTAAACACTTCATAAGGGCTTTCCGGGCTGACGTCCCACACGACATCGCGGCGCAGCCCGCTCTGGGTAGAGTGCGCGGCGTTCTCGGCGTTAGTGAATTCACCACGCTTTAGCGCGGCGTAGGATTGCGGAATGTGTCGCGCCAGGCTCAGCATCAGCCCCAGCGTCAGTTCTGCGGCGGCGTCGGCGTTGCGGCCCGGCGTATAGAGCACCCGGATATTGCGCGCCTGGGCGGCTTTGGTATCAATATTCACCGGATTGGCGCGGGTGCAGGCGATGACCTTCAGACGCGGACAGGCGGCTATCACCTCCTCCGTCACATCATCATAGCTGGTCACCAGCACGTCGGCGTCGTGGGCCAGATCGATCAGCTGGCCAGCGCTTAGCTTCGGCTTGCCCAGCGCCCAGCCTTCCACCCGCAGTTCACCGAGTTGCTGAAATGCGCTGAGATCGCCGGCGTGTTCGGCGGTAAAAACAATTTTCATGTGCGTTATTCCTGAGAAAGAGCGTGAAGCGCCTCGTGGCGGGCCTGCCAGACCGGGAGCATCTGCTCGCGCAGCAGGCGATAAACCGGGTAGAGTGCGGCGTAACGGTGATGCGCCTGCGGATTGGGCTGATAGCGGGTCTGCTCCAGCGCCGGGTAATGGCTCAGGGCATCGACGCTGCGCGCTGCCAGAATCGCCGCACCGCGCGCGCTCAGCTCGTTGAACGTGCTGGAGACCACCGTTCTGCCGGTACAGTCGGCAATGATTTGCAGCCAGGTGGCTGAAGCCGCGCCGCCGCCGGTCAGATACAGTTCACCGCCCTGCGGGTAGCCCTGAAGCGAGTCGACGATGGCGTATGCCAGCCCTTCAAACACCGCCCGCTGTAGCTCTGCGCGGGTGGTGTGCTGGCTGATACCGAAATAACCGGCCCGCGCCTCGGGGCTAAAGAACGGTGCGCGTTCGCCGTTAAGATAGGGCTGCCAGAACACCCCGCCGCTGCCCGGCTCAACGCTGGCGATGCTCTGCTCCAGCTGCTGTAAATCCGGGTTTAGCGAAATCTGCTGCTGGAGCCAGTCGATGTTCGGCGTCCCGGCCTGCATCGGAAACAGATTAATGAAGCGGCCCGCTTCGGTATGGGTGACGTAACGCGTCCCCTCGTTGACCGTCTGACGACCGTGGCAGACGATCCCGGTGCAGCAGGTGGTGCCAAGAATGGTGTAGATATCACCGTCGTTCACCGCGCCGCAGCCGAGGGCCGCGCTGCACACGTCAAGCGCGCCAGCCGCCACCGGGGTGGCAACGGGAAGCCCGGTCAGCAAGGCGACCTCTTCACGCAGCGTACCGGCCTGGGCATCCGGCGCCAGCAGCGGCGGGAACAGATGCGCTAAATCCGCGAGACCCATGTCATTCAGCACCACCGTGGATAACGTCCCGCTCTGCTGATTGAGCAAAGAGGTGCTGGCGTCGGTGAGATCCAGCGCCGCGACGCCGGTGAGGCGAAAGCGGATCCAGTCTTTAGCGAAAAACAGATAACGGGCCGCCGCCAGCCGCTCCGGCTGATGATGTTTCAGCCAGCACAGCTGCATGCTGGTATTGCAGGGCTGCAGGTGGGTACCGGTATCGTCGAAGAAACGGCGGTCAAAACCAGGGCGACTGAGCAGTTCGCTCATCAGCTCGCGGCTGCGGGTATCGCTCCACAACATTCCCGGCCCGACCGGTTCACCTTCGGCGTCGCTGAGCCAGACGCCTTCGCCCTGCCCGGCCAGGCCAATCGCGCGTAAACGCCCGTTTTGCAGCGCCGGGTGCTGGGCTATGTCACGCAGGATCGTCACCACCGATTGCCACAGTTGGGCCATGTCCTGTTCGGCGTACCCGTTGGCCGACAGCCGCGGGCCGGTATTCTGCGCCGCGCTGGCGCACGCCTGAAAATATTCATCAAACAGCACCGCTTTGACGCGCGAGGTGCCGATATCGATTCCGAGATAAAAATCCATGACTGACCCGTTGGTGGAGAGAGATTTAGAACCTAATCGTGCTGGCTCTGGTCACGGCTCGTAGCGGCGGCGCATCAGCTCGCACTCGAACAAAAACTCCAGCCCTTCCAGCTGGCGACGGGCCTCATTAATATCTTTACCCCAGCAGGTCAAACCGTGGCCGCGCAGCAGGAAACCGTAACGCAGCGGGTTGGTCTGGGCGTAATCTTCAATGCGCGCCGCCAGGGCATCGATATCCTGGTCGTTATCGAAAATTGCCACCGGTACGGTATCGAGATGGCTGTGCTGGCCGGTGAGGGTTTTTTGCATTTCATAGCCCTGCAGCGCCAGGGTGCCGCTTTTTTCAATGCGCGACAGTACGGTGGCGTTGACGGTATGTACGTGCAGCACCACGTTGGCCTCCGGGAACAGGCGATACACCAGGGTGTGCAGACCGGTTTCCGCGGAAGGTTTGCGCCCGGAAGGCGCGGTATTGCTGGCGATCTCAACCTGGAGGAAATCTTCCGTCGTCAGGCTGCCCTTATCGCGTCCTGACTCGCTGAGCCAGCACCAGGTCTCATCCTGACGCACCGACATATTGCCGCCGGTGGCCGGTGCCCAGCCTTTCGCGCCGATCCAATGACAGGTGGTGACCAGTTGCGCGAGTCTTTCTTGCCACATAGCAGTTCCTTAGTTTAGCGATGTTGATTTGAGAACCTTTACGGCCAGGCGTTATGTTGCAGGCAGTGTGGTCGCGGTCAGCGCGCAACACCCGGAACGTACAGGGAGTACGTGCGGAGCGTGAACTCAGCCCAGGTCCAGAATGGCCAATGAAATAGCCTGACGAAAGGTTCTTTAGCCGTCTAAATGGCTATTCACCCGATACTAACACCGCTCGCTGGCGCGAACAATATTTCAGGAAAGACCGACATTGATAATGGTTATATCAGAAATGCATATGAAATTAGCAATTTCAACAACGATACAACCAGGTGTTTTCATGACACCAACATTACCCGCTATAGGCTGCCGGTAACGTGGAGGATCGTTCTGCAAGAAAGAAACAGGATGCGCCCGCAGAAATCGGGCGCAGTGGCGGTTAGAGCGCCGTGGCGGCCATATCAATCACAAAGCGGTATTTCACCTCCCCTTTCAGCATCCGGCTGAACGCCGCTTCAACCTCCTCGCCGCGAATCATCTCGATATCAGCGGTAATGTTGTGCTGGCCGCAGAAATCCAGCATCTGCTGGGTCTCCTGGATGCTGCCGATGGAGGTGCCGCTGATGCTAAGGCGACGGAACACCAGCGGCGTGACATCCGGCGCGGGGTGAGGACTGTCGGGGATCCCCACCAGCACCAGTCGGCCGTTGGTTTTCAGGGCCGCCAGATAGGGGTCCAGGTCGTGCGGGGCGGCGACGCAATCAAGAATGATGTCGAGGCTGGTGGCACAGGCCGCCATCTGTGCGCTATCGCGGGAAATCACCACCCGGCTTGCCCCCAGACGCCGCGCGTCTTCGCCTTTTTCCGGCGAAGTGGTAAACAGCGTGACCTCCGCCCCCAGCGCGCTGGCCAGCTTGACCGCCATATGCCCCAGGCCGCCCAGACCGATCACCCCGACCCGGTCTCCCGGCTTGACGTCGAAGTAGCGCAGCGGCGACCACACGGTAACGCCGGCACACAGCAGCGGCGCGACACCGGCCGGGTCAAGATTCTCCGGCACGCTCACCACAAAGCGCTGGTCAACGACGATATTCTGCGCATAGCCGCCGCAAGTCAGCTCGCCGGTATAGCGGTCAGTGCCGTTATAGGTCGGCGTAAAGCCGCTGTCGCAATATTGCTCTTCATGCTGCTGGCAAAAGGCGCACTGACCGCAGGAGTCGACCATGACGCCCACCCCCACCAGCTGGCCCGGCGTAAAGCGCGTTGCCGCCTTGCCGCTCTGGCGAACCCGACCCACAATCTCGTGACCCGGGACCAGCGGGTACTGGCTGACGCCCCATTCATTGCGCGCCATATGCAGATCGGAGTGGCACACGCCGCAGTAGAGAATATCGATCAGCACATCGTTATCCTGAACGTCGCGCAGGGACATTTCCCCCACCCGCAGCGGCTGGTCGGCAGCGGTGGCCATCATTCCACGAATCTTCATCTTTACCTCAGGTCTGGCTGTAAAAAGGCCGCACACTATAGACATGAGGTTTCCATATTGGTAGTAGTTACCATTTGGTGACCATAAAAAGAGAGGAGCAAAAATGCCGGTTATCGTCGAGGGGAAACTCTATTTCTATGCCGATTCAGCCCCGCGCAGGTTGATGGATCTTTTTTCACTAAAGTGGTCCTCCATGGTGCTGCACGCGCTGTGGCACTGGCCGAATCATCGCTGCCGCACCGCTGAACTGCAGCGCAGCCTGCAGGGGATTTCAAAAAAGATGCTGATCCAGACCCTGCGCGAGCTGGAGATGCGCGGCTTGATTAGTCGCCATGTGTATCCGGTGGTGCCGCCAAAGGTGGAATATGCGCTGACCGAGTTGGGCAAAACCTTCGCCCAGCCGATTGAACAGATGTATCAGTGGGGACTGGAAAATCAGGCCGCGCTGGATGAGATGGAAGCGCATTACCGGGCGGCTGCGGAAAAAAGCGCGTCGTCCTGAAAATACCCTTCGGCACTGCTCCACGGCAGTGCAAAACTTTGCACTGTGCACACTATTCTGGCAAACGCCTGCGGGTTAATGGTTTTTTATGTGCATAGTGCACATCGCATTGTGTTAACCCTGCCCCGATTTTATTGGCATACCTCTTGCTACCCCTCTGCATCGCCATTCGGATAGCCACTCAGAGGTTCCACTATGTCAAACAGCAATGATTTTCCGCTCGTCGAAGCGCCTGCGACCGGACGCAAGGGCGTATTTTCGATCTCCATGGTTCTGTTCAGCTTCACCTTTTTTACCGGCACGATGTTCGCAGGCGGCAAGCTTGGCGTCTCTTTTTCCATCGTAAACCTGCTGTGGATTGCGGTTATCGGTAACTTTCTGCTGGCCCTGTACGCCGCATCGCTCGGCTGGATTGCCGCTCGGAGCGGGCTGAATACCGTGCTAATGGGGCGTTTTTGCTTCGGAGAAATCGGCAGCAAGCTCGCTGATTTTATTCTCGGCTTCGCCGAACTGGGCTGGTACGCCTGGGGGACGGCAACGGTCGCTATCTCGCTGGTCAAAATCCTCGCCCTGCCCGAGGTTGCGACCATTCCGCTGATGATCCTGTTCGGGATCCTGTTCTGCGTGACCGCGCTGGTGGGCTATAAGGGGCTGGACGCGCTGTCGCGTATTTCGGTGCCGCTGATGTTTATTCTGCTGGTGGTGTCGATGTACCTTGCCGCCCATCACGCCGGTGGCTGGCAGGCGATGACCCAAATAGAACCGAGCGAAACCATGACCTGGTCGGCCGCCATCACCATGGTGTTCGGCACCTTCGCCAGCGGCGCCACCCAGGCGACGAACTGGACCCGGCTGGCTAATTCCAGCCGCACCGCCATCATCGCCAGCATGAGCAGCTTCCTCGTCGGTAACGGGCTGATGATTGTCGCCGGGGCCTGGTGCGCCATCGTCTATCAGCAGGCCGATATCGTCGAGGTACTGATTTTGCAGGGGCTTTCCGTCGCCGCGGTGGTGATGCTGTGCCTCAACCTGCTGACGATTCAGGGCCCGACAATCTATAACGTTTCTGCCGCCGCCTGCCACCTGCTGCGCAGCGAGCGCCGCCGTACGCTGACCGTCGCCGCCGCTGGCGTCGGTATTCTGCTGGCAATTGGCGGTATGTACGAAATGCTGATCCCTTTCCTGGTGCTACTGGGCAGCATTATTCCGCCTATCGGCGGCGTGATCCTCGCCGACTATTGGTTTTATCGCGGCGGCCGTTACCCTCTGCTGCAAACCGCCCGTTTGCCGCGTTTTAACTGGCTGGGGCTTGGCGCCTACGCCGTGGGCGCGGTGGTGGCTTATCTGTCGCCGTGGATTGCGCCGCTGGTGGGCATTACCGTTTCTGCGCTGGTCTACATCGCCCTGACGCGTCTGAGCAAACGTCAGCCCGCCGCTGATTCCGTTGCGGAGCAGTAACCATGAGCCTGACGGTCAGCGAAATCCTCGCCCTTGACGGCCTTTCCGCCATGCGCCTGCGGGCAGGCAAACAGGGGCTACAGCTGGCGGTTCGCTGGTACTACGTGGCGGAAAATGAAAATATCGCCGAGTGGATTATGGGCGGGGAACTGGTGTTTATCACCGGGATCAACCATCCCCGCGATGAGGACAACCTGATCCATTTGCTGATGGAGGGCAAGCAGCGCGGGATCGCCGGGATGGTGATCCTCACCGGCGACGCCTATATTCAGGCGATCCCGCCGCGGCTGATCGCCCTCGCCGACGAACTCGGCATACCGCTGATCGAGCAACCCTATCTGCTGAAGATGGTGATTGTGACGGAACGCATCGGCACCGCGTTGGTACGTAGCGAGAATGCCCTGCAATCACAGCGCGATATTCTGATGCAGCTGCTCACTGGCGATTATCCCGACCTGCAAATCCTGCATCAGCGCGCGCTCCACCAGCAGCTGGATTTTACCCGTCCGCTGCGGGTCGCGGCGCTGCGCCTGGAGGGAATACAGCGGCTGTTTCGTCAGTCGCCACCTGAGCAGGCCGAAGCCTGGCTACAGCAGGCCCGCCGCACTGTGCGTCAGAGATTGCAGCAGCAGCTCAACCAACAGGGCAACCCTTTCCCGCTGGTGGAGCGCAGCAATATGTTTCTGTTCCTGCTGCCGGATGAGGAAGGTGAGTTTTATCAGCAGAAAAAATGGTTAGAACAGTGGCTGCTCGCGCTGGCGCAAGGCAACGACGGGCTGTCGCTGCTGTGCGGCCTTTCCGCGCCGGTGCAGCAGCTACAGGGATACCAGCGCGCGCTCTCGCAGGCGCGTCAGGCGCTGGATCTCAGCGATAACCTGCGCCCGGCCCAGCGTATCAGTGACTATCAGCAACTGGGCTTTATCAAACTGCTTTCCGCCGTCAGCGATCCTACACTGCTGAGCGATTTTATGCATGACACCCTCGGCTGCCTGATCGAACCTGACCGCAAAAGCCCGTGGCTACTACTGGAGACGCTGGAAACGCTGCTTCAGGAGAACGGCAACGTGGTCAGGGCCGCTGAGCGCTTGGGTATTCACCGCAACACGTTGCATCAGCGCATCCAACGCATTGAAAAACTGACCCGCTATCCGGTCAGTCATTCGCAATTTCATCTCAACGCCTCTGTCGCCTTAGCGATCTGGCGTATGTCGCAAAACCATTTACGGGAACAACCATGAAAATTATCAACGCGCGCCTGCGCCATAAAGCAGCACTGTATACACTTGATTTACAGGATGGTGTGATTAAGAGCATCGTGGCGCAAACCGCAGCCCAGGCGACCAACGCCTGCGATATCGACGCCCAGCAAAAACTGGTTATCCCGCCGTTTGTCGAGCCGCATATTCATCTTGATGCCACCCTGACGGCGGGCGAGCCGGAGTGGAATATGAGCGGTACGCTGTTTGAGGGCATTACCCGCTGGAGCCAGCGTAAAGCGAGCGTCACGGTGGAAGATACGCGCCAGCGCGCGCTGAAGACGATCGGCATGCTGCGCGATAACGGCGTGCAGCACGTGCGCACACATATTGATGTCACCGATCCGTCTCTGACGGCCCTTGAAGCGATGCTGCAGGTGAAAAAAGAGGCGGCCCATCTTATCGACCTGCAAATCGTGGCTTTCCCGCAGGAGGGCATCGAATCCTTCCCCGGCGGGCGCGAGCTGATGACCCGCGCCATTGAGATGGGCGCCGACGTGGTGGGCGGTATTCCACATTACGAAAACACCCGCGATAAGGGAGTCAGCTCGCTGGTCTTTCTGATGGACCTGGCCCAGCGCCACGGCTGTCTGGTGGATGTCCACTGCGATGAAATCGACGACCCGCAGTCGCGCTTCCTGGAAGTCCTGGCAGAAGAGGCCCGGGTTCGCGGCATGGGCGCGCAGGTTACCGCCAGCCATACCTGCGCCATGGGCTCCTACGATAATGCCTACTGCTCGAAGCTGTTCCGACTGTTAAAGGCGTCGGGCATCAACTTTATCTCCTGCCCGACCGAAAGCATTCACCTGCAGGGGCGCTTCGATACCTGGCCAAAACGCCGCGGCGTGACGCGGGTGGCGGAACTGGATCGCGCCGGGATCAACGTTTGCTTTGCGCAGGACTCCGTTCAGGATCCGTGGTACCCGCTGGGCAACGGCAACATTATGCGCATCCTGGATGCCGGGCTGCATATCTGCCATATGCTGGGGTATGAAGATTTGCAGCGCTGTCTCGACCTTATTACCGATAACAGCGCCCGGGCACTGTGCCTGGGCGATAACTACGGTATTGCCGAGGGGCGTCCGGCGAACCTGCTGATCCTTGATGCAGAAAATGATTATGATGCGGTATGCCGCCAGGCTAAAGTGCTGACCTCCATTCGTCACGGCAACATCATTATGCAACGCCAGCCGGAGCAGGTTTGCTATTCAAACTGAATAAATAAAGGGATGCTAATGATTAAGCTGACGGGTCGTTTAGTGTGTAAAGATGCCGACGAGGCGGAGCTTGTGCGCCAGTACCTTCCGCAACACAAGAAACTGACAAAGGAAGAAAGCGGATGCGTGTCATTCGAGGTTACGGAAACGGTGGATCCTTTGATCTGGAAAGTCGAAGAGCTTTTTAGCAACCAGACGACCTTTGACGCTCATCAGACAAGAACCAGGGCTTCAGTCTGGGGAAAAGAAACCCGCGCGATCGCCCGGGAATATGAAATCTCAACGGTTGAATAGCCGCCCCGCTGATATCCTTTTCAACAAGCCGCCCGTGGCGGCTTTTTTCACCTGTCGCTGATTTCCGCCTCTGGCACTAAATAGCCCCCGGCAATAGTCAGGGAGCGTTCGGTTGAACACCGCCAGATTCAGACCCTGTTATTGCAAATCTTCGCGCGTTGGCCCCTGGAAGTAGATCGTACCAATGTGGCAGCTTCGAGGTTGCGTCAGCACAAAACGAATCGTTTCCCAGACAGAACGGCCATTCATTAAACGCTCCCCCATTCTGCATTGCTCATCAACAAGCGCATCCAGTCCGGTCAGTTCAAAGTCCGGTGGATACAAGCCGGTTACCCGGATATTTTCTTTGGATAATTGTTTCGACAACGTCGTTGTAAAACCGCTAAGCCCGTTTTTGCTGGCAAAAAAAGCAGGATGGGCAATGGAGTCTGTGAAATTCGCGATACCGCATACCGATATAATTGAAACGATATCAGCACTGTCTGAGCGCCTTAATCCTGGAAGCAATGCCTGGGTGAGTAAAATTGAACCTGTCAGGCCTGAACTGATGGTATTGATGATTTCAGTGTCCGGTTGTTGGTCTATTGACCCTGACAACCACTGAGCAGCATTAAGGATCAAAATATCGATGGGCTGCTCTGAATGTAAGAGCCGGGAAGCAAATTGAGAAATAGATTCCGGCTGGGTTAAATCACAGATATACCCTTTTGCGTGACCACCTTCAGCAGTGATGATGCTGCAGGTTTTTTCAATATCAGCAACGCGCCGGGCGCAAAAATCCACCTCGACCCCTTCTCGCGCTAACCACACGCACAGCGCCTGACCAAATCCCCCGCCCCCACCAGTGATAACGGCTCTTTTACCCTTCAGCATGGTTTGCTCCCTTTCCGCGATCGGTATCTGCGAGGGATATATAGCATGGGGCGGTGGGGTAACATCTTCCCGTTAGTGCCATTTAGCGCGGGCGCTTTGTATCGTGTTCCTGGGGGTGAGCAATGTCCGCTTCTGGCTGTTAGCTCAACGGGTCGATACAACGTTATCCAGAAACGAGAGAGCCACTCATTCTTTCGGATCTTCTGTATGAGCGATTAGAAATTCAATGAGGGCCTTCACTCTTTTCATTTTGCCCGCGCTTTTCGGGTAATAGAGATAAACCGGCGGATACGTTCTCCAGTAACGCTCCATAACGGGAAGAAACGTCTCCCTGTCTGGCTGTAATCGGTGAATAGGTTCAAATAAGCGACCAATCCCCAGCCCGTTGCGGATACCGTCGGCCATGACGTCAATATCGTTGCTGATAATCTGGCCGGGCATTTCAACGGTCAGTTGTTCTCCGTTGTCATTCAGGATCAGAGGGAGGATGCGGTTATTGGTGATGAAGCGATAGCCGATAAGCCGGTGCTGGCGGAGATCGGCCGGCACCACAGGCATGCCATATTCGGCAAGATAGGCTGCCGAAGCATACAGTCCTTCACGAAACGGTTTCATTAAAGGACGCGCCACCACCCCGCCCTCCAGAATATCGCCAAAGCGAATCCCCAGATCAAAACGGTCGTCGATGATGTTCACGGTGCCATCGTAGACCGATACCTCAAGCTGAATACCTGGGTATTCACGGCAGAATGCAGCCATCGCGGGCTTTAAAATCAACAGATAGGCGAAACGCGAGAGCGTAATCCGCACCAGGCCCGACGGTTCCTGATTCTGATCGCGGATACTTTCCAGCGACTTTTCCAGCGAATCCACCGCCGCTGTGGTTTGCTCCAGCAGCTGTTGTCCGGTTTCTGTCAGCTCAATGCGCCGGGTAGTGCGCAGGAAAAGAGGATGCCCGATGTGCTGTTCTAAAAGCTTGAGGGCATTGCTGACCGATGGCGGAGTAATTTCAAGTTTCCTGGCCGCCGCCGAGATACTGCCTTCACGCGCAATGCTTTGAAAGATACGTATCTGATTATAAATGGCGTTATTCATAGGATCATCCTCAAGCAATGGCCGGTCAATTATTAGCTACAGGCTAAAAGTGATTAAGGCATTACTGCTCTAAAAAAAAACAATGTCGTCGCCCTATACTGGATCCAAGATCAACAACGGCTAATTAACACATTGAAAATGAAAAATATCCTGATTGTTTCCGGGCATCCAGACCTGAACCACTCCGTGGCGAATGCCACCATTCTGGACGAAGTGGCGACTGCCCTGCCTGACGCTGAAATACGCCGGCTGGACGGGTTATATCCTGACGGCAAAATCAACATCAGCGCGGAGCAGGAAAGCCTGCTGAAGGCAGATGTGATTGTCTGGCAGTTCCCTTTTTCCTGGTATGGGCTCCCTGGGCTCATGAAATGCTGGCTGGACGAGGTTTTTGTTCATGGTTTCGCCCATGGTTCAACGGCAAAACTGGGTGGTAAAAAACTGATCCTGTCATTCACCACAGGCGCGCCACAGGCACTGTATTCAGCAGATGGCTTCTTTGAACACAACATCGAAGATTACCTCGTCCCGTTCGAAACCACGGCCAGGCTTTGCAATCTGCAATGGCAACAACCGGTTTATACCTGCGGTATCAGCTATGCCGACAGGGATACAGCTAAAATCGCCCAACAGAAAGCCCTTGCTCAAGACCACGCCTCTCGCCTGGTCGCCATGCTGAGCACCTTATCTGCTGACACGAATGTGGCTGGTTAAGGAGAACAAGACAATGTTTATCATCACCATAACGGTCAGCGATGCGCTCTCGCCAGAACAGCATAATTCATTATTCCCCGGGCATGTGCAGTGGTTCCAGCATCATTTCTCGACCGGTGCATTTGTGGTCGTCGGGCCTTATATCGACCGCGAAAGATCCGGGGTCATTATGGCCAACACGGAGAGTCGCGGTGCCCTGATGGCGATCCTGGAAGAGGATCCCTATTACCCCGACCTGGCGACGTATGACATCCGGGAGTTTGTGCCCGCAATGGTTGCGGAAAACCTGCATCAGCTTCAGCAATCATAAGCTCATTCCTGAAACTGATAAGACGGAGTAAATGACAATGCAATATACCCGGCTTGGTAAAAGTGACTTAACGGTATCCCGTATTTGTATGGGGTGCATGGGGTTTGGCGACCCGTCGACGGGCCAGCATCGCTGGACGTTGGGCGAAGCAGAAAGCCGCGACATTATTCGCTATGGTCTTGAGCGAGGCATCAATTTCTACGATACCGCCATTGCCTATCAGAACGGTTCCAGCGAGAGGTACGTTGGCAAGGCGCTGCGTGACATGGCAAAACGTCAAGACGTGGTGGTCGCCACTAAGTTCCTGCCCCGTACGTCCGAACAGATTGCTAACGGCGTCAGCGGTAAACAGGCCATTGCGCAGTCGCTTAATCAGAGCCTGCGCAATCTCGGCATGGACTATATCGATCTTTATATCTATCACATCTGGGATTACAACACGCCGGTTATTGAGGTGCTTGAAGCGCTGCATGAGGCCATTAGCGCCGGTAAGATCCGCGCCATCGGTATATCCAACTGCTATGCATGGCAGTTGGCTAAAGCAAACGCCCTTGCCGCACGCCATGGACTGACCCCGTTTGTTGCCGTACAGAGCCACTACAACCTGATTATGCGTGAAGATGAGCGGGAGCTTTTCGGATTATGCGCTGAGGACAGAATTGCGATGACGCCCTACAGTGCGCTGGCCAGTGGTCGTCTTGCGCGTCAGGCTGAGACTCAAACCCTACGAGCCGCTGAGGATGATTATGCCAAAGGGAAGTACGACGCAACGGCGGATCTGGATCGCAAAATCATTGACCGTGTGGCGGAACTTGCCGAACGATATCAGGTTTCGATGACCGCGGTTTCTCTCGCATGGCTGCTGACAAAAGTGACTGCGCCGGTCGTCGGTGCGACCCGAAAACAGCACATTGACGGCGCGACAGACGCGGTTGATCTGCAGCTGAGTCCCGAGGATATCCAGTATCTGGAAGCGTGCTACCAGCCGCATGCGCTGACCGGGATCATGGCGCAAAACACTCTGCGAACCAAAGACGCAAAACAGGTGTGGACGCGCAGTACGTGAGGATGGTGAGCACTGCCCAGGGCCAAAATGGCAAATAAAATAGCCTAATGGGACACTTAGCCGAAAGCAATGGCATGCGGGGAACGGCAGAAATGAAAAAACCCCAGGATATTAACTATCCTGGGGTTTTATATTTGGCGGAAGCGTAGAGATTCGAACTCTAGAACCCTTTCGGGTCGCCGGTTTTCAAGACCGGTGCCTTCAACCGCTCGGCCACGCTTCCGGTATGGGGCGCACTATAAACACCTCTGCGTAGGCTGTAAAGCCCGATTTTGTTCAACTGCCGCAAAAACAAACAAAAATGCGTTATTCGTCTGAAATATAGGCACATTGCATAAAAAAACGACGTCAATCGGGCCAGCTACGGTCAATGTTTTTTGATATACATATCTTTCGTGAAGTAGTACCCCAGCTTATCCGGTGTAAATCCGCCCACCCACGGCTTCACCAGGTGCGTTCTGACATAGTGATAGACCGGGATTGCGGGCACATCTTTCCCAAGCAAATCCTCTGCCTGCTGATAGTACTTGCCACGGGCGACAACATCCGGCGCTTTGGCGGCGTTCTTCAACGCTTCATCATAGGCAGGATTGCTGTACTGGCTGGTATTTTCACTGTCGCCGGTGCGGAAGTTATTCAGGAAGGTAGCCGCATCATCGTAATCGGCAATCCACGCGTAGCGCACCGCATCAAAAGTATGCGTGTGCATGGTATCGAGCATGGTCTTCCACTCCTGGTTTTGCAGCTTCGCTTCCACGCCGAGGTTTTTCTTCCACATCGAACTGGCGGCAATCGCCACCCGCTGGTGCGATTCAGACGTGTTGTACAGCAGATTAAACACCAGCGGATGCGAATCGTTGTACCCGGCCTCACTCAGCAGCTTTTTAGCCTCGGCAATCCGTTTATCCCGCGGCCAGCTGCCGTAATCCGGGTTTTGCAGTTTTACGCCACCAATATCAGGCTGGCTGATCACCCAGGCCGGGCGCTGCCCCTGCCCCAGCACTTTTTCCGCGATGATGTCTTTATCCAGCGCCATATTCAGCGCCAGGCGCACACGCGGATCGTTAAACGGCGCTTTGGTCGTATTGAACTCGTAGTAATAGGTCGCCAGCTGCGGTGATACGTCCAGCTGATCGCCCATGGTTTTTTTAAGCTGGGCAAACTGGTTGATCGGCACCGTATAGACAATGTCGATTTCACCGGCTTTATAACGGTTAACGTCGGCCGCTTCCGAATGAATCGGCAGATAGGTCACTTTGTTGATAACGGTATGCGCGTTATCCCAATAGCGCGGGTTGCGCTCAGCGACGATGCGCTCGTTGACCACCCACGCGGACAGCTTATAAGGACCGCTGGTCACCATATGCTGCGGTTTGGTCCACTGCTCGCCAAAACGGTTCACCAGCACTTTATCAATCGGCACCAGCGAAGGGTGCGCCAGCATCGCCAGAAACGCGGCGTTCGGCTGCGTCAACGTCACTTCAAAAGTGGCATCATCAATCGCTTTCACGCCCAGCGTTTCCGGCGCTTTTTTCCCCTCGGCAATCTCCTGCGCATTCACGATGTGCATATTGCCGGGATAGCTGGCGTACGGCGACGCGGTCAGCGGCGATACCAGGCGTTGCCAGCTCCAGACAATGTCCTGCGCGGTGATGGCGGTGCCGTCCGACCAGGTGATGCCTGGGCGTAAATGGAAGGTCCAGACGGTGTTATCTTTATTATCCCACTTCTCCGCCAGCCGCGGCTGGATCTCACCTTGCGGCGAGACGCTGACCAGCCCCTCAAACAGATCGCTGATGATATTAAACTCAACATCGCTTTCGACTTTATGCGGGTCCAGTGATGCCGGTTCGCTGCCGTTATTTCTGACCAGCTCCTGCTTTTCTGCCAGCACCGTACCCGGTGGCACCTGGGCGGCGAAAGCCGTTGCCGTCGAGCAGAGTAAACCGATAGCCAGTAATGCTTGTGTGATGTGATTGTATTTTTGTGATTTCATATCCCTTGCCTTTATTACGCTTCGTTTGTACCCTCTCCACACTTAGCCACAGAATGGCAATAACGCAATATTTTTCAGTAACCTATCAGATTCCGATCTGGTTCCTGATGCCAAACGCACAAACGCACCGCCTTAGCATCATTTATTAGAATAAAATGCTATGACATTGCGCTGTGAGGCAAAGTAAAGATGGGTAAAAGCACTATGGCTTCTGGCGTGGTTTTTTTATGCTTCGTTATTAATTACATCTGTCATAAGAGAGTGACTCATGGATCGTATAATTACGTCGTCGCGTGACCGTTCATCGCTGCTCAGCACGCACAAAGTTCTGCGGAACACCTATTTCCTCCTCAGTCTGACACTGGCATTTTCCGCTATCACAGCGACGGCCAGTACGGTACTGATGTTGCCCTCTCCGGGGCTGATTCTGACGCTGGTCGGGATGTATGGTCTGATGTTCCTGACCTATAAACTGGCCAACAAACCGACCGGGATTCTGGCGGCGTTCGCCTTTACCGGCTTCCTGGGATATATCCTTGGCCCGATGCTGAATGCCTATTTGTCCGCGGGCATGGGCGATCTGATCGGCCTGGCGCTGGGCGGTACCGCACTGGTGTTCTTCTGCTGCTCGGCCTACGTGCTGACCACGCGTAAAGACATGTCCTTCCTCGGCGGTATGCTGATGGCTGGCGTGGTGGTGGTGCTTATCGGGATGGTGGCGAACATCTTCCTGCAGTTGCCGGCTCTGCACCTGGCAATCAGCGCGGTGTTTATCCTGATTTCTTCAGGCGCAATCCTGTTTGAAACCAGCAACATCATCCGCGGCGGCGAGACCAACTATATCCGCGCTACCGTGAGCCTTTACGTGTCGCTGTACAACATCTTCATCAGCCTGCTGAGCATCCTTGGCTTCGCAAGCAGAGACTAACCTCTCCTACCGTAGTTCACAGGCCCTGCTTATGCGGGGCCTTATTTTTTGCTAAACTGCCGCCAGTCTGAACGGTATGTGAAGAATTATGTTTATCTTTGAAGGCAATGAAATAGAGACCGATAGCGAAGGCTATCTGAAAGATACCACGCAGTGGAACGAGGCAATGGCGGTGGTTATCGCAGAAAAAGAGGGCATTACCCTCTCCGTCGAACACTGGGAAGTGGTGCGCTTCGTGCGTGATTTTTATCTGGAATTCAACACCTCACCCGCTATCCGCATGCTGGTGAAGGCGATGGCCAATAAGTTTGGCGAAGAGAAAGGCAACAGCCGCTATCTCTACCGTCTGTTCCCGAAAGGCCCGGCCAAACAGGCGACTAAAGTTGCCGGCCTGCCTAAACCGGTGAAATGCATCTAATACAGAATGGCAAACTTTTGCCATTCTCTGGTGGGTTGATGAGGTTCCGTATTCACCCTGTCAACCCGCGCACTACGCGGTCCGCCCGCCTGTAGCCACGTAATTAACGCCGCCACCTGCTCCTCTTCGCCGCAGGCCAGCACTTCCACACTGCCATCGTCAAGATTACGCGCGTAACCCGTCAGCCCTAAGCGTAGCGCTTCCCGCTGCGTCGAGTAGCGAAACCCCACGCCCTGAACGGAACCATAGACCCACGCCATGGTGCAGATTGTCGCCATGATTACTCTCCTTTTGTGGCTACCCTTGATGCTGAGAATAGCAAACTTTTGCTAACGCACATGCTTCGGCAACAGGCCGTAATGCTGACGAAAGCGTGCGGTAAAACGAGAACCGGACTGATAGCCGCTGTTGCGAGCGATCTCGCCGATGGGCAGCGAGGTCGATTGCAGCTGGCCTAATGCGAAAGCCATACGCACCTCCTCAACAATCAGGCGAAAGCTTTGCGACTCCAGTTGTAAACGGCGGCGTAACGTCGATTCGCCGAGAAACAGCATCTTCGCCACCCGAGGCACGCTCCACTCGTCCGCCGGTGACAGCATAATAATTTGCCGCACCTGACCCGTCAGATCCTGTTGCCGCTCATGCAGTAACGGCCCGGCGTACCCCGCCTGCTGCAACGCCAGCAGCACCCCCATCGCCTGGTGATGTTGCAGCTCCGTCGATAATCCGCCGCGAACCGCCTGCAGGACGTTCTGCCACATAAACGATAGTTCCGGCGTGACCGGCGCGCACAGGGAAGTTAGTCGACCAGGCGGCGGCTCATTCAGATATCGCGCTTTAAAATCGGCCAACAGCTCAGGCGTCAAAGAGAGCAAATCGGAACAAAATAAGCCATTCTCCGGCTGATTAATCACTTCGAGCTCGATGTCAGCGGGCAGGATGATCAGCTGCTGCGGTGTCGCCAGCATCTGGCTGGCGCCCTGCACGATGATCTTGCTCCCACGATTCACCCGACACAGCGCCGGCGAGAACAGCCTGACGCGGTGCAGTTTATAGAGCCGACGGGAGGTAATTTCCGCCGCCGACAATGCATTATGCTGAAAGTGAATATTGCGCATCTGGACTCTCTGTATCCTGCTGTCTGTCGTTTAGCGCCCCGACATTGCCGTCAGCTGCGCGCTGGCAATAACATGGCTGCGAACCATAAACCCGACTAACGCGCCGCTGGCCTGTGCATCAATGGGTAACGCTGGCGTATCCAGTGCCCACACCGTAAAACGGTAACGGTGAGGTTTATCACCAGCCGGAGGACAAGCGCCGCCAAACCCGGCGTAACCAAAGTCATTTCGTCCCTGCACCGCACCAGCAGGCAGTTTAGCGTTATTTTTATCTCCGGCACCAGCAGACAGGTGGGAAACCGTCGCGGGGATATTCACCACCGTCCAGTGCCACCAGCCGCTGCCGCTTGGCGCATCCGGGTCGTAGGCGGTTATCGCGAAACTGCGGGTGCCTGATGGCGCATTTTCCCAGGCCAGTTGAGGCGAAATATTGCCACCAGAACAGCCAAAGCCCTGAAACAACTGCGTTACCGCCAGGCCATCGCCCTCCCGCATATCGCTGCTGGTGACGCGAAATGAGGCTGCCGCTGCGCTGGTACTAATAGCCACTATCAACATTGCTGCGAGCCGGGATCTTGTTTTCATCGTATTGTCCTCCATTGGGTGAGGAAACACTGTAAGATCGACCGCGGTTTTTTATTGTGCCGAAGCGTCTGCATTTTGTGCCGAAACGCTCAGCTGTCGCCCCGCTGGAAAGATGCTTGCGCCAGCCACTTGTGCTAACCTACGCGCCATTTTTCGGTGCCGACATTCCCGTTGCTTAAAGGTAGCCCCATGACAGATTCCATTTTCCCCCGCTTAGTGTTATCCAAAGGACGCGAAAAATCCCTGCTGCGTCGCCATCCCTGGGTGTTCTCCGGCGCCATTGCCCGTATGGAAGGTAAAGCCCGTTCCGGCGAAACCATCGACATCGTCGACTCGCAGGGAAAATGGCTGGCCCGTGGCGCCTGGTCGCCGTCATCGCAGATTCGCGCGCGCGTCTGGAGTTTCGATCGTCAGGAAACGATTGATACCGCCTTTTTCGAACGTCGCCTGCAGCAAGCGCAAACCTGGCGCGAATGGCTGGCCGCCCGCGACGGCCTCGACAGCTACCGCCTGATCGCCGGCGAGTCTGACGGACTGCCGGGCGTCACAATTGACCGTTTCGGTAACTTTTTCGTCCTGCAGCTGTTAAGTGCCGGTGCCGAATATCAGCGCGCCGCCATCGTTAGCGCACTGCAGACCCTGTTCCCGGACTGCTCGATTTACGATCGTAGCGATGTCGCGGTGCGTAAAAAAGAAGGTCTGGAACTGGCACAGGGCCTGGTTACCGGTGATCTGCCACCTGCGTTACTGCCGATCACCGAGCACGGCATGCAGCTGCTGGTCGATATTCAGGGCGGCCACAAAACCGGCTACTACCTCGATCAACGCGACAGCCGACTGGCAACCCGTCGCTACGTCGCCGATAAACGCGTGCTGAACTGCTTCTCTTATACCGGCGGTTTCGCCGTCTCCGCGCTGATGGGCGGCTGCCGTCAAGTGATTAGCGTTGACACCTCCCAGGAGGCACTGGACGTTGCGAAGCAAAACGTTGAGCTCAACAAACTGGACCTTGCCAAAGCCGAATTTGTCCGCGACGACGTATTTAAACTGCTGCGTAAATATCGCGATCAGGGTGAGAAGTTTGACGTGATTGTCATGGACCCGCCAAAGTTCGTCGAGAACAAAAACCAGCTGATGGGCGCCTGCCGTGGCTATAAAGATATCAACATGTTGGCGATTCAACTGTTGAATCCCGGCGGCATTCTGCTGACCTTCTCCTGTTCCGGTTTGATGGCGACCGATTTATTTCAGAAAATCATCGCCGATGCCGCAATTGACGCCGGACGTGATGTACAATTTATAGAACAGTTCCGTCAGGCTGCCGATCACCCGGTGATTGCAACCTACCCGGAAGGGCTGTATCTGAAAGGGTTTGCCTGTCGCGTCATGTAACTTGAAAAGTGAAACCTTGCCCGCATATAGCAGGTAATGACGTTTCCCAGGAGGTGCTTATGATTGCCAGCAAATTCGGTATCGGGCAACAGGTCCGCCATACGCTATTGGGCTATCTTGGCGTGGTGGTTGATATCGATCCACAATACTCGCTCTCCGAGCCTGAAGAGGACGAAATTGCCGCCAATGACGAACTGCGCGCATCTCCCTGGTATCATGTGGTGATGGAAGATGAGGACGGACAGCCGATCCACACTTATCTTGCGGAAGCGCAGTTGAGCAGCGAAACCAGCGATGAACATCCGGAGCAGCCGTCCATGGACGAACTGGCCAGAACAATTCGCCAGCAGCTGCAGGCGCCGCGGCTACGTAACTAAGATGTCGCTAACATGAAAAAACCCCGCCGTGGCGGGGTTTTTATTTACTTCGTTTCACTATCTGTCCCCTGCAGTGCCTGGCAAATGACCGAATTAAATTGTGGGGCCCGCTGAGATTTTTCCGGCCACCGGGTATTAGCCAGATTCACCTTTTGTGAAACCTTAACGCTAGTGAGGGACAACTGATGAAAAAAT
Organism: Klebsiella sp. BIGb0399; assembly: GCF_003752615.1. NCBI lineage: Bacteria > Pseudomonadati > Pseudomonadota > Gammaproteobacteria > Enterobacterales > Enterobacteriaceae > Klebsiella > Klebsiella sp. BIGb0399. Next base: position 11,957 of record NZ_RKHT01000005.1, on the reverse strand, counting down.
GGCCGCATCATTCCTCCGCCGGGTAGCATGTTGATTTTGAATACAGGGCTGCCGTCCTGATAATGATACTTCTGCTGCATCTCCCCTATCCACTTCGGATTAAAAGCGGACTGAGCATAGCTTGCCCAATAGTTTGCGGCGCCATAACCACGAGAGTATTGACTTTCGCACGTAGGCAGGACAGTCAGTTTTTTTGTTCTTTTCTCACCGGGTTTAAACACATCCTCCATCCAGCGGGCCATTCCTTCGAGATACCATTGCTGTTTAAATACTGCATAGCCATACTGATATAAATGAAAAAGCTCATGTGCAGGAGTAATATTTTGCGCGGGTTTTAAGGCTGCATTAAGCACTATTTTTAAACCACAAGGAATCTGTTTGCCATCGCTCATGGTCTCGCTTGCTACACGATCGAAAGCCAGTCCATTGCCCTTCGGCAACGTAAGTAAATAAACATTTATCTGTCGGGCCCGGGAAAATATTTTTTGTTGTAAAGGGAATTGAAGACCTAACACTGAAGAGTAGAGATATTTTGCGGCTTGCAACTGAACAGCGATATCTTTGATAGTATCGGGAACGCCGTCGCCATTACTATGGCGTAGATAAATTAGTGCATCCTTACTATCCATGCTATAAAAAATATGAAAGTCATCTGCAACAAACTCTTTTTCCAGTCTACGCTCCAACAACAATGATCCCTTCACACAACCTGATACTTGTAGCATGTCATTGGCATAAGCAGGAGTGGATAGTAACAACATTAATATATAGATTCCTGGTGGAGTACCCCCTTTAGGCCATTTCGCAAGTCTCATCAGTATTTGCTCCGAACGGTCTCTCACCTCTGCTGTAATCCAGCAGAGGTGAGAGACTAACTATTCAACGTTAACCACCAAATTTAACTTCTTTAGCTGCTCCAGCCCTGTTACTTTTCCAGACGCAGGGACAATCAATTGTTCGCAATTCTGTAGCCAGATATCCCACTGTTTTGCAATAGCTGCACCGTAGAAGCGCTGTGCATTATGAATCGCGGCTCTGTGCATCTTTTGTTGCAAAGTCTTATCTGAGATAACTTTTATTAAGGCTTCCGACAGTGCCCCCTCATCACCGGATGGCACCAGAATGCCAGCTTGCATATCCTGCAAAATATCGCGTGGCCCATATTTTATGGCAAAGCTGATTAATGGAGTGCCATAAGCCATCGCTTCTACAGCAGAAATTGACTGCCCCTCCTGGGTAGAGCACAGCACAGTGCAGCAGGCGGCCTTGTGGGCAGCAGCCACATCAGAAGTAAAATCATTGATTTTTATCGAATTTTCAAGACCCCACTCTTTAACCTTGGTGGTTAAGCTCCTTCTCAGAGGGCCCACTCCGTAGGTATGCAGCTGAGCAGAAGGTATTGCAGCAATGACGTTGCGAAAAGCACGTAGCAGCAATGCATGCTGCTTCTCTTCAGAATAACGGGCCAGATAGAGAACCGTCTCCGAAGGTACCTTCTGCAGGTTGGCTGGTATTTTACTTTCATCCATATGATTTGGAATCACTGCCATCCGTAATTCAGGGAAGCCCTCCTCACGCAAATCCTGCCACTGCTCCTGGGTTAAAATAATCAGTTTGTCGACGAGTTCGGGTTGCTCAAGGATATGTCGATACGAACCCTTCGTCATTCCGTTAAGTAGTTTGTGATGGGAATGAACAATTGCGCTCACGGAACAGTTCATTCTTTCCGCAGGTCGGGAACTCACAAAATTTTTCCATGCTTTATTTTTATCTACAATAAAATGCCATGAGCCACAATCTTTTAGCATCGTCTCCAGCATCCAGGAGAAAAATGCTTCCTCCTGGGTGAAGCGTTTTATCTCTCCAGCACCGAGTGCTAGTTCTATATGACTTAATTGCAGATTTGCTTTCTTCTCATCATAAAACTTACGTAAAACAATATTTCCATCACTATCAATGTAGTCCTCAACAATCCCCCCGCCTGGACGAACCAGATAATTGTGTTTACCAATTGGGACATTCGGACCGGGTTCTATTGTCTGTCTCAGTGCAATATCGCCGCTGAGCGGAGCCAGCGAGGTGATTATTTTCGCGTGCAGGCAGTCTTTCAACCAATAGTAGATGTTATAAACGGGTACATCTTTCGGCAAAGCTCCACGTAATCGTAATTTTTCTACGGTACTTGCCAGTTCCCGATTCCATGATGATGTGATAATCCATGGTATGATGCGTAAACTTTCGCTAAACAGTTTTGCCCGCTGTACAGCAGCAACTTCAATCCCATTTCCGACATCACGTAAGTTTTCCAGTAAAAAAACCGGAGTACCATTGCGCGCAGGCTGTTTCACTGCCTTTTCAGTCGATATTTTTTTTGCCGCCAGGTGGTATTTCTGATAAGCAATGTAACCCGAGAGATAGTGCTCGACATCATCGATACGCACACGGTAACTATGGTGACGAATGAAAAAGCTATTGACTATCCGGCCCGGGTTTTTAAAGAACATCGCCAGTTCAGGCCAGAAAAAGCCGTTTAATAGGTAACGGGCTCGGTGTACCAGCGCCTGATAAAACTTTTCTATGTCAAAATCATTTAGCAAATGTCGATGCTCAGGCGACCCGTCCAATCGGGCAACCATCTCAGACGCCGCCATCATTAATTCCAGTAAAGTTGGATAGGTCGTCACACGGAGGAGAACAAAATCCAGATGATCGCGAACGTTGTTCAAGCCAAACTGAAAGTATTTTTCTTCCGGCCGGAACCGGGTTAATTCATTAACACAGTAGCTCAACCAATGATCATGGTGCTGCCAGTGTTTATTTTTAATGAAATAAGTAAAGGCTTTCTCCACCATCTCAAGCCATTGTGGTTCTTTTGTCAGACTGTACAGGCGCATTAATGCAAAAGCCGCTTCACCATCATAGTAGATGATGCGGAATTTCGTTTTAATAGCGAGATCTTTACTATGCAGGACATGGACAAAGGTGCCATTGTTAGGATCCTGCATATAAGCGATCCCCACAGCCAGTTGCCTCATCAATTCCAGATATTGCCGATCTCCCGTTACTTCAGTGTATTTCACCAACGCGAGAATACTTACGGCGTTACCACCAAGTTTAATTTCATCATCAACATCACATAAAAACGCCGCCTGTTGCCCATCAGGCAAAGTGCGGGTTTCTATCAGGCGCGTTACCAGCAGATTAATCGCCCGGTCTATCGATTGGCGAACCGTGGGCTGCCGAGTGACTTCCCAGCCTTCAATAAGCGCGTAGGTAGAACTCGCGTGACGCAGCGCATTATATGAACGCACAGGCCGATCGAAACAAGGAAACCAGCCATAGTGATACAAGCCGTCTTTCTTAACCTGACGCGCTAAATAGTCAGTTCCTTTCTTAATAACGTCTGCCAGACATTCATCCTGCCAGTTTTCACTAATCGCACGATATCCAGAATTACGCCCGGCATGCTCAATAATCCGAGCCCCGGAGCGATCACAAAACACCGCTCGGGTTTTAAAGCGCCAAAGAGGCTGCTGTGGTTCGGTGGGCCAGGAGAGGGAATGATTAAAACGACGCTGACCGTAGTTTTCCAGATTAACGTCATTGGGTGCAACGACACCGTTATCACCATCATAAAGTAATGCATTCGCCGCAATTTCTTGTTCAAGCATTGAGCATGTGAACTGTGGATCAAAAGAGAGGCCGAAGCGAAAATAATTTCGTTTAGTGATAATAAATTTTTCATTTATCGTCTGCCAGGATAGTTTTTCAACGCTATCAACCAGATCGATACGTAGCCATTGCGGCTCATTATCCTGCTTTTTACGCCATTCCTGCAGGGCTCGCGCGCCAGCCAGCCATGCCAGGTCGAAACTCTTTCCCGTTGCCACATGAATATGCGCGCGCGCTTTACTGTCGCTGACGCTAAAAAAGATAACCCACGCAGGATAATCAGAAGGCAGTCCGGCAGACTTTAAATTTCTCGCCTCGAAACAGGCTTGTTGTAACAAATCACTTAATGCCATCTCAAATCTCCATTTGCCTTAAAATGCGTTGAAAATTTTAAAAAACATTAATACCAGTTCTTTCCACCCTTGAATGCTTGTTCGGTATCAAGGTCGGTATGACGAAACACGGCATACTAACGTTTGCCAATATTTTATCTTTCCCTAAGTGCTTCTTTCGCACGGTTAAATGGTTTAACCATATAATCCATTACCGTTTTTTGACCCGTTTTAATATCAACCGTTGCAATCATCCCCGGGCCGATTGAAAAACGTTTCCCCTTTTTATTCTCCAGATAATCATGGTCAGTCCTGATAAATACACGATAGTAGTAAACATCAGGTTTTGCTTCATCCTGGGTGGTGTCCGGGGATATTGTCTCTACCACCCCATCGAGTGCACCATAGATCGCATAGTCGTAAGCGGTAATTTTTACTAACGCTGGCTGATCGGGATGAATGAAGGCAATATCACGCGGTGAAATACGCGCTTCAATAAGTAGACGACCATCGACAGGAACGATTTCCATCAATTCACCGTTTGGCGCAATAACCCCACCGATAGTATTGACCTTAATATTTTTGACGATACCCTGGACTGGCGAACGTACGGTTAAGCGAGTTACCGAATCGGCACGCCCTTTGATCACTTCGGCAAGGCTGGCAACATCCGCATTCGCTTTTGAAAGTTGCTCACGGGCATCGACATAGTAGCGGGTATTGAGATCGATCTTTTTCAGTCCAATATCAGCCGCTTGCTGACGCAAACGGAGAACCTCAACATTACTTGCCGCCCCCGTTTTAGCTAACCTTTCGGTGATAGCCAGCTCGCTGTTGACCAACGCCAGTGACTCTTCAAGCTGTCGAGATGATTTTGTCAGCTGTTCTCGACGACTATGATAGAGACGAGTCTCCTCAGCCAATAATGCAGGCCAGGGTTTGAGGGTGTCAGGAAAGACCAAAGGCTGATTATTGACCTCAGCCGTCAGACGAATACTTGCCGCTAATGAAGCCCGATATTTCGCCTGACTTTCCCCAACGTTAGACTCACTGCGAGTGGGATCCAGGCGGGCGACGATTTGCCCTGCCGTCACCTTGCTTCCTTCCTGCACGTTCAGCTCCGTCAGAATACCGCCATCCAGCGTCTGTATTACCTGTTCACGAGAACCAGGGATAACTTTTCCGTTTCCGGTAGAGACTTCGTCCAGGACGGCAAACCATGCCCAGATACTGCTGATAAGTAGCATAATTGCCAGCATAATAATCAGACGGCGCGATTTGACTATCTGCACCTCATCCTCTTCACTATCTTGCATCAGCAAGACAGGATCGGCATCTTTCATAAGATGCAAAACATCTTCGCCAGGTTTATTCATATATTCACCACCTGACCACGCGCTTTTTCTTGTTCAAAGACGGTCGTTTTTGGCTTATCGAGCACCAACTGTCCATCCTGGATGACCAGGATCCTATCAACAATGTTTAGAACGGCCGCTTTGTGCGTGGCGATAACCATCGTTCTTTCGCCGGCCCATTTCGCTAGTTGTTCAACAAATGCTTTTTCTGTGCGCTCATCAAAGAACGAAGTGGGTTCATCAAGGAGGATGATATTAGGATCGCGTAGCAGCGTTCTCGCCAACAACAACGATTGCCGCTGCCCCCCGGACAGGCCTCCCCCGCCCTCCATAATAATGTGCTCCAACCCAAGGGGAAGCTTGCGAACGAAGTCCAGCGCTCCACATAGCGTCAGGACCGAAACGATTTCATCATCCGTTGCTGTTGGGTGCCCAAGGGTCAGATTTTCTCGCAGCGTTCCATGAAATAATCGCGCCTCCTGGGTAAGCAGACTCGCATTACGCCGTATATCCGCCAGATCGATTTGCGGCAGGCTCAAATCGTCCAGACGTAGTTCACCGCTGGTCAGTTCCACATTTCCCATCATGGCCTGCAACAGGGTAGATTTTCCGGCACCAATGCGACCCAGAATAGCGATCTTCTCCCCAGCTTTAATTGACAGTTGATGAATGCGTAAGGGAATAGCACCATCATTGGGTCCATAACGAAATTCAGCCTGACGAAACTCATAACTGCCGTTAAGAACGGCACGATGAATTCTGGGCTCGTCCTGCCCCCCTTCGACGGGGAGTGCCATCAGATTATCCAGGCTGGCTTTTGCCGCTTTCACCTGCTGCCAGCGGGCAAGGACACCGCACAGAGCCGTCATTGGCGCAACCATCCGGGTAGAAAGCATTGACGCAGCAACCATCGCCCCGGTCGTGATATCTCCACTAATCACTAACGGCGCGCCAATCACCACCACTGTGGCATACAATAGATTTTGTACCGACATTCCCCAACTGACTAACCCATGCGTTAGCTTGCGTGTTTTTACTCCGGATTCTGCAGTAATCGCGATATAACTATTCCACTGATGCAAAAAACGGCTTTCCGCCTGCATCATTTTGATATCCTGTAAACCCTGGATACTTTCAACCAAAATCGCATTACGTAATGTATTTTCATGTTGGTTTTTATTGGCTAAAGCAGAGAGTTTTCGCTGTAACAACAGCCCAGGGAGAATCATGATGATCGTTGCAACAGGGGCAATCCAACTTAGCCATGGTGAAACAATAAAAAGCACTAGCTGGAACAAAATAAAAAATGGCAAATCAGAGATAATCGTCATCACGGTGGAGGTCATCATTTCGCGGACCTGTTCCAGCTCACGAATTTGAGAGATAAAACTCCCGGTAGAACGTGGTATTGCCGCGTTTTTAAGACGAAGTGCGTGACCAAACACCCGGTCCGAAACGCGTATATCGCTACGCTTACCCAGTAAATCTGTTACATGACCACGGGTTATCTTCAAAATGAAACTAAATACCGCCGCGACGACGACTCCACTGAACAGCACATATAATGTTGGGAAGGATTGTGCCGGAATAACCCGATCATAAACTTGCATCGAGAAAAGGATTCCTGCCAACGCTAAGATATTAATCACCAAGGATGCCAACATCACATGCATGTAGGGACGAAGATCTTTCAGGATAATTTTACGTAGCCAGTCTGGCTGAAAGCGAGTCAAATAGCTTTCTGTACGGATGTCCTTTTCCGGTGCAGCGGGACGAAAAGCAACCGTATGTTCAATCTCGGGTAGCAGGTTTTCCAGGGGACAATGGCTAAGCAAAGATATCTCTTTGATAAAGCGCACCCCGACCGCGTTGTTCATGTCAAAACTTTCGATCACACCAATTTGACCGTCCCTAAGTTGAATAACTAAGGGCAAGCGCCAGGCCGACATACGCTGATCGGTTGACGATAAAAACTGGCAGTTCAGCCCGGCATGACGAGCAAGATACCTCAACGCGGCGGGGAGTTTTTTTTGGGTCGTCCATTCCGCAGCAGCATGCAAAGTGCCGGGCGAAAAACTTTGCCGGTAATGATTGGCGATAAAAGCGATGGCATTCGTCCAATCGAGTAAATGTGGGATCTCTTCTCGTTCATTCTGGATCGTCATGGGCGGATCTCCACGCCCTGGATATTGTGATTTTCTAACGCGAACACGGTACGCATCTTACCGGTACTGAACAGGCAATCCAGTTCAAGGGAACGTAACTGAGATTCAGTCAGAACCTGGCTAAATCGTGCCTGATAAATCTCCTGATCGACGTTGAGTAAATCCAGTAACGGGCGCGACCCCAGTTCCAGATATTGAGCCTGATATAATTCCCGGGTTTGCTCGCCCAGCAGTTGTTGACGACGCTGAATTCCCAAAGATTGCGCCAGATTGACCGCCTCATCGCGGGAAGCATTCAGTTTTTGGCTGGCATCCAACTGCGCTGTTTTTATCGCCGCATTTGCAGCCGCCAGAGTTTGCTGGGCAGCATCACGAGAAGCCGTCATTGCGCCCCCCTGATAAATCGGCATTTCTACCCGAACCCAGGCAGAGTATTGCGTTTTGTTAAGTACCGCACTATTTACATAATTATCATTAAGATAGTGCGTAACTTCAGGTTCCAGGGAGATGGTTGGTAGCATTTGTGCGTTAGCATTATCTACCTGCGCCTGCGCCTGCCCCGCTTGAGCCAGTGCCGCCAGTACCGCGGGCACAGAGCGATAATCTATTTTTGTTACTGCGCATGCGGCATCCATCCCCGACGGCACATCATCCGTCACGGTCGCAATACTGCCGATACCGATGTAAGTTGCCAACGTTGCTTTCCAACGTTGAAGAGCGGCCTGGTATTGCAGCAGCGTCGACTGCGCACCTTCAATACGCGTATCCGTTTGCACGACATCTGACAAAGAAGACGCCCCGGCATCATTTCGTTGACGAATAAGGTCCCCAATCTTTTTCAACGAATCGACCTGTAATTTCGCAATGTCTACCAGTTTTTGATAGCCCTGCACCTGTACCACCGCTCCGGCGGTATCATGAGCGACCTGATCAATACTGAGCATAACCGTGGCCTGTTGTTGCGCGACGCCTGAATCTGCTGCTCTGACAGAACTGGACACTTTGCCAAAGTCATACAACATTTGTGATACCGATACGACTAATGAAGGCGTATACCCAGCATCGTCATAGGTATTACTGTACCCATTATTCATACCCGCACTAACCTGAGGGTAATATTTTGCTTTCGCTACATCCACTTTTTGCGCCTGTTCTTGTAATTTACTTACCTCCTGAGTAATAGATGGGTGCCAATTGACGGCATTTTTAACCGCTGTCTTAATATCGAGCGGGCCCGATATTCTACTCTGGTTATTAATTACATCGTCGCTATAGCCTGCTATCTGTTGGTTATCGGTTAAACGCTGACTGCTAATATCATTCGGCATAAAATACGAGCTTTCTGCATTAACCAGAAATGCAGGACAGGAAAAGAGAAAAATCGCGGTAGACCCGCAGATTCTGATCATCCTTTTTTGTTTAAACAGACGCATCAAATTCACCCTTCAGAAAGCACACTGAAAAAACGGATATGATGATTTCCGCATCCTTATTTTTATTTAACAATCCCTGTCATCTCCGGGTTGGCTTCTGGAATACCCTCTTCTCTAATAGTGTCATTCAGGCAGCACATCCCTGTGCTACCAGCATCATGTTAATTAATGTGAATTGTTGGTATCAATCAACTCATCAAGTGTATTGATATGCACCCCTTGCAGAGTAATCAGCGTCGCTTGTTGATGATCTGCGCTAGCCGAACCATCCCGGTCGATTGATACAATCGTATCTCCCCCTGCTGTATACGACAGGGAGATATAATTCCCTAACGTGTCGCTTGAGCCATCCCAACCCACCAACAGAGCAGAAACATCAATATGATCTCCTTGCGCGACCGAGAAATCCTTCCAGGTATCGCTACCATTACCTCCGGTATTGTCATCAGCCAGCAGGTTGTAAACCAACGTATCGGCTCCGATGTTCATCGTGAAGGTATCGTCGTAAGCAGTACTATGAATGTCTTCACTATTGATACTGCCGTTGATTTGCGGATGCAGATCAATCGTCAATGTCGCGTTTGACGAAACATTGTTCGCGTCATTCACCGAGTACGAGAAGATTTCTTTCTCAGTGATTGTCGACACATCCAAGCCTGCTTTCAGACTGTAGGTATAAGAACCATCATTTGCCATTACCAGGGTGCCATAATCACCGTAAATTGTGACGGCAGTTCCACTTACACTCCCTCCGCTACTGGTTGTAATGCTGCCATTACTATGGAAGGTCCAGGATTCAGCACCGCCGGAAAGAGTATGACCCGAGACGCTAAAGGACGAGTACAGTGGCCCATGAATATCTTCACTTCCGGCTGAATTCAAGCCACTCTGAATGTTCCCGCTAACGCTCCCCGCTACGGTGTAATGAGTTGCGGTGTTGATTAATGTCCCCGAAACGTCTCCGGTAAGGCTGAATGTAGCTGCCGTTGTTGAGGTCACATTGGTCAGCACGGTCAGTTGATAATTTCCTGCCGCCAGATCAACGTTGCTCAGGGTGAAAGCCATGGAGTCAGTATCATTTGCCCCAAGAATGGCAGACAACGCTTTCACATCCGAACCACTCCATACCAGGACACTCGTGGTTGTACCATCACCATTATCGACCAGATGGTAGAGCGACAATGTACTCACGACATTCATCGTCAACCCGCCCAGAGTCGCATTTGGATCTCCAGTAAAGTTCAGACCAATTTTCGCGTTATCCAGCACATGATCAGCACTGACGGTAAAGTTCATTGTCTTGCTGACAGGGACAGTCGCTGCAGCGCCCACCGCTACCGGTGTCGCCGTCGACAGCGCTGCAGCATTATAACTTTGCGCTACCGACGCACTGTATACCGTCGCAACATCTAACGAGACCTCATCACTCACAGCAACAGAAGGAGACGCTTCAGTTGAGACGCTGAGCGTGGCTGTCGCTGTCGCACCATGGCTATCGATGATTGTGTAGGTGAATATGTCTGTCTTACCCATATCCCCTGCACTTCCCGAGCTTTGGTAACTGTAGCTACCATCGGAATGGATTGTTAACTGACCATACGCCCCATTGATAGTAATGCCCGCTTCTGTCACCACCACCGGCGCGGATCCAGCTACCGAAGTCGCTACCACCTGGCTGACCGCAATACCTTCGCCAGTATCCGCTACATCACCAGACGTCGTGGTTTCCAGCACATTACCGCTGACCGCTCCCGCAGCAAATCCTACGGAGTCAGTGATCGATACATCTACGGCTGTCGCAACATTCAACGAGGCCAGCAGATTGAGAACCGAAGCCAACGTACTGGTCGTTGTCGGCGATGAGAGTACCACCGTGTAGTTCCCGGATGGCAAATCTTCAAACGCTACGCTGCCACTGTAGTTCACACCCAGAAGAGTCGACGTCAGGGTTACGGCATTTTGCGCAACCGCAGCGACCTCACCAGTTGCGGTATTAACCACCAACAGATCTGCGGTCAAAGAGCTACCGCTGGCCAGGAGTGCCAGCAAGGATACCAGCCCTGCTGCCGATACAGGCGACGATCCCGAAATACCCAAGGTGACATTTTCTGTAGTACCCGCAGCCACAGTAAAGTCGAAAGTATTACCACTTAGCAGAGATACGTTAACCGTATTCAGTAATGACAACCCAACCAATTGCGTAACCACACCAGACTCATTCAGATTGTCGTAGTCGGCCGTAACCAAGGTCGTGTGCACATCATTATTTGCTATCAACTCAATATCAGAGTCGCTGTCAGAATCAGAGTCGCTGTCAGAGTCCGAGTCGCTGTCAGAGTCCGAGTCGCTGTCAGAGTCAGAATCGCTGTCAGAGTCCGAGTCGCTGTCAGAATCCGAATCGCTGTCAGAGTCCGAATCGCTGTCAGAGTCCGAGTCGCTGTCAGAATCCGAATCGCTGTCCGAGTCGGAGTCACTGTCAGAGTCCGAATCGCTGTCAGAGTCGGAGTCACTGTCAGAATCCGAGTCGCTGTCAGAGTCGGAGTCGCTGTCAGAATCCGAGTCGCTGTCAGAATCCGAATCGCTGTCAGAATCCGAGTCGCTGTCAGAGTCAGAATCGCTGTCAGAATCCGCATCGCTGTCCGAACCACCACCTTCATCCGCCGCCACAACATTGATCGTCAGCGTTGCTGTTGCCGTATCTCCGTCTGCATCCGTGATCGTGTAGGTAAACACCTCCGTCTGGCCGATGGAATCAGCATCTCCCGTCGCTTTATACGAGTAACTGCCGTCAGCATGGATAGTCAGCTGTCCGTAGGCACCATTAATGACGATCCCGCCATCCACCATGACTACCGGCTGTGCTCCGGCGACCGAACTCGCCACGACCTGGGTGACCGTTATTGTATCGCCGGTATCGCCGACATCTCCGCTTCCGTCTGTTTCCAGCACATTACCGCTGATAACACCCGAGACATATTCCGCTGAATCCGTTACCGCTAT